>NZ_SKCJ01000002.1 GCF_005434975.1 Parerythrobacter lutipelagi | reverse complement strand
GAGAGCCGTGCCATGACGTGATCGCGCTCGGCGCTGCGGGCATCCTGCCACTGCTTCTTGGCGACCGCGCCGACCGGGCGTTCGAGCGTGTAGTCGAGTTCGGGATCCTGCCAGATCGCCCGTTGCCAGACATCGGAGAAAAGCGAGGCGCGGTCGAGCTGCGCACGCTGGAAGCGGATATAGGCCGCGACATTCGCTTCGGTCGGATAGAGGATCGCGCGCGCCTTCAACTCGCGCAATTCGGAGGTGATCGCATCGAGTTCTTGGCTGGCCGCGACCGGTTCGGCTTCGGGCGTTTGCGGTTCCTCTGCGGGCACAGGTTTGACGCAGTAGAACCAGTAGCCGAGCTTTCGCTCTTCGCAGTAGAGCGCGTCGGCGTCGGTGATCGATGCCGTCTCCCGAGGTTCCTGGGCATGCGCCGAAGCGGCGGCGAGCGCAGTGAAGCTGAGTGCGAGCGCAGTCAGGTAGTCCAGATGGGTCATTGACCGCCCCTTGCGTAATAGTCGTCGATCTTCTGCTGGATGAGGATGGAGGTCTCGAGCTCGTCGGGCAGCCGCGCGGCCTCGGTGAACTCGGCATAAACCTCGCTGAAATCCATGCGGGAAAGATCGAGCTGAGCGAACTCGTCGAGGGTGAAGCCCTCGCATTGTTCTTCCTTGGGCTTGTCCCAGGGCTTGGGAAGCTGCTTGCGGCCCTGTTCCTGCAAGATGCGCGAAAGCTTGCTCTCGAAGCAGCAATAGGCCTTCTTCTTGGTCAGGCAGACGCCAAGGAACTTCTTTGAACAATATGTGCCCACAAAGGCGCACAGGCCCTGCGCATCGCGCTGGTGGAGCAACACTTCCTCGCGGTCGCAGCCGAGCGCGACCAGCAGGCTGATCCCCGGAATGAGCGGGAAACCCTTGCCCTTGCAGCAATTGAGCACGCCGAAGACCTTGGACGAGCAGGTGTTGCGCGTTCCCCGGAACAGCGTCAGCGTGTTCGGGTCGAATTGCCCGCGCGCCTCGTCCATCGCATGGAGCGCGGTGACTGCATCCTTGAACTCGTCATTAGCGGTGCGCTCGATCGTCTCGCAGCTGCCATCAATGCAATAGACATCGCCATCGCAGACATATTGCGTGGTGTTCTCGGTATCGGGCAACGGGCATTCGTAGATGCGCTCCCAGGTCTCGCACGGAAGTTCGTCGGTGAGGCATTCCTCGCGGACGAAGCGGCAGGTGCCCTGGCTCTCGATGTCCGAGCAATCGGTCGCCGCTTCGCGCGAGGTGCAGGTGTAGCTGCGCTGCCATTCCCAGCAGGGCCGCGTCACCGAGACGCCGTCGATCACGCGTGTCTGCGGATCGGCATCGGTGCAAATCTCTACATCGAGCGTGCAGTCTCCATTGTCGGCAAAACCCGTGCACTGGCTCTCGTCTGGAACCGCATCGACCGTGCTGTCTGTGGTGACCGCATAAGGCGTGTAGCGAGGATCGGGCGCATTGCAGGAGATTTCGGCAATCGGATCGCCCGGCTCGGAGCAGAAGCGGTTGAACCCGTTGTCCCACCACTGGAGGCACGGGCCGGGGCGATAGCCGGTGATGCGGCACGAGCCGCCATCGAAGGCCGAGCACCAAGGAAGACCCTGGTAGATGCCGGTGTCGTTGCAGAGATAATGCCATTGCTGGCGCTGCGTCACGCTGGCGACGAGCGGCACCGCGCATTGACCCGCCGACTGGTCGATCCGCGTGCCGGTGTTGCAGGTCGCGGTGTAGGTTCCCGCAGAGCCCGAGCCGGGCGGCAGCGGGACGCAATTGCCCTGGCCGCCCGAGATATCCATGCCGCTGGTGTATTCAAGCGGCGTCTCGTTGATCGCGAGACTGCGCGCGATCACATCCTCGATCTCGTCTGGATCGAAGCGTGCGCGGTTGGCGATGCTGTCGCGCATCGCGCGATAGCCCTGGTGCCCGGTGGCCACCGCCGCGGCATTGCTCTCGATCCGGTCGGGATCGTCGGCAAGCGTTTCGAGGTCACGCACGGCATTGCGATCGTAATTGGGGAGGGTGGATGCGTCGTGCTGCGAGTTGGCGGCTGCCTGCGCTTCGCTGCGCAGGCTTTCGCCAAAGGCCTTGCCGTCAGCCCGCGCATCCTGCTGCTGCGCGGAGAGGGGCGCGGCGACGGCGAGAAGAGCGAGCAGTCCCAGACGAAGCGATTGTGTGAGCCTCATGGCCGCTCTCCTTCAAGGCGGCGGAGATGGAGACGTGCAAGCTGCGCGCCCGGACCGCCTCCTGAAGCAAAGGTGTCGAGCACTTCGGCCACGCTGATATTGCCAGCGATGCGGTCGTGCGGCGGAAGGATGTCGCTGCAGTCGAACCCGTCGCAGGGGGCAAAGTCGCTCGCGATCATCACGAAGCTCGGAGCGACCTCGATATCGAAGGCGCGGAACAGGCGCGGGTCGATCCCGAGCGCGCCGGCTTCATGGCCATCGCTCCAGATCGCGGCGATGCGTTTCTTGAAGCGCGCGCTGTCGCCTTGCGGGAACCCGCGCAGCACGGTGACGCCGCCCGCCCTCGCGACATCGTGAACCAGCGCCTTGAGCGAGCGTTCCGGCATTCCCAGCGAGGCAAAGGCAATGAACCGGGGCGTCTCGCCCATTGCCGCCACTTCGGCATCGGCCTGGGCGCGGATCATGCCATCGAGATCGAGCGGGCCGGTATCGGCAGTCGCTTGCGCCGCTTCTGCATAGGCTGCGCGGTTCGCGTGGGCCGTTTGTTGAGCGGCGCGCGCGTCCTCTGCCAGCGCATCGGCTTTTGTCTTCACCGACGTGGCGAGCGCTTCGGCATCGGCGCTATGCTCGCTGGCGCGCGCGCGGATTTCGGCAAGATCGAGTTCGGGCGAACTCTCTTGCGCAGACGCGGCAGCAAAGGCGGCGGCGGTCGCAAGGCTGATAGCGACCAGCAGGGGGAAGGCGATTCTCATAGCGCGCAGCAATTCCTCTTGCGCCAGACGAGGTATCCCATGTCTTCGCCGATGGCGGGGATGACCTGTCCGGGGGACTGGAAGGTGGTGGAGGCACCGATAGGCGGGCAGGCGAAGCGGCCCTTGGTTGCCGGATTGGGATTGGTGGCCTGGAAGCGGTATTGCTGCTTGCGCATCACCGGCATCAGGTATTTGCCGCACAGGCCCTTCGATCCCATCGTGCCCCACGAAACGAGTTCGCGGTGGAGCTTGTAGGCGAAGCGCGAGAGCACGAGCCGCGAGGCCTGGACATGTCCGATCGAGGCCGAGACGTTGCCGTTCATCGGGTACATCGAACCCTGGCAGCCCGCGCACCAGAACATCTCGTCGAGCGGCAAATTGGCGGTCGATGCCGCGCAATCCGCAGCGCAAGCGGCAAGCGCCAGCGGGTTGGCGAAGAGCACCGCTTCGGGGTTGATGATCGCGGTGAGCTCGCTGTCCTGCCACAGCGGATCGATCTCGGAGATGTAGAGGATGTCGATCGAACCGGGCTCGAGGCACAGGAAATCGGCGACGATCTCCATCCAGTAGATCAGCGGATAGGCATACCAGTGGACATGCCAGCTCGAATAATACTGGCTTGCGCCCCCCACCGCCGAAGGACCCGAGATCGAGCGGAAGCCAATATCAAAGCCGGGATCGAGTTTCATCCCGCCGAGGTTGACGAAGCACCAAGGCTTCATACTGACATCGGCGAGCCGGACCGGCTCCCAGAACCCCATCGCGATGCCGGGCCGAAGCCCGCACAGGCACACCGGTAGGTCCGGATTGTCGGGATCGGGGCGATTGCTCGGCCAGATTTCGAGCCCGCCGACCGATATCGGGAACAGGCACGACCAGCAGATGTCGGTGATCGGGTTGACGAATTGCCCGGTGCACTTGCCCGGACCGGCATCGGCCGAAGCCGGTGATGCGAATACCAGCGATAGCATCGCCGTGAACAGCACCAGGAAGGCGCGGATGCTGCTCATGGCTGTGCCTTCCGGGGCGGCAGCGCGATCTCGCTCACTTCGAGCATCCGGCCGTTCTGGCGCACGCGCGCAGGCGTCGCCCGAATTCCGAATTTGTCGGTGAGCTTGCCGCCCTGGTCGAAATAGAACCTTCGCTGGCGGGCCTTCATCAGCTCGAGCGGCGCACCCTTGACGAGGATCAGCTTGGCATTGACTTCTTGCCTCAGCGACCAGGCGACCTGCGCCGGATCGTCGCCGTCGAGAAACAGGAGGTCGCCGCGCAGCTTGACGCTGTCGAGCGGATTGACCCGGGTTCCGGCGGCATGGATCAGCTCGCCTTTTGCGCCCCGGATATCGGCAGCAAGCGTAATTGTCGGATCGAAGGCCCATTGGCGGCTTGCGCTTGCGCGGATCACGCCGGCAACCGGATCAGGCCGGTTGACGCGGGCGATCGTACGACGCTTGAGTTCCTCGTTGAGCCGCGCGGTCTCGCCCGACTTTTCCATCTGCGCGAGGCGAGCATGGATCTGTTCGAGCAGATCGCGCTCGATCACGGGGAAGACCGCGCCGCGCTGGCCATAGTCTCGCGCCTGCAGGCTGGCCGGGAGCGCAGCGAGGAGAAGCGCGCCAAGCGGAAAGAGGGAGCGCATCACAGGATCGCCCTCCCGCTGCCAAGGATTTGTCCGCGGCACACGAAGCCGATTGCGCCATAGCGGCTGTCGAGCCCGCGGGGATGGCTGGTGCCGGTGTAGTAGCAGCCCTCGGGGATGACGCCTTTAGGCCCCCGCGTGAGCGGGACACCGAGACGGGTGACCTCGAGCAGGCTCGCGACCTGCTTCCCGTTGATGAAGACCGCATCGCCCTCGTGGCGCACGACATCGCCCGGCATGCCAAGCACGCGCTTGCCGAACATCTGCGGTCCTTTTCCGAAATGCCTTTCGACCAGCTCGCTTTGCGGCGGCTCAAAGAAGATCAGGCTGCCGCGTTCGATCGGCGCGTGCTTGTCGAGCCAGAACGCCCAGTTGGACAGGCTCGGGCTCGCATTGATGAGGAACGCGTGGTCCTTGCTGAAGGCATCGAGCGGCGCCCAGGCAAGCGGCAGCAGGACCAGCCCCGAGAGCAGCAGCGGACGGCGGATCGAGCGGGTCAGGCTCATGGCTGCTTCTCCCCGGCGAGCTTGTCCGCAATGCGCTGCTCGAGTTCGGAGGTTGCGTCTTCGGCAGCGCCCGCGAGCACGGCCTCGGCAACCAGCACCACGCGGCCGTCATGGCCCATGTCGGCGACGGCGCTTTCGGCGGCTTTGAGGTATGCAAGGCTCGCCGCCTGAACGACCGCCGGATCGGCATCGGCGCGCGCGGCTTCCTCGACGAATGTCCCGATGGTCTCGGCGAGCCGGACCGTGACGATCCGCTGCTCCGGGGAGCTGGTGACCTGCTGCGTGATCCACGCACCCCACAGGAGCGCGGCAACGAGCAAGGGTAGAGCGAGGAGTTTCGGGCCCAGCTGGCTAAGCGGGAGGTTCAGTCTATCCATGGCGGGGAGATCCTTCGGCGAGGCGGCGATCGAGGCGGCGCAGGAAAGCCGGCAATCGCAGCAGGGCGAGGCCGCCGGCTGCGATGAGGAATGCGATCTGGAGGTCTTGGGCAAAGAAGCGGCGCGCGACCGGTTCAGCGGTGCGGTAATGGTCGGCAAGATTGCCGAGCTGCGCGAACAGCGCCGTGAGATCCCAGCCTGCTACAGCCAGGAACACGAACAGCGGCAGGCCGAGGACCAGCAGCAGCGTGCTCGCCGCGAAGCTTGCCGTTTCGATCAGCACCAGGCAGGTGCCCTGGAACAGCGCCAGCCAGTCGATCACACGGTGCTTGTCGCGGGCTTGTCTGACTGACGGAAGCGGCACGCGATCTACGAGCGTGGTGGTCTCGAGCACCATCACATGCCTCCTTCCACGCCCGCGACCAGCGCGACTGCGCGCTCCAGCGGCATGCCGTTTTCGACATGGCGGTGGATCGCGGCATAGGTGTCAGGATCGGAGGAGAAGATGGTTGCCGAGAGTGGGTCGAGCACCAGGCGTCCAACGGCTTCCATCTCGGGACCTTTGAGGTAGATCTCGCTGTACTCGGTGCCCGAGCGCTTGAGGCTGCGGATCAGCGTCTCGGTCCGGTCGTCCATGTCGAGCCGGGCCTCCTTGCGGAAATCGGCAATGGTCTCGGGCTTCTGCTGGAGCACCAGCATCCAGTCGCTGTTTTCGAGCGCGGCCCGCGCGCCGTCGGATTTGTAGTAATCGTTCAAGGACTGGGTGGCAGTGGCGAGCGCACCCCCGTACTTGCGCGCGGTGCGAGCATAGGTCTCGACGAACTCGCCCATCGAACCACCCTTGAGCATGGCCCAGGCTTCATCGATCAAAAGCAGCTTTTTGGTGGACCGCGAGCTGCGCGTCATCGCCTGGCCGGTCATGAACATGATCGCCGAGAGGACAACGCTTCGCAGTTCCTCGCGGGACGCAAGGTCGCTCATCTCAAAGACGGTGAAATCGTCTTCGAGCGCGAAACTCGCCTTGCCGGAGAAAAACCCGGCATAGCTGCCGCCGCGGCAGAAAGGCGCGATCGCGGTCGCCAAATCCCTGCCCGCCTCGTTTTCGCTTTGATGGAGGGCATGCGCGACATCGTCGATCGCGCCGCCGCTGCCGAGCGCTTCCCAGACCTGCGTCACCGCGCGGTCGATGAGGCCGCGCTCGGTGTCCGAGGGCGCGGCGCTTGGCCGCGCCATCTGGCTGACGATCGCCTTGATCATCGCAAAGCAGTCGAGCCGGTAGTCCTCGTCCTCATGCGCGCGGGCATCGTCGACCATCGAGAAGGGATTCAAGGAGAAGCCCGAGGCGAGGGTGAACTCGACGAAGCGCCCGCCCTGAAGTTTGATCGAGTGCTCGAAACTCCGGCCGTCATCGATCACCACGACCTTGGCGCCAGCGCCGCGCAGCGCGGCGCATAGCTCCTGCAGCAGCACCGACTTGCCCGAGCCCGACTTCCCGCAAATCGCGATGTTGTGGTTGCCCGCCTTGTTCTCGAAGGGCGACCAGAAGAAGGGCTGGCCGCGCCGTCCGAGCAGCAGCAGGTGCGGGATCGTGCCGCCGAGATACTCGCCCTGCAGGGGGGCGATATTGGCCGCGGTGGTCGAGAGCATGGTTCGAAAGCGTTTGAGCCGCGCAAGGTCGTGGACCAGACCATCGGCGAGGCTCAACGGGAACGAGGCGACGAGGCCCTGGAGCTGGAGGAAGCGCTCGTCGGCAAGGTCCCATCCGGCCGCCTTGTAAATCGCCTTGACCGTGCGCTCATGCGCATCGCCTTCGCCGAGCGGCGAGATCGTGGTGAGACCATAGAACAGCTTGACGAACTTCTTGCCCGCTTGGAGTTCGGCCTGGACGTGTCTCCATTCTGCCGACTGCTCCGACAGTTTGGGCAGGAAACGTGCGCTCTTCGTTTCCGACAGGCTGGTGGTGCGCATGAACTTGTAGCCTGCGCGCGCCGAGGCGGCTTCCTGGTCGGGATAATGCAGGCACAGCATGGTCGCAGCCGGGCAGGGAAAGCGCAGTTTGTCGGTGAACATGTCGCCGATGAGCCGCGCGCATTCCCACGGTGCCCAGCGCTCAGGGGTAGAGCGCACGCCGTAATGGCGCATATCGAAGCGGTCGGGATAGCATTCACCTACCTGCGGCACGCCATCTCGCGAGCGCCCGGTCTCGCGGAAGCGCTCGGTGCGCAAGATCAGCCGGTCGTCCTCGACTTCGAGTTCGATGTCGCGGCGGATCGCTTGCGCGTCGAGCGTGTCCTCGCGGTTCCAGTGGGTGAGATCGGGTTCGCGCGCGGTGGTCGGCGAGGTGAGCTCGTCGACCAGTGCGAGGAGGCCTGCGGGCTCGAGCCTGTTCGATGCAAGGCCGAGCGAGTTCAGCATCCCCGACATCCCGTCGCGGCATTCGGTGAGTTCTGCATCGGTGACGCTTCCGGGCACCGGAACGCCGAGCGAGAGCACCAGACGCACATGGCGTGCATGAAACGGCGCGTGTGCCGAGCCCGACTTCCAGACGAGATCGTAGAGCCGGTTGGTGCGGGCTTTCGCAATCGCTTCGTAGATCCCGCCCTGCTCGTAGCGCGGTGCGAACCACGGGCCGACGATGGCGCCGATGCGCGGGGACGCGAAGTTCAGCACTTGGAGGCAGGCGCCTTGCGGCAGGCTCTCGGAAAAGAACTGGCCGAGGATCTCACCTGTCCGCTCGTCGGCGCCGATGAGCGGGGTGACTTCGAGAATGAAGCCCTTCGAGTGCGCGTTGCGGTAGAGCCCCGGGCCCTCGTCATAGACTCGGTACGGAAGCCAGTCCGACAGCATGTCGAGCGCGAAACGCGGCTGCGCATGATCGCCCCTTTTCGCATCGCCGAACAGGCCAGCGAGAAGCGCGTCGCGCGCAGAGGATAGCGAGAGGTTCACTTGGGCTCTCCTTCGGGCAGAACGGGGTGGGGCACCTGGCCGGGGGAGGGGGGACGACCAGGTGCCCCGGGGTCCGGCGCTTTGGCGCCGGGCAGCTCCGTCAGATCCTGCGAGGGGATGACCAGGACATCGGGAGGCTGCTGGGGGGACGGATTGGAAAGCTGAAAAGGAATTGCTTCTGCGGCGGCGGGCGGGGCGACTTCTGCTTCAGCCGGACGCGCCAGTGCGCGAAGCACGTCGCCGGTCGAACGCGGCGCGCGCCAGCGCTCGGCAGCGCGATCGGGCAGCACGACATGAACAACCCGGGCCTCGTGGATGCGGCCCGCCCCGTCGCGGTAGCCCGCAACAACGATCCGCAATCCGCGATCACCGGCCCTGTGCGCTCCCGCAGAGGCATGACCGGACCGTTCTGCCTGTGAAACGCGGGTCGCGGCATCGTCGATCATCGAGGTCGGCGCGCAGCTTCCCTCCGGTGCCCGGCAGGAAAAGTCGCCCTTGACGTTGCCGCCAAGCGTCGCACAGCCGGCGATCATCAACGCGAGAATTGCCGTCGCTCCGACACGGGTCGCACCGCCGCTCATTGCTTCGATCCGGTCTTGGCATTGGCAAAGGCGCGCAGTGTCTTTGCATCACGGTAGCCGTGCAGCACCGCACCGTCGCGCGCCCGGACGATTACCGGGGTTCCGGCAAAGCCGTTGGCCTGTGCAAAGGCTTCGTTGGCATCGAGCGCAGCTGACTTTTTGCAGGTTGCGCGCGGTTCGAGGTGCTTGCCGGTGTATGCGGCATGGAGCGCCTCGACCGGGTCGGCGGCGCACAGCACCGCCTCGGACAAGCGGCGGCTCGACGCGCCGAAGATCGAGATCGGCCGTTCCTCGACAAGAACGCCTGCCTTTTCGAGTTCGCCGGTGAGCCGCTTGCAGTAGCCGCACTGGAAATCCGAGAAGACAACCAGCTTCAGCCCCTTGGGATTGCCCCACAGGATCGCGCCTTCCTTGGGAAGGGCTTTAAGATCGACATGCGTCGCGACCTGCCTGTCGCGGGTTTCGGCAACGTCATGGCGCCCTCCAGTGTCCTCGCCGGCGTGGCGGGCTGCGCCGGCGGCGAGCAGGTCGGGGTTGAGTTCGAGCAGGCGCGCGGCAGTCACGTCGCGCCGCTCCTCCATGTCGTAGAGCCGCCCGACGAAGAGGTAGCGTGCCGCTTCGTCGATGTAGAATAGCGTCTCTCCCGAGACGACCTCGCACCATGGCGCGAATGTCGTGCAATCGAGCGCGTCGATCGGCGTTCTGGGCAGACGAAGCTTGAGCGCTTCAACCACATCTCGCGTGATCGCGGCCTGCGCGGGCATGGCGGTTACGATCGCGACGCCGCTTGTGAGGAGGGCTGCTGCGCTGGCGGCAGCGAGCGATATGTGCGCGGCGCGCGCCTTGAGGCCGGGCCGCTGGTTCGAATAGTTCATTGCGGTGTGCTCCTGACATGGACGCCGTCGAGAAAGACGATCTCGACTGCGATGCCGGTCGGCATCTCGACGACGGGTTGGTACTGTTCTGCGCGTTCGATGAGGTATTTGGCTGTAGTGTCGGCGGCTTCGCCCGCGCCCTGGCCGAGGCCGCCTGCGAGGATGTCGGTCGGCGAAAGCGCCTCGCGCCTGCCGTCGCTGCCGACAGGCTGCGCAAAGATGCCGTTGGCATTGGCCGAGAAGCCGCGCCCGAACCCGCCGACGATCCCGGCAAGCAGCGCCTGGCTGACAAGGCTGCCTTCGCGGCTGACGACATTGCCGCGCACGCCCGACTTGCCGGCAAAGGCGATGAACCCCTTGACCTCGCTCACCGCGAAGCGTCCGCCCGGTTGCGCGCAGGTCATGCGCACGAGCTTGACGTAAACCTTCTCGGCCGAGAGATCGCCGCGTGCCGCGCCGTTGACGAGGCAGCCGGTGAGATCGGTGGTGAGCAGCTTGTCGCCTTGCAGCACCGAGCGCGCCGGCCCGGTGATGCGCAGCACCACGGGCAGCGGATCGCTCTGACTGGTCACGCCCGTCGAGGCGTCGACCCCGACGATTACGGTGGCAGGTGCATAGCTGTTGGGCGGGAGATAATCGCGGCTTGCCTCGAGCAGCAGCGGCGGCGTGCTTTCGGTTGCCTTCGCTTTGGCTGCGCCCGGCTTTTCGGATGAGAAGCTCAGCAGGCTCGCCTTGGGTTCGCTGGGTGGCTCGAGCGGTCCGGGAGCGAAACCCGGAGTCCGCGGTTCTCCTGCGTCAACTGGCGTGACCGGGGGATTGGCGCGGACGGTTTCGAGTTCCGAGCGCAAGGCGGCGTTCTCCGCCGAGATCGCATCGATCGCAGCTTGCCCGTCGCTCAGCATCCGCGCGTTCTCGCCCCGCAGCGTTTCGAGCTCCTGCTCGATCGAGGCCTTGGGAAGCTGGCTTTCCTGCAGGTCTTTGATCGCGCGGCCCTGCGCATCGAGGCGGTTGCCGTAAGTGGCGACGAATTCGCGCTGCGAGAGATTGCGATTGACCAGCGCGCCGGTCTCGATCGTGGTCGCGCCCACGCCGTCGGCGCTCGCTTCATCCTCGCCGCCGAAGATGAACATCGAACCGGCGATGAGCGCCACGCCGCCGATCCCGGCAAGCAGCAGCTTCTGGCGCTGCGCGACCGTGCGGTTGAGGTTGCGCCGGGCTTCGCCGCGCGTCTCGTCCTTTGGCGCTGGCGCGGGCGTATCGCGTGTGTCGGGATCGGCCATTACTCGAGCCCTCCCTTGGTAAAGACAAGGAAGGCCTGAGTGCTCTCGCCAGGCTGAAGGCTGTCGCGGCCATAGGCAAAGGCCAGCGCCCCGGCCGGCGCCTCGCGCTCACCGGCAAGGTCGACGGGCGCCGAGCCAAGATTGCGTAGAGTAAAGGCTTGGCCGATCAGTTCGGCGCCTTCGTATTCCGCGACCTGCTGCACTTCGAGGCTGTCGGTGTGGCGTGGTCGCGAAAGTTCGGCACGGGCGCGGAAGCCCGGCAGGACCCCATCGCTGGCCATCGCTTCGATCAGCCGGATCGCGGCCTCGTCGCGCGTCACTGCTGCGCCTTCCCATTCACTCGCCTGGGATTTGGCGAGCGCGGGATTGGTGACGAAGAGCTGGCTCGCTTCCTCGCCTTCGACGCGGCAGGTGAACTTGTAGACATAGCCCGCGCTGCTCGTCGCGAAGAAGCTGACCCTGGCGCTCGCATATTGCAGCGGCACCGAGACATAGATGTCGCCGCGCACCGGCTCGTGGGTCACCTCGAAATCGTTGTAGGGAAAACCGCTCGCCATCTTCGAGACATTGGCGAAACCGTCCTCGATGAGGGCGATACGGGTCAGCGCGCCGCGCGCGAGCACGCAGTCGATCGCGGCGCCATCAGCGGCCTCGACGAACTGGTCGGCATGTGCCGGTGAAGCGTAGGCGGCCGTGGCGATTGCCAGCGCAACGCTGGTCAGCGCGGCGGGGAAGGGGCGGGATAGGAGTGTCATGGGTTCTCCTCCTCGTTTTCGGTTGGGAGCTGGCGGAAGCCGGTGAGGCCGAGACTGAGGCCGCGGCGGTTCCAGCTGAATTCGAAGCTGCGCTCTTGGCTTGCGATCACCTGCGCACCGACGAAGGTCTTGAGCGTGCCGGTGACGACAGCGGTGAGCGCCTGCGCGTCGACCTCCATCCGCGAGATGACGAAGGCCTGGCTGATGTCCGAACCGCGCTGCTCGTCGACGATCTTGACGAGCTCGGCCTTGAGGCTCCCGTGCGCTGACGGATCTGCCACCTTGAGGACCTGTTCCATCCAGTAGTCGAGGCTCTCGGGTGCGCGATTGAGCAGCATGAGCGCGGTGTCGCGGGTTACGAGTTCGAGGTAGTGCGCATCG
The DNA here is from genome assembly GCF_005434975.1 of Parerythrobacter lutipelagi. GTDB lineage: Bacteria > Pseudomonadota > Alphaproteobacteria > Sphingomonadales > Sphingomonadaceae > Parerythrobacter_A > Parerythrobacter_A lutipelagi. Next base: position 1,383,029 of record NZ_SKCJ01000002.1, on the reverse strand, counting down.
GTACCGCCGCTCCCGAGCGTCAGGCGCTCGGTCGTGACAGGCACCAAAATGACGCTTTCCTCGCGCGTCGCCGCCGCGCCGACCGCCAGCAGGCTGGTAAGGCCCAGCACGGCTGACAGCGCGGCGAAGCGGTTGCGCTGTTTGAGGTGACGCTGCGCTTCCTCATAGGCGAATTCGTGTTTCACTTGGGTCCTCCCTCAGCCTGCGAGCAGGCGGCAGTGGGAGGGCGGCGTGGCTTTCAGCCCGAGGAAGCTCCCCGGCAGATACCAGTAGGCAGCATGGACCAGTTTCGACCCTGCGCCTGATGCCTTCGCCTTTCGAAGGGCGAACCAGGTCATGACCGATAGGCCGGTGCCGATGATGATGTGCTGCGAAAGGATGCCCCACGCGAACGGGACGAGCAGCCCCGCAAACTCGTCGATGGTCCAGAAGCCGATGACCTCCGGGTCGTCGAGCCGCCGTGGAACGAGGTATCTGTCGGCCATGCCGCCCTCCCGTCGTTAGACCGCGATCAAATGGTTGCGGTCACGACCGAGGTGACGATCGGCACGCCTGTGCCGACGCCAATTCCGACACCGACCGGGACCGCGACCTGCCCAAGGGCGAAGCGGCCCGAGGCGAGCGCGATCAAACCGCCGGCAAGGCTGAGGACGGTGATGATCTTGCCGCCCGAACCTTCGAGGAAGTCAGTGAACTTCTGCAGCGCCGGATCAAAGGTCGTGTCGGCACCGGCATAGGCGGCACCGGCGCAGGCGAGCGCAATCGCGGCCGGAAGAATATAGTCGCGGGCACGAATGCCTTTGACGGATTGGCGGGGAAGGGTGATTGCCTTGGTCATCGAGGAACTCCGTTTCGAACATTGGCAGCGATGCGTTCGCTGTATGTTCTTTCCTCGATTGGAAGGCGGGGTGTAGGAAAACGGAAACTGCCGCACGCGGCATTCCGACCAAGAGAAATCGTCGATTCTGGGCAATCTGACCAGGCTTTGCGCGACCGGTGCAGACATTGCGGCCAAGAATACCGATCATTGCGCCACCCATACCGAAGTCTGAGATCGAGGGACCGGAATCTGCGCGAATCAAATCGTGTGACGATGAGCCAGTTTCCTACGTGTTCCTTATTTGTTCTTTTTCCTTTCCTACAGTTTGACGCGTCGCCTAGCCTGTTGGTGATTCGCTGAAGATCACCGGAAGCAGGAACAATGGCGCGAAACACAAACGACAAATGGGAAGAACTATCGCGAGGAGTCGCCGCTTTCCTCGACCATGCCGTGGACGAAAGTGGCAAGTCCCGGCGGACGATTGCCGCACAGACGAATATCAACAAGGACGCGCTCCGACGCATCCTCGCCGGGACAAGGTCAGCCACACTGCCAGAGGCGCTGGCCATCCTTGACGCGAGCGGACACGCGCCGCGCACCTCCCTGATGCTGGCACTCGCGGGGTACTCGCGGCGTAGCAAGGATTGGCAGAATAGCGGCGTGCTGGAATTTCTTGAAACCTTCATAAGCGAGTTGCCGTCTGCTTTGGATCAAGCGCTGGGCGAAAGGCTGCTCGATGTGAGACCGCGCTGGGCAAAGGGGACCGCGCACCGCACCGCCGGTCTCCTGTCGGATCACCTCGCGCAACTGGAGCGGCAGGATGAACAAAGCTTCGCTCTCTGAAATGACGACTGGTCTCGAAACGGACGCGGAAGCCGTTCCTGTCGAGCCACCGCCAGACCGGCTCATTCGTCTTCCCGAGGTCATGGCGCGCGTGGGCCTGCGCCGAACGGCAATCTATCAGCGGATGCGCGAAGGCCGTTTTCCAAAGTCGCGTTCGCTCGGTCCCCGTTGCACGGTATGGGTCGAAGCCGAGATCGATGACTGGATCGGTTCTGTTGTCGAACGCACCGACGAGATATGTCAGAACACGCCCCGAATTTCGAGATGATCATGGTTTGCGTCCCGTCACCGCTCGAATAAACGCGCGCTTCCCGCTAGCCGGCAAGCACTTCGATTATCCGGCATTCGCCAACCGCTCCGTGCTGGCAGTCGTCGACCATGTGGCGCAGTTCGGTTCGCAGTTTTCGCAAGTCACCAAGCTTCCGATCCACTTCGCGTAGGTGGAGGCTGGCAATAGAGTCCACGGCTTCGCACGATTGCGATGGATCATCCGACAAAGAAAGCAATTGGCGCACCTCCGCCATGGTGAAGCCAAGGTCGCGTGCGCGGCGGATAAACCGCAATCTGGCCAATTCGGTCGGGCCATAGTCCCGGTAGTTGCCGGCGGTCCGTGGTGGTTCCTCCAGCAATCCGGTCCGTTCGTAGTAGCGGATCGTTTCGGCGGTCGTGCCGGTCTTCCGCGCCAGGGCACCAATCTTCATGGAGTTCTCGCAATGCTTGACCTTGTAGCCACTACAAGGTGCATAAGGCGATTCGAAGATGCAAGCAGAACGGTGAAATCCTGTGGCGAAGAAGGACATTGTCGAACTTATCGAAGCTGAGCGGCGCGTTTTCCGTGCCGCCAGGCAGTCTGGTAACCGGGCTTTGGCGTGGACCGCGCTCGAGCGGGAACACATTCTGGGCCAAGGCTTCTTCGGGCCGCATCTTCGCTCGCATATGGCGATGCTGGGCTATGCGGTTGAAACCCGCGATGGCCGGGAAATTCTGGGGCAGGTCATGCGTCTTGCGCTCGCCCCTCCTGGCAATCTCACCGGACGGCTCCCCTGGGGGAATACCGGACGCGCAAACGTGAGCGCATTCGCGCCAATGCCTTACCCGGACGACCTCGCGGAGATCCTTACGATCTCTTCGGACGAGGCTCGTTAGCACGCGCCATGGCAATTCTATCCAATGAACAGGTTGAACGCCTCTACGACAAGAACGCGGGAATCTATGACCGATTGGTGTCGGGGTTTCGGTGGGCCGGTCTTGGTCGTTGGCGACGCGATCTGGTTAACCGGCTTGAACTCAAGGCCGGTGACCATGTGATCGATCTATGTGCTGTCACCGGCGCAAACCTCGCGTTTCTGCTTGAGAGAGTAGGACCAAGCGGCAAGGTGACGCTGGTCGACCTTTCGCAAGGCATGCTCGACCAAGCCCGTCGACGAGCGAAGCGCCTGCGAGCTAGCAATGTCGAATTTGTGCAGTCAGACGTAGCCGCCTTCCGCTTTCCGAGCGAGACCAGCGCAGTCATCAGCACCTTTCGACTGGAAATGCCACCTGACTACGCCGCGATCATCGAGCGCGCCTCAGCTGCTCTCCCGACGGGTGGCCGGATGGCCCTGCTTGGCCTGAAGCACCCCGAGCGCTGGCCGCGATGGCTGATTGAAATCGGAATATTCGCTACGAAACCGTTCGGCGTCTCGCGCGAATACGAAGAATTCCGCCCGTGGCTACCAGCCCGCCGAGAGCTGAACGAACTCCATTTCCGCGAGTTTCTGGCAGGATGCGCTTACGAATTCGTCGGTGCCAAATCGTAATGCGGCAGAAGCCGCAGTTGCGTGACTGCTTTTGTCTAGCTTCATGCGGGTTCCCCTGTTGAGTTCGAGCCCAAATACACCACATCCGCTTGCGCTGGTCAGTCGATTTTAACCGTGCGCAGATAGGGGCGCAGCGTTGTGAAACCTTGCGGGAAGCGCGCTTTCGCTTCTTTATCGGAAACAGACGGTGGAATGATGACGTCATCCCCACTCTGCCAATTGACCGGGGTTGCCACGCCTTTACTTTCGGTGAGCTGGACTGAATCGAGCAATCGGAGCACTTCTTCGAAATTGCGTCCGCTGCTCATCGGATAGAGTAGCATCGCACGGATTTTTTTGTCCGGGCCAACGATATAGACGGCGCGAACGGTAGCATTGTCGGCTGCGGTTCTTTGCTCCGCACTGCCAGTCTCCTCGGCGGGCAACATATTGTAGAGTTTGGCCACCTTCAGGTCGCTGTCGCCGACCACCGGGTAATCGACTTTATTGCCGCTGACCGCCTCGATATCGGGTAGCCAGTCGCGATTGTCTTGGCTGCTGTCGACCGACAGGCCGAGAATCTTGGTGTCGCGTTTGGCAAATTCCTCGCCGAGACCGGCCATGTAACCCAGCTCGGTCGTACAAACCGGGGTAAATGCCTTTGGATGAGAAAACAGGATAGCCCAATTGTCGCCCATCCAATCATGGAAGGTGATGGTGCCTTGGGTCGTTTCCGCTGTGAAATCGGGAGCTGTCGAGCCAATGGAGAGGGTCATGTCAAAACTCCTATTTATTCTGGGGGAGGTGTCCGCCGTCCTCATATTTTGGCGGGTGTGTGGCCTGCGGCACGTCGAATGTCGACGCAATCGATTGCGTGAGTCTCGACCTCACCTGCATTTAGTGGGGCGGAAATGCTCACTGGCGCTCCCGCCTCCTACAAGATTGCGCGATCATCGGCCGGCGTAGATACTCAGAAGCGCACGCTAGCGCCTGCTACGAAGCGCCGGGGAGCCCCCGGTCTCAAACCCGAAGGCCGACGCGCTACAGCATAAGCATTGTCGAACAGATTATCCACTCTGGCACACAAAGAGAGACCTTCCGTCAGCGCAAACCGGCCGGCGAGATCAAAGACAATCCTTTCGTCAATACGCTCATCGGGCGAAATATCCCCGCTACCTGCTTCGGTGCGTACTTGCGATGTGTAATTGGCGCTCACGAGCAAGGATGCCGGTCCAAATGCGAGCCCCGTTTCGGCATAGAATTGGTGGCGAGCGATGTAGGGGAGTGCGTCGCCCTGGGACACGGAACCGAAGAACGCACTCTCGAAACTGCTTTCGAATTGCGCGTCGGTGAGCGTGTAAACCACCGAGAAGGGAATTGAAATTTCCCTACCCACTTGATGCTCCGTCGAAGCTGCCAGCTCCAACCCCTTTACGGAGACGGCCCCAGCATTGAACTGGTCGCCAATATCCCCGACGCTACACCCCACGGATTGTGTGCAGTTTCCGAGCAGATTGGAATAGTCGGAATAAAACGCAATCGCGGAAGCTTGAATGGCGCCATTCCGAAAACGCCCACCAAATTCATAGTTCCAGCTTTTCTCGGCTCGTGCCTCCGGATTTCCGGGCCCGGGGGGAGAAAAACCGCGCGAAGCGCCTGCAATCAACAGCACGTCTCCCAGTGCATAGGTTGCACCGAGTGCGGGAAGCCATTCGTCAACGTTGGTCTTGCGTATGCGCGCAGGTCCATCGAGACGAGCGGGGTCGGCTCGATCATAGTCCAGTCGAGTAAGGTCGATGCCTTCGTACCGAATGCCGGGTGTCAGAGTAAGCCCGCCGATCTCGATCCGGTTCTCCAGATAGAAAGCGATCGCCTTCGCCTTCGCCTCGCGATTGGCTTGAGCGCCCGGAGCCGTCTGCCGGACGAAAACGAGATCTCCATCCGTTTGCGTATAGAATTCCTCATTCTGCAACCGGTCTTCTTCATCCTCGTGATACCGGAGCGACGCAGCCAGGTTGTGCCTGACCTCGCCGGTCTCGAAAGGTCTTTCGAACGAAAGCTGGACGCCTTCGCTCCGATAGACGCGGTTGTTGTTGCGAATGCGAAGGGCACCTTCAGCGCACTCTGCGCCTCGCAGGATTGCGAGGCCTCTCTCGTTTGAGGAGGGAGCATCGAAAACGGGTTGGATGGCATCAAAGCTGCCATCACCATCGAAATCGATGTCCTGTAGCTTCGACCAACTTCGTGTGAAATCGTTGCGATATAGGGTAACCGCGAACTGCGTGTCGTCGGGCAACCGGAGGGTGCCGGTGAGCCGATATTGATCGTGCTCGCCCGTGAAAACGTCGCGTTGGCTGGCCGAATAGCGCCGGTACGGATCGCTCGCGAAATCCGCGTCGGCGAGGCCCAAATAGGTTTCGTTCGCCTCAAGTTCTGATCGACCATAGGCGAACTCGAGGCGCGCATCGACCGGCGAATCTGGGCTGGTGTGGACGGCGAAGCGGGCGCGATAGTCCTGACGTTGAAAACCGGTCTCAGCGCCGGGAAGCCCATCTATCGTCTTGAACCCGTCACTGCCTTGCTGATAGCTTTCCACCAGCGCCCCGAAATTGCCGGCGCTAGCGCCAATCCAGCCATGACCTTGATAATAGCCGCGAGAACCAAGCTGTCCGGAGGCTTCGCCAGCAAGGCTCTCGGTCGGTATCGGAGTCGATCGGAAATTGATGGCCCCGCCGATCGTGCGAGGACCATAGCGTACCGAGCCCGCGCCCTTGATCACTTCGACTGCATCCATTCGACCGATCGCAGGGAAGTAATACGCGGCCGGAGCGGCGTAGGGGGCAGGGGCAATAAGAACGCCATCTTCCATCAAGGTGATGTTGCTCGACCGTTCGACCGGCGCGCCGCGCAAGCCAATATTCGGGAATAGCCCGAAACTGTCCTCTTCCTGAATGTTGACCCCCGGCACCTGGCGCAGGACACGGTTGACGTCACCATGCTCGAATTCGCTCAGTTCCTCGCCATCGATTAGGTCCGCCGCACCGGCCACTTCATACGCATCGATGCGACCGCCAATCACGATAATCGATTCGCTTGGGTTTGCTATCCCGTCCTGCGATTGCCGCTCATCGGTCGGGTCTTTTTCATTGGCGTAAGCAGGGGCGGCCAGTGCAATTGCTATGAGCGAGGCGGTAGCGCGATACCTGTGAAGAATCCTTTCGAGACATTTACCAGCCTACTACTGCTATTGAGACGTATTCGCAATAGCAGTAGTAGGCTTTTATGCCCATATCGGGTTAGGGCGGCTCGCGGTGCATCGGTTCCGGACTGCAATACCGTCCGTGACCGGCGCGCGATGAGGGCTCAGGGTCTGCGAACGGCCGGGCAGGAACAGGCCAGCGAAAGCTTAATCACCGGCCGTGTCTTTCCCGTTGTTGGGTGCCGGGTGGGCAGGGATCAGCGCATCATCGCAGTCCGTAGCGAGGCAGGGCTCGAAAGTGGCATGTGCGATGCCGAAATCCTTTTCCAGCATCGCCCGCGCGCGTCGCTTGACTCCCTCGAATGCTGTTTGGGAGTAATCAACAAGAGTGAGATGGGCTTCGAGCGCCCGGTGATGTTCTCCCAGATTCCAGACATGGACGTGGTGAATATCCTGCACGCCGCCAAGCGCGCGCAGGTTTTCAACCATCTGATCAAATTCCACCTCGTCCGGCACTGCTCCCATCAGCAGACGAACGGTTCGCGGTAGGAGCGTCGCGCCCTGCCAGATGACATAGGCCGCGATGATGAGAGTGATGATGAGATCGGCGACGACGAGATCGTATAGAATGATTAGCACTCCGGCGACGATCACACCGATCGAGGCCAGCGCGTCCGAAACATTATGCAGGAAGGCAGCCTTCATGTTAATGCTGTCATGCGCGCCGCGATAGACAATGAATGCGGTGACGAGATCGATGACAAGTGCGATCCCGGCAACCCAGATCACGGTCCAGCCTTCGACCGGCTGCGGCGCGGCGAAACGGTTGATCGCCTCAACGATCAGATAGAATCCGATGATCAGCAAGGTCGTCAGATTGATGAGCGCGGCGACGACTTCTCCCTGGGCGTAGCCGAAGGTCATCAGCTTGTCCGCCGGCCGCCGGCCTATGCGCCGCGCAAACCATGCAAGACCAAGAGAGGCCGCATCGCTGAAGTTGTGCAATGCATCCGCGATAAGCGCCAGTGACCCCGAAAGGATGCCGCCGACGATCTGGGCAAGGGTCAGGAGGACATTGATCGCGACCGCGAGGATCAGCTGACGATCGCTAAGGTTTTCCTCGCCGTGACTGTGGCCAGTATGATCGTGCGAGTGCGCCATCACTTCTCTCCGCTATTTACGATTTCGTTGCCGGCGGTATCCGGATGCTGAAGGATCGCATCGGAATTATCGATTGCTCCGATCGCGGCGTTAAATCCGACTGCAATCATTCCGAACATCGCAAGCCCGGAGATGAAGGCCGCGAGTGCTGCCAAATTCAAACCTCCCAGTCTGCCCGGGATTTGCAGCAAAAAATGAACCGACCAGATAAGAAAGTATCCTGCGAGTAGAATTGCCAACCGCGCGTCGGTTGTTTCGCTCATGCCGTGGAGAAGCCAAAACCCGGCTACCGCTGCGGCAACAAAGGCGAGTGACAGAAAAACATGGATCGCCAGACGATCCATGCGTTTCATCGCGCTGTCGCGAAATCCGGCTGTTGTCTTTCGCCCCACCAGGAAAAAGGTGATTCCAACCCCTAGTGTTGCTGCGAAACCGGCGAAGACAGACACGGCTGCTGCTGCACCCAGAGCGATGCCACCAAACCCCAGCGCAATACCGCCTTGAAGCGCAATGGTCATCTTCGGCCCGCGTCTTCCCACGGCGTCGGACAGGGTTCCAACTGAGTCGCGATGCGAAGCCCAGCCTCCGATCAGCACCGCCAGAAGATAGAGAGTCCCGCCAGCGGGGAGCAGGGCTGCGTCTATGAAGTCACCCCTTGCTTGTCCAACTGCAGGACCGGTCAAAACAAGCGCAAGTGCGGCAAGGGCGCCAGAGTGGACGGCCGCCGCGAACCCATTTTCGTTCGGGGTAGGCCCGTGCTTTTCTTCCCAGACAACGCCAGCACCCAGGCCGAGGCTTGCCAGCATCGCCAAGGTCAGGATCGCCGACAAATCCTCAGTTACAAATATCTCGTGGACGAGGCTCATTCCCGTGTTTCGCCATGAACCGTTCCCGCTTCGTCGTGCTTGTCACTGTGCGCGTCGCGCAGGATATCGATCCCGCCGTAAAGAGCTATGCCAGCCACAGCGATGCCGACCACAAGGTCCGGCCAGTTCGCGCCTGTGATCATAACGATGACGCCAGCGATGATAATCCCGCCGTTCGAAATGAAGTCATTGAAGCTGAATGTGGTGGCGGCCCGCATGTTGACGTCCTTGTTCTGCATCTTTTGCAACAGGCGAAGGCAATAGAGGTTCACTATGCCCGCGACGGCAGCCATCGCGATCATCAGGATGCCACCCGGCTCAGAACCTTCAACAAACCGCCTGACGGCATCAGCAATCACTCCGCCGGCAAAGATCAAAAGCATGACGCCAGAAAAGCGCGCTGCGCCTCGCTTCCAGGAGCGCGGTCGACTCAGCGCAAGGAGACTGAGAGCGTAGACAAGCGCGTCCGACGAATTGTCGAGTCCGTTGGCCAGCAGCGCATTCGAGTCGCCAAAGTAGCCCATGACGAAAAACCCGACCGCAATCGCAACGTTAAGCCATAAGACGATCCATAATGTGCGGCGCTTGTCAGACGTATCCAGATTGAAGTTATCATCGCCGCTCATGCTTGCGTCTCCATTATCGCCTTTGCACCGCTCTTCTCTTTATACGCCAGAAGCCGGAGCGCGTTGGCGACCACGATCAATGTCGAACCTTCATGAACCGCGACAGCGGGGCCTATCCCGAGACCGAAAATAGTCGCCGGAATAAGCACAGCGACAATTCCGAGACTGACGATCATGTTCTGCCGGATGATCGAGCGGGTCTGCCGGCTCAGATCGACGGCGAAAGGCAGCCGGGCAAGATCATCAGCCATAAGGGCGACATCGGCTGTTTCCAATGCAACGTCCGAGCCTGCAGCGCCCATTGCTATCCCGACAGTGGCATTCGCCATGGCAGGAGCATCGTTAACCCCGTCTCCGACCATCGCAACCTTGTCCTGACCGGCAAGCTTGCGGATGGCCTCGACCTTGTCGTCGGGCATGAGATTACCCCAGGCCTCATCGAGGCCGACATCCTTTCCAACCGCATCGGCCACTCTTTGATCGTCGCCCGAGATCATGATCATTCGGGTGATCCCGAGGCCGCGCAGCGCTTCGAGCGTCGCCTTTGCTGCCGCCCGCGGCGTGTCGAGCAAACCGATCGCTCCAAGATCGCGCGTTTCCGAACGAACGCCCATTGTTGTCCGCCCACGCTCGCGCATGGCCTCGATTTCTCCCGACAGGCCCTCACTGAGCGAAGGAACGCCGTCTTGGCCAAACATTTCGAGCTTGCCGATCCACACCCGCTCCCCGCCAACAATTGCGGTGATGCCCTTGCCTGTGAAGCTTTCAAGATCGCGCGCTTTGGGTAGTGTCTCATCGCCGATCTGCTCGCGGCCATCCTTGACGATCGCCTGTGCCAGAGGATGATCGCTCAGGCTTTCGGCGGCGGACGCAATCGCAAGCAACTCTCGTTCCGCTACGCCGGGCGCTGCCACAACATCGGTAATCCGGGGCTCACCTTTTGTAAGCGTACCCGTCTTGTCGAACGCGATGGCCTTTAGCGCACCAAGATCTTCGAGCGGCGCTCCGCCTTTTACCAGAATACCGCTGCGTGCTGCTCTGGCTACTCCGGACAAGACCGCGCTCGGGGTGGCGATCGCCAAAGCGCAGGGGCTGGCAGCCACAAGCACCGCCATCGCCCGGTAAAAACTGTCGCGGAACGGCTCGTCGATGACAACCCAGGCGAAAAGGAGCAGGCCGGCCAGAGCGAGCACGGCGGGCACAAAAATTCGCTCAAAGCGCTGCGTGAAACGCTGGGTAGGAGATTGCTGAGCCTCGGCTTCGCTCACCATTTGGACGACCTTGGCGAGCGTCGTATCGCTCGATCGCCGGGTCACTTCCACTTCGAGCGCGCCCGATCCGTTGATCGTCCCTGCAAAGACGCGATTGTCATCCGCAAGATTGTCAGGATTGGCGCGCGCAGAAGCGATATTCGAAACCGCGCTCTTGTCGACCGGCACGCTTTCACCGGTCACCGGAGCCTGATTGATGGCACTGACGCCGTCCAGGATGAAACCATCGGCCGGAAGGCGTTCATTCGGACGCACTATGACCACGTCGCCAATCGCAAGCTTCTCGACCGGAACCTCAACGACGTCAGTTCCGCGCTTTACTCGTGCCGTTTCCGGCGCGAGCTCGGCGAGCGCCTCGATCGCCCTCTTGGCGCGGCCCATCGCGTAGTGTTCGAGCGCGTGGCCGAAACTGAACAGGAACAGCAGAAGCGCGCCTTCGGCCCATTCCCCAAGAAAGGCGGCGCCCGCAGCAGCGACAAGCATGAGGCTGTCGATTTCGAACCGGCGGAGGCGCAGATTGTCCCACGCCTCTCGGACGGTAAAGAATCCGCCAAAGAAATACGCTGCGAGATAGCACGCGAATGGCAGCCATCCGGGATGCCCAGACCATAGTTTCTCAATCCCGAACCCGGTCGCGAGAAATGCGCCCGAGGCGAGCGAGAAATAGAGTTCGGTGTTCGCGCCGAAGATTCCGCCATGACTGTGTCCGGCATGATCTTCATCATCGTGACTATGGTCTTTGGAAGAGTGCTCGGCGTTCCTGACGACATCGCCCGCCAGAACCGACACGCCGAGGTTCTTGAGCTCGCCCGCAATCCTAGGCTCATCGGTTAGCTGACGGTCGTATTCGGCGATGAACCTCCCGCTCGCATCAGCATTTGCTTCGAGGATACCGGGTTTGCTCGCCAGCAGGTCCGCGACCGTTTGGGCACGGCGGGTGGAATTGATGCCATCGGCTTGCCAGACAACGTGTCCGTAGCGTTCGGAGATTTCCGCTCCGGCCACATGGGCCAACTCCTTGATGCGGGCGACAGTCAGGCGATCGGCATCGTATGATATCGCTAGTCGGGCGGATGCATCTTTCTCGCCGGGCAATATCGTGACCTCGTGCACGCCGATCCGCGAGCTGAGCAAAGACTGCAAGCGCGCGATGCAATGATCGGTTTCGCTCGGGATGTCGGGAAGGAGCGGTGAGACTTCGAGTTCGATGGTTCGCGTCATTGCCTATTGCTTCCCATTGGAAATTGACCGCTCCCGGTGCCGCAGACCCGTAAGCTTGCAGGTTCGCGAAACCCGAATAGGGACTAGCGAAGCCCGCATATTGCGTAACGAAAGCGTCAATGTGCGTCCTGACCTGCCGGCACTTTCAGCGAATTCGCTGGACAGCGGTGAAACGTGCGCGTGACACCGCGATAATTGCGGGTTGTCAGTTTTTCGGCGGTGCGCTCTTCGATGGTAAGATGACGAACCCGCATCGGCCGTTCATGACCTTCAAATGGCATGTGCGCGTGGGTGTAAGCGATGGCATCGCCCTCGTCTCGCCAAATTCCGACGGCGGCGGGGCCACCGTCCGGAAGCTGCACTTCGGCATAATAGCCATCTGCGAAAAACACCCAGGCCGGTCCGCTATCACAAGACCGCGTTTCACCAAGGCTCCAGACACCGGCGATCGGAACAAGCGTGCTCTGATCCTGCGCCGATGCTGGAACACTTGAAAGTATCAGGGCGCCGGCAAGAGTCACACTGAGCTGGCTACTAATCATTGATGCTCTCCATTCACGTAACCTCTTGCAGCTCTTGCCGTTCCTCGGGAGTGACGTTGCGGCGCAGGCGGTCCCACCAGCGTTGACGCCACGTCCGGTCATCCTTTCTGGTGGCGAAGACGAGCTTCAGGATCGCGGGAAGGACGAACAAGGTGAGCGCAGTGGCGGTGATCAGACCGCCAATGACCACCGTTGCCAGAGGCCGTTGAACCTCCGCTCCAGTGCCGGTCGCGATCGCCATGGGGACAAACCCGAGCGACGCGACCAGAGCCGTCATCAATACTGGACGCAAGCGCGCCAGTCCGCCTTCCACGATGGCCTCATCGAGCGCCATCCCCTTGTCCAGACGCTGGCGTATTGCAGTCACCATCACGAGACCGTTGAGGGTCGCCACGCCCGAGAGGGCGATGAACCCGACTGCCGCCGAAACCGAAAACGGCATTCCGCGCAGAGCCAGCGAGAAGATGCCGCCAGCGAGGGCGAGCGGGATCGCGCTGAAAACAGCCAGAGCGGGAACCCAGCCTCCGACTGCCATATAGAGCAACAGGAGAATAACCGCGAAAGCGATCGGGATAACGATCTGCAACCGTTCCTGCGCAGCCTGAAGGTTCTGGTACTGGCCGCCCCACTCGATGAAGGCTGCAGCGGGCAATTCGACCTGCGCCTCGACATTCGCCCTCGCTTCCTCAACGAAGGAGCCAAGATCGCGCTCGCGCACGTTGGAGGAAACGATCACCAGCCTGCGTCCCTGTTCACGGCGGACTTCGGCAAGGCCATCCACAACCCGGAATTCGGCGACCGAGCGCAGCGGTATGGTCGCTCCGTTCGGAAGCAGCACCGGCAATGCACCAAGCTGATCGAAATCATCGCGTGTCGCATCCGAAAGCCGAACGACGACCTCGAACCTTCGATCGCCTTCAAAGACCAGCCCGGCAGGCCGCCCGCCCAAAGCAATTGCGACGGATTGAGCGACGTCTTCGACCTTCAGCCCATATCGAGCGATCGTTGGACGATCGAAGGCAATATCAAGCGTTGGGAAACCGGTGACCTGCTGGACTTTAACATCCGCAGCTCCCTCGACCTCGCGCAAAATCCCGGCGACCTCGTTCGCTGCCGAGGTCATGGCGGTCAGGTCGTCGCCGTAGATCTTGACCGCGACATCGCCGCGCACGCCAGCGATCAGTTCGTTGAAGCGAAGTTCGATTGGTTGGCTGAACTCATAGAGATTGCCAACCAGGCCTCCCAGAGCACTCTCCATTTCTGCCACCAGATCATCTTTCGAAAGATCCGGGTCAGGCCATTCATCGCGCGGCTTCAGGATCACATACGCATCGGAGGCGTTGGGCGGCATCGGGTCGCTGGCCACTTCCGCAGTACCGGTACGTGAGAATACCAGCTGCACTTGCGGAAATTCCTCCAATCGATCTTCTACTCGCCGCTGCATCGCCAGAGACCGCTCGAGAGATGTGGAAGGGATTCGCAATGATTGCACCGCGATATCGCGCTCGTCGAGCTGCGGTGTAAACTCGCTGCCAAGGAAACTGAACACCAGAGCAGCAACGGCAAAAATGCCGGCACCGGCCCCGATCACCGGCCAAGGGCGGGCGATGGCTTTGCGGACAAGAGGCCCATAGCGTTCCTTGGCGATCCGGATCGGTTTGACTTCCTTCTCCGTCAGTTTTTTGTTCAGCAGGATCGCGATCATCGCCGGGACGAAAGTCAGCGAGAGTACGAATGCCGACGCGAGCGCCAGCATGACCGTGATGGCCATCGGCGAGAACGTCTTGCCCTCGACTCCGGTGAAGGTCAGCAACGGTGCGAACACCAGAAGGATAATCGCCTGACCATAGACAGTCGGCTTGATCATCTCCTGCGCGGCAAGCCGCGTTTCCGTCAGCCGTTCGCCAAGTGTCAGGAGCCGGCCCTCATGCTCCTGTCTGGCCGCAAGACGTGCCACACTATTCTCGACGATAATCACGGCCCCATCGACGATCAGACCGAAGTCAAGCGCGCCCAGACTCATCAGATTGCCTGACACTCCGAGCCGGTTCATGCCGATCGATGCCATCAGCATCGAAAAAGGGATAACCAGAGCGGCGATAATTGCGGCCCGTATGTTGCCGAGCAAAAGGAACAGGATGGCTATGACCAGCAGCGCACCCTCGACGAGATTCTTCTCGACGGTCGCGATCGTTGCATCGACGAGAGACGAACGATTGTAGACGATTTCGGCTACCACACCTTGTGGCAGGGAGGCGCGGACTTCGTCAAGCCTCTCAGCGGCCTGGGCTGAAACAGTGCGGCTGTTTTCTCCTGCCCGCATGAGGACGGTACCAACCACAGCCTCGTCGCCATTCAGCGATGCAGCCCCGGTTCTGAGATCACCGCCAATGCTGACCGTTGCGACATCTCCCACGCGAATGGGAACGCCTCCACGTGTAGATATGACTGCTTGCTCGATGTCCTGGACACTGCCGAGCCGTGCATCGACACGAGCCAGCAGGGCTTCTCCTGATCGCTCGACGAAATTCGCGCCTTCGGCAAGGTTGGCGGCTTCCAGCGCATCGATCACCTCATCGAATGAAAGCCCGTAGCCTGTCATGCGAGCAGGATCGGGCTGTACGAGATATTGCTTTCGGAAACCCCCGATGGAATCGACACCGGCGACGCCATCGACCGACCGCATGAGTGGAGCGACCACCCAGTCCTGAATGGTACGCAGATAAGCAGCCTTAGCGACATCGCTATCCAGCCTGTCACCGCGTTCGGTAACGAAGCTTCCGTCGGACTGCCAACCGACCGCATTGCCCTTCGGTGCTTCCTTGCCCCCCGGATGCTCGAACTCGATCGTATACATGAGCACTTCGCCCAGACCGGTCGAGATAGGTCCCATTACCGGTTCTGCTCCTTCGGGCAGCGAAGCGGTGATCGGCGTCAGGCGCTCATTGACCTGCTGCCGCGCGAAATAGATGTCAGTACCTTCTTCGAAGATTGCAGTAACCTGGCTGAACCCGTTGCGCGAAATCGAACGGGTCATTTCCAGACCATCGATCCCGGCGAGACCGGTTTCCACCGGATAGGTTACCTGCGTTTCGACCTGGGAGGGGGAAAGGGCGGGCGCTTCGGTATTGATCTGCACCTGAACGTTCGTAATGTCGGGTACGGCGTCAATGGGAAGCCGAAGAAGGTTCATCACGCCATAGATGGCGACACCGATCGTCAAAACGACCATGGCCCAGCGAAAACGCACGGCCATGTCGAGGATCATGCCGATCAGGCCGTGGCGGTGCGAGTGCTCCGTTTCCTGCATGCGATCAGTGTCCATGTTCGGCTTCCTCTTTTTCGAGTTCGGCTTTGAGCAGGAAGGCATTCTCGGTTGCGATCCGCCAGTTCGCTTCGAGACCGGATTCGATCACCACGCGGCCTGCGGAACGTGCGCCGGTCACCACCGGACGGGTCTGGAAGCCGCGGCGCGTGCGCACGAAAACCACTTCCTGGCCGTCGAGTGACTGCACCGCGCTTTCGGGCACCGACATGCGGCCCGTGTCGACCTCGCCCGAAGGTCGGATGCGCGCTTGCAGGAAGGCACCTGGTTGAAGACCGGGGATGGACCGCGTGAGCGAAAGGACTGCCGTCGCGCTGCGGCTCTCAGGATCGAGCGATGGCGTGACGGAGCGGACCCGCGCTCCGATCTCGCGGTTTTCTGCAAGTTCCAGCGTGGCTTCATCGCCTGGCTGAATACGGCTCGCTTCTGCAGAGGGGAGCGCGACTTCGATCTGCATCGCATTAGGATTCACGATTTGGTAGAGTTCCTCTCCCGCATCGACAAACGAACCAAGGACAATAGGCGCCGCCGTTACCCGTCCTGCAAGAGGGCTGGTAACCGCCAAAGACCGACCGTCGCCACTCACGCCCGCTGCCGCAACCGCTGCCTGCGCGCGGGACAGTTCTGACTGGGCGACCTGGAGATTGGCGCGCACCGCTTCGAGATCCTGCCGCGCCGTAACATTGGCTTCGAAAAGCCGGCGTTCGCGCTCATAGGCGGCTGACAATTCGTTGACGCGCGCGCGCGCCGCGCTCAATTGCGATGCCAAAGCTGCCGCTTCCGCACTTTCGATACGCGCAATGGTTTCACCCTGCCGGACGTAATCACCCAGCGTTTTTTGAACGCTCCGCACCACGCCCGCCGCTCGCGCATCGATCCGCGCGCTGCCTGTGGGGCTAGCGGCGATTGTGGCTGGGAACACTAGCTCTACCGCCGAGCCCTCACCAACGGTCTCGACCATGATTTCGGAGCTTCGAATCTGCTCTTCGCCGAGTAGGACCAGTCCTTCCGGGAGATCGCTTTCTTCGGTTTCCTCTTCGCTGTGCGGTTCTGCGCCGTTGTCCGGCCACAGCATTACAGCAGCCGCAAAAACAAGAATGATCAGGCCGATCAGTACGGCCAAACGCTTACGGTTCATGGGTATTTTCCTCATTGGGCGCCAAGCCAGATCAACTGCGCCGCCAGGCGACCGCGATCTTCCTGGGCTTGGATCAAGGCTTCTCGGATTGCATCGCGGGCTTCGGCCGCAGCCAGAACCTCGATCAGCGGGAACCTGCCGTTGCGATACCCAATCCGGACGAGGCGCAAGGCTTCTTCCGCTTGAGGCAGGGAGGTTTGGGACAGAGTCTCTACACGAGCCTCGGCGGCGAGAAAGCGGCCGCGCGCCTGGGTTACTTCGAGTTCGAAATCCGCGCGGGCGACAGCCTCGCGTGCGGAGGCCGCGCGGAAGCGGGCCTCGGCAGCGGCGATGTTACCCTGATTGCGATTGCGGAAAGGAAGGGGAATCGAGACGCCCACTAGGAAGGCCTGATCCCTGCTTTCCTCGAACCGCCTGACACCGGCGGAGATGGCCGGATCGGGAACACCCAAAGAGCGCTCCCTGTCGATCGCAGCGTCCGCCGCCTCGCGTTCGGCACGCGCGACTTGGAGACGCAAAGCAGAAGGCGATGCAAGAAGCATCGCAGGAGGTTCGATCCCGGGAAACGCCGATGGCACGTCCGGGGGAGGGGACGTTTCACCCCAGAGCGCCACCAACGCGCTCCGCGCCGCTATCTCTGAAGCTCGCGCGGCTTCAAACTCCGCCTCGGCTTCAGCAAGGGCCGCTTCTGCACGAAGCGAGCGCAGCGGCGGCTCGCGGCCAACTTCGACAAGCAGGCCAGCTATACGCGCGAGTTCGCGATTGCGTTCGACTACGTCGCGGGCAAGTTCCAGTCGCGCAGCTGAAGCGACCGCCTCGATGTAGCGTTCGCGCACCATGCGACTCAGCTCAGCGACCGACAATTCTCCAGAAAGCATTGCCACGCGCGCCTCGGCCTCGGCCGAGCGAATGCGTGCGCCCCGCTTGCCGCCTAGCTCGAGGCGCTGACTCAAAGACAGCGTATATTCGGTTGCTTGCAGCCCTGAAAAGGCACCGCTTCCTGCGATGTTCTCCGCTTCAAAGGCAAGCTCAGGATTTGGCCGAAGCCGTGCCTGATCGATAAGCGCGCGTGCCGCGTCCGTTTCGGCCTGCGGCCCGATCAAACGCGGATTGTCTGATTGCACCTGCGCGCTTTCGTCCACACCCGCACGCGCGAGAGCTTCGTCGAGCGTCAACACCGCGCGTTCTTGTGCACGCACCGCACCGGGCAGTACTGCGAGGCTCAGCCCTGCAAAAAGGGCGCCTCGCCAAATAATGGCAAACATGAATTGATTTTTCCTCTACTGACATGCCGAATGCGCGCCGACATTGCGGCGGCAATACTGGACGTCAGATTCGAGGAGGGGGCGTCAAAATCGCTTGCTGGACTGCAGTCAGGCCGACGGGTTCGAAGAAATGCTGTGCACCGGATGAACGCTCACCGGCCCCGATATCCGCATTGCCTGCAAATTGGACTCCATGATGGCAATGGCCGTGGGCGCAGATGCCATGCTGCTCATTCGGGCTGTCCGGCAAGTCTTGACCAGTCTCGCTACTTGCAGCTTCGACACTTGTAAGTTCGCCAATTTCAGGCCCGCATACCGCCGCGTCCACGCTTACGCTGAACACCAGGCCGAAGAGAATCAGCATGGCGAAAAACGGCTTCAAGGCAAGAAGGGGCATACGGAGGGTCATGACACTTTGGCCCCGCTAGCAGGACCAATCACATGGCACAAGTCGATATTCTCTTCGAATTCCGAAGCCGTCGCGCAGCTCAATGCATAAGAACGAACAAATGCGCTATTCATGTACCGACCTGGGTCGACACAAACGCCGTAATAGAAAGATATAATATCACACTGCATCGCGTGACCGGTCATTGTTTGATGCTCGGGTGTGATTAATCCAGAAACCAAGTAAAAGTACGGATGCCATTGCAAGTTGAGCGCCAATCACTTGGAACGTCGGATAAACTCCAAGCATACTTAGTCGCGGACCGCCGGCTATCGGCGCAATTCCGATCACACCCGCTTCCTGCAAGCCCGCGATCCCTTTGCCAATCAGGACAATCGCAAGCAGGGCGATGAGCACCGAACTGTAGGCAAAGAACTTTCCGATCGGCAGCGTCCGGCTGTAGCGCAGCAGCAGCCAGGCGATGACGACAAGGAGCAAACCGGCCGTGGCAGCGCCCGCCAGCAGATAGCCCGTACTTCCCTGAGCGGACAGCGCAGCGTAAAAGAGGATGGTTTCGAAGACCTCTCTATAGACGACAAGGAATACGATCCCGAACAGGAACCAGAGCGATCCGCGCGAAAGCGCCTTGCCAAGCTTGTCGCGGATATAGCGCTGCCAATTGTCTGCCTGTGATTTTCCGTGCATCCAGACGCCAACCGACAGAAGGACCAGCGCTGCAATCAGCGAACCGAATGCCTCGATCGATTCCCGGCCGGCACCGCTGATGTCGAGAAGATAGGTCGCCGCAAGCCAAGTAAGCGCGCCTGCCACCAGCGCACCGGTCCACCCGCCATGAACAAATCGCAATGCCCGATCCTGTCCCGCCTTCCTCACGAAAGCGATCATGGCGATCACGATCAGCAATGCCTCCAGACCCTCGCGGAGGAGGATCGCGAAAGATGCCACGAAGGTTGACCAGCCCGTCGCAGATTCCGGCGCAAGGACATTTTCAGCCTGTACGAGCAAACCCTCGATGGCCCGGATCCGTTCGCTTATCGCAGAGGTCGGCAGATCTGCGTCGATGGCTGCACGCAAGTCCATCATCCCGCTCTCGATACGCACCAGAAGATCCGGATTGCGTGTCGCCAATATCGGTTCGACGGGTTCGAACCCGTCCAAATATGCCGACAGTGCGAGCTCCTTGGCCCGGGAAATATTCCCGTTCGCGTGGGCGCGTTCAGCTTCTGCGAGCCGGGTACGTGTGATGCCAAGAGGCCCCGCTGCATCGGCGATCGCCGACGGGTTGGCCCGAAGATAGGCCATGAGCGCGTCCGCGCGCACTTGCCCGATCTCTCCTGCCAGTTCGTCCGGCGTGATCTTCGTGAGAGCGGCAAGATCGGGAAAGCGTTTGCGTAGTTCGGAATCTGACTTCCATAGACGCGCCCCTTCGTCGACCGCCTCAAAGGCGACGGATCCCGAATAGAAGGCCAGGGCCCAACGATCGTCGGAGGAGAGCTGCGAGAAACCGGGCATGGCGGTGCCATCGATCCCTTGGTCGATAACCTGATAGAGACCCATAATGCTGCGCTGACGCGCGCGATCGACGTCGGTAAATGCGATCGGCGGTGGATCAAGGCCCGCAGACGCCGGCCCGCGACCGTTTCCTGACACCCCGTGGCAACTGGCACAAGTCTCCTGGTACAGCAGTCTTCCGCGCTCAAGATCGGGCGCCCTCGAAGGCGAGAGCGTGATCGGATAGATGGCTAGGAGATCCGCAGCGAGCTTTCTGGCTGCCGTGGCAACTTGATCAACGGGGGCCATCGAGAGGATATCGGCTTCAAGTTGCTTCGCGTTTGCCTCTAGCCGAACGCGACCGGGGCGTTCAGGCAATTCCGCAATACCCGATCGTACCGTACCGGCGAATTCGACCATTTCCTCATATTCGACTTCGTTGACGACTTCGCCGTCCTCGACGGCAGCTGCATAATCTACCGCCATGTAATCGAGCAGGCGCCAGATCGTGTTGGGTTCTGCCGCCAACGCTTGCGCGCTGCCGAACGACAACAGAAGGGCCAGGCAAATGCCGGACAGGCGCGCCAAATATTTCATCATGCAATCTGCTGCGTTTTCATATCGCTGCGCGCATGGCGGATAATTTCGAGAGCCGAATGGAGGAACAAAAACGCAATCGCAGCGGCCACGATGATATCAGGCCATGCGCTTCCCAACCAATAAACCAAACCGGCTGCGACGATGACCGCGACATTGGCCAGGGCATCGTTGCGTGAAAATAGCCATATCGCGCGCGCTTGAGCATCGCCTCCTTTGCGAAAGCGAGCGAGCACAAAAACGGCGGCAAGGTTGATAAGCAGGGCGACAAAACCCACCCAGCCCATGATGCCGGCTTCCGGCTGCACCATATCGAACATGCGCCAGATCGCCGCGCCGATCACACTCACACCAAGCGCCGCCAGAAACAAACCTTGCGCGAGCGCCACCCGAGCACGCGTCGATGCCGTCCATCCGAGCGCAAGCAGTCCGATGAAGGTGATCGAGCCATCGCCAAGGAAATCCAGCGCGTCGGCTTTGAGCGCCTGGCTCGCGGCTAAAAACCCGGCGGCCAGCTCGATCATGCCGAAACCGACATTGAGGATAATCACGATCCAAAGCGCGCGGCGGTATTGCGGATCGTCAACCGCCCTCTCGGGGTCGCCGGTGCAACCACAGTCTTCCGAATCATCTAAACTCATGATTTTTGAGCTTTACAATCTCCAGTTACTGGAGGATCAAGGACTTTCTGCGCACCTTTCGCAGAAAGTCTGACGGCCGATGTGCGATTGCGTCGCGGAGACACACACCCTGCGATGGCCATCATCGAGGATTAAAGAATGCAGATAGGAAAAATTGCCCGCGCGACCGGGACCAAAGTCAACACCGTTCGCTATTATGAAGAGATCGGTCTTCTGAAGCCCGCTCCGCGCTCCCAGTCGGGACGAAGGATTTACGCAGACGCCGATGTCGAACGGCTCGCATTCATCCGGCGGGCTCGGGGTTTGGGCTTTTCGGTGTCCGAAGTTCGCTCGCTGCTCGAAGTGTCGGACGCACCAAACCGGGATTGCAAGGACGCTGCGACTTTGGCACGAAATCATTTGCGCCGGGTGGAAGAGCAGATCGAACAGCTGCAGGCGATGAGACAGGAACTGATCGGCCTGGCACGGGCCTGCGATGGGGGCACTGCCACCGACTGCGGCATCATCGGCGGGCTTGCTAGAAAATCCGCCTGAAGATTGCCTTGGCAAAAGCGCAGAATCTACACTTTCGGCGCGGTGCCATCGTCGCGCTGCGTTTCTCCGGACCACCAGGTAACGAGAAACAATGCCACTCCAAGGACTATTCCGACATCCGCGAGATTGAACGCCGGCCAGTGATAGCCGCCGACATAGAAGTCGAGAAAATCGGTGACCGCTCCGTCCGCCAGTCGGTCGGCAACGTTACCCAATGCACCGCCAATGATCGAACCTATCGCGGCGGATTCGAGGCGTACGGTACTGCGCCAGAGCCATCTGGCCAGAACGCCCACGACAAGAAGCGCGAACCCGGACAGCAAATAGGGCGCGATTGGATTGCCGGAACTCAGGAGGCCGAATGTAACACCGCGATTATATCCGAGCACCAGATTGAAGAATGGAAAAACATCTATCACGCGGGCAGGGTCCATGACCACATTCACAATAAGCCATTTTGAAATGAGATCGCTCGCGAAGACTGCGACGGCGATCGAAAGACCAAGACTTCGGTACATATTGGTTCCTTGGATGATCGGCAGATATCTCTGATTCTCTGGACGATAGAAATCAGGTCTGGGCCCGGTACTCATCGATCATGTCAATGCAGAGAGGTCAACTGTCCCGCCGATCACTGGCCCAGCCATTCAGGCATCCGAATGTCATCGGCACGTGATCCCAGCGCGGGAAAATATCTGTCTCCGCCATGCCTTGATGGGCAAGCAAAACATTTTCGCCGATGTCGCAAATTGCACCGGTTTCGCGTGGGGGCACACGAGGTGGATCGCGGACTCATACTGCGGCGGTGGGAATGTCAAGAAACGGAGTCCCTACCTTCTTGCCAAATCCAAAGGTCATGTTTTTAGGATACTTTTTGCGGCTACGCGCATTTCAGAACATTCGCTGAACGGCATGGTGCGAATGAGGCGAGGCTCCTTGCGTCTGTGACTCTCTTTGCGGTTGTAGTGAGAAAGCATTGCCGTAGGGCATTCATGCTTCTGAAAAGGGAATATCGAAAATGAAAGCCTCTGACTTGTTTATCGCTGCATTAGAGGCTGAAAAGGTGGAATACATCTTTGCCGTTCCCGGCGAAGAAAACCTCGACCTGCTGGAATCCCTGCGCACGTCCTCAATCGAATTGGTATTGACGCGCCATGAGCAAGGTGCGGGCTTTATGGCGGCGACCTATGGCCGTCTGACCGGCAAGGCGGGGGTTTGCCTCGCAACTCTCGGGCCTGGTGCGACGAACCTGACAACTCCGGCGGCCTATGCCGCGCTCGGGGCCTTTCCGCTCATCATCATCACCGGGCAGAAACCGATAAAGACATCGAAACAGGCGCAGTTCCAAATTGTCGACGTTGTTTCGCTGTTTACTCCGCTATGCAAGGCTTCGACCCAGATCGTGAACGGCAATCGCATCCCCTCGCTCGTTCGCGAAGGTTTCCGACTTGCTCAGGAAGAAAGACCGGGCGCTGTGCTGCTCGAGCTTCCGGAAGATATTGCTGAAGAGGAAACGATCGAACCGGTCATACCGCCGCATCAAAGGCGTTATGCGGTCGCCGGAGATGCGGCGCTCGACGAAGCGGCCGAGCGGATCATCGCGGCTGAGCGGCCACTGCTGCTAATCGGAGCCGGAGCAAACCGCCGCCGCGCTTCGAAGGCGCTGCGGAAATTCGTGTCCGATACCGGTTTTCCCTTTTTCGACACCCAGATGGGCAAGGGCGTGGTCGACGAAGATAGCGAACTCTATCTGGGCACCGCGGCCCTATCTTCGGACGATTATGTTCACTGCGCGATCGAGAAGGCCGATCTGATCGTCAATATCGGTCACGACGTGGTGGAGAAGCCGCCATTCTTCATGGAGCCGGACGGTCAGACTGTCATTCATATCAATTACAAGGCGGCCGAAGTCGATCAGGTCTATTTCCCGCAGCTGGAAGTCATCGGTGACATTGCCGGTTCGGTCGAGCGGCTGGGAAACCGTTTGGATGGCAACTTGCAGTGTGATCGCAGCTACTACACCGCCCTGCATCACGAGATTGCTTCGCACATTTCCGAAACCAGCGACGACGACCGTTTTCCAATGGTTCCCCAACGCGTCGTTGCCGACGTTCGCAGCGTAATGGCACGCGATGATATCGTCGCGCTCGACAACGGCATCTACAAGATCTGGTTCGCTAGAAACTACATCGCTCATGAGCCTGGCACCATTCTGCTCGACAATGCATTGGCGACGATGGGCGCGGGCCTTCCATCCGCCATGATGGCGGCGATTCTCACGCCCGGGCGCAGGGTTCTCGCGGTGTGCGGCGATGGCGGGTTCATGATGAACTCGCAGGAACTGGAAACGGCCGTCAGGCTTGGCCTGAACCTCGTCGTGCTCATCCTGAACGACGCGGCATACGGCATGATCCGGTGGAAGCAGGGCCAGCTCGGCTTTCCGGACTACGGCCTGACCTTTTCCAATCCCGACTTTGTCACTTATGCCAAGAGCTATGGAGCGACCGGCCACCGTGTCGAGCGAAGCGCGGATCTGGTTTCGGTCCTGAACGCCGCATTCGAGGCTGGCGGCGTGCACCTTGTCGACCTGCCCGTCGACTATTCCGAAAACAAGAAAGTGCTGATCGACGAACTCGGCGCGAAGGTGTGCGAGCTATGAAAACGATCGTTCACAATCCCTTCGACCGCTCGCCGATTGCAGAAGTGGCGCTTGTCGACTGGGCTCAAATCGATGAATGGCTGAATGAAGCGCAGTTGCTCCACCGCGAACGCAGTTGCTGGCTTGCTGTGCATGAGCGTATCGCCATCCTCCGGCGAACGGCGGATATCATGCGCGAACGAGCCGAAGAACTGGCTCTCCAGATCGTCAGGGAGGGCGGCAAGCCCCTGGTCGATGCGCGGGTGGAAGCCGGTCGCGCGATCAATAGCGTCGACTTGTGCGTTCAGGCGCTGAGCGATGGCGGGGGCCACGAGATCCCCATGGACCTGACAGAAGCGGGTGCGGGTAGGACGGCGTATACATTCCGCGAGCCGATCGGTCCTGTCGTGGCGATCTCGGCATTCAATCACCCCCTCAACCTGATCGTCCATCAGGTTGGACCGGCGGTAGCAGCCGGGTGCCCCGTTCTTATCAAGCCTGCGCTGGAAACACCTCTGTCATGCCAGAGCTTCGTGAGCATTCTCCATGAAGCCGGCCTGCCTGAGGCCTGGTGCCGGTTCGCACCTTGCGGCAACGACATCGCCGAAAGAATGGTAACCGATTCGCGCACGGCGTTCTTCTCATTCATCGGTTCTGCGAAAATCGGCTGGATGCTTCGCTCGAAGCTGGCGCCGGGAACCCGCATTGCTCTCGAGCACGGCGGTGCGGCGCCGGTAATCGTGGACAGCGGCGTGGAGCGCGCAGCAGTGATCGCCTCGTTGCTCAAAGGCGGGTTCTATCATTCGGGTCAGGTCTGCGTTTCCGTACAGCGCGTATTCGTCCCTGCTGCAGAATTGAAAGACTTCGCCAATGACCTAGGGCGAGCTGCCGAAAAGCTCGTCGTGGGCGATCCCGCCGTTGCTGAAACCCAATGCGGCCCCTTGATCCGGACGGAGGAAGTCGACCGCGTCGAACGCTGGGTCGATGATGCCATCGCAGCAGGCGGCACCCTGGTGTGCGGGGGAAGCCGTCTGAGTGACACTCTTTTCTCTCCGACCGTCATTCTCGATCCTCCCGAAAGTGCCAATGTGTCCCGGCAAGAAATCTTCGGCCCCGTGATCTGCGTGTATGGCTATGACGATATCGACCTGGCTATCGAGCAGGCCAATGCCCTGCCTTACGCCTTTCAGGCCGCTGTATTCACCGATCGGCTGTCAATCGCCAATCATAGCATCGGCTCTCTGGCTGGATCGGCTGTGATGGTGAACGACCATACGGCATTCCGCGTGGACTGGATGCCCTTTGCAGGCCTGCGCCGCTCCGGCCTTGGTGTCGGCGGGATCGCCTACACGATGGCGGATATGAGCCTTGAGAAAATGGCCGTCTGGAACTGGCCAGAGGATGGTTTTCGATCAGATCGATAGGAGCGTTCGATGATTGTCCCGCACACGGACTATTGAAAAAGCAGTTACTTATCGCTGCTACCCGATCTTCAACATCATGAAGACTGAGACGAGAGATGGCCGCGAATTCTTCATAAAGCGGGCAGACACTTGCATTAGGGCGGCTATCGCTGCGGAGACTGTGAAGAGCAATGAAGCGGGCCGGTGCCTGTGCCTCACGCCTCTCGGCGGACCCATACTTCTGTATTCCTGGGCTTCTGGGTAAGGCCTATTCAGATGCTAGCGCCTTCCATGAGGTGGCGAATGCCATTCTACAGCTTTCGTTCGGCATGACCGTGCCCGTTCGTCCATATCGATTTCATCCGGAAATGCGAGAGGAACATTATCCGGCGCCTCGCCGTTGCAATGGTACGCAAATATTCAGGTATTTAATAGAAATTGGAGACATATCATGGAAGCCAAGAATGTGATGACCTCGAATCCTGCATGCTGCAATCCTTCGACCAGGGTACGGGAGGCCGCTAATCTCATGGTGAAAAACGACTGCGGCGAAATTCCGGTTGTAGATGATTCCGGCACACTGGTCGGAGTGATTACCGATCGTGACATTGCTTGTCGCTGCGTCGCAGACGGCAAGTCTTCTGACACGTCGGTAGAAGACGTGATGACAAGCTCTCCGATTACTGTCACACCCGACACGAGTGTCGATGATTGTCGCAGCAAAATGGAGGACAACAAAGTTCGGCGGCTTCCTGTTGTGGACGAGAGTGGCAAATGTTGCGGCATCGTTTCACAAGCCGACATTGCTCGGCACGCGAACGAAAAAGAGACCGGCGATCTGGTGCGTGAGGTATCGGAACCCACCGAGGAAGCGTCAAAGTCAGGTTGCTGTTAGGCAAATTTGAGCAATAGGTTTGGGCTTCGGGTTTGCTGAAGCGAAAACATAAATCTGACCTTTGTCTTCAGCCTGATAACCGACTTGCACATCGTATGCGTTCGGACTATCCCAAACCGGTGACGTATATTCGTGCTCTTACTTTGATCTGCTTCAGCTTCGGCCTGTTTGTGCAGGACGCAGCACAGGCAGCTGTTCCGCAGATTGAAGTGGCCGGAACGACTGATTGCGCTGAAATGGTGCAAGGCATGCCCAATCACACAATGCCCGAGCAGGTGATGGCCGATAAGGACAATGCCGAGCAGCACGGGCCTTGCTGCGAGATGACACTCGATTGTCTCGTTGCGATGAATTGTTTTCCGCCCCTGGCGCTTACCGGCTCGGGACTGGCGCATACAGAACCGCTTTTTGTTGCGCCTCAGTACCTTTCCGCGAGTGCCAGCAGGCTCGAGAGCCAGCCGCTACCGCCGGAATCGCCACCTCCACAACGCCAGCTCACCATCTAGCATTTCCCGGGCGGTGCATCGCATCGCTTGCGAGCTTGACGGATAAACAGGCCCAGCGCCCGGTCGATTGACCGCGTGCGCCGTGGACCTTCCCGGTCAGCTTGCTTTGAAAGAGTGAGAATTATGGATTGGCGAATTGGCTGGGTGCCGTTTTCGGCCCTGCTCGCCGCGCAGACTGCACAAGCACAGTCTGTCGGATACGAGGAAGCACTTGCAGCGGTACGGGGCGAACAGCCCGTTCTGGAAGCTGGCGCGCTGCGTGTTCAATCACGGCGCGAGGCAGCGGAAGCGGCGGACGAGCTTCCCGATCCGCGTGTGCGTGCAGGGATCATGAACCTTCCTGTGACCGGACCTGCCGCGTTCGACCCAGACCGGCAACTCCCCACGCAGATCGCAATCGGTATCGAGCAGGAAATCCCCAATCTCGCCCGTCGACGGGCGAGGTTCGGCGTTGCCAGTTCGGAAGTGCGCCTCGCCGAGGCACGCCTTGGCATGGCCGAGCGTATTCTTCTCGCCGATGCGGGAACGGCCTGGGTCCGGCTCCATTATGCGCAAGCGCGGCTTGATCTTGCCCAGGCTGCGCTGGACGACCTGAGAGCATTCGTTCCGGTTGCCAACAGTGCAGTTGCTTCGGGGTCGGCCCGCCCGGCGGAGAGCCTGGCAATCCGGCGCGAGCTACTCGGAATTGAAGACGCGATTACCGCTATCGAAGCCGAGCGCGAGACTGCGCAAGCGCAGATTTCCCGATATATACCGCTCGCAGATCCGGTTGCTCTGGGAGCCGCGCCATCGGCTGTCCTCGATGAGGAGCAGCTGCGGTTCGAGCTCGAAAGCAATCCCGAAATCCTGCTGGCCGATGCCGAACGAGGCCGGGCCGAAGCCGGTGTCGCGCTCGCACGCGCCGAGAAACGACCCGATTTCGGGGTGAGCGTCACCTATGGTCGCCGCAATCCTGATTTCGGCGATGCGGTGTCGATCATGGGGTCCATTACACTGCCGATCTTTACCGACCGGCGGCAGAATCCGCGCATTGCCGCTGCCGAAGCCGAAGCCGCTGCCGCATCGGCCGAGCGCGAGGATCGCAGGCGCGCGTTGGTTGCCGGTTTCGAAGCTGATCTGGCAACCTGGCGCAGCACAGTGCGGCAATGGGGACGCGCGCGTGACGAGCTTCTTCCGCTGGCGCGCGACCGCGCGGACCTCGATACAGCGAGTTTCGCGGCCGGGCGTGCCGATCTCGTCGATGTGATTGCGGCGAAATCCGCGCTCGCGCTGCTCGAACTGGAGATACTCGAGCGCGAACAGGCAGCTGTCGAGGCGGCGGTGAGGCTGCGACTGACCTACGGGGAGAGCAGGCCATGAACTCCGCGCTCGAACGATTCACACCGCGCCAGCGCATGTATGCGGCTGGACTTGGTATTGCTCTGGTCAGTCTGTTGGCGGGCTACGGTCTCTCAATGCTCGGCAGCGAGAGCGGCGGCGATGCAGCGACAGATACGGGCTGCGAGGACGTGCTCTATTGGTACGATCCGATGGTCCCTGACCAGCGCTTCGACGAGCCGGGCAAATCTCCTTTCATGGACATGCAGCTGGTCCCCAAATGCGCGGGCGGCGACGCGCAGGGCGCCGGGGGTGTGAGTATCGATTCGACGCTCGTCCAGAATTTCGGGATCCGGACTGCTGAAGCGGAATATGGCGTGCTGGAGCCTGAAATCAGCGTCACCGGCACGCTCGCATATAACGGCAGCGAGATGGCGATCGTTCAGCCGCGCGCCGGCGGCTATGTTCAGCGGACCTACGGCCATGCACCGCAGGACCTGATTGCCAGAGGCGCTCCGATCGTCGACATTCTTGTGCCCGAATGGGGCGGCGCACAAAACGAGTATCTTGCTGTTGCCGCAACCGGCGACGAAGCGTTGACCCGGGCCGCCCGCGAGCGCCTGCGGCTGCTTGGCATGCCGGACTCGATGATCGCCTCGGTCACCCGAAGCGGAAGACCGCAAACGATCATCACCGTCACAGCACCGCAATCGGGCGCGATCACGTCGCTCGCAGTAAGGCCGGGCATGACCGTGGCGGCGGGCCAATCGCTGGCCGAGATCAGCGGGTACAGTCCGATCTGGCTCGAGGCGGCGGTACCCGAGGCACTGGCTGGCAACGCGCGTGTCGGGCAGCCGGTGAGCGCCACGCTCACTGCCTTTCCCGGCGAACGGTTTGCCGGACGCATCATCGCCATTCTGCCGAGCGCGCAAGATGCGAGCCGCACGATAACCGTGCGGGCAGCGATGCCCAATCCGGGCCTGCGGCTCAAGCCGGGAATGTTTGCCCAAGTGATGCTCGCGCCTGAACGGCGCGAAGCGCTGCTGGTCCCTTCGGAAGCTGTCATTCGCACCGGCGAGCGGACCCTGGCGATGATCGCGCAGGGAGGTGGCGGCTATCGGCCCGCCGAAATCCGTATCGGCCGCGAAGCGAACGGACGGACCGAAGTCCTTGCCGGGCTGGCTGCAGGAGAGAGAGTGGTCACCTCGGGCCAGTTCCTGCTCGATTCCGAAGCCAGCCTTGCGGGCATCGACGTGCGTCCCGTCGATCAGGCACCATCCGGTGCGAGCGAAGACCGAGGGTCGGACGATGCAGATGAACCGCAGACTTATCGCGCGACCGGGACGATCGAGCGCATAAACGCCAACAGCGTGACCTTGCGCCACGGTCCGGTGCCTGCGCTCGAATGGCCGGCAATGACCATGCCCTTTGCCAGCGAAGGACCGGAACAGCTGCGCGGTTTTGCGCGCGGCGACCGGGTCTCCTTCACATTTGTGCAAGCCAGTACGGGGCCGCGCATCGTCTCGATCCGGAAAATCGGCCAATGATCGCGCGCATCATCGATAGCTCGATCGCCAACCGCTTTTTCGTGGTGCTGGCAGCGATCGGGTTGGCGCTGGCCGGTTTCTGGGCGGTACGGACGACGCCCGTCGATGCCCTGCCGGACCTTTCCGATGTACAGGTGGTGATCCGCTCGAACTATCCAGGTCAGGCGCCCCGTATCGTCGAGGACCAGGTGACCTATCCGATGGCCACGACCATGCTGTCGGTCCCCGGTGCCAAGACCGTGCGCGGCTATTCCTTTTTCGGAGACAGCTACGTCTATGTGATCTTCGAGGACGGGACCGACCTCTACTGGGCGCGCTCTCGCGTTCTGGAGTATCTGAACCAGGTCCAGAACCGCTTGCCCGACGGGGTTCAGAGCACACTCGGCCCTGATGCAACCGGGGTGGGCTGGATCTACGAATATGCGCTGGTCGACCGCAGCGGCGGTCACGACTTGGCCGGGCTCAGGAGCCTGCAGGACTGGTTCCTGCGCTACGAGCTGAAAACCATTCCCGGCATCGCCGAAGTCGCCAGCGTGGGCGGCATGGTCAAGCAGTACCAGATCGTGCTCGACCCCTATCGCATGGCTTCGCTGGGCGTGACGCACGCGCAAGTGGTCCGCGCGGTGCAGGCAGGCAATCAGGAAACCGGGGGCTCTATCGTCGAAATGGGCGAGGCCGAATATATGGTCCGTGCCTCGGGCTATCTCGGCACGCTGGCGGATTTTCGCAGCATACCCTTGCGCGCCGAAGCGGGCGGCACTCCGGTAACGCTGGACGATGTGGCCAATATCCAGATCGGCCCGGAGCTGCGGCGCGGCATTGCGGAACTCAACGGCGAAGGCGAGGTTGCCGGCGGTATCGTCATTCTGCGCCAGGGCGCCGATGCGCGCAGCGCAATTGCGGCGGTCGAAGCGAAGCTCGAACAATTGCAGGCAAGCCTGCCCGAAGGGGTCGAGATCGTCACCACCTACGACCGTTCGCAATTGATCGATGCTTCGGTCGAAAACCTGACCTCCAAGCTCATCGAGGAATTCATTGTCGTTGCCCTGGTGTGCCTGCTGTTCCTGTGGCACGCGCGCTCGGCACTCGTCGCGGTCGTCACCCTTCCGCTCGGCGTGCTCGCGGCCTTCATCGTGATGCGCTTTCAGGGCGTAAACGCGAACATCATGTCTCTTGGCGGGATCGCCATCGCGGTCGGCGCGATGGTCGATGCTGCGGTGGTGATGATCGAGAACGCCCACAAGCATCTGGAGCGCTGGGCCGAGGAGAACCCTGACACGGTTCTGTCCGTCCAGGAGCGCTGGCGGATCGTCGCGGATGCCTCGAAGGAAGTCGGCCCGGCGCTGTTTTTCAGCCTGCTGATCATCACCTTGTCGTTTCTGCCGGTGTTCACCTTGCAGGCGCAGGAGGGACGGCTGTTCGCACCGCTGGCCTTTACCAAGACCTATGCCATGGCGGCTGCTGCGATCCTGTCGATCACTCTGGTTCCGGTGCTGATGGGATGGCTGGTGCGCGGAAAGATTCCGGCAGAGGACAGCAACCCGGTCAATCGCGTGCTGACCCGGGCCTATCGGCCCGGGCTAGACTGGGTGATGCGCCGCCCGAAGACCGCTTTGGTCATCGCTGGGCTGGTCTTCCTGACCACGCTCGTTCCCTTCTCGCGGCTTGGCGGCGAATTCCTGCCGCCGCTCGACGAAGGCGACCTGCTCTACATGCCCAGCGCCCTGCCTGGATTGTCTCCCGGAGAGGCGTCAGCGCTGCTACAGCGCACCGACCGGCTGATCATGACCGTACCGGAAGTCGAAACCGTGTTCGGCAAGGCCGGGCGCGCCGATACCGCCACCGATCCCGCCCCTCTCACAATGTTCGAGACGACCATCCGCTTCAAACCACGCGATGAGTGGCGCGAGGGCATGACACCGGATATGCTGGTCGAGGAACTGGACCGCGCCGTGCAGGTGCCTGGCCTTGCCAATGTCTGGGTGCCGCCGATCCGCAACCGGATCGACATGCTCGCAACCGGGATCAAGAGCCCGATCGGGGTCAAGGTTTCGGGCGAAGATCTCGGCGAGCTGGAACGCGTCGCGCTCCAGATCGAACAGGCGGCAAAGAACATTCCCGGCGTCAGTTCTGCGCTGGCTGAAAGGCTGTCGGGAGGCCGCTATGTCGATGTCGATATCGACCGGCTGGAAGCGGCCCGCTACGGTCTCAACATCGCCGACGTGCAGCAGATCGTCTCCGGCGCAATTGGCGGTGCCAATGTGGCCCGTACAGTCGAAGGCCTCGCAAGATACCCGATCAATGTTCGCTATCCGCGCGAGATCCGCGACAGTGTCGACGAGCTGCGCAATCTGCCGGTGCTGACCCCGTCTGGTCAGCAGATCACGCTTGGTACCGTTGCGCAGGTGCGTGTGACCAGCGGCCCGCCCATGCTCAAGAGCGAACAGGGCCGTCCCACAAGCTATGTCTATATCGATGTGCGCGGGCGCGATCTGTCTTCTGTGGTTGGCGATCTGCAGGAGGTTATCGCGGCCGAGGTCGATCTGCCTCCGGGCGTCAGCCTGTCCTATGCCGGGCAGTTTGAATATCTCACGCGGGCCTACGAACGTCTGCAGATCGTCGTTCCGGCTACGCTCGCGATCATATTCCTGCTGCTTTACCTGATCTTCCGCCGGTTCGACGAGGCGCTGCTCATCATGGGCACCTTGCCGTTCGCGCTGACAGGCGGCTTCTGGCTGCTTTACCTGATGGGATACAACCAGTCGGTCGCGACCGCCGTCGGCTTCATCGCGCTGGCCGGGGTGTCAGCCGAATTTGGCGTCATCATGCTGATCTATCTGAAAGCTGCGCTGGAGCGGCGCGGTGAGGACCCGGATGCGGAGGAAGTCTCCGCCGCCATCCGTGAAGGGGCATTGTTGCGCGTCCGGCCCAAGGCAATGACCGTCGCGGTCATCCTCGCCGGCCTGTTTCCGATCCTGATCGGCACTGGGGCTGGCTCCGAAGTGATGAGCCGCATCGCCGCGCCGATGATCGGCGGGATGATCACCGCGCCGCTCCTGTCCATGTTCGTGCTTCCCGCAGCCTATCTGTTGCTGCGTCGTCCCCGGCCGGAACGGCCAACCCAACCCCAAGGAGAAGAAGAATGCGTCACACAACCCTCATAACCCTATTGGCCGCGCCGCTGGCGCTGGCAGCCTGCGATTCTGGCCAGGACACTGCCGAGATGGAGGACATGCCGATGGCTGAAGATGCAATGATGATGGACGGCCAGGATATGCCGATGGCGGATACCGGCAACGCAATGCAGTCCGCGAGTGCGCAAGGCACCGTCACCGCCATCGACGCCGAAGCGGGTACGATCACCGTCGACCACGGCCCGGTTCCCGCAATCGAATGGCCGGCAATGACCATGGCGTTCGAAGCCGATGAGCAACTGCGCAGCGAAGTAAGCGTCGGTGAGGGCATTGCCTTTGAATTTCGTACTGGTTCTGAAGGCAGTGTGATCACGTCGATCACGAAGGAGTAAATCGGTTGGGCGGTGCCAGGCAAATCTGGTGCCGCCCATCGCGAAACAGGAGGAGCATGATCCGGACACCCCGCATAACCCAGGCATTCCCCGTGGACCGCCGCACACTGATCAAAAGCGCTGGTTTTGCTGCTGCAGGCTTTGCCGCGTTCCCGCTTGCGGGATGCAAAGCGCAAGACGCATCGATGCTGGACAGCACTGACGGATCCAATTTGCTCGCTATACCGCCCTTGCAGCGTGGCGAGATTGAGCAGGGCGCACGGGTTTTCCGCTTGTCTTTGACCCCAGGCCAGAAGGAATTCGTCACCGGTGTTGCTTCGCCCACCATCGGCATCGACGCACCCTATCTGGGACCGACGCTGGAAATGCGCCGGGGCGAGTGGGTGCAGTTCCATATCGACAACAAGCTGGCCGAAGGCGCTACGGTCCATTGGCATGGTTTCGAACTTCCTGCCGCAGCCGATGGCGGACCGCATCAGTTGATCCGTCCCGGCGAACGCTGGAGGCCTTCTTTCCAAGTTCGCCAGCGGGCTTCGCTCTACTGGTATCATTCACACTTGGAGCGCGGAGCCGGGCCGCAGGTCTATGCCGGGCTCGCCGCACCGATCTATGTTCGCGACGACGAGGAAGAGCGCCTCGACTTGCCGAGCGACTATGGCGTCGACGACATTCCGCTGATCGTGCAGGACCGCGTGATCGATGGATCCGGCCGCTTGGTGTACCCGCTGAGTATGCACGCGCGGATGATGGGCGTGCGCGGGAGCCGGATATTCGTCAACGGCACTGAAAACGCTGTGTTCGACGCACAGACAGGCCAATTGCGGCTGCGCATCCTCAATGGATCGAACGCCCGCCTTTACGATTTTTCGCTCGAAGGTGATCGTTCGATGCAACTGATCGCGAGCGATGGCGGCTTGCTCGATCGTTCGCACATCGTCCGCTCGGTCAGGCTCGCCCCGGGGGAGCGCGCGCAGGTAATTATCGATCTCTCGGAAGGACGCCCGCTTCGCCTTCTTGCCAGCAGTCCCGAAAACGCCATGGGCATGATGGGCGGACGCGGAATGATGGGCGGCGGGATGATGGGGCGCGGCGATAGCGGCGATGCTTCCGCAGACGTGTTTCAAATCCTCGATATCAGGCCGGCAAGTTCGGCCCAGCGCATCAGGGTGCCGACACAACTGGCATCGCTTGCTCCAACCGACCCGTCGTCAGCCGTCCGAACCCGGCGTTTCGTTCTCGACATGGGCATGATGGGCGGCGGAATGTCCATTAACGGTGCTGCGATGGACATGAATGTGATCAACGAACGTGTGCCAGTCGGCCAATGGGAAATCTGGGAGATCGCCAACGCTTCGATGATGGCCCACCCGTTTCATATCCATAACGTCCAGTTTCGTGTGATCGACCGCGATGGCCGAGCGCCCCCACCATTGGAAACCAGTTTGAAGGATACCGTGATCGTCAACCCGCGCGAGCAGGTACGCCTTCTCCTGCGTTTTGAAGAACACACCGACCCAGACCTGCCCTACATGTATCACTGCCACATTCTCGAACACGAGGATGCAGGCATGATGGGGCAGTTCGTAGTCGTGAAGAGCTAGGAAGGACAGGCGATGAGCAAGGACCAGAGTGTGATCGAGGGTACCGCGATCGACCCGGTATGCGGCATGAGCGTTGCAATCGACGGGGCTCAGCATATCGCGACGCATGAGGGCGCGACACACTATTTCTGTTCGCCGCGCTGTCACGACAAGTTCGTCACCGATCCCGAGCTCTATCTCTCGGGCGCGCATCTCGACGCGGTCGAGGATGTGCCCGAAGGCACGATCTACACCTGTCCGATGCACCCTGAAATCCGCCAGCCCGGGCCGGGTTCATGCCCGATTTGCGGCATGGCGCTCGAACCGGAAACCGTTTCGCTGGGCGATGGCCCCGACCCCGAACTGGTCGACATGCTGCGTAGGTTCTGGTGGAGCGCGCTGCTCACGCTGCCTCTGTTCGTCTATGCGATGAGCGACATGGCACCGGGGCTCAGTTTCGACCGTCTGATAGAACCGGCCTGGGCGCAGTGGGCGCAATTTGCGCTCGCAACCCCGGTGGTTCTATGGGGCGCCTGGCCGTTCTTCGTTCGGGCCATCCAGTCGCTCAAGACGCGCAATCTCAACATGTTCACCCTGATCGGGTTCGGCGTGGCCATCGCCTATCTTTTTAGCGTCGTGGCGACGGTCGCGCCCGATCTGTTCCCTGCAGCGTTCCGCGACCATTCGGGACGGGTCGGGGTCTATTTCGAGGCGGCAGCGGTCATCACGACGCTCGTTCTGCTCGGACAGGTCCTCGAGCTCAAGGCCAGGGGTTCGACCTCGAGCGCCTTGCGCGCACTGCTCGAGCTGGCACCGCCCAGCGCGGTCAAGATCTTTGGCTCAGGCGACGAGCGCGAGGTGCCGCTCGATCAGCTAACCACAGGCGATCGTCTGCGCGTTCGACCCGGCGACAAGGTTCCCGTCGATGGCGAAATCGAGGAGGGATCGAGCGCGATCGATGAATCCATGATCAGCGGCGAACCGCTTCCGGTCGCCAAACAGGCTGGCGACATTGTCATCGGCGGCACGGTCAACCAGACTGGAGGGTTCGTCATGCGCGCAACCGGCGTGGGCAAGGACACGATGCTGTCCAAGATCGTCCAGATGGTGGCCGACGCGCAGCGCAGCCGCGCACCGATCCAGCGGCTCGCCGATCAGGTGGCTGGCTGGTTTGTGCCTGCGGTGGTTGTGATCGCCATCGCCACCTTCGTGGTCTGGGCAATCTGGGGTCCCGCCCCTGCGCTTGCCTACGCATTGGTCAATGCCATTGCGGTCCTGATCATCGCTTGTCCCTGCGCGCTTGGCCTCGCTACGCCGATGTCGATCATGACAGGCACAGGCAAGGGTGCCCAGCACGGCATCCTGATCCGCAATGCCGAAGCGCTGGAGACACTCGAGAAGATCGATACGCTGGTGGTCGACAAGACCGGCACGTTGACGATAGGCAAGCCCGATCTGGTGGCGGTGAAGCCTGCAGACGGCATCGACGAAACTGAATTCCTGGCAGCGGTTGCAGGTGTCGAAATGGGCAGCGAGCATCCGCTGGCCCATGCCATCGTCGAAGGCGCAAAAGCGCGCGGCGTCTCGCCCGCCAATGCCACGGATCTCGCTTCGACGACCGGGGAAGGTGTTGAAGCCAATGTCCAGGGGGGCCGGGTTGCGATCGGCAACGAAAAGATGATGCGGCGCGTCGGGATCGATGACGAGGCCTGGCTCGGCTCGGCCGAAAATGGCCGCAAGCAGGGTCAGACGGTGATGTTCGTTGCGTTCGATGGCCGTCCGGCAGGGCTCATCGCGGTGGCCGATCCGATCAAGCCTACCAGTGCAGCGGCCATTGCGGCTCTGCACAAGCGCGATATCCGGGTCGTTATGCTCACGGGCGACAGCCGCGGCACTGCCGAAGCGGTCGCGCGCGAAATGGGTATCGACGAGGTACACGCCAATGTCTCGCCCGAAGACAAGCACCGCAAGATCGAAGAGCTGAAAGCGCAAGGTCGCCGGGTCGGCATGGCCGGGGACGGGATCAACGATGCTCCTGCGCTGGCTGCCGCCGATGTTGGTATTGCCATGGGCACTGGTACCGATGTGGCGATCGAAAGCGCCGGGGTCACACTGGTTCGTGGTGATTTGACAGGAGTGGTGCAGGCCACCGTGCTGTCGCGCGGAACGATGCGCAACATCCGGCAGAACCTGTTTTTCGCCTTCGCTTACAATACGCTCGGCATTCCGGTCGCAGCAGGCGTACTGTTTCCATTCTTCGGAGTGCTACTCAGCCCGATGATCGCGGCAGCGGCGATGAGCTTGTCTTCGGTGTCTGTGATCGGCAACGCCCTGCGTCTGCGCGGCTTGAGCTTCGCCCGGTGAACAGCAGTGTTGATCCTTCGGACAATTCGGTTCGAAAAGGCAGCGATCACGTTATGGCTGTTATCGCCCATTGGCCGCTTATGAAGATGCCAACGAGGATGATGACCGCCGCGAATATAAAGTTCAGCGCTCGTTTGCGCTTAGCCAACAGGTTCGATGCGCGAGTACCCAGCCAGCCGCCTATACCGCCGCCGCCGATGAAAAACGCGGCAATCTCCCAATCGACGAGTCCGTCGAGGGCGTAATTGGCGGCTGTGGTCGTACCGAAAGCGGCTACAGAGACCAGCGAGGAGCCGATCGCGTTGAGAATCGGCATGGCCGTCGCGGCAACCAGACCCGGCACCACCAGAAAGCCCCCGCCGATACCGAAGAAACCGGACAGTCCGCCTACCAGCAATCCTCCGAACGCGAGGCGCGGGGTGAGGCGCAGCGCCGTGGCTCGGGTGAGCTGGACATCCGGGTCGGATCCGCCCGATTTCTCGCGCAGCATCGAGAGGCCGACGACAATCATCACCAGACCGAACAGGCCCAAAAGCAGATCGCCCGATGTAATTTTTCCCAGGCTTGATCCGGCGGCAGCTCCGACAACGCCGAATGCTGCGAATAGGCCTGCGCAGCGCCACTTCACATTGCCGCCTCGCGCATGGAACAATAAGTTTGCCAAGGCGCTGGCCGCCACCGCAGCAGCGGACGTGGCGATAGCGACATGGGTGTCGTGAACACCGACGACATACACAAGCAACGGCACTGCGAGGATCGATCCCCCACCGCCGAGTAGTCCAAGCGAAAAGCCCACGAGGAGGCCCGAGGTAAGCGATAGGAGCGCCACGATGACGCCGATATCCATCATCCGGGATTGTCCAACATAACTGAAAGCCTGTTCAATGGCCGTCTGCTGGACCGGTCGTATCGTCGGCGGAGCTGCAATAGATGGCGTAGAGCGTTTCCAGCACCCGGCGCGGCGCATCGCCGCAAAGCGAATAATGGATCGTGCGGCCATCGCGCCGCGCTGCGACCAGGCCATCCTTCCGCATAAGCGCCAGATGCTGCGAAACCACGGTTTCCCGAAGTTCCAGCAGTTCGGCCAGCTCGCCCACGCTGCGCTCGCCTTCAACCAATTGGCAGGCGATCATCAGGCGGTTGTGGCTGCCCAGCGCCTTGAGCAATGCCACCGCCTTTTCGGCTTGATCGCGAATATCTTCGGCTTTCATACTTGCATATATGCGAAGGTATGAATATAAAGTCAATCGTAATCTGCTGCCGCGCAATCGCGGACCCGGACCTTTGAACCTGAACCAGGATGATGCCTTATGACCCAAATCAAGATCCTCAATGGCAGATTCGCCGTCTCGACCGCTCCGCCTTCCGAGGGCGACCTGCGCGCATTGGCGGAGGATGGTTACAAGGCGGTCGTCAACCTGCGCTGCCAGGATGAGGCGGATCAGCCTCTCGCCCCGGACCGCGAAGGTGAAGTGGTGGCATCGCTCGGCCTTGAATATTGTCACTTGCCGGTGGCGGGCGGCACCATATCGGACGAGCTCGTCGATGAGTTCAGGGCCAGTGTCGAAGCGCTTCCGAAGCCGGTGCTGGTCCATTGCGCCTCGGGCAAGCGCGCAGGAGCCTTCACAATAATGCATCTGGCGTCGCAGCAGGGAATGAGCGGCGATGCGACCCTACAGAAGGCGGCGGATATGGGCTTCGTGTGCGACGAACCGGCGCTGGAAAACTTCGTCCGTAATTACGTCGACCGGGCGCAGGACTGACCTACGCAGAACCGCTCTCAACCAGCATACGAAAAGACTATTCGATGAAACCCGACATAGAGGCATTTTTCGACACGAACACGAACACCGTGACCTATGTCGTGT
The DNA here is from genome assembly GCF_005434975.1 of Parerythrobacter lutipelagi. Lineage (GTDB taxonomy): Bacteria > Pseudomonadota > Alphaproteobacteria > Sphingomonadales > Sphingomonadaceae > Parerythrobacter_A > Parerythrobacter_A lutipelagi. The sequence goes on along the minus strand of NZ_SKCJ01000002.1, from coordinate 1,343,658 downwards.
CCGATCCTGCAACCAAGGCGTGCGCGGTGATCGATCCGGTGCTCGATTTCGATGCCGCAGCGGCGCGAACGGCGACTAAGTCCGCCGATAAAGTGATCGAATTCGTCCGGCAAATGGATTTCAAGTGCGAGTGGATCCTGGAAACCCATGTCCATGCCGATCACCTTTCCGCCGCACCCTACATCCGCCGCGCACTAGGCGGCAAACTTGCTATTGGTAGCGAGATCACCGTCACGCAGAACACCTTCGGGCCGATATTCAATGCCGGAGTGGACCTGCCACGCGATGGACGCCAGTTCGACCATTTGTTTGCCGATAATGACAGCTTTGACCTAGGCGCCATATCGGCCCAGGCACTCCATACGCCGGGACATACGCCCGCGTGCATGACCTATGTTATCGGAGACGCCGCCTTTGTCGGCGATACGCTGTTCATGCCCGATTACGGCACGGCGCGGGCCGATTTTCCCGGCGGCGATGCACGCACGCTCTATCGCTCTATTCGCCGGATTTTCGAGCTACCGGAGGAGACGCGGCTGTTTATGTGCCACGACTACCTGCCGGAGGGCCGCTCGCAGCACCAATGGGAAACGACGGTGAAAGAACAAAAGCACAGCAACATTCATATCCATGCCGGGGTCGACGAGAATGCATTTGTAGCCATGCGTGAGGAGCGCGACAACCAGCTGGGTATGCCGCGCCTCATCCTGCCATCAATCCAGGTCAACATTCGCGGAGGGAATATGCCTCGCGCAGAAGGAAACGGTACGATCTATCTGAAACTGCCGGTCAACGTTTTGGGTGAACCACAGACGCCTCCCGAAGAAACTGGTCCGCGCACCCAATAAGTCTGCCATCGACGTATCAACCTGAGGGGGAAAGAACTCTATGATCCGGAATATGGAAAACAGCCTAGCGACATGGGCCGCAAAAGTGCGATTGATCGATCCGGTCTTCCGCCTCTGTTTGAGCCTCATATTCATCATAGGCGGATTGGGGCATTTTCTTGCGCATGAATATATGCTGGGCCGGATGGCATTGTCGCCATGGAAAGATCACGTTGCTCTAATTGGAGATGCGTCCATTCTTTTGTGGCTGTCTGGCTTGGTTTTCATCGGTGCAGGAACATCACTGGCCTTGGGGTGGATGACCCGGCTCTCATGCACCGCGTTATTTCTTACCCTCGTTCCGATAACTCTTGCGATCCATATCGCCCCAGGTCACACAGGTCCTTTGCTCAAAAATATCGCTATCCTGGGGGCGCTGGCATTCGTCTTCGTTCGAGGACCAGGAAGTCACTCGATGGATAAAGCGCCCGGTCGCGCTGCTCGTTGAGCGAAGAGCAAGCTCACCTACCACATACGAGCAAAATCTCGCAAAAGATTTTGGCTTGCTTTTCAAGATTTTGGCGCTTCAGCCGGAGGCGTTTGTCCACGCCCCCATAGAGCCCAGATAGATATCGAGGTGCTCGAAACCCTTGCTGGCCAGCCAACCCGCCGCAACGCTCGCCCGCATGCCGCTCGCGCACATCAGCGTGTAGTGGCGGTCGCGGTCGAGCTCTTCCCACCGCGTGTTGAGCTCACCGACATAGATATGTCCTGAGCCGTCGATGCTTGCTTCTTGCCGTTCGTCCGCGTCGCGCACGTCGAGCAAGGTCCACTCGCCGCTGTCTTGATCGAGCCTGCGCGCGACTTCCTCGGTGCCAATCATGGGAATGCTGCGCATCGCTTTGCCCTGTGCGGCGGCTGGAACCACGCCGACATAGCCGCCCACAACATTATCGAGACCGATGCGCACCAGATGGGCCATGGCCTGGGCTAGCTGGCCTTCCTCGGAAGCAATGAGGGCGATCCTGTCGCCTTCACCGAGGAACCATCCGGCAAAGGCCGGTATCATTCCAACCGGAAGGCACATGGCACCCGGCAGATGGCCGGCAGCGTAGGCGAGCGGCTCGCGCACATCGACCAGGTGATCGGCGCCGCTCTCGCTAAGGTCTTCCAGCCCCAGACGCCTTGGCCGCATGACGCGCGGCGCGGCATCGGACCCTGCAAGGTTGAGCCGCTCCATCAGCCGGAAATAGGGCGGCTGGTAGTGGTGCTCTGCTACCTTCGCCTCGATGAACTCGTCGCGGTCGGAGATGCGCAGGCGCGGGTTGTTGCGCCGCTCGTGGCCGATTGTCGAGAATTCCCGGTCCGCCATTCCCGACCCGCAGACCGAGCCCGCACCATGCGCCGGGTAGATAATCGCCTGATCGCCGAGGCCGCAAAGTTTCTGCAGGGAGTCGAATAGAAGGCCCGCGACTTCTTCCTTGCGCTCGGGATAGAAATCGGTGCGCCCGACATCGCCGACGAACAGGGCATCGCCGGTAAAGACGCCGACCGGCCCCTCGGAATATTCGCTGTCATGGATGACGAAAGCGAGATGATCGTCGGTGTGTCCAGGTGTTTCAAGCACTTCGATCTTCAATTGACCCAGCTCGAAACAATCGCCTTCGCGCGCGGTCCTGGCAAAGATGACTTCGCCTGCCGCGTTGGGCCCGTGATAGACCGTGGCTCCTGTCAAATTGGCCAAGATCGGCGAGCCGCTGAGCAGATCCTCATTGCGATGGGTTTCGAAGATATGCGTTATCTCCAGCCCTTCGGCCCGGGCCTTTTCGACATAGACCTCGCAGTCCCGGCGCGGATCGATGACCGCTGCCTTTCCGCCCGAGCCGATGATGTAGGAAAGGTGTGAGAGACCGGGGGTTTTGATTTTCTCCAGAAACATGCGACTTCCTTGTCTGTTGCTCAAAGTCTGTAACGTTCGGGCTCGTTACAGATTGAAAAATGTTACGACGTTTAATCGATCCCGAGTTCGGCCTTGATGGCGGCAGGACTTTCGAAACGTTCGGCTTCGGGCCTGCCGATGGCAGGCTTTGCGTTGATCCAGGTATCTTCGCACACGAATTCAAGCAGGCTCGCCGCTAGATCAGCATGACGGCAGCGGAAACAGCCTTCTGCCAAGCGTTCGTCCGTAATGACGGCATCGCCGGTGTAAGGCTCATCCAGCAGCCAGCCCGGCCGTGCGGCCGTCCATTTGATACCTTGGGCGTCGCTGAGCATCGCTTCCATGGCGCGCATCTGCTCGAGTATATTGAACAATGCAGGCTTGGCGGTGAGCTCAAACCAGGCCGGGACGCTCGACTGATGTTCGACAAAGGCAGCGGAGATCACGGCAATGCGGTCGATCTTCGTCTGTGCCATCGCCCCGAGCAGGTTGCGCGTGCCATCGGTATAAAGCGGCGGTGGATCGATCGCATTGCCCGGACCAAAAGCGACACCGAGGGTCGAGATAACCGCGCGGCAGCCATCGAGATCGCCAGCGAAATCGTCCGACAGCACATCGCATTCGATATATTCGAAGTCGCCCACCCGCTCGTCTGGTCCGGGCACCGTGTGTTCGAAGGCGCGGATCGGTATGTCCCGGGCAAGGGCATGCCTCAGTAGCTCGGTGCCGGTCTTCCCGCCTGCGCCGAAGACAGCGATGGGCCTCGTATCGGTCATCTGCTTGTTCCTGTTAAAACTGGTGAGGGCGACGAAGGGCGGAGGCGCGGGCGCATGGGGTAACCGACGGCCCGCCCATGCGCCCTGCCAGTATCAGGCTCCCTCGGCTGGACAGGTGGTATAGCCCCAAAAGCCAAACTCATCCTTGGCTCTTGGCGCTGCCACGATCATCTCCTGCATCTGCAGGCTCGCATCGCCTTCATCATCCAGCATGCGGGTTCTGATCCGAAGCTCACCGTTCGAATAGCTGCCGGGGCCATCGGCAGTGACGGGGATCAATTTGCCATTGATCTTGATTGCTCCGCCCCCGTCGCCGTCATAGACAAATGAGGGAAAGGCCACTTCGGTCAGGCGGAACTGGCAGGCCTGTCCTGCGCCCAGAGCAGCAAGATCCGCGTCATTCATGGTCCCGGGAAGCATCAGGCCTGAGTCAACATTTGCCAGTGCACTGGCCGCATCCTCGATCGGCGCGGCAGTGGCAGGCGGGTCGAGCTGGGCTTCGCGGTCGTTGCCCGGAGCGGTGTTCGAATTGCAGGCGGCAAGCGGTAGCGCGATGAGCGCCGTGAAAGCTATCTTGTTCATGGCTGCATCTCCTCGGGCAGGCGTTCTTCGGTCCGAGGACCGTTCTGCTCGATATCGTCGATGAGATATTTCATCTCGGCGATTTCGCGGCGCTGGGCGACGATGATGGCCTGAGCGAGTTCGCGCACGCGAGGATCCTTCAGGCTCGCGCGTTCGCTGGTCATGATCGCGATCGAGTGGTGCGGGATCATCGCTGCCATATATTCGGTATCGTCGACGGTGGTCTGGCTGCGCACCAGCCACAGCGCGAGGGCGAACACGAAGGCGCCGACGCCCAGAATAATGAAGTTCTTGGTCCGGTCCTTGTACATGCCCCACATGAAGAGCAGCATGACAACCATCATCATCGCGCCCATGACAAACATCATCCAGAAGCGCGTTTCGCTCCAGAAAAGATCATCGACGGTAAAGGTGTTGGCATACATCAGGAAGAACATGATCACGGTCGAGGTCGACACCATGGCCATGAATCGCCAGTAGCTGCCGCCCCCTCCCTTGTCCGAGTGGGTCGTCTTTTCAGTCATGCTTTTTCTCCTTTGTGCATCATGGTCCAGAATAGCTGCGCCGAGCAGCTGATGAGAGCGAAGCCGGTGAGGGCCTCGACGCCGGCCAGGACTCTCAGGTGCTCGGTCGGATAAATGTCGCCCAGGCCCAGTGTGGTCACGTTGATGAGCGAGAAATAGAAGTAGTCCATCCAGTCCATGGAAGGCGCCTTGTCGAAACCTCCCAGGCCCCATTGCGCGCCCAGCCAGAAACCTGCGGCAAAAAGGATCGCCACGAGGAAATGCGACGCGAGCACGAGCAGCGAAACGGCAAGCTTTGCCTGCGTATCGCGGCGCCGGTCGAGAAGCCGGTGACCGACACCCAGAATGGCAAGGTGCGAAGCGACAGCCGAGAGGAACAGAAAGACGGAGAGAAGGAGCGCGGTGATCATGCGAGAAGCTTCGCGCCCATCCACAGACCCATTCCGATCATGAACAGATTTTCGGTCAGCGAGACAAAGCCGAGCGGCACATTGCTGCTGCCGCCCACGCAGGCGCATTTAAGCTCGCGCTTGTCGATGTAGACAGCCTTGAAGACGCTGACAGCGCCGACTGTGCCGATGAACAATGCCAGCGGGGCCGAGAGCCAGGTCAGCGCGCCCGCGGTCATGAGAATGCCGGCAGCGGCTTCGCCGAACGGGTAGACGAAGCCATAGGGCACCCAGCGCCGTGCGAGCAGGTCGTAGTTGAGGAACATCGTCGAGAAACTGCGCACGTCCTGAAGCTTCTGAACGGCGAGCAGGGTCATCGACAGGCTCACGAACCATTCTGCGGCCCGGACAGTGAAGAGGTCGTCAAAAAACGCCCAGCTCAGCCCTAGCGCGAGCAGCAGCGCGACCGCGAAAATCGCAATGACCGGCTGATAGCTGGTTTCGCCTTCCTCAGGCTGCGAGCGGCTCTTGCCGAAGAATTCGCGGACATCGTCATAGCCGCCAATGCGCTTGCCTTCGATAAAGGTCTGCGGGGTGGTCTCGACGTCGTACTTGTCCTTGAACGCATCGGTTTCCTCCCTGCTGGTCAGGTGATGATCGTCGACCTCGAAGCCTTGCCGCTTGACAAGATCGACCGTCTTGATGCCATAGGGACAGACATGGTCCTCCATCACCATGCGGTAGACCGCCGCTGTTCGGGTCGTCATGAATCGCTCCATCTGTTTTTCTTGACGTTTCGCTTCGTCAACTCAGGTTTTCGGGAAACGGTTTCGAAAAAGCCCGGCGTAAAAGCGGCAAAGCTGGTTGAAGAAGGTGCCATCAACTCTTCTCTCCTGACCGATCATCTTTGTGAGAAGCGGGCGCTTCGGAATTGCGCGAGAGGTAGATCCATTCCCCCACGAACACCGCGACGATGCCGATCGCCGCATAGGCGACAACGGCAGGATCGCTGCGCAATTTGGCCGCGGTAAAGGCTGCGAGGACCACGCCATCTGCCGCGAGTGCTGTAAGAAGTATTGATGCTCGCGCGCCGACTTCCTTGCGCAGGTGACGCAGGACGCCCCAGTGCACCAGCATATCCATGACGAGGTAGAAGAAGGCGCCCAGCGAGGCGATCCGCGACAGATCGAACAGGACGGCAAGCGTCCCGGCAATGACCACCGTATAGACCAGCATGTGGCTGCGTATCCCGCCGCTCATGCCGAAATGGCTGTGCGGGATCATCTTCATGTCGGTCAGCATCGCAAGCATGCGCGACACGGCAAATACGCTCGCGATCACGCCCGAAGTCGTTGCGGCGATCGCGATCGCGACGGTGAAATAGAAGCCCAGTTCTCCCAGCGCCGGACGCGCCGCTGCTGCGAGCGAATAATCGCGCGCCTCGACGATCTCGGATATGCTCAGGCTCGAACCCACCGCCACTGCGACAAGCAGATAGATCACGATACAGACCGCGATCGAGATCATGATCGTCCGGCCGACATTCTTGTGCGGGTCGACGATTTCGCCGCCGCTATTGGTAATCGTGGTGAAGCCTTTGAAGGCGAGGATTGAGAAGGCAACCGAGGCGAGCAGGGCTTCTGCATTCGTCAGCGAAACGGGCTGCGAAAACGCGCCTGATGAAAAACCGCTGGCCCAGATCGCCGCGACTGCGAATAGCGCGATGCCGCCGATCTTGATGGCGGACATGATGAGCGAGAAGCCACTTACCGACTTGTTGCCCGCTGCATTGACGAGATAGGCGAAAATGATGACGGCAAGCGCTGCGAGAGAAACGAGCCACCCGCTGCTTTCGAGGCCGAACGGGCGCAGCGCGTAAGTGGCAAAGGTGCGGGCCACGAGGCTCTCGTTAATCACCATCGACAGCGCCATTAGGAGCGAGGCAGAGGCGGCGATCACGCCGGGTCCGTATGCTTTCTGCAAGATCATCGCGATGCCGCCCGAAGACGGCCATTTGTTCGACATCTTGATATAGCTGTACGCCGCCAGCGAGGTTACCAGCGCGCCAGCGATGAAGGATAAGGGGAAGAGCGGACCGGCAAGCTCGGCGATCTGCCCGGTCAGCGCGAATATGCCGGCACCGATCATGACGCCGGTTCCCATCGCCACGCCGCCCAGCAGGGTTATCGAGCCAGCTGTTTCGCTTTGATTCTCGTGCTCATGGTCTTGCAAGACTTTCCCCTGTCGATGGTCTCCCGTTCAAGAAAGATCATGCCGGACAGTACGTTCGGTCGGGGCTCATCCCTCAATATTTTTGAGTATGTGGCGGGGCGAAGCCCCAACCGCATCATAAATTTGCAGGAACTGAGCCGATCGACAAAGCGCTCCGAACACGCGTGCTGTCCCACAGACCAGCGGTTAGATGCTCACTTTCCCGCGATGCTGGAGATAAGCCTGAGCTTCGCGCACATCGAGCTCACGCGTGCTATTGCCTGCTCGCAGCATGAACCGGGCCACGCTCCCTTCGGAAAAATAGATCGGCTCCAAGCTCTTCTCCACAATAACTCGGCAAACGATCTTTTCCTCGAGTTTGTGGAACCTACAATGGATCAGAGCACACGCGTGTCCTCCAAGACCCTCTTTTGCTGTGTCCATCAATAAACGTTCGAAGCCATCCTGGTTGGCGGGCTTAAGCGTTTGCATGTCCGCCTCGATGCCCGCGATGCTGCCATCATCTTCGACACCGATAAGGAGAGTGCCGCCCTCTTGGTTGAGGAACCCCGCCAGGGTTTTGACGATGACTTGCTGCAAGCTGCGGTTGACTTTCTCCTGACGCCTGTCCCAACGGAAGGAAGATTTGAATTCCAGCTGCTCGCTTTCGCCGCGAGCTATTAGTAATGGAAGTTCTTCATTGAGTTCGCGTTCCAGAAAGCGAACTCTGGACCGCTCGTGCACGAGCCGAACATGATACACTCCAAAACCCAGTCCGATCGCGCCGCCGATCGCGGCATATATCAAGCTCATTGCAAACATTTCGAACGCAAACGCGGAGAGAGTCCGGTCGATTATGAAGCTGAGTGCGCTGTCTTGGTCGGCAAAGGCCAAGGCACCAAACTCGTACCAAAAGACGAGCGTCGTGAGCGGGTGAAGAATCACTACACCCAGAACAGCGCCGATGGCGACGTGAACTAACAGGGATCGCCTCTCTCCTTGGGACGGAGTTCTGGGAATGGCTCTAGCTCCAGTAATAATATGCGATCGAAATGAGCCAGACGAGGCCTTGCCCCTCTTGGACCAAGTTACCGCGACAAGCTCTGTCTATCGACTGAAACGCTTCTGAAAATATCGGAAAAGCGGCACCGCGATTAAAGCAATATACCAACCATACAAAAAACTTCCAAGAGCGCCTGCCAGAAAGCCCGAGAGGGTCAGCCACTCGAAACCGGGAAGCAGCGGCGCCCACGCTTCGTGCATGTGCGCCTGTTCGGGCGCGAGCAGGCCGAAACCGATGCAGATCAGGTAGCTGAAAAGCAGGAAGAGGCTGAGTGTCCAGCCCCATATGAAAATTGAGGTTTTGACCGAATAGTCCGACATGATGGTCCTCCGTCAGAGTTGGCGCAAAAAGGGCTGCCCATATTCACGGGTAGGATGCGAACACGCTCCGCCCGCCTGGGCCGAAGGCGATGACATCATAGGGCTGCACCTGGTCCCCGAGTTCCATCCCGGGCGAGCCAAGCGGCATTCCGGGCACGGCCAGGCCTGCCACTCCTTCGGGGCGTTCGCGTAATAGCTTCGCGACGGCATCGGCCGGCACGTGGCCTTCGATGATATAGCCATCGACTTCCATCGTGTGGCACGACCACAGATCCTGCGGTACACCCCTGGCTGTCTTTAGTGCAGCCATGTCGTCGGAGTCGACCGAGGCGACCTCCGCTTCGAGCCCGTGTTCTACGTGACCGGCCCAGTTAAGACAGCACCCGCACCCTGCGTCGCGGTACATCGTGTATGTCGCGGCCTGGGCCGCATTCGAGCAGGCTGCAAGGGCGAGGAGGAGCGAAGCCGCCAGCGAACGACTGAACGGTTTTGATGGATTGATGAAACTCATTTACATTTGCCTTTCCTGAGGCCGCGCCGAGCAGAATGACTTTGCCAGAATGTGTCCGCGCAAATTCTGCGCCGGCAAACGACGCGTGCTTTTGACTCAATGCCTTTACGCATCAATTGCTTCTTGCCCTCAAATTATCTTGAGGGTTTGCGCGAAGTGTCGCGTATAGGAACCGTGCAACCGACAGGAGCAAGGGATGCGTGATAATCAGACACTCGATGCGATGCTCGGCACGATGGCGTCGCAGGAGGCTGGCGACGTGCCGCCCGACTTCATGAACGGCGTCTGGCAGCGCGCAGGACAGCTTGGCGAAATTGCCGATCAGCGACGCAGAATGGCCTTGTTCGCCGGTCTGTTTGTCGTCGGCCTGGCGGCAGGCGCAGGGACCAGCGGATGGCCGTCCGAATATGGCGCTCCTACAGAAATTGTTGGCGAGAGCCTCGTTGGCGGAGAATCCCTGTCGCCCGCTGCTTTGCTTCATGTGGGGTCATAGGCGTTGAAGAAGTTTCACCTTGTCCTCGCGGTCCTGCTGGCGGCGCTCGCCGGATGCCTCGGAGCGCTTGCCGCCGATCGCTGGTCCAACAACGATGCCGAGGGTAGCCTGCACCAGTTCGTGCACGATGAACTCTCGCTCACGGCTGATCAGGAGCAGCGGCTCGACGCGCTCGAAGCGCGTTTCGCGGTAGAACAGGCAAGGCTCGAAGCCTCTGCGCGCGCAGCCAACGCCCAGCTCGCCCAGGCAATGGAAACCGAGCACGAATACGGGCCCGAAGTCAGTGCCGCGATCGACGAGGTGCATGCGCGCATGGGCGATTTGCAAAAAGCGACCGTGCGCCACGTCTTCGACATGCGGGAAATTCTCGATCCCGATCAGCAGCTTCAGTTCGACCGGAAAGTGTCCGCGGCCCTCACGCGCGATCCGCGTGACTGATCAGCCTTGGCAGTGGTGGATGACACTTCGAACGAAGCTCTGATCGGGCGGGCGATAGCCGGTGACAAGCGGGCGTTCACAGCTCTGGTCGAGCATGAGATCGCTAGGTTGATTGCGCTCGCCACGCGTATGCTGGGTTCACCCTCGCGGGCCCAAGATGTCGTCCAGGACAGTCTCGCTTCGGTCTGGCTGACACGGCATCGCCTCGATCCGAGCAAGCCCATCGGTCCTTATTTGACGACAATCGTTCTCAACCGGTGCCGCGACAGGCTCCGCCGGAGGAAAGTTGCGGGCTTCCTTAGTTTGCCGGACGGGCGGGAAGCCGACGCCGTTGCCGACGATGCCCCCAATCCCGAAAATGTTGCCGGAGCCCGCGAACAGCTGCGGCTGGTCCAGGCCGAAATCGGGCGCTTGCCGGTGCGGCTGCAAGAGGCGCTCGTGCTGGTCACTGTCGAGGGATACAGCCAGGCCGAGGCTGCCGAGCTGCTCGGCACCACGGAGAAAGCTGTCGAGACGCGCATCTATCGTGCGCGCAACCGGCTGAAGGAGCGGTTCGAAAACTTTGAGGGGTAGCGCAGGTGGCCGCGTAAGTGACGGTATATGCCTTCTCAGGAGCCCCCTATGCCTGCCGTCAATCGCCGAAAATTTCTTGGAACAAGTGCCAGCGGGCTGGGCCTGCTTGGCCTGGGCGGTGCCGTTCCCGCTTGGGCGCGAGGCGGAGATCTGCTCTCCGGGGCCGCCCGGCGAGGTATCGATGAGGCGACCGGACCGAATATCGATCTGACGGTTGCGCGCTCGGCTTTCTCCACCGGCAACAGGCGTGGCGGCGCGATTGCCGTCAATGGCAGCATCCCTGGGCCACTCCTTCGCCTGCGCGAAGGGACCACCGTCCGCCTCAACGTCCATAACCAGCTTGAGGAAGACACCTCGATCCACTGGCATGGCCTGCTCGTGCCGTTCCAGCTCGATGGCGTGCCGGGCGTAAGTTTTCCCGGCGTGAAGCCGGGCGAGACCTTCACAGCGGAATTTCCCGTGCGGCAGGCAGGCACCTATTGGTGGCATTCGCATAGCGGGCTGCAGGAACAGGCCGGTCATTATGGTCCGATCGTGGTCGATCCCGCAGGTCCCGATCCGGTGCAGGCCGACCGCGAATATATCGTGGTGCTGAGCGAGTTCAGCGAAATGTCGCCCCACACGATATTCGACAAGCTCAAGAAGGGCGAAGGCTACTTCAACTACAACCAGAATACCTGGACCGACGACTATCCGCTCTCGGGCGAGGATCGCCGGATGTGGGCCAGAATGCGCATGATGCCAACCGACATCCTCGATGTGTCGAGCGCAACTTATACATATCTGCTGAACGGTCATGGACCGCTCGACAATCTGGAATATCTTTTCCGTCCGGGCGAGCGTGTGCGGCTTCGGTTCATCAATGCCGGCGCCATGACATTTTTCAATATTCGCATTCCCGGCCTGCCGATGACCGTGGTTCAAGCCGACGGGCAGAACGTCGAGCCGGTCGAAGTGGACGAGTTCCAGATCGGCGTCGCGGAAACCTACGACGTCGTGGTGACGCCGGGTGAGCAGCAGGCTTACACGCTGATGGCGGAGTCGATGGATCGGTCAGGTATGGGCATCGCAACGCTGGCGAGCACGCCCGGCGCGCGTGCGGCCATCCCGCCGCTGCGCGATCCCCCGCTGCTCACTATGGCCGATATGGGCATGAGCGGTATGGACCATGGCTCCGGCGGCGATGCTGGTATGGCCGGCATGGACCATGGCGCTGGCGGGATGGCCGGAATGGATCACGGATCGAGCGGAGCGGCTGGCGCGGACGGGATGTCCGGTATGGATGGCGGTTCGGCGGAGATGACCGGAATGGCTGGCATGGCGGGAGGCATGCAGATGCGCGATACCTCGCTATTGCCTCCCGATGTGAAGGTCGGACCGGGCATCGACATGGTGTCGATGAACCCGGTCGACCGGATGGGCGATCCCGGGATTGGCCTTGCCGATGTCCCGCACCGTACCCTCGACTATCGCAAGCTGCGCGCGCTGACACCAAACAAGGACTCGCGAAGCCCTTCGCGCCGGATGGAAATCCATCTTACCGGGAACATGGAACGCTACATGTGGTCGTTCGACGGCAAGAAATTCTCCGCCGTCTCCGAGGAGCCGATCCGCTTTGCCTATAATGAACGCGTGCGGGTAAAGCTGATCAATGACACGATGATGGCACACCCGATCCATCTGCACGGACACTTCTTCGAGCTGGTCAACGGTGCACCTCCAAACCGTCAACCACTGAAGCACACGGTTATCCTGCAACCGGGTGGCAGCGCGCAGTTCGACCTGACGGCGGACGAGCCGGGCGACTGGGCCTTCCACTGCCACCTTCTCTATCACATGCATGCCGGGATGTTTCAGATCGTCACGGTTGCCAATCCTGCCGGAGAGGGCGCATGAAGATATCTATCATCAGCCTGCTTGCCTCGGCCGCCGCGGGTTCGGTTCTCGCCTCCCCCGCCGCGGCGCAGCATGCGGGTCACTCGCCAGTGGAACCGCAGCAGAGCGCCGAGGCGCAGGCTGACGCCAAAACAAAGTGCGAGGCGGCAGCCGAGCGCCATCGCGCGATGGGGCATCCGGTAGCAGAGGGGGCTTGCGGCCCCGCTGCCCAGCCTGAAGTTGCGATGGACCATTCGACGATGGATCATGGTTCGATGCCGCAGGGCAGGCCTGACGAAGGCGCGATGGATCATTCGCAAATGAACCGCGGCGACATGGGGCAGGCGGAAGCCAGCAGCTCGTCGATGGACCATGGGCAGATGGATCACAGCCAGATGAACCATGGGCAGATGGGATCGCAGGACATGCAGGGCATGGACCATTCGGCGATGCAGATGGGCTCGAACGACGATATCCCGCTGCTGCCGCCTCCTCCCGAAGCTGGGAGCGGTCCCGCGCGCGCGGCGGTTGCGATCTGGGGCGAGGAAGCCATGAACGAAGCGCGGCGCGAACTTGTCCGTGAGACCGACGGCGGGATGCGCTTCTGGTTTCAGGGCGACCGCCTTGAGTATCGCGCACGCGAAGGAGCTGATGGATATCTTTGGGATATCCAGGGATATTATGGCGGTGATATCGACAAGTTCTGGTTCAAATCCGAGGGTGAAGGCAGCTTCGGTGAGCCCGTCGAGGGCGCCGAGGTCCAGGCGCTCTGGAGCCGCGCCATCGCACCCTTCTTCGATTTCCAAGCCGGTGTCCGTCAGGATCTGACGGGGCCCGAGCGCACCCATGCGGTCATCGGTGTCCAGGGCATTGCCCCTTACCAGTTCGAGATCGACGTCGCGGCGTTCGTATCGAGCAAGGGCGATGTAACGGCGCGCTTTGAGGGCGAGCTTGATCAGCGCATCACGCAGCGGCTGATCCTTCAGCCGCGTGCCGAAATCGCTCTTTCGGCGCAGGATATTCCTGAACTGGGTATCGGCTCAGGTCTCGACCGGATCGAGGCAGGTCTGCGTCTTCGCTACGAGTTCGCACGCGAATTCGCGCCTTATGTCGGCGTTTCCCAGGAATGGCGGATTGGACAAAGCGCCGATTTTGCACGCGCCGCAGGGGAAGACGCGAGCGTGACGAATTACGTCGTGGGCTTGCGATTCTGGTTTTAAAGGAAGGAAATATCCAATGAGGATAAGACTATCTCTAAGCGCGGTCGCCCTGGCCTTGGCTGCAGGCGGCACTCCCGCCCTGGCACAATCCATGGACCATTCGGCGCATTCGGAACATTCGGTATCAACGCCGATGGATCATACGGAGCAGGGCATGAACCATGCCGAGCATATGGCTGCGATGAACGATGACGTTGCTGGGGCAGAAGCAATTCTGACATCATATCGCGATGCCCTGACGTCGCGCGATGCAGAGGCCATGGCTGCGCTGTTTGCCCAGGAATCCTTCATTTACGAAAACGGCAAGGCGGAAGGCAGCTTCACGCATTACATGGAGCATCACCTGGGACCGGAACTCGATGCAATAACCAGCTTCACCTTCGGCGAACCGACGCTCGCAGTCACCCGGATGGGACATATGGCGTATGGCCGCGAAACGTACACCTATCGGATCGAACTGGCCGACGGTCGCGTAATCGACCGCGAAGGGGTTGCGACCTCGGTCCTCGCCCATGATGCAGATGGCTGGAAGATCGTTCAGTACCATTCATCGTCACGCGCACCGCGTAATAACTGATCTGATCGGGGGAACACCGATTGGCGACACGCTCTTTCAAGCTGCGTCTTCATGTGCTGGGCAGCAAGCTTCACAAATGGCTGGCAGTCTTTGTCGGCGTCCAGGTGCTACTGTGGATGATCACCGGGGCGCTGATGTCGTTCCTCGACATCGAAGAGGTTCGGTCCGAACATGTCGTTTCGCGCGCGCCGGAGGTTCTGCCCGCCGATGCTGTCATGCCAGAATGGCTCGATAGCAGAGAGGGGGTGGTTTCCCTTGCGACGCGCGCGGTCGCCGGCAGGGCCGTAACCGAGGTCCGCCGGGACGATGGAAGCGTCACGCTCCGCGACCCGGATAGCGGCATGCTCATCTCGCCCCTTCCCGCCGCGAGCGCACGGGCCATCGCCCGACGTGCCTGGACCGGGCCACCGACCACCGTAGCGACCACACGCCTCATCGAAGACGCTGTCGGGACCGAATTCCGGGGTCCGTTCCCGGCGTGGCAGATCACTTACGGCGATGAGGATAATACCCGCGTCTACATCGATGCATCCAGCGGCTCGGTGCTCGCTGCCCGCAGCGACACCTGGCGCTTGTTCGACTTTGTCTGGGGGCTGCATATTATGGACTGGACGCAGCGCGACCGGATCAACAGCTGGTGGCTGCTGTTGTTCGGGATCGGCGGGACAATCATCGCGGTTTCGGGCTTTGTCTTGCTTGCCAACCGGTTCCCTTGGATCAGGCGGCGGGCGAAACATGTGCCGAATGCCCCCTGAAGCCGCTCCCAGTTTAATCAGGTTCGGCTCGGGCAAAGCGGACCAGAAGGATCGTGAGCGCCGGCACGATCGTCCACATCGCGATCGGAATCAGCGCCAGACCCGTGATTGGCTCCTGCGGCATCAAATCGCTGTAGCGCCAGCTCAGGAAGCTTTCTGCCGGAAGCGAAGTAGCGATCATTTCAACGGCGATGGCGACGACAAGCCCGAAACCGAAATAGACCGCATAGGGCATTTTGGCGGCTTGCCAGGGCCACGCGCGCCCGCCGCGCAATGCTGCAAGGCTATACGCTGTCAGCAGGATCACGCCATCGCCCAGGCTTGCAATGCCGCAGCGAATGGTCTGCTCATAAGGCTCGAGATTTCCCGGCTTGAAAAACGGCATCTGGAAAATCTCCCAGACGAACGCGATCAGGCTTCCACAAAAAAAGATCAGCCAATGGGTTCTGGTCATGCTGCAGGTACGCCCGAAAAATCTGCGCAAGCAAATAGCGATCGTCCGGATTTCCAGGTCCCGGACAGAGTCCTTGGCGCCCCGAAGCGTGAATCAGTCACGGTCTTCGCGGCTCTCGGTCTTGGCCATGCGAGCAGCGCGTTCGAGAAATTTCCGCATGTCACCTGCTGCCAGTTCGGTAAGCGGATGTCGGCTCGCCTCAGGGCGCGGTTCGATCATGTCCGCTCGTTTCCTGATCTGTTCGATCTGTTCATCGCTCGCCCCGGACAAAAGGCCGAGAACTATGTTCTCGAGAGTTATGAGGCGAATGCGCATTTGCACCAGTTCGGCATGATCGGGCTCCGGGATATCCCAGCTGCCGTTCTCATTGACCGTGCTCACGACTGCTTCTCCGACGGCTCTGTTGTCACCATGATCTGTCCCATTCATCTCTACAGGCTTCGGTCAAAAAGGGTGACCGAAAAACACCATTCCTGCAACCGGCTGTGCGATCGGCTCAGCCGTCTCCGGTGGGCGCGGTAATTGTTTGAGGGGAGGAGCTACCGGCTGCGTAAAGAGAATGAATGCGCACAGCACCCATCGCATGACCGACGAAAGGAAATCGATTATGAAACGGACAGTTCTAGCTCTCATACTCGCCACTGGCCTGACAGCCACTCCGGCGATGGCCCAGCAACAGCATGACCACGGAGCTCAAGCTGCGGCACAGCAGCAGGATCACGCTGGCCACATGATGCAGGATTCCGACGCTATGGCGGCCCATCGCGAGAAGATGGCAGAAATGCGCGCGCTGATGCAGCAGGCCCACGCGGCGAGCGATCCTGCCGAACGCCAAAGGCTTATGGCCGAGCACCGCACAGCGATGCAGGAACACATGACGGGCATGATGCAGGGGGACAACGCCGATATGATGGCGGCCTGTCACCAGCGCATGATGATGATGCACGACATGATGGAGCAGATGGCGGCTCACCAGAACATGCCGCAAGACGATTAGGAGATGGTGGCCGGGCTTTCGTTTTGTGCCTGAGGCTGGCCACCCTCACCAAAGCGCTGTGCAAGGCAAGAGACCCAACCCATCGCGTGAGTCAAATTTGAACCCTCACGCGCCGTCGTTCGCCGCGCTCTATCAAGGTAAGAGATGAGGGTTCGCAGAGCATTGCCGACACAATAGGTCGCACGACTGTCGCCAAGACCGGAGTCCGTAGAGAATGAAACCAATCCAATTCATGGCTATTGTGGCCGCCAGTCTGCTCTGGATAAGTCCGGCCCAGGCCCATGGCGACGAAGAACATGGTGAAGCGGCCAGTGCTGTCGTCTCCGATGCGGCGTCAGAAGATATCCAGTCTGCGCAGGGGCACGGCGATACGGCTGCTGATCATGACGGGGCGAATGGACAGGATGCAGGCGAAGGCGACAAGGGCGTGGTCGGTGTGCTCAAATCGCTGCATCCCGCCACCGTACACTTTCCGATCGCCTTGTTCTTTATGGCAGCTCTCACCGAGCTATTCATCATCGCACGGAAGGGCACAGGCCTAGAGCCGGCAGTGCGCGTACTTGTTTATGGCGGTGCCGCCGGGGCGGTCGCGGCGGCCATATTCGGTTGGATCCATACCGGTCTATGGTTCGGCGGAGATACCGCGATGCAGGTTCATCGCTGGAACGGAATGCTGATCGCCGTCCTCGGTCTGGCGATGGCCTATCTGGCGAGCCGTGCTTCCGCGAGCAGGACCCCGCTTCGCGCCGCAATCTTTGCCATGGCCGCTCTCGTGCTGGTGCAGGGCTTTCTGGGCGGCGAGCTTGCGCACGGTGCCAATCATCTTGGTATCTCCTGGCTTTGAAGGATAGGATGATGCGCAGATCAAATCGGAACGCGTTTGTTGCCCCCCTTTCTGCGGCGGCATTGGGGCTAGGGCTCGCTGCCTGTGATCAGACGCAGGACACTTCATCAGAAGCTGAAGCCTTGCCACTGTATACGGCCCCGCCGACCGAGAGCACAGGTGCTGGCGAAGGCGAAAGAGACAACGCTGCCTCTCCCGCTGGAGAGGCCAACACGAACCGGTCGGGTGAAGCTGCGACTGCCGGTAGGCAACCAGACCGACCGGCGAGCACTCCGGTAGTAGCGTCGTCCCCTGCGGCCACTCCCCCGCCGGTGAATGCCCAGCCTAGCAACACACCCGATCCTCATGCGGGCCACTATATGCCATCCATGCCCGACCATGACATGCCCTCGATGTCCGATCAGGCGGATGGATCGTGACCTGGCGTTTCGCCTTCTGATCGGCCCAAAAACGGCCGACGCTCGTTTTACCAGTCACTACGAATAACAAGTCGTCGTTTGCCAAAGGCGCTTTATCTCATCTGTCCGATTTTGGGGGTATTGATGGGGGTATTTGCAAGACGACTCAAAAAGTTTATTAGGTAAATCAGCACGTTATATGCTCTCTATATTTCCCTCCTCCGCTACCAAGATCGATGCCCGCCATGTTGCTCTCGCATTCCCATTGGTCCGCATTATTCCACAAGTTTCCAATTCTACTTGGAATGGCGTTTCAACGCCGGCCTGTTTGGGTCCGGCCAGTGTCAGCCTGAAGCCGGAGCCTTTCTGAAAGGACTTTGGCGGCATTTCCGCCAAGCGCAAAAGCGGCAGTATCGCAGCATTCCCAACTGAAATGTCAAACCCGATTTGGCGAGAGGGCTCGGAAGCGACGGGTCCGACCGAACGGGAAGCCAATCAATCGAAGAATGGGTTGGTGTGCAGATATAAGTCTCGCGTCAGAGACTGAGTTCAACTTCCGGTGCCGCGGTTTCAGGCACTCACCTAATCCTTCGTGACCATCGCGGATTTTCAATGAGCTACGTAAAGTTCCGGGTTTTTGCCCACGGACTACCCAGCGATGGTGATTGCTCGAGCTGTTTTGGGCCAGATCTGAAGCGTACGGCATCGCCCCGCCGTCCGTTCTAAGGTTGGGATGGCTTTCTTGCGGAGCACTCTGATGGCCGCGATTCAAATCGGTCGGGTGAAACTGCTGAGTGGGTTATGACAAAAGGGAGATGACACTAATGCCCTTAGCAGATGTGCCATCACTCAGCTTTCTCGGGGCGACGGGGACTGTGACCGGATCGCGTTACCTGATCGAAGCCGGAAAGCGACGGATACTGGTCGACTGCGGGCTTTTCCAAGGCTTCAAGCAATTGCGGCTCAGGAACTGGAACCCGTTTCCTGTTTCACCGGAAACAATCTCAGACGTCCTCCTGACTCATGCACACCTCGATCATTCGGGCTATCTTCCCGGTCTGGTCAAGCACGGGTTTCGCGGCGTTATTCATGCTACCGCATCGACGCTGGAGCTATGCGAACTCTTGCTGCCGGACAGTGGTCATTTGCAGGAGGAAGAGGCCCGCTATGCCCGCCGCAAAGCCTATTCCAAGCATCGCGAGCCCCTGCCGCTCTATACAGTGGAAGATGCCGCCGCCGCGCTCGACCGCTTCGAACCTGTCCCTTTCGAAGAGGCAATTCACCTTGGTGATGACATTTCCGCCCGGTTCGTACCGGCCGGACATCTTCTTGGTGCAGCATCGGTGCGGCTGACTATCGCAGGGCGAACGATTCATTTCAGCGGCGATCTGGGGCGGGCGAAGGATTTGATCGTCCGCGAAGCTGCGCCTTTCGCCGGTGCCGATATCCTTGTCGTCGAATCCACATATGGCAACCGAAGCCACCCCGACAGCGATCCCGAAGCCGAAATGGCCGAAGTCATCAATCGAGTTATCGGGAGAGGCGGGACCATCCTCGTCCCCGCCTTTGCGGTGGGCCGCATTCAAGGCGTTATGCTGTTGATCTCCCGGCTCAAGGCGAACGGCACGATCCCCGATGTGCCGGTCTATCTCAACACGCCGATGGGGGTGAATGCGACGGCGATCTACAGCCGCCATCACTCTGAACACCGGATCAGCCGCGCAGAGTGCCGGGCGATGTTCGAGTTGGCGATCCGCGTCCGAAGCGTTGAAGAATCCATCGCGCTGAACAAGAATACCGAACCCAAGATCATCATTTCCGCGAGCGGGATGTTGTCTGGTGGCAGGATCCTCCATCACGTCATCAACTTCGGGCAGGATGCGAGAAACGCGATTGTGCTGTCCGGTTTTCAAGCTGGTGGTACGCGCGGTGCCGCGCTGGCGGAGGGCGCGCGCAATCTAAGGATTTTTGGAGAGGATCGCCCAATCCGCGCCGAAGTCATCCAGCTGGAAGGGCTGTCTGGACATGCCGATGCCGACGAACTGCTTGACTGGATGGGCGGCGCGCGCCCGCCCCGAATGACTTATGTAACGCATGGCGAGCCCGACGCCGCCGATGCCTTGCGCTTCCGCATCGAACATGAACTGGGCTGGGACGTACGCGTACCCGAACACCTCGAGCGTATCGATATCGGCAATCCCAGATGAGATTTCTTGCGCGATATGTGGTTACCTGACCAGACCGGCCCTTAGCGCCTCAGCAGATGCGCGGCAGTTGTTCGCCAGTCTGCAAATCGAGCGCACGGGTGGTGCCGATAGTTTCTATCTTCGCATCCGTTCTTCCTTCCCGTTCGCACACAACGCCGATGATCGCCGCCGCCTTGTCGTGCCGCTGCAGAATGGTGAGAGCCCGGTCAGCATCGCCACCAGCCACAATTGCGGTGAAGCGGCCTTCATTCGCCACGTAGAGCGGATCGATACCAAGGATTTCGCAGGCACCACGAACTGGATCCGAAATGCGTATCTTCGCCTGCTTGATCGCAATCGTCACATCGGCGCAGCGCGCGATTTCGATCAGCGCCGTCGCCAACCCGCCGCGCGTGCAATCGCGCAAGCAATGCAATTCAATACCGCCATCAATGAGCGCCGAGACCGGCCCGAAAAGCGGGGCGCAATCGCTTTCGATCGGGGGCTCGAACCCGAGGCTTTCGCGTGCGGCCATCACCGCCATACCATGGCGGCCGATATCCCCGCTGACGATGACAGGGTCCCCGGCGCGCACAGCTTGTGGGCGGATCGGCGTGCGCGATCCAATTTCGCCGACCCCCGATGTGGCAATGTAAACGCCGTCTGCCTTGCCGCGCTCGACAACCTTGGTGTCGCCTGCAACCACGCGTACGCCCGCCTGTGCAGCGGCATCTCTCATCGTTTCCACGATCCGAATGAGGTCAGCCAAGGCGAACCCCTCTTCGATCACGAAAGCCGCGCTTACTGCCAGCGGGCGTGCGCCGCTCATGGCAAGATCGTTGACCGTGCCGAAGATCGCCAGCGATCCAATATTGCCGCCGGGAAAAAACAAAGGCTGCACCACATAGGCATCGGTCGTGAAAGCCAGTTCGGAGCCCGAGCGGCCGATCGCGGCTGAATCGCCGGTCAAATCCTCTTCAGAGAATGCAAAGGCGGGCTTGAACACCGTGTCGATCAGACGCTGGGTGAGCTTGCCTCCACCCCCGTGAGCCATCTCGATCCGATCCGCGGAATTTGCCGGGACCGGACAGGCACCATAGCTGGCGGGTCGGAACGTCATGCAGCCTCCGGTGCCCTGCGATAGCGGTAGTAAGCCGCGCAGGCGCCTTCGGAGGATACCATGGTGGCCCCCAGCGGGTGTTCGGGCGTACACAGCTTGCCAAACATCGGGCACTCATCAGGTTTGCGAACGCCACGCAGAACTTCGCCGCTGATGCAGGGTGTCTGGCGTTCGGTCGGTACGCGGACCTCTGGAAAACGCTTGAAAGCATCGAACCGTGCGAAGCGGGACCGCAGGGCGAGGCCGCTGTCCTCAATCCGGCCCATACCGCGCCATGCTTGCCCCTGTACCTCGAAGACCTGGCCCACCGCCGCCCGCGCGGTACGGTTTCCGTCATGGCGGACGGCTCGCCGGTACTGGTTTTCTACGTCGGCGCGATTTTCTTCCAGCTGCCGCACGCAGAGCAGGATGCCCTGCAGGATATCCAGCGGTTCGAAACCCGTTACCACGATCGGAATACGGAATTGCCGTGCGATCGCGTGATAGTCACGATATCCGGCGACTGCGCACACATGGCCAGCGGCGAGAAAGCCCTGAACCCGGTTGGTTGGATCGCCGAGCAATTGCCGCATTGCCGGCGGCACCAGGACATGGCTCGAAAGCAGCGAGAAATTGGCGAGACCCTTCCGCTCGGCCTGCAGGACAGCCATCGCGGAGGTGGGCGCAGTCGTCTCGAAGCCGATGGCGAGAAACACGACCTCGCGCTCCGGGTTTTCGCGTGCCAGCTCGACTGCATCGAGCGGTGAATAGACCATGCGCACGTCGGCTCCGCCGGTGCGAGCTGCAAGCAGGCTCTGCTCATGCCCCGGGACGCGTAACATGTCGCCGAACGTGCAGAGGGTCACTTCCGGCCGCGATGCGATGGCGCAGGCAGCGTCGATAATTCCTGGTGGGGTGACACAAACCGGACATCCCGGTCCGTGCACCAGCGAAAGCATTCCGGGAAGCATGCGATCAATTCCGTAGCGAACGATTGCATGTGTCTGCCCGCCGCATATCTCCATGATTGTCCAGGCACGGGTCACGGTCGCAGCGATTGCGTCTGCCACCCTGCGCGCAGCATCGGGATCGCGGAATTCGTCAACGTACCTCACGCACGAGCCTCCGGCGGCACCGCTTCGAGCATGGCCAGCGTGCGCGCCGCTTCGTCTTGGTCGAGCCGCGCAATCGCAAATCCGGCATGGACAATGACGAAATCGCCGATGGCTGCGTCCGGTACGAAGGCAAGCGAAATGCGCTTTGTTACGCCTGCGAAGGCTACGCTCCCCTCGCGCGCCAACGTTCCGCTTGCGTCTATGGATAGGACTTGCCCGGGAATTGCGAGGCACATCAGCTTTCCTCCTGCATCAGAGGAGAGGCGGCGAAAGCGGCCTGGCCGACCGCAAGTCCTCCATCGTTGCACGGGATCTTGCGGTGCAGGTAGGGCTGGAAGCCGGCTTCGCGAAGGTCACTGGCGACCAGTTCGCAAAGCAGCGCGTTCTGGAAGCAACCGCCGGTCAGCACGACCTTCCTGACGTCGGCACCCCGCGCGACGCTACAGGCCGCTTTGCTCAGCCAAACATGAAACCCTCCAGCAAGGTCGTCAGTGTCGACACCTGCCAGCACGGACTCGCAGAGGGCTTCCAGCATCGGCCGCCAGTCAATTTGTCTGGCTCCGCTGATTTGGTTCAGGAAGGGTGCCGGCAACGCAGCGGGGTTGCGCGAGCGAGTTGCTGCAAATTCTACTGCCATCGCCGCCTCGCCCTCGAAACTCGAAACGTGACGCAGCCCGAGCACCGAGGCGACGACATCGAACATTCGGCCCACGCTCGACGTCAGCGGCGCATTGATTTTGCGTTTCATAGCTTCCCGCAGGATGACGCGCTGGGGAGGCGTGAAGGACGCGACCGCTGGTAATTCTTCCCGTTTCCAGAATGTGTCACCATAACACTGTGACAGTGCGCCGATGGCCGCGCGCCGGGGCTCGCGAATAGCGCTATCCCCTCCGAGAAGCGGGAAATTGCGCATATGAGCGATGCGGCGCCACCGGCTGCCGTCGACCAGCAGGAATTCGCTTCCCCAGATAGTCCCGTCGCCGCCGTCACCGCTACCGTCCCAAGCGATCCCGAGGACGGGACTCTCGAGCCTGTGCTCGGCCATCCCGGCAAGAACATGTGCCAGATGGTGCTGAACTTTGTGCGCCGGTAAATCGTTGGTTTCGGAGATTTCGGTCGAGTAATATCCGGGATGGCCGTCATGCGCGACAAAGCAGGGCTGCACTCCGTGAAGCCGTGCGAACCGTTCCGTCGAGCCATCATAAAGTGCACGTGTTTCCGCGCTATCGAGGTCGCCAATGTGCGGCCCCAGAATGATCCGCTCGCCAACACCTACCGCCAGACTGTTCTTGAGGTGACCGCCCAAAGCCAGGACAGGTTTATCCTGTTTGTCGGCTTCCAGAACCACCGGTGCAAGGCCGCGCGCGCAACGCAGGATCGCTTGTTCGCCACCAATCATGCGAACGACCGAATCGTCCACTCGGTTCAGAATCGGGCGGTCATGGGTGAGGATCAGATCGGCGATACCGGAGAGGCGGGCGAGCGCTTCCCCATCGTCCGCTGCAAGCGGTTCTGCAGTTCGGTTGCCGCTCGTGCAAACGATTGGAAAGCCAAGGGCTTGCAGCAACAGGTGGTGGAGGGGGGTAGTCGGCATCATCACACCGACAAAAGGATTTCCCGGCGCGATATTCACCGCGAAGTTGACCGGCTCATCGGCCAGCCGCGTCAGCAGGACGATCGGTCCGGACGCAGAGCACAGCAAATCCTCCTCGGCCTGTGTTACCTGTGCAATCTTCCGGACATGCTCCAGCGCCGGCACCATCACTGCAAACGGCTTGGCCGGGCGACGCTTGCGGGCCCGCAGGGTCGCAACCGCCTCAGCACACCGGGCATCGACCAGCAGTTGAAAGCCGCCGAGCCCTTTTACAGCGACAATGCTGCCTTGCCGGATGGCAGTCACGGAGCGCTCGAACGCTTCCTTGGGCGAGGCGATGATACCGCCTGCCTTGTCGAGAAGCGTCAATTGCGGCCCGCATTCCGGACAGGCGTTGGTCTCTGCGTGAAACCGGCGCGAGGCGGGGTCGCGGTATTCTCTCTCGCAGGCTGAACACATGGGGAAATGCCGCATGACTGTCCGCTCGCGATCGTACGGCAGTCCCTCAATGATGCTGTAGCGCGGGCCGCAATGCATGCAGCTGGTGAAGGGATAGCGATACCGGCGATTATCAGGGTCGCTGATCTCGGCTCGACAGGCATCACACACCACGAGGTCGGGCAGGATTCGTCCGCAAGATTCGTCCTCGACGGCCGAAGCCAGGCATTGAAAACCCGTCCCACCCTGTAGATCGAGCACCCGACTTGCGACCGTCTCGACGACTGCAGGTGTGTGTGCCTCGGTCTCGATCCGGGAGAGGAAGCGGGCAACCGCTGGCTCTTCGCCTTCAACCTCGATCGCGACGCCGCCAAGCGTGTTGCGGACCCATCCTGCCAGACCTTCATCCTTCGCCAACCGATAGACGAAAGGTCGAAACCCGACACCCTGGACGCAGCCGCCGATCCTCAGCGCAAAACGCGAAGTGGCTTCTGCAGCTTGATCGGATGGAGGCAAGTGTCTCATGGTCTACCAGCCCGGACCGTCCGGGATGTCGAGGTCGACGCTACGGATGACTACATGCAGTGCGTCGGGATCTGCCGGGTCGCGCGCTTCCTCGATCTCAAGCCGCGCGCCTTGCGCCAGCGTGCCTTGGACTTCCTCTTCGAAATGCTCGCGAAAATGGGCCGGTGAGAACTGGCTTAGCGCGCCAAGGGAAACACACACCCGCTCGATCGAAAGCGCGCCGGACTCATCCGCGAGCGTTTCAAGGTGACTGACAAGATCTCTCACGATTCCGGTTTCATGCATCGACTTTGCCCTCCAATAATCGCGTTGCCTCCGAAAGAACTGCCTTGCTGGCGGGCGTCACCGCAGCGGCGATCCGGTGAGACAGAGGCTCGCCGACGGCGAAACTCTCTCCCTCGATTGCGTAAACAATGATCCGGGCCGGCGCGGAGCCCAACCGCTCAGCCAGCGCAATGCATTGCCCAAGGCCGAAGGCGTGGCTCGACAGGGCGTCCAGACCAGTCGGAAGCGGACCCGTCGCAAGATCAAATCGCGAGATATGGCCCGGGCGCCCCTGCGGTGCCGCAGCATCGATACAGATCATGGCATCGAACTGCTGCCACTGATCGAGCATCGACAAGAGGTCGCCGCTCTGCCGCATGAGGGTCGCGCCTTCGGGCAGCAATCCGTCCATCGCATTGGCGATTTCCCACGCGGCCGCATCGTCTCCCCGATCCGGATTGCCGATCGCCAGCACCAGCAGCGAGTGAGGCGCGTTCATGAGCGATGCACCGTGAGGTCGAGGAAATGTGCCGCGCACGAGATGCACGGGTCATAATTGCGGATGGTCATCTCGCAGCGGGCGCGAAGGGTGCCGTCATCCTGGTCGACGAGCGGAGCGGCGACTGCGCGCAAATCGGCTTCGACGCTGCTCTGATTTTGCGAGGTTGGCGGTACGATGCGGGCATCGCGGATCGTCCCATCCTCGGCAAATTCATAGCGGTGCCAGCAAATCCCCCTTGGGGCTTCCGTGCAGCCGAATCCCGCCGCAGCACGCGGTTCCACCGGCACGAAGGGCAGGGCGGGTTCCTGATAGGCGGCAATCAGCCGCACGGCTTCGTCGCAGGCGTGGAGAATTTCGATCGCTCTGACCACGATGCTCTGAAACGGGTTGCGGCAGACAGCGCCGATGCCTGCGGAGCTTGCCAGATCCTGGACCGACTGCGGCAGGCGATCATGATTGATCGCGTAGCGCGCCATAGGGCCGACGAGATAGGCACCGCGGCGCTTCATATGGCATTGCAGCGCTGTCGAGTGCGGAACCTGTCGCTCTTCGAACTCGTGCTCGAACCGCTCGATCGCAATGTCGAGGCCCTTGTTGGAGACGAGCCGCCCCGCGGTGATGGGATATTCTTGCTCGTGGCGAAGGGCCACGAACTCGTAATCGCGTTCGAGTGCAGGAAACGGGAATGTGGAAACCCACTTCACGAGCTCCTCGGCAAGATCGCGGGCCTGCTTCATTGTCTCACTCAGATCCTCAAGCTCTCGCTTGGTCGGCACACGATGGAAGCCGCCAGCGCGAAGACTGACAGGATGAATCTCGCGCCCGCCGAGCAGACTCATCAACGCATTGCCGGCTTGTTTGAGGGCAAGACCGCGGCGCACGGCATCACCATGCCGCTGGGCCATTTGGATGGCGTCGGGATAGCCGAGGAAATCGGGCGCATGCAGCATAACGACATGCAGCGCGTGGCTCTGAATCCATTCCCCGCAATAGATCAGTCTCCGGAGGGCGCTGACCTGCGGATCGACTGTCACTTCGAACGCATCCTCGACCGCATGAATGGCACCCAGCTGGTAGGCGATCGGACAAATGCCGCAGATGCGCGCAACGATATCAGGCAGTTCGGTGTAGCTGCGGCCGCGCAGAAACGCTTCGAAGAAGCGAGGCGGCTCGAAAATCCTGAGGTCCGCTGCCGTGACCTCGCCGTTTTCGATATGCAGGTCGAGCGCGCCTTCACCCTCGACACGGGCGAGATAGTCGACCGTGATTGTTCTAGTGGTCATGCGCCTCGCTCTCCCGGCGGAACGGATCGGACCAGCCGTAAAAGGTTCGCAGGACATCGCGGATTTGACGTTTCCCGGCACCCAGCTGTCTCCACTGCTCGCTCAGGGCAGGAATATTGGGAGCCTCCATCGGGCCGAAACACCCGTAGCATGCGCGGCGATAGGCCGGACAGATCGCGCCGCACCCGGCCTGCGTGACCGGCCCCAGGCACGGCTCGCCCAAGACCATGACGCAGGTGTTGCCGCGGCGCTTGCATTCGAAGCACACGCTGTATTGCGGGATGACCGGCTTGCGGCCGGCAAGAAAGGCGCCGATCACTTCAAGCAGTTGCCGCTTGTCGATCGGGCATCCCTGCAGCTCGAAATCGACGGTCACATGGGCAGAGATTGGCGTCGAGGTTTCCAGCGTGTCGATATAATCGGGTCTTGCATAGACTGCCGCGACGAAGTCGCTGACATCAGCGAAGTTGCGCAGCGCCTGAATGCCGCCCGATGTGGCGCATGCACCGATCGTGACGAGATGTTTCGACTGCGCCCGGATGTCGCGGATTTGCTCAGCATCGTGAGCCGTGGTGATGGATCCTTCGACCAGCGAGAGATCGTAGGGGCCTTGCGCCATCTTGCTCGAGGCCTCGGGGAAATAGGCGACGTCGACAGCCCCGGCCAAGTCCAGCAAATCGTCCTCGCAATCGAGCAGCGTCAATTGGCAGCCGTCGCAGGAGGCGAATTTCCAGACGGCGAGGCGCGAGAGCTTTGCCATCGCGTCAGATCTCCCGCACCGAGAGGATCGGGGCAATGAGCTCGAGCGGGAAGACCGGGCCGTCCTTGCAAACGAAGTGCGGACCGAACTGACAGCGCCCGCAATGGCCGATCGCACATTTCATGTTGCGCTCCATCGACAGGTGGATGCGGGCAGGACTCACGCCCGCGCCCAGCAAGGCTTGCGCGCTAAAGCGCATCATGATCTCCGGCCCGCAGACGAATGCCAGACAGTTCTCGGGATCGAAAGCCGTGCGCTGGATCAGGGTCGGGACGACACCCACATGACCGCGCCAATCCGCGGCGGAATGATCGACAGTCGCATGGAGCTCGACATCGGGCCGCTCGCGCCAGTCGCGGATTTGACGCGGAAACAGAATATCCTTGGGCGACCGGAAACCGATCAGGACCGTGACCCGCCCATATCGCTCGCGCCTCGCGAGCACCGCCTCGATGGCCGGGCGCAGCGGCGCAAGACCGAGACCCCCTGCCACGATCACGATGTCCCGGCCTTCCGCCCTGTCGAGCGGCCAGCCGCTACCGAATGGTCCACGCAGCCCGACCTCGGCACCTTCCTCCATGTGCGAGAGTGCATGGCTCACCATGCCGACGTCGCGGATGGTGTGCGAAAGCCCGCGCCCGGTTTCCCATGCAGCGCTTACGCTGATCGCGGCTTCGCCAATTCCGAATGCGTAGAGCATGTTGAACTGGCCGGGATTGACGCGAGTGCGCTCTCCACCACGCGGTTCGAGGCGCAGAGTTGTCACATCATCCAGTTCCCGGACCCGCTCGACGACGCGATAAGGTGTCGGCACCAGAAGGTCTGCTGGGGCAAATCGCACATCCGGCATCAGGACTTGCCGTACACATCGAGGATCTGCATCCGCGTCGCATGCAGTCGCTGGGTCAGCACCGGCAAGAGGCGCTTCATCATCTCGTAGCCGAGATCATGATCGGCATCGCATTTTACGCGGAGGCACTTCGCGTCGATGCTGATACCGCGCATGTCCTCCATGACTCGGGCGTCGAACAGCCAGCAATAGGGCGCCACCAGCCAAGATACACCGACAACGTCCTGCGCCCCTAACGTGGCTATGACTACCGGGCTCTTGCCCGGCACTGCGACCTCGAGCGCAACCTTGCCTTTGGACAGGATGAAAAAACTGTCGGCGCGGTCACTCTCGTGCGCCAGGTATTCTCCGGGCTTGTAATGGGTGTTGCGTGCGCATCCCGCGATCAGCTCGGCGAAGTCGGGCGGGAAATCGGCAAAAAACCGATGTTGCCCAAGTATCTGGTCCATCGTCGAGACGACCGCGCTCATTTGGGCACGCCCGTCTCCGCGCGAATGGCGCGAGCTTCCTCGGTCAAGTCGATCCCGACCGGGCACCACGTCATACAGCGCCCGCAACCAACGCATCCTGAAGTGCCGAACTGATCGATCCAGTTCGCCAGCTTGTGCGTGAGCCACTGGCGATAGCGGGAACGGGTCGAACTCCGCACGCTGCCGCCGCGGATATATGAGAAGTCGAGCGAAAAGCAGGAATCCCATTTTTGCACTCGCTCGGCCGTGCGATTTGCAAGATCCCCGGTATCTTCGGCGGTGGTGCAGAAGCACGTGGGACAGACCATCGTGCAATTCCCGCAGGACAGGCAGCGATTGGCGACATCGTCCCAGCGAGGGTGGTCGGGATTATTCTGGAGCAGCTCCTTGATCCCGTCGGTCTCCATGCGACGGCCCATGCCGGCCGATGTTCGCTCCAGCACCGCATTCGCTTGGCTGAGCGCGGTTTCATCGGCTTGTCGGTGCGGAATACCCGCGAGCATCTGCGCACCGGCTTCGCTGCCGATCTCGACGAGAAATTGGTGCAGGTCATCATCAAGAAGCTCGGTAAGAGCGAGGTCGAAGCCGGTCTTTGCACGCGGCCCGGCATCCATCGAAACGCAAAAGCAGGTCTCGGCGGGCTGGCTACAATTGACCGCGACGATAAAGACTCTGTCGCGGCGCGCGACATAGGCGCGGTCGGGCGTCGCACCGTCGCGCAACACCTTGTCCTGTATCTCAATGGCGCGCAGTTCGCAGGCGCGTACGCCTACAAAGGCGTATGGCCTTGCCGGATCGGGAGCGAGATCAAAACCCAGTCCATCTCCCGCATCGCGGGAGGCCGACCACACTGTTTGCACCGGGGGATGGAGAAAGCGCTTCCAGGAATGCGGGCCCACTGCATAACCGAACACGGCCGCATCCGCGCGCGGCTCCAGCGTGTAATGTCCCGGAGCCTGCCGATCGGTCCATCCGGCGGGCAGGTCGGCTATGCTGTCGATGTGATCGTAGACTATCGCTTCGTCGCGCAGAACCGGACCGACAACCTGACGGCCGCTGTGTGTAAGCGCTTGAATCAGCAGTTCGAGGTCGTCCGGGCCGATCAGGGCCGGTGGTCCGTGCTTCGCCTCTTCCATCATGCCATGGCTCCCAGGCCGACACGCGCGTGTGTCCCGTCAGAGCAGTCTAGGCACCCGTCCATGACGACCCATACGCATAGGTCCGTATTGCGCTGAGACAGGAGCAGTGCAGCTTTCTATGGTCGTGACCGTCTCAACACTCGATGTCGGAAATCGATAGTTTTCGGTCAGGAGCAACCATTGGCTGCAGGTAACTGACTTGGAGAAAGGATCGTGACGCATCCGCTCCATCGACGCCCACATTCGCGAGCGGTGCCGGGACGGAAACCCGCCGATCCCTGTCGTAGAGATCGTCCAGCAGGATGATATCGCCTGAGTCGTCAATGACCGCCGTGAAATAGGTCACATAGAGGGGCAACGGTTTTGTAATCGCGATCCTTGTGGTTTTCCCCGAGGCGACGATGGAATCGATCTCTTCGCGGGTTCTGACGTCCTGCAACAGCGCCGCCGCATAGCCGATCGCATTATCGGTGCGGATGCAGCCGTGGCTGAAGGATCGTACATCTTCCTCGAACAGCTGCTTGTTCGGGGTGTCGTGCATGAAGACAGAGAAGCGGTTGGGCATGACCAGCTTCATCTGGCCAAGCGCATTGTTCGGCCCAGGACGTTGGCGATAGCGCCCGCCGCCCCAGACATAGCCGCGAGCCCGGGCGAGCGACGGGTTGCGCCGGACGAGTGAGCCAACACTTTCGCGAACGATGCTGGCGGGGATCTCCCACCATGGATTCAGAATTACCCCCTCGATCTCAGTCTCGAACACAGGGGTGGGCGTACGGCGCTTGCCAATGATGACGCGCCATTTGTCCGCGACCTTGCCCTCGCGCCACAAGCTCGCCTCGAACTGGGCAATATTCACCAGGACGTAATCCTCACCCAGCGAACGGGGCATCCAGCGCCAGCGCTCCATATTGCGCGCGATCGTGCGCCTGTGCTGGGCGTCATCGTCGATCTGGTAGGCAAATCTCAGTGCAGCGTACTCTTGGTGAGCAGGCCGCAGCAGGGCAAAAAAGCTATCGAGCTTGCCGTGTGCAAGGCTGCCCGCCAGCATGGTTTCGAGTGGGAGATCCGCGTCTGTGTCGTTGATGTGCCAGCTGGCTCGACCGGAGTTGTTGGCGGTTCCCAGAAGGTGCATTCTCGCAAGTCGCAGCGACAAGCGGTCAGCCTCGTCGTCGATCCGTTTCGGATCTCCGGACCTTCTCGCCTGTTCGAGCGAGCTCGTCGAGATTACCGGCAAGGCATCGAGCGGAGCTGCATCAAGCCAACGTTCCAGGGTCGCGAGGTCTGCGTTCGACCACCTCTCGCCCATGCCATGGGGTGCTGCAGGAGCCTGACAGGCAATCAAGGCGAGGAAGGCCAGCAGTGCCCGGCTACTCTGCGCTTTCATTGCGTAACCCCTGTCTCATCGAGTTTCTCGCCCGAGCGGTCCATTGCAGTGAACTGACGGATGGAACTGCAGCCAGTCTACGCGCCATTCCCGGCATTGTGGATGCCACGTGGTACCCGCTTATGCGGCACGATAGACTACGTATTTCCACGCGATCCTTCGCGCTGCACGTGAAGCCCTGCGTTTGCAGGGAGAGCGATTGTGGAAATTCTCGGCACCGACTTGCAGGCGGCTTTGCCGTTCGTCGTGATCGGCTTTTTTGCGCAACTGATCGATGGTGCGCTCGGCATGGCCTTTGGCGCAATAGCCTCGGCCTTGCTGGTTGGTGTGATGGGCGTGCCGCCCGCGCGGGCATCCTACCAGATCCACATCGTGAAGTGTTTCACGACAGCTGCGTCGGGTGTCAGCCATGCTTTAAGCGGCAACATCGACAAGCGACTTTTCCTGCTTGTTCTACCTGCGGGAGTTGCCGGCGGCGTGCTTGGAGCATACGGGCTTGCGCGGCTGGACGGGGAGGCCATCAGACCCTTCATTTTCGCCTATCTCGGTGTGCTCGGCGTCTTGCTTATCGGCAAGGGACTGCGCAAGACCGCGCGCAAACAGACCCCTAAAGGCGCGGTTCCGCTGGGTTTTCTTGGCGGCATTCTTGATGCGATAGGCGGGGGAGGATGGGGGCCGGTGGTTAGTTCCGGGCTCATGCTCCAGGGCACCGAGCCGCGCAAAGTGGTGGGTTCTGTCAATGCAGCGGAATTCTTCGTGGCGATCGCGATATCGGCAGCATTCCTCCTCCATCTCGGGCTCGAAGAGTTTACTGCCGCGACACTGGGATTGCTTTTAGGGGGTGTACTTGCCGCTCCTCTTGGTGCGCTCGCCGCGAAGTATCTTCCTGCGCCAGTGATGCTGGTGATCGTCGGCACAGTCCTGACAGCCTCGACCATCTACTGGCTCGTGCAAGAATTTCTTTGAAAAAACAGTATCATGGGCAGCGTTGGCTCCGCACCCTCCATGAAACAATTTACGGATAATTACCTAGATACTGAAGCAAGAGGAACGGGGATAGGTATTACCGCGACCCGAAGCCAAGAGATTGGCAAAACTTAGGAGGCGGCCCTCGGGTCGCCTCTTTTTTGTCAGTCGCTTCCTTGCGCCGATCCCGCTCGATGCCGGGCTGCATGCTCCTCCAACCAGCGAGCGGCACCGCCAATTGTCACAAACTGCGCAGCGTCCCTGTCCGGTATGTCGATTTCGAGCCGCATGTGTAGTGCGGCAATAAGGTTGTAGATATCCATCGAATCGAGATCGAGCGCCTCACGCACGTCCTCGGCGTCCCCTATGGCCACGGGGGCGACATCGGGCGCAATAGTCTCGATTTCCTCAATTACGATGGTGCGTGCTTCTTCATAGGTCATAGCTTGTCCGGTTCCGATAAAAGCTGTTCGATCCGCCTCAGCAGCAGCGCGCCGCGGTGTCCGTCGTTTGCGCGGTGATCGCCCGCCAGTGAGGCGGTTATGACCGGACATACAACGGGCCCTTCCTCCACGGCCCAAGGTTGCTGCATCACGCTGCCGAAGCCGACGATCGACACTTGCGGCGGGTAGATCACAGGCAGTAGACTTTCGACCCCGCGGTCACCGAGGCTGGAAACGGTCGCGGTTGCATCGGCGATTTCCGAAGAGCGGAACTGTCCACGACGGGTGCGTGTGACAAGACCGCGCAGGCTTTCCATCAGCTCGCTCAGGGTGAGAGTGTCGGCGTGCCGAATACAGGGCGCGGCCAGACCGCCGCCCCTGATCGCGACCGCAGTGCCGAGATGGACGTCAGGGGACGCTGCGAAACCCTCTTTGCTGTAAAAGCCATTGAATTCCGAAAATTCTTTCAAGGCGACAGCCACCGCCTTCAGCTGCAGCGCACCAAGCAGCAAGCGCCCGGGCGGCGGGCGCTCGGCATTGTAATGATCCAGCCAACCCAGAGTGGCCGAAAGATCGAACCGGTGCGTGAGATAATAATGCGGGATTTCACGTTTCGAGCGGGACATGGCTGCGGCAATGGCGCGGCGCATGGCGGAAAGGTCGGGACCCGGGTCCGACACAGCCTCGGGCCGCATGCGTTCAGCCCTTTCGACATCGACAAGCTGGATGGCACCGTCCGGTCCGCTACCCTTCACCGTGGCCAGGTCGATCCCCAGTTCGGCAGCGTGTTTGCGTGCCGCGGGCGAGGCGCGAGGACCTTGGCCGGTACCGCGAGGAAAAACCAATTGGCGGGCAGGGGCAACGCGAGGCGCTGCTGTCTTGATCTCTGGTTGCGCGGGTCGGATGGATGATTGCTCACCCGCCATCTCAGAGCCGTCGATCCGCGCGAGCGGAGTGCCAACCGGAACCACGTTTCCCGCTTCGACCAGCAATTCACCGATGTGGCCCTTTTCGAAAACTTCGACTTCGATTGCGCCCTTGTCGGTTTCCACAACGGCAATGATGTCGCCTTGCTCCACGGCATCGCCGGGCTGTTTCAGCCATTCGACCAGCGTTCCTGCTGCCATGTCGGCGCCAAGCGAGGGCATGACGAAAGTGCCCATAGCTATCGGCCCAGCACCGCCAGCGCGGCAATGACGATCTTGTCTGTGCTGGGCAGGGCCGCTTCCTCCAGATGCCGTGCATAGGGTACGGGCACCTCTTCGCTGCAGACGCGAGAGAGCGGGGCGTCCAGCGTCCAGAAAGCACCTTCGATAATTCGCGCCATGATCTCAGCCGCAAGGCTGCCGGATCGCCATCCTTCGTCGATGATGACGCAGCGCCGGGTTTTGGCCACGGTTGCCAGGATCGCCGCCTCGTCGAGCGGGCGCAGAACGCGCAGGTCGAGCACTTCGGCAGAAATGCCCTGGGCAGCAAGTGCATCGGCAGCGCTCAGCGTCTTGCCGAGTGAGCCGCCATAGGTAATCAGGCTGATGTCGGCGCCTTCGCGGCGGATCGCGCCGTGATCGATGTCGACCTCAACCAGATCTTCCACATCATCGGTGTCGTTGTAGAGCAGCGCGTTCTCGAAGATCAGGACCGGATCGGGATCTTCAAGCGCCGGGCCGAGCATGCCCGCCGCATCCTCGACCGTGGCCGGGGCAAGCACCCTGATGCCGGGAATATGCGCATACCAGCCTTCGAGACTGTGCGAATGCTGCGCGGCCAGTTGCCGACCTCCGCCCGTCGCCATGCGGATGACAACCGGGACAGTAAACTGCCCGCCCGACATGTGCCGGATGGTCGCCGCATTGTTCATGATCTGGTCGAGCGAGAGCAGCGAGAAATTGCAGGTCATCAACTCGACTATTGGACGGATCCCGCCCAGCGCGGCGCCGATGCCCGCACCGGTGAAGGCGCTTTCAGACAGAGGGGTGTCGCGGATGCGCTCCGGGCCGAATTCCTCAAGCAGACCCTGCGAAACGGCATAGCAGCCGCCATAGCGGCCGACATCCTCGCCCATCAAGAAGACTCGCTCGTCCGCCTGCATCGCCTTGCGGATCGCTCTGCGTACGGCTTCGCGATAGGTCATCAGCGTCATGTCCGACGCTCCGCCCCAACGTGCTGCAGCAGATGTTCGGCAGGCTCAAAGGTCCCAGCCTCGGCGAATGCGACCGCTTCGGCAACCTCGCGCGCGACTTCTTCTTCGATCTCTTGCACGTCCTCCGGGTGCAATTCACCAGAGGCCAGCGCCCATTCCTGAAACCGCCTGATCGGTCCGCGTTCCTTCCACTGCTCGACCTCCTCCTTGGCGCGATAGAGCTGCGGATCGTACATCGAATGGGCGCGGAACCGGTATGTCCGGCACTCAAGGAATTGCGGCGCACCAGTTTCATGAAGTGAGGCAACCGCGCGCCGTGCGGCCACCTCGACCGCGACCACGTCCATTCCGTCGACCGTCTTGGCACCCATGCGGTAGCACGCCGCTTTGGCCGCGATGTCGGTCTCGGACTCGCTCAGGTCGAGAGCAGTACCCATCGCATAGAGGTTGTTCTCGCACACGAAGAGGACAGGCAGCCGCCACAGCGCTGCGAGATTGAGGCTTTCGTGGAACTCTCCCTCTGCCGCCGCGCCTTCGCCGAAAAAGCAGGCTGTCACTCGCTTGCGGCCGGACAACTTGTCGGCGAGAGCAAGGCCGACTGCGATCGGCAATCCGCCCGCGACAATGGCATTCCCGCCATAGAACCGCGTCTCTGCGTCAAACAGGTGCATGGAGCCTCCGCGCCCGCGGCTGCAGCCTTCCTGCTTGCCATACATTTCGGCCATGATCGCCTCGGCGGATACACCTTTGAGCAGCGCATGACCGTGCTCACGATATGTGGCGACGACCGCGTCCTCGGGGCCCAGTGCCTGCATGACACCGGTCGCGACGGCCTCCTCGCCAATATAGAGATGAAGGAAGCCGCGGATCTTTTCCTGTGTGTAGAGTTCGGCGCATTTCTCCTCGAACCGGCGAACGCGCAGCATCTGGTGGAGCAACGTGCGGCAATGCTTGCGCGTGAGCCGGACCTTGATCGCCGGGTCGCTCACCCTGGAGCCTCGAGAGTGGAGGTGTCGCCTTCAGGCAGGCCCAGTTCGCGCGCTTTCAGCAGGCGCCGCATGATCTTGCCCGAGCGCGTGCGCGGCAGGTCATCCCGCACTTCTATCTGCCGCGGCGCGATTGCCGCGCCCAGCTTCTTGCGCGCGTGGCCGAGCAGGTCCTTGATCAGATCGTCGGATGCTGCGAACCCTGCATTGAGCGTTACGAACGCCTTTACGATCTCGCCCGCGCGTTCGTCCGGCACGCCGATCACCGCAGCTTCGGCGACCGCAGGGTGCTCGACCAGCGCACTTTCGACTTCGAACGGACCGATCAGGTGCCCGGCAGACTTTATGACATCATCGGCCCGCCCGACGAACCAGAAATAGCCGTCGGCATCCTGCATCGCGAGATCGCCGGTCAGATACCAGCCATCGCGGAACGATTTTTCGTAGCGTTCATGCTGATCGAGATAGTCACGGAACATCGATGGCCAGCCGCTGCGAATTGCGAGATGCCCGGGGGTCATGGGTTCTGCAATCGGCGTCACGTAATCTTCGCCGACTTCCAGGATACCCGCTTCAACGCCCGGTAGCGGTTTGCCCATCGAACCTGGTTTGACGTCCATTGCCGCGTAGTTCGCGATCATGATCCCGCCGGTTTCGCTCTGCCACCAATTGTCGTGGAACGGCATGCCGAAAGTCTCGTTGCTCCAGACCACCGCTTCGGGGTTGAGCGGCTCGCCGACGCTGGCGAGGAAATGCAGGTGCGAAAGGTCGTGCTTGCGGGCAAGCTCGGCGCCTGCGCGCATCAGCAGCCTGATCGCGGTTGGCGCGGTGTACCAGATAGTGACCCGCTCCCGCTCGAGCAGCGCATACCAGCGCTCCGCCTCGAATTCCGCTTCTTCGATAACCAGCGTCGCGCCGACGCACAAAGGTGCGATGATGCCGTATGAAGTGCCGGTGACCCAGCCGGGGTCGGCAGTGCACCAGAAGATGTCTTCAGGCCTCAGGTCGAGCGCGAGCCGGGCGGTCGCATTGTGCATCACCACAGCTTCATGGACATGGAGCACACCCTTCGGCTTGCCCGTTGTTCCGCTGGTGAAATGGAGCAGCGCCGGGTCTTCGGGCATGGTCTGAACACATGTGAATTCAGATGAGGTTGCATCCAGAGCTTCGGCCAAATCCACCGTATCAGGCACGAGCTCCTCGGTGCCTGGCGTGAGCAGGACGAGTTCAAGGTCAGGCAGTGTCTTGCGAGCTTCGGCGATTTTCTTTCTGTAGTCCTGCGGACTCACGAGCAATACCTGGGCCCTGCCCAGTTCCATGCGGGCCCGGATCGGTTCCGGCCCGAATGCCGAGTAAAGCGGACAGAAGATACCACCTGCCTTCAAGGTGCCGAGCGCGGCGCAATAAAGCTCCGGCACCCGCCCAAGCAACGAGAAGACCCGCGTTCCCATACCGAAGCCGCGATCGGCGAGCAGGCGAGCGAACCGATCCGTTTCACGCTCGAGATCGGCATAGGTAAGCGATCGGCGCTCGCCATTCTTGCCGAACCAGCGCAAGGCGTCCTTGCTTCCACCACCATGCATGACATGAGCGTCGACCGCCTCGTGAGCGATGTTGAGCCAGCTGTCGGGCTCTGAATCGAGCCATGATCGGAAAATGTCCCAACTCAGCTGTCTGGAAGCGGTTTCATATTCCTGCATGACAGCCGCACGCTTGGCGGAAGTGGGTTTGGTTATGGTGGCAAAAGCCAAGCCAATTCTCCCTGTTCCGAGAAATCCTGACTGCGCTTTCATCGGGCAGGGGCGGGACAGGTGTAACTACGCAATGTTCCGCAATCACGGGAGGCAACTGCCGTGGCGGCAGATCAGGAGCTTCCCGTAATGAGCGGCGACGTTGCGCCGATTAGCATCAGCCAGGCCAGGCATTCTGGCGCATGGGTATTCTGGAAACCGGGAGAGGTCAGTTGAAGATCGCACATGGAACGCTGGTCATGGCCTTGGATGGCGGGAAAATGCTGCTGATGCGCAACACAGGGGATGTGCCGACACCTGTGCTCCAGACTGTCGAGGAACGGGCGACGGAGAATCCG
Source organism: Parerythrobacter lutipelagi (assembly GCF_005434975.1). Taxonomy (GTDB): domain Bacteria; phylum Pseudomonadota; class Alphaproteobacteria; order Sphingomonadales; family Sphingomonadaceae; genus Parerythrobacter_A; species Parerythrobacter_A lutipelagi. The sequence continues at coordinate 1,305,659 of NZ_SKCJ01000002.1, read as the reverse complement.
CGGACGAGCCTGAAGGGTACGGATCGTCCGGGGCGTTCCTTCTCCCGCATAGGGTCGCGGCGCAGTGCAGTGGGCGATACGGATTGGCATGAAGAGGAGGAGCGCCGCTTCGCCATCGATGCGGTCCAACTGCTGGCCGAAGCTCAAGCAAAAGAAGGCGCTTCGGTGATCGTGCTCGCCGCACCATCGGTCCTCGGCACTTTTCGCAAGCACTGCCCGCACATGCTTGAGCAAAGCATAATTGCGGAAATCGGCAAGGACGTTGTCAATTTGGCGGCTGACGACATCGTCAAGGTCGTCACAGCCTACGAGCCATGAATCGCGCACCCGGCGACATTCGCCACAAGGCGCCATGCCCGACCATGCCCGACGATGCCCTTGGCAAGCATTCAAGTCTCGATCGCGTTTGCCACCTTTTCGGTCGAGGCGCGGTAGATTTGCTCGATGGCGGCCCCAAGGGTGCGATCGAACTCGGCGTCGCTCATCGTGCTGCGCAGATCTTGGAGCAGTGCGCGCGAGAAACTCGCGATCATGCCGCTATTCCTGGCCAGCTCAGCGCAGGCCTGCTTGCGCGAGTGGCCACCGGAAAGCGCCGCGACGCGCGCGGTTCTCGGGTGGTCTATCAGGTCTTCATAGAGGTTGGGGTGGACAGGCAATGATAGCTTCAGGATAACCTGCCTGTCCTCTGAAAGCATATCGAGCTGCGTCGCCAGCTCCCGCGTAAGGATGGCGTCGCATCGTTCGCGATCCTCACTCTCCAGATGCACTTCCGGCTCGATAATGGGCACGAGTCCACGATCCATAATGCGTTTCGCGAGCATGAACTGTTGCGCAACAACCGCCCTTATGCCACTGGGCGAGGGGGCATGAATGAGTGAGCGAGCCTTCGTGCCCGCCATGCCCGCCGAGCGCGCGTTGTGGAGCACGCGATCAAGATCCGGTATGGACCGCATCAGCTGCACACCGTCGGCCTGATCTTCCAATCCCTTGTCGATCTTGAGGAAGGGGACGATGTCACGTTCACGCAGAAACGCGGGCACCGGCTGACCGTGAACGGCGCCTTCAGCAGTCCGGTCGAAAAGGATCGCGCCGATGATCTTGCCGTTCCCGAAGCTGGGGGATGTCATGATCCGCACTCGCATTTCATGGATCAGCGCAAACATGGTGGTTTCGTCCGGATAGACATCGCGGCGGATTCCGTAGACTTCGAGTGCGCGCGGCGTCGATCCACCGCTCTGATCAAGCGCTGCAATGAATCCCGGTGCGCTCTGGATCCGGGAGAGCATCCTCCGGTCGACTGCGTGCGCAGCCACTGGTCAAGCGTTCATGGCAAGAGCGCGACCTCCCCGGCTTGCTACTGCGCCCAGGCCGAAGAGCAGAGCGAAGAGCCAGACGAGGATGCCCAGGAAAGGTATCATCCCGAGCAGCAGTATCACCAGCGCGCCCAGCCCGGGCCAAAGCACGCGTCCGCCCCAACCGGTCGGGGGCTCCTCCGCCTTGGTCGCGACCCTGCGACTTTCCATGCCAACGAAGAACGCGGTCGCCGCGATCGCCACTGGAGTAATCGCCAGGCAGATAGCGATCAGGAGCATGGCGAGGGGAGCACCGATCACGCTGGCGAATAGCAGGACGATTGCGACCGGCGTGCCGATCGCTATCAGTGCGCCGATCCCCGCGCTCTGCAGGGGCCTGGATTTGATGAACGCTGCGGAGGATCGCATGAGGCTGGGAACAGCTGCAGCGACTGCCAGGACGAGCACGGCAAAACCAAGCGTCGCAGCAAGGAAGAGCTTGCCGAAAAGTTCACCCGCGCCGCGGCCCCAGGTTTCGAATGTGGAATGGTCCTCGGCCGGCATAGCCCTGCGCTGACCGGTTACGACCGCACCGGGCTCGATCACCAGATTCTCCGTCTGGTAAAGAAGATCGCCATCAACCACCGCTTCGGGTCCGAGCGTGACCGTATCGCCGCTAAGGCGTGCATCGCCGCCCACACGGGAATTGAGGTAGACTGTCCCTGCGCCAACGCGAAGATCGACGGGCACGGGTGCTTCGATCAGCGCCTCTCCACCCGCAATCACGGCGGAGCCACCTATTTCGAATGTCTTTCTCACTGTGATCTGACCGCCCGCCACGACGATATCGTCAGCGACTGTTCCGGTCACCAGATCGAGTTCACCGCCGGCGGCGAACAGGTCCTCGATGGTCACGTTTCTGACCTCAACTTCGCCGCCGGCGATGACCAGATGATCTGCACTAGTCGTGTTTACATTCACCGTACCACCAGCTGCAAACACATCGTCCGAGCTGTTCACCTCGAGGTTGATCTTATCGGCCGAAAAAAACGACATGTCGGGCGCTTTCAGCCCGATATCGATGTCTTCCCCGATTTCCCCGGTGATTTGCGGGTAGCTCCTGCTGGCGAGGAAAACCGCGAGCAAGATCACGGCAAGAATGGCCGCCATTCGCGCGATTGTCTTGATCTCGAAGGTCATGATGGTCCTTTCTTCATCGGCGCAGGAATTGCCCTTGGAACATGGTCTGCGCGCGATTTTTGGCGGATTTGCCCGATCGGTCTTTAGGGGATGCTCCTTAGACTGGGGGGCGCCCGGTCGGTGAGCTCCTGCTGCCGCGAAGTAGTTTTTTGATGACCATGCGGGAGGTTACGTATCGATCATCAAAGTCCATGGACCGAAGGTGGCGTGATCGGACCCAAGCCAGGACAAAGGACGCCCCATGGCAAGTACTCCGCCGCACGAGCCCGACCGGATCGAGCCGCAGTCGCCGCCTGAAAGACCTGTGCCGCCCGACCCGCCTGCTCCGGCCAGCCCACCGGAAATTGAGCCACCTGCGCCGGATGTTGCCGAGCCGGATCGGGGCCCAGACGAATTCCCGCAAGAGGCAGTGGGATAGCTAGTGGCTGAGCAGCAGAGGTGTTGCCGGATCGCACAGCATGTCGCGGGTAACCCCGCCAAGCACGCGTTCGCGGAAACGGGAACGGCCATAGGCGCCCATCACGAAAAGCCCGACCTTGCGGACCTGTGCAGCGTCAATCAGCGTGGCCGCAATCGAGTTGCCATCCTCGTGTGATAATTCGGTGATGATCGGCTCGATTTGATGTCTCGAGAGAAATTTTGCGGCATCCATCGCGGACAGGCGCTTGCCGTTGTTTCTCGTTTTTCTCTCGCGGACCGGAAGTATATGGACCTCCGCCGCCTGCCGAAGCAGTGGCAACGAAGCCTGCAGCGCATGGGCACACTCGGAAGAACCATTCCAGGCAATAATGGCTGGCGCGTCAAGCTTGAGGCTTGCAGCAGTCGGCGGAACCAGCAGGACCGGCGGCCTGACGCTCACAACCGTTTCGGATGCAAGGCGCGAGGGAAGTCCCGGTTCGCCAGTGGGATTCCGCGCGCCGAGAACGACGATCTCGGAAAGTGGCGCCAATCGTGCGATCTCATCGAATGCATCGCCGCTGCTGCGGATCCAGTCCCACCTGACATCCTCGCCCGCCAGTTTGCTCTCCAACTCTTCCTGGAACCGATCTGCGCTTGCGCGGAAAGCAGCCGCCATCTCCATCGCCTTGGAGAGATACGAGTCGCTCGGCACTCCGAATTCGAATGGCACCGCCTGCACGCAGGTCACATGGCCATCGAAACTGCGGGCCAGGTCTAACGCCGCCTGCAGCCGTGCCTCCAACCCTTCATCATCAAATATGTGGAGCAATATCGAGCGCATGGCATTCCCTCCGCCTATTGGCTTGCAGTTCCGGTTTTTAGCGATCGCAAGGACATTTCGAATTACGCAATTGTCCTGAAATGAACTCAGGCAATTTGCGTATTCGCAGGGGTGATGTCCGCTCCGATAGTGGCTGCCAGAAAGGCAAAGCAGCACCACATGAGCAGTTGGAGTCTTGTCACACTCGAGCTTGCCCCTTCAGCCGACGTTCGCGAGGGATCAGCCTGTCGAGGCTATCTGCTGCGCATCCCCGTGGACGGTTCGGGACACATTGACGAGGCTATGGTCAGGAACGAGCCCAGGAGGGCCACGGTGCGAAGATTTTGGCCCAGCCAGCGCGACCAGTCCGGATACCTCACAAAAATCCCGCACGGTTGGCGGTTCTGCGATGTAGGCGATGACGCGACCGAGTGTTGCTTTGCAAGCATGTCTGATTGCAGGATGGTCTTGGGCGCGACAGTTGAAGTGACCGAGCCCGACAATCAGCTCTTGCCGTTCATAGTCGCAAAACTGGTGCCGGAATGAGCCGCGCCTAATCCTCGGCGACGTCACCCACGCCTGCAGCAAAGGCGACACGCAACAAATCGGACAGATTGTGCACTTCGAGCTTGGACATGAGATTGGCGCGATGGATTTCGACTGTGCGGGGGCTGATGCCAAGGTCGTAGCCAATGGTCTTGTTCGGATAGCCGTTGACCAGTCCTTCCAGAACCTCGTATTCGCGTGTGGTGAGGGGTCCGAGCCGTGCCCGTGCTTCGGCCCGGGCTTCGCTTCGCCGGTGCTTGTTATTCAAGCGCTGCGATGCTTCGTTGATCGCAGCGAGCAGGACGGGTTTGTCGAACGGCTTTTCAATAAAGTCGACCGCGCCGGCCTTCATGGCTCTGACGGCAATATCCACGTCTCCGTGTCCGGTCATGACGACGACCGGCAACCCAATTCCCCGATGTACAATCTCTTCCAGAACTTGCAGGCCGTCGGGTCCGGGCATCCGGACATCGATGAGTATGCAGCCGGGATCGAGTTTGTCGACCTTGCCGAGCAATTCGGTTCCGCTGTCAAAGGTCTGGACCTGGTGGCCGGAAGTGCGCAGCATGAACCCGACCGAGCGCCGGATGGATGGATCGTCATCGACCAGATAGACCGGATATTCAGTCATTGTCGCCTCCAAGTTCCGCGCTCTTGAGGGTGAACGAGAAATCCGTCCCTCCCAGTTCCGAGGGTCCAGCCTCGATCCTGCCGCCGTGAGCGTTGATGATCGTATGGCATATCGACAGTCCCAGTCCCATGCCGCTCGCTTTCGTGCTGATGAAGGGATGGAAAAGGCGTTCAGCAATATGCGGATCCAGCCCCGGACCGCTGTCGCTGACGGTGACACGAACCATTCCTCTCGGCTCGTAAGAACTTGATACCCGGATGCGCTTGCTGGCCGTTTCATGCATGGCTTCGAGCGCATTGCGGATTAGATTGACGAGGACCTGTTGTATCTGGACCGGGACAGCCAGCACGTTTTCGCAGCGCGGATCGAACTGACTTGCGAAGTCAACGTCACGTCCATCGCCATTGACAAGCGCAAGAGCCGTTGCCGAATTCACCAGCCGGCGCAGATCGGCTATCTCGAGAGTAGTATCCCCGTGCGCAATGAATTCACGCAGTTTGCGAATGATGTCTCCCGCACGAAGAGCTTCTTTGCGGCATTCGGTCAGGGCGTGGCGCACATCATCGATATGGGATGCAGAGGCATCTTCCAACAGATCGATCGCCGCAGCGGAATAGTTCGTGATCCCCGTAAGCGGCTGGTTCAACTCATGTGCAATCGAGTTGGCCATTCCGCCCATCGACGAGATTCGTGACACATGCGCAAGATCGGCCTGCAGGGCCTGCAGCGTTTGCTCCTTTTGTTTGGAATCTGTCAGATCGCGGATGAATCCCGAAAAATGGCGTTTTCCTGACACAGGCATTTCGCCCACCGACAATTCGATTGGAAAAGTGTTGCCGTTGCGTCGGCGAGCGGTCGTGATGCGCCGCGTCCCGATCATGCGTTTCTCGCCGGTGCGAAGATAGTGACTGATGTAGCCGTCGTGGGCTTCGCGATCGGGTGAAGGCATCAAGACGCTTACGTTTTCGCCCAGCACCTGTTTTTCGCTATAACCGAACATGTGTTCCGCACCCTTGCTGAACGCCTTGATGGTGCCTCTTTTATCGATAATCACCATCGCGTCCGGGATCATATCGATAAGAGCATGCAGTCTTTCGATCTCGCTGAAGGCCTCAGCGAATTGTTCAGAACCAGCTGCAGTATCGGTCATTTATCACGCTCTCGTAACTTTCCTCCGGCTGGACATTGATTGCCAGCATATGCGTATCGGAAGTCAAGCCCGATACGATCCGATTCGTGCATAGAGGACTTCATGACATTTTACGATACATCTGAATTGCCATCGGTTCTCGTCAATATGAAAGTGATCGGCCAGGCGGAACAGGGTTGCTGCTACGGAAGTTTGCGTATCGTCGGGGCCCGTCTCCGCAGGTAGCCAGGTTTGATAGTTCTCGGAAGGAAGGATCAGACCATGGAAAATCAGACACAGGTTGCACCGCGCCGAAATATTCAGCCCAGCTTTGCCGAGCGTTTTTTCGAACCACTCAACAGAGTGCGGACTGGCGTAGATCATCTTATCGAGGACCTTCCCACCCGGTGGTCTGCGTTTCAGTTCCCGGCTGCGCCCGCGATCGAAATGACCGAGACGGACAAAGCCTATACGATCACTGCCGAGATCCCCGGAGTATCAAGCAAGGATATCGAGCTGCAGATCGACCGCGACATGCTGATCCTCAAGGGAGAGAAGAAGGAAGAGCGCCGCGAGGAAGACTGTGACTATGTGATCAGCGAGCGCGCTTACGGATCGTTCGAGCGGCGGATTTCCCTGCCGGCCGACGCGCTTACCGAAGACATCGATGCGGAAGCTTCAGACGGAATGTTGCGCATCTCGATACCGCGCAATTCCGATTCCAAGGCGCAGAAACGGAAAATCGAAGTTCATACCAAGACAAGTGCTTAGGCCGGGCTGTCCGGGGGTTTCGGAATTCCGTTCCCCGTCTCCTGACAGCCGTTAAAGAGCGAGATGGTTGATGCCGCTCGCTACGGCTTTGGCCCCGGTGTCTCAGCGAGCCGGGGCCATGTTCCTTCGATGCTCCGCTTGCCCGGACCAAATCCGGAAGTTCCCTTAGTGTGGCGTCGCCAAGGCCGGCCTAGACTGATTGGATCATGGCACCGCAACCAAGGAAATGATCATGAGCACGACCGGCCTCGAAGTCTTCGACAAGACCCTGCAAGCGACGCATATCTGGCTCGATGAAATCATGGAGGAGATCGGTCCGGACCGGGGTCTGGCCTGGAGGGTGCTTTCCGTCGTTCTGCAAACGCTGCGTGACCGTCTTCCGGTCGAACTGGCGGCCCACTTCGGTGCCCAGCTTCCACTGCTTGTTCGCGGTACCTATTACGCAGGATTCGACCCATCGAAAATGCCGGCAGGATGGCATACGGCCGACGAATTCCGCCAACACATCGCCGATGGTCTTGCCGACGCGCGAACGGTCGGTGCAACGGCGGCTATCGAAGCCGTTGTCGGAGTGCTCGACCGGCATCTGTCCACCGGGCAGGTCGAAAATGTTTATCGCGCCTTGCCCAAGCCTATTCGGGAACTGTGGCCGACTTTTGCGCCATGGGATGCCTGATCAAACCGGGGCGGGCAGGCAGCGCTCAATCCTCGGAGCCAAGATAATGTTCGATCACGATCGGATTTTGCAGCATTTCCTGCGGCGACCCCTCGAAGATCGGCACTCCCTCGTCGATGACGCAGGCACGATCGATCAGCTCCATCATCACGTCGACGTTCTGGTCTGTCATTAGCACTGCGATGCCGCGTCTCTTCATTGCCAGTATCAAATGCTCGATGCTTTCGATTGTGAGCGGGTCGATTCCCGCAAAGGGCTCGTCCAGCAGCATGATGACAGGTTCCGCCGCGAGTGACCGCGCAATCTCGCAGCGTCGCCGTTCCCCGCCTGACAGGGCGGTGGCGCGCGTGTCTCGCAAATGTGCGATACCGAGGTCGGCAAGCAAGCCGTCAAGGCGTTCGGCCCGCAGCCGCGGATCGGGTTCTACAGACTCGACCATTGTCATGATATTTTGAGCGACCGTCAAACCTCTGAAAATCGACGGCTCCTGCGGCAGAAACCCCATTCCGAGAAGCGCCCGGCGATAGAAAGGGAGCCGCGTCACGTCCTGTCCCTGGAGAATGATCTGACCCCGATCGGCCTTCATCAGACCGAGGATGCATTGCAGTGCGACTGTCTTTCCTGCACCGTCCGGACCGAACAATCCGAGGATCTCGCCCTCGCAAATCGACAGGGAGAGCCCGTTGAGCACGGACCGCTTTCCCAGGATCTTGAAAATTTCTATGACGTCCAGAATCGCGGGCTTGGCCAGTCTGTGTTCTGTTGCACCCTGATTGCCAGCGGTCTCGATTGCAGGATCGGCTGCCCGCTGGTTCACTTCGCGTTCCATTCCTTTCGGTCCCGATAGTTCAGGCGACGAAAAACCTGCTCCATCATCGCAAGCCATCACCGGTTAGGCATCAGGAATGTCCCCTAGGCCTTCTCGTCGATGCCAAGACCCGGTGAGCGGTTGCTGACCGCCGACCTAGGGCATTTACGGATAGTTGCACCCAGGTTGCCAGGGCAGGCTCCGCATTCCAAACCAGGTGACAATCCATGACCGAAGTTCGAGACGCATCCGAGTTGCCTGCCGGGTTTTGCAGGGGCGCAATTGTGGATCGAGCGTGACATGTGCCGCTGAATAGCGATGGGTCCGGGTGACGCATGTGAAAGGCTCTTGGAAGAAATCTCCCGTTCCGCGTGAGGAGCCACCCGCTGTTGGTGGCTGGCATGCAGTCGGCGCAATGGACGCGCTCGCAAAGCTCGACGCTTCGTATAGCGGACTCAGTCACACTGATGCGGAACGGCGCCTCCTCACCGGCGGACCCAACGTGCTGCCGCAGCCGAGCCAGGTCGGACTCTTGGCGATATTCCTGCGACAGTTTGCCAGCCCCCTGATTTATCTCCTTGTTTTTGCTGGCGCGCTCTCACTTGCCATCGGAGATCGATGGGACGCGCTGTTCATTTTCGGAGTTCTGATCTCGAATGCGCTGGTCGGCAGTTATCAGGAGTTCAAGGCCGACGCCGGCGCGCGTGCCTTGCGCGATCTGGTCCCTCAGGTTGCCCGGGTCAGACGCGAGGGATCGATACAGGAAATCCCTTCCGTCGAGATCGTACCCGGTGATATCGTCGAGCTGGAAAGCGGGATGAAGGTAACTGCCGACCTGCGCCTGGTGGACGCTCATGGCCTCCATATCGATGAAAGCTCCCTCACCGGTGAATCCTTGCCTGTCGTGAAGGATGCGGCTCTCGTTCTCGACCCGGGGACTGTCGCTGGCGACCGGCGGAACATGGCTCACGCCGGTACGATCGTGGTTGAAGGGCGCGGGGCGGGGGTGGTCGCCGCAACTGGACAGGCAACTTTGCTCGCCGGTATCGGATCGATGCTCTCCGACAGTGCTCGCAGCGCTGTCGATACCCCCTTGGTCAGGCGGATGGCCAAACTTGCACAGCGCATTGCCGCGGCGACCGTGTCTCTGATTCTCGTGCTCTCGCTGTTGCTCGCGCTGCAGGGAGAAGGGTGGCGCGAGATCGTGCTGCTTGCGATCGCGCTTGCCGTTGCCGCGATTCCCGAAGGCCTGCCGATCGCGGTCACTATTGCCTTGTCCGCCGCCGCCAGCCGCATGGCCGATCGCAACGTCATCGTCCGGGCGCTTCCTGCGGTCGAAGGTCTGGGATCCTGCACGCTGATTGCCACCGACAAGACGGGGACCCTGACGCTCAACCGATTGACCGTCAATCGGATCGTACTGCCTGACGGAACGACGGTAGATCGCGAGCAATGGCTGGATGGGACGCGCCATGAAATTCTCGGCGAAATCGGCTGTGCGGCCGCAATCTGTAATGAAGCCCATCTAACAGACACAGGCAGCCCGGTAGGCGATGCGGTCGATATTGCGTTGCTCGACCTTGCGCGCGAAACGGGCAATGACCCGGAGAAATTGCTCGGCATTCACCGACTGGGCATCGTGCCCTATGAACCGGTTGCCAGATTTGCAGCGGTCGAAGCGGATTTGCCCGATGGCAGTCGTCTCGTAGTGAAGGGGGCGCCCGAGACGGTTCTGGCTATGTGCTCCGACCTTCCCGACGATGTGCTGGACCTGGCCGAGCGGATCGCGCGCGATGGATACCGTGTGCTGGTGCTGGCGGATGGAAAATTTTCGCAAAGCTCCGGACCCATCTCCAACCGTCTGCACGGGCTCCGGCTGTTGGGCTTTGTGGGCTTGTCGGACCCTCTGCGATTTGGCGTGGTCGAGGCGATCGCAAAGTGCCGTGAGGCGGGGATATCCGTTCGCATGATAACCGGCGACCATCCAACCACGGCGTTGGCGATCGCCAAGCAGCTGGCCCTCGATGAGGGCGGCGAACACGTCACCACGGGGGCCGATCTCGCCCGCATGCAGGAGGGCAGCCGGTCTTTCATCGAGGCAGTGGAGGAAGCGGAAATCTTTGCGCGCATCGAACCGGCGCAGAAGCTGGCCATCGTAACCGCCTTGCAGCGCAGCGGTCATATCGTGGCGGTCACCGGTGATGGGGTGAACGATGGTCCAGCTCTGCACGCAGCAGACATCGGTGTGGCGATGGGCAAGGGCGGGACCGATGTGGCCCGGGCCGCCTCGGATCTGGTCATCGCCGACGACAATTTCGCGACCATCCTTGCGGGGATCGAAGAAGGCCGGGTGACCTTCCTCAATATTCGCAAGATCGTGATCTTCATGCTGGCGACGGGCTTGGCGGAAATTCTCATGTTCATCGCGGCGCTTGCCGCCGGCCTTCCGATGCCGCTCACGCCGGTTCAACTGCTCTGGTTGAACCTCGTTACGAATGGCATGCAGGACGTGACGCTGGGCTTCGGCAAGGGCGAGGGCGACGAACTGCGCCAGGCACCGAGGAGCAAGTTGTCCTCACTGATCGATCGCGATGCTCTCATTCTGATGCTGCCCGGAACGCTGGTCATGACGTTGGTGGCGGTCTGGTTGATGGCGGAGCATCTCGCGGCGGGCAAAAGCGTGGACGAAGCCCGCAATGCGGTCCTCTTTCTGGTCGTTGTTTTCCAGAACGCCTTCCTCCTGAGTGTGCGAAACCTGCATCTGCCATTCTGGCGGTGGCATCCTCCCGAAAACGGGTGGCTATTCGCAGGACTAAGCACGGCTCTCCTGCTGCATCTTGCTGCTCAACATGTGCCGCTGACACAGAAGCTCCTCGGCGTCAGCCCGATCGGGATCGAAGTTGCACTGCAGAGCCTTGCTGCCGCCCTGGCAGTGCTTCTGGCAACCGACGCTGCAAAATGGTGGCTTGGACGCCAAGCGCCAGCCACCGGAACATTACTTATGGAGTGACCCATGGCCATTGCCGACAATGCTCCCATGTCCATTTGTCGGGGAGAAATACCATGCGCCGAAAAACCCGCAAAGCTGCACTGGCAGCCCTAGTGGTCGGCCTGCTGGTGACAACTGGCTGCGTTTCCACCAGCACGCCTTACCAGCCTCTCTCATCGGCCAACAGGATTGCCGGCGGCTATAGCGATCAGCAACTGAGCGAGAACCGCTTCCGTGTGTCATTTGCGGGCAATTCGCTGACCTCTCGCGAGCAGGTGGAAAGCTACCTTCTGTTTCGCGCCGCCGAATTGACACTCGAACAGGGGCACAGATGGTTCGTCATCGAGGACCGTCTGGTGGAACATGATGTCCAGCGGACGGCCAGGCGCGACCCGCTCTACGATCCCTGGTTTCACACCTACTATGGCTATTGGCGGCCCTACTGGCGTTACTACGACCGGCGCGGCTGGCGCCCATGGTACCCATATTACGGCCATTCCTTCTGGACCGACCACGTCGACATCCGCGAGGTTGAACGCTTCGAGGCGATTGCCGAAATCCGGCTGGGCGATGGCCCGCTGCCAAACGGAAATTTGCGATCCTTCGACGCACGCGAGGTGATCGAGCGTATCGGCCCGCGCGTGGTCTATCCCGGCGAGCGCTAGTCGCGGGGCGCAATCCTCGTGCCGTCCTCGATATTGCCCGACGGGTTGAGCACGACCCGCTGATCCTGCTCGAGCCCTTCGAGGACCTCGCCGAAATCCTCGTTCAGCTGGCCGATCCTGATATCGCGCAAGCGTGCTTTGCCGCCTTCTTCGACGAACACCTGCCACCCGCCGTTACCGCCCCGGAACAATGCGCCGACCGGTACGCGCAGGGCATCGGAGGCCTGCCACAGGATGACCGTGGCATCGATCTGGTAACCATGGCCGAGTCGCGCGACCTGCTTCGCAGCTTCCGGCGCAAAGTCGATAATGACATTGACGCGTTGCTCCTCAATTCCCAGTGCGGAAATCTTGAGCTGGCCGAATGGTTCGATACGGCGGACCCGGCCGGGCAATGCTCCGTCTCCGCCCCACCGGGTGATCTTGACGGCATCCCCCGGTTCGATCTGCGCTGCCTCGCGCGAGAGAAGATCGGCGACAACTTCGATCCGCGCCGGATCACCGATCTCGACAAGCGCCGCGCCCTGTCCCACCACGCCTTCGCTCTCGACAAGCCGCCTCAGAACGACGCCGCTTTCCGGCGAACGGACCGCGATGCTACCGCCTGATGGCGTGCCGGCGGCGGCGGGTTCGGTCAGCAGGCTACGCAGGCGACGCGTTTCGGCTCGGTTGCGGGCGAGTTCACTGCGGGCCGAGGAGGCGGCGGCACGGCGCGCATCAAGGTCGGCTTTGGACAGAAAACCGCGTTCCGCCAGCGCTTCAGCGCGCTCCAGATTTGCTTCCGCAAGCGTTAGCGCAGCAGCAGCGCTGGCCTCGCCGGCCCGAGACGCCGAAACAGCGTTGCCAATCTCTGCCCGGCTGCGCCTGTCGAGCGGCTGCGAGGGGGCTCCTGCCATGCGGGCGATAATTGTCCGGCCGGCGACAACCTCGTCTCCCGGTTCGAGCTCGATTCGAGTGAGATAGCCGGTCACCGGGGCAGTGACCGTGTAGAGATCGTGCACGCGCGTGACCCCGTCATCGGTCAGGCCGACCTCCATCAGTCCCTTGCTTACGGTTCCGAGATCGACCGCCTCCGCTTCCGGCCAGAAGCTGTAGGCGAGGCCGCCCACCAGCAGTGTCGTGATTGCCATGGCCCAACGCCAGCTCCTGATCCGCTCCCACATCAGTCGCGCGCCTTCAACACGCGGACCATATCCAGCCGCGCCACCCGCCGCGCAACGATCAGCGCGGTTGCACCGGCTGCGGCGAGGATCACCAGAGAGGCAAAGCCGTAGCTTGACCTATCCGGTGCAAAAGGCAGCCGAAAGAGATCTGAGCTGAACATTGTCACCATCAGTTGCGCGAGCCAGTAACCGGTCAGGCATCCGACCGGCACGGCAACCACGACCAGCAGCGCCAGTTCTCCCAGCAGGACAAGGCCGACTTCGCTGCGATGATACCCCAGCACGCGCATGGTGGCGAGTTCGTGCGCGCGCTCTGAGAACAGGATACGCGCACTGTTGTAGACAACGCCGACCGCGATCGCCGCCGCAAAGGAAATGTAGAAACCCATCATCGACATGATATTCTCCTCGATGATTTCCTCGAACAGATTCATCGCCGCATCGCGCTCGGTCAAGCCAAGGACTTGAGGCATGTCGCCCAATTCGGCGATCAGCTCGTCGCGGTAGAGCGGGTCGATCAACAGGTTTGCGCTACCCACGGGGGTTCCGTCGCGCGTCAGATGGGTCAAGGCTTCAGGCGTTGCATAGGCCCGCGTACCGATCAGCTCGTCGATTATGCTGGCGACGGTCAACGTCGTTTCGGTCTGCCTGCCACCCAGCAACTCGACTTGCGTCCGGTCGCCGGGAGAAAGGTCCAGCTTGGCAGCAAGCGACCGGCTCAGCATCAGTCCGGAAGCGGGGATGGGGACCTCGTAACCGTTCGCATCCACCCGTGCCGTCAGCCGGTCAGTTTCACCGGCAGATTCGATCGCAACGCGTTCGGACCGGGCGCCGTTGCGAAGCAATACCGGAACCGCACGCGCAGCCTCGACTCTTATGACGCCTGGCAGCGACGCCAGTTCCGTCAGGATCTTCTCGTTCTGCGGCTCGATGAAAGTCACGGAAAGATCCTGTCGCTGCGCGCGAAAGAAGTAGTTGTCCAGCATGGCCCGCGAGCTGTCGATGAACTGGATTGTCGCGAACAGCAGGCCGAGCGAAAGCGCCACTCCGAAAACGGTCACCGCCGATCGTCCCGGCCAGCGTGCGATGTGCCGGACGATCATGTTGCCGACCGAAGACAGCTTCGCCCAGCTGCCCAAGCGCTCGATAAGACCAGCGCGATAGATCGGCGGGGGCGGAGGCGACATTGCGACGGCCGGTGTAAGTGAAACAGCTGCGCGTACTCCGCCGATCGCTCCGATGGCCGCGGAACCGAGCGCGAGAGCGGCGCCCGTCGCGAAGACATTGGTCGACACCTGGTAAAACAGGAAAGGGAACCGGTAGTATTCGGCATATTGCTCGGTCATGGAAAGGCCCATCCACCAGCCCACTGCCGATCCCATCGCGATCCCGATGAGGGCGACGGCTATGGCAAACTTGAGATAATGCCAGCCGATGGCACCGTTGCCGTAACCGAATGCCTTCATAAGGCCGATTTCCTCTCGCTCGGTGCGGATGGTGCGTCCGAGGACGACATAAACGAGGAAGGTCGAGACCAGCAGGAAGATCGGCGGGATGATCGTAGTCATCGCCTCGAGCTGGTCGAGCTCGCTCGTCAGGAAAGCATTGGAGACATGGTCCTGACGCCCGACCGCTCCGGTGCCGCCATATTGTGCCACGATGCTATCGACATGGCGGATAACCTCCGGCTCGCGCGCGCCGTGCTCCAGTCTGAGCGACAGCGCGTTGATGGCGCCCGTGCGGCCCGAAGCTGCCTCAAGCGCTTTCTCGCCCATCCAGAATATTCCGAAGCGGCTGGCATCGGGGACCAGTTCACCCGGTGCAATCGACCAGATGTAATCCGGGGCAAGGCCTATGCCGACCACTTCCAGTCGGCTGTGGCTGCCGTAAATGACTGCGTCAATCCGCGCGCCGAGCTCGATGTCGTTGGCGTCGGCAAAGGCCTTGTCGATCACCACTTCCGCCTCATTGTCGATCACTGGCCCGCGTCCGCGCAGGATAACCAGGTTGTTGAGCCTGCTTTCGCCGCCGCTTGCCACTGAGTTGATGATTGCGCGGATCGGCTCGATCCGTCCGGGCAATTCGAGCGTGGCGAACTGCTCGATCCGGCCTTCAGCCACCGCGACGCCTTCGATTGCCTCGACCCGTCCCGCGACGCTGCGCGGGGCCCTGGTCATGCTGACGAAGACATCGCCGTACTGGTATCGATCATAATAGGCGTCGCGCGTCTGCGTGAGTGAATGATGGACGCCCATCGCCATGACGAAAGTCGCCATCGCGGCCCCGATCACCAATCCGATCGCGAAGGCCTGTCCGCGCAGCCGCCACAGGTCGCGCAGGAGCTTGGTGTTCAAAGCGTTCACCAGACCATCTCCGCAGCAGATATGCGCGTGTCGTTGGTCTGGATCGACGCAATTCGGCCATCGAGGAAGTTGAACACCCGGTCGGCCATGGCGGCAATGCCGGCATTGTGGGTGATGAGGATCAAGGTCGTCCCGAGTTCGCGGTTCGCCTCGGCCAGCGTTTCAAGCACTCTCACTCCGGTCGCGCTGTCGAGAGCACCGGTAGGCTCGTCGCACAGCAGGACGCCGGGGCGTTTTGCAATCGCCCTTGCCACCGCCACCCGCTGTTGCTCGCCGCCGGACAGCTGGGCCGGAAAATGGTGGCGACGAGGTGCGAGGCCGACGAGGTCGAGGGCTTCCTCTGCGGACATGGGATCCTCCGAAATATCGGTGACCAGCCTGACGTTTTCCTCCGCAGTGAGGCTTGGAATGAGATTGTAGAACTGGAAAATGAAGCCGATATTCTTCCGCCGGAAGCGAGTCAGGTCAGCATCGTCGAGCGAGGTCAACTGCGTGTCGCGATACCACAGCCGGCCCGAAGTGGGCCGGTCGAGACCGCCGACGATGTTGAGCAAAGTCGACTTGCCGCTACCGGAGGGGCCGAGAAGGACCAGTATTTCGCCCGCGAAAATCTCGAGATCGACTCCGCGCAAGGCTTGAACTTCAGTCTCCCCGGTAACGTAGATCTTGCGCAAATTGTCGCCCACAAAGGCGGTCTCGCGTCCGGGCGCTGGCTGGGTTTTGACCGCAGGTGGCATAGGTCGAGCCTAAGGCGGAGAATCCCGTCTGCGCGTTACGCAACATTCCTTATTCCAGCGACCCGCGTTGCAGCCTGTCAGAGAACCGGCGACACACCCAGAAGAAAGGCGAGGCCAACCGCGTAGACCAGCAGAACGGCGAGCGAATCTTCGCCCATGCGAAAGATCGTGCGATCCCGGCGCTCGACCAGTCCGAGCACGAAGACCCCTGACATCAGCAGCGCAAGCAACGCGGCCATCGCCTCGAATGCGCCCGCCCGCATGAGGACCGGGTCACCTGAGGCCACCACTTCGATGACCAGGATCAGGGCAAAGTTGAACAGGTTGGACCCGAATACTTCACCGATCGCGAGTTCGTAGCGCTTGTGGCGGATGGCCCCGATGATGGCGGAAAATTCCGGCAGCGACGTCGCCGCCGAAACGAAGAGAAAACCCATCAAGCTTCCGCCGATCCCGGTTTGTCCGGCAATCTGCGTCGCGGTCGCGGCCAGGATCGCCCCGGCAGCGAGGATGATCAGGGCCAAACCAGCGAGCCAGAGCAGCAGGCGATGCCATCCGATGTCGCGCTGCTTTGCGGCTTCTGTGAAAGCGAGCTCCGGCTGGTTGATCACCTGCCACATTGGCCGGCGCTCGGCCCGGTCGGCGATGTGGATCGAACCGAGTGCCGCCACGAATATGATGATCGGCCAGATGTAGGAACCGGCCAAAGGCGCGCGACCGTCAGCGGTTATGGCGGCGATAATGAGCGCCAGGACCATCATTCCCGAGACGCCCTGAATCAGGGTCACGGGCCGTGCGACAACCGATGTCAAAGGGCGTGGACCGAGGAGCATGTCTGCCACTGCGAGAAGCAGGACATTGAAGGCCGCGCTTCCCAGGACATCGTTCATGGCCAAGAGCGGTGCACCGATTGCCGCAGCAGTCGTCGCGGTCGTGAGTTCAGGCAGCGAGGTGATTCCGCCAAGAACGAGCATCCCCGCAAACCCCTGTCCGAGGCCGGTTTTGTCGCTGAGTGCGACGACATAGCGTGGCAGCCGCGTGCCTGCCCACCAGACTGCGCCTGCCGCAAGGCCGAAAAAAAGAACCAGCAGGGCAAGCGGAAAGGGACTCACCGACAGTTATCCGTCTGTCCTGCGCGGGGCAGGGGTGGCGCGCTGCCCGGAAATCCAGTCGAATGCATGATGACCCAGCCTCGCAGAGGCAGGCGGCCGGTTTCCATCCGTAAGTGTCCTGACTGACCCACTTACGGAGGGTTCCGTATAGGCTGCCTCCCGGCCCGATCCCATCCTTGATGAAATGGCGGGAGAATCACTTCCGCCTCCAATTTTTCGAGGAGTTCGTTGTGATCGCGAGTCAGTCCAGAGATTATGTAGAGACCGGGCCGCGAGCCGCCCCCGCTTCTTTTCACACGCGGGCATCGTCGCGAGCAAACTTGCGGGCGGAAAACAGTGTACCGCGTCTTATCGCCTGCATCGATGACGGCGAAATGGCGCGCTCGATATCGTCGCATGCCTTGGCAATCGCCTGCAGTCTTGGCCTTGAGGTCACCTTTGCGCGGGTGATCGACGCACCTGGCCAGTTCGCATCTCCGGCCGACCCGATCGAATGGCAGCTGCGCCGGCGGGCGCAACAAGACAGCCTGCGGCACTTCGCAGGTCGCAAGGAGACGCAAGTCGTTGCCAACAGCGTCCTGCTGGCCGGCGCGCCGGCCCAGGAACTTTCCGATTGGGCGCTGGAGCATGGCGGGACCATGCTGGCGACAGGCCGGCGTCGCAGTGAGGATGGAAAAGGGCTGGGTTCCACCGCAATGTCGCTTCTGGAACGCGGCGAACACTCACTGTTGCTGATCCCGCCCGGATCTGAGCGCGACGCCGGTTATCGCAGGATATTGGTTCCGGTCGACGGATCGGATCGCGGCGACGCGGTTCTGCCCGTCGCTCGCCGGATCGCGCGAACGCACGGGGCGGACCTGATTTTTGTCCATGTCGTGCCGCAATTGGAACTTAACGGAAAGGGGCAGGGCGGGCAGATCCATCATCTCAGCAGCGAACTGCACAAGCACAGGGAGCGGTGCGGCATCGAGCACCTGGAAACGCTGCGCCGCCGAAGTCAGGAGGATGGGGTCGGGGTGCGTACGATCATTCGTGGACCCGGTGATCCGCGTTCGATTTTGCGGGACGTCGCGGTCAGCGAGCAAATCGATCTTATCGTCATGGCTTCGCACGGCGTCACCGGCCTGAGCGATGTCGCCTGCGGCAGTGTTGCCGAGTACCTCGCAGGTCATTCCCCGACCCCGCTACTGATCGTCAGGCCGAATCTGCGCTGCAGCTTCGGTCCGGAAGTAGCTGACTGCCGAAATCAGTCCGCGTTCCGCTTCGACGGGTGACGGCGTCACTCGATCTGGAAACGCCGCTGAAGCAAGCGGCACACGATCTGGCTGCGCAACACAGGCTCGCTGGATCCTCGCCGGAACCTATTGCGCTGTTGCGGGAAGTGCCCCGGACCAAGCTTTGGCTGAAGGCGGTGCGGCAGGCTTCGGTCGATCCCCCGCCGGGTGCCGAAAAGGCGGCCGAGTGGCTGCTCGACAACGATTATCAGGTCTTTCGCGCTCTGCAGCGTATCGACGAAGACCTGCCCATGAATTTCTATCGGCAACTGCCCGCGCTGCATTCTGACCAGCGCAGGGTTCCGCGAATTCATGCCGTGGCGATCGCGTATCTGCGGGTCAGCCATATGCAGGTCTCGACCGCCAGTCTGGCTACCTTCGTCGAGGCCTATCAGGACCATTTTCCGCTGAACATCGCAGAGATATGGGCGCTGCCCACTATGCTCCGTGTGGCCTGCATCGAGCAGCTCATGACTTCCCTTGTTTCGCTCTTGCCAAACTTGCCTGATCTGCCTTTTCAACCGAACGACGCATGTCAGGAAACGCTGTCGCTCGACGCGACCGAACGGACTGCGCGGTCAATCTCGAATCTCGCCAGCGTCGCCGCAATCCCGTGGGATGACTTCTTTGATCGGGTCAGCCTCGTGGAAGCCATATTGGCCCGCGATCCGACACAGCACTATGCTCACATGGATTTCGAAACCCGCGACCGTTACCGCGATGCCGTCGAGCAATTGGCGCAGGCCAGCAGTCGCGACGAAATCGAGATCGCCGAAATGGTCGTCCAACGGGCGCGTCTGAGCCATGATGATCGAGCGGAGAGCCATGTCGGGTACTGGCTGATTGATCGGGGCCGCGCCGAACTGGAACGCGAACTTGGAGCCGCGCTTCACATGGAGCAGCGCCTTCGCCGTATGGTCGGGAGGCATCCCGGAAAATTCTACGCGATAGCAATTCTCTCGAGTGGTCTCGCGACTATGATCTTGCCCGCGCTTTATCTCGCGTTGGTCGGCGCGTCCCTTGCCGGTTGGATCGGCGCCATGCTGGTGAGCACGGTACCGGCCTCTGTGCTCGCAATCACCGCGGTCCACTGGACGATCACGCGCGTCGTCCCCCCGACCGTGCTACCGAAGATCGATTGCCGGGAAGGACTGCCGCGGGACGCAGCATGTATCGTCGCAGTTCCGGTGCTGGTCTGCGCAGCCGAGGAAGCCGCCGACCTTGGCCGACAGCTCGAAACACATTGGCTCGCAAATTCCGACCCAGGGTTGCAAGTGGCCCTGCTGGCCGATCCGGCAGACGCATCAAGCGAAAGCACACCGCAGGATGAGGCAATCGAGGAGGAGCTTGCCAGGGTTATCGGTGACCTCAATCGTCTCCATGGCGACGGGCCTTCGAAAGGGCCGTTCCACCTGTTTTTGCGTTCGCGCCGGTTCAATCGGTCGCAAGGCTGCTGGATTGCCTGGGAACGCAAGCGCGGAAAGCTCGAGCAATTCAACCGGCTGCTGGTCGAAGGAGACTGGGGCGGGTTCACGCGACACATCGGAAACCGGGAGGCGCTGGAAGACATCCGCTACGTTGTGACAGTGGATGCCGATACCATGCTGCCACCGGGCGCTGTCGCACGGCTTGTCGGAACGCTTTCCCACCCGCTCAATCGTGCGCGTTTTGATCCCGGAACCGGCAAGGTCGAGCGTGGATATGCGCTGATCCAGCCACGAGTGGAGATTTCACCGCAGGCGGGCAATCGCAGCCTTTTTACAAGACTGTTCACCGGCGACACGGCCATCGACATTTACAGCCGCGCCGTCTCGGACGTCTATCAGGACCTGTTCGGCGAAGGCATCTTCGTGGGCAAGGGGATCTACGACGTATATGCCTTTCATGCGGCGGTGGACGGTCGTGTGCCGGAAAACCGCATCTTGAGCCACGACCTGTTCGAAGGGGCGCACGGCCGCGCCGCCCTGGCGACAGACATTGTGCTCTATGAAGGCTTTCCGACCAGCTATCCCGAATACGCCCGCCGGCTGCACCGCTGGATCCGCGGCGACTGGCAACTTCTTGCGTGGCTCTGGCCGCGTGTCCCCGGGCCGGATGGAACGCGGCTGATCAGCCGGATCAGCGGGATTGACCGGTGGAAGATGCTGGACAATCTACGCCGTAGTCTGGTCGCCCCCGGGCTCGTGCTGATGGCTATTGCCGGATGGTTCGTGCTTCCGGGGAACCCGCTGTTCTGGACCGCTCTCGTCATCCTTGCACCCGGTTGGCAACTGATGACCGATATTGTGAGCGGGATGGCACGCGGACGGCGGCTGGGGGCCACCTTCGGCTTGCGTGCGCAGCTGGCGGACCAGACGGGGCGCTGGCTGCAACTGATCGTCTATCTCATGAACGAGGCGGTGCTTTCGCTGCACGCGATCGTGATTACCTTGTGGCGCACATTCGTCAGCGGCCGCAACATGCTTGAATGGACGGCAGCTGCGCACGTCGCCTCGCGCATGGCGCAACAAAGCGCGCGCATACTCGTGTGGCGCGAAATGTGGTTGGGATCGGTATTGGCGGCTGTCATCGGCGTGATGCTGGCCGTGCTGCGGCCAAGCGCCTTGCCGGTTGCACTTCCGTTGCTCGCGGTCTGGCTGGCGGCACCTGAAATTGCCCTGATCAGCGGTCGGCCGCGCCAGTCGCAGGCAAGGCCGCTGGACGAGGGCGACAGCAATTTCCTCCGGTTGCTCGCGCGCAGGACCTGGTATTTCTTCGAGCGGTTTGCCGGCCCCGAAGACAACTGGCTGCCGCCGGACAATTATCAAGGTCCGCCCCACGAAGAGATCGGTCATCGAACATCCCCGACCAACATCGGAATGCTTCTGGTCTCCACCGCCGCGGCATGGGATCTGGGTTTCCTGGGCCGGGCCGAGCTTTTGGCGCGCGGCAGCAACGTGCTTGACGCGCTGGACCAGCTGGAGCGGTATCGCGGGCATTTTTACAACTGGTATGACACGCGCCACTTGCGCCCGCTCGAGCCCCGCTATGTCTCGACTGTCGATAGCGGGAATCTGGCTGTCAGCCTGATCGCCTATGCTGAAACACTCCGCCAGGCCGCTTCGGGTGTCGGGATAGAGGCGCAGCGCTGGCAGGGTCTGGACGATGTTTTCGAATTGCTCGACCAGGCCGCCACAGACATTCCCGAAACGGCCGATCTTCGCGCTCTGGTAAGTGCAATCCGCTCGCGCGCGAAAGTCGTCGCTGCGACGGGTGAAGAAGCCGAGCATGCAGCCTGCATCCATCGCATGAGAGACCGCGAACTTCTGGAGCTCGCCGAATGCGCCGAGGCGATCGTCGATGCCGTCGGGGAGGAAGCGACCGAGCGGATGGGTGATATGCTCGTCTGGCTGGATCGGCTGCGTCACCATGTCGATGAGATGCATCGTGATCTCGAGCCGCAAGCTGCCCAAGCCGGTGCGCTTCACGCGCTGGCAGAAAAAGCGGTCGCACTGGCATGGTCGATGGACTTCAGCTGGCTTTATGATCGCGACCGACGGCTGTTCTACATCGGCCACAATGTCACCGCCAGCCGGTTGGATACGCACCACTACGATTTGCTCGCCTCGGAGGCCCGTCTGGCAAGCTACTTCGCGATCGCAAAGCGTGACGTGCCAATCGACCACTGGTTCCACCTCCAGCGCCCCGTGACGCGCGCACAGGGCGGTCTCTCGCTCGTGTCGTGGAATGGGTCGATGTTCGAATATCTCATGCCGCGCCTCCTGCTGCGGGGCGAACCGGAGACATTGCTCGGAGAGAGTGAGCGCGTGTCGGTGGCAATCCAGCAGCGACATGCCCGTTCGCTCGATATCCCTTGGGGCGTATCGGAATCCGCCTATGCCGAGCGCGATCCGGAGCACCGCTATCGCTATCAGGCATTTGGGACGCCGGGTCTCGGCCTCAAACGTGGGCTCGCGCGCGATCAAGTGGTATCGCCCTACGCCTCAGCTCTGGCCTTAGCCGTCGCTCCCGCAGAAGCCACGGCGAACCTGAGGAAGCTTTCCGATCTGGGCGCGCAAGGCCGCTATGGAATGTGGGAAGCGCTGGACTTCACGCCCGAACGCGCGCCTGCGTCCCAGCGCTTCATGCCCGTGGTCGCCTATATGGCGCATCATCAAGGTATGATCCTGTGCGCGATTACCAATGCGCTCATGGCCGACCGGATGGTCCACCGATTCCTGCGCAATCCGCAGATGAAACTTGTTTCATTGCTGCTCAGCGAGCGCGTCCCCAACGAGATTCCGCCCGAGATCGAACGACTCGAGACCATCACAGAAGGCGCTGCCGTGGTCGACGCCGCTTCGATCGGACCGTGGACGCCGGAGGCCACGCCTTTCCCTCAGATGCACGTGCTCGGCAACGGCCGCCTGTCCAGCTGGATTGGCGAAAGCGGCGCAGGCGTTCTTCGCTGGCAGGGACAGGGCCTGACACGCTTTGCCCCCGACGCGACGCGCGAGGCGGATGGTATATGGCTCTATCTGGTCGATCTCGACAGCGCGAATTTGTGGTCTGCGACGCGCCAGCCAACCGGCGCCATTCCCGACGAGTATCGGGTCCAGTTTCAGCCCCATTGCGCCGAGTTCCATCGCCGGGACGACGGCATCGATTTGCGGCAGGAAGTGTGTGTCGGGAGCGGCGAGGATATCGAGATTCGCCGGGTCACGCTGATCAACGAAACCGCACGTGTGCGCCGGTTGCGCCTGACCAGCTATGCCGAAGTGGTGCTCGCTAGACCGGTGGAGGATGAGCGGCACCCGGCCTTCAGCAAGCTTTTCGTGGCCGGGCACCATGTGCCGCGGATGGGCGGGTTGTTGTTCACGCGCACACCGAGAAGCGCAAGCGAGACTCCTGCCGCAATGGTCCAGTTCGCGATCGACGAAAACGGACCGATCGAAGGTCTTTGTTACGAGACGGACCGCCGTGGCTTTATCGGGCGCGGCCGCACGCTCGAGGCTCCGCTTGGCGCATCGCGGAATCTGTCAGGAACCAGCGGCTTCACTCTCGATCCGGTCTCGGCGCTTCAGTGGGAGGTCGTGTTGCGCCCCGGCGAGATGAAGGTCATGTGCCTCGTGACCGCTGTAGCCGCCAGTGCCTCAAGTGCGCTGGAAGTGGCAGAGCGCCATGCGACGCTCGCGGCTATGGAATGGATCTTCGGGGACGCGGCACTGGAGGCAAGCCGCACCGTTGCCCGCTGCAAGCTTGCCGGGTCCGATCTTCCGCTGGTGCAAACACTGGGATCACTGATGATCCTGCCGCATGGCACTCTGCGGGCCGAGCCTGCACGGATCAGGGAGAACCGGCTCGGACAATCAAGCCTGTGGGGCCTTGCCCTTTCTGGCGACCTCCCGATCCTTCTCTTGCGCGTCAATCGCGGAAACGAGGCATTGCTGCCGCTTCTGGCAAGCGCGCACGAACTCTGGCGGCGCACAGGTTTGCCGGTCGACCTCGTGATCTTGCAGAACACCGGCTCCGCTTATGTCGAACCGCTGCGCGGCGAACTGATCGAGCTTCTGAGAGATATGGGCGCGACCGACATGCTGGGGCGAAACGGGGGCATTCACTTGCTGTTTGCGGACCAGAGCGGTGCGGACCAGGTGCGCATGCTGGAGGCGGTCGCCTGGGCCATACTGGATGATACTGCCGGTTCGCTTGGGCAACAAATCGCTGCCACCCGGCACCCCGGGCTCATGCCGCCGCCAATCCTGCCGACTCTGCCGCAGAATGGCTCTGCGCCCGCGGATCCGTCAGAGGATGCCGGCCAGGCGGCGGCCAAGGTCCTGGGAAGTTTTTCGCCAGATGGCCGCGAATATGTCATCCGGCTGGGGCCGGGCCAGACCACGCCCGCGCCTTGGTCCAACGTACTGGCCAACGATGATTTCGGCACGCTTGTGACCGAGACTGGCGGCGGCTTCACCTGGTCGATCAACAGCGGCGAGAACCGCCTTACCCCATGGACCAACGACCCGGTCTGCGATCCGCCTTCGGAGGCGCTCTATTTGCGCGATGAAGAAACCGTGGCGATCTGGACGGTCACACCGGGACCATCCGGACAGCACGGTGCCTGCGAGGTCACGCATGGCCTGGGTTATTCCGACTGGCGCAGGAACTCGCATGGCCTGGAACAGTCGCAACGGGTGTTCGCCGCGCCCGACGCGCCGGTTAAACTGATCCGCTTGCGGCTTCACAACAGGACCGACCGCAACCGCAGGCTTACTGCCACCTATTACGCGGAATGGCTGCTGGGTTCGCTGCCATCGGTGTCCCGGCGGCATGTCCGCTGCCGGTTCGACGAGAGCGCTCAGGTATTGCTCGCGTCGAACCCGTGGAACGCCGATTTCGCCGAGCGCAGTGCTTTCCTGTCTGCCACGGTCGGAGCACACAGCTTTACGACGGATCGGGAAGAGTTCCTTGGGCGCGAGGGCCGTTATGCCGAGCCTGAAGGTCTGCGACGCTGGGGTCTTGCCGGCACGCAAGTCGCCGGACCGGATGCGTGCGGCGCCTACCAGGTCCATCTCGATCTGGCACCGGGTGAAAGCCAGGAAGTGACCTTTCTGCTCGGGCAAGGCGAAAGCGAAGCACAGGCCGTTGCTCTGGCCAAGAAGTGGAAAGATCCTGCCACTATCGCGAGTGCGGAAAGCGCCTTAGCCGGCAAATGGGAAGAGCGACTGGGCGCGGTCCAGGTCGAGACTCCCGACCCTGTCTTCGACACGATGATCAATCACTGGCTCATCTACCAGTCGCTTTCCTCCCGGATTATGGCCCGGGTTGGCTTCTACCAGGCGAGCGGCGCGATCGGTTTCCGCGACCAGTTGCAGGATGTGCTCGCGTTGTTGCCCAGCGATCCCGCACGAACCCGAGCGCATATACTCACTTGTGCCGCCCACCAGTTCGAGGAAGGCGATGTGCTGCATTGGTGGCACCCTCCTGCCGATCGCGGCGTGCGCACGCGCTTTTCCGACGATCTGTTATGGTTGCCATATGCGGCGGGGACTTATGTCCGCGCGACCGGTGACGCGGCTATCCTGGAGGAAAGCGTGCCGTTCCTCTCCGCGCCGCCTCTCGGCCAGCAGGAAAACGACCGTTACGCTCAATTCCCGGTTTCCGGGACGAGCGCGTCCCTGATCGAACATTGCGAGCGAGCCCTCGAACGGGTGTCTCTCGGCGCTCATGGGCTCCCGCTGATGGGTACTGGTGACTGGAACGACGGCATGGACCGTGTCGGAGATCATGGCCGCGGCGAGAGCGTCTGGCTGGCCTGGTTCGCTTCGGTGGCTGCGAGCATGCTATCCGATCTCGAAGCACGATTGGACCGCGTGCATCAATCAGAGCACTGGTCCCGATTGGCCGGTGAATGGCGGCGTAACGCCGAGGATGCAGGCTGGGACGGCAGTTGGTATCGCCGGGCGTACGACGACGAGGGGCATCCGCTTGGTTCGGCTCGCAACGAAGAATGCCGGATCGATTCCATTTCGCAGAGCTGGGCGGTGTTCGCCGGCGCTGACCGGCAGCGCACCGCCCGGGCAATCGAATCCGCGCGTGGGGAACTAATCGACCGGGAGGCAGGGCTCGCCCGACTGTTGTGGCCGCCGTTCGACCGAAGCGCCATCGATCCCGGTTACATCGCCGCCTATCCGCCGGGTCTGCGCGAGAATGGCGGGCAATACTCCCATGCGGCTGCCTGGCTCGGCCTTGCGCTTGCGCAAAGCGGAGAGCCCGAAGAAGCGCTCGAAATATTCCACATGATTTGCCCGGGCCGGCGAACTGCCAGCAGCGAAGGCACCGAGCATTACAGGATCGAACCCTATGTGATTGCAGGCGATATTGCTTCGGCCCATCCGCATCGCGGGAAGGGCGGGTGGAGCTGGTACACCGGCGCGGCCG
Organism: Parerythrobacter lutipelagi; assembly: GCF_005434975.1. GTDB lineage: Bacteria > Pseudomonadota > Alphaproteobacteria > Sphingomonadales > Sphingomonadaceae > Parerythrobacter_A > Parerythrobacter_A lutipelagi. The sequence goes on along the minus strand of NZ_SKCJ01000002.1, from coordinate 1,279,164 downwards.
CATGGACATGGCGTCTTGGCGTTGAAGGCCTGCTCGGTCTTACTCTCGAGGATGGCAAGTTGCGCGTTGCGCCATCGCTGCCTGCGGATTGGCCAGGATATCGCGCAGTCATGCGGCGGGGCGACGCAAAAATTGTCGTTGAAGTTTCGCGTCACCGCGAGGGACGCGAGCTCACAATCGTGGTCGATGGCGAAGACTTTGCCGGGGATGCAATCGCCTTCCCTGCGGAGGGCATGACGCGGCACGTCCTGGTTCGCTGCGGAGCGGCGCAACGCGAGCCGGTTGGAGAACCAACATGACAAACGCTCTCGTCCTGAAATTCGAAGACGTAACCAGAGAGGATGTGGGCCTGGTCGGGGGCAAGAATGCCTCGCTCGGCGAATTGATCGGCGCGCTCGTCCCGAAGGGCATTGCGGTTTCACCCGGCTTTGCCACCACCGCGCACGCGTTCGGGTTGTTTCTCGAACACAATGGTCTGCGGGCGGTGATCTCTCAACACTTCGCCCGGTTCGAAGCGGGCGAAGTCGATCTCGCGAAGACCGGCGCAGCGATCAGGGCCGTCATCTCCGGCGGTGAATGGCCGGAGGAACTGCGCGAGGCGATCTGCGACGGCTACATCCAGATGGCCCAGGAAGAGGGCGAAGCCGAGCCCGCGGTGGCGGTCCGGTCAAGCGCCACGGCCGAGGACCTGCCAGAAGCGAGCTTTGCAGGACAGCAGGAGACATATCTCAACATATCCGGGGAGGAAGCCCTGCTCGATGCGTGTCGGCGCTGTTTCGCATCGCTCTATACAGATCGGGCAATCACTTACCGCGCTGCGCATGGTTTTGCCGAGGGCACGGTCGCGCTCTCGGTCGGAGTGCAACGAATGGTCCGCGCCGATCAGGCTTGCTCCGGGGTGATGTTCACGATCGATACCGAGACCGGCTTTCCTGACGTGGTGATGATCGACGGAGCTTGGGGGCTGGGCGAGAATGTGGTCCAGGGCGCGGTCGATCCTGATGCGTGGCAGGTGTTTAAACCGCTACTCGGCAAACGGGAATTCAGCCCGATCATTGCGCGTCGGTGCGGTGCCAAGGCAGTCAAAATGGTTTATTCTCAGGCCGGCGGCGCTTCGACGATCAATGTCGAGACCAGTCCGGAGGAACGCGATGCGTTCGTCTTGTCCGATCCGGAGGTGCTTCGGCTGGCTCGATGGGCGGTTCTGATCGAAGACCACTACGGCCGTCCGATGGACATCGAATGGGGCAAGGACGGCGCCGACGGAGAGCTTTTCATTCTCCAGGCGCGGCCCGAAACCGTCCACTCGCGCATCGCGCCCGGCACCCTCAGGACTTACGCGCTCTCCCGTACCGGCGAGGAGCTGGTCACCGGGCTCGCGATCGGCGGTTCCGCAGCCCATGGTCCGGTGTGTCTCATCAAGACTGCGCAAGACATTGCCGATTTTGTCGACGGTTCGGTCCTCGTCACTTCGACCACCGATCCCGACTGGGTACCGGTCATGAAGCGAGCTGCTGCCATCGTGACCGATCATGGCGGCCGCACCTCGCACGCCGCCATCGTCAGCCGCGAATTCGGTTTGCCTGCCGTTGTCGGGACCGGCAACGCAACCAAAGTCCTGCATTCGGGCGAGGCGGTTACGGTCAGTTGTATCGGCGGCGAAAAGGGCATCGTCTATGCGGGATCGGCCGATGTGACGAGCGAGGAGATCGACCTAGCCTCCGTGCCAGACACTGAAACGAGGATCATGCTGAACCTGGCCGATCCCGGAGCCGCGGCGCGCTGGTGGCAATTGCCCAGCGACGGGGTTGGGCTGACCCGAATGGAATTCGTCATCGCCAACACGATCAAGATTCATCCGATGGCGCTGGTGCAGTTCGACGACCTTCGAGACGTTGACGCAAAAGCGCAGATCAAGCGAATGACCGCGCAATATCCCGACCGGCGTGACTTCTTCGTCGATCAGCTGGCGCAAAGCCTTGCCCGGATAGCCGCAATGCAGTTTCCGCGAACGGTGATCGTGCGGATGAGCGATTTCAAGACCAATGAATATGCCGGCCTCATCGGCGGGAAGGAATTCGAGCAGCGGGAAGAAAACCCCATGCTCGGCTTTCGCGGCGCTGCCCGCTACACTTCGCCGCAATACCGCGCCGGTTTTGCTCTGGAATGCCGCGCGATCAGGGACTTGCGACAGGATTTGGGTTTCACCAACGTCGCCATCATGATCCCGTTTTGCCGGACGTTGGCCGAGGCCGACGCAGTGCTGGCGGTTCTGCGCGATGAAGGGCTGACACGGGGGGAGAACGGCCTCGAGGTTTACGTGATGTGCGAAATCCCTTCCAACGTGGTGCTGGCGGGGGAGTTCGCTCAGCGCTTCGACGGGTTCTCCATCGGCAGCAACGATTTGACGCAGCTGACGCTCGGCATCGATCGCGATTCCGAGCTGCTCGCCGATCAGTTCGATGCGCGTGATCCCGCTGTCGAATGGATGATCCGCCATGTAATCGAACAGGCACACCGCCACGGCACCAAGGTTGGTCTGTGCGGGCAGGCACCGAGTGACGATCCGGAGTTCGCGCACTTTTTGGTGGAGTGCGGGATCGACTCGATCTCGGTGACACCCGACAGCTTTTTGGCAGTGAAACAGCATGTCGCGGCGGCAGAGAAGGCGCGGAAGGCGCGCAGTACCCGGAAGGAGGCAGGGTGATGTTCGATATCGGAACGCTGACCATGAACCCCACGCTCGATGTCGCGTGCGAGGTCGAGCAGGTTCTGCCCATGCGCAAGATGCGCGCACGAGGCGAGCATTACGACCCGGGTGGGGGCGGCATCAACGTGGCGCGGGTATTCGTGCGACTGGGCGGAAACGCCCGTTGCTATTACCTCTCCGGCGGCGCGACCGGTGCCGCACTCGACGGTTTGCTGGACCTGCACCAGCTCGTGCGGTCGACCATCAGCATCGGCGGTGAAACGCGTGTGAGTACAGTGGTGCACGAGCGGAGCACCGGCCACGAATACCGCTTTGTTCCCGAAGGCCCGATAGTCGCTGAATCCGAGTGGTCCGAATGCCTTTCACGACTGGGCGACGCGCGTCACGACTATATAGTGGCAAGCGGATCATTGCCGCGCGGCGTCCCGACCGACTTCTATGCCCAGGCAGCGGCCATCGCAGCCGACCGGGGGCAGCGCTTCGTACTGGATACGTCGGGTGATGCGCTGAAGGCCGGGATAGACGGCGGACATGTTTTCCTCGCCAAGCCAAGCCTCGGCGAATTTCGCGCGCTGATCGGTTCCGAACTCGCCGATGAGACATCGATCGCAGCCGCCGCGATGGAGCTTGTGGGGCGCGGACAGGTGACCTTTTTGGCAATCACTATGGCAGAAAAGGGTGCGCTGCTGGCGCATCAGGATGGCACTCTGCGCTTGCCGGCGATCGCCGTAGAAACGAGAAGTGCGGTCGGGGCGGGCGACAGTTTTCTTGCTGCCATGGTTCATGCGCTGGCGAGCGGCAAGCAAGTCGAAGAGGCTTTTCGGTTCGGGCTCGCGGCCGGCGCTGCAGCTGTCCTGACACCAGGCACCGATCTGTGTCGGGCCGAAGACGTCAAGCGACTGTACGAGGGCTCGGGCGATTGACCGCCTACCCCTGTATCTCGCTCGCCATATGGCGACGCGCCGATGCGAGTAGCTGCACGACTTCCGCATCGGTGGTCTGACCAAAGTCGGAGTAATGCGCGCCGACCGCGTGAAAAGGCTCTGGAACGGCGAGACAGACAATCTCGTCGCAGAAGCTCCTCAGACGGTTCAAGGTGTCGCGCGGGGCCACTGGAACGGCGAGCACAACCCGTGCCGGGGCGGCCGCCGAAAAGGCCTGCAGTGCGACCATGACGGTGTTTCCGGTTGCGATGCCGTCATCGACCAGAATTGCGGTTCGCCCCTTCAGGGCAAGCGGAGGTCCCGTTCGATAGGCTTCCCGGCGGCTCTCGATAAGCTCGAGTTCCTGCGCGACCTTGCGCTCGATGTACTCCGGAGTTGCTCCGACCATCCGGGCGGTGGCCTCGTCGATGACAGTCTTCGGAGCTGAACCATCTACGACTGCGCCGATGCCGTACTCCTCGTGTCCCGGTGCACCAATCTTGCGCACCAGAATAACATCGAGCGGGGCGCCCAGAGCCTTGGCAACTTCATAACCGACGGGCACTCCGCCGCGTGGCAGGGCCAGGACAACCGGGTCGGGCAGGCGCATGTCCCGGAGCCGGCGGGCCAGTTCCTGCCCGGCTTCGGTCCGATTGCGAAAAACCACAGATCCTCTCATCGTGTCGCTCCGTTGAAATTGATGTGAAACCAGTCCCCGGCGAGTTCGACGACCCGATCGAGTGTCCCCGGTTCCTCGAACAGGTGACCTGCTTTGGGCACGATCACGATTTCATGGGGGCAGAGCAGCGAAGATGCCGCGTGTTGGTTCAGTTCGATCACCTGCTCGTCGCGCGAACCGACGATTAGCAAAGTCGGTGCGGTGACCGCTGCGAGTGCGGGTTTGCCGGCAAGGTCCGGGCGCCCACCGCGCGAGACGACGGCGGCGATACGGTCGTCTCCCGCAGCCGCGCGCAAAGCGGCACCTGCCCCTGTGCTCGAACCGAAATAGGCGGGCTTCAATTCTCGCGTTTCACCGTAGTGCGACGCCCAGTCGGTCGCCCGGACGAGGCGCGAGGCGAGCATGACTATATCGAAGACATTGCGGCGATCGAGTTCCTCGGCATGCGATAGCAAATCCAGCAGGAGAGTTGCCAGCCGCCTGTCACGCAAGCGCTGCGCGACATAGCCGTTGCGCGGGCTCAATCTGCCGCTGCCGCTGCCATGCGCGAAAATCACCAGGCCAAGTGCGTCGACCGGCACGCCGAGAAGGGCATGGAGCGGCGGATCGCCGGGCAGCACCACGTCGTGAAAATCCTGGACCGAATTGTGCATCTTGCAACTCCTTTAGAGACCGAAGGGCCAGGTTTCGGGCGCGCCATGGGGCCGTTCAGCGCCCAGGGGCGTGACCGCGCGGGTTTCCTCAAACCATATGAAAGCATCGAATTGTTCGCCGAGCACCGACTGGAAATAGTGGCTCAGAAACTCGGTCTCCGGCCGATAGACGACGCCTACGGCGCGCTCCAGCAGCACTTGCGAAAGAGCCTCCTTTAGCGCGGCGTCGCCGGATTGACGCCAGTCGACCAGGCAGCGCATTTCGCCGATGGCACGAAACACCGCCTCCCAACTGTCTGCGCGTGCCGGCCGCAACTCCATCACTCTCATCGCCGCGCCCCAATCGGTTGCAGCGGCAACGTGCCCGCGATCTGTCCCAAAACCGATCAGCACCGCGTCCTCGCGATATGCGGCACGCACCAGTTCTCCGATGTTGAATTCTCCGCGCCAGCCCATCGCCGTTGCCGCGGCATTGCCGACATGGGAATTGTGTGCCCAGACGATGGCGCGGGACTCTTCGTGATGGGCCATCAGTGTCTGGAGCGTTTCGAACATGTGACGATCGCGCAGGTTCCAGCTTTCTGCCGCCCCGCGATAGATCGAACGGTAGTATTGCTCGGCAGCGCGCACGATCCGCGCGTTGCGTTCCGCATCGAAGAATGCCTCGCCGTCCTGCGCTTCCCAGTCGATCCGGCGGGCGAGGAGGTCCTGCAGCTGCTCGACCACCGCGTCCTCGCAACTGGCCGCCTGACGGCCACGTTCGACAGCATGACCATAGAGCTGCGGTTCATCCTGCCAGGGCGTCAGGCAGCCGTAACGACGCCGCGCCTTCTCTGCGGCTTGCGGGTCATGGCCTTCGAGATATTCGATGACCGCATGGATCGATTCGCCCAGGCTGTAGACGTCCAGACCGCGCAGGCTGACGCGCTTGTCTTCTGGCAATCGCTGGTTGTGGCTTCGCAACCAGTCGACAAAGCCGAGCATTTCTTCGTTGCGCCACATCCAGGTGGGAAAGCGAACGAACGGCTCGCCCAGACGCGGCCGCGGGCCACGGTGACGCACATAGTCGTCCAAACGTGCAATATCGGGCCAGTCCCCCTCAACGGCAATGACGTTGAATCCGTGGCGTTCGATCAGCCGCCGCGAAATTGCAGCACGGGCGGTATAGAACTCGTGCGTGCCGTGGGTCGCCTCGCCAAGCAGGACGATTCGCGCATCGCCGAAGCGTTCGAACGGCAGCGCGAAATCCGGATGATCGGGCGCTGCCAGATTCTCGGCTCGCGCACGCAATTCTGCGGTGATGTCCGATCTGGCCGCCAGGGTCGGTTGGTGAATTGTCATGGCACCTCGCTCTGCAGCGCACCATACCCAGAGAATTCCATACAGGTGACGCCGGTGTCTTCACGAAGCGGAGGATGCCGAATTCACCTCGCCCGCTGCTATACGTATTCTTCCGAAAGGACCGCGTTCGTCATTCGAAAATGCCCTCTGCGAGCAGTTCGAGCCGGGCCGGATGCTCGATCGCGAACCGATCCCTTCGCGGCATGGCGATGATTTGCATCTCGCGCAGGCGTTTGAGGCCGCGGCAGATCGTCTCAGGCGAAGCCGCCAGATAGGATGCGATGTCGGTCTGAGGCAGCTCGAGTGCGCGAAGCCCATGGACCGGTGGCAGGTGCCTCGACAGCACGATCAGAAAGGCAGACAGTCGGGCGAGGGCTCCCACACGGCCGAGGATCAGCCCGCGCTCGATAAAGGCTTTTTCTTCCCGCCAGACGGACTTCAGTATCGTGGTGTCATCTTGACAGGTCCGGGCGAGCGATTCCTGCCATCTCCGGGTCGAATGCCTGATATGAACGAGGTCGGTCGCTGCCTCGACCGAATATCTGTGATATTGCGCAAGAGGCAGTCCGATGGAATCTCCGGGAAAGAAAAAGGCAAGGATCTGCCGGTCGCCCTCGTGCGTCATCGAAACTGCGCGAGCCACGCCTTTCCGGATCTCGAAGACATGATCGCAGGGCTCGCCCTCAAGAAAAAGGGTCTCTCCAGCCGATGCAGGCATGCCGATCGTTTGTTGGTCAAACTGGTTGTGCGTCAACATTCGCAGTGGCCCGCGCGGTTCCTGATCCGTGAATCTCAAGCGCTACAAGCGAGGGGCTCTGACGGGCATCGGTAAACCTACTTAGGATATCTCTCGCGCCTGACTTGACGACCACCAATCGGTGTCTCGGGATTTGGTGGAAAATGGATCTTCACTCAACCCGGGAGGCCAAGATGAAAGTACGCGATGCAATGCACGAGAATGCGGTCTGGATCACGCCAGACACGCAATTGCCCGATATTGCCCGGATCATGCGGGAGCAGGATGTCGGGGCCTTGCCCGTGGGCGAGAACGACAGGCTTGTTGGCATGGTAACCGATCGCGACGTCGTCATGCGCGGTTTTGACGATGCGCGAGATCCGATCCAACTGACTGCCCGAGACGTCATGTCGGAACCGATCCTGTTCTGTAGCGAAGAGGCCGACCTGGAGCAGGCGGCGCATCTTATGGAGAAGCACAAGGTGAGGCGGCTTCCGGTCATCGGCGACCATCGCCGGATGGTCGGCATGCTCAGCATCGGAGATTTGGCGGCCGCCTCCTCACCGGCGCTTTGCAGCGAAACGATCCAGGCGGTTTCCGCACATCACGCTTGACGATCGTCAAGTCGCCCCGTGCGACTCGTGCTACATAGAATGCGTCGAATGGGGAGTAAGCGAGAGCGAACGATGATCCATTCGCAAAGGCTCGCGGTGATCTGCGCATGACATTGCCGGAAAGCAATGAATACAGCGAGGGATCGCCGCGGGCTCACTTTTGTCTCTCCCGAAAAATGCGGTGTAGGTGTTCAGGCTTGCTCCGAGCAGGTCACGCCGGGAGCACGCGATGACGCGCTCTCTAACCAGCTTTCACCGATATCAGTTAATCTAATTCGAAAGAAAGAGGGGGATCGCAGGATCCTTCAGCATATCACGAGTAACACCACCGAGCACCCACTCCCGGAATCTAGAGTGGCCGTATGACCCCATGACAATATAGCCAGCTTGGCGTGCCTGCGCAGCTTCGACCAGTATTTCAGCAATTGATGCCGACCCGTCTTGCGGCAACTCGGTCAAATCGCTCTTGATATCGTGATCGGCCAGATACTCTGCTGCCTTGGTCGACGGCAAGTCGAACAGCTCGGTGTCCTTCTTTTCGCTGACGCTCAGAATATTGACAGAGTTAGCCAGCTTGAGGAATGGCAAGGCCGCGCGCAACGCGTGGGCGCTTTCGGCCGAACTGTTCCAGGCGACTGCCGCAGGCCCATCCAGGTCGAACGAGCGGCTTTTTTCCGGAACGACCAGGATTGGCGATCGCACCCTTTCAAGCAATTCATTCACGAGGTGGGAAGGCACTGCCGCTTTCCCATCAGGATTGCGTGCTCCGACCACGATCAGATCATGGAGCGGGGCGTGTTGCGCTATCGCGATTGCCGCTGATCCATTGCCCTTGATCCAGCTCCACGGCACATCCTCTTTGGCCAAGCGAGCTTCGATTTGCTCCCTGATCTCCTTCGCCATCCGTTCGAATTCGACGATCATCTGTGCGGCCGTTGTGCCATAAAAGTCGCCCGGCATACCGTAGTCGTAAGGCACAGCCTGCATACAGGTAAGATGTCCGTTGCATCGCCGGACAATGTCCAGTGCGACCTGGAGTCTCGCCTCGAAACAATCGTCGTCGTAGATGTGAAGGAGTATTCTGCGCATGATCCTCTTCTCGCTTTGCCGCTGTGAGAACGCAGAACCTGAATAGTTGCCGTAGAGAAATCGGAACTACGTAGATCGCCGTAAGCTGATATGCTTGCCCGAATCTGATCTGGACCAGGCACTGCTGCGAGCAGCAGCAATACCGAGCAGCGGGGCCGCGCCACTCGGACGCCGTCCGTTAGCGGCACGCTGCGTCCCTTGCGCCCAGATAATCCCGACCTCGCAATTCGAACGCTTGGCGCCGCTCCGGCTCACTTGGCCCTTACGCGACCGATTTCAGAAATTTCCGCCTCGTTTGCAGTGAACCCCGTCTTGCAGAACCCCGTCTTGCAGAGCGCTGTCGCTGGACCACCAAAGTCGGAACGTTAGTTCGTAGTGCTCGTTCGCAATACGAACCCTAAACTCGGGACCAGCGCAATTCGTATCGAGTGATTGCAATTGGTTGGTACGGAAACATCGGAAACCCACATGACCCAGATTCAGACCTGCAATCCTGCCACCGGCAAAAAGCTGGAAACTTATGATTTGATGAGCGAGCAGGAGGCATTCGGCAAGCTCGAAGCGGCGCATGCGGCCTTTCTTGAATGGCGCAAGAAGAGCCACGAAGAACGCGGGCCATACCTGCGCAAGATCGCACAGGTGTTGCGCGAGAACTCTGATGAAATCTCGCAGCTCATGACGAATGAAATGGGCAAGTTGCTGCGTGATGGCGCGACCGAGGTCGAAATCTGTGCGAGCATTTTCGAATACACCGCAGACAACGGCCCGGGTGAGCTGGCCGATGAGGAACGCAAGCACAGTGGCGGCGAAAAACGCGGTATCGTTTCATTTTCGCCGATCGGAGTCATCTACAGCATCCAGCCGTGGAATTTCCCGATCTACCAACCCGCGCGAGTGCTCGCAGCCAACCTGATGGCCGGGAACGGGGTGATCCTGAAGCATGCTTCCATCTGCACCGGCAGCGGTTTGCTGTTGCGCGACCTGTGCCTGAAAGCGGGGCTGCCCAAGGGACTGTTCGATGTCATACTTGTCGACCATGATCTGTCGGACAAAATAATCGAGCACAAACTGGTGCGCGCCGTCACGATGACGGGAAGCGACGGGGCAGGAAGCCATATTGGGGAAATTGCAGCCAAGAACCTCAAGAAGACCGTACTCGAGCTAGGTTCGAACGATGCGTATCTCGTGCTGGAAGATGCCGATCTCGAGCTTGCGATCGAGACCTGCGTGCAAGGCCGCCTGTACAACAATGGCGAGACGTGTGTGTCGGCCAAGCGCTTCGTTGTGGTCGATGCCCTTTACGACCGGTTTGTGTCTGGCTTTGTGGCCAGGATGGAGGCCGTGAAAATGGGTGATCCGAACAACGAAGACACTCAGCTCGGGCCCGTTTCCGGGAAGGACCAATTCGATACTCTGGTCGAACAGGTGGGCGAGAGCGTCGAAGGCGGCGCGAAACTGCTTTGCGGCGGCAATCCTGAAGGCGGCAAAGGGTTCTATTATCCCGCCACGGTCCTGGCTGATTGCAGGCCTGGCACCCCTGCCTATGATGATGAACTGTTCGGCCCGGTCGCATCGGTCATCCGCGCCACGGATGATGATGATGCGATGCGGATCGCCAACGACAGCCGATACGGCCTTGGCGGCGGGATCTTCTCAGAGAACGAGGACAAGGCCATTCGCCTCGCGCGGGATCATTTCGATACCGGGATGATACGCATCAATTCCTTTGGCGCGGCCGATCCCAACATGCCATTCGGCGGGGTCAAGGATTCTGGATACGGCCGTGAGCATGGCGGCTTCGGGATGAAGGAATTTGTCAACGCAAAGGCGATTTTCCTGCCCTGACCGCGCGATCCACCCAGCGGCATCCAACCTTTCCTCGGAGACTTTTTCTCATGCAGATCCTCATCGCCGGCTCCACCGGCAAAACCGGCCAAATTCTTGTCAGTGAACTACAGAAGCGGGGGCACCAACCGGTCGCGATGGTGCGAGAAAGCTCCGACACCAGCGGTCTGCCTGAACAGGTTGAGCAGCGTCAGGGAGATCTCACCGCGCTCACCGACGATGTCGTAGATTCGTGCGAAGTCGTGATTTTCGCTGCGGGCGCCGGGGGTGGCTCTTCTCCCGAGATGACCGATAAGATCGACCGTGAAGGCGCAAAATCGCTGATCGACCTGTCAGTGGAAAGGGGCGTTCGGCGATTTGTCATGCTGAGCAGCATAGGCGCGGGAGACCCCGATCCCGAGAGCGAGCTGGCGCATTACCTCAAAGCCAAACATGCGGCAGACGAGTACTTGAAGGCGGCTCCGCTTGAATATGCCATTCTGCGGCCGGTTGCCTTGACCGACGATGACGGCACGGGTTACGTGCAGCTCGGCGACCAAGTGGATCCTTCCGGGAAAGCCAGCCGGCAGGACGTTGCAAAGCTGCTTGCCGACGCTGCAGAAGCACCCGAGTGGGTAGGCAAGGTGCTGACGATGGAGAGCGTTCTGTAAGGCGCACGATGTCCGTACCGGCGGGAAGGGCGGGCTCCTCCGCCGCTGGCATTTTCAGTCACCGATCCGGCTAATCCGCGCCTCAGCTGCCGGTGAATTGTGCTTTGCGTTTTTGCAGGAAGGCCATCCCGCCTTCCATCGCATCTTTCGAGCTGCCTGCCTGGCGCTGGGCGGCGGCTTCAGCGGCCAGGGTTGAACCCATGTCCGACTGCAAACCGTCCCGCATGGTCTTCTTCATCAGGCCGAGAGCAACGGTCGGGCCGTTGGCGAGCCGCGTCGCGAGCGCTTTGGCTTCATCGGCCAGTACGTCGTCTTCGACGCATTTGTAGATCAGCCCGATACGCTCTGCCTCTTCCGCATAGATCTTTTCGCCAAGCATGATCATCCGGGTCGCCTGCGCGGTGCCGATGAGGCGCGGCAGCATCCAGCTCGACCCGCCATCCGGAACAAGGCCGATATTGACGAAGGCCTGAAGGAAATATCCGCTCTTGCCTGCAATCACGAAGTCCGCCGCGAGCGCGATCGAGCAGCCGACCCCGGCCGCGGGGCCCTGAACGGCGCTTACCACCGGTATCGGCAAATTGGCCAATGCGGTGATCATCGGATTGTAGTGCCGCGAAAGCGACTGGAACGCACCTTCGCCGCCGCTGAGCGATGCCTCCCCCCGCGACGCGAGATCCGCGCCCGAACAGAATGCACGGCCCGCGCCCTGGATCAGCACCGCGCGGGCATCTCCGTAATCACGGATGGCGTCGAAAATCTCGTCCGCCATGTGCGGCGGGCACGCATTGAGGCGGTCAGGCCGGTTGAGCGTAATGGTGAGAAGGCTGTCGTCCCTTTGCGTCAGGATGGTTTCGAATGTGCTCACAGTGCTCTCCCTCGCTCAAATCATATCGCCAGAAAGGCCTGAGGCTGCCGGCGTCTGAGCGCGTCTATTCGCGCGATCGGTGCGTTATTGCAACCAGTCTGTCACCTGTCCGATTGGCGGCAGCATACGATTTCATCACTTGACGCTTTGACGCAGTGCAGCATGCCGCGTAAGCCTTCACGTCGATGGTCCAACCGCGCCAACTCCCTCCGCCTCCGTCACTTGAAGAGATTGGCGCCGCGTCACCGATTGCCCTGTTTCTCGATTTCGATGGCACGCTGGTCCCGATTGCTTCGACCCCCGACGGCATCGATGTGCCGCTCAATTTGGCGGATCGGCTCGAACGCCTCTCGATCAGACTTGAGCACCGCATGGCAATCGTCAGCGGTCGCTCGCCAGACAATCTCGCAGAGCATCTCGGGCCGGCGGGTATCGCTGTTGCCGGATCGCATGGTGCGGCGCGGATCACACGGGATGGTTCGCCGCTGGGTTCGGCCGCTCGGGCTCTTTCACAGGATGCAATCGCCGATATCGACGCGGCGGCGAGGCGTGTGAACGTCCTGCTGGAGAAGAAGTCACACGGGCGGGCGCTGCATTATCGCGCGGCTCCTGAGCGCGAAGGCGCTGTGCTGGATCTGGCCAATGAGATCGCGCAGAAGCACGGTCTCGCTACCAAGCGCGGAAAATGCGTGGTCGAACTGGTCGTACCGGGGTCGGACAAGGGCAGGGCTGTCAAAGCCTTCATGGCCGAAGCCGAATTTGCCGGAGCCCTGCCGATTTTCATCGGTGACGATGTGACCGATGAGGACGGATTCCTTGCTGCCAGCGAAATAGGCGGCTTCGGAATTGCGGTCGGCGAGCGGCCGAGCAAACACGCGCGATACAATCTCTCTCAAACTTCGGATGTCCATGCATGGCTGAACCTGTGAACCCGCGCCAACCCGACCTTGAGCTTTGGCCGATCGGCAATTGTCAGGTCAGCGGGCTGATCGACGAGGCCGCGGGTCTCGTATGGGGCTGCGTGCCGCGGGTCGACGGCGATCCGGTATTCTGTGCACTGCTTAACGGAGAGCAGGACAAAGCCGGAGTCTGGCGTTTCGAACTGGAGGGGCAAGTGTCCGCGAGCCAGCACTACGAACGCAACACGCCGATCCTCGTGACGCGGCTGGAGGCGGGCGATGGCAGCGCGGTTGAGATTCACGATTTCTGCCCGCGCTTCGAACGTTCGGGCCGGATGTACCGGCCGGTGGCCTATGCCCGCATAGTGCGCCCGGTCGCGGGAACACCGCGTCTCAAGGTGGCGCTTCACCCGATGAAAAATTACGGGGCGCAATTGGCGGAAACGACGCACGGCACCAATCATGTGCGCTATCTGGTCGGTCCGCAGGCAATCCGCCTCAGCACCGATGCGCCTGTCGGTTACATTCTCGAGGGGCGCAGCTACCGGGTCGAGAGCGATCAGCACTTTTTCCTCGGCCCGGACGAGCCGTTCAGCGGCAATGTCCGCTCCGAAGTGCGCCGGATGGAAGCGCTGACTTCCAAATACTGGAAGAACTGGGTGCGCGGGCTGCACATCCCGTTTGAATGGCAGGAAGAGGTGATCCGCTGCGCGATCTCGCTCAAGCTTTGCCAGCATGAGGAAACCGGAGCGATCGTTGCGGCGCTGACCACTTCGATCCCCGAAGCGCCGCATAGCGAGCGCAACTGGGACTATCGCTACTGCTGGATCCGCGATTCCTATTACACCGTCCAGGCGCTCAATCGCCTCGGCGCGCTCGATGTGCTGGAGAAGTATCTCGCCTATCTGCGCAACATCGTGGACAGCGCCCAAGGCGGGCAGATCCAGCCATTATATTCCGTTATGGGCGAGGGGGAACTGAACGAGACCACGGCCGCGCATCTTGCCGGTTACCGCGGGATGGGGCCGGTCAGGGTCGGCAACGCAGCCTACAAGCAGGTGCAGCATGACTGCTACGGCCAGATTGTCATGCCGACCGTTCAGAGTTTCCTTGATCGCCGGCTGATGCGCGTGGCTGACGACCATGATTTTGCCAGCCTCGAACAGGTTGGCGAGATGGCCTGGAAGATGCACGACCAGCCCGACGCGGGCCTGTGGGAATTCCGCACGAGGCAGGAAGTGCACACCTATTCCGCCGTCATGTGCTGGGCCGCTTGCGACAGGTTGGCAACCACCGCGCATTACCTCGGCAAGGCAGAGCGCGAGACATTCTGGCGCGATCGCGCGGAGAAAATTCGTGAAACAATCGAGACCGAAGCATGGGTGGAAGGTCGGGACGGGGAGGGCGGCCACTACGGAGCGAGCTTCCAGAGCGATTACCTCGATGCAAGTCTGCTTCAGATGGTCGAACTGCGTTTCCTCAAACCGGACAATCCGCGTTTCCAGTCCACCTTTGCCGCGATCGAGAAGGTTTTGCGCCGCGGCGAACATATGCTGCGATATGCCAGCGAAGACGATTTCGGGCTGCCGGAAACCGCCTTCAACGTTTGCACCTTCTGGCTGATCGAGGCGCTCCATTTGGCGGGGCGCGACGAGGAAGCGCGCGAATTGTTCGAGACGATGCTCCGGCACTCGACGAAATCCGGCCTGCTGTCGGAAGATCTGGACTTCGAGACCGGCGAATTGTGGGGGAATTTCCCGCAGACCTACTCGCTGGTTGGAGTGATCAACGGCGCGGGCCTGCTGTCCAGGCCGTGGAGCGAAATCCGCTAGGGGAATCAGTATGAGCCGCCTTGTCATCATCTCGAACCGGGTTGCGGTTCCGAAAGCACGCGGTGCAGCAGGGGCGCAGGGCGGACTTGCGGGGGCGCTGAATTCAGCGCTCAAGAAGAACGGCGGCATCTGGTTCGGGTGGTCCGGCGGCGAAGTCGACGAATTCACCGGCAAGATAGATATCCAGCGCAACGACGGAGTGACCACCGCCACGCTCGATCTGGCGACGCAGGACATTGACGAATATTACAACGGCTATGCCAATTCGACCCTGTGGCCGCTGTTCCACTATCGGATCGACTTGACCGAATATGAGAACGAATTCGGCAAGGGCTACGAACGGGTCAATGAACGCTTCGCTGAAGCAGCTGCGCCGCTGATAGAGCAGGATGACCTCGTCTGGGTCCATGACTATCACTTGCTGCCATTGGGCGAACGCTTGCGGTCGCGCGGGATGAAAAACCGCATCGGTTTTTTCCTTCACACGCCATGGCCGCCAAC
Source organism: Parerythrobacter lutipelagi (assembly GCF_005434975.1). Taxonomy (GTDB): domain Bacteria; phylum Pseudomonadota; class Alphaproteobacteria; order Sphingomonadales; family Sphingomonadaceae; genus Parerythrobacter_A; species Parerythrobacter_A lutipelagi. The sequence continues at coordinate 1,263,824 of NZ_SKCJ01000002.1, read as the reverse complement.
ACGATTGTTCGTCTCGCTGCCGTATCACGAGCGATTGGTGCGCACGATGCTGGAGTACGATCTGATCGGCTTTCAGACCGATCCATGGCTCGACAGCTTCCTGCACTATTGCCGCAAGGAACTTGGCGCGGATGTCGACGAGGAGAGCGGCCGGATCGTTTTCGATGGCCGTACCACCTATGCGCGGGCCTATCCGATCGGCATCGACTGGGATCATGTCCAGTCGCAAATGAATACCGGCGAAGCGCGCCAGGCCGGGCAGAGACTGCTAGCCAGCACCCGCCACCGGACTGCGATGATTGGTGTCGACCGGCTGGATTATTCGAAGGGCCTGCCTGAACGGATCGACGGGATCGGACGATTTTTCGATCAGAATCCGGAGCGGGTGCGCGACCTGGTCTATATTCAGATCGCGCCGCCCAGTCGCGAGGATGTCGACAGCTACCAGAAGATTCGTGCGGAGCTTGAACAGAAAACCGGCGCGATCAACGGCGCGCGCTCCGAAGTGGACATCGTGCCCATTCGCTATGTCAACAAGGGGCATAGTCTGGCGGAGCTTTGCGGCTTTTATCGCGCGTCGAAAATCGGTCTGGTGACGCCGCTGCGCGACGGAATGAATCTGGTTGCGAAGGAATATGTCGCAGCGCAGGACCCGGAGGATCCGGGTGTGTTGATCCTTTCCAGTTTTGCTGGCGCTGCCGAGCAGCTGACCGACGCGGTGCTGGTCAATCCGCACAGTCGCGACGATTTGTCCCGCGCCATCCGTGCCGCGCTCGATATGCCGCTCGAAGAACGCAAGCGCCGTTACCAAGCGATGGTGAAGAGCGTGCGCGAAGAGAATGTCCAGCAATGGACGGAGAATTTCACCGCCGATCTGGCCGGGGTTGGCACCGAATAATTTTCACAACACCGAACGCGCGCCCTGATCTACGTCAGCTGGCCATTGGCCGCTGCTGCGCTCCATCAATTCGCTGAGCTCGAGATGCTTGGGGCGTTCGGCTCGGGCGCGCAGAACCTGATTGACCCGCCAGACGAGGAATTTCGGGTCGAACGGCTTGCGGATATAGTCCTGCGCACCGTGATACAGCGCCTGCTCTTCGTCTTTCGCGCCGGTCATGGCCGTGAACATGATCACCGGCAGATCATACAGGCTGGGCGAAGTGCGGATTTTCCGCAGCACCTGAGCGCCGGAGTACTCCGGCATATCCTGATCAAGCAGCACCAGGTCGGGCCGCCGCCATGCGAGCAGTTTCAGGGCTTGAGCTCCGTCAGTGACCCATCCGCATGCGTGACCAACATTGATCAGCACATTGGCGGCCATTTCCGCAATCATCTCGTCGTCATCGGCAATGAGGATGTAAGCCATTGGTCTTCGCTCCATTTTTCCGGGTTCTTGGTAGCATCTGCTCCCAGTCAGGCGGTGAACCGGCGGCTAGGGACTAATACGCAGAGATCGGACCGCGATCGGGCCGCGATTGATTGGGTGGAGCTTGAGTCTCCCGGGCAACGCTGGCAAGCGCTCCACATGAACCAGACCGACAGAGCTCTCCCGCTGGAGGGCGTCCACAATTTCCGCGACTATGGTGGCTACGCGACAAGCGGCGGCAGCCGGATGAAGCGCGGACTGCTCTGGCGCTCGGGCCAGCATCTTGAAGCGACTGATGCCGATTTGAAGGCAATCGCGGCGCTCGACCTCCAGCACGTGATCGATTTTCGCGGGCGGAGCGAGCGGACAAGCTATCCTTGTCGCCGGCACGCGGATTTTGCCGCTGATGTGGTATTTTACGACGGGGAAACCGCTGCGCTGGCGCCGCATGTCGAAGCCGCCGAGGGCGTCCTTGATGTGGGTGCTGCGCATGCGAAGATGGAAGCGCTTTATGCCCGGCTGCCGCAGCGCGAGCCGGTGCTCTACGTCATGCGCCGCTATTTCGAGGTGCTGTCAAAAGGACCCGGGCAGGATGGCGGGCCATCGCTGGTGCATTGTCTTGCCGGGAAAGACCGCACGGGGATGGCGGTCGCCCTGCTGCACCACGCGGTCGGCGTTCACCCGGACGACGCGATGGAAGATTTCCTGCTTACCAACACGGTGGGCAACATCGATGCGCGCATCGCTGCGGGCGCTGTGGCCGTGCGCGAAAAATGGGGCAACCTCAGCGATGACACCATCCGGGTGCTGATGGGCGTGGATGAACGGTACCTTGTGGCCATGCGCAAAGCTGTGGAAGCGGAGCACGGCTCACTCGACGCTTTCCTGAAAGACGTGCTTGGGGTCACGCAAGAAAGGCGTGAAGCTTTGCGCTTGCACCTTACCGAAGCATAACCAGATCGGGTCACTGACCCAGACGACGAAGGTAAATTCCATGGCTACCCATCGCACCAAGATGCTGATCATCGGTTCGGGCCCCGCAGGCTATTCTGCGGCAATCTATGGCGCACGTGCGATGATGGAGCCAATCGTGGTGCAGGGCCTCCAGCCCGGCGGCCAGCTGACGATCACCACCGATGTCGAAAACTATCCGGGCTTTGCCGATGTGATCCAGGGCCCGTGGCTGATGGAACAGATGCAGAAGCAGGCCGAGCATGTCGGCACGAAGATGATGTGGGATACGATCGTCGACGTCGACATCGCGGGCGGGTCTCCGTTCCGCGCCGTGGGCGATAGCGGTGACGAATATATCGGCGATGTGCTGGTTATCGCGACAGGCGCACAGGCCAAATGGCTTGGCGCGCCGGGGGAGCAGGAACTGGGCGGCAAGGGTGTGTCCGCCTGCGCGACTTGCGACGGTTTCTTCTATCGCGGCAAGAAAGTTGCCGTCATCGGCGGCGGCAACACTGCGGTCGAGGAAGCGCTCTATCTGACCAATCATTCGCAGGACGTGACGCTAATCCATCGGCGCGACGAGCTGCGCGCGGAAAAGATCCTGCAGGAACGGCTGCTCAAGCACCCCAATATCACTGTGCAGTGGAACAAGGCGGTGTCGAGCTTCGAGGGCGACCCGATGGGGGCAGGCCTGACCCATCTTGCGCTGAAGGACACTGTGACCGGCGAAGAGAGCACGCTGGATGTTGACGGGGCTTTTGTCGCCATCGGTCATGCCCCGGCAACCGAACTGTTCAAGGGCAAGCTGCCGATGGACGATGGCGGATATCTGCTGGTCGAACCCGGCACACCGATGACTTCGATCCCCGGCGTTTTCGCTTGCGGCGATGTGATGGACCACACCTACCGGCAGGCGGTCACCGCTGCGGGCACCGGGTGCATGGCTGCGCTCGATGCCGAACGCTTCCTGGCGACGCTGGATTTTGCCGAGCAGGAAGCCGAAGCGGCGGAATAAACCGCTCCGGCCTCACTGCCGTTAAAGGTGAATGTCGAACACCGTGATCGCCGCGTGGAAGATCAGCGTGATCAGCACGAGGCTCGACAGTGCGAATAGCACGAAACGCACCAGCACCTTGTTGGCTGTTGCCTGAATCACCGAGTGAATGACGCGCAGTCCGACATAGATCCACGCCAGCAATGCGTTCATGCCATCGCCTTGCCCGACCAGGGCAAGCACCAGGGCAACTGCATAAAAGATGGTCGGTTGCTCGTGCAGGTGATTGTAATTGTGCGCTTTCCACTGGACGCTGGCAGGCAGGACCGCGTCGAGGTCTTTGCCGGTTCCGCCAACCAGATTGGCAGTATCGATCTCGGGCGCTTTCGACATCGCAGGAATGCGTGTGGCATACATCCACACCCACATGACCATGGTCCAGATCGCCAGAGCGACGACCGGTTGCAGGATATCGGATTCGATCATGTGAGCACTCCGGGATCGGCAAAGAGGGTAGCCATGACTGCGCGGACCGCGAGGATGACGAGCGCCAGCGAAGACAGAAGGAAGATGAGGAAGCGGATCGAGACGACATTGACGGTCGCCTGCCAGACGGAATGGACGATCCGCAACGCGACATAGATCCAGGCGAGCAGGATATCCAGCTGACCCGCGCCCATCATCGCCAGAATGACAACCGTGGGATAGAAAATCGTCGGCTGTTCCATCAGATGCGCATAATTGTGCGCTTTCCAGTTTACCTTGTCCGGTATCACCCCTTCGAGATCGACCCCGCGACCGCCGGGTTTTGCTTCACTCAGGCCGCCACCGGATTTCTTGATCGCGGGCAACCGCGTGCCTGCCATCCAGAACAGCATGATTAGCGACCACAGCACCAGCACGGCTGCGGGTGCGAGCATTTGAGCCTGCATGAAAATTCCTCCCTGTTTCGGCGCGGACCCTGCTGTCCGGCCGTTCGATTGTCAAACGCTGGCTAGCCCGTGCTTGCCAGCATGGCTGCGAAGCTTTCCGCATCTGTGTTGCCGCCGGTCAGCATGATGACAGTGTCTGCGTCGAGCGGGACTTTGCCGGCAAGCGCTGCGGCAAGCGCGGCTGCGCCTCCGGGCTCGACGACAAGATGCAAGTTAGAGAAAGCAAAACGCTGCGCCGCGCGCACTTCATCGTCATCGACCGTCACGCCGGGTTCGGCGCGATCTTTGAGAATCGACAGATTGACGGGTTTGGTCGCAGGTGGCTGAAGCGCATCGCAAATCGTTTTCGGCGCGTCGTCCGCGACCTGCACGATCTCGCCGGCCGCCATCGCTTGCCCAACCATGTCCCAACCTTCAGGCTCGACCGGCACTATCGCGCTGTCGGGGCAGGCGAGGGCGAGGCCCGCTGCCAGCCCGCCACCGCCGCAACACGCCAGAATCTGGCTTGGTTGCCGCCCCAGCTGCTGCGTGATTTCGATCCCTGCGCTGCCTTGCCCTTCGATCACCCACGGATCGCCGAAGGCATGGACCAGTGTTCCGCCGCGCTCCGCAATCAGCCGGGCGGCCACTTCGTCACGGTCTTCACCGGGTCGCTCGTAGAGCACGATTTCCGCGCCCAGCGCATGCGTGGCTTGCAGCTTAACTCTGGGCGCATCGCGCGGCATCACGATAGCGGCCTTGATGCCGAGCCGCGCAGCGGCCCACGCGACGCCCTGCGCATGATTACCGCTGGAGACAGCAACGACCCCGCGCGCCTTTTCCTCTTCCGACAGGGCGGAGAGCCGATGCCACGCCCCGCGGATCTTGAACGCGCCGACCGGTTGCAATGTCTCGGCCTTCACCCAGCAGCGCGTATTCCCGATCCGGACCGGCAACAACGGCGTGGGCGGCAGGATTGCAGCCACTTTTTCCGCCGCTTCGATTACCCCTTCGCGGGTTGGCATGCGCATATTGTCTCGGATCATTTGGCGGCATTAGCGCATTTCGCTAGGGGGACGACAAGATTCGAATTCGGAGAAAGCCCAATATGTCGACAGTTCTCGTAATCGGTGCCGGCGGTGTCAGCTCGGTCTGTGTCCACAAGATGGCGATGAATGCGGAGATTTTCTCCGCGATCCATCTCGCAAGCCGCACCAAAAGCAAATGCGATGCTATCGCCGCTTCGGTCAAAGATCGGACCGGGCAGGATGTCAGCACCTATGAGATCGACGCAGAAGAAGTCCCGGCGATGGTCAATCTGATCAAGAAGGTCGGCCCGAGCCTCGTCGTCAACCTCGCGCTGCCGTATCAGGACCTGCCGATCATGGACGCGTGTCTCGAAGCGGGCGTCGACTATCTCGATACTGCCAATTACGAGCCCAAGGACGAAGCGAAGTTCGAGTATAAGTGGCAGTGGGCCTACCAGGACCGATTCAAGGAAGCGGGCCTGATGGCGCTGCTCGGTTCGGGCTTCGATCCGGGCGTGACCAGCGTCTTCACCATGTGGCTCAAGAAGCACAAGCTGAAGACCATCCGCCAGCTCGATATCCTCGATTGCAATGGCGGCGACCACGGACAGGCCTTCGCGACCAATTTCAACCCGGAAATCAACATCCGCGAAGTGACTGCGCCTGCCCGTCATTGGGAGAACGGCGAATTTGTCGAGACCCCGGCCATGGGCAAGAAAGTCGAATTCGACTTCGAGGCGGTCGGCCCGAAGAACATGTACATGATGTATCACGAGGAGCTGGAAAGCCTCTCGAAATTCAATCCCGAGCTGGAGCGTGCACGCTTCTGGATGACCTTTGGTGATGAGTACATCAAGCACCTGACGGTGCTGCAGAATGTCGGTATGACCCGCATCGACCCGGTGCGTTATCAGGGCAAGGACATCATTCCGTTGCAGTTCCTCGCTGCCGTACTGCCCAAGCCGGAATCGCTGGGCGAGACAACCAAGGGCAACACCAATATCGGCGTCATCGCAACCGGTGAGGCGATGGACGGGTCAGGCGAGAAGACGTTCTACATCAATAATATATGTAGCCACGAGGCCGCTTACGAAGAAACCGGCAATCAGGCGGTCAGCTACACCACTGGCGTGCCCGCCATGATCGGCAGCGCGATGATGGTGACCGGCAAATGGGACGAGGACGGCGTGATCAACATGGAACAGATGGACCCCGATCCGTTCATGGACATGCTCAATGCGCACGGCCTGCCATGGCAGGTGAAGGAACTGGACGGTCCGGTCGATTTCTGACGATGCGTTTCGGGCCGCACGCCATTCTGTACTCGCTGGCATTTGCGGGTCTCGGAACCCCCGCACACTTGCATGCGCAGGAACTCAATCCGGACAATAGCGGCAAGCCTTTTACTCAGCGGATGCCTGATGAGTACCGTGGGCTTTGGGCGCACGACTGGTCGAGATGCGATAGTGAGAGCGGCTATCCGGTGGATGGAATTTTCGTCGGCCGCGTGAGCTTCGGTTCATGGAAAGGCGGAGAGAAACAGCCGGGTGAAGGCATGCTGGAGCAGGTTGAGTTCCGTGAAAGCGGAACCATAGCCATCAAGCTGTCCGGGGTTGATGAGCGGCAGATTCTGACGCTTCATGGCGATGGCCGATTGACCATCGTTTGGGGCGCACAAGGGCCGTTCAAATTCACGCGATGTGACGCAGGCTGAATGCTCGCACTGCGCACGCTGATTTGTGCTGGATTTTCACAAAAATGTCGCGCAGATACATGACTGTCGTGTCCAAAAATTGCATTCGGGCGTGACCGACTGAAGCTGCCCCAAAGGGGAGGGCAGGGTCGAAAATTGTAGGGGTTGTGATTTCATGAAAAAGACATTCGTGCTGCTTGCAGCACTCAGCCTTGGCGCGTGCGCGAATCCGTACGTTGCCACACCTTACACCGCACCGGCAGGTGGCCTGACTTCGGTCGGTATTGCCGATGACAGTATTCCGGAAGACGCGATCGCCGGCGAAGCCGCTTCGACCATGTCGAACTTCGGCCTGCTGGGCGCTTTGGTTGATGCCGGTGTGCAGGCGAGCCGCAAGAGCCGCGTGAACGAAGCACTCGATAGCGTGAATTATCAGCCGGAAGAGATGTTCGAGGCGTATCTGATCGAAGCGTTCAAGAAGAAGAACATCAACGCCATGCTGCTGGCCGGACCGGACCGCGAGAAACGCGAATTCCTGACGGATTACCAGGATGCAAATGGTGCGCAGGCGGTGCTCGACTTCAACGTGACCGAGCACGGCTATATCAACGCCGGCAATCAGCTGTGGCGCCCCGCCGTGGCTGCAGATGTCCGCCTGGTCGACGCTGTTTCTGGCAAGACGCTGATGGAAAACCGCATCGTTCTGAACCCGATCGTGGTTCAGGAAGGCACCATCACCCTCTCGCCGAACCCGGATTATGTGTTCCAGAACCGCGAAGACATGATTTCGCAGCCGGAGCGCCTTGCAGCGGGCATCGACGATGCTCTGATGAAGGTCGCCGACGCGGCTGTGAATCTGCTGCAGTAAGGCCGGATCATGCGAACCAAACTCGCTCTCGCGGCGGCTGTCTCGGTGCTGGCTACGGCCTGCACCCAGACGCTGCCTCCGATCCTGCCGCCGACCCTGACGTTCGACGGTACGGACTGCGCGCTGACGCCTGATCTGGCGGCAGCGGTCAGCATGCTCCCGTCGGAGAAGGATCAGAAAAAGAAGATCTACACGATCTCCAGTCCTGTTACCGGTGAATACGGCTGTCTGACTCAGAACGATGTCAGCGGCCCGTATGTCGTCTACGACATGCCGCAATACGGCACGGTCAAGATGATCGAACTGGGTTCGGCGCTGGAAGGCGCACGGATTTTCTCGCCCATCGTAACCTTGCTCGACGAGAATGGTGAAGTGACCCGGTTGATCGAGCCGAAGAGCTATATGTTCCGCGGCAACATCTACTCGGCACAGTTCGCCCCGGCGGAGGGCGAACGCTTTGCGCTGGTGACAGTCAATCCCGATCTGATCGGTGAGCGCTACGAAGCCATCCGGCTCGGCATCAGCACCAACACGATCTACACCGGGTATGGCGCGTCGAACTGGTATTCCGGTTTCGAAACCGCACTTTCGCAGGGTTATTCCTACGAAGGCACGATGCAGGCGAAAGTCTACAAGGCCGACGAAGAGGACGATTAAGTCTTCCCCAATCGGTGAACTTATGAAGTGGGCCCGCTGGCAATGTTCAGCGGGCCCTCTTTGCGTCCCGGACCATTGCGTCTAGAGGCGGCATATGGAAACCAAAGCCGGTGATCCGGGCGCTTTCGCCCATTTCGATCTCACTCGTGTCGACAGCCCTGCCTTCGTGGTGGATGCCGCGAAATTGCGCGCCAATTGCCAGGTGCTGGCCGAGATTCGCGACGCGGCGGACATCAAGGTGCTTGCGGCGCTCAAGGCGTTCTCCATGTGGTCGGTCGCGCCGATTATCGGGGAGTATCTGGACGGCGTCTGCACCAGCGGGCTGTGGGAAGCGCGGTTGGCTAGCGAGTTCTACGATGGCGAAATCAGCACCTATTGCGCGGCCTACAAGCCGGAAGACATCGAAGAAGTCTGCCGGCTGTCGGATCATGTCATTTTCAATTCACCGCAACAAATCGCGCGCGCGCAGCTGATTCTCGATCAGGCCAAACTGACGTCGGGCGATTTCGAAATCGGGTTGCGGCTCAATCCGCAAGTGCCAACGGGCGAAGTTCCGCGGTATGACCCGTCAAGCCCCGGAAGCCGTCTGGGCTTCCCGATCGATCAGCTCGAGCCGGAGATGATGGAAGGGGTGGACGGGATCCATTTCCACAATCTGTGCGAACAGGGTTTCGAACCGCTGCAACGCACCTGGGACGCTGTGTTCGACGCGATCGAACCGTATTTCGACCAGCTCAAATGGATCAATATGGGCGGTGGTCACCATATCACCCGGGCCGATTACGAGCGCGAAGAGCTGATCGAATTCCTGCGCGATGCGAAGGAAGACACCGGCGCAGAGATCTATCTCGAACCGGGCGAGGCGGTTGCGCTTGATGCGGGAATTCTGGTCGGATCGATCCTCGATACAGGAGCCAACGAAGTGCCGTTCGCGATCACGGATGTGTCCGCCACTTGCCATATGCCCGACGTGATCGAAGCACCTTACCGCCCGGCGATGCTGGGTGAAGAGGCTCGGCAGACTGCGCAAGCCGGGCAGCCGGTCCGGCTTGGCGGGCCTTCGTGCCTGGCGGGGGATATCATCGGCGATTACGCCATGCCGGAAGGCCTGAAGCCGGGTGATCGCTTCGCGTTTCTCGATCAGGCGCATTACTCGATGGTCAAGACGACCACCTTCAACGGTGTGCCGCTGCCATCGATCTGGTTGTGGGACAGCGAAAGCGATGCGCTCGATCAAATCAAGAGCTTCGGCTATGAGGATTTTCGCAATCGTCTGAGCTAACGCTCGGATTCATTGAGCGACTGCGCCAGATTGGCCAGGGCGCGGAACTGGCTAATCGTCAGATCGACCTTATCACGGTCCTTGCTTGCGTCCATGCCCCCGCTTTCGAACATGTTCGAAGCCTCCACGACGACGGTCAGCTCTCCGCCGCAGAATATCGCGCGCAATTCCTTGCCCTTGAACGCCTGTTCCACTTCCAGCATCCGTTCGACATAGGCGGGATGCACCAGATAGCGCGCTTCGACCTGGTCGGTAGCATAAATGTCGAACGCATCTTCGAACTCGGGGTGCACAATATCCACTGCGTCCATGGTCTTGCCGGCTGCGGATATGCTGTCTTTCTTGCCGCCGAAGAAGCCGAACTTCTTGTGGGTGCCCGCACGCTGGATCAGCGTGGTGCCGTGGAACTGGCGAGCAAACCCGACCGACAGGAATGGACCGCGAAACTTCGTGACGGTTTTTGTGCCGCCATCACTGTCGCTGGTTTCGTTTTCCAGATGCGCCTCGAACAGCTGGAACGGCCGACCGGCAACCTCACCTTGCCAGAAATCCTCGAACGCCTGCTTGTTATGGCTCGGCAGCATCTTGTGTTTCTTGCAACGTTCATAGGCCGGGCCGCCATCACCTTTAAGTGAATAGGTGATTCCAACCGCGTCGGCGATTGCTTCGTTGATGCCGATCTTGACCTTCTTGATTGCCTCGGCGCGCGGGTAATAGGCCCAGATGCCGGCTCCGATGCACGCGGCCAAAAAGAAGAATCCGCTGAAGCCGAATTGCAGGAAACGGAGCAGCGCCAGCACTATAGCAAGCGGGACCAGCACTCCGAAGCTCACCAGGAACCGCTGGTTTGATTTGCGCGCGGCCCGATCTCGCTCCACCGTCTGGTGCGCCAGCCAATTACCCAGATTACCTGACATGAGCCTGTCGGTATCGAGATTTTCCATCATCCGGGTTTCCCTCCCCCTGGGCCAGTGATAGCCTCTGTTCTACAATCTGCCAAAGGGATGGGGGAAGCCGGAATGACTGTTGTTTTGATCGCACTCGGGATCGCGGTTCTAGCGCTGCTCTTAATCGTGGTCGGTATTTACAACCGTCTGGTTGGTCTGCGGCAGAATGTGAAGCAGGGCGTGGCCGATATCGACGCGCAATTGCGCCAGCGGCATGACCTTATACCCAATCTGGTCGAGACGGTGAAGGGCTATGCCAGCCACGAGCAGGACACGCTCGACGCCGTAATCGCTGCGCGCAACAATGCCGCGCAAGGCTCCGTCCAGTCGGGCGATGAACAGCAATTGCGCGTCGCCCTCGACCGGCTGCTGGCGTTGGGCGAAGCCTATCCCGATCTCAAGGCCAGCGCCAACTTCCAGGAATTGCAGAGCGAGCTGGCCGATACCGAAGACAAGCTAGCGGCAGCGCGCCGCGCACTGAATGCTGCCGTGTCACGCTACAACACCGGGCGCGAGAGTTTCCCGGCGGTGCTTTTTGCCGGTGCGCTGGGCTTTCAGGAAGCGGATTTCCACCGTCTGGACAACAGCGAAAAAGGGACAGTGGACCAGGTCCCCAAAATCGGCTTCTGACCCCTGGATGCAGGCCAGCGCGCTTGCGGCGCCGTGAGCAAGCGCGGACATTGAACAGTAGAGGGCGCTTGGCGCACCGTCGGCGCTGGTGCGCGTTTTCACTTGCGGTTCACAACAACGCGATTATAGGCGCGATCACTGCCCCAAGGGACTCAACCGCAAGGCAGCCTTGACCGTAAAGCTACCTTCAGGGGGTCCCTTGAGTTGCACATCTATCCTGACGCAAAATCTGTAGTCCGCGATCTGACGCCGGACGAGCCGGTGATCCTCAACCGGCCGCACGCGGCTGCGCGCGCTGCGCGTTTCTTCGTCGATAAATTTCCCGGCAAATCGCTTTACGCGGTGAAGGCGAACCCTTCGCCTGAACTGCTGCAGACCCTGTGGGACAACGGCATCACCCATTACGATGTCGCGTCGATCGCTGAAGTGCGCCTCGCACGGACAACGCTTCCCGACGCGACGCTGTGCTTTATGCATCCGGTCAAGACCGCGCGCGCCATTCGCGAGGCGTATCACAACCACGGCGTGAAGACCTTCAGTCTGGACACCACCGAAGAGCTGGAAAAGATTGTCGATGCTTGCCGCGATGACGAAGGTAATGCGGCGAGCGATCTGCGCCTGCTGGTCCGCCTGCGAGTTTCCTCCGAATATTCAGAGCTGTCTTTGGCATCGAAATTCGGCGCTGAACTGGGCGAGGCGGCCGCTCTGCTCCAGCTGACCCGGCAGCATTGCGACTGGTTAGGCATCTGCTTCCATGTCGGCAGCCAGGCAATGAGCCCATTCGCCTATGTCACCGCGCTCGACCGCGTGCGCGCTGCCATTGCCGAGGCCAGTGTGGTGATCGACATGGTCGACGTGGGCGGAGGCTTCCCGAGCATTTACCCGGGCATGGAACCGCCGCCGCTGGAAGATTATTTCAAGATCATCCACCAGCACTTCTACGCGCTGCCGATCGCCTACAATGCGGAATTGTGGTGCGAGCCGGGCAGGGCGCTGTGCGCGGAATACAGCAGTATGATCGTGCGCGTGGACAAGCGCCGGGGCGACGAACTCTACATCAACGATGGCGCCTATGGTGCGCTGTATGATGCCGCGCATGTGGCGTGGAAATTCCCCGTCGAAGCACTGGAAGACGATTTGCGCGATGCCGATGCCGATTTCGCCTTCTACGGCCCGACCTGCGACGATGCCGATTACATGCAGGGCCCGTTCCCGCTGCCGTCGGACATTCAGGCCGGCGACTACATCGAGATCGGCATGCTCGGCGCTTACGGCACCGCGATGAAGACCGGCTTCAACGGCTTCGGCGATGCGGAACAGGTGCTGGTGGCGGACGAACCGATGCTGAGCCTCTACGACGGCAGCCGCGTGCGGCCCGAGGCGGACAATGTGGTGAGCTTGCGGTAGGGTTAGTCCTTGCTGATTGGCAGCCGAAAAGCGACGAAGCTGCCTCCGACCGTGACTCGATCATCATAAAGACGCAGAGTTCCGCCCCCGGTCGCGGGAATAAGGATATACTGCTGGCCGCGGTAAACATACGTCATCGGCGGTGCCGAACCGATATTGGGTAGTGAATGGCTCCAGAGCAAGCTGCCGTCTTTCGCATTGAAAGCGTGGATCATGGAGTCCTTGGTGCCGCTAGCGAATACGAGCCCGGAGCCTGTGGTCAACAAACCGCCAAAATTCTCTGTGCCTGTGCCATTTATTCCGCGACTTTCGAGTGTGCGATCAATCCCTAGCGGGACCTGCCAGACAATCCGTCCGGTGCTGAGATCGATGCGAGTCAACGTACCCCAAGGTGGGCGTGAACCGGGAAAGCCCTCCAGATCGTAGAGGCGTTCGTAGTCAGCCCTTCGATAGCGAGGCCATGCACTGTCGGTTGCTGTGCCCGACGTAAGGTACTCAATAACCTCGTTTTGCTTGGCCTTGGTTAGCGCGATCGCCGGCATGGCTTGTTGCCCATTTACAATAATCGCCCGTATTGCATCGCGGTCCATCGCATAGCCAACATCTGCAATCGCTGGACCGACTGACCCGTCGAGGTCCTTTCCATGACAAGCCGAACAGTTCTGGAGATAGGTCTGACGGCCAGGCAAGGATTCATCGAGCCTGACATCTCGTTCTGCTACCAGCCGCAGGATGGAAGGGACGTTGTTTGCTGCGACGAAGAAGGCGCCGGATCGCGGGTCAGTCGACGCGCCAGGCCATTCGGCACCGCCATGTAGGCCGTAGAAGACCAGCGGGCGCTTGTTCGATGGCGGCTCGAAGAAGCCGAACGCGGCACCACTCAAATGCTGGGTCACCGATTGCCGATTGACTTCCGCAATGTCGGTAACGTCAGATTCTGAAAAGACTTGCCGCGAAAATGGCTCGGGCAACACAGGCGAAGGCTGATAATCGGCGGTTCTTTCACCCGGCAGGCTGGAGGTCGGTGCACGTCGCAAACGCCAATCGAAGATTGGTCGACCGGTCAATCGGTCAAGCAGCAGTGTGTTGCCCGTCTTTGTCGGTGTTGCGACCACGTCGAATGTCGAACCGGCAATAGTGACAGTTGAAAGTGCTGGTGGCGCCGGAATATCCAAGTCCCAGAGATCATGCCGGATTTCCTGAAATCGCCAGACTACCTTACCTTTGTCGAGGTCGATCGCAATAACGCTTGAAGTCCCTGGATTGTTACCGGGACGCTCGACCCCCACCAAGACAGGTCCAGGATTGCCCGTGCTGACAAAGGCCATGCATCTTCCGGTGTCGATGGAGAACCCGCCCCACGGGTTGCCGCCGGTTTGCCTGGCAGGGCGACCACCGGTTCCCTGCGGAAGGTCGCGCGGGGTCAGCGGTACTGACCATTTCATCTTGCCGTCGATCAGGTCAAAGCTTTGGACGGTAGGGCTGTCGCTTATGTTGGCAGTGATGATCTGCCCGTTGCAAATCGCAGGAGCGACCTTCGATTCCCCGTCTAGCCTCACCGCCCCGCCAGAAAATCTGGCATCCTCCAAGCCTGTTGCTGCATCGAGCGCGTAAAGCGCATTGCCCGCAGTGAAATAAAGCTTCGGTTTCCCGTCAGTGTCTCGGTGAACGAGCAGCCCTCGCTTCGCTGGCGCTGCTGAAGGCTTGAATTCCCAAAGTTCGCGGCCATTCTCAGGGGAAAGCGCTGCGATCGTTCCGCTGGGTGTCACCAGATAAAGACGGTCGCCATCGAACACGGGCGTTGCTTGGATGTTGCCAGCTTTCGCATCCTTGTATTGCCACGCGATCTCCAACTGAGCGACATTTTCCGGTTGAATCTGATCGGCCAAGGAGAAGCGTGTTGCGCCCATGTCTCCAGTGCTTCTTGGCCAGATGCCGTCCAACAATGGCGGTGCTGTAGTTTGACGGGTTCGCTGCTCCGGAGGAACGGCGCGGATATAGGAATATTCCGGAAGGGTTCGTCGATCCTCCGCGCTCTCAATTGAAAATTCTTCGGGCGTCACCCGAGAGTCATAATAAAGGTCCGAGGCCGCAATATATTGTCTTTTCGTCAGGCGCTTGATGCCGTCCCAATAGTCGGGTGCGAATTGACTGATCAGAATGATCGCGGCGAACAGCAGAAGCGTGGCTGCAAGCAAAACACGGAGGAACAATTTCAGGTTGAGGGCCTGCCGAGCTTGCCTGGGTTTTACGCGCATGGTTATCTTTATAATTCCACAGTTTGAGTCGTTCAGGGGTGCACCATTTACTGGCTGGCAGCGGCCTTGGCATGAATGCCGAAACGAGGCTAGCCAGATGTTGAACCGTAGCTGCTTGTCGCTTAGCAAAGGAAAGCGTCGGCTCGGCATTCGAAGCACACAGGCGCGACGCCAAGACTAGATCCCTGTCCTGCAGACTCCCGCACGACATAATCCATCCGATTCATTCGCAACTATGGAGCAACGGATCATGTCCGCATTCGAGATTTCCCCTGCCACCCCCGAATTGCCAATCCAAGAGGCACAAGCCTCTCCCCGTCACCCCCGCGTACGCGGAGATGACGATGGGGTAAATCGGGGTGCTGACCGCGAAACCTAGTCGAACCCCACGAACCGCGCCGCTTCGCTAACCGCGCGGCGGGTGATCTTCACCGGATTGGCAGGAAAGTCGGGGTCGGGCCAGCCTAGCGCGACGGCCTTCATGATGACCTGGTCGTCCGGAATGCTGGCGTGTTCGCGTACGACGGGTGACTGCATGATGCCCTGCGAGTTGATCACGCAGCCGAGCCCGCGGCTCCACGCGGCGTTGACCAGCGCGGTTGTGACCGCGCCGCAATCGAAGGCGGTGTCGTCGCTGCCTGCCAGCTCCTTGTCGTAAGCGATGATCACGCAGACCGGCGCGTCGAACTGGCGGAAGCCGCGCAGGACCCAGTCCTGCCGCTTCTCCTTGTCGCCGCGTTCGATGCCCATGGCTTCGAACAGCTGCACCGCGCAGCCGATCTGGCGTTCACGGTGGACACCGGCAAAGGGCTCGCCGCGGCGGAACTCACGGCTATCAGGCACACCGGCGAGGATGTTTTCAGTGTTGCCCTTGCGGATCCGGTCGAGCGGTTCGCCGGTGAGCACATGAAAATGATAAGGCTGCGTGTTCATCGAGGAGGGCGAGCGCATGGCGAGCGCGAGGACTTCCTCGATCAGGTCCTGAGGGACGGGTTTGTCGAGATAGCCGCGAATGCTGCGGCGGCCGGTGACCACCTCGTCGAAGTTCATGTCCGTGCCTGTCATGCATGCTCCCAGGTTTCGTTTCGAGACTGGTTAGCATGCACGGGTACTGTGTCGAGTGGGTTAGGAGATTCCGCCCGCCGATACTTCCATGAATTTCGGTTTCGACTGGTCGCGCTTGCCCTCTGTCGGACTGGCGGTACCCGGTTTGGCCGGGAGCCCAGCAGCGGCAATAGCGTATTTGGACACGCGGTGGCGGGTGCACAGCCCGCCGGCTCCGTCATTCACCAGAGGCGTTTCGAATTCGACCGCGAACTCCGACCCGGAGGTGCGTCTGACCGAGCAAACCGCAAGCTGGCCTTCGCCCATATCGAGCACCAGCTGGGTTCCGGATTCGAGCCCGACGATACCTTCAAGTCCGGCACCGTTCTGCGACAGGTCGCGCATTACGGCGTTGTAATAATAATCCTCGTGGATCGCGCCAACGCGGCGGAAGACCGAGCGGCGATCGGGGCGGTAGGTTTCAGGCCCATCCGGCTTCATCATGAATTCGCCGCTGGCGATGTGTGCGTCGACCTGATCTTCGGGCAAGGGGCGCGAATAGATGAAGCCCTGAACCAGCTTGGCGCCCTTTTCCTTGACCACCTCGAGCTGGTCGAAAGCTTCAACCCCCTCGACAGTGGTTTCCATGTTGAGCGCGTTGGACAGGCCCACGATGGCGGCGATGATCTTCGCGCTGTTCTTGTCTTTCTGGGTACAGCTATCGACAAAGCTCTTGTCGACCTTGATCTTGTCGAACGGTGCTGCGCGCAAGTAGCTCAGCGAAGAATAACCCGTGCCGAAATCATCTAGCGCAAGGCGCACGCCTAGACCCTTCAGCGCAGCGAACATGCGCTCGGTCTCGTCGGTGTCGCCGACGAAGATGCTTTCCGTCAGCTCAAGTTCGAGCCGGTCGGGATCGAGGCCGGTGTGCGCAAGGGCGTTGGCGACAACGCTGGGGAAGCCCTGGTTGGCAAATTGCACCGCAGACACATTGACCGCCACGCGGACGCTTTTGGGCCATTTCAACGCGGCTTGGCACGCTGTGCGCAAAGCCCACTCGCCGAGATTGTTGATCAGATCGCTGTCTTCGGCGACCGGTATAAACTGACCGGGGCTGACGAAACCACGATCGGGATGTTCCCATCGCATCAGCGCTTCGAGACAAACCACATGGCCGGTCTTGATGGATACCACTGGTTGATAATGCAGGTAGAGCTGGCCCTCTTCGAGCGCGACCCGCAAATCATCAAGCATCACCTGACGGACTTCTTCTTCGTCCTTCAGATCGGAAGAATAAAACCGGAACTGGCCGCGGCCGCCGTTCTTCGCGGCATAGAGCGCGAGATCGGCGCTGCGGATCAGGGCTTCCCGGCCATCGCCGTCGAACGGTGCGATAGCGATGCCCACCGAGGCCCCGATAATGGCACGTTTGTCATCTTCGAGGGCGTAAGGCTGCGAGAGTATCTGGATGATTTTTTCCGCCAGCTCACCCAGGGCACCGCGGTCATCCTGGTCGGCCAGCATGACCTGAAACTCGTCGCCGCCAAGCCGCGCGACAAGTCCGCGCTTGCCGACAAGGTTGGTCAGCCGCTCTGCGACCTGTTTGAGCAGTTCGTCGCCCGCCTGATGCCCAAGTGTGTCATTGACCCGCTTGAACTTGTCCAGGTCGAGCATCAACAGCGCGCAACTGCGTCCGGATGCCTTGTAGGAGGCAAGCGTCCCATCGAGCGAGCGATTGATGTTGTGACGGTTGGCCAGACCAGTGAGCCCGTCGAATTCGGCAAGTTTGGAGTCGACGATCTTGCGTTCGTATTCGTTTGTGACATCGCTCGCGCTTCCGCGATAACCATCGAACTCACCGCTTGGCGTGTGAACCGGATAGCCTGTCAAATTCCACCAGATCTGGCGAACGTCCTGCGACGATTTGTTGAGTGCAAAGCGCACCACCTGCTCGCGGATCTTCTTGTGGCTCTTGACCTGAAATTTGAGCGGTCGCGCGGTCTGCTGGTCAGGATTGTCCTGGTCGATTTCGAAGACTTCCTCGATCTGGTGACCGAGGATGGAATCCGTTTCCTGGCCCAAAGCGTCGGCGGCCATCGGAGAAAGATAACTTATCCGGCCGTCCCTATCGGTCGCCCAGATCCATCCGATCCCTGCTTGTTCGAACTCGTCCAGAATGCGCTCGCGCAAGCGCGATCCGCTGAAATTGGCGCTGCCCTCTTCAGGGACGGGGGCGCGCGACTTGAGGAAACTCGCCATGGACATGGCTGTGCCTTAAGCCCGCTATGGTTACTTATTTGCTAAGCTTCGTGCGCCTGGCCGCGAAGGGCGGGGCCAGTGACCGGAACGGTTGCTTAGCCTCAAGCCGCTTTGCGCAACTCGAGGTCGAGCCGATCCCAGATTTCAACCAGCGCGTCCGTAACGCTGTCCATCATGGCTTCGGTATGGGCAGGTCCCGGTGTGAACCGCAGCCGTTCGGTTCCGCGCGGCACCGTCGGGAAATTGATCGGCTGCACATAAGCGCCGTATTCGGCGAGCAGTATATCGCTGATTTTCTTGGCACGTACAGGGTCGCCCACCATCAGCGGCACGATGTGCGTGACACTGTCCATCACCGGCAGGCCGGCGTCGCGGAATTTCTGTTTGAGCAAAGCCGCGTTGGCCTGCTGCGCATCGCGTTCTTCGGACGATGCCTTGAGGTGCTTTACCGCTGCCAGAACACCGGCGACAAGGGCCGGGCTGAGCGATGTCGTGAAAATGAAACCCGGCGCGTAAGACCGGATGCAATCGACGATCTTGCGATCGGCCGCAATATAACCGCCCATCACACCGAAAGCCTTGCCCAGGGTTCCTTCGATAATGTCGATCCGGTCGGCCGCTTCGTCGCGTTCGGATATCCCGCCGCCGTGCTCGCCATACATTCCGACCGCATGAACTTCGTCGATATAAGTCAGTGCGTTGTACTTGTCTGCCAAGTCGCAGATTTGGTGGATCGGAGCGATATCGCCGTCCATCGAATACACGCTTTCGAATGCGATCAGTTTTGGCGTTTCAGGATCTTCCTCGGCCAGCAATTCTTCGAGATGCGCCATGTCATTGTGGCGGAACACCCGTTTCTCGCACCCCGAATTGCGGATGCCGGCGATCATGCTTGCGTGATTGAGTTCGTCAGAGAAGATTACGCAGCCCGGCAGCAATTTCGAAATGGTCGACAGGGTCGCGTCGTTGGAAACATAGCCGCTGGTGAACAGCAGCGCCGCCTCTTTGCCGTGCAGGTCGGCCAGTTCGCCTTCCAATTCGACATGATAGTGCGTGTTGCCGCCAATGTTGCGCGTACCGCCCGAGCCGGCACCGACATCATGCAAGGCATCTTCCATCGCAGAGATGACCTTGGGGTGCTGGCCCATCGCGAGGTAATCATTCGAGCACCAGACCGTGATCGGCTTGGGCCCGTTGTGGCTGGCAAAACAGCGCGCGTTGGGGAATGCGCCCTTGTTGCGCAGGATGTCGATGAACACGCGATACCGGCCCTCTTCGTGAAGACGGTCGATCGCCTGGTCGAATACCTGATCGTAGTTCATGCAACACTGCCACTTGGCACCGCATAGGAGCGGCTTCGGATGGCGACGGGATTTAGGGCCGTTTGGCGCGCATTTCCACCGCGATCTTTGCGAACGATTCGCAGGAATTCAAAACCGCTCGATGCGATCGAGGCCATAACGACCCAGCGCATCCGAAAGTGGCATGAAATCATCGAGAAGGCCTGTGGTCACCGCCATGTCGGGTGCAGCGCGCTCAAAGTCCTGGCCGTCGAGCAAGCTGACGATCCGTTGCGCGATTCCGTGCGAACCGTCGATCAATCTGACCCTCTGACCAAATTCCCCCGAAAGCTCTTCGATCAAGAGTG
This sequence comes from Parerythrobacter lutipelagi, assembly GCF_005434975.1. Taxonomy (GTDB): domain Bacteria; phylum Pseudomonadota; class Alphaproteobacteria; order Sphingomonadales; family Sphingomonadaceae; genus Parerythrobacter_A; species Parerythrobacter_A lutipelagi. Next base: position 1,243,878 of record NZ_SKCJ01000002.1, on the reverse strand, counting down.
GGAAATGCGTGCAGGCGAGCACGACAGTGTCGATCTTTTCGCCCTGCGGCTTTTCGCGGAGAGCCGCGACGGCGCGCTGGATAATAGAGCGGTCGACCGGCTTGCCGCGCAACTTGGCTTCAGCCGGATCGACCAGTTCCGGCGCCCCGTGACGCAGCAGCGTCTTGCCTTGGGCAAAGCGCGCTTCGAGCCGGTCCACATAGGGCTGACGTATTGTTGCCTTTGTGCCAAGAAGTCCGATCACACCGGTTTTCGTCATTGCTGCTGCCGGTTTGATTGCCGGAACTGTTCCGACAACCGGGATTTCCAGTACGTCTCTCACCATGTCGAGGGCAATCGTACTGGCTGTGTTGCAGGCGATGCAGGCGAGACGTGGGCGGTAGCGCTCGCTCATCCGGCCGAGCAAACCCGATACGCGCGCGGCGACTTCGGCTTCGGTTTTCTCGCCATAGGGGAGGCCGGCCTGGTCGGCGGCGAAAATCACCGGTGCTTCTGGCAGCAATTTGCGCAATTCGGCCAGCACGGTAAGCCCGCCAACGCCGGTATCGAAGATCAGGACCGGGGCAATTTTCTCGCTTCTTTCCAATTCCATCGGTCCCGCGCTTGTCCAACGACTGGTTTTGATACTAGGTGCCTAGATAGGAAAAACCCCGTTTCGACAAGCGCGGGGTTTATTGTGCGAGGGTTGGCATGGGAACCGAACTGACATTGAACGTCCTTTGGGCCGCCTTGCTCGGCTATGGTTTCGGTTCGATCCCGTTCGGCCTGATCCTGACCAAAATGGCCGGGATGGGTGATGTGCGCAGCATCGGCAGCGGCAATATCGGCGCGACGAATGTTTTGCGTACAGGAAACAAGGGGTTGGCGGCTGCGACGCTGTTGCTTGATCTGCTCAAGGGTTTCGTACCGGTCTATATTGCGAGCCAGCTTTTCTGGCAGGATATGGGCTGGACTGCATTGTTCGCAGTGATCGGACACTGTTTTCCCGTTTGGCTCAAGTTCAAGGGCGGCAAAGGGGTTGCAACGAATGCGGGCGTCGCCTTTGGTCTCGCATGGCCGCTCGGGCTGATTTATGCTGGCGTCTGGATCGCTATGCTGGCTATCTTCCGGATCAGTTCGCTCGCCGGAATGACCGCCGTTCTCGCTGCAGCGGTGGGCGCATTTGCGATGGGTTTTGTGACACCCGCTAAAGTGCTTGCGCTTATCGCGGTGCTGATCATCTGGCTGCATCGCGAGAATATCAGCCGCCTGTTCGCCGGGACCGAACCAAAGGTTGGCAACAAGACGTGAAAGCCGCAGCGCTTTCCCAGGAAGAGGCATTTGCTCGCATACGGCTGCTTCGCTCGCCTTACATCGGGCCGGTAACCTATCTTCACTTGCTGCAGCGATTTGGTGATGCGCGATCGGCGCTTGAAGGATTGCCGGACCTCGGCAAACGAGGCGGGCGCAGTTACCGTCCGATTGCAGCGGACAAGGTTGAGGCAGAGGTTCTGGCGACCCGCAAGGCCGGGGCGAAATACCTGTTCCATGACTCACCCGACTATCCGCCGCTGTTGCGTGAACTGGAAAGTGCGCCGCCGATCCTGACCTATCGCGGCCGGCTCGAATTGGTGAAGCAACCTTGCGTTGCCATTGTCGGCGCTCGGAACGCGTCGGCGGCAGCGATCAAGCTGGCACGCGAATTCGGCGCCGGGCTGGCGGCGGAGGGATTCGCGGTCGTCTCAGGGCTGGCGCGGGGGATCGACGGTGCCGCACACAAGGGCGCGCTATCGAGCGCGGATGGCGCGTCCACCATCGGCGTAATCGCGAGCGGCATCGAAATCGCTTATCCGCCGCAGCATGCCGAACTGCAGGAACGGATCGCTACTGAAGGGCTTCTCCTTGCGGAACAGCCGCCTGGTACCGAACCACGCGGCAGCCACTTCCCCAGCCGCAACCGGATCATTGCCGGCATTGCCGCCGGAACCTTGGTCGCCGAAGCCGCGCCCAAGTCCGGCTCGCTGATTACGGCACGTCTCGCGGGTGAAGCCGGCCGTGAAGTAATGGCAATTCCGGGTAGCCCGCTCGATGCGCGATCACAGGGCTGCAACAAGCTGATCCGGGACGGAGCGGTCCTGGTTCAGGCGGTCGATGACGTGGTCGAACTTCTAAGGGGGTTCGATGGCACACCCCGTTCGAGTTTTCGCGAGGCGAACGCCCCTGATTTCACTCCGCATGAAGAATTGGCAGAGGCCGATCCGGCCGACATCGCCAGTTTGCTAACCACCGCGCCGGTGGCGATAGACGAACTGATCCGCCAATCGGGCGAAAGCGCCGCGTCTGTGCAAATGGCACTGCTTGAGCTTGAAATTTCCGGCCGATTGCAGAGGCATGCGGGCGGACGAGTCAGTGTTCACAACTGACCGCTGATGGGGCGCATTGATGGCATTGAATGAACCAAGGCAGGCAAACATCGGCGACTTTCTCGGCGGTGCTTTTCTGGAGCTTGGGCTGATCAAGCGCGAGATCGGGTTATACTTTGCAGGTTTCGGGTTTCTTGGCTTGCTTGGTTATGCAGCAAAGTCGCAAACCGTCGGCCTTGGCGGGCTCATCGGGCTAGCCGGCTTTGTCGCCTATTGGGTCGCGCACTACTGGTTGTTTCAGCAACTGATGCAGCGGCACGGCATTGTCGAAGATGACCGATTTCGCGTTTTCCAGCTGTTTTTCATGGCGCTGCTCATCGGGATTGCAGCGGGATTTGCGACCAATTTTCTGGTCGTCCCTGGCGTGATCCTGATGGCCAAATGGATCATGGCTCCAGCTTTTCTGGTCGCCAGAGACCGCAGTCTGTTCCAGGCGATGGGGGACAGCTGGAGCGCCAGCGACGGTAGCACACTGCAACTCAGCCTGGCTGTGTTCGTCATCCTGTTCGGGTGGTTGATAGCCTATGGCGCAGTGTCAGGATTGGCCGGTGCGCTTGGACGCAATTCTCCGCTTACGGTCCTGCCAGGACTGGCGCTTCACATCTTGCCGATAGTGATGATGGGGCTCTCGGTCGCGGTATATCGCATTCTGACCGAGCCGACGTCCGAGGTCGCCGACGTGTTTGCCTGACCTGCAATCCTCCGACAGGACTTGACCAAACCGGCTTGACCAACGCAAAGGGCGGCACAAAATCGCGCGTACGTACACGTATACGCGTAAGGGACAGTTCCAGCAGACATGCAACTTGTAATCGTAGAATCGCCCGCCAAGGCGAAAACAATCGAAGGCTATCTCGGCAAGGACTTCAAGGTTCTCGCTTCTTATGGCCATGTTCGTGATTTTCCGAAGAAGGACGATGCAGTCCGTCCGGAAGAGGATTTCGCGATGACCTGGCAGGTCTATCAGGACAAGCGGAACAAGGATCAGGTCAAGGCAATCGTCGACGCGGCGAAGCAATCCGACCGTCTCGTCCTCGCGACTGACCCTGACCGCGAAGGCGAAGCGATCAGCTGGCATGTTCTGGAACTGCTCAAAAAGCGCAAAGCGTTGCCGGACAAGGTCGATCGCGTGACCTTCAACGCGATTACCAAGGCTGCCGTTACCGGAGCGATGGGCAAGCCGCGTGATATCGATATGGATCTGGTGGATGCCTATCTCGCGCGGCGTGCACTCGACCGTCTGTTCGGGTTCACTCTTAGTCCGGTGTTGTGGCGCAAGCTGCCCGGCGCGAAATCGGCCGGGCGCGTACAGTCGGTTGCCCTGCGCCTGATTTGCGAGCGTGAACACGAGATCGAGATTTTCCGGCCTGACGAATATTGGTCGATTGTCGCCAAGCTGGAACAGGACGGGACCGGCTTTGATGCACGGCTGGTCAAATATGATGGCAAGAAGCTCAAGAAGCTTTCGCTTGGCGAAGCGGGCATAGCAAACGAAGCCAAAGCCAAGATCGAGAACGCTCCGTTCACGATCGAAGAGATCGAGACCAAGCCGCTCAAACGGCATCCTTCGCCACCATTCACCACCTCGACCTTGCAGCAGGAGGCCTCACGCAAGCTTGGCTTCAACGCTAGCCATACGATGCGCTGCGCTCAGAAGCTGTACGAAGCGGGTCTGATCACCTACATGCGGACCGACGGCGTTCAGATGGACGGCAGCGCGATCTCCGCCTGCCGCAAAGCCATCGCTGACCGCTATGACGGGCATTACTTGCCCGAGAAGCCGCGGCACTATTCGAGCAAGGCAAAGAATGCGCAGGAAGCGCATGAGGCCATCCGCCCGACAAACTTTACGCAGGCCACTGCAAGCTCCGGCGACGATGCCAAGCTTTATAGCCTGATATTCAAGCGCGCCATGGCAAGCCAGATGCAGTCGGCCAGCCTTGAGCGGACCACCGTGACACTGCGTGATCCTGCGGGACTGCATGAATTGCGGGCCACTGGCCAAGTTGTGAAGTTTCCCGGCTTCCTCGCCGTCTATGAAGAGGGGCGGGACGACAGCAAGGACGATGATGAAGGCTTGCTGCCGGTCATGCACAAGGGCGACGCGCCAGGAAAGAAGGCGGTCGAGGCGAACCAGCATTTCACACAGCCACCGCCGCGTTTCTCCGAGGCCTCACTGGTCAAACGGCTTGAAGAGCTGGGGATCGGGCGACCGTCTACCTATGCGTCCACGATCCAGACCCTGCGCGACCGCGACTATGTGCGAATGGAGAAAAACCGTTTCTTTGCAGAGGAATCAGGGCGATTGCTGACAGCGTTTCTCGAGCGCTTCTTTCCGCAGTATGTCGCATATGACTACACCGCAGGCTTGGAGGACGAGCTGGATGTCGTCTCCGACGGGCGGGAGGCCTACAAGGATTTGCTGAGCAAATTCTGGAAAGACTTCAAACCGAAGACGGATGAGGTCATGGAGCGCCAGCCGTCAGAAGTGACCGAAGTGCTTGATGAGTATCTGTCGGACTTCCTGTTCCCGCCGCGCGAAGATGGCAACGATCCGCGATACTGCCCGCTGTGCGACAAGGAAGGCCGCAAGGATGGCCGTCTGGCTCTGCGAGGCGGCAAATATGGTGCGTTTGTTGCCTGCGCCAATTATCCCGAGTGCAAATTCACCCGCCGTTTTGCCCAGCCGGGCGCCGATGGCGATGATGGTTCACAAAATTCGGTGATGGGTGAACACCCCGAAACCGGGCTTGAGATTCATCGCAAATCGGGCCGCTTCGGTCCTTATGTCCAGATGGGCGATGGCAAGGATGCGAAGCGTGCGAGCATTCCCAAAGACATCGACGATTTTGACCTTGAATGGGCGGTCAAACTCCTCGGCCTGCCGCGAATAGTCGGTGAGCATCCCGAGACAGGCAAGGAGATCGAAGCGGGATTGTGGCGTTATGGTCCCGCCGTTCGTTCGGACGGCAAATACGGCAAGCTACAGAATACGCAGGAAATATTCGAAATCGGTATGAACCGTGCGGTCGACCTGATCGCGCAGGCGGCCGACCGGAAGGGCGGCAGCCGCGGTAAGGCTGAGCCGATCAAAACGCTCAAGGAACATCCGACCAGCGGCGGCGAGATGAAGGTTATGCCCGGGCGCTATGGTCCTTACGTCACTGACGGCACGACCAATGCGACCATTCCGAAGGATATCAAACCAGAGGACCTGACCGAGGAACAGGCGATCGAACTGATCGATGCCCGCGCCGCGAAGGGGCCCGCGAAGAAAAAACGGAAGAAGGCAGCGCCGAAGAAGAAAGCGCCTGCGAAAAAGAAAACCGCCGCTAAGAAGAAGCCAGCAGTCAAAAAAACGGCTGACTGATGGGCAAGGAACGCTTCGAGCGGCATAAGCAGCCATGGAAAGCAGACGAGGCCGGTCAGCTTCGTCTGCTTGCAGGTAAGGGCAAGGGCCTGAGGGAAATTGCCAAGGCTATCGGTCGCAGCGAGGAATCGACGAAGGACTTCGCCAAGAAGAACAAGATCGAAATTCAGAAGAAGCGCTGAGATGGGCCGGGGCGCGAGGGCCTATCGCCTGGACTGGTCTTTTCACTTTCCGAACTCCAGCCCGATCTCCTCGTAGATCTCCTTGTCATCTTCCCACTTCTCGTCGACTTTGACGTGGAGGAAGAGGTGGACTTTCTGACCGAGAATTTCTGACAGCTCAGCACGCGCGGCTTCGCCGATCGATTTGATCATGCTGCCACCTTTGCCGAGCACGATGGGCTTCTGGCTGGAGCGCCCGATGACGATTTGCTGGCGGATCTCAACGCTGCCGTCCGGCCGCTGGGTGTAGCTTTCGGGGCGAACCGCGCTGTCATAGGGCAATTCGTCATGCAGTTGCTGATACAGCTGTTCGCGGGTGATCTCCGTCGCAAGCAATCGTTCGCTGGCATCGCTGACCTGATCTTCGGGATACATCCATTCCGCTTCGGGCATCATCGCGGAGAGCGCATCTTTCAGTTCAGGCACGCCGTCGCCGGTCAACGCCGAGATGAAATAGATTTCCTCGAAACCTGCTTTTTCGCCAAGTTCTTGAGCCAGCGCCAGCAGCGGTTCCTTTTTGGCTTTATCAACCTTGTTGAGGACAAGGATCTTGCGCTCTGGGCGGTTGGCCAGGCTTTCGATCAACGGCTCAAGCTCGTGCCGTCGCTGTTTGAGGGGATCGACCAGCAGCAAAACTGCATCGGCCGCCTCCGCGCCTTCCCAGGCTGCACTAACCATTGCCCGGTCGAGCCGCCGCTTTGGCGAGAAAATGCCGGGCGTGTCGACAAGGATCATCTGGACATTACCATGCAGGGCAATGCCCAGCATCCGTGCACGGGTCGTCTGGGCCTTGGCACTGGTAATCGCGACCTTCTGACCAACCAGCTGATTGACCAGTGTGGATTTGCCCGCATTCGGCGCACCAAGCACGGCTACCATGCCGCATTTCTGTTGTGTGTTGTTGGTCAACCAAAACGCTCCATGAATTGACGGGCCGCTTCGGTTTCGGCCTCCTGCTTGCTGTTTGCGGTGGCTACCGCGTCGCCGACGTTGTGAACGGCCACTCGCACCGTAAAGCTTGCTTTGTGATCAGGTCCGGAGCGTTCGAGTAGATCATATTTGGGGGGGCGACGCTGGTTTCCGGCGGCCCATTCCTGCAACGCGCTTTTCGGGTGCTTTGCAATCCCTGCCGTTCCGCCAAGGAGCGGGGCCCACAGATGCAAAATTACTCCGCGGGTCTGATCGAACCCGTTTTCGATGAAGCTTGCGCCAAGTAGCGATTCCATCACGTCGCCGAGGACATTCTCGCTCTCCGCCGCACCATCATCCCGCGCTTGCTTTCCAAGGTAGATATGTTCGCTTGCTCCGATTTCACGCGCGACAGCCGCGCAAGCTCCCTTGCTGACCAATGCGTTCAGGCGTTGAGCAAGCTTGCCTTCGGCACCGTTGCTGTGGCGAAACAGCCATTCTGCGGTAGCAAGCCCGAGCACCCGGTCGCCCAGGAATTCCAGCCGCTGATAATCGCGTTCGGCACCTGTGCTGCCATGCGTCAGCGCTTCGAGCCAGATGGCTTCGCCGTGCAATTTGAAGCCGTGTTGCTCCAACCATGCGCGCGATTTTGCGCCGAGTTCACTCACAGGCCATCGCCCACGCGGCTGCCGCGCAAGGCTGTGAACCATGTCCACGGCAAGAGCCATTCAGCGCTTCCGTCGGTCGACCACATCAGCACTTCTGCCCGGCCGACAAGCAGTTCCTGGTCGATCAAGCCGACACCGCCGCCGGAAACGGCAGCGAAGCGACTGTCCTGCGAATTGTCTCGATTGTCGCCCATCATGAAGACCTTGCCTTCCGGCACAGCTATCGGGCCGAAGTTGTCTTGCGGCGTTGGACCGAAGTCGAGAACATTGTAGCTCTTGCCGCCAGGTAACGTTTCGCGGAACTGGGTATAACGGCATGCATCGCCGTCTTCGGTGGTGATCTGCTCTCCCATTGGATTGCATCTTGTGTTGGGCGAAAGCGGGATGACGAAGTCCTCGATCTGCTCTTTGGGAACAGGTTCACCATTCAGGATGACCTGCCCCTCGCGCATTCCGATCATGTCTCCCGGCACACCGATTACGCGCTTGATGTAATCGGCTTTGTCGACCGGGTGTTTGAAGATAGCGATATCGCCGCGTTCGGGTGTGCCGCCAAAGACCCGGCCTGGTATCAGCGGGGCGCTGTAGGGCAGCGAGTGCTGCGTGTAGCCGTACGCCCACTTCGACGCGATCAGGTAATCACCGTTCATCAGACGCGGGAGCATGCTCTCGGAAGGAATGTTGAATGGCGAAAAGAAGAAGCTGCGGAAAACCAGCACGATAACGGCCAGCTTCAGCAGGAAAACAAAGAAGTTGTCCTCTTTCTTCTCGGGCTTGTCGCCCGATCCCGATTGGGTGGGATCGTCCGCGTTGGCTGCGTCGGCTGTCGCTTCAGTCATCGAAGGGTCTCAGCGCGGAATTCGTATCCGTGCACGTTCTTGGTCTTTGCAATCATGGCGCTGTTCCCTACTCGCCGAAGAGCAAGAGGGAAAAGGAAATTTTGCGCATGGCCGATACCGCCGCGATCTGGAAACAACTGGCTGACCATAGTCGGCGGACTCTTTCGGCCTTGTTCGAGGAAGATGGCCGGCTTGATCTACTCAGCACCAGACTGGAATGGGGGGAAGGGGACCTGGCTGGCGGTATCCGCTTCGATTGGTCCAAGACCCATCTCGATGCCAAGCTGCTGGCGCTGTTCGAACAGCTTGCCAGCGCCTCCGGCTTTGCTGAGCAGCGTGACCAGTTGCTGACTGGTGCCAAGATCAATGTCACAGAAGGCCGCGCCGCCGAGCATATCGCGCAAAGGGGCGTGGGAGCAGAGGCTTCTGTCGAAGAAGCTGCCGCGCTGCACTTGCGGATGAAGATGCTGGTCGAGGCTATCCACCAGGGAGCACTCGGTGAAGTCAATCATCTGATCCATATCGGGATCGGCGGCAGCGCGCTGGGGCCGGCGATGGCGGTCGATGCGCTGACACGAGATCTCGAATTGGTCGATGTCCATGTCGTATCCAATATCGACGGGCTGGCGCTGGAGCAGGCGTTTGCTGCATGCGATCCGCCTACCACGATGATCGCGGTCGCTTCAAAGACCTTCACTACGATCGAGACCATGACCAACGCTGACAGTGCGCTGAAATGGCTGGCGGACAGCGGTGTCAGCGATCCCTCTGGCCGGGTCGTCGCCTTGACCGCCAATCCGGAAGCGGCCGTGCTTTGGGGTGTCGATGAAACACGAATTCTGCCGTTTCCTGAGAGTGTAGGCGGGCGATATTCGTTGTGGTCGTCGATCGGTTTCCCGGTCGCGATCGCCGCCGGGTGGGACGAGTTCGAAGCGATGCTGGCCGGCGGTCAGGCGATGGATGAGCATTTTCGCGACACCGAAGGGCGAGCCAACCTGCCGCTCCGCGCAGCCTTTGCCGATCAGTATTATACGCGCATACGCGGATGCCAGACCCGCGCCTGTTTTGCCTATGACGAGAGGTTGTCGCTGCTCCCCGACTATCTTCAGCAGCTCGAAATGGAGTCGAACGGGAAGCGCGTGAAAACGTCAGGCGATCCGGTCGAAGGCGCGACCGCACCGGTCACCTGGGGCGGAGTGGGCACCGATGCGCAGCATGCGGTGTTCCAGTTGCTGCATCAGGGCACGCACCTGGTTCCGGTCGACTTCATCGCCAGCATTGCGCCCGGCGATGAGTTGAATCCGGCGCATCACCGTATCTTGCTGACCAATTGCTTCGCTCAAGGCGCGGCGCTGATGGCGGGTGGCAATATGGCCGAGGATGGGAAGGACCCCGCGCGCGCGTTTCCGGGTGACCGGCCAAGCGCGACAATGCTGTGCGATGATCTCGACGCAGCGACGCTCGGCGCGCTGATCGCCTTTCACGAACACCGCACATTTGCCAATGCGGTGTTGATGGGCATCAATCCGTTCGACCAGTTTGGCGTAGAGCTGGGCAAGAAAATGGCGAATGACATCGATACGGGCGATGTCAGTTTCGATTCGAGTACGGAAGCGCTGCTAGCGGCGGCGGGGCTTAAATAGCTCCGATCTTCTCCAGTTTTGCCTGCATGCTGGCCTTGTCGAACGGCTTGACGATCCACTCGGTTGCACCGGCGTCGATGCCTTTGTGGATATCGATCGCGTCGGAATTGGTGGTGCAGAACATCACTCTCGGTACGGCGTCGCCGTAAAGTTCTCGCAGCGCCTTTAGGGTCTCGATGCCGGACATGTTGGGCATGTTCCAGTCGAGCGTGATCAGATCGGGCATTCCGTCGGCCTTCACCCGGGCGAGGGCTTCCTGGCCATCTTCCGCTTCCGTCACTTCGTAGCCGAACTCCTGCAGGATCGCGCGGGATGCGCGGCGGACCATGCGGCTGTCGTCGACAATCAGTGCGCGGCGCGGCGCCTTCGGGGCGTGCACGGCGGGTGCTGCCGCAGGTTTTTCGTTGATGGTTCCTACCGTCCTTGCTCCCGACGGGGCGGGAGAGGATGGGGCCTGGCGTTTGATCAGGTTCTGAATGGGACGACCTCTCGCTCGTTCTCTTCGGCATCGTTGGCCGCCGTCGAAGCTTCGCTGTCTGCCGGTGTCATCCGGACATGGAGATAGGGCACCCAGACCTCGCCATATTCGGCTTTCTGGTACCACACATCGAGCACATCGTAAGAAGCCCAGAAGCCATTCGGCTCCTTCAGGCGAATCCCTTCACCAATGCGAGGAACAGCGGAGAACCGCAGGCGGTCCTGCGTTTGGCGTTCTTCATTCTGGATTTCAACTTCGATCACGACCGTCAGTCCTCTCGGGCCAGCTGCCCGGTTCCCTTGCGTGATGCTACGTAGCTGCAAAACCTTGCTGAATTCCCAACGTCCGGCGAATGATTGATTGACATTGCACTGCAGCACGACCACATGCGGCACATCGGAACGCATTGCAGCGTGAACTGGCGGACTGTTACAAAGACCGCCCCGGCAGCGTTTCGGTCGATTTTCCCAAGGACTTCCCTTTTCACGCGGGTCGTTTTGACACCCGCGCCGCGCGATGATTCCATCCGGAATCCGCCAGAATGCAAGTCGTGCGCCGCATATATTGCGAGTTTGATACAAACCAATGACTACCAATTCCGACGAGCTCGGCACTTTTGACCAGCTCGGTCTGTCGCAACCCGTGCTTCAGGCACTCGACCTGAAGGGCTATTCCGAGCCGACCCCGATTCAGGCGCAGGCCATTCCGCCAGTGCTGTCAGGTCGTGATCTGCTGGGTATCGCTCAGACCGGTACCGGCAAGACCGCTGCGTTCATGCTTCCGAGCATCGACCGTCTGCGCGACGCCGACAAGCAGACACCTTTCAAGAGCTGCCGCATGCTCGTGCTTGCTCCGACGCGTGAACTGGCCGGGCAGATTGCCCAGTCGGCCAAAGATTATGGCGCGATGGCGGGCCTCAAAGTGCATTCCATTGTCGGCGGCACATCTGTCGGCAAGGATCGCAACAAGCTGCACCGGGGGACCGATATTCTTGTCGCTACGCCGGGGCGCCTGCTCGATCTGATCGACCAGAAAGCTTTCAAGCTCGACCAGGTCGAAATCCTCGTCTTGGACGAAGCGGATCAGATGCTCGATCTCGGCTTCATCCACGCGCTCCGCAAGATTAACGAGCTGGTACCGAAAGAGCGTCAGACGCTGTTCTTCAGCGCAACCATGCCGAAGGCGATCAAGGAACTGGTCAGCCAGTATTGCCGCAATCCGGTGCAAGTCTCGGTAACACCCGAAAGCACGACTGCAGAGCGGATCGATCAATATCTGTTCATGGTTCAGCAGGACGAAAAGCAATCGCTACTCGAACTCATGCTGTCCGAACGACATCAGGTGCCCGGAAAGTTCGAACGCGTGCTGATCTTTGCCCGGACCAAACACGGTTGCGACCGCATTGTGAAGAAGCTTTCACAGCGCGGCATTCCGGCCAATGCAATTCATGGCAACAAAAGCCAGCCGCAGCGCCAGCGCGCGCTTGATGAGTTCAAGCGGGCGAAGACGCCAATCCTGATTGCGACCGATGTTGCCGCGCGCGGGATCGATATTCCCGGTGTGAGCCACGTGATCAATTACGAATTGCCCAACGTGCCGGAACAGTATGTTCATCGCATCGGCCGCACCGCGCGCGCCGGAGCGGACGGCATCGCGATCGCTTTCTGCGCCGAGGACGAGCGGGCCTATCTCAAGGATATTCGCAAGCTCACCGATGCAGAATTCGAACGGCTTCCGTTGCCGGACAATTTCCGTGCAGTGGTCGAAGGTGTCGGCCCGACGAAACGTGAGCAGAAACAGCGTACGCGGGTGAATCCCCGGCCGAAGAACGGCGCACCTCGCGCCGGCCGTCCGAAGCAAAAGCATCCTGCGCGCAAAGGTAACCCGGCAGCTGGCGGTCAGGGCAAACCCGGCGGTGGCAATCGCCAGCGCCGCGGCGGCCGGTCCGGCGGCACCGGGAACCGCTAACTTGTTTCAAACGCTGTAACCCGAAGCCCGGCTCCGCCGAATGATCGGCGGAGTGGGCGGTTGGCAAGGATCATTCGACGGTCCATATCGCCGCCGCAAACAGGAGTTCCAGCATGGCCGACGAATACGACTACGACCTTTTCACTATCGGCGCAGGATCGGGCGGCGTAAGGGCTTCGCGCGTGGCTGCCGCGCATGGCGCGCGGGTTGGCCTGGCGGAGGAACACCGGGTTGGTGGAACCTGTGTGATCCGCGGCTGCGTGCCCAAGAAGATGCTGGTCTATGGCGCACATTTTGCGGAAGATCTGGAAGACGCCAAGCAATTTGGCTGGGATGTCGGCGAATGCACATTCGACTGGGTCAAGCTTCGCGACAACGTTTTGAACGACGTCAGCCGGATCGAGGGCCTTTATACCGAAACGCTGGAAAACCATGACGTCGACATATTTCATGAGCGTGCAGAACTGACCGGCGCACATGAAATAACTCTGGCCAGCGGGAAGGTTGTCAGCGCGAAACATATCCTGATCGCAACCGGCGCGCGGCCCCATGTGCCAGGCTGCGATGGCCACGAACTGGGCATTACCAGCAACGAAGCTTTCCATCTGGACGCTATCCCCGAACGGGTCCTGATTGCGGGCGGCGGCTATATCGCCAACGAGTTTGCCGGTATATTCAACGAATTCGGAGCGAAGGTGACGATCATCAACCGCTCGGACACATTGCTGCGCGGATACGATCATTCACTGCGTGACCGCCTGCTTCAGATCAGTATCGCCAAAGGCATCGACTTTCGCTTCAACGCGGAATTTCGTGGCATCGAAAAAACCGACGAAGGCTGCCTCAACGTCTCGATGACCAATCATGATGATTTGGAAGTCGACTGCGTGCTGTTCGCCACCGGGCGTGTGCCCAACACGGAAGGGCTCGGCCTAGACGCAGCAGGTGTCCAGTTGGGCGACAAGGGCGAAGTGATTGTCGACCAATTCAGCAAAACCAACGTGGACCACATTTACGCGGTGGGCGACGTTACCGACAGGGTTCAATTGACCCCGGTCGCTATCCGGGAGGGGCAGGCGTTCGCCGACACTGTTTTTGGCGGCGGCGAGCCTGTGGCAGTCGACCATACAGTTATTCCCGCAGCTGTGTTCAGCCATCCACCGATTGCCGCTGTCGGCATGACCGAAAGCGAGGCGCGCAACAAGATTGGTGACATTGAAGTGTACCAGTCGGACTTCAGGGCCATGAAGAATGTCGTCGCGGGACGGAACGAACGCAGTCTTTACAAGATGATCTGCGAAGCCGGCACAGGCAAAATACTCGGGATCGGGATGATCGGTCCCGAGTCCCCGGAGATCATGCAAGCCGCCGCAGTGGCGGTGAAGGCCGGCCTGACCAAAGCCGATTTCGACGCCACGACCGCGATCCACCCGACCATGGCCGAAGAGTTGGTTCTGCTGAAGTAAGTTGCCGCTAGAAACCGTTCCGGCTAGCCTTTCGCCCAAGGGAGAAAAGGCATGGCTGGAACGGTTCTTGTAACGGGCGGCACGGGATATATTGCTGGCGAATTGATCCGCCAATTGTTGTCGAAGGGCTGGAAGGTCCACGCGACAGTGCGCAACAAGGCCAAAAGCGAAGACGCCCTGCGCCAGCGGGTCGGCGATCCGGACGATGACAGCTTCAAGGTCTTCGAGGCCGAACTGATGAGCGACAAGGGCTGGGCCGAAGCGATGTCGGGCTGCACCCACTGCGCGCATGTCGCTTCACCCATCGCTGTCTCCACGCCAAAGCATGAAGACGAAATGATCGTGCCCGCTCGCGAAGGGACACTTCGGGCCCTGCGCTTCGCCAAGAGTGCTGGAGTGAAGCGGTTCGTGCAAACCAGCTCGATGGCGGCAGTCGCTTACGGGCGTGACGAGAAAGTCTACACCGTAGACGAAAATGACTGGACCGACGTCGATCACCCCGATGTCTATCCCTACGTAAAATCCAAGACAATCGCCGAACGAGCTGCCCGGGACTGGGTCACTGCGGAGGGCGGCGACATGGAATTCGTGTCGGTCAATCCGTCGATGGTACTCGGTCCGGTCGACGATCCGGATTTCTCGCCTTCGGTGGAGGCGGTCAAACAAGTGCTCGACGGGTCCATGCCGATGGCTCCCGATCTTGGCTTTGCCATCGTCGATACGCGAGATTGTGCCGAGCTCCACCTGCGCTGCCTCGAAGAACCGGGCCTGATCAATGAGCGTTTCCTGGCCTCGGGCCGGTTCATGAAAATTATCGAGATCGCCGAGGTCATCCGCAAAGCCTTGCCGCCGGAGCAGACGAAGAAAGTTCCGAAGCGGATCATGCCGAACTGGATGGTCTCGGTCCTCAGCCTGTTCAACCCGGGCGTGAAATCGATCAAGGGAGAGATCGGCAAGACCCGCAACACCGATGCTACGCATGCGAAAGAGCGTCTCGGCTGGGAAACACGCTCCGCTGAAGAGAGCATCATCGATTGTGCAAAGAGCCTGATCGAAAAAGGCGTGGTGAAGGTCTGATGGATATCACTGCCAAGACCATTTTGCTGACAGGCGGGACAGCGGGGATCGGGCAAGAACTGGCGCGCCAACTCAAGGCAAAGGGCGGGACAGTCGTACTGACAGGGCGCAATATCGAGCGGCTCGATGCGATGCGGGGCGAGGGATTCGAAACAATCCGTGCCGATCTTTCCAATGCCGCGGGTGTTGATGCGCTGGTCGCGGAACTGGGTGAGCGTGAGATCGACATCCTGATCAACAACGCGGGCCAGTTGATTGCCTACGATTTTCGCAAGGGCGCTCCCGATGCCGATGCGACGGACGACGGCATATACGCCAATTTGCAGGCGCCGATCCGGCTGATTACCGCGCTGATGCCAACCCTCAAATCGCGGCCCGAGGCTGCGATCGTCAACGTGACTAGCGGGCTGGCGATTGCCCCGGCAAGCCGCCAGCCAATCTACTGCGCGACGAAGGCCGGACTGCGGTCCTACACGCTTGCGCTGCGCCACCAGTTGGCCAGGACCGGCATTCATGTGATCGAGGCGCTGCCGCCTGTGGTCGACACGCAGATGAATGCCGACAATGATTTGAGCAAGATGCCGGCTGCCGAATGCGCGCGGCAGATCGTCACCGCGATCGAGAAGAACAGCGCGGAAGCGAATATCGGGCAGGTCAGAATGCTGCGGGTGGCCGAGAGCATCTCTCCGGCGCTTGCCCGCAATCTGATGATCCGCTTCTAATCAGCTCTTGACCCGGCCTCCACGCCCTCCCGCTTGACCCTGCGGAATGGTCGCGGCAAGGCTCCGGCGAGCAAACATAACAACCAGAATGCAGGGGGCTGAATGTCCGCCAATATCGCCGAAATGGAACGCCGCCGCGAAGCCGCCAAACTGGGCGGCGGAGAGAAACGGATCGCCGCGCAGCACGCCAAGGGCAAGCTGACCGCGCGCGAACGGCTTGACGTGCTGCTGGACGAAGGTTCGTTTGAAGAACTCGATACCTATGTCGAGCATGATTGCGTCGATTTCGGGATGCAGGACCAGAAAATCCCCGGCGATGGTGTCGTCACCGGATCGGGCACGATCAATGGCCGGCTGGTCTATGTGTATTCGCAGGATTTCACTGTCTTCGGCGGCAGCCTGTCGAAACGCCATGCTGAAAAAATCTGTAAGGTGATGGATACGGCAATGAAGGTCGGCGCGCCGGTCATTGGCCTCAATGATTCCGGTGGCGCGCGCATTCAGGAAGGCGTGGCGTCACTCGGCGGCTATGCCGAGGTGTTCCAGCGCAACGTGCTCGCCAGCGGCGTCGTGCCGCAGATCAGCCTGATCATGGGGCCGTGTGCGGGCGGGGCGGTATATTCGCCTGCGATGACTGACTTCATCTTCATGGTGGAGGACAGCTCCTACATGTTCGTGACCGGCCCCGATGTGGTGAAGACGGTGACCAACGAAGTCGTGACTCAGGAAGAACTGGGCGGGGCGAAGACGCACACCACAAAGACTTCCGTCGCCGACAACAGCTTCGAGAACGACATCGAGACACTGCTCGCGACGCGGAACTTCTTCGATTACCTCCCTCTCTCGAACAGAGAGGAAGTCCCCGAACGTCCGACCTCGGACGCATGGGACCGCGAAGAGCCAAGCCTCGATACGCTGATCCCCGACAATGCCAACCAGCCCTATGACATGCACGAAGTCATCCGGAAGACGCTGGACGAGGGCGATTTCTTCGAGATCCAGCCGAACCATGCGGGCAATATCCTGGTCGGCTTTGGCCGTGTCGAAGGGCGAACCGTAGGCGTGGTCGCGAACCAGCCGATGGTGCTCGCCGGCGTGCTCGACATCAATTCTTCGAAAAAAGCCGCGCGGTTCGTGCGTTTTTGCGATGCGTTTGAAATTCCGATCCTGACCTTCGTCGATGTGCCCGGCTTCCTTCCCGGCACCGATCAGGAACACAATGGCATCATCAAGCACGGCGCGAAGCTGCTGTTCGCCTATGCCGAGGCGACCGTGCCCAAGATCACCGTGATCACCCGCAAGGCCTATGGCGGCGCCTATGACGTGATGGCGTCAAAGCACCTGCGCGGCGATCTGAACTACGCGTGGCCCACCGCAGAAATCGCCGTAATGGGCGCGAAGGGCGCGGTTGAGATCATCTTCCGCCAGGACCGCGACGATCCCGACAAGATTGCCGAGAAAACCAAGGATTACGAAGACCGCTTCGCCAACCCCTTCGTGGCGGCGCAGAGAGGCTATATCGACGAGGTGATCTACCCGCATTCGACCCGCAAGCGGATCGCGCTGGGGCTAAGGAAGCTGCGAGGGAAGCAGCTTGAGAACCCGTGGAAAAAGCATGACAATATTCCATTGTGAGGACAAAAATGAGCAAGACCCGCCTAGTGGCAGAGCGCATTCGTCGGCATGTTAGAGAGAACTTTGAATTCGTCGATTTGAATGACGCTCATTTCCTATGGCATCACGAACCGAATGAAGGAGGCAAGTGGCTAGAGGAAGCTTTCGTTGTGTTGCCACACACGGTTGACGACAAAGTCGTGGCTCGGCTCGGACTAAATGAGCTTTCAAGCTCTGCCGGTGCTGATGGATCTGGTTGGCCAACCAGTATCGCACAGAATCCCGGTTTTCTGTTTGGCCAAGTTTTGGCCATGGAATGGCTAAGCGAGTTGGAGAAAATCGAAGCCATCGCCGAGTTTGGCAAGGTGCGCGAACTCGATTGGGCGAGAGAACACCTGCGAGGCATGGGATACCAACATGGTGCATTTGAGGATCAAGAAATAGGACCACTGCGCCAGCCTATGAACTCAATCGCGGAAGTCGAGGCGTTCAGGGATAAATTAGTCGAGCGAGCAACATGAAACTAGGCCGTCTCAACCATATCGGCGTCGCGACACCCTCGATCGCGGAATCGCTGCGCTATTACCGCGATGTCATGGGCTCGACGATTGCGCATGAACCGTTCGATCTTCCGGAGCAGGGGGTGAAGGTCTGCTTCATCGATACGCCCGGGCTCGGCGGCACCCATGGCACGCAGATCGAACTGATCGAACCGCTGGGCGAGCAATCCGCGCTTACAACCTTTTTGGCCAAGAACCCGCTCGGTGGGCAACATCATGTCTGCTACGAAGTCGAGGACATCGCTGACGCCCGCACGTGGTTCGAAGGTCTGGGCAAGCGCATTCTTGGCCCGACGCGGATCGGTGCGCATGGCACTCCCATCTTCTTCCTCCACCCCAAGGACATGATGGGCCAGCTGACCGAAATCATGGAAACGCCCAAGGATAACGCGCACTGGTCGAATTGATGATTTCCTCTCCCTCCACGGGAGAGGATACGAAGGCTTGCTGGTTGGCCAGCTAGCCGCAGTTGGAGAGGGCGGTTGGCGCTTGCCACCCCTCTCCAAGCTTCGCTAGGCCACTGGCGTGACCAAGCTGCGCTTTCCTCTCCCGCAAGGGGGGAGGAGTGAGGAATACAATGACTTACAAGCCCACATATGACGACTGGAAGCCCCTTGCCGAGAAGGAAGTGAAGGGCCGCGACCTGACCTGGCACACGCCCGAGGGCATCGCCGTCAAGCCGCTCTACACCAGCGATGATATGGAAGGTTTCGACCCCGGAGTGCCCGGTATCGCGCCATTTACGCGCGGGCCCTATGCCAGCATGTACACCGGCCGTCCGTGGACCATTCGCCAGTATGCGGGCTTCTCCACTGCCGAGGAATCGAACGCCTTTTACCGCCGTAATCTGGCAGGCGGCCAAAAGGGCCTGTCGGTTGCTTTCGATCTGGCCACCCACCGCGGGTATGACAGCGATCACCCGCGCGTGGTCGGCGATGTCGGCAAGGCGGGCGTCGCGATCGACACCGTGCGCGACATGGAAATCCTGTTCGACCAGATCCCGCTCGACACGATGAGCGTGTCGATGACGATGAACGGCGCGGTGATCCCCGTGCTGGCGTTCTACATCGTCGCGGCAGAGCGGCAGGGCGTTTCGCAAGCGCAACTCGCCGGGACCATCCAGAACGACATCCTCAAGGAGTTCATGGTCCGCAACACCTATATCTATCCGCCCGAGCCGAGCATGCGGATCGTCTCCGACATCATCGCATATACCTCGGCCAACATGCCGAAATTCAACAGCATTTCGATCTCGGGCTATCACATGCACGAGGCCGGGGCGACGGCTGTGCAGGAACTTGCCTTCACCATTGCCGACGGCAAGGAATACGCCAAGCGCGCGATAGAAGCGGGCCTCGATATCGACGCCTTCGCGCCGCGCCTGTCCTTCTTCTGGGGCATTGGCATGAACTTCTTCATGGAGATCGCCAAAATGCGCGCCGCGCGTGCGCTTTGGCACGACGTGATGGAAGGGCTGGGGGCGCAGAACCCCAAGTCGAAGATGCTGCGCACCCACTGCCAGACCAGCGGTGTGTCGCTGCAGGAGCAGGACCCCTATAACAACGTCATCCGCACCACGATCGAGGCCATGGCGGCGGTGCTTGGCGGTACGCAGTCGCTCCACACCAACGCGCTCGACGAAGCGATCGCACTGCCGACCGACTTCTCCGCCCGAATCGCGCGCAACACGCAGCTGGTGATCCAGGAGGAAACCGGCATCACCAATGTCGCCGATCCGCTTGGCGGCAGCTATTACATCGAGAGCCTCACCGCCGCACTGGTGGAACAGGCCAAGGCCATGCTGGACGAGGTCGAGGCCGCAGGCGGGATGACCGCCTATGTCGCCAGCGGAAAGCCGAAAGCCGCCATCGAAAGCGCTGCCGCCGCCAAGCAGGCAAGCGTCGACCGGGGCGAGACGGTGATTGTCGGCGTCAACAAATACCGGCGCGAAAAGGAAGACGAAATCGACACGCTCGATATCGACAATCACGCCGTGCGTGACAGCCAGATTGCGCGACTGGAGAAAGTCCGTGCAGGGCGCGACGAACCGGCCTGCAAGGCAGCGCTTGAAGCGCTTGCTTCCGGCGCGGCGCAACGTGAGGGCAACTTGCTCGAACTGGCGGTGGAGGCCGCGCGTCACGACGCGACTTTGGGCGAAATCAGTCAGGCGATGGAAGATGCCTATGGCCGCTACAACACGCTGCCCCAGCCGGTGCGCGGCATCTACGCCGAAGCATATGAGGGCGATGACCGCTATGAACAGGTGCTGGAGGGGGTGAAAGCGGTTGAACGTCGCCTGGGTCGCAAGCCCAAGCTGTTGGTCGCCAAGATGGGTCAGGACGGCCATGATCGCGGAGCCAACGTGATCGCATCCGCCTTTGCCGACATGGGTTTTGATGTCTTGTCCGGCCCGCTGTTCCAGACTCCGAGCGAGACGATGGAAATGGCGCTGGCCAATGATGTCGACGCGGTGGGGGCAAGCAGCCTTGCGGCTGGCCATAAGACGCTGATCCCGGAACTCATCGGTCATTTGCGCGACGCAGGGCGGGCCGATATCAAGGTGATCGCCGGCGGCGTGATCCCGCAGAAGGATTACGACTTCCTGCGCGATGCCGGGGTGCAGGGCATTTACGGCCCGGGTAGCAATGTGGTGGAGTGCGCGGCGGATGTGCTGCGGCTGCTGGGCCACAATATGCCGCCTGCAGGCGAAGAGGTTGGTGAGGCGGCGGAATGAGTAAATGGCTTCTCGCATCGATCGGCATGGCAGCCATCCTGAATCTTCCTGCTGCAGCGCATGAACCCGTTTCTGCTGAGCCGATCGTAATCGGGGAGTCCTTGACGCTGACGACACATGATGCCGAGCGGCGTCTCAACGTCGTTCTGCCGCGCGGCTACGAACAAGGCGAGAGCACCTATCCGCTGATCCTGATGCTCGATGGCGGACTATCGCAGGACTTTTACCTCGCGCTCGGCGTCGAACGTTGGAATCAACTTTGGGACCGCAGCCAGCCGGCAATTTTCGTCGGCGTGGAGACCGTCGACCGGCAACGTGAATTGCTGCCGACCACTGCGGATCCAAATGAGATTGAGCGCTATCCGACTGCAGGAGAGAACGAGCAATTCCGGACTTGGCTATTGGAGGCAGTCTTGCCGCTGCTACGCAAACATTATCGCGACGATGGGCGCGTATTTCTGGTCGGAGAAAGCGCGGCGGGCCACTTCGTTGCCGAGACCTGGGCAAAATACCCTGATGCTTTCGACGGATATGCGGCACTGTCGCCGAGTATGCAGTGGAACGATCAGCAATTGTCGCGCGATGTCGTGGCTGTTGCGGGGCAACGCCGGCCACCGTTTTTCCTCTCGCTGGCAGACGAAGGCGGTGCGACCGAGGAGGGCCTACTTCGCTTTAAGGAAACAACAGGGAATGAGACCTGCTTCGTCGACGGGCGCAAATTGGGCGTGCATCACGCAGATGCGCTCCATCGGCTGCTTCCGCAGGCGCTGCAATTCCTCGTGCCAACGCCGGCGGACTGGCTGGCAGAATATGGGTTGACGACAGGCTGCGAAGCGAACGGCGATGATGGCCCGTGATATTAACGGGGGTGAACAGACTGCAATGCCGCTCGGTTTCTCTGTTGACAACCTTCTCCCCAAATCGCGCGGAGGCGGACGGCTTGCAATTGGATTGTCAAAGCTGACCGAGGACGATTGGCTCCAGCCCAATCCCGACCTTGCTGCGCGCGCGGAGGGTTTTGCTGCTTATCCCGAGGGCATCCAGCTTTCGCCTGAAGGCGAGGCTCCCGGCGCGGAACTTGCCGCCATGCTCGGTCTTTCCGGCGGCCTGCCCGAAGCGGCCCGCAACCATCACGAGGACATGTGCCTCCTGACCCTCCGCGAGGGCGAGGAGCAATACCGCCTCGTCGGCGCGGCCGTGGCCTGGCCCTCCGACTGGACGCCTGCCGAGAAGCTGGGCCTGCCGCTGCGCGCGCTTCATGCGCCGATCCAGGGGTACGAAGAGCAGCTCGCGACCGGCGTTGATCACTTCATGGCCAAGCTGAAGCCAGGCGCGATCTATGGGCGCGCCAACTGGTTCATCGCCGCAACCGGCGCGCGGCGCTGGGTCGCCAAGCCGCCCGAAGTTGCATTCGCCCATGTCACGCCAGAAAACGCAGGTCAGACGCTGTTCGTCCGCTCCGAACGCCAGACCCTGCGCCGCCTGCCTGAAACCGGAGCGATCCTGTTCACCATCGGAATTTATATCGCATCGCTGGGCGAGCTTTCCAGCCCGAATGTCGCGCGCCTCGCCGGGGCGATGGAGGACCTTCTGGCCGGTGAAGGCGAACGACGCGGGGCAGGGGCTTACGCGCACGCGCTTATCGGCTATGCGAAGCGTCGAGAGTCGGAGAGAGCTCAATAGATGTTCAAGAAAATCCTCATCGCCAATCGCGGCGAAATCGCCTGCCGCGTGATCAAGACTGCCAAACGGATGGGTATCGCGACGGTCGCGGTCTATTCCGACGCCGATGCCCGAGCGCCATTCGTAAGCATGGCGGACGAGGCAGTCCACATCGGCCCTTCGCCGGCCGCTGAAAGCTATCTGATAGCCGAGAAGATCATCGCTGCCTGTAAGCAGACCGGCGCAGAAGCGGTGCATCCGGGCTATGGCTTCCTGTCCGAACGCACCAGCTTTGCCGAAGCGCTTGCTGCTGAAGGGATCGAATTCATCGGCCCACCGGTTGGCGCGATTGCGGCAATGGGAGACAAGATCGAGTCGAAGAAGTTGGCCAAGGAAGCCGGTGTCAACACAGTGCCGGGCTCGGAAGGCGAAGTCGAAACCACTGCAGACGCGCTGATGTGGGCGAACAAAATCGGCTATCCGGTGATGATGAAGGCCAGCGCCGGTGGCGGCGGCAAAGGCATGCGACTGGCACATAGTGACAAGGATGTCGAAGAAGGCTTCGAGGCAACTCAGCGCGAAGGGCTCAACTCTTTCGGCGACAAGCGCGTGTTCCTGGAAAAGTTCATTCTCAACCCGCGCCATATCGAGATTCAGATCCTCGGCGATAAGCACGGCAATATCCTCTATCTGAACGAGCGCGAATGCAGCATCCAGCGGCGCCACCAGAAGGTGGTCGAAGAGGCGCCCTCTCCGTTCGTCACGCCCAAGATGCGCAAAGCGATGGGGGAGCAATGCGTCGCCCTTTCGCGCGCCGTCGGCTACTACAGCGCCGGTACGGTTGAGTTGATCGTCAGCGGGGCCGATCCATCGGGCGAGAGCTTCTATTTCCTTGAAATGAATACGCGGCTTCAGGTCGAACATCCGGTTACCGAAGCGATCACCGGTATTGACCTGGTCGAACAGATGATCCGTGTCGCGGCTGGCGAGAAACTGGGCATGACCCAAGACGACATCGGGATTGATGGCTGGGCGATCGAGAACCGCGTCTATGCCGAAGATCCCTATCGCGGTTTCTTGCCCTCCACCGGGCGGCTCGTGCGCTATCGGCCGCCGCTTCAGGGGTGGACCGATGATGGCAGCGCCAACGGTCGCCGGGGTGTCGATGGTACTCGCGTCGACGACGGTGTGTTCGAAGGCGGCGAAGTGTCGATGTTCTACGATCCGATGATTGCCAAACTGGTGACATGGGGCGAAACGCGCGATGAAGCAGCGGATTTGCAAATCCAGGCACTCGACGCGTTCTACATCGAAGGCCTCGGCCACAATGTCGATTTTCTCAGCGCAATCATGCAGCACGAGCGTTTCCGTGCAGGCGACCTGACGACCGGATTCATCGAGGAGGAGTATCCCGAGGGCTTCAGCGGAGCGCCCGCATCCGATGATCTCCAGCGCGGTCTTGCCGCGGTGGCAGGCGTCATTGCTACCGCCGATGCGGACCGTGCGCGGCGGATCGATCAGCAGCTCGACGGTGAGCTTTATGCACCTGGTGACTGGACTGTTTGGATTGGTGGCACTGCTTTCGCAGTTGCCTTGGAAGAAGACGCGATCACTGTTGATGGTGAGCCGCTAGAGCTTTCCATGGAATACACTCCGGGCGACACGATGGTCGATGTCGGAATCGAGGGTGAAGATCTGACGATCCAGCTCAAGCCGACGCGCACTGGCTATGCGGTAACAACACGTGGGGCGTCGCATCAGCTGCGAATACTTCCGACCCGAGTCGCGCATCTGGCCGATCATATGATCGAGAAAGTTCCACCTGATCTTTCGAAAATGCTGATCTGTCCGATGCCCGGGCTGCTGATGAAGCTGCATGTAAGCGAAGGCGATGAAGTCCAGCCTGGTCAGCCACTTGCGACAGTCGAAGCGATGAAGATGGAGAACATTCTTCGCGCGGAAAAGCAGGGAATTATTGCGACGATTAACGCCGAAGAAGGGGAAAGCCTCGCGGTCGATGCGGTAATTCTCGAGCTCGAATAATGCATCTTTTGCACGCTCCCGACGCTCCAGCAGCACCGGAGATTGAGTTCGATGGTTTCCTCAAGGTGGACATCCGCATCGGGACCATTGTTGCGGCCGAGGAGTTTCCGGAAGCTCGCAAGCCATCTTACCGGTTGCGGATCGATTTCGGGCCTGTGATCGGCGAGAAGAAAAGCTGCGCGCAGATCGCGGCGAACTATCACATCGATGAACTGCCCGGCAGGCAGGTCGCCGCGGTGGTCAACTTCCCGCCGCGCCAGATTGGACCGGCAATGTCCGAGGTGCTTACCTTGGGATTTGCGGACGAGAATGGCGAAGTCGTGCTATTCGCGCCGGATGTGAAAGTTCCGGACGGCTCGCGTCTGTTTTGACGGTCTGGCTTGACAGATGCTTGACGAAATTGACACCGTGTCAACTTCGATGTTTTCGCTTAGATCATTGAAAAATAGATATAAAACACGCTCTTATTGTCTGGCGGGTATAAAGAGAGCCCCCCGGGGTATCCAAGCCGCAAAGTGTCGCTATGGCGTGGCGCGCCAGACCTGCGTTGTTTCTCCATACATGCCATTCCGTGAGTGAACCAGAATTTGCGCTTGTAGGAAAACGTTTCGTGCGCCGGCAGATATCGCAAGACGATTGATCAATCCTCGACCATTGCAACCGCTCTGATCCAGCCCGCGCTCGCGCGCTCGATTTTCACCGGGAAACAACTGACGGTAAAGCCGTGGCTTGGCAGCGCAGCAAGATTGGTGAGCTTCTCGATCTGATAATATGGTCTGATGCGCCCCGCTTTGTGGCCTTCCCAAATGATCCCGGGGTCGCGCGTTTCGGCCCAGCGCTGGGCGGTAAGGCTGAACGGAGCATCCCAGCTCCATGCATCGGTTCCGACGACTTCGATGCCTTGCTCGGTCAGGTATAGTGTCGCTTCTTCTCCCAGGCCGACGCCCTGATGGATGAACTTCTCCGTCCCGTAGATTGCGCCTGACTGCACCAGAACGATATCGAGGGGCTGAAGCTGATAAGCGATCCGATCTAGCTCGGCCTCGACTTCTGCCGCTGTCACGACATGGCCGTCAGCCATTGCGGAGAAGTCCAGCTTCACCCCCGGTCGCAAAAAACGATCCAGTGGCGCTTCATCAATGCTGGGTGCAGGCCTCGCGCCATCGTCGGTCGTCGAATGATAATGCCATGGTGCGTCCATGTGCGTGCCATTGTGCGTCGACAGCTCGAGCATTTCGACCGCCCAGCCTTCGCCATCGGGCAAGTCCGCCTTTTCCAGACCGGGGAAGAAGGCTGCAATCTGCTGCCACGTGTCCTGATGCGTCATGTAGGTGATCTTGGGACGCATCACGTCCGGATCGGAGACGACGTTGTTCGTGATCGGAATCGAAAGGTCAATAAAGCGTGTCATGCTGCGAAGCATTGTGCGCAGCAAAACTCCACGTCAATGCACCTGTAGTTGCTCGTCGAGGAATGCTGCGACATCGCTCAGATCGACATCCTGCGCGAGAAATGCTGCGCCGATTCCGCGCAGCAAAACGAAAGGAAGTGTGCCGGCGTCCATTTTCTTGTCGTGCAACATGTGGCTGACAAGGGTGGCCCCGTCGCATTCAAGACCAAGCGCTGAAACCTCGCCCGGCAGACCGGCTTGCGCGATCGAAGCAGCAATGCGCTGAGCGTCCGATGGCGTCAGAAGATCGCGCCTTGCCGAGTATCTTGCGGCCAGGATCATGCCCATAGCAACGCTTTCCCCGTGGAGGAGGCGGTCGGAAAACCCGGTCTCTGCTTCCAGCGCGTGGCCGAATGTGTGGCCAAGATTCAGCAAAGCTCTGACCCCGCTGGTCTCGCGCTCATCTTGCGCCACGATCCGCGCTTTTGCCGAGACACTTGTTGCGACGGCGTATTCCAGCTTGGCCGGATCGCGCTGGAGCACATCTGTGCCGTTCTTTTCGAGCCAGTGGAAGAAAGCCTCGTCGCCGAGGATGCCGTATTTGATTACTTCTGCGTAGCCCGCTCGCATTTCCCGGTCGGGCAGTGTGGACAGCGTTGCAAGATCGGCGAGGACTAGCGATGGCTGATGAAATGCCCCGATTAGATTCTTGCCCGCCGGAGTGTTGATTGCGGTTTTGCCACCGACTGAGCTGTCAACTTGCGCGAGCAATGTGGTGGGTATCTGAACGAAGCCGCAGCCGCGCTTGAGGATGGCGCAGGCGAAGCCGGTCAGATCGCCAACAACGCCGCCTCCAAGGGCAAACACGTGATCGCCGCGCTCCACGCCGCGCTCAAGCAGCCAGCCGGTCAAGTCTTGCAGGCCTTGCCAGCTTTTAGATGATTCACCCGATTCGACATCGAACCAATCGACCTGCTTGCCGGAGTCTGCAAACGCCTGTTCGATTACAGATCCGTGAAATTTGCGCGCGTTGCGATCGGCCACAACAGGGACGCTCTGCTTGCGATCGAAATGCGCCGCTTCGACGGCAATGTTTTCGAGCAGGTTGGACGCTACACGCACGTCATAGCTGCGCCCGGCCAATTCGACTTTAACTACAGCCATCGGTCGATCGCTTCTATAATCGCATTGGCTGTTTCCAAATGCGGGCCGTCGTCACTTGCAATACGGATTGGTGCCTGTGAATAGGCTGGCTCTCTTTCCGCGCGCAGTCGGCTCAGTATTTGCGCGGGATCGCCCCCTTGAAGGAGCGGCCGGGTGTTGCGTCGACCGGTTCTCTCGACCAGCGTGTCGATCGAGCAATCGATCCACACTGCGATCGCCTTATCCAGGATCAAGGCGCGTGTTTCATCGTTGACGAAGGCACCGCCACCGGTCGCTATGACGCCATCGGATTCGCCTATCAAACGAGCGATCACGCGGCGTTCGCCATCGCGAAAATACTCTTCGCCGAACTCGGAAAAGATCTCTGCGATGCTCAGCTGCGCTGCATCTTCTATCTCGTCGTCGGCATCGACGAAATCTGTGCCAAGCAGATTTGCCAGTCGTCGTCCGACTGTCGATTTGCCAGCGCCCATCAGGCCAACAAGCACCACGGGCCGATCGATCCGGCGGGCGATCCCGGCAATCTCCGCATCGGTCAATCGAGTTGCGCGGTGGGTTGAAGCATCATCTTGCATTGCCGCTCCGCCTATAGATGGGCTAGGTGGTGCGCAACTGTGCTGGTTTCAGGATTTTTCGAGTTGACCGTCTCTGCAACAAGAATTGGCTTGTACGCTGCCTTGGCAATCGGGCTTGTTGTCCTCGTCGCATGGGTCGACGGAGGAGAAGAGCCGCTGCGTGAAATAGCCCAGCCTGTGCCGCTGCCCGAGGATGCGTTGTGAAGAAGTTTGTATTTATCGGTGCGGCAGCCATTGCCATGACATCAGGGCTGGTTCTTGCGGAGGAACAGCCCGAATCGCTTCTGCCGCCGGGATTTGACGATCCTGCGCCAGCACCGAGCCCGGCGCCTGCACCCCGGACGACAGCAACGCCTGCAACCCCCGCTGTGCCATCAGGGGGCGGGGCGGTTGTTCAGCCAATTCCCTCGGCACCGTCCGCGCCGATCGGCCCAGCCCCGAATTTGCCGTCAGGCTTTCCTACGGTCGAAGAACTTGAAGGTCTGGAAGGTGAGGAACTCGACGAACTCCTGGGCCTGAAGCCCCGTTACGATATTCCGCCCGCAGCGCGGCGCTCGATGGAGCGTGTGGGTGTTCTGGCAAAGGACGAAGGGGGATTTCCCGCGGCTTCTCTGGCAAAGCAGCCAGCAGGATTGGTGCGCGCGGCACTGGCCGGCACGAAAGGGCCGGTGGTCTCACGCTGGGGGCATATCTTGCTGCGTCGGGCGCTCGCCAGCCGGCTTGAGACTCCTGCCGGAATGGCTCCTGCAGAGTTTGCGGCCCTGCGTGCAACGGCGCTCAACAATCTCGGCGAGTTCGGGGTCGCTCGAAGCCTTGTGCAGGATGTCGACACAGGCAACTGGAACCCTGCGCTGACCGACGCGGCAATTGATGCTTATATTGGTTCAAGCGATATTGCCGGGGTCTGCCCATCGGTTCAGCTTCAGGGCGGCAAGCGCGAAGATTCGCAATGGAAGCTGCTGCAGGGCATCTGTTATGCCTATGCCGGGCAGACCGTCCGATCCAACGCAGTGCTTAATCGATTGGCACCGGAAGGGCCTGTCGAACGAATCGATATTTTGTTGGCTCAGCGTTACGCAGGGGCAGCCGGCGGTGGACGCCGCGCGGTCAATCTCGAATGGGACAATGTCGAGGAGATCACGCCGTGGCGGCATGCTCTGGCGCTAGCGGTCGGGGCGGAATTGCCGGACAATTTGGCCGATTCCTCCGATCCTTATTTCCAGCGGACCATTGCAGTCGCGCCGATGCTGACGCCGGCAGAGCGGGCGGACGGGGCAGAGCGTGCTGCCCGTGAAGGTATCCTGTCTGCGCAAGCGATGGTCGACTTGTTCAGCCAGATCCATGCCGAACAGGGCGTCGATGGCCCACATCGCGTCGCCGCCGCGCGACTACGCGATGCCTATGTGGCCAACGATGCGATGGTCCGTGCCGAGGCAATCCGTGAAATCTGGGGCGGGGCGGAGGCAGATCCTTTTGGCCGTTATGTCCTCACGGCCTATGCGTCGGCGCGACTTGAGCCAAGCGAGGACTTGCTCGAAGGAGCCGAAGATTTGATTGCTTCGATGCTTTCAGCCGGCCTCGATGCGAATGCCATGCGGTGGGCGTCGGTGGTTCCCGACGGCAGTCTGGCCTGGGGGCAATTGGCTCTCGCACAGCCCAATCGCACCAATCCTGTGACGGAAGGACAGATAGAGTCGTTCCGCAGCAATGATGAAAGCTCCGGGCAGATCAAATCGCAATTTCTTGTCGCAGGACTTGCGGGACTGGGCCGCGTTTCGCCCGCTGTTCGCGATGAAATTGCCGATGAGCTCGGCTTCTCGCTGAGTTCTGAGACGCGTTGGGCACAGCTGATTGACCGTGCAGCCGAAGTGCGAAACCCGGTGCTGGTCGCCTATCTGGCCGGTGTCGGAATGCAGGGAGAAGGGTGGAGCAAGATGACCCCGCGTCATCTCTACCACATCGTTTCCGCACTGAACCGTGCCGGGATGCAAGCAGAAGCAAGGATGATCGCCGCGGAGGCGGTCGCAAGGGGCTGACGTGATTGCGGGACCGCTTGGTGCATGAGTGCGGCAATCGACGATTTTCTGGCGATGCTTGCCGCCGAACGCGGTGCCGCTGCAAACACATTAGCCGCTTATCGGCGCGACCTTGAGGGCGCTGAACAACTGGTTGGGCAACTTGATACGATTTCCTCCGAACGGCTGGGCAAAGTTGCCAAGGCGTGGGCGGAATTCGCTCCGTCGACGATAGCGCGCAAGTCATCGGCTCTGCGGCAATTCTTCAGCTTCCTCGTCGATGAAGGCCATCGCAATGATGACCCGAGTCATGCCCTTCCGCGCCCCTTGCCGCGACGGCCATTGCCCAAGATTCTCTCCCACGCGGAAGTGGATCAGCTGTTCAGCCGCGCGGAATCAGATGCCGGGACCAATAGTCCGGCACGGGTGCGAATGCTGGTCTTGCTTGAGCTGCTGTATGGTTCGGGTTTGCGCGCGACGGAACTGGTCTCTCTTCCTGTATCGGCTGTTCCGCGCGATGCGCCATTTCTGACGGTCACCGGCAAAGGCGGGCAAGCCCGGATGGTTCCTGTGAGCAATCGCGCGAAGCAGGCCATTTCGAAATGGCTTGCACTCAGCGGCGGAAATTCGGGATACCTTTTCCCTTCGGGTAAGGGACATCTCACGCGAATCCGGCTTTACCAGCTGCTCAAGGAACTGGCTGTACGGGCCGAGCTCGACCCGTCCAAGGTCAGTCCTCATGTTCTGCGGCACGCGTTCGCGACGCATTTGCTGGAAGGCGGTGCCGATCTACGCGTCCTGCAGACCATGCTCGGCCACGCGGACATCGCGACCACGCAGATATACACCCATGTCGACAGCGCCCGGCTCGTTTCACTTGTAAACGAACGGCATCCGCTTGCAGAGCGCGGAACATCGGACTAGCGCAGCCAACATGATTTCCTACCTCGAATTCGAGAAGCCTGTCGCTCAACTTGAAGCTCGCATTGCTGAGCTGCGCTCCGCCGCCGATAATGATGACGTCGATATTTCGGCAGAGTTGCTGCGGCTGGAAAAGAAAAGCGCGGATTTGCTTGCCAGCACCTATTCGTCGCTGACGCCGTGGCAAAAGACACAGGTCGCGCGACATCCTTCCCGGCCGCATTTTCGCGATTTCGTCGAACATATTTTTGACGACTTCATGCCGCTGGGCGGTGATCGAGCGTACGGAGACGATCAGGCGATCCTTGGCGGGTTCGCCCGACTAGGTGACAGGCGCGTCATGCTGATCGGGCACGAGAAAGGGAACGACACCGAAACGCGCATCCGGCACAATTTCGGCATGGGCAAGCCCGAGGGGTATCGCAAGGCTATCCGCCTGATGGAACTGGCGGGGCGTTTCGGCATTCCGGTGGTTACATTGGTCGACACTTCCGGTGCCTTTCCCGGGATCGAAGCTGAAGAACGCGGCCAGGCCGAAGCGATCGCCCGCGCAACCGAAGCATGCCTTGCATTGCCGGTGCCCATGATCGCAACGATCGTGGGCGAGGGCGGCTCTGGCGGGGCTGTCGCATTGGCCAGTGCAGAACGTGTCCTGATGTTCGAGCACGCGGTCTACTCGGTCATTTCGCCGGAAGGTTGCGCCTCGATTCTCTGGCGCACATCGGAAAAAGCGGCTGATGCGGCAGAAGCGATGAAGGTCACAGCGCAACATTTGCTGAAAATCGGCGTGATCGACCGGATCGTGAAAGAACCGGTTGGCGGTGCCCATCGGGACCCGGAATTTGCGGCCAAGTCTCTCGGCACAGCCTTGCACGACGAACTTGATGCGCTTGAAGGGCTGTCGTCCGATGCTCTCAAGCGCTTGAGAGAAGAACGTTTTTTGCAGATGGCAGCAAACTGACGCTTTTTGGAACCACTCGCCCTTTCCAGTCATTTAGCATCTGAAACATGCGCGCCATCTCTGCCCAGAGAAGGTTTCGGCATCGGAAATTTGGGAAAGAGGAGTTCACAATGGCTCGTATCAAGTCACTCGCATATGCCGGGGTTGCCGCCGGAAGTCTTGCTCTGGCTGGCTGTATGGGTGGCACCATACCCAGCGCGTCAGCGCCGATCACTCAGCAGGAAGCGCAACAAGGCTCTGAGTATCACCCGCAATTGTTGCAGGAATTCGGTGGTACCTACCAAGGACCGCAAGCTGCCTATATTGAGTCGGTCGGCAAGAATATCGCTGTGCAGTCGGGCCTCGGAAACGCGCGCGAAGATTTCACGGTGTCAGTACTCAACAGCCCGGTAAACAACGCTTTTGCGATACCAGGCGGCTATATTTACACGACGCGTCAACTCGTCAGCCTGATGAACAACGAGGCGGAACTTGCCGGCGTGCTGGGTCATGAGGTCGGCCACGTTGCCGCGCGTCACTCGCAGCGGCGCCAGGCGAAGGCGCAGCAAAACGCGCTGCTCGGTCTGCTTGGCCAGGTGGTCGGTTCAGTGATTGGCGGCGATTTTGGCGGGCTGATCGCTCAGGGGTCGCAATATACCCAGCTTCTCACGCTCAAATTCTCGCGCACGCAGGAACTCCAGGCCGATGAGCTTGGGATCCAGTATCTCAACGCTGCAGGTTACGACCCGCGTGCCATGGCAACTGTTCTTCGAAGCCTTGCAGCGCAAAACGCGCTCGATGCGCAGTTGCAGGGGCGCGCAAATGCCAGCATCCCGGAGTGGGCATCGACCCACCCTGATCCGCAAAGCCGGGTCCAGACAGCGATGCAGAAGGCAGGGACCGGTACCGGTACGCTAAATCGGGACATCTTTCTTAGCCGGATCGACGGCATCATGTATGGTGACGATCCGCAGCAGGGTGTGATTGAAGGCAACCAGTTCATCCACCCGGACCTGAGGCTGAAGTTCAGCGTCCCCAACGGCTATTACATGGTCAACAGCACGAGGGCTGTGTCGATCAACGGTCAGCAGGGGAAGGCGCAGTTCAGCACCGGACCTTATTCGGGTGGGCTCGACAGCTATGTCCGCTCGGTGTTTACAGCTCTCGGGGGTCAGCAGCAAAGTATCGCCCCGTCATCGATCCAGCGGACAACCGTAAACGGGATTCCCGCCGCTTATGGGACGGCTAGAGTCAACAATGGCCAAAGCCAGGTCGATGTGACTGTGTTCGCTTATGAATTCTCGAACAATCAGGCATTCCACTTCGCGGCTGTCACGCCTGCGGGCCAGTCGGGCACATTCAATTCGATGTTCAATTCGATGCGCCGCATCTCGACAGTGGAAGCTGCGGAAATCATCCCGCGCCAGATTGACGTCGTAACCGTCGGACGTGGCGACACGGTTCAGTCGCTCGCAAGGCGAATGGCTTTCGACAACGGTCAGGTGGAAAGGTTCCGCGTCCTGAACGCGCTTGGTGCCAACGAAGCATTGCAGGCTGGCCAGAAAGTGAAGATCGTCGTCCGCGGGCGATGATCGCGACTGCTTCGGGCAAAAAGAAAGGCGGCGGGATTGCTCCCGCCGCCTTCTTTATGCGTAGTATCGAACGTCTATCAGACGGTGTTCGATTCACCCATCTTCGTCGACACGGTCGAGAAAGTGGTGGTCAGCTCGTTACCGAGGCCCTGCATGGCGGTGATGGCAGCAACTGCGATCAGAGCAGCGATCAGGCCATATTCAATAGCGGTAGCGCCCTGTTCGTCGCGAAGCAGATTTTTGAAGAAAGTCATTATTGGTCTCCTGGTTTGGTCTTCTTACCCGCTCTTCCCATGGTCATTCTCGGGAAGAGTGAATGCTTGGATACGAGGGAGAAATTGACAAAATGCTAAGCAAGGATGCTTAAGATTTTATTCTCCCAGATTGTTTGCAACCTTGTCTGAAACAACCGCCCACAGGCCGGTGTTCTCGTTGGCAACCGCCTCGAACGCACCAATGGATGCGATGACAATTAAGGAAGCGATCAGCCCGTATTCGATTGCCGTAGAGCCACACTCATCGTGTGCGACCCGTTTGAGAAATGGCAGAAGCTTCATCGGAAAACCCCGTCGTTCCGTGACTGATCCATCGGGTTTTCCCGCGAAATGCTTAAGAATTGATTGAAATGGACCCAAGGAATGGAAAATATCCCGACATGGATTCCGGTTGTCGCAATCGCGCTGAATCGAAGTGATGGTCGATGGCTGATGCATCGCCGCCCGGCTGACAAACAACATGGGGGCTTGTGGGAATTCCCTGGCGGCAAGGTTGAACCCGGCGAACTTCCGATGGACGCATTGGCCCGTGAAATTGACGAAGAACTTGCGATAGGGATCGAAGTGGGAGATTTGCAGCCAGCCGCATTTGCCCAGACAACGGAGGAGGCAACGCAACCGCCGATTGTCATTCTTCTTTACACATGTTGCCGGTGGACGCGCGACCCGGTGCCTCAGGAACGCGGCGATATCGGCTGGTTCACACCGGACGAGATCACTTTGTTGGACAAGCCGCCACTCGACATCGAGCTTGCCCGGCAACTCTTCGCAAAAAGCCCGGGATAGGGCTTGCCAACCGCAAATAGCCCGCCTAAGTGCCGCCCTCCAAGCGCGCCCGTAGCTCAGCTGGATAGAGTACCTGACTACGAATCAGGTGGCCGGAGGTTCGAATCCTTCCGGGCGCGCCAATCGAGGCCATCCTTCAGGTGAAGGGTGGCCTCGATTGGTTTTGGCTATGCCACCGGTACTGCAGCTGATGCTGATCAAGACCGGGCGCGGGGCCCGGCTGGATGCGGCTCGAAGCCAGTCATTGAGCGATCGACTCCCCAAGAATATGCATCTGTTCTCGATGCCAACCGCAGCCAGTTGTTCTGAGCTGGCAAACCTGTGACTTTGAGCGCCCAATCCTGCACGCGGCAGCTTCGACTGCTCGGGTCGCTCACCAAGCGTCGTCAGAGCGCTAGACTGCATATTTGCCAAGTTGGGTGGATGGATCATTGTACCCAGACGGAGCGCGGTGACCCGAAATCAAAGGAATGGTCGGAACCCGAAAGCGACCGCTACGTTGAAACAGGCAGACTATCCTCTCGACTTGAAGGTGACACGATGTCCGGATCAGAAGCTATTTTCTCACGTCTCAAGGAAGATCACGACAAGCACCGTGCCTTGTTGGATCGCCTGCTTGAGACCGAAGGCGACAGCAGCGAGCGCGAAGAGCTTTTCACTGAACTGACGAAAGAGCTGAAAGGTCACGCCGCAGCAGAAGAACAGGCGGTCTATTCCACAATGCTGCGCAAGCCGGAAACCACTGATGATACGCGCCATTCGGTTGCAGAACATCACGAGATCGATGAGATGCTCAACGATCTTGCGGCAACGGATATGTCATCGGGTGCGTGGCTGCAGAAATTCAAGTCGTTTGAACATCGCTATCGGCATCATATCGAAGAGGAAGAAGAAGACCACTTCCCTGAATTTGCCAAGCACCTGTCTGAGAATGACGAGAAGCAGATGGCTGAGGTCTTTGCGCGCCGGAAAAGTAGCGAAAAGGCCGATGCTGAAGTTACGCCTGAGAAGAAGGGCGAAGCAAAAGAGTGAGATTGGCCGCACGGTCTGCTTAACTGTCCGTTGCCATCCCGGCATTCGGCCCTATCTCTAGCCTGTAGGTCGCGAGCGGCGTCCGCGCAGCAGGGGAATGACAGATGAGTATGCCGGTGGCTTCTGAGGACAATCGATCAGAAA
This sequence comes from Parerythrobacter lutipelagi, assembly GCF_005434975.1. GTDB lineage: Bacteria > Pseudomonadota > Alphaproteobacteria > Sphingomonadales > Sphingomonadaceae > Parerythrobacter_A > Parerythrobacter_A lutipelagi. The sequence goes on along the minus strand of NZ_SKCJ01000002.1, from coordinate 1,208,668 downwards.
AGCCCGATGTGCCAGAGCACGTGCAGGAAGCAATCCGCACTCTCATCGAATGGGCGGGCGATGATCCGGCACGTGAAGGATTGCTGGATACGCCCAAGAGAGTGGCGCGCGCATGGAAAGAATATTGCGTTGGCTACGGTGAAGACCCGTCAATGCACTTGGACCGCGTGTTCGAGGAAGTTGGCGGCTATGACGAGATCGTCTTGCTCAAGGATATCCCCTTCCAAAGCCACTGCGAACATCACATGGCGCCGATCCACGGCAAGGCCGCGATTGCCTATCTGCCGGACCAGCGGGTCGTAGGGATCTCGAAACTGGCCCGCGTGCTGCATGGCTATGCCCGGCGATTGCAGATTCAGGAACGCCTCACTGCAGAGGTGGCCGAATGTATCTGGAATCACCTCGAGCCGCGCGGCGTTGCTGTGGTGATCGACGCAACCCATGCCTGCATGGCGGCGCGCGGAGTTCGAACACCGGGCGTATCCATGGTCACCAGCCGGATGATGGGCACATTCCTGGAAGACCAACGAAGCCGGAAAGAAGTGCTCAGCCTGATGGGCTATGGGTAAGAGACTGGAGGAAGCGGGCGATCTCGCCGACCGCCTCACTCCAGAAAGATCGCTCAGGGCTTCAGTTGATCGAGCGGAAGAAGCTCACACAATCGCCGCGGTTCTTGAAATTGAAGAACACGAGAAATCCTGTGTCATAACCCTTGCAGATATCGGCAGGGGCGGAGCGCAGGAGTCCGACACAATCACCAATCGAGTCGAATAATTGTGCGTCAACCAGGCTGCGGCACAGATCAACTTCGTCGTTGGCGCGGGCATTGGCTTGCTGGGGCACGGCGAGGCCTGCTGACATGGCCAGCGCGGCAGACGCGCCAATTGCGGTCAATTTCTTCATGGTTTTCCTCCTGTCGAAAATCGGTTCAAACGACCGGTCAGGAGTATTTCGGTCCCGCAGCAGATTCGTAATGCCATGGATGTGGGGCTTCAGGACCTGTCACACCTCAATACGCGTGCGACGGGCTAGGCCTGCCCGAGCAACTTCCTCAGCCACGCTGGCTTTGAAGGCTTGGGTGCAGTATGTCCGGACACCCGAAACAGGAAGTTGCCGAGCAGGACAGCTTGGTCCTTGTCGATGTAATAGTGATACTCTTCGATATCTTCGGGCGATTTTGGCGTTGAGCGGGTGCTTTGCATTCGCAGCCGCAATCTATTGCCCAGATCATCTGTCGCCCATCCAACCAGCACGCCGTAAGGAATGTCCGGCTCTTCCGTCTGCTTCTTGGTTGGCGCCTTTTTCCCGCTGGCCGCTTTGCGGGCGCGGGTCTTCTTGGCTGCGGCACCATTCTTCGCGGTCTTAGAGGTGCCTGATGAGGTTTTCTTTGGCGTTGCCATCGGCCGAGAATTAGCCAACTTGCCCTTCTGGGCAAGAGCGCAGCCGTATTTGTCCCGAAGTTAGACCGGGTACCGAATTCGGCACCCGGCCAATTTGTTCAGAGTTGGCCGAGCAGGTGTTCGGCGCTGGATACCGAGAAGTCCCCCGGTGCTTCGACGTTAACCTCGCTGACGACGCCATCCTTGACGATCATCGAGTAACGCTGGCTGCGTGTGCCCATGCCATAACCGCTCATGTCACCTGCCAGCCCGACTGCTTCGGCAAATTCACCGTTGCCGTCGGCCAGCATCGTGATGTCTTCGCTGCCATCGGCCTTGTTCCAGGCGCCGAGGACGAACGCGTCGTTGACCGAAGTGCAGATGATTTCATCGACACCTTTGGCTTTCAGCTCATCCGCCTTTTCAACATAGCCGGGAAGGTGGCGCGCCGAACAAGTAGGCGTGAACGCGCCTGGAACCGAAAAAAGCGCGACGGTCTTCCCCGCAAAATAATCCTGCGCATCAACCTGTTCCGGTCCTTCTGCACCGGCTTTGACCAGTTTGGTATTGGGGAGCTTTTCTCCAACTGAGATTGCCATCGCGTAATATCCTTTCGTTTTTCCGTACCGTTGGGTCCGATATAGAGGCTCTGAAGGCCGCCGCAACAAGGCATCATATAAAGATGTCTTTATATTTGCTTCGCGTAGCTGTGATCGCTACATGCGCCACGCAATCGAGCCGCGCGATCCGCGCGGAAAACGACTTCAGGAGAACACCCGTGGCCGATGCCAAGCAAGACTACATCATCAAGGACATTTCGCTCGCTCAGTACGGTCGCGACGAAATCGAGATCGCTGAAACCGAAATGCCGGGCCTTATGGCACTGCGCGAAGAATATGGCAGCGAACAGCCACTCAAGGGTGCCCGCGTAACCGGTTCTCTCCACATGACCATTCAGACCGCGGTTCTTATCGAGACGCTGGTCGCTCTGGGTGCTGAAGTGCGTTGGGCGACGTGTAACATTTTCTCGACGCAGGATCACGCCGCCGCAGCAATTGCCGATCAGGGTATCCCGGTTTTCGCCATCAAGGGTGAAACGCTGGCTGAATATTGGGACTATGTCGGCAACATCTTCGACTGGGCGACCGATGATAACCCGGACCAGACAGCCAACATGATCCTCGACGATGGCGGCGATGCGACCATGTTCGCTCTGTGGGGCGCTCGCCTCGAAGCGGGCGAAACCATGCCCGAGCCGCAAAACGCTGAAGAAATCGAGATGCAGAAAGCGCTCAAGGCCTTCATCGCCAAGCGTCCCGGCTACCTCACCAAGTCGGTCGAGAACATCAAAGGCGTTTCGGAAGAGACGACCACCGGTGTGATGCGCCTTTATCAAATATCGAAGCAGGGCAAACTTCCGTTCCCGGCGATCAACGTCAATGACTCTGTCACGAAGTCGAAATTCGACAATCTTTATGGCTGCAAGGAATCGCTGGTCGATGCGATCCGTCGTGCAACCGACGTCATGCTGGCCGGCAAAGTCGCATGCGTCGCCGGTTACGGCGATGTCGGCAAGGGATCGGCAGCTTCGCTGCGTGACGGCGGTGCCCGCGTAATGGTCACTGAAATCGATCCGATCTGCGCCCTTCAGGCTGCGATGGACGGCTTCGAAGTCGTGACCATGGAAGAAGGCGTGAAGCGCGCCGATATTTTCTGCACGGCGACGGGCAACGAGGACGTGATCACCGCCGAGCACATGAAGGCGATGAAGAACATGGCGATCGTGTGCAACATCGGTCACTTCGATTCCGAGATCCAGATCTCCGCGCTCGACAATTACGATTGGAAGGAAATCAAGGAAGGCACCGACCTGGTCACCTTCCCGGATGGCAAGTCGATCCTGATCCTCGCGAAGGGCCGCCTGGTGAACCTCGGCTGCGGCACGGGCCACCCCAGCTTCGTCATGAGCGCCAGCTTTACCAATCAGACGCTGGCTCAGATCGAATTGTACAAGAATACCGACCAGTACGAGAATGACGTTTACGTGCTGCCGAAGCACCTCGACGAGAAGGTCGCCGCGCTCCACCTCGACAAGCTTGGCGTTATGCTGACGCAGCTTAGCAACAAGCAGGCCGACTATATCGGTGTGCCGCAGGAAGGGCCGTTCAAGCCGGACCATTATCGCTACTGATTTTGTGAATTTTCAGAAAAGCGCCGTTCCCGGATCGGGGGCGGCGCTTTTTTGTTGCCTAATCGTCAAATTCGCTCGGCTGCCGTTGCATAGTGACCGCCACACGCATAGCTGAAACGCCATGGGATTTTCGCAAACCGCGCTTGCTTTGATTGGGCTGCTGCTGGCCGCATGGACGGCCGGTGCAGCGTGGTTGATGATCGTTGCCGGCGGACGCATGCGAAAGGCAGAGGGCAGCAGAAAAGCGGCCCGTAGAATGGCGCGCATGATCGATGAAGCTCCGGCAATTCCGCTGCTGGTGCGTACAGATGGCAGGATTGAAGGATCTGACCGGCTTGCAGGCTGGCTAGGCATGGAGGCCTTGCCGCAGTATCTTTCCGAGCTTGATGGTGGGCCGGGCGTGGGATTATCCTCCAGCCAGCTCGCTGAACTTTCCGCACTGGTCACACGCGCACAGAAGACCGCTGCCCCGTTTCATCTGACCGTGACCGTACCGGGTTCAGAACGCAGCCTTGCGCTGCGCGGTGTACTGGCCGACCCGCAGGTCTCTCCTGGTGGTGCAGCGCTGGTCTGGGTGTTCGACTTCAGCGAAAGTCAGAGCGAGATGGCCAAGCTGCGCGAAGATGCCTCGCGAGCTCGCGGCGATTTTGCTGCACTGGTCGGCTTGATCGAAGCGGCTCCGCTCCCGATGTGGTTTCGTGGTCCGGATACGAAGCTGCGCCTGGTGAATCAGGCGTACGTAGACGCTGTCGGAGCAGCCAGTCCCGATGCCGCTGTTGCTGAGCAGATGGAGCTGATCGAACAGGTCGATGGCCTGACTGCCGCGCAAATCGCGAGACAGGCTGCTGAGCAAAAAATGCCGTTCGAGCGGATTGTCGCGACAACCGTGGCAGGCCAGCGCAGGACGTTTCGTGTCAGCGACCTTCCGCTCGGCAAGGAAGGGGTTGCAGGCTATGCGGTCGACATCGAGGAAATGGAGGAGCAAGCGCGCGAATTCCGCGCTTTCCGCGAGGCTCAACGATCCATGCTCGATCAGCTTTCCATCGGGGTGGGCCAGTTCGACGGAAAGCGCCGGCTCGTTTTCGCAAACCAGCCATTCCGGCGCATATTCAAACTCAATTCCGGCGTAGTCGCTCAGGGTCTTGGCTTCGAGCAATTCCTTAGCGACGCCCGAGAGACCGGGCGAACGCCTGAAGTACGGGACTTCCCGAACTGGCGGACCGAACATGCAGACTGGTTCGCGAGTGACAACACGTCGGAAGAAGCCTGGCCGCTATCCGATGGCACTCATCTGCGCATTGTTGCGCAGCCCATGCCGGATGGCGGGCTGGTTCTGATTGCGGAAGACCAGACCGAACAGCTGGCACTTTCCGCGACCCGCGACACCTTGCTGCGCACGCGGACAGCGACGTTCGACAGCCTGTTCGAGGCTCTCGCGGTGTTTGCTCCAGACGGGCATTTGCAATTGTGGAACCGGAGTTTTGCCGGGATGTGGGGCCTCGACCCCGAAATGCTCGATGCTCACCCGGCGGCTGAAGATCTGCTAACCGCGGTCGGACCGAACCTTGCCCGGCCCAAGCAAACCAAGGGCATCGGCGATGTTATCCGCTCAGCTACGCTCGACCGAAAGGAGAAGGGCGGCCGGATCGACATGGCCGATGGCAGGACTTTGGAGTTCGCCGGAGTGCCGCTTCCTGATGGCAATGGCTTGCTGACCGTGCTCGATGTGACTGCCAACGAGCAGGCAGAGGCAGCCTTGCGTGAAAGAGCGGTCGCGCTGGAAGAGGCGGACGCGGTCAAAACCCGTTTTCTTGCGAATATGTCCTATGAATTCCGCACGCCGCTCACTTCGATCGGCGGCTTTGCCGAGCTTCTGCAAAGCGGCATCGCCGGAGACCTCGGCGAGCAAGGGACAGAGTATGTGCAGGCGATCCTCGATTCGGTCGAGCGATTGACCGAGCAGGTCGAAAACGTGTTGGACCTGTCGCAAAGCGAAGCGGGGCTCCTGCCGCTGGTGAAAGAAGACATGGCGCTCTTCGCTTTCGCGACGGACATCGTGCGCGCGCGCGAGAAAGCAATCCTCGAACGAGGGATCAGCCTCGACCTGCGCGGCAGCAAGGCAAGCGGGCGGGTTAAGGCCGACAGACGCCAGCTGGGCCGCGCCGTCGGCCACTTGCTGGATAATGCGATCGGAGCGACTCCCAAGGGCGGCAAGATTCTCGTTGATCTGGGCAAGCGCGACGGGGTCGCTCGTATTGTTGTGTCCGACAACGGTTGCGGGATGACGAAAGAGCAGCTGGATAGAGCGCTCAGCAAACTGCCGCCGAGCGATCCGGATAAGGATCAAAGGCAGGGTCTGGGTATCCCGCTGGCAAGGCAATTAGTCGAAGCGCACGGAGGTACCTTGGAAATTGTATCGCGCCGCGGTGCCGGTACCACTGCAACGGTCTCTATCCCTTGAGAATCGAACTCCCTGACCTGCCCGCGATGGAGGAGTTCGGGCAACGCATCGCTGCCGGGTTGCAAGCCGGCGATGTTGTGGCTTTGTCGGGCGGCCTGGGTGCGGGCAAGACAACGCTGTCGCGCGCCATGCTCGCCGCCTTGGGATATCAGTCTGAAGTCCCGTCGCCGACCTTCACAATCATTGAGACGTACGACCCTCCTGCAGTAAAGCTACCGGTGGTGCATGCTGATTTCTACCGCCTCCAATCCCCTGCCGAGGCCGAAGAGATCGGTCTGGATGATTATCGCGATGGTGCGGTTCTGTTGGCGGAATGGCCTGAGAATGCCGGTGGATTTTCGCATGAGCCCGGTTGTCTGTCCGTCCGACTGGAAATTGCGGGTAACGGCAGGATTGCGATTGTCGAGCAGGGGGCCGATTGGCTAACCCGCTGGCGATGAACGACTTGCCCGAAGGCCTTGATTCCTTTCTTGCATCCGCCGGCTGGCGTGGCGCAGAGATACATCCAATTCCCGGGGATGCGTCTTTCCGGCGATACTTCCGCCTGCGCAAAGCGGGCGAACCGGCGATGCTGATGCATGCACCGCCACCGCACGAAGATCCCAAGCCTTTTCTTCATGTTGCGCGCTGGTTGAGCAATTCTGGCCAACGGGCACCGGACATTATCGCTTCCGATCCTGAAGCGGGCTGGGTGCTCACAGAGGACTTCGGCGACGACCGGATGCGCGACTGGCTCGATGACAATCCGGCCGGCGAAGAAGGGGCGTACGCCGAGGCAGTCGATGCGCTGGTCAGACTGCACAGAGCCGATGCCGGGCCATTCGAACCGTATGATATGGCGGTCTATCAGCGTGAAGCAGGGCTGCTGACGGAATGGTATTGCCGCCATATGGGTCTCGATATCGATGAAGTCGGGTATCAGCAGGCATGGGATACAGCGCTTGCCCCCTTGATGGCGCGCCAGCAGCCGGGGGTTACCGTGCTGCGCGATTACCATGCCGAAAACATCATGCTGTTATCACCGCGCCGGGATGGCAAAGGCGAGCAGGGCCTGATCGATTTCCAGGACGCGCTGGTCGGGCATCCGGCCTATGATCTCGTCAGCCTGTTGCAGGACGCACGGCGCGATGTCTCACAGCAACTCGAGCGCTCGATGTTGAGCCGCTATTGCGAACACACCGGTGCTGGAGAAGAGTTCCTTGCCGACTACGCGCGGCTCGGTGCCCAACGAAACGCCAAGATTGTTGGCATTTTCACTCGGCTTGCAAAGCGCGATGGAAAGCAGCGCTATCTCGCGATGATACCCCGCGTTTGGCATGCCATGGAACGCGATCTTGCGCACCCTGCGCTGGAGCCGGTTGCGGCTTGGTTCGCGCAGAACATTCCGCAGAACATCCGCGATGCGTCTGGCGGAGAAATTCGATGAAAGCGCTTGCGAGCGATACAGCCATGGTAATGGCGGCAGGTCTTGGCAAACGGATGCGACCACTCACGGCAAGCCAGCCCAAGCCTCTCGTACGCGTGGCGGGCAAGCCGCTTGTCGATCATGCGCTGGACCGCTTGGCGGAGGCGGGGATCGCCAAAGCGGTCGTGAATGTTCACTACCTCGCCGACGCGCTTGAAGCGCATGTCGGCGGACGAAAAGATCCGCAGGTTTTGATCTCCGACGAGCGAGCTGATCTGCTGGAAACCGGTGGCGGAATGGTCAAGGCGCAGGACCAGTTGCCGGACCCGTTTTTCTGCCTGAACTCGGACAATATCTGGCTCGATGGTCCGCGCGATGCATTCCATGATTTGTCTCAACGCTGGAACGCCGATGAGATGGATGCATTGCTGTTGCTGGTCCCCCACGCGAAAGCGGTAAACTTCACCGGCAAAGGTGATTTTCATATGGATCCGGTCGGGCGCCTGTCGCGGCGAAACACTGGCCGGATCGCGCCGCATATTTTCACCGGCATTCAGCTTGTGTCCCATCGCCTCTTGCGCGATGCGCCCGAAGGCAAGTTCTCGACCAATATTCTGTGGGATCGTGCAATTCAGGAGGGGCGTTTGTTTGGCGCTGCGTTTACCGGCCTCTGGCTGGAAGTTGGAACGCCGCAGGCGATAGGGCCGACAGAAGAAGTGTTAAGGCGTGCCTGAGCGCACTGCGCCTAAAGTGTATTCAATCGCCGCTCATCGCGGCTTCGCCGATGCTCTGGTTGCCGGACTTGTGCCTCGATATGAGGAGGACGATTTCGGTCTTGCGCGCCTAACCTTGCTGCTGCCCAGCGCACGCGCGATGAGGACAGTCAGCGAGGCCTTCGTCAGGCACTACGGTGCGCAGGGGAAGCAGGGCTTGTTGATGCCGCGGATGGCGGCGGTTGGCGATCTCGATCTTGATGAAACGCTTGGTCCGATGCTCGATCCGCTGGGCGCGAACGGCATTCCCCCATCGGTCGACCCGACGTACAGATGGTTGCGTCTGGCGCAGATCATTCAGGAAGAGCAGGGCGACAAGATCAGCGGCGCAGCCTTGATGCGTCTGGCGGCCGACACCGCACGGACGATGGACCGCCTGTTGATCGAAGACATTGCTCCAGAAAAACTGCTCGAAGAAGACGTCCTGTCGATCTTCGGAGACCTGTCGGGCCACTGGCAGGATTCGCTGCGTTTATTTGCCCGCGTGCAGAGCCGCTGGATTGCTGAACTGCAATCGATGGGCAAGGTCGATCCGGCAAGCCGGCGCAACCGCCTGTTCGACTTTGCGCGGCGGGAATGGCGCCAGCGTCCGCCCGCCTATCCAATTGTGGCAGCAGGTGTGACCAGTACCGCGCCGGCGCTCGCCAAATTGCTGCGGACAATATCGGATTTGCCCAATGGCTCTGTGATCTTGCCCGATTTCGACCACACGATCGAAGAGGTCGTGTGGGAAGAGCTGGGGGCCGCCGGTGCAGATGCCGAAAAGCCCTTCGAGCGCGGCGATGCCGTGACCCACCCGCAGTACCATCTTAAACTCTTGCTCAACCGCATGGGGATCTCGCGGCAGGAAGTCCGGCCATGGCATCGCAAAGGTCTGGCTGCCGGTCCGCCGGAACGCAGTCATGCGATTTCGAGCCTGTTCCTGCCGCCGGAAGCGAGCAAGGCCTGGGTCGGATTGGCGCCTGAGAAACGACGCCTGGCGGGCGTTCGTATCATGGAAACCGTCAATCCGGAGGAAGAGGCGCAGGCCATCGCACTACTCGTGCGGCAGGCCCTTGCCGAGCCTGAAAAGCGGGTCGCAGTGGTGACGGCCGACCGAGGATTGGCGCAACGTGTCGTGCAGCATCTCCGGCGCTGGAATATCGAAGCCGACGATTCTGCAGGCCAGCCCTTGTCGCTAACTCCGGCCGGGAGGCTGTTACTCTTGCTGGCAGACTTGCTGGGGGAGGGGCCTGCACCTGTTCCTCTGATGGCTCTGCTCGGTCACCCTCTGGTCCGTTTCGAGGCGGAACGCGGGCAATGGCTAGAGAGCCTGCGTGCGCTGGAACGGCACATGAGAGGGCCGCGCCCTGCACCCGGCCTTGAACCGATCCGCAAGCTGGCAAACGAAGCCAATGTTCCGGAATGGTGGGCCGAGGTCGAAGCCATGATCGGTCCGCTTGTCGACACTGCGGAAACTGGCCAATTGGCTGAAATGCTCGATGCGCTGGCGGTTGCAGGAGAGGCCTTGTGCGGCGAGCATCTATGGGCCCGCGAGGATGGCCGGGCGCTGTCTTCGTTCATTGAGCAATTGCGCACCGAAGCAAGGGCGACCGGCACAAAAACAGGCAAGAGCGATCTCTCCAATATCCTGAGGGACCGTATGGTGCTGCAGGCTGTTCGCCCGCCCTATGGCGGACATCCTCGTGTGTCGATTTACGGATTGCTCGAATCGCGCATGACCCGAGCGGAACTGGTTATCTGTGGCGGGATGAACGAAGGCTCGTGGCCGGGTGCGCCCGCGGTCGACCCTTTGCTCGCGCCTCCTGTCTTGCGCGCGCTCGGGGTGCCCGGTGCCGATTTCCGCATCGGCCTTGCTGCGCACGATCTGGCCGGGGCTCTCGGTGCGCCGGAAGTGGTACTCAGCCGTGCGGCCCGAGACGTTTCCGGCCCGGTTATCCCGTCGCGTTTCTTGCTCCGGGTGAAAGCCTTGTTGGGCGAAGATCTGATCAAGCGGCATATGGAGACTGATGCCGTTTTGCTCGCGCGTGCAATCGACATGAGCAAAGACGAGTTTAGGACGTATCCCAGACCTCAGCCGATGCCGTCCGACCAGCAGCGCCAGGTGGATATTGCCGTGACAGCGCTCGACCGTCTCAGGGGCGATCCTTATCAATTCTACGCTCAGGCTATTCTCGGATTGCGCTCACTCGATGCGCTCGATGCAGAGCCATCACCTGCGTGGCAGGGCGAGGTCGCGCACGATATTCTCGAACGCTGGCACAAGCAGGGTGGTGATCTGACTGTTCGCGCGCATGAAGTCTTGGCTGAAAGCAATGCCCACCCGGTCATGCTTGGTCTGTGGTTGCCACGTCTGCTCAAGGGACTCGAATGGGTTGAGGTTGAAATTGCCGCAAATCCGGATCGCGAGCCCATCGCGGTGGAACAGAAGGGGTCGATGCTCTTTACCGGCGTCAGGCTGCACGGGCGGGCTGACCGGATCGATCGTATGCCGGATGGTTCGCTCGCGATTGTCGACTACAAGACCGGCAAGCCGCCGTCGACCAAGCAGGTGGTCGAAGGCTTTTCGCTTCAGCTTGGCTTGATCGGCTTGATCGCCGAGGACGGTGGTTTCAAAAATGTCTCCGGAAAAGCTGGCACATTCGAATACTGGTCTCTCGCAAAGCATGGTGAGAAGTTTGGCAAAGTTTCAAGCCCGGTGAAGGCCGGGAACAACCGTGCAGAAACCGAACCGGAAGACTTTCTACCTCTGACCGAAAGTTTCCTCGCCGATGCGATTGACCGGTTCATCAAGGGCGAGCATCCGTTTACCGCCAAGCTCAATCCGAATTTTCCGGGCTATGACGATTATGACCAGCTGATGCGCCTCGATGAGTGGCAGGTGCAGCTCGATGCCGAGGACCACGCATGAGCGCCAAAGTGTTCCCGCTCCACGGGGAGCAGCGCGACGCGGTCGAGCCAGAGGAATGCGTGTGGCTGTCGGCCTCGGCGGGCACCGGCAAGACCCAGGTGCTTTCCGCAAGGGTGCTGCGACTGCTGCTTCAGCCCGGCAATGATCCCTCTCAGATCCTGTGCCTGACTTTTACCAAGGCAGGGGCGGCGGAAATGGCGGTCCGGGTGAACGAAGTCCTCGCTCGCTGGGTCAGGCTTGATGACGCGCGGCTCGGCAAGGAACTGCTCGATCTCGGGGCACGCAACACGCCGGAAACGATCGCTCGTGCAAGGACGCTTTTTGCCAGTGTGCTTGATAGCCCGGGCGGCGGACTGCGGATCGATACGATCCACGCCTTCGCCCAATGGCTCCTGTCCGCTTTCCCGCAAGAGGCAGACATCCAGCCCGGATCGCGCGCGATGGAAGATCGCGACCGCGACCTCTTGGCGCGCGAGGTTCTGGCCGATTTGCTGGTGTCGGCAGACCGCGAAGGCGACACGGCCACCAATAAAGCAATTGCTCAGCTGAGTATCGACAAAGGCCCGGATGCCGTGATGGGCTGGCTGATGAAATGCGCGTCAGCCAGTGATTTGTGGTACGGGCAAAGCGCGTGGCGGCCACCCATGCGAGGGCGCCTTTGCCGCGCACTCGGGCTACCTTCGGATGCGTCGCAGGAAGATGCCGCAAGCTTATGCTCCGACGAAGAGTTCAATCTTGATGCGCTCCGGCAATGCCACGCGATATTTGCCGCGTGGGATACGAAAACAGGCCGCGAAGGCGGTGAGACGATCGCCGGTTGGCTGGCAGCAGCGCCGCTCGATCGGCTGGCTTTGATCGACGGGTTTTCTGGCAAGATCATGACCAAGACAGGCCAGCCGCTGGCTAACGTCGTGAAGCGCGACGACAGTTACGCGGGTCACCTGTCGCTGGTTCGGGCATCGATCTGCCGAGTGCAGGATTTCAGAACGCTCGTGCAGCTTGCCGACAGCCTTGCGCCTTTGCTGGAAGTGGGCCGCAAGTTCGCTCTGCGTTGGGATGAAGCGAAGGCGCGCGAGGGGTTCGTTGATTTCGACGACCAGATACGCAAGGCGGCCGAGTTGCTTCAGCGCCAGGAAATGGCTGCGTGGATCCGCTACAAACTGGACCGGCAGTTCGACCACATCCTCATCGATGAGGCACAGGACACGAATGCCGAGCAATGGGATATCATCTTCGCTCTGATCGACGACTTCTTCAGCGGTTCCGGTGCGCGCGACGATAAATTGCGAACAATCTTCACGGTCGGTGACTACAAGCAGGCGATCTTCCGTTTCCAAGGCACAAGCCCGGAGAATTTCGACGCGGCAAAAGCGCGCGTTCGCGCTGCGATGGATGCAGCCGCAGACAATGCGGAACAATTGCGTGAAAATATCCGGCCACGCCGCTTGCAAGAGCATGGGCTCGATCAATCCTTCCGTACAGCGAAGCCTGTGCTGGAATTCGTCGACAAGGCAATTGCCGCGATTGGTTGGCAACGCCTCGGGCTGAAGGAAGAGCCGAAGGATCATGTTGGCCAGGATCGTCCTGGCCAAGTGACCTTGTGGAACTACGTCACAGCCGAAAATGACAGTGACGGGGCTGAAGACGACGACGATAGCTGGCTTGCACGTCATGACCGGAAACTGGCTGACAAGATTGCCCGGCAGGTCAAGCAGTGGATAGACGAGGGTTATGCGCTGGCAAAGCCTGACCCTGCGCGCCATGCCACGCCCGGTGATGTCATGATCCTTGTTCGCAAGCGCAAGGAGCTCGCAAGCCTGATCGTTGCACGGCTGTACGCGGCCGGTGTGCCGGTCGCAGGGGTCGACCGATTGCGGCTCGGGAATCCGCTGGCGGTCAAAGACCTCATGGCTGCCTTGCGGTTCGCTGCCCAGCCGCTCGACGATCTCAGTCTCGCCAATGTGCTCGCTTCACCGCTGATAGGGTGGAGCCAGGAAGACCTGCTCGAATACGGTTACCGCAAGAAGGGCATGCGGCTGTGGGATCACTTGCGGCACAGTGATGCCCCGAAAGCTGCTGAAACGGCTGAGCGCTTGCGTGATCTGCTAAGGCTCGCGGATTACGAACCTGCGCAGGCGTTGCTCCACTGGATACTGGTCGGGCCGTGGCACGGCAGACGCAAGCTGATCGAGCGGTTGGGCCGCGAAGCGAATGATCCGATCGATGAACTTCTCAATGCCGCGCAAGCCTACGCCGCCGATCATACCGTCAGTTTGCAGGGGTTTATCCAGTGGTTTGACGCAGGGGATGGCGAACTCAAGCGAGAAGCCGGCGAGAACGCCGATCTCGTGCGGGTCATGACCGTTCATGGATCGAAAGGATTGCAGGCCCCGATCGTGATCCTGGCCGATGCGGCCGGAAAGCCGGGCGACCGTCCGGAATTCAGTCTGACAGAGGCGATTGCGGGCGACAAGCCGCGCTCGGTCCCGTTACCGGGCCTGAGCAAGGAATCGATCGTCGGACCATTGGCCGATGCGCGCGAAGCGGCGCTGGCTGAAGAACTGGAGGAGCATTGGCGGCTGCTGTATGTGGCCATGACCCGCGCAGAGGAAGCCTTGTTCATCGGCGGTTCGCTCGGCCCACAGGAGGTGAAAAAGGGTCCGCATGATGACAGCTGGTTCGCGCGCCTGAAGCCGCTCTTTGGTGACGATGCGCTGGCGGATGATCTGTGGGGATCGCGCTGGGAATGGGGACAGCGGCCGGTGTTGGCAGCAAATGCCGAAAGCAAGGGCAAGCAGGTTACCGAGCTATCTTTGCCTGTCTGGTTACGTGAATCCATCGGCCCTGAACCCAGGCCCCCTAAACCGCTGACCCCATCACGTGCCGGTGATGATCAGGCGGCGGATCCGCCATTGCCGCCGGAAGAGCTTGGCATAGCGGCGAGGCGCGGTGTCATCATGCACGCCTTGCTCGAACGCTTGCCCCAAGTGGAACCGGGGGTGCGCTTGGACCGGGCCAGCGCATGGCTCGAAAAGCAGGCTGCCGATTTTGCCGCGGCAGATCGGGAGGAAATTCTCGATCGAGCTCTGGCGGTGCTTGATACACCCGGGTTCGCGCCGATTTTTGGTCCTGAGGCGCTGGCAGAAGTCCCGCTGGCCGCGACAGTCGACGGTCAGGTGATTGCAGGAACAGTGGACCGCTTGCTCGTGACTGGTGAAGAAGTCCTGGTGGTTGATTTCAAGACATCACGTCGACCGCCCGATAGCGCCGCTTCGATACCCCGATCCACAATGCGGCAAATGGCGGCCTATGTCGCCGCCTTGGAAGCGATTTACCCGGGCCGAAGCGTGAGAGCTGCCGTTCTCTACACTCAGACCCCGGAGCTTTTCGCGCTGCCGCCGGAGATGCTGGCGGCAACCAAGGCGCGATTGTCCACAAGCGAGGAAAGCTTTTATCCCCTGGCCGTTGAGTAAATGGCCAGCTTTCCTAGATTGATGGCAACAGCTTTTAGGAGAATTTCCATGGCGACGATCAATGTCACCGATGCCAGCTTTCAGTCCGATGTCCTTGACTCGGACACGCCCGTCCTTGTCGATTTCTGGGCCGATTGGTGCGGGCCCTGCAAGATGATTGCTCCCGCGCTCGAAGAGATCAGCGAAGAGTTGGATGGCAAGGTCAAGATCGCAAAGATGGACATCATGGAAAGCCCCGGTGTTCCGGGTGAACTTGGCGTTCGCAATATTCCGTTCATGGTCCTGTTCAAGGATGGCAAGCCCGTCGCGCAAAAATTGGGTGCGGCACCGAAGAACCAGCTCAAGGGCTGGCTCGAAAGCGAACTTTAAGTCAGCTTGGCCATCCGCGCCGCCAGCGCGTCCCACAGGGCGGGCGAGGCGGCGCCGATGAGTCCCGGGCGCTCCCATTCGTCGACGCGATAGGGTGAGCCATCAGGTCGTGCGACTTTGCCGCCCGCTTCGTTAAGCCACAGCACGCCTGCTGCGTGGTCCCACGGCAACGTGCGCTCGAACAGCGACACGTCGTTCGTCCCTAACGCCAAACGGGGGTATTGTTCCGCAGCACAGCGCGGAATGTCGACGAGCGTATAGTGCGGAGCGATGTGTTCCTGAACCTTCTCCCGCCTGCCTTCTTGCATGAAAAGTGTCGAGATACCGGCAATCGGCGGTTCTTCACCCGTCGTGCGCGCGGCGACCCGCTCTCCATCGACAAACGCGCCCTTACCAAGATGCGCGTGGCAAAAACGGTCCTCGAGCGGATCGTAGATCCAGCCGGACCGGGTCTCTCCGCCTTCGGCCAGAGCGATCAGAATGCCAAACGGCGCGTGCCCACTGGCAAAATTTCCGGTTCCGTCGATCGGATCGATGATCCAGCAGCGTTGCGACAATCCAGAATAAATCTCCGGATCTGCGTCGCAAGCTTCCTCTCCGACAATTGCCAACCCCGGCTCGAACGAAGCGACCCCTTCAGTCAGCATGATTTCCGCTTCGCGGTCGGCAATCGTGACAAGCTCGTTCTGGCCCTTGTCGGCGATCTGGCTTGTTTCGAGATTGCGGTAACGGGGTAGGATGACTTCGCGCGAAACACGCTGAAGCAATTGCCGCATTTCTTTGTCGAGAGCGTTCATGAGCGGTAGTCCGCGTTGATCGAAATGTAGCCATGCGTCAGGTCGCAGGTCCAAACAGTGGACCGCCCGTCACCCATGCCGAGGTCCACATCTATGGTGATGTCTTGCCCTTGCAGATGCTTGGCCACCGGACCCTCGTCATAGTCTTCGACCGGCAAGCCGTTTCGTGCCGTCCATACGCCGCCGAACGCGATGGAGAGTGTGTCCCGATCTGCCGGTTCGCCTGCTTTGCCGACAGCCATCACAACGCGCCCCCAGTTGGCATCCTCGCCCGCGATTGCGGTCTTGACCAGCGGAGAATTGGCGACCGACAGCGCGACGCGTCGGGCGCTTTCATCCGAAACGGCTCCGCTGACGCAAATTGCAATGAACTTGCTTGCGCCTTCACCATCGCGCACGACCAGATGGGCAAGCTGGCGGCAAACGTCCCGCAGAGCAGCGGCAAAGGCATCGGCGCCTTGGTCTTCGAAGCTGGCTAGTGGCGGGTTGCCAGCCTTGCCGGTTGCGAAGGCGAGAACAGTGTCACTGGTTGAAGTGTCGCTGTCGACAGTGATGCAGGAGAAGGTGTCGCGATTGGCCTCGGTCAATAGCTTTTGCAAGAACGCCGGTTCGACAGCCGCGTCGGTAAACACGTAGCCGAGCATGGTCGCCATGTCCGGCGCGATCATTCCGCTGCCTTTGATGATTGCTCTGATCTCTACGCGTTTTCCGGCAACAATGGCAGCAGCAGACGCGCCTTTGGGGAAGGTGTCGGTCGTGGAGATCGTCTCGGCCGCGTCTTCCCAACTGGCCGGATTGGCAGAGAGCACGGCTTCGATCCCTGCCTTTGCCTTGTCCTTCGGCAAAGGCACGCCGATGACACCGGTCGAGGAAACAAAAACCTGTTTTTCATCGCAGCCCAGATGACCCGCGACCTGCGCCATGATTTGTTCAACAGCCTCCCGCCCGCGATAACCGGTGAATGCGTTGGAGTTGCCCGCATTGACGACAAGCGCTCGGGCTTTGCCGGCTTTGACCTGTTCGCGGCCCAGCTCGACTTCGCTGGATGGGCAGGCGCTTTGCGTGAAGACGCCTGCTACTGACGTACTTTCGGCCAATTCGACGTAGGTCAGATCCGCCCGGTCCCATTCCTTGTAACCGGCGCGGGCCGTGCGCAATTGCACGCCGTCAATCATGGCCATTTCAGGAAAGGGCAGGGCGAGGGGGGAGCGTTCCAGATCCATGCAGTCTCCTATGAGCGGAAAATCCGCGCTGCAAGCTTGTGATATCGGCAAATTCAAGGAATATGTGAAGCAGGTCACGGGACGCAGATGATTTCAATTCTAACTTCGACTTTGGTGATAGCCGCCAGCTGGCAACCGGCACAAATGCCGCCGCCTCCACCCCCGATCGCGCCGCCGCCAGTGCGTGCCACGCCTCGACCAGCATCCCCTCCTCAAGTGAGGTATGCCGTACCGCCAACTACAACAGTTAGCCGTCCTCCGCCGCCGAAGCCCGCACCCCGCGCACGCAATCCGGGCAGATGGATCACCAGTTCCGACTATCCTGCAATTTCAATGCTGATGAATGAAGAAGGAAGTTCGACATTCCGTTTGACCGTTGGGCAAAACGGGCGAGTTCAGGATTGCCGTATCACCCGCGCGAGCGGCTTCAAAAGGCTGGACGACCTGACATGCCGACTGGTTGAGCGCCGCGCCCGTTTCTACCCCGCCTTAAGCCCTGATGGGCATGCAGTTGCCAGCGAGTATACGCAGACCGTCCGCTGGATGATGGCGGAAGCGGGGCCGTTGCGCGCAACTCAATTCGGTTGGAGGAAATCCGCGGCCTCGCGTGAACAACGTGCGGCAGGCACAGTGCGGTTCGAGTTCTGGATCGGAAAAGACGGCAAGGTTTTCAATTGCCGGGTGATGGAAGGTTCGGGATTCGAAAGCCTGGACCGCGATACCTGTGCTGCATTGAAATCGATGCCGAAGCAGGTACCGGCTCGTGACAGCGATGGTAGTTTGGAGGCTCGGCGCGTGGTGAATTCAGTCCGTTGGTAGTGGAACGCGCGGATAGTAGACTTAGCAACCTATAGGCCATATATACCTCTGCCATGCTCCGCCGTCTCCTAACCTGCCTTGCGCTGATTACCGGCCTTGCCGCCGTAGGCGCACCTGTTTCGGCAGCGGCGGCGGAGGCGATGAGTCAGCAGGTTGCCAACAGTTCCTGCGTGACGGAGGCTGGTAAGGACCAGCGCTGCGAATGCGAAGATCGCAAGGAAGCACGACCATTCGGCAAGAAGAAGTCAAGCGGCTGCAAACCGCGCAGGCCGATAATTGTTTATCTTCCGCCACTTTATCTGGGTTCTGACCGCGCGCTCGAATAGCGCTGGCCATTCCGATATTTCCCCGACTTTCGTTCGTAAAGCGCGTGTTATTACTCGCTGCGAATTTCCCATAGAATCCGTATTTTGAAAGCTCGCCCATGCTCAAGGCACTTACCAAGTCCATTTTTGGCTCGGCCAATGATCGCTACGTCCGCACCATCGGCAAGGTGGTTGATCAGATCAATGCCCTCGAACCGCAAATTCAGGCACTGAGTGACGAGGAACTGAAAGCTCAGACCGACAAGTTTCGTACGAAGCTTGCCGATGGCTCGACGCTCGATGATATTTTGCCGGAAGCTTTTGCCACGGTACGCGAAGCTTCGGTTCGCGTACTGGGGATGCGCCACTTCGATGTTCAGATGATTGGCGGCATCGTCCTGCACAGGGGCGAGATCGCGGAAATGCGGACCGGTGAAGGCAAGACGCTTGTCGCGACTTTGGCGACCTACCTCAACGCGATCGAAGGCAAGGGCGTTCATGTTGTTACCGTCAACGATTACCTTGCTCGCCGCGATGCCGAGTGGATGGGGCAGTTGCATAAATTCCTTGGGCTAAGCATCGGGGTGATCGTGCCCAATCTGAACGAGTTCGAGCGGCGCGAAGCTTACGGCTCGGACATCACTTACGGTACGAACAACGAGTTCGGCTTCGACTATCTGCGCGACAATATGAAGCATGAGCGCAGCCAGATGGTGCAGCGCCCCTTCAATTTCGCAGTCGTGGATGAAGTGGACTCCATCCTGATCGATGAAGCGCGGACACCGTTGATCATTTCCGGTCCGACCGAAGACAAATCGGACCTCTACGTCGCGCTCGACGAGATCGTGAAGCAGGTGCCGGAAGACTGGTACGAAAAGGACGAGAAGTCGAAGAACATCTCATGGACCGAAGACGGCAACGAAGCCATCGAAGAACGGCTCAAGGAAGCAGGGCTGCTGCAGACTGACAATCTGTATGATGTGGAGAACACGCTGGTTGTCCACCACATGGATCAGGCGCTCAAAGCGAACATCATGTTCAAGCGCGACACCGACTACATCGTGAAAGACGAGAAAATCGTCATTATTGACGAATTTACCGGCCGCATGATGGACGGGCGCCGTTGGTCGAACGGCCTCCACCAGGCGGTCGAAGCCAAGGAAGGCGTCAAGATCGAGCCTGAGAATCAGACCATGGCGTCGATCACGTTTCAGAACTATTTCCGCATGTATCCCAAGCTTTCCGGCATGACCGGTACCGCAGCGACGGAAGCGGGGGAATTCTGGGACATTTACAAGATGAATGTCGTAACGATCCCGACCAATGTTCCGGTCGCGCGTATCGACGAGGAAGACGAGTTCTACAAGAACACGCTCGATAAATTTGCCGCCATCGCAAAAGCCATCGCTGAAAAAAGCAAGATTGGCCAACCGGTCCTGGTCGGCACGGTTTCCATCGAAAAATCCGAACTACTCAGCCAGTTTCTCGACAAGGAAGGTGTGAAGCACGAAGTTCTCAACGCCCGTCAGCATGAGCGGGAGGCTCATATCGTGGCACAGGCAGGTCGCATCGGTGCAGTGACCATTGCCACGAACATGGCCGGTCGAGGCACCGACATCCAGCTGGGCGGCAATATCGAATTTCGTATCGAGGAAGAATTGGCTGGCCTTCCAGACGGCCCCAAGCGCGAGCTGGAAATTGAACGCATTACCGCTGAAGTGCGATCCGAAAGGCAGAAGGTAAAGGACGCGGGCGGCCTATTTGTTCTAGGCACCGAGCGCCACGAAAGCCGCCGGATCGACAACCAGTTGCGCGGCCGTTCAGGCCGACAGGGCGACCCGGGCCTGTCCCGCTTCTATCTGTGCCTCGAAGACGATTTGTTGCGCATTTTCGGGCCCGATACGCTGTTTGCCAAGATGATGAACTCCAATCTGGAAGATGGAGAGGCCATCGGATCAAAATGGCTGTCGAAGGCCATCGAGACGGCTCAGAAGAAGGTCGAAGCGCGCAATTACGACCAACGCAAGCAGGTTGTCGAATATGATGATGTGATGAACGATCAGCGCAAGGTCATCTACGAACAGCGCGCTGAAATCATGGACAGCTCTGCGGTGGATGATGTTGTGGTGGATATGCGCCACGATGCCATCGAGTCGATCGTGAACGAGCATTGCCCGCCCGGCTCCTATCCCGAACAGTGGAATATCGAAGGATTGAAAGAGCGCGTCGACGAGGTTCTGGGAATCCAGCCGCCGTTCGAAGAATGGCTTCAGGAAGATCAGGTCGAGCCGGAAATCATCGAGGAGCGGCTGAAGGCGCAAGCTGACGAGATCATGGAAGCAAAGATGGCCAACGCCGACGCGGGCATCTGGCGGAGGGTTGAAAAGAGCATTTTGCTCGAGCGACTCGACAATCACTGGAAAGAGCATCTGGCCACGCTCGATGCCCTGCGTCAGGCGGTTTTCCTGCGGGCCTATGCGCAGAAGCAGCCCATCAACGAATATAAGCAGGAGGCATTCAGCCTGTTCGGGAGCATGCTCGACAAACTGCGTGAAGATGTGACCTCGATCCTCGTGAAGAGCGAACTTCGGATCGCCGAACCGCCTCCGCAGGACAGATTGCCCGATCTTCCGGATTTCCTGACCGGCCATATCGATCCGCTGACAGGCCTTGAAAATTCGAACGATGGTGACGGTTCGGCAAACCGGGAGGCTTTGTTCGGTTCGCTTGCCGGTAGTCCTGAGGCGGCGGCCGGTCCTGGCGGTCACTTTGCAGACAATCCGTACAGGGACCAGAATATCAGCCGCAACGCGCTGTGTCCGTGCGGCTCAGGCAACAAATACAAGCATTGCCATGGTGCAATGGGCTGAATGACGCATGCGCGGTTTGGCCAGAAAATGGGTAAACCGCGCGCTCGGCAAATTCGGGCTGCAACTGGTCAGCGCAGGCGATGATCAGCGCCTTGCGCTGGTCGATCTTCTTCGCCAGCGCGGAGTTGACCATGTCATCGACGTAGGCGCCAATACCGGGCAATTCGCTCAGCAGTTGCTCGATAAGGGATTTGCCGGCACCATCCATTGTATCGAACCACTCAGTGATGCGCATCGCTTGCTGAGCCAAAGGTTCGCCGGGAACTCTCGGGTTCATGTGCTTGCGCGAATGGCCGCAGGCGCAGAAAGCGGAGAGGCTTCCATCAACATCGCAAGAAACTCCGTATCGTCTTCGCTGCTCCCGATGGAGGATGCGCATGTGGATGCGGCACCCCGGTCCGTTTACGTGTCTGAGGAACGCGTATTTGTCGAACCGATCGCCAGCATTTTTGCGCAAACGCTTGGTTCGCAGGAGCAGCGCATTCTACTCAAGATCGATGCGCAAGGGTATGAAGGCGAAGTGCTGAAAGGGGCTGCCGGTTTGCTGCCGCACATCGACGCAGTTCTTGTCGAGATGTCCACGACGGAACTGTACACCGGGCAAGTGGACTGGACGATCATCCATCAGCGCCTTGCCGGTGCAGGCTTCGCGCTTTGGAACCTCTTGCCGGATTTTCGTGATCGGCAAACAGGACGCTTGCTGCAATTCGACGGACTATACGTGCGGCCCGATTGACCGGTGCTGCACGGAAAACAAATCTGCCAGGTGAAAAATGGCTCCCCGAGTTGGATTCGAACCAACGACCAAGTGATTAACAGTCACCTACTCTACCGCTGAGCTATCGGGGAGCAGCCCTCCAAGCGGTATGGAGGAGGGCGAGGGCGAGCCTATATGGGCGGCGAATTGGCTTTGCAACCCTGTATTGTGGGCAAAGCGGTGCTTATGTCATGAATTGTTCGGCAACAATGCGCTCATCGAGCGAATGGCCGGGATCGAACAGCAGCGTCAGCTCGGAATCACGGGCGATTTCGATGCTGACTTCGGCAATGTCGCGCACTTCTTTCTGGTCGGCCACTGCGGCAACCGGGCGTTTGGCAGGTTCGAATACGGTAAACTTGATGCTCGACCTATCGGGCAAGATCGCGCCACGCCAGCGGCGCGGACGGAAGGGGCTGATTGGAGTCAGCGCGAGCAACTGCGAATCCAGCGGCAGAATCGGTCCGTTCGCGGAGAGGTTATACGCGGTTGAACCGGCCGGTGTGGAAACGAGCACACCGTCGCCGACCAGTTCCTTGATCCGGATCTTGTCATCCACGATAACTTCCATCTTGGCTGTTTGCCGCGTTTCACGCAGCAATGAGACCTCGTTGATCGCACATTCGACATGCCGCTCGCCGTCTTGTGTCACAGCTTCCATGCGCAAGGGCGAGATTCCCATGGATCTCGAACGATTGATCTTGTCGAGGATCTTCACGCCCTGGCGGTATTTGTTCATCAGGAACCCTACCGTACCGCGATTGACCCCATAACATGGCAAGATACGCCCATCGTCCAGCATCTTGTGCAGGGTCGCCAGCATGAAGCCATCACCCCCCAGAGTTACGACTGCGTCCGCCTCCGCCATGGGCACCCAATCGTGCGCATCCTCGAGTTCGCGGGCTGTCTCGACCGCTTTCGCGGTATCAGAGATCGCCAGTGCCAATTTGCGAAAGCCGTGATTGCTGCTCATCGTCCCCTCGATCCCGCCAGACGGCGCGAGCGAACCCTATGGGCGGCTGTGCCATTTGGCAACGCATCCAATTTGTCGCGGGATTTAACGCGGCAACAATTTTACACGGTGAAGCATGCTACAGCGCGCAACTATGTGGGACGAGTCCCTTCGCGATGAATTGACCGGACTTGGTGGCCCGGGCCTGGCCCGTGCGACCCTGCGCTTGTGGCAGGATGGTGCGGCGAAGGAGGGCGTGACAGCACCCATCCATGCGATGTTGCTGGAGCTGGGGCGGTTCGAGACGGTCAACATTGCTTTCGGAGAAGCGACCGGTGACGGCGCTCTGGTCGAAGTCGCCAAGCGCATCCAGCATTTCGCCGATGACGAATTCGACCATTCGCGGCTCGCCATTTGCCGCATGGGGGGAGGGCAATTCCTGGTTCTGGCGCATGAGCTCTGCAGCCGTGAGCGTTGGCAATGGCTGGCAGAGGCTTTGGCTGACGCAGTCGCGCATCCCATTGCGGATGCGGGAGACGGTGGAACGGTCCGTTTGTGGCCGCGCATTGCGCTCATGCGAGCTCTGCCCGGGGAGAGTCCGGACCTGATTTTTGACCGGATGGCGGAGACTCTGGATAGCGCGCGGCACCGCAAGGGCAGGCGGATACTGTGGGCTCACACCGAATGGTCAATGCCCGGTATCCGTTCTGCGCAACTTGAAGCAGACTTGCTAAGCGCGCTGGATCGGGGCGAAATTTCAATTCTATATCAACCGCAATATTCTGTCGACGGGGCGGATTTGCTCGGTGCCGAAGCGCTGGCGCGATGGGATCACCCAACGCTCGGTCGAGTCGGGGGAGCGACATTATTCGCGATTGCCGAGCGGGCCGACCATGTTGCACAATTATCCCGGCACATCGCCGCCAAGGCTCTAGCCGGTGCCCGAGAGTGGCCGGATAGTTTGCGGCTGTCGCTGAACGTGACGCCCGCAGACCTTGCAGCCCCAAGTTTCGCCATTGAGCTACTGTCGTTGATCCGGAAGTCAGGCTTTGCAGCGGATCGTTTGACGCTTGAGATCACCGAACAGGTGCTGATTGGTGATCTCGATCTGGCGAAGACAACGCTGGAGACACTGAAGGCATCCGGCGTGAAAATCGCGCTGGATGATTTCGGCGCCGGCTTTTGCAATTTCCGTTACCTGAAGATCCTGCCGCTCGATTACCTGAAGCTCGATCGCGCGATGATCGATGGAATTGGCGACGACACCAGGGATCTTGCCGTGCTGCAAGGTATTGTCGCCATGGCCAAAGCCTTGGGTTTGGAGGTCATCGCCGAAGGCATCGAATGTGAGAAACAGCGTGCTTTGATTGCCGCCGAAGGTTGCCACAGCTTTCAGGGCTACTTTGCAGCTGGCCCGATGACGCAAAAAGAGTTCGTCAGACTCGCTGAAGCTTAACGCTTTGCCGCTGCCTTTTGCACAACTGCGCTTAGGCCTTTGGTCAGTTGAAACAGGCCGTTCAGGCGGCTATTTGGATCGCCCCAAGCGCGATTGATCACCAACTTCATATCCGGGCGCAGCTTTGCTGTGCCTTGCAAGCGATCGACGTAGGCCAGCAATCCGGCGGGATCCGGGAAATCATCATTGTGGAACGTGACAAGAGTTCCCCGGGCCCCAACGTCGATCTTGGCGATATTGGCTGCGATTGCCTGGTGCTTGATTTCGATCAGACGAACCAGATTGGCCGTGGCATCCGGCAAAGGACCAAACCGGTCGATCATCTCGGCGGCCATCGCCTCGATCTCTGCCTTGTCCTGCGCGTCGTTCAACCGGCGGTATAGCGCCATGCGCACGGCGAGATCCGGCACATATTCCTCCGGGATCATGATCGGCGCATCGACGGTGATTTGCGGACTGATGCTTTCAGGCTTGGCCGCGAGACCGGCGGCACCCGCCTTCGCGGCCAGGATCGCGTCTTCCAGCATGGACTGGTACAATTCGAAGCCTACTTCGCGAATGTGCCCCGATTGTTCGTCGCCCAGCAAATTGCCCGCGCCGCGTATATCCAGATCGTGACTGGCGAGCTGGAAGCCGGCACCCAGGCTGTCCAGATCGCTGAGCACCTTGAGCCGCTTCTCCGCGACTTCGGACAGCTGTGTATCCGCTGCATATGTCAGATAAGCATAGGCACGCAATTTCGCGCGTCCGACCCTGCCACGCAACTGGTAGAGCTGGGCAAGGCCGAAAATATCGGCACGGTGGATGATAATCGTGTTGGCACTCGGCAGGTCCAGCCCTGATTCGACGATCGTGGTGGATAGAAGAACGTCGTACTTGCCCTCGTAGAATGCGCTCATGCGCTCTTCTATCTCGCCTGCGCCCATCTGGCCGTGCGCGGCGACGTGTTTCACTTCCGGCACATGCTCATGCAACCAGTCTGCGATGGCATCCATATCGGAGATGCGCGGCACCACGATGAAGCTTTGTCCGCCGCGATGGTGTTCGCGGAGCAATGCCTCGCGTATCACCATGTCATCCCAGTCCATGACATAGGTCCGCACAGCAAGCCGGTCGACCGGGGGTGTCTGGATCGTGGAGAGCTCGCGCAGGCCGGTCATCGCCATTTGCAGCGTACGCGGGATCGGGGTCGCGGTAAGTGTCAGCATGTGCACGTCGGCCCGCAATTGCTTGAGCTTTTCTTTATGCGTTACGCCGAAGCGCTGCTCTTCATCGACAATCACCAGCCCGAGATTCTTGAATTTGGTATTCTTGGACAGGATCGCATGCGTGCCGATGACGATGTCGATGTCGCCCGTCTCCAGCCCTTCGCGGGTTTCGCTGATTTCCTTCGATGGAACAAGGCGGCTGAGTCGCCCTACCTTGAGCGGGAAACCAGCAAAACGCTGTGCAAAGTTGGTATAATGCTGGCGCGCGAGGAGGGTCGTCGGCGCGACGAGCGCAACTTGCTGGCCGTTCATGGCGGCAACGAAGGCAGCGCGGAGTGCAACCTCTGTCTTGCCGAAGCCGACATCGCCGCAGACCAGCCGGTCCATTGGCTTGCCGCTCTCCAGGTCGCGCAATACGTCAGCAATGGCGCGTTCCTGATCGTCGGTTTCTTCCCACGGAAAGCGATCGACAAACTGGTTGAGGCTCGCTTCATCCACTTCAAATACAGGTGCTTTACGCAAGGCCCGCTCGGCGGCGACCTTGAGCAGTTCCCCAGCGATTTCCCGGATGCGCTCTTTAAGCTGAGCGCGTCTTTTCTGCCAAGCTTCGCCGCCTAGCCGATCAAGCTGAACCGCTTCTTCCGAAGAGCCGTAGCGGCTTAGAACATCGATGTTCTCGACCGGGATGTAGAGCTTATCACCGCCGCGGTATTGCAGCATGACGCAGTCGTGCTTGCTTTGCCCAACCGGGACCGGTTCCAGCCCGAGATACTTGCCGATCCCGTGCTCGACGTGAACCACCAGATCACCGCGGTTGAGTGCTTGCAGTTCGGCAAGAAAGGCATCGGAATCCTTCTTGCGCTTCCGGCGGCGGACGAGGCGGTCACCAAGAACATCCTGCTCGCTGATGAGCTCCAGCTGATCGTTCGAAAATCCGGTTTCGACTGGCAGGACAAGCGCGACCGCATTGCCTTTGGCGGCAAGGCCCAGCGCTTCCTGCCACCCATCGGCAAGCCGGGTTTCGGTCCCGGCCTCGGTCAGGATCGATGCGATGCGCGCCCGGCTGCCGGTCGAGTAGGCGGCGAAGACCGGCTTGCGGCCCGATTTGGCGACATTCTTTAAATGCTGTGCCGCAGCTTCGTAGACATTGTCGTTGCGTGCCCTTTCTGGGGCGAAATCGCGTGCTGACTGAAATCCGAAATCGACGGCACCCGGACTTTCCGGCGCGGCAAAAATCGAAGCGCGATGAGCCGGCGCTGCGTCCAGCGCAGCAGCGAATTCTTCCTTGCGAACATAGAGCGCATCCTGCGGCAGAGGCCGGTAGCTGCCCTTGGCCTGCCCACTCGCTGCCACGCGCTGTTCGCAATAGTCGGCGATATCGCTCAGTCGTTCCTCGCCAGCCTGCAGTGATGCGCTGTCGACAACGACAATATCGGCCTCTCCCAAGTGATCGAACACAGTCGACATGCGCTCTTCGAACAGCGGCAGCCAATGCTCCATTCCGGCCAACCGCCGGCCTTCGCTGACTGCTTCGTAAAGCGGGTCCTGGGTTGAAGCAGCGCCGAACAATTCGCGGTAGCGCCCGCGGAAACGCTTGATGCTGTTTTCGTCCAGCAGCGCTTCGCTGGCGGGCAAGAGAAGATGCGATTTAAGCACGCCGGTGCTCATCTGGGTCGAAGGGTCGAAGCTGCGCAGACTTTCCAATTCGTCGCCGAAGAAATCGAGCCTCAGCCCTTCCTCCATGCCGGATGGAAAAATGTCGACGATTGATCCGCGAACGGCGTATTCGCCTTTGTCGACCACCGTATCGGATCTGCTGTAACCCTGTCGCTGCAGGAGAGCCGAAAGGCTTTCGCGGCTCATCTCGCTCCCGGGCTTGAACTCACGCACGCTTTCTCGAACGCGAAACGGCGTGAGAACGCGTTGGAGCACGGCGTTGACGGTCGTTACGAGGAGTTGTGAACCGGCCTTGCCGGCTTGTAGGCGGTAAAGCGCTGAGAGACGCCGGGCGCTGACCGATAGCGCAGGACTGGCGCGATCGTACGGCAAGCAATCCCATGCAGGGAATTCCAGCACTTCCAGTTCCGGAGCGAAGAAATGCGCAGTGTCCGTAACAGTGCGCATTGCTGCGTCATCTGCGGCGATAAAGACTGCGCGACCATTCGAGGCGCGCGCGAGGTCGGCCATAACCAACGGCTGCGCGCCGCGCGCAACGGAAGATAGCGTGAGCGGCTCTCTCGCCGCGAGAATACGGTTCAGGTCTGGCATCGTCTGTCGATTGGTTGGCGCTTCAGCGAGGTATGTTCACGTAGTCGAGCTTCTTCATCAATTCCATTTGCTCGCTTTGAAAGCGTTCGGGCACGGGCTGGGTTCCGAGGGCCCACGCCATGACATCGACATCGTCCTCGTCCAGCAAGTTTTCGAACCATAGCAAACCTGCTTCGTCCCAGCCTTGGCTGTAACGGTCGAAGAAGCCGCCGATCATGTAATCGGCTTCCCGCGTTCCACGGTGCCACGAACGGAATTTTGCTCGGGAAAGGCGGGTATTTTCGGACATGAGGCGCGGGTAGGGCACTCGCATTGGCTGCGCAAGCAGCTATAGAAAAGGCACTATGCGGCCGGACATCCTCAATCCGCTCTTTGCTGAGAGCGAAACGCTCGACGGTGTCGGGCCCAAGCTCAAGAAGCCGCTCGAAAAGCTCGGCCTCGCGCGGGTAAAAGACATTGCGTACCACCTGCCGGACCGATTCGTAACGCGGCGCCCTGTCGACACGCTCGATGAAGCGAGCGAGGGCGAACAGATTGTAATCGCCCTGACCACAACCGAGCATCGCGCACCGCGTTCGGGCCGAGGACCGTACCGCGTTCTTGCACAGGACAGCATCGGAAACATTTGCACGCTGACATATTTCGGCCGCGCATCATACACCGCAAAAAAGCTACTGCCTGTCGGCGAACGGCGGTGGGTGGCGGGCCGGCTCGATCGCTATGGCGATATGCTGCAGATCGTGCATCCCGACCATGTCGAGAAGGAAGGCGGTGAAACGCTGTCTCGGCTGTCTGAACCGGTCTATGCGTTGTCGGATGGCCTGACCCAGCCGAAGATCGCAGGCCTCGTGACGCAGGCGCTTCAAAAGCTGCCCGAGCTACCCGAATGGATCGAGCCGACCCAGTTCGAGAAACAAGGCTGGCCTGTCTGGTCGGATGCCCTCAACCTCGCGCACAAGGGTGAGCATGGCCCTGCGCGGGAGAGGCTCGCCTATGATGAGCTTCTCGCCAACAGTCTCGCGTTAATGCTGGTTCGTGCGGCCAACCGGCAGCGGAAAGGGCAAGCACTGGTCGGTGATGGCTCGCTGCGCGGCAAGCTTGATCTCCCCTATCAGCTTACCGGTGCACAGGCACGCTCGGTCCGGGAAATAGAAGATGACCTCCGGCAGGAATCGCCCATGCTGCGGCTGCTGCAAGGTGACGTGGGTGCGGGCAAGACTGTGGTTGCGCTGGAAGCGATGCTGGTCGCGAACGAAGCAGGCAAACAGGCCGCGCTGCTGGCACCGACAGAGATTCTCGCCCGGCAGCATTTTGAAACCCTGCGTGATATGGCGCGCCCGACCGGGGCCGAAGTCGCGTTGCTGACCGGGCGTGACAAGGGCAGGGCGCGGGAAAGCACTTTGATGGGTCTGCTGGACGGCAGCATCGATATTGTCGTCGGAACCCATGCGATTTTTCAGGACAGCGTAAATTACAAGGATCTCGCGCTGGTGGTCATTGACGAGCAGCACCGGTTCGGTGTTGCTCAGCGGCTACAACTTGCGAGCAAAGGGCGGATGAGTCCGCATACTTTGGCGATGACCGCGACACCCATCCCGCGCACGCTCACCCTGGCGCAATATGGCGAGATGGAAGTCAGCCGTCTTGATGAAATGCCGCCGGGACGCCAACCGATCGACACAAGGGTTGTCGCCCTCGACCGGCTCGCGGAAGTGGTCGAAGGCGCAGGTCGCCACATGGCAAGCGGGCAGCAGGCCTATTGGGTCTGCCCCATGGTGCGCGAGCACGAAACCGAAGACATTGCCGCTGCAGAGGCGAGATATACGCTGTTGAAGGAGCGTTTCGGCGACGATGTGGTTCTCGTGCACGGCCAGCTTAAGCCAGAGATGAAAGACGCGGCGATGCAGCGCTTCGCCAGTGGCCAAGCAAAATTGCTGGTCGCAACGACAGTGATCGAAGTCGGCGTCGATGTTCCTGCCGCCACTTTGATGGTGATCGAACAAGCCGAACGTTTTGGATTGGCCCAGTTGCACCAACTTCGCGGACGTGTCGGCCGGGGCAGTGAGAAATCCACCTGTCTGCTGCTGCGCGGTGACACGCTTTCAGAGACCGCACGCGAACGTCTCGCCCTGATGCGGGAGAGTCAGGACGGTTTCCGGCTTGCCGAGGAAGATCTCCGCCTGCGCGGCGGAGGCGAGCTGCTCGGCACAAGGCAATCTGGCGACACGCCTTTTCGTGTCGCGAGTCTGGAGCAGATCACAAGGCTGCTACCGCTCGCGCATGACGATGCACGGCTGCTGATGGATCGCGACGGCGGCCTTAACGGGCGGCGGGGTGAAGCCGCGCGGATCCTGCTGTATTTGTTCGAGCGCGATTGGGGCGTACAGATGTTGCGCGGAGGTTAGGCCGCCAGCAAGACGCGGTCACGTCCACCGTGCTTCGCCTGGTATAAGGCAGCATCGGCAAGGGCGATCATCTGCTCGGCTGTGTCATTCGGGGCGAAGGTAGCTATGCCGGTGCTGAGGGTTACCGATACGTGCTCGCCGGTCTCCATCTCCAGATCGGCGGCGCGGATTGCGAGGCGCAATCGTTCGCAGGCTGCGTAGGCGTCCGCACTCGAACAGTCGGGAAGCACGATGGCGAACTCCTCTCCGCCAATCCGTCCCACGGTGTCCTGTCCACGCATAAGGTCCACGGCAGTCGTGGCAACTGTTCGTATCACGGCATCTCCCGCGGGATGGCCAAAGGTGTCGTTGATCCGCTTGAAATGATCGATGTCAAGGATGGCTAGCGAAAGTGGCCGACGGCTGCGCCGGGCGGATGCCATAGCTCTATCGAGCGAAGCCATGAACTCGCGCCGGTTGGCCAACCCTGTCAGCTCGTCGGTCATCGCCCGCCGTCGAAGTTCGCTGCGGACACGAGCCTCAGCCGCAACTGCGCGACGAACTGCACTGACCGCGAAAGCCGCCAAGATCATCAATGCAATGCCAACACCCGATAACAGATACTGATAGTTCTGGTTTGCCTCACCGTGCTTCTGAGCGATGAGTGTCCTCTTCGCGAGCCGCGAGTTTTCGTACCGTTCAATTCGCTGCAGGTCGGCGACAATTGTCTCGACAGCATCTCTGTCTTCCGCATTACGCACGCGTTTGTGGGCTGCTGCTCGATCTCCTCGTCGATGCAACTCGACGATCCGGTCAACCCGGAAAATCAGCGCATTGAATTCGGCTGCGACACGCTTAGCGGAGGCGGCTTGCTCGGGATTGTCGGCAACCAATTCTTGCAGCTGCTCGATCAGGAACCTTCCCCGCAGTTTCGCATCGTTGAGCGGTCGTAAAAATTCCGGATCGTCGCTCAGCAGATAGCCACGCTCGCCGCGAATTGCATTGAGGGCCGCGATCTCTATTTCGTCGGCGGTGCCCAGCACTGCAAATGCGTGATCTCTGCTCGCTTCCGCGTTTTCGCGTTCGAAAGCTGTGGTTGTTGCGAACCAGCTCGCACCGGCTAGAAGCAAAGCGAGCAAAAACACGCTGGCGATCAGGAAATTGCCCCGCCAGCTTGCTGTCCGACTTTTCCGTGCCACGGCCCCGATGAGCCACATGCGCTGCACTCCTGCAAAACAGGAGCGCAATTAGCCGGGAAAGGTTAAAATCCTGGGAAGTCCGAACATTAACCAATTGGCGCAGACAGCTGCGTGACAATTGCCAAGCCTGCCTCGCTCACATCCTGCCACGTCTCCGCAAAGCCCTCTTCATCGCCGTAATACGGGTCGGCTACAGAGACGCCCATCTTGTGCGGCAGGGTATCGAGCAGCAGTGCCAACTCCGCAGTGGAATTGACCGGCTGGATTGCCCGCAGATCGTGCAAGTTTGACTGATCGAGCGCGAAGATATGGGTGAAGCGGAAGAAATCGTCTTCGTCGATCTGTCTGGCGCTGTACCGCGCGATGTCGATGCCATTCTTTGCGGCCTCTCGCACGCTTCGCGGATCTGGTGATTTGCCAACGTGATAGGCAGCTGTTCCGGCGCTGTCGGCCTCTGCATCCAGTCCAGCATCGGCGGCGTGTTTGCGAAAAGCGGCTTCCGCAAGTGGCGAACGACAGATGTTTCCAAGGCAAACGAAGAGCACACGCGGTTTGAACATTCCATGCGCCTACTGGACCCAGGCGAGTGGGCGCAATAGGTAGATGGAAACTTCGGAGAGCTCGCCAATGAAACGCCTGATCGTCGCACTAGCACTGGGGCTTGCCGCTATTCCGCAAGCGCAAGCGGAACCAGCCGACGACTACCGCGAACTGCGGGAGGAAATTTGGCAATGGACGCTGGACAATAGCCCCGGTCTGGCGACGAGCGTTGGTGACCGGCGAGGGGACGGCAAGTTGGGTGATTGGTCACTGGAGGCGCACCGTCGCAATCTTGACGAAGCGAGGGCATTCTTTGCCCGGCTCGAAGCCATCGACGTGGCTGGGCTGCCAGAAGAACTCGCAATCGATCGGTCAGTGCTCCGCACCAGTCTGAGCGACACGATCGAAGCGTCCGAGCACGAACATGATGCTTATGTGCTATTCACCAATCGCGGAGGATGGTTCCGCTGGGTGGCCGGATTGCCATATTCCTCGCCGCTCTTCACCAAGGCCGACTACGAAAGTTATGTCGGCAGATTAGCCGCGTACCCGCAGGTCAACCGCGATGCCATTGCCCGTTCGCGGACAGCGGTCGATCTTGGTTTGACGCAAGCGTGCGGCCCGATGGAAGGGTTCGACGAGCGTATCGCTGCGCAAATTTATCCATCAGCGGAGACATCGCCTTATTGGGCACCATTCGCTGAGCGACCGAATACGATTTCCGAAGCGGAATGGGCCGACTTGCAGTCTCGCGCCCGGACAGCCTTGGAAGCTGGTGTTTTTCCAGCGTTTTCGGAGTTTCTCGAGTTCTATCGCGAGGATTACGCTCCGAACTGCCGCGATGGAGCGCCGGGTGCTCTTGGCACGCCGGGAGGTGAGGAATTCTACGCCTATCGGGTGCGCAGCTATACCACCACCGACATGACTCCCGACCAGGTTCATCAGCTTGGACTGTCGGAAGTCGCGCGGATTCGGACGGAAATGGAATCGGTGGCGCTTGATGCCGGTTTTGCCACGCGCGAATCGTTCATCGATCACCTTCGCACCGATCCGCAATATTATGCGGCAACGCCTGATGAGCTGATGACCGCAGCGCAATCGTTGGCCAAGCAGATCGACGGCTGGATGCCCAAACTTTTCGGCACCTTGCCGCGCCAACCCTATACCGTCTTGCCAATCCCCGACGCGCAGGCCCCAGGAAACACCACAGCCTATTACGAGCGCGGTTCACTCAACACAGGGCAACCGGGCATCTACCGCGTCAACACAACTGAATTGAACCAGCGCCCGCTTTGGGAATTGCCTGCGCTCGGCGTGCATGAAGCCGTCCCGGGCCATCATCATCAGATCGCCCTGCAGCAGGAGCTCGATATGCACCCGCTACGGGCGAATGGCACTTTCTTCACCGCCTTCGTGGAGGGCTGGGGTCTTTATTCCGAGCGTTTGGGCATCGAGATGGGGCTGTATGACACGCCGGCCAAGGAAATGGGGCGGCTGAGCTACGAAATGTGGCGAGCGACCCGCCTCGTCGTCGACACCGGCCTCCATGCCAAGGGTTGGAGCAAGCAACAGGCGGTCGATTATATGCTCGACAACACGGCACTTTCACCGGGCAATATCGACGCGGAGGTCAATCGCTACATCACCAATCCCGGTCAGGCAGTTGCTTACAAGATCGGCGAGCTCAAGATCCGCGAATTGCGTGCGCGAGCAGAAGAAGAGCTTGGTTCATCGTTTGACCTGCGCGATTTTCATGACGCAGTGCTCGAGAACGGAGCAGTGCCGCTCAACGTACTCGAAGAGCATATCGATGGCTGGATTGCGGAGAGGAAAAGCCGGCAATCCGCCTAGGCCGGGTTTGCATCGAAAACGTCTTCGATAACGCGCCTGACGTTTACCACGGCCTTTAGCCTTGCGCCGAGCAAAGCCGTGCCGCTCACCTTGCGCTGTACGAACAGTGTCTCGACAGGCGGTATGTGCCAGCTTTGCTTGTCCTCTGCGATGGCCATACCTTCATCACGCAACAAGGGTACGAAGGACCGGTCGCCAAAATCAAACGGTGCATCGCGGGAAATTTCCGTAGCGATCAGCTCGATCATTCTGTCGATCCGTTCCCGGTGCCGCTCGATTGCTGCGGGGGCTACAAAGCCTGCCGCCAACGCTTCTTCGCGGATGCGATCCTTGTCGCCATCCAGTCCCGCGGCAAGCAAGCGGCGATAGGCATTCGATACTCCAGGGTCGACCGCACGAGCCGCACCGAAATCGAGCAACACGATCTTTCCGTCGTCGCGGCGATAGCGGAAGTTGGCGAAATTGGGATCGGTTTGCATCAACCCCAACTCGAAGAGTTCCCGCGACACCAAGCGAATAAGGTGCTCGAACACCGTGTTGCGGAGGTCCTGCGGTTCACTCTCCAGCGACTCGATCGCGATCCCATCTTCGAAGCTCATCGCCAGAATTCGCTCGCGCGTCAGTTCCTTGTCGAGTTGAGGCACGACAAACTGCGGCTGGTCTTGCAACAATTGCGCGTACTGCTGCATTTGCTCGCCTTCGCGCAAATAATCGGCTTCCTCGTGAAGCTGGTCCTTTGCGGCCTTCAGCAGCGGCGCGATGTCCAGCTCTTTTGGTAAAAGGCCAGACATCCTCAGGAAAGTGGCCACGTTATCGACATCGGAATCGATGCTCTTGGCGATACCGGGATATTGCACTTTGATCGCCAGGACTCTGCCGTCCTTCGTAAGCGCGCGGTGTACTTGCCCGATACTCGCTGCGGCGATGGGGCGCGGCTCGAAGCGGCGAAAGCGCTTTCGCCAGTCGCTGCCCCATTCCTGCGTGAGCACTGTATCGAGCTGCCGCGCAGGCATGAAATTCGCTTGATCGCGCAGCGTCGCCAGAATGGCAGACAGCTCGGGCGGCAGCATATCGCCCGCGTCCATGCTGATCATTTGCCCCAGCTTCATCGCCGCGCCGCGCAAATGCGCCAGGCGCTCGGCAAGACGCTTTGCGTTGCCCGGAGTTAAAACCATCTGGTTCATCGAAGGAAGTTCGCCTAAAGCGATGCGTCGCGCGCCTTCCGCAAACATACCGCCGGCAATTCCTCCGGCCAGGCGTCCGAAGCCGCCTAGTCGGCCCATCCGGCTGCTGGGAACCGACCGCTCGCGCCGCGGATTGTCGGATTGACTCACGCGATCACGCAGTAATTGGAAAAATGCTGGGCATGAAAACACAACCCACCGAGTCGGAACATGTTCCGACAGAAGCGCATTGGCTCGGCTACGCGGGATTGCTCCCGCAACTGCTTGCGGTCGCAGGCGCTCTGCACGAAGGTGAGTGGCGCTGGATGGCGCAGGCGGCCGGATTTGCTTACGCAGCCCTGATCTTCAGTTTTTTGGGCGGAATATGGTGGGGGCAGGCAATCACCAGCAAAAGGCCCCCGAAATGGGTGTTCGCAATATCGGTGATTCCAAGCCTGATTGCGCTCGCGCTTTTCCTCCCTTGGGTCATGGGTTGGAACTGGCCTGGGCCGTCCTTGCTATGGCTTGGGCTGCTGATCGCTCTGTCGCCGATTGTCGACCGGCGGCTCGGCCTTTCCGCACCCGGCTTCATGCGCCTGCGGGTGCATTTGTCGATCGGCCTAGGCGCACTGACCATAGTGCTAGGCGCAGTGACGCTAGCTACCGCGACATTTTAGATAATTGGTCGGGGAGAGAGGATTCGAACCTCCGGCCCCTGCCTCCCGAAGACAGTGCTCTACCAGGCTGAGCTACTCCCCGACCGTGTCGGTCCCGCGGTGCAAATACGCCACGCGGGTCGAGGCAAGGCGCGCGCTATAGGCAGGTGCACGCGGGGTGGCAAGCGGGCAATTGCGGGTCTAGGGACTTGGTATGGCCAGTGCCGCGATTCCCGCTGATTCTTCAGACCGCTCACATCCAGAGTGGCAATATCTCGACCTTATGCGCCGCATATGGAACGAGGGAAGCGAGCGTGTCGACCGGACCGGTATCGGCACGCGATCCGTCTTCGGGACCATGCTGCGTTTCGATCTGGCCGATGGCAGAATGCCTCTGATCACAACAAAGCGGGTTTACTGGAAAACCGCGACGCGCGAGATGCTTTGGTTCCTTACCGGAGAGACCAACATTCGGCCCCTGGTGCTACAGGGCGTAAAGATCTGGAACGAGTGGCCTCATGCCAATTATGTCCGGCAGACCGGAAACACGATCGCGCTGGACGAATTCGTGCAGCGGATTGCCAACGATGCTACTTTCGCCGAAAAGTGGGGTGATCTTGGTCCTGTTTACGGCAAGCAATGGGTAGACTGGCCGACGTATCGCTATGGCGCTGACGGGAAGTACGAGCGCGGCCCCGGTATCAACCAGGTTGCCGAGGTTGTGGAAAGCCTTCGCTCCAATCCGGGCAGTCGGCGTCATATCATCGAAGGCTGGAATGTCGCGCAACTCGATCGCATGGCCTTGCCGCCGTGCCACAAGACTTACCAGTTCCACGTTGGCGACGGGAAACTGAATTGCGCGCTTTACCAGCGTAGTTGCGATGTCGCGCTTGGTCTTCCTTTCAACCTGTGGAGCGGTGCGCTGCTTCAGCGGATGATCGCGCAGCAAGTAGACCTTGAGCCGGGCGAGTTCGTGTGGATGGGCGGTGATACTCACCTTTATCGCAATCACGAGGACCTTGTGACCGAACAGTTGACGCGGGAACCCTCAGGCAGTCCGAGGCTTGAGATCAGCAGAAGGCCTGACAGCATTTTCGGCTATCGCATCGAAGATTTTCTCGTCGAGGGGTACACGCCTCAGGGCGCTCTGAGCGCGCCGGTCGCGGTTTGATGGGGGGTAACTTGACCATTTCTTCGCTGTGAAATAATATAACTCACGATTAAAAGATTACGTCTGGGAGAAAGTATATGGCCGACAGGCCCGGAGGAGCAGGGGGCAGCAACAAGCCGAAGCTCGCGCTCCACATTCCCGAACCCAAATACCGTCCCGGCGACGTGGCCGATTTCTCCCACCTCAACGTTCCGCCTGCAGGTGAACAGCCCCGTCCCGACGAAGCAGCCGATCCCAAAAGCTTTGCGCCGCTTGCCTATGATCTCATCCGCGTCCTGGGGGACGATGACCAGGCGCATGGCCCGTGGGATCCTAAGCTCGATCCAGATACGCTGCGCACGATGTTGTATAATATGGCCTTGGTCCGCGCGTTCGACGAGCGCATGTTTCGCGGTCAACGGCAGGGCAAAACCAGCTTCTACATGAAATGTACCGGCGAAGAGGCAACTTCGGTTGCTGCCGGCATGGCGCTGGCCAGCGACGACATGGTTTTTCCCAGTTATCGCCAGCAGGGGATATTGATTTCACGCGGCTATCCCTTGGTCGAAATGATCAATCAGATTTATTCCAACAAGGGCGACAAGCTGAAGGGCCGCCAGCTGCCGATCATGTATTCGAGCCGCGAGCACAGCTTCTTCTCGATTTCCGGAAACCTCGCGACGCAAACCCCGCAAGCGGTGGGCTGGGCGATGGCCAGCGCGGCAAAAGGCGACAGCCGGATTGCAGCGACATGGGTGGGTGAAGGCAGCACGGCAGAAGGTGATTTCCATTCTGCCTGCACTTTCGCGACGGTGTATAATGCGCCGGTGATCCTGAATGTGATCAACAATCAGTGGGCGATTTCGAGCTTTTCGGGTTTTGCCGGGGCAGAGCGCACGACATTCGCAGCGCGTGCGCTTGGCTACGGACTGGCGGGACTGCGGGTCGATGGCAATGATGCGCTGGCGGTCTATGCCTCGCAGCAGTGGGCGGCCAATCGCGCGCGTGCGAATGCGGGGCCGACCTTGATCGAGTATTTCACCTACCGGGCAGAAGGTCATTCCACGTCGGACGACCCGAGCGGCTATCGCTCTGCGCAGGAACAGGACGAATGGCCGCTGGGTGATCCGGTCAACCGGCTGAAGAACCACCTGATTGCGCTGGGCGAGTGGGATGAGGACCGCCAGGCTGCGATGGACAAGGAATGCGCTGATACGGTCAAGACTGCGACGAAGGAAGCCGAGAAGAACGGCATCCTTGGCCATGGTATGCATCAGCCATTCCACACCATGTTCGAAGATGTGTTCGAGGAGCTGCCGTGGCACCTCAAGGAACAGGCCGATCAGGCCACCCGGGAGCGCAAGATTAAGTTCGACGGTGGGAGGCCCAAGTCGTGAGCAAATCCGCTACCGAAGGGCAGACAGTTGCCGACGTGGGTTCCGAGCGCCGTCTGAACATGATCGATGCCATCAATGATGCGCTCGACATCATGCTGGAACGCGATCCCGACGTGATCGTGCTGGGCGAAGATGTCGGCTATTTCGGTGGCGTGTTCCGCGCCACTGCCGGCCTTCAGGAGAAGCACGGCAAGACCCGCGTATTCGACACGCCGATTTCCGAATGCGGGATCATCGGCGTTGCTGTGGGGATGGGCGCATATGGATTGCGACCGGTCCCTGAAATCCAGTTTGCCGACTATATCTACCCCGGCCTCGATCAGCTGATCTCCGAAGCTGCGCGGCTTCGCTATCGCTCGGCAACTGAGTATATCGCACCGCTGACGGTCCGTTCGCCATTTGGCGGCGGCATATTTGGCGGGCAGACCCACAGTCAGAGTCCGGAATCGATCTTCACTCATGTATCTGGCTTGAAGACGGTGATTCCATCGACGCCTTACGATGCGAAGGGTCTGCTCATCTCGTGTATCGAAGACAATGATCCGGTCATCTTCTTCGAGCCAAAGCGAATTTATAACGGCCCTTTCAGTGGCTTCTACGACAAGCCGGTCGAGCCGTGGAAGCGGTTTGACGCGAGCATTGTCCCCGAAGGTCACTACAAGATCCCGCTCGGCAAGGCCCGTACAGTGTCCGAGGGCGATCAGCTGACCATTCTGGCATACGGGACTATGGTCCATGTGACCGAAGCCGTGTGCAAGGCGAAGGGCATCGACGCGAATATCCTCGATCTGCGCACTCTGGTCCCACTGGATATCGAAGCGATTGAAGCGTCGGTCGAGCGAACCGGGCGGTGCCTGATCGTACACGAGGCGACCCGTACCTCGGGCTTTGGTGCCGAATTGTCTGCGCTCGTGACAGAGCGTTGTTTCTATCATCTCGAAGCGCCGGTCGAACGTGTGACCGGCTTCGATACTCCCTATCCTCACAGCCTCGAATGGGCCTATTTCCCAGGCCCCGTCCGCATCGGCGAGGCTATCGACAAGATCCTCAAGGACTGACGCCATGAGCAAGTTCACATTCAACCTGCCCGACATCGGTGAAGGCATTGCCGAAGCTGAGATCGTCGAGTGGTACGTCAAGGTAGGCGACAAGGTCGAGGAAGACGACCAGCTTGCCGGCATGATGACCGACAAGGCTACCGTCGAGATGGAGAGCCCGGTTTCGGGAACCGTAGTCGAAGTGGCCGGGGAGGTTGGCGATACAATCGCTATCGGTTCGATGCTGGTGGTGATTGAAATCGAAGGCGAAGTGCCAGACGAAGTGCTGGAAGAGAGCGAGGCTTCGGCCGAGACAGCAGCAGTGGCTAAATCGGACGAGGTCGAACAGCGGATCGAGGTCGAAAATCCCGATGCGTCCGATGCCGATGATGCGATGGCGGCAGATCCGCAACCGGCACCGGTTCAACCGGTCGGGCAGGAAAAAACATCGACCGGATCGTCGAAAGTTCTAGCAACTCCTGCGGTCCGGAAACGCGCGCACGACCTTGGCATCGATCTCTCTCAGGTGAAGCCTGCAGAAGATGGCCGCGTGCGCCACGGTGATCTCGATCAGTTCCTGTCATACAATTCTGCATTCACCGGCGCGGCAAAAACGCGCGCGGACGAAGAGCGGAAAGTGATCGGTATGCGTCGCCGGATTGCGGAAAATATGGCCGCATCCAAGCGCAATATTCCGCACTTTTCCTATGTCGAGGAAGTCGATGTTACGGCGCTCGAGCAAATGCGTGCGCAGTTGAATGAGAGCCGCGGTGACAAGCCGAAATTGACTATCCTTCCGCTGCTCATCACCGCCATGTGCAAGACCTTGCCCGATTTCCCGATGATCAACGCTCGCTATGATGATGAAGGCGGTGTGGTCACTCGCTATGGCTCTGTACACATGGGAATGGCGACGCAGACCGATGCCGGTCTCATGGTTCCGGTAATCCGCGATGCACACGCGAGAAACCCGTGGCAGCTTGCGAACGAGATTGCTCGGCTCGCCGAGGCTGCACGTAGCGGCAAAGCGAAGCCGGAAGAAATGTCGGGTGGTACGTTGACCGTCACGTCGCTTGGTCCGCTAGGCGGCGTAGCGACAACTCCGGTCATCAATCGTCCAGAGGTCGCCATCATCGGTCCCAACCGGATCATCGAGCGCCCGATGTATGTGCCAGACGGCAGAGGCGGCGAGCGGATCGAGAAACGCAAGCTGATGAACATCTCGATCAGCTGCGATCACCGCGTGGTCGATGGCTGGGATGCGGCGAGCTTTGTTCAGCAGCTCAAGAAGCTGATTGAGACCCCGGTGTTGTTGCTGGCTGATTGACCGTCAGCGCACGATTGCGCTGTAGGTAATCCGTCCGGTGCGGGTCCCGGTCACGCGCATCCGCAGGTGTGTGACTTCCTCTGGCCATGCCATGCGTTCGCCCATACGCAGTTGGCCGATCCGTCCCCAGTTGCGCCCGCCATCGACGGAAACTTCAATCGTTTCTAAGCTGCTGCGTTGGTATTTCAACGCAGAGGGGATTGCGCTCTGCACCATGGTGCCTTTGCGCGCCTCTGCTCCGCTCCAGTCGATCATCAGGACGACGCGGTCGCCCCTGCGAAGCTGGGCTGCCGGTTCAAGAGTGCGCGACCCGTCATTCCCGCCTATGCTTTCGACATAGATAGCATGCGTTAAGGCGATCCGGTCCTGCGCCTGAGCGGAGGGTAGCACGGCGAACAACGCCGCAAACAAGAGTGTCGTCCTAACCATAGCCCACGTTCCTCAATCCCGGCGTCGAAGCCGGCGACCGGTGTCGCAGCGAGAGGCGAAAATATGGTTAACGAGCCGGGTAGGATTGCTGGCACACGCGCATTTCGGCGAAGTGCGTTTTTTGGCACGTTTCGCCGTTGACACGAATCCCGCTAGGGCTTAGTGGCGCTGCTCCCAAGAGGCGCTAGCCGCTTAAATGCGCGGGTGTAGCTCAGTTGGTTAGAGTATCGGCCTGTCACGCCGAGGGTCGCGGGTTCGAGTCCCGTCACTCGCGCCACTTGGGACCTTTTTTGTCGGAGCGGGATCATCCTTCGCGCAGTTTGCGCAGGTTCTCCTCATGCCCGGCCCGATCGATTTTGTACCGCGAAACGAAGTAGAGAGCGGACATCCACAGGATCAGCAATGAGGGCGCATAGAGCGCTCCAAGCCACCACAGCGTGTCTGGGTCCACCGTTCCGGGTTCAGCCCCTTCGGGAAATGCGATCAAAGAAAGGATCGCGCCCGCGGCCAATACGCCGAGCCCCTGTGTCGTTTTGCGGGTAAAGGTCATCGCTGCGTAATAGACCCCTTCCGAACGCCGACCTGTCTTCACCTGATTGGCTTCGACCAGATCTGCGATCATCGAGTAGGCTACGGCTTGCACCGCAATGATGAGGCCCAGGTCAATGACATTGATCGACGCGACGATCGGGAACAGCAGCGGGTCTCCGTTTTCCGGCATTGCGCCGACCAGCCTGAGCAAGACCGGTGCCGGTTGGATGGTGAATGCGAGCAGTCCCAAAATGATCGTGGCGCGCTTCTTGCCCAGCCTGCGCGTGGCCCAAGGCGCAACCAGAAAGCCGAGGAAGGCAGATACGAACACGAAGCAAGTCCAGATGAAAATCTGAAACGGGCTGAATTCCCAGAAATAATTGAGCATGAGAAACGCAAGAGCGGCTGAGAGCCCGGTCGCCACGGCGAAAATCACTGTCGAGAGAAACAAGGCAATGAAGCTCTTCTCACTCAGTGTCTCGATCATCTCCCGGAAGATCCGAGCGACACTGTATCGTTCGGTCGGTGCCGGTGGGCGGTGAAGATGCGGAATGCGCGAATGCGTCCCGATCGCAGAAATCATGATGACTACGAGAATGAGCGCTGATCCGATCATTCCATAAGTTTGGTAAGCGGCACGATCCTGCATGCCGAGGGGGCCGGTGAGCAGAACACCGAACATGAGCACACTCATGATGTTGCCGCCTGACCAGCCGAAGAACAGGCGATACGACTGGAGGCTTGCCCGCTCGTCATAATCCTGCGTCAATTCAGGGATCAGCGCTGAACTGGGCGTTTCATAGAACGTGATGAATGTTCGGATCAGGATGGCGAGAAGTGTCAGGTACAGAAACAGACCCAGGTCGCTCCAGTCCGGCGGATTCCACAGCAGGAAATAACTGAACGCTACAGGTAAGGCGGCAGCGTACATGAAGGGATGGCGCCGTCCCCATTTCGACCGGAAATTGTCTGACCAGTACCCTACGAGCGGATCGCTGACCGCGTCGAAGACGAGTGCAATGAGGATAGCCAGACCGACCAGTCCGGGCTCGAGCCCAATGACGGTTCCGTAGAAGATCAGCAGGAAATAGTCGAAGCCGTTATTCTTGATTCCGAATGCCGCAGCGCCAGAGCCATGGGCGAGCTTCAACCAGACAGGCGGCTTGTCGGCCGTGGCCTCGTGCGACGCAGTATCGGTGACCATCGGCTCTCTCCCAGAAAGGGAGGCTAGGCAGAAGGCTGTCAGATTGCAATCGGACTAGCGCCAGCTGCCGGTTTCCATCCATTTGAGGAATCTCTTCAGTGGCAAGAGCCAGATCAGTCCGAAAAACAGGTAGACGATCGTCTGGAACAGGGCGTGCCACGTCGCGACGATTTCCGGAACATACCGGGCAACAACCAAAGCGTAAGCAGTCAGTGCACCGATAAGCAGCAGAATTCCAATTGGTATGCGCCAGGTTGGTTCTGTGCGTTTCATCGCTCGCTCCAAATGATGCGGCTCGGAGTGACGATCGCGTTGAGCGACTGATCGTGATCTTCAAGCGGTAGATCTTCGACCATCTGGCAGTCCCATGCCAGCCCGATGGACTTCGTTGGCCCGTTTGCCTCGAGCCATCGGTCGTAATAGCCGCCGCCCTGGCCCAGCCGCTTTCCCGTGTCGGTATAAGCCAGAAGGGGAACGATGAGCGCTTCAGGTGTCACAGCAGAAGCCCCCGGGCTTGGTTGAGGAATGCCGTGAGGACCCGTTTCAAGCTCATCCTCCGCCCATGGGTTCTCCCAAATGTGAAAATGCATTGTGCTGCTGGATGGATCGATCCGAGGTAACGCAACGGTCTTGCCGCTTTCATGAAACCATCGCAGCCAGCCCAGCGCGGGCGCCTCGTCCTCCATCGGATAATAAAACCCGATCGCCTGTGAAGATTTGAAGAAGTCGTCAATCTCCTGCGGAGGCCGGCTGAAAACCAAGCCGCGCACCTGCTCGGGGAGGGTTGCGACGAATTCGCGACGTTTCGACCGCATCTGACGGCGCAGAGCATGTTTTTCTCGCATGTTTTGCTCCTGCGCGCGAAGTGACGGAACCACCATGGGTCGTTGCCAATGAAATCCTCTGACGCGAAAACGTCAGGTGGGCGCCGTATGCCCTGGAGCCCAGGACGAACCCGTTATCCAAGGCAGGGACAGCTCCCTAGGATAGCTTATAGCCTCAGGGATATTCGAACGGCTCGTGCCGGGCAGTCCCGCCGACTCTTACTTAGGGTGCCGTGGACGTGCGCTCAAGCTTTTCAGCACAATCTTCCAGCAAATCGGCAAACCTCTCCAGTGCGGGGGCGAGATCGCCCTCCGTCGCTTTGCCACCATTGGATGCGACCACCGCAGACATGGATCCCAAACGCTCAACCTTGGCGTTCAGAGAGGCATTCTTTTCCTTAAGCGTTTCGGTGGCGGTGTTTGCCGCTTCCAGTTCCCGCTCCAGGACAGCGAGACGCTCGGTCATAACGGCCTTGCCTTCGTTCGCTTCCATGGCTTCCTGTCGGCGATTGCCCAGTTCCTTGCGCATATCGTCGACTTCCAAGCTATGGCGTTGCTGGGCCGACTGCAGACCGTCCAGTTCGCCTTCCAGTTGCGATATCTTCAGTTGGAGTTCTTCTCGCATGCCGATTGCAAGGTTCGCTTCGCGTTGCTGGGCTGCATGGGCTTCGTCCGCCTCTCGTTTCTCATCCAGCGCCTCAGCGAGCTTTTTGTGCGCCTCGTGCACATCGTCAGCAACGAACAGTCCCGCGAACAGGAGGTTTTGCGATTCCTGCGACGACAGGCTGCCGCCAAGCTGATCAAGCTTGTCGTTGAGCATTTGCCCGAGGCTGGCAACATGGCTTTCCTCACCCTCGGCACAGGCGACGGTGTAGTTCCGGCCTG
Organism: Parerythrobacter lutipelagi; assembly: GCF_005434975.1. Classification (GTDB taxonomy): domain Bacteria; phylum Pseudomonadota; class Alphaproteobacteria; order Sphingomonadales; family Sphingomonadaceae; genus Parerythrobacter_A; species Parerythrobacter_A lutipelagi. The sequence goes on along the minus strand of NZ_SKCJ01000002.1, from coordinate 1,164,474 downwards.
CAATTGCGATGCTGACTTCGCTCATGCCTCCAGCTCCTCGATCAGAGCAGCCAGCTGTTCGAGCTGGGTGGAGACGGTTGCGCGTAACGCCTCATTCGCGGCACCATTGTCCGCATTCGCAGCCTGTTCGGCGGTATCGCGCTCTGCGACCTTGGCAATTCGCGCAAGCGCAGCCTCGATCCGTTGCACGGCGTTCTCTGTACGGTCCCCATTCATGGCATGAATATTATCGCATTTGCCAACGGACGCAAAGGCTTGGTGGGGCCTGTTGATAACTGACCTCATCTGACCATACGATGGTAAAGGGGTGGACTGCCCGATGGACCGTCCTTGACCTCTCACTGCCTGTCCGCGAAGGGGTTCGCGCGCCCGAATCATGTCTGTCGCAGTCGGTCGGCAGACCCCACGCAAGGAGCCTTTCCGAATGACCATCGACCCGTCGCGCATGGCGCCAATGGCGAACGCCATCAGGGCCCTTTCCATGGATGCGGTACAAGCGGCGAATTCGGGGCATCCCGGAATGCCGATGGGTATGGCCGATGTGGCAACCGTGTTGTGGTCAAAATATCTCAAGTTCGATCCCAAAGCTCCCGGTTGGCACGATCGTGACCGGTTCGTGCTGAGCGCGGGCCATGGCTCGATGCTGATCTATTCGTTGCTCCACCTGAGCGGATACGATGCACCCACGATGGAAGACATCCGCAACTTCCGCCAGTTGGGAAGTCCTTGCGCCGGCCATCCGGAGAACTTCCTGCTCGATGGAGTGGAGTGTACCACGGGTCCGTTGGGTCAGGGCGTGGCTATGGCAGTCGGCATGGCAATAGCCGAACGCCAGCTCAATGCGCATTTTGGAGACGATCTCGTCAGTCATCGGACATGGGCGATTGCCGGCGACGGGTGCCTGATGGAAGGGATCAACCACGAAGCAGTGGGTCTCGCCGGGCACCTTAAGCTCGGACAGCTGATTGTCCTGTGGGATGACAACAACATCACGATCGATGGCTCGGCGGACCTCTCGACGAGTGAAGACATCGCTGCGCGCCATCGTGCGGCGGGATGGCATGTGGTCGATTGCGACGGCCACGACCACGCCGACATTGCCCGCGCAATCGAAGACGCCATGGCGGATCCGCGCCCCTCGCTGGTCGCCTGCAAGACTGTCATCGGCAAGGGAGCTCCGAACAAGCAAGGCACATCGGCAACGCACGGCGCACCGCTTGGCGCTGACGAAATTGCCGCTGCCCGCCAGCAGTTGGGCTGGGACCATGCGCCTTTCGTTATTCCAGACGAGATACTTGCCGACTGGCGCTCGACCGCCGAGCAGGGCGAAGCCGAACATGCTGCCTGGCGCACTCGCCTGGCGAGCGATGCGGACAAACAGGCTGAATTCGAGAACCGCATGATGAGTGTGGCCGATTTGGCAGGGCCTGCGATTGAGCAGCACATTGCAGAGCTGGCGCGCGAGCCGAAAACGGTGGCGACGCGCAAAGCCTCGGAAATGGCGCTTGGTCCTTTGACAGAAAAGCTGCCCCAACTGATCGGCGGATCCGCCGACCTGACGGGATCGAACAACACGAAAACGCCGAGCACCGCACCGTTCAGTGCGGGCGACTATTCCGGACGCTATCTTTACTACGGCATTCGCGAATTTGGCATGGCTGCCGCTATGAACGGGATGATCCTTCACGGAGGTGTAGTGCCTTACGGTGGTACCTTCCTGATTTTCAGCGATTATTGCCGCAACGCGATCCGCCTATCGGCGCTCCAGCAGGTCGGCGTTGTGTATGTGATGACGCATGACAGCATCGGGCTTGGTGAAGATGGGCCGACCCATCAGCCAATCGAACAGGTGATGAGCCTGCGGTTGATTCCGAACCTCAATGTGTTCCGCCCGTGCGACACGATAGAAACGGCGGAATGCTGGGCGCTGGCCCTCCAGGCTGCTGAAACGCCCTCGGTACTCGCACTGTCGCGTCAGAATCTGCCTCAGTTGCGGGGCGAGGGTGATGCGGACTGGTCTGCAACTTCAAATCGCTGTGCCAAGGGCGCTTACCGTCTGCGAGCCGCATCGACTGAACGCAAAGTGGTGCTGATCGCTACCGGTTCGGAAGTCGCGCTGGCGGTTGAAGTGGCGGAAGCTCTCGAAGCGAAGGGCGTTGGTGCCGATGTGGTGTCGATGCCGTGCGCTGAACTGTTCGATGCGCAGGATCAGGCATACCGTGCCGATCTGCTCCCTGCCGCGGCGCTGAAAGTTTCGATAGAAGCGGGCGCAACTCTCGGCTGGGAGCGCTATACCGGTACGGACGGGATCAATATCGGACTCGACCGCTTTGGCGCCTCTGCACCAGCTGGTCAGCTATTTGAAAAATTTGGCTTCACAGCGGACGCGATTGTCCCGAAAATAACGAACAAACTCAATTCGTAAGCAGGAGTTTTGAACATGGCGACTAAGGTTGCAATCAACGGTTTCGGTCGTATCGGACGCCTTGTGGCACGGGCAATTCTGGAACGTGACGATCACGATCTGGACCTGGTTTCGATCAACGATCTGGCAGATACCAAGTCGAACGCGTTGCTTTTCCAGTATGACTCGACACATGGCCGGTTCCCTGGCTCCGTCGAAGTTGGCGACAATGCCATCATCGTGAATGGCAAGTCGATCGCTGTGACCAGCGAGCGGGACCCTGGCAATCTGCCGCATGGCGATCAGGGGGTCGATATCGTCCTCGAATGCACCGGGTTCTTCCAGTCGCATGAAGCTGCTGAGCCGCATCTCAAGGCTGGAGCAAAGCGTGTCCTGATCTCGGCTCCGGCCAAGAACGTCAGCGCGACCATCGTTTATGGCGTGAATCATGATGTTCTGACGTCGGATGATGTGATTGTCTCGAACGCCAGCTGCACCACCAACTGCCTGTCGCCCATGGCCAAGGTGCTGCACGATACCGTCGGTATCGAGCGCGGGTTCATGACTACCATTCACAGCTACACCAACGATCAGCGCATGCTCGATCAGATGCATAGCGACATGCGCCGGGCCCGCGGTGGTGCGCAGAACATGATCCCGACCACCACCGGAGCGGCCCGCGCCGTCGGCCTTGTCCTGCCTGAACTCGCCGGCAAACTTGACGGATCTTCGGTTCGGGTCCCGACACCGAACGTCAGTCTTGTCGATCTGGTGTTCACTCCGGGCCGCGATACCAGTGTCCAGGAATTGAACGCAGCGCTTAAGGCCGCAGCCGACGGCCCGATGAAAGGCGTGCTCGACTATACCGACCAGCCGCTCGTCTCCAGCGACTTCAATCACTATCCCGCCAGTTCCACGATCGACAGCCTGGAAACTTCCGTCATTGAAGGCAAGCTGTGCCGTGTGGTTTCATGGTATGATAATGAATGGGGTTTTTCGAACCGCATGATCGACACCGCCGGAGTGATGGCCGGCCTGCTGTAAAGGCTCAACAATGCCGAATTTCAAAACGCTTGATGATCTCGGCGAAATCACCGGGAAAGTGGCTCTTGTCCGCGTCGACCTGAATCTGCCGATGCTGGGCGGATCGGCGACCGATGTTACGCGGGTCGAGGCGGCCAAGCCGACGGTTCTGGAGCTGTGCGAGCGCGGGGCGAAAGTCTTGTTGCTGGCGCATTTCGGGCGGCCCAAAGGCCAGCGTCACTCGACCATGAGCACCAGCTTTGTCCAAGGAGACGTCGAAGAAGTTTTCGGCAAGGAAATCATGTTCATTCCCGAGGTCACCGGTCCTGTCGTCGAACAATCGATCGGCATTCTGGGGAATGGCGATATCGGCCTGCTCGACAATGTTCGCTTCTGGCCGGGCGAGGAAGCGAACGATCCGGAATTTGCCAAGGGAATTGCTGCGTACGGTGATTTCTACATCAATGACGCATTCTCCGCCGCCCACCGCGCGCATGCCACGACAGAGGGTCTGGCACATATCCTGCCGGCCTACGCGGGGCGCGCGATGGAGAGAGAGCTTGCTGCGCTTGATGCCGCTCTGGGCAATCCGGAACAACCCGTGGCGGCAGTCGTCGGTGGGGCGAAGGTCTCCAGCAAGCTTGCCGTACTCGAAAATCTTGTCGGCAAAGTGCAGCATCTGATCATTGGCGGCGGAATGGCGAACACCTTCCTCGCCGCGCGCGGCGTCGATGTCGGCAAATCCTTATGCGAACATGACCTGACGGCCACCGCCAATGCGATAATGGACAAGGCCGACCACGCCGGATGCACTGTTCATCTGCCTTATGACGTCACGGTGGCCAAGGAATTCGCTGCCAACCCGTCAAGCGTGCGGACCTGCAATGTTCACGAAGTGGCCGATGACGAGATGATCCTCGACGTGGGCCCGCAGGCGGTCGAAGCGCTGGGCGATGTGCTCAAGACCTGCCGCACACTTGTCTGGAATGGACCGATGGGTGCGTTTGAGATGGAGCCATTCGATTCCGCTACAGTTGCGCTCGCCCGCATAGCGGCCGCGCTTACACAGGATGGTTCACTAATTTCCGTGGCTGGCGGCGGTGATACAGTTGCGGCACTCAATCATGCCGGGGTCGCGGACGATTTCACCTATATCTCGACCGCTGGCGGAGCCTTCCTCGAATGGATGGAAGGCAAGGAACTGCCCGGTGTGGCAGCGCTGAGGGTATGAGCGAGAACGAAGCAGTTGGCGGCAGTGGCGGCCTGGCACCTGTCACAGAGGGCGAGTGGGCAGGCTGGTCGACGTGGCAAAGCGACGCTTTCGAGCAGCGCGCTGGTCCTTTCTACGAGCGTCAGGAGGACAATGGCGGATATGTCAGCGCCTTCCGCGCTGAACCGCGCCACATGAACGGCGCGGGTTTCATGCATGGCGGGTGCCTGATGACATTTGCCGACTCCGCGATATTTGCGATTGCGCGTAAGGAATTGGCAGGCGGGCATGGCGTCACGCTCAACATGACGTCGGATTTCCTCGACCCGGCGCGTGTCGGGCAGCTGATGGAGGCACGGGGCAGGGTCGTCAGGGCAGGGGGCAAGACAATCTTCGCGGAAGGTCTGATTACTGCCGATGGCCAGCCGGTCCTGCGTTTCAACGGCATCATCCGAAAAGTGCGGGGCGACCGGTAGCTGTGCCAGAAACTCGCGCGCTGTTTTCGACACCTTTTGTGATCGATACGCTGCAGAGTGAGGAAGGGCTGCGGATGCTGCGGGAGGCAATCGTGGCTGAACATTCGCGCGACAAGGCAGGCATCGATATCTCAAACATCGGCGGTTGGCACTCCAATACTCAAATGCTCGCGTGGGGCGGCGAAGCCGCCCGTGCTCTGGCACTGAAAGCGATGACGATGGCCGACGAACAAACGGTCGATGCCAAGTCGGTCGATGAAAGCCGCTTTACCTGGCATCCCGAAATGTGGGCCAATGTGTCTGCCAAGGGCAATGCAAACCAGTATCACTTCCATCCCGGCAGCTTCTGGTCGGCCGTCGGCTATGTCGACGATGGCTATGAAGGGGACAATGACCCTTCGCTGGGCGGTGAGCTGCAATTGCTTGATCCGCGTATGCCGATGGTCCGCATGACTGCTCCGGACTTGCGGTTCCGCGACGCGAGCGGGGAACCGCAGCAAAACGAAATCTCGCTTCGGCCCAAGACCGGCATGATCGTGCTGTTCCCCAGCTGGCTTCAGCACGCAGTGCGGCCGTTCCATGGTTCGGGCACGCGGATCTCCATTGCCATCAATCTTGTGCCGGTGCTGAAATCCGCCCCGTCTTAGCGGTATTCCGGATTTGGCGCGTCGAAGCGGCGCCCATCATTCCATAAATCGACCGAGTTTCCGTGGCGTGGAATACCTCCGGCATCTTTGAGCATGCGGGCCATATGCATCAGGTTCCAGGTCATGAAAGTGACATTGCGCCGGGTGAAATCGTTGTCGTACCCGACGTAGCCATCGCCGCTCTCCTTGGCATCGCCATAGCTCGGTCCCGGGCCAGCTTCGCCGATCCAGCCGGCATCAGCTTGCGGCGGGATCGTGTAACCGACGTGCTGCAATGAATAGAGCACGCCCATTCCAACGTGTTTGATCCCGTCCTCGTTGCCAGTGACGATCACACCGCCTGTCTTGCCGTAGAAAATGTACTGGCCTTTGTCGTTGGTCTGACCGGAATGCCCGTAGAGGCGTTCGATCAATCGCTGGCAAACAGAGCTTTTCTCACCCAGCCAGATGGGCGTACCAATGATCAAGATGTCAGCGGCTGAGACCTTCTCCCATATACTCGGCCAATCATCCTTTGCAGCGCCGTGCTCGGTCATGTCGGGATACACGCCGGGTGCTATGTCATGGTCGACCAGCCTGACCTGATTCAGTGCAATATCATTTTTGACCAGAATCGCCTCGACAAGGCCCAGCAGCTTGTCGGTGTGCGAGCCTTCGGGGCTTTTCTTGAGCGTGCAATTGATGGTCAGCGCAGTCAGGTCGCCGAAATCCGTGGTGGTCTCTGTGGAAAGTTCCTGCGGTGTTTTGTTCGGCATGATTCCTCCGATGGTAATGTCTGACAACGGGCCATATGCAGATAAGTTCAAACGCACTGTTGCGACCGATTTTCTGCGAGGCTAAACGCCCGCGCATACGAATTCACACGGCTCAGGATATGACCATGACCCACGACGAGATGACTGCCCGGATTGCCACCGGCGAAGGCTTCATTGCCGCGCTTGATCAATCCGGCGGTTCGACCCCTAAAGCGCTTAAAGGCTACGGCGTTGATGAAGCTGCCTGGACCTCTGAGGATGAGATGTTCGGTCTGATCCACGAAATGCGGCAGAGGATCATCGAGAGCCCGTGTTTCGGCAATGGCAAGGTCATTGGCGCAATCCTGTTCGAAAAGACAATGGACGGCGAAAGTGGCGGCAAGTCGGTTCCCGCACGTTTGAAAGAGCGGGGCATCGTGCCTTTCCTGAAGGTCGACAAGGGGCTCGAGGAAGAGCGCGACGGGGTGCAGCTGATGAAGCCGAACCCGGGTCTTGAAGAGATGTGCGCGAGGGCGAAGGAACTTGGCGTTTTCGGCACCAAGATGCGTTCGGTTATCAAGTCCAACAATCCAGTCGGCATCAAGAACGCCGTGCAGCAGCAGTTCGCCGATGGCGCGAGAATCATCTCCAGTGGCCTGATGCCGATGCTGGAACCTGAATATGACATCACAGCCGATGACCGCGTCGACGGTGAAAAGGTCCTGCTGGAAGCGATCAAGGAAGGTCTTGATGCACTTCCCGCAGGTCAGCAGGTCATGCTGAAGCTATCTATTCCCAAACAAGCCGGGCTTTACAGCGAATTGACCAGCCACCCGAAGGTGCTGCGCGTCGTTGCGCTGTCTGGCGGCTATTCCACGGACGAAGCTTGCGCGGAACTGGCCAAGAATTCCGGGATGATCGCAAGTTTCAGTCGCGGTCTGCTGCAGGATTTAAGGGCGCAGCAAGATGACAATGAATTTGACGGAACACTGCAATCCGCAATCGACCAGATCGCCGAAGCATCGGCAGCGGGCTGATAAACTAACGCAATTCGTAGACCAACCGATACGAGCCGGGCGGAATTTCTGACTGCGTGGTCTTGCCCGGCTCACCGGACACAAGTGCGATGACATAGCCATGCGTTCCGAATGTTTCGCCGAGGCTGATGTTCGCTGTATCTCGCCATCCGCTGCCGGAAATGCGCGTCTCAATGACCAGTCTGCCCGCCCTGACGCAGCGTGCATTGACCGGACAGCGGCTATCCTCAATCACTTTGATCGGCGTGACCACGACCTCTCCGACTGCGACGGGTTGGCCAAGTGCGACCGCCGTGCCTTCGGCCATCGGGCTGCTCGCAACATTGGGCGCGTCTGGAATGATCGTGCACGCCGCCAGCGATAGCGACATCGCGGCAATTATTGTCGTGGTGTTACGATGAATCATGCCGGTCATTAGCTACCATTGCTGTTGCCGTGTGATGAATGTCGACGAATCTCGAAACGGAGTCTACCAAGCCCCGCAATGACCCAGTGCCAACTCTACCTTATCTCTCCGCTCGACGTTTCGGGCGCTTTTCCGGCTCGTCTGGCAAAGGCGATCGACGCGGGAAACGGGCTTGTGACCGCCTTTCAATTTCGTGTGAAAGATGTCGAGCAGCATGAGGCAGCGGGTTTTGCCGAGCCGCTTCAGGAGATCTGCGCGGAGCGCGATGTCGCCTTCATCGTAAACGACAGTATTCCACTCGCCAAACGTCTCGGAGCGGATGGCATACACTTGGGGCAACAGGACGGTTCCCCGAAGGATGCGCGTGAGGCGCTGGGCCTTGAAGCGCAGATCGGTGTTACCTGCCATGCATCCAGACACCTGGCGATGACGGCTGGCGAGCAGGGTGCGGACTATGTGGCATTCGGCGCATTCTTCCCGAGTTCTACCAAAGAAACCGAGCACCGGGCCGAACCGGAGTTGATCGAGTGGTGGAGCAAGATTTTTGAAATTCCCTCCGTTGCAATAGGCGGGATCACGCCGGAGAACTGCGCGCCATTGGTGGAGGCGGGGGCTGATTTCCTCGCCATTTGCGGAGCTGTCTGGAAGGGTGATGAGCAAGCCGCGATCAAGGCGTTCCTGGAACGGCTTTGATCCGCCGGCTTGGCTTCATCGCGATCAGCGCTGCGGTTTGGTGGATTGGTGTCGCGATCTGGATTGGTATCGGGCCTCGCGACGATACCGAGCCGAAAGCAGGCGCTGCTCTGGTCCTCGGCGCCGCGGTTGACGGCGGCACTCCTTCTCCGGTGTTTCAACAACGCATCGCTCACGCCATTTCGCTCTACAAAAGCGGGCGGGTTGGCCGGATTATCTTTACCGGCGGAAAGTCACCGGAAGATTCACTGGCGGAAGCTGAGGCCGCGCGCCTGTGGGCGATGGCACGCGGTGTGCCAGCGAATGTCATTCTGACAGAGCAACAATCGCACACAACGTTTCAGAATTTCTCCGAGGCTTTGCCGGTTATGCGCGACGCCCGCATCAAAGGGGTCATAGTGGTCAGTGACCCGCTCCACATGAGGCGAGCGATGGTCATGGCCAGATCCTTGGGCATTGAAGCGTCAGCGTCGGCAACACCGACATCCCAATATCGGTCCGCGAGAACGCGCGTGCCATTCCTGCTGCGCGAGACATACTTCATCCATCATTTTTGGTTTTTCGGCGCCTAATTTGCACCGAGATGCAGAGACTTATCGCGCCTCAATCCAGCATTTTCGGAAATATCTCGCTGTCCGTTCGTTCAAAAGCAATAGGGCGCCAATCGCCCGCGCGAACTACGAGGTTTTCGACCATGCGCTTATTACTGCTATCCGTTTCAATCCTTTCGCTGGCCGCGTGCTCGTTTGAGCGCGAGGATGATAATGCCGACCGTGTGGCAACGGATGCAGACAGAAGCGCGAATTCTACGACCGAAAACCTTGCCGACAGTATGGCCTCTAACGATGCCGAAGACAGCACGGTCGACACTTCGCTCGACATTGATGATCCGGAGGAGCGTCCGATCATGCAAGCGCAGGTTGTGCTTGATCGTCAAGGATTTGGGCCAGGCGTGATTGATGGCAAAATGGGTATGAGCACTGAAAACGCGCTACGCGGCTTTCAGGAAGCCAACTCGCTCGACATCACCGGCGAGATGAACAGCGAAACCGAAAAGAAACTCGCACAATGGAGCGATATTCCCGCAACCCGCGTCGTTCGCATCCCCAAAGAATGGGGCGAAATCGAATTTGCGAGCATTCCCGATGACGCCGCAGAACAGGCCAAGATGGACCAGTTGGGCTACACGTCTCTGGACGAGAAGCTTGCTGAACGCTTCCACACGACGACCGATGTGCTCAAAATGCTGAACCCTGGTGGTCAGCCGGCAGGCGCAACTGTGCGATCATCGTCTGGACCGGACAAGCCGGCAACGAATTCCAGTTCTGCGCCCAAGCCATCGCCATCCAAATCACCGGCAAGCTCCGACGCCGCCGAGGGATCGAATTCGTTGTTTGCGGTTGGGCAAATGATACGCGTCCCCAATATCGGTGCCGACAGGATCGCTCCCGATGCATTAATAGAAGAGAGCTGGCAGCAGACACTCAAATCCCTCGGCGTTGGTACCGAGCAGCCTTCAGTCGCAAAAGTTGTCGTCAGTGAGAAAGCAGGCACGTTGAAAGGCTTCGACGCAGCGGGCAAGTTGGTGGCTTTGTTCACCGTGACAACGGGTTCCAGCAACGACCCACTACCGATTGGCGATTGGAAGATAAATGGCGTGGGTCACAACCCGCCCTTTGCTTACAATCCGGAACTGTTCTGGGACGTGCCGGATGATAAAGAGAAGCAGCAGCTCCCGCCAGGGCCCAATGGACCGGTCGGGGTGGTCTGGATCGATTTGAGCAAGGAACATTATGGCATCCACGGAACGCCAGAGCCGCAGACGATTGGACGCGTGCAAAGCCACGGCTGCGTGCGTCTGACGAATTGGGACGCTGCGAGGCTTGCAGAAATGGTATCGACGAGCACCAGTGTGGTGTTCGAAGCGTGATGTGTTAGGCTATGCCCGTGAATGCAGTCGATCGAATCCTGACAATAGTGGTCACCGCCACGCTCACATCCGTCGTATGGATCGTGGCCGGTGGCAGCCTGATCGAAAACGCGAGCGCGGATAGCCAGCGTGACGTGACGCGGCCCGCCGAGGCGGCCCCCAGTCCATTGCCGACGCCTCCGGAAGTAGGCGAGGAAGGCAGTGAGCCGGTGCCGGCGGCTGCGCCGCTTGATACCGCTACTGTGATGTCGCCTTCGGAGCAGGAAACACGCAACCTCATTGTTCCAGTCATGAATGTCCGGCGCAGTGACCTGACGGACACATTTTCAGACGCGCGCGGTGAAGGAACGCGCTTGCATGAGGCAATAGACATCATGGCGCCCAAGGGCACCTCTGTCGTTGCTGCAGGACCCGGTATCATCGAGAAGATATTCACGTCCGACGCAGGGGGAAAAACGCTCTATGTCCGCTCGCTGGACCGCAAAACCATTCATTATTATGCGCATCTTGACGAGTATTCGAGGGGGCTGAAAGAAGGTCAGCAAATTCAGGGCGGGCAGCGGCTTGGCACCGTAGGCAGCAGCGGCAACGCTTCTCCCGAAGCGCCGCATCTGCATTTTGCGATTTTGCAGACAACGGCCGATGCGAAATGGTGGGAACCGGCCAATGCGGTCAATCCCTATCCCTTATTGGTAGGGAAATAAGTCTCAACTAGCCGCTGACGGGTGTACCGCCCCTTGTGCAGCGTACTTTGGTTCGTTTCCCGTCGTCATCCAACCGGACCAATGTGCTGTTTCCCACCCGCTCGAACCGTACGCCCTTCATCGGTCCGCGCGTGAAAACGACCTTCTTTCCTGTCATCAGATAAATTCCGGAGCCATCGCTTGTCCGGTAAGTCGAAGCATTCTCGATTCTGAAACTTGCGTCCGGAAGTTCGCGCCATGCTGCCCCGCCTGCGTCACCGGGCAATGCGCAAACGTACCTCCCATGTGGCAGCGTGCCAAGCATGCCCGGGGTTGCCTCCGCAGATGAACCGATGCCCAGAACTACCAGGATCGTCAGCAAAATCGTGTTCCAGCGCATGCTATCTGTCATAGCCCCAAATCGTGAATAGTGCCACCCGCCTTGCTCGTTGTGCATGGGTGGGCTAAAGGCGCGCCCCAGTTCAGCGGATGCGATATGCCATCTGCCCCGATAAAAGGCCTTATCCATGAAAATCAGCGGCGTGGACATTCGTCCTGGCAATATCCTCGAATATGAAGGCGGCATCTGGAAGGTCGCCAAGATCCAGCATACTCAGCCGGGTAAGGGCGGGGCCTACATGCAGGTTGAAATGAAGAACCTGCAGGACGGCCGCAAGACCAATGTGCGTTTTCGCAGCGCCGATACAATTGAGAAGGTTCGTCTCGACACCAAGGAATTCCAATACCTTTACGAAGACGGCGAAATGCTCGTGTTCATGGACCAGGAAAGCTTCGAACAGATCATGCTCCCGTCCGACCTGGTCGGAGATGCCAAGGCATTCCTGCAGGACGGTATGCAAGTGACGCTGGAACTCTGGGAAGAAAAGCCGATATCGGTCGCTTTGCCAGAGCACATCGAAGCTGAGATCGTTGAAGCTGATGCAGTCGTCAAAGGACAGACCGCGTCTTCAAGCTATAAACCTGCCGTATTGGAAAACGGTGTGCGTGTAATGGTGCCGCCGCATATAGAAAGCGGAACGCGCATCGTGGTGGACGTGTATGAAAGGACCTATGTCGGCAAAGCCGGCTAAGCAAATTTACGGGGGCCAAGATGGCAGGACATCCAAAGCTGGAAGGGATCGAGATCGAATCCAGCTATATCCTGGGCGTGATTTACGACGACGAGTCTCTCACGCTCGAGATGGATTTCCATCTGCTCGAACGGCATCCAGCATATCAGGCTCCGACTGATGGCGAGGAAGCCTGCTATCGGCAGGGGTTCATCCGGTTCGCCGAGATGGACGACCTGAGGCTTCGCAAGGCACAGCCTGAGGGCGGCAAGGAAGTGGACTATAGTGATGTCTATTCCGCGACGTTCGACGGCGATTACGCAAACATCTCCAGTGGTTGGGGCGAAATTGAACTGACAGCGCAATCGATCCAGATTGCGCTCGACTGACAGGAAGTATTTGAAAGATGGCAGCCCTTTCGGGTCTAATTCGCGTGATGGAACGCGCTGCGCGCAAGGCCGGCGGCCGGTTGCGCCGCGACTTTGGTGAAATCGAACACTTGCAGGTCAGCCGCAAGGGCCCAGCCGATTTTGTTTCAAAGGCAGATATGCGCGCAGAGCGAATTCTTTATGACGAACTGCTCGCAGCGCGCCCCGATTGGGGTTTTGTTCTGGAAGAAGCAGGGATCATCGAAGGCAGTCCTGACATGCCGCGCTGGATTATCGATCCGCTCGATGGAACCAGCAACTTTCTCCACGGCATTCCGCATTTCGCGATCAGCATCGCGGTCCAGGAACCGAAGCTTGGCGGTGGCGGTTGGGGTGATGTCACCGCAGCTGTGATCTACCAACCGATCAGCGATGAAACCTTTTGGGCGGAGAAGTCGCGCGGCGCTTGGCTGCATGATGGACGGCTCAGAGTGTCATCGCGCGGGCGCCTGTCCGATGCGCTTATTGCGACCGGCATTCCGTTTCAGGGCGTCGGTAACTTCGCTGAATGGACCAGGATTTTCAGCGCCATCGGACCGGAAGTTGCAGGTACTCGCCGTTTTGGGGCCGCATCGCTCGATCTCGCCTGGGTCGCCGCCGGGCGTTTCGACGGGTTCTGGGAGAGTGGTCTGAACCCGTGGGATACGGCAGCGGGATGCCTATTGGTCCGCGAAGCCGGTGGCTTTGTTACTGACTTCCGCGGTCGCTCTGAACCAATTCACGACAAGCAGGTTCTGGCAGCGAACGATGTATTGCACTCCAGGCTTCATAAACTCCTTGTCGGTGCTTTGAAGACTTGAAGCGAGCGAGCGGCACGGCTATCCGCCGCTGACCGCTTGCAGTGCCCCTGTGGTGGAATTGGTAGACGCGCTCGACTCAAAATCGAGTTCCTTACGGAGTGCCCGTTCGAGTCGGGCCAGGGGCACCATCAAGCACTCGGTCAATTGACACTGATCCGTACTTTGACGACGCCATCTTCACGGCTGTCGAACAGGCGATAGGCTTCTGCGCCTTCGCTCAGATCGAAGTCATGGCTGAATAACCCTTCTCCTTTGATCCTTCCTTCGCGCACCAGCGGGATCAAATGGGGCCACATATTGGGGACGTCACAAACTCCGCCGCGCACAGTAATGTTCTTGAACATGATCAGCGGCATCGGCAGCGTATCGTGTGGCTCGGGTATACCGATGAAGCTTGCATTGCCTCGATGGGCGGTAATCGGCAGAGCGCTTGCGATTGCGCCGCTCGCCCCAGATGCTTCGAAGACTGACTGTGCACCGGACCCGTTTGTCAATTCGCGCACCTGCGGCACAAGATCATCTCCTGGTGCAAGAGCCGTTGCACCAAGTTTCTCTGCCATAGTTCGGCGGGTCTCGACCGGGTCGATGGCGATGACCTGTGCAGCGCCGAGGGCATATGCCAGTTCCACTCCGATCAGGCCGATCGGGCCGAGCCCAACCACTGCAACGGTCCCGCCCGGCTTGGGTTCGGCGCGGGTCAGCCCGAAATAAGCTGTGGCCATCGCATCCGTGTGCAGAATGGCCTGATCGTCGTTCAGCCCGTCCGTCGCATGCAGCGTCGCGTCAGCATTGGGAATACAGACATATTCGGCCTGGCCGCCTTCAAGCGTCGGGCCGATACCAAAGGCCGTTGCAACCGAACAACGGCCTGCGTTTCCGGTCCTGCAATCGGGGCAATTGCCGCAACCGGTCCCGCCGGCGGCCAACACCTTGTCGCCTGTCCGGAACCGATGAACGTCCGGCCCGGCTTCGACAATTTCACCAATGAATTCGTGGCCACAACAGAAGCGTGGGCTATCCGTCCCATACTGCGTGTTACCGATATGCGCGCCGTGGTACATATGCAGGTCGCTGCCGCAGATCGAACAGGTGCGAACCTGCAGGATCACGCTGTTCGGGCTGCGCAGCTCAGGATCGGCATAATCCTCGAAACGGATGTCGCGCGGTCCGTGGAATACCAGGGCTTTCATGAAAAATTCCTCTCTCAGGCGGCAACTTAACGAAGGCCCGCACGGTGTCTATGGCTCATGTCGCGCCGAATTCGCTTGTAATTGCCGCGCAGCTTTGAGAACCCCTGTCTGACAAATGATAGATGTCCCTTCTCCACACGCCGTTGCCGCAATGGTCGTCACGATCGCCATGTTCGTCGGCTTCGTAAGAGGGCGGATGAGTGTGGAAATGGTTTCGCTTTTGACCATCGCGGTCATCGCGGTTGGTCTGTATTTCTTTCCGCTTCCCAATGCCGGTCCGACTGACGGGCTGCAACTGGCTTTCTCAGGATTTGGCCACTACGCGCTGATCACGATATGCGCGCTCATGGTGATGGGGCGTGGCCTCGTAGTTACCGGCGCTCTTGAACCTGCGGCGCGGTTTCTTGAAGGCGTGTTCAAATGGAATTTGCAGATGGGGCTGCTGTTGTCCCTGACGCTCGCATTTGTGCTTTCGATGGGCGTCAACAACACACCAGTGCTGGTTTTGTTGATCCCCATTTTTGCAGCGCTGGCTGCCAGAGGCGCACTTCCAACTTCCAAGACGCTGATGCCGCTGAATTCCGCATCTTTGATTGGCGGAATGGCCACCACGATTGGCACATCGACAAATATTCTTGTCGTATCGATTGCGGTAGACTTGGGAATGCCGCGAATGGGGGTGTTTCACTTCACACCCATAGTGTTGGTCGCAGCTTTCGTTGCCTTGCCATATCTGTGGCTCGTCATGCCGAGAATGCTTGATGACAACCGCGTGGAGGCGACCCACGGTCCACGCCGTTTCCAGAGCCGTCTGCGGATCGGCCCAGAGAGCCAGCTGGTTGGCAAGGATTTATCGGCGGTTCTTCCGCTTCTGCCAAAAGGCATTGAATTCCACGATCTCGGTCCCGGGAAAATCGAGCAGGAGCAGCGACTGAAGATTACCGGTACGCATGAAGCCTTGGAAGAGGCAATGCGGACCTTGCAAGGGGAAGTCGCGCCGACCTGGGTGCTTGATCGTATTCACCGCAAATCCACCGAAGCCCGTGAAGACATTGTGGTTGTCGAAATGACAGTTACTGCGGATTCCCGGCTTGTCTCCCGCAGCCTTCCGACGTCAGGCATAGCTGACCTTCATGGCGTCGCCGTGCTGGGTATCCACCGCCCTGAACGATTGATCGGAGAGAAGAGCGAATACAGCATGGGCGGTGATATGCGGATGCGGGAAGGCGATGTCCTTCTAGTCATGGGCTTGACGGAGGACCTGCAGGAATTCTCTCGCAGCGACAGCTTGCTGATGCTCGAGGGCGCTCGTGAATTGCCACGCCGCTCGAAGGCTGCGCTAGCGGCAATCATCATGGGGGCTTCGGTTGGTGCCGCATCAATAGGGCTGTTCCCGATCGCAATCTCGGCCTTGGGCGGCGCGATCCTGATGTTCCTGACCGGTTGCGTGAAATTCGATCGCGTAGGCAAGGCTCTATCGGGACAGGTCATTGTCCTTGTCGCGGCCAGTATTGCAATCGGCCGGATCATTGACGAAAGCGGCGCTGCTGAATGGCTTGGTACCGTCCTTGCCCAAGGCTTGGGAGCACTGGCCCCGGCTGCGGTGCTTGCAGCCATCATGTTGTTTGTGACTGTGCTGACCAACTTCGCATCTAACGCAACAGCGGCGACAGTTGGAACACCCATTGCTTTCAGTATCGCTTCGAAGCTCGGGCTCCCGCCTGAACCGTTGATCCTTGCCGTGCTGTTCGGCTGCAATCTGTGCTACGCTACGCCGATTGCTTACCAGACCAACATGTTGATCATGGCAGAAGGCGACTATGACTTTAAGGACTATGTCCGAACCGGTGTGCCGCTGGTCTTGCTAATGGTGGCATCCCTATCGATCCTGCTGGTGATCACCTACGATATGTAAAGACGTCACCAGGGATTTTGAGAGAGAATGAAGGTGTATCGCAAATGATGAAATTTCGGCTTCCTGCTGTTTCCGCGGTTGCGGCCCTGATCCTTGCCATGCCAGCGTCCGCCAACGAGCTGCGAGACGATCTGGCAAAGGATTTGCCGGACTTGATGGAGTTCTACCGCGATCTCCATGCAAATCCGGAGCTCAGCTTCATGGAAGTCGAAACGGCGGCGAAGCTTGCTGAACGTATGCGAGCGATGGGTTTCGATGTGACCGAAGGTGTTGGCAAGACCGGCGTTGTTGCGGTGATGGAAAATGGCAGCGGGCCGGTTGTAATGCTGCGGGCCGATATGGACGGTTTGCCGGTGATTGAGCAAACTGGTCTCGATTACGCGTCCAAGCGGGTTTCCATCCCGGCCTCAGGAATTGAGACCGGCGTCATGCATGCGTGCGGCCATGATACGCATATGGCTGGGCTGATCGGCGCTGCTCAGCTTCTGGTCGAGCGGAAGGATCAATGGTCCGGCACGCTTGTCTTGATTGGACAACCGGCGGAGGAGCTGGGCGAGGGCGCGCTAGCGATGCTTGAGGATGGGCTGTTTACGCGTTTTCCAAAGCCCGACTATGTCCTGGGCTTCCACGATGCGGCTCAGTTCCCCGCTGGGATGATCGGCTATTCTCCGGGCTTTGCGCTGGCGAATGTGGACAGTGTGGACATTTCGGTTCCAGGCGTCGGGGGCCATGGTGCTTATCCTCACACGACCAAGGATCCAATCGTGCTCGCAAGTGCGATCGTGATGAAATTGCAAACCCTGGTCAGCCGCGAAAGCAGTCCGCTCGACCCTGCGGTGGTTACAGTCGGCAGCTTTCATGCCGGCGCGAAACACAATATCATTTCTGACGAGGCCAAGCTGCAACTGACGGTGCGGTCCTATTCCGATGAATCCCGCAAGCTCTTGCTCGACGGAATTGCGCGTATAGCGAAAGGCGAAGCGATGGCCGCTGGCATGCCGCAAGACAAAATGCCTACCGTAACAATCGCAGATCCTTACACGCCATCGACTTACAACACCCCGGAATTCACTGAAAAAGTCATGAGCGAATTTCGAACCCGATTTGGTGACGGCCAGGTGATGCAGGTCCCGTCAGTCATGGGCGGCGAGGATTTTGGACAGTTCTATCGCGCAGATCCCGACAATATCGAGTCATTGATCTTTTGGGTTGGCGGAGTGCCGCAGGAACAATTCGATGCCGTACAGGCGGGAGAAGGCAGTCTTCCTTCCTTGCACAGCCCATTTTGGGCACCTGATGCAGAAGCAGTGATTGCCACCGCAGCGGAAGCCTTATCCAGCGCAACGCTTGAACTGCTGGCCCCTCAGTCCGGAAGCTAAGCGCCTACATATCTGCGCCAGTGCCGCCACCTGAGCGTTCAAGGGAATCCAAAGATACATTGCGGATCATGGTTTCTTCATCTGCATCGGTACCATTGGCCCGAAGCATCTTGAGCAGCGATTCCTGCTTGTCTCTTGGCAGCGCCTGAAATTCCTCGAGCGTGTAGCCGAGCAAATGCAGCCTGCTGACCCACGCAGGAGTGCCTCCGGTCCGGAGAGAAGACTGGCTGAAAGATGGACCCGAAGAAGCGGTGGATCCGGAATTCGGATCGGAATAGTTGGCAGAGGCCGCAGAACGCTTTGGCTGCTCTGTCAGGGTAATTCCTGAAAGCTCGGCTTCTTCGACTGCTTCTGCAGCCTGCGCTGCCCCGTCGATCATGGCATCGCGGTTGCCACCGTCGGAGAAAATGGCAAGCGCGGCAGTTATCGCGACCGTAGCTATCGCGAAATGGCGGTACATCTTGAGGTCGATCGCCTGCTTTTTCTTTGATCTCCGGGCCATGGTTACGCTCTACTCCGGATGAGTTAACCACGGCATCGCGCTTATGGTTACCATCGTCTTTCCGGACAAAATAACGGCCGCCGGAGCATATTGCGCTCCGACGGCCGCTTTCTCCTCCCCAGGAGACTCGTTGGCTGAATTCAGCCGTAATTGCCCAAGCGGTGATGCAGCGCGTTGATCTTGGCCAGTTCTTCGCGGTCTTCCGTCGCCTTCGCATGGCTTTCAAGCGCGCGACGCAGCAATTTGAAATCTGCTGTCGAGAGCAGCGCGCGTGCCCGGCCAGGTTCGCGATTGTTGGTTTCAGTGGTCATTTGGGGGCCTCCTTTCGGCTCCAAAGTTGTGGGTTCGCTCTTAAGCGGCCTCAAACTGATTCATCGTGTTGTCTTCACCGCCCGCTTTGAGCGCCGCTTCACCGGCAAAATATTCCTTGTGATCGTCTCCGATGTCGGAACCCGCCATGTTCTGATGTTTCACGCAGGCGATGCCCTGCCTTATCTCTTCGCGCTGGACGTTGCGCACGTAGCCCAACATGCCTTCATCACCGAAGTAACGCTTTGCAAGGTTGTCTGTGCTCAGCGCGGCTGTGTGATAGGTTGGCAGGGTAATCAGATGGTGGAAAATGCCAGCCTGTGCGGCCGCATCGCGCTGAAAGGTCCTGATGCGCTCATCCGCTTCGATTGCAAGGTCGCTGCTGTCATAGTCGATGCTCATCAGCTTTTCGCGCTCGTAGCCCGAGACATCCTTGCCTTCCTTTTGCCAGGCATCGAACACCTGCTGGCGGAAATTCAGAGTCCAGTTGAAGCTGGGCGAGTTGTTATAGACAAGCTTGGCATTTGGAATGACCTCGCGAATGCGATTCACCATGCCGCCAATTTGGCCAATGTGCGGCTTCTCCGTTTCAATCCACAACAGATCGGCTCCGTGCTGGAGCGAGGTGATGCCGTCCAGGACGCAACGATCCTCTCCGGATCCTGAGCGGAATTGGTAGAGATTGCTGGGCAGACGTTTCGGGCGAAGCAACTTGCCTTCGCGGCTCAGGAACACATCGCCGTTCTTGATATCGGTCGGATCGACTTCTTCACAATCAAGGAAGCTGTTGTACTGATCGCCAAGATCGCCTTCCTCCTTGGTATAGGCAATTGACTTGGTGAGCCCCGCACCGAGGCTGTCGGTGCGCGCGACGATGATACCGTCTTCGACACCGAGCTCGAGAAACGCATACCGGATGGCACGAATTTTCTGCAAAAACTCCTCGTGTGGGACCGTCACCTTTCCGTCCTGGTGACCGCACTGTTTTTCATCCGAGACCTGATTTTCTATCTGCAGAGCGCAGGCACCGGCTTCGATCATCTTCTTCGCCAAGAGGTACGTCGCCTCGGCGTTGCCGAAACCGGCATCAATGTCGGCGATGATCGGCACGACGTGCGTCTCATGGTTCTCAATCAACATCTCGATCCGTTTCGCTTCGACTTCGTCACCATTGTCGCGAGCTTTGTCCATTTCGCGGAATAGGCCGCCGAGTTCCCGCGAGTCGGCTTGCTTGAGGAAGGTGTAAAGTTCCTCGATCAAGGCTGGGACGCTGGTCTTCTCGTGCATGGATTGGTCGGGCAGCGGGCCGAACTCACTGCGCAGCGCCGCAACCATCCAACCGGACAGGTAGAGATACCGGCGTTTCGTAGTGCCGAAATGTTTCTTGATGCTGATCATCTTCTGCTGGGCGATGAAGCCGTGCCAGCAGCCAAGGGACTGCGTGTAATTCGCCGGATCGGCATCATACGCCTCCATGTCTTCGCGCATGATCTTGGCGGTGTATCGAGCGATATCGAGCCCGGTCGGGAAGCGGTTCTGGATCCGCATCCGAGCAGCCGACTCGGCGTCGATCGCGTTCCACGGCGACCCTTGTTCGGCAATGGTGTCCTTCAAGTCGGCGATTTTACCTTGGTAGCCCATGAATGTTCTCCTGAATCGGGGGAGGCTGTAATCTTTCAACGCCCTTATCCCGTCGCCAGCCGCCGATTCATAGGAAAACTTACATACAATCTTGTCTATTTTGGCCGCTTCTGCCAGTTTAGAATGTAAAGCTGAAAAGAAAGTGACAAATGACGGATACTGCCCTTTTTGCCGGACCGGTGATGCGCCGCCTCCGCAAACGTGAAGGATTAACTCAGGCGGCGATGGCGGAACGCTTGTCGATATCCGCGAGCTATCTCAACCTGATCGAACGCAATCAACGCCCGTTATCGGCTCGGGTCATGGTTCAAGTTGTCGATGTTTTCGACTTCGATCCGCGCAGCTTGCGCGAGGACGAAACCATTGGCGGTGTCGATGGGCTGATGCGCCGCCTGGCCGACAAGCGCTTCAGCGACTTCGGGATCGATAGGGAGGAGGCCGTCGAGTTTCTTGGCGCGGCACCGCAGATCGCCGCAGCCTTTGCGCGCCTGTTCGATACCGCAGGCAAGGCGGTCGCGAGAGAGGAAGATCCTCTCGTTCAGTCACGGATCGAGATAGAGCGCTGGCGCAACCATTTCGGTGATCTCGATGAAAAGGCGGAGCTTATTGCAGACGATTTGCGCCTATCGCATGGCGATCTGGGGGTCGCATTGGCAGAACGTTTGCGTGAGAAACACCAACTGGCGGTTCGCATTCTGCCTCGCGATGTGATGCCCGACGCAGTGCGAAGGCTCGATCTGCATGCGCGGCAATTGCAACTTTCCGAAATGCTGTCTCCGGCATCTCGAAATTTTCAAATTGCCATGCAGGTCGCGCTTCTGGAGGAGCAGGATGCGATTTCCGGCATCGTTGGTGGTTCCCGGTTGACCAGTGTCGCTGGCCGGAAACTGTTTGAGCGACATCTCGCCAGTTATTTTGCCGCAGCGCTTTTGCTGCCCTATGGGCGTTTCCTTCGTGCATGTGAAAGCACCGGGTACGATCTGCCGATCCTGCAGCGCCGTTTCGGTGCAAGCTTCGAACAGCTGGCACACCGCCTGACGACCCTGCAGCGTGTGGGTCAGCGAGGCTTGCCGTTCTTCATGGCGCGGATCGACCGTGCTGGGCAATTTTCCAAGCGATTTGCCGGAGCGAGCGGGACTCTGTTGCTTGAGGACGAGGCCAGTTGTCCGCTCTGGATCGTCCATCAAGCATTTGAACGTGCCGGTCAGATTTGTGTCCAACCGGTCAGCGTCGATACGCGTGGGGCCGGCAAGGGACACTGGCTGACGATCGCGCGTGCGGTGGACGGTAGCGGCACGGCGGGAGACGCGAGGTTTGCCGTCATCCTCGGTCTTGAGGCCAAGCTGGCAGGACAGCTCGCGCAAGCGCGCGGCTTTTCATTGCGTGAAGAGGACGCACAGCTCATCGGTATCGGTTGCAGGCAGTGCTTTCGCGCAGATTGTCGGCAGAGATCACTTCCTCCGGCAGGTGCGACGCTCGACTTTCAGAACACTGAAAGGGGCTTGACCCCGTTCAGCTTCGGCAGATGAGCACGCCGATTTATTTGCCTGGACGGAACGTAATCCTTCGCCAGCGATTCTGATCTCAGTCGAAGGAGTTGAGAAATGGTTGAAGAACGTACACGAATTACCCGGACGCCTGAAGGTGAAACGCACACGGAAACAACAGTCTACACCGACTCGAACTCGAGTGGCGGCGCTGGAAAATGGGTTCTGCTCATAATCATGGTGGTCGCTGTGATTGGCGGGATTATCGTTTTTGATCGACTTGGCGGTGCCGAGATTGCCAAGGATAACGCCATCGCCGGAGCAGCGGCTGATGTTGGCGACGCTGCCCAGAAGGTAGGAGACGCCGCCGAAGACGTTGCCGATGATGTAACGAATAACCAATAATCAATAACGCCTTATTCACTCTGGAACGCTCCGGAATCTGCGGGTTCCGGAGCGTTCTGTAAAATTTACCGACATTTCACATCTCGGTTGTAGTTCGGTCCCTCAATTGATGGGAATTTCCGGACCGGAACCTGATGATCCGCCTGTTCAAACATTACATTCCGCATGCGGTCATGCTGTTGGGGCTAGTCGATTTGGCCTTGCTTGTGTTGGCGGGAGAGGCCGCCTGGCAATTGCGTGCGGCCCAGATCGGGATGGATCCCGGAGCTTTGTCCGACCGGATAATTCAGATCGTCAGTTTCTCATTGACTGTCTGGATCGCCATGATTGCCGTGGGCGTTTATGGCAGCGAGGCTCTGCGTTCCTTGCGATTTGCCGGTGCGCGGCTCCTTGTCGCGGTCAGCCTTGGCATCCTCGCGGTTTCCTTGCTCGATTTCCTTATTCCCGGAGCCACTTTTTGGCGTTCCACTCTGATCTACGCGATGCTCTTTGCGATCGGCGTGCTGATCCTTGCGCGCCTGTTGATTGGTACTTTCATCGGCAGTGCAGCATTCCGCCGCCGAGTCGTAGTGCTAGGAGCGGGCCTGCGAGCGAAGCGCCTCAAAGCGCTGGCAGAACGCCCCGGATCCGGCTTTGCGATCGTCTCCTATATCGCGATGAGCGAAGCCGCGCGTGAAGTCGAAGAGGCAATCGCGCGCGATGCAATCCATGACTTGGGCCGTTTTGTAGACAACCTGGCGGCGAGTGAAGTGGTCCTGGCATTGGAGGAGCGCCGCAATGCGCTACCTCTCAAGGACTTGCTCCGGATCAAGACCATGGGGGTTCATGTTAACGACTTCAGCAGCTTCATGGAGCGCGAAACAGGCCGGGTCGATCTGGATTCAGTGAATCCCAGCTGGCTGATTTTCTCGGATGGTTTTTCCGGCGGAAGAATGGTTTCGAGTGCAGCCAAGCGCATATTCGACATCCTGGCATCCGGTCTCCTCCTGGCGCTCACTGCGCCGGTTATCGCACTGTTTGCGTTGCTCGTAAAACTCGACAGCAAAGGGCCGGCTTTCTTCCGGCAGCAGCGCGTTGGGCTCTACGGTCAGGCGTTCGATGTCATCAAACTGCGTTCGATGCGTACGGATGCAGAAAAAGACGGAGTCAAATGGGCCGAAAAAAACGACCCACGTGTGACCCGGCTTGGGCGGTTCATCCGCAAGGTCCGGATCGACGAACTGCCGCAGACATGGTCAGTGCTCAAGGGTGAGATGAGCTTTGTCGGTCCGCGGCCCGAAGTGCCCAAATTCGTGACCGATCTTGAAGAGCAACTGCCGTACTATGCGGAACGGCACATGGTGAAGCCCGGGATTACAGGGTGGGCGCAGATCAATTATCCCTACGGGGCAAGCATCGAAGATTCGCGCCACAAGCTTGAATATGATCTCTATTATGCGAAGAATTACACGCCGTTTCTCGACCTGCTGATCCTGCTGCAAACTCTCCGGGTCGTGCTTTGGCCCGA
Organism: Parerythrobacter lutipelagi; assembly: GCF_005434975.1. Taxonomy (GTDB): domain Bacteria; phylum Pseudomonadota; class Alphaproteobacteria; order Sphingomonadales; family Sphingomonadaceae; genus Parerythrobacter_A; species Parerythrobacter_A lutipelagi. The sequence goes on along the minus strand of NZ_SKCJ01000002.1, from coordinate 1,140,598 downwards.
AGGGGCGCGTTGATGGAGGGCGGGCAGGACATTCTGCAGATGGTTGCATTCTTCCTGCACCTGAGCGGAGCAGCTGCATGCGTGGTCGCGCTGGCGTGGATCATGCGCCACGGCGACCGGGCACGGGCTGATCGGATTCCAATTCTGGCTGCATTGGGCTGCACTGCCGGATGGTCGGTAATGCATGCTGCTCTGGGCCCGTTGTCGCTTCTCACAGCTGCGATGGAGATTGTGCGCAATCTCTCCTGGATCTTCGTTCTCTATAGCCTCTTTGCCAATGATGGACGGCATGAGAGCATGAAGCCGATCCGGCCCGTGGTAATGGCGCTGGCATTCGTGGAGTTCCTCCAGCTTTGCCTCATCACGATTGCAGCAAACCTCGCCCTGACCAGCGACCTTCAGGTCCTGGTGCTGCAGATCGTAGTCATGTTCCGCATTCTGGTTGCGGTCGGCGCACTTGTTCTGCTCCACAATCTTTATGTTGGCGCGACGCAATCGACGCGGCAAATCCTGCGTTGGACAACTGCGGCGTTCGCAGCTTTGTGGGCCTTCGACCTCAACGTTTACACGGTTGCCTATCTCGGCGGAGCATTTCCGTTTGAACTTTCTGCAGTGCGCGGGCTGGTGGTGGCGGTAGCGGCTGTCCCGCTGGCGATCGGAGCCACCAGAGGGGCTGCATCGATGCGCTTGCGCCCGTCGCGAACGCTGGCATTCCAGACTTTGTCCCTGATCCTGATCGGGGCTTATCTGCTGGTGATGGTCGGTGTCGCCCAGTCGCTCAACATGCTCGGTGGAAATGTGGGACGATTGGCCCAGGTCGGATTTACCTTCGCTGCGAGTGTCGTTGCCCTTTTGTGGCTGCCGTCTGCACGGCTGAGGGGCTGGCTGCGCGTGACAGCGGTCAAACATCTGTTCCAGCATCGCTATGACTATCGCGCTGAATGGCTTCGTTTCACTCAGACGATCAGCCGCGGCACGGAGGACGGACAGTCGCTGCATGAACGCGCGATCAAGGCCATGGCCGATATTACAGACAGCCCTAGCGGGCTGTTGTTCCTGCGCGAAGAACTGGGCAGCCTTGAACTGGCGGCGCGCTGGAATTGGAAAGACATCGAAGTCCCGCGTGGATCAATCGGGACGGGCTTGTCTGATCTGTTCGAGCAAAGAACATTCATTGTTGACGCGGATGATGTTCGGGCGGGCAAAGATCAGCATGGTGAAGGGCAATTGATGCCAGCTTGGTTGCTGCAGGATGATAAGGCCTGGGCGATTGTTCCCTTGTTGCATTTCGACCGATTGACTGGCGTCATAGTGCTCGCGCGCCCCTCTGAACCGCGAAGCCTGGATTGGGAGGATTTCGACCTTTTGCGGGTCGTAGGTCAGCAGCTCGCGAGCTACATTGCCGAACACTCCGGCCAGAAGTCGCTGATGGAAGCGGCCCGTTTCGACGAATTCAATCGCCGGATTGCTTTTGTCATGCATGATATCAAGAATTTGGCGAGCCAACTGTCGCTCTTGTCCAGAAATGCCGAGAAGCATGCAGAGAACCCCGAATTCAGAGCGGACATGCTCGTGACCCTCCGCAACAGCGGCGAGAAGCTGAATACCTTGCTTGCCCGGTTGAACCGTTATGGTGGCAAGGGTCCCGACAAGAAGTCCCAGATCGATCTCCTTGAAGTCGTCGACCGGGTTGCCGTGCGTTACAAATCCCAAGCGCATATTTCGGTTATTGAGCGGAACAACGCCACGGTGCTCGCCGACAGCGAAAACCTTGAACAGGCTTTGGTTCACTTAGTGCAGAATGCAGTCGATGCGGGGACTGAGGATGATCGTGTTTATCTCAATGTCCTTCTGGAAGGCGTGAGTGCTCGCATAGAGATCCTCGACTCCGGATCGGGTATGAGCGCGGACTTTGTTCGCGACGGACTTTTCAAGCCATTCGTCTCGTCGAAACAGTCGGGCTTCGGGATCGGTGCATTTGAAGCGCGCGAGCTGATCCGGGCAATGGGCGGCCGGCTCGATGTTGACTCACGAGAGGGGCTGGGCACCCGCTTCACAGTAACCTTTCCACTATCACAGTTCGCCGGCGCTGAGCCGGGGGAAGTCAGCAAACCAGACAGCGAGGTGGCATGATGGCCAACGCCAAGCCCAAGCTCTTGATTGTCGAAGACGACGAGGGTCTGCAAGCCCAGCTCAAGTGGGCATACGACGAATTCGATGTCACTATAGTGGGTGACCGCGAAGCCGCGCTGACTGCATTGAGAGCTGAAGAGCCAGCAGTTGTCACCCTTGACCTGGGTCTCCCGCCCGATCCCGACGGAACGACTGAGGGATTTGCGCTGCTCGATGCCATCATGAGTCTCAAGCCGGACACGAAGGTTATCGTCGCTTCGGGCCACGGTGCGCGGGAGAGCGCACTACAGGCAATCGAGTCCGGGGCTTATGACTTTTACCAAAAACCGGTCGATATTGATGCTCTTGGGCTGATCGTTCGTCGGGCCCTCAATCTGCATGAAATAGAGCACGAGAACCGGCGTCTTGCGAACAAGGCGAATGTGGACAAGACCGTGCTCGGCAGCCTGGTCACCACTGCGCCCGAGATGGTCAAGGTCGCGCGAACGATCGAGCGTGTGGCCAACACCAATGCAACGGTCATGCTGCTCGGTGCGAGCGGAACGGGCAAGGAATTGCTGGCACGCGGGCTGCACGACGCCAGCAATCGAAAGGATGCCGCATTTGTCGCGATCAATTGCGCAGCGATCCCGGAAAACTTGCTGGAGAGCGAGTTGTTCGGTCACGAGAAGGGCGCGTTTACCGGTGCCGTGAAGACCACCGAAGGAAAGATCGAACAGGCCCATGGTGGCACGCTCTTTCTTGACGAAGTCGGCGACATACCGTTGCCATTGCAGGTCAAGCTTCTGCGCTTCCTTCAGGAACGGACAATCGAGCGTGTCGGAGGCCGCAAGGCGATTGATGTCGACACGAGGATTGTGTGCGCAACCCACCAGGACCTTGAAGCAATGATCACCCAAAAACTGTTCCGCGAAGATTTGTTCTATCGGCTTGCGGAGATCGTTGTGAAAATTCCGGGCCTTGCAGAACGGGCTGGCGACGCGACATTACTGGCAAAGCATTTTCTCAACCGTTTCTCTGCCGAGATGAACCCGCAGGTGAAGGGGTTTACTCCGGACGCGCTCGCAGCAATCGACAGCTGGGCGTGGCCCGGCAATGTCCGCGAACTTGAGAACCGGGTAAAACGGTCGGTCATCATGGCCGATGGCAAGCTAGTCGGTCTGGACGATCTTGACCTTGATGAGAGCGACGATGACCATGTCGAAGCCCTGAACCTCAAGAGCGCCCGCGAACAGGTCGACCGCAAGCTCATCCGTCACGCTATCGCGCGCAGCGAGGGCAACATCTCGCAATCGGCCAAGCTGCTCGGGATCAGCAGGCCGACGCTCTATGATCTACTTAAGCAGTATGACCTTCAGACTTGAAAAACGCCTGAATGGCCTGATCCTGGCAATGGGACTTCTGCTCGGGGCTTGCGCGCCGGAGCAAGCCGAACTTTCGCCAATGGAAAAGGCGCAACAGGCGCTTGCGCAGAACGATCCGATAACTGCCGAAGTCGAGCTGCGCGGAATGCTCGCAGACGGTACCGATCCCAGTGAGATCGCGGCCTATCTCGGTGAAGCCGAACTCCAGCAGGGCAGCCTTGCCGAAGCGCGAGAATGGCTGAAAGCTCGTGAATTTTCTGATGCCACCAAAGCGCACGGATATCACATGGCCGGACGGCTTGAGATGCTTGATGGCGAATTGCCGTTGGCCGGGCAGGCGTTCGACCGTGCGCTGGCTGCTGGCGGTGATGATGCGGAACTTTGGGTCGATATCGGCCGGCTCCGCTATCGCGGGGGCGAACAGGCGCAAGCGTATGCGGCCGGCATGAAGGCTGTCGAGCTTGGCCCTGAAAACCTCCAAGCGCTCATGTTCTACGGTCAATTGGTGCGCGACTCGGAAGGCATGCAAGCGGCTTTGCCATGGTTCGAGCAAGCTTTGCTCAGCCATCCGGATGACCTGCAATTGCTCGGGGAATATGCTGCGACATTGGGCGAGATGGGGCAAGCCAAGCTCATGCTTGAAGCAACCCGGAAGATGATGAAAATCGATCCGGGCAACCGCAAGGCACAGTTTTTGCAGGCTGTCCTGGCGGCGCGCGGCGGAAACATTGATCTCGCGATTGTCTTGCTCCAGCGCAGTGGTGAGCTGGAACGCGGCGTTCCTGCAGCAATGTTGCTCTCGGCGATCATCGACCTCGAGCGCGGCAACTATGCCAGTTCGGCGCAAACATTGGAAAGACTTGCATCGATCCAACCGGACAACCGCCGGGTGAAACTGCTTTTGGCACGGGCCCTGTCGCTAGGACGAAATGACAATGAACTGCTTTATCGCTTCGACAGCGAGGCTGCCCGCGTTTCATCTTCAAGCTACTTGCAGACCTTGGTGGCGCGATCTTTTGAAGCCAATGGGAAAAGGGAGAACGCCGCTTCATTGCTCGATCGAGCCCTTACGGCTCGGTCAGCGCAATTCGGAGTGATCGCTCCCGAGACGACCTTGTCTGTGGCGCGCGGGAGGGCTGGCAATGGAAGTGCAGGCGCCATCAATTTTGTTCGCGCCGCCATAGTTGAGAAGCAGCCCTCCGATGCCCGGAGAATAGCGGATCAATTCGCACGGCGTGCCCCCGGTTCTGGCGATGCACAAGCGCTGCTGGGTGACGCTTTGCTTGCATCTCAAAGCTTGGGACCGGCGCTTGATGCATACGGCAGGGCCAGTTCAATCAGGCGGCCTTGGCCGCTGGTCAACAAGATGGCTGGTATTCTGATTGCCCAAGGGGAACGCGATCAGGCACTGGCGTTGCTCGACGGCTTCTTGCTGGGCGAAGCAGCAAATGTAGAAGCGATGACAACCCTGGCTTTGCAAAACGGTTATGCCGGAAACTGGGAGTCGTCAGCATTCTTCGCCGACTATGCGATCCTGCACGGCGCAGCGCGAGACTACCTTTTGCTCTCGATGCGGGCAAAGGCAGCAATCGCCCTCGATGAAATCGACCTCGCGGTCGAATATGCAGAAGCGGCGCATGACCTCCAACCTATGAGCCCGTTTGCGGCGAAAATTCTGCTCGATGCCTATCGCAAAGCTGAGGTCGACCAATTGCTGATCGATGTTGTGGAGACGAAAGTGCGGCTTTTTGAAACAGCGTAGCTGACCACCGCTCGACATTGATCGTCTGGCAAGCCAGTGGTGTCCGCGATGTCTCGCATCGCTTCACTCTTCGACCCGATGGTCAAGCTGCTCTTGCTGGCGATCCTGCTGGCATTTTTGGTTCCGGCGATAGATCGCACGCTGGAGATAGCGCGCGCCGTTTCCAATGGTGCGATTTTTCTGCTGTTCTTCGTCAACGGATTGCGCATTGATCGGCGGGAGATCGTGCGATCTTTTGCTCGCCTCGGGTTTTTCCTACCGCTTTTGCTGTGGGTTTTTGTTGCGATGGCGCTTGTTGGACTGGGTTTCGCCAAGCTGGCGTCGGGTGTGCTGCCACCAATGGTTGCGCTTGGATTTCTATTTCTTGGCACCTTGCCTTCGACCATTCAGTCAGCAACTTCCTATACAATCATTGCGGGGGGCAATGTCGCACTGTCGGTTGTCGGTGCCGCGCTCGTGAACATCGCGGGCGTGTTTGTCACCGTTCCGCTGTTCGCACTCCTAGGCGGAGGAGTGGTCGCAAATGTCGGCTATGAAACCATCATTCGCATAGCGTTGCTACTTGTCCTGCCGCTGCTGCTCGGGCTCTCGATCCAGAATCGAGCGCGGAACTGGATCGAATCCCGGCGCAGCAAATTGGTTTGGTTGGACCGGGTTGTCATCGCGATCGCCGTCTATGTCGCGTTTTCAGGCGCAGTCGATCAAGGGATTGCCACGCAGGTTACGGCGATAGGCTGGGCATGGCTCTTTGCGCTGGTTCTGCTTTTTCTGGCTGTGGCCAATTTCGGATCATGGATGGTCGGCGGGTTGTTGCAATTCCCGCTGGCGGACAGGATCGCATTCCTTTTTGCTGCCTCTCAAAAGAGCGTTGCTATCGGAGCACCATTGGCCGCTCTGTTATTTACGCCTGAGGTCGCCGGATTTATCATTGCACCCTTGCTGCTCTATCATCTGGTGCAGCTGATGCTCGCTGCGCCGCTGTCTACGCGCCTGGCAGATCGGTCGCTTGTTCAGAGCCATTCCTCCGATTGAAACGGATCGACCACCACAGGGAGAAGCCGATCAACACGGCGCCGATCAAACCTGTTATTGTCTCGGGTATATGGAATTTGGCTGAGAAAAGCATAATGAAGCCGAGCACGATTATGGCCCAGAAAGCGCCATGTTCCAGATAACGGTATTGCGCGAGTGTGCCTTCGCGCACGAGGTGTATCGTCATGGAACGCACAAACATCGCGCCGACAGACAGCCCCAAGGCAATCACGATCATATTGTTGGACAGGGCGAAGGCTCCGATTACGCCGTCGAAGCTGAACGATGCGTCCAGGACTTCGAGGTAAAGAAATCCACCAAAGCCGGAACGCACGATTTCGTCGGCGGCTTTCTTGCGCGCCTCACGTTGCTCGATAATTGCCCCAAGCGCGTTCACGCCGATATATGTCACCAGTCCCAGGATCGCTGCAGTAAGAAAGACGACGCTTTCCTCCGTCGTCAACAGTATCGAGACCCCGTAGACTGTTCCCAGCACCAGCCCGATTTCGACCGCCGGCACACTGGAAAACCGGCTGATGGTTCTTTCAAGTGAACCGATCCAATGGACGTTCTTGTCTGAATCGAAGAAAAATGAGAGCCCCACCATGGCCAGGAAAGCGCCACCAAAGCCGGCAATCCCGAGGTGTGCTTCCGATACGATGCGTTCGTATTCCTCTGGCTGGTTCAGCGACATTGTGACCGCTTCAATCGGTCCAAGGTCTGCGGCGATTGCGACAATGGCGATCGGGAATACGATGCGCATTCCGAACACGGCGATCAGGATGCCGATGGTCAGGAAGCGTTGCTGCCAGACCGGATCCATATCGCGCAGGACGGTCGCGTTGACCACGGCGTTGTCGAAACTCAGCGATACTTCCAGGATCGAGAGCACGAGCACGATCCAGAGCATCGACAACATACCGCCCAGAGTGCCCGTGCTGGACCACCCGTACCAGGCGGCAAGGGCAAAACAGACCGCGGTGAAAACCAGCGAGAATTTGTAGAACTTCAGTAGCGAGGCCATGTGCCGATCCAATGTTGATTGATGCCGGCTGCTACGCAGTTGATGGAGCCGGCACAAGAACGGATATGTTACTTCGGCTGATAGGTTTGTTCGGCACCGGGGAAGGTGCGTTCGCGTACCTCGCTGGCATAGGTCGCTACGGTTTGTTCGATCAGCTGTGCGATGTTCTCGTACTTCTTCACGAACCGTGGCACGCGCTCGAACATTCCCAACATGTCCTCCGTCACGAGGACTTGGCCGTCACATTTTGATGATGCGCCAATTCCTATGGTAGGGCACGCTACTGAATTCGTCGCGTCAATCGCGATTGGCTCGACAACGCCTTCGACTACGATCGCAAAGGCTCCTGCATCGTCCAATGCTTTGGCGTCTGACACGATCTTCTCTGCTTCCGTGCCGCTTCGCCCGCGCGCAGCATAACCGCCCAGCACATTTACCGCCTGCGGTGTCAGCCCGACATGCCCCATAACCGGGATGCCGCGCTGGTTAAGGAACGCCACGGTCTCTGCCATGACTTCTCCGCCTTCGAGTTTGACCGCTGCGGCACCGCTCTCCTTGAGCAGGAAACTCGCGCTTTCGAACGCCTGCTGCGGCGATTGTTCGTAGGATCCGAATGGCATGTCGACTACGACCACTGCATGGTAACTGCCACGCACGACCGCTGCGGCATGATCCGCCATCATGCGCAGTGTCACAGGGATGGTTGAAGGAAGGCCATAGATGACTTGCCCGAGCGAATCCCCGACGAGTAGGAGATCGCAATGCGCGTCGAGCAGCTGCGCCTGCCGTGCAGTGTAGGCAGTCAGCATTACGAGCGGCAGGTCGGTTGATCCATCAGACTTCCGCTGGCGGATCTTGGGCACCGTCAGGCGCTTCATTGGCGCCGGCGTAGGATTGGCGCGACTGGTCGAGGTATCGAGCTGGAAGGTCGTAGACATGGCAACGCTTCTAGCCGAGCAGGGGATTTGCGCAAATGGTCACTCGACTGTCTTGGCAAATCGTTGCAGAAGGCTTCGCTAACGCGCCGGAGGGGCGCCGCGAGAGGGAAAATTTCACGATGGTTGCTACCAGTACGACTCCGGGTGAGGGGTGGTCCTCACGTTCGGCATTTATCTTGGCTGCGATTGGTGCGGCCGTTGGTCTCGGCAATCTGTGGCGTTTCCCGACGCTTGCTGGTGAAAATGGCGGCGGTGCGTTCGTAATTTTCTATATCGGTTGTGTTTTCCTGCTGGGCTTGCCGCTTTTGTTGGCGGAGGTATTCATTGGCCGGGCGGGGCAGACTGATGCTGTCGGCTCCATCCGCAATGTAGCCAAAGCGTCCAATGTCTCGTCGCGCTGGTCGATTTTCGGCGGTCTTGGCGCATTGGCGGCTTTCCTGATCGTCTCGTTCTACTCGGTCGTTGCCGGTTGGGTGCTGTATTATGTCGGCGTGTTTGCTGCCGATTTCGGGCAGGCTGTGCTGGCGGGCGATCCGTTCCGCGGAGCGTTGCAAGGACAGTCGCAAGAGCAGATTGCCGGACGTATGGGTGATTTGTTCGCCGACCCTGTCCTGCTCCTCGCAATGCACTTCGCATTCATGGGTGCGACGTTGTTTATCGTTGCGCGCGGCATCAGCGGCGGCATCGAAAAGGCAGCAACCTGGTTGATGCCCGCTTTCTTCGTGCTTTTGATCGGTATCACCATTTATGGGGCGATCGTCGGCGATGTCAGTGAAGCGGCGGCATTCCTGTTCACGCCCGACTGGTCGAAACTGACGCCGGAAGTTATGAATTCCGCACTTGGCCAGGCACTGTTCTCGCTCTCTCTCGGGGTAGCCGGGATTATCACATATGGTTCCTATATCCGGGAAGGCACAAAGCTCGGCTCGACAGCAGCAGCGATTGCGCTTGCCGATACCGGTGTTGCGCTGCTTGCTGGCCTTATGATCTTCCCGATTGTTTTCGCAGTCGGGCTTGATCCGGCCGCAGGGCCAACCTTGGTTTTCCAGACCTTGCCATTCGCATTTGAAGCCATGCCTGCCGGTTCACTTATCGGCTTGCTGTTTTTCGTTCTCGTGCTTGTGGCGGCTATCACCAGCTCGATTTCGCTGCTTGAAGTCCCAACGGCGTGGGGCGTGGGCGAAATGGGTTGGTCGAGGAAAATGTCTGCAGGCATTTTCGGTGGCGGCGCATTTCTGATCGGGGTGTTGTGCCTGCTGGGATACAATGTTCTTTCGGACGTACGGCCGCTGGGCTTCTGGTCGATCTTCGAGAACACCGATATTCTTGACACCGTCGATGGTTTCACGGGCAAGATCATGTTGCCGCTGGGCGCATTGCTGACCTCACTGTTTATCGGATGGCGAGCCGACCGGCGCTTGCTGGAGACCACGACCGGGCTGTCAGGCGGGATGTTTACGATCTGGCGGTTCCTGCTTGCCTGGCTCTGCCCACTGGCTGTGACGGCAATCCTGATAACCGGTCTGTTCCCGGCCGTTCTTGGCTAATCGGCGTTTTTCGATTGGCGTCTTGATGACCTTGCAGTAAATTCAGCGGACCGGTCGTCAGGGCGGGAATGTCCCGCTGCGGATCTGGTGGATTCGTGCGTATGCTATTGGATCGGGTTAAGCCGCTGGATGCTATATTGGCGACAGCGCAGAAGAAGTCGTTGCATCGTTCTCTCAGCGGCCTGCAACTTATGTTATTCGGAATTGGATGCATCATCGGGACGGGTATTTTCGTTCTGACAGCTGCTGGCGCGCAAAAGGCTGGACCGGGCCTGATGCTGGCGTTCGTAGTTGCCGGAGCGGTCTGTATCGTGGCTGCGCTCTGCTATGCAGAGGTCGCAGCCATGATACCTGTCGCGGGATCGGCTTACACTTATTCCTACGCTTCGGTCGGCGAGTTTTTCGCATGGACTGTTGGGTGGGCCTTGATCCTCGAGTATGCCGTCGCGGCAAGCGCGGTTTCAGTGGGTTGGTCAGGATACTTCAGTGGGACGATCCTGAACGAGTTCTTTGGAGTACAGCTTCCACCTTGGCTAAGCGCTGGTCCCTTGGCGCTTGGTGGCGCCCCCGGAGGATTGATCAATTTGCCGGCGCTGATCATTGCATTGCTAGTGACCTGGCTGCTTATGATAGGCACGAGTGAGAGTGCAAAGGTCAACGCTGTTCTCGTTGCGATCAAGGTCGCCGCGTTGACTGCCTTTATTGCTTTGACACTAAGCAGCCCCGAATTCGATGCGAACAGGTTCAATCCGTTCTTGCCAGCCGGTGTGTTCGGCGGGGTTGGATCAGGGCTTGGAGCGGTCGGTGCAGCGGCAACAATTTTCTTCGCCTACGTTGGGTTTGACGCGGTATCCACAGCCGCCGAAGAGACAAAAGACCCGCAGCGCAATGTACCGCTAGGGCTCATTGGATCGCTGTTGGTCTGCACAGTGTTCTACATTCTTGTTGCTGCAGGCGCGATTGGCACGATTGGCGGGCAACCCATAATGGGACCTGGCGGCATACCTTTCCCGGCAGGTTCGGAAGAACTGGCCCGTCAATGTGCACTACCTCAACATGCGATGGCGCTTGTCTGCTCCGACGAGGCGCTGGCGCATGTTCTGAGGCAGATAGGTTTCTCGGGGATAGGTAACATGCTCGGCATTGCTGCCTTTCTGGCTCTCCCGTCGGTCATCCTCGTTTTGATCTTCGCTCAGACGCGGATTTTCTTCGTCATGAGCCGCGACGGATTGCTGCCTGAAAAGCTCAGCGCTGTGCATCCAAGGTGGAAGACGCCTCATATCGTTACGGCTTTGACCGGACTGGTCGTCGGTGTCGGGGCGGCATTTTTTCCGGTCGGCCTTCTCGCCGATTATGCCAATGCCGGTACGCTTTATGCGTTTTTCATGGTGGCGGTGACTGTCATGATGCTGCGTAAGACCGATCCTGACAGACTTCGCCCGTTCCGTATGGCAGGGGTGTGGATTGTGGCGCCTCTGACTTTGTTCGGGTGCGTTTTCCTGTATGTAAATCTTCCGATCGAAGCAATGCTGGTTCTCCCGGCTTGGGGCCTGATCGGCATCCTTATCTACTTCCTGTACAGTCGGAGCCGCAGTCATCTTGGGCGCGGTATCATAGAGGTGGTGGACGATGTCGCGGGTAAGGAAGCGATGATTCCGATCGATCCTGATTAGCTTCGGTCTGGAGTTTGAGATATGTAATCAGGGCCGCTCTCGTTAGAGACGCGGCCCTGATCTTGAGTTAGATTTATTACAATGCGGTTTCGGTGTGTTTGTCCTTCACATCGTCATGCACGGTCTTGCCGAGTGCCATCTTGGCGACGGTCAGCAGGCTGAAATCGCCGTTCCAGATTTCCGCATCGCCCAGGTCCATGCGCAAGAACAGGATATCGGGGTCGTCTTTCCCGCCATCGTACCAGGCTTCGACGAAATTGTTCCAGAACTGGTCGAAACGCTCCTGGCTGGTTTCGACTGACAGATTGCCGTGGAAGCGGGCGAACATCTTGTGGTCTTCGCCTTCAAATGTTGCGGTTGCGGCCCCCAGCTTGGCGAAGCTGCTGTTTTTCTGAGTGAAGAACCAGATTGCGCTGTCGGCATCCTTGTCCAGCTGCGCGCTCATAGGAACGGCTGTTGTCGGATCGCTGTCAAGCTGGAGGAAAAGAAAGGGAGAGTCGGCGAGAGCAGTCCAGAATTTGGTCTTCAACTCGTCGGCATTTCCATTGGCGTGCTTCATTGTCGGGCTCCTGTTTGGGTGTGCTTTCAAAACATTGCAGCAGCGTGTTTGTTCCGCTGGCGAGGGGAGGACAGATAGTGACAAGAGGAATTGCGAATCATCCGAAAATAGAACATATATAGAACATGAGTGATTCCTTTTGCGTTCTGGCCGGGCAATCCATGCTCTCGGCCCGCGATCTCGTTGCCTCTTCGGCAGCGCGGGCGGCGCAATGGCGCCCGGGCCTGAAAGCTGCCTCGAACAGCGAGGTTTTTGCAGCCGGGAATGATGCCAGCGGCGGATCGGCTGCGCTTGCATTGGCACTCGATGAACTTCGGCAGCTGGATCAGGGCCCTTTGGCGGAAGCGGAAGATCGCCGGGCTGTCTTGTGGGTTCAGGATCGCGCTTCGGTCCGCTTGACCGGGCGACCTTACCGTCCGGGCTTGCCGCAGGCGATACGTCACCGGGTGATCCATGTCATGGCGGAGAAGGTCGAGGATGCGCTGTTCGCGCTGGAAGAGGGGCTGCGCTGCAGGGATCTCGCCTGCGTGATCGGAGAACTTGCAGGCAATCCGCGCGCGCTCGATTTCACGGCGTCACGGCGGCTCAGCCTTGCGGCAGAAAAGCACGGGGTGCCGCTGTGGCTGGTGCGCATTGATGCGGCGCGCGACCTCTCTTCCGCACGAATGCGCTGGCAGGTGAAACCAGCTGTGTCGCATGCGCCGCAATGGAATGCACAGGCGCCGGGTCAACCCCGGTGGCATGCCGAACTTTTCCGGGCGCGAAGCCACCCTCCCGGCAACTGGATATTGAGCGATGACGGACAGACCCTCACCGCCGATCGCACCGTCAGCGCTTCAGGAAAAAGGGCAACCGCGCCGCATCCTGTCGGCATGGCTTTCGCGGCTGGCGGTCGATCGCTGGCGGGCTAGCGAAGGATGCGCGCGCGGGGAGGGAGCAGACGCGCAGCCGCTCGTGCTGATTACAGAGACGGCCCATGGTCCGCGGATAGAAGCGGTCAACGAAGCCGGGCTTGCCGCAGGTGCGCGGAGAGGCATGATGCTGGCCGACGCACGCACGCTGTGTCCGCAGATCGCGGTCTCGCCGAGCGATCCGGCAGGCGATCTCGATTTTCTCGAGCAGCTTGCTCTGTGGGCGCAGCGATGGGGGCCATGGAGCGCGCTCGACACGCCGGACGGCATACTGGTCGACGTCACTGCGGTGGCCCACCTGTTCGGCGGCGAAACGAAGCTGCTGGCGGACATGCAAACGGGTTTCACTGAGCGCGACCTGGCCGTGCGGCTCGCCATCGCACCAACGGCGGGCGCGGCATGGGCACTCTCGCATTTCGGGCCGGAACGCGCGATTCTGAATCCTGATGACGATGCCGAGGCGCGCCTCTCCGAATTGCCTATAGCGGCGCTGCGGCTCGATGACGATGTGCTGACGACGCTGCGCCGCCTGGGCCTCAAGCGTTTGGCGGAGCTCGCCACTGTCGGCCGCGACGCGCTCCACCGCCGGTTCCGCAATCGCAAGTCGCCCGCAGCCAATCCGCTCGTCCGGATGGACCAGCTGCTGGGGCGTGTGCCTGAACCGCTGTTGCCGGTCGTTCCGCAGCAGGTTCCTCTGGTGCAGCGCAGACTGGTCGAGCCGATCCGGCACCGCGATCTGCTCGATCGGGTGTTGGCCGATCTGGCAGAGGATATGGCGCGTGAACTTGAGGGGCAGGCGCATGGCGCGCGCCGCCTGGAACTGGGCCTGTGGCGGGTTGACGGCGAAGTGGCTGTGCGTGCTCTTGAACTGTCCGCCGCAACCCGCGATCCGGCGCATATCTGCCGGCTGTTTGCGGCCAAGCTCGACGATGTCGACGCCGGGTTCGGGATCGAGATGGTGCGACTGCGGGCAAGCTGGGCCGAGCCGCTGGCGCTGGCGCAAGGCGATATCGAAGCGCGTGCCGAGGTTCATGGAACTTCGCTGTCCGCTTTCATTGATCGGCTCTCGGTCCGGCTCGGCAACAAGGCGATTTCACGCCCGGTCCCTTTTCCCAGCCATATCCCGGAACGAGCACAGCGTTGGCAGCCGCCTTTGGATCCGGAGACGGCCAGTCAGGAAGAGCTGCGATTTCACGCTCGCCCGCTGAAATTGCTCGACCGAGCAGAGCGCATTGCGGTTCTGTATGCCACGCCTGACGGCTATCCGCAGCGGTTCCGCTGGAGAGGGCAGGTGCACGAGGTTGTGCGGGTCGAGGGGCCGGAGCGGATTGCGCCTGAATGGTGGCGCGAGAAGTCGACTGTACGTCTGCGCGACTATTACCGGATCGAGGACGGGGAAGGGCGGCGATACTGGATTTACCGCCATGGTCTGGTCAGTGACGGGCGCGGAGGATTGCCCGACTGGTTCCTGCAGGGATTATGCGCCTGACATGATCAGTTGCCTGCGATCGGAGAACTGAAAACGCCGACAGCCAATTCGGCCCAAATGATCGCAAGAACCACCAGAACGATCCCGGCCAGGGCAAGTTTCACCAATGGTGATTTTGCAAACCGCAAGACACAATCGACCGCCAATGCTGCCGAACCGAACAGAACCGCAGCGACCAGAAAGTCAATGAGGCCCCAACTCACTTCATCGGTGATCAGCATGGAAACGGCGGGAATGAGGAGCAGCACCGGAATGCTGCCCCATAATGCCCATCGCCAAGGTGCGCTGTGCCGCTGCTTTGAAACTCTATCCATAATCGGAAGGCATAAGTCGAAGCAGCGGCATCAGCAATAAGTCAGTGTCCCGGCGCCACCAGGAGGCGGTTGCCGAGAGGCTGAAGTGAGCGTGCCGTAGGGCCAAGCTCTTCGGTCAGCGCGGCGATCTGATCGGCACTAGCGGTCATCGTCGCTTTCGCCACGTGCCAGTTCACGCCTTCGCTGCAAGGCGGCGTAGTGAGCGAACCCATGTAGCGATAGACACTCAGATCATCGGGGATCATGGCGGCCGTGTCGACGGTCAGATCTGCACCGCTACCCTCTTCCATTGACGCGACGAGACCCTGAAGGCCTGCGTTGACTGCGCCTTCTTCGAACATGACGCCAAGCACACCAAGCTCACCAGCATCGGTCGCGTGGACGAAATGCGCAACCAGCGGATAGCGCTTGCCATTGATGGCGTGCTCAGAAGGTGTGTGGAAATGGACCTGCAGCAGGTTGAACTGCTTGCCGCCGGACATCATCCCCTGACCCGCAGGAAAATCGAGCTGCACTTTCTCTTTGGCCACAGCCAGCGTTGCGGCAGTTGCGCCATAATTGGTGGTGACAGTGACCTGACCATGCGCCTTGTGCTGAGAGAGATCGACAGGCGATTGCATGAGACCAGAATCACAAAGTGAATACTGGCTGTTCTCAAGCGACCAGCGCTCCGGCATTTCGCCGTCGCCGAAATTCCAGTCCTTGTCGGCAGCTATCGCCGGTGTCGCGAGGATCGCCAATGCGGCTACTGAAGTAACGAATTTCATTTTTCAACTCCCTGGTTAGGGAGTACATTCGAGCCTCCCTGTAAGTGAGATTGGGGGGCATTTGCCCGCACAATCACGTCCGACATCACGAGAGTATTCTCGCCAGAGGGGCCCGGTCCGTGGCGCATTTACGCGGAACGGGGGAATTGGTTCCAACTGAAATCATTTTTTTCGCCATGGCTGTAGCCACCGCTGTAAAAAGAACATATAAAGAACATATGGGTCAGATATCAACCATCGAGAAGCTTGCGATTCTTGCCGATGCCGCGAAATATGATGCGTCCTGCGCGTCATCCGGCACCGCCAAACGCAACAGCAAGGGCGGGAAAGGTATCGGTTCGACGGAAGGCATGGGTATCTGCCACGCCTACGCCCCGGACGGACGCTGCATCTCGCTGCTCAAGGTGTTGCTGACCAATCACTGTGTGTTCGACTGCCATTACTGCGTCAATCGCAAGAGCTCGAACGTGCGCCGCGCGCGGTTTTCACCGCAGGAAGTCGCAGACCTCACGATTGCATTCTATCGCCGCAATTATATCGAAGGGCTGTTCCTGTCGTCGGGCATCATCAAAAGCTCCAATTTCACGATGGAACAGATGGTCGAGGTCGCGCGCATCCTGCGCGACGAGTATGATTTTCGAGGGTACATCCACCTGAAAACAATTCCGGAGGCAGATCCGGAACTGGTCTATCAGGCAGGGCTCTATGCTGACCGGGTTTCGATCAATGTCGAGCTTCCGACCGATAGCGGGCTGACCCGCCTCGCTCCGGACAAAAGCGCGCGCCAGATCGAAGGCGCGATGGCCAAGACCAAGTCGGACATCGTCGAAGCCAAAGATGCAAAGAAGCGGTTCCGCCACGCGCCCAAGTTTGCCCCGGGCGGTCAGTCGACACAGATGATCGTTGGCGCGGATGGTGCAAACGACGCAGATATTGTCGGCAAGGCGAGCCGGCTGTATGATGGTTTCAGGCTGCGGCGCGTGTATTATTCGGCTTTCTCGCCGATCTCTGATGCCAGCGCTGTGCTGCCGCTCAAACGCCCGCCTTTGATCCGCGAACACAGGCTGTATCAATCCGACTGGTTGATGCGGTTCTATGGCTACACGTCGAGCGAAGTCATGCAGGCGACGGGCGACGACGGCATGCTGCCGCTCGACATCGATCCCAAGCTGGCCTGGGCGCTCAAGTTTCGCGACACTTTTCCGCTCGATGTCAATCGCGCTCCGCGTGAGCAATTGCTCCGTGTGCCGGGTCTTGGCGTCACGGCGGTGAACCGGATCATTGCAGCACGGCGTCACCACACTCTGAGACTCGATGATGTCGCGCGGCTTACTCAATCGATTGCCAAGGTACGCCCGTTTATCTGCACAACCGATTGGCGACCGTCTCTGTTGACGGATCGGGCGGACCTGCGCCGTCTCCTTGCGCCCAAGCAGGAGCAGCTGGAACTGTTCGCAGCATGAGGGCGTCATGACCGCGATGCAGAATGTGAAGCTGGGGGCCTATTACTCGGTCCACTTGCCGGAGCCGGACGATTTCGATTTCTGGCGTGATCGTGCACGGCAACTCATCCAGTGCGATGTTCCGCCCGACCGTGTGTCGTGGATCGAGCCCGGCGGTACATCGGACCTGTTCGCGCAGGATGGGCCTTCGCGCAGCAAACAGCGGCTGCCTGTGCCCGATGTGGATGCACGCCCGGTGCGGGCGAACCGCCGTTTCCTGAGCGTCGCGAAGAACGCGGCGCTGCATTCCGATGCCGAACGATTTGCGCTGCTTTACCGGCTGCTATGGCGCTTGCAGGCAAACCCGAAATTGATGGAGGACAAGAGCGATCTCGACGTGCGCCGGGTTGAGGAACTCGACAAGAATGTCCGGCGTGACAGCCACAAGATGCATGCCTTCGTCCGGTTCCGCCTGGTTGAAAGCGACGAAGACGAGGCGCAGGATCACTACATCGCCTGGTTCGAGCCTGAACACCATATCGTGCGCGCGAATGCCGGTTTCTTCATCCGCCGCTTCGCCAACATGAAATGGTCCATCCTGACGCCCAAAGGATGCCTCCACTGGGACACCAAGGCATTGTCCGAAAGTCCGCCGGCCGAACGATCCGATGCGCCCAGTGGTGATCCGACGGAAGACTTGTGGCGCAAATACTATGCGTCGACTTTCAATCCGGCGCGTTTGAAAGTTGGCGCAATGGTGAAGGAAATGCCCAAGAAATATTGGGCCAACTTGCCTGAGGCTTCGCTGATTCCGGAGCTGGTGGCGGGCGCCCAGAAGCGGGAGTCGCAAATGGTCAGCGATGGCGCACGCGATTTCGAAGAGCGACCCGATACACTCGCTGCTATTGCGACTGGGATCCATCATTGCCGCAAATGTCCCATCGGTCAGTTGGACAACCACGCTGTCATGGGCGAGGGACCGCATGACGCGACCTTGATGATCGTCGGCGAGCAGCCGGGCGATCAGGAGGACCAGGCAGGGCGCCCCTTTGTCGGCCCGGCAGGACAATTGCTCGACCGGCATCTGGAAGCGGCCGGGATCGATCGTACGGCTGCTTACGTCACGAATGCGGTCAAGCATTTCAAGTTCGTCCAGCGTGGCAAGCTGCGGTTGCACCAGTCGCCGACTGCCAAAGAAATCGACACCTGCCGCTGGTGGCTCGAAAGCGAACGCGCGATCGTGCAGCCCAAGCTGATCCTTGCGCTGGGCGCGAGCGCGGCGCGCGGGATGCTCGGGAAAACCGTGAGCATTTCGAAAGCACGCGGCGCGCCGCTGCCGCTTGAGGACGGGAGCGAGTTGTGGATTACCGCGCACCCTTCCTACCTCTTGCGGCTCGATGGGGATGCTGCGGTACAGCAAGCGCGCCTGTTCGCTGCCGATCTTGCCGCAGTGAAAAAGCGGTTGGAGGAGCTGGCCGCGTGATATGCCCGAAGCACCGCTCACACCCGACAAACGGCGGATCGAACTTGATCCGGACCTGATCGACGCGCCACCGCGGGCGGCTTTCGTCGAGCTCGGGCTGCTCAGTTGCTTCACATTCCTGCGCGGGGCGAGCGATGCGGTCGACCTGGTCATGACCGCCAGACAACTTGGCTACGACGCAATCGGGATCGCCGATGCCAATTCCATGGCCGGTGTTGTGCGCGTTCATAGCGAAGCAAAAACGCTTAAGTTGAAGCCGCTTATTGGGTGCCGGATAGAAACAGTCGAGGAACTTGCTCTCCTTGCCTACCCAAGGAACCGCATGGCTTATGGGCGTCTGTGCCGTTTGATCTCCGCCGGCCGGATGCAGACTCTCGACGGCGAGTGGCAGGCGAAAGGTGCATGCGAGATCAGCCTTGGGATGCTGGCGGAGCACAGCGAGGATGTTCAGCTGATCTTGCTGCCTCCGCGAGACTTGGATCATCGCTTTACGATTGAAATCGAGAGCAACATCATCCCGTTCCGTTCTTCGGAGCGGCAAGACGCGGCATTCCAGAATGACAGTCTGAATGAGGGGACGGTTAGTTTCAGCGGAGATATCTCGGAAATTCTACCGCACATGGCACGCCAGCTGCCGACGTTGCGACACCTCGCCGCCAGCTATCTCCATACAGGTGATGATGTCGCCCGTATCGACCGGCTCGATGCGCTGGCAAAGGCAAACGGCTTGTCGCTGCTGGCCACCAACGATGTGCATTATCATGCGCCGCAGCGCCGTCCGTTGCAGGATGTGATGACAGCCATACGTCACAAGACAACGGTCAGCCGGGCAGGGCACCTGTTGCATGAAAATGCCGAGCGCTATCTCAAACCGCCCGAGCAGATGCTGCGTTTGTTCGACCGTTGGCCGCATGCCATCGCGGCGGCGCGCGAAGTGGCCGACGACTGCAACTTTAGTCTTGGTGAATTGCAATATGAGTACCCTGAAGAAACCTACCCTGACGGCATGACGCCGCAGCAATTCCTTGAGAAATCGACTTATATTGGAGCAAAGGACCGTTACCCGGCCGGTATACCAGAGACTGTAAATGCAACGCTGCAGCGCGAGCTCGAATTGATCTCAAGGCTCGATCTGGCGCGTTATTTTCTCACCATCAAGGACATCGTCGACTTTGCGCGCGGGCAGCAGCCCCCGATCCTGTGCCAGGGTCGGGGTAGCGCTGCCAATTCGGCCGTTTGTTACGTGCTCGGCATCACCAATGTTGACCCGGCTAAGCATGCCTTGCTGTTCGACCGCTTCATTTCCGAAGAGCGCAAGGAACCGCCCGATATCGACGTCGATTTCGAGCATGAGAGGCGGGAGGAGGTCATTCAGTATCTTTATCGCCGGTATGGCCGCCATCGTGCGGGACTGTGCGCCACGGTCATCCATTACCGCCCGCGCATGGCCATCCGCGAGGTTGGCAAGGCGATGGGCCTGTCAGAGGATGTGACCAGCGCGCTGGCCAAGACCGTGTGGGGCGGTTGGGGCCGCGAGATCGGCGAAGCACATGTTGCCGAAACCGGTATGGATGTAACCGATCCTCATTTGCGCCGGGTTCTCAAGCTGACCGAGCAAATGATTGGAATGCCCCGTCATTTATCGCAGCATGTCGGAGGGTTCATCCTCACCGACGGTGCGCTGACGGAAACCGTGCCGATCGGCAATGGTGCGATGCCCGATCGCAGCTTTATCGAATGGGACAAGGATGACATCGAGGCGCTCGGTATACTGAAAGTCGATGTGCTGGCACTGGGTATGCTGACTTGCATCAGGAAATGCCTCGATCTGCTTGAAAATCATCATGAAAGGCGTTTGGAACTGGCCACGGTGCCGCGTGAAGATCCTGAGACCTATGCCATGCTCCGCAAGGGGGATTCGCTCGGTGTATTCCAGGTCGAAAGCCGGGCGCAGATGAATATGCTGCCCCGCCTGCGCCCTCGGGAGTTTTATGATCTTGTGATTCAGGTCGCGATTGTTCGCCCCGGACCAATTCAGGGCGATATGGTCCATCCTTATCTCAAGCGCCGTCGCGGGGCGGAGAAAGTCGCCATTCCCAAGCCAAGCCCCAGCCATGGTCCGCCAGACGAACTTTCCAGCATTCTGGAGCGCACGCTGGGTGTGCCGATCTTTCAGGAGCAAGCGATGAAAATCGCGCTCGATGCAGCGAAGTTCAGCGGTGCCGAGGCCAACCGGCTGCGCAAGGCTATGGCGACCTTCCGCAGCCGGGGTATGGTCGACGAATTGCAGGACATGATGGTCGAGCGGATGGTCCACAGGGGATATGAGCGCGATTTCGCCCAGCGTTGCTTCAACCAGATCAGGGGGTTCGGCGAATACGGCTTTCCTGAAAGCCATGCCGCGAGCTTCGCGCATCTTGTTTACGTGTCGAGTTGGCTCAAATGCCACTTCCCGGCGGCCTTCGCCTGCGGCCTGCTCAACTCGCAGCCAATGGGGTTCTATGCCCCGGCGCAGATCGTGCGCGATGCAAGGGAGCATGGAGTTGCCGTGCTCGCGGCAGACATCAATCATTCGCAATGGGATTGTACGCTGGAAATGGTGGGTGACGCCGCGACGGATTGCCGCGACGAGGGCCGGCTTGACCGACACATCGCCTTGCGTCTCGGCTTGCGACAAATTGACGGCCTGCCCGAACATATTGCCGCGAATATCGTTGCAATCCGCGAGGAAACAGGACTTTACGCTGACGTCATGGCGCTACGTGACCGCGCGGCTGTGCCACCAGCGCATGTGGAACGACTGGCCAGCGCAGATTGCTTCGGCTCGATTAATCTGTCGCGGCGTCAGGCCTTGTGGGATGCGCGCAGTCTTGTCGCCGGCCCCGATCTGCCGCTGTTCCGCCATGCCGATCAACGCGATGAAGGCGCAGAGAAGTCTGCCACGCGCTTGCCTGCAATGCCGCTGTCGGAGGAAGTGGTCACCGATTATCAGACCACCCGCCTGAGCCTGAAGGCGCACCCTATGGCATTTCTGCGCCCCGGCCTTGCCGAACGCGGCTTTGTGCGTGCCTGTGACCTGCGGGACCGCAAATTCCGGTCGATGGTGCAGGTTGCCGGCGTGGTCCTGATCCGCCAGAGACCGGGCAGTGCGAAGGGTGTATGCTTTATCACGCTGGAGGATGAGACTGGCGTGATAAATCTCGTGGTCTGGCCGGATCTCAAGGAAAAACAACGCCGTGTGGTTATGGGCTCACGCCTGATGGAAGTGCGTGGGCGCGTGGAGTATGACGATGAGGTGATCCATGTCATCGCCCAGCACATGACCGACGCCAGTCAGGAGCTTTATCGCCTGTCGGACGACATGCTCAACGCACCGCTGGCGAGGGCAGATCATGTAAGCTCTCCGCTGCCATCAGGAAAAGCAAGTCCGCGTAATGACTTAAGGGAAGGTCTTGACGATCCTTATCGTCCTGTCGAACCTTGGCAGGAACCGCCCAGCGGCAATCGGGATTGCGGATTCCGGCAGGGTCATCCGCGCGATGTCAGGATCATACCCAAATCGAGAGACTTCCATTGAGTCCCGGCCATTGGTCAGTGCTGCACCGCAAAGATGCCGTTAGACTGACTCAAGCGCGTAGCCCGCAGACCTTATTGTCCGGATTGGATCCTCTGCACCTTCGATTTCAATTGCCTTGCGCAGGCGCCTGATGTGCACATCGACCGTGCGCAATTCGATGTCACTACCGGTACCCCAAACGCCATCGAGCAATTGATTGCGGCTGAACACACGCCCCGGGCTCTCCAGAAAAAACTTGAGAAGCCGGTACTCGGTCGGGCCAAGATGCAGGGCGCGTCCATTCCGCTCGGCCTTGTGCGAAACCGGGTCCAGACGAATGCTTCCTACTGTGATCGCTTCGCCCGCGAGGGCCGGGCGGATCCGCCGCATGACGGCTGCCACCCGAGCCAGGAGTTCGCGCGGACTGAACGGCTTCGTCAGATAGTCGTCTGCCCCCGTTTCCAGACCGCGTATCCGGTCATCTTCCGCTTCACGCGCTGTTAGCATGATTATCGGAACATGCGCTGTTTCCATCGAACGGCGAAGGCGGCGGCAGACTTCGATTCCGCTGGTCCCCTCGATCATCCAGTCGAGAATAATGAGATCCGGAATATCTTCCGATGCCAGCAGCAGCGCTTCGTCGCCATCAGGCGTGACACGCACATCATAGCCTTCGTTCTCGAATCGAAATTCGAGCAATTCGGAAAGTGATGGATCATCTTCGACGAGCAGCAGTTTTGCGTTGGGCATGGCCTCAGCCTCGGTTCTTGTCGTCTCTCATCGCACCAGGTTTGTTACGGTGTCACGACAAAGACGCATCACGCCGTGTCGTCGTCGGGGGGATACGAACCGGTTGCCGCGAAATGCACCATCTCCGCCACATTGGTCGCATGGTCGCCAATCCGCTCAATATTGCGCGCCACGAAGAGCAATTGTGCAGCGCTCGAAATGATCTTCGGATTCTCGACCATATAGCTGACAACATTGCGAAAAATACTGTTGTAAAACGCGTCGACTTTCTCGTCCGTCGCGATGACCTCACGGGCGAGCACCGGATCACGCGAAGCATAGGCGGTCAGTACATCATGGACCATTTCGGCGGCAATTTCGCCCATTGCAGGGAGCAAAGTAAGCGGCTCGAATGTACCGCGCCCCTCGATCTTGCCGACACGTTTCGCGATATTCTTCGAATAATCACCGATCCGCTCGACCACGCCGGCGATCTTGAGGGCTGCAATCACTTCACGCAGATCGTCTGCCATAGGCGCACGAAGAGCAATGATCCGCACGGCAAGTTTGTCGACTTCCGATTCTAGAGCATCGATCTTCTTGTCCCGCTTTACTACGCCTTCTGCGAGTTCCTGATCTCCGCGGACCATCGCGTCGAGCGATTCCTGGATCGACAGTTCGGCGAGGCCGCCCATTTCGGCAATCAGGCCGCGCAGCCGCGTAATGTCTTCATCGAAAGCTTTGACTGTATGTTCCGACATTAGCCGTACCGCCCTGTGATGTAATCCTGCGTCCGCTGTTCGAGCGGAGTTGTAAATATGTCCGAAGTGCGCCCGTACTCTACCATTTTTCCGAGGTGGAAGAACGCCGTGCGTTGCGAAACACGCGCAGCCTGCTGCATCGAGTGAGTGACGATAACAATTGCATAGCTGCCGTTCAAATCGTCGATCAGCTCTTCGATTTTTGCCGTCGCAATCGGATCGAGGGCTGAACATGGCTCGTCCATCAGGATGACTTCAGGGTCGACGGCAATCGCGCGAGCAATGCAAAGACGTTGTTGCTGCCCGCCCGAAAGGGCCGTTCCGCTGTCTTCCAGCCGATCCTTTACCTCTTCCCACAGGCCTGCCCGCCGCAGCGAATTCTCAACCACCTCGTCGAGCTCGGTCTTGCCCTGTGCGAGTCCGTGGATTTTCGGCCCATAGGCGATGTTGTCGTAAATCGACTTCGGGAAGGGATTCGGCTTTTGAAAGACCATCCCGACACGTGCGCGCAATTGCACCACGTCCATACCCGAAGTGTAAATGTCGTCACCATCCAGGGTGATCTCGCCTTCGACCCGGGCTGAGGGAATCGTATCGTTCATGCGGTTGAGCGAACGAAGGAAGGTCGATTTCCCGCAACCGGATGGCCCGATAAACGCGGTCACATATTCGGTCGGGATATCGATCGATACGTTGTCGATGGCTTTCTTGTCGCCATAATAGACGGACACATTGCGCGCGCCCATTTTTGCGGTCGTATCTTCGAGGTTTTCGTGGACTACGGTCACCAGGTTTTCTCGAACTTGTTGCGAAGATAGATGGCGAGGCCATTCATCAGCAGGAGGAAGAGCAATAGCACAATGATAGCAGCCGAGGTCCGTTCAACGAAGCCCCTGTCGATTTCATCGGACCAAAGGAATATCTGCATCGGGAGCACCGTGGCTGGCGAAGTAAAGCCATCAGGTGGCGTTGCAACGAATGCGCGCATTCCGATCATCAGCAGAGGCGCGGTTTCGCCCAAGGCACGGGCCATCCCGATAATGGTCCCGGTCAGTATCCCCGGCAGGGCGAGGGGCAGCACATGATGGAACACGACCTGCACCGGACTAGCACCCACAGCGAGCGCGCCATCCCGAATGGAGGGAGGAACAGCCTTGATCGCGTTTCGCCCGGAGATCACAATCACCGGCAGCGTCATCAGCGCCAGTGTCATACCCCCAATCACTGGAGCTGATCGCAGGTTGGGAAAGATGAACAGGAATACGGCCAGGCCAAGCAGGCCGAAGATGATCGAGGGCACTGCGGCTAGATTGTTGATCGAAAGCTCAATCAAATCGGTCCAGCGATTTCTTGGTGCATATTCTTCCAGATAAAGTGCGGTCATCACTCCGATCGGGAAGGCAAGTGCAAGGGTGACGATCATCGTCAGCATCGATCCCTTGAGCGCGCCCCAAATTCCGACCGATTGCGGGTCGGTCGCATCGGACCGCATCAGAAAACCTTCATCGAAATTGTTCGCAATCTTGCCGGAAGCCTCAAGCTCAGCGGCCAGTGATTGCAGATCCGGCAAACCCTGCCCGGAATAGGCCGACGCCAGCCCGGGGCTGGCGGGCAACCAGAAGGTTTTTGAACTGGTTGCCAGTGTCGGATCGTTGATGATCGCAGTGGCCACTTCACGCCACGCATTGCTGTTGAGTTCGGCCGCGCCTTCAGGGCCGAGCGCCGCTTCCGCGCTCATTTGCACGATGTCCGGCAGACCCTGCGCTTCAAGGCGCTGTGCGGCGTCCTGTTGCGCCAGCAACGCCGGATCCGTCGGTAGGCCCGATTGTGTGAAATCGATCGGCACTGCGAGTTCTGTGCGCTGGAACCCGCCTACGCCATTCACAGTCATATTGATCAACAGGAAGGCGAGAATCAGGACGGAAAAAACAATCGCTCCCAGTCCGAGCAGCTTGAAGCGCCGCTCTGCGGCATAGCGTTTGCGCAATCTCGCTTCGAAAGCGGGTGTGCGGGTGGGTTGGATACGCTCACTCATAAGCTTCGCGGAACCTTCTGACGACACGCAGTGCCACGAAATTGAGCGCTAGAGTGACAAGGAAAAGAACAAAGCCGAGAGCAAATGCGCTGAGCGTCGTATGATGTTCCGTACTTGCTTCTCCGGTCAACATTGCAACGATCTGGACAGTAACGGTGGTCATCGAGTCCAGAGGATTTGCCGATAGGTTGGCCGCGGTTGAAGCGGCCATCACCACGATCATCGTTTCACCAATAGCCCGGCTGATCGCCAACATGATACCTGCAACGATGCCCGGAAGGGCTGCAGGAATCAGGACACGTTTGATCGTCTCCGACCTGGTTGCACCCATGGCGAGGCTCCCGTCACGCATCGCGGATGGGACCGCTGTGATCGAGTCATCCGCCATTGAAGAAACGAACGGTATGATCATCACGCCCATCACGAGGCCTGCTGCCAGCGCGCTTTCACTCGATGCGCTCGTAATGCCGATGGCATGGGCCACATCCCGGATCATTGGCGCGATAGTAAGCGCAGCAAAATAACCGTAAACCACGGTCGGCACGCCAGCGAGAATTTCGAGCGCTGGTTTGACCCAGCTACGCAGTTTCGGATTTGCGTATTGCGTCAGATAGATTGCGCCCATCAAACCAAGCGGGATCGCAACAATCATGGCGATGATAGCGCCGATAAATATCGTCCCCCAGAAGAGCGGAATTGCGCCGTAGCGGGTGGCATCCGGGTCGGACGCGCTGCTCATCGGATCGGGGTTCCACATAGTCCCGAAAAGAAAGTCGAGCGGACTGACCATCTCAAAAAAGCGATAGGTTTCGAAGACAAGGCTGACGACGATGCCGAGTGTCGTCAGGATGGCGACCAACGAGGCGATCAAGAGGGCAGCCATGACCGCTTTTTCCACCCGCGTCCGGGCAGTGAAATCCGGGCGCAAGCGAAGAAAGGCATATGCTCCGGCGACGAAACCGATGATCAATGCTGCCACTACGCCGACGATATTGTAGTAAGAGATAGCCGCTCGAAACGGTTCAATCAGCGGGCGCGCCGCATCGTTGAATACGCCTGATGATGCGCCTGATGCGACGGCTTGTGCTTCCCTCAGCAAATTATCCCGCTGGAATCCAAAAGCCGGCAAATCGGCCGCTGCAGAAGTCGACAAAACGGATTGCAGGACCAGGGACGGCGAAATGATCGACCAGAGAACTGCGAACAGGCTGACCGGTACGACAATCCAGAGTGCGACGTACCAGGCATGGTAAGTGGGCAGGGCGGCAAGCTGCCTGGGGCCGACCGACTTGCGGAAGGCCCATGCGCGCGAGCGGCCTGCAATCCAGCCGGCAAGCCCCAGGCCCAGAGCGAGCAGAAAGAGCGTCGCGGTGGACACTCAGCGCGCTCGCTCGATTGGCCAAACCGTGGGCCTGCTAATTTCGCTTAAGGTCATTTTCTGGTCAAAAGCCCAAGTTGCATGGCGAAGCGGGTAACGGCGAATCCGCTCGCTGCCCATAGCCGCGTAGGCTCTGCTTGTGGAAGTTTTGTGACGGGAATGTTACGAACCTTCCGCTGCTTCGGCCGGTCGGGGGAACCGAACCGTAAAGGTGGTGCCCTGGCCACGCTGGCTGACGATGTCGAGCCGGCCAGCATGGCGCTCCACAATATGTTTTACGATTGCGAGGCCGAGGCCAGTACCCCCGGACGCACGACTGCGCCCTGGATCCGTCCGATAGAACCGCCGCGTCAAATGCGGGATATGCTCGGCAGGAATGCCGTCACCCTGGTCACTCACCGATAGCCTTGGCTCACCGGATTCAGTGATATCCAGCCGGACTGACACGGGCTTGTCATGCGCTCCATATTTCAACGCGTTATCGACGAGATTGCGAACGAGTTGTTCCAGCTGTCGCGGATCGCCAAGGATCGCCGGTTCATCCGAAAATTCGAGCTGCAACCTCTGCATCCGTTCCGCGCCTGCTCCGTCACCGGCCGCCTTCTCGACCAATGGTCTCAGATTGACAGTGTCTTGTGGCCGGTCATGCTTCTCGGCCTCGACACGCGACAGCGACATCAGGTCGCTGACCAGGTTCTGCAATCGCTTGGCTTCGCTTTGAATTGTACCCAGAAATTTCTGGCGTTTCTGTGGGGTTATCGAATCTTCACTTTCAATCAGCGTCTCTACGTAACCGATAATCGATGCAAGCGGTGTGCGTAGTTCGTGACTGGCGTTGGCGACAAAGTCGGTATGCGCCCGGCTAATATCGACTTCTGACGTAAGATTGATCAGTTCGATCACCGCAAGATCGTCGTCCAATTGCTGGCGATTGAACAACCATTCGTCACGGCGCCTTGCCAACCCGCGAATGCGTGTTCGCCCGTTGGCCTGTGCGTCGATCAACTTGATCGCACCGGGCTGCCGAAAAGCAACGCGTGCATCCTGATCGAGAACATAATTGCCAAGGACTTTTCGAGCCGTCTTGTTTGCGACAATTATCCGGCTTCGTTTGGTCAACAGGATTGGCGTGCCGGAATTTTCAATCAAACGGGCAAGTCGCTGTGCGTCATAGGCCTCGACCTCGGTTACACGCTGGATTTCCGGCGGGGTCCAATGTGACAGCCAGATTGTCCCAAGCCAAACGAACAACACTGCGCATGTCAGAAGGAATTGACCGGTCGCGGCGACGAGCACCAGAGCCGTGGCTATGGCTAGACCAACTCCGGGCCAGGGGAAGGCTCCACGCGGCTGCATCGCTTTCGCCCATAGCGAGCCGTGCCCGCGTGTGCCACAGCAAAGCGAAAAGATTCCCGGGTTCGAAGAAATGGTGACCCCTACGGGAATCGAACCCGTGTTTCAGCCGTGAAAGGGCCGCGTCCTAACCGCTAGACGAAGGGGCCAAATTTGTGGCGCAAAACAACACCAGAAACAGGACCGCCACCGATGGTGACCCCTACGGGAATCGAACCCGTGTTTCAGCCGTGAAAGGGCCGCGTCCTAACCGCTAGACGAAGGGGCCATCCCGTTACCGGGTCGGTGGCGTGGCGGCGCAATTAGGGGCGCTGGCTGGCTGCGTCAAGCCTCGATACGCGGGTTTTCGCGCTAGTCGGCCCAAGCTGCGTCTTCCAAGTGAAGCTCTGCCGCCGGCCTCGCACCCCAGTCGTCGATCTTCGCACGCCCGGCAAGCCAAAGCTTTCGACCCTTGGCACCATGCAGCAACGCTTGGCCCCAATCGGTATTCGCGGCGCGAAACGCGATAGCCTTGAGCGACCCTCCGTCCTCGCCGCTTACGATCAACCGGAGATGATCGGTGCCGACAATATCGGCTTTGATGAGGCGAACCGGGCCGACCGCAACTTTGGGCCCCGGCCAGCCTATTCCGTATGGCCCAGCCAGTTCAAGCGTCTCAACCAGATCAGGCGACAGGCCGCGGGTCGTGACAGCGAGGTCGAGCTTGAGCGCTTGCGACATCTGAGCCTTGCCCACAGCTGTAGCGAGGCGGTCATCCAACCAATCGGCAAAAAGGTCCAGCTTGTCAGCCTCGACCGTGAGACCAGCGGCCATCGCGTGCCCACCACCGGCAACCAGCAGACCGACTTCCCTGGCCGCTATGATTGCTGCGCCGAGGTCTACCCCGGAGATGGAGCGGCCTGACCCTTTGCCTTCACCGGTTTGTTCATCGAGTGCTACGACAAGCGATGGCTTGCCGGTTTTTTCCTTTATGCGGCCGGCGACAATACCGATCACACCTGGGTGCCATCCTTCGCCGGATAGCACCACGACCGAACGATTGTGCTGCTGCGCGATCTGCTCCTCAGCAGCTTCCTGAACCGCAGCTTCAATCGCACGTCGTTCTTCGTTCAAGCTTGAAAGCTGCTCAGCGATCTGCCGCGCCTCTTCAGCGTCTTCTGTTGTCAGCAACCTGACACCAAGAGTCGACTCACCCACGCGGCCACCAGCATTTATCCGCGGGCCGAGAGCGAATCCGAGATCGCTGCAAGCAGGGGCCCGCTTGAGGCGGCTTGCGTCGATCAGGGCAGACATTCCGGTGTTGGCGCGCTTGCCCATAACCTTCAATCCCTGCGCGACGAAAGCACGATTCAGCCCATGCAGCTGAGCCACGTCGGCGACAGTTCCAAGTGCTACCAGATCAAGCAGCGAGAGCAGGTCCGGCTCTTCGCGATCCTTGAAATAGCTTTGGTTTCGCAAAGTCCGGACCAGGGCGATCGCAAGGAGGAAGGCGACTCCGACCGCTGCTAAGTGCCCGTGCGATGCCGCCTCGTCACCTTCGTCCAGCCGGTTCGGATTTACCAATGCTGCCGCCTTGGGGAGCTCAGGGGCGCATTTGTGATGGTCGACCACGATGACGTCGACTCCTGCGTCGTGGGCCATTTGCAAGGCTTCGAACGCCATCGCGCCGCAATCGACGGTGACGATCAGCGTCGAGCCCTGATCTGCCAGTCTCACCAGCGCTTCACCGCTTGGCCCGTAACCTTCAAGCAGCCGGTCAGGAATATAGTAGTCGGCACCAACGCCAATCATCCTCAACAGCCGTATGAGCAAAGCCGCGCTCGTTGCTCCGTCGACATCGTAATCGCCGTAAATGGTCATCCGTTCACCTGCGATGACGGCCTGTGCCAATCGCTCGGCCGCGCTATCCATATCGCGGAACAGAGAAGGGTCGGGCAAAAAGTCGCGGAGTGTCGGATTGCGGTGCCGTTCAAGATCGTCCCGGGCGACCCCACGTGCGAGTAGCAGCTGGGTTACGACGTCATCGATCCCGCTGCCGGCGCCCGAACCGAGATCCATATTGCCATGGCGCCACTGCCATGACTTGCCGGAAAGAGAGTTCGAAACGCCGAAAACCGGTGAAAGAGTGTTTGATGCCATGATGGTCAGCTACATTGGTATCGACCTCACTGCAAAGCGCCGTGATTTGACAATCGACAGTCAAGCCGTGACGAAAGTCCGATGAGCAATGCGGAGAACACGCTTCTGATCGCCTGGCATAGCCGGACAGGTGCCAGCAGAGCCATGGCGTTGGCGGCTGCGGAGGGCGCAGGTGAGATTGCCAGGCTCATTCCTGCTGCCCAAGTGACAGAAGCCGATCTGCTTGAGGCTTCAGGCTACTTGTTCATCTGTCCGGAAAATCTCGCCAGCATGTCCGGAGAGATGAAGGAAATGTTCGACCGGACATATTATGCCGTTCTCAACAGAATAGAGGGGCGCCCGTTTGCAACTGCCATAGCTGCCGGTTCCGACGGCGAAGGCGCTCAGCGCCAGATTGATCGAATCGCGCGAGGCTGGAGATTACGGCGCGTCGCAGATCATTTGATTGTCATTACAGGTGCTCAATCTGCAGCTGAAATCGCTGCTCCCAAAACATTGCCTGCGGCGCAATTGTCGCAATCTCGCGATCTCGGGCATTCGCTTTCCGAAGGGCTCAGGCTGGGTATTTTTTGAATTGGTGCAGGAAAGAATCATCCATTTCGGAACATTAGCTTTTGCGGGACTCGACCTACGCAATGATTCGCGCCAAGTGTGTAATATTGGAATGTTTGGGGAGGGGCGCGGTCATTCCAAATCTTGCGGATAGCCATGAAAGTGAAGACGGGACGGCGCTTTTTTTGCTGTTCCCGCGGGGGCAGTGCCCGACATCTGCCGCATTGACCGAAACGGTGGAGCAGTATCCAGCTCTGACGATTAGCGCGAATGCAGATCCTTCCGACGACAATGGAGCCTGGATTGCCGAACTCCTGCTGGATGGCCTGACATTCGACTTGACCTCAGTCGGTGACCAAATTCCCGAATGGAGGCGCGCTGTTGGCTTTGGTGATTGCGCAATGGTCGGTGAATTGGAGGCGCTGTGCTTGAGGCTGGGACCACATCTGTCGGGCGGCGAATCAATTCTTCACGTGGTCAGAGGCTGGATGAATTGCGGGCGGCTGCTTGGGGGGATGTTTCCATCGCTGCTTGGTTATGTATGGCCCTCGGCATCTCTGGCCATTGGCGCAAACCTGTTCGAGAGATCGGTCTTGGCCTGGGCTGACAGAGGCTTGTTCCCCGCACAGTGTCTTGTTGCGTTCGAAGTGACCGATGATGGAGCAATCAGAAGCAGAGGGCTTGCCCATTTGATTGGGCAGGAAATGCGGCTTGCTGCGACCGTGCATGACGGTCTGGAACATGGCGAGCGCCTGAGTTCGATCATCGCCGCCCATCTTGCCGTTACCGGCAAGCTTGAGTCCTCAGAGATGCTCACTGCTCATGATGGCTTCCCCTTGCAATTGACGCCCTCTGCGGACGGCCAATTGATCGAAATCATCCGCGGATAAGCGTCAGCTTTTTTCTGCCAGCTCCTGTTTCGCTGCCAGATATTCCTGCTCAAGCCGATCCACGCGATCAGCAACGGTGTCCACGGCGTCGACCATGCCGACCCCTTGGCCCGAGCCCCAAATGTCTTTCCACGCCTTGGCCTTGGTGTTGCCCCCAGAACCGAAGTTCATTTTGCTTGGATCGCTCTCAGGCAGATTTTCGGGGTCGAGGCCGGCCTTGACGATGGATCCTCGCAGATAATTGCCATGTACCCCGGTGAAGAGGTTGGAATAGACGATGTCTGCCGCTTTGCTTGCCACGATTTCATCTTTGTAATCTTGGTCTGCATTGGCTTCGACGGTCGCAATCCATGGCGATCCGATGTAGGCAAAATCCGCACCCATGGCCTGGGCTGCCAGAACCGAGCGACCGTGTGCGATCGAACCTGAAAGCGCGACGAGACCGCCGAACCAGCTGCGGATTTCCTGCATTAGCGCGAAGGGAGACTGAACTCCTGCGTGGCCGCCA
Organism: Parerythrobacter lutipelagi; assembly: GCF_005434975.1. Classification (GTDB taxonomy): domain Bacteria; phylum Pseudomonadota; class Alphaproteobacteria; order Sphingomonadales; family Sphingomonadaceae; genus Parerythrobacter_A; species Parerythrobacter_A lutipelagi. The sequence continues at coordinate 1,108,259 of NZ_SKCJ01000002.1, read as the reverse complement.
GCACCAGCCGCAACTGGTATCAGGCCGGTTGCGCCCTTCTCGATGGCTTTGCGTGCGAACCGATCATTGATGACATCGTGAAGGGAGATCCCGCCCCATTTGGTGACTGCGCTGAAGATGTCTTCCCGCGCGCCGAGAGACGTGATGACCATGGGCACCTGCCACTTGGCGCAGACTTCCATGTCTTCTTCCAGCCGGTCGTTCGACCTGTGGACGATCTGGTTGACGGCATAGGGCGCTGCCGGTCGGTCGGGATTGTCGCGGTTATGCGCCGCCAGTTCCTCGGTAATCCGGTGCAGCCACTCGTCGAGCACTCCCGATGGCCGGGCATTCAGCGCTGGAAAAGACCCAATGATCCCGGCCTTGCATTGTGCGATGACCAGATCAGGCCCCGATATGATGAACAAGGGCGAGCCAATGACAGGCAAACGCATGCGGTCGAACGGGGCGGGAAGGGCCATTCACTAACTCCGTGGCAAACTGAAACGAAACGCTGCCTATTGCGCGGGACAGACCCTGTCGAGAGTGACGTTACGGAAGCAAGTTTTCGATTCGGTAGAACCGCGCCGCGTTTCCAGCATAAAGCGCAGCTTTATCGTCAGCGGAGTGATGCTGGGTGATCCGTTTGAAAGCGTTCCAGAGAACCGGATAGCTCGCACCCCACCGATCGACAGGATAATTGCTCTCGAACAAGCCGCGATCCGTTCCGAATGCATCAATGCAGGTTTCGATATAGGGCCGCCACATTGCTGCCAGCCTCTCCGAACCGACACCTTTGGCGGGGCCATCTTCCGGCATGCCGCAGAACGCCATGGCCAGGCCGCCAAGCTTGACCGAAACGTTGTCGCATTCGGCCAGTTGGTGGATCGCCTTGCGCCAGCGATCAAAGTGCTCGTGCAGGGTACCGCGGTAGCTCGCGATGTTGAGCGGTGTGCCGCAGTGATCAAGCATGATCGGCTGATCGGGGAATGCCTTGGCCAGATCGATCACATCGCCGATCTGCGGCTCAAGTACCCAGGCATCGAAAGTGAGACCAAGCTTGCCAAGATGGCTAAATCCCTCGCGAAATTTCGTATCGCGATAGAGCTCCGCCGGCGCATGGAATGGCGCCCCAAGGACCGCCGGATCGGCGTCCCACGCTCCCTGATGGCGGATACCTTTGAAGCGCCCGCTTGCCGCTATCAGTGCTTCGAGTACCGGGCGAGCTTCGTCGCCGAGCGTCAAATCGGCATGCCCGATGATCGCATGGCAAGGCCGGCCATTGCCATACAGCCCGCTTGCGCCCTGTGCAGCGACGCCATCGACAAACTCGACTTCGCCGACGACCTTCTTGTCCTCGCCGTAAACCGGGTTGTAGAACGCCCCGCATTCCATGAAGCATGTACCGATTACATTGTGGCCTGACTGCGTGTCAGCCTGCAAAGCGTCAAAGGTGTAATATGCCGCATCGACCAGCGTTTCGATGAACGCGTGCCTCGGTTGGGGGAAAACTTCGATCAGCGGCCGCAGGTCCCACAAATGGTGGTGCGGGTCGATGATCGGCAGGTCCGGTTCGAGAATCGCTTCGGTCATGTTCGTTCATCCTCTCCGCTGCTTGACTGAACAAATGGAACACATGGAACACTGTTCAAGAGAATGAAACCCTCCGCATGCAGCGCGTATGTCGCGGGATTTCGAAGGGACATTGGGTGAGGCTGCCATTACCCGATTTTACCCACATGCGTTCATGTAGGACAGCGCCCGTTTTCCTCTTCGCAATTTCAATGGCATAAGGTTGCGACGAAATGGAGGTCGCCGTGATTCGATCTGAAATCCCGAAGCGCATTTTGTCTGTAGCTGTTGTCCTCGGACTGGCCGGTAGTGCCATGCCATTGATCGCTCAGAATGCGCAGGATGATGAGGAACAGGCAGACAGCCTGGTAGTCGTTACCGGCGCACGAATCCGGCAGGGCGGGGCGCAGGACATCAAGCAGTTCCGTTCGGTTTCTCTGAACGGTGATTTCTTGCCAAAGCCCGATACGCTCACGATGGAAGGGCTGTTAGGCGAGTATGATCTTACGCTGCCTGTCCAGAGCGGCTGTGAGCAAACATTCTGCGTCTCAAGCCACGTCATGTCCGCATCCTTGCCGTTGCGAGCGGAGGATACGCATTTTGTGGGCCTGGGTTTCGCCAGCAATGTCGATGCGGACCTGCTGCAGCAGGAACCGCTGAGTCTTGTCGCAGTGGTCGATCGTTCCGGCTCAATGTCCGGCGAACCGATCGCGCGCTTGCGCGAAGGCCTCCTCGAAGCCCTGTCGAAACTGCGTGATACCGATCGCTTCGGGATGGTATCCTTTGAAACAGATACCAAGATCGAGATGCCGGTGGTTGATATCGGGCCGAACCGTGCAATCCTCGAGCGCGCAATTCGCAGCCTTGAGAGCGCGGGTTCGACCAATATGGAAGCCGGTCTCAAGCTCGGTTACGATCTGGCCTTGACGGAACGGGCAGACACTGAGCGCAAGACACGGATCATGTTGCTGACCGACGAACTGCCGAATGTGGGCAACACCGCGCCCGAGGGTTTCATGGGCATGGCAGTCGCCGGATCGCGGCAGGGCGTCGGAATGACTACGATCGGCGTCGGGATTCAGTTCGACAACGCATTGGCACTAAAGATATCGAGCGTGCGCGGCGGTAACCTGTTTTATCTTGCTGACGAAGGCGACGGGGCGGATCTGTTCGAACGCGAGTTCTTCAATATGGTCACAGAGGTGGCGCACGATGTGGCGATCACGCTGAAGCCTACTGATGGGTACAAGATCAATGCGGTGTTCGGCGTGCCCAACGAGCTGCTGACCGACTTGGGTGATGGCGCGATTTCCGTCACAATTGGATCGGCGTTCCTTTCAGAGAACGGTGGCGGCATCTTCGCCACTTTGGACCGCGATACACAGCGCAAATTCCTGCCACCTGCGCAACGCGAGGCTGGCGAACCACTAGTGACAGCTTCGATCACTTACACCGACGGCATCTCCGGGGCGAAAGGCAGTGATAGAAGCGTCGCGGCGCCAACGGATCGTGCGGTTCCCCGGCAGCTGGCAATGGCGCATGCGCTGGTCGACGAATATCTGACCCTGCACGATGCGCTCGGCGCCTATCATACCCGAAACGACCGGACGTATGCTTACCGGCAGATCAATGCGCTCAACCAGCGACTTTCGGTAAGCGGACTGGAAGAGCTTCAGAAAGAGCGTGAGCTGGTATCCGGCCTGTCGCGCCGCTCGGCGGTGCTGGCCGGGGTATCAGGGGAAATACCAAAAGACCTGAAGCCGATGGCTGTGGTCGGCAAGTGGGAGGTCGCATCGCAGCGCGGTCTGCGCGATCTCGCGCGCGGCGATATCGTCGAAATCACTTCCGACAATGAGCTCATCACCTACCGCCAGCGAGGCAGTCAGGCCGGTACGCAGATCGAGCAGACATTCCAGATCAACGAGAACCAGTTACTGATCGATTACACCGACCTGGTGTTCCAATATCAGATCAAGGGCGACCGTTTGCGTATGAACACGCGGGGCAATGAGCAACGGCTCGTGCTCAGGCGGAAAGGCAGCTAGCGGGAAACCGCCGAATTGACCGCGCTCAGAACGGCGCGGACACCTGCTGTTGCGACGTCTTCGTCGATCCCGCAGCCCCAGATGGTTTGCCCGTCCGGTGTGCGGCATTCGAGGTAGGCAGCGGCGTTGGCATCGCGCCCGGACCCCAGAGCGTGTTCCGAATAATCGCAGATCTCCAGGCTCAACCCGAAGCTTTCCTCGATCGTTGTCAGGACGGAAGAAATCAAACCATTGCCGCGTCCGCTGACCCGCTGTTCCTTGCCTTCAACGGCGATGGTGCCGGTCAAGATGCGGGTGCCGTCGGCAGCGCGACTTTCATCATAGTCGATCAGCTGGAAATGCTTTTTCTCGGTCTGGACATGATAGGCCCTGCGGAATGCGTCCCAGATATCCGTTGCGCCCAGTTCGCGGCCGAGTTCGTCGGCCATCCGCTGGACATGTTTTGAGAAATCGGCCTGCATCTTCTTGGGAAGTTTAAGCCCCTGATCCTGTTCCAGCACCCAGGCAAAACCGCCTTTGCCGCTCTGCGAGTTGACCCGGATCACAGCTTCGTAATTGCGGCCCAGATCGGCCGGGTCTATCGGCAGGTAAGGCACCCGCCAGTGCTCGTCATTCTGCTTCTCTTGAGCGTCGAAACCCTTTTTGATCGCATCCTGATGGCTACCGGAAAACGCCGTGTAGACCAGTTCGCCGCCGTAGGGATGACGCTGGTGCACAGGGATCTGATTGCAATATTCGACCGTTTCGATGACCCGGTCGATATCCGAAAAATCGAGCCCGGGATCGACGCCCTGCGTGTACATATTGAGGGCCATCGTCACGAGACAGCAATTCCCGGTGCGCTCGCCATTGCCGAACAGGCAGCCCTCGACACGGTCCGCGCCTGCCATCAGGCCCAGTTCCGCCGCTGCTACACCTGTACCGCGGTCGTTGTGAGTGTGCAGACTGATAACGGCAGCGTCCCGGTTGGGCAGGTTGCGGCAGAAATATTCGATCTGATCGGCGTAGATATTGGGTGATGCCGCCTCCACGGTGGCGGGAAGATTGAGGATGATGGGGCGTTCCGGGGTGGGCCGAAGGATTTCCATCACCGCTTCGCAAACAGAAATGCTGAAGTCGAGTTCAGCGGTCGAGAATGTCTCTGGTGAGTACTGGAAATGCCAATCGGTATCCGGACGCGCGGCCGCTTCGTCACGCATCACTTGTGCCCCGGCAACCGCGATTGCCCGAACCTCGTCCTTGCTCATGCGGAAGACGATATCGCGCCATGCGGGACTGACCGCATTGTACAGATGGACGATTGCCGCGCGCGCACCGTTCAGGCTTTCGAAGCTAGTCCGGATCAGATCTGCGCGGCTCTGCGTCAGAACCTGCACAGTCACATCGTCAGGAATACTGCCGGACTGGACAAGGCCATGGATGAAGTCAAACTCGGTCGCCCCGGCGCTGGGGAAGCCGACTTCGATTTCCTTAACTCCGATTTCGACGAGTAGATCGAAGAAGCGGTTTTTCTTCACCGCGTCCATCGGATCGATGATCGACTGGTTGCCATCGCGCAGATCGGTGGAAAGCCAGCGCGGCGGGACGGTGATCGCGCGGCTCGGCCATTGACGGTCGGGCAAATCGATCTGCGGGAAGGGGCGGTATTTCTGGCTCGGTTGCGAAAGCATGGGCATGATGTCGGGGCTTTGCTTGATGACTGATGGATCGGCTGAATGTCCCTTGAGCGCCCCGCGCGCCGCAAGAGCACGCGTCAGGTCACGCCCAAGGGCGGGTAAGTCGTAGAATGATCGATCCGTTGCGCGTCATGGGCTGCACATATGCCGATAATTGCGCGGGAAGCAAGGCGCTTGAAAAGGAAATGGTGTGCGGGCAACGTCCACATCATGACAGAAACGAACCTGGACGACCCGCTCTATCGCCATATGGGGCTGAAACGCATCGTGGCGATGGCGCCCGAGGGCAAGGCGACACTCGAATACGAGGCGCGGCCCGAGATGTGCCATTCGGGCGGTGTGGTGCAGGGCGGCTTCATCACCGGATGGATCGACGCCGCCATGGCGCATGCGGCGATCGCCAAGCATGGCACAGGCATTACGCCGATGTCGCTGGAACTGAAGGTCAGCTTCTTCGCGCCGACGAGGCCGGGCCTCGTAATCGCGGAGGGCTGGGTCGAGCGCGATGGCCGCCGAACCGCTTTTTACGAAGGGCATCTGAAGGCACCGGATGGTACGGTCCTGGCGAAGGCGACGAGCACGATCCTGCTCGCTGATTCTGCGCGGGTGCAGAAGGCATCGGACGCAGCCTTTGAGAAATCCTCATGAGCGCGGAAATTCGCCCTTTTACCCTAGCGGTGTCGGACGACGAGCTGACCTACCTCGCCAAGCGCCTCGACCAGGCGCGTCTGCCGGAAGCTGAACCTGTCGCCGATTGGACGCAGGGCACCAAACTGGACGTGTTGAAAGAGCTGCTTGCATACTGGCGGCTCGACTATGACTGGCGGCGATGTGAGCGGCGATTGAACGAAATCGGCCAATTCGTGACCGAGATCGACAAGCTCGATATCCATTTCCTGCACCGCCGTTCGCCCCGCGAAGATGCGTTACCGCTTATCATCACTCATGGCTGGCCCGGATCGGTTGTCGAGTTTCTCGGTGTCATCGATGAACTCGCCGATCCGACTGGTCCCGACGCGCAGGCATTCCACGTCGTAGCACCGTCGCTTCCGGGCTACGGGTTTTCCGGCAAACCGACCGAAACGGGCTGGGGCGTCGAGAGGATAGGCAAGGCATGGGCCACGCTGATGCAGCGACTCGGCTATGATCGGTGGGTGGCGCAGGGCGGGGACTGGGGTTCAGCTGTCACGACGATGATCGGTGCGCAGGCCCCCGCGGGGTGCGTCGGCATCCACGTAAACATGCCGATCGGTCGCCCAGGGCCCGATGATCTGGCCACGCCCGGACCAGACGAAGTGAAAGCTCTCAAAGCGCTCCAGTTCTACCAGGATTGGGATTCCGGCTATTCCAAGCAGCAGAGCACCCGTCCGCAAACCATCGGATACGGTCTGGTAGATTCGCCCGTGGCATTGGCCGCCTGGATACTCGAAAAAATGTTCGCATGGACGGACAACGACGGGTCGCCGTTCGACGCGCTATCGATGGACGCCATCCTCGACAACATCATGCTCTACTGGTTGCCCGCGACAGGAGCGTCAGCCGCGCGGCTATACTGGGAAAGCTTCGCAAAGTTCGGAGAAGGCGAGGTCGCGCTGCCAACCGGGGTGAGCGCCTATCCGAAGGAAATCATTCCCGCACCGCGCAAATGGGCGGAGCGGCGCTATAGCAATATCGTGCACTGGAACGACATGCACGAAGGCGGGCACTTCGCGGCGTGGGAACAGCCCGATCTTTTCGTGAGCGAATTGCGCGCCTGTTTTGCAAGGATGGTCTAGCGCCAGCGCAAGCGGTCCGCAGTGAGTTGATCGACCGAAGTCACCCCCATGAGCCGCATTCCACGCTCGATCTCGTCTTTCAGAATACCGATCGCGCGCTCCACTCCGTCCTGTCCGGCTGCTGCGAGAGCATAGAGGTACAATCTGCCGCCGCTCGCCGCCGTTGCCCCCGCACACAGGCTCTTAAGCGCATGCGTCCCGCGCCGCACACCTCCGTCGCAGATGATCTCGATCTCGCCGCCGACCGCATCGACTATTTCACGCAGCTGATCGAAAGGGGCCCGGCTGCCGTCGAGTTGCCGCCCACCATGGTTCGAAACCATGATCGCATCGGCGCCAATATCGACCGCGCGGCGCGCATCGCCTGCGCTCATTACACCCTTGAGGCAAAAAGTGCCGCCCCAGTCCTGGCGGATGCGCGCAGCGGTATCCCAGTCCATGCCCGTGTCGAGCATGGTGTTGAAATAATCCTGAATGCTGACGGCCTTGCCTGACCCTTCCTGCACATGCCCGTCGAGATTGGGCAGGCGGAACTTGGGCCCGAAGACATAGTCGAGCGTCCAGCGCGGGCGCGTGGCATAGCTGAGCAGCGCGCTGGGGCTGAAGCGTGGCGGGGTGGTGAAGCCAGAACGCAGACACCGCTCTCGCTTGCCGGACACGATGGTGTCGACGGTGAGCGCCAATGCATCGAACCCGCTGGCCTGACAGCGTTCGATCATGCTGGTGTTGAGACCCCGGTCCTTGTGGACATAGAGCTGGAAGAGCTTGGGGCCGCTGGATAGCGCGGCGATTTCCTCGATCGAATGCGTGGCAAGGCTGGAGATGCCGAACCATACACCGAATCTTTCGGCTGCCAGTGCCACGGCTCGCTCGCCATCGCGATGGAACGCCCGTTGCAGGGCTGTCGGGCTCAGCATCAGCGGTAGCGCGCTTTTGCGGCGCATGATCATGCAGGACGTGTCGATGGTGGCCACGCCCGCGAGGACATTCGGTACCAGGTCGACATCATCGAAGGCGCTGGTGTTGCGCGCCTTGGTAATCTCGTCATCCGCCGCGCCGTCGATATAATCGAGCACAGGCCAGGGCAGTCGCCGCCTGGCCAGCTTGCGGAAGTCGTCGATATTGTGGCAATCGCTCAGCTTCATAAACGCCCCAACGCACGTTGCTCCGCATCTGTCAGCCGGTGCGGGACGACGATCGGATCCAGAGTTTCAGCGTCGAACAGTTCGCTGCGTCGCCGGTCTCCCGAGACGATGTCCTTTAGCATACGCGGCATGAAACGTAGCATCAGCCGGTTCATGGACAGCGGCTTCAATTCACTGGTGTCGCCTGTGCCTTGGTCGAGAAACAGGTGGCCGAGCGGCCCGCCCAGCTTCTCTTGCGAGGTTACATCGCAATTCGCCAGCACTGTGGTTACATATGGAATACGCGCGTTCTTGTAGGTGTTGAAAAGCGGCGTGCTGCAACATTTCGCGTACCAGCGCAGCGTCGGTCCTTCAGTCATATGCAGCCCGGCAAGAAGATCCTTGCCACTGTGTATGCGCAAGCGTGCGCAGCGCGACTGGTAAAGCGCGGTGCCGCCATTCGGATCGAGAACACGTTCCTCCTGCCGAAAGTGGCGCACGAGATCACGGCAGTCAGCGCAATGGCAGACCACGTAATCGCCCTCAGCCGCTGTCGCCTGCTCTATGACACCGGAAACCGACCCACAGGCGCAGGCGAATTTCATGTCGGCAGGCGCGCTCACGAGAATTCTCCCATGAGCGCTTCCTACTGATCAGTTCTTTGCCTTGTCCACCAGCTTGTTGGCGCTGATCCACGGCATCATGGCGCGCAGTTCTGCCCCGGTCTTTTCGATCGGATGCGCCTCGGCGGCCTTCCGGCTTGCCTTGAGTTCAGGTTGCCCGGCGCGGTTGTCGAGCACGAAATCCTTCACGAACCGGCCCGACTGGATGTCGGCAAGCACTCGCTTCATCTCGGCTTTGGTTTCATCGGTGATGATGCGCGGGCCGGTTTTGATGTCCCCATACTCAGCGGTGTTCGAAATCGAATAGCGCATGTTGGCGATGCCGCCTTCATACAGCAGGTCGACGATCAGCTTGGTTTCGTGAAGACACTCGAAATAGGCCATTTCAGGAGCGTAACCCGCTTCTGTCAGAGTTTCGAAACCGGCCTGGATCAGGTGCGTGATGCCGCCGCACAGAACGGCTTGTTCGCCGAACAGATCGGTCTCGCACTCTTCCTTGAAATTGGTTTCGATGATGCCGGACCGACCGCCGCCGACGCCGCTTGCATAGGCGAGCGCAATGTCATGCGCATTGCCGCTGGCATCCTGATCGATGGCAATGAGGCACGGAACGCCGCCGCCGCGCTGATACTCGCTGCGGACCGTATGACCCGGGCCCTTCGGTGCGATCATTATCACGTCGATATCGTCAGGCGCTTCGATCAGGCCAAAGTGGATGTTGAGACCATGGGCAAAGGCGAGGGCGCTGCCCGGCTTCATGTTGCCCTTGAGATCGTTTTCCCAGATGCCGGCCTGATGTTCATCCGGCGCAAGGATCATCAGGATGTCGGCCCATTCAGCCGCTTCCTTGTTGCTCAGTACCTTGAACCCCGCATCTTGCGCCTTCTTCCCCGTGGCCGACCCGTCCCGCAGCGCGATGGCGACGTCCTCAACCCCGCTGTCACGCAGGTTCTGGGCATGGGCATGGCCCTGGCTGCCATAACCAAGCACGGCAATCTTCTTGCTGGTGATCAGACCGAGATCGGCATCGGCGTCGTAATAAACTTTCATTTCAATCCTCACGTCATCCCGACATTTGCCGGGGGCTGGTGCAGCAGAGTGGCACCGGGTTGCAAGCGATCCCGGCTTGGGCCGGGATGACGAATTCTATCAGGCTCCTTCCGCCCCGCGCATCATCCCCACGATGCCGGTGCGGCCGACCTCGACCAGTCCGAGTTCGCGCATCAGCGCGATGAAACTGTCCACCTTGTCCGGCGGACCGGTGATTTCGAAGATGAAGCTGGACGTGGTGGTGTCGACCGGATGCGCTCGAAATATGTCCGCAAGGCGCAGCGCCTCGACACGTTTCTCGCCGATACCGGCCACTTTCACCAGCGCCAGTTCCCGTTCGACATGCGGGCCTGCTTCGCTCAGGTCGATAACCTTGTGGACCGGAACCAGTCGTTCAAGCTGTGCATGGATCTGGTCGATCACTTCCGGTGGGCCGTTGGTCACGATCGTAACCCGGCTGATCGCGTGATCCTCCGTGATGTCGGCCACCGTTAGGCTGTCGATATTGTATCCGCGTGCGGTGAACAGACCGGTGATCTTCGCGAGGATACCGGGTTCATTGTCCACGGTAACGGCCAGGACATGCCGCTCGGACTGGGCTTGCGTGATTTTCATGTTGAACGCCCCTTCCAGACCGGATCAAACATCCGACCCTCTCCGTCATTTTCGGCCAAGAAGAGTCGACCCCGTCGTATTGCTTCAAAATTATCAGTCTGATCGCTTAGATCGAGGATTGGATCGATCAAGAGAGTCCAAGTCCCATCTGAATTTTTCTGCGCTACGTCCATTCCGAGGAATTTCTGCGCATTTTCTTCGCACCAAGTGAGAACCTCTTCAGCAGCCAGACGCGGAAACCAAGTACGGCGTTCTGCACATTCTGCGATTGCCTTTGGGAGGGTGGCTTTTGCTCCCATCACACCAGAGCCTTGGCTTCGTCGTCCATCGTGCCTTCGACCTCGTCGCCATAGAGCAGCATGTCTGTGTGCGCCGCGCCGCTCGGGATCATCGGATAGCAATTGGCGTCCTTCGACACGAGGCAATCGACCATCACCGGCCCGTCATGGTCCAGCATCGCCTGAATACCTGCGTCCAGACCGGCTTCGTCCTCGATCCGAATGCCTTTCCAGCCATAGGCCTCTGCCAGCCTGACGAAATCGGGCAGGCTGTCGCTGTATGAATTGGAGTAGCGGCTTTCGTAGGTCAGTTCCTGCCATTGGCGGACCATGCCCATATATTCGTTGTTGAGGATGAACACCTTGACCGGCAAGCGATACTGGCTCGCGGTGCCAAGTTCCTGAATGTTCATCTGGATAGAGGCTTCGCCTGCGATATCGATCACCAGATCATCCGGATGGCCCAGCTGCGCACCGATCGCCGCGGGCAGGCCGTAGCCCATCGTGCCGAGGCCGCCGCTGGTCAGCCATTTGTTCGGATCGCGAAAGCCGAAGTACTGCGCCGCCCACATCTGGTGCTGGCCGACTTCGGTGCTGATGATCGGGTTGCGATCCTTGGTCAGCGCGTAGAGTCGTTCCACCGCCTTTTGCGGCATGAGCACATCGTTTCGTTCCGGATAAGCGAGGGATTCGCGGGCGCGCCAACCCATGATCCGTGCCTGCCATTCGCTGATGTCATGGGCCGTGCGGCTGCCCCACGCATCGATCAGCTGTTTCAGGACCGTTCCGCAATCGCCGACGATACCGAGATCGACCGGTACAATCTTGTTGATGCTGGCCCGATCGATGTCGATGTGAATCTTCTTTGCCTCGGGTGCGAAGGCATCGAGCCGTCCGGTCACCCGGTCATCAAATCGAGCGCCGACAGCCACGATCAGGTCGGACTTGTTCATCGCCATATTGGCTTCGTACGTACCGTGCATGCCCAACATGCCGAGCCAGTCGGGATGGTCGGACGGGAACGAGCCCAGCCCCATCAGCGTGCTGGTAAGGGGCGCGCCGGTCAGACGCTGCAATTCGCGCAGCAAGCGGCTAGCTTCAGGACCGGAGTTGATCACTCCGCCGCCAGTGTAAAAAACCGGACGTTCGGCAGCGGCGATCATCTCGATTGCCTGGCTGATCTTGCCGGACTTGCCTTCGGTTCGCGGCTGATAGCGATGCGAAGCCATTTCCCGGGTCGACGCCCTGGCCGGGTCAGCCACCGCAATCTGCACATCCTTGGGAATATCGACGAGCACCGGGCCGGGCCTGCCGCTTGTCGCGATCCGGAACGCTTCGGCAATCGTCGCGGCGAGATCGTCAGGATCTTTCACCAGGTAGTTATGCTTGGTGCAGTGACGCGTGATGCCGACGGTGTCGGCTTCCTGAAACGCGTCGGTCCCGATCAGAGCGGTCGGAACCTGCCCGGTGATCACCACCAAAGGAATGGAATCGAGGTGCGCATCAGCGATGCCGGTCACAGCATTGGTGGCGCCAGGGCCGGAGGTGACGAGAACGACACCCGGCTTGCCAGTTGAACGGGCATAGCCTTCTGCCGCATGCGCTGCGCCGGCTTCATGTCGAACCAGAATGTGACGGATCCGGTCATCGCCGAAAAGCTCGTCATAGATCGGGAGGACTGCACCACCCGGATAACCGAAAACGAACTCTACGCCATGTTCAACAAGGCTTTCGACCAGAATTGATGCGCCGCTGCGCTCTGACACGTCTTCCTCCAAAAATATGGCCCGGCGCAGGGGACATGCGCCGGGCCTTCGTACCCAGTGGCCTTAGCAGTCATAAGTAATGCGTCAAGAGCTAAAAACGCAATAAAGTTCCAAATAAACTACGCAAATCGACATTTTGAGACTCGGCGCGATGCCAGCTTGCAGGCGGCTGATTGCGAAACCAGGTATACTGCCGCTTGGCATATTGCCTAGTCGCCAACTGTCCAGATTGGATCATTTCATCGCGCGATACTTCACCTTCCAGCCATGCGCCGATCTCTCGCACCCCAATGGCTCTCATCACCGGAAGGGCGGGATCCAGCTCGCGAGACCGCAGCAACTCGACCTCCGCAATTGCGCCGTCAACGAGCATCGTCTCGAACCTTCTGTTGCAACGATCGAACAGCCATTCGCGCTCAGGTAGCAACACGGCTGCATGGAGCGAAACATGCCCACCGATGCCGCCCGATTTGTGCTGCTGCCACTCGGCCAGCGTTTTCCCGCTCGACCGGAAGACTTCAAGCGCGCGCGCAGTCCTTGCAACATCCGCTGGCGCAAGGCGACTGGCGGCATTCGGGTCTTCTAGTTCGAGTGCTGCACGTGCCTCATCCTGGGAGAGGCCGCGCACTGCCGCACGAACCTCGGGGTCAATCTCCGGAACCGGCGCAATACCTTCAAGCAGCGTCCGCATATAGAGGCCGGTGCCGCCGCACAGGATCGGGATCGTCCCTTGCGAGTGGGCGGCGACAATCTGGTCTCTCGCCTTTTGCGACCAATCCGCTGCGGAACAGGCGGTGGCGCCGTCCCATGCGCCATATAGCCGATGCGGGTGCTGCTCCATTTCCGCAGCACTCGGCGCGGCAGACAGAACCGGAATATCGCGATAGACCTGCACGCTGTCGGCATTGATGATGACAACTTTGCGCCCGGCGGCACAAAGCGCATCTGCCAAATCGAGCGCTAATCCGCTCTTGCCGCTCGCCGTTGGCCCTGCAATGAGCGCGACCGGCTGTTTCACAGGAGAATTTGTAGTGCTCATCGCCCGGTTGATAGCAGACCCGCGAGGACTTGAAACGCGTGTCGAACAGACTGTCAGGTTGATCGAGGCTGCCGGTATGCGCATTGCCAAGGTCCAGATGCTCGAATTCAGCGGCGAGGTGCTGCAATTCGCTCTGCCAGAAGGGGAACCTGACCAGCTTCGCAAAATCCTCGATGAGGTATTTGCGCCGTGCGACATGCTTATCAGCACGCGCGAAATATCCGTACCACAAGTCTTCGTTTCCGACATGGACTCAACCATGATCGGCCAGGAATGCATTGACGAATTGGCCGATTACGCGGGGCTAAAGGATCGTGTTGCCGAGATTACCGAGCGGGCGATGCAGGGAGAGCTCGATTTTGAGAGCGCATTGCGCGAACGGGTGGGCTTGCTGGCCGGACTAAGTGAAGATGCCATCGCCGAATGTCTGGACCAGCGCATTACGCCGATGACAGGGGCAGCAGTGCTTGTGGGTACCCTGCGCAATCACGGGTGCCGCACCATACTTGTCACCGGTGGTTTCCACCATTTCGCCGATCCGGTCGGAAAGATGCTGGCATTCGAACGGGTGGTCGGCAACAGGTTGGAAGTCACGGGCGGAAAGCTGACCGGCGGGCTTGTCAGTCCGATTACTGACAGCCGGGTGAAGCAGCAGGTTCTTGAAGAGGAAGTGTCGGCATTCACGGATGGCGCAGTTTCGCTTGCATCGGGCGATGGCGCGAATGACATTCCGATGCTTGAGGCCGCCGATTTCGGCTTTGCCTACCATGCCAAGCCGAAAGCACGCGCGGCGGCTAACGGCGTGATCGAACAGGGCGACCTGACTGCGATCCTGAAACTGCTCGAGATCCCGTCAAGCGAGTGGACTTCGTCTTAGCGTCAGAGCCAGCTGGAAATCTGCGAGAGCGGTTTTTTGATTGTTGCGTGAGCTGGAACCGTCGCATCGTCTGCCGGCAAGCCTGCAACGACAATCATCAGCGGTTTTTCATGTTCCGGCCGGCCGCACAAATTGCGCAGGAAGCCCATGGGCGACGGAGTATGGGTGAGGGTGGCGACCCCTGCTTCATGGAGTGCTGAAAGCAGCATGCCGCAAGCAATCCCGACGCTCTCGTTCACATAGTAGTTTTGCGTTCGCCCGTCTTCGGCAATCCCGCCCTTGCGCTGTGCGAACACCACGATCAGCCACGGTGCCGTCTCTAGAAAAGGCTTTTCGGCATCGGTCCCGATCGGAGCGAGCGCTTCAAGCCATTCCTTGCTGGCTTTGGGCTTTTCCTCACCCTCGCCATAAAACTGGCGTTCCTCCTGTTCTGCCGCCTCGCGGATTGCTCTTTTCTTCTCGGGCGTAGCCACCACGGCGAAATGCCACGGCTGATGGTTTGCTCCATTGGGGGCAGTCCCCGCTGCGAGGATGGCAGCTTCAATCACTTCGCGCGGCACCGATTGATCCGAGAAATGGCGGCAGGTATGCCGCGACTGCATACGCTCTCGATAAGCGTTGGCGCCAGCTATTCGCTCCTCATTAGTCAGGTCGGGAAGTGTGTAGGGCTGGGAGTCGCTTTGAGTCATGCGGTGCATATCGCGTCAATTCCGACAGCTGAAAACCCCCTGCATGCACGCTACTTATTGACATTGCTGTAAGTAGGTTGCAGTTTGCAATGGTTGACTGCTTGAAAATGGAACCTGCCATGTCATTGCTTGATCGACCATTGGTCCACCGCAACCGCAAGGTGACCGGCTTTCGTCCGGTCAAGGCGCTGCGGCATTTCGGCAAGCTGGTGCAGGACAAGGAAGACACGGCGCAAGTCTTTCACATCATCGAAGCATTGAAGGGCAAGAAGAGCCTCCGTCAAATGGAAGCCTTCCTCGGGACTGACGAGGCGCAGCATCTGATGCAGCGCGATGAGGACCTCGTCAGCTCCCTCGACAATCACCAGCGCTGGGCCGATTGTGCTCCGAATTCGCTTGCCCGGAAATATATCGAATTCATGGAGCGGGAAGGGCTGTCTGCCGCCGGGCTGGTGGAAGAAAGCCACAGGTTCAAGCCGAAGTCGGAGCGTTTCGAAGACCTCTACGAGTGGTACATCGAACGCCTGCGGGACACGCATGATCTTTTTCACGTGCTGACCGGTTATGGGCGTGACCCATTGGGTGAGGTCTGCCTGCTCGGCTTCAGCTACGAGCAAAACCACAGCCCCGGCGTGATCTTCATCGCCTATATGGGCGCGCGTCAGATCAAGAAAGAAAGCGGTCTATCGGGACCGGTGGCCGCGGCGCTCGCTGAAGGCAGGCGACTGGGACGAGAAGCGAAAAAGCTGGCTCATCAAGACCTGCTCTCGATGTTGCCGGATGATATCGGTGAAGTTCGTGAACGCCTCAATGTCGGCAGGCCGGATGCCTATCGCAATTGCCTGCGGATATTCGAGACCTTGCCCGATCGTGAGGGAGACTGGAAACCGACTTCGCAGCAAGCAGCCTGATCGCTAGCGCAATTCTTTCCTGATCACGAGTTTCAGACCGGACCAGACATCGTCGACTGCGCAAACCTTCGTATCGACCAGTCCCATCGGCAGGCACACTTCCCGTATCGTGTCTTCATTGATGTCGGTTGCAACTTTCGCCGCTTTTTTCGGCCAGCTGACCCAGATATGACCATCCTTGGCGATCTGGTTGCGCAGCGCTGTCAGCAGGGTCTCGAGTTCGGCACGTTCCGTGGTGAAAATATGTGCAGCGTCGATCCCTTCAGCCGGCTCCAAGACCGGGCAAAGTTCAAGCGCATATTCCCCGATCTCGTCCTGCACACTTTCAGGCATGGCATGGAACCACACACGCTGCCCGTCTCGCAATGAAAGCTTTTTCGCCAATGGTGTGCCGGAATAGCCGCTTGCCATGAATTCACGCTCCCATCAGCTGCATGCGGCAATCGCCCCAATCAACAACCAGATGCCATAGCGCACCGACGGCAAAAGCGCGAACCCACCATTTCGGAACAAGCAATAGCGCGGCATATATCATCGCGGCATAGAGGGTGTGCAGTGGATGGAACCCGATACTGCATCGGCCGGGGTCAAAAATCAGGTTGGCAAGCAGGTGGTCGAGATCGATCAGGTTCGCAGCCAGGATGATCAAGCCCGCCTGCTTCCACCTTTCACGCCAGACAAGCCACGCAATCGCAAAGGGCGCGGCCAGGTGCCCGCCATAGTGCAAGGACAGCTGGAGCACGCCCACCAGCCTGTGTAGTCAGACTTCCATCCAGTCGCGGAAGAAACTTTCATGCGCTTCCCGCATGGCCGCAAACGTGACGATGCTATCGCCGATCTTGAGGGCATCGCCGCCGACTTGGCCGATTTTTTCGAACGGCACTTCGTTCCGGTCGAGGTCGGCTTCGTTGCGATAGGTGACGATATAGCGCGCCTGACTTTCGCTGAAGGCAAACTCGCTGGTCATTGCATCGACAGTCGCACCCATGCCGCCTGACAGGGCCATTTCCGCAAGTGCCACGGCGACACCGCCGTCGGAGATGTCATGCACGGCGGTCACCTTGCCCTCAGCGATCAGCTGGCGGATGATCTCTCCATTCAGCCGCTCGTCGGCCAGCTCCACCTTGGGCGGCTCTCCGGCTTCGAGACCATGGATTTCGCGCAGCCAGACCGATTGACCAAGCTCGGGATAATTGGGTCCGATGATGGCGATCAGATCGCCCTCCGATTTGAAGCCCATGGTGGCCATCGTGCCGTAGTCTTCGATGATGCCAACGCCGCCGATTGCCGGTGTCGGCAAAATTGCCGACCCGCCTCCGGTCGCCTTGCTCTCATTATAGAGGCTGACATTGCCGCTTACGATCGGGAAGTCGAGCGCCCGGCAGGCCTCGCCCATGCCTTCGAGCGCATGGACGAACTGGCTCATGATTTCGGGACGCTGCGGATTGGCGAAATTGAGGCAATTTGTCACAGACAGTGGACGCGCGCCCACGGCGCATAGATTGCGATACGCTTCGGCGATCGCCTGTTTGCCGCCTTCGTATGGATCGGCATAAACATAACGCGGCGTGCAGTCGGTGGTGATTGCCAGCGCTTTCTTCGTGCCGTGCACGCGCACGACACCGGCATCGCCGCCTGTTTGCAACGTGTCCGCGCCAACCTGGCTGTCATATTGTTCGGCGATCCAGCGGCGCGAGGCGAGGGCGGGGTTGGCCATCAGCTTGAGCAGATCCGCTCCGATGTCGCCCCCTTGTGGCGCTGCATCCAGTGGTGGCACATTTGCCCATGCCCGATACTCCTCTTTCGAAAGGTAAGGGCGGTCGTATTCGGGGGCATCCGCAGCGAGCGGGCCGAGCGGGATGTCGCACACAACTTCGCCATCGAATTCGAGCACCATGTGCCGCGTATCGGTGACTTCGCCGATGACTGCGAAATCGAGCTCCCACTTCCGAAAAATCGCTTCGGCCATCGGCTCCTTGCCGGGCTTCAAAACCATGAGCATCCGCTCCTGGCTCTCGCTCAACATCATTTCATACGGCGTCATGCCTTCCTCGCGGCACGGCACCATATTCATGTCGAGCCGGATCCCAGCCTTGCCGTTGGTCGCCATCTCGACACTGGAGGATGTCAGCCCGGCCGCGCCCATATCCTGGATCGCGACTATGGCATCGGTGGCCATGAGTTCGAGACAGGCTTCGATCAGAAGTTTCTCCGTGAAGGGGTCACCGACCTGCACGGTCGGGCGTTTGGCCTCCGCGTCCTCGCCGAAGTCGGCGCTGGCCATGGTTGCGCCGTGGATCCCGTCGCGTCCGGTTTTCGATCCGACATAGACAATCGGATTGCCGACCCCCGTGGCCGCCGAATAGAATATCTTGTCCGCGTCAGCGACACCCACCGTCATCGCGTTGACGAGGATGTTGCCGTCATATGCGGGGTGGAAATTGGTCTCACCGCAAACGGTCGGTACGCCGACACAATTGCCATAGCCGCCGATGCCTGCGACGACCCCCTTCACAAGGTGTTGCATCTTCGGGTGATCGGGCCGCCCGAACCTGAGCGCATTGGCATTCGCCACCGGGCGCGCGCCCATGGTGAATACATCGCGCAGGATGCCGCCGACACCCGTTGCAGCGCCCTGATAGGGCTCGATGTAGCTTGGGTGGTTGTGGCTCTCCATCTTGAAGATAGCCGCCAGCTTCTGGCCGTCAGGACCGTCCCCGATGTCGATCACGCCGGCATTTTCACCCGGGCCGCAGATGACCCACGGGGCTTCCGTCGGCAGCTTCTTGAGATGCAGCCGGCTCGACTTGTACGAGCAGTGCTCGGACCACATTACCGAGAAAATGCCCAGTTCGACGAGGTTCGGCTCACGCCCTAGGGCGCTGAGCACACGCTCGTATTCCTCAGGACTGAGGCCGTGCTGTTCGACGACTTCCGGAGTGATGGGCGGGGTGATCGATTCTGCGGTAGCTGCCATGCGCGCGCATTTAGCGATAGGCGCTCGGAACCGCTAGCCCTACCTGGCTCTTATGCCACCTTGTATCACCCACCCATTTCGCAAGCAGGGTGATAATCGTGAATGCGACGAGGCCGGTAATGAAGAATATCGTCGGGTTCGGAGACGGCGCTGGGCCGAACCAGCTGAAAGCCTGCATAGCCAGCAACACGAAAAGCAAGACGAATGCCGGCCCCATCGGGCCTTTTGTTCGCCGCATGTAATATGTGAAGCTGCCAATCACGAGCACCAGCTCGAGCGGGATAACAATCCAGGGATAGTCCCACAGTCCAAGGCCGAATTTGTTCTCACCACCTGCCAGAGTCAGGTCCGGCGCGTGGACGAGCCAATCGAGCACCCAATGCGACAGGACTACCAGGCCGGCCAGTATTGCCGCCCCCGCATTTCGTCTTCCGACCATAATGATGAAGGCAAAGACCAATGCCCATACCAGGGTGCCGACGAGGCTGTGGGTAAACGGCATGTGGTACAAGTCGAGCGGACTCAGCGCGGTAAAGCCTGGCTCGATCCGGACCTTTTCAAGACCGACAAGACCAAAGGCCATGAAACCCCAGTCCACCAGTTGCGCGCCGATAAACAGCGTGGAAAGTTTCGGCGCATCCTTGCTGACCGCTGCTGCGGCCAACGCCGGTGCCCAATGCCCGATAAACATGCGTCTGACCCCCTGTTTTCTTTCTTACGACGCGAATTTCAGCGTTAGCCAGCAAGCGACCCCGCTGGCAACCGCCGTGGCAAAGGCTCCCCATGCGATATCGGCAAGGCTGATGTGCGTTGACCACACTTTCATCACCGCCTGGCTGGTCAGATCGAATGTCGCATAACATAGCGCGCCCAGCAGAGCTCCGTTGAGGATCGCGGTGGAGACCTGTCCGCTCAGTATTCCAGGACGGATCGCGAACCACACCATACCGGCGATGTAGATCAGATAGAATGCGATCGCTGCGCCAACGCGAAAATTCTCCGCCATGATTTCGCCAATGACCGGTCGATAAAGATTCGGTCCGGCCCAGCGCAGCCAGATTGAATCGAGCACGCCAAACGCCACTGCAGCGCCGACATAGGCGATAATCCACTTCATCGTATTCTCCCTGTTGTCACATTGCTTGACCTCGCAGAAGCGCGCGGTCAATGCTCTACGCCATGGCACAGCAAAATCCCGACCTATCAGAACTGACATTCGAACAGGCCCTTGGGGCGCTGGAAGACGTAGTGCGGCGGCTCGAAAGCGGGGATGTCCCGCTCGACGAATCGATCGACCTCTATGAACGCGGCGAGACGCTGCGCAAGCATTGCCAGGAACGGCTCAATTCGGCGCAAGCACGGATCGAGAAGATCGTGCAAGGGGCCGGAGGGACTGCTGCAGGAACCGAAGCGCTTGATGCGGACGGGTAAGATGAGCGTGACTGATTTGCCGGACTCGCTCCTCAAAACCGGGCTCCAGCGCATCCAGCGTGAAGTTGACGCGACGTTCGACGCTTTTCTGCCTGTCCCTGACGATTCCAGAGCACGCCTGGTCGAAGCGATGCGTTATGCCGCGATGGGCGGCGGCAAGCGCGTTCGCCCGCTGCTCGTCACCGCCACTGCGGACATGTTCGGCGTGGACCGAGACGCGGCGGTGCGGACTGGGTGCGCCGTCGAAGCGATCCATGTCTATTCGCTGATCCATGACGATTTGCCCTGTATGGATGACGACGATCTGCGGCATGGCAAGCCGACACTACACCGGGAATTCGACGAAGCGACTGCGGTGCTGGCCGGGGACTCGCTTCACGCTCTCGCGTTCGAGATCCTGTCTGAGACAGCAACCTGCTCCGATCCGTTTACGCGGGCCGAACTGATTGCAACGCTTGCGGCAGCAAGCGGCAAGGATGGCATGGCAGGCGGCCAGATGATGGACATCGAATCCGAAGGTGAAGACTACGATCTTCACACCATTACGCGCCTGCAGCAATTGAAGACCGGTGCGCTGCTGGCGGCATCTGTCGAGATGGGTGCAATACTCGGCAAGATTGCGCCCGAGGGGCGCACGCATCTGCGCGCCTACGCCCGCGACATCGGCCTCGCGTTCCAGATCGCCGACGATCTGCTCGATGTCGAAGGGGATGCCGAGAAAGCCGGCAAGGCGCTGCGCAAGGATGAAGAACAAGGCAAACAGACCTTTGTCACCTTGATGGGTGTTGAGCCCGCGCGCAAGCAGGCGCGCGCGCTCGTGGATCAAGCGATAGGGCACCTTGCAGGGCACGGCACCGAGGCCGATTTGCTCAGGGCACTGGCGCGATTCATTGTGGAAAGGGATCGGTAATGGCCGAACGTATTGGTATCTACCCCGGCACATTCGACCCGGTCACACTTGGCCATGCCGATATCATCCGGCGCGGAGCAAAACTGGTTGATCGTTTGATTATCGGGGTGACCACCAATCCATCCAAGAACCCGATGTTCGGCACTGAAGAACGGCTGTCGATGGTTGAACGCGAGGTCGCGGCGCTGGGAATCGGCAATGTGGAGGTGGTTGGATTTAACGCGCTTCTGGTCAAATTCGCACAAAAGCAGGGTGCCAGCGTTCTAATTCGCGGGCTGCGTGCCGTCGCGGACTTCGAGTATGAGTACCAGATGGCCGGGATGAACCAGCAGCTCGACGACAATATCGAAACGGTATTCCTGATGGCAGATGTTTCCCTCCAGCCGATTGCCTCCAAACTGGTGAAAGAGATCGCTCTGTTTGGCGGGGATATCACCCCCTTCACCAGCGCGGCGGTGTGCGAAGATGTTATCGCACGGGTCGAACAGCTGGGGCGTTTGGGCGACTATTAGGTCAGCCAGGTCTGCAGATCATTCATTGTGCCGACAGCCCGTGCTGGCTAAACGGCGCGCATAGATTTTCAAGTTTTGACGGGATTTCCATGATTAGACGCCTGTTTGCCACTGCCGCGATTGCCTCGCTGGCGATTGCCCCGGTTCAGCTCGCCGCACAGGAAAGCGAAGACGCTGCTGCACCGGCGGAGGAACAACGCACTTTCGGCAAGATCAATTACAATATGCAAGAGGAACGCGAAAACATCCTCGTGCTGGACCTGTCGAACGGTCAGCGCGTGGCAATCCGCCTGATGCCAAGCTGGGCGCCAAACCATGTCGAGCGGATCAAGACCCTTACGCGTCAGGGGTTTTACGACGGCATTATCTTTCACCGCGTGATCGAAGGGTTCATGGCGCAAACCGGTGATCCGACCGGCACCGGGCAGGGCGGCTCACCACTTCCCGATCTGGCAGAGGAATTCAATCCGATGCCACATATTCGCGGGACCGTTTCCATGGCGCGGGCGCAATCGGAAGACAGCGCCAACAGCCAGTTCTTCATCACCTTCATGCCGCGCTTTGGCCTGGACAAGAATTACACCAATTTCGGCCGCGTGATTTCCGGCATGGCTGCGGTCGATGCGATCAATCGCGGCGAGCCACCGGCGAATCCTACCCGGATTTTGCAGGCCTCGATTGCGTCTGATAACAAGCCGGTGCCTGTCGCCGCGCCGCGTTCGGCGGATGTGGACGAGCCGGTCACGCTCGACATGCTCAACGCGCCGAGCGGCAACTAAGGCCGCAATCGCACATCTTCCCACCGTGGATACGGTGGACTAGGGCGCGCGGATGAAAGTTGACTTGTTCGATTTCGAGCTGCCGCCGGAGCGGATTGCGCTTCGGCCGGTTGTCCCGCGCGATTCCGCGCGGATGTTGCTCGTCGATGGCGGCACACCCTTCGATGATCGTCAGGTCAGGGATCTGCCAGACCTTCTGAGACGGGGCGATGTGCTGGTGTTCAACGACACGCGCGTTATTCCCGCGCAACTTGAGGGGCGGCGCGGCGAAGCGAAGATTGGCGCCACTCTGCACAAACGGATCGACCTGCGACGCTGGCAGGCGTTCATTCGCAATGCCAAACGACTGCGCGAAGGCAACCGGATCGCGTTCGCAGCCAATGTATCCGCCATTGCCGAAGCCCGGCATGCCGATGGCAGCTTCACCCTCGCATTCGAAGGTGACGAACCGGTCGAAGTGCTGCTCGAGCGGGCAGGCCGGATGCCGCTGCCGCCCTATATTGCCGGAAAGCGCCCGACCGACGAACGGGACAAATCGGATTACCAGACAATTTTTGCGGAGAAAGATGGCGCTGTTGCAGCGCCAACTGCCTCGCTACATTTCACGCAGGACTTGCTCGATCGGCTCGATGCAGCGGGCATCCGGCGCGAAACTCTGACCTTGCATGTCGGCGCCGGCACTTTTCTGCCGGTCAAGGCGGATGACACGCAGGATCATGTCATGCACGCCGAATGGGGGCGGATTGAGCCTGACTGCGCTGCGCGGCTCAATCAGGCGCGCCGTGACGGCAATCGCATCATCGCCGTTGGAACTACCAGTCTGCGGTTGCTGGAAAGTGCTGCGGATGATGACCGGCAGATCCATCCGTTCGATGGCGACACCGACATATTCATCACACCCGGATACCGCTTCAAAGGGATTGATGGGCTGATGACCAATTTTCATCTTCCCAAGTCAACACTGTTCATGCTGGTCAGCGCGCTGATGGGACGCCAGCGTATGCAGCATGTCTATGCGCACGCGATCGCGCTGGAGTACCGGTTTTACAGCTACGGTGATTCCAGCCTGCTCTTGCCTGAGGCGAGTTAGCGCTTGGCAACCAAGGGCAACTGCGCGATGAACCTTTCTCCTATGCAGCCAATCCTTGAAATATCCGGCCTGACGAAACGCTACGCCGGCGGTCTCGTTGCGCTCGACAATGTCGATCTTGCGATCAATCGCGGCGAACTGTTCGCTTTGCTTGGCCCGAACGGAGCGGGAAAAACGACGCTGATCGGCGCTGTCTGCGGTTTGGTCCGCCCGACCAGCGGGACGATTCGCGCATTCGGGCACGATCTTGCCAAGGATTGGCGCACAGCGCGTGCCCGCATCGGGCTGGTGCCGCAGGAACTCGCTACCGACATGTTCGAACCGGTCGAACGCGCTGTGGCCTATTCGCGCGAACTCTTCGGTTTGGCCCCGGATAAAGCCAGAATAGAAGAAATCCTCCGGTCCCTGAGCCTGTGGGACAAACGCAAGGAACGGATCATGGCGCTGTCTGGCGGCATGAAGCGCCGCTTGCTGATCGCGAAAGCGTTGGCGCACGAGCCGGACCTGCTGTTCCTCGATGAGCCGACGGCCGGTGTCGATGTCGAACTGCGGCGCGATATGTGGAAACTGATCGGTGCGATGCGCGAGCGCGGCGTCACGATCATTTTGACCACGCACTATATTGAAGAGGCAGAGGAGATGGCCGACCGGGTCGGCATTATCCGCAACGGCCGGATACTAATGGTCGATGACAAGGCCGAGATGATGAAGCGCCTTGGCCGTACCGAAGCGGTCATCTCGCTCGCCAGTCCCTTGTCAAACATTCCGGCCTCGCTGGAACATTTTGCGATCCATCTGGAGAACGCCGGCAGTTCAATCTGCTATCGCGGCGGCGATGGCACCGGCAAGGGCCGGTCGGAAGTAGCGGACCTGACCAAAGCGCTGATCGCTGCAGGGATCGATTACACCGGGATCGACATTCGCGAATCCTCGCTTGAGGATATTTTTGTCGATCTCGTCGAAGAGCGCGAGACGGAGGGCGTCCAATGACCTTCAACGCACGCAGTGCCTGGGCGATCTACAAGCGCGAACTGATGCGTTTTCTGCGCACGGCGTTCCAGTCTGTGCTGTCTCCCGTGCTTACGACCTCGCTCTATTTCATCGTTTTCGGCGCTGCGATCGGCAGCAGGATGCCCGACCTTGGCGGAGTGTCCTATGCAGCCTTCATCATTCCCGGGCTGCTGATGCTGACCCTTTTGGGCGAGACGACCTCGAACTCAAGCTTCGGCATTTACATGCCGCGTTTCACCGGGACCATCTACGAGCTACTCTCTGCGCCGGTCGGGGTTGCGGAAACCCTGGTCGGCTTTGTCGGCGCGGCGGCGACAAAGAGCCTGATCCTTGCCGGCATCATATTGGCAACGGCGATGCTGTTCGTCGACTACACGATCGCGCACCCTTTCTGGGCTATTCTTTACATCATGCTGGTGGCGTCCAGCTTCAGCCTGTTCGGGTTCATCCTCGGTATCTGGGCCGACAATTTCGAGAAGCTCGGGATTATTCCGATGCTGTTCCTGACGCCGCTAACCTTTTTGGGCGGCACGTTCTATTCGATCGACATGCTGCCCAAGCCGTGGGACACGATCGCGCTGGCCAACCCGATAGTCTATCTCGTCAATGGCTTGCGCTGGACGTTTTACGGCACATCGGATGTGTCGATCGGCGTATCGCTGGGACTGACTCTGGGCTTCCTCGCAATCTGCGTCGCGATCATCGCGATTATCTTCAAGACAGGCTGGCGACTGCGCAGTTGACGGGCTAGGGGCTGCGCCGATGGAACCCCGCTTCGAATTCTCTATAGACGCAACCGATGGCAAGGCGCGTACCGGTGCGATCCGTATGCAGCGCGGCGAGATCCGCACCCCTGCATTCATGCCGGTTGGCACCGCTGCCACAGTCAAGGCGATGAAGCCCGGGAGCGTGCGCGCGTCGGGCGCGGATATCATCCTCGGCAACACCTACCACCTGATGCTGCGTCCCGGGGCGGAGCG
Source organism: Parerythrobacter lutipelagi (assembly GCF_005434975.1). GTDB lineage: Bacteria > Pseudomonadota > Alphaproteobacteria > Sphingomonadales > Sphingomonadaceae > Parerythrobacter_A > Parerythrobacter_A lutipelagi. The sequence goes on along the minus strand of NZ_SKCJ01000002.1, from coordinate 1,082,550 downwards.
GGTTGCCAAGCTTGGTGGATTGCACAAGTTCATGAACTGGCCGCGCCCAATCCTGACCGATAGCGGCGGCTATCAGGTGATGAGCCTGAGCGATCTGCGCAAGCTGACCGAACAGGGTGTCGAATTCCGCAGCCATATCGACGGTTCGAAGCATATGCTTACACCGGAACGGTCGATGGAAATTCAACGGCTGCTCGGCTCCGACATTGTCATGGCATTCGATGAATGTCCGCGTGCCGACCAGCAGCGGGACGAAATCGCCAAGAGCATGGAACTCTCGATGCGTTGGGCCAAGCGCAGTCGCGACGGTTTCGACAGCGGCGAAAATCACGCCGTGCGCTCGGCGTTGTTTGGTATCCAGCAGGGCGCACTCGATGAAGAACTGCGTGGGATCAGCGCGGGCAAGCTGACCGAGATCGGCTTTGACGGCTACGCCATCGGCGGGCTGGCAGTGGGCGAGGGGCAGGAAGCGATGTTCGCTACGCTCGATTTCGCACCCGGCCAGTTACCGCAGGACAAGCCGCGCTATCTGATGGGCGTCGGCAAGCCGGATGATCTGGTCGGTGCGGTCGAACGCGGGGTCGATATGTTCGATTGTGTCCTGCCAAGCCGCTCTGGCCGCAACGGACAGGCCTTTACCTGGAACGGGCCGCTCAATCTGCGCAATGCCCGCTTTGCCGAGGATCAGGAGCCGCTCGATCCACGGTGCATATGTCCGACCTGCGGGTCCTACAGCCGGGCCTATCTGCACCATCTCGTCAAGTCGGGTGAAATCCTCGGCGCGATGCTGATGACTGAGCACAACATCGGCTTCTACCAGCAATTGATGCAGGCGATGCGCGATGCGATCGGCAAAGGTGGCTTCGCTCGCTTCGCAGCGGAATTCCGGCACGACTATCTAGGCTGATTTGTTGGAATGAGGTGACAGGTGTCAACCTGTTGGATTCTCCAAACCATTGAAATAGCTGACCTTGGGCGATCCAACAGGGCGACACTTGCAGCCGCAAAGTGGATCGTCAGAAAGAGGCGAGCGGCCAGTTTGCGCAAAACAATTCATAGCGGCCCCACAGCGTGTAGGAAAACCCTTTCGAACGGTCGATGAAACACCCCTGATTCAGCAAGTATTTGTGCTCTTCTCTTTTCAAATCGGCATGTTACCCTAGTTCCTGGACTGAAATTACCTTGGGGTCGTATCCATGCGCTTTCTCGCATCAGCTTCACTTGCTGTTTTGGCAACTCTTGCAGCAACACCAGTTTCGGCGGAAGAACTGGCAGAAACTGCCGCCCGATTTGGCGCCCGCCAATCTGTTTCCGATGTGTCGATTTCACCCTCTGGCAACCAGTTGCTCTACGTTTCGCCCGGGTCGAGCTCGGATGAGACGATCTATGTCGTCGATCTCAATTCCGATGCTCCGCCTAAGGCGATTGTCACCATGAACGAGGCAAAGGCTCGCCTGAACGGCTGCGACTGGGCCACTGATGAACGCATCGTATGCGACTTATACGGGATGCAGGAAATCGGCAGCACGCTGCTTTATTTCACGCGCCCGACTGCAATGAAGTCCGACGGGACGGATGTCACCCGATTGATGCCTGACACAAGCCGCGCACTCGGTATCGCGCAGCGTGGTGGTGACGTGATCGCGCTGGAAGTCGATGGTGAAGACGGCGCGATCCTGATGACGCGGCAGTACATTAAGGAAACATCCAACAACACACGTCTGGCCAACAATAAAGAAGGCCTTGGGGTTGATCTCGTCAATGTAACTACAGGCCGGCGAAAAGCGGTTGAAGACGCTAACCGTCTGGCGGATAATTATATTGCAGACGAGACCGGGCGGATTCGGATCATGCAGGTCAGCGACCGGTCGGCAGGCGGCTACGATGGCAACGACGTGCGCTATCTCTTCCGCACGAAAGGCAGCGACGACTGGGAAGACCTTTCAGTGCTTGATGCGCGCGGCGATCGGGCGAAGGGATTTTACCCGGTCGCAGTCGATAGCGCCAAGGATGTCGCTTACGGGTTCGAGCGGGTAAACGGTTTCAACGCGCTGTTTACAGTGTCTCTCGATGGCACTGGTAAGCAGAAACTCGTCATGGCGCGCGATGATGTCGATGTTGACGGTCTGGAACGGATCGGCCGGAACGGCCGGGTTGTCGGCGCAACCTATGCGACTGAAAAACGAACCGTGGAATACTTCGACCCGGAACTCGACCGCATCGCCAAGGGGCTGGCTCGCGCATTGCCTGACGCTCCTCTGGTCTCAATCGTCGATACGGACCTGTCGGAGAACCGCCTCGTTCTGATTGCATCGTCGGATACCGATCCCGGTACCTTTTATCTCTACGAAAAGGATACGCGCCAGCTGTCCGAACTGCTCCCGGCTCGCGATCCGCTTGTCGGACGCGAAATGGGCAAGATGACGCCGGTCACCTACACTGCGCGCGATGGCACTGATATTCCGGGATATCTGACCTTGCCGCCGGGCAGCGAGGGCAAGAACCTGCCGACAGTGGTTTTGCCGCATGGCGGACCGGGTTCGCGTGACGTGTGGGGCTTCGACTGGCTGGTCCAGTTTCTCGCCGCGCGGGGTTACGCGGTGATGCAGCCCAATTTCCGCGGTTCGTCAGGATATGGCGATGCGTGGTTCGGCAAGAATGGCTTCCAGGCTTGGGAAACCGCGGTCGGCGATGTGAACGATGCCGGGAAATGGCTCGTCGCAGAAGGCATTGCGGATCCGTCCAAGATGGCAATCGCCGGATGGTCCTACGGTGGATATGCCGCGCTGCAATCGCAAGTCGCCGATCCGGACCTGTTCAAGGCCGTGGTTGCCATTGCGCCGGTGACCGACCTGAACTTGCTGGTCGAGGAAAACCGCCGCTACACGAGCTACATCAATGTCCAGCGCTTCGTCGGCACTGGCCCGCATGTGTCGAGCGGATCGCCTGCGCGCCATGCTGACGCCTTCGCGGCACCGGTTTTGCTCGTGCACGGGACATACGATCTCAACGTCGGCTCGGCACATTCGAAGTTGATGGAAGACCGCCTGGAAGGTGCCGGGAAATCGGTTGATTATCTGGAGTTCGAGGGTCTGGATCATTACCTCGTGCACAGCCAGGCACGCGGGATCATGCTGAAACGCATGGGCGAGTTTCTCGACACATCGCTCGGTCGATAGAACGAGAAAGGGCGGCCCCGCGGGACCGCCCTTTGCTTGTTTGGTTCAGGCTAAACCTTAGCGCGAGTAGAACTCGACAACCAGGTTCGGTTCCATGGTGACCGGGTAGGGCACTTCATCGAGCTTCGGCACGCGGGTGAAGCTCACCTTGTCGTTGCCGTCTGGTGCGACGTAGTCGGGAATGTCACGCTCTGGCAGGCTCTGCGCTTCGATGATCAGGGCCATTTCCTTGGCCTTGTCACCGAGCGAAATCACATCACCGACATCGATGCGGCGGCTGGCCACGTTGCACTTCACGCCGTTCACGCGAATGTGGCCGTGCGAAACGATCTGGCGCGCGGCAAAGACTGTCGGCGCGAACTTGGCGCGGTAGACCACCATATCGAGGCGGCGCTCAAGCAAACCGATCAGGTTCTGACCGGTGTCACCCTTCATGCGGCTCGCGTCTTTATAGGTGCCCTTGAACTGCTTCTCGGTAACGTCGCCGTAATAGCCCTTGAGCTTCTGCTTGGCGCGAAGCTGCAGACCAAAGTCGGAGACCTTGCTCTTGCGGCGCTGTCCGTGCTGGCCGGGGCCATATGAACGCTTGTTGACCGGGGAATTCGGACGACCCCAGATGTTTTCACCCATCCGGCGGTCGAGTTTGTACTTGGCGCTTTTGCGCTTCGACATAAGTCGTGTCCTTCGATTTGCTATCGCCACCCCTTTGGTGGCGCTTCAACCCGGTATCGCACCGCAGGAGCAATTCTCTCCAGCGCGGCCACCGCTTCACCGGGATACGGGGCCAATTCGCGAAGCGCGGCAGATAGCGCTCCGCGGCGAGTTGTCAACACGATTTCGAAGGTTCAGCGCGTCCGAAAGGTCGAGGGTGAACTGCCTAGGCCATACTTGCTGCTGCTGTTGGGGGAACGATTGTTATTTGGAATAAATGCCTTGGGCCCCCTTTTCGGGGCACTGTTTGCCAGTTTGACAGCCTGCGCCCATTCGCTCCGCACAAGGCAGATGCTGCCATAACGCCGACGATCCAGACAGAGAACTTCGTCTTGACCACCCTTCATCAGCGAAATCTCTGCCGCAGGAGAAACATAAGTGCGTTTCCTTTCCAATCTGGCATCATCGGCAGAAACCGCAAACAATGGCAGCATGGTAGAAGCAAGTAGTAACGACATAAACCCTCCTCTTCCTGATTGAATTCATGCAATTTCATTATTTACCGTTGCTGAATGGAGCCAGGAGGGTCGACAACTTGAGCGGATGTCGCCAAAGGCTCGCGGCATGACTGAAAAGCCGCTTGCTCCGGATGACTGTGAATCCATGACCGACGTTCGTCTGGGTGTCGATACCACGGACCAGCAGATCATGGATCTGCTCGATCGGCGCTTTGGCTACATGCGTGCAGCCGCGCGGATCAAGCAGGAACGCGGTGCGGTCCGCGACGAGGATCGCAAGGCTGCGGTTATCGATGCGGTGCACCAGCGCGCCGTACGCGGCAATTTACCGGCCGACGAAATCGCAGCCCTTTGGGAAAGCCTGGTTGAAGCGTCGATTGCTTACGAACTGGTCGAGTGGGACCGGCTCCGCGAAGGGCTTATTGACCGCGGTTGAAGTCGATCCACTCCTGCGTAGTCAGGCAGACGCGCTTCTTCCGCCGGCTGCCCATGCCGTCGACCACGTATTTGCAGATTTTCTCGCTTTTCTCGGCCTTGGCATCGCTCGTCTGATCATTTTCCTTCGGTTCACCAGCGAGTGCTGCGGGTGCGAGGAAGAGAGCCGGTGCGGCAAGGGAGAGAGCCAGCAAACGCATAATAAGACCTTCAAATAGCGGGATAGTTGGGAGAATTTCAGAGCGCGTAACAATCCTGACACCGGATGTCGAGAGGGAACTAGTCAGTATCGCGGGGCTGGCGCTGAAGCGAAGATAAAACGCCGCGAAGCGTGCGGATCTCCAAATGGTTCCAGCCAGGCTTGGTCAAAACATTGCGTAGCGTCAGGCGGGTTGCTTCAGCCCGGTCAGGCGGGAAGAAATACCTATTCGGAACCAGCATGGCTTCGAGATGGGCAACCAATCCCTCCAGCTCCGCTTGCGGTGCTGGTGGCAGCATCTCCTCTTCCGTTGGCTGCACCAATGTGCCCGCCTGATCCTGTGTCTTCGACCATTCGTAAGCACACAGGATCACCGCCTGAGCCAGATTGAGCGAGCTGAATTCGGGATTGATCGGCACTGTCAGGATCGCGCGGGATAGCGCCACATCATCGATCTCCAGTCCGGACCGCTCAGCTCCGAACAGGATCGCGCTGCGCCCAGGGGTGGAGACGATCTCTGCTGCTGCTTGTTCTGGCGTCAACACCGGCTTTGTGACCCCGCGTTTGCGCACGGTGGTGGCGTAAATATGCGCGCAATCGGCGACCGCTTCCGCAGTCGTCTCAAACACTTGCGCTCGGTCGAGAACGATATCGGCACCGGAGGCTGACGGGCCTGCATCCGGATTGGGCCAGCCATCGCGGGGTTTGACCAACCGCAGTTCGGTCAGCCCGAAGTTGAGCATGGCGCGCGCAGTCTTGCCGATGTTCTCGCCCAGTTGCGGACGTACAAGAACCACGATCGGCTTGTGCGACAAATCCGTACCGGCGTCAGCCATCGGCCTTTTTGACCTCTGCTGCGTCATGAACGGTGCTGGCGAATTCCTCGAAATCCCGTGCTTCGCTGAAATCGCGATAAACGCTGGCAAAGCGGATGTAGGCGACGCTGTCGATCTGGCGCAGACCATCCATCACCAGCTCGCCAATCCGGGCTGAGGCAATCTCGGATTCACCGGTGGTTTCAAGCTGGCGCTGTATGCCGGAGACCAGTTGGTCGATCCGTTCCTGCGCAACATCTCGCTTGCGGCAGGCGAGCGAGACCGATTGTTCCAGCTTGCTGCGATCGAAGGCTTCACGCCGGTCACCGGATTTGACGATCGTGACTTCGCGCAGTTGCACACGCTCGAATGTCGTAAACCGCGCACCGCAGCTGGAGCACTGGCGCCGCCGCCGGATGGAGGCGTTATCCTCGGTCGGTCGCGAGTCCTTTACCTGACTGTCATCGTGCGCACAGAAGGGGCATCGCATCGTGCTGGATTACCTGCCGGGATAGACTGGGAATGCGGCGCACAGCTCGCTCACACGCTGACGGACGCTGTCCTCTACCTGCGCGTCCCCTTCCGGGCCGTTGCTGGAAAGGCCGTCGACCACCTCGGCGATCAGCTTGCCGATCGTGCGGAATTCAGCGGGGCCGAAGCCGCGCGTCGTGCCTGCCGGCGTGCCCAGGCGAATGCCGCTGGTCACGAACGGGCTGCGCGTGTCGAACGGGATGCCGTTCTTGTTGCAGGTCAGCCAGGCGCGATCGAGCCCCTTTTCCGCCGCCTTGCCGGTTACGTCTTTCGCCGTGAGATCGACCAGCATCGAGTGGTTGTCGGTCCCGCCCGAAACGATCCTGAGGCCGTTTTCCTCGAGGCTTGCCGCAAGCGCGCGGGCGTTCTCCACCACTGCGCTGGCGTAGTCCTTGAAATCCGGCCGCAGCGCTTCGCGGAACGCCACCGCCTTTGCCGCGACGATATGCATCAGCGGACCGCCCTGCATTCCGGGGAACACCGCCATGTTGATCGGCTTGGAAAGATCCTCGTCGTCCCACAGGATGACGCCGGAGCGCGGCCCGCGCAGGCTTTTGTGCGTAGTCGATGTCACGACGTGGGCATGCGGGAAGGGGGAAGGGTGCGCACCGCCCGCAACAAGCCCGGAAATGTGGCTCATATCGACCATCAGGATGGCGCCGACTTCATCCGCTACCTTGCGAAATGCGGCCCAGTCCCACACGCGCGAATAGGCGGTGCCGCCGGCGATGATCAGCTTGGGCTTGTGCTCTTTTGCGATCGCCATGACTTCGTCCATGTCGATGCGCTCGTCTTCCTTGCGCACGCCATAGGCGACCGGGTTGAACCACTTGCCGCTCATGTTGACCGGAGAACCATGGGTCAGGTGCCCACCCGAATTCAGGTCGAGCCCCATAAAGGTGTCGCCCGGTTGCAGCAGAGCGAGAAAGACCGCCTGGTTCATCTGCGAACCGGAGTTGGGCTGGACGTTAGCGAAGTTGCAGCCGAACAGCTGACACGCGCGGTCGATCGCCAGCGTTTCGACCACATCGGCATAGTCGCAACCACCGTAATAGCGCTTGCCCGGATAGCCTTCGGCATATTTGTTGGTGAACACGCTGCCCGCAGCTTCGAGCACGGCGGTGCTGGCAATGTTTTCCGAAGCGATCAGTTCGATCTTGTCCTGCTGCCGGGCGAGTTCATTGCGCACGGCCTGATGGATTTCGGGATCGGCAGTAGCCAGATCGTCATGCCAGAACCGTTCGCGATGGTTGGGCATCATAGCGGAATCATTTGCGGGTGCGGTGCTCATGGATCAGACCTTGGGGTTGGAAAGTTTGTCGACGCGGCGCTGGTGACGGCCAGTTCCGTCAGGAAGGGAATCGGCGAATTCGGTTTCGAGAAAAGCTGCGAGGCAGGCCTTGGCCATGTCGGCGCCGATCAAGCGGGCACCCATCGCGATGCAATTGGCATCATTGTGTTCACGGGCGAGGGATGCCGATAGCGGTTCCGAAACGAGCGCGCAGCGCACGGCCGGATTGCGGTTGACCGAAATGGATATGCCGATCCCGCTGCCGCACAGGGCCACGCCGCGTTCGGCGGTCCCGTCGGCTACGACCGAAGCCAGCCTGTAGCCGAAATCGGGGTAATCGACGCTTTCGGCGGTGTCCGGGCCGAGGTCCGCAACCTCGTGCCCCTGCTCGATCAACCAGTCGCGCAGTTCGGCCTTGAGGTCGATTGCAGCATGGTCGGAGGCTATGGCGATACGCATGGCGGACCCCATAGGCGAGCAGGACGATTCCCTCCACCCCACATTAGGGATTTTCGTCAGGCAGTTTCCTCCCAAAGCGCCTCGACCGCATGCATCAATTCAACGTACGTCGGGCTGTTGATGAAGGCTCGAGTAAAAACGCGCTTTACCGTGCCGTAATTTGTTCCTTACTGCCGCAGTTTTCTAACGATCGCCCGCCCCTGTTCACGCCGACCATCGCGCCAGCAGAACATCGCCTTGTGATATTGCCCTATCGCAAAGTCCGGACCAATCGTCAGGCACTCGTCATAGACGTCTTCGCCTTCAGCCCAACGACCGCTTCTGATCAGAGCATTTGCATGCCATGCCTTCACATAGAAAACGGTGAAAACGCCCGGCATGAACGAGGCCGCAATCTCGCAATGTTCTATCGCGTCTTCATAGCGGTTCAACATGCTACTCGCCATCGCAAGAATGTAATGCGCATAGCCATCGTTAGGGGCCTTTTCGATCGCCTGACGCGCACGGATCAGTCCTTCGTCGGGGAAGCCCGAGAGACAGTAGGCTTGGGCCACCTGTCCCAGGACCCTCGAAGAGCCGTGATCGAATTCAAGGGCACGATCGATGGCGCTACGGATTTCGTCGACAAGCTCCTCATTGTCCGGCACTTCGAACATGTAATGAACTGCCAGCGCACTGGCTAAAGTCGCGTGGCCGAGCCCGTATTCCGGCGCAATTTCAACTGCCTGCCGTGCCTCCAAAACGGATCGTTCGAGCGTTTCGCTGTCGATATGGCGAAACATCGCCTGGCTGCGCAAAACAGCCTCCCACGCGGTCAGGTTGCCGGGCTTGCGCAGCGCCTGTTCCATTTCAATCGTGGAGACTTTGGCATCCAGTGCTACCGCGACTTCCAGCGTGAGCTCTTCCTGCAAATCGGCCAGTTCCGAAAGCGACCGAGCAAAGCGACCCGACCAGACGACATGTCCGCTGGAAGCCTCGATCAATTGCGTCGTTACCTGAAAGGCGGTTCCCGCTCGCCGAACATTTCCCTCAAGCAAGTAGCGTACGTTCAGCTGTTGGCCGATCTTGGCGATGTCCGTCGCCGCAGCGTCTTTCAGATGCGCGGTCGCCATACTTGCCAGCACCTTGACGTTTGCGCCTTGTGCCAATGCTGCGACGATGTCCTCAACCATCCCGTCGGCAAATATCTCGTCATCTTCAATCCGTGATCGATTGCGAAACGGCAGAATTGCGAGGGAGGGGCGATCTTCGATGGCATGACTTTCCCTGACGATCGCATCGGGTTTCGTCCTGCGCGTCGTCAGAACGTCGGGGGTTACGCCGCTCCGCCTGGCCCCGACCATTGCCTTTACGTCTGCAACAAAGGCCCGCCACGCCGGATCACCGGTATCACCGCTCCAATCACAAAGCTCTGCGGATTGCGTGAGTTCGAACATGATCGGCCGCTCGCACGGCTCGATCATTGCCGGCACGAGAGTCTTGTTACGGTCGGCAATCGTCGCTTCAGTGCGGACCCAGCGCGACGCAACCGACCGCTTGGACCACAGAACCACTACGGCGCGCGCACTCCTCAGTGCTTGCTCGGTAACCTCGTCATAGGCATCGCCCGAACGCAAGGCCTGGTCCCACCAGACACTAAGCCCTTCGGTCTCCAGCGCTTCGGCAATCGGGCGCGCAACATCGATGTCCTTCCGATTGTAAGACAGAAAGACATCCGGGCCGCTCATGCAACTAGTAGAGCAGCAGATCGGCGGGCTGACAACGGATTAGCGGATCACTGATCCAGGAACGAGCGCATCTTGCGGCTGCGGCTCGGGTGCTTGAGCTTGCGTAGCGCCTTGGCTTCGATCTGGCGGATACGCTCGCGGGTGACCGAGAACTGCTGGCCGACTTCTTCCAGTGTGTGGTCGGTGTTCATGCCAATGCCGAAGCGCATGCGCAGTACGCGCTCTTCACGCGGCGTGAGTGACGCCAGCACGCGGGTGACGGTTTCCTTGAGGTTCGCCTGGATCGCAGCGTCGACCGGGATGATGGCGTTCTTGTCTTCGATAAAGTCGCCCAGATGGCTGTCTTCCTCGTCGCCGATCGGCGTTTCGAGGGAGATCGGCTCCTTGGCGATTTTCATCACCTTGCGAACCTTCTCCAGCGGCATGGACAGGCGTTCTGCCATTTCCTCCGGCGTCGGCTCGCGGCCCTGTTCGTGGAGGAACTGGCGGCTTGTGCGGACCAGCTTGTTGATCGTCTCGATCATGTGGACCGGGATGCGGATCGTGCGCGCCTGATCGGCGATCGAGCGGGTGATGGCCTGCCGGATCCACCACGTGGCATAAGTGCTGAATTTGTAACCGCGGCGGTATTCGAACTTGTCGACCGCCTTCATCAAGCCGATGTTGCCTTCCTGAATAAGGTCAAGGAACTGCAGCCCGCGGTTGGTGTATTTCTTGGCGATGGAAATCACCAGGCGCAGGTTCGCCTCGACCATTTCCTTCTTGGCGATGCGCGCCTCGCGTTCGCCCTTCTGCACCATGTTAACGATGCGGCGGAATTCAGGCAGCGACATGCCGGACTGGCTGGCAATGTCCGCGATTTCCGCGCGAATGCGCTCAATCGCATCCGCTTCGTTCTTGGCGAAGGCGGCCCACTTCTTGTCTTTCTTGGCGTTATCCTTGAGCCAGTTTTCATCCAGCTCGTTGCCGATGTAGACCTTCAGGAAATCGATCCGCTTGACCTTGTGCCGTTCGGCAAGGCGCAGCATCTGGCCGCCCAGTGCAGTCAGGCGGCGATTGAAAGCATAAAGGTTGTCGACCAGGAATTCGATCTTGGTCGCGTGGAACTGCATGCTTTCCACTTCAGTGGTCAGCTCTTCGCCAAGCTTCTCGTACTTGTTCTCTTTCGCCTTGGGGAACTCGTCCCCTGCGGCAAGAACATCGACCCGCTCGGCCTGCAGTTTCTCGAATTTCTTGAACAGCTTGGTGATCCGCTCGAACCGCTCGATCGCTTCGGGCTTCAGTGCGGCTTCCATCTGGGCGAGGGACATGGTGTTGTCCTCGTCCTCGTCATCATCGTCCTTCTTCGACGTACCCTCTTCGCCGTCCTCGTCTTCGGAATCATCGTCTTCGACATCATCATCGTCGTCGCGGATCGTCGGACCTGCGGTTTCCTCCGAGATCTCGCCGTCGTCATCTTCGTTTTCTTCCTCCATCTTGTCGACCGGAGGTTCTTTCGACAGCATGGCGTCAAGATCGAGGATCTCGCGCAGCTGCATTTCTTCGTTGTTGAGGGCTTCGGACCAGTGGATGATCGCGTGGAACGTGATCGGGCTCTGGCACAGGCCCATGATCATCATGTCGCGGCCGGCTTCGATCCGCTTGGCGATGGCGATTTCGCCTTCGCGGCTGAGCAGTTCCACGGCGCCCATTTCGCGCAGGTACATCCGCACAGGGTCATCGGTGCGTTCACCGGCGGCCAGTTTTCGGGTGGCGGTGACAGGTTTTTTCGCAGCGGCAGGATCCTTGCTGGCGCCCGGCGCGATTTCCTCGACCTCGTTGGCCTGCTCTTTTTCCGCTTCGGCTTCTTCATCGTTATCGACGATGTTGACGCCCATCTCGCTGATCGCAGACATGACGTCTTCGATCTGGTCAGTGCTCATCTGGTCCTGCGGCAAGGCCTCGTTGAGCTCATCAACCGTGATGTAGCCCTTCTTCTTTGCCTTGGTGATCAGTTTCTTGATCGACGCTTCGTTGAGATCGATCAGCGGAGCATCTTCCTGGTCCGCAGCTTTGGTTTTCGAGGCCATATGTGCCGTTCAATCCGTTTCTGTGCCGTCTTCGCCGTTTTCCGCGGTCTGACGATCTGAATCACTGTGGGCTGCCGCAGCCGCCCTTTCGCTCACCATTTGCCCGAGTCGCCGCTCGAAATCCAGCTTCCGCTTGAGCAATCGCTGTTGCTCGGCAAAAGCGCCTTCAGGGTCGGTCTCGAACCGCGCGGTCGCCGCCAGCAAGGCGGCTTCGAGCGCGGGCCTTTCGACCAGCAGGGACACGGCTTCGGCCAGATCGTCACAGGCAGCTTTCGGATCGATACCTTCACGAAGGAAGGAGAAACGGGTTTCATCCGGCGGCGCAACGAGGCCTTCTGGTAGGCATATGGGCAAATTGTCGGAAGGTTCAAGCGTTTCAGCCGATTCTATGAGGAAATCTATCGCCGGTGCGAGATTCCGGTCACTGGCAGCGTAGCGCGCCAGAACGTCAGCATGACGCATGATCTGGCCGGGATGGCGTGCCAAACCGGTGATCACGGCTGCAGACAGACCGACCTTGGCCGCCGGCCCGCTGGCATTGCGCAATCGGCGCTTTGAATCGGGCGAGAGCAGCGGGTTGACGGGTTTGCCGCTCTGCCACGGTCGTTTGCCTTGGCCACTGCGATGGGCTTGGCGCGGTGGAAAAGCGAAGTTGGAGAACCGTTCCAACAGTTCGCGTTTGTAGAGCGCCTTGATGTCAGGATGCGCGATGGCCTCGACATGATCCAGCAGCCTCGCCTTGAGACCGGCTTTCGATTCCGGGCTGTCGAGCGGCTGCGCATCGCGCTCGTGAAACCACAAGGTATCAAGCAGGCTCTGCGGGCTCTCCAGCAGCGCATCCATTGCCCCACGCCCTTTCTGATTGAGCAGATCGTCCGGGTCGAGCCCCGATGGCAAGCGGACAATGCGCAGGGTGTGCGATGGTCGGAGGAGCGGCAGAGCGCGGGTGGCCGCGCGCATGGCAGCACGTTGTCCTGCCGCATCGCCGTCGAAACACACGATCGGCGCCTCGACCATGCGCCACAGCAGCTCAATCTGGTTTTCCGTCAGCGCTGTCCCGAGCGGGGCGACAGCATCTTCGATCCCGGCAGCGGCAAGGGCGATCACGTCCATATAGCCTTCGACCACGATCATCCGCCCGCTCTGCCGCGATGCCGGTCCGGCGCGGTGCAGATTGTAAAGCGTGCGCCCCTTGTCGAACAACGGCGTGTCGGGCGAATTGAGGTATTTCGGCGCCTTGGTGTTCGCTTCCAGTATCCGCCCGCCGAATGCGATCACGCGGCCCCGGACATCGTGGATCGGCAACATCAGGCGGGAACGGAACCGGTCGTATGGTTCCTTGTCGTCGACCGCGATGCGCAGACCGCCTTCGATCAGCAACGGCTCTTCGAATTCAGGCAGCGCGGCCTTCATCGCCTGCCGCTCTGCCGGGGCGTAGCCGAAGCCAAACCGTTCTATGGTGTGCTGGTTGAAACCGCGTGACTTGAGATAGTCCCGCGCGCCCGCGCCGCTATTGGATTGCAGATTGCGCACGAACCAATCCTGCGCGCCCTGCATCACATCATGCAGTCCGGCACGCTGTTCGGCCCGCCGGGCTGCGCGCGGGTCGGGCGCGGGGACTTCCATTCCGGCTTCGGCCGCCAGTTCCTTGACCGCATCCATGAACTGGAGCCCGCGCTGGTCGATCATCCAGCGGATGACATCGCCATGGGCACCGCAGCCAAAGCAGTGATAGAACCCCTTCTGATCGCTGACCGTGAAGCTGGGCGACTTCTCGTCGTGGAACGGACAACAGGCTTTCCACTCGTGGCCCGCCTTCTGCAGCTTGGTCGTACGCATGATGACGCTCGAAAGCGTCACGCGCGAGCGAAGCTCGTCCAGCCATTGCGGGGTCAGGGCCATCGCATCTCAATGCGAGCGGATGGCCCCATATTCAAGAGCCGCGATCAGCGGGCTGTGGAGGGTGCCTTGCAGCCGGCTTCCGCACCGGCGGTCGCTGCGGGGAACGGACCCATGCCGGTTGCCTCGGTATAGTTTGCGACGATGGCGTAAACGTCCGACGGTCCGGCGGGCGGCAGGGTCGATTGCCAGAAGAAGGTGATCGGCTCGGCCTGCTCCCAGGTGTTGTCCTCTCCGGTGGCATTCACCGTCCATACCAGACTGCCATCGTGGCACGTGATCACCACGCGCGCCGCCTTGTCCAGCGCGGCTTCGACTTCCAGTTCCGAATAACCGGCAACGCCGTTGAAACCGAACGCGGGCTGGAGCATCTTGAACGCTTCGGCAATTTCGATGTCGGACGAATCATTGCCCCGGCCGGCACCGGTCGACGCATCGTTGTCTTCGCCCGGGTAGACCGTGTGGACATAGGTGTAGATCGTGCCCTTGGGCGCGGTCTTGGGATCGCATTTGTCCATCCCTTTGGGGCAGGCGACATAGGACGTGATGTCGGCAAAGTTGCCTTCAGCGGTCTTGAGACTGGATTTGACCTCCGGCCCCTGCGGACCGACGATCTTCGCCCCCAGCTCCAGCGATCCGAATTCCGCCGCATCGATCTTCAGCGCCAGCGCTTCCGCTTCGCCATCGGTGGTCGCGACTTCAAGCTCGGTATCGTCCGGCTCCGCAGTCCGATCGACATCTTCGGCGCAGGCACCAAGCGCGAGGCCCAGCGCCAATAGGGAGACGGGCAGGATCGAACGGATGGTATTCGAACGGGGGGTAGGGGTATTCATGCAAGGCTCTCCTTCACCAGCGCGCTGGCTTTGCTCATATCGAGTTCAGCGCCGTGGCGAGCCTTTAGTTCCCCCATCACGCGGCCCATATCCTTAACCGATGTGGCCCCCAATTCTTGCTTGATCGCTTCGATTGCCGCCTTCGTTTCCGGCTCACCCATCTGCTTGGGCAGGAATTCCTCGATGACCGACAGCTCGGCCTGCTCCTTGTCGGCCAGTTCCTGCCGGCCACCGTCAACATACATGGTTATCGATTCGCGCCGCTGCTTGCTCATTTTTTGCAAAACTTCGATCACCAGCGCGTCATCCTCGATCTGTTTGGAGGACGTGCGCAGTTCGATATCGCGGTCCTTTATCTTTGCGCCGATCAGGCGAAGCGCAGCAGTGCGGTCCTTGTCGCCGGCTTTCATGGCGGTGATGGTCGCGGTTTTGATGTCGTCGCGCAGCATGGGGAGACTTTCCTGTGGATGGTTTCGTATGCGGGCCGCTTAGCCCAAGTTTCCCGCCCGAGATAGGTTGACGGCAGGGCAGGGCAAGCCTAGCGGTCGGGACTTAGCGACATCGCCGGAAAACCCTGACTCGGAGCGCCCCTTATGGCTTCTGCCGCCTCTACCCCTGCGCAACCCAAAGACGCGACGGGAGTCCTCGTTCTGGCCGATGGTTCGGTAATCTGGGGCCGGGGGTTCGGCGCCGCTGGCAATGCAGTCGGCGAAGTGTGCTTCAACACGGCGATGACCGGCTATCAGGAAGTGATGACGGACCCGTCATACGCGGCGCAGATCGTCACATTCACCTTCCCGCATATCGGCAATGTCGGGACCAATCCGGAAGATCTCGAAAGCGCGGTCGCCGGACCGTTCGGGGGCGCCGTCGGCTGCATCGTGCGTGAGCCGATCACTCCGGCGAGCAATTTTCGCAGCACGCAGGAATTTTCCGACTGGATGGCGGCGCAGGGCAAGATCGGCCTGTCGGGCGTCGACACCCGCGCGCTGACCCGGCTGATCCGCAATGCTGGCGCGCCCAATGCGGTGATCGCGCATGATCCCGGCGGCAATTTCGACATTCCCGAACTGGCCAAGCGCGCGAAGGAATGGGCCGGGCTGGAGGGGATGGACCTCGCCCAGCATGTAACGCGGGAGAAACAGGAAGACTGGGGAGGCGGATTCTGGCGGCTGGGGCACGGTTATGGCCGCGCTGACTGGTCCGGTAAGCCGCATGTTGTTGCGATCGACTACGGGTCGAAAGACAACATCTTCCGCAATCTGGTCAAAGCGGGGGCCAAGGTCACGGTGGTCCCGGCAAAGACCAGCCTAGAGAATATCCTAGCGCTGGAACCGGCGGGCGTATTCCTGTCCAACGGCCCGGGCGATCCGGCGGCGACCGGCGAATATGCGGTGCCGGTGATCAAGGCGCTGCTCGAGCGCGACATGCCGATCTTCGGCATCTGCCTCGGCCACCAAATGCTCGCGCTGGCAGCGGGCGCGAAAACGGTAAAGATGCACCAGGGCCACCGCGGGGCGAACCACCCGGTCCAGCGCGTGGGTGATGGCTGGGGCGAGACTTCGGGCCTCGTCGAAATCACCAGCATGAACCACGGCTTCGCGGTCGATGGCGAGACGCTACCCGAAGGTGTCGAGCAGACTCACGTGAGCCTGTTCGACGGCAGCAATTGCGGCATCGCGATCAGCGGCAAGAAAGCGTTCGGCGTGCAGTACCACCCCGAGGCAAGCCCCGGCCCGCAGGACAGTTTCTACCTGTTCGAGAAGTTCGTGGGGATGTTGGGGTGATCCTCGGCAAGGATTTCAAGGTTTGGCGCCAAGGGCAACTGGATGGTCTATGCGGTGTATATTCTATTGTTCACTTTTTCCTACGGCGTACTGAACAAAGGTCTCGGAAGGAGGCGAACAAATTTTTTGCGCGCGCAGTATGCACCTTGGAAGCAATGCCCGCCTCCAAGGGACAAGGAATACACACGTTTTACCAAGAGCCCAGACTTGAGGCAGTTTTTGCCGATCTTGCAAGGCATCTCGGGACATCGGTTCAGGCTGTGAGGCTAAAGGATCTCCCTTCGCAATCCATTCATCAGACTTTGCTCGAACTCAACGACGATGAAGCCATCTTGTGCTTGCTTGCGTCACCAAAGCATTGGGTTTTGGCACATTCTCCAAGCAAACGGGGGTTTAGAATCGATGACTCAGCCGTCGGCAAGTGTCGAAAAGTAAACGACGACAAGATCAAAAGCCGAAGCTTTTACGCTGACAGAGGGCTCGTATTCCAAAATGCCCAAACGCACTGACATCTCCTACATCCTCGTCATTGGCGCTGGTCCGTTCATTATCGGTCAGGCCTGCCGGTTCGATTATTCCGGTACGCAGGCGATAAAGGCCATGCAGTGCTAACCGCCCATACCCCAAACCTATGGCATCGCGCCGGGCTTGCGCATCGCGCTACCCGTTCCCTCGAAATACAGAGGGAGTATTCACATGCGTATGGTATTTATTCTCGCCGCTGCCGGATCGTTGGCAGCCTGTGCATCGGCCAAGGAACAGGCGGTCGAGCAGTGTGCAGAGCAGTCCGCGATGCTGCCCGACATGGTCGACAAGGAAGCGTTCTGCACCTGCATCACCAACGAAATTCCGGACGATGCGAGCATCGAGGAAGCCGAACAGGTGCTGAGCGACAGCGCGTCGAAATGCACCAACGAGGCGATCCAGGGCGCTGTGTCCGAAATGACTGCGGAAACCGCCCCGGCGGAATAAGCGCACCCGCGCTTCACAAGACAACTCACAATCCGACAGGCTCCTTCCGCGCAAGCGGAGGGGGCCTTTTGTCGTTCCCGTTCCCACAATCGGTAGCTGCCTAAATGCCCAAACGCACTGACATCTCCTCCATCCTCGTCATTGGCGCAGGCCCCATCATTATCGGCCAGGCGTGCGAGTTCGATTATTCCGGCACGCAGGCGATCAAGGCGCTGAAAGAGGAGGGCTACCGCGTGGTCCTCGTCAACTCCAATCCGGCGACGATCATGACCGATCCCGAGTTCGCCGATGCGACCTATATCGAACCGATCACGCCCGAAATTGTCGCCAAGATCATCGCGAAGGAACGCCCCGACGCGGTCCTGCCGACGATGGGCGGCCAGACCGCGCTCAACTGCGCGCTGGCGCTGTTCAACGATGGCACGCTGGACAAATACGGCGTGCAGATGATCGGCGCCAATGCCGATGCGATCGACAAGGCGGAGAACCGCCAGCGGTTCCGCGACGCGATGGACAAGATCGGCCTCGAAAGCGCGCGCAGCGGCGTCGCCACCACGGTGGAAGAAGCGCACAAGGTGCTGGAACGGACCGGCCTGCCGTCGATCATCCGCCCCAGCTTCACCCTGGGCGGCACGGGCGGGGGCATCGCCTACAACAAGTCCGAGTTCGACAAGATCGTGCGCGACGGGCTCGACGCATCGCCCACCAATGAAGTGCTGATCGAGGAATCACTGCTCGGGTGGAAAGAATACGAGATGGAGGTGGTGCGCGACCGCAAGGACAATTGCATCATCATCTGTGCGATCGAGAACGTGGATCCGATGGGTGTGCACACCGGGGACAGCATCACTGTCGCCCCGGCGCTGACGCTGACCGACAAGGAATACCAGATCATGCGCACCGCCAGCATCGAAGTGCTGCGCGAAATTGGCGTGGAAACAGGCGGTTCGAACGTACAGTTTGCAGTCAATCCCGCCGATGGCCGCCTGATCGTGATCGAAATGAACCCGCGCGTCTCGCGCTCCTCTGCGCTAGCATCGAAGGCGACCGGCTTCCCCATCGCGCGCGTCGCGGCAAAGCTGGCGGTCGGTTACACTCTGGACGAGATCACCAACGAAATCACCGGCGCAACCCCGGCCAGTTTCGAGCCGACCATCGATTACGTCGTCACCAAAATCCCGCGTTTCGCGTTCGAGAAATTCAAGGGCACCAAGATCGAACTGGCCACCGCGATGAAATCGGTCGGCGAAGTCATGGCGATCGGGCGCAATTTTCAGGAATCGATGCAGAAGGCGCTGCGCGGGCTGGAAACGGATCTCGACGGATTCAACCGCGTGGTCGAGCTGGAAGGGGTCAATCGTGACGTCCTGACTGCAGCGCTGAGCAAACGCACGCCGGACCGCCTTCTCAACGTCGCGCAGGCGTTTCGCGAAGGCATGACGGTGGAGCAGATCAATGCGCTCACCGGCTATGATGCGTGGTTCCTGCGGCAAATCGAAGAGATTATCGCAGCAGAGCGGACGGTCAGCGAGAATGGCCTGCCCAACACGGCAGCCGAGATGCGCCAGCTGAAAGCAATGGGCTTTTCCGACAAACGTCTCGCCACGCTGGCTGTGCGTTCGGTCGGGGTTGCCGGGGGGATGGGCGAGACGCAGGCGCGCCGCTCCGGCCTGCTTCATGATGCCTTGCGCGCCATGGCCGGGGCGACATCGGAGGATGAAGTCCGCGCATTGCGGCACAAGCTCGGCGTCTACCCGGTGTTCAAGCGGATCGACAGCTGCGCCGCAGAATTCGAAGCAATCACGCCTTACATGTATTCGACCTACGAGGCCCCCAGCTTCGGTGAACCGGAATGCGAAGCCAATCCGTCCGATCGCCGCAAAGTCGTGATCCTGGGCGGCGGGCCGAACCGGATCGGGCAGGGGATCGAATTCGATTATTGCTGTGTCCACGCTTGTTTTGCGCTGGAAGAAGCCGGGTTCGAGACCATCATGGTCAACTGCAACCCCGAAACCGTATCGACCGACTACGACACATCGGACCGGCTCTATTTCGAGCCGCTCACGGCAGAAGATGTGCTGGAAATCCTCCGCGTGGAGCAGCAGAATGGCGAGCTGGTGGGCGTTATCGTCCAGTTCGGCGGACAGACCCCGCTGAAGCTGGCGCAAGCACTGGAGGATGCGGGTATTCCGATCCTCGGCACGTCGCCCGATGCGATCGATCTGGCCGAAGACCGCGAACGGTTCGCCAAGCTGGTCAACAAGCTGGACCTCAAGCAGCCGGAGAACGGCATCGCCTACAGCCGCGATGAAGCTGCGGCAGTGGCGCAGCGGATCGGCTATCCGGTGCTGCTGCGTCCCTCCTATGTGCTGGGCGGCAGAGCGATGGAAATCGTCGACAGTGAAGCGCAGCTTGATGACTACATCAAGACGGCGGTGAATGTTTCGGGCGAAAGCCCGGTTCTGGTCGACCGGTATTTGCGCGATGCAATCGAATGCGATGTCGACGTGGTGTGTGACGGGACCGAAGTCCGGATTGCCGGCGTGATGCAGCATATCGAGGAAGCCGGAGTCCATTCGGGCGACAGCGCCTGCACCATCCCGCCTTACTCGCTGCCGCAAGACATCGTCGACGAGATGGAACGCCAGGGCGAGGCATTGGCCCGTGCGCTCAATGTCGTGGGCCTGATGAATGTCCAATTCGCGGTGAAAGATGGCGAAGTGTATCTGATCGAGGTGAACCCGCGGGCGAGCCGCACGGTGCCGTTCGTCGCCAAGGCCATCGGACAGCCAATCGCCAAGATCGCGGCCCGCGTGATGGCCGGAGAAGCGCTGGCGGACTTCCCGCCGTTCAAGCGCGATCTCGACTATATGGCGGTGAAGGAAGCTGTCTTCCCGTGGAGCCGCTTCCCCGGCGCCGACCCGGTGCTGACACCGGAAATGCGCTCGACCGGAGAAGTGATGGGGATCGACCGGGATTTCCCTGCTGCGTTCATGAAATCGCAGCTGGGCGCAGGTGTCCGGCTGCCGCGCACCGGCACCGCATTTGTGTCCGTGAAGGAAAGCGACAAGGAACCGATTGTCGCTGCGGTGAGAACGCTGGTCGAAATGGGTTTCCGGATCATCGCAACCGGCGGCACTCAACGTTATCTTGCAGAGCAGGGCTTGCCGGTCGAGCGGGTCAATAAAGTGGCCGAAGGACAGCCGCACATCGTCGATCAGATGATCGACGGTGATGTCGACCTGGTGTTCAACACGACCGAAGGCTGGCAATCGCTGGTGGATTCCAAATCGATCCGTGCAACGGCGCTCGAAATGAAGATTCCGTACTACACAACGGCCGCTGCATCGAAGGCTGCGGCAGAGGCAATTCGGACGGTAGAGCCAAGCCAGCTTGAAGTGCGCGCTATGCAAGACTATTATAGCGACAACTGAATTAGCCTTTCCCCGACATTCGGACCCCTAGTTTGGTCGCCTCCTCGGAAGCGGCAGGGTCTCGAATTGTTACCGGGCGGGCCGTAATAGAAAGACGGACAGGGTTATGGAAAAGGTGCCGATGCTGGCTGAGGGCTATGAAAAGCTCACGGCGGATCTCAAGGCTTTGCGGGCGGAACGTCCCAAAATCGTTGATTCTATCGAAGAAGCGCGGGCGCATGGCGACCTGTCGGAGAACGCGGAGTACCACGCGGCGAAAGAACGCCAGGGTCAGGTTGAAGCGATGATCGGCGACATCGAAGACCGCGTCAGTCGCGCGCAGATTATCGATCCCGCGATGCTTACGGGCGACAGGGTCGTCTTCGGAGCGACGGTCACCTTGCTCGATGAAGACGACAAGCCGATCCAGTACCAGATCGTCGGGCAGACGGAAGCGGACGCCAAAAAGGGACGGATTTCGTATAATTCACCGATCGCCAAAGCGCTGATCGGCAAGAAGGTCGATGACGAAGTTGAAGTGACCGTTCCCTCTGGCGAAAAATTCTACCTGATCCAGAAGATCGAATTCATCTAAGCGATTTCGCCATCGCGTAATTGTGGATCGGTACGCCGTCCAACTCGAAATCACGCCGCTGGACCAAACGGTAGCCGGCACGCTCGAAGGTTGGGCGAGCCAGCTCGCTTGCCTCGGTATAGAGCTGCGCCAGGTCGTGCTGCCGTGCATAGTGCTCTGCCGTTTTGAGCAACAACGAAGCTAGCCCGCGCTTGGTATGATCCGGGTGGCAATACAGATGGTCGAGATGCCCGTCCGCTTGCAGCAGCGTGTAAGCCGCAGCATTGTCCGCCATATCCGCAGCAACGAAGATTTTGTCACCGGACGCGGCGCGCGCGCGAAAATTGTCGGCGCCGGGGTGACTCGCGGCCCACGCCGCCACTTGCTCAGGTAAATAGGCCTGCGGTCCGATCGTCTGGATCGCCGCTTTGATGATTGTGGCAAGCCGCTCGGCGTCGCTCTCGCGGTAAGGGCAGATGGAATATTCCATAGCCCCCAAGCTTGATCAGTTTTCCGGAGTCAACAATTCGTGCACCGGCACGATGACATATTTCATCTCGGCATCGTCGACTGTGCGTTGCGCGTTGCCGCGCCAGGCCTCAACAGCATCGTCATAAACGCTGAAGACGCCGACGACATGGATGCCCTCGGGGTCCTGGAACTTGAAGGATCGCGGGTCGGCGACACGACCGCCCATCACGAGGAACAGTTCCTGGTCGGGCTTGGCTTCATCTGACATGGGTTTGGCGCCTTGGTGCTCGGAGAAAAGGATGGGGCGCACATAGCGAAAACGGCGCAGCGGGCAAGCCCGTGCGCCGTTGACGTGGTCAATTCATGTACCGATCAGCGTCCGATCTTGGACCGTGCTCCGCGTAGGGACCGGCCTGCCTGCCGAGCAGCCTTTCGGCCGAGAACGCGAATGTTATCCGCGGTATCGCCTGCGACATGGGTGGCGTTCCTGCGAGCGCTGCGCGCGCTGTGTGCAACGTCCTCGCTGAAGTCTTCCAGTTTCTCGCCGCCGGCCTTGGCAGCCTGTCCCGCCGCATCGAACATTCCGCTGGCATACGCGAGGCCGAGTTCGGTCGCATAAGTGGCGAAAGCGCTCGCGCGTTCGCCAGCCAGGCGTCCGGCGCGCCGACCTGGCCTGGTCATCGCACCGATTGCCAGTCCCACGGCAGCAACACCCGCCACTGTTGCAATCGGATGCTCCTTTACGAAGTCCGTTGCCTTCTTGCTTGCGTCGCGGGCCATATCTTCGATCGAACGTTCCGCATTGCGGCGTTCGCCAGCTTCGATTTTCGCGCGCAGTTCGTCTCTCTTTGCTTCGTCAGTCACCGTCGGTCTCCTTATCTGTTCGCGGAATTGCTCTCGTCACGCGTCGGGCTCGTCCAATTCCGGATCGTAATCCTCTGTATCTTCGTATTCCCACTCGCCGCTTTGCTCATCATCAGCCGCCGGATCATCGTCCATATCGGGCAAGAGGCTAAGCAGCGGATTGCGGGCAAACCACAAAACAACCGCAGCAATCAGCGCAGCCAGCACACCGCGATTATCATCGGCCTTCTCGACCGCCTCTTCGTAAAGGTCCGTAGCGCCTTCGCTCATCCGTGTGGCAAAACGCGATGCGAGGCCTGCTGCGTTCATATCCATGCGGAGATGACTGACATCTGCCTTGACCAGTTCGAGCGCGGCATCGCGCAAAGCTCGGTCCTGCACCAATTGCCGGTCGAGTGCCTTGCTCACGCGTCATCGCCTTCAAAGGCCTTGCCGATGCGGCCAATTCTGGACCGCGCCATAAGGCCGAGTATGACGACCAGCGCCAAGACCACGCCCACCACGATCAGCGTGGCAAAAAGCGGACCAACCACCGGAATGAGGGTCAGAATCGCACCGACTGTCAAACCGATCAACGCCATATGCAGGAAGAACACAGCAAGCAGACCGTATCCCAGACCTGCCTTGCCATGCTGCGCTACGAACCGAGCGCGGGTCTTCTGATAGGCAAGCTCTGCCTCGGCATAGGTCTTGCCATCCTCGTACAGCGCTTCGAGATCTTCGGCCAGCGAACGCGGTTCTGGAATCGCTTCCTCACCGGTCAACCCGCTACCCCGTTCATCCGCATCATCGCGGCTGGCTGCTTCATCCCCCTCAAGCATATCCCGCGAACCGCGACCAATCAGTCGCGGCTGCCGCGGAACATGCGAGCGAGCATGAATCCGGCGACGGCGGCAATGCCTACTGCAAGGCCGGGGCTCTTGCGGACCATTTCGCGTGCGTCTTCGCCGATTTCGTCGACGCTCTTGTTGTCGAGCTTGGCAGCGTTTTCCTGCAAGCTGCGCGAAGCCTGGCGGGCGTAGTCGCCGTATTTCGCGCCAAAGCGCTCATCGATACTGGCAGCGTTTTCCGCGACAACTTTGCCAAGTGAAGCCAATGCATCGCTGGCCTTCGCCTTGCCTTCAACAGCAAGTTCGCCAGCCTTCGTTTTGGCATCAGCCGTCCAATCTTCCGACTTTCCTTTTGCCTGATCGCGATAAGCCACCGCGCGGCCCGCTGCTTCGTCTTTAAGCGCAGCAGCGCCGGCTTTCGCTTCTTCCAGTGCAGCGTTGAAGCGGGTCTTCGCTTCAGCTGTGCCGTTCGTGGCAGTTGCGCTGGCCTTGGTGCTCTTCGCGGCCGGCTTCTTGGCGGGTTTTTTCTTTGTCGTGCTTACGTCGTCCATGGCGTTATCCTTTTCCTCCGAATTTCGACGGGCTGGAAGGCATGAAAACCTATTCCGTTCCGTTTATTGTGCAACGCAACTTGCGCGGGTTTGTTCCGACGCATAAAGCGCGCGCTATGTCCGATATGGGACTGTATTACTACATTACAACACTCTGACCGACCGGAGCAAGCCATGACGCAGATCATCGACATTCACGGACGCGAAATTCTCGATAGCCGGGGCAATCCGACGGTCGAGGTCGATGTCTTACTGGATGATGGCAGTTTTGGCCGCGCCGCCGTTCCGTCAGGCGCTTCGACCGGCGCTCACGAAGCGGTCGAGCTGCGCGATGGCGACAAGAGCCGATACCTCGGCAAAGGCGTGACCAAAGCGGTCGACGCAGTCAATGGCGAGATTGCCGACTTGCTGCTTGGCCTCGATGCAGAAGACCAGCGCGATGTCGACCTGGCGATGATTGCGCTGGACGGGACAGATAACAAGGCCCGCCTCGGCGCTAATGCCATTCTCGGCACCAGCATGGCGGTGGCAAAGGCCGCCGCCAATGCCCGCGGTCTGCCGCTGTACTCCTATATTGGCGGTGTTTCAGCGCATGTCCTGCCAGTCCCGATGATGAACATCATCAACGGCGGCGAACATGCCGACAATCCGATCGATATCCAGGAATTCATGATCATGCCGATCGGCGCGGACAGCCTGACCGAGGCGGTGCGCTGGGGCGCCGAAGTGTTCCACACTCTGAAGAAAGGTCTGTCGGACAAAGGCCTGGCGACCGCTGTTGGCGACGAGGGCGGTTTTGCACCGAATCTCGCCAGCACGCGCGATGCGCTCGACTTCATCATGTCATCGATCGAGCAGGCAGGCTTCAAGCCGGGCGAGGAAATCGCTCTGGCGCTCGACTGCGCGTCGACGGAATTCTTCGCCGATGGCCGGTACGATATGGCGGGCGAGGGTACTTCACTCAGCCCGACCGAAATGGCCGAATACCTCGCGAAACTATGCGACGATTATCCGATCCGCTCGATCGAAGACGGGATGGGTGAAGACGATTTCGAAGGCTGGAAAGCGTTGACCGACATGGTTGGCCACAAGGTCCAGCTTGTCGGCGATGACCTGTTCGTGACCAATCCCGTGCGCCTTTCGATGGGTATCGAAAAGGGGCTGGCCAATTCGCTGTTGGTCAAGGTCAATCAGATCGGCACGCTGACCGAAACCCTTCAGGCCGTCGATATTGCTCACCGCGCGGGTTACACATCGGTCATGTCGCATCGTTCGGGTGAGACCGAAGACGCAACGATCGCCGATCTCGCTGTCGCGACCAATTGTGGGCAGATCAAGACCGGCTCGCTTGCCCGGTCCGACCGGCTTGCAAAATACAACCAGTTGATCCGGATCGAGGAAGAACTGGGCGATGGCGCGCATTATGCCGGGGCCTCCTGCTTCGGCTAAATCGCCGCAAGGAGCCATTGCCAGCCCCCGATCTGCCAACTAGCCTCGACCGAGACAATCGGGAGAGAAGGCCGTGGGTGAATTTCCGACGCACCCTGACGGGATAAAGCCGAACTGGTTGAGCGAGACGCTGGGCCTTCGCGTGAAGTCCGTCGAGTGGGAACCAATCGGAACGGGTCAGGTCGGCGACAGCGCAAGGCTTCACATCACCTATCATGGGGCCGAAGGGCCCGCCACGCTGGCTGGAAAATTCCCGGCAGCCGACGAGACAAGCCGCAGCACTGCGGCCATGTTCGGTCTCTACAAGAAGGAGGTCGAGTTCTACCGGCAGGCCGCGACGCACCTTTCCATCCGGGTGCCGGAGGTGCTCCGGGCGGAGATGAATGAGGACGGCAGCGATTTTCTACTGCTGTTTGAAGACCTCGGCCCTGCGCAGGGCGGCAATCAGATTGCCGGCTGCACGTTGAAGCAAGCGGAAGCAGCAATCCGCCAAGCCGCCGCGCTTCACGCGCCGAGCTGGAATAATGCCAGCCTGCTCGAAGCCGATTGGATCCAGCCCCCTCCCGACCTCGGCGAGAAGGTTGGCGCAATGTATCCCCAAGCCCAAGCCATCTGGCGCGAACGATATGCCGGCACGCTGGAGCCGGAATTCATGGCGCTGTGCGAAGAACTGGCCAAGCTGAGAGGACAATACTTCCGCCGCGATGAGGCACCGCAGTGCATGGTCCATGGTGACTTTCGGCTCGACAACATGCTGTTCGATATCAAGGCTGGCACAGAGCCAATTGCCGTGCTGGATTGGCAGACCGTTACAATCGGCAAAGCAATGACCGATATCGGCTATTTTCTCGGATGCGGTATCGGTCAAATTCTTCGGCAACAGCATGAGGGTGAATTGCTCGCGCTCTATCGCTCTGAAATGGCCGCTCGGGAAATAGAACTGACCCATGATGATATCTGGGACGATTACCGCCTGGGTGCGCTGCACGGGCTTTCAACCGCCGTGTTCAGCGCAGCCTTTGTCGAACGGACCGAACGGGGGGATGCGAACTTCCTCTCGATGGCGCGCGGGGCCTGCAGCCTTGCACTTGAGCATGGCAGCCTCAACGCATTGAAGGAGAGAGCATGATGGCGATTAGCAGGGGTGACGATTATCCGCTCCACCAGACACCGGAGCCGGTTGCCTTCGCGGGTACGGATAGAAATTTCTACGATCGCTATTTCTTCAACGGCTACGGCCCTGACGGAGAGGATTTTTTCGCTGTCGCATTCGGTGTCTATCCGCACCTCGATGTTGCGGATGCCCATTTCTGCGTAGTCCGCGACGGGACCCAGCATTGCGTTCACGCCAGTCGAAAACTCGGCATGGAGAGGATGGACCTTTCTTGCGGTCCGATACGCATCGAAGTGGTCGAAGCGCTGCACAAGCTGCGTGTCGTGGTCGAAGGCGAGGGGCTTGCGGCAGACCTGACCTTCACCGGACGGGCGTTCCCGATCGAGGAGCCGCGTTTCACGTGGCGTCTCGGTCCGCGCACGGTGATGGACTACACCCGCATGACCCAGAACGGGCATTACCAGGGCTGGATCGAGATCGACGGGCAGCGCCGGGATGTCGTTGCGGGGACTTCGGGAACGCGCGATCGTAGCTGGGGTGTCCGCCCGGTCGGAGCAGCCGATCCGCAATTATCAGGTGGCTCGGCCGTGCCGCAATTCTTTTGGCAATGGACCCCGGTAAATTTGCCTGATCGCAGCCTGTTCTTCCACCTCAACGCTCATGCTGATGGCACTGCCTGGAACACACGCGCTGTGATTGCACCTGATGGAAACGGTCCGGAAGCCTTCACTGATGTGCACGATGCAGCCATGGTTGCGCCGCTGGAGGCTGGCACGCGTTGGCCGGGCGGCGGGGCAGTTCTGACTATCGGCGACGAGCAATTCGCATTCGAGCCGATCGGGCGCTTCCAGATGCGCGGGCTTGGCTACACTTCACCCAGATGGAACCATGGACTCGACCACGGCACGCTCGAAGTGGAGCGCGAGGACATCGAACTGAATTCGGTCGACCCGCTGAGGCCTGATAACCTCCATGTGCAGATGGTCTGCCGCGTCACCGGACCGGATGGTCAACAAGGGATCGGCGTGTTCGAGCAACTCGCCATCGGCGAGTACACACCGCTCAACCTTTCAGGTCTGAGCGATCCCGCACCCTAGCCGGAATAACGCGACTGCAAATCGAGCAGGGCGACCGCAGCCTGAGCCGCTTCACCGCCCTTGTTCTTCTGTTTGGGGTCAGCACGAACGATTGCCTGCTCCTCATTCTCGACCGTCAGGATACCGTTCCCGATCGCAATACCATCCATCGTCAGCGCCAGGATACCGCGCGCGCTCTCACCGGCCACGATCTCGAAATGGTAGGTCTCGCCGCGAATCACGACTCCTATCGCAACGAACCCGTCGAATCTGCCGCTCTCCACAACCGTGGCAATCGCACCGGGTATCTCCAGCGCACCCGGCACAGTGAGAACCTCGACCTCGTGCCCCGCAGCTTCAAGCGCGCTGCGCGCTCCGGCGATCAGCATATCGTTGAGGTGGTCGTAGAACCGGGCTTCGACAATCAGAAAACGCGCCATCAATCACTCCGCAAATCAATTGCGGCGCGGTTAGCGGGTATTGCAGGAATGGGGAAGGGTGGTGGACGCACTTGGGCTCGAACCAAGGACCCGCTGATTAAGAGTCAGCTGCTCTACCAACTGAGCTATGCGTCCGCACTGGAAAACAGCGCACCCGAATCGCGAGGCGTTCGGAAGGCGCTGCATATAGCGACCCTTCTCGTCATGAGAAGGGTCTATTTGCCCGTTACGACCGTCAGGGCATTTCGCGCCTTCAGATATTTTCGCACAGCATCTCGGCAGGGCCGCCGGAGCGGTAGTATGTCGACCCGTAGGAGCCGCCGCCCTGATGCTTCTGTTCAAACCGGGCCTGAGCCGAATAGCAAGTTCCGTCGGACCCTTTCAGACCGAGTGAGGCATATTGATACCGCAGGAGGATGATCCCCGTAATCTCATTGCGTTCGACCGACCAACCGCTCGAAATCAAATTAACTTTCAGCACCTTGGCCTTCTCTGTATTCAAGAAGCTGTTTTCAAAGGCCCGGGCGAATTGTTGCCCCAGCGCTGCGTCGGATCGTATCGCCGGTTCCAACCGGTTCCGCGCTATTCGGGCTTGTGTCACATCGGCAGCTTGGCTCTCGACCGCCGCGAAATCGCCAAGCTTGGCAAAAGCGCTGTCCGAAGCAGCGGTCGCGGCTGCGATTTCCGGTGTGTCTCCGTAGACTTTCCGCAGAAGAGCCAGCTTCTCCCGGGCTGCAACAAATGACATGTACCGCATAAAGATCGGGCCGGAGCGGCCATATTCCTTTGCCCGGTCCAGATCAGCGGCGGCTAGATCTCTCTGATAGCCTTCCGCAAAACGGTTCGCGCTTGCTTTCAGGCTAACCAGTCTGCGCTCCGAGGGGTCGTTCGCCTTTGCTATCAAGTCTTGCGTAATCTCCGCCTGCATTTCGGAGCGGAATGCCTCAAGGTCTGCCCGGGCCTGATCCATGTTCGGGGTGCCGGAACTCAGCAGTCGCCCGTAATTCGGGCTGTATTTCACGACCCGGTCAATCGCTGCGATGATTTCGTTAATTTCCTCCCTCGGAACCTCCGCACGTGCCGTGCCGGCCAATGTGTCCGGAGCAACAACAGGGGAAATCCATATGATACAGGCGACAACGAGACCCGTTGATCCGATTAGATAGCGCACTTGCTTCTCCCTAGCCCCCATTGCCCGGACAATGGGGCCGAGCGCAGTTCGGGACAGCATTCAGGGAAAGCTCATCAGCCTACAATGCCACGTTTCTGGCGGTTCCAGCGGTTCACCATCATCAACGTGCCGATACAGATCATGTTGGTCATCATCGACGATCCGCCATGGCTCATGAACGGCAGCGGGATGCCGACAACCGGCGCGAGCCCCATCACCATCATCAGATTGATGGCGACATAGAAGAAGATTGTCGCGACCATGCCGGCCGCCAGCAGCCGCGAGAAGCGGTCATTGGAGGCAGATGCCACTCGTAGCCCCCAGCCAAGGATCATGCCGAAAACAACCAGCACGAAGAGCCCGCCCAACAGGCCCCATTCCTCCGCCATGGTGGCGAAGACAAAATCGGTATGCGGTTCTGGCAGGTAATTGAGATGGCTTTGCGACCCTTCGTTGAAGCCCTTGCCATTGATCCCGCCAGAACCGATCGCGATCTTCGATTGGGTTATATGATAGCCGGAACCGAGCGGATCGCTTTCCGGATCAAGAAAGGTCGTAACCCGGCGTTGCTGGTATTCCTTCAGGCCAAAAAAGAACGCCAGCGGGACGGCAACTGCCGCAGCCGCACCGCCCGCGACGAACCAGCGCATCGGCAAGCCGGCCAGAAACATGACCACGACCCCGCCGAAGGCAATCGCAAGCGAAGTACCCAAATCCGGCTGGAGCAGGACCAAACCCATGGGAAGCAGCAACAAGCCGCCCGCAGGCACGATTGCTCGCCACGAGTTGATCATGCCCGCCGGAAGCGACTGGTAGAAATGCGCCAACGCCAGCACGATGGCCGGCTTCATCAATTCCGAAGGCTGGATCCGAATGAAGCCAAGCTCGAGCCAGCGCTGGCTGCCGCCGCCCATAGCGCCAATCGCTTCGACGGCGATCAGCAAGATGAGTACAAGCCCGTAAACCGGATAGGCCATGAACTGTACGACGGGCCGCCCGAACGGGACCATCGCGAATGCCATTAACAGAAACACGCCGAAGCGCATCAGGTGCGAGGCCGCGAATGGCTGCATATTGCCGCCCGCTGCGGAGAAGAGCACTGCGGCGCCGAACCCGACGAGCAGAAACAGCGGGATCAACATCTGCCACGGCTGCCGTGCGATGGGAGCTGGGACGAGCGAGTTCACGGCTGTTGATCAACCGGAGAGGAATCAACGTTTTGCGACCGGTTTTCTGCGGCATCGCTCGCTTCGGTTGCGGGCGCTTCGGCTTCCGCGCGGGCTTCCGCATCGACCCGGTCGAATATCTCGGACTCGCGTTTCGGCACAGGCGGCACTTCTTCTCCTGCGGCCGCCGCATAGGCAAGATACTTTCGGTCGAGACGTTCCCGCGCGTTTCCGCCCCATTGCTCTTCCAACGCTTTGAGTGCGTCGAGACCTTTCTGCGCATCGAACAAAAATGTCGTGACGTCGCGCGCGACGGGGTACGCTGCGCCGGAGCCACCGCCATGCTCGATAACCACTGCGCCAGCGTATTTCGGCTTGTCGAACGGGGCGAAGAAGATGAACAAACCGTGGTCGCGATACTTCCACGGACCGGTGCGTCCGTCCGATTTGGACAGCGAGACAACCTGCGCGGTTCCGGTCTTGCCGGCGATCTTAATATCATCGAACGGCAATCGCCCGCGTCCGGCGGTTCCCGGCCCGTTGACCACATCGCTCATGGCCTGGCGAATGTATGCCTTCTGCTCGGTGGGAAAATCAAACTTCCGGAAATCGGGCTTCTGGGGTCTGGCAAGCAACCGCGGCATGACTTGCTGACCGGTCGCGATTCGGGCTGACATCACCGCAAGCTGCAACGGGTTGGCCAGCATATATCCTTGGCCGATGGTTGCGTTGACAGTATCGAAGGCGGCCCAGTCACGACCGTATTTCTGCAGCTTCCATGCCGGATCCGGGACCGTGCCATAGAATTGGCTGATCACGGGAAGCGGGAATTCCTGTCCCATACCGCAGCGCCGGGCCATGGCTGCAATCGGGTCCATGCCAACGCGCTGTGCCATCGAATAGAAATAGACATCGCAGCTCTGGTAAATGCCCTTGGCCATATTCACCGCGCCATGACCGCGGCGATTCCAGCACCCGAAGACCCGATTGCCGACGCGCAAGCCGCCACCGCAAAAAACGGTTTCTTCCGGATCGATCCCCTGTTCGAGGAAAGCCATCGAAACCATCGGTTTCACAGTAGAGCCCGGTGGGTAGAGACCTTTCAGAACCTTGTTGCGCAGCGGCACGCGCTCGTCATCGCGCAGCATCGCGTATTCCACGCGGCCAATCCCGTCTGAGAAGCTGTTAGGATCGAAACTCGGCATCGAGGCCATGCACAGCACATCACCGGTCTCGCAATCCATCACGACAACCGAACCGGATTCGAGCCCGATACGGCGGGCGGCATAATCCTGGAGCGGGCCATCGATGGTCAATTTGACCGCTTCGCCCTGAATATCCTCGCGCGTATCCAGATCGCGGACAATCCGTCCAGACGCGGTTACCTCGACCCGGCGGGCACCCGGTACACCGCGCAGACGCTGCTCGAACTGCTTCTCCAGCCCGTCTTTGCCGATCTTGTAACCGGGTGTGACGAGAAGCGGATTGCGGTCGAGTTCGTATTCTTCGGCCGAGGCAGGACCGACATAGCCAATCAAGTGCCCGACAGTCGGGCCCGTCGGGTAAAACCGCGAAAATCCCCGCTGCGGAATGACGCCGGGCATTTCCGGCACCCGCAAGCTGATCGCCGCAAATTCCTCGAAATCGAGACCGGTCGCCACTTCCAGTGGCTGGAACCCGCGCGTCGATGCAACCTTGTCTTTGAGGTCCTGCACTTTCGCCGCGTCGAGCGTCAGAATGCTCCCCAGCTGATCAATCGTCCTGTCCGGATTGGCCATCCGCTCGGGAATGATGTCGACCCGGAAATCGGCCCGATTCGAAGCGAGCGGAGCGCCATTGCGGTCGAGAATCCAACCGCGACGAGGCGGGATCAGCGAAAGATTGACTCGATTGCTCTCGGATTCAGTCTCGTACTTCTCGTTCTCCGCGATCGCGATATAAGCCATGCGCGCCGCCAGAAGAGTGCCGACGCCGGCCCCGACGGCGCCGACGACAAAGCTGCGGCGCGCAAAACGGTTCTGCAAGATCGAAAGATTGACCGGAGGCGCGGGCTTCTTGCGGCGGGCCATCAGCGCACCGTTCTGAAGCGAGTAAGGCGCAGCCTGTCCAGGCGGGCGACCATACGCGCGAGCACAGGTAACAGGATGATTGAAATCAGGATTTGCGGCAAAAGAGCCAGAAGCACCGGCCAATCCAGATCAGTTCCTGAAAGGATTGCCGTCGCAAATATGTAGACCGCTAGAAACCCGGTCAAAGTCAGCCAATCCTGCAGGAAATTGCGCCATGGAAAGCGCGCTTCTATGATCTCGATCGCTATCATCGCCACGGACCATAGCAAAATAGCGGACCCGAATGGCTGACCGCTGAACAGGTCATCGAACAAGCCGAGCGGGAAGCCGATCCAGACCGGAAATATGCCTGGTCGCACGAAACACCACGACATCAGGACCATGAAGCCAAGCGGAGGGATGTATGGCAACGCACCGCTAATGAAGAAGACCGGGACCAACGATGCGAGCATGGTCGAAATGATCGGTACCAGAAACACCAGAGTCGTCGACGGAGTCCGATTGATCCGGCTTCCGTAAGCATCTCGGCGTGAGTTCCGGTCGACCCGTTCCATTAGTTGGAAATGCTTTGTTCGACCGGTTGCGCGGCGCTGTCGACCGCTTCGGGCTGCCAAATTGGCTCGACCGATACGTAACCCGTGGCGGCAGGATCGCTAATCGGGCGCGCAAGGGCGCCATCACTGGTAACCTTACTGACAATGGCGACGGCAATTCCAGGATGGTAATAGCCCCCGGCACCGCTTGTCACGAGGACATCCCCCTCTCGCAGCGGATTGATGCCAAGGTTGATCAGCCGGATCTGGATTCGTCCGTCTCCGCGGCCTTCGGCGAAAGCCGTTGCCTCCCGGTCGGCGCTCGCCAGACGAACAGGCAGCACACTCTGACTGTCGGTCAACAGCAGGATCCTTGAGGTGGACGAGCCGACTTCCAGTACCCTGCCGACGACACCGCGCGGGCTGCGAACCGGCATGCCGACCGTGATCCCTTTCGATCGGCCAGCGCCGATATAACCGAACCTGCGTGTGCTGGAAGCCGTTGAACCGATGAGGCGCGTAACGGCCACCGGCTCGACTTCGCTGTCTGACAGACAGAGCAATGCCTTGAGCCGCGCATTCTCGGCCTTCACGTCCTCAGCTTCTGCGAGGCGGATGCGCGCAAGTTCCACTTCTCTCTTGAGATCTGCGTTCTGTTGTCCGGCCCGAAAATATCCGCCGATACTCTCGAAAAAACCCTGACCAGCAATCCGCCCTTCGGCCGATGCTTCACCGACAGGCCCGACAACATCGCTCGCGACCGTGCGTGTCCCGCTCATCGTGTCAGGATTGTACAGCGAAAGGCCAAGCAAAACGGCACCGGTAACGGCGCCAATCGTGGCCAGCACGTAACCTGTGAAAACGGAATACTGGACCCGGCGAGAATTGCTCGAGCGCCGGGATGATGTCGGCGCCATGTTCAGCCTCCCTCCCGGATCAAGCGGTCATCAAGACGCCGCGATAGATCGGGTCTTCCATCGCCCGACCAGTCCCCACGGCAACACAAGTCAGCGGATCTTCTGCGATCGTAACGGGCAGGCCGGTCTCGTCGCGCAAATGAACATCAAGGCCGCGAATGAGCGCGCCGCCACCGGTCAGGACAATGCCTTGATCGACGATATCAGCGGCCAGTTCCGGTGCAGTATTCTCCAGAGCGATGCGGACACCTTCGACGATGGCGCCAATCGGTTCTGCCAGGGCTTCTGCAATATGTGCCTGATTTATCGTAATTTCTTTTGGCACACCATTCACCAGATCACGCCCTTTGAGCGTGATGGTTTCACCGACACCGTCTTCGGGTATCGTGGCAATGCCAAAATCCTTCTTGATCCGCTCAGCAGTCGACTCGCCGATCAGCAGGTTGTGGTGTCGTCGGACGTAGGAGACGATCGCTTCGTCCATCTTGTCACCGCCTGTCCGTACCGATGTCGTGTAAGCCAGGCCGCGCAGCGACAAGACGGCGACTTCGGTCGTGCCGCCGCCGATGTCGACGACCATGCTGCCGACCGGTTCGGTTACCGGCATATCCGCACCGATAGCAGCCGCCATCGGCTCGAGGATCAGATAAACCGCCTTGGCTCCGGCATTGCTGGCTGCGTCGCGGATCGCGCGGCGTTCGACCGAGGTTGAGCCAGAAGGAACGCAAATGGTGATTTCCGGAAAGCTGAACAGCGTGTTGCGGCCGTTCACCTTGCGGATGAAATACTCGATCATCTTTTCCGCGATTTCGATATCGGCGATAACGCCGTCGCGCAGCGGCCGGATGGCTTCGATGTTGTCGGGCGTCTTTCCCATCATCATCTTGGCTTCGTCGCCGACCGCCTTGACCCGCTTGAAACCATCGATGGTTTCCATCGCGACGACCGACGGTTCGTTGAGGACAATTCCTTCGCCGGGAACATAGACCAGCGTGTTCGCGGTCCCGAGGTCAATTGCGAGATTCTTTGAGCCAAATTTGAACAGGTTCGAGAAGAAGGACATCCGTCAGCGATTCCGTATGTTTTGCGAGCCTTACCGCACGAATCTGCGATAGATACGACCCAGTTTTGTCAGAGGTGTCGCTCCCTTACTCAAAGGCGCGGAAAAACGCCAAAAATTTATCACCGGATTTGCGGAAAATTTGCACGACCGGCCTCGAATCCATTGCGCTTCGTCGCTAGTCTGTTTTTTCCATGCCGATCATCCGCCGCCTTCCTGAAAATCTTGTCAACCGGATTGCTGCCGGTGAAGTGGTCGAACGTCCTGCGGCCGCGTTGAAGGAATTGATTGAGAATGCAATCGATGCAGGCGCCAAACGGATCTCGGTATCGCTGGTCGATGGTGGGCTGACCCGGCTTGAAGTGACCGACGACGGATGCGGCATGTCTTCAGGGGAGATGGCGCTTGCGCTCGAACGGCACGCGACCTCCAAATTGCCCGACGATGCGATCGAGCAGGTTTCGACGCTGGGATTTCGCGGGGAGGCACTTCCGTCGATTGCCAGCGTTTCCCGCTTTACAGTGGAAAGCCGGGTGCGCGGCGAGGAGCAGGGTTGGCGCAAGGTGGTCGACCATGGATCGCTTGAAATCGATGAGCCGGCTGCATTGCCGCCGGGCACCAGAGTGCGTGTCGAAGAGGTGTTTGCCAAGATACCTGCCCGGCGCAAATTCCTGCGCACACCGCGCAGCGAATATGGTGCATCGCTGGATGTGGTTCGCCGTCTGGCCATGGCGCGCCCCGATATTGCATTCACGCTGGAACACGCTGGCCGACGGGCGCTGAATGTTCAGCCGGATCAATCAGTCGAGACCAGGGTCGCAGCAATCGTCGCGCGCGAACTGGCGGATAACGCAGTATCGATCGACTTCGAGCGCGGCGCCATGCACCTGACTGGCGTCGCCGGCTTGCCGACCTACAACCGCGGGGTCGCCGATCACCAGTATCTGTTCGTCAATGGACGGCCGGTAAAAGACCGCCTGCTGACCGGCGCGGTGCGCGGCGCCTATGCCGATATGCTCGCGCGGGACCGGCACGCCGTGCTGGCGCTGTTTCTCGAATTGCCCGCTGAAGATGTCGACGTGAATGTGCACCCGGCGAAGACCGAAGTCCGTTTTCGCGAAGCGGCGGCGGTGCGCGGATTTATTGTCTCGGGCTTGCGCCAAGCGCTGTCGACCGGCGACCGGCGCAGTGTACAGGGCCCGGATGCCGGGGCAATGGGACGCTGGCAAACAGAACCAATGCGCGAAGAGCCAGCTCCAGCGCTGCGCTCGATCTTTGACGGGGGAGACTGGTCAGCCACGCAGCAGCGCGTGTCGGACACCGCCACCGCCTATCGCTCCGATACCGGGGAAGTGTTGGCCGAGCCACAGGGCAGGGCGGAAATCGCGGAAGAACCGGTCGCCAGATATCCGCTTGGTGTGGCGCGTGGACAGATCGCCAGGACCTATGTTGTTGCTGAAGCCGAGGACGGACTCGTCATCGTCGACCAACATGCCGCGCATGAACGACTTGTGCTCGAACGACTGCGCGCAGCAGGGGCGGAAGACGCGATCAAACGGAGCCAGGCGCTGCTAATGCCCGAGGTTGTGGAGATGGACGAGGGCGATTGCGACCGGCTTGAAGACGCGATACCCAAGCTGGCCGAGCTGGGCCTGGTGATCGAGCGGTTTGGGGCAGACGCGATGCTCGTCCGCGCCGTCCCGCATTCGCTGGGCAAGTCCAACGCTCACGCTCTGCTGCGAGATTTGGCCGATGATATCGCCAAGCATGGTGAGACAATCCTCCTCGGAGAGAAGCTCGACCTTGTTCTCGCCACCATGGCCTGCCACGGATCGGTCCGGGCAGGGCGCACGCTAAACGTCGCAGAAATGAACGCGCTACTGCGCGAGATGGAAAGAACCCCGCGTTCCGGTCAATGCAATCACGGACGCCCGACCTGGGTGAAGCTGTCGATGGACGACGTCGA
Source organism: Parerythrobacter lutipelagi (assembly GCF_005434975.1). Classification (GTDB taxonomy): domain Bacteria; phylum Pseudomonadota; class Alphaproteobacteria; order Sphingomonadales; family Sphingomonadaceae; genus Parerythrobacter_A; species Parerythrobacter_A lutipelagi. The sequence goes on along the minus strand of NZ_SKCJ01000002.1, from coordinate 1,045,521 downwards.
AAAGCTGTTCGGGAGGCACTGATGCGGGCATTGATTCCGATCCCTTTGGTCTTTGGCGTGATCGCCTGTTCTGCCGAGAACGAACGGGACGTGCCTGTCGATGTGGACCGGATGAACGAGCTTGCTCTGGGTCCAGCAGTCGCCATTGAATTGCAGGAAATCTCGCGCGCGGATGTCGAAGCCGCGGGGATGCTTGGCGCAGGCTGCAGCTTCATGCGCGATGAAGGCGGCCCGATGCTGCTGATCGGCAATCGGAACGAGGCAATCTTCAAGCAGGGCGACAAGTTCGTGCGCGCCGCGTCCGATGTGGGCTCGGAAGATCTGCAGTTCGGTGCCCATGCCCACTACGATGGATTGGAGAACGCAGTGCGAATTTCCATCGACCGCGAGAGCGAAAAAGTCATCGCACCGGAATTGGTTCATTACGACGGCGCGATCAGCATCAGCGACGAGCGCGACCGAACAATCTACACTGCGACCGGCGTGCTGGAGTGCGGCGCTTGACCGCTACAAGACGGGCTGCACCAGCATCCACGCCGCCATCCCGATCATCGCAAGGTTTTCACTCAACGATACAAAGCCGAGCGGAACGCTTGCACTGCCGCCAACGCAGGCACATTTGATCTCGCGCTTCTGAACATAGACTGCGTAGAATACGGAAACTGCGCCGATCGTGCCGATCGTCAAAGCAACCGGGATCGAAATCCAGGGCAAGACGCGTCCCGCCATCAGGACCGCAGCCAGCGCTTCGAGAAATGGGTAGGCATAGGCGTAGGGAACGAACCGCTTCCCGAGCAGATCATATCCGACGAACATCGAAGAGAACTTCTCGACATCCTGCAGCTTGAGCATGGCGAGCATCGCCATGGAAAACGCGATGAACCATTCAATCGTGCGGATAGTGAAGGGCGTTTCGTAAGTAAACTGGCTGAGCGAAAGCGCAATCGCCAGACCCACCGCAAACACGGCAAGCACCGGCTTGTAACTGGTCGCGTCGGGATCGCGCACCGGGTTGCCGAAATGCGCGCGCAGATCGGTGTAACCGCCAATACGCTCGCCCTCTATGAACGTTTGCGGCGTAGTCGAAACCCCGTGTTCAGCCTTGAACGCATCAGTCTCTTCGCGCGTAGTCAGAGGGTGATCATCGACAGAGTAGCCCTGTCGTTCCAGCAGCCACTTGGACTTGATGCCGTACGGACAGACATGCTTGTCCATCTTCATTCGATAGAGTTTCGCGCTTTTTGCCATGGATGCAATTTATACCCCTGGGGGGTATATGCAAGAGCTCATGCGCGGAACGAGGGGATCCGCCCATCGTCACCAAGATCGGGAATGATCCGATAACGCGCAAGGACGAAGCTGAAGAGCCCGAAAATCAGCAAGCCGAGCGCGGTCAGTGTGAAGATAATCCCTTCACCGGCCAGCGAAGCGACTGCATCACCCAGGGTCTTGATTTGCTCCGAACCACCCGAGAGGAATCCCGCGCTGAACACTGACCACCCGATGACCAGAAAGACGACTGCACGCGCAGCGTAACCGATCCGGCCTGCAAGCTTCGTCTGGCTCGGCGCATCGCCCGCGATGCGGTTCATGAAGCTGGCGGTGTAGGCTTTCTTGCCCTGATTTGCAGCCGCAAGGAAGAAGGCAATCCCGAGGATGCCGAGCACGATACCACCCAGTTCGAACGACAGGACACCTGCCGCTGCTTCCTGCGCGCCTCCGCCGGAACCGGATGATTTGTCGGTGGCGAATTTATATGCCGAGTAGGCGAGGGCAAGGTGGCCGACCGCGCTACCGGCATGGCCCAGCCTTTTGCCCCAGCCAAGCGCGTCGCTGCCCTCGTTTTCAATATCAAACAGCGGCGAGCAAAAGCGGAATAGCGCGTAGCCGAGCATCCCGAGGACCATCAGCCAGAGAATGGCCGTGCCCGCCGGAAAACCTTCGATCGCGCGAAAAATGCCGTCAGTTCCCTTGCTGATCTCGCCCGCGCTGGTCAGCGCGATAAGACCGAGCACCGTGTAGAGAAGCGCCCTGCTGAAATAGCCGAGGCGAACCAGCCAGTTGAATTTTTCCGACTTGTCGACCATGACCAAACCCCGTTTGAAACTTCCTTCGGGGCTGCAACGAGCGGGGCGCGAAATCGGTCCCTAAACGTTGAATTTGAACAGCAACACGTCGCCATCCTGCACAATATATTCTTTGCCTTCCTGACGCAGCTTGCCGGCATCGCGCGCGCCGGCTTCACCCTTTAGCGCAATGTAATCGTCGAACGCGATGGTTTCGGCACGGATGAAGCCCCGCTCGAAATCGGTATGGATTTCACCCGCTGCTTGCGGTGCCTTTGCGCCATCGGGATAGGTCCATGCGCGCGTTTCTTTCGGCCCGGCGGTGAAGAATGTCTTGAGCCCGAGCAAAGCGTATCCTGCCTTGATCACCCGAGCCAGCCCGCTTTCTTCAAGCCCGAGATCTGCGAGAAATTCGGCCCGGTCTTCCTGCGGAATTCCCACGAGGTCGGCTTCAATTGCCGCTGACACCACGACGGCTTGCGCACCCTCGCGTTCGGCTTTGGCAAACACCTCTGCTGACAGGCTATTGCCGGCAGCAGCGTCTTCTTCCGATACATTGCACACATAGAGCACCGGCTTGGCTGTGAGCAATTGCGCCTGCTCGAACAGTGCGGCTTCAACATCGTCCTTCGGTTCTGTCAGCCGGGCAGGCTTTCCGTCCTTGAGCAGTTCAAGCGCTTGCCCGAGCACGCTGGCGAGTGCCTTGGCCTCTTTGTCGCCCGCCGTGGCGCGCCGCTTCGCATTCTCGACACGCTTTTCCAGGCTCTCGATATCCGACAGCATCAACTCGGTCTCGACTACATCGGCATCGGCCAGGGGATCGACCCGATTGGAAACGTGCTGAATATCGTCATCTTCGAAACAGCGAAGCACATGGACGATGGCATCGACTTCACGGATATTGCCGAGGAACTGATTACCTAACCCTTCGCCTTGGCTCGCGCCCTTCACGAGTCCGGCAATATCGACGAATGCGAGCTGGGTCGGCACGACCTTCGCGGACCCGGCGATCGCGGCAATCTGGTCGAGCCTTTCATCCGGCACAGACACCTGGCCGACATTCGGCTCGATCGTGCAAAACGGATAATTGGCCGCTTCGGCTTTTTGCGTTTCAGTCAACGCGTTGAACAGGGTGGACTTGCCGACATTGGGCAGCCCGACGATTCCGCAACGGAAACCCATCGAAAACTCCGGATATTGGGACTGGCGGCGGCCTTTAGCGCCGGACACAGATAAAGGCCAGCTTCACCGTTTTTTTATCGCTTCGCTTTAATTGTCTCCGCATGAAAAAGTTCAAACATTTCGCACTCGTCGCTTTGGCCGGCACTGCATTGGCATCTTGCGGGCTTGAACCGGCGGAGAAGTTCGCCCGCGCGCAGGAAAACTATGCGGCCCACGCTTATTCCGATGCCAGGCTGGATCTGGAATCCGCACTGCAGGATCTACCGGGTGATGCGGCGATGCTGGAGCTGCTTGCGCGAACGCAAATTGCTTTGGGCGACGGGGAAGGCGCAATGCAAGCGCTGGAGAAACTGCAATCGCAGTGGGCGGTCCGTCCGGAGTTGGTCATACTGGCAGCCGAAGCGGATATTCTGCGCGGCCGCTTCGATCCCGCGCTGACCAAGCTGGAAGGCATTGAAACTGCCAACGCATACCGGGTCAAAGCCCTCGCCATGATGGGCAAGGATCAGCCGGACCTGGCGCTTGAAGCGCTCCAGAAAGGCGAAAACGCAACAGGCGAAAAGGCCGACCTGCAAGCGACATTCGCGCGGTTCGAACTGGCGCAGGGCAATCTTTCGGCGGCACGCGAACGCGCTCAATCGGCTTTGAAAAGTAATCCTACGCTGCTCGATGCGCTGCTTGTGTCGGGCGAAGTGAACATCGCCCGCAACCGTCTTCCGCAGGCGCTGGAGCATTACGAGAAAGCCAATGAAACCTATCCGGAGAACCTCGCCGCGATGATCGGGCGCGCAGCTGTCCTGGGCGATCTCGGGCGGCTCGATGAGGCCGGTGAGTTGCTCGATCGCGCTGCCAGCGCCGCTCCCGATAATATTCGCGTAGTGCATTTGAAGGCACGCCTGGCGGTGGAGCAAGGAAAGTGGGAGGCAGCACGATCATTGTTGCAAAGTCAGGAAGCAGCGGTTCGCGCGAGCCCTGCCATGCAATTGACTTATGCCACGGCGCTGTTGCGTCTCGGCCAGGTGGAGCAGGCGCGCATGTTGCTTAGCCCGTTGGTAGATCGAAATCCGGGCATGCGTTCATCCCGTTCGTTGCTGGCAGAAGCGCAATTGGCGAGCGGCGACAGTGCCAACGCACTCAAGACCATCCGTCCGATTGCCGAGCGGCCCGACGCGAGCCCGCAGGAACTCGATGTGGCAACGAAGGCTGCGCGAAACGCCGGCGATCCCTCTGCCAGCAGATATGCTGCGCGCGCGCGCATGCCGGCCCCGGAGTGGCTTGGCGGCGAGTTAGCAAAGGCGGACAGCGCATTGCGCAATCAACAGTGGAAGAAAGCGGTTGAAAGCTATGAAGCTATCAACCAGCGCAGCCGCAAGCCAAATCCAATGGTCCTGAACAATCTTGCCTATGCAAAAAGCCAGCTGGGCGAGAAAGATGCCGCGCTGGATTTCGCTCTTGAAGCTCTCAAACTTGCAGCGGACAATCCGTCGGTGATGGACACCGCAGGGTGGTTGTTGGTGGAAACCGGCAGGGACAAGGGGCGGGGAACCGCTCTCTTGCGCAAGGCCAGCCAGCTTGAACCGGACAACACTGGCATTGCTCGCCGCTTGACGGCTGCTGAGCGCAGCTAGGTCAGTTTAGACCTTTCAGGCAAAACAAAACCCCCGCCGGATGGGCGGGGGTTTATTTGCTCAGATGCTGCCGCGCGGATCAGGCGGTCGCTGGTGCCAGCGCTGGCTCGAACCGACGACGGCGGCGCATGAAGCCGAGCCCGACCAGTGCGAGAGCAAAGATGCCGAGGATACCCGGAGCTGGAACTGGCGTGCCGCCGCTCGAACTGCTCGTCGAGGTGCTAGTCTGCTTGCCGCTGGCTGACGTGATGCCATTGACGCCGGTGATCGACTGATAGCGGACGAAGAAGTCGTCCAGTGTAATCGACGTCGGTGACGAGGCGAACTGGAGGCTAAGTGAACCGGTGCCGGTTTCGCCAGCCATCAGGCCGCCGCGGTTGCCGGCGCAGGAATTGGTGCGAGCCGCCTTAAAGCACACATCGACCGAACCAATGCCATTCGGATAGTTCGAGTCGCTGAGCACGAAATTGAACGTTCCCGTGGAACTGGCGCTGGAGATGTCCGGATCGGTGTTGAAGGCAAAGCTAGAGATACGCGAATCGATCCCCGAACCGCTGGTTGTGTTGGTGACAGCGTAATCGAACTCGTATGTGTCGCCGTTGATGCCGGTCAGTGTGTAGACAGTTGTTGCCGAAAGACCGTCTATCGTCTGACCGTCAGCGAAGCCGTCATAGTCGATGGTGAAGCTGTCGCCGATATTGCCCGCGTCGAGCATGATCGGTTCAGCCGCCGCCGGTGAAGCGAACACTGCGGCCATCGCAGCGAGAGTGGTCAATGCGGCACGTTTAAGCATGGTCTTTTGCCCCTAAATGGCATTTCAGCATGGTTTAGACCATAGTACGCAAGCAACGTGCCAGTTGAGGAATTCCGCCGGATACGAAGGTTAACGCTCCGCGCCCGAGGCGCAGCTTGTCAATTTATCCGACAGCGCTTTGCTTCAACTGTGTACGGCCTTAATCAACGGGCCATACCCGGTCTCACCCAGCCAATCGACCTGCACGCGCGCTGTTGCTTCATTGATCGGGATCTGCGGCTTGTTGCCAGGATGGACCGGCACGCGCAGTGGGCGGGTGCCGGGCGGCATGGAAAGAAGACGGGCAATGGCACGCGGAATATCCATCGGGTCTGCAGACCGTCCCGAACCATCTTCTGCGCCCATCCGCGCGACTGCCTCGGGATAACCCGCAAGGTGGATCGCGCTCGCACGTTTCCTGAGCTCTTCGGTATACCGGTTGCGATTGACCCACACCTTGGTGGGATAGCCGCCCGGCTCGATAATCGTCACGTCGATACCATGCGGCACAAGTTCGTATGCCAGCTGCTCCCCCATTGCTTCCAGCGCGAATTTGGTTGCGGAATAATGCCCTGAGTAGGGGACGATGACGCGGCCAAGCTGGCTCGAAATCTGAAAAATCATGCCGGACTTTTGTGCGCGCATACCCGGCAAGACCGCGCGCGCCATGCGGTGGCAACCAAAGACATTCGTCTCGAAAATGAGGCGCGTGGCTTCCATGTCCTGCACTTCGACAGGAGAGGTGATGCCGATCCCGGCGTTGTTGATCAGCACATCGATCGGGCCGCCGTTGATCTGCTCCGCCCGCGCGACCCCTTCCGCAACCGACGCATCGTCGGTCACGTCGATCTCGAGCACGATGATATCGTGGCCATGCTCGCTCGCATGTTGCTCCAGCTCGGCGGCTTCTGCGCGAGGCAGGTTCCGCATGGTGGCAAACACGCGTGCGCCCAGGGCGGCGAGATGAATGGCACTCAGTCGGCCGAAGCCGGAGGAGCATCCGGTGATCAGGATCGACTTCCCAGTCAGATCGATCTCCTGCGCCAAAATATCGGACTGAGCCAAGCCTGCGGTGGCAGCCAGCGCCCCTGTGGCGGATGCGCCGGCGAGCAGGGTACGGCGAGTGACGCGGGTCATCTATTGTCCTCCAGTTTTTCTAGCCAGCCGTCCAGCTCTGCGGGCGCGCGGAAACGTATGATGTCGCAAGCTGCGCCTTCCAGCAAGCGTCCGGTTCGCAAACGAGGACCGGCATTGCAGCGCGCGATGCAATAAAAGAACGCCGGGTCAAAGCGCTCCGGGCATCCTGATGTCATGTCGGGTCGCGATTGGCCGTGGTAATGCCATACGCGGTTAAGCGCACGCCAAAGGCAAGGGTGATCGGATAGTCGAGATAGATAACCGTGTCGGCGCGGGCGAGACGGGGCTCCATCGGGCTTCAGTCCTGCATTCGCAAGGATACATCGCTCATGAAGCGGGCATCATCACTTTTCGCGAGCCAATCGCACTCTGAACCAATCGCGCCGAGCATCTGGATAAGATCATCCTGTTCGGCTTTGGCGTAATTGCCCAGCACATAACCGTGGACACGCTCTTTGTGGCCCGGATGGCCTATTCCGATCCGCACCCGGCGATAGTCCGGGCCAAGGTGCTGCGTTATCGAACGCAGGCCATTGTGCCCAGCATGCCCGCCGCCTTGCTTCACCTTCACCTTGAACGGCGCAAGATCCAGTTCGTCATGGAACACTGTCAGCGCTTCCGGCCCAAGTTTGTAGAACCGCAGCGCTTCCCCGACCGAACGACCACTTTCATTCATAAAGGTGGCCGGCTTGAGCAGGATGATCTTCTCGCTGCCTATCCGGCCTTCCTGAATCCATCCCTGGAATTTTCTCTGCACGGGGCCGAATCCGTGGATGTCGGCAATGACATCGACCACCATGAAGCCAACATTGTGCCGGTGCATCGCATATTGCGGACCCGGATTTCCTAGACCTGCCCAGATTTGCATAGTGCGTGCCCTCTAGCGAGAGCCTCCGAAAATGCAAAACGCCGAGCTCCGTGAAGAGCCCGGCGTCTTGGTGATTGCGAAAGGACTGTCGAGCTTATTCGCTCTTGTCTTCCTGTTCCTGTGCAGCGTCGGCGTCCGGACCCTGTTCGGTCGCAGCGGTTTCGCCGGCTTCCATGCCTTCGCCAGTCTGACCGTCTCCGCCTTCGTCTTCCGACTTCTTGAGCGCGGACGGGGCAACGAGCGTGGCAATGGTGAAGTCGCGATCGGTGATTGCGCTTGCACTGCCAGCGGGAAGGGTAAGCTCGCTGATGTGGATCGAGTCGCCGACTTCCTTGCCGGTGACATCGATTTCGATCTCACTCGGGATCTTGTCGTTATCACACACAAGCTGGAGCTCGTGACGGACCACGTTGAGAACGCCGCCCTTCTTGAGGCCAGGCGATGCTTCTTCATTGATGAAGACCACGGGTACGTCGACTTCGATCTTGGCGCCTTTGACCATGCGCAGGAAATCTGCGTGGATCGGGCGGTCGCTAACCGGGTGAAGCGAAACGTCCTTGGGCAGGCAACGGAATGAATCGCCACCGAGTGTGATCTCGACGATCGAGTTCATGAAGTGACCGGTCATCAGCTGACGGACCAGTTCCTTTTCCTCGATGTGGATCGGTGTGGGTTCTTCCTTGCCGCCATAAATCACAGCGGGAACGCGGCCTTCGCGACGCAGTGCACGGGAGGCTCCCTTGCCCGCCCGTTCGCGCGTCTCGGCCGGCAGGGTCAGAGCATCGCTCATAATCGCTTACCTTTCAAAATGCTTTGGTTCGTACATTTTTCCTGCCACGCCTCCAGGGATGACCACGGCCAGGAAAGGCGCGCCTATAGACGGGCAGGGCGAAAAAGCAAGCGTTCAGCTTCGCTTGCGGACTACTGGATACGGCGTGTTCTGTAGCCCTGCGCGGCAAGCAGTGCGGGCAGGCCATGCTCGCCAGCCAGATGGGCCGTTCCGACTGCGATAAAGGGCTGCGGCTGGTCAGCCAGCATGGCCGTGATCTGCGGCACCCACGCGGTATTCCGGTCTATGAGCAGCGCCTTGAGCAGTTCCTCGTCACTCAGCAGCGCCTCGCGCGTTCTCGTGTCGATCTGTTCGACGTCACCGCGATACCACAAGCCGCCGAGCTGGAATGGGCGGGTTTCGAGTTTGTCCGCCTGATGGAGAATGCTGGCCAGCAAATCGTCCTGGTCTTCCTGAGACAGACTGTCGAAGATCGATAGCTGGCTTTCGATTGTCTCGAGTTCGCGGATCGGGCCGTGATCGAACGATCTCAGTAAGGCGCGGTCCACGCCATTTTCGGTTTCACCGGTGTCGGTCAGCTGCGCAACCGTCAACGCAACCGCCCAGGTTTCCAGCTCTGTGAAATCGTCTTCCGAATAGCCTGCTTCACCAAGCAGCTCGGATAGCGCCGCGCGGTCCGAGCGCCGTACGCGCTGGAACAGCGGCTTCAGATCAGACGAACGGGAGAGACGGTTATAGACCGAAGAAATTGCGCCAGGTTCATCGATGTCCTTCACCTCGACCACCAAAATATCGGCGTCGTCCAAGGCCGCATCCAGAACAGTTGTCCGCCAAGCGACACCGTCGGGCAGGGCATGGATGGTCCCGAACAGCCAGCCTTCTACCTGACCATTGGCCGAGGTGATTTCCCAGATTGCCGGTGATGCATCGCCCGAAAATTCTTCAGGCGCCGGAGGTTCTCCGCATGACGCGAGCGCCGCCGCCACTATTCCCAGCACAAATGCGTAAAAGCGTTTCACTGGACCCGGGTAGCCACGATGCCTCGCCGGTCCAGCAAATCCTGCACGCTTTTCTCGCCGGCAAGATGGCCTGCTCCGACGGCTATGAAGATCGAACCCGGCTGGTCGAGGCGCTGGTCGATCCATTCCGCCCAATTTGCGTTGCGCGAATAGAGCAAGGCATCTGCCAGCCCGGGATCGGACTCCAGCCCCTCGTTCATCACATCGGCCAAACCGTCCGGATCGCCCTCGATCCACTCGGCAACCATCGCGTCGACCACGGACTTGGTGTCATCGACCTGCTCCGCGCTCGTAATGAGAAATTCGATCTGGTCTTCCTGCGGCATGCTGTCGAAGATGCCGATCTGGAATTCGATCGTTTCCAGTGCACCAAACTGCATGTCCGGCCCGGCGAGCGCGATAAGCTGCTTCTCGACCCCTTGATCGGGTGAGTAACCCTGCTGCATCAGCGGCAAGAGCGTCAGGGTAAGCCCGGCCATCCATGGCTCGAACCGGTCGAAGCCGGTCACCGGCATGCCGACACGGGTCATCGCTGCGTCAAAGGTCTCGCGCTGATCCTGATCAAGGAGCGAACGCAGCGCCGTCCCTTCCGGCAACATGCCAGCGGTCAGCGCCACAATCTGCATTTTGGCCTCGTCCTGCGGCTGCATCGGAATTTCCGTCACCAGCATTTCGGAAGCTTCGAACGCTTCGCGAACCGGTCCGGTGTACCATTCGAGACCCGAAGGGAGCGCATGGACGGTCCCGAACAGGAAGATGGTGGTGTCCTCGTCCGCGACCTTCCACAGGGCAGGGCCGGCCATCTCCACATCTGCGGCCGAAACCTGTTCTGTCAGGACCGGGGTAGGTTTTTGCTGTTGTGCAGCAGCTGATCCGGCGAGCACGAGCGAGGCCGAGCAGGCGGCAGCGAAAGTCTTGATGAAGGTTTGCATAAGCAGTCTCGCTACCCGGTATTCCCTTGTCGGATCGTGAACGCGCAAAAATACATCTGTGCAAGAGGCTAGTTGATCCGCTCGGCTGCCAGTCCGCGCTCTTCGAGCATCAGCAGCACAGAATCCGGCCCTTCAAAATGACCTGCGCCGACAGCAAGCAGTATCTTGCCGGGTTTCTCGAGCCGATTGTCCAGCCACTGCGCCCATGCCCGGTTCCGGTCTTCCAGCAAAACCTTGTTCATCGCGAGACCGAGCGGGCTGTCATCGAACATTGCCTCCAGCACGACTTCTCCCTTTGCCCACGAGTGTTCCATTTCGAAGGCAGCGTAACCGGCAGGCTCTGCAAGCTCAGCGGCACCGTCAGAGGATTCGAACGAGAGTGTCTCCAAAGCTTTGCCGTCCCACGCATCGAGATCCTTCTCCAGAGCGGTAATCATGATGTCTTCGTCGATATCCATCAAAGCGAACATGACCTCGGCCGCGTTTTCGATCGAGCCGACGGGTTTGCCAAGCTCTTCGAACTGTGCGGAAAGAACGGTCTCGACCCCAAATTCATCCATCGAGCCCTCCATGAGGCTCATGCTCATGCCGACGCCCAGCATCGACATGATCAGCGGCATATTGTCGAACACTTCAGGCTCGTTGCCGGTCATGATCCCGAGCTTGAGCCACTTCTTCCCGTTTTGCGGAGACATTTTCTTCGAAGTCGGCACCCGGTCAACCATGGCATCGACCACTTTCGACATGGATTCGACCATTTGTGTTTGCGCATCCTTGTCGGATGTTTCCAGCACAAGCTCATCCACTTGCTCGACTATGGCTTCCAGTTGCGGCGTGCGCCACTCCAGCCCCGGAGGAAGGATGTGGACGGTTCCGAACAGGTAAATGGTCGTGTCCTCGTCAGACAGGCGCCAGATTGCCGGGTTGGGCTGATAATCCTGCTTCGCACCGGCCGGAATTGCTGCTTCGGCAAGCGCTGCCTCGACCTCGGCTATGGTTGCAATTGCCACTTCTTCGGCAGCTTCGGCTTCTGCCGCATACTGGTCGTCGACCGGCTGGGCATAGGCTGAGCCGGCAAAGACGAGGCCGATCGACGCAGTCAAAAGCGCAAGGTTCATGCTGAGGTGTTTCATTCTGCTATCTCTAAATCAGAATGCGGCGCCGTTGGTAGAGTGAAACGATTAACGCACACCAATTCTGCGTGTCAGGTAGGCTAGCCCAGATGCCGCGATGGTGCTGATCAGAATGGGCAGATGTTGAGGCGGCGGCGCGATGCCAGCTTGATCCAGAGCCATCCACACGAAGGTAATTATGACATAAACATAGATACCAACAGTGTTTGCCCACAAATTGTCCATCAGATCGAGCTCGTCAATCCGGTGATAATAGCGGTAACCGAACCAGATGAACCCGGCGGCAGTAGCTGCCAGCACTGTATAGACCGCCCATTCAGGGATCAGCCCCTGTTCCACCTTGGCGGTGACTAAGCCGCTAGCGAAACCCGCGCCGGCCGCGACGACCAGGCCGAATATGACAAAGAGGAAAAATGCCCGCCTGCGGCGTACCAGCTTCTGCTCGCCGCTTTCTGCTTTCTTCGATGGTTTACTGTTCGTCATCGAAAATCTCCTCGATCGGCAAGTTGAATAGACGTGAAATACGGAAAGCGAGCGGGAGCGACGGATCGTGTTTGCCGGTCTCGATAGCGTTCACAGCTTGGCGCGAAACGTCGAGGTTGCCGGCTAATTCCGCCTGGCTCCAATCACGTTCCGCCCGCAGCACCTTGAGACGGTTCTTCATCCGGCAGCGATCGTTTTGACGATATCGATCACCTTCAATATCTCGAGGACGAAACTGGCTACACCAAATCCAGCGAATAGAAATGTTGCATTGGCAAGGATCGCAGGAGCTTTGTCACGGAGCGAAACATCTGCGGGAATCGGGATCGAAAACATGTTTGAATTCCTGTAATAAGAACCCGACATTATGTCAGGTTGTCCTGACTAAATGTAGCATTGTCCTGATCATGTCAACACTACCTTACATTTTATCGGGAAAACCTGTCATCATGTCCCTTATGACATCATATCCCACCGCGCCATGCTGCGCTGCGGCATTGACGCGTTTGGGGGCTTGCGCCAAAGCCCCGCGCATGGCGAATATTGCTCCTACCATTCCGGCCCGAGAACCGGCGAGATCATTCCAGGACATGATCCTCGCCCTCCACGATTTCTGGAGCGCGAACGGGTGTCTCATCCTCCAGCCATACGACATGCGTATGGGCGCGGGCACATTTCACACCGCAACCACCTTGCGGGCGCTTGGTCCGGAGCCTTGGAACGCCGCCTTCGTGCAGCCGTGCCGCCGCCCTACCGACGGGCGCTATGGCGAAAACCCGAACCGGCTGCAGCACTATTACCAGTATCAGGTGATCCTGAAGCCGAGCCCGGCGAACATCCAGGACCTCTATCTGGAAAGCCTGCGGGTGATCGGAATCGACCCGCTGAAACACGATATCCGCTTTGTCGAGGATGACTGGGAGAGCCCGACGCTGGGCGCCTGGGGCCTGGGGTGGGAGGTCTGGTGCGACGGGATGGAAGTCACTCAGTTCACCTATTTTCAGCAAATGGGCGGGTTCGACTGCAAGCCGGTGGCGGGTGAGCTGACCTACGGGCTGGAGCGCCTTGCGATGTACATCCAGGGGGTCGACAGCGTGTATGACCTCCAGTTCAACTCCGCCGGAGTTTCCTATGGCGACGTGTTTCTCGAAAACGAGAAACAGATGTCGAAATGGAACTTCGAGGTTGCAGACACCGACGCGCTGTTCGACCTGTTCAACAAGGCCGAGGCCGAGTGCAAGAATGCACTTGAAAATCAGGTTCCTATCGCCGCTTACGAACAAGCGGTCGAGGCCAGCCACATCTTCAATCTGCTGCAGGCGCGCGGCGTGATCAGCGTGCAGGAACGCGCCAGCTACATGGGCCGCGTTCGTGATCTCGCTCGCGGTTCATGCGAAGCGCATATGGCGAAGGAAGCGCCCGGCTGGGCGGAAAAATATCCGGAGTGGTCGGCATGAGCGATTTCCTCCTCGAACTCCGCTCCGAAGAAATTCCCGCCCGCATGCAGGTCGGAGCGCGGGCTGAACTCGAAAAGCTGTTTCGCCGCGAGATGGATGCCGCCGGCGTCGAAACCGGAGACGTCACCGTCTGGTCGACGCCGCGCCGCCTGGCGCTGATCGCACGCGATCTGCCTGACGCCACGAAAGCCGTCAGTGAAGAGGCGAAAGGACCGCCCGAGGGCGCGCCGGATCAGGCCATCGACGGGTTCTGCCGCAAAAATGGCGTCACGCGCGATCAGCTCGAAGTCCGCGACGTCAAAGGCCGCGCGACCTATTTCGCGGTCATCGAGAAGCCTGGGCGGGCAGTCCGCGAACTGCTGGCTGACGCCATTCCGGCAATCATTCGCGATTTCAGCTGGCCCAAGTCGATGCGCTGGGGCGAAGCGTCGCTGTCGACCGAAAGTCTGCGCTGGGTGCGCCCGCTGTCGGGGATCGTCGCGCTGCTCGGCAATGATGTGGTCGAATGCGAAGTGCACGGAGTAACCTCCGGCGCGGTTACGCTGGGCCACCGGTTCCACCATTCCGGCGACATCACCATCGGCAATGCCGAGGATTACGCGATGAAGCTGCGCGCTGGCCATGTCGTCGTCGATCACGAGGAACGGCAGGACACGATCCGCCAGCTCGCGAGCGAAGCCGCGCGAACCGCCGGACTGACGCTGGTCGAAGATGAAGGCCTGGTGGTCGAGAACGCGGGGCTGACCGAATGGCCGGTGCCGCTGCTCGGCCGGTTCGAGCGCGACTATCTCGATGTGCCGCCCGAAGTGATCCAGCTCACCGCACGGGTGAACCAGAAATATTTCGTGTGCGAAGACAGTGACGGCAAACTGGCGAACGCCTTCGTCTGCACCGCCAATATCGAGAGCACGGACTGCGGCAGCGCGATCGTCGATGGCAACCGCAAGGTTCTCGCGGCGCGGCTTTCCGATGCGCGCTTCTTCTGGGACGTTGACCGCAAGCATACGCTGGCCGATCATGCCAAGGGCCTGGAGCGGATTACCTTCCACGAGAAGCTGGGCACGGTGGCCGACAAGGTCGAGCGCGTGGCGAAGCTGGCCCGCTGGCTGGTCGAGGAAGGTATCGTCAAGGACGCCGACCCGGATATGGCCGAACAGGCCGCGCAGCTGTGCAAGGCCGATCTCGTCACCGAAATGGTCGGCGAGTTTCCCGAATTGCAGGGCCTGATGGGCGGCTACTACGCCCGCGCCGAGGGCCTGCCCGTCGAAGTCGCCGACGCCATACGCGATCACTACAAGCCGGCCGGGCAGGGCGACGAGGTGCCGACCGCGCCGGTAACGGTGGCGGTGAGTTTGGCGGATAAACTGGATACTCTTATCTCCTTTTTCGCCATTGATGCGAAGCCCACTGGCTCAAAGGATCCTTTCGCTTTGAGGCGAGCGGTCCTCGGAGCGATTTCACTCATCCAGGAGAACGGACTGCGGTTGCGATTGCGTGACGCAATAACCAACAGCCACCCCGACGAATTCCTGGGCGGGACTCCCATCGCAATATCGGAAGATGACGGGGCGTTCAGGCCGCTGAGCGACAGCGAAAAGTTGGACATACGCCGCAATCGTCGGGAAGAGACGTCTGATAGTCTACTCGAGTTCTTCGCCGACCGCCTCAAGGTCCAGCAGCGCGAGGCGGGCGTTCGCCACGACCTGATCGACGCTGTCTTCGGCCTCGGCGGGGAGGACGATCTCGTCCGCCTGCTTTCACGCGTGAAGGCCCTCCAGTCCTTCATGGGCACCGAAGACGGCGCCAACCTGCTCGCCGGTTACAAGCGCGCGGCCAATATCCTCAAGAAGGAGGATTGGGGCAGCGAGCCAGCCCACACCGGCGACGAGGACCCGATGGAAAACGTCGACGATCCCGATATGCGCGCGGTCTATGCCGCTGCCACCGAGGATCGCACGCAGAAAACGCTGTCCTACACGCCCGAAGCTGCGGAAAAGGCGCTGATCGACGCGCTCGATGCGGCGGAACCGAAAGCGGCCAATGCCATCGAAGCAGAAGATTTCGCCGCTGCCATGTCCGCACTCGCCTCGCTCCGCGCGCCGATCGATGCCTTTTTCGAGGAAGTGACGGTAAACGCCGATGAAGAAAACAAACGCCACGCCCGGCTCGATCTGCTTGCACGCTTTCGTGCTGCAGTGCACAATGTCGCCGATTTCTCCCGCATTGAGGGGTAAGGTGACAGTTGCCTAGCGCAGAGTGTCGCAATCGTCGAAAATCGCGGGGACTGTGTCAACAGTGTCAACACCCGACAGAAAACCAGGGATTCCAATGAACAAGACGGTCTACAATTTCGGCGGTTCCCCGGCTCTTGGGCAGGACCATTCGGACCCGCGCCAGAAAGACAAGACCGTCACCGGCGGCAAGGGCGCCAACCTTGCGGAAATGGCGCAAATCGGCTTGCCGGTACCGCCCGGCTTCACCATCGCCACTGAAGAATGCCTGTCTTATCTGGCAGGTGGCTCCGACTTTTCAGACGGTTTGCGCAGCGCGGTGGCCGAGTCCGTCGAGCATATCGAGCGCACCGTGGGCAAGAAGCTTGGCGATCCCGATGATCCGCTGCTGGTATCGGTCCGCTCCGGCGCGGCGGTTTCAATGCCTGGCATGATGGACACGGTCCTCAATCTCGGCCTCAATGACCAGACGGTGCAGGGCCTTGCTGCAACATCGGGTGATGCGCGCTTTGCCTGGGACAGCTATCGCCGTTTCATCCAGATGTATTCCGACGTTGTCCTCGGCCTCGATCACGGATTGTTCGAGGAAGCACTGGAAATAGCCAAGGAAGACAAGGGCTTCTACAACGATACCGAGATGGAGTCCGAAGACTGGCAGGCGCTGGTTGCCGAATTCAAGTCCATCGTCGAGCAGGAACAGGGCGCACCTTTCCCGCAGGATGTGCAAGCGCAGCTGTGGGGCGCCATCGCCGCCGTGTTCGACAGTTGGGACAGCGACCGGGCCAAGGTCTACCGCCGCCTGAACGATATCGCCCACGACATGGGAACGGCGGTCAACGTCCAGGCGATGGTGTTCGGCAATATGGGCGAGACCAGCGCGACCGGTGTCGCCTTTACCCGCGACCCGGCGACCGGCGAGAAAGCCTATTACGGCGAATATCTGATCAATGCGCAGGGTGAGGACGTGGTAGCGGGCATCCGCACGCCGCAATATCTGACCAAGGCAGCGCGCGAAGCGGCGGGAGCAAAACCGCTCAGCATGGAAGAGGCCATGCCCGAAGCCTATGCCGAGTTGGCCAGCGTGTTCGACCTGCTGGAGAAGCACTACAGGGACATGCAGGACATCGAGTTCACGGTGCAGGACGGTGTGCTGTGGATGCTCCAGACCCGGTCCGGCAAGCGCACGGCCAAGGCGGCGCTCAAGATGGCCGTGGACATGGCGGATGAAGGCCTGATTGACGAGAAGACCGCGATCCTCCGGGTCGATCCAATGGCGCTCGACCAATTGCTCCATCCGACGCTCGATCCCGAAGCGCCGCGCGATGTGCTCACCACCGGGCTGCCCGCATCTCCGGGCGCGGCAAGCGGCAAGATCGCGCTCGATTCCGAGACCGCCGAACAATGGTCAGGACGGGGAGACAAGGTGATCCTTGTCCGGGTGGAAACCTCGCCCGAGGACATTCACGGCATGCACGCGGCCACCGGTATCCTGACGGCCAGAGGCGGCATGACGTCACACGCGGCCGTGGTTGCGCGCGGGATGGGCCGCCCCTGCGTTTCAGGCGCATCGCAGGTGTCGATCGACCTCGCCTCGCGCTCTTTGCGGATCGGCAATCGCGAATTCAACGAGGGGGACACGCTCACCCTCGACGGGGCCAACGGGCAGGTCATGGCGGGCGAAGTGCGTACTATAGAGCCGGAGCTGGCCGGTGACTTCGGCGTATTGATGGAATGGGCAGACCGGTACCGCCGGATGGGCGTCCGCACCAACGCGGAAACTCCGGCTGATTGCAGGATGGCGCGTCAATTCGGGGCAGAGGGCATTGGCCTTTGCCGCACCGAGCATATGTTTTTCGACGCAAGCCGCATCAGCGCGGTGCGCGAGATGATCCTGGCCGAGGACGAGAAGGGCCGCCGCACGGCGTTGGACAAATTGCTCCCTGAGCAGCGCGCCGACTTCAAAGCGATTTTCGAAGTCATGGCAGGGTTGCCATGTACCATCCGTCTGCTTGATCCACCGCTGCATGAATTCCTGCCGCATTCCGAAGCCGAGTTCGCCGATCTCGCTCAGGCAACCGGATACGGGGTCGATCACCTCAAGCGGCGGGCAAGCGAGCTTCACGAATTCAACCCGATGCTCGGTCATCGCGGGTGCCGTCTCGGAATCACCTATCCCGAAATCTATGAAATGCAGGCGCGCGCGATCTTCGAAGCGGCCTGTGCCGTCGCACAGGATGGAGCGGAAACGCCGGTTCCCGAGATCATGATTCCGCTGGTCGCGACGAGGCGCGAGCTGGAGCTGCTCAAGGCCCTGATTGATCGTGTTGCACAGCAGGTTTTCGAAGAAAGTGGCTGTCCGGTCGAGTATCTGGTCGGCACGATGATCGAACTTCCCCGTGCTGCGCTGATGGCAGGAGAAATCGCGCAAGAGGGCGCGTTCTTCTCGTTCGGGACCAATGATCTGACGCAGACCACTCTGGGTGTTAGCCGGGATGACAGCGCCCGCTTCCTGGCGCCCTATGTCGACAAGGGAATTTTCGCGCGCGATCCGTTTGTCAGCCTCGATATCGAAGGCGTCGGCCAGCTGGTCCAGATGGCGGCGGAGCGGGGCAGGGCAACCCGGCCCGACATCAAGCTCGGGATTTGTGGCGAGCATGGTGGAGACCCCGCCAGTATTGCCTTTTGTGAGCAGACCGGACTCGATTACGTGAGCGCTTCGCCCTATCGCGTGCCGATTGCACGCTTGGCTGCCGCGCAGGCTGCGCTCAGCTGATCGGCCGTTTGCGCCACCCGGAAAGAGTCAGTATTTCAAAGGTTTCAACGACGCGGCCATCCTCGCCAGCTCGGTGCAGGAATGCCGCCCGCGCCTGGTCCAGCCCATGCCGGGTGAGCGGCGGAGCAATCGATGCTAGCCGCGATGTCATTCCGTTCAAGCGGAGATCGCTGACGAGCCGGTCGAGAGAGGTGTAGGACACGCGTAGCGTATGGCTGTCGACCACAGGGCTGTGCCAACCGGCCCGCTGGATCAGCTCCGCAGCGGCTCGTACATCGACGGATGGATGCATCCGCGCCGCAGGCCGGTCGCCATCGGCGGCTAGCATCGCTTGCCTGAGTTCGGGCAGGCTAGGCGCTCCGACAAAAGTCGCGACCGCGAAACCTCTAGGCGCAAGTGCGCTGTGCATATGGATTAGCGCGCCGGGCAAGTCGTTCAACGTATCGAGCGAGTTGAGGCTGCAAATGAGATCGAAGCCAGCATCGACCAGCGAAGCGTGATAGGGCTTCTCTTCATCGATCCCGGGATCGGGAATCGCTTCGCATCCCGAATGCTGCAGATGATCGGCCAGCGTGGGTGAAGCGTTACCCAACAGCAGAGCACGACTGGGCCTGTGCCGCACGAATTTCAGTCGGTCGATGATTTCTGCCGCCATATGATCGATCAGGAATGCTTCGTACGAAAGCTTTGCAGCCCTCGCAGCAACAGATCCTCGGCGGGCAGGAGAGAAGATGGTGGGGATGGTGCGCTCAGCCATGTGGCGCAAGTGGCGGGCTTGCCGCACGGATGCAAGCCGTGCAGGAGCTTCTCATGGCCGCGGTCGCTTTCCTGTCCGACGTATTTCGTCCTGTCGTGGACCTGATCTATCCGCCGCGCTGTCCGCTGTGCGGCAGCTCCATCGCGGACCAGACCGGACTGTGCATGACGTGCTGGAGCGAGCTCGTCATCCCTGGCGAGCCATCCTGCGCATCCTGCAGCCGCCCCCTGCCAGCGGAGCTCACCAGCGAGACCGCAGAGTGTGCCGAGTGCCTCAGATCTCCGCCGGAGCATGACGGAATATCGGCAGGTACCCTCTACAACGACGCATCACGCCAGCTGATCCTGCGGTTCAAGCACGGCCGCAAGATCGCCATGTCGTCAATGCTCGCCCGATTGATCCTCGCGCGCTTGCCTCAGACCGACGAGACCAAATTATTCGTGCCGGTCCCGCTTCATTGGTCTCGCCTGTGGCAACGCGGCTTCAACCAGTCAGCACTGCTGGCTCGCGAACTGGCGGATTTGAACGGCGGTGAGTTGCTGGTCGATGGTTTGCTTCGGAAGAAGCGGACTCCAGCTCTTGGCGGTCTTGGCAAGACAGCCAGAGCCCGCGTGCTTTCCGGCGCCATCGTATTGAATCCGAGGCGCAGAGATGAATTGCGGGGTCGACACGTGATACTGGTCGATGACGTGCTGACAAGCGGATCGACCAGCGCCGCCTGTGTCAAAGTGTTGAAGCGTGCCGGAGCTGACCGAGTGACAATTGCTTGCGTCGCGCGCGTGCTCAACGAAGCTGTCTCTTGAACTGGTGATGGTGAAACGCCCGGGATCTTGCGATCCCGGGCGCCACGTGACGAATGTATTCGGACCACCTTGCGGCTCGGCAGCCACCCCCTTTTTGGCTACCGCAGTCCTATCCCTCAACGTCTTCGGCGCGCTGCTGTTGCCAGCCGCTGCTGCCTTAACCCCCTGAACTTGGCGCTGCTTGCACCTTGCTTAGGTTCTTGGCCCTCGCGAGCCACAGGTGCGTTTTTCCACCAACGACACGAAACTCATAGCGGGAATGGGCAAGGTGGTAGTTTTTGGGACATCATTGTGGTTATCGTGCAACAAACCAAACTTCATGCAATCGCAATTCCACAAAAGGCCTCCAGTAAATGTCGCAAGGAATAATCTCTCCAACCGAACGAGAAGAGGGGACAACCTTCGCCCCCAAGTTTGATTCCAGCGGTCTGCTCTGCGCGGTAGTGATCGACCACGCATCGAAGGATGTGCTGATGGTGGCATATATGAATCGAGATGCGCTCGAACTGACGCTTTCGACCGGTTTCGCGCACTTCTATTCCAGATCACGCCATAGTTTGTGGAAGAAGGGCGAGACATCGGGAAACACACTTTCAGTACAGGACATCGCCGTCGATTGCGATCAGGACACACTGATTTTACGAGTTATTCCAGCGGGACCTAGCTGCCATACCGGGGCCCAGAGCTGTTTCTACCGCGTCCTCGAGAACGGAACCTTGCGCCGCGTCAATAATTGACGCTTACGTAAAGGGGAGCTATCGTTGAGGCTATGGCGACAATTACGGAAAAAGATTCGCAATCCCATGGCGGTGCGCACCTCGAACGACCTGACAAACTCGCACGCGAACAATTTACCATCTCGGATCTCACCGAGGAGTTCGACTGCACGGCTCGCGCTTTGCGTTTCTACGAAGACGAAGGCCTGATCGCTCCTGCGCGTATCGGCCTGACGCGGGTCTATTCAAAACGTGATCGTGCCCGTCTGGCGTGGATCATGCGGGCGAAGAACGTTGGCTTCAGCCTGACGGAAATTCGCGAGATGATCGACCTCTACGATCTTGGCGATGGCCGGGTCGAACAACGGCGCGTCACAGTCGAGAAATGCAGAACACATATCGCCAAACTCAAACGGCAACGGGCCGACATCGATTCTTCGATCAAGGATCTCACCGAGTTCGTTAAACAGGTCGAGCAGATCGATCTGAGCAACTGAACAAACAAACGCCCAACTCAAGGACGCACCATGCCCATCTACACAGCCCCCACGCGTGACACCCGCTTCGTAGTAAACGAACTGCTCGACCTTCCGAGCTACGGAAATCTCCCGGGCTTCGAACATGCCACGCCCGACATGATCGACACTGTGATCAATGAAGCGGGCAAATTCTGCTCCGAGGTTCTTGCACCGCTCAACAAGTCGGGTGACGAGGAAGGCTGCACGCGCCACGAAGATGGCAGCGTCACCACGCCGAAGGGCTTCAAGGAAGCCTTCGGGCAGTATCGCGAGAGCGGGTGGGGCACGATCTCTTCGCCGGAGGAGTTCGGCGGACAAGGCATGCCGCATGTCCTTGGCTTTGTGATCGAGGAATTCATGGCAACCTCCAATCAGGCTTTCGCGATGTACCCCGGTCTTACGACCGGCGCGATTTCCGCGCTGATCGCCAAGGGCTCGCAGGAGCAGAAGGAAAAGTACCTGCCGAACATGATTGCCGGTGAATGGCTCGGCACGATGAATCTGACCGAGCCGCATTGCGGCACCGATCTGGGCATGATCCGCACCAAGGCAGAGCCGAACGGCGACGGCAGCTATTCCATCACCGGCACCAAGATTTTCATCTCGGCGGGCGAGCATGACCTGACCGACAACATCATTCATCTGGTGCTGGCAAAGACGCCGGGCGCGCCTGACAGCACCAAGGGCATTTCGCTGTTCGTTGTGCCGAAGGTCCTGGTCAATGATGACGGATCATTGGGTGACCGGAACCCGGTTACGTGCGGCTCGATCGAACACAAGATGGGCATCCATGCAAATTCGACCTGCGTGCTCAACTATGACGGCGCAAAAGGCTGGATGGTCGGCGAGGAAAACAAGGGTCTTGCCGCTATGTTCATCATGATGAACGCCGCGCGCCTCGGCGTCGGCATCCAGGGCTATGCCCAGGCCGAAGTCGCCTACCAGAACGCGGTCGCCTATGCGCTCGACCGCCGTCAGGGCAGGGCGCTCACCGGTCCGGCAGAGCCAGAGGCCAAGGCCGACCCGATCTTCGTCCACCCCGACGTTCGCCGGATGCTGATGGACGGGAAAGCCTTCAGCGAAGGCATGCGTGCCTTGTGCCTGTGGGGCGCTCTGCAGGTTGACCTGACCCACAAGGCCGAAACCGAAGAGGAACGCGCCGCTGCGGATCAGATGATCGGATTGCTGACCCCGGTCATCAAGGGTTACGGCACCGACAAGGGCTATGACGTCGCAACCAACATGCAGCAGGTCTTCGGCGGCCATGGCTATGTCGAGGAATGGGGCATGAGCCAATTCGTGCGCGATGCCCGCATCGCGATGATCTACGAAGGCACCAACGGCGTGCAGGCGATGGACCTGTGCGGCCGCAAGCTGGCCAGCAAGGGTGGCGCAGCGATCCAGGCTTTCTTCAAGATGGTCGGTGACGAGATTGCCGCCGCCAAGAGCGACGAGACGCTGGCTCCCATGGCCGAACAACTAGAGAAGGCACTTGCGCAGCATCAGGCCGCAACCATGTGGTTCATGAACAACGCAATGCAGAACCCCAACCATCTTGGGGCGGGCGCGCATCATTATATGCACATCATGGGTATTGTGACGCTTGGCTTCTTCTGGCTGAAGATGGCCAAAGTCGCCAAGGATGCGCTGGCCGGCTCGCCGGAGGATCCGGCGTTTTACGAAGCCAAAATCGCCACGGCTCGATATTACATGGACCGTTTCCTTCCCGATGCCGGCGCACTGCGCCGCAAGCTCGAAACGGGGGCGGACAGCATGATGGCGCTGGGCGAAGAGGCCTTCCAGACGGCTGCCTGACCTGTTGGATTCGCAGCGTTACGCTGTAGCGAAAATGTTGGAATAAGTTGACACGTGTCACCCTGTTGGATTTGCCACGCCTTTGTTAAAGCTTGGATTTCCCAAATCATACAGGGTGACACGCTTTCGTGGCAATCAACAATCAAGCTGAACGAAATGTGCGCGGATCGACGGTTTCAAAGAGCCATTCGATGCTAGCGATCCGGTTGCGTGTAGGAAAATCCATTTACGAAGGATCCAAGCTACCCCGGCGCCCCGATCAAGTCAGGGGTGACGAAACGGAGAGCACCTCATCGAACAACGCGTGCATCGCCGCCCAGCTCTGACGGTCTGCACTCGCATCGTAGGCTACTGCATCGAACGGCTTGGCGTCGTTTGCCGGATCGGTAAAGCCGTGAACTGCCTTGGCGTAGATATGCAGGTGCCAGTCGGCTCCGGCGTGGTCCATTTCCCGCATAAAGGTGCGGACCTGATCGCGCGGCACGAGCGGGTCGCGGTCTCCATGGCAGACGAGGATGCGTGATCGGATGACACCGGCTTCCGCCGCGCGCTGCGTTTCCAGCAGCCCGTGGAAACTCGCGACTGCCAGCAATTCAGCGCCGTCGCGCGCCAGTTCGAGCACCGCTTGCCCACCCATGCAGAAGCCAATCGCAAACATCGGCAGATCGGGTGCCAGCCCTCGCAATGCCGCCAGCCCGGCGCGAAGGCGCTGTCGGAAGTCGCCGGCATCGGCCCTGAGCTTTTCAGCGAGGGGAGCGCCGGGATTGGCCTCGGTCACCTCTTCGCCGTAAAAATCCATCACCATCGCGAGGTAGCCTGCATCGGCCAGCATCCGCGCTTTCTCTGCAATGCGAGGAGTAATGTTGTGGATCGTCGGGAAGACTGCGACCGCAGCGCGAGGTGCGCTGGCAGGCCGAGCAAACTGGCCCACAAGCGCCCGCGCACCGTCGTTGTAAACCAGACGATCCAATATGATGGCAATGACCTCCGCAGATCACGCGGCCGACAAACTTAGTTCACCGGTCGCGACGATACGAATTCGACATAGGTCATGCGCTGCGTCTTTGGAACGATCATCTGGAATTGCGAATACCGGCCCGGCAGGAGCTCGCAGGCTTCAGCATCGATCTGCGGGCCTATCGGCCCCAGCAAGACAGGAAGCGGTTCTGTGACCCGATAGGTGTTGATGCGGTCGACATCCTCTTTGAACTGGCGAATGACCGCGAGATACTCCCGCACATCTTCGACCGAAGTGATCATGTCGAACGTGCCAAAACCACCGGGGCGATCATCGGGCTGCCCCAATGGCTTACCATTGGCATCGGTGCTTGTCGGGCTCATCGCCATCTGGAAAAGCGTTCCGGGCTGGAGCGCGGTCATCTGGGGAGGGTACCAGTCCGGCCACGGTGATTGACCGAGCAGAAGCGCTTCATAAGCGCGTTGGCGATTGGCGAGATTTTCAGCGTCTTTCGCTGCCTGATTGTCGGCCCAACTCGTATTATAGCGCCAACCATACGCCGCTTCCCAATCTCGGCCCGGTTTGGAATCCAGGCTGGACGCGTCACAGATTTGGTCTGATTGTGCTTCTTCATCTGCCAACACCGGCGTGGATACCAGCAGAATACTTACGATCGCGCTCGTTTTAAGAAGTCCGCCCAACATCATTAATCCCCCCTGTTCCCGTGATGGGAGCATACAAGCTACGAACTATGATGATTTACCGATTGTAAGGATGCGACCGAAGTTCCCGACAGATTATTTACTCATCGAAGACGGGTACTTCGGTTTCCGTCACGCGGTAGCGGATTTTGGCTTCACCCTCTGCCGGGATTGTCGCCTTCCAGACATATTTGCCGTCCTTTCGGGCAACGCGGCGCGAAAAGCCGGAAAGCGAATAAAGCCGGTCGTAGTCAAGATTGTCGGAAAACTCGATTTCGACTGTCACTGGCCACTCGAAATCGTTTTCGACCGTGAGTTCCTTTTCTTCCCAATCGTCGCCTTCCTTGTCAGTGCTGTCGATATCGAGATCGAGAAAGATGTCATCGTCCGGGATGCGGATCACCACTTCCTCGTCCACCGCCTTGTCGCTGAAATTTGTCTCACCAACCAGCTGCCGCCCGGCCTGCGTCATCTGGAAAAGAGCGATTTGTCCGCCGGGCATTGGTTCGCCAAGGCCCGATCGCTTGCGGTTCCTGAAACGATAAGCAAGTTCGAACTCGCGGTTAATTTCGTCGCCGCTCACCTCAGCAAGATAGATCGTCTCACCTTCGATCTCGGTCTCTTGCAGGAAGCGCACCTGTTTCAAGCTTTGCGCGGGTACGCCGCTGCGGAAGGGAAGGGTGTAAAGCTTCAAATCTCCGACATCATCCCGTCGGGCGATGCGCGATCCGGTCACGACAATATAAGCGCCATCCTGGTCATCGCCATAGTAGCCGCCACCATAGCCATAAGAGACCTGAATCGGTTTTCCCTTCTCTGGCAGGCTTCCTGGGCCAAACAAGACTGGCCAATCCTGCCCGACAGCAGTCCGGCCCTGCGGCCAGCAAGAGTAGCCCAGTTCGATATTGTCAGGCCCGTAGGGATCGTTCTCGCGCTCTTCGAGGAAGGCTTCTTCCTCCTCCTCAGTCATAGTGGCGCGTGAAACCTGACCGGCAATGGCGCTGACTTCCGCGCCGTCGAAAGTCGTCCGGTCCTTGCTTGCCAGTGTCATCCACCCTGCCAGCTTGAGCGATTGCCCATCGGGCGAAAAGGTCCCGACATAACTGGCCTGCCAGTCGAAATTCATCGCAAGGTAGACCAGCGTCACGGTCATCGACCCGCCCGGATTGTCCGGTCGGGTGAGCATCGACAGAGTCGGCTTTGCGGTCAGGTCCTTAGGGACGTTCGGGAACAGCAGGGTGTCGATGGTCCCGTCGCAAACGGCAGAAACGTATCCCTTGGCCGTTTTCAGAACGAGCGCGTCGTCGGGGAATGTCATTATGGTGGCAGGCTCACTGACCCGCTCTCCGGTCGCCGGATCGGTGTAAAGGATGGTCACGACCTGCCCGTAGAATGCGTCGATCAGCCCGCGCTGTGAAAGGAGGCGGCTGTCGAAGTTCTTTTCCTTGAGATCGCCGTTGAGCAGAATGGCGCTTTGTGGCTCGATCCCGCTGGCAACGCCTTCAAATCGCACTGTCACTTCGCCCGGCGGGATGGTCACCGTGCGGGTCTCGGCAATCATCGCGTAGCCACCGAGGATCTGCTCGGGATCATCGAAATCGACTTCCATCGCGGTGTCGAAATGCCGCCCGGGCTCGCGGTAGAATGTCACCGCCACATCATCGGCCTCTTGCGACACGACAATCGGCGTATCCCCGCGGGCGGGCGCCGCGAAGATCGCAAGAAGACCGGCGAGTGCTGGAAGCCAGCGGTGCATCGATCAGAAGTCGGTCAGGAAAGTGGCTTTGACTTCGGTCTCGCCATTGGCGGGGATTCGGACCTGCCACACGCGCTGCCACGGACTGCGCTGCTCGCCCTGCAGGCTTTCCTCGGTCATCCGCGTCCCGCGTGCAAAACCGTTGAGCCCGTCCTGCACCAGCTCGACCGTCACCGGCACATCGCGCGCATTGGTGAGAACGTAGCGCATTTCTGTGCGCCAGAACTG
Source organism: Parerythrobacter lutipelagi (assembly GCF_005434975.1). Taxonomy (GTDB): domain Bacteria; phylum Pseudomonadota; class Alphaproteobacteria; order Sphingomonadales; family Sphingomonadaceae; genus Parerythrobacter_A; species Parerythrobacter_A lutipelagi. Next base: position 1,018,777 of record NZ_SKCJ01000002.1, on the reverse strand, counting down.
GCGCCGCTGGCTGACATTTATGACTTCGGCCCCGGCGTTGCTGGCGATGCGGTATTCAGCAGCCCTGGTCCATTCCTCTTCGGCAATCATCTCTCGCTTGTCGACGATTGGCTGGACCTTCACATCAAATGCATAGCCGGTCACGATCTTCATGTCTGAACCGGCCGGTGTGTGACGGATACGGCTCTCACCCACAAAGCGCGCCTTGCCGTTCGTATCGCGCATGTAAACCCGCACGATACCGGCGGGCAGGGCGCGGCCCAAGCCCCCGCGGCGGCCAGTGTTGAAGTCGATCACGCTTTCTGCGCTGCCGGGCTCCTCTGCCTGGCAGATCCACGAACATGAGTAGCGATAGGCGCGGCTTGCAGCGACGCCGGTCGCATCGAGGAAGCTGATCTGTTTCTTCTGGTTCGTGGCGACGGTCGTGCGGCCTTCGATCGGATAGAGGTAGAGATCGCCGACAGTCTCGTCCGCATCGCTCCGCTCAGTCCCGGCGCGGTAGCTGGAGTTGGGATTGTAGCTGTTGTTGCGGTTGGCGTTCGCAGCCCGCTGGTTGAGTTTCACCACGTCGCCCGCAGCCAGCGTCAGCTCGGCATTGGGAAAGGCTGTGCCAGTGGTGTTGGTCAGCGTAACCCAACCCTGCAAGTCCATCGTCCGGCGTTCTTCATCGAACACACCCACGTAGTCCGCATTCCAGCCCAATCCCGATGTGAGGTAACTCAACCGCAACGGCCGCGAGCCGGCACGTTCGGAATCGAAGGTGACGGACAAAGTGGGGCTGGCGCGAAGGTTCTCCGGGATATCGTCGAACACCACGCGCACCGGTTGCCCGTCGTCGCGCAGCACCTCGATTTTTCCGCCGACCTGCATCACGACGCCGCCGTTGACTGCGAGCACTTTCGCCTGTTCGCTCGTTTCCGCCCCGGTGGCCGGATTGCGGCGAATAAGGGTAATCGTCTCCCCTTCGGCGGCGTTCATCAGGGATGCCGGAGACAGCAGATCAAAATCGAAGTTCTGCTCGGCAATTTCAATCGCTTCACCTTCGAGCGAAACCGTTTCTGGCCGGATCGCGGCAGAAACTTCGCGAAATTCGTGATACACCTCGCCGGTCGGCAGGGTGAGCACGCGCGTGTCTTCGACCAGCGCCTGCTCGTCATAGATGGTGATGGAAACCTGCCCCTGATTGCTCTGCGCCGCAGCAGCAGACGGCAACGCCATCAATGCAATCAACAAAACTCCGCGCATATGGCCTCTCCCTGCGATCCGATTTGCCAAGCTTATCACCGGCTTGCCGGACTGCAATGGAATAGAACGAGAGGGCGTTGCCCGGCAGCACCTTGCGGCACCACCGGTCAGCATCTGTATCGCGCGCGTGGAATTATTCCGGCAGGAAATCAGGCACGGAAAGATAGCGCTCGCCCGTGTCGTAATTGAAGCCGAGTATGCGGGCACCGCTGTCCAGCTCAGGCAGTTTCTTGGCGATTGCTGCCAGCGTCGCGCCGCTCGATATGCCCACCAGCATTCCTTCTTCGGCGGCGCATCGCCGGGCCATTTCTTTTGCGTCTTCCGGCTCGACCTGAATCGCACCGTCGATCGACTGAGTGTGCAAATTGCCAGGAATGAAACCGGCGCCAATGCCCTGTATCGGATGCGGTCCTGGCTGGCCGCCGCTGATGACAGGCGAAAGCGTCGGTTCCACGGCATAGGCTTTCATCGCGGACCAGTGGCGCTTCAATTCTTCAGCGCAGCCGGTCAGATGGCCGCCAGTGCCGACACCGGTGACCATCACATCAATCGGCGCATCGGCAAAGTCAGCCAGGATTTCCTTGGCGGTGGTCGCCACGTGAACCTTGTAGTTCGCCTCGTTGTCGAACTGGCTCGGCATCCACGCACCTTCGGTTTCTTCGACCAGCTGTGTCGCGCGTTCAATCGCGCCTTTCATGCCCTTTTCCTTGGCCGTCAGGTCGAAGGTCGCGCCATAGGCCAGCATCAGGCGGCGGCGCTCGATGCTCATGCTTTCAGGCATGACGAGGATCAGCTTGTAGCCCTTGACCGCAGCAACCATCGCGAGACCAATCCCGGTATTACCGCTGGTTGGTTCGATGATCGTGCCGCCGGCTTTCAGCGCGCCGGATTTTTCCGCATCCTCTATCATCGCCAGACCGATGCGGTCCTTGATCGATCCACCGGGATTCTCGCGCTCGTTCTTCACCCAGACTTCATGGTCGGGGAAGAGGCGCGACAGGCGGACGTGCGAAGTATTCCCGATGGTTGCGAGGATGTTGGCGGCTTTCATGCTTTCTCTCCGTCTGGGCGGGTGTCTGGCCCGGTGTGCGGTTCATTATCTAATAACTCTTCGGGCGGGTCAAAGGTCCGGGTTGTTCGCAAGACCGGGAATATGCGCGCCCACAGACCAACCGTGAGGATCGCGCCAACCCCGCCCGCGGCGACCGCAGCCACCGGACCGATCAGGAAAGCGAGCGAGCCGGAGAAAAAATCGCCGAACTCGTTCGAGGCACTGATTGTCAGATGGCTGACCGACGACACCCGTCCGCGTTTGTCATCAGGCGTGTGCAACTGAACCAGCGACTGGCGAATATACACGCTGAACATATCCGCCGCGCCCACGACGAACAGCGCGGTAAGGCTCAGCGGCATCGAGGTGGAAAGGCCGAACACGATCGTGGCCAGCCCGAACACTGCGACCGCAGTCAGCATCGCCGGACCGACATTGCGTGCGAGCGGGCGAAACGAGAACCATATGCCGGTCAGCGTCGCCCCGATGGCAGGAGCCATTGCCAGTTGTGCCAGCCCTTCCTCGCCCACTTGGAGGATGTCGCGCGCATAGACCGGGAAAAGGGCTGTCGCCCCGGCCAGAAAAACTGCGAACAGATCGAGGGTGATGGAGCCGAGTACCATCTTGTTGTGGACCACATAGCGCAATCCATCGATGATCTGGCCGATCGGCCGCGCGGACCCGCGAATATCGGGCTGGGGGATCTTGCCGATGGTCCCGAGCGCGATGATGGCAACGACAAACAGGCCGGTGGCAACCGCGTATGGCAGGGCCGGTTCAACGGCGTGGAAGTATCCCCCGATGGCTGGCCCGGCGATCATTCCGACCTGCCAGGAAATCGAACTGAGCGCGATGGCGGTCGGCAGGATCGATTTCGGCACGAGGTTGGGCGACAGGGCCGACAAGGCCGGCCCATTGAACGCGCGAACAATGCCAAGCAGCACCGCAATGCAGAACAGCCAGGGGATCGTGACGGAATCCGACCATGTGAGTGCGCAGAGCGCGCTGGCGCAAAAGAGCTGCAAGACGATTGTCGCTTGGGCAAGTTTGCGGCGGTCGAACCGGTCGGCGGCCAATCCGGTAAACGGCGAAAGCAGAAACAGCGGGATAAACTGGAACAGGCCAATCAACGCAAGCTGGCCCGATGCCCCCTGAATCGACATTCCGCCGGTTCTTGCAAGGTCATAGGTCTGCCAGCCGATAACCAGCATCATCGCATACTGGCCCAGCGTCATGGTGATGCGCGCGAGCCAGTAGGCCCGAAAATTATGGACCTGGAACGGGTGCGTGGGTTCTGGCTGGATCGCGCTCACCGGCACGCCATGGCAGGCGCAGGTGATCAGGGAAAGGTAGTTCGATTATGCGGCAGGCAAAGCCCGGCTTGGTTCGTCAAGTCAGCGCCGACGTGTCAGCTTCGAATTTGGTTGCAGCGTATCGATCATCAGGTCGAAATCGTCGAGGCGGATGATCCGCTCGAACTGGAAACCGGCACGCTCTTCGCGCACCCAGATGACATAGGCTTCAATTCGGCCGATGATCGGCAAGCGAATAATGACCCGGTCTCCGCGGCTCAAATCCTCGCCGTCGTCGACCATGAAGCCATGGGCGGATATGTTGGAGATGTGCATTTTCACATCGCCACGATCATGGTGTTCGGCAATCACCGGATAGTCTACCGGATGGCGCGCGGCGCGGCGCTGATCGGTTACCGAAAGCTGTGCACGGACTGACACTTGCCATGACCCCTCATTGTTGAAACGTTGGGATCGTTAATGCCTCACAAAGCCTGATATTTTGTAAAATTTTCTGTTTCAGAACGGGACAGAATGGCCCTTTTTTACCGATTATTGCGTCAAAACACCGTGTTTCTTCTTGCCGAGGCTTAACTTCTTTTCTGATCCTGCTTCGACTTCGATCAGGACGCCGGGGTCATTAACCGACTCGCCGTCGAGCTTCACGGCACCTTCTGCGATTTTGCGCTTGGCTTCCCCGTTCGACGCGGTGAAACCGATTGCGGTCAATACCGCGCCGATACGCATGCCTTCCCGGCCCACTGAAAGGGTCGGGAGATCGTCACCCGCTCCGCCTCCGGCAAACGTCTCTGCAGCGGTCGCTTCTGCTGATCTTGCCGCATCTTCGCCGCGCACCAGTACTGTGACCTCGTTGGCCAGAACAGTTTTTGCCTGATTGATCTCCGCCCCTTCGAGCGACTCGAGACGGGCAATTTCGCTTAGGGGCAGGTCGGTAAACAAGCGTAGAAACCGTCCGACATCGCGGTCATCCGCGTTGCGCCAATATTGCCAGAAGTCGTAACTCGGCAGCTGCGCTTCGTTCAGCCACACCGCACCCGCAGCAGTCTTGCCCATCTTTGCGCCGTCGGCAGTGGTCAGAAGCGGCGTTGTCAAACCGAACAATTCGCGCGATTCCATCCGCCGCGAAAGCTCCATTCCGTTTACGATATTGCCCCACTGATCGCTCCCGCCCATCTGTAGGCGGCAGTCGTAGCGCCGTGCGAGCTCGAGGTAATCGTACGCCTGCAGGATCATGTAGTTGAATTCGAGGAAGGTCAGCGGCTGCTCGCGCTCAAGCCGCAGTTTGACCGAGTCGAATGTCAGCATGCGATTGATGGTGAAGTGCGGTCCCACATCGCGCAGCAGCTCGATGTAACCGAGGCTGGAAAGCCATTCGTCATTGTTGACCATGACCGCATCGGTCGGCCCGTCACCGAATGTCAGCAGTCGTTCGAACACCGTGCGAATACCAGCGATATTCTCGTCAATCATCTCACTCGTCAGCATCTGGCGGCTTTCATCCTTGCCGCTGGGATCGCCGATCTTGGTCGTGCCGCCGCCCATCACCACAATCGGCTTGTGTCCGGCCTGCTGCAAACGGCGGAGCATCATGATCTGCACCAGGCTGCCGACATGGAGCGAGGGCGCTGTCGCGTCGAAACCGATATAGCCGGGGATCACTTGCTTCTGAGCAAGCGCATCGAGCCCGTCGGCATCGGTTTGCTGATGGATATAGCCGCGCTCGTCGAGCAGGCGGAGAAGATCGGATTTGAACTGGCTCATAGCGCGCGGCCTCTAGCAGCGGTGGGGATTCGCTCCAAGTGGCTTGCGAGGCGGGCAGGGCTGGGCAATAGCACGGCAATGCATTCGCTTGTTCTTCATCCCGATTGTGCTGCCGGTCCGATCACGGCGGTCAGCGCGCATTGTGAACCTTCATCCGGTGGTTGCCGCGCACGGTTCCGCATGGAAGGCAATATTTCCGCGATCAGGATTCCTGATCCTGCCGAGAGCGCCCGGCGGGACAATCTTTGGAAGACGACCTGCTTCGAAATTTTCTGGCAACCGGCCGGAGGCAGCTATTACCGCGAGTTCAATCTCAGCCCGTCGAGCCAATGGGCGTGCTATGATTTCGACGATTTCCGCCTGAACAGCCGCGATGCGCCGGTGGAGGCGATTTCCATTGCTTGCCGCTTCGATGATGGCGAACTCGTGCTGGATGCGGATATCGCGTCGCAACTGCCCATACCCGCCGATGTAGCGCTGAATGCCATAGTCGAGGACAAGGACGGCAACATCCAGTTCTGGGCGCTCGCCTTCCAGCCTGGCAAGGCTGAGTTCCACAGCGAAACCTGCCGCCAGCTTCACATGGCCGGAAGGTTGTGAGCATGAAATTCGGGATCGACCGCCTGCTGACAGAGCCCGATTTGCAGGAGGCGCTGCAGGGCAAGCGCGTGGCGCTGATCGCGCATCCGGCATCGGTCACACGCGACCTCACACACAGCCTCGACGCGCTCATCGCTGCGGGTATCAATATATCCAGCGCATTCGGCCCGCAACACGGGCTTAAGGGCGACAAGCAGGACAACATGGTCGAAACGTCCGACGAGACGGACCCGATCTATGGTATCCCGGTTTTCAGCCTCTACGGTGAGGTCCGCCGCCCGACCGGACAGATGATGTCCAGTGCGGATGTCTTCCTGTTCGACCTGCAAGACCTTGGTTGCCGGATCTATACCTTCGTCACCACCTTGCTCTACTTGCTCGAAGAAGCTGCGAAGCACGGCAAGGAAGTCTGGGTGCTCGACCGCCCAAATCCTGCCGGACGACCGGTCGAAGGAACCTTGCTGGTGCCGGGCAACGAAAGCTTTGTCGGTGCCGCTCCGATGCCGATGCGTCACGGCCTGACCATGGGCGAGATGGGGCGCTGGTTCGTCGAACAGTTCGATCTGGACGTAAACTACCGTGTCATCACCATGCATGACTGGCTGCCTGAAGCGGGGCCCGGATACGGCTGGCCCGGCGCCGGAGAGCAGGGGCGCATCTGGATCAATCCGTCACCCAATGCCGCCAGTCTCAACATGGCCCGCGCCTATGCCGGCACGGTCATGATAGAAGGCGCTACATTGAGCGAGGGCAGGGGAACGACCCGCCCGCTGGAGGTGCTGTTCGGCGCACCGGACATTGATGCAAAAGCTGTCCTCGCTGAGATGGAGAGATTGCAGCCCGAATGGCTGGCCGGATGCGCACTGCGCGATTGCTGGTTCGAGCCGACTTTTCACAAGCACCAAAGCGCGCTGTGCAACGCAATCATGATCCATGCGGAAGGTCCGTTTTACACGCACGCGGCGTTCAAGCCTTGGCGGATGCAGGCACTGGCATTCAAAGCCATCCGGCGGCTCTATCCCGACTACCAGATCTGGCGGGGCAAGGACTTCAAATACGAATACACCGATGATGTGTTGGCGATCGACGTCATCAACGGCGGGCCTTCCTTGCGCGAATGGGTCGATGATCCTTCCGCAACGCCGCACGATCTCGATACGCTCGCGGCCAATGATGAAGCCAGCTGGATCGCAGCGGTGCGCGAACACCTGCTCTACTGATGGATATAGCGGCGCTCCTATCGCCCATTGCAGTGGAAGATTTCGCAGCTGAGTATCTCGACGATAAACCTTTGCTTATCCGTGGGGCAGACAGCTCCGCAAACAAGGCTCTGGTCGACTGGAGCGGTTTCGAGCAGGTGAGTTCAGTGATGTCCAACTGGCCGGCCAAATGGATCCGGCTCGTTCGTGATGGCGAAGTTCTTGAGAACCGGCATTATCTTGGCAGGGCGATTGATGAAGGCGTTAGTGATACCGCTCGCAGCGAGAGCGTGGATATGGCGCGGGTCCATCGGTATCTGGCGGAAGGCTTCACTTTCGTCGGTTCGCGGCTTGAGCGAGCGGTGCCTGCCGTCGAATCCTTGGCCCGCCAATTCAGCAATCGCTTCTGCGTCCATGCCACCGCCCATGTGTTTTGCTCGTTCAAACGCATTGCCGGGCTTTCGAGCCATTTCGACAATGGCGATGTCTGGGTAGTGCAATGCGAAGGTGAGAAGCGTTGGCAGGTCTTCGCCAATCGGTACCCGAACCCGGTCGCCGGTGAACAGGGCGGGGCCGCGCAGGACTTCGATGCGGGAGAGACCATATTCGACGAAGTGCTCAAGCCGGGCGATGTTCTGTATATTCCCAAGGGATTCTCGCACGCACCGACAGCCGTTAGCAACGCGTCTCTTCATGTGACTTTCGCCTTGCGGCAATTGACTGCCGCGAGCTTGTTCGATCTGCTTCCAAAGATTGCGCTTGAGGATCCTGATTTCCGGCAACAATTGCCCGATTTGCGTGACGGCAGTCATTCCGATGCGGACGAGGTGCTGGCAATTCTCGGAGACAAACTTCGCGACCTCGTCCGCTCCGATGCGGTCAAAAGCGAAATCGCGCGAATGCAGCAGCGCAAATCCCAAAGCTGGTCAAAGCTCGACGTGCCGGAAATTCTCGCGTCCGCACGATATTTTGTCACCGACCAATTGGAACCTTATGCAGCCAGTGAGCTCTTGTCTGCTCGGGAACAGGCAGTGGTGGACTGGATGGTTGGCAAGCCGATGTTCGCGCAATCCGCTCTCGCTGCGGAGTTCAGCTTCTTGTCCAGCACCTGGATCGAGAATTTGTTGATGAAGCTGGTCGACGCCGGGTGCATAGCCAGGGCATCGCGCGGCTAGTCGGGCTCTCGCACTGGCTGCACCAGCGACACCAGCACAAAGCTGATCAGCATCAATAGATACCAGCTGCCCAGCTTGGAAATATGGACCATTTCCCAGCTGTCTTCCTGGCCCGGGTAATTCCATGCATTGGCAAAGGTCGCGATGTTCTCCGCGAACCAGATGAACAAAGCCACCAGACCAAAGCCCAGCAGCAGCGGCATCCACCGGTGCACCCGCCAGTTGCGGAAATGCACTTTCGTTCGCCAGAAAAGCAGCGCAGTGAGAGCAAACAATCCAAGCCGGATGTCGACTGTCCAGTGATGCGCGAAGAAATTGATATAGATCGCGGCGGCCAGCAACCACGTTGCCCAACTGGGCGGATAATGGCTGTAACGGAAATCGAAAATGCGCCAGACCCTTGCGATATAGCTGCCCACCGCAGCGTACATGAAGCCCGAGAAAAGCGGCACCGCACCGATATGCAGCAGGCTGTCTTCCGGGTAGATCCATGACCCTGCGGCGGTCTTGAACAATTCCATCACTGTGCCCACGAGATGGAATATGAGGATGACCTTCGCCTCGTCCCACGTCTCGAGCCGGAACATCAGCATCCCGCCCTGTATCGCAACCGCGGCGAGAGTGAGAAAATCGTAACGGTGAAGCGCGGCGTCTTCGGGATAAAGGAAATGCGTCGCCAGCAGCAGAAACAGCAGCAACCCGCCGAACAGACAGGCCCACGCCTGCTTGAAACCGAACAGCAGAAACTCGTAAAGCCACAGCCGCCATCCAGTGCCCGGATCGAAGTCTTCGAGCCGCTGGCGGAACTGCTGGAAGCGGGAGTGTCTCACGCCCCGTGTTTGCGGCTCAATTCGCGCATCGCGTCGTCGAGCCCGTCGAGCGTCAGCGGATACATCCGGTCATTGACCAGCTGTTTCATCAGTTTCGATGACTGGGAATAGCTCCACTGCTTCTCGGGCACCGGATTGAGCCACACCGTTGCCGGATAGGTGTTGGTCACCCGCTGCATCCAGGTTGCGCCGGCTTCCTCGTTCATATGTTCGACGCTGCCGCCGGGATGAGTAATTTCATACGGGCTCATCGCTGCATCGCCAACAAACACGACCTTGTAATCATGCCCGTATTTGTGGAGCACGTCCCACGTCTTGGTCCGTTCCTGCCAGCGGCGCTTGTTGTCCTTCCATACGCCTTCATACAGGCAGTTGTGAAAGTAGAAGAATTCCAGATTCTTGAATTCCGCCGTGGCCGCACTGAACAGTTCTTCCACCATTTTGATGAACGGGTCCATCGATCCGCCGACATCGAGAAACAACAGCAATTTGACTGCATTACGGCGCTCGGCACGCATGTGGATGTCGAGCCAGCCCTGTTTGGCGGTTCCTTCAATGGTAGCGTCGAGATCGAGTTGGTCCTGCGCGCCTTCGCGAGCGAACCGGCGCAGTCGGCGCAGTGCCATCTTGATGTTGCGCGTGCCGAGTTCCTTGGTGTTGTCGAGGTTCTTGAACTCGCGCTTTTCCCACACCTTGATCGCGCGCTTGTGCTTGCTTTCCCCGCCAATCCGGACACCCTCGGGATTATAGCCCGAGTGGCCGAATGGAGAGGTGCCGCCGGTGCCGATCCACTTGTTGCCGCCTTCGTGCCGCTTTTCCTGTTCCTCGAGCCGCTTCTTTAGCGTCTCCATGATCTCGTCCCAGTCGCCGAGCGACTCGATCGCGGCCATTTCCTCTTCGGTCAGGAACTTCTCAGCTACTGCTTTCAGCCAGTCTTCCGGAATATCGACCGGATTCTGTCCGTAATCGGACATAATGCCCTTGAAAACCTTGTGGAACACCTGATCGAACCGGTCGAGCATGCCTTCATCTTTGACGAAGGTGGCTCGCGACAGGAAATAGAACGCTTCTGGCGTCTGCTCGATCACATCCTTGTCGAGCGCCTCCAGCAGGGTGAGGTGCTCTTTGAAGGAAGCCCCGATCCCGGCCTCACGTAGCTCGTCGACGAAATTGAAGAACATGAGACGCGCTTAGCTCGTCGCAAGTTCCAGCGCCAGCCCCGTGTAGTTCAGCCCTCGGTAGAAACACGCAGCCGCTTAACGCGATGGTAACCACAACGCTCCTAGCTGCACGGACACATCTTCCGGGGGCAGGGCCAATCCAATGAAGCACGAAGTTTTCGAAGCGAGCAACCAGCAGGCAATCGACCGGATTCCGGAGAGCTGCGGCAAGGTCACAGTCGGCTGTTCCGAAGCTGCCGGGATCGTCCAGTCGGTCATCGACACCTCGGAGCGTCTGCGCGCGGAACACAGCGCTCTTCAAGGCACAGTCGCTGAACTGGAAGAAGATCAGCAAAAAGTCTCCGAAGCGAGTGACGAAGCCCGCCTGCTGTCCGAACGGGCCATCGAGCGCCTTGGCCAGGGTACGGAACTGATCCAGTCCTCGTTGGGGGAGATATCCGGCCTGCTCGATCTCGTCGAAACGCTGACTCAGCATGTGACAGGCTTTGCAGCTGCGATGGAGCAGGTGCGCAAGAGTTCACACGATATCGAGCAGATCGCCGAAACCACCAATATCCTGGCGCTCAACGCCACGATCGAAGCCATGCGAGCGGGTGATGCGGGCCGAACGTTTGCGGTAGTCGCAAATGAGGTGAAGAATCTGGCCGGTGAAACCCGCCGCGCGACCGAAGAAATCACCCGCACGATCGATACGCTGGATGCCGAAGCCAACTCGGTTATCGCACAAATCGAAAGCGGCGCTGAAGCGTCGACCAACGCGAAGAGTTCAGTCGCGCAGATTGAACAGACGATCGGCGGGGTCGCGGAGCTGGTCGAGGAAGTCGACCGGCAAAATGACCAGATCGCCCGCTCGACCAGCACGATCAGCAGCCATGTCCACCGGGTGCAGGATGTACTGGAAAACTTCGACAAGGCCGCGTTGCAGAACGAAGCAAAGCTCCAGAGCGCGCACCAGAATATGGAAACGCTGGAAGTCACCGCGAGCGAAATGTTCGACAGCATCGTCAAGGCAGGACTGTCGCCCAACGACAGCATGATGGTCGAAAAAGCCAAACAGCATGCGGCCGATATTGCCGCCGTTGCCGAAAAAGCGATCGCCAGCGGTAAGCTCACCATGGGCATGTTGTTCGATCAGAATTACAGGCAGGTTCCCGGATCGAACCCGCCGCTGTTCCGCACGTCGCTCAGCGACTGGACGGACATCAACTGGCGCCCGATCCTCGATCGCGTTGTCGCCACCGACGATATCATCAAGATGTGTTCACAGGCAGACATGAACGGCTTCCTGCCCACGCATGTTTCCGAACATTCACGGCAACCGACCGGCGATCTTGCCCATGACACGAAATACTGCCGCAATGGCCGGATCATCATGGAAGGCGTGGACGAGATCGCGAAGAAATCGACGGACCCATTCACTATGGCCGTCTATCGTCAGGAAGGCGACGGCAAGCAGCACCTGATCGTCCGCAATGTCTACATCCCGCTCATTATCAACGGCCGCCGCTGGGGCGATTTCGAGGTTGCTTACACCCTCTGACCGTTCGCTCCGCGCCTAAAGCCTGAGGGCGCTCAAGGCTGGCGACGCGACATGAAGGCGAGCCGTTCGAACAGCATGATGTCCTGCTCGTTCTTGAGCAGTGCACCATGGAGCGGCGGAATGGCGTTGTTCGGGTTGCTATCCTGCAGCACTTCGAGCGGCATATCTTCGTTGAGCAGCAGCTTCAGCCAGTCGAGCAATTCGCTGGTCGACGGCTTCTTCTTCAGGCCGGGGACTTCGCGCAGTTCATAAAACACGTCCATCGCTTTCTTGACGAGCGTCTTCTGGATGCCCGGGTAGTGGACATCGATAATATCCTGCATCGTCTCGCGATCGGGAAATTTGATATAGTGGAAGAAACAGCGGCGAAGAAACGCGTCGGGCAGTTCCTTCTCGTTGTTCGAAGTAATGACCACGATCGGGCGTTCTGCCGCGGTGATCGTCTCATGCGTTTCATAAACGTCGAAGCTCATCCGATCGAGCTCTTGCAGCAGATCATTGGGAAACTCGATGTCAGCCTTGTCGATCTCGTCGATCAGCAGGACGGGAAGCTCGGGCGCGGTAAAAGCCTCCCAAAGTTTGCCCTTCTTGATGTAGTTCGAGATGTCATGAACGCGCTCGTCACCAAGCTGACCATCACGCAATCGTGCCACCGCATCATATTCATAAAGGCCCTGTTGCGCCTTGGTGGTCGATTTGATGTTCCACTCGATCAGCGGAGCACCGATAGCCTTGGCGATTTCATGTGCGAGAACGGTCTTGCCTGTACCCGGTTCACCCTTGACCAACAGGGGGCGGCGCAGCGTCACCGCCGCATCGACCGCGACCTTGAGATCGTCGGTGGCGATGTAATTATCTGTGCCAGTGAAGCGCTTGTCGGTCATCGGTTTTCCTCTGCAACTTTACGTGCGCGTTAAGCGAGCGAACGCGAGAGAGCAAGAGCAACGGTGCATGGCAGCACCGTGCCGTTTCAAATGCGGGAGATAGCTGTGATGACTGTCAACGACAGGAAAAACAGCAGCATCAGGGCCGTCGCGACCTGCCACGTTCGGCTCGCCTCGGCCATGCCGCGTCGCCAGGTGAAATGCGCGATTATGCCGGTGACGAGCAAGCCCGCGGCGATGGTATAAAGGCCGGAAAAGCCGAGCAGCAGGAAGAAGATGGCCGGCTGTACGATTACTTGCAGGATCAGCGCGCCGGCAAACCATGCAATCGGGATCGAGCGGTATGCGCCATCCGAAATATACCAGTCCGGCAACGCGGTATCGGCCCGGGCGATGCGGCGGTCGCCCGCCATTATGTCGCCGTCTTCCGGCTCGATCAGCGGTGCGTCATCCTTATGCATCGATAAGATCGCGGTCGACTTCACCGGCACGGTTCTGGATAAAATTGAACCGATGTTCCGGGTTGCGGCCCATCAGCTGGTCAACCAGCTCCTTGACCGCCGCGCGATCTTCGAATTCGGCGGGCAGGGTGATCCGCACCAGAGAGCGGGTCTCGGGCGACATGGTGGTTTCGCGTAGCTGTGACGGGTTCATCTCGCCCAGGCCCTTGAAGCGGCCGACTTCGACTTTCTTGCCTTTGAAGACCGTTGCTTCGAGTTCCGCGCGATGTGCGTCATCGGCGGCGTAACGGCTCTCTTTGCCGGCCGTCAGACGATAGAGCGGCGGTTGAGCGAGGAACAGATGTCCCTTGCGGACGATCTCGGTCATCTCCTGAAAGAAGAATGTCATCAGCAGAGTCGCGATATGTGCCCCGTCGACATCCGCATCGGTCATGATGATGATACGGTCGTAACGCAAATTCTCCGGATCGCAGTCCTTGCGCGTGCCGCAGCCAAGCGCGAGACCGAGATCGGCAATTTCAGCATTGGCGCGGATTTTGTCGGCACTGGCCGAGGCAACATTGAGGATCTTGCCGCGAATCGGCAGGATAGCCTGGGTTTTCCGATTGCGGGCCTGCTTGGCGGAACCGCCAGCAGAATCGCCTTCGACGATGAATAGCTCGGTCTCGGCGTCGGTCTCACCGCTGCAATCGGTGAGCTTTCCCGGCAGGCGCAGCTTCTTGGCACTGGTCGCAGTCTTGCGCTTGATCTCACGCTCCTGCTTGCGCCGGAGCCGTTCATCCATCCGCTCCATCACTTCACCGAGCAGCGCTTTGCCCCGCTCCATATTATCGGTCAGGAAGTGATCGAAATGGTCGCGCACGGCATTCTCGACCAACCGTGCAGCTTCGGGCGAGGTCAGCCGGTCCTTGGTCTGCGACTGGAATTGCGGATCGCGGATAAACACGCTGAGCATCACTTCCGCGCCGGTCATGACATCATCGGCAGAGATGTCCTTTGCCTTCTTGGTGCTGGTCAGCTCGCCGAACGCGCGGAGCCCCTTGGTCAGCGCGGCCCGGACGCCTTGCTCGTGCGTGCCGCCATCCGGAGTGGGGACCGTGTTGCAATACCAGCTGGTCGAACCGTCGGAATAGAGCGGCCATGCGATTGCCCATTCCACCCGGCCTTGTTCGTCGGGAAATTCCTGCGTCCCGGTGAAGGGTTGCGCGGTAACGCATTCGCGCGCGCCGACCTGTTCCGCCAGATGATCCGCCAAGCCGCCGGGAAATTTGAATACCGCTTCGGACGGGACATCTTCGGAAGTCAGGCTTTCAGCACACTTCCAGCGGATTTCCACTCCGGCAAAGAGATAGGCTTTCGACCGGGCCAATTTGAACAATCGGTGCGGTTTGAACTGCCGGTCACCGAATATTTCCGTGTCGGGCGTGAAACTTACCGTTGTTCCGCGGCGGTTCGGTGTCGGTCCGAGCTCTTCCAGCTTGCCGCTGGTCTCTCCCTTGGAGAAGGATTGCGCATATAGTTTCCTGTCGCGAGCAACCTCGACCCGCGTATCGCTCGATAGCGCGTTCACCACGCTCACCCCGACGCCGTGCAAACCGCCCGATGTGGCATAGGCCTTGCCGGAAAACTTGCCGCCGGAATGCAATGTCGAAAGGATCACTTCCAGCGTCGATTTACCCGGGAACTTGGGGTGTTCGTCAACCGGGATCCCGCGCCCGTTGTCCGCTATGGAAAGGCGATTGCCTTCCTCCAACGAAACTTCGATGCGCGATGCGTGGCCTGCCACCGCTTCATCCATCGCGTTGTCGAGCACTTCGGCAGCGAGATGGTGCAGGGCGCGATCATCTGTCCCGCCGATGTACATGCCGGGGCGGCGGCGCACCGGCTCAAGGCCTTCGAGCACCTCGATCGACGAGGAATCATAGTCGCCGCTGGACGCGGGCGTACCTTCAAACAGATCATCAGACATGGGCATGGCTATAGGCTGCGGATTCGCCGCGCCACAAGCAGAAGCTGTGCTTTATCTTCAGTCCTGGAAAGCGGTCGGTGCAGGCGAAACAATCACAACCTGGCCATCGCGGATTTCCCGCACTTCCATGGCGCGTTCGATCACACCGCTGCGATTGAACCGGAACGGGCCATCAAGGCCGAGAAAGCCGCCATCTTCACGCAGTTGGCGAACGGGAAAATCGCGACCGACGCGCCACTCGCGCGCGACCCTGAGGGTCAGGAGCACGCTATCATATCCCAGGGTTGCAATGCGATAAGGCTGATCACCGAAACGCTCACGATAGCTGTCGGCAAAGCGCTTGAACCGTGTATCGGAAATGGCCGAGAACAGCATGCCTCTCATCGCCGTGGTTCGGGTCACACCTGCCTCACCGCTCAGCAGTTCGGTTCCGAGTAGCCGGGCCGGACCTTGTCCGCGCGCCTTCAGTTCGCTTGCTGCCAAAGCCGTCAGGCGGGCCCCGTCAGCGATCAGGACAGTATCGAAACCGCCACGCTGCTGCAGTCTCTGCGCCGCGCTGACGATCGATGTGTTGCTCCGGTCATAGGTTTCTTTTGCCACGACCCGTCCGCCGTTGCCGACCACCGCTGTTTCGAAAGCTGCCTCGACACTGCGGCCGTACTCGCCCTCCGGCACGATGGAGGCGAAATTGGCTGCGCCGTTCTGGCGGGCGTAGCCAACCGTGCGGGCAATTGATTGGGCAGGGATCTGCCCCATCACGAAGACATCTGGCCCTGTGACACTCGCATCATTGGAAAAGGATATGATCGGGACATCGGCCGGACGTGCCTCTGCGAGGACCTGCGGCACATTGTCGGCCAATAATGGACCCAGAATGAGCTTGTTCCCGTCGGCGACCGCCTTGCGCGCTGCCGAACGCGCACCGGACGACGTGTCGTAGGTCGTGATGCGCAGATTGCTCGCACTGGTATCGAGAATCGCCATCATGGTTGCATTGGCAATCGCATTGCCCACCGCGCCATTATCGCCGCTCATCGGTACCAACAGGGCGATCCTGTGACGTGTGTTGTCACCACTTGGCAGCGCAGTGGCGCTCGGCTCCGGCGTTGGATCGGTTGTGGTCGGCCCCGGTGTCGTGGGTGCGGGAGCCTTGGGAATGATCTGGCACCCAGCCAGGAATATGGTCGCCGCGAGGACTGTTAGGCCGCGTCGATCCATGGAATAGCGCTTCATTTCTTGCCGACCCTTCATATTCTGGTCCATGGACGCAGGCAGTGACCCGCAACCCATCTGAACATACCTTGGCACCCGGCCTCTATATCGTCGCGACGCCGATTGGCAATCTTGGCGACATCACGTTACGTGCGGTCGACGTTCTGAAGAATTGTGACCTGGTGGCATGCGAAGACACACGGGTGGCCGGCAAGCTTCTGAAGCATCTCGGCATTTCGAAACCATTGCGGCGGTATGACGACCATAGTGATGCTTCAGCCCGGACCAGGTTGGTCGACGCCATGCGCACCGAAGCAGTGGCCTTGATCAGCGATGCGGGCACGCCGCTAATCAGCGATCCGGGCTATCGATTGGTCGTCGATGCACGACAGCAAGACATTCCCGTCACCACGCTGCCCGGCGCATGCGCGGCCATCGCAGGCCTGACGCTTTCCGGCCTGCCCAACGACCGGTTCCTTTTTGCCGGGTTTCTTCCTTCCAAGGAAAAGGCGCGCAGCGAAATGCTGGCGCAATTGTCGGGCATCGACGCAACTCTGATCTTCTACGAAACCGGCCCGAGGCTGGTGAAGTCCCTGCATGCGATCGAGCGTGAATTGCCGCAACGCACCGTTTCGGTCGCGAGAGAGCTTACCAAGCTTCACGAAGAGGCGCGGACTGATGAGCCTGCAATCCTGGCGGACCACTACACCGCTCATCCGCCGAAGGGCGAAATTGTCCTCCTGGTGGGCCCGCCGCCACCTGCCGAAACGAGTGAGATGGAAGCCGATGCGCTGCTAATGAAGGCTCTTGAGACCCTCAAGACCTCGCAGGCCGCAGCGGAAGTTGCCCGCAAAACGGGGCTCGACCGCAAGACGCTGTACGTCCGGGCAATGGAACTTCGCGGCAAATGAAGCGGCAGCTGGCCGAACGCAGCGGGCGCGACGGAGAGAAGCGCGCTGCGGCATGGCTGATGCTCAAGGGATGGTCGATCCTCGACCGGCGGGTAAAAACACCGGCGGGAGAAATCGACCTGGTGGCAAGACGCGGTGCGCTCATTGCTTTCATCGAAGTCAAATGGCGCAAGCGAAGCGAGGACCTCGATCATGCGATCGACGAATACCGGCTCCGGCGCGTCGCAGCAGCGGCTGAAGCCGTGGCGCACAAATATGCGCTTTCGGGGGAGGACATGCGGATCGATGTCATCCTGCTTGCACCCGGGGGTTTCCCGCGCCACATCGCCAATGCCTACCAGCCCTAAATCGGAACCGGAGCAAACATGAGCCTGCGCGTAGCTGTCCAGATGGACCCGATCGAAAGCGTCAACATTAAAGGGGACTCGAGTTTCGCGCTGATGTTGGGAGCGCAAGCAAGAGGACATAAGGTCTGGCATTACGATGTTACCACACTGGCCTATGAGGACGGCCGGATCACCGCATGGGCACGTCCGCTGACTGTCCAGCGCGTAGAAGGCGCGCATTTCGAGTGGCAGGGCGAGACAAGGAAGATCGATCTCGCCGCCGATATCGATGTGATCCTGATGCGGCAGGACCCACCGTTCGGACTCGGCTATATCAGCGCCGCTCTGCTGCTCGACCGGCTCAAAGGGCATACTCTGGTGGTCAACGACCCGCGCGAAGTGGTCAATGCGCCGGAAAAGATGTTCGTGCTCGACTATGCACAATTCATGCCGCCAACACTGGTCGCGCGTAAGCTGGAAGACATCCGCGCATTTCATGCAAAATATGGTGCGGTTGTGGTGAAACCGCTGCATGGCAATGGCGGCAAGGCGATCTTCAGGATCGAAGCCGACGGCACCAATCTTTCAGCCCTGTCTGAAGTCTTCAATCAGACATGGCCGGAGCCGCATATGGTGCAGCCATTCCTTCCCGAAGTCGCCGAGGGCGACAAGCGCATTGTGCTGGTCGACGGTGAAGTCAGCGGGGCGATCAATCGCTTCCCCGGTGAGGGCGAATTTCGGTCGAACCTTGCGCAAGGCGGATATGCAGAAGCCGCCGAGCTGACGGCTCGCGAAGAGGAAATCTGCGCGGCAATGGGACCGGAACTGAAGAAGCGGGGTCTGGTGTTTGTCGGGATCGATGTGATCGGCGGCAAATGGCTGACGGAGATCAACGTGACGTCACCAACCGGGATCGTCGCGATCGACGAATTTAACGGGACGGACACACCAGCGCTGATCTGGGATGCGATCGAGAGGAGACTGTGATGCGTCTGTTCATTGGCATGATCGCCAGCATATCGGCTGCGGCCACCTTAGCGTCGCCAACGGCTGCCCAGAACGACCCGAAACAGCCGACCGAATACACCGCCATTACGACGCGCACAATCCACATGCCGGCAGAGCCTCCAGTGAACGATGTGGATATACATCGCGTTTCGGCCATGTCTTTCGAACCCGACCAGAGGGCCCTCATACCGTTGGGTAGACTTCCGGTGCGTATGAAGCAGGATGTCGATCTGTATGTCGACCAACAGGGTAAGCCGCTGCGCTGCACCCCCATGGCGGAAGAATTGTCGCCAGCACAGCGCGAGCTTATTTGCGCCGCCTTGATGCAATCGGCCACCGTTACGCCATTCAGTTCCTATGATTTGGCGGGCCAGCATGGACGGATTGCGATCAGCTTCGCTGCACAGCCTGCTCCAACTCATACAATTGCCTTGGATGATCTCGACGCAGGGAGCGCGGAGACTGCCGGCTTCATTGTCAGCGGCTTGGATCGCGAGAGCGGCATCGTTTACAGTTGCTATGCGCGACCTGCGGATGCCCGGATGGTGATCTCTCCGCCGGAGCGGGCAGTACTTTGTGACAAGTTCGAAGACGATGACGAATGGCGAGACACGTCGTGCCGCGAGGTTGACAGCGTGGATAAGAGAAGCGTGAAAATGCGCTGCGACATTCCGGTGAACCGGGCCGACACCACGCTGCAATATTTCTATACGGCGTCTCCGCGCAGCGATGCATTGAAGCGAACTCCGAAATATGCCTCTCGCAAGCTGTCCGAATTGCCCGATTTTACCCGTGATCAGGCGACTATCAGGCCCTCTGCCGCAGCGCGCATCCAGTACCCGAGTCGTGCCATAAGGATGGATCTCGACGGCAGGACCGATGTGATCATCGGGATCAATCGAAATGGCCGGGTCGCCACATGCAGGCCCGTAAAGACTTCGGGCCACGTCTATCTGGATAACGACACCTGCCTGCAGCTGGCCCGTTACGGCCGCTTCGACTTCGCAGAAGGCGAGGGCGATTACGAAGGACTCAAATACCAGGCCATATCGATCAAGTGGGTCGTGCCCGACTAGCCGGACCGGCCGAACTGGTATTCTGGCTATTTCTTTTCGCGCGGATGGGCGTTGCGATAGCTATCCAGCAGCGTTGCGGTATCGACCTTGGTGTATATCTGCGTCGATCCAAGGCTCGCGTGGCCGAGCAATTCCTGCAGGCTTCTCAAGTCAGCGCCAGCACCCAGCAGGTGGGTCGCAAAGCTGTGCCGCAGCGCGTGCGGTGTCGCCGTTGCAGGCAAGCCCAGCGCTTTGCGTGCCTGCGCCATTGCCTTCTGGATCATCCCCGGATTGAGCGGCCCGCCTTTCACGCCCACGAAAACCGGACCGTCTTTCGACAGGGGCCACGGGCAACGCTCGACATAGTCTTCCACCGCTTCGCGAATGATCGGCAGAATCGGAACGATTCGTTGCTTGCGCCCTTTGCCAATCACGGACAGCGTTTCACCCAGTGGCAAATCTCCACCTTTGATCGATAGGGCCTCTGCGATCCGCAAACCGGCGCCATACAGCAACAACAGAACCGCGCGATCTCTCGCGCCGATCCAGTCTTGCTGTCCAAGCGCGGATACCATCTCGGCCACATTGCGCGCATCGTCTGGTGACACCGGGCGGGGCAGACCCTTCTTCAGGCGCGGACCGCGCAGACGCGGGGCTGTGGCATCGTGTCGTCCAGCCTGCTGCCCGGCAAAGGCAATGAAGGCCTTCAGCGCGGAAAGTTCTCGCGCCACCGAAGCGTTGCCCAGACCATCGGCGCGCCGCCGCGCGAGATAGCGGCGCAGTTCGGGCCCGTCGATTGCTGTGATCTGGCCCCAGCTGGCGAACTTCCGAAATGCCAGCAGGCGTGATGCCGCCGACAGGTAGGCCCGCACCGTATGCGGCGATCGATGGCGGTGGTCGGTCAGATGTTCCCGCCATGCCTCAAGGAAATCCGCTTCCGTCACGAAGCAACCAGATCGCTGGCGACCAACTCGCCCAGCAGCGCGTCGAGCACGCCCATACCGGCTTGAGTGGCGCCAATCCTTCCGCCGCGCTCCCACACGAAACCGAGGTTGCGATAGAAGTCGAGCCGCTCCTGATCGACCAGTGCATCGCGCCGGAGATCGAATCGCTGGCCAAGTGCTGTCAGGTCGATCCCCTCGCGTAGTCTCAACCCCATAAGCAAGGCCTCGGTCGCGGCCTCTGCCGGCACGAGTGGGCGCTCTTCCGACAGGCCGCAGCGGTGCTGCTCGATCGCCGAGAGCCAATTCTCCGGTTTCTTGTGGCGCTGGGTCGCGCAGCCCGCCCTGCGCCCATGCGCACCCGGCCCAATCCCGGCATAATCCTGATAGCGCCAATAGGTCAGATTATGGCGGCTCTCCTGCCCTGCCGCTGCGTGATTGCTGATTTCGTAAGCAGGGAGCCCCGCCGCCGAAGTCATTTCCTGCGTTACCGCGAACAGGTCTGCCGCCGGATCATCCTCAAGCGGTGAGAATACGCCCCGCCGAACATCGGTGGCAAAGCGTGTCCCCGGTTCGATCGTCAATTGATAGAGTGAGAGATGCTGCGTCCCGAAGCTCAAGGCGCGCGCAAGCTCTGCACGCCATTGCGCCTCGCTTTGTTTGGGCCGCGCGTAGATCAGGTCGAAACTGACCCGCTCGAACACCCGCTGCGCGATGCCAAGCGCTTCAAGGCTCTCTTCGACCGAATGCAACCGCCCAAGGAAGCCCAGCGTCCTGTCATCGAGCGATTGCAGCCCAAGCGAAACGCGGTTCACCCCGGCAGCGTTCAGATCTGCGAACTTGCCTGCTTCAACCGACGAGGGATTGGCTTCGAGCGTAATCTCGATGCCAGGGTCGAAACCCCACAGTTGCTCCGCTTCGACCAGCAATCGCGCCACCAGTCCGGGCGGCATCAGAGAAGGCGTTCCGCCACCGAAAAATATCGATGTCAGCGGCCCACTGTCCGATACCACGTGCTCGTGCCGCATGTCGGCGAGCATCGCGCGTTCCCACAGGGCGTGATCGACTTCTGCCCGGACGTGACTGTTGAAATCACAATAGGGGCATTTTTTCAGGCAGAAGGGCCAATGGATGTAGAGTGCGCGAGCCATGGTAATCCTATTGTTTCAGGCAGTGTTAACCGCGACAAGCACAAACCGCTTCAGATGGGACGGGTCGCAAAGATATTCGCAATCGGGTCTGCCGCGCTTGGCGTGATAGCTCCGGCCGCGCTGGCTAATGGAGCCTTGCATCCGTTCGAGCGGGAACTGCTGCAGACGCACAACGACGCACGGCGCGATTTCGGTGCGAAACCGCTGCGTTGGGCGGACGATCTTGCACGCGATGCACGGTCCTATGCGGTCGTCCTCTCGCGCAAGGGCAGTTTGGAGCATTCACCTGCCAGTACCCGGCGGGGCGAGGGTGAAAACCTTTGGCAGGGTACCGACCGGGCTTTCACCGCGGGCGACATGATCGGGCGGTTCGTCGACGAAAAACGCTATTTCAAGCCGGGCAAGTTTCCCGATGTCTCGCGAACGGGCAAATGGGTCGACGTCGGTCACTACACACAGATCGTCTGGCCGTGGACAGAAGAGGTCGGGTGTGCGGTCGCCAGCAATGATCGCGACGAATTCCTTGTCTGCCGTTATCGCCCGACCGGGAACATTTACGATTGGCCGATTGCCCCCAAGTAATCAGCCACCAAACTGATCCGCAACCAGCTTGGCAAAGGCATCGGCGCGGTGGCTGATGGCATGTTTTTCTTCCGGGTCGATCTCCGCGAAAGTCTGCTCGCGCCCTTGCGGAACAAATACCGGATCGTAGCCAAATCCCAGTGTGCCGCGGGGTGGCCATGTCAGCGAACCGGGGCATTTGCCTTCATACGCCGCGTATTCTCCATCCGGCCATGCAATCGCCAGCACGCAGTGAAACGCTGCGCTCCGATCGATGTCCGGGCCGAGTTGTTGCAACATGCCTTCGACCTTGCCCATCGCCATGTACCAGTCGCGGCCGGCGTCGCCTTCGAACCACTGGCGCTCTGCCCAATCGGCGGTGTAGACGCCGGGCCGCCCGCCCAACGCATCGACCGACAAGCCGCTATCGTCCGCCAGCGCCACGATCCCGGATGCTTCTGCCGCTGCACGGGCCTTGATCAGCGCGTTTTCCACGAAGGTTTTCCCGGTCTCGGCGGGCTCGGGCAAACCAAGCGATCCGGCACTGATACATTTCAGGCCATAGGGATCGAGCAAGGCGCCGATTTCCTTGAGCTTGCCGGAATTATGGGTGGCGATGACCAGCGAGCCGCCGCCGAGCTTTCTGGTCACTTTACCGCGTCCAACTGAGCCTGGAAAATCCGGTCGCAGCCGATATTGGCGAGGCGAAGCAAGCGAAGCAGGCCCTCTTCATCATAAGTGGCGCCTTCGGCTGTCGCTTGGACTTCAGCGATCTGTCCGCCGGAAATCAACACAAAATTTGCATCGGCGTCGGCATTTGAATCCTCGTCATAGTCCAGATCGAGCACCGGATTGCCGTTATAGATCCCGCAGCTGATCGCCGCGACTTGAGCCGCAATCGGATCGACCTTCAGATCTCCGCTTGCAAGCAAGCCATTCACTGCAAGCCGCAAGGCCACCCACGCGCCGGAAATGGACGCAGTGCGGGTGCCGCCATCGGCCTGAATCACATCGCAATCGAGCGTGACTTGCCGTTCGCCCAGCTTTCTGAGATCGACCACGGCCCGCAAAGAGCGGCCGATCAGCCGCTGGATTTCCTGCGTTCGGCCCGACTGCTTGCCGCGCGCCGCTTCACGCGATCCCCGCGTATGGGTGGCGCGGGGGAGCATCGAATATTCGCCCGTAACCCAGCCTTCGCCTTTCCCGCGCATCCATGGCGGTACATTCCGCTCAACACTGGCAGTGCAAAGCACGCGCGTATCGCCAAAGCTTACGAGGCATGAGCCTTCGGCATGTTTGGTGAAGCCGGTTTCGATTGTAATCTCGCGCATTTCGTCGGGGGAACGGCCGGAAGGTCGCATGGATATTGTCCTTTGCTGAATCGTTGGCGCCGCGTTACGCGCTTGTGGCTTTGAGGCCAATGACTAGATTGACGCTATGCCCACTCCACCCGTCACTGAACTTAACGAACGCGCAAGAGACATCTTTCGGCTTGTGGTCGAGGGATATCTCGACAGCGGGCAGCCGGTCGGATCGAAGGCGCTCTCGGGCGAGGGCGGGGTCGACTTGTCGCCTGCGTCGATCCGGTCGGTTCTGGCCGATCTTGAGAGACTCGGCCTGCTCGCCGCGCCGCACACCAGTGCGGGACGGATGCCGACCGACACGGGCTTGCGATTGTTCGTCGACGGAATGATGCAGGTTGCCGAGCCAAGCCATGAAGAACGCAAGGCGATCGAAGCACGGCTTGCCGCACCTGGGCCGATCGAACAGGCGCTGGAGGCGGCCAGTTCGATGCTTTCCGACCTTTCCGGTGCTGCCGGAATGGTGATGATCCCGAGCCGAGAGCCGCGCCTGGCGCAGATCGCCCTTGTCCCGCTTGGGCAAGGCAAGGCGCTGGCGATACTAGTGGGCGAGGACGGAGGGATCGAGAACCGGGTGGTCGAAATCGGCGACACGCCGGCCAACATCCTCGAGCAGGTAAGCAATTACATCACGGCGCGGCTCGCCGGGCGGACTCTCACCGAAGCCAGCGCAGCGATGCACAAGGAGATTGCCGAAGGTCGTTCAGCGCTCGACAAAGCGAGTCAGGATCTGGTCGAGCGGGGCCTCGCAGTCTGGACAGAGGACGCGGCCAGGCGGCCTGTGCTGATCGTGCGCGGTCAAGCCAATCTGCTCGACGAAAGTGCGCTCGACGATCTCGACAGAGTGCGCTCATTGCTGGACGATCTGGAAAACAAGCAATCCGTCGCTGAATTGCTGGAAGTCGCCCGCGACGCGGATTCGACCCGCATTTTTATCGGCGCAGAAAACAGATTGTTCGCACTTTCAGGCTCGTCCGTAATCGCTTCACCCTACCATGACCGGCAGGGAAAGGTGGTTGGCGTGTTGGGGGTGATCGGTCCCACGCGGTTGAATTACGCGCGCGTCGTCCCCATGGTGGACTTCACAGCCCGATCATTGGGCAAACTTATCGGATAGACACGGATAGCTATGAGCGACGACAAAAAGCGGCCGCAGGACGAAGCCGTAGAACAAGAACTGAAGGGCGTTCCCGAGGAATTCCTCACAGACGAGGACGACGCGGCGGAGGACAGCGAAACCGGCGTCGAGGAGGCGCTGGCGCAGCTGCGTGATGACTTGGAAACTTCCAAGCAGGAAACTCTGTACGCAAAGGCCGAAGCGCAAAACGTTCGGCGCCGGGCGGAGAAGGACATCGCCGATGCGCGGACCTATGCGGCAACCGGATTCGCCCGAGACATCCTGTCTGTGGCGGACAATCTCGCGCGCGCCATCGAAGCTGTGCCGGAAAACCTGCGCGAAGACAGCAAGTTCAAGGGGCTGGTTGTCGGAATAGAAGCCACACAGAGAGAGCTCGACAAGGTTTTCAGCCAGCACGGCATCAGCCGCATCGCAGCCGCGGGCCTTCCGCTTGATCCGAACCAGCATCAGGCCATGATGGAGATCCCGACCGACGAGCATGAGCCCGGCACTATCGTGCAGGAAATGCAGGCCGGATACATGATCCGTGATCGCCTGCTGCGGCCCGCGATGGTCGGGGTCGCAAAGAAACCCGATTGATGCGCATCGGCCTTACAGCAGTACTGGCAGCGGTCACACTGTATGCCGTGCCTGCGTGGGCCGGTGAAGCGCATGATGAACAGATCGCCGAACTGGGCGACGAATATTACGCTTTCGGGCTCGAGCAATCGGGGCGCGAAGTCGATGAGAACGGCAATCGCAAACCGGCCACCCGGCTTTGGAAAGTGACCCCTGCTTCACATCAGGCGCGCGCCGAATTCTATCGTGATTTGTTGGCCCGGCTGAGCGCTGTGCCAACTGATGAACTGTCCGACAGCGCGCGCATCGACGCAGCAGTTATGCGCACCCTGCTGGAAGAGCAGATCGGCGACACAAGGTTTCGCGAATGGGAAATGCCGTTCGATAGCGACAGCAATTTCTGGAGTTATCTCGACTCCGCCAGGGGCTTCAACACCGTTGAGGAATACGAGGCCTATATTTCTCGGATCCGCGACGTGCCGCGTTATTTCAGCGACCATACCGAGAATGCGCGGGCGGGGCTTGCGCGAGGTTTCAGCGTCCCGCGGGTGACCCTCGAAGGTCGCGATGCTTCGATTGCGGCATATGTGGTCCAAAGCCCGCAAGACAGCCCGTTCTGGCGGCCGTTCGAGGCTATGCCGTCACGAATTGCGGAGGACGAAGCCACGCGATTGAAGGATGAGGGGGAGCGGGCCATCCAGCGCTTTGCAACGCCTGCCTATCGCCGGCTGCTGTCCTTTTTTCAGGACGAGTATCTGCCGAAATCGCGGACCTCTTTGGCTGCCTCGCAAATGCCCGAGGGCGCAGAATATTACCAACAGCAAATTCGCCAATACACCACGCTCGAGCTGACCGCGCCGGAAATCCATGAGATCGGCCTTGCCGAAGTCGCGCGGATCACGGCCGAAATGGAAGAGGTGAAGCAAGAGGCCGGGTTCGAGGGCTCACTCGACGAATTCGTCACCTTCCTGCGCACCGATCCGCAGTTTGTGGCCAAGACGCCAGAGGAGCTGATGGGCGTCTCAGCTTACACGGCCAAACGGGTCGACGGCGTGTTGGGCGACTATTTCGGTTTCCTGCCGCGGCACCGTTTCTCGATCCGCGAAGTCGATCCCGCCATAGCACCGTTCTACACGGCGGGACGGGGCGGATACGATGCCTGCCAGATGAACACTTACGACCTGCCGTCGCGACCGCTGTACAACATCCCGGCGCTGACTCTGCACGAATGCGCGCCAGGGCACAGTTTTCAGGCTGCGGTTGCAAATGAACAACCCGAAGCCGCACCGTTTCGGCAACGGGTCTATTTCTCCGGCTTCGGCGAAGGCTGGGGACTGTACACCGAGTATCTCGGCGAAGAGATGGGGATTTACCGCACGCCTTACGAACGCTTTGGCAGGCTGAGCTATGAGATGTGGCGGGCGGTGCGGCTGGTGATCGATACCGGAATTCATCACTATGGCTGGAGCCGTCAGGAGGCAGTCGATTACCTCGCTTCGCGCACGGCGTTGTCAGAGCATGAGGTCGGAACCGAGATCGACCGGTACATCAGCTGGCCGGGCCAAGCCCTGTCTTACAAGTTGGGCGAAATGACCATGCGGCGTGTCCGGGCCAAAGCCGAGGCAGAGCTGGGTGAGAAGTTCGACATCCGCAAATTCCACGATGTGGTGCTTGCACTCGGTTCAGTCCCGCTGCCTGTCCTGGAGGAACGCATCGACGCCTTCATTTCCGATGGCGGTCAAGGGCTGCCAGGCGTGAGCTACGACTGATCAATTGGGGGCCGCACGCCGAGTGCGGCCCCGGCTTGATCAAACAAGTTGCGCGCGGTTCTCGTCTCGGTGCTTCTTCAAATATTTCATGAACGGTGTTCCACCGGTGCCAACGTCCGGATCATTACCGGCGATGCTGCCAGCCTGTTTGTTGATGTAGCTCGCCGCATATTCCAGATGCCTTGTGCGGAACCGCGCGGACTGCTCGAGGCAGGCGTTGAACGCGTCTTTCAGGCTCTGCTTGCCGCTCGCAGTCACGAAATCGCGCAGGGTCGATTGTGCTGCAAGGTCTTCGATGAAGCGGCGATGCTGTACAGGTCGATAGTCGTGCAACTCATCGAGGAAGCTTCGCAAGGGATCGGCTGAATGCCCGACCTGAAACAGCGCATCCATCGCCGGAACGATCGAGCTTTGTGACCCGGTCTGGCCGCGGAACGCCTGCGGTTTGCCGCCGAATTTCTCCACCCCGTCATAGATCAGCCCGCCATCGAGCGCGGGATTGTTTGCCCAGCCATGAATGTAGGGTCTGACCCGGTGAAAATAGATATAGGGATCGCACCGTTCCGGCATGCGGGCGAAGTGTTCGTAAATCCGCTCCCATGCGGCGTCCATTTCGATCAGCAGGCGCTCTGCTTCCGCTTCGTCGCCATTGCTCGCAGCGGTTACCAGTCTTGCTGCATTGTCGAGCAAGACGCCAGCCTCTGCTTCGATCGCGACGTGAATCATGACAAACCAGTTCTCGTCGTCACCGCCGAGGAAGTTCTGATACATGTAGATGTTGTCGAGGGCGATCGGGCCGGATTTATCGAGCCGCGCCCAATTGTCGAGCACATAGCCGGAATAGGGCAGAAGCGCCGCTTGTCCGAGCCTGTCCGCGACTGCCGCCATCGGGCGCGCCAGATTCGCCGGAAGTGACGTGGGAGCCTCGGGCTCGCCCCAGACATAGGATTGCACGAGGAAGGAATAATGCACCATCGCGGTGCGCACTTCCTCTTCAGGGGCGTCCAGTGCCCATTCCTCGAGCACCGGATCGGCCAGATCATCGAGCCAGTGCCTCACTCGGCCGGTCGACAGCAAACCGGAGAGATTGCCCGCTGCCTGTTTTACGCCGTCGAAGCGTGCGGGCAGGGTGACCTCGTCGATTTCATAATGCGAAAGATAGCCGCGCTCACGCGACATGCCGTAATTCTTGATCTCCATGTTGAGGACTCGTTGGCCGGGCGCGGGTTGGGCCGCCCGGACGGCGAAGCGGTATCAACTGAAACCGTTTTGGGCAAGTTACGTTACGGCAATGGTATTTGAGCAGCCAACGACGAACCGCTCTTTCTGCCCTGCATGGCTATCCGCCAGCAACCGGTCGGGTGCCGGAAAACCGCACCAGGAGATCGTAAGCCGATGCATCGGCTACCCCGGCGACCTTCATCCCGTTGCGCAACAAAAACGCGTGTTTGACGATCTCTGCCTGCTGCTCGACTCCATACCGATTGAGCGGCAAGCCCGGACGCAGCGAGTATTCATAAGGCTCCCATGGCAAGCGATTGAAAATCAGCCACCAGCGGCCGAATTTCTGCGCCTGCCAAACATGGACCATCTCGTGGATGAAATGCCCCTGGAGGTGGATCGACGCGGTTGCGAAGTCATCGCAATAGTTTTGACTGCGGGGATGGAAATGCAAATGGCCGAGCGGTGCCATCGTGACTTTGCTCGGCTGGAAGAAAATCCACTTGCGGCGCCGTATCCGGACCGGCGCATAATCGATTTCCGTTCCGAAGATCGACCGGGCCAAAGCGATCTCGCCCGGCGTAAGCGGACGCTCACCCCCGACCGGGCAAAATCCGCCTTCGCTGTGTGGCAAATCGCCTTCGGTCAGCGATCTTCCCCGGCGGCCTGGATCGGCACTGCAACGGTAATTGTCTCTTCGTTGGAGAGCGTCACCGTCATGTTCGTTTCCGCACCGGCCTTGATGTCTTCAGAAGGGTTCATGACCATCACGTGGTAGCCGCCCGGTTCGAATGACAGCGTCTGGCGCGGCCATAGCGTGATCGGCGCTGCTTCGCCCATTGTGGTCTTGCCGTCGATGGTATCGGTCGCGTGAATTTCCGCGCTGCCAGCACCGTCGATTTCCACTGACTTCACGGTCGGACCACCGCCGCTTGCATAGGTCAGATCGAAAAAGGCCACTGCCGGGTTGCCATCGACCGCCGGAAGCATGATCCGTGCATTCTCGACAGTGAGCCGTTCGCCTTTCTTCGTCGCTTCCGGATTGTAATCTTCCCGCGGCCCCTCCGAGCAAGCTGCAAGACTGAAAGACGCTGCAGCCCCTAGGATGGCGAATGTCCTGATCGATTTCATGTTTCGGATTCTCCCGGTTTCAGCGCAAAAACTAGCCCCCCGCGTCCCTTGTGCCAACAAAAACCGCACCTATATCGCCAACATATTCGAGCTGCCGAGCTGCTCCGCCACCACGGGGAGCGAACTGCGCAGCGTCCAACATTGAAAGACGAATGGGGAAATAATGGCCAAAGTTATCGGTATCGACCTCGGGACAACCAACAGCTGCGTCGCCGTAATGGACGGCGGGAAGCCGAAAGTCGTAGAGAATTCGGAAGGCGCGCGCACGACGCCTTCGATCGTTGCTTTCACCAAAGACGGTGAGCGTTTGATCGGTCAGCCGGCCAAGCGCCAGGCAGTGACCAATCCTGACAACACGCTGTTTGCAATCAAACGCCTGATCGGTCGCCGGTTCGATGATCCGATGACCAAAAAGGACATGAAGCTCGTCCCTTACAACATCGTGAAGGGCAAGAACGGCGACGCATGGGTCAAGGCCGGCGATGAAGATTACTCGCCCAGCCAGGTGTCTGCCTTCATCCTCCAGAAGATGAAGGAAACGGCCGAGAGCTATCTTGGCGAAACCGTGACTCAGGCGGTCATTACCGTTCCGGCATATTTCAACGACGCACAGCGTCAGGCAACCAAAGATGCCGGCCAGATTGCCGGCCTCGAAGTCCTGCGCATCATCAACGAGCCGACTGCTGCGGCACTCGCTTACGGAATGGACAAGGAAGATGGCAAAACCATTGCTGTTTATGACCTTGGCGGCGGTACGTTCGACGTGTCGATCCTCGAGATCGGCGATGGCGTGTTCGAAGTGAAATCGACCAATGGCGACACCTTCTTGGGCGGTGAGGATTTCGACGGCGTGATCGTCGAATATCTCGCGGAAGAGTTCAAGAAGAAGGAAAACATGGATCTGAAGACCGACAAGCTCGCTCTTCAGCGTCTGAAAGAAGCGGCGGAAAAGGCCAAGATCGAACTGTCGAGCTCAGCTCAGACGGAGATCAACCTGCCGTTCATCACCGCCCGTATGGAAGGCGGCGCCACTACGCCGCTTCACCTGGTCGAAACGCTCACCCGTTCGAAACTGGAACAACTGGTCGGCGACCTGATCAAGCGCACGCTTGAACCATGCAAGAAAGCGCTGGCCGATGCCGGGATCGAAAAGTCCGGCGTGGACGAAGTTGTCCTCGTCGGCGGCATGACCCGCATGCCCAAGGTGCGCGAAATCGTCGAGGGCTTCTTCGGCAAAAAGCCGCACACCGGCGTGAACCCCGATGAAGTCGTAGCCATGGGCGCTGCGATCCAGGCCGGCGTGCTGCAAGGCGACGTGAAGGACGTGCTGCTGCTTGACGTGACCCCGCTATCGCTCGGCATCGAGACGCTGGGCGGCGTGTTCACCCGCATGATCGACCGGAACACGACGATCCCGACCAAGAAGACGCAGACCTACTCGACCGCTGAAGACAATCAGCAGGCCGTGACGATCCGGGTCTTCCAGGGCGAGCGCGAAATGGCGGCCGACAACAAGATGCTCGGTCAGTTCGACCTGGTCGGCATTCCGGCTGCCCCGCGCGGCGTGCCGCAAGTCGAAGTCACATTCGACATCGATGCCAACGGTATCGTGAACGTTAGCGCCAAGGACAAGGGCACCGGCAAGGAACAGCAGATCCGTATCCAGGCCTCCGGCGGTCTCAACGAATCCGACATCGAACAGATGGTGCAGGATGCCGAAAAGTTCGCCGAGGAGGACAAGAAGCGCAAGGAGCAGGCGGAAGCCCGCAACCAGGCCGACAGTCTGGTCCATGCCACGCAGAAGCAGCTCGACGAGCACGGGGACAAGGTCGACGACGAAACCAAGTCGGCGATCGAAACCGCGCTGGCTGAAACCAAGACCGCTCTCGAAGGCGACGACGTCGATGCGATCAATGCGAAGGCACAGGCGTTGACCGATGCTGCCATGAAGATGGGTCAGCAGATTTACGAGAAAGAGCAAGCTAACGCCGCTTCGGGCGATGATGCGGCAGATGCAGACAGCGCCGCCTCGGATGCCGACGAAGAAGTGGTCGACGCCGAATTCTCCGAAGTCGACGAAGACAACAAGGGCTGAGGCCCGATGAAAGACCAGACCGCCGCCGAAGCAGATCGCCTCGGCGGCGGTTAGGTTTGGGATCACACCATGTCTTCTGCCGAAATCGATTTTTACGACTTGCTCGAAGTCAGCCGCGACGCGGACGAGCGGACGCTCAAATCCGCCTATCGCAAGCTGGCGATGCAATTTCACCCTGACCGCAACCCGGGCTGTGCCGATTCAGAGGCCAAGTTCAAGGCGATCGGTGGTGCCTACGAGGTTCTGAAAGATCCGCAAAAACGCGCTGCCTATGATCAGTTCGGTCATGCCGCCTTCCAGCAAGGGATGGGCGGGAACGGAGGCGGCGGATTTGGCGGCCAGGATTTCGGCGATATCGGGGACATATTCGAAACCATCTTTGGCAGCGCATTTAGCGGCGCGACCGGCCAGCAGCGTCCGCGCCGCGGAGCCGACTTGCGCTACGACATGCAAATCTCGCTCGAGGAAGCCTTCCATGGCAAATCGACCGAAATCGAGATCGAAGTCTCGCAAAGCTGCGACACATGTAGCGGCTCCGGCTCTGAACCGGGCACCGGTACGCGCGGCTGCAACCTGTGCAACGGCTATGGCAAGGTTCGCGCAAAGCAGGGGTTTTTCGTCGTCGAACGCCCTTGTCCCAATTGCCATGGACGCGGCGAAGTTATCGAGAAGCCCTGCAGTGACTGCCGCGGAGAAGGGCGGGTCGACAAGGCCGTAAAGCTTGAAGTGGATGTGCCCCCCGGGGTTGATACCGGCACACGCATTCGCCTTTCAGGCAAGGGCGAAGCGGGACCACGCGGCGCACCGCCCGGCGATCTCTACATCTTTGTGCATGTGAAGCCGCACACCGTGTTCGAACGCGAAGGCACGACCTTGCTGACCCGCGTGCCGATCAGTTTCACCACAGCGTCACTGGGCGGTTGTGTCGATATCCCCGACCTCTCGGGCGAAACAAACAATGTCGATATCCCCTCCGGGATCCAGTCGGGCAAGCAGTTGCGCGTGCGCGGTGCCGGTATGCCGGTCCTTCAGGGGCGCGGGCGCGGTGACATGGTTGTCGAAATTTCTGTTGAAACCCCGACCAAGCTGTCGAAAGCGCAGCGGGAAATCCTCGAGCAGTTCCGACAGACTGAAACCGGCGACGAGTGCCCTGAAAGCCGCGGCTTCTTCAACAAGCTGAAGGAAGCATTCGGCGCCTAGACTCGACTTCGTAGGAGCTGGTCACATTTCCGAATAATCCTGGCAGAATTGAAGTTGACCGGCGCACCTGTGCGTCTGCAGCGTGCGTGCCACAATATGGGCGCAAGCTGCCGTAGCGGTCTGCCAAAGGCCTCTAACCCAATCGCGCTTCGATTTCGTTGCGGATGGTCAGCAGCAGGCCGGGGTCGGTGGAAAGTCGATCGACTTCTTCGTCAAGGATCGCATGGAATGCGCGGCGCTTGAACTGGCGACAGGTTTCATAGTCGAAACCTTGCTCGACCGTCGAACACACCAGATCGATCATCCGTTCAGCACCGTGCAAACGGCCCCAAAGATAATCGTTCTCGCGATAGCTGCGGCTGAAGAACGCGCCGAAATTATAGAATTCGATGCCGCGTAAAGTGGCCCGCGTGCCGCCTTCCCGGATAGAGCGCGCATCATCGGGGCTGATCCGGTCAACTTTGATCGGGTCGAATTCAGTCAACCCTTCATGCCGCATCAGGGGCAGGGTTGCGACATCGTAAAACGGGAAGCCGAGATAGGTCAGCAGCATCCTTCGCCGCAGGTTCTTCGGCATCTTGTCCATTGCATCGGCCAGCTTAGCTTCTGCTTCCTCGTCGACTTCAGGCAGCAATCGCCTTTCCGCCAGCGCATCGAGAACTTTCTCCGGCTCTTCCAGCACGTTTGCCGCCAGAGTGGGGAAATCCGCGCCCAGTGTTCCTGCGATGTCGCGGTCGAAATATAGCGACAAGATCTCGTAGATAACCGACCGGGCATCATCGATGGCAGCATCATCAATGTCAGGGTCGGCATCCCAATCGCGGGACAGTCGCCTTGCCAGCAAGCGCATTCTGCGTTCCCGGAATCCCAGATCATGGGCGCGGAAAAAGGCGATGGCTTCCTCGCTCGCGCCGCCTTTCGCCCCCGCCAGGCTGACAACCCCGCGATCTTGCAGAACTCTGCGAAATGCCTCTGCAATCGGTGACGAATCGGGCAGCCCGAGCTCCGGCGCGACGTGAAGAACCAGGTCGGCGAGATTATCGAGGATCGCGGTGAACTTGGCCTGGGCGTAAGACTGGAACGCGAAGCCCGCAGCATCTGCGGCGGCGACTTGCGCCCGATTGCGCCATGCTATGAGGCGCTTCGGCGTTGGCTTGTCCAGGAACAAGGTCCGCCCGAAAAGCTTCTCCACCGCCGTTTCCACTTCGGGGCGAAGCGCGGTGATCATCTGCCGCAATTGCGCAGCCTCGCGCGACTGGCGGTCAAGAACTTCAAGATTGTCGCGGATCGGCTGCTCGCGCGGTATGGTCGATAGCGAGCCGAAGATTGCCCCGAAAAATCCAACAGGATCATCGGATTTCTCTTTCAGCGATCCAAACCTGTCGGGGCGCGGATCGATATAGACGAACCGCCGGTCGACTTCGCGCTGGGCAGGGCGGCCTTGCAACGCACGTATCGCGCCATCGAACGGCTTGTTGACCAACACCGAACCGTCAATCAGCGAAACGTCACCTTCCCGCCCATCGCGCAAATGGCCCGGCATTATCCGGGCAAGGAACGCTTCCCTCTCAGGCCACTCCATGCCCTGTTGCTGCGCCAGTGCGTCAATCTCTGCGAGCCGGAGCGGGGGAAATGCACCAGGGAAACTGGCCGTCGCTCGCGCAGCAAGAGTTAGTTCAAGGGGGTTGGCTAGAGCCGCACCGCCTTCGCACGGAGTGATCGATTCGAACGCAACCGGCATCCGGTGTTCGGTCTCCTCAACGACCGGCGGACTGTTTAGCCGCAACAGTTCGAGATGCCCGCGAAAGTCAGTTGTCGTGACAAACAGATCGACCGGGTGGTTTGGCGGAAGCAGAGGAAGTTCCTCGGCACCATCTGCCATCGCTTTGAACGCATCGAACAACAGGCGGGAGAAGCCGGAGCCCGAGAACGGGGGTTGGAACCACCGACCTCGGACAAAGTGAGACACCTTCCGTCGCACTTCAGCGCGGGTTTCAGGCGCAACCGTCTCGGAAACGACATTTCCCGGACGCTTGAACAACCACCATGCAATCGGCTGCGCCCAGAATTTCGCAAACCGCCACACCGGCCGTGCATCGGGATCGAGCAGTCGGTCGACGTCCGCCACATCGAGCCACAAATCGGTTAGCGGTTCGAGCGATTGGCCCGAGTGTACTGCCTGCGCGAGGAATACGGCGTTGATGCCCCCCGCACTTGCTCCGGAGAGAATGTCGGGCAGCACCCTGAGGCGCAGGTCCTTCTCGGCCTGAATATGCTCAAGCAAGTCACGATAGACGCCCTGAACGCCTTCGTCTCGCGGCTCTCCGGCGTGAAACCCGCGACTGGCGCGGGCAAGCTTCCAGACTTCCTTCGTCACGCCATGCATATAGATCGCCAGACTCACTCCGCCGTAGCAAACGAGGGCAATACGGAGTTCTTTTTGGCGCATAACCACCTTGTGGCGGGCAAATGGCATGAACGCAATTGCGTTCCTCAAATGTTCCGCTTATCAGTGCGCCATGGCGAAGCCCAAGAAACGCTACATCTGTCAGGCCTGCGGGTCGGTATCGCACCGCTGGCAGGGGCAGTGCCCCGACTGCGCGGAATGGAACACCTTGTCGGAAGACATTCCGGCAACGGTGTTTTCGCAGAAACACGATCTGTCGAGCGGAGGGCGCAAGGTCACTTTCGAGCCGCTCGATATGCCGGGCGCTCCGTTGCAGCGACAGACAACCGGCCTGGAGGAGTTTGATCGGGCCTTGGGCGGTGGGCTCGTGCCGGGCTCCGCGATCCTGATGGGGGGCGATCCCGGCATCGGCAAGTCCACTTTGCTGTTGCAGGCTGCGGCGCGGGTCGCAAAAAATGGCGGAGAAACTGTTTATGTAAGCGGCGAGGAAGCCGCCGGGCAAGTTCGGCTGCGTGCATCACGGCTCGGTCTGGCCGATGCACCGATCAAGCTCGCCGCAGCGACTTCGGTGCGCGACATACTGACGAGCCTCAACGCGATGGAAGCGCCTGCGTTTCTGGTCATCGATTCGATCCAGACCATGCACTCCGACACGATCGAAGGCGCGCCGGGCACGGTCAGTCAGGTCCGGGGCTGTGCGTTTGAGCTGATCCGCTACGCCAAGGAAAACGGGGTCGCGATGGTCCTTGTCGGCCACGTGACCAAGGACGGCAATATAGCCGGCCCGCGCGTGCTGGAACACATGGTCGATGTGGTGATGAGCTTCGAAGGCGAACGCAGCCACCAGTACCGGATCCTGCGAGCGCTCAAGAACCGCTTTGGTGCAGTCGACGAAATTGGCGTTTTCGCAATGGCCGGGGCAGGGCTGGAGGAAGTGAAAAATCCTTCGATGCTGTTTCTGTCCGGCAGGGATGAGCCGCTCGCGGGAAGTGCGGTCTTCCCCGCCTTGGAAGGCACGAGGCCGGTTCTCGTCGAGGTGCAGGCCCTGATCGTGCGTCTTCAAAGCGGCGCTACTCCGCGCCGGGCAGTCGTCGGGTGGGACAACGGACGGCTAGCGATGCTGCTGGCGGTTCTGGAATCGCGTTGCGGACTGAACTTCAGTTCGGCTGAAGTCTATCTCAATGTGGCGGGCGGCTATCGCTTGTCCGATCCGGCGGCGGATGTCGCAGTCGCAGCAGCGCTCGTTTCTGCGCTCGCTGACAAGCCTCTGCCTCCGCAAAGCGTATGGTTTGGTGAAATCTCGCTTGCCGGGGAAGTTCGGCCTGTAGCGCATGCGGGGCTGCGGATGCGCGAGGCGGCGAAACTGGGATTCGGATTCGGTGTGGGTCCGCAAGATGCGGACAGTTCAGACGGGATAAATTATCACGGTATCAGACAATTGGGCAATCTCGTTGACCGGGTGATGGCTTCCCACTAATTCTGCGCGGCATATGACAGGTTTCGATATCATTGTGCTGATAGTGGTCGGTGTGGCGGCTGTTGGCGGCTTCATGCGCGGTCTTGTGCAGGAGGTGCTGTCGCTCGCCTCCTGGTTCCTTGCAATCTTCGCCATCCACTATCTGCATACACCGCTGTATACTGCACTGTCGCCGTACACTGGCGCCAGCACCGCTACTGCGATTCTCGCATTCGTCCTGCTCCTGCTGATCCCGTACGCCGCGATGAAACTCATCGCTGGCAGGGCTGGCGATGCGTCGCGCAAGTCGCTGCTGGGTCCGATTGACCGGGTTCTGGGTTTCGGCTTTGGCGCGATCAAAGGTGCGATCATCGTGGTCATCGCTTTTTCGATGTTGGTGCTGGGTTACGATACCGTCTGGGGTATTGCCGGACGACCGGCGTGGATAACGACTGCGCGAACCTATCCTGTAGTCAATGCGTCGAGCGAGGCATTGGTCCAGATGATTCAGGAACGCCGGATCTACCTCCGTGCAGAGCAGGAAGCCGCAGAAAGCGGCGAGTGAACCATGCCCGATAGCGGGTTGGCCAGGCTCTACACTCCAAACATACTCTCGCTCGCCGTCGAGCTTGCCATCTATCCGCTTGCTGCCGATTTTCAGTGGCGAGGAGACGCGCGGTCGCGCACCTGTGGCAGCGAAGTGGTTTTTGCCTGCAACGTAAACGGGGACGGCGGCATCGCGGACTTCGGTCTGCAGGCGAAGGCTTGTGCCATCGGGCAAGCAGCGGCTTCCCTGTTCGCGCGCGGCGCGAAAGGACGAACCGGATCGGATATAGGCCGCACAGTACACAGCCTGGAAATCTGGCTGGCGGGTACCGATGATTTGCCTGATTGGCAGGGGCTGGAAATCCTGCAACCGGCCCGCGAACACAGGGGCCGTCACGATGCCATCCTGCTGCCGTGGAAGGCCGCACTCGCAGCGCTTTCCAATTCTGGGCAGCCTCGCTAGAGCCGCGTGACAATCAGCTTCGGGGGAGAATGAGGAATGGACGCCTCGGACGCAATGCAGGAACGCGAACCCAGCGAGAAGGAAATCAGGCTCGTCATCGGAGCCAGTTCCGCCGGCACCATTTTCGAATGGTATGATTTCTTCATCTACGGCACGCTCGCTTACATCCTGAAAGACGCCTTTTACGATGTGGACGACCCCACGCTGGGTCTGCTGCTCGTCTGGTCCACCTTCGCAGTTGGTTTTGCATTCCGGCCGGTCGGCGCAATCCTGTTTGGTTATCTGGGCGACAAGTTGGGGCGCAAATACACATTTTTGGTGACCGTTACGCTGATGGGTATCGCAACGGCCGGGGTGGGCCTCATCCCGACGGTTGATCAGATCGGGATAGTGGCGCCGATCATCGTTATCATACTCAGAGTGCTGCAGGG
The DNA here is from genome assembly GCF_005434975.1 of Parerythrobacter lutipelagi. Taxonomy (GTDB): domain Bacteria; phylum Pseudomonadota; class Alphaproteobacteria; order Sphingomonadales; family Sphingomonadaceae; genus Parerythrobacter_A; species Parerythrobacter_A lutipelagi. The sequence goes on along the minus strand of NZ_SKCJ01000002.1, from coordinate 980,627 downwards.
ACTGGCGCTTGGCGGTGAATATGGCGGCGCGGCAATCTATGTGGCTGAACATGCTCCGCCGGAGAAGCGCGGTTTCTACACCAGCTTTATCCAGGCCAGCGTAGTCGGCGGATTTGTCCTGTCGATTATCGTCGTACTGGTTTGCCGCTTCATCATTCCGGATGACGATTTCAACGCATGGGGCTGGCGTGTGCCATTCCTGCTTTCGATCATCCTCTTGGCAATTTCCTTGTGGATGCGCTTCAAACTGTCCGAAAGTCCGGTTTTCAAAGCGATGAAAGAGGCGGGCGAAACCTCGGGCAATCCGTTTCTCGAAAGCTTCACCTATCCCGGCAACAAGAAACGCATTTTCGTGGCTCTGTTCGGGGTGGCGGGTGTGCTGACCACGATCTGGTACACCGCGTTTTTCTCCAGCCTCTCGTTCCTCAAAGGGGATATGCGGCTGGACGAGCTGACCGTCGAAATCATTCTGTTGATCGCCGGCCTGCTGTCGATGGCCTTCTACGTTGTCATCGGCAAATGGTCGGACCGGGTCGGTCGCAAGAAGCCGATCATCATCGGCGCGCTTGCATCGCTTGCGCTGCTGTTCCCGATCTTCTGGGCCATGGGCAGCCTCGCCAATCCTGCGCTGGCTGAAGCGGCGGAACGAAGCCCGGTGGTCGTGACCGGTCCTGAATGCGTAACCGATCCTTTTGCCGAACTGATGGATCGTCAACCGAGCGATTGCGGCAAGGTGCTCGGCTCGCTGATCGCCAGCGGTGTCACCTATACGGTGGAGCCGGGCGAAGAAGTATCGGTTAGCGTTTCCGGTGATCCGATCGCCATCCCCGCCGAATGGTATCAAGACGGCGCGGCACGGAATTCCGGCTTGCAAGCGGCGCTTGCGCCCTACGGTTTCGATTTCTCCCGGCAAGTGCCACCGATTGGGAATATCCTCGGCATAGTAGCCTTGTTGCTGGCACTCGGGGCTCTGTCCGCACTGACCTATGGTTCGGTCGCGGCGCTCCTGACCGAGATGTTCCCGCCGCGCATCCGCTATTCCTCGATGTCGATCCCCTATCACATCGGTGCCGGCTGGCTTGGCGGCTTCCTGCCGCTCATATCCGGAATAATCGTCGCAAGCACCGGCAACGTCTACTCGGGGCTGTGGTACACTTGGATTGTGGTCGCAATTGGCGTGGTTGTTGCCTGGTGGGGATTGCCGAACGGGCCACCGACCGACTTCCAAGACAATGCCTGACAGACCTCCTGCCACCTTGCGGCTCCGGGTCGACGAAGCGGCGCTTAAGGCAAACTGGAAAACGCTCGATCGCTTGTCAGGCCATGCGCAGACCGGAGCAGCGGTGAAGGCGGATGCCTATGGACTCGGCGTCGAACATTGCGTCCCGGCCCTCAGAGAAGCTGGTGCGCGCCACTTCTTCGTCGCACACTGGAGCGAGGTCGAACCGGTCGCGAGCTTAGCACAAGGCTGCTCGATCGCTGTCTTGCACGGCCCGATGACCGCTGGCGATGTGTCCTTTGCCGAGGCGACCGGAGCGGTGCCAGTGATCAACAGCCTGGCCCAGGCCAAGCTATGGCGCGAACAGGGTAACGGCCCGTGCCACTTGATGGTCGACACCGGGATAAATCGTCTCGGCATTTCGATGCAGGATATTGGCGATCCGCTGCTCCAGATGCTCGAAATCAAGGTGCTGATGTCGCATCTCGCTTCGGCCGACGAGTCGAGCGGCCAGAATGCGCTTCAGCTGGATCGCTTCCGGCAGGCCTCTGCAAATCTGCCGCACGAAGCGCTCAGCCTGTGCAACAGTGCAGGCATAGCCATGGGCGAAGGCTACCATTTCGATCTGACCCGTCCCGGGCTCTCGCTTTATGGAGGGGTGCCGCGGCCAGAGCTTTCCGGCCATATTCGGCAAGTGGCTTTTCCGCAGGCAAGCGTATTGCAATTGCGACAGATCAGCGCCGGAGACAGCGTCGGATACAACGCGACCTTCACTGCGGATCGGGCAATGCGCGTTGCGGTGATTTCACTCGGCTATGCCGATGGTTTTCTCCGAACGCGCGGGCCGGAGGGCGCGCTCGGCTGGGAAGACGTGGCGCTCCCGATTCTCGGCAAGGTTTCGATGGACATGATCGTGGTCGATGCGAGCAATGCCCTGAACCTGGGCGAGGGTGACTGGCTGGATGTGCCTTTCGACTTGCCGGACAATGCCGCGAAAAGCGGTCTGTCCCAATACGAATTGCTGACAACCTTGGGCAACCGTTTCGACCGGTCGGTTTTATAACAGCTATGTTGCACTGCACATGCTGCACCTGCTAATGCAGCATTCCTGCACAACGAGAGGGCACCTCCATGGCCAAGCGCAATGCGCAAGATGGCGACACCATTACCATCAAGAAATACGCTAACCGTCGTCTCTACAACACCGGATCCTCCAGCTACATAACACTGGACGATTTGGCGAAGATGACGCGAGAGGGGGTCGATTTCAAAGTGGTCGATGCCAAGTCCGGCGACGACATCACCCATTCCATCCTGACTCAGATCATCATGGAAGAAGAAGCCAGCGGCCAACAGATGTTGCCGGTCAGCTTCCTGCGTGACTTGATCGGTATGTACGGCAATTCAATGCAGTCCATGATGCCCAGCTACCTCGAAGCCAGCATGACCAATTTCCGGCAGAACCAGACCAAACTGCAGGAAGCCTTCAAAAAGGGTATTTCCGGCAATCCGCTGGCAAAGATTGCGGAAACCAATCTGGCGGTGATGAAGGCAATGGGCGATGCTCTGATCCCGGGCTCGAAAACCTCCGCTGGAGGAACCAAACCTTCGGATGGTGAAGAGCTGGCTGCCTTGCGCAAACAGATGGCCGAAATGCAGAAAAAGCTCGACGAACTGGGCAAATAAGGCGCGCTCGCGCCATACTCGAAATCAACAGGAAACTCGACTTGTCAAACATTCGCCACGCTCTTTCGGTGAAGCGCGCCGACGATTTTGCGCAATGGTATCAGGAAGTAATTTCAGCCGCTGACCTGGCCGAAGAGTCGGGCGTGCGCGGCTGCATGGTCATGAAGCCGTGGGGCTATGGCATCTGGGAACGTATCCAGCGCCTGATGGATGCGCGGATCAAGGATGCCGGCGTCGACAATTGCTATTTCCCGATTTTCATCCCGCTATCCAACTTCGAACGCGAGGCGGAGCATGTCGAAGGCTTTGCCAAGGAAATGGCGGTCGTAACGCACCACCGTTTGATTGCCGGGCCCGATGGCAAGCTGATCCCCGATCCGGAAGCCAAGCTTGAAGAGCCGCTCGTGGTGCGCCCGACTTCGGAAACCATCATCGGCGACGCGATGGCGCGCTGGGTCCAAAGCTGGCGCGATCTGCCGTTGCTGACCAACCAGTGGGCCAATGTGGTGCGCTGGGAAATGCGCACGCGGATGTTCTTGCGCACCACTGAATTCCTCTGGCAGGAAGGCCACACGGCACACGAAACGCGCGAGGATGCGCTCGAAGAAACGCATCGCGCGATCACGATGTACAGCGATTGTGCTGAAGATGATCTGGCCATTCCCGTGATCGTCGGCGAGAAGCCTGAGAACGAACGTTTCCCCGGTGCTGTGGAAACCTGGTCGATCGAAGCCATGATGCAGGATGGCAAAGCCCTCCAGGCTGGCACGAGTCACTATCTCGGGACGAATTTCGCTGAAGCCAGCGGCATCCGGTATCAGGATCGCGAAGGCACCCAGCAACTTGCGCATACAACCAGCTGGGGCTTTTCAACACGCATGGTTGGCGGTGTCATAATGACCCATGGCGACGATGACGGGCTGCGTGTGCCACCCAAGATTGCCCCGTGGCAGATTGTCATTCTTCCCATGCTGCGTGACAAGCCCGAAGACGAGAAAGTGCTGGAGTATTGCGGAGAGATCGTCGCGAAATTCCGCGAACTTGGGTTGAGCGCCTGTGGTGAACCGATCCGCGTGTTGCTCGACAAGCGCCCTGCCAAGGGTTCTGCCAAGCGCTGGGAGTGGGTTCGCAAAGGCGCGCCGATCATTCTCGAGGTGGGGCCGCGGGACATGGCGGACGGCAAAGTCGCAATGCTGCGGCGCGATCAGCTGTGGAACGAAGAAAGCGGCAAGCCTGCGTTCCAGTTCCTGACCCGCGAAGGATTCTCTTCGCAGGCACCATCCTTGCTGGAAGCCATCCAGGACCGCTTGTTTGAAGAAGCGCGCGAGCGCCGCGATGCCAATATCACTCGCGGGATCACGGATTTCGATGCATTATCGGATTTCTTCTCCGGCGATGCGCGTTATCCCGGCTGGGTCGAGGTGCAATGGTCGAAGCCGACCGGCGCAGCGCTTGAAAAGGTCGTCGAGCAGCTGAAAGCCTTGAAGCTTACCATGCGCAATGTTCCGGTCGATGCAGCGGCGGTTGACGGAGCCTGCATTTTCACTGGCGAACCGGCGGTCGAACGCATATTCGTCGCCCGCGCGTATTGATCGGTTACGGGGAACGACCATGCTCTCGGCAATTAAACACAACCTGAAAAACCTGACGAATTTCGAGGGGCGGGACAGGCGCTCGACCTTTTGGTGGTACGTCCTGTTTTTGGTGATCCTGAATTTCGTAATCGGGCTGGCGGTCTCGATACCGCTGTACACAGCCATGCTTGGTGCAGCGTTCGAAACTGTTCAGGCTGGTGGAGATCCCGAAGCGGTCAATGCAGCGATGTCTGCCAGTCTCGGCGACCAGATGCGTTTTATCACATACGCTGGCGGCGCTCTGACTTTCATCCTGATCGGGTTGTTCTCGGCCAGCTTCGTGCGGCGTCTGCACGATTCGGGCAAATCGGGCTGGTGGCTGGCGCTCGCACTTGCTCCGGTGATTTATACCACAGTGATGAGCAGCCTGAACGTCGATGCCGTGGTGGAGATGGCTCGCTCGGCAATGAATCAGTCCGATCCGGATAAAGCCTTCGGCGACCAGACCCGACTGTATTTCTCCAGCATAGTGGGTTGGGCCGGTTATCTGGTTACGATCATATTCGGGGTTCTGGAATCGGACGATGGACCGAACCGTTTTGGCGAAGAGCCTGAGGTGCTCACCTGAATTCATTCGAGATCGGGCTTGCCAAATGCCGCTCGTGATCGGAGATACGCGTCATGCGCTATCTCATCGTCACGCTCGCTGCCTTCTGTTCCTCCGCTGCCATTGCGCAGTCCGAAGCCGAACCCATTGATCCGGCTGTATCTGTTTCTGCTGACCGGCTTGAAGCCGATCTGGAACGCCTGGTCGCGTTCAGCACCAGACATACCATGTCCGCGCAGGACGATCCTGAGCGCGGGATTGGCGCTGCGGTCGATTGGGGCGCAGATAGCTTTCGCGCCATTTCTGCCGACTGCGGCAATTGCCTTGAAGTAGTCCTGCCTGAAAGAGTGGTGCAGGGGCGGCGCATTCCGACCCCGACCCGGTTACGAAATGCGGTCGCAATCCAGCGCGGCACCGAACGGCCGAACGAAGTTGTCATCGTACAAGGCCATATCGATAGCCGCGTCAGTGACGTGATGGATTTCACCAGCGATGCTCCGGGCGCAAATGATGACGGATCGGGCACAGCCCTGGTCATCGAAGCGGCGCGCGTGCTCTCGAAACAGAAATACGCGGCCACCATCGTTTACGCATTGCTATCGGGTGAAGAGCAAGGGCTCTACGGCGGCCAGTTGATGGCCGATTATGCCGAAGAACAGGGCTGGACCGTCAAGGCGGTGCTCAACAATGATATCGTGGGCGGAAGTTGTGGCTCTGACGGCTATTGCGACGACACCCATGTGCGCGTGTTTTCCGAAGGGCCGCGGGCCGATCTGACCGATGACATCCGTGCTGCACAGCGACGCAATGGCGGCGAGAACGACAGCCCAAGCCGCAACCTGTCGCGCTGGCTGGATACCATTGCGGACGAGTATCCCGGCGAATTGGACGTGCGGCAAATCTGGCGGACCGACCGTATGGGGCGCGGCGGGGACCAGATCCCGTTTCTCGACAAAGGTTATCCGGCAGTCCGCTTCTCCGTCGCGGTGGAAGATTATGATCATCAGCACCAGGATTTGCGGGAGGAAGAGGGCGTCACTTACGGGGATACAACCGATGAAATGGATTTCGGCTATCTCGCCAAAGTCACGCGGTTGAACGTGCGAGCGCTTGACCGGCTGGCCAATGCGCCCATGCCGGTGGCCCCGACAATCGACGCAGCGGTCAGAACCGACACCGCATTGAGCTGGCAAACCATCGCCGGTGCCGATGCCTATTGTGTTCGCGTGCGCCGCACCGACGAAGCCGCATGGCGCGCTTCAGTGCCGGCTGGAACGGCCGGTCAGGACTGGTCTGATTGCGTCGTGACGAGCGAGCAGCTGGCGGGGGAAAAGGTCGATTTCATTGTTCCGTTACGCGGTGATGACTGGATCTTCGGCGTTCAGGCGCTGAATGAGCTGGAGGCAAGTCCGGTCGCCAGCGCAGTTCCTGCCGGAAGCTTTGCCCCGATCCCGAAGGAACAGGGTGACAGCGAGTAGAGCCGCGCCCATATGGGCGGCCTATGGCCAAACGCCCCTACATCAATCGCCCCCAGGGCCTGCCTGGCAAAGAGCAGGTTCTCGAATTCCTCCAGACCGCTGACGGCATCGTCGGCAAGCGTGAGCTTGCCAAGGCATTCGGCCTCAAAGGGCAAGAGAAAATTGCTCTCAAGAAGTTGCTCAGGGACATGGCCGAAGAAGGCCTGATCGACGGCAAGAAAACCGCCTATCACCAGATGGGCGGCGTGCCCAAGGTCACTGTGTTGCGGGTTCTCGAAATCGAGGACGGGGAGCCGTACGCCATCCCTGACAGCTGGCAGCCGGACAGCGGCAGCCCGCCGCCCCGCCTTCGCGTTATCGAAAGCAAGAAGGGCAAGGGGCGCCACCCGGCCCTGAGGGTCGGCGACCGAATTCTTGCCCGAACGGAAGAGGCAGGCAGCGGCTGGACTGCCCACGTCATGAAAAAGCTTCCGGCGAAAACCGACGGGCTGATGGGCGTGGTCGAAATCGACGGAAGCGGCAAAGGCTGGCTTGCCCCGGTCGACAAGCGGATCCGTCAATCGACCGCCATTGCCGACCTTGGCGGAGCGGAAGAGGGGCAACTGGTCCTTGCAGAACCGGTCGGGCGCTCTCCGCGTTCGGGGGTCAAAGTCGTCGAGGTGCTCGGCGACCCGCTTGCTCCGAAGGCTTTCTCGCTGATCGCCATCTCCAAGCATGGCATCCCTCATGTCTTCCCTGAAAATGCGCTCGAAGAAGCGCAGCTGGCGGCAAAACTGCCTCTGAGCGAGGAACAGCGTGAAGACCTGAGAAACCTGCCCATCGTTGCGATCGATCCAGCGGATGCACGGGACCATGATGACGCGATCTGGGCCGAACCGGACGGCAAAGGCGGCTTCAAGGCACTGATCGCCATTGCCGACGTGTCTTTCTATGTCCGCCCGGGCAGTGCGGTAGACCGCGAAGCGCGCAAGCGCGGCAACTCGGTCTATTTCCCCGACCGTGTCGTGCCCATGCTGCCTGAAGTGCTGAGTGCCGATGTCTGCTCGCTCAAACAGGGCCAGGACCGCGCGGCGATGGTCTGCCACCTGCACATCTCTGCCGACGGAAAGATTCTCGAACAACAGTTCCGCCGTGCCATCGTGCGGCTTGCATCGAATATCTCCTATGAAGATGCTCAGGCGCAGGTCGATGATGGGACCGCCGAACCGCACCTGCGCAAATTGTGGGATTGCTGGAAAGTGCTCGCCGCGGCGCGCGACAAGCGCGATCCGCTTGAACTCGATCTGCCTGAACGCCGGGTCATTCTGGATGATCAGGGCAAGATTGCTGAAATTGCCGTGCGCGAACGTCTCGATGCCCACCGGGTGGTCGAGGATTTCATGATTGCCGCCAATGTCGCAGCAGCCAAAGCGCTCGAGAACAAGGCATCACCGGTCGTTTACCGGGTCCACGAGCCGCCCAGCCGCGAGAAACTGGTCGCGCTGAAAGAGTATCTTTCGACTTTCGGAAAGACCCTCGCACTGGGTCAGGTCGTCACGCCCGGCCTGTTCAACCGGATGCTGAAGGATGTGACTGACGAGTCGGAAAAAGCCCAGGTGATGGAAGCCGTCCTGCGCACCCAAATGCAGGCATATTACGGCCCCAAGAATGCGGGACATTTCGGCCTCTCGCTTGGTTCGTACGCCCATTTCACCTCGCCGATCCGCCGCTATGCAGACTTGCTGGTCCATCGCGCGCTGGTTGACGCATTCAAGCTGGAGCAGCCGAAACCCGAACTCGATGTTCCGCCTGCCACCGGCCTGTCGGACAAGGACCGGGAAGACCTGGCCCGGATCGCCGATGCAATCAGCCAGACAGAGCGGCGCGCGATGGAGGCCGAGCGCGACACGATCGACCGTTATGTCGCCGCGTGGCTATCGGGGAGAGTGGGCGAGACATTCGATACCCGCATCACCGGTGTCCAGAATTTCGGCTTCTTCGCGACTATCGAAGGGTTGGGCGGCGATGGGCTGGTGCCCGTTTCGACACTAGGATCGGAACACTTCCGGTATGACGAGAAGGCGCAGGCCCTTGTCGGCGAGAACAGCGGCACGAGTTACACCAGCGGAGACCGGCTCAAGCTCAAACTGGGCGAAGCCAACCCGCTTACCGGCGCGCTGAAATTCGTTCCGCTGGACAGCGACGGCAATCCGATTGAAGCGCGCGGTAATCGTCCTGCGCCAAGGCGAAAAGGTCAGCATCCCGGAGGAAATCGGGGTCGTCCGGCAAACATCCGCCATCAAGGCAAAGCCAGACCTGGAGGTAAGGGTAAAGGCAAGGGCAAGGGCAAGAATGGCGGAAAAGGAAAGCGCTGACCAAAATCAGGGTCCAACGGCTTGGATCAGGCGCTAGCTAAGCTTGTCCAGCTGTTCACCGCTCAATCCGCCGGGCACGATAACCAGCGGGCAGGGCAGGCTTCCGGCATTTGCGGAGAAATGGGTCACGAGCGGTCCAGGCCCCCCGTCCTCGGCCGCTGCCAGGACAAGGCTGGTAACTTCCGGGTGTCCGGCCAAATATTCACGGATCACCTTCTGGGCATCGCCGATACGGACGGAGATTGTGGGCATCTTGCCGCTTTCGGAAAACAGGTTCCCGGCAGCGCTGCTCGCCATGACCTCGGCCCGGTCTCGCGCTTCCTGTTCAATCGTTTCCTGCACCGCACCGAAGGCGGTGAAATTCTGCTTTTCAACCAAGGCCAGGATATGCACCGCGTCGCCGCCCTGCACCGCGCGGCGGGAGGCGTAGCGCAGTGCTTTGCGTGCCTCGTCGCTCTCATCCATGATCACCAGATAGACGCGCATTTCTTCCCCCTAGCGGAGCGCAGAGTTGTTGCGCTGCGTTTGGCGAGTATCCTCTGAAATCGTATTCGGAGCAAGAACCTTGCCCACGCGCGCCAAATTGGCCAGAGGGTTACCCTACGTCACAACAGGAATTCACGAGCACCCATGCCCACACCGATCAAGATGCCCGCCCTGTCACCGACCATGGAGGAGGGCACGCTCGCCCGCTGGCTCGTCAAGGAAGGCGATACCGTCAGCTCCGGCGACATTATGGCCGAGATCGAGACCGACAAGGCGACGATGGAATTCGAAGCGGTCGATGAAGGCATAATCGCAAAGATCGAGGTGCCCGAGGGCAGCGAGAATGTGAAGGTCGGGACGGTTATCGCAATTCTCGCGGAAGAGGGCGAGGATGTGAGCGAGGCTGCTGCGTCGTCGGTTGGTCCGGAAGAATCCAAATCGGAACCATCGAAGAAAGAGGCTGAAAAGCCCGCTGCTGCGCCGGCATCAACTCCGGCACCAACGCCAACTCCTGCACCCGCGCCAACTCCGGCACCGACCCCCGCACCAGCGGCGGATGGCGACCGGATTATTGCATCGCCGCTCGCCAAGCGGATTGCGGAGCAGAAGGGCATAGACCTTACCGGCGTGGAGGGCAGCGGCCCCAATGGCCGCATCGTCAAAGCGGATATCGAAGGCGCGAAGGCCGGGGCGGCTGCGGCCAAAGCGGAAACGGCGAAACCTGCAGGCGCAGCGCCCGCCAAGCCCGCCACACTCGGCGGCGATCTCGATGCGCCTTACGAAGCGCAGAAGCTCAACAATGTCCGCAAGGTCATCGCGCGCCGTCTGACCGAGGCGAAGCAGACCATCCCGCACATCTACCTTACCGTCGACGTGCAGCTTGATGCGTTGCTCAAGCTGCGCAGCCAGCTGAACGCTTCGCTAGAGGCGGATGGCGTGAAGCTTTCGGTCAATGATCTGCTGATCAAGGCGCTTGCCCGTGCATTGCAACGCGTGCCCAAGTGCAACGTCAGCTTCCAGGGTGACGAATTGTTCGAATATTCGCGGCAGGACATTTCCGTCGCGGTGGCTGCACCTTCGGGCCTGATCACGCCGATCATCCGCGATGCGGGCCGCAAGGGTCTCGCGCAGATCAGCACCGAGATGAAGGAGCTTGCGGGCAAGGCCAAGGAAGGCAAATTGCAGCCGCAGGAATTCCAGGGCGGCACCGCCTCGCTCTCCAACCTCGGCATGTTCGGCACCAAACAATTCGACGCGGTGATAAACCCGCCGCAGGCGATGATCCTCGCGGTGGGCGCGGGCGAGCAACGCCCGCATGTGGTCGACGGCGCATTGCAAGTCGCCACGGTGATGAGCGCCACCGGCAGCTTCGACCACCGCGCCATCGACGGCGCGGACGGTGCGGCGCTGATGCAGGCGTTCCAGCAGCTGGTGGAGAACCCGATGGGGCTGGTGGTCTAATGGGCAAAGGCGCTCAGTTATTCTTGATCACTGCGGCAGCGACTTTCTTAGGAGGTATAGCGCTCGCTCTAGTCCAGCCATGGATATTGCCAGGATCGACCCCGCCCATTCTCGATGCAGATAAGAAGCTCAGTGTTTTCATCGATGATCAATTCGGCCTTGATGGACTTGCGCAAGCTCGAATTGCCAAAAACGTTATGGATCGGTTGGAATATCGAGAAGTTGATGAAGTCGGAGATATTGACCTTGGATTAGCGACGATACGCAACGAAGGGGAAGTGGATATTCCGGATTTCGAGGCTACTTTGATCTCAAGGGTAACGCCCGAGGAGCGAGATTTTCTCGCAGCAGGCTACATGCCGGATGACGGATCAGCGCTTGATGAGACAATACCATTGGACGTCGGGAACGGGCGAGAGGTCAAAATCCCAATTGAACTTCTAAAAGCCGGGGAATCCCTTACGGTTTGGTATGTGATGTCTCAAAACAACATGGCGCGGCTGAAGGTACGAGAACCGAATGTCGATGTCCTTTCAAATCTCGAAATGGCACGGCGATCAGTTGAAGAAGATCGAAATTCTGACGAAGATTCTGATGAGGGATTCGCAGATTGGGTATTTATTCTTATTTTTTCGGTCGCTGCATTTGCAGCTGGCGCAGGTCTCGCAGTCGCTGTGTACGAAGATTTGCTCAAGAAGGTGGGTTTCGAGCCTAAAGAACTGATGGATGCCTACAAAGAGCAGTTAGAAAAAGAAAAGAAAGGTGACTGACCGCTCCCCCCTCATCCGCGTCACGGCCATGCCGACCGATCTCAACCCCTATGGCGGGGTGTTCGGCGGGTGGCTGATGGGCCAGATGGCGCTCGGCGCAGGGTCGCTCGCGAGCCGCGAGGGGCACGGCAAGGCGGTGGTCGTCTCGGCCACCGATTTCGCCTTTCCCGGCGCGATGGCGGTGGGGGACGAGCTGTCGGTCTATTGCAGCATTGCCGGGACCGGGCAGACCTCGCTCACCATTCTCGCCGAAGGCATCGCGCGCGAGCGGCACGGAGAAGCCACCACCAAGGTTGCATGCGGAACGTTCAAGTTCGTCCTGCTCGACGACGCAGGGCGTCCCCGCGCGGTGAAGACCGAAGGGCTGCGCACGGCATGAACGCTGTCCTACACTGCGCGATTCATGCGACAATCACCCTATGCCGAACGCTGTCACCTTCGCAGTCCATCAATCACTGCACCGCCTCATGTGCGGACAGAATCAAACCCTTGGACTGTGTTCCATGTGTTCCACTTGTTCAGGCTCGAAAGGCTTAGACTGAATGACTGCCCAATATGACGTTATCGTTCTCGGCTCCGGACCCGGTGGCTATGTCGCTGCGATTCGCTGTGCGCAGCTGGGGCTCAAGACCGCGATCGTCGAGCGCGAGTTGCTTGGCGGCATCTGCCTCAACTGGGGCTGCATCCCGACCAAGGCGCTGCTGCGTTCGGCCGAGATCCTGCACTATGCCCAGCATGCAAGCGACTATGGGCTGAAGATTGCGGGCAAGATCGAGGCTGATTTGGAAGCCGTGGTGAAGCGCAGCCGCGGGGTCGCCAAGCAGCTCAATCAGGGCGTCACCCACCTGATGAAGAAGAACAAGATCACGGTTCATATGGGCGAGGGCACGCTGACCGGCCCGACCTCGCTGACGGTGAAATCGGACAAGGGCGAGGAAAAGCTCACCGCAAAACACGTGATCGTCGCCACCGGCGCGCGCGCCCGCGACCTGCCCTTCGCCAAGGCCGACGGCAAGCGCGTATGGACCTATCGCCACGCCATGACCCCGCCCGAAATGCCCAAGAAGTTGCTGGTCATCGGCAGCGGCGCGATCGGGATCGAGTTCGCGAGCTTCTACAACGATATGGGCTGCGATGTGACCGTGGTCGAAATGCTCGACCGCATCGTGCCGGTGGAGGACAAGGACGTCTCCGCCTTCCTCGAGAAGAGCCTGACCAAGCAAGGCATGACCATCATGACCGGAGCGGGTGTCGAGGACATCAACGTCAGCGCGAGCGGCGTGAAGGCCAAGATCAAGGCCAAGGATGGCAAGGTCTCGGAGACCGAGTTCACCCACTGCATCACAGCCATCGGCATCGTTCCGAACACCGAGAACATCGGGTTGGAAAAGCTGGCCGAGATGGATCGCGGCTTCATCCAGATCGACCCCTATGGCCGCACGAAGTCCAAGGGCCTGTGGGCCATCGGCGATTGCACGCCGGGCCCCTGGCTGGCGCACAAGGCGAGCCATGAAGGCGTCACCTGTGCCGAGGCGATTGCCAAAGATCTGGGCAACAAGGAGGTCCATCCGCACCCGCTCGACCGGGGCAACATCCCGGGCTGCACCTATTGCCATCCGCAAATCGCCAGCGTCGGCCTGACCGAGGCGAAAGCGAAGGAAGCGGGGCACGAGGTAAAGGCTGGCACATTCCCCTTCATCGGCAACGGCAAGGCCATCGCGCTGGGCGAAGCGGAAGGCTTCGTGAAGACTGTGTTCAATGCCAAGACCGGTGAATTGCTCGGCGCGCATATGGTCGGCGCAGAGGTGACCGAGATGATCCAGGGCTTCGTCGTGGGCAAGACGCTCGAGACGACGGAAGCGGAACTGATGCAGACCGTGTTCCCGCACCCCACCATCTCCGAGTCGATGCACGAAAGCGTGCTTGCTAGCTATGGACGCGCCCTGCATATCTGACCTCCGCCGCAACTAGGAAGAGAACGAGATGACCGGTTTTCTGATTCTCGCTTTTGTCCTCCTCCTCGCGGGTGTCGTCGCCGTGCCGCTTGCCAGCCGTTTCGGCCTCGGTTCCGTGCTCGGCTATCTGCTTGCGGGGATGGCAATCAGTCCGCTGCTCGGTACGCTAAGGGTCGATGTCGAAGCGTTGCAGGTGTTTGCCGAATTCGGCGTGGTGATGATGCTGTTCATCATCGGGCTGGAAATGGAACCCAAGCGTCTGTGGGACATGCGCGGCAAGCTGTTCAGCCTGGGGGGCGGACAAGTGCTGCTGACCACGCTTGCGATCACGGGCATTTCCCTGATCAACCAGCAACCGTGGCAGACAGCTCTTGCGATCGGTCTCGTCCTGGCGCTGTCCTCTACCGCAATCATCGTGCAAACACTCAACGAGAAACGCCTGCTGCGGAGTGAGGGCGGGGAAGCGAGCTTCTCCGTCTTGCTGGTGCAGGATGTTGCGGTCATACCGATCCTAGCTCTGATCCCTTTGCTCGCATTGCCGGAACTGGCGGGAGCCGCCGGAGCACATGGCGGCGAGGGCGGACACGGCGGCATCGACATGACCGAAAACCTGTCCGGCTGGCTTGCAGCGCTTGTGCGCATCGCGGCTGTGGGAGCGGTCGTAGGGATCGGTGTCTACCTGATACGTCCGCTGTTTCGCTATATCGCGGCAGCCAATCTGCGCGAACTGTTCACTGCCGCTGCATTGGTCGTGGTAATCGGAATCGCCCTTTTGATGTCGCTGGTCGGCCTCTCGCCAGCGTTGGGAGCCTTCGTCGCCGGGGTGGTGCTTGCCACCAGCGAATACCGCCACGAGCTTGAGAGCGATATCGAGCCGTTCAAGGGCCTCTTGCTTGGCTTGTTCTTCATCACCGTCGGTGCGGGTATCAATTTCGGCCTGTTGCAAGCCCGGCTGGGCGAAGTGGTTTTCTGGGCTGTGGTCACGATTGCAGCGAAGTTCGCGGTGCTGTTTCTGGTCGGCTGGTTTTACGGACTTCGCCGCCAAGCGTTGTGGCTGTTCAGCCTCAGCTTGCCGCAAGCCGGTGAATTCGCGTTTGTCCTGATCGCTTTCGCGGTCGCCAATGCCGTGTTCGACAATGCCCTTGCTGACCTGCTTCTGCTGGTCGTCGCACTGACGATGTTGGTAACCCCCTTGCTCTTCATCTTCTACGACAAGGTCATCGCCCGGGCTTACTGCAAGGGGAACGAAGCCGGGGAAGAGGCTGACACGATCGATGAGGAAAACTCCGTCATCATTGCCGGACGGGGGCGGGTTGGCGGGATAATCGACCGCATGATCCAGGCGGCGGGATTCGCAACCACGGTCATCGACTACGATTCGAAACACCTCGAACTCGTACGGAAATTCGGTTTCCGGACCTATTTCGGCGACGCCACACGCCCGGACCTTTTGCGTTCCGCCGGGATCGGGAATGCGAAGCTCCTGATCGTCGCGCTGGACGAACGCGAACAGATCGACAAATTGGTCAAATATGTCGCGGCCAATTATCCGCATGTGCACATCACCGCTCGCGCGATCGATCGCAACCACGTCTACGACCTGTGGTCGTTCGGGTGCAGGGATATCATCCGCGAAACCTACGATAGCAGTTTGCGAATGGGCCGCTCGGCCTATGAGGCTCTGGGGATGGACCGACAACAGGCGCAGGCAGCTGCCGACGCATTCGAGAGCAACGACCGCGCCTATATGCCCGAGGTTGCGAACCTGTACAAAGTCGGTGTGCCGTTCCACGAAAACGAACCGCTGATGGAAAAGGTGATGGAATTGCGCGAAAAATGGGATCCCGTCCTGCGGGAACAGATGGACGAGATCTTGAAGAGGGGGCGCTGAGATTGGCGAAGGGAACGCACGATTTCGAAGTCGATCCGCGCAACGAAGCGATCCTGATCAATGTGAACGGAGAGCTGGTGCCGCGCGCGCAAGCCACCGTGTCGGTGTTCGACAGCGGCTTCATGCTCGGCGACGGGGTTTGGGAAGGGCTCCGGGTCCATCAGGCCAAGATCGCGTTTCTCGGCGCGCACCTCGATCGTCTCTACGAAGGTGCCAAGGCCATTGCGATGGATATCGGCCTGACGCGCGAGGAGCTGACCGATCGGCTCTACGCGACGATCGACGGCAATCGGATGCGGGGCGAAGCAGGTGTTCATATCCGCCTTATGGTCACACGCGGCATTCGCTCCACACCCTATCAGGATCCGCGTGTGGTCATCTCGCCCGCGACGATTGTCATCATACCCGAATACAAGGCTCCGCTGCCGGCTACTGTCGAACAAGGCATCCGCCTGTTCACCGTGCATGTCAGGCGCGGGGATCCTGCGGTGCAGGACCAGAAGCTCAATTCGCATTCCAAGCTCAATTGCATCACCGCCTGCATTCAGGCCACGCAAGCGGGTGCCGACGAAGCATTGATGCTCGACCCGCATGGTTTCGTCGCGACCTGCAATTCAACCCACTTCTTCATTGTGCGCAAAGGCGAGGTGTGGACCAGCAGCGGTGACTATTGCCTTGGCGGAATCACCCGGTCGAATGTCATTCGCGTGTGCCGCGAAGCGGGTATACCCGTGTTCGAGAAGAACTTTTCGCTGACCGATGTCTACGGCGCCGATGAAGCGTTTGTAACCGGGACGTTCGCCGGAGTGGTGCCCGCGACCGAAGTTGACGGCCGACAATTGACCGAGGGCAGGGGGCCGATGGTGGAGCGGCTGCAGGGTCTTTACACGGCATTGATGGAACGCGACGTGGACGGCGGCGCGGCATGACCGTCCGGATCGCTATGTGGAGCGGGCCGCGCAATATCTCCACCGCCATGATGCGCAGCTTTGGGAGCCGCGCCGATTGCGCGGTGTCCGACGAACCCTTCTACGGCGCGTTTCTCAAGGATACTGGCGAAGCCCATCCACTGGCCGCGGGAACCATCGCCGATATGGATTGTGACTGGCAATCGGTTCTCGCAGCACAGTCAGGCGAAGCACCGGGCGGGGAAGCCGTCTGGTATCAGAAACACATGCCGCACCATATGGTCGGGCCGGTGACGATTGGCGACATGCCCGACCACCGCCACGCATTCCTGATTCGCGCGCCCGAGCGGGTGGTCGCCAGCTACCAGAAGAAGAACGAACTGCGTCGCACAGAAATGCTCGGCTTTGCCCAAATGCGCCGCTACTTCGAAGCCGAGGCGGATCGGCTCGGCAAGGCGCCCCCTGTCGTCGATTCGGACGACATTCTGGCTGATCCATCAGGCATACTTTGGGAACTGTGCATCGCGCTGGGCATCACTTGGGATCCTGCGATGTTGAAATGGCAGCAGGGTCCGCTCCCGGAAGACGGCATCTGGGGTTCGCACTGGTACGACAAGGTCAATCGGTCCACCGAGTTTGGTGAACCTCTCGGCGATCTGCCCGAACTGGATGGAGAATATGCGCGGGTGGCCGATGAATGCCGGGCCGATTACGAGGCGCTCAGACAACACCGGATCGTCTGATCAATCCGGCTTCGGCAATTTTGGATAGCGCTTGCGATAGAGCTTCCAGAGTGGCGATGTGATAGAGAAACCGGCGACCGCTCCGCCAAGATAGATGATCCCCGACTTGCCGCCGTCATATCCCAACTCGATGGCGAAAATGTAGTAAGCCAACAGCGCACCGGCGATTGTGAAAATCCCTGTCAGAAGTGCAAGCGGGAAGAACAGGAGCCAATTGTTGCCGGCTTTGCGTCCCGGCCCTCGCGCATGCGAAACGTCCCTCATGATTTGAACTCCCCGGCTCCAAGCGTGATCCGCCCGTTCGATAGCGGGTTGAAGGCTGTCGGGGTCTGCCATGGATATGGGAGCGGAATGGCGGACAGGGTGGGATTCGAACCCACGAAGGGCTTGCACCCTTGCCGGTTTTCAAGACCGGTGCATTCAACCGCTCTGCCACCTGTCCGCTGATCGCGCTCGCTAGCCATGGTTGGCGCGCTTGTCACGCCCTTCTGCACCTGACGTATGATAAAGCGAAGAAAACCAGCTGTTTTGCCATTCCGCGTTCAGCCAGCCTGTGGCATTACGGGCTGATGATCGGACAAAGAATCAAACTCGCTTTCCTCAGTCTCGCTGCAATTGCGATTGGCCATCCTGCCACAGCTCAGGATATGAGCTTCGATGCCTATATCCAGCTCGTCACCGCCAAGGCGCGCGCCGAAGGCGTGAGCGAGCCAACGATCCGCCGCATGACCAGTGGCTTGACGCCCAATCAACGGGTTATCGAACTCGATCGCGGTCAGCCAGGCACACCCACACGCACGGGTTATCCGGCCTTGCAGCCCTATCTCAACACCCATGTGAACCCGACCCGGATTGCGCGAGGACGCGACATGTACGCGTCGACACGCGGACTGCACTCCCGCATCGAATCCCAGTACGGCGTGCCGGTTCCCATGCTGATGGCCATTTGGGGTCATGAGACCAACTATGGCGGCTATAAGGGTAATTTCGATCTTGCCCGGTCGCTTGCTACGTTGGCGTGGGAAGGCCGTCGACGCGAACTGTTCGAAGGCGAATTGATCGCTTTGTTCAAAGTTGCCGACAAGGGCTATGATCGTTCTGATCTGGTTGGCAGCTGGGCCGGCGCATTCGGCAATCCCCAATTCCTACCATCGGTTTATCTGCGCCTTGCCACCGACGGTGACGGCGATGGGCGAGCAGATATTTTCAACAATCGCGCCGATACGCTCGCTTCGATTGCACGCTATTTCAAGGATGCAGGCTGGCGTGAAGGCCAGCCATGGGGTGTACGCGCTTCCGTGCCCGACGGGTTCAATTGGGCTGCCGTTGAAAGCAAGGCCGTGTCGCCAGTCTGTTCCCGCGTCCATGAGCGGCACAGTCAATGGAAACCGGTGGCGGAGTGGCGCCAACTTGGCGTGCAGCCCCAGGAATCTTTGCCCGCCAGTACAATGACTTCCTTGTTTCAACCTGATGGCCCCGGCACGCGGGCATGGCTCTTAACCGCAAATTATAGGGTTATCCTCGAATATAACTGCTCGAATTACTACGCCATGAGTGTTGGATTGCTTGCAGATGAGATTGCACCTTGACCGTTCGAAACGCCTTGCCGTCATTGGCTTGAGCCTGGTTCTCGCAGCCTGTGGTCGCGGGGGGAGTGATCTTGCAGAACTGAACGCGGGTATGGCGGGTCCCGTCGCCGAACGATCCGGCCCCGCTGCGGATTATCCTGTAGTTCTTGGTGATCCGTTCACGGTAGACGGTAAGGAATACACGCCCTTCGATACGATGAATTACGATCAGGTCGGTTATGCCACGGTTGATGGCGAAGCGGCTTCGGGCGTCACTGCCGCACATAAAACGCTCCCCTTGCCGAGCTATGTCGAAGTCACAGCACTCGATTCCGGCAAGACAACTCTGGTTCGTGTCGAGCGCAGGGGACCGATGACAAGTAGCCGTCTGTTGGCGCTGTCACCCGCGGCAAACGCTCAACTCGGCATTGGCGACGGCGCAGCAATCCGCGTTCGCCGGGTCAATCCTCCCGAGACAGAACGGGCGATGCTTCGGACTGGCGCTGCGGCACCGGAACGGATCGATACACCGAAATCATTGCTCGCAGTGCTAAAGCGCAAGTTGCCAGCCACTGGCTCTGTGAGCCTTGCGGCCAATAGCAATGACACACCTTTGGCAGCAGTGGCTCCGAGCAAAACTCCACAGCCTGTCACTATCGCACGTTCAGTCGGTCCAGTCGCTGTGCCGCCCCCAACAGGAGCAAGCTTCGAACAGGCCTTTTCGGAGCAGCGCCGCGCCGTCACGGCCTATCCACTGGCGCCAATCGGCAAAGCGGCCGCAGCGCAGCCTGTACGAGTGACGCGCAATGCCGTTCCTGCTGCGGTAACGCTTGCGCGCACAGCACTCACGGTAGATGTGGCAGACGCGGCAAATGATGGCAAATTCGTGGTTCAGGCCGCCGCGTTCTCGAAGCAGGCAAATGCCTCCAAGGCAGCCGATAACGTTGGCGGTTTCGTCGAGCAATCGGGCCGCTATTACCGTGTGCGGATCGGCCCATTCGGCAATCGTGGACAGGCAGAAGCCGCGCTCGCCAAGGCGCGTGCTGCGGGCTATAGCGACGCCCGCGTTTACACCACGGGATAAAGCGCCGGATATGTCTGGCGCAGGAGCCAGACAGTCATTCGAATTCTTCCGCTCTTTGCCGCATTCAGCTTGGCGATTGCTGTCGGTTCTCCTGCTTCAGAGCGGTTGAACGAGGCTGGTGCGATCATCGACGGTGCGCCCGTGGCGCTGCTGGTCGATATGGAGACCGGCCAGACTCTGATGGCGCACAATGATCGTAGCCGCTTTATGCCGGCTTCCGTAACCAAGGTGATGACGCTCTATCTCGCGTTCGAGTTGCTGGATGAAGGTGCGCTCTCGGATGATCAACTCATAGGCATGCGCGATGAGGCGCAGGCCGAATGGGCGGGCAAGGGGTCGCGAATGTTTATCCGCCCGGGCCAGAAGGTCCCGGTCGAAACCCTGCTTTCAGGTATAGCTGCGATCTCTGCCAATGATGCCAGTATTGCCTTGGCCGAAGCAGCGGGCGGTTCGGTCGACGGCTGGGCCAGAATGATGAACGATACAGCGCGCAAGCTTGGTATGCGCGACACACATTTCGCGACGCCAAACGGCTGGCCGGACAATGGCAAAACTTTCACCACGGCACGCGATCTCGAGATTCTCGCCCGTGCGTTGATCTCCAGACACCCCGAAAACTACGGAAAGTACTTTGGCCGGGATGGCTTTGCTTTCAACGGAGTTGCGCAGGCCAATCACGACCCGATCACCCGCCGTGTTGCAGGCGCCGACGGGATAAAGACAGGTTACACCAACGAGGCCGGGCATACATTCCTGGGAAGTGCGGAACGTGACGGGACCCGCCTGATCATGGTTCTGGCGGGTGTGGAGGATTATGACGAGCGTGGTGAAGCGTCCCGACGTCTGATGGAATGGGGCTTCGATGCATTCGATAGAGTAACGCTATTCAACAATGGGGCAGTGATCGGCTCGGTCAAAGTGCAAAACGGCACAACGGATACCGTCGAAGTGATTGCTCCACGCGGCGTTCGGCTTGCCCTTCCCAAAGGCCAGGACCACAATGTCGAGCTTACAATTCGATACGATGGCCCGTTGAGGGCACCTGTGCTCGAAGATCAGCCTGCTGCGTCTCTGGAAGTTCGAATTGAAGGGATGCAGCCTGCGATTTTCCCGCTCGAACCGGTAGAGAGTGTCGATGAAGCGGGATTCTTTCGCCGCATTGGCAATGGCCTGAGGAGCTGGTTTGCATGACCCGCGGAAAATTCATAGCGCTTGAAGGCGGAGAGGGCACCGGGAAGTCCACGCAGGCAAAATTACTGGTGGGCGCTTTGACCGAGCGCGGGATCCAGGCCATACTCACTCGCGAACCCGGTGGGACCGTGGGGGCCGAGGCCATTCGCAAACTGCTGCTCGATCCGCCGGGGGAGGGGTGGGGTCACCGCGCCGAAGCCTTGCTGTTCGCAGCAGCGCGATCCGATCATGTCGAAAGGCTGATCGAACCGGCCCTCAATGCCGGCACATGGGTAATCACTGACCGCTATCTCGATTCCAGTCGGGCGTATCAGGGCGGCGCGGGCGGTGTGGGCGATAGCTCCATCCTGCAACTCCACGATATTGGCAGCAAAGGCCTCCGCCCGGATATGACATTGTTGATCGAGGTATCTCCTGAGACGGTGGCAGAACGCTTGGCTCAGCGGGATGGTGCAGATAGCGATGCAATTGGCGGCCGCAGCGCTGCCTATCATGGCGATGTTGCGCGGACCTTCCGCCAGATTTCCCAGCAGGATCCACGGACATTCAGTCTGATCGACGGAAACGCCGACATCGAAACGGTTCATTCACGGATACTGGAAGCAATAAGCCCGCTGCTGGGGGAAAGCGATTGAGCCTGATCGGCCATGACGATGCTTGGAGCCAATGGCGTGCTGCTCTCGCGAGTCCGCGAATGCACCATGCCTGGCTGCTGGCCGGCAAGCGCGGCTTGGGAAAAATGCATTTCGCGCGCGAGGCGGCACAGGAATTGGTAGGTGGTCCCATGCCGATAGGGGGAGGGCAGCATCCCGATATCGTGGTGCTCGACCCTGCACCCAAAGACGACAAAGAAGAGAAAAAGCGCGCAGACGGCAAGCCATACGAAAGAAAGCGCAATATCTCCGTCGGTCAGATCCGGCAGATGCAGCAACGGCTTACCACACGGCCAACATTGGGCGACCGGCGAGCGATTATCATCGACCCGGCCGATGATATGGAGGCTGGCGCATCAAATGCTTTGCTCAAGAGCCTGGAAGAACCTCCGACCGGGACATATTTCCTGCTGGTTGCGCATCGTCCTGCCCGCCTCTTGCCAACAATACGGTCGCGCTGCCGCATAGTTCGCTTCCAGCCACTGTCCGATAGCGAAGTCGAACGTGCAATCAGGGCAAACGACGCAAGTGCCGACGTTGCGACAATCGAAGCAGCCGTCGCCGCAGCGAAGGGTTCTCCCGGTGCTGCGCTGGAGTTCGTCGAACAGGACCTGGGCAAGCTGTACAAACTGATGCAGCAGCTGGTCGAACAGGGCGACACTGATTTCACATTGCGCGGCACGCTGTCCGAAGCCATTGGCCCGAGACCAAGTCGCAACGCAATTCAGGCGGTACTCGACCTGTCCCGGTCAATTCTTGCATCGCAGCTCACCGGTTGCGACCGGCGTACGCAAGCTGCCATTATAGCGGCGCATGGCGAATTGGTCACGCTTGCGGGGCAGGCTCCGACCTACAATTTCGACGCCGGATTGCTTGTCGCGCAAATCGGCACCTTGCTAGCCTCCGCTGCGCCCGCTAGCGAGCGGGCCAATGTCTGATCCCTATTATATCACCACGGCCATTAGCTATCCCAATGGCCCTCCCCATATTGGCCACGCATACGAAGCGATTGCTGCCGATGTGATGGCACGTTTCCAGCGCCTGCGCGGGCGCGAAGTTCGGTTCCAGACCGGGACCGACGAACACGGCCTGAAAATGGCACGCAAAGCGGAAGAGCAAGGCAAGACGGCACGCGAATTGGCTGACGAAATGTCCTGCCATTTCCGTAAGATGTGCGACGCTCTTAACGTTAAGTATGACCGATTTATCCGCACCGTCGATGAAGACCATCATCGCGCCAGCCAGGCAATCTGGCGGGCAATGGAAGCCAGCAACGACTTGTATCTCGATCGGTACGAGGGCTGGTACTCGGTTCGGGATGAAGCCTATTACGATGAGAAGGAACTGGTTGCAGGAGAAAGCGGAGAAAAACTCTCCCCGCAAGGCACTCCGATTGAATGGACCGTCGAAGAAAGCTGGTTTTTCCGCCTCTCGAAATACCAGCAGCCGCTGCTCGACCTCCTGAATACACCGGGCTTCCTCGAGCCCGAAAGCCGGCGCAACGAGATGATTGCATTCGTCTCGGGCGGATTGAAGGATTTGTCCGTCAGCCGGACCAGCTTCGACTGGGGTGTCCCGGTGCCGGGATCGGACGGCCATGTGATGTATGTCTGGGTCGATGCGCTGACCAATTACATTACGGGCCTTGGCTATCCAGACGATACCGACATGTGGCGCAAGTTCTGGCCAGCCAACCTGCACCTGATCGGCAAGGACATCGTACGGTTCCATACGGTGTACTGGCCGGCATTTCTGATGAGTGCGGGTATCGCGTTACCCAAACAGGTATTCGGTCACGGATTCCTGCTCAATCGCGGTCAGAAGGAGTCCAAATCGCTCGGTAATGTAACCGATCCGTTGGAGCTGGCGGAAGCTTTCGGGGTGGATGCACTGCGGTATTTCCTGCTGCGCGAGGTCGCATTCGGGCAGGACGGCAGTTATTCGCCCGAGGCAATCGTCACCCGCAGCAATGCCGAATTGGCCAACAGTTTTGGCAATCTGGCGCAGCGCACCCTGTCGATGATCCACAAGAACCTTGATGGGATAATCACAGAATTTACGCCAACTGATGACGATAAGGCACTACTTTCCAAGGTGAAAGAGGCTTGCGCCGAGGGTTTGCCCGCTCAATTTGAGAAGCTGGCGTTCTCAGTCGGGATAGAAGCATGGATGCAGGCAGTTCATGCATGCAACCAGTATGTCGATGAGCAGGCACCATGGGCGCTGAAAAAGACGGATCCGGAGCGTATGCGGGCCGTTCTGCTCACGCTGTTCATGGCGATCCGTGACCTGGCGATTGCGATCCAACCGGTGATCCCGGCAAAGGCCGCTGGCCTGCTCGATCAGCTCGGCGTGCCGCAGGATCAGCGCAATTACGCCGATCTCGGCAACGCAAGCTGGTTCTCCGCCTTGGCTGCCACGGGCCATGCAATCGATAAGCCGACACCGGCGTTTCCGCGCCTGGAAATCCCTGAAGCCGAGACCTCGTGATGCTGATCGATAGCCATTGCCATCTTGAATACAAAGGCTTGGTTGAAGACCAGAGTGGAGCGCTCCAACGCGCGCGCGATGCAGGGGTAGGGGGCTTCCTGAATATCTCGACCCGCGAAAGCGAATGGGAGCAGGTTGTCGGCACTGCACAGCGCGAAAACGATGTTTGGGCGAGTGTCGGTATTCACCCTCACGAGGCCGATGCGCACGAAAACCTCGGCGTAGATCGACTGCGCAAGGCGACAGAGAACCACCGCGTCATTGCGATCGGCGAGACGGGACTGGATTACTATTACGACAGGTCAGACCGTAACATTCAGCGTGATCTTTTCCGCATGCATATCGGCGTGGCGCGAGAGACGGGTTTGCCGGTGATCATTCACACGCGGGATGCAGAACAGGATACGGCGCAAATTCTTGAAGAAGAAATGGGGAAGGGTGCCTTCCCCGCCCTGATCCATTGCTTCACTGCTTCCGCCGAATTTGGCCGCAAGGTGCTGGAACTGGGGCTGACGATTTCGATTTCCGGCATCGTGACATTCAAAAATGCCGTGGACTTACAAGCGGTTGCCGCCGCGGTGCCGGCCGACCGGCTGCTTGTCGAAACCGACAGCCCGTTCCTCGCGCCCGTGCCACACCGCGGGAAGCCTTGTGAGCCGGCGTTTGTGCGCAACACCGCAGAGTTCATCGCCGGACTGCGCGGCGAAACCTTCGAGCTACTTGCGGAACAGACCACTGCAAATTTCTTCCGGCTGTTCGACAAGGCTGAGGCATGAAGCTTATCATGCTTGGTTCCGGTACTTCTACCGGGGTGCCGCGGATAGGAAACGATTGGGGCCTGTGCGATCCGGCTGAACCCAAGAACCGGCGCACACGGGTATCGATCATGGTCGAAAGCGATGATGGAAAGCGTCTGCTTGTCGATACCTCTACGGATATGCGCCAACAGTTTTTATCCAATGATATTGACAGGATAGACGGGGTTTTTTGGACGCATGATCATGCCGATCATTGTCACGGGATTGATGATCTACGGGCGCTGCGTTTCAGCCGAAAAAATCCGATCCCGGGCTATGGATCGACCGAGACTGTCAGGCGCCTGCGCCAGCGGTTCGACTATGTTTTCGCCGGCCAATTCGGATACCCAACCATCGTTGCGCTCGATACGGTTGACCGCATACGCATGTGCGCCGGTTTCGGTGTCGAGTGGTGCCAGATGCCGCACGGACCGACCGAAACAACGGCTTTTCGGTTCGATGCTGACGGTAAATCAATAGCTTATGCGACGGACTTCAGTGAGATTACCCGGTCGATGGTCGACTTGCTTGAAGGCGTAGATCTGCTCGTAACCGACTGTTTGCGCCGCGAACCTCATCCGACGCACGCCAATCTCGAAATGGCGCTGTCCCTGGCAAAACGAACCGGAGCAAAGCGTACGGTGCTCAGCCATCTCGACAAAAGCATGGATTATGCAACATTGGCGGCTGAAGTGCCTGACAATGTCTTGGTCGGGTTCGACGGCATGGAACTGCGCGCATGAACGGCTACGAATGGTATATGATCATCTCGGGCGCTGCGGTTCTCGCGCTCGCCGGCGGTGCATTGGCATCATACAGGCTCAGCTGGAAACGCAGCGTGACCTACATGTTGATCTGGGCGTGCATCTTCACAGCAGTGGCGCTGCTCTTCAATGCTGTGGGGGCCTGAGGATACCATGAGCGATTTAACATAATATCTATTATCATTCTACTATGACCGACCAGATAGACCGCCTCCTCTCGATCATGGCTACTCTCCGGCATCCACAGCATGGATGCGAATGGGATCGAGCGCAGCGCTTCGAAACGATTGTGCCGCACACGATCGAAGAAGCCTACGAAGTCGCCGACGCGGTCGAACGCGGAAACCTCGATGATATCCGCGATGAGCTCGGTGATTTGCTGTTTCAGGTCATTTTTCAGTCGCGGATTGCGGAAGAAGCCGGCCAATTCGACTTTCAGGATGTCGCGCGTTCGATTTGCGACAAGCTCGAGGCGCGTCACCCACACATTTTCAGCGGCGAAGACATGCCTGGCGGCATGCGGGAAGAAAGGTGGGAGGCGCTCAAAGAGAAGGAGCGTGAGGCGAAAGGCGACACGAGCACGATGGACGGTGTCGCGCTTGCCTTGCCGGCATTGATGCGCGCAGAAAAGCTACAGAAACGCGCAGCACGGGACGGTTTCGACTGGGGCGATACAGTCGGACCAACTTCCAAGATTCTGGAAGAAATCGAGGAACTTGCAGAAGCTGGTGAGAATACGCGCGAAGAAGAAGCCGGCGATTTGCTGTTCGCTGTCGTCAATCTTGTCCGGGCTTATGGAATACCTGCGGAACAAGCGTTGAAAACGGCCAACCGGAAATTCGAACGCCGCTACCGGGCGATGGAAACGATGGCCGACGGGGAATTTGGTAAATTGTCGCTCGATCAACAAGAAGAGCTGTGGCAGCGGGTAAAGGTCGAGGAATAGACCTTAGAGCGTCAGAAAACGCCCGTATTCCTTGGCGCTGAGGCGGACGGTTAGATGCCGATCCGGCGCACCTTCGAGCACACTGCCCTCCTCGCTCAAAACCTGGCCGTGTGCGTGGAGCCACGCGATTTTCTGACCCTCCGACGCAGAAACGACGATCTCGTATTCCTTGGCTTCGCCGGTCAAAACCGCGTCGATACGATCGACCAGACAATCGAGGCCGAAACCGGTTTGCGCAGAAATCGGTACTGTGTCGATGTCTGACTGAGCCAGACCCTCCAGCTCCTCGCGAGTTTCCCCTGCAATCAGGTCCCACTTATTCCACGCCTCGATGATCGGTATTGAACTGCCTCCGTCCACTTTGTCGACAATGCCCAGATCGGCCAAAATACCTAGAACCTGTTGCTTCTGAGCCTGTGCCGCCGGGTTCGACATGTCGCGGACATGCACGATTACATCCGCGCCGGTGACCTCCTCCAACGTTGCCCGGAACGCGGCCACCAATTGGGTCGGCAAATCCGAAATGAAGCCCACAGTATCGGAAAGGATGGCCTTTTCCACGCCCGGCAACCGAATGGCGCGCATGGTTGGGTCCAGTGTCGCAAACAGCAGATCCTCCGCCATGACCTCGGCACCCGTCAGATGGTTGAACAGGGTTGATTTGCCTGCATTCGTATAGCCGACCAGCGCAATTACCGGCCAAGGTGCCCTTCCCCGCCGCTCTCTATGGAGCGTCCGGGTCTTGCGCACCTGCTCCAGTTCCTTGCGTAAGCGCCCCATACGCTGACGAATCATACGGCGGTCGGCTTCAATCTGCGTCTCGCCCGGCCCCCCAAGGAAGCCAAAGCCGCCTCTTTGGCGCTCAAGGTGGGTCCAACTGCGCACAAGCCGGCTCTGCTGGTAATCCAGATGCGCCAATTCGACCTGCAGTCGTCCCTCCGCGGTCGCCGCGCGCTCGCCGAATATTTCCAGGATCAATCCGGTCCGGTCGATCACCTTGCGCTTGAGCGTCTCCTCCAGATTCCTCTGCTGGATCGCGCTCAGCGCGCCGTCCACAATAACGAGTTCGGCTGCGTGCTGTTCACACTGGGCCGCAAGGTTGTCGACCTGACCTGAACCAAACAATGTGTTTGGTCGGACGTTTCTCACCGGCAAGATCATGCTTTCGGCGATTTCGATTCCAATCGCCAGCGCGAGGCCGCAGGCTTCCTCAAGCCGCTCTTCGGCCTCAAGGTCGTAGCTCAACTTCCGAATATCAGGGCACACCACAAGTGCTCGCGCGCCGCGCGACACTTCGTCCATCAGGTTGTCATCGAAGCTCAGTCTTCTTCGCCTTCCCAATCGCCGGACAGGTCGAGTTGGGTCGAAGGTTGAATGGTTGAGACAGCGTGCTTGTAAACCAGTTGCACGTAGCCCTCTCGCTCCAGAAGCATGCAGAACAGATCATAAGCAGCGATACCGCCCTGCAGCATCACACCATTGACCAGAAACATAGTTACCTGAGCTTCTGATTCTCGCACGCTGCCAAGAAACACGTCCTGCAAAAGGCGCTGCTTGCGGTTGCTATCCTGACTAGGATACTCCGAGGCATTCATCGGCTGGCTCGGCATGATCGTGCTAATGGCGTGCTTGTACACCAACTGCGACTGGCCGTCCCGCCGCAACAGGATTGCAAAGTTATCGAACCAGGTAATAATTCCCTGCAGTTTCACGCCCTTGACGAGGAACATGGTCACCGGCGCTTTGTCTTTGCGCAGGGCATTGAGAAAGGCATCCTGCAGATTGCCGGATTTCTGGGGCTCTTTGGATTTCTCAGGTTTAGCCACCGGCCGCGCCGATAGCGTGCGTCCTTCGGACATTGTTTTGCTCCATTATTGGCGGTGACCTTTTGGCCCCGCAATCTGGTGCAACGCGCTACGTTACACCGAACTCTGTAAAATTATGGGCCAACCGACGGTTTTTTCAACCGCAATCTATCTTTGTCACATGATTGCGGGGCTTATTCGTCGGCTGCCCTCTTTCGGTCGCCCATTCCCAGCAGCTTGAGTTTCCGGTGGAGCGCCGAACGTTCCATTCCGATGAAGCTCGCCGTCTTGGAGATATTGCCTGAGAACCGGCGGATCTGGATGCTCAGATACTCCCGCTCGAATGTTTCGCGCGCTTCACGCAGAGGCACGCCCATCAGAGCGGAGATGCCCCCTCCCCCGCCCAGCTTGCCGCCAGTCACCTCGCTCGGAAGCATACTGGCTTCTACGGTGGCAATTTCCTCGCGCGGCGTGAGGATTATCGTACGTTCGACAACATTGCGCAACTGGCGCACATTTCCCGGCCAGTCGTATGCCTGAAGCGCAGCCATCGATTCCTCGGAAATGCCCGGCGAAGGGATCCCTTGCTCTGCTGAATAGCGAGTGAAAAAATGCTCTGCCAGAGCGGGAATGTCGTCTCGTCGCTCGGATAGTGAGGGCACGGCGACAGGTACCACGTTGAGCCGGTAGAAGAGATCCTCACGAAAGCGCTTCTCTTCCATTTCCTTTTCGAGGTCACGAGCCGTCGACGACACAACCCGGACATCAACCCCGATCTGGCGACTGCCCCCTACCCGGACAAAACTCTGTTCGGTCAACACGCGCAGGATTCGCGCCTGAGTCGACAGCGGCATGTCCGCCACTTCATCCAGATATAACGTTCCGCCATCGGCAACTTCCAGCAGGCCCTGCCGGACAAGCTTGCCGCCAGATTCCTCACCGAAAAGCTCTTGCTCGAACCGTTCGGGCGTGATGCGAGCGGAATTCACGATCACGAACGCGTGGTTGGAACGCGGGCTCCAACTGTGCAGGAGCCGCGCGGCAACTTCTTTGCCGGCACCGGCAGGCCCGCTGATCAGCACACGACTGCCGGTGTTGGCAACGCGCTTCAACGTGGCCCGCACCTGATTGATCGCCGCCGAATTGCCGGTGAATTCCTCGCCGTTGCTGAAGCCCTGCCGAAGGCGGGTGTTCTCGCGCCGCAAGCGTTCGGTTTCTGTCGCGCGGCCCACCAACAACAGCAATCGTTCGGATTCGAAGGGCTTTTCGATGAAATCCATCGCGCCCCGGCTGACGGCAGAAACGGCCGTGTCGATATTGCCGTGACCCGAAAAAATTATCACCGGCAACTCAGGCTCACGCTGCTTGATCGCATCAAGCACTTCGAGCCCGTCCATCGGGCTGCCATGTAGCCACACGTCGAGCAGCACGAGGCTTGGACGACGCTCATCGATTGCAGCGAGCGCGGCAATGCTGTCTCCGGCAGTGCGGCATTCGTAACCTTCGTCTGAAAGGACGCCGGAAACGAGCTCGCGGATATCGCGCTCATCGTCGACGACCAGTATGTCTAGTGCCATCAAGTGGCTCCCATTGCGTCAGTCATTGCTTGTTATCCGTCATCAGGACAGGCTTTCTGGCGAAGCTGAGGCTGACCCGCGTGCCGCCGTCGCGGCCTGTAGCGAAGGTCATCTCACCGCCATGCTCTTCAACAATCTTGTTGACGATCGCGAGCCCCAGACCAGTCCCCTTCTCTCGAGTGGTCACATACGGATCCGCGATCCGTTCGCGATCTTGCGGAAGCCCGACTCCGTTATCTTCCACGACCACCTTCACCGCATCATCACTCGCCGCAATCGACACTGCAATCCGGCCGCGATAATCCGGTTCTGCATTGAGCGCTTTCGCTTCGACCGCTTCGACTGCGTTTTTCAAGACATTGGTCATCGCCTGGCCGATCTGGTGCCGGTCGCAATTGACCTTCGCGTCCGATTCAATGTCCGTCTCCAGTGTAAAATTGATCTCAGGGTGCGCCACTTCCTGCAGGAACAGCGATTGACGAACCAGGTCGAGCGCATCTTCTTCGCGAAACACCGGCTTGGGCAAGCGCGCGAATGAGGAGAACTCGTCGACCATTTTGCGCAAGTCGCCAACTTGGCGGACGATGGTGTCAGTGAGATCATCGAACAATTCGCCATCGACCTCGATCAGCTTGCGATAGCGGCGCTTCAGCCGTTCCGTGGCAAGCTGGATGGGGGTCAGCGGGTTCTTGATCTCGTGCGCGATACGCCGCGCGACGTCGGACCATGCTGCCTGACGCTGGTCGAGCAATTGGCGGGTTATGTCTTCGAATGTGATGACGCGACCGTCGCCCGTTCCAGTAATCTTCACGGCAAGTGTCAACAATTCGCCGTCCTTGTTGTGCGTCACAATACCGCTCGGCAAATCGGCCTCGACCATAGCCGCGATTTCAGGAGCAACATCGCTGATATTGTCGCTCGATGGCTCGTCATCAGGGTCCGGCACCAGCAGCTTCTGCGCCGAGCTGTTCATCAGCTGGATATGACCCTCGCCGTCGAGCGAAATAATGCCGGCCGTCACCGACTCGAGCAAAGCTTCCATGAAAGCCCTTCGCTGGTCCAATTGTGCGTTGGCTCCGACCAGCGCGTCGGTCTGTCGCTCAATCTGCGAAGTCATTCTGTTGAACGCACGATTGAGCAAACCGATCTCATCCGCTCCGGTCCGTCCTTCGACACGCAGAGAATAATTGCCCGCCCCGACCTTGCCAGCTGCAACAACCAGATGGGTCAGCGGTTCGACCTGCCTGTCTGCAAAACGAAGCGCAAACCAGACCGCTATTCCAACCAGCCCGAGGGAAACGAAATAGAGCGCGAGATTGAAGCGCAATTGCAGCGCCCGCGCGCGGCTGATCAGGACCTCATACGCCGAACTGATCGATTTTGCGCGCTGCCAGCTTTCAAAGCCCCTCTCTTCAAGATTTCTCACATTGTAGAGGAATATCCCTGCATCCTTATCAATCGCGACCAGCGCTTCGATCCGGGCATCGTTTGCCTCGACGACCGATCGCTCTCCTGCCCGCAAGCGATCAACCAGCTGGGAACCGAATTCACCCGGCTTGCTGCTTTCGGAGATGTCGTATGTCGCAACCGTTCTGAGTGACCCATCCTCGATCTGTTGCAGGATGGCCGTCTCATTGATTGTCCGGCCGCTCATCTGCAAGCTGACAAAGTCGACAAAATCGCGGTCAGAGAAAGAAGTCTGCTGGGTATTCTCGAACCAGAAACGCAGATCGCCAGCCATGGCGACCGACTCATCGGAAACCTGCACCTGATTGTCGACGTAATATTCGCGCGCCATCTCATTGGCATTCTGCATCAAACCACGCGAATTGTCGGAAAACCAGAAATCCACCCCTGATTGGAACAGGAACGCGGCAAAACCTGCGACCAGCAAGGTCGGCACGGCTGCGACGAGCGAGAAGAAGAACACCAATTTGACATGCAGCCTGGCGGTACTCCCGGCAGCGCGGCGTATGGCCATCCGCCGACCGAACAAGACGACCAAGGCGAGCGAAGGAATCAGCGTGCCGATCAGCAAGGTTGCCACTTGGGCTGAGGGCAGCAGTTGGCCATCGGGCGGCGCGTTGGTGAACGCGTACCAGGTCGCATAGATCATCGCCGCAACCGCAAGGGCCGAGGCGATCTCCAGATACCGAAAAAGGTTTGCGCGACGCGACGCGATGACAAATTGCCGCAACCAGCGGGGACTTTTGCGAGCCAAAGGAACTGCGGCGCCTGCCATAGTTGCCATCTTACAACGGCACTGTTGCATTTTTGCAAGCGCTTTTTCGTCCAAGCGTGTCAGACCAGCGTCAGGTCCTGCGCGGTCAGCCGTGACGGCTGAAATCGTCAGGTGCAATCGACAGGTCGTCAAGCTTCTTGCGCAAGGTGTTGCGGTTGATGCCGAGCAGCGACGCGGCGCGCAGCTGATTCCCATCGGTCTGAGTCAGAGCCCATTCGAACAATGGTTTCTCGAAGGCGTGGAGCGCGCGATGGTACACCGATCCATGGCTCGGGGTTGTATCGGAGAGCCAATTCGACAACGCTGAGCCAAAGCCGCTGCCGCTCGCTGTCGCAACATCGTCGCCGACATACTCCAGGATCTCGTCGGTCACGCTTGCATCGATCACATCGTCGCGTGCCAACAGCGCGAGGCGATAGATCGCGTTACGCAATTCACGCACATTTCCCCGCCAGGGTTGCTGCGAAAGTTTCGCCACCGCGTCGTCGGACAGTTGCCGAGCGGGCAAGCCTTCATCAGTCGCCAGTTTCAGGAAATGCCGCGCAAGCGGGCCGATGTCTTCTGCCCGGTCGCGCAATGGCGGCATCTGGATGGGCACGACATTCAGCCGGTAAAACAGATCCTCTCGGAACGCGCCGCTCGCAATCATCGGCTTCAGGTCACGATTGGTAGCAGCGACAATGCGGACATCGATGGCAATCTCCTGCCGCCCGCCAACGCGCCGGATGCGGCCTGACTGCAAGGCCCGCAATAGCCTTGTCTGAGCTTCCAGTGGCATATCGCCGATTTCGTCCAAAAACAGTGTGCCGCCATTGGCTTGTTCGAACTTGCCAATCGCCTGGGACACCGCTCCGGTGAAGGCGCCTTTCTCATGTCCGAACAATTCGCTCTCAATCAGATCACTCGGAATGGCGGCTGAATTCACCGGGACAAAGGGACCGGTCTTGCGCTGGCCCAATTGGTGGATCGCCTCAGCAACCAGTTCCTTGCCGGTACCGGATTCTCCCAATATCAGCACTGTCAGATCGTTGCGCAGGACACGCGTAATCATCCGGTAAACCGCCTGCATGGCGGCACTGCGTCCGACCAGCGGCAGCCCGTCTCCGGCATCTCGTTCGACGGTCTCAGCCTGTGCACCCGCACCAACCGCCTGCGACACTGCGCGCGTCAGATCGTCGAGGTCGAACGGTTTCGGGAAGTATTCAAACGCGCCCGTTTCCGTCGCCCGCACAGCGGTGTCTAGGGTATTCTGAGCCGACAGAATTATGATCGGCATATCCGGATACCGCTGGCAAACCCGGGGAAGGCTTTCGATACCGTCGCCGTCTTCCAGCATGACATCGGTCAGCATGACGGCGAATTGCGAAACTTTGAGGTTTCTATCGCGTGCTTCGATGCTTGCGCAACAAGTGACCTCGAAGCCGTCAGACTCAAGTGCAGCTCTGACTACGGTCGCAATGGCAGCATCATCCTCGACCAAAAGTATCGATTTACTCATCCAATGCCTCCTGCCTGATGTCCGACATCGCCAGATGGACTTTGAAAATGGTCAATTCGCTACGGCTATCCCGCCGATAGCTCACCCTGCCATTCATATCCCCCACCATCTTCTTGACCAACGCAAGACCAAGTCCCTGCCCGTTCTTCTTGCTGGTTACGAATGGTTCGAAGACATGGTCCGAAAGTTGCGGGGCGATCCCGGGGCCAGTGTCCGCCACGGAAACCTCGATTGGCAGACGCAACGCTGAACCCAGTCGCAAGACATTGGCAGCCAGCCCGCTTACGAAACGTGTCCGGACTGAAACTTCCGGCTCCGCAGCGTCCTTGCACGCATCGACTGCATTGGTGAGAAGATTGATCAGCACCTGTTCGAGCAGGTCCCTGTTGGCGAGGACCGGCGGGAGCGATGGGTCAAATTCTTCAACAAATGCGACGTGTGAAGCGGCACCTGTGCGCACCGTCGCAATCGCCTTGCGAATTGATTCGTGCAAATTGACGGGGCCGACCGGTTCGCGCGTCTTGCTTCCGAGTTCCTGCATCCGATCGATCAGGCGAGCAATGCGGTCCACTTCGGAGGAGATCAGCTGAGTCAGGCCATGATCCCCCTGTTCTAGCTTTCGCGCGATCAACTGACTTGCCCCGCGAATGGCAGCCAGCGGATTTTTGATCTCATGAGCCAGGATTGCCGGTGCCTTTAGCGAAGCATCAGGCCCGGAATCTCCAGCCATGTCCGCTTGACCGGCATCGGTCAAAGTCAGCACCCGCCACCCGGGGTGCGTCGGCAAGGGGCTCATCGTTAAATTCACCCTCCGCTCCTGCCTCGCAATCCGAACTGAAATGCCGCGAGCGACAAGCTGGGCCTGATCGCGATCCAGGCGTTCCTCAACTCCGCTTTCCCCAAGGTCAATCACATCGAAAAAAGTGTTGCCAACCAAGCGTTTCGCGCTTTGACCCAAGAGGTCCTCGGCAGCCGGATTAACTTCGACAATCCTGAAATCGGGATCAAGCAACAGAAGCGCGAAAACGAGGCCGGAAATCTGCGCCCGGGGGTCCGGGGCCGCCGAGGGGAGCGTCACGCTGCTTTGCGATGAACGAACGGCTCATAAAACCGTTCGATTTCGCCCAGCACTTCGTTCGGGTCGTCGATAAAATTTGCTTTGTTCCGGAACTCGGCCGAACCGTGCATTCCTTTCGTATACCACCCCAAGTGCTTGCGCGCGATCTTGGTGCCAACCATCGGGCCGTAATGGTCGAGCATCGCGCGATAATGTTCGACCAGCACATCGTATTGCTCACGAAAGCCCGGACTTTCGCGGAGCTCCCCGGTTTGCCACCAATGCATGACCTGGCCGAGCAACCAAGGTCTGCCATAGGCACCCCGCCCGATCATCAGCCCGTCCGCCCCCGATTGCTCCAACGCCGTCGCGGCATCGGCAATCGTGCAGATATCGCCATTCACGATGACCGGGAT
Source organism: Parerythrobacter lutipelagi (assembly GCF_005434975.1). Classification (GTDB taxonomy): domain Bacteria; phylum Pseudomonadota; class Alphaproteobacteria; order Sphingomonadales; family Sphingomonadaceae; genus Parerythrobacter_A; species Parerythrobacter_A lutipelagi. The sequence continues at coordinate 945,407 of NZ_SKCJ01000002.1, read as the reverse complement.
CGAGACCGCGTCCTTCACCTTGCGGATGAAAGACCAGTCGGCACTGCCTTTGTACATCTGATTGCGCGTGCGGCCATGCACCGTGATCATCTTGACGCCGAGATCCTCAGCAATGCGTGCGAGTTCCGGCGCATTCAGGCTGTCATGATCCCACCCCATCCGCATCTTTACGGTCACCGGCACGCCGACCGCTTTCACCGTCGCTTCCATCAGCCGGGTGGCCAGCGGAACTTCGCGCATCAGTGCGGAACCGGCCAACTGACCCACCACCTTGCGTACCGGACAACCGAAATTGATATCGATAATGGCCGCGCCATTGCCCTCCTGCAACTTGGCGGCCTCTGCCATGCTGCCCGGATCGCAGCCGACGAGCTGCATCGAGACGGGTTCTTCAATCCGGTCCCACTGCGCTTTCTGCACGCTCTGCCGGGTCTCGCGGATGGCAGCCTCGCTGGCGATCATCTCCGTCACATTAAGGCCCGAACCATAGCGGCGGACCAGAGTGCGGAATGGCCGATCAGTGACGCCGGTCATCGGGGCCAGCACGACAGGTGACGCGACCCGGACCGGTCCGATATCGATCGGCGCGATTGGTGGTGGAGAAGGGAGAATGCTCATGGAATTGCTAGTGCCTAAAATTTGGGCAGCGCTTATCGGATTGCAGGGCATGGCGCAAGGCGCTAGCGCGGCGCGAGCATGAGCGACGATCCGTCACAAACCCAGTTCAGCGCAGTCATCGTCGCAGGTGGTCAGGGATTGCGCGCCGGACAATCGGTACCCAAACAGTTTGCCAACTGGCGCGGCAAGCCGGTCCTGTCCCATTCGCTCAAGAGCTTGGCTGACGCAGGCGCCGATCCGATCATCGTCGTTGTGCCCTCGCCTCAGGATCAGGCAGCCCAGCAGATCATTGCAGAGTTTGCGTGCGCAACGCTGGCCAAAGGCGGTCTGACGCGGCAGCAGTCTGTGCTTGCCGGCCTGTTGGCCCTTCAGGCAAGCGCGCCCGAGCGTGTTCTTATTCACGATGCTGCGCGACCTGACCTTCCGCGCAGCGTGATCGACCGACTCCTCCATGCGCTCGACAGCCATATCGGCGCAATTCCTGTCCTGCCGGTGGTGGACAGCCTTGCGTTCGACACCGGCGGCATGATGGCTGGTGCTGCCAACCGCGAGGAATTGCGCCGTGTTCAGACTCCGCAGGCCTTCCGCTATGCGGAAATTCTCGCGGCGCACCGCGCATGGGACAAGGAATCTGGCGCTGGCGACGACGCACAGGTCGCGCGTGCTGCGCAGTACGAAGTGGCTCTGGTCGCGGGCGACGAAGCCCTCAAAAAGCTCACATTTGCAGAGGATTTTACCGTGACGCACGTGCCAGTACGAATCGGAACCGGGTTCGACGTTCACCGTCTGGGACCTGACGAGGAGCTTTGGCTATGCGGGATAAAGCTTGATCACGAGAAAGGACTGATTGGGCATAGTGATGCTGACGTGGGGTTGCACGCCATCACCGACGCAATACTTGGCGCGGTTGCCGCAGGTGATATCGGCCAACATTTCTCGCCGACGGATGCTCGCTGGAAAGGCGCGGCGTCGGATCGGTTTTTGGCGCACGCCCGCGATCTTGCGGCGGAGCGTGGATACGCGGTCGGCAATGTCGACGTGACGCTGGTGTGTGAAGAGCCTAAGATCGGACCGCATAGAGGCTCAATGGCTGCAAGGATTGCCGAGATATTGGAAATCGATAGCAGTCAGGTTAGCGTGAAAGCCACGACGACAGAGAAGCTGGGCTTTGCGGGCCGCGGCGAAGGAATCGCCGCACAGGCCGTCGCCACAATGATTGCTGAGGATAAGGGATAGCCATGTCGAGAAACTTTGGACGACTTGCCGGAGCGGCCGTTGCTCTTGCAGCGCTTGCGCAGCCTGTGGCTGCATCGGCACAAGCTTGCCTGCCGCAGGAAGATGTTTCGGACGCCGTCATCTATGCGATGCCGTTGATCACTCAGGCTGCGCAAACCCGGTGCGCTCAGGAGCTAGCGGATGATGGTTATCTGGCTGCCTCCGGAGCTGCATTTGCCGATCGTTATGTCTCACTGCAAGACAATGCCTGGCCAGGTGCAATGCGATTGCTAAGCCAGTTTGCCGGAGACGACGCCGGGAGTTCGGTCGAATTGATTCAATCGCTGCCTGAGACCGCCCTGCGCCCATTCGTAGACGCAATTATCATGCAGAAGGTCAGCGCTGAGATTAAGCCGAAAGACTGCACGAAGATCGAACGGGGCATGGAGCTTCTCGCGCCATTGCCGCCGCAGAACACCGGCGACCTTGTTTCGTTTCTGTTTGCCATGACTGACGCGAAACAGCCGAATGTCTGCAAATTGGATTCAGAATGACTGACGGAATTCTTCCGCCGGACATTGTTGCGCTCGCCAAGCAAGTTGTCGAAGAGAATGCTGCAATCGGGCGCAAGATCACTGTGGCAGAGAGCTGCACAGGTGGATTGGTCGCCGCTGCCTTGACGGAAATTCCGGGTTCATCGGCGGTCCTCGACCGTGCATTTGTCACATATTCCAACGAAGCCAAGATGGAATGTCTCAATGTCGCAAGAGACATCATCGAGACGTTCGGCGCGGTATCGATCGCCTGCGCCTGGGCCATGGCTCAGGGTGCACTGGCAAACAGCAACGCCGATGTTGCGGTTGCGGTGAGCGGAGTTGCCGGACCAAGCGGCGGAACAGATTTGAAGCCGGTGGGAACGGTCGTATTCGCCCGCGCCATCAAAGGCGAGGACAGTGAGCAGGAAGGCGACCTGAAGCGTTTCGGCGACCTTGGGCGTGCAGAAATCCGCCGTCAGGCCGCGCTGGTCGCACTGGAGCTGTTGCTGCCGTAAAGATCTGCGGCTCGTTCCTCGAATGCGCCCATCAGTTTGCGAAACGCGCGATCGACATATTGCCCGGCAAGAGCTTCAAACATTTTGCTTTTGAAGGTGAAATCGACACAGAAATCGACCTTGCATTCATTCTCGCCAATCGGATCGATCAACCAGCTGTTGTCGAGATTGCGCATGGGGCCGTTGATGTAATGAACAACAATCTTCGTCGGCCGGTCTTTTTCCACCCGGGACGTGAATCGTTCACGAAGCGAGCGAAAGCCAACGACCATGTCGGCGATCATCTCACTCTCGGAATCGGAGCGCACCCTTGTTGCGACGACCCACGGCAAAAACTCGGGATAGCTCGCGACATCGGCCACAAGGTCGAATATTTGCTCGGCAGAATAAGGCAGCCGGCGGCTTTCCCGGATCAGCGGCATCAGGCTTTCTCCGTTTGCCGCGCCTTCCCCAATTTCGCTTCGCGCGCGACCTTCATTTCAGCGAAATCATCGCCCGCGTGATAACTCGAACGGGTCAGCGGGCTCGACGCCACTTGCAGAAAACCCTTTGCCCGCGCGATCGAGCCGTAGGCAGCAAACGCCTTGGGCGTGACAAAGTCTTCGACATGCGCGTGCTTGGGAGTGGGCTGCAGATACTGCCCCATCGTCATGAAATCGACATCCGCGCAGCGCATGTCGTCCATCACCTGATGCACTTCTAGCCGCTGTTCCCCGAGGCCCAGCATGATACCCGACTTCGTGAAGATCATCGGATCGTGCGACTTCACCTCTTCGAGCAAGCGCAGCGATGCATAGTAACGCGCACCGGGACGGATCGTAGGATAGAGGCGCGGCACGGTTTCCAGATTGTGGTTGTACACATCGGGACCGGCTTCGCAGATCGCCTCCACCGCCGGACGCATTTTCCCGCGAAAGTCAGGCGTGAGGATTTCGATTGTCGTATCAGGCGTTTCCCGGCGCAAGGCCTTGATTACCTTGACAAACTGCCCTGCCCCGCCGTCGGGCAAGTCATCGCGATCGACGCTGGTAATCACGATGTGCTGCAAACCCATCTGGCCAGCTGCGATCGCGACGTTCTCCGGCTCCATCGGATCAACAATTCGAGGCATGCCGGTCTTTACGTTGCAGAATGCACAGGCACGCGTGCACACATCGCCCAGGATCATGACCGTGGCGTGTTTCTTGTCCCAGCATTCGCCAATATTGGGACAAGCAGCCTCTTCGCAAACCGTGTTCAGTTTGAGATCACGCATAAGCTTGCGCGTCTCGTGATAGCCTTTGCTTACAGGAGCTTTGACCCTGATCCAATCGGGCTTGCGTTGGCGGATTGGCCGCTCGCCTTCGGGTTTCGGAGCGTTGGAGATATCGTTCATTGCGCCGCCCATTTAGGGAAAGGGCCGGATAACCGCAATGGCCATACTTGCCCTTGCCACCATGCTGACATAAGCGCCCGATATGGACACAATGGGCATCCAGGCGCTGACTTCCCCGGTCATATTGTTCTTCGTACTTGGGTTGCTGGCAGCATTCGCTCGTTCCGATCTGGAAATTCCCGAAGCGATAGCCAAAGGAATGTCGCTTTACCTGATGGCTGCCATCGGCCTGAAAGGCGGCATCGAAGTCGCCGAATCAGGCCTTGATGGCACGGTCCTCGCCGCATTGGCCGCAGGGATCGCAGCCGGGTTCATCATGCCGATTTACGCCTTCTGGGTCCTCAAGGGTTTCGGCAGGCTTGATCGTCTTAACGCAGGTGCCGTTGCCGCCCACTACGGGTCGATCAGTGTCGTCACTTTCGTCACTGCGGTCGAGATTTACACCATCCAGGGCAATCCGCCGCAAGGCTATATGGTGGCGGTCATGGCTTCGATGGAAAGCCCTGCCATTCTGGCCGGCCTGTTGCTGGCACGCGGACTGGGTTCGGATGGCGGCCAGAGCAAGAAAGAGCTGCTCCACGAGGTGCTGCTGAATCCATCCGTTGTGCTTTTGTTGGGCGCATTTGCAATCGGCATGATTGCGGGGCCGTCAGGCTTTTCCGACGTCAAACCTTTCTTCGACGGCCTGTTCAAAGGCATTCTCTGCCTGTTCCTGCTCGATATGGGCTTGATTGCCGCACGGCGCATTCTCGATGCTCGCTCACTTACGTGGCGGCTTGTCGCAATTGCGCTGGTCCTGCCGCTTATCAACGGAGCGATCGGCACTGCCCTCGGCGTGGGTATCGGGCTGGATGTGGGGTCTGCCGCAGCATTGGGCGTGCTGTGTGCCAGCGCCAGCTACATCGCTGTGCCGGCCGCCATGCGGCTAGCCATGCCGGAAGCTGATCCTGGGATCTATCTTACCATGTCACTCAGCATAACATTTCCCTTCAATGTCCTCGTGAATATCGGGCTGATCGGTGCCCTCGCGGCCACACTGAGCGGCTCGGGAGCTGTATCCCCATGATTGAGACCGTGATCCGCAAACGCATCGAGATTCTCGCCGACCAGGCACAGGTCAAGCGCGTGACTGCGATAATCGACACGGTCGGCATAACAGGATGGACGGTCTTGCCGGTCACATCCGGCAAAGGGCGCGAAGGGCGCTGGCGCGAAGAACGGGTGATGGGAACTGACAAGAACCTGATCGTCACAATCGCATCGGAGGATAATGCATCCGCGCTTGCCGAGGCTCTGTCCCCAATCCTCACCTCACATGGGCTGTTGCTGACAATGTGGAATGTCGAGGTCATCCGGGGGGAGCGTTTCTAGTGCCTGAATTCGCCCAATTGCTCGAGGGTTACCGGCGATTTCGCCGTGAAGGCTATTCTCGCCAGAAAGCAAGATACGACCATCTGGTGGCCGACGGCCAGCAGCCAAAGCTGATGATTATCGGCTGCAGCGACAGCCGGGTCGATCCGGCCCAGATTTTCGACGTCGACCCGGGCGAGATCTTCGTCGTGCGCAATGTTGCGGCTCTGGTCCCCCCGTTCGAAGACAGTCCCGGGCAGCATGGTGTTTCGGCGGCAATCGAGTTTGCGGTTCAATTTCTCAAAGTAAAACAGATTGTCGTCATGGGACACGGGATGTGCGGCGGCTGTAAAGCGGCACTGACCCGCGAATTTCACGGCAATGCTCTGGGCGATGGCGGGTTCGTGTCGCAGTGGATACACCTGCTTGACGGTGTTCGAGAGCCGATTGCTGAAAAGTACGGCACCGATGGCCGGGAGGCCGAGCGCGAGATGGAGCTGGCTGCAGTTCGTCTGAGCCTCGAAAACCTGCGCTCGTTCCCGTGGGTTCGGGACAAGGTCAAACGCGGGGAGATCAAGCTGCGCGGTACCTTCTTCGCAATCTCCGAAGGGGTGCTGTATCACCTTCGCGAAACGAGCGGCGAATTCGAAGCAATCGAATAGAGCTTGCCCGTCCGCGGTGCAGCAACCATGTTGCCTACATGTCAGACCAAGAACTGAAGAACATCGCGTTGCTCATCGACGCGGACAACACCACCCCGAAGGGTATTGATCCCGTGCTAACGGTCATGGCCGAACTCGGTCAGGTCAACATCAAGCGAGCATATGGCAATTTCGCGAAGAACAACCTCCAGAACTGGGACAAGATCACACACAAGTACGGGATCCGCCCGCAGCAGCAATTCGACCTGACCGCAGGCAAGAACGCGACCGACATGGCGATGACAATCGATGCGATCGACCTGCTGTACCAAGGGAAAGTCGATGGCTTCGGGATCATGTCGTCGGACAGCGATTTTACGCCGCTTGTTACCCGGCTGCGCCAGGACGGACTGATCGTGTATGGTTTCGGCAGCACCAAGAAAACGCCGGCTGCGTTCAAGAGTGCGTGCACCCGTTTTATCGATATCGATGCGCTGATCAAAGGCGCTTCCGACGAGAACGAAGCACCGAAAGACAAGGCTGCGCAAGGCAAGTCGGTCATCGACGAAGAGCTGATCGAACTGCTCGGCAACGCTTGGAAGGCGGCAATGCGTGACGAGCAGGGTTACGCTTCGCTCAGTGAAGTGGGCAATATCGCCGGCAACCGGTCAAGCTTCGATGTCAGAAACTACGGTTTCAAGCGGCTTTCCGACATGTTCGACGCAATCGACCAGTTCGATGTAAAGCGCTCTTCCAATGGCGCAATTACCGTCAAGCGGCTTCGCTAGCGACAAAGAAAAAGGCGCGAGGTTTCCCCCGCGCCTTATCATCTTCATTTACAGCCGGAAGCTTACATCTCAGTGGCATCTGCTGCCGCTTCCATAGCACTTGCCGACGTGCCGTTTGCTTGCTGATCGGCATAGACCGTCCATAGTGTCGCGATCGGTTTCCGCTGGCCGGTGACCTTGCCGAAAGACACTTTTGCTTCTTCGACCTTGCCCAGTTCGAGTTGAGCGATACCAAGGCGCATATTCGCTGCCGACGCGTTGACGCCGGGCTTCTGAAGCGCCGCCTGATAAAGCGCTTCGGCCTTGTCATAGGATCCATAGGAAAGGAACGCATCGGCTGCACTCAAGGTCAGCGCGGCGGTGGAGCTAGCACCTAGTGCTTCCGCTTCCAGTTCAGGAAGATCCGCCTTGTCACCTTCGATCCGCGAACTCGCGGCGCTCAACGCATCGGATATGGCCGGCTCGCTGCGGTTTACGGCGCCTGCTGCGATACCCTTGTCCAAGATACGCTTTACCTCTCCGGGCGCGCGAAGGACATCCGCCGCGTCGGCATATTCGAGATAATCACGATTGCCTTCCATCGTGCCAGCACGGTCGGCCAAGCGCATCAGATCGAGCAGCTCCGGTCCTTCGAGAAGGACCAGGTTGCGCTGGATGTTGATGGCATCGCGCCAAGCTGTTGCTGAAGGGTAGAATCGTGCCTGCATGGCAGCAAATTCAATCGCCGGAATGGCAAGGTCGTTGTTGTAAGCCGTGGCGAGCGCGCGGGTCAGCCACTCCTTCGGTGGGGTCTGTCCTGCTGCCTGACGTTCGGTGATTGCGCCTTTGTAATACGCTACACCTTCTTCATATCGATCTTCCTGAAAATAGGTATCAGCGATAATCGGAATGACGTCGGAATCGGTGTAATTGATTGCTGCCGCCTGCATCAGAGCTTCTCTCGAAGCACCAAAATCATCATTGTTGTAGGCGAGCTGTCCGACTGTATAGTAGAATTTGCCAAGCTGTTCCGGCGGCACTTTCCCGCTGTCGATCATCAGCGAGATACCGCGCTGCTGGACCGACGTATCCTGCAAGGTAACGCCAACATTGTTGATGAATGCGCCAGCCGCATAGCGATCGTCTTCGTTTTCAATCGCGGCAACCATCGTTTCGATGCCAGCGCGCAGCGCAGCTTCATCGGGAGCCTCAGCCTTGCTGAGCTCGAGAACCGGCGAATACGCCGTAATGAAGCCCTTGCTGTTCTTCGGCTTCTGCTGCTTCTGTGCATAAGCCGGAGCAGAAATGCCAACGGCACCCACGGCGACGCCGGTGGCGAGCGCAATAGCGTAAGCGATATTCGAGCCGGCATGGCGTGCGGGCTTACGGACGAGTGAAAACATTCGGATGTCTCCCAAGAGTGATTTAGGTGGGCCGTTCATAGGCAGAAAAAGGTTCACATGCGCGCTACTGCCGCTTCGTGATCTGTATTGCAAATGGTGATACGTTCTTGCGGCTGAACGGGCTTTGAACGCGCTTTAGCGTCCAAACTTTCAGACCATCCAGTGAGGTGTGGAAAACCATCGCAAAACCATGTGTCCGGAGACGCTGCAACTGGTGATTTCTCACCCCTTCCCCTACATTGCAACGCGACCCCCGATCCGCACTGCGGAAGTAGCTGAAAAGACCTGTCTTGAGCGACGAACCCGAACATATCGATCCCCCCGTTCCGTCTGACGATTACACTCGCGTGGATATCGTTGACGAGATGAAGACGAGCTATCTCGATTACGCGATGAGCGTGATCGTCAGCCGTGCCCTGCCGGATGTGCGTGACGGGCTGAAACCGGTTCATCGCCGGATTCTGTTTGCCAGCCAGGAAGGCGGCTTTGTCGCTGGCCGACCTTACCGCAAGAGTGCGAAGATCGTCGGCGATGTGATGGGTAACTATCACCCGCACGGCGACAGCGCGATCTACGACGCTTTGGCACGCATGACGCAGGACTGGTCGCTCCGCGTTCCGCTGATCGATGGTCAAGGGAACTTCGGTTCGATGGACCCGGATCCTCCGGCCAGCATGCGTTATACCGAAGCGCGCCTGGCCAAGGTTGCCAACAGCCTGCTCGACGATCTCGACAAGGATACTGTCGACTTCACAGACAACTACGACGGGTCGCGCAAGGAGCCGACCGTCCTCCCCGCTCGCTTCCCCAACCTCCTTGTCAACGGTGCAGGCGGGATTGCCGTGGGCATGGCCACCAATGTACCGCCGCACAATCTCGGCGAAGTGATCGACGGCTGTCTCGCATTTATCGAGAATCCGGGGATCACGTCGGAAGAACTGTTCGAATATATCCCCGGCCCGGATTTCCCGACGGCACCGCTCATTCTCGGCCAATCAGGCGCAAGAGCGGCGTATACGACCGGTCGCGGCTCGATCCTGATGCGTGCGCGTCACGAGATCGAGACCAACAGCAAGGACCGGCAATCGATCGTGTTCACGTCGATCCCGTATCAGGTCGGAAAGAGCGGACTGGTCGAGAAAATTGCCGATGCGGCGAAGGAAAAGCGGATCGAAGGCGTCGCCGATATTCGCGATGAGTCGAGCCGTGAAGGCGTGCGGGTCGTGATCGATCTGAAGCGTGATGCCTCCCCCGAGGTCGTGCTCAACCAGATCTGGCGCTACAGCCCGGCGCAAGCGAGCTTCCCGGCCAACATGCTTGCGATCCGCGGCGGACGCCCGGAGACCTTGACGCTGCGCGATTTCATCCAGGCTTTCATTGCTTTCCGCGAGGAAGTGATAACCCGCCGGACCAAATTCGAATTGAACAAGGCGCGCGAACGGGCACATATCTTGCTCGGCCTCGTCGTGGCTGTTTCCAATCTCGATGAAGTCGTCGCGATGATCCGGGGATCGTCCAACCCGGCCGATGCCCGCGCCAAGCTGCGCGCGAAGGAATGGCCGATTGGCGACATCGCGCAGTATATTCGCTTGGTTGAATCGATTGAACCCGATGCCGAGCAACAGGGTGGCACCTATCGACTGTCAGAACGGCAGGTCAAGGCTATCCTCGAACTCCGCTTGCACCGTCTTACGGCGCTGGGCCGCGACGAGATTGGGGACGAGCTCAAGGAATTGTCGATTGCGATCGAGGAGTATCTCTCGATCCTGGCCGACCGGGTCAAACTCTACGGGGTTCTGCGCCAGGAGCTGGTCGAGATACGCGAAGCCTATGCCACACCGCGGCTGTCGGAGATTGCACCTGCATGGGACGGTCTGGAAGACGAAGATCTGATCGAGCGCGACGAGATGGTCGTGACGGTGACACTCGATGGCTACATCAAGCGGACCCCGCTCTCGACTTTCCGGGCTCAGAACCGTGGCGGCAAGGGCCGTTCCGGCATGGCAACCAAGAAAGAGGACGCGGTGCGCGAACTCTTTGTTACGAGCACGCACAATCCTGTGCTGTTCTTCTCCACCAAGGGGAAGGTTTACCGCCTGAAGGTTTGGAAGCTTCCGGAAGGCGGGCCCACCACGCGTGGACGTCCGATCATCAATCTGCTCCCGTCACTCGACGATGACGAGACAATCCAGACTGTTCTGCCGCTGCCTGAAGATGAAGCCAGCTGGGGCGCGCTCAATGTAGTTTTCGCCACTGCCAAGGGCAACGTGCGGCGAAATTCGATGGATTCTTTCACCAACGTTCCTTCGAACGGCAAATTCGCCATGAAATTCGACGACGAAAGCGATGACCACCTCGTCGGCGTGCGCCTGCTCGAAAGCGGCGACGATGTGATGCTAGCCACGAAAATGGGCAAAGCCATCCGCTTTTCCGGCGAGGATGTACGTGAATTTGTTTCGCGTACGTCAACCGGCGTGCGCGGCATGAAATTCAAGGAAAAGGGCGACGAGATAGTATCGCTTTCGATCCTCAAGGGGGGCGCGGCAACGCCGGAAGAGCGTGACGCCTATCTGCGCGCAGCGCCGTGGAAGGCCGACGAGGATGCCCCGCCGTTGTCGGAAGAACACAGCGCGATGGCTGAAGACGAGGAGTTTATCCTCACTGTCTGTGCAAACGGCTATGGCAAACTTTCCTCCGCCTATGAATACCGCCGAGCCGGTCGCGGCGGAATGGGCATCACCAACATCGATAACATCGCCCGCAATGGCCCGGTTGTCGCGAGCTTCACCGCCACTAAATCGGACCAGTTGATGCTGGTAACCGATCAGGCAAAGCTTATTCGTATCGGGCTGGACAGCTTGCGCGTCATTGGTCGAGGATCGGCCGGGGTTCGTCTTTTCAACGTAGCAAAAGGCGAAACTATTGTTAGTGTGGCAAGACTCGATGAAGACGAGAGCCCCGAAAACGAGGCCGAAGAAGCGGTAGTCGAAGAAATGGTCGGAAGAGGAACGGAAGAAACCACTCCGACCACAACCGCCCACAGCGACAGGAATATACCGGACGAACCGGGAGGGTAGACGATGCGGATAGAGCCGACAGGCGCGACTTGCGGAGCCATTGTGCACGGAGTCGATTTGTCGGCAGCGCTCGATCCAGAACTGGTTGCGGAAATCCGGGCCGCCTGGCTCAAGCACCGCGTACTCGCTTTCACCCGACAGTCGATGGACGATGATGCGCTTGAGCGCTTCACTGTTGCGATGGGCGGCTTTGGCGACGATCCCTTCTTCGAACCGATTGCAGGCCGCGAGCACATTGCCGCGATCCTGCGCGAAGCCGACGAGAAATCACCCTTGTTTGCGGAAAACTGGCACAGTGACTGGAGCTTCCTCGATGTTCCGCCGGCCGGTACATGCTTGCTCGCAATCGACATCCCGCCGACAGGCGGTGACACCTATTTCGCCGACCAGATTGCCGCCTTTGCTGCGCTGCCGGAGAGCCGCAAAGAAGAGTTGAGAACTTACACAGCGATCCACTCGGCACAGCTCGCCTACGCGCCCGACGGGGCATATGGCGAGCAGGACGAAGGCCGATCGATGGCCATCAGGCCCGATGAAAGCGCGCGTGAGACCCGCGATCATCCGCTGATCACAAGGCATCCTGAAACCGGAGAGGAAGCTATCTTCTCGACCCTCGGGTACATCATCGGCATCGAAAGCATGAGTCAGACCGACTCATTCACCATGCTCAGCGAGCTGGCTCAATGGCAGACTAGCGACGAATTTGTTTATCGTCATCGCTGGGAACCGGACATGCTGGTCTTGTGGGACAATCGTTCCGTCCTTCATCGGGCGAGTGGCGGCTACGAAGGTCACCGGCGCGAATTGCACCGCACAACCATTGCCGCCAGCAGCGGCTAGGCGCTGGCCAGGTCGCTGCGCAAGGTCTGGATAATACCCGTCGCGATGAGAAACTGCCCGGCATAGTAGATGGGCCAGACAAGCCATTTGGCGAGAGGTTCGGCGGACGAAATCCCCATGCCGGCGAAAATCAACCAGTCCGACACGACGAACAAAACCGCACCAAGGCCCACCCGGTAGCGCGAAAAGCGGCTTGCCCATGCGCAACCTGCCATCGCCCCGAGCGCGACCGAGTACAGCAAAACAAGCGGATCTCGGGTCAGCAGCCAGGATACCAGAGGGGTGATCAGGAACAGGACCAGCGAGGCGCCAATCTGACTGAACTGATAATTCGCGCGGCGATTGATGAGATAAAGCAGGCAGGCAACAAGATGCCCGACGAAAAAGAAGCCAGCGCCTACTTCGAAAAACAGGTCGAGCAACGCATCGCCAAGCGCGCCGAAAACCATCACGATGGAGATCAGCTTTGCAGACAGTTCCGAATGTCGAACCCATGCGTAAACGGCAAGAAACCCGACTCCGCCGCCTTTCAGGATAGCCTGATACAGTTCCGGCATCGGCTCACTGAGAACCAGCTGCTTGGAAACGAGATAAAAAGCCAGCGAGGCAGCAAGGCTGCACAGCAGCCACGGCCGATGTTCCGACAGCACGCGTTTGGGCATCATCGCTTCTCCTTGTGGATATCGCTAGGGCTTGATGCCCTCCCCGCGCAAGCCTAACTGCGCGGCAATGACCCATGACGTTCACATCATCGGCGGCGGCCTCGCCGGTAGCGAAGCCGCCTGGCAGTTGGCACAGCGCGGCTATAAAGTCCGGCTGTCGGAAATGCGTGGTAGCGGTGAGACCACCCCTGCCCACCACACCGACGCGCTGGCTGAACTCGTGTGTTCAAACAGCTTTCGTTCGGATGATGATGAAAAGAATGCTGTTGGTCTGCTCCACCACGAAATGCGCCGACTGGACTCGCTCGTCATGCGCGCAGGGGAAATTGCCCGGGTCCCTGCAGGCAGCGCAATGGCGGTCGACCGCGATGTCTTTTCCGCACAAGTGGAGCAGGCCTTGGGGGAACATCCCAACGTCTCCATCGTCCGCGAGAAAGTCGATGCCCTCCCCGCAGCCGGCATAACCATCGTATGCACCGGCCCGCTAACCGCACAAACGCTGGCAGAATCCATTGTGCAGGCGACAGGGCAAGACCGCTTGGCGTTCTTCGATGCGATCGCACCGATCGTACACCGTGATAGCATCGATATGGATGTGTGCTGGATCCAGAGCCGCTGGAACAAGCGCAACGAAGCCTCAAACGAGGGCGGCGACTACATCAATTGCCCGATGACGAAAGAGCAATATCTCGCATTTCATCAGGGGCTGATTGACGGAGACAAGACAGAATTCCGGGAGTGGGAAGCCGATACTCCCTATTTCGAAGGATGTATGCCGATCGAAGTCATGGCGGCGCGCGGGGTCGATACGCTTCGCTATGGTCCGATGAAACCGGTGGGGCTGGACAATCCGCGCGACGTAACGCCGGAATATCCGCAGGGCCGATGGCCATATGCAGTCGTGCAACTCAGGCAGGACAACAAACTCGGCACCTTGTGGAACATGGTCGGTTTCCAGACCAAGCTCAAATACGCCGCGCAGGTTGATCTTTTTCGTACGATACCGGGCCTTGCGAATGCCGAGTTTGCACGGCTTGGCGGGCTGCATCGCAACACATTTTTGAACTCGCCCATGGTGCTCGACCGGCAATTGCGCTTGAAGGGCGCAAATCACGTCCGCTTTGCCGGCCAGATTACCGGTTGCGAAGGCTATGTCGAAAGCTCGGCAATCGGCTTGCTGGCGGGGATCATGACAGCGCGTGAGCTGGCTGGCGAAGCGTGGCAGGCTCCACCCCGAAGCACCGCCATGGGCGCTTTGCTGTCACACATCACGGGCGATGCCGAAGCTGAAACCTACCAGCCGATGAACGTCAATTTCGGACTGTTCGATCCACTGCACGATGTTGGCAAGAAGCAACGCAAAGAGGCCTACACTTCGCGCGGAAAAGCCGATTTCGGTGATTGGATGAAGCGGCTGGAAACTGTCCCCGCCTAACAGGCACAGCGACGGCGGGCGGGAGACCGTTTCGGAGCAGTCGTGGCAAATTCCGCCTGCGTCAGTTCGCGATTCCTGTCAGAATCGGCCGTATCGAAACGCGTGACAGTCGCCACTGCCCACTCTTCGAAGGTGAGCAGATTGTTTCCGTCTTTGTCCAGCTTGCGGAACGCATCGGTGCGCGAAGATAGCATTTCATTGCGCGTGATGCGCAGGTCGCGGTTGCGGTCATAGCGAAAAAAGCGGCGCTGTTCGCGGGAAAGCTCCGTCGCCTCAGGCGGTTCCGGGCCTTCCAGATCTTGCGGATCGGAGATCGGGATGTCTGGCTGGGGCGTTTCCGTGACCGCAGGTTCAGGCGGCGGGGCTCCCTGCTCAACCTGCGCCCTGCCCTGCCACCAAAACAAGCCGATACCAGCAAGAACCAATGCGCCGATCGCACCAAGAAAAATCCTGTTCATTGCACCACCCTCCAATAGAGCAGCAGTAATCGCTAGCGGCCCAACAGTCCAATTCTTGCGATGGTCAGATAGTCGCCTCTGCTAGACAACAAAACCGAGCCGCCTTGAAGCAAGCTCCGGCGGGCTATCTCTCCCATAATTGTGAGGTGGCGTAGGGGGCGCGGCAGCCGGATAGGTGCTTCGATTTGCGCTTGCGCTTGACCGATCACAAAGTTCCGCTCGTCCGCATCCGCCATGTGGGCGGCAAGGTCGCCGAGAGCCCAGATGCTGCCAGCGCGCTGTGCTTCGCTGTGATTGCTCTCATGACCAGCAAGCCCTGCTAGTCCGGCAAAGACAGCCGAACGGCCTGCCGCGAATTCAGCCAGAGCATCTGCTGGCAAGGGTGGCTCAGCGAGCAATTGTTCCCACCCGTCGACCAGCGCAACCAGTTTTGCCTCACCATTGGTCCAGTCTGAACCGAGCATATCGAGCACGGCATCGCCTTTCGCACGATCCACCGGCAGCTTGCCAAGTTCGTCCCGCCACCAAGCCAATCGCAATTGAGCCACCAGAGGCTCGCTCGCCTGGCTGACAAACTGCGCCAGCCGAGCGTCGAGCGCAAAGGCGGATATGGCAGCCGGTCTATGCTGCGGCGGCGCATGGGCCAATGCCAATTGCTGGAGCAGAGGCAAGCCATCCAAAAGTCCGGAATTCATTCCGTCGGCCTGTTAGCAACCAACTCGGCTGTCAAGCAGATCGGTCCGGTTGCATTTACCTCCGGGCATTAGGGATTCTGCGGAGTCGCGGCCTTGGATACTCCATCTTAACCAACCTCTTTTAGACGTCTCGAACCGATGGTCTCTTATAGGGCACGGTAGTTGGAAACTATTTTGAGGTCTTGCAATGGGAGCGCTGGGAAGGCTCTGCTCTGCACTGAAGCGAAATACATCGGGCAACGCGACCATGCTTGTCGCTATCGGTGTGCCTTCACTCATCGGAGGAGCGGGTTTCGCTGTTGACACCGCACAATGGTATATGTGGCAGCGGGAACTGCAACATTCCGTCGATCAGGCTGCTATCGCTGGCGCATGGGCTCTGGCACGTGAGGCAAGCGAAGACACATATAGCACGCGCGCATTGCAGGAGTACGAAGCCAATATCTCGCAAACAGCGGATTTTGACAGCGAACCGTCGATCCGTGTTGCAGATTATGCCGGCGGCACAGACAACTCGCTGGTGGTTACAAGCACCGCGACCAAGGCGCTGCCATTCAGCAGCTTCCTGACCGGCAACAAGACGACGATCCGCGCTACCGCCCAGGCAAGCTTTGCAGAAGGGTTCGACTTTAACGCCTGCCTCGTCTCGCTCAAAGAAAACGGCACCGGGACGATAATTGGCGGCAACGCTACAGTTCGAGCGCAATGCGGCCTCGCAGCTCTGTCGTGCTCGGAAGATGCAATCAAGATCGATGGATCCGCCGATGTTCGAACCGACCTGTTGGTAGCTTGCGGGACAATCGACGCGGAAGACAACGAAGATATAGCGGTTGAAGGGGTCAAAGGTCTCGAAGATATCTATGCTGACCTCGAGACCCCGACCAACGACGCAGACCGGACCTATAGCTGCACCGGCAATGGCAACAACAAGCAGGCCTCTCTGCTTCCGGGTACCTACGCTGGCCTGGTGGTGAAGTGCACCACAACACTTTCAAGCGGTATTTACGTCATTGATGGCGGCACGCTTGACCTATCCGCCAATTACAACGTCACTGGATCGGGCGTCATGTTCGTCCTGCGCAACGGTGCGCATCTCAAACTTGGTGGCAGCGGCAACAGCAATTCACTCCGCCTCACTCCGATGTCTGCTGCCGATTTTGTGGGGACGCCTTATGCAGACGATGCGGACAAGCTTTCGGACATCCTGATTTTTGAGGAACGCGACAACAATCCCGATCAGGATCATGTCTTCAACGGCAACTCCAATTCGATTATCGAGGGGCTGATTTATTTGCCATCGGGCAATATCAGGATCAACGGTACGGCAGACGTGGTCGCGCAATGCCTCCAGATTTCCGCCCAGACAATCGACATTCGCGGTGGCGCTTTCCTTGAGACACTGTGCCCGACAGACAAGACAAGCAGCGTCGGCTCCTCCACCCCGAACATCAAGCTGGTGGCATGACAATGCTGCGAAGCCTTGCGTCACTGTTCCGCAATCGCGACGGGTCGATGGCCATTGAAACCGCTGTCGTTGCACCCGTCCTCATCCTGATGGGGCTCGGCACGTTCGAGGTCAGCAACATCGTTTCGCGACAGCACGAATTGCAGACCGCTGCGGCCGAAGGTGAAGTGATCGCGCTCGCCACGGTCCAGGGGGCGACGACCGACACAGCGACAGTCCGTGATATCATCAAAGAGTCAGTCGGGCTGACCGACAACCAGATTACAGTATCCCGTTTCTATCGCTGCAATGCCAACACCACCACTGTGACGGACGCTGACAGTTGCGCGGAAGACGATGTAGTTTCTTCCTATATCGAGCTCGACATCACAGACAGCTACACGCCGGTGTGGACGGAGTTCGGCGTCGGCAACACGATCACTTTCAACGTCGAACGGACCGTGCAATTGTCATGATGCGTGCGCTGAAAATGAAACGCTTCAGGCACGATGTTCGCGGCGCGATTGCCGTAGAATTTGCCCTGCTCGCCCCGCTCCTCATCACGATGATGATCGGCGTGTTCCAGATGGGCGTGTACATGCAGAATTATAACGCCGTCCGCTCCCTCGCTTCGGACAGCGCGCGATACACGATGATCGAGTATCAGCGCGGCAACGAGATCGACAATGAGACAATCCGGTCCGTGCTGCTTGGCGACGCGGTGAACGCGCCCTATTTCCTCGATACAGACCGCTTGGTGATCACTGTGACGACTGCCGACACTAGCCGCGTTACCGACGCCAAAGAGATCAATGTCGCGATCTCCTACACGCTCGAAGATTTTCTGCCGTTCGTCGAACTGCCGCAGCAGACGTTAACCTATGACCGCCCCATTTTCGTGGTCGAAAGCAGCAGCTAGCCGCCGATACAGGTGAACTCGCTGGCCCAAGTTTAAGCTGCCTTAACCATATCTGTTTCCAAAGAATTTTCGTCCGGTAGCTAAGGCTTGTAGCCTAATCGCGATCCTGAGGAAGACGAGGCTTTGGCTATCAACCTGAAATCCAGTGACAAGAAACCGGCAGGCCCGTTCCTGAACCGGCTTGCGCATGATCGTTCGGGCAACACCATGGTACTCGTGGCAGCGGCTCTGCTCCCCCTCTTGGGAATGATAGGCGGCGCAGTCGATATGAGCCGTACCTACATGGCGAGCGCCAAGATTCAGCAGGCGTGTGACTCCGGCGTCCTTGCCGCGAGGAAGAAGCTCGGATCGATTGACGCAACGACAAGCTCAAAACTGCCGAAGGAGGTCGAAGAGATCGGCGACCGATTCTTCAACATCAACTTCCGCGACGGAAATTACGCCACGGAAGATCGTGAATTCCGCATGACGCTCGAGCGAGACCAGTCGATCTCAGGCGTTGCTGAAGTCAACGTCCCAACATCGGTAATGGGGATCTTCGGCGTCGATGTGGTTCCGGTGGCGGTGAGTTGTGAAGCCCAGATGAACTTCTCCAATGTAGATGTGATGATGGCACTCGATGTTACCGGTTCAATGCGTCACACCAATTCGGGCGATTCAAAATCGCGCATTGACTCATTGAAAGACGTGATCCGCGATTTTCACTCGAACCTCGAAAGCAACAAGGGGTCGGGAATTCGCGTACGCTACGGCTTTGTGCCCTACGCTACCAATGTGAACGTCGGCCATCTGCTTAAAAATAACTGGGTGGCAAGTGATTGGACATACCAATCTCGCGAACTGGCGGGCGATATCGTCTCCGAGTATAACACAACATATTACGACAACTGGAAATACGTTTCAGGTACTGCAAGCGCATGGATGACACAGAGCTCCTACGCCGCGACTTGGGTCCCAGGCACACCGCCTTCTGGTGGCAGCGGCGATCAGGGCGGGTCAAGCGGCTCTTCCGGCTATTATCGTTGTGACGGCAGTCAGCCGTCCGATACGATTACGCAAAATGATGTCTTGATCGCTACAGCGACTGAACCTTACTTGGGTCCGCCATCAGGTACGAAAACTATTGAGACATTCGAGCGTACCCAGAACGGGATCGATTACACAACGGCACGTTCTGGTTCGACCTGTGAAGTCCGGCGCCGAACCTATGACAATTACAAGCAGACCTTCGATCGTATCACCCATCCGAAAATGAGCGTGAACATCGAGTGGCTCTACAAACCGATCAAAAGCAGAGTGGGCCAATGGCGTATCGAGACACCAGGATGCATCGAGGAACGTAACACTTACCATATCGATGACCCGGCTACGGTCGACTTAACGCGGGCGCTGGACCTCGATCTCGACCTCGTTCCTGACCCGAAAAACCCTGACACTCAATGGCGTCCGCATTACCAGAACTTAATATACGTTCGCTCACTCAACAGCTCGGGCAACGGATCGATCATCCAGGAAGAGGTTCGTTCAACGAGCACCTTCGCCCGCACCGGAACATGGTGGTTTTCCGATTGCCCTCCCAAAGCACAGAAGCTGCAAGAATTGAGCGAAGGCGCACTCGACACATACTTATCTACACTGAACCCTGCGGGGGCCACCTATCACGACATCGGCATGATATGGGCCGGACGCCTGATCTCGCCGTCTGGACTTTTCGCAATAGAAAACAGAGACGTTAGTTTTGACAAGCCCACTAACCGCAACCTGATTTTCCTAACAGACGGTCAGACCGAGCCGTACGACATCGCCTATGGCGCATATGGCGTCGAAGCGCTCGATCGACGCCGTTGGGACGAGTCCTCGACCAACACACTGGTGGAGACGGTCGATGCGCGGTTCCTCATCGCTTGCAACGAAGTCAAAAAGCGCAACATCAACGTATGGGTCATCGCGTTCGGCACAACTGCGAACGACGCCATGATCAAGTGCGCTGGTGCAGGCCGCTATTTCGAGGCCTCGGACGCTGACCAACTGAAAACTGCATTTCGTAAGATATCAGAATCCTTCGGTAATCTGAGGATATCCGAGTGAGCAATCAACGATCCATTTTTCGCGACCAAGATGGGGCCGCTATTGTGGAATTCGCCCTGATCGCGCCGACTTTTCTCATGCTGATGTTTGGTCTCTGCGAGCTTGGACATACGATGTATGTCCAGTCGATCGTGAATGGTGCAATTCAGGAGGCCGCGCGCGACTCTACGATGGAGTCGGCGCGACATAATCAGATCGAAGCAAACGTTCGCCAAACGATCCGGACCGTCGCGCCAATGGCGACTGTGACGTTCAACCGCAAAAACCACATGGAATACATGAACATCAACCGGCTTGAGCTCTTCACCGATTTAAACAATGACGGCATCTGTAATGACGGTGAACCCTTCGAAGACCTCAACGAAAGTGGTACACACGACCATGCCAATGGCAAGGACGGCCAAGGCAAGGCCGGTGAGGTCGTGATATTTCAGGTCGCGGTGACCTACGATCGACTGTTCCCGATGCCGAATCTCTCAGGCTGGTCAAAGCAGAATGAAGTTGTTGGGACCACACTGCTTCGCAACCAGCCTTATCGTGAACGTGATCGTAGAATAGTAATTCGGAACTGCAGATGAGGATTTTGCGCAAGCTACTTCGCGATACGGGTGGCATGGCAATGACAGAACTTGCCCTTTCTGCCCCGTTGGTGCTGACGGCAGGGCTGTTCGGCCTCGAGTCCGCAAACCTCGCGATCACACACATGAAGGTAAGCCAGTCATCTATGATGATTGCGGATAACGCCTCGCGTATCGGTGACGAAACGCTGCTTCAGGATAGGCGGATCTATGAAATCGACGTCACCGACCTGATGCGCGGGGCGGACTTGCAGATGGGTGAGCAACTCGACATATTCCAACATGGCCGAGTGGTTCTATCGAGCCTTGAAACTGATCCCGACGATGATGCCGAAGCCCAACAATACATTCACTGGCAACGTTGCATGGGGAAACTGAAGTACGAACCGCAATTCGGCAAGGAAGGTGACGGCAAGGGTGACCCATCATTCACAGGAATGGGTCCGAGCGGCGAAGAAGTGATGGCGCCACCGGGCGGCGCGGTGATTTTCGTCGAAGTCGCTTATGAATATCAACCGATAATCACCGATGCATTCATTTCGGATCGCATAATCACAACCTATGGCTCATTCATCGTGCGCGAGAGCAGAGACCTTCGAGAGATTTATCAGAAGAATCCACTGCTCCCCGACGATCCGGCAACCTGTGACAAATATGAGCGCTTCCGGACGCATGAGAGCCCGCGAAGAGAGAGCGGCGGCTGGGACTGGAAGTTCTGAGTTCTCGCTCCAGCCCAGGATCAATCCTTGTAGCAGACCTTTTTCACCGCTTCGACGATGCGCGAAGCATCGATCAACGCGAGCTTCTCGAGATTGGCCGCATAGGGTAGCGGGACATCTTCGTTACACACCCGCAGCACCGGCGCATCGAGATGGTCGAATCCCTCTTCCATGCAGATCGCCTGTACCTCGGACGCGATCGAGCAAGTCGGCCAGCCCTCTTCCGCAATGATCAGGCGGTTGGTTTTGGCCAGGCTGTCCAGCACCGCTTGCTTGTCCAGCGGACGCAGCGTGCGCAGATCGATGACTTCGGCTTCGATTCCTTCGCCCGCCAGCGTCTCCGCAGCTTCGAGCGCGAAACCCACCCCGATCGAATAGCTGACAATGGTTACATCGGATCCTTCCCGCATGATCCGTGCTTTGCCGATCGGCAGGACATGATCGTCGAGTTCGGGCAGTTCAAAGCTCTTGCCGTAAAGCAGTTCGTTCTCGAGGAATACGACCGGATCTTCACTGCGGATGGCAGCCTTCAACAATCCTTTTGCGTCAGATGAATCATACGGTGCAATCACGATAAGCCCCGGCACGCTGGCGTACCACGGACCGTAATTCTGGCTATGCTGGGCACCAACGCGGCTGGCGGCACCGTTCGGCCCGCGGAACACGACCGGACAGCGCATCTGACCGCCCGACATGTAGTTGGTCTTGGCAGCCGAATTGATGATGTGATCGATCGCCTGCATCGCGAAGTTGAATGTCATGAACTCGACGATCGGGCGCAAACCACCCATGGCGGCGCCTGTGCCGATGCCGGCAAATCCGTACTCGGTAATCGGTGTGTCGATTACGCGTTTCGGACCGAATTCATCCAGCAAGCCCTGCGTAACCTTGTAGGCCCCCTGGTACTGCGCGACTTCTTCACCCATCACGAAAACGCGTTCGTCACGGCGCATTTCCTCGGCCATTGCATCGCGCAGCGCTTCACGAACGGGAATGCTCGCCATATTGGTCCCGTGGGGTATCTCCGGGTCGGCTTTCGGCTGGCTCTTGGGTTTTTCCGGCGTAATCGAGCCATCTTCGTCCGAGCGGCCAACGTCCTTGCCCTCGCCCGGGACATCGGCTGCTGTCTCGGTTGCGGCCGGGGAAGATACATCGCTTTCGTCTTCGTCTTCGCCGGCAATCATCGCGATCACCGTGCCGACTGCGACATTCTCCGTGCCTTCTTCGACCATGATCTTGGCCAGCGTGCCTTCATCGATGGCCTCGAATTCCATTGTCGCCTTGTCGGTTTCGATCTCCGCGATGATATCGCCGGGCTCGATCGCATCGCCTTCCTGCTTCAACCATTTGGCGAGCGTACCTTCCTCCATGGTCGGGGACAGCGCGGGCATCTTGAGTTCAATCGCCATGGCTCAATACTCCTCCACCAGCACATCGGTGTAGAGTTCGGAAGCCTCTGGCTCCGGTGAATTTTCTGCAAAATCAGCCGCTTCCGAGACAATCTTGCGAATATTCTTGTCGATTGCCTTGATCTCTTCCTCAGTCTTGCCGCTCTCCAGCAACACCTTCTTCAAGCCATCAATCGGATCGTGGTGATCGCGCTTCTCCTGCACTTCTTCGCGCGTGCGATATTTGGCAGGATCGGACATCGAGTGGCCGCGATAGCGATAGGTGTTGAGCTCCATCAGCACCGGCCCCTTGCCATCGCGCACATGCTTGAACGCAATCTCGGCTGCGTTGCGTACTTCGAGCACGTCCATTCCGTTCACATCCATCCCCGGAATTCGGAAGGCCGTGCCGCGGCGGTGGAACTCGGTCTCAGCCGAGCTCCGTGTTACCGCGGTGCCCATCGCATAACCATTGTTCTCGATCACAAAAACGATCGGCAGGTTCCACAGGGCTGCCATATTGAAGGTTTCGTACACCTGCCCCTGGTTCGCTGCACCGTCGCCGAAATAGGCAAGGCACAGGCCGCCGTCCTCATTGTATTGATGGGCCAGCGCCAATCCGCCGCCCAGCGCGACCTGCGCGCCCACGATCCCGTGGCCGCCGAAGAATTTGTGCTCGGTGCTGAACATGTGCATCGAGCCGCCCTTCCCTTTCGAGATCCCAGCTTGCCTCCCGGTCAGCTCCGCCATGATAACCTTGGGATCGATCCCGTAAGCAAGCATGTGGCCATGGTCACGGTAGCCGGTGATCACACTGTCGAGCTGTTCGGTGAGCGCTGATTGCAGTCCAACCGCAACCGCCTCCTGGCCGATATACAAGTGGCAAAAACCGCCGATGAGACCCAGACCGTAGAGCTGGCCCGCTTTTTCCTCGAACCGACGGATAAGCAGCATCTGCTCATAGAAATGCAGCAATTGCTCAGGGCTTGCATCGAATTTCGGAGATTTCTCATGCTCTTCCTGCAGGCTGTGCAGGACGAAATCTTCCGGGGTCGCGACCGGCTGGCTTTTTGACGACGCCTTTCCCTTCGCGGGGGCTTTCTTGGTCCGGGGCTTCTTGGCCAAAGCGGATCATCCTCGTTTTGTCGTTATACCTCGAGAGGCTTATGCCCGTCTCTTGGCGCAAGACGTAACGTCACGCAACGGGTGGATCGCCCGTGCATACGAAAACTCGGCAAATTGGCAGGCCAGTGCGAGCCTTACTCTGCTTCGGGCAGAGTCAGGACAACCTCATCGCGGTGGATCATGTTCTGGTTGCGGCGCAGCAGCTCGCCGACCAGATCGGGATCGGCATGATCGGGATCGAGCAAGGCAACGAGATTTTGCAAATCATCACGCTGCTCGGCAAGTTCAGCAACTTCTGCCCGGCGCTGCTCCAGCAGTTGCGAGTTCTCACCCCAGGCCAGCAGGCCACTTGGCCCGGCAATGGCCAGACCTGCGAGGAGCAACAGGAGGCACAAGGCAGCCATCTGCACAAACTGCTCTCTCGGCAGTGAAATCCGGTGTCCCTCTCGCGTCACGCCGACCTTAGAATCACAGTTGATTCAACAGATCAAGCGCTATTTCTGAAAATCAGTAAGAACGCGGCAGGCCGAGTACGTGCTCGGACAGGTAACTGAGGATCAGGTTTGTCGATATCGGTGCCACAGTATACAGCCGCGCCTCGCGGAACTTGCGCTCGACGTCGTACTCCTCGGCAAAGCCAAATCCGCCATGGGTCTGGACGCACATGTCGGCCGCAGCCCAGCTTGCCTCGCTCGCCAGCATCTTTGCCATGTTGGCCTCGGCGCCGGTATTTCCGCCTTGGTCGTAGACCTTTGCGGCATGATGAACCATCAGTTCTGCAGCGCGCATCTGGGCATAACAACGGGCAATAGGGAATTGTATTCCCTGATTTTTCCCGATTGGGGCACCGAACACAGTGCGCTCTTTGGCATAATTGCTGGCCTTCTCGATAAACCACTTCGCATCGCCGATGCATTCAGCTGCAATCAGAATACGCTCGGCGTTCATGCCTGACAGAATATAGCGGAAGCCCTTGCCTTCCTCACCGATCAGCGATGTCGCAGGGATCCGCATGTCGTCGAAGAATACCTCGGTCGTCGAGTGGTTCATCATCGTGCGGATCGGCTTGATCGTCATGCCGTTGCCGACCACTTCGCGCATATCGACCAGGAACAGCGAAAGGCCTTCTGTCTTCTTTTCGACCTGGTCCCGCGGGGTTGTTCGGGCAAGCAGCGCCATCAGATCGGAATGTTCGGCGCGACTCGTCCAGATCTTCTGGCCGTTTATGACATAGTCATCACCGTCACGGACCGCGCGAGTCTTGAGCGACAGCGTGTCCGTGCCGCTCGTCGGTTCGGATACGCCAAATGCCTGGAGCCGCAACTCGCCCGCCGCAATACCGGGTAGATACGCGAGCTTTTGCTCTTCGCTGCCATAACGCAGCAAGGTGTTCATGACATACATCTGCGCGTGTGCCGCAGCACCGTTGCAGCCCGCGGCCTGAATCTCCTCCATGATCACCGCAGCGGCATCGAGTTTAAGCCCGCTGCCGCCGAATTCTTCAGGGATCAGCGCGGCGAGAAAACCCGCCTTCGTCAACGCATCGACGAATTCGCCGGGATAGGCCCGCTCACGGTCTTTCTCGCGCCAGTACTCACCCGGATACTCCTCGCACAACGAGCGAACGGCGCGGCGGATTTCGGCCAGGTCTTCGCGTTCCTGCGGACTGCTGATCATGCTCTCTCCAGTTTGTGCGACCGAATGAGCGATTAGCGCGATGTCTCATAGTGTCAAACCACCAAACCCCTTGCAAATTTGCGGGAAACTGGTTACAACTGAAACCATATTCAGGAGGCTTCCAACATTATGTCCGATCTTTTCGAGAATCCCATTGGCCTTGACGGCTTCGAGTTCGTTGAATTCTGTGCGCCGGAAAAAGGCATGATCGAACCGGTTTTCGAAGCGATGGGCTTCACATTGGTGGCAAAGCACCGCTCGAAGGATGTCGACCTGTGGCGCCAGGGTCAGATCAATCTGATTCTGAATTATGAACCGAAAAGCGCCGCATGGTACTTTGCCCGCGAGCATGGCGCATCAGCCTGTGGCATGGGCTTCCGCGTTCGTGATGCCCGCAAGGCCTATGCTGAATTGCTCGAGCGCGGCGCTGAACCTGTCGCGGTCCAGACCGGCCCGATGGAACTTCACATTCCGGCAATTCGCGGCATCGGCGGAGCTATCGTTTACCTGATTGACCGTTACGAGAGCGAAGATGGCAATCATTTGTCGATCTACGATATCGACTTCGAATATCTTCCTGGTGTTGAAAAACACCCGGTCGGCGCGGGCTTCAACGTGATCGATCACCTGACCCACAACGTGTACAACGGCCGGATGAAATACTGGGCGGACTACTACGAAACGCTGTTCAATTTCCGCGAGATCCGCTTCTTCGATATCAAGGGCGAGTACACCGGCCTTACCTCCAAGGCCCTGACTGCACCAGATGGCAAGATCCGCATTCCGCTCAATGAAGAAGGTGATGGCGGCAAAGGCCAGATTGAAGAGTTCCTCAAGGAATTCAACGGTGAAGGTATCCAGCACATCGCGCTGATTTGCGACGATCTGGTCAAATGCTGGGACAACCTCAAGCAGCTGGGCGTACCGTTCATGACCGCGCCGCCGGAAACCTATTACGAGATGCTCGATGAGCGTCTTCCGGGCCATGGCGAAGATGTCGACCAACTCAAGATGCGCGGCATTCTGCTCGACGGGACGACCGACGGTGGTCAGCCCCGCTTGTTGCTGCAGATTTTCGCGGAAGCTCAGGTTGGCCCTGTGTTTTTCGAATTCATTCAGCGCAAGGGCGACGAAGGCTTCGGCGAAGGCAACTTCAAAGCGCTGTTCGAAAGCATGGAGCGCGACCAGATCAAGCGCGGCGCGCTGACGATCGATGAAGTGGAACCGGCGGTATGACCAGGCACCCGGTCAAACTTGGCGGTGTCCACCACGCTGCCTATCGCTGCAAGGACGCGAAAGAGACCGTCGAATGGTATCGTGACGTTCTGGGCATGGAATACACCAGCGCGTTCAGTGAAGACCATGTCCCCTCCACCGGCGAATACGACCCGTACATGCATGTCTTTCTCGACGCGGGGAATGACAACATTCTCGCTTTTTTCGAACTGCCGAACCAGAAGAAAATGGGCCGCGACGAGAACACGCCCGCATGGGTGCAGCACCTGGCCTTTCGCGTTGGCAGCGAAGCAGAATTGCTGGCCGCCAAGGATCATGTCGAAGCACAGGGCATCGATGTGCTGGGCCCGACGCACCACGGCATCTTCAAGTCGATCTATTTCTTCGATCCGAACGGCCACCGGGTGGAACTCGCCGCCGATATCGGGACCGACGAGCAGTATGCCGAGCTGAAGCGCGTCGCCATGCCGATGCTGGAAGAATGGAGCGAGACAAAAAAGGCCCCGCAACATGCAGCCTGGCTGCATGAAATCGCGCGCAAGGAACACGCGGTAAAAGCGACCGACTGAAGAAGCCGGAACCCTCCGCCCGATTTATCGTTGGTCGGGTAAATAAGGGGGTTCCATGCTTTCAATGAATGCCGCTGCGTCCGGCGAAACGTTCGACGCGACCGTCAACACGATTTCGACCTTGCAGGATCAGCTCGTCAACATGGCGGAGGGCTTTGTTCACGCCCTCCCCAATCTGGCGATCGGATTGGTCATTGTCCTGGTCACGTGGCTTATCGCGAAATTCGCTGTGAGGATCGCTAACGGTCTGGTGGGCACCACGGAAATTCGTCCGAGCCTCAAGAACCTGATCGACACAGTCGTGAAGCTGCTGATCTGGATCATCGGTCTGATGGTCGCATTGATCGTGGTCATGCCGGGCATGACGCCAGCCAGCCTCGTCGCTGGCCTTGGCATCGGCGCGGTTGCAATTGGCTTCGCATTTCAGGACATCTTCGAAAACTTCCTTGCCGGCGTGCTGATCATGCTGCGCGAGAAAATGCGCATCGGCGATGTCATCGAATGTGAAGGGATCACCGGCAAGGTCGAACATATCACCTTGCGTGAAACCTATGTCCGCAAGCTTTCGGGCGAAGTGACGCTGGTGCCCAATGCCATGCTGTTCAAGAACCCGGTGGAGATCCTCACCGATGTAACACAGCGCCGGCATGAAGTTGTAGCAGGCGTCTCCTACGATACCGATCTCGATCACGCAGCAGAAGTCATTCTCAAAGCGGTCGAAAGCGTCGAGGATGTCGACGCGGACAAAGGCATCGATGTCTTTGCCACCGAATTCAATTCCAGTTCGGTCGACTTCAAGGTTCGCTGGTGGGCCGGCTCCAAGCCGCGCGATGGACATGTTTCACGCGACAAGGTCATTCGCGCGATCAAGCGTGATCTCGACGAGGCAGGGATCGAGATACCGTTCCCGTACATCACGCACACTTTCAAAGAGAAAATCCCGCTCGAACGCAGCTGAGGAGTCGATTGTCGATAGCGGTCCTCCGGTAACTCACCTAGAGCGTTGCAATTCGCAACCTTGAGCCTTTGAACTTGACCGCCGATCGTCATCTGACCCGCACGCAGGAGTATGCGCTGTCCGTGGTGGCGGCGGTCGTAACTGCGAACGCGTATTACATCCACCCGATCATCAGCGCCGTCGCGGCCGATTTTGGGGTTAGCGACGCGCGCATCGGGATCGTCCCGGCGCTCAACCAGATTGCATTGGCAATCGGGATTTTCCTGCTGCTGCCGCTGGGCGATCGGTTTTCGAACAAGCGGCTCACGATCCTGTTCGCCATCGGGCAAACTGCATCGCTGGCCACCATGACAATGGCGCAGGACTTTGCGCTGTTCACGGCAGGATCGACCGCACTGGGTTTCTTTACGATCGCGCCATACCTGTTGCCGGCATACGCATCGAAACGGGTTGCACCAGAACGGTTGGGCCAGGTTACCGCGTTGCTCACCGCCGGGGTCATTCTCGGAATTCTGATTGCCCGGGTTGGCGCGGGCGTGGTCACTGAAAACTATGGCTGGCGCGCGGTCTACTGGATCGCCACCGGATTGATGGTCAGCATTACCCTGTCGCTCCCGTTTCTGATGGAAGAGCGCCGCACCAAAGCCGATCCTGTCACGCCCTATATTGCCCTGCTCGGGTCGCTCTTCCCGCTGATGAAGCAGCACCGCGAAGTTCTCTTGTCAGGGCTGATCCAGGCGCTCAATTTTGGCGGTTTCATTGCGCTTTGGCTGGGGCTTGCGCTGCATTTGACCAGTCCGGCAATGGGATATGGCGTCGACACCGTCGGTTATCTTGCCGGAATTGCTGCGGTCAGCATACTTTCCACACCGCGCCTCGGGCGCTGGGCAGACCAGGTCGGCCCGCGCAAAGCCCGCCTTGCATTCGCCATCGTCCAGTTCGTGGGTCTGGCTCTGCTCTGGCCTACCGGAGACTCGCTCTGGCTGCTGTGCATCCCGCTGTTCCTTGGAAATCTTGTCGGCCCTGGCATCGATGTAACCGGCCGCATGACATTCCTGTCGCTGGATCCTCAACTGCGCACTCGGCTGACCACGATCTATATCGTGATGATGTTCATTGGCGGCGGGCTGGCGAGTATTGCGGGAACCACCGTCTTCGATGCCTATGGCTGGGCCGGGACCTGCATTCTGCTCGTCAGCATTTCGGGCTTGCTGGGAATATTGTCATGGGTCGGCACACGCAGCCCGGTGGGTGACGGAAATTCTGCTTCGCGCCAATGACTTAACTGTCGAACTTCGCGAATACTGCCGCCAGGCCCGGTACGTCTGTTTCACTGCGCAATGTTTCCAGCGCCCGATCAATCCGGATCTCGAATTGCGAAACACCCTCCTCGAACTTCACATGTTCAGCGCCAAGTGATCTGGCAAGCCGCGCGGCAGGCTTGTTTTCGGGCAAGATATGGACTGTCAGCGAAGCGTAGCTCTCGTCCTGGCAATCCAGCAGCAAAACTGCGGTGAGTATCCGGGCGAGTCCGCGCTTGTGGTATTCGTCCAGAACTGCAACCGAAAACTCCGCCACGGTCGCGATGTCCTTGTCACGAAAGGCATGGACGACACCGATGGCCGGTTCCTCGTCAAGATCGCTCCGGATAGCACCCCAGGCAATGTGCTCGTGACCATCCACATCGAGCAATCGGTCGATCACGTTCTGCGGCGGTGTTGGCGCCCCTGAGAAGAACCGCAGATAACGCGACTGGGGCGACAATTTCGCAATCCCCCGTTTCAGCCGCTCCTCGTCCGCCTTGCGCACCTTACGGATGCAGATCGGCGTCCCGTCGTTTAGATGCGTATGGATAATCATGGACCACTCTCTTGTGCGCCAATGGACGAAGAGGAGCAACCGCTTCGCCGATTTCGGCAGTTTGGATAGTGAGCCAGGGATTCCCGCGTTGGTGCGCCCGACAGGATTCGAACCTGTGGCCCCCAGATTAGGAATCTGATTCTAGCCCCAGAACTGCTGGCATCTTAGCTTTCGTGTTCCATCTATGTTGCAACCCATTCCACCAATGTTAGCTTAGGCGCGACATCCCTACAATCATCGAAGGTACAAATTCGGAGGCGGAAAGCCTACTTTCCGGTTAAGACAATCCAGCCAACGGGAACACGAATTTTCACCTTACTAAACTGAATTGTCGCCTCAATGAATTTTATAATGAATGCGACATCTGCTAACACTGATTTTATCCCCTGGAACACCCAGCGACCTCTCACCTGGTTACATCTGCTTTGACAATCGAAATATCAGAAAGGGAATGGGGTCACATGAAGAATGGTTTTTGATTCAATTCCTAGTTTCGAAGAATTCTCTGCTACTTTTAGCTCGGATGAAGAATGTGTCCGCCACATGTTCAAGGTTCGTTTCGGTAAAAACTACCCTTGTCCCAAATGCACCAAGGCAGGACCTTGGTATCTGAACACAAGGCGTTATTTTGGATGCTCTAGGTGTGGGACGCAGTTGAATGCTAAGTCAGGGACTGTGTTCAATCACTCCAAATCGTCGATCGTAGATCATTTTATGGCAATTTATCTATCCTGTATTTCCACATACGGTGTGCCAGCCGATGTAATGTCAACATTCCTTGGCCTTCCGAAACCAACGGCTTGGATGATTTCGAATAGGGTTCGGCGCCATATTGCTGGATTGCGACAGCCACAACGATTGGGCGGTGAAGGCCAAATCATCGAAGTTGATGAAACACTTCTTCGGCAGGTGAGGTCGGGACCTGATGCGGAGCGTCACGTCACCATTTTCGGCATCACCGACGGACATGAGTATCTGTCGTTCATTGTTCCAAATCGGAAGCCAGCTACGCTCCTACCGATAATCGACAAATGGGTGCGGCCTGGCAGTGAAATTCATTCGGACGGATTTGGGACTTATAGATTGCTTAACCTCAACAAATATACCCATAAGACAGTAAATCACAAGGCTGGCTTCACTATATCGCCAGATGGTGCAAGTACAGTTCGGATAGATCAATTTTGGGGGCGCTTGAAGCGAACTATCTATCGAGTGTGCCATGGGGTTCATTATGCGCATTTGGAATCGTATCTGAAAGAGTGTGAGCAAAGGGCGTTTTGGAAGAAGGATAGGTTAGGATTTTTAAATAGCGCTTTTTCTCAATTCCCGGTTGTGCAAACATGACATACACTGGCATTGTTGCTCAACGCTTCGGCTCGCGTATTCCGTCGCACCGCGAGTTTGACCGATTTTTCGGCGACGCCACGAATTGCGACGCGCTGGTTCTGCGTGCCAGATTTGGTGCGCGAACTTCGTGTCGGCGGTGCGCAAGCTCTGTGAAAATAATTGGTCGTAAGGTGCCTCGCTGCTTGAATTGTGGGCTGCGTGTGCGAAGCAAAACTGGCACGCTACTGGGTTTCAGCAAGATAAGCTTTCACCGGTGGTTTCAGGCCGTCTGGCTGAGCTGTATGTCCTGCTCGAGCATAGACTCAGCCTTTCTCACGAATTTTCAAGGGGGTAGCAGAGTTTCGGCTACTATGTTGCTTGGGAGAATCCGAGAATTTAAATATCAAATCTGTAAGTATGGGCAAATAGTGAATAGCAGGATCACCCCAGTTAAAATTGGGGTTTTCCGTATGAATCGCGTATCAAACCGCGCGAAAAACGGATGGCGAAACTCAAGTATATTGGGTTTTGAACAGGGCAACAGAGTCAAACTGCTGCATTTGAACGAAAAGCCTTCGATACAAGCCTCACGAATGATCAGAGCATATTTACCGCGCGGCTCTCATTTAATCGTCCACGCGGCGCGCAAAAGCTGGCGCCTAGAAGATCAAGGTTTCAAAGTAACTTACTCAGGTGCTTCTAAACCCATATTTCAAGGCGAAGACCCATTGCTACTTCACTTGCGTATGAATGTCTCGCGAGACATCTTCGCTACCCGTCCATACATTAGACACGAACAGTTACAAGGATATCTCAGCCAGTGGGAGCTTTGGCACAATTTTAGGCAAAACCTTGGCGGCCTATTTACTAGCTTAGTTCGAAGATCCATATGCCCAGAGTTGATTACTGTCTCGATCTACGATGGTGATGAACCAGAAATTTTCTAAGGTTCTATCTAATTATGAAGCGGGCGCGCAGGCTGAAACTACTAGAACCTGCAAATGCTCCGCTAGGAACAACTCGGAAATTAGTGATAGCAGCATCGCAGCCATCTCCGTCCAATGTCGGAAGATAGGTCCACGACAAGCCATTGTCCGAAGAAAACTCCAGATCGTCCGTAAGGTCTGCCAACGCGACATATGAATAACTCAAGCCTGAGGTCGGCGAACCGTCTGTGAACGCGACCGGCCCTCCGCCACCAATACCATTCAGGCACATCTTGGCTTCTGGTGGCGCATTGTCAGTAACGATCACACTATCCGTATCTACCGCAGCCGGATTGGGATTGGATACGAGGATCGTATATTCGATCGTCGAGCTTGGAATCGCAAGAGGATCCATAGTACCGTTCACCGGATCGCTGAAGACGGCGCTGACCTTGGTCACGGTCAGTGGCTGGATCGCAGAGCTGGTATATGTTGCCTGAACGGTCGGAGTTGTCGCCGATCCGAAGACGCCTCTCGCGCTGTTCGTGAAAGTACCCGCGGTCGTAGGGCGGGAGACGGTGTATTTGAGCGTAATCGATCCACCTGGTGGAAGCGCATAAGATTGCCCCCTGCGTCCAATGAAATTCAGCGTGCCGGTCGCACCGGCGCTCGGGATCTCGCTCGAATTGGCTGCCGTTACCTCGCTTTCGGCGGTTAGCGCGACAAACGACATTCCGGATGGCAGCACATCGGTGATCTGACTCATAATCGCACTATGGGTCGACGGATTTGAGATTGTTACCGTGTACGTCAAGTTCCCGGTCGAACCGATGAAGCCGCCGCTTTCGCTCACGGACTTAGTGATCGTGAACGGGTTGGTTGCGCCCGGGAAGTTGATCGAGACAGATCCCGTTCCGTCATAGTTACCAGTGTATTTGATCTGCGTTCCAGATGTCTGGACTGCGTAGGGCCGCGCCGTCGTTGACTGGCCTGCGCACTGGTACTCAAAAAAATATCGTACCGAGATGAAGTAGTTGTTCCCGGCCTGCTTGTTCGGCTGAACAAGCTTTAAAAGGTTTGTTGTTCCGACTGGTGCGGCATTGAGATTGGAATTGGTGATGACCGAGCGGACCAGACGGAAACACGCTGCATTGAAGTTTTGCGAGCCAGATGGCTGCAGCCAGTATTCATCGCCCGCACCGGTCCCGCCAAAGTCATAGTCGGCGTCGAAAAAGATAGTCTGGCCGACCACGGCCCCCGGCCCTAGTTGCGATCCGATCACCTGCCCGCCGGCGTTGGCGCTGATCGCTGTCTGGATAGTCAAGGTCAAGCCGACCGATTGCGTGCCGGCACTCGACGTCATGGCCACGGTTGGGGTCGCACTTGCACCGCTGGTACAACCAAATCCGGTAAACCAGAAAACTGCGATGCTTTGACCCGGAGTGAGGGTGCCCAAGTATTGGCTCGCCGGTTGGCCGCCAGCAAGAAAGACATTACCATTCAACCCTGTCAGGCTCACGCTGGCATTGGTGATGGTTGAGCCGCTGTTGTTGCGCACCAGTCCGCCGACATAGGCAGCGGTCGGGCCTTCATTCGGGCATTTGTTGGAATCAACGGTCATTTGCTGCGACTTGGTTGCGTTGTTGCCGGTGCGCAGCTCGAAGCCAAGCTGCGCGTGCGCCGCGCTTGCCATACCAAAAAAGGCAGCAAGGATCAGGCCCGTGCGGACGAACATTATAGCGAGAGGCTTGATACGCTCGATCATCGACCAAGCCCGAGAAAGCCGAACGTGTCGGCGTCGAACTTAATGCGCACTGAGGCATAGACACCTTTGTCGGTGTTGCGCGCGGCGGAAAAATCGTCGTCACGGAAACCGTCGATATTGTAACCAACCGTCAACAGCATACCGTCCGCCGGGACGAAGCCGAGATGCGGGCCGAACGAGAAACTGGTGACATCATCATCAAGATTGGTTCGCAGGGTTCCTGAAGCGCCGATTTCGAAGTGTTCTCCGATACCTACCCGTGCGTCAACCCCGCCCAGCAGGGATGTTCCCGCAAGATCGAAGCCTTGGAACCGGTCGAAATTATGACGCACCGCGAGAAACAGTCCAAACTCGTCATGTCGGACCTGCTGTTCCACATCGTCGATCTCTTTCCAGTCACGAGGAGACCAGTTGGCCGAAAGGCTCGCAAGAACGCGGCGTGATTTCGCGTCACCGGTAACCGTCAGCGCAGTGCGCCCAGCCGGACCGGTTTCTCCGGCAACCGCATTGGTCACTTCGTCGCTGCGGTACTCAAGCTTGCCAAGGAAAGCGAACTCCGATGCACCGGGACGATGGGCAAAAGCCAAGGCTGCGTCGAATATCTCGGTATCGGCACCACTTTCGCCATTCGCTTTAGTCCAGGTGAGACCGGACCCGACAACACTGCCCTCGCCCAGCTGACGGATGGCACCGAATGTAAGGCCTTTGCGGTTGGCGAACTCGCCATCGCGATATTCTCCGCGTGCGGTGGCACTCCAGCGATCTTTTCTCCATGCAGCACCCAGAGTGATCGCTGTAAAATCTTCG
Organism: Parerythrobacter lutipelagi; assembly: GCF_005434975.1. Taxonomy (GTDB): domain Bacteria; phylum Pseudomonadota; class Alphaproteobacteria; order Sphingomonadales; family Sphingomonadaceae; genus Parerythrobacter_A; species Parerythrobacter_A lutipelagi. Next base: position 910,435 of record NZ_SKCJ01000002.1, on the reverse strand, counting down.
AACAATTCACCACCGGGCCCGAATTGCCCACCACTCGCAACCGGCTGTTCGACATTGACGATATCCGAGACCGGAGGCGCTCCGTCGAGCGTCAGGCTGCCATCAATCGTGGCGTCGATTGTCAGCGAAGGAGACAGCTGTAGCGACTGCGAAAGCCCGAATGCCGCGAAGCTGCGATTCCCGAATTCATCGACGCGCTGTTTGCCAAGCGATGTAGTGGCCTGGGCCCCTGCCCATGGAGAGACTTCTATGCCGCCACGGATGGTGCGAGCGTCGATGTTCTCACCGTTAGCGATCTCATATAGGCCGATGACCCTGATATCATCGGTCAGCGAAAAGCGGGCCGCAAATCGATGGCGCGTCGGCAAGTCGATCGATTTCGTGTCGTCCAGTGCAATGCTTGATGTGGCGCTCAGTTCAAGATCATTCTCAAACAGGCGCTGCGTGACACCGCCTTCAAGCACGGTCGACTTGTTGCGGGTTCCATCGGCGAGCCGATCTGCGAAATGAGCTATGCCTACCTGGAGATCAGTGTTTTCCCTTTTGTGGCCGATCTGGATCTGCGCTGCCCTACGGCGCGCATCGCTAGTCAGACTGTCATCCTGCCAAACGCTGCCAACAACGGAGGTGTTATCGGAAATCCTGACCCGACCATCGACCCCAACCTTGCGGCGGCCGAGTTCAGCTACGTTCTGTTGACCCACTCCAAAATCCGGGTCGAGCGAGCGGGCGTAGGCCAAAACGTCCAGAGAGCCGGTGCGATGCTGTGCTTCCACCATCCAGCCGGTTGAGGTCTCACCCTCGCTACGGCTTGCGGCAAGTTCCGCGCGCACCTCTGTGCTGTCTCCGATACGGACCCGGGCGTCCACTCCGGCTATGTTGGTGCGGGCACCATCGCCCTTGTCAGTGATGGCTGTGGCACCAATGCGGATGTCGCCATCGCCACTGGTCCAGTCGGCACGAACGCCCGCATTGATTTTGCCATCGCCGCGCTGATCGATTTCATAATCGATGACGATGAACTGAGGATTGAGGTCGAAATCGCGGCTCAGCACAGGCTGTTTGAAGGTAATTGTGCCTGACAACAGATCGATGTCATAATCGGTAAAACGGGTAAGCTCACGGCTCGATATGACCAGTTCGGAACGGAAGCGGTCACGAGTTTCGAGGCTGACCTTCTCGCTGTTGGCCACTATGGCTCGGCTGCCCAATCGATAGGGACCACTGATCCCCTGCCCTTGGATTTCGTCACGACGAAATCGCGTGCCGATCTCTGCAGCGAATCCCTGCACTCCGACTGCGCCGAAACGCGCTTCGGCTTTCACGCCTGTCGCTGTGCGGTTGTAACGTGCAAGATTAGTCTGGTCGAAACCCGTTTGGAAATCGCCATAGAGTGCGTAGAATGTGGCGGTCTCAATGCGGACATAGAGCTTTTCACGCGATGCAGCATCGAACTGGCGGCTCGAGGCATCTGCAAACACGGTATAGTATGCGTTCGGGTCGATCGTTCCGAGCAGGCGCTGCTCGTCTTTCTGCTTTGCGCTGTCATACGCCATAGTTACCAGATATTTTCCGAGTACGCGGCCCTTGGCATAGAGTGCGACCCGCGCGCTATCGCCCAGATCGCTGTCGAACTGGTCCGTTAGCTGCATGCTGTCAGCCACGGTGCGCGAACCGATCGAGCCTTCTGCCAGACCGACGACAGTCCACTCGATATCGCCCGGTTCGATCCAAGTTTCGATTTCTTGCTCGCGGACCAGCTCACCGTCGGTGAAGCGGAAATCCAGACGAACCGAACCGCTTACCATTGTCGGAGCAAGTTCGATCTTGGCGATACCATCATCGCCCTCAATTACCCAGCGGGCGGAAGACGCTTTGCCAAGGCCGGTTAGCTGGTTCAGCTGCTGACGTTGGACCTGATCGGCGCTCTGATATGGCGCGTTGAGCATAAATTCACCGGCAACCCCCTGACGCAGGGGACGATTGTTCCGGTCGAGTACTCTGATCGCGATTACGGGATTGGTATGACCGTCAGCGATGAGGTTCGACAGCTTACGAACGAGCTCGACCTTGGCGGGTGTCGATGTAAAAAACACTTCGCGATCAATCGTCGCGATAGACTTGCCGTTCTCGGCTATAATCTCTGCGCCAAGAACGGTCCTTTCATCCTCGAGCGGCACTCCGCGCCACAGGCTGACCGCATAGTCTCCATCAGCGGCGCTCTTGGTTCCGTCGAATGCGAGAGCGCTCACCGGCTCACCGTCAACCCTCAGGTTTACCTTGTGGCCTTTGCGATGGCGAATTGCGACTCTTACAGCAGGTGCGCGCGGGTTTGCATCGATAGCCGGGGCAAGCCAGCCATCGGGTCCGTCGCCAAGTGCTAGCCAGTCGGAACCGGATTCTTCAACGATTGCGATGGCGTCGTCATCATGAGTGGCGACACTGGGCTCTTCGGCTTTTGCAGCTTGCAGCTGCGAAATGAATTCCTGCGGTACGACGGCATGGAAGTCCGCGACCAGCAGCGATCCGCCTTGTCCAATCACGAATCGTGAATTGTTGCTGCCAGCGTTTCTCGTCGAGCGGTGACAATCGACGAACTTTCCCTCTTCAGGCAAGGTCATACGCGCTGCCTGGACAACATGGGTTCCCGGTACAATCCCTTCGAAGTGATATCGGCCATCGGCATCGGTTATGGCGAAGCTGCCGTCTTCCATCATGACGCGCACACCGGGGATGCCGATGCGCGGATCGTTAATTGTGCAGTCGCCTGCGGTCACCCGACCAATCACAGTCATTCTGCTTGCAATATTGTCGCGCTCGATTTCGACCCGCGCAGAAGCGACGCTGGTGCGTCCAAGCGAGTCTCTGGCCACAGCGCGGTTCACGGCCTGGCCAGCAGGGGCATCGGCACGGACAACCATGGCGTAGCTCACGGTCCGGCTGCCCCCGCCCGCAATGTCGCCGAGCTGGATCGTGAGCGCTCCGCCATCAGCTGATGTCGAAACGGCCTCTGGATTTGCGGCACCATCGATGCGGATCGAGTCGGTACGAAGTCGCAGCCAGCGCGATGGCGTGTCGGTAAGTGTAACGGTGCGTTTGATGCGTGTCGGATCCTGATTTCGCGCGGTAATCGTATAGAACACGGCATCACCTGGCTGAGCACGGGCCCGCGAAGCAGTCTTTGTTAGGCTGACGGAAAGGCTCGGTCGGTCGAGCGGAATGTCTATTTCGAGTGGAGTCGGATCGGAAAGAACGAGGTCTCCGCCATAAGATGCATCGAGTATGACAAACGAACGACCGTCCGGATGCCGGAGCAGAGCGATCTGGTCAGGCTGGACTTCAGATGGCGCGGTGTATGGCGCAGGCGGCGCTATTTCGAGGCGATAGGTTCCAAGTGCGGTCAACGGGAACCAGTACTCTCCGGGCGCCATCGGATAAACGTTGCCGGAAGCATCTGTAATCGGCTCGCCGGAAATGACGGTCGATGGCCATGGGGTCACGCCATCTTCCCCGAATACGGTGGCTGGCTGTCCTGTAACGGCATCTACAAGGGTAACGCGTGCTCCAGAAACGGGTTCGCCCGTTTCACTGTCGAACACTACTCCGAAAGGGTCGGCGAGAACTTCCACATTGGCTGTGACGATGATGGCGCTCTGACCTGGCTGTGTTATAGCAATTTGAATTGGATTGCCGTCGGCAACGCTCAACTCGCAATTGCCCGGTATGGCTGATGGCGGCATCCGGATCGTCGGAATTTCGCCAACGAAAATGTCAGTGTTTGGTCCGGTTTCGAAGATTGTGATTGATTCACGATCGCCCGTGCCAGTCGTGATGACGGCTTGCAGTCGGTCAACATTTGACGGGTCGAGATTGGCTGCTGACGCGCGGACTACGAAAATGACCCGCTCGCCAGAGCTAACCACATTCGTTTGTGTGACCGCTGAGTTGATAACGGTGTTGTTACCGCCCCTCTTGGTCGCGAATTGCTCCCCCCCGCATTCAGGGAAGCGATAGGACAAGACGTTGGAGGAACCGGTGGTTGGCCGGAAGGTCGTTATGGTTGGCGGCGCGTCATCGACAACAATCGACACCTCGTTGGATTCCGTAGAAAATTCCGCTCCCTGCGAAATCCAACGAGCTTTTGCGATATTGTCGATAGTCTGTGCATGCACTTGTCCTCCAAGCACGACCAGAGGCAGCAGCACTACAATGAGTGCTGCTGCCAAGGTGCGCAAAAAGAGGCTAAAACGCATATACACTCTCAACCGTGCTCGATCAGTCGATCGTCACACGGAAGTAAAGCGTACTCGTCGCTCCAGCCGCCACATCGGCAAGCGGATTGCTGACCGTTGTTGTGGAGACAGTGTACGATTTGTCGGTCGGGGTCCCACCTGTGCAGAACCCGCTACCGTCAAGCGAACCATTGATGACTATGTCACCTGTGCCACCGAACTGATCGGGTGCGAAGGTTACCTGCGTTGGCAACGGGTCAGATACGACGATTTCAGTGGCTGCGAAGCCGCCGGCATTGATTACGGCGATGCAGTACTCGACCACTGCGCCAGGCACGGCTTTTGGGTCAGTCGTTCCGTTGACCGGATCTGAAATCACACGGCTGATCTTGCTGACGGTAACTCCGGCATTGGCAACGACGAAGCTGTTGAGGTCGGAATGATCGCCCTCGTTCGCGTTGTCGACCGTACCAGCACCATCGGCGAGTACAGTATCCACGCCAGCTGTGTTGCCGCCCGCCGTATTCGCGAATTTGACGCCAGCACCCGTGCCGGTTGCGGCGATGGTAGCATGGGCATCAGCCACGAGATTTACATCAACTTGATCGCCAGCTGTCAGTGCACCGGGCAGATCGCCTACGACGTAAACCGTGCGGGTCTCATCTTCGGCCATGTCTTCAAGGTAAGTGACAAGGATGTCTTCACCGGCCTGGAAACCAGCGGTGGTGCCGTCTTCCACATAGAACTGCACGTTCGACAAGTCTCCGCTGTCCGTCGTCGACTGGTCGAGCGACAGAACGAGATCGACAGTGTCGTTGGTCAGGTTGGATACCTGGAACGCCACGGCGGCCCCGGTTTCGCCGGAAACGACGGTTGTCGTCCCATTGACGTCGGCTACGGTAAGGTTGACCTTGCGGTCGACCGTCAGCGTATCGGTGTCCTGCACTGCTGTCTGGGAAACATCGTTGACCTTGAAGTTCACGGTCACGGTGTTGGTGATATCAACACCGGCATTGGTGCCGAGATCGGCGGCCATTGCCGGACTGACGCTTAAGGCGACGAGCGCTAATGAGCTCACTGCCCCAAGCAATTGCTTGGATCGTGTCATTGTTAATGGTCCTCTTTTTTACCTTGCGATTAAGTTACCGCTCACAAGGCATGGCGGTAATCTCCCGCTGATCAGCGGATGATGGCTGGGTACTCGACGCGACCACGTTCGCCGGGTGCAACCTCGGCAAGCGTCCATCGAACATGAGTGACATCGGCATGCGTAGCGGGCCGGACTGAACCGTCGTCCGCTGCAACCGTAAGCGCTGCAAGAATCCCCCAACTTGCTCCGCCATCGACAGAGACAGCCAAGCCGGCATCGGCATCGGACGCGAGGCGAACTGCTGAAGGCAACGGGTTTGTCACCACAAAGTCGGTCACAGCCTCGGATCCGCTGTTGCTGTAGTCAGTGCTGAAGATCAATCGATCGCCAGGAACGACAACGTCCGGCTCGACGCGCTCGATTGTTGAAATCCCCGCTTCGTCGACGACGGTCTTCTCAACCATGACGTCACCCGAAAGCGCGATCGGCTGCTCTTGCGCAATTGCCGGTCCGGAGACTGCCCCAGCTGCCAAAATCGCTGCAGCCATTTTGATAAAATATGTCTTCATTGTCAGACCCTTATTTCTATTCGCCAACTTCAATCGATGACCACATCGAATGTGACTGAACTGTTCGAACCGCCAGCGACGGAGCCCAAATCGACTAGTATGCCGGATGCGGATGCTTCCCCGGCATCATCGCCGGTGGCATCGGTCAAACTGTTCCCATCGAGCGCAAGAGTTCCTGCCCGATACGAAGTGCCTGTCGGAAAAGTGTCGGTAATGACGAGATCATTTGCGGTTCCGGTGCCGCTTACATTTGCTGAAATCGTATAGGTTACGATCGAACCAGGCACTGCGCTCGTACCGCCGAATGGGTCGAGAATGCTTGCCGATTTGATCAGATCGACCGACGTAATACCTACGAGCAGCGAGCCTATGGCGTTGTCGCTTGCGCCCGTGAGACCGACTATGGCATTGCCGCCATCAACGCCCTGTCCCGCAAAGGTCGTGCCCGGTGCACCAGTTCCGGTCACGGCGTTGGCAAGAAGGTCTACATCGCTCGCATCGCCATCGGCCGCTGTGTTCGGAACGGTGACCAGAACAAATATCGTCAATGTAGAATCGGCATCCAGAACTGCGGTCGTCTCCGGTCCGGTGAGGATGGTGTCCACTCCAGGATCGTAAACGCCGTTGCCATTGGTATCGACTGCGATACCATCGACCGTCGTGTCGAAATCATTGCCTGCGACACTTGGGTTGGCGATCAGCTCGAATGCTTCGGGGCCGTTTCCGGTGTTGGTAAGCTCGAAAGTAAGAACTGCATCACCCGGGCTCGCGGCCACCGGGCCGGAGTTTAGCGACGTTACCGTGACATCAAGCAACTCGTCGACCCGTACGACTACCGTGTTTGAAGCGGTCGTCTGCTTCCCAGAGCCATCATCGTATGATGCGCTCGCAGTGTTCTCGATCAATGTTCCCGCGCCTACGCCGTCGGCGTTGGCTGGAATTGCCCAGAAGGTCGCAACAATCGCACCAACGCTGGACAAACGGTAAAGGTTTCGCTCGGTTTTCATACCGAACTTCTACCTAATTTTGGTTACCAAACTGTTAGGATTTGGAGGCGTATGTCAGCTAAATTCCTGAGCAAAATGGCTCGAACGACGGGTCTGCATGCGCAGTCGTCAGAACCATTGGCACAGCCCGCGGCGTAAATCAGCGGAGCGTTGGCCTCGTCTTGTTGGTTTATATTATGCGGCGAGCTTGCGGTGTTGCTAGCGGCGATGTTGGACGTCTTTCGTTTGATCGCTTCTCATCGTTTGATGATGGCTTGAGCCCTGCCGAATTAGGCATCGGCAGGTGTCACAATCCATGCTCTTGTAGAGATGGCTGAGCACCGTACGCTGTGCTCCGGTTCGCTTTGCCAAGGACAGCGCCATTTCGAGATTGGCGTGAGTCGGAAGAGGTTCGCGGCGCAAACAGTGGGTTAAGAGCAGATCAAGGCATTCAAGCAATTCAAACATCGACCGGATAATTCTACTGAAGTTCGCCGCATATTTTATTGATTTAATGTCTAATTCACACCGAATTGCCGTTGTTTCGGTCGGTCCATCCAGCATCTTGTCGAGGCTTGGGTGGTAACGCTGGTGGATGAAGTGCTCAACGAACTCTTCGATCTGGTTTTCTAGATCACCTGGCACGCAGCAATTCTCCAGCAGGATGCGGTTATTCAAGTTCTGGTGCCACCGCTGGATCTGGCCATGCGTTTCCGGATGGAACGGAGCGTCGCGAAATTGGCTCATGGGCTTCGCCTCGATGTATTCCGCGAGCTGGGTAATGCTTTCCCTTGCGGCACAGCTCAGCACTGCTGTCATCACCGCGCAGGCGATCTAGCACGATCCTGATCTTGCTTTAAGCTGAGATACGACCGTGCGCTGTCCGGCGAATTTCTTTGGCTATCCATTCAGTACTCGCTTGGGATTTTGAGGATCTCGGTCGCTATTGGACAAGCCGCCTCGCAGGTTCCGACCGCCAACTTCAGACTGGCTGCTTCCATCCATGGCTAGACTATCAGCAGGGCCTTGTGTCCCGCCGAAAGAAGACTGGCCGCTATCCTAGGGATCAATCAGGACCGATCAGGCCGCAAACAACCCAACTGCCGAGAATTGAACGACGATTTTGGAGCGTCTCTCCCAGCCAACTGGGCACCGCTCCATCAACGCGCATGTACGAGCCCTACGCCATTGGGTTAGGCCACCTTGACTAACGCTGAAAATTCTCGTTTCGAGCCTTGGGGCGCACCTGAAGGACTTGACGAATATGCAGGACGGATCCCCATTAAGATTTTGGATGAAAAGCGCGACCAGGATCCTCGCCAGACTGGAGACTGACGAGGGTTCCGACGCGGCCAGCTTAGCCCGCGACGTCGAAAGGTGTCTGGCTAAGTTTCCAAACGACCCAATTTTCAGCAGGACTTACCTTGCGCCAGACGGAGCGACTGACGCGAAATCCATGCAAGACCGTCTTATCATCTCTGTGCTTTCGACAATACGGGACGACTCCTCCTACATGCTCAGCAACAATCCTGAAGGTGTTGCGATTGCGACCATTTCACCACGAATCAACGAACAGGAGGCAACACTATCAGCGGCTACCGAAGGCAAAGCGCTACTAGGCGCTTTGTTGCTTTGTCACATCAAGCAACCACTCGCTTTCGCCGACAAATAGTGCCCGAGTTTAGCTAGCCAAGCCGGCAGCCCAAGCCACTTTTGCTGCGACGGTGCTGTTTCTGGCGTCTAGCTTCTTGATCGCGTTTCCGCGATGGATCTCCACCGTGCGAGGACTGAGTCCAAGAGATTCTGCGATTTCCTTGGTAGATAATCCGTCTGCGATCTGGGTGAGAACAGCGGTCTCCCGCGGCGAAAGGTTCTTTATGAGATTCGCGGCATGATATTTCTGCCATTTCCCCGCTGCAAATTCTGGCCAATTGCTTTTCACGCGTTCAAGGCAAGCAAAGAAATCATCGGCGTGTAACGGAAGAGCAAGATAGTCGACCGCACCAGCGTTCAGCGCCAAAATTACCCGCCTAGGATCCGGGTTTTTACCGTACGCAATCAATGGAATGAAGCTGTCCGATCGCGCGGTCCATTTGACCATATCGTCCAGTGAATTATTGTTATCATGAACTAAAAGGCTTCCGGATCGGACCCTCCTGACTTTAAGTTCGTGTACTGTGGCACAGGGGATGACAGGCACTCCAGCTTGCAGCAGCTCCCTGCAGACCAAGTGACGCGTGGCATCATCATCGTCGACGGCGTAAACACTTGATGACGGATTAAACATTTGCGACTCCTTTAATCCTATACGAATTCGACCTTTCCTTTGCGCTCACGTCCTCAATACGTATTGTCCCATAGTTAAGCAAATTCTACAATTAAGGGGGAATACCTACCCACGAGCGTCAATCTGCAGAAAATATAATATTTGTTTAGTTTTCATCCGTCAGGACCGCTGGGATTGCGGCTTGGGGTTTTATTTTCGTTCCATCGTCACTACGACGAGACCCAAACCCTCCTAACTCAAAACCTCAAATCTGTGCCAAAGGTGCTGACGGGGAACAGTACGGAAATGCAGCCTTGCGCTTCGAGCACGGCAGCGATCTAGCAGCCGAGAGGCCGAGAACTACTGCATTAGGTCTGACTGAGCAGCAGCAATGATCGCTGCATCACCTGACGGGTCAGTAAGTAAATGCCCATATGTATCCAAGGTAATCTGTATACTCGAATGCCCCATCCACACCTGAAGGCGCTTAAGGTCGATCCGCTGTTTAATCCAAGCACTTGCCGCGGCATGGCGGAGCGCGTGAAATCCGTAACGGGATTTCAACTTAGGCTGTCCGTTGTCATCCACACCAATCTGATCGCATACTTCAGCCAAAATCTGGATCGGCGCAAACTTGCGCCGGAGCAAATGACCATAATCTTGAACGCCACCTTGGCTGTTCGGGAAAGCGAGGTTTTCCGGCCCGATTGGGCAGCGCAATTTCCATTCGCGCAATGCCTGCATCAGGGATGGGGCAATTGGTATTGTTCTATAGCCGGCCTCCGATTTTGGCGGACCAATGACTTTGTATTTATCTGCCCTTTGCGAAACAGTAATCGTGCCTAATTTTAAATCTACATCATCCCACCGCAATCCTCGCAGTTCAGACGATCGAAGAGCGGTTAAGATGGCCGTTAAAAGCAAGGGCCGCATATCATCTGAGGCCGCTCTCAAGATTGCTTTAAGTTCATCTCGTGAGGGAATTGCGATCTTTGGCTTTTCGCGTGACGAGCGTACAACCTTCACATCGCGAGCAACATTCTGCGCCACCAAGCCTCTACGCTGCGCTTCCATGAGTATGCTTGACAAAGCCTGCAGGGCTTTGCCAGCCATTGCTTTCGATCGCATTTCCAAAAGTTGGTCCCGGTAAGCCTCAACCATCGGGCGAGAAAGTCTGGAAAGGCGTTCAGAGCCTATTAGCGGAACTACGTGAAGGCGGGCTAACTGTTCATACTGTTCTACTGTTCCGCGCTCTCTTCCTTCCGCTCTGGCCTTTCCTATCCAGAGCTTCGCAGCGGCCTCCACCGACACCGACTGGCTGTCGGCAGTGTGTACGCCCTTCGACACCTCCCAAGCCGCTTGTGTGCTCCACACTTCAGCGTCTTTCTTGCGAGCAAATTGTTTGAACCGGCGCTTACCGGTTTGATCATGGTAGCTGACGAGCCATGCTGATTTTTCCTCACCTTTGGGCGAAGTCCAGCTACGTTTACGAATTGTGGCCATTTTCAATCCTCAAAACGGTATAGTTGCTCCGCCGTCTGCATAGTCCCACAGTTGTTGGTCATCCGCTCTCGATTTAGACCAACGGCCATACTCCGGTGCCCATTTGGGATTTACGACTTGCCCCACATCCCCTGCCAATCGGTTGATCCGCTCTAGTAGATAATCCGCCCGGATTAGAATTATTCCAGAACGACCTGGCTGGTCAGGCTTCGGTATGCACAGCACGTTCTCATAAAGAGATTTCAGATCATGGACTGAAACCTTCTCTTCAGCCCGCCCTTCTGTTGGAACAGGAGGTGAGCCAGAAATACACACAAAGGTTTCGAAATTTTTCTTTAGACGAAGCTTGTCGCTTGCCCTTCCGAACGCAGCGGCGAACCGGTCCCAGTTCTTGGACACCAAATCGGTTGCCGCTTTTGCAGCCAATCCAGTGCCTATCACCTCGAACGCAACTGCCAATTGCAACAAATGCTCGGCGGAATAGCTCATTCGCACACCTCGCCCAATATTGACGCCCCGAGGGAACTCCAATCGCTGAAGTTGTTTCATCCTTGATCTGAACGTGCCGATCCGATCGGGATGGACTGATAAGAATGCTGCCAATGTAGCCTCTAGCTGACCGTACGTTAGCTTCACCTGCGTTATCCCCAAATATTGGTTACAGGTATAGCCCTATCCTCTTGCGCGGAGCGAATGCAACTGTAAAGGTCTTTTTGGAGAGAGATGTATCTTAGCCGTGCACAAAGGTGGAACATATGCTGGCAAATGACCTAATCAAAGGCGCAAAAGCTGTTGAAGCGGAAACAGGCGGAATGATCTCTCAGCGCCAAGTATATCACTTGGTCGAAAACGGTCATCTTCCTGTGATCCGCAAGGGACGCTCGATGTATTTTCGACGCTCTGAACTCGAAGCGGCTTTTCGCTCCCAACGTTAATTTGAATACTGCCTAGCTGGGTTGGTTAGACACTCTGGCGGCTAGGCAAGCCCATTACCAGAAGGGGTCCGGTCACAATGGAAAGCCGAGTCCGAAAGGCAGAGCGGCGACCGGCGAGGTTTAGGAAAGCCTCGAAAGCAACTGCCAAGCATCTGGCGTCCTAACGACCAGAAGCGCCCTAATGCGACGGTCGGCTCGGAGGTTCATACTCACCGATTTAGCGCGAAAGTGGCCGGACTGCCTTTGCCATCGGAACGCGACATGCGGGTCTAGAGGCAGGGGTAGTTGTCCTATGCCCTTTCGCTCTGGTCTCTCCAAGGTTCATATAGGAGTTCTAGTAACTTAGAACTCGATTAGAGAATGTCAGGCAGAACGATCAATCCAGTCACCAAAGGTTGTTGTATATCTCGATTGCCGGCCAAAAAATGCTGCGAATTTCGGGCGAAAATTTTCGCCAACACCTTCGCCAACATCTCTGCGCTACCCTTGAATCCTCTGCATAACCGCATGCATTTGCGCCCCGCACTCCTCGTCCAATTCCCAATAGCGCTTCTCCAGTCGCTCGTAGGTCTTCCGCCACATGCCCTTTGGCCGCCGGATAGGCTGCTCCCAGCCGTGAATGCATCCCAGCCGCTTCTGTAGCCGAAATAGAGCCTCAAATGGCCGGTCCCGCTTTGCAATCCGCTGGCTCTCATATCCAAGTTGCCATACTTTGCGGCTGGCGAAGATGTCACCGCCCTCCGGACAATAGAGCTTGCCGACACGTTCGCCACTAACAGGGCAGTGCATCCACCAGCGTTTTCCGCCAAAGTGCGGCACCGTGTATGAAAGCCTTACGGTTTGTACGTATTCGGTTTTCTCACCCGTTGCGTGGCGCGTCACCATAAAGAGCAGTTCGAGAGTCGCGCTGTGAGGGGCGCTCATATTGCATGTGTAGCTGATGTTCCCGGCTGGCCTGCCGTTGCAGGTCCAGTGCAGCCTGCCCGCTCGCACGCCGCCTGGCTGAGCCAAGCCTTCGCGCACCATCCACGCCAGATCGAGTCGCTTGGCACTGTCTGCCAGCGGCTTCCCATGCTGACTGCCTGATCCGTATCCACCCATACGAACTGTTTTAACAGAGCAATACAGCTTAGTGAATCTTTTCGAGGGCCTAGGTCCACAGCCAACTGAGACGAGCATACCTTTAGGGCTAAAGATTTACCCTCTGCCCACTAGCATCCCGAAACCAGACAGGCGGCTCTTCAAGAATTTACGATAAAAGCGGACTGTTCGCTATTGACCCAATTGCGAACGTTCAGTGATCTTTTCTCGTAGAAGGCTAAGCAATCATGCGTAGCAACGCGACAGAGCTTATTTTACCATCATCTGCGAGAACTCTTGGTATCGCACCATGAAAAACCTCGCTATTTCTGCCGAAGTGCCCCGAGCATCAAGACGTGCACACGAACGCACGCGAATGTTTATTGCGGCGAGCCTTTCTTCAGCGTCCACGACGGGCATAGTGCGTGTGCGCAATCTCTCAGTCTCCGGAGCATTGCTAGAGGCAGATGATTTGCCGTCGGTAGGTTCGCGGGTAAAACTACGGAAAGGGGAATTGAGCGCCATGGGCACTGTAGTGCGCCGCGATGTGCGCCTGGCGGGAATTCACTTTGAACGCCCAATCAATCCCGCCGATTGGCTGCCCAATAAAGCGCGGTCGCAATTGATGGTCGACACTGTCTTCCAAACTATCAAGCCGCTTTATGAGGGCGGCCCTCCCAAGGAGAACGTGACGGCAAATGCACGTGCCGAGGCAAGTGCTCTACCGTCTAGCCAAACCTCTCGTGACGAGCTCGAAGGTATAGCTGATATGCTCGATGCACTCGCCGATCAGATGAGCGAAGATCCTGCGATCATCGCAAGTTATCTGGACAAACTGCAGGTTCTGGATGTTGCATCGCAAAAGCTGCGCAAAGTGGGCCGCAATCTGCCTAATCTCTGAAGCCCTGAACGCAACTTCGGCATCCTGACCGTTGTCACCGAACTAAGTGCGCACTAGTAGCAGATCGTGAGTGAACGACCTAATTGCTGCCGTCAGACCTTGCGCCTCAAAGCAAACCAAACAAAGACGCAGGGACCGCCGTATAATCCTTGCCTTCCAGCTCAGACGCCAACTCCTCATCATTATGAAGAGCCCGTCGATATTGATGAATGCGTTTTCAAACATGGTAGTTAGCTAGCGCGAAGCCGCACCGCCGCCGATTATTTTCCTAAATCAATTGGGAATTTTCCCTTGCTGGAGATTTAGGCATGGGCGGCCACAAAAACTCGATTTTGCTACTTTGCATTATTATTGTGATCCGCCCTCACGCGCGGGCGAGAAACTGTGTTTGCGATTGAACCGGTCTTCTGCCCCGGTCTAGCATTCGCAAGCTAGAGAAATTTGACCCCCCCCCTCGTGCGCTGCGCTTACAACGCAACCTCATGTTCCATTCTTGTTGCACGGAATAGCCGGAGCCAAAGGGGAAGCCACGGAAAACCAGGGAATTTCATGTTCCTGACCCGAAATCGGAATCGGGCCTTCACCTTAGGCAAGAATCCCACATATAATTGTAATCACTGACGTTTCTTGGTGCGCCCGACAGGATTCGAACCTGTGGCCCCCAGATTAGGAATCTGGTGCTCTATCCGACTGAGCTACGGGCGCCCCGGTTCGCGGCAATAGTGTCGGCTGGTTCCGGATGCAATCGCGCGATCGGCAATGGCCCCCAGATAGCCCTCAGCTGCGCTTCGGTCGTCTCCGCCGCTGCGCGGCTCCGGCAAGGAATCTGGTGCTCTATCCGACTGAGCTACGGGCGCCCCGGTTCGCGGCAATAGTGTCGGCTGGTTCCGGATGCAATCAGTTGAGTTTGTCCGGCTCGGCAATCGGAAACGGCAGCGGTGCGACTTCGATGCCTTCATCGAGCAATTCCCTGGCTTCCTTCAGCGTAGCCTTGCCGTGGATCGCTTCGAGGTCTTTTTCGCCATAGTACATCGCGCGCGATTGCTCGGCAAAATCGTCGCCGACATATCTGCTACTGGCCAAAGCCTTCTTCTGCGCGTCTGCCAGCGCTTTCATCGCCTTGCGCACTTCTGGCGGAATTTCACCTCCGGTGACCGGAGTCCTGCGATCTTCCATTTGCGAGGCCTGATTGCCCCGGTTGCCCTTGCGCGGCACCGCAGGAGCCATCGGCGCTTTCTCTACCGCTGATGAACCACATTCGGGGCAGGATACAAGCCCGCGCCCCTTTTGGCTGGCGTAGTCTTCGGACGAGCCGAACCACCCTTCGAATGTATGGCCTTCGCTGCAATGGAGGTCGAAAACGATCATCGCGCGCTAGTTGATTATTTTGCGGCGGTTGGCAAGGCTCGGCACCTGCCGGCGGACGTCTGCGATACGAGCCGGATCAATCTCGGCGAAGGCAATTCCCTTTGCCTCAGTGCCCATATCGAGCAGGACTTTGCCCCACGGATCGACTACCAGGCTATGGCCAAAAGTGCTGCGTCCGTCTTCATGATCGCCCGCCTGGGCTGCGGCGACCACAAAAGCGCTCGCTTCGATCGCACGCGCCCGTTGCATCACATGCCAGTGGTCGAGTCCGGTTGGTCGGGTGAAAGCAGCGGGAATGGCAATGACGTCACATTCCGCGCGGCCCAATGCCTCGAACAGGGCCGGGAAGCGAATGTCGTAGCACACCGTCAAGCCGAGCCGGCCCACCGGCGTTTCGACAGTGACAACTTTGTCGCCGGGAGCGTAGGCGTTCGACTCGCGCCAGCTTTCACCATCGGCGAGCTCAACATCGAACATGTGCATCTTGTCATAACGAGCGGCGATGTCACCGGATGCGTTGATCACAAAGCTACGGTTGGCCCACCGTTCGCCTCTACCCGCGACTGCCAGAGATCCGATTGCCACCCAAATGCCGTATTTGGTCGCAGCTTCACGCGCCGCAGCAAGCACGGGGTTTGCCGATTCTTCGACAATATGGCGGGCAGCACGCTGCCGGTCGCGATCGAGCAGACCCGACATCTCAGGCGTGAACAGCATGGCTGCCCCGCCCTGCTGCGCGCCCTCTATCGCTTCGACGAGATCGCTCGCGTTGCGTGCCGGATCAATCCCGGTGCGGGCCTGAAAGAGGGCAATCCGCACCATTCAACCGGCCAGCAAAGCGTCCAGCTTGCCATCCCGGTCCAGCGCAGCAAGTTCGTCCGATCCTCCGACATGGGTATCACCAATAAAAATCTGCGGAACCGTGCGCGCTCCCGGTGCGCGTTCCAGCATTTCGTCGCGCTTTGCGCCGCCCATGGTGATGTCGAATTCATTGTATTGCGCGTTTCTGCCATCGAGCAGCTGTTTTGCGCGAAAACAATAGCCGCAGCCGAATTTGGTGTAGATGTCGATCTTGGGCTGGCTCATTCGAAAATCCCTGTTTTCCGGTTGGTTGAACAATCTTGAAACTGCCGGTTCTTTTCCTATTTCAGCAATGGCTGTCCGGTGCCTCATCGGGTCTGACAGCCACAAGCGGGAAGCGCCGGTATTCGGGCTTCTCATACAGTCAAATTGCTCAATGGAGGATTTGTTTCGATGTCACGTTTTGATTTTACCCCGTACCGCCGTTCAACCGTCGGTTTCGACCGCCTGTTCGATATCCTCGAGAACCAGGCTCGCGCCAGTTCAGGCGATAATTATCCCCCCTTCAATATCGAGCGCCGCGGCGATGACGAGTATCGCATCACGCTGGCCGTGGCGGGCTTCAAGCCGGCCGATCTCGATATCACTGCGCAGCAGAACCTGCTGACGGTTCAAGGCAAGAAGCGCGATGAATCCGAAGTCGAGGGCCAGATATTGCATCTCGGTATTGCCAATCGCGGTTTCGAGCGGCGTTTCGAACTGGCTGACTACGTCCGCGTGGAGAACGCCGATCTGGAAGATGGCCTGCTGGTGATCGACCTGGTGCGCGAAGTGCCAGATGCGATGAAGCCGAAGAAGATTGCGGTAAACGGCCAGTCCGGCCTTTCAGTGATCGAAGGCAGCAAATCGAGCGACGAATCCAGCGCCGCTTAAGCTGCCGCTTCGTTCCGATTAATGACGGCCCGCCTCTCCTGAGCGCGGGCCGTTTTCGTTTGCGGCGCTGAAACGAAAAGGGGGCGAACCCGAAGGATCGCCCCCGCGGTACCGAGGTACCGCCTTGTCCGAAATTCACCGTCCGGGTCGCAGAAGACGGTCAAGATCGGAGCAAGCTCAATCTGCAAGGAAAGCCTCCCAACCATCTCTCGATGCAGGAAGGCACGTCCTCTCAGACGGTTTGTGGGCCATTTCTATCAAAAGATAAAGTACGGAATCGACAGTGAAACGTTATAATCGGCACAATTCAGGAAAATTGCGTCGTTAGACCAGCCGTGACTGCCGCAGCGCGGCGGAGACGAATCCGCTGAACAGTGGGTGCGGATCGAACGGTCTGGATTTCAATTCGGGATGAAACTGGACACCGACGAACCAGGGATGGTCGGGCCGCTCGACGATTTCCGGAAGAAGCCCGTCGGGAGACATGCCGGAGAACACCAGCCCTGTGCCTTCCAGCGATTCGCGATAGGCGGCGTTCACTTCATAGCGATGGCGATGACGCTCTGAAATCTCCGTCGCACCACCATAGATCGCACTGACGTGGCTGTTCGCAGCCAGATGCGCCGGATAGGCGCCGAGTCGCATGGTGCCGCCCAGGTCGCCGCCTGCCTCGCGCGTCTGGAGGCCTGCCTTGCTCATCCATTCGGTGATGATGCCAACCACCGGTTCGCCCGTATCGCCGAACTCGGTTGAAGACGCATTGTCATGCCCGGCCAGGCGCGCCGCTTCGATGCAGGCCATCTGCATACCCAGGCAAAT
This sequence comes from Parerythrobacter lutipelagi, assembly GCF_005434975.1. GTDB lineage: Bacteria > Pseudomonadota > Alphaproteobacteria > Sphingomonadales > Sphingomonadaceae > Parerythrobacter_A > Parerythrobacter_A lutipelagi. The sequence continues at coordinate 892,952 of NZ_SKCJ01000002.1, read as the reverse complement.
TCCGAAAAACGGGACATTACGCTCTCGTGCGAAGCGGACGCTGGCAATCTTGCCTTCGCTGCCACGTTCGCCAAACCCGCCGGGGACCAGAATACCGTGCAGCGGTTCGAGCTTCGCCGCGATATCAGACTCGTCGCCTTCGAACACTTCGGCATCGATCCATCGGATGTTGACCTTCGCCCGGTTTGCCATGCCGCCGTGGACCAGCGCCTCGTTGAGCGATTTGTACGCGTCTTGCAGGCCGACATACTTGCCGACCACGCCGATCGTAACCTCGCCTTCGGGGTTGAAATAGCGGTCTGTTACGTCTTGCCAGCGCGTCAGGTCCGGCTCCGGCGCGTCGGTTATGCCGAAGCCCCGCAATACCTCGCCGTCGAGGCCTTCATTGTGGTATTGCAGCGGCACTGAATAGATCGAAGGCGCGTCGAGCGCGGGGATTACCGATTCCGCACGCACATTGCAGAATTGCGCGATCTTGCGCCGCTCACCGTCAGGCAGAGGATGTTCGCTGCGGCACAGCAGGACATCCGGCTTGATCCCGAGCGATGCGAGTTCGCGAACCGAGTGCTGCGTCGGCTTGGTCTTCAGCTCGCCTGCGGCCGCAATATAAGGGACCAGCGTCACATGGACGCTGAGGGTTTGCATCGGCTCCAGCTCGTTCCGCAACTGCCGAATCGCCTCCATGAACGGCAGCGATTCGATATCGCCAACCGTCCCGCCGATTTCGCACAGGACAAAATCGAGATCCTCGACTTCCGCCAGCGCGAATTCCTTGATTGCATCGGTCACATGCGGAACGACCTGCACGGTCGCGCCGAGATAATCGCCGCGGCGTTCCTTGGTGATGATGTCCTGATAAATCCGGCCACTGGTGACATTGTCGCTCTGCCGGGCGGATACACCCGTGAAGCGCTCATAATGTCCCAGGTCGAGATCGGTTTCCGCCCCGTCGTCGGTGACGTAGACCTCGCCATGCTGATAGGGGCTCATCGTCCCCGGATCGACGTTTAGATAGGGATCGAACTTGCGAATCCGCACCTTGTAGCCGCGCGCCTGCAGCAATGCTGCGAGGCTTGCTGCCATGAGACCTTTGCCGAGCGAGGAGACCACGCCGCCGGTGATGAAAATATACCGCGCCATGGGAGAAAAGCCTTACGCGTGGAATTGGACCCGGCGCAAGCGGAATGAACCGGCAAAAGGCCGCAATCCACAGTCAGCGCAATGAAATGAACTTAATTCGTGTTGCCGTCGAGAGGATCACTGCTCGGAGCAGCCGGCGTCTCTGCCGGAGCTTGCGTCGAGCCGCCCAGCGGATCAGCCGGGGTCACGTTGCGGTCGATCGTCGTCGTTATTTCATCAGCGGAACCGGTTTCGACGGCAACTGCTGCCAGCACGATCGACAGGACGACGAACGCAACCGCGAGCCACTTTGTCGCGCGGGTCAGAAAATCCGCTGCGCCGCGGGCGCTCATCATTCCGTTAGGGTTGCCGCCAATCCCGAGGCCGCCACCTTCGGAGCGCTGCATCAGAATGACACCGACCAGCGCAGCTGCAACGATCGCCTGGACGATTGTAAGAAAGAAAAAGAGGGACATTGAATACTTCTCGATCTGTGTTCTTCAGCGCCATGTAGTCACCCTGCACCGCCTCGGCAAGCGTCGGCAAGCGTTGGCAAGCGCAAGGGGCCCGCCTGGTGATCAGGCGGGTTGGTCGTTCAGTTCTGCAGCGGCAATCACAATGCCGAGGAAACTCTCTGCTGTCAGGCTGGCGCCGCCGACCAGTGCGCCGCCAACTTCGTCAGCGGAAAGCAGCTCGAATGCGTTATCGGGATTGACGGAGCCGCCGTAGAGGATGCGCACTGCTGCGCCCTGCTCTTCGCCAAACATATCGCTCAGTGTTGCCCGGATTGCGCGGTGCATCGCGCCGATGTCTTCCACCGTCGGCGTACGACCAGTACCAATCGCCCAGATCGGTTCGTAAGCAACCGTCAGACTTTCCTGCGCATTATCAAGATTTTCCGGGAGGGATGCCTTAAGCTGGCGGGTCACATGGTTTTCCGCCTTACCGGCATCGCGGGTCTCTTCCGATTCGCCGACGCAGAGAATGATCCGCAATCCTGCTTCGATAGCCGAAGAGCATTTCTCGCGCACGAGAGCATTGGTTTCGCCATGGTCCTGACGGCGTTCGCTGTGACCGAGTATCACGAATTTGGCGCCCGCATCAGCGACCATGACCGCCGATATATCGCCGGTATGCGGTCCCTCGGCACCGGGATGACAGTCTTGAGCGCCGACCGCGATTTGCCCGGCTTCCCGGTGGACCGGGTGAATCAGCGTGTAAGGCGGCGCAATCGCGACTTCGACCTTCATAAGATTCTGCGCGGCACGGTCGATCGAACGCGCCTGCGACAACATCGCGCGCGTCCCGTTCATTTTCCAGTTGCCAACGATATAGGGCCGTTCGGCCATAGGAGTTTCCCGAATATGTTCTGAATGTTGGTTGCCCGCTTATATGGGGCGTGAGGGGCGCTCCGCTAGACCGAGTTTGCCATCAGGTCAAAACAAAGCGGTGACTGTTGCCGCGAGGTCGCAGGGCGGATAAAGCGCTTGCCCGAAGGCGGCCACATGGCCCCGCAGGTTTTCTCTCGGAATGGCAGGCGCATGCAGATTTTTCGCAATTTCTTCAAATCCAAACTGGGCATCCCGATCACGCTGGCGTTTGTCGTCCTGATCGGTTTTGCATTTGCGACCAGCGATGTTGCGATGAATTCGACCTTCGGCGGTGTCGCCGGGGGTGAACGCGTCGCCGTGGTCGGCGACGAGAAGATCAACTCGTCCGACCTGGTCGATGCGGCCAACAACGCGATTCGCAACATTCGCGAACAGAATCCCACGATCTCCATGCCGGCCTTTATCGAGCAAGGCGGACTGGATGACGTGATCGAACAATTGATTGCGCGCACTTCGCTTGCCGAGTTTGCCCGCGAGTATGGTTTGCGGGCCGGAGACAATCTGGTGAACAGCGAGATTTTGCAGATACCCGGAATCCGCGGGGCAGACGGCAATTTCAATCAGGACGCATATCTCGAATCACTCTCGCGCATGGGAATGACCGATGCCAAGCTGCGCGATGAACTCGGTTCACTCTTGCTCGCCCGCCAATTGCTGGTGCCGGCGCAGTTTGGCGCCAAAGCCCCCGAGAGCGTTTCAAGCCAATACGCCGCTTTGCTCAAAGAGACCCGCCGTGGCACGGTAGGGCTGCTGCCGAGCGCTGCATTCGCGCCCAAGACGGATCCGAAAGACAGCGCACTCACGGCTTACTACAACGAGAACAAGGGCGATTATGTGAGACCAGAGCGCCGCACGATTCGTTACGCGACTTTCGGTGTCGATGCGCTCGGCGAGCGTGGTGAGCCGACGGCGGAAGAAATCAAAGCGTTCTACGACGAAAACCGCCAGCAGTTTGAAGCGACAGAGCGAAGGACAATCACTCAGTTCATTGTTCCCACTCAGCAGGCAGCAGCCTCGTTCCGTGAACGCATTGCAGGCGGCGCGACAATTGGTCAGGTCGCCAGTGAGGCTGGCCTCACGACTGCAACCGTCGAGAGCGTAACCAAAGAGGAATTCGCCGGACAGACGGCAGCAGCCGTGGCCAATGCCGTGTTTGCTGCTGAGCGCGGCAGCGTGGCCGCCCCGGCGCGGAGCGGGCTTGGATACCACGTAGCGCGCATCGATTCGGTTGACCGGCAGGCCGGCCGCACTCTGGATCAGGCGCGCGAAGAAATCCGCGAAGTTCTTCGGTTTACCAAGCGGCGTGAAGCTGTGACCGATCTTGCGTCTGAACTTGAAGGCCAGATTGTCGATGGCGCATCGATCTCGGAAATCGCAAAGGAAGTCGGTGCAGAGCTAAAGGTGACCCAGCCCCTGACGGGTGCAGGCATCGTTTATGGCAACGCGCAACAGCGGGCACCCGAAGTGCTGGCACCAGCGATCCAGACCGCATTCGACATGGACGAAGGCGAACCCGAACTGGTCGAAATCGAAGCCGGGGAAACCTTTCTTGTCTTCGAGGTAGCCGAAATCACCCCATCCGCATCCGCGCCGCTAAAGGAAATTCGTGAGCGCGTGGTGGCCGACTGGAAAAATGCGCAAGGGGCAAAACTTGCCAAGGCCGCCAGCGACAGGATCCTTGCCCGGCTCAAAGAGGGCCAGACGCTCGCCGCAGCGATGCAGGCCGAGGATACAGCCCTGCCACCGGCAGATCCGGTCAATCTTTCGCGCCAGCAGCTGGCTCAGCTGGGGCGCCGCGTACCGCCGCCTCTGGCACTGATGTTCAGCATGGCGGAAGGCACCTTCAAGAAGCTGGAGGCACCGCAGAATGCGGGCTGGTTCATCGTCGACCTCGACGACATCGAAGCCGGCGAAATCGCGCAGGATGATCCTCTGTTGACGCAGACACGGCAGGAACTCGCTCGCGCGATGGGCGCAGAATACAATCAGCAGTTGCGCAACGCGATCAGCAAGGAAATGGGTGTCGAGAAGAACGACGACGGAATCGAAGCTGTTAGAAAACAGCTCGTCGGCGAACAGTAAAGGGCACGCTGCCCTGCCATGCCATCTGACGAAGGATCTTCGGATAATCCCGGCGAGGTGCCTGGACTGGCCAATGCCGCAGAAGCGCTCCAAGCTCTGGCGGCTGGCAAGCCATCGCTGGTCTGGCGCCGGGTCATCGCCGATGCAGAGACTCCGGTCGGCGCTGCCGCCAAGCTGATTGAACCCGGTCGAGGCGACTTCCTGCTCGAGTCGGTCGAAGGTGGGGAAATCCGCGGGCGCTATAGCCTGCTGGGCCTCGCGCCGGATCTCGTGTTCCGCGCATCGGGTGATTCAGCCGCAATCAATCGAGACTGGCAAACCGACCGGGAAGCATTTGCCGGATGCAGTGCCGGATCAATGGAATCTTTACGCGCGCTGGTTGGCGAATGCCGGATCGAAGTGCCTGAAGAGTTGCCCCCCGCCCTCGCCTGCCTGGTGGGTTACTTCGGATACGAGACAATCGGTCTGGTCGAAAAGCTTCCCCGGGCACCCGCCAACCCGCTTGATCTGCCGGACATGTTGTTCGTTCGCCCCACGGTTATTCTCGTGTTCGACGGCCTGACAGAGAGCCTTTTCGCGATTGCACCCTTATGGCCGGATCAGTCCGAGCCCGGGCAGGCCTTGTTCGGCGCCTGCGAGCGCATCGACGAGACTTTGAGGAAGCTCGCTCAGCCCACGCCCGCACAGCCGAGATTGCCGCAAGCGCCCGCGATGGCCCTCAATCCCGAGCTGGAAAGCGAGACCTATTCCGGCATGGTTGCCCGGGCGAAGGACTACATCGAGGCGGGTGATATCTTCCAGGTCGTGCTGGCTCAGCGGTTCACCTGCCCGTTCCCGCTCCCTCCGTTTCAGCTATACCGCGCATTGCGGCGTGTGAACCCGTCCCCGTTCCTCTATTTCCTCGACCTGCCCGGCTTTGCGGTGGTCGGCTCGAGCCCCGAAATACTCGTGCGGGTCCGAGACGGGGAAGTCACCATCCGCCCGATCGCCGGGACAAGGCCGCGCGGCGCGACACCAGCCGAGGACCGCGCCGCCGAGGACAGCCTGCTTGCCGATCCCAAGGAACGCGCGGAGCATCTGATGCTGCTCGACCTGGGCCGCAACGATGTCGGCCGCGTGGCCCGCGAAGGAACGGTCGAGGTAACCGGCAGCTACACCATCGAGCGCTACAGCCACGTCATGCACATCGTCAGCAATGTGGTGGGCCAGCTGGGCCCAGGGCATGACGCGCTCGATGCATTGTTCGCGGGCTTTCCGGCGGGCACGGTCAGCGGCGCGCCAAAAATCCGCGCCTGCGAGATTATTGCCGAGCTTGAGCAGGAGACCCGAGGGGCTTATGCAGGCGGCGTCGGTTACTTCGCGCCCGACGGTTCTGTCGACAGCTGTATCGTCCTGCGCACCGCAGTCGTCAAAGACAGCATGATGCACGTGCAGGCGGGCGCAGGCATCGTGGCGGACAGCGACCCTGCCTACGAACAACGCGAATGCGAAGCGAAAGCGAGCGCCCTCCTTGCAGCGGCGAAGGAAGCCGTGCGTGTCGCCAGTGAACCGGGATTTGGCCAGTGAGAATACTATCAATTGCGCTTGTTGCAGGTCTTGCCGCCTGCTCGCCTGAGCCTGAGGGAGAGCCGGTCATGCGCACGGAAATCGGTAGCGGAGTCGCCGAGCAGACCGAACAGACCGCCGCGCCCGAGCCGGACGCGCCCGCGCGCGCATCGGCTTGCCGGGATGTGACATTCGACGGCGCGAAGTTCACCCATTGCATGGCCGATCCGGCGAAGCATCGAATTGTCACGGATCTCGGACCGGACGGCGACGCACCTTATCGTAGCCTTCCCAACCTTGCTGGCGGCCGTCCGTCCGACGCCGCGCTTGTCGCATTTGCGGTCAATGGCGGCATGTATGACGGCGAAGGCAAGCCAATCGGCTATTATGTAGAAGGCGGCGACCGGCTGAAGGAACTGAACCGCAACGAAGGACCGGGCAATTTCCACATGATGCCGAATGGCGTTTTCTTCGGCACGAACGGCAAATGGCAGGTCCGCGCGTCGGATGATTTCTATTCCAATGTCGGCGACAGACCGCAATTCGGTACGCAGAGCGGCCCGATGCTGGTAGTCGGTGGCAAGCTGCACCCGGAAATCAGCGACGACGGCCCGAGCAAGGCCATCCGCAACGGGGTTGGCGTAGACACGCAAGGCCGCGCACATTTCGTGATCTCGAACCAGGCGGTCAGCTTCGGCAAGCTCGCGCGGTATTTCCGTGATGAACTCAAGACACCCAATGCGCTGTTCCTCGACGGGAATGTCTCCGCATTGTGGGACCCGGCCAAGGAGCGGCTCGACAATGGCGCGCTGCTCGGCCCGCTGATTGTGGTGGAGGAAAAGCAATGACGATCACCTATGAACGTACACTCTACCCGGAGATAGAGCCTTACGAGAGCGGTATGCTCGACGTCGGCGAAGGGCATTCGCTTTATTATGAGCGGGTCGGCACGCCGGGCGCGAAGCCTGCGGTTTTTCTCCATGGCGGGCCCGGCGGCGGGATGAGCCCGGCGCATCGCCGCCAGTGGAATCCCGAGTTGTACGACGTGCTGCTGTTCGACCAGCGCGGCTGCGGCAAGTCGCTGCCTTTCGCGGAAATCGAGCACAACGACACCTGGCGCATCGTCGAGGATATCGAGCGGCTGCGCACAATGTGCGGGCACGGCGCGTGGCAGGTCTTCGGCGGCAGCTGGGGCGCGACGCTCGCGCTCGCCTATGCGCAGAAATACCCCGAGCGGACCGCCGAACTGGTGCTGCGCGGCGTGTTCCTCGCGCGCCAGAAGGAAAAGGACTGGCTCTACACCTACGGCGCAAGCGAGATCATGGCCGAACAGTGGGATGAATTCTCCGGCCACATCCCGCAAGACGAGCGCGGCAATCTCGTTCAGGCATATCACGACCGGCTGACCAGTGACGACGAAGCGACCCGTCTTGCCGCTGCGAAGGAGTGGTCGCTGTGGGAAGGAACCGTGGCAACTCTGCTGCCCGATGAAAGCCTGCTCGGTGAATTTGCCGACCCGTCCAAGGCCGTCCCCTTTGCCCGCATCTGCGCGCGGTTCTTCCTCAACGATTTCTACCTTGAGGAAGCACAATTGCTGCGCGACGCGCACAAGCTGAAGGGCATCCCCGGGATTATCGTCCAGGGCCGCCATGATATCTGTACCCCGCCAACTTCGGCCTGGGCGCTGAAAAAGGCATGGCCGGAAGTCGATCTGCGGATTGTCCACGACGCCGGCCACAGCGCGGGCGAGCGGGGGATTATCGATGGTCTGGTGCGCGCCACGGATGAACTGGCCGGCAAAACGTCCTGAAACCTAAACTTGCTTGCCTGCGTAGTAGGCACAAGCAAAGGCACTGACCATGATCCTCGTCATCGACAATTATGACAGCTTCACCTTCAATCTGGTCCATTACCTGATGGAACTGGGTGCCGAGGTGCGGGTCGAACGCAATGATGCGCTGTCGGCGAAAGAGGCGCTGGCGACAGGCGCGAAGGGTTTCCTGATCTCGCCCGGACCGTGCACGCCCAACGAGGCTGGGATCAGCCTCGACCTCGTCGCGGCCTGTTCCGATGCGGGCAAGCCGCTGCTCGGCGTGTGCCTCGGGCACCAGTCGATCGGCCAACATTTCGGCGGGCGCGTGGTGCGCGGCGGGCTAATGCACGGCAAGACCTCTCCTGTCGAACACGACGGCACCGGCGTTTTCGCTGGCCTCCCCTCGCCCTATACCGCCACCCGGTATCATTCTCTGATCGTCGATGACATTCCTGACGAGCTGGTGGTCAATGCGACCAGCGAGACGCCAGGCCTCGACGGCACCGCCGTGATGGGTTTTCGCCACCGTGAGCTGCCGATCCACGGTGTGCAGTTCCACCCGGAAAGCATCGCCACCGAGCATGGCCACGCGCTGCTTGCCAATTTCCTTGAGATCTGCGGCATCGAAACCCGCGAAAGAGCGCCAGTATGAAGACCCTGCCCCTCGCCGTTCCGCATATGAACGAAGCCGAGGCCGAGGAGGTCTTCGGCTGGATCCTCGACGGCGACGCAAGCGATGAAGAGATCGCGCGTTTTCTGCTGGCGATGACCGAACGGAGTGAAACTTCGGACGAGATTGCCGGCGCAGCCCGGGCCTTGCGCGCTCGTCTGATACCCATCCAAGCGCCTGACAATGCGGTCGACTGCTGCGGGACCGGCGGTGACGGACATCACACGCTCAACGTATCGACTGCAGTGAGCCTGGTCGTCGCTGCGGCAGGCGTTCCGGTGGCCAAGCACGGCAACCGCGCCGCCTCGTCCAAATCGGGGGCTGCGGATACGCTGGAAGCGCTCGGCCTGGATATGGAAGCTGCGGGAAAAAGCGCAGAGAAAACGCTGGCAGAACTCGGAATTTGTTTCCTGTTCGCCAAGAACCACCACCCCGCGATGGGGCGCATCCAGCCGATCCGCCAAGAACTCGGCAAGCGGACGATTTTCAATCTGATGGGTCCGCTATCCAACCCCGCAGGGGTAAAGCGGCAACTGATCGGTATCGCTCGGCCGGGTTATGTGCCGATCTACGCCGCCGCCAAGGCCAAGCTGGGCACCGAACGCACCTTTATCGCCTCGGGCGATGAGGGGCTCGACGAACTGAGCCTCGCGGGCGGTAATGAACTGGCCGATGTTACCGGCAGCGAATTCGAAATGCGCCGTGTCGATGCGGGCATGGCTGGTCTCGAGCACGCGCCGGTCGAAGCCATTCGGGGCGGCGATGCGGCGCACAACGCCAAGGCACTCAAAGCCTTGCTCGAGGGGATGCCCGGACCCTATCGCGATGCTGTGCTGCTCAATGCCGCGGCAACATTGATTATCGCCGACAAGGCCGCTGATTGGGCGGAAGGTGCCGCGATCGCTGCGGAATCGCTCGATAGTGGCAAGGCTGGAAAACTGCTCGCCAACTGGATCGAGATGGCGAACTAAGCTTATGAACAAGCTCGAAGAAATCTGCACCACCAAGCGCGAGGAAGTCGCGGCTCGCAAGACATTGGCGACAGTCGCCGATCTGGATGCACGCGCAAGCGAACAGACCGCGCCGCGCGGGTTCTTGCAGGCGCTTGAAAACAAGGCCGAAAGCGGCTTCGCGTTGATTGCCGAGATAAAGAAGGCTTCGCCATCGAAGGGCTTGATCCGCGCCGATTTCCGCCCGCACGCCCACGCGATCGCCTATGAGAAGGGCGGCGCGGCGTGCCTCTCGGTTTTGACCGATGCGCCCTATTTTCAGGGGCATGAAGACTATCTGGTCGAAGCCCGTGCCAGCTGCGCCCTCCCCGTATTGCGCAAGGATTTCATGGTTGATCCCTGGCAGGTCGCCGAAGCACGCAGCATGGGGGCCGATGCGATCCTGATTATCGTCGCAGCGCTGAGCGACGGCGCAATGGTGGATATCGAGGCGGCAGCAATCGAGCGCGGGATGGATGTGCTGGTCGAAGTTCACGACGAGGCCGAGATGGACCGCGCGGCGCAGCTTCGTTCACGGCTGATCGGGGTCAATAACCGCGACCTCAAGACCTTCACCACCGATCTTGCGACCACCGAGCGCTTGGTCAAGCTCGCCCCGGAAGGCACGTTGCTGGTTGGCGAGAGCGGCATCAACAACCATGCGGATTGCCAGCGGCTGGCGAAAAGCGGTGTTCGGACCTTTCTGGTCGGCGAAAGCCTTATGCGGCAAGACGATGTCGAAGCCGCCACCCGCGCTCTACTGACAGGTTAGGCCTGTCCTACTGCTGACGCGCTTGGCATAAGGCAGTCATGACTATGCTCAGCTATTCCGGTTTGTTCGCACTTTCCCCGCATTCCTGGGCGCGGAGAATTTCAGTCTTTGGACTGTGTTCCATGTGTTCCACTTGCCTCATGCGAGCGACAGATTGAGCCGGCTAACGCACCTCGATTCGACCGGAAACGCGCGCATGGTCGATGTCGGCGCCAAGCCGGAAACCTCGCGCGAAGCGGTGGCGGAAGGGTTCATCCGCATCCACCCGACGGCCCTCGCCGCCATCAAAAACGGTGACGCGCCGAAGGGCGATGTCCTCGGGACTGCGCGGATCGCGGGCATCATGGCCGCCAAGAAGACAGGTGAATTGATCCCGCTTTGCCACCCTCTGGCGCTCGATGCGGTCAACCTCGACTTCGTGATTGAGGACGCCGGCGTGCGAGCCACAGCGACTGCATCACTGACCGGCAAGACCGGTGTAGAAATGGAAGCGATGACCGCTGTCTCGGTGGCGCTGTTGACGGTCTACGATATGGCCAAGGCTTTGGACAAAGCCATGGTGATTGAATCCGTTCAGCTCTCCTCCAAATGCGGCGGCAAGTCCGGTGACTGGACGCGCAGTGGCGGCTGAGATGCTCTCGCTGGAGTCGGCGCTCAGGCAGTTGGTCAAAGTGGTGCAGCGAACGCCTGTCGAATTGGCCAGCCCGAACGGTGCCTTGGGCCGGTACGCAGCTGGCGATGTGCGCGCAAAGCGGTCGCAACCCTGCGCCGATCTCTCCGCAATGGACGGTTTTGCGGTCGCGGGAACAGAGCCATGGACCGTGGTCGGAGAAAGCCGCTGTGGTGCTCCGTTCGGCGGTCCGATCGGGCCGGGTCAAGCGGCGCACATTTCCACCGGAGCCGTCATCCCTGAGGGCGCATCCGCAGTGCTGATCAAGGAAAATGCTCAGCTTTCGGACCACACGCTCCAGGCAATCGAGCATCCGGAGGACGGCGCGCACATCCGCCGAAAGGGTTTCGACTTTGCGACGGGCGAGCAGGTCATTGCCGCAGGCCAGCGGATCGGCCCCGCTCAACTCGCACTGCTGATTGCCGCTGGCTGTGACGCGATCAATGTTGGTAGGCCGCCCCGGATTTCCATCCTCGAATGCGGCGATGAACTCGATGCAAAGGCCGCAAAACCAGGCCAACTCCCCCCCAGCAACGGGGCAATGCTCGCCGCCATGTGCGCGTCACAGGCATGTGAGACCACAGTTTCTGCGCCGCTACCGGACGATCTCGGAGCTATCGCCGAGGCGATCGAAACAGCTGGCAGTGCTGACCTCATCGTGATCAGTGGCGGTGCTTCGGTTGGCGACCACGACCTTGTTCGGCCGGCGTTGAAGTCCATCGGTGTCGAACCGGATTTCTGGCGCGTCGCCATCAAGCCGGGCAAGCCGCTTTTGGTGGCACGACGCCAGAAACAGCTGATCTTGGGGCTGCCCGGCAATCCCGTGAGCAGCTTCGTCACCGGGTTTATGTTCATGCTTCCGGCCATCCGCGCAATGCTCGGGGCACGCGATCCCTGGCCAGCACGAATGTATCTGCCGGCCGCGCACGATCTGCCGCCGGTCGGCCCCAGACGTGAATTTCTTCGCGCGACAATCGCACCGGACGGCGCAATACCGCTCGATCAGCAAGACAGCAGCGCACTGTTAGCCCTTTCAAAAGCAAGCTGCCTGATCGAACGTCCGGAACACTGCGGAGGGCTCAAAGCGGGAACGCCTGTTCCGGTCTATCTCCTCGGAAATGGCGGAAACGCTTGACCTGATGGAACGAGTTGCCTAATTGTTCCTCATTCGTTCGCAATGTGAGCGGAATGGAACAGGCGGCCAAGGAGCTAACGCCATGCTGACCAAGAAGCAGCACGAATTGATCCAGTTTATCCAGCAGCGACTGGAAGAGACCGGCATTTCACCTTCCTTTGAAGAAATGAAGGAAGCGCTCGATCTGAAGAGCAAGTCGGGCGTCCACCGCCTGATTTCCGCGCTGGAGGAACGCGGCTTTATCCGCCGCCTGCCCAATCGTGCTCGGGCGCTGGAAGTTCTCAAGCAGCCGGAAGACGCCTTGCCTGCTGCAGCGAGAGGGGCGGCAAGCGACGTGGTCTCACGGACAACCAGTGCTCCGAAGGCTGCGCCCGAACCGGCGAACGATGTAATCGAGATTCCGCTGCACGGCCGCATCGCGGCCGGCATGCCGATTGAAGCGCTGGAAGGCCAGTCCAGCCTGCCTGTACCTGCTGCCTTGCTCGGCCCGGGTGAGCATTTCGCGCTAGAGGTTTCAGGTGACTCGATGGTCGAGGCAGGAATCTTCGATGGCGATTTTGCGCTGATCCGCCGCACAGATAGCGCGCGTGACGGTGAGATCGTGGTCGCGCTGGTCGACAACGAAGAAGCGACGCTCAAGTATTTGCACAAGGATGGCGGAATGGTTCGGCTCGATCCGGCCAACTCCAGCTATTCCCCGCAGGTCTATCAATCTGGTCAGGTGCAGGTGCAAGGCAAGCTCGCGGGCCTGCTTCGCCGCTACCATTGATCTGCGGCGGCGCGGGCCAGGTTATTCGCTTTTCCCGCGCCACCAGCCATGCTCCCCCTGCCCGCCGGCAACGGTGGTGAAGCGTTCATTCTTGAGATCGATCGTTAGACCGCCCGTCCTGTCGAGCAATCGGCGATCCGCCTTGAGCCAGCGCGGACTGCAGCTGTGCGGCAGGTACCGGTCAGCGATCACGATATCGGCTCGTTCGCATGCAGCGGCCAGTTCGCGTTCCGATACCAGCTCGCGGCTGCGGGACATCAACAAGCTCCACGCCTTGCCATCACGTTGCATGTTCAGGACGCAGAAATCAGAACTGCAACTCGCACCGGGCCAGTCAACAAGCGCGACAGGCTCGCCGTCCATCCCGGCCATTTCGAGCAGATTGTCCTTGGCGTAATCGCTCCGGCTCTCCCGCAACACAAGCAATCGATCGCCCTCACCCACGATGCCGACATGGCGTCCGTCGCTGGAAATCAGCACATCGGGCACCGGCTTGATCAGGAACAATCCTGTCGCGATGGCCCAGGGCACAAGCCCGAGCAGCCTGACCCGCCCTTGCCACAGAGCCATCCATAAGCCGCCGATCAGATAGATCGCGAACAAACCGCCCCCCATCTCCGGCATCAGCTTGACTGCACCTGGCTGGTTTGCAGTCCAATGAGCGATGCCGAGCAAGATCTCGAGTGATTTGCCCGCCAGCCACCATGCCGGTGCCCCGAGACCAATCGTATCGAGAAATAATGCGACAGCGATCAGCGGCATCGAAATGAACGTCACCAGCGGGATTGCGATCACGTTGGCAAAGGCACCGTAGACACCCGCCCGGTGGAAGTGGAACAGGACGATCGGCATCAATGCGAGTTCGATAACGAGGCCGGTTATCAGCAGCATGAAGGTTCGGCGGCCGTACTTGCTGAGCCAGCGCTCTTCCCTCGGGGCCAGAAAGGCCTTCACCGGTGCCGAATTGTGCAACGCGACAATGGAGAGAACGGCAGAGAAGCTCATCTGGAAACTTGGTCCGACCAGGGATTCGGGCCAAAGCAAGAGAACAAAAAACGCTGCCGCCGCGACCATGCGCATCGAGAGCGCCTCTCGTCCCAATGCGAGCGCAATCAGGACCAGCACTGCGCCGATACAGCTTCGCACCGTCGGCACCTCTGCGCCGGTTAGCAACGTGTATCCGATGCCTGCCAGTGCGCCCACACCCGCAGCCATGATGGGCAAACGCACGCGCAGTGCGAGCCACGGCCATAACGCAAGCAGTTTCAAAGCGAGGACGTAGGCCGCAGCGATCACCGCACTCACATGCAGCCCGCTGATCGAAAGCAAGTGGGTCAGGCCGGCGTCACGCATGGCCTCTTCATCGGCTTCCAAGATCGCCCCGCGATCACCGCTCGCGAAAGCCGCAGCGATGGTGCCAGGGGAGCCCCCCAGGTTGCTGCGGACATGTGCGGCAAGCGATCGCTGGAGAGGGCCAAGCCTCGCCCTATCGTCGTTCGCCTGGATTACCTCTATCTCGCCGATCAGGGATCCTGAGGCGGCGAGCCCATCAAACCACGCGGTCCGCGCGAAGTCGTATCCCCCCGGGAGCATCGGCGGCGCGGGCGGCATCAGCCGCGTACGCAAGCGGATGACCGCGCCTTCACTTGCCCCAACGACGTCCGCATCCATCGGCACATTGACCCGCACCTTGCGCGCGGCTCCACTTTCGGCATCCCGCATTGCAAGGACAAGCCGAACCCGGTCGCGTGCGGGCTGTTCTTCCCGCTCGAGGATACGCGCTTCGAACCGTTCCACCTGGGGATAGGGAATGGGTTCCACACCGACGATTTCCGAACGGGTCCAGACAGTCGCAATGCCGAAGGCTACCAACAGGCAAACCGCAATCGCTGCGCGGCGCAGCTCCGGCCAATTTTGCGCATCCGGTCGCACTGATGCCGCCGCAATGGCGACAAGCAAGACCGCGCCGATCGCTGCCATCCATTGCCATGGTTCGTCGAGAATAAACCATGTTCCAATACCAAGTGCGAACGCCACGGCCAGCCAGGGTCCGCGATCGAATCCGCTCCGCCCAAGAAAACCCTCCAGGACCGTTGCAATGCTGGACATTGCGGCCTTGCTGCGCCAAGTGCGCTGCACTGCAGCATCGCCGCTATCGGGGCCATCCCCGATCGGCACAATGGGCGCATTGGTTGTCGCCATCTAAGTGACTGGAAAGGAAGCGAGAGCATATGGCAAGCGATAGCGGACAGGATCGCGGAAAAGTGGTCACACGCTTCGCCCCTTCACCCACCGGATATTTGCATCTTGGCGGTGCACGCACGGCCTTGTTCAATTGGCTCTTTGCGCGCCATCACGGCGGCAAGGCGCTGCTGCGGATCGAAGACACCGACCACAAGCGGTCGACTCAGGATGCAATCGACAAGATCCTCGAAGGGCTCGACTGGCTTGGCCTGGATTATGATCAGCCACCTGTATTCCAGTCGCAGCGAGCGGACCGGCATCGTGAAGTCGCTTTGGCGCTGCTCGAAGCGGGTCATGCGTACAAATGCTTTGCAACCACCGAGGAGCTTGAGGCGATGCGCGCGGAGCAGCGTGCAAACAAGCAACCGCAACGCTATGACGGGCGCTGGCGTGACCGCGATCCTGCGGATGCGCCGGACGGAACGCCATTTGTTGTTCGGCTGAAAACGCCGATCGAAGGCGAAACAGTTATCAAGGATGCCGTTCAGGGCGAAGTGCGCGTCGCCAATGCAGAAATCGACGATTATGTGCTCCTGCGGGCAGACGGCACCCCGACATACATGCTGGCGGTGGTCGTCGACGACCACGACATGGGCTGCACCCACATCATCCGCGGCGATGATCATCTCAACAACGCGTTCCGTCAGTTGCCGATCATCAAGGCCATGGACCAGATCGAAGGCGGCTGGCCGGAGCCGGTCTATGCCCATGCTCCGCTGATTCACGGGCAGGACGGTGCCAAACTGTCGAAGCGCCACGGTGCCGTAGGCGTCGAAGCCTATCGTGACGAGTTGGGCGTTTTGCCCGAAGCGCTGTTCAATTACCTGATCCGCCTGGGGTGGGGCCACGGCGACAAGGAAGAGTTTACCCGGCAAGAAGCTATCGAGCTGTTCGACCTCGACGGGGTTGGAAAGAGCGCTTCGCGTTTCGATTTGAAGAAACTGCTCAACCTCAACGGTCACCATATCAGGGAGGCCGATGACGAGAGGTTGGCACGGCTGGTCGCTCCGGAAATTGGTGTCGGGACTGATATCGCACTGCTGGCAAAAGCAATGCCGGTGCTCAAGATGCGCGCGAAGGATACGCACGAACTCGCCGAGGGTGCGGCTTTCCTGTTCAAGCAGCGTCCGCTGGAAATGAGCGAAAAGGCGTCCTCGCTTCTCGACGACGAAGGCCGTCAGCGGCTGAAGCTTGTTTCGGAGCGGTTGAAGTCTGAAAATAGCTGGACAATCGAGGCTCTCGAAGCCACTACCAAGGCGCTTTCCGAAGAGCTCGAATTGGGCCTCGGCAAGCTGGCGCAGCCAATGCGAGCCGCGCTGACCGGGACGACGACGTCCCCCGGAATTTTCGATGTACTGGTCCTGCTCGGCCGGGAAGAGTCGCTGGCGCGAATTGACGCGCAGGCCGCTTGAGCAGGCACCGGATGACAGTTTGAAGGAGAAGACAATTGGCAGACAAGCAGGCTAAGCTGGAAGTGGGCGGTCAAACCCATGAATTCCCGGTCCTCGAAGGCAGCGTCGGCCCGGATGTCGTCGATATACGCAAACTTTATGGCCAGACCGGTCGATTCACCTTTGACCCGGGCTACAAATCGACCGCAAGCTGCGAAAGCGCGTTGACCTATATCGACGGCGATGAAGGTGTCTTGCTTCACCGCGGCTATCCGATTGGCCAGTTGGCGGAACATTCGAGCTTCATGGAAGTCGCTTACCTGTTGCTCAACGGCGAGTTGCCGCAGCAGGAAGAGCTTGACGACTTCACTTACACCATCACGCGCCACACCATGCTGCATGATCAGATGCGGCAGTTCTATCAGGGCTTCCGGCGCGATGCGCATCCGATGGCGATCATGTGCGGCGTGGTCGGGGCGCTGTCGGCGTTTTATCACGACAGCACTGACATTTCCGACCCGGAACACCGCAAGATTTCCAGCCACAGGCTGATCGCCAAAATGCCGACCATTGCGGCCATGGCGTACAAATATTCAGTCGGGCAGCCGTTCCTCTATCCGGACAATTCGCTCAGCTATACCGGCAATTTCCTGCGCATGACCTTCGGCGTGCCGGCAGAAGAATACGAAGTGATTCCGGCAGTCGAAAAGGCCATGGACAGGATCTTTATCCTCCATGCAGATCACGAGCAAAACGCGTCGACTTCGACGGTTAGGCTCGCAGGTTCGTCCGGTGCAAACCCGTTCGCTTGCACGTCCGCCGGCATCGCTTGCCTATGGGGTCCGGCGCATGGCGGCGCGAACGAGGCGGCGCTCAACATGCTGCGTGAAATCGGTACGCCTGACCGCATCCCGCATTATATCGAGCGCGCCAAGGACAAGAACGATCCGTTCCGCCTGATGGGTTTCGGTCACCGCGTGTACAAGAACTACGATCCGCGCGCGACGGTAATGCAAAAGACAGTGCGCGAGGTTTTCGATGCGCTCAAAGTCACCGATCCCGTTTTCGAGACCGCACTGCAGTTGGAAGAGATGGCGCTCAACGACGACTATTTCAAAGAAAAGAAGCTGTTCCCCAACGTAGACTTCTATTCCGGTGTGATCTTGTCCGCGATCGGCTTCCCGACGACGATGTTCACCGCGCTTTTCGCTCTTGCCCGGACAGTTGGCTGGGTGGCGCAGTGGAACGAGATGATTTCCGATCCCGCGCAGGTCATCGGCCGCCCGCGTCAGCTTTACACTGGTCCAACACAGCGCGACTATCTGCCGGTAGACAAGCGCTAAACTGGAAGCCTATTTCCCCGGTGGCAGGTCGAGCGTGAAGCGCGCGCCTGCCCCGGGGGCGCTTTCTACGGAAAGCTCCCCACCCATCGCGCGGGCGATCCGGCGCGATATGTAGAGCCCGAGGCCGGAGCCTCCGTCGCCCGTACGGCCAAGCCGTTCAAATTTCTCGAATATGACCGCCTGTTGATCGGCGTCAAGACCCGGGCCCTCATCACTCACCTGAACGCGAGCATGTCCGCCCATCTGGGCAAGGGAAATTGTAACGGTCGAGCCCTCGGGCGCGTATCGGATCGCATTGCCAACAAGGTTGAGCAAGATTTGCAGCACCCGGCGGAATTCTGCTCTCGCAGGAACGCTCTCATCGAAACCCGGCGCTTCTAGTCTGATATTCTTCTCCTGCGCGCGGACTGAAAGGATCCCGGTCGATCGCCGCGCAACATCGCCAAGGTCGATCTCGTCCGGCGCAGTGGAGAAATCATCCGCTTCGACGACTTCGAGATCGGACAAATCCTCGATCAGCGAAAGCAAGTGCTGCCCTGCGTTGGAAATATCGGCCGCATAGCTGCTGTATTCTTCGGCCAGGGGCCCGGCCATTTTTGTCCGGATTGTTTCGGCATTGGCGATGATCCGCGCAATCGGCTGACGCAACACCGGAGCGAGTTCGCGGCCGATAGTGTGCGAGACGCCGGATGTCCTCGCTGCGGGTTCGCTCGCCACCGGGGTAAGAATCCGATCCGGTATCAAATAGAGTTCAAACCCGTCAGCCCCGGACCGGGCTGGACCGAGCGGGACGAGGTGAACCGACCAGCTGCGCTCGGAACCAGCGATTGTGCAATGGGCACCGTCGAGCAAACGCCAGTGCAAGGGCTGGCGGTGACTGTCTCCGGGAAACGTAACGAATTCGGTCCACGGACGGCCGGTTGCGGCCGCCATAATCCCGACTGCATCTACGACATCGGCTGCGCGCCCCTCGACTGCAAGAATGCACTGGTTGGCGTCGAGCCTCGCGGCAATTTCTGCTACGCTTCGATCGACATCAAGGCGGCGCTGTTCATATTGCGGATCGGCTTCGATCTCGTATGCTGTCGCCTGCCAGTCGGAGATCCCGAGAATACAGCCCCCTGCTTTCTCATTGGGGACCAGTTCAACCCAGCCTTCGATGCGTTCTTCACCGTCGAATGCGCTGAATCCGCGTGAGACCTGGCGGTTGTTGGCAAGGCACTGCATCACCGCTTCGCGCAATTCCGGAATCGCAATCGGACCGGGCACTTCCCCGCCACAACGCAGTTGAAGCGAAACCAAAGGCTCCTGCGCTTCAGCAAGGATCGCATTCTCGTCCACCTTGGCGCGGGCAAGGAAAGTGCCGGTCAGACGCATTGCTTAGGCTCCTTCCTGCCCAGCAAGTGTCGCAATCATGGCTTGCGCACGGTCAACCCGCAACGCTTCAAAGCCTTCCGGCAAATCAATGTCCGGGTGGAAATACTGGAACTGTTCTTCGACCTGTTCCGGCTCGAGCCCGGCAGCACGGAGCGACAGAACAAGCCGCCCGACCTGCTGCTCGCTCGTCGAGAGGATGGCGGTGGAGCGTATTTGCTCCGTTTTTGCGGCAAGAGCCGAGGAGAACAGCCCCATCCCGCCATGGCTGATGGAAATCGCTTTGACCGCATCACGTCCCAGCGCCGCAACCATGCGATTGAGCAGACCGATCCGGCCGATCCCTTCGTCAAACGTGCTTCTGAGCATCATCTCCGCCTGGGCCGTGATGTTCTCCGTTCCGATGCCTGCAAAGGCACGCCAGCGAAGCAGAACGGTGTCGAACAGGGCCCCGGGCAATTCGCGCAGCGGTAGCTCCATCCGTTGATGTTGCTGGAAGAATCTCGCCTGCGCGGCAAGAATGGCCATGGCGCCGCCTGCGATGGCATCCTCTTTCGAGGCAATAAGCGATTGGAGCATCGGCGAGACGACCGGGTCGATGCCCGAGCGTTTCTGCAAGTGGCGCGCAGTCTGCGCTTCGATGGTCAAGGCATGCGAGTGCAGCAGGAAATCCTGGTCTGCAAGTAACTCGGCCGCGAGCGCATCTTGCCCCGCTTCCACGAACGCAGCTGGATCGGCTTCGCTCGCTGCATCCGCTTGGGCGCGGAGTAATTGCCCGGCCACATCGACAGCAAGACCACGTATTGTCGCGATGACCTGATCGTTGAACAGGGTATTGTCCGGTGTCGACACGAGGTGGCCGAGAATCGGCGCGAGCGACACAAGCACACCATCGCCATGCGCAAGTTCATCGCGCAGGATCGTTTCGACAGGAGTTTCAGCTTGTGCGTTCATCGGGTCCTCTGTGAGCTTTCGCCATAGCCGCCTATGGTTAAGCGCCCGTTAGCCTCGCACGAATGGCCAAAGACAATTCGACCACAAGCGCAAACAAAGCAAGCATCTGTATTACAGGGTGAATTACCGAGAAAATCAGACCGCCAGCTGCAATCAGCGCCAGAACGGCCCGATCCTGAAGCAATGGAATTCTTACCGGCGGACCCTGCAGTGACGAAAAATGGAGCAATCCGAACAGCATCACAGCTGCGAACACGATATCCACTCTTGTGTCCGTCGGAACGGAGATAAAAAGGGCGAGCATGATTGCACTGTCGAGCGTCAGCAGCTCGGCAAGTTCTGCCAAGCGTTTCCTCCGGCTGACATCAGCGGCGGCAATTGCGACCAACCCTGCGCTCTCGCCCGCTCGCGACAGCATGGCCGCAATAGCCAGCGTGACCATGCCACCTGCAACGAAACCGGAAAAAGCGAGTCCAATAGCGGCAACGATTGCCAGAATAGCGCCCGCCCGCAGACCCGCGCTCATACCGCCTGGCAAGCCCGCCGACGCAGCTTTGCGCATCACAAGCCGATCCAGGCCTGCGTAAATCGGGCGCCTCCATGATGCCGGGACCATCGACCGGGATATTGCGCGGCTTCGCCATTCTGCCAGATCGACCTGATTGGTGATCAACCCCCATTCGTTTGCTGTGAGGTAATCACCATCTAACAAACTGATTTGCGATCCAGACTGAAGTCCAAGCCGCAAAAGGCTGGAAACGCAGTCGATATCGTCCGGAAAGTCATGCAGCTTTTCAACCAGAGCGCCGCGTATGATCATTGCCCCGGCCCATGCCCGGTCCCGGTCAATCCGTTCGAAGCCCAGAGGCACGGCGCTGTCTGCGGGCAGAGCAAGAATATTGGCTTTGTCGGCAAGATGCGCTTTCGCGATATCCGGATCACACACCATGCCCTCGGCAAGAACCAGCAGCCTGTCCGTTGCCGTCACAGCGCCGGCTAGCGCACGATTGTGTGAGGCGATGATGAAATCCGCATCCTGCTTTTCCGTCAGGTGCTGGAGTTGCATCAGTTCCTTGCTCGGTCTGGCCGCGAGGCAGACGACCCGCTTACAGCCCAATTGCAGAGCGAGGCGCACTTGCCGCAGCAATATGCTTCCACCCGCAAGTGGAGCCGTGCCGAGCATGCTCCCTTCATTGTCGGATGCGCTCTCACGCGCTGAGATGAGCGCTATGAGCATGATGGGCAGACAGGCAGCATGGGCGGCGACTTACGACGAGCAGCCCCGGCTTGCCAAGCGGCTAAATCACGCTCTGCCGTCTTGCCCGATGAATTCGCGGTAGAACGTTTCGATCCGGCGGATGACTGTGGGTTCGCCGGGAGCGGCCTCGACCGCTTCTTGTGACAATTTGATCAGCGCATCAGCATGAAAGCTGGCCGCCAGGCCTTTCAGCCTCTGAGCGGCCATTTCCCAGTTCGCGTCGCAGCGCGATCGTTT
Organism: Parerythrobacter lutipelagi; assembly: GCF_005434975.1. GTDB lineage: Bacteria > Pseudomonadota > Alphaproteobacteria > Sphingomonadales > Sphingomonadaceae > Parerythrobacter_A > Parerythrobacter_A lutipelagi. The sequence continues at coordinate 871,196 of NZ_SKCJ01000002.1, read as the reverse complement.
GAGCAAATCTATCTGGCGCGCAACGCTTTCCCCAAAGGCCACGCGAAGCTCCGCCATCAAGGCCGGATCTTCACCTGCCGCAGCTGCGAATGTCGCGTCGAGGTTTCCACTTTCGAATGCCATTGCGCCACAGTCTAACGCTGTTTGGTTAAGCCGGGGTTTAACCTAATCAATTCTGTGGTATTCTGCCGCAATGACCGGGGGATCAAACATCCGAGCTATTGGCTCCGAAGACGCTGCACGAGACGCAGCAGAGGCTGACGTATCCATCGAGGAAACAGTCGAGCTGACAGAGGACGACAGTTATGAAGAGTGGGAGCCGGAAGAGGCTTATCGCCCTTCGCTTTGGCGCTGGTCGACGCCGGTTCTCGCGATTCTTGCTGTGGCCGGATGGACAGGTTTTTTTGGCTGGGCGCAGCGGGCAGATATCCTTTCAGGCGGCACGCCGCAGCAGTGGATTGGGTGGATCACCGCGTGGGCGGTTCCGGTCTTGCTCGTGGTTTCGCTGTGGATCCTCGTCACACGAAATAGCCGCCGCGAAGCAGTCCGCTTCGGGAAAGTGGCTGAAAATCTGTCCCTGAAGTCGGCAGAGCTGGAACAGCGACTTTCCGTCGTAAACCGCGAGTTGAGCCTTGCCCGGGAATTTCTGGGATCGCAGGCGCGGGATCTGGAATCACTTGGGCGCGTAGCCAGTGAGCGCTTGTCGGAGAATGCAGACCGGCTCCAGACGCTGGTGGCCGATAACAGCCGCCAGATTGATTCCATCGCACAAGTCAGCACCACCGCGCTTGAGAACATGAACCGGCTGCGCGACGATTTGCCAGTCATCGCCAATTCCGCTCGCGACGTATCTAACCAGATCGGCACCGCAGGGCGCACCGCGCATGGGCAGATTGCCGAATTGGTGAGCGGTTTCGAACGGCTTAATGCGTTCGGAAAAGCAAGCGAACAACAAGTTATGTCGCTGCAAGAGCGGATCGGTGGCGCGCTTGCGACTTTCGAAACGCAAGCAGCCGAAATGGAAGCCCTGGTTGAGGCACGCTTCGGTGCTCTGCACGAAAAGAGCGAAGAATTCCGCACCGAGCTCGACGGGCGTGAGGTCGAGGCGCTCGCCGCGATGCGGCGCCGCGCGGATACGTTGGCGGAAGAGTTTCAGAAAACCCGCGCTGTGATTGAGGATGAGGAGCAGGAAGCCATTCGCTCATTGAGAGCACGCCTGCTCGCACTGCGTGAAGAAGCACAGACGATCAGCCTGTCGGTCCGCGAAGGCGAGAATGACGCAATCGCAAGATGGAGCGGACAGATCGAAACACTCGATACGCAGCTTCGCGAGGCTATCGAGGAAATTCAACGGATCGACGAACAGGCGCTGGAAGCCGCCAACAGGAAGCTTGAAGCTTTGCGGCAGGAAGCGGAAGCTGTCGATACGAACATTGCCGTTCGTGACGCCAAGCTTGTCGAGCAAATCAGGCTGCGTCAGTCGGCCATGGCGACCGATGAAGCGGCGGCCATCTCCGCTCTCGAAGAGCGCTTCGCTGCGCTCGACCTGGCGATCACTGAACGACGCGAGAGCCAGCTGGCAACTGCTGAGACGCTTGCTGAACGCAGCGAATCCATTGCTGCACGCATCGAGGGTTTGCGCACGGTTCTCTCGGACATTTCCGAGCAGGGAGAGAGCACGCAGAACAGCATAACTGGCAATATCGAAACACTCTCCGCCCGACTGGACGAGAGTAAGGACTTGCTGGCAGGAACCGACTCCGCTGTTGCGGAGCTGACCGAAGCCAGCGTCCGCCTGCTCGAACTCATCCAGGCCAGTTCACAGCACAGCAGCGAAATCCTGCCGGCGGCGCTCATCGATGCCGAGACGCGGCTCGAGAATGTGCGTGATCAGGCGACCGAACTGCAATCGCTGATTGGCGAAGCCGGTCGCAAGAGCGAAGACCTGTCGGCCTATGTCATAACCGCGCGCGACACGAGCCGTGAAGCGATCGCTGATCTCGACGGATTGCAGCATCGCTTGTACGAAAGCCATGATGAGCAAGATCGCAGATTGGCTTCACTTTACGATAGTCTTACCGCTTTGGCCGGGCAGAGCGATCAGCTTAGCGAACGCGCGCGGACGTCGCTTGCGGAAGCGATAGAAGCGCTCCAACAGGCTGCAAAAAGCGCGCCTGCCGAGATCGAAACGATATTGACAGACCGGCTTGGCGAATTCGCGACGGAAGTCAGCGCCAAGAGCGCGGAAAGCGTGGAACGGGCAGTCGAAGACGGCGTGACCCGGTCCATCGCCCGGATCGAAGACAGTGCCATCAAGGCGGGCACAGCTGGTCGCGAAATCACAGTGCAGCTGCGCGATCAATTGGCCAAGGTCAACGAGTTGGCGGGCAATCTGGAAACCCGCGTGGCGCGGGCACGCGAACTGGCCGAGGATCAGGTCGGTAACGATTTCGCCCGCCGCGTTGCCCTGATAACCGAAGCGCTCAATTCAAACTCGATAGACATCGCCAAAGCGATTTCGACCGACGTGAGCGATACGGCATGGGCATCATATCTGCGCGGAGATCGCGGTATCTTCACCCGTCGCGCGGTGCGCTTGCTCGACAACACAGAAGCACGCGATATCGCCGAGACGTATGCTGCAGACCCGGATTTCCGCGAGAACGTAAGCCGCTACATCCACGACTTCGAAGCCATGCTGCGGACTATGCTTTCGACGCGGGACGGCAATGCTCTGGGTGTTACCCTGCTCAGTTCGGATATGGGTAAGCTTTATGTGGCGCTGGCGCAGGCGATCGAGCGTTTGAGAGACTAGGTCCCGGCGGCGTCGAACAGCCAGCCCAAAAAGTTCAGATCCTGAATGCCGATCCAGCCGTAGATGTAGTTGAGCACATAGGCGGCGGTGAGAAACGCTGCGATAACGGACGTACGCACCGCCAGCCTGCCCGGACGGAAATTCGCCGGCGCACTGTCGGCTTGCCCGGGAACTTTGGGCACGCCGGCTTCCTCATGCGTCTTGATCCCGAAGGGCAGCGACACGAAAGCGGTAATCACCCACACGAGCGCGTAAATCGCAACGATAGAAGTCCACTGCATGGCTTCAGCCGATCATCCGCACGAGAACATGAGGCTTTTTTCCGCTCCAGCGCTGAGCGGCACGTCGGGTCGCGAGCCTTGCTGCTTCCATGATTTGCGCGGAATCCTTGCGCGCGTGGCCCTTCAGTCGTCCAATCGCTGAGCCTACATCTTCCATGGCTTCTGCGATGAAATCCGGCTCATCTTCATCCAGCGGCAAGCCAAGCGGCTCGATATGTGGTTGCAGCTTGCTATCCAGCGCCACGAACACTGCGCCATTGTAGGCAATACGGCGACGCATCGCGATCGCTCCGCCGTCAGCCGGAATAATGATATCTCCATCGAGCACCAATCGCCCCGCTCTGACCTCAGCCAGCTTTTCGGGCTTGCCGGGCGCGAGCCGGATCATATCGCCGTTTTTCTGGACAACCGTGTGCTGGATACCGCTCTCGCGGCCAACCCTCGCCTGTTCCTGCATATGACGCATTTCACCGTGCACCGGCACGAGTATTTCAGGGCGCAACCACCCGTATAGTGCCTCCAGCTCCGGACGCCCCGGGTGGCCTGAAACATGGATCGCGCTCTGACGATCGGTCACCATCACTATTCCGCGTTCGGCAAGCTGGTTCTGTACCTTTCCGATGGCAATTTCATTGCCGGGAATCTGGCGACTGGAAAACAGGATTACATCACCGCGCGCCAGTTCTATCGGGTGGTTGCCATCGGCGATACGGGACAACGCAGCGCGCGGCTCACCTTGCCCACCCGTAGCGATGATCATCACTTCTCCGCGTGGCAATCGCATCGCTGTATCGAAATCGACCGGCTGCGGGAAATCGGTCAGATAGCCGCTCGATTGGGAAACTTCGAGAATCCGGTCCAGTGACCGACCGGCAACGCAGACCTTGCGCCCGGTCTCCCGCGCGACTTCGCCCAGCGTGTGCATGCGGGCAACGTTGGAAGCAAATGTGGTCACCAGGACGCGTTTGCCGGTGTGCTTGGACACCTCGTCCATCAGCCCCTGGTATACCGCCCCTTCCGAGCCGCTGGGGTTCGGATTGAAAACATTCGTTGAATCGCACACCATGGCGAGCACGCCGTCGTCTCCGATAGCGGTCAACTCTTCTTCGGTCGTTGGTTCGCCGATGATCGGGTCTTCATCCAGCTTCCAGTCGCCAGTATGGAATATCCGGCCGTATGGGGTGTCGATGACCAGCGCATTCCCTTCAGCAATAGAATGGGCCAAGGGCACGTAGTTTACTGTGAAAGGACCAAGATCGAATGGTTCGAGATCGTCGATCACGAAGAGAGCGACATCTTTGGACAGCCCTGCTTCCTGAAGCTTTCGACGAACCAGTTCTGCCGTAAACGGAGTCGCGAAGAGCGGTACACCCAATTCGGCGGCGAAATAGGGTACCGCTCCGATATGGTCTTCATGTCCGTGGGTCAGCACGATCCCGACCAGATCCTTGGTGCGCTCCTCGATAAAATCCAGGTCGGCGAAAACCAGGTCGACACCCGGGTATTCGTTGCCGCTGAAGGTCATGCCCAGATCGACCATCAGCCACTTGCCGTCACAGCCATAGAGGTTGACGTTCATCCCAATCTCGCCCGACCCGCCCAGGGCAAGGAAAAGCAGTTCACTTTCAGGCGAAAAATCTTTTTTCACTGGTTTGCACGCTCCGCAAGTATGGCGAGTCCCTGAATCGTCAGGTCTCCATCGACATGGTCGAAAATATCGGTTTTTTCGTCGAACAGGATGGCAAGACCGCCGGTCGCAACAACCTCTGCCGGGCGGCCAATTTCTGCCCGCATTCGGGCTATCAGGCCTTCCATCATCGCCACGTGAGCCCAGAACACGCCGATCAACATCTGGTCTTCTGTGTTGCGGCCGATAACGCTGGTCCCTTCCGGCGCACGGATGGCAATACGCGGCAGTTTCGCCGTTTTGCCCACCAGCGCATCGAGCGATAGGTTGATCCCAGGCGCAATAATGCCGCCTTTATAAGCGCCATTGAAATCGACCGCTTCGAACTTGGTTGCCGTCCCGAAATCGACCACGATCAGGTCGCCGCCATATTTGTCGTGTGCTGCGAGTATGTTCAACGCCCGATCTGCCCCCAGCGAGCTGGGCTGGTCGACGTCGATCGCAAATGGCCATGCTGCAACGCCCTGCCCTGCGACAATCGGTGTGATCCCGAAATATTTCTCTGCCAAAACGGTGAGATTATGGTTCGCCCGCGGGACGACCGAAGCAAAGATAATCTGCTTGATGTCCTCGCGAGAGAATCCCTCGATCTTGATCAACTGGAGGAGCCACACTGCGTATTCGTCACCCGTCCGGCGCGGATCGGTCGCAATGCGCCAGCGTGCCTTGATCTCCCGCCCGTCAAACAGGGCAAAGACCACATTGGTATTCCCGACATCGGCAGCAAGCAGCATTTCAGCCTCCTTCAGGCAAGCAAGACATCGCCCGCATGGATGGCACGTGTGGTGCCGTCTTCCAAGCGAAGCAGGAGAGAACCTTCGGGTGCGAGGCCGGCAAAGGTGCCGGATTGCGACGTATTGGCCCCGTCATGGACAGAGAGCGGTGTTCCTACCGGATGCGCCGCGGCCATCCAACGGTTGCGGATCGGCTCAAGACCGAATTGCCTCCACCGATCGAGTTCTCGCGAAAAATGGCCTGCCAGAGTTGTAGCAAACAATTCGCAATCGGGTGCAGGGCCGACATCGGCTAGCGATGAAGTCGCGCGATCAGGCAAGTCAGGCGCAATTGCCAGATTGACACCGATGCCGACTATGATGGCGTCGCCTTCCCTCTCAAGCAGAATGCCCGACAGCTTGTCGCCCGACAGCATCAGGTCGTTGGGCCATTTGAGCGTCAGCATTCCGGGCTCCGGCAGCAACTGTACGACCGCTTCATACAGGGCCAGACTGGCAACCAGCGTCAGAGTATGCGCAGGTGGATCGCGGTCGGACGGGTGAACGACAGTAGAGCCCATGAAATTGCCGTAGCCGTCAAACCAGTCCCGGCCTTGTCGCCCGCGCCCGGCGCTCTGGCGCTCGGCAATCAGCCAGTCGCCTTCAGGCACATATTCACCCCTGCGCAAGCGCGCAGCCAGGTCGGCATTGGTTGAACCGGTTTCAGCAACAGTGTGTATCAAGCTGCGAAAAAGAGCGCCGCTGCCGCGCGGTCCGCCCAGTCACCCAGCCACAGCGTCAGCAGGAAGCCGAGCGGCGAGACGAACAGCGTCGTCAGCGCCAGAACGGACCAGTGAGCCATATCGGATTTGCCTTCGACCACCTCTGCGGGCGCATCGAAATACATCACCTTGATGACCTTGAGATAATAGAACGCCCCGATAACGCTGGCTGCGATGCCCAATGCAGCCAGCAAGATCAGATCCGCGTTGACTGCAGCCTGAAAGACCACGAACTTGCCCCAGAAACCCATCAAAGGCGGAATACCGGCAAGACTGAACATCATCGCGGCCAGACACAGCGCCAACGCGCCATGCGAGCGAGAAAGGCCGGCGATATCGGACAGCTTTTCGACCTGGTTTCCATCACGATCCCGCAGCATCAGAACGGCAACGAAACTGCCGAGGGTCATCGCGACGTAGAAGGTGAGGTACACCAGCATCGCCCCGGCCCCTTCCTGTGTCCCGGCTGCAAGGCCGATCAGGATGAATCCGATATTGTTGATCGAACTGTAGGCGAGCAGCCGCTTGAGGTTTTCCTGACCGATCGCCCCCAGCGCACCGACTACGATCGATGCCAGAGCTGCGAAGATCACAATCTGTCGCCACGAACCGATTTCCGGTCCGAAGGGATCGAGCGCAATGCGCATCAGGATTGCGACCGCCGCGACCTTGGGCGCTGTGGCGAAAAAGGCAGTCACCGGGGTCGGAGCGCCTTCATAGACATCCGGTGTCCACATATGGAACGGCACTGCAGCGATCTTGAAGGCCAGACCGGCGAGCACGAAGACAATGCCGAACAAGAGGCCGCCCGAAAGGCCGCCGTCCATCGCCGCGCGAATCGAAAGGTAATCGGTCGCCCCGGTGAAACCGTAGACAAGGCTCATACCGTAAAGCAGGATGCCGGACGCCAGCGCCCCAAGGACAAAGTATTTGAGGCCCGCTTCCGCTGAGCGATCATCGTTGCGGGCAAAACTTGCCAGCACATAGGATGCAAGGCTCGACAGCTCCAGGCCGATGTAAAGCGTCATCAGGTCGACAGCGGACACCATCATGCCCATACCGACCGCACCGAACAGCATCAGCACCGGATATTCAGGGCGGTATTCACCCGATGGCCCGAAAAAGCGCGGTGTGACGATCAGGCAACCGATGGTTGCAAGATAGACCAGCAGCTTGGTGAACCCTCCGAAAGCATCCATCCGGTAGACGCCGCTGAAAGCATCGCCACCGAGGGAATACGCCGGGTCGATCAACAGATGCGTAGTAAAGATACCCGCCCCGAAAAGGGCAGCGACCGCCAGTATCGTGACAAGACGTGCCGACGATTTACCCGCGAATGCTGCAACCATCAGCAGCGCGAGGCCAGCCACGGCCAAAATGATTTCCGGCATGGTGAAGTAGAAGGAAGACGCGTAGCTCATCACTGCTCTCCCTCGCTCTCATGACCTTCGCCATGATCGCCCGCATACTCAATGTAATTTGCTGCCTTTTCGCGAGGAGGGCCCGCTTCGATCTTCGCGTCACCTGCAGGTTCCGCGCGGGCAAGGCGCGCATCAAGTGCTGCGATATCCTGCCGCATCGGAGCAAGGAAGCTTTCCGGGTAAACACCCATCCACAACACCGCAGCCGCAATCGGCGTCAGCATGATGTATTCACGCATATTCAGGTCCGGCATCGCCGCCGCATCGGCGTTCTTCTGCTCGCCGAAAGCCACACGGCGATAAAGATAGAGCATGTAGCCTGCCCCCAGAATGATCCCTGTGGTCAGAACGAAGGTGGCCACACTCGACACTTCATAAATGCCCATCAGGCTGAGGAACTCCGCAACAAAACCGCTGGTCCCGGGCAAACCGATGCTGGCCATCGTAAACAACAGGAAAAAGATCGCGTATCTCGGCATATTGATCGAAAGGCCGCCGTAGCGGTCGATTTCACGCGTGTGCAGCCGGTCGTAAATCACCCCGACGCACAGGAACAGCGCGCCTGAAACCAGGCCATGGCTCAGCATCATGACCATAGCGCCTTCGAGGCCCTGCTGGTTGAATGCGAACAGGCCGGCGGTCACGATGGCCATGTGCGCGACCGAGGAATAGGCGATCAGCTTTTTCATGTCGTGCTGGACCAGAGCGATCAGGCTGGTGATGATCACCGCTGCCATCGACAGGCCCAATATCAGCCAGACAAACTGAGCGGAAGCTTCCGGGAACATCGGCAGGCTGAAGCGAATGAAGCCATAGCCGCCCATCTTCAACAGCACGCCGGCGAGGATGACCGACCCCGCGGTCGGGGCCTGCACATGCGCATCGGGTAGCCAGGTGTGAACCGGCCACATCGGCATTTTCACAGCGAAACTGGCAAAGAATGCAAGCCACAGCCAGGTCTGTGCCCCGACCGGAAAATCGTACTGCATCAGTGTCGGAATGTCCGTCGTGCCGGACTGGTTGGCCATCCACAACATGGCAATCAGCATCAGGACCGATCCGAACAGCGTGTAGAGGAAGAATTTGTACGACGCATAAATGCGGTTATCGCCGCCCCAGATACCGATGATCAGATACATCGGGATGAGACCGGCCTCGAAGAAAATGTAGAACAGGAACAGATCCTGCGCCGCAAAAACGCCGATCATCAGCAATTCCATGAACAGGAACGCTGCCATGTATTCCCCGACACGTTTCTGGATCGATTCCCAGCTCGCGAGTATGCAGATCGGCATGAGGAATACGCTGAGAACGATCAGCATCAGTGCGATACCATCGATACCCAGCGCATATTTGAAGCCCGCAAACAGGTTCTGACTTTCTTGAAACTGCCACTGCGCGCCGCCGACATCGTAATTGAGCCATAGCACCACGCCCAGTGCGAGATTGGCGAGCGTCGCCACCAGCGCTGTCCAGCGCGCGCCATTCGCCCCGACAAAGAGACAGACGAGCGCCGCGACCAGCGGAACGCCGAGCATTACGGAGAGGATCGGAAAGCCGTCCATTACATCAAAATCCAGGTAATCGCCGCGACCAGGCCAAGCAGCATGATCAGTGCGTAACTAGTGAGATATCCCGACTGGACCCGCTTGGCGGCACCCACGCCGCGCTCGACGATCCACGCCGCGCCGTTCGGACCGAAGCGGTCGATTATGCCAATATCGCCTCTGGTCCAGAACAGCCGGCCGATCCAGAACGCCGGCTTGATGAAGATCGTGTTGTAGAGCTCGTCAAAATACCACTTGTTGTAGACAAAGCGATGCACCAGGCTGAACTGCTCGACAAACTTGCCGGGAATGCTGGTGTCCTTGATATACGCCAGCCACGCCCCGAACAGACCGAGCAGCATCACCACCGTCGCCGTCAGCTTCACCCACAATGGCACATCATGCAGCGCGTGGATCAGGTTCTCGTTGAAGTAGATCGACGCGCCCCAGAAACCGTTCGGATCGACCATCTCGCTCGATCCGTCGATGAACGGATATTTGAACAGGTAACCGGCAAAAATCGCACCCAGAGTCAATACGCCAAGCGGTATCAGCATGGTGATCGGGCTCTCGTGCGGGTGATAGCCACCCGTCGTATCTTCGCCCGCTTCTTCCGGCGTCTTGTGAACGCTGTGCTGGATATGCTCGCTCTCGATCCAGCGCGGTTTGCCCCAGAAAGTAAGGAACATCAGGCGCCAGCTGTAGAAGCTGGTCAGCAATGCCGCGATCGCGCCCATCCAGAAAGCGAACATGCTCATGTTCGTACCGCGGGCAAACGCTGCCTCGAGGATCGCATCCTTCGAATAGAAACCGGCAAAGCCAAAGAAGCCCAGTACACCAACACCGGTGATCGCCAGAGTTCCGGCCATCATGGCCCAGAACGTGATCGGGATTTTCTTACGTAGCCCGCCGTAATAACGCATGTCCTGTTCGTGATGCATCGCGTGGATTACGGAGCCTGCACCAAGGAACAACAGCGCCTTGAAGAAGGCATGCGTAAACAGATGGAACATCGCCGCGCCATAGGCGCCGACACCGGCAGCGAAGAACATATAGCCAAGCTGCGAACAGGTCGAATAGGCGATGACGCGCTTGATATCCCACTGGGTGGTGCCGATCGTCGCAGCGAAGAAGCAAGTGGCTGCTCCGATGAAAGTGACGATCATCAGCGCGGTCGGCGCAGTCTCGAACATCGGCGACAAACGGCAGACCATGAACACGCCGGCGGTAACCATGGTGGCAGCATGGATCAGCGCTGAAACCGGCGTCGGGCCTTCCATCGCATCGGGTAGCCAGGTGTGCAAGCCCAACTGGGCCGATTTGCCCATCGCGCCGATGAACAGCAGGATGCACAGGATATCCATCGTGTAGAGGCGCATCCCGAGGAACGTTATGTCGCTGCCGCTCATGGCCGGTGCGGCTTCGAGGATCTCCGGGATGGAAACGGTGCCGAAGACAAGGAACGTGCCGAAGATACCGAGCATGAAACCCAGATCGCCCACGCGGTTGACCACAAAGGCCTTGATGGCGGCGGCATTGGCACTCGGCTTTTTGAACCAGAAACCGATCAGCAGGTAGCTTGCAAGGCCAACCCCTTCCCACCCGAAGAACATCTGCACCAAATTGTCGGCCGTCACCAGCATCAGCATGGCGAAGGTAAACAGGCTGAGGTAGGCGAAGAAACGCGGCTGGTCCGGATCTTCCTCCATATAGCCCCAGCTATACAGGTGGACGAGCGCGGAAACGGTGTTGATCACCACCAGCATAACCGCTGTCAGCGCATCGATGCGCAGCGACCAGTCGAAACTTAACGTGCCCGACTGCACCCACTGCAGCACCGGTACGACTTGCGGTTCAACGGTCCCCGCCACAAAGCCGAGGAAAATCGGCCAGCTGAGCGCGGCGCTGATGAACAACGCGCCCGTCGTGATGGACTTGGTAAACACCGCCGGGGCCGCCTTGTTGGTCAGCCCTCCGATGATAGCTGCCAGCAACGGCAGGAATACGATGGCAAGAATCGGATGCACTGGTGCTTACCCCTTCATCCGGCTTGGATCGTCGACAGCGATGCTACCGCGGCCGCGAAAGTAAACAACCAGAATAGCAAGCCCGATAGCCGCTTCGCCCGCTGCAACAGTCAGCACAAACATCGCGAACACCTGACCGACGAGATCGTTGAGGAACGCGCTGAAGGCGACCAGGTTGATATTCACCGCGAGGAGGATCAGTTCGATCGCCATCAGGATGACGATGATATTCTTCCGGTTGAGGAAGATGCCGAGTACGCCCAGCACGAACAGGATCGCACTGACAACAATGTAGTGTTCGATGCCGATCATTTGCGCCCCCTGGCAACCATAATGAGAGCGAAAACGCCAACAGCGGCCCCGCCGAGCACGATCAAGATGATCAGGATCTGGAAAATACCGAGGGACATTACAGCTCGACCCCCTCGCCCACGGGCGGGCTCTTCATCACCGTCGCCTCTTCAGGACGGCGGCGGTTCTGCTTGCCGACATCTTGCTGGCTCCGCCGCGATTTTGGCGGACGGTGAGTCAGGACGATCGCACCGATCATTGCCACCAGAAGCACGATCCCGGCAGCTTCGAACAGGAACAGGTATTTGGTATAGAGCAGCGCCCCGATATTCTCGATATTGCTTTCGCCCACGCGCGGCGCACCGACACCGCTTGGATCGCCCAGTTCGATTGCGCCGGTCTGGTAAGCGCCGATGCCAAGCACCAGTTCCGCCAGCAGAATCAACGCCACGGCGATACCCAAGGGGAAATTTTTCATGAAGCCGGCGCGAAGCTCGGCAAAGTCGATGTCGAGCATCATGACGACAAACAGGAACAGCACCGCGACCGCGCCGACGTACACAACGACCAGCAACATCGCGATGAATTCTGCACCGACCAGCACCATCAAGCCCGCCGCATTGAAGAACGAAAGGATCAGCCACAGCACGGAATGCACCGGGTTCCTCGCCGTGATCACCATCACCGCACTGGCGATGACGATTGTCGCGAAAAGATAAAAGGCGATTGTCTGGATCATTGGGTTTCAGCCATTTCTGGGCGGCCCCTATCGATAGGGCGCATCGGCTTCAAGGTTCGCGGCAATGGCCCGCTCCCACTTGTCCCCGTTCGCCAGCAATTTTGCCTTGTCGTAGAGCAGTTCTTCACGCGTTTCGGTCGCATATTCGAAGTTCGGCCCCTCGACCACCGCATCCACCGGGCAGGCTTCCTGACAGAAGCCGCAATAAATGCACTTGGTCATGTCGATATCGTAGCGCGTGGTGCGGCGGCTGCCGTCTTCGCGCGGCTCGCTCTCGATGGTAATCGCCTGCGCCGGGCAAACCGCTTCGCACAGCTTGCACGCGATGCAGCGTTCCTCGCCATTTGGATAACGGCGCAGCGCATGCTCGCCGCGAAAACGCGGGCTCAGCGGGTTCTTCTCGAACGGGTAGTTGAGCGTCACCTTGGGTTTGAAAAAGTATTTGAGTGTGAGGGCATGCGCCTTCACGAATTCCCACAGGGTGAACGATTTGATGAGGTGTGCGACCGTACTCATGCGGCTGCTCCAAAGTGACCGGTGGCCATCAGATATCCGGAAATGACGGCAACGAACAACAAGCTGATCGGCAGGAACACTTTCCACCCCAGGCGCATCAGCTGATCATACCGGTAACGCGGGACGGTCGCCATGACCCAGCTGAACATGAAGAAGAAGAACAGGATCTTGGCAAACAGCCAGACGATGCCGGGAATGTCGAACCACGGGATCCAGTCCACATCCAGCGGCGGCAGCCAGCCACCGAAGAACAGGAGCGCATTGAGCGCACACATCAGCAGGATGTTGGCGTATTCACCGAGCCAGAAGAGCGCGAAGCTCATCGAGCTGTATTCGGTCTGGTACCCGGCGACGAGTTCACTTTCCGCCTCGGTCAAATCGAACGGCACACGCTGGGTTTCCGCCAGGCTGGAGATGAAGAACATCACCCACATCGGGAACAGCAGAATATTGAACCAGTAACCGTTGACGATGCCGAGGCCGTGGCCGCGCTGCGCCTCGACGATTTCGCTCAGATTGAACGTTCCCGCCCACAAGACCACGCAAACCAGGATGAACCCGATCGAGACCTCGTAGGAAATCATCTGCGCGGCGGCACGCATGGCGGAGAAAAACGGATATTTCGAATTGGATGCCCAGCCCGACATCACGATGCCGTAAACCGACAGCGAACTGATCGCGAGAATGTAGAGCAGGCCGACATTGATGTCCGCCAGCACCACACCCGCATCGAACGGGATCACCGCCCACGCACCCAGCGCCACGGTGAAGGTGATGATCGGCGCGAGCAAAAAGATACCCTTGTTCGCCGCGCTCGGGACGATCGTTTCCTGCAGGAATACCTTGAGCCCGTCGGCAAACGACTGGAGCAGTCCGAACGGCCCGACTACGTTCGGCCCGCGCCGCAGGTTGATCGCCGCCCAGACCTTGCGGTCCATATAGATGATCATCGCGACTGCCAGCATCAGCGGCAGCGCGATCAGCAGAATGCCAGCGATCGTGGCGCTAAACCATGCCCATTCATAGTTCATGCCGAGGGATTGGAAGAATTCGGTCATTCGGCCGCCTCCTTCAGCTCGTCGCTATGCAGCAATTCCGCCGAGCATTGCTGCATCACCGCGCTGGCGCGGGCGATGGGGTTGGTGAGGTAGAAATCCTTGATCGGATAGGCCGAAATTGCGCCCTCGGCCTTGGCCTTGCTGTCCGCTTTGGGCAGCGCACCAAGATCGGCGAGTCCTTCCTCGCCCAGAGCTGGCACTTCGGCGATCATCGCGGCTTGTAATTCTGCAAAACTGTCGAAACCAACCGATACGCCCAGTGCATCGGCCAGTGCACGCAGGATGGTCCAGTCTTCACGCGCATCACCGGGAGCAAATACGGCCTTTTCGGCGAACTGCACGCGGCCTTCGGTGTTGACGTAGGTCCCGTCTTTTTCAGCGAAGCTCGCGGCGGGCAGAACGATATCTGCTGCGTGCGCGCCCTTGTCGCCGTGATGGCCGATATAGACCTTGAGGCTGTCGGCAAACGGCTCGAAGTCCATCTCGTCCGCGCCGAGCGCCAGCAGCACTTTGGGCTTGGCTGCAGCAATATCCGCCATGCCGCCCTTTTGTGCGTAGCCGAGCATCAGCCCGCCCATGCGCGCCGCGCTGAAGTGGAGGACGTTGAAACCGTTCCAGCCATCCTTGACAACCTTGAGCTTGTCCGCCGCAGCCAAGCCCGCGCCGAGCGCACCCTTAGCCAGCGCCGCACCGCCCATGATGATCGCAGGCCGTTCGGTTGCCTTGAAAGCGTCAATCAGGTCCTTCGGCAGCTTCGAGAGCACCGAGAGATCTTCGCCGAGGAAGGTCGCCGGATAGGTCGGGTCCCAACTCGGGCCGAGGATGTAGACCTTGGCACCGCGCTTCACCACCTTGCGCAGGCGCACATTGACCAACGGCGCTTCCCACCGGATATTGCTACCGACGATCAGGATCGCATCGGCGTTTTCGATCCCGGCAAAGGTCGTGTTGAAGTTGACCGCCGCGAGATTCGACACGTCGTAATCCATGCCGGTCTGGCGACCTTCGAGCAGGCTCGAGCCCGATGCCTTGAGCAGCGCCTTGGCAGCGAACATGGTCTCACAATCAACCATGTCGCCTGCAACGGCAGCGATGCTTTTGCCGGGCTTAGCCGTGGCGATCGCCTTGAATGCCTCTTCCCACGTCGCAGGCTTCAATCCGCCCTTCTTGCGCAGGAATACCTTGTCGAGACGGCGCTTGGTCAGCCCGTCCACCATGTAGCGACCCTTGTCGCTGAGCCATTCCTCATTCACGTCGTCATTGATCCGCGGGGTTGCGCGCATCACTTCGCGGCCCTTGGAATGCAGCGTGATGTTTGCGCCGACCGCGTCGGACACGTCGATGCTGAGCGTCTTCTTCAGTTCCCACGGACGCGCCTCGAACGCATAGGGGCGCGAGGTCAGAGCGCCGACCGGGCACAGATCGATCACATTGGCGGACAGCTCATGTTCCGCCGCCTGTTCCAGATAGGTGGTGATCTGCATGTCCTCGCCGCGATAAAGCGCGCCGATTTCATCCACTCCGGCGATCTCTTCGGAGAAGCGCACGCAGCGGGTGCAGTGGATGCAGCGGGTCATCACCGTCTTGATCAGCGGACCCATGTACTTCTCGGTCACCGCGCGCTTGTTCATGTCGTAGCGCGAGCCGCCACGGCCATATGCGACGGCCTGGTCCTGCAAGTCGCACTCGCCGCCCTGGTCGCAGATCGGGCAATCGAGCGGGTGATTGATCAGCAGGAATTCCATCACGCCTTCGCGCGCGGTCTTGACCATCTGGGTGTCGGTGCGAATTTCCTGACCGTCAGTGGCCGGAAGCGCGCAGGAAGCTTGCGGCTTGGGCGGTCCCGGCTTCACTTCGACCAGGCACATACGGCAGTTACCGGCAATCGACAGCCGCTCGTGATAGCAGAAGCGCGGGATTTCCTTGCCCGCAAGTTCGCAGGCCTGCAGAACGGTCGCGCCGTCCGGAACCTCGATTTCCTGTCCGTCTACTGTGACCTTGGGCATTATTCAGCTACCGTTTCTTCGACTGGGCCTTTTGACCACGCACTGTAATGGCTGCGCGCCCACATACCGTCGGCTATCATCTGGCGAACCATCGATGTGCTTAACTCTGGCGGTTCTTCCGCTTCGAGACAGGTCAGCAAAGTAGGCCAAAGCGCCTCCAGTGCCTCACCCTCACCCTTGCTGCCCGGAACTTCGCCGAGAAGAACATGGGCAGCAGGACCGTTGCGGAAAGTGATGCAGTCCGACACTTCGGCAAGAACGGCGGCCCGAGGGCTGCCTTTCACATATGCAAAGCGGTCTTCGATCAGCGTTGGTGCACCGTCTTCACGAACAGGCGAGTTCTTGCTCTCGTACAAATAGGCTTCTTCAGCGAGCAAATTGCGCAGCGTCGAATACTGAATTCGCGCAACAATCTTGTACTGGGATTGCTTCATCGACCGACCGAGACAGCGCCCGAAGTCGATGTCGTCGAAAAATTCGTCGCTGGTGAAGGCGGTTGCATCGAAGTCGATGCGGTCGAAATCGCTGTTGGCCAGCAACTCGGCGATCTCTTCCTTGTTGCCGTAGAAAACACATCTGGCGAGGCGCTTCTGCATCTGCCGTGCGTCCGTTTCGCTGGCGGTTTCCGGAGCCTGCTTGAACCGGGTTCCCAGCTGCGAATCCGGCTCCATGAAACGGTCACGCTTTCGTTCTAAATCGTCATCTTGCGCGAACGCGGGAAACGCGAGCGCAAAAGCGAGAACAGCGAGCGGAAATCTGATCATTCCGCCGCCTCCAAAGTCTCAGGCGCGAATTGCGCGTTGTGCTCGTGGATCCGGCGCTCAAGTTCCGGCCGGAAATGCTTGATCAGGCCCTGGATCGGCCATGCCGCCGCATCGCCAAGGGCGCAAATGGTGTGGCCTTCGACCTGCTTGGTGACCTGTTGCAGCATATCGATTTCCTCGATCGCGGCATCGCCGGTCCGCAGCCGTTCCATCATGCGCCACATCCATCCTGTGCCTTCACGGCAAGGGGTGCACTGACCGCAGGATTCATGCTTGTAGAAATAGCTGATCCGGGAAATCGCGCGAACGATGTCGGTCGACTTGTCCATCACGATGACCGCCGCTGTACCAAGGCCCGAGCCCACCGCTTTCAAGCCGTCGAAATCCATCGGGCAGTCCATGATCTGCTCTGCCGGAACCAGCGGAACCGAAGAACCACCCGGGATTACCGCGAGGAGGTTGTCCCAACCGCCGGTGATGCCGCCGCAGTGTTTATCGATCAGCTCGCGGAAAGGAATGCTCATTTCCTCTTCCACCACGCACGGCTTTTCGACATGGCCGCTGATCTGGAACAGCTTGGTGCCGTGATTGCCCTCGTTGCCAAAGCTGGAAAACCACGAAGCGCCGCGCCGCAGGATTGTCGGCACGACCGCGATCGATTCCACATTGTTGACTGTGGTCGGGCAACCATAAAGGCCCGCGCCCGCCGGGAACGGCGGCTTCAGGCGCGGTTGGCCTTTCTTGCCTTCCAGACTTTCGATCATCGCGGTTTCTTCACCGCAGATGTATGCGCCCGCACCGCGGTGCATGAACACGTCGAAATCATAGCCTGACTTGCTGGCGTTCTTGCCAATCAAACCTGCAGCATAGGCCTCGTCGATGGCCTTCTGCAGCGTTTCCGCTTCTCGGATATATTCGCCGCGGATGTAGATATAGGCCGCCCGCGCGCGCATCGCGAAACCGGCGACCAGCGCGCCTTCGATCAGCTTGTGCGGATCGTGACGGATGATCTCGCGGTCCTTGCACGAACCGGGCTCGGACTCGTCGGCGTTGATCACCAGGAAGCTCGGGCGGCCGTCCTTGCTTTCCTTTGGCATGAACGACCATTTCAGACCGGTCGGGAAACCCGCCCCGCCCCGCCCGCGCAGACCGGATGCCTTCATCTCGTCGATGATAGCATCATTGCCGCGCGCGATCAGCGCCTTGGTATCATCCCAGTCACCGCGCGCCTGCGCCGCCTTCAGGCCCCAGTCCTGGAAGCCGTAAAGGTTGGTGAAGATACGGTCCTTATCCTGCAGACTCATGCGAAATAGCCCTGCGAATAGATATAGATAGCGCCGATCACCAGCGCGGCGATGGCGGCGAATTTCACAAGGCCCGCGATCGCCTTGTAAGCGATGAAGGCGAGGATCAGCGCGACAGCAAAGGGTGCGAATTCCATCACCAATCCCCCCGGTAGTCGTGGTTCTCGGTGACCATTTCCTTAAGCGTGCTCGGCCCGCCTGACGGTTCGGACGTGCGCCGACCCGGCTCCTGCGTGCCTTCTTTGGGTTGCTCGCCAGCAGCCAGCGCGTCGAGAACCGCATCGAGCCGTTCGACGGTCAGGTCTTCGTAATTGCCATCGTTGATCTGGACCATCGGCGCAGTGGAGCAATTGCCCATGCATTCGACTTCGGTCAGCGTCCACAGCCCGTCTTCGGACACCTTGCCCTTCTCCATGCCGCGCTTCTTGCAGGCGGAGAAAATATCGTCGCTGCCGCGCAACATGCACGGCGTCGTGCCGCACACCTGAACGTGGAATTTCCCGACAGGAACAAGGTTGTACATAAAATAAAAGGTCGCAACCTCGACCACCCGAATTACCGGCATGTCGAGATAGTCCGCGACATATTCCATCACCGGCAGCGGCAGCCAGCCCTGCGTGTCGGTTTCCTCGCCGACCTGGCGCTGGGCGAGATCCAGCAGCGGCATGACCGCCGATTTCTGGCGGCCTTCGGGATATTTGGCGATATGCCAATCCGCCTTCGCCTTGTTGGCGTCGGTGAAAGCGAAATTGCCCCACCGCTCGCGCAGTTCGGGCGTATCGGGTGCGAGATGACGATCAGCCATTCTTTCCGTCCTTGCTGAATGCTTGCTCATCTTGCTTGTGGGCGAGATGCCTACGATCCATACGGCTTCCAAGCCAGAGTATGGGCAACCAAACCACCGAAACAACAATCAGCAAGATCGGGACGGTGACCCAAAAGTTCTCCGAAACAAACCCGAAAAAACCACTCGTCGCATCGCTGGTGAGCCCAAAAAAAATCAACGGCCCCGCCAACACAAGCGCGACGAAAACACCAGCCACAGCGAGTACGCTTTTTCTTGCTGCGCGCTGCTCAGCAGCTTGAGTGTCACTGATCCGCTCAGCCATGGCTCAGCCTGTGTTGCAAATAACGACCGGCATAGAGGCCGATCACCGCAGCGAAGGCAGTTGAGAGGACTTCCTTAAAGCTTACTGCTCCGTGGAATGCAGCAAGATAGGCCGCGACAGCCGAAGCGAAGGCCGCAAACGCCGCTATGAAGATGAAGAGTTCGCGCAGGACCATCAGCTTGCTGCCCGCTGCTGCGCTTCGAGCAGTTTTTCAGCCGTCGCGTAGTTGAAGGTCACTGAGTAGATCTTCCAATCGTCACCTTCCGCCCCTCCTACGCCGATGAAGGCGATGAGTTTCTTGCCTACAGCTGGGAATTCCCATGTGCAGAGAACCGAATAGCCGCCCTTCTCGCAAGAACCTGCCTTGGGCTTGCCCATCTCTTCATGAGCATACGCCACCTGGTCGATGAAGGCTTGTGCGCCTTGACCGTCCATTTCAACAAAGTTCTGGCTGAGGAAAGGATTGCGGAACGCGTAGAGAATGCGCGCAGACGGCGAGACCCGTTCGGCGATTTCGTCGCCCCGCCCATCCGTCACCGCCTGAGCCAGTTGGGTTGCACGCGCCAACCGGCGGGCGTCTTCCTGAGCCCTACGTTGCTTGGCAGCTTCGATTTCCTCAGGCGTCATCGGGGTCCGGCGCGCCATATTCATCGGTGGCACCATCGGCGGCGCACGCATGACCTTCGCCTCCGCCTCTGCGACCGATTTCGGCACCAGGTCGACCAGCGCGACGCTCTTTCCCTTCTCGTCAGGAACAACCATGCCCACGTAGGTCTCGTTCGCACAGGACCATTCATAGTGGAACATCGGGAACGAGCCGAGCCCGGTCCGCTTCACTTCCTTCGCGGGGCAGCCGAAGAGCGCCGCGATTGCCAGCTTCGGCGTAGCAAAGGCCTTGTCCGGAACACCAATCGTCTCGACTTGCGAGATCAGCCAACCGGCCTCTTCGACATCGCCCTGTTCGAGTGCAGAAACCGCCGAAGTCACCACCGCATGATCTGGAATATCGGTGCTTGGCTGGGCGCTTGCCGATACCGTGCCGAAACAGAGCGCAAGAATGCCGAATGCGCGCACAATCACCGGTCGCACTCCCCGAACACGACGTCGATGGCACCGAGAATTGCGGTCGCGTCGGGCAGCATGTGGCCTCTGGACATGAAATCCATGGCCTGCAAATGGCTGAAGGCAGTCGGGCGGATCTTGCAGCGATAGGGTTTGTTCGACCCGTCGCTGACGAGATAGACGCCGAATTCGCCCTTGGGGCTTTCGGTCGCGACGTAGACTTCGCCCGCCGGGACATGGAAGCCCTCGGTGTAGAGCTTGAAGTGGTGGATCAGCGCTTCCATCGACTGCTTCATTTCGCCGCGCTTGGGCGGGGAAACCTTGCCATCGGGGCTGGCAATCGGGCCTTGCGGCATATCCGCGATGCACTGCTTGATGATCTTCGCGCTTTCGTAAACTTCCTTCACGCGCACGACGAAGCGATCGTAGCAATCCGAATTGGTGCCGACCGGAATTTCGAAATCCATCCGGTCGTAGACGTCATAGGGCTGTGACTTGCGCAAATCCCACGGGATACCGGCGGCCCGGATCATGGGGCCGGAGAAGCCCCATGCCACTGCATCGTCACGGCTGACGACCGCAATGTCTACATTGCGCTGTTTGAATATCCGGTTGTCGAGTACGAGGCTCATCGCGTCGCCGAACAGTTCCGGCAACCGGTTATCGACCCACTCGCCGATATCGACCAACAATTTCTCAGGCACGTCCTGATGCACGCCGCCCGGGCGGAACCATGCTGCGTGCATGCGAGCGCCCGATGCGCGCTCAAAGAAGTTCATGCAGTCTTCGCGCAGCTCGAACACCCACAGGTTCGGGGTCATCGCGCCGACATCCATCACATGCGCGCCGATGTTGAGCATGTGGTTGCAGATACGGGTCAGCTCGGCGAACAGCACCCGCAGGTACTGTGCCCGCTCCGGCACCTCGACATTGAGCATCTTCTCGATCGCAAGGACGTAACTGTATTCCTGCGCCAGCGGACTGCAATAATCGAGCCGGTCGAAATAGGGCAGCGCCTGAAGGTAGGTCTTGTTCTCGATCAGCTTTTCAGTGCCGCGATGGAGCAGTCCGACGTGCGGATCAATCCGCTCGATGATCTCGCCGTCGAGCTCCATCACCATGCGCAGCACGCCATGCGCCGCCGGGTGCTGGGGCCCGAAGTTGATCGTGTAATTTGTGATGACCTCGTCACCGGTGGTGGGCGACTCTTCGAGCTGCATGCTCATTTGCCGTCTCCCTCGTCAACCTCGGTTGCGCCCTTGGTGTCCTGCGCCTTGCCCTTGCGGGCCTTGCGATCAGGCTGGTCTTCGGTTGGCTCAGGCGCGCCTTCTTCCACTCCGGAGTTTACTTCTGCCGGGGCACCCTCGCTGACCTTTTCAGCCGCGTGATCATCGGTTTTCTTGCCGGCACCGGTGTCGGACGGCTTGTCCGTCACCTTTGGCTTGTCGACCGGCGGCGTGTCCGCTTTCTCGTCTCCGGGCAGCACGTAATCCGCGCCTTCCCATGGGCTCATGAAGTCGAACTGCCGCAAATCCTGCGCGAGCTGCACCGGCTCATAGACCACCCGCTTCTCTTCTTCCGAATAGCGCAGCTCGGTGTAGCCGGTCAGAGGGAAATCCTTGCGGAAGGGATGCCCTTCGAAACCGTAATCGGTCAGAATTCGGCGCAAGTCGGTATTGCCATCGAACAGCACGCCATACATGTCGAACACCTCGCGCTCGAGCCAGCCAGCTACCGGCCACAGCGTTGTGACGGTCGGCACCGGCGTGTTCTCATCGGTCGAGCATTTGACCATGATGCGGTGGTTCTTCGTCAGGCTGAGCAGCATGTAGACGATTTCGAACCGCTCAGGCCGCGACGGGTAGTCCGCGCCGGCGATCTCCACCAGCTGCTGATAGGCATGATCGTCGCGCAGAATGCGCAGTACATCCTCGATCGCTTCACGTTTTACTCGGAAGAGGAGTTCACCATGCTCTTCATGCGCATCGATCAGCTGATCGCCAAGAGCCTTCGAAAGCGTATCAAGGACGCCTTCGTTCGCGCTGTATTTCGGAGCCGAATGCAACGCTGTCATCGTGCGATCGTCCCGCTGCGGCGGATTTTCCGCTGCAACTGCATCACACCATAGAGCAAGGCCTCTGCGGTCGGCGGGCAGCCGGGAATATAGATATCGACTGGCACGATCCGGTCGCAGCCGCGCACAACGCTGTAGCTGTAGTGATAATAGCCGCCGCCATTGGCGCAGCTGCCCATCGAAATGACGTATTTCGGATTGGACATCTGGTCATAGACCTTGCGCAATGCAGGGGCCATTTTGTTGCACAGCGTACCGGCAACAATCATTACGTCAGACTGACGCGGGGAAGCGCGCGGGGCAACTCCGAACCGCTCCATATCATAGCGCGGCATGTTCACATGGATCATCTCGACCGCGCAGCAGGCGAGGCCGAAAGTCATCCACCAGAGCGAACCGGTCCGGGCCCATTCGAACAGATCTTCAGTGCTGGTGACAAGAAAGCCCTTGTCATTCACCTCGGTCTGCATCGCGCGGAAATAATCCTCGTCCGGCTGGCGCACATCGCCGCCCTGAGCAGCAGGGACGCTTCCGGGAATGATTACGGAGTTGCTCATTGCCAGTCCAGCGCCCCCATTTTCCATTCGTAGGCCAGGCCGATCGCGAGGATGCCGAGGAAAATCATCATTCCGATCCAGCCCGCCCATCCGGTTATATCCAGGCTGACAGCCCACGGAAACAGGAATGCGGCCTCAAGATCGAACAGCAGGAAACTGATCGCGACCAGATAGAACTTCACGTCGAACTGGCTGCGCGGCTCTTCGAACGCAGGGAAGCCGCACTCATACTCGCTGAGCTTTTCAGCATCCGGACTGTGCGTGCCGGTGAGACGCGATACGCCCATGGGCAGGAACACGAATGCTGCAGACAGAACAACAGCGATGCCCAGAAAAAGAAGGATTGGAAGGTATTGGCTTAGATCGACCACGCGGGAATCCCACAGCTTGAATTCGTGCCCGCCTCTAGGCCGCTCGGCTGGCCGGTGCAAGGGCGCGAATCGTGTAATCCCTGCGCCTGTTGTTGCATCAGGCGGAATTGCCAGCGCTCAGTCGAGCGGCAGCCTGCGTATCTGCGCAGAGACAGGTTCAGCGCCTGCAATCAATGCGCCATCCTTGTAGTTGCCCCATTGGCCATTGCCGACATAGTACAACGCATCACTGGCGAGAAAGCCGGATAGCGGCTCGGTCCATTCGGAATGGGCCTGTTCGAGTAATCTTTTCCCAATTATCGATTGGCCATCGCTGCTAAGCTTGAATGCTGAGATGCGCATTGGACTGGTGCCATTCTGGACGGCGATGAGTTCATTGCCCCTGCGCCAAAGGGCATCGATCCCGTCCAGCAACATCGGCCGGTCAGTGCCAACGCGGCTAACGCGCCCGCTTCGCGTATCGATCAGAGCCAGCCCATAGCGATAGTCGCTGACATAGAGTGACAGGCCATCAGCGCTCGTAGCGAGGCCTTGAGGTGAGCGGAAAATCCCCGGAGGCACCAAAGTGGACAGGTTTTGATCTTCGGGCCGCGCAAAATAAATGCCGCCGCCAATCGGGTCACTGGCGTAGACCGTTCCGTCATTGGCCACATGCAAATCGGAGACCGCAACGCCTTCCGGAGCCTCAACATACACCAGGTCGGGAACGTCAAGCTTCAGACCGAGCAATCCCTGAAAATACTCGCTGTCATCGTCCGAACCGTCAATATTGGACGAGGCAGCCCAGACCATTTTCCTGACTGGATCAACCGCAATTCCGGAAAGGTCATCAACGCCCGGCGGCACGATGGATCGCCAACTCCCCTCTTCGGACAAAAACCAGATCTGATTAAGCGTAACCGATGTCACTATAAGGGCTTCATCGGCACCTGCCAGCACTGCGCTCTCAATCAGACCCGCCTCTTTTGGAACAATGGCGTAGATTGCGCTGCGCTCCACGACTTCGGGGCGGGCACGCAAGCGTTCCGCGATGCGACCGGCTTCGACGCCCCTGAACATCTGTGGGATGCGCGCCTGCGATTCTTCGTTGAAGACATAGCCACGGTCGTAGAGCCATTCGAGCGAAGCCATCGCCCCTTCGATATCCGCAACAGCCAACTGTGCCGTCAACAGCCTCAACCTGACCGAACCACTGTCCGGAAAATCCGCCCCCAGTCTCGCCAATGCCTCGACATCCGCCATTTGTCCGGTCGACTCATCCAGGGATCGCCATGGCTCGGCCTCGGCAAGGACAGGCGCTGTTGAAGTCGGCTGCATAGGCATGCTGCACCCTGCCAGCAGGCAGGCCGCCGCCCAAACAGCCGAAGGCTTCATTTCTTCAGCTGGCCTGAAATCGCCTTCTCGGTCGCCTTGCCATAGGGCGGCTTGAACCCTGCAAGACCTGCAATGTCGCGCTTGGACTGAGTGTAGACCGAGCGTGCATGGCTGAATTCGCGGAAGCCTTCCGGCCCGTGATAGGAACCGATGCCCGATGGACCAACTCCGCCAAACGGCAGATCGTCCATCGACACATGGAACAACACGTCGTTGACCGTCACGCCGCCGGAAATGGTCCGCTGAAGCACTTCCTCCCGCTCCCCCGCGTCGTCGCCGAAGTAATACAGGCCCAGCGGGCGGTCCCGCTGATTGATGTAGTCGATGGCTTCACCGACATTCTTGTATGTCTTCACCGGCAGGACAGGCCCGAAGATTTCTTCCTGCATCGCCTGCATGTCATCGGACACGTTGCGCAGGATGGTCAGCGGCATTTTGCGCGAATTGGTGCTTGAAAAGTCCTCCTCGGCAGGATTGATCTCGATAACTTCGGCGCCTTTGTCGCGCGCATCGGCGACCAGGCCTTGCAAGCGGTCATAGTGACGGTCTGTCACTACGGAGGCGTAATCGTCGTTGTCGAGCAATGTGGGATACATGTTGCGCACGCCCAATTCGACTGCGGCAATCGCGCCTTCTTCGCGCTCTTCGGGCACATACATGTAATCGGGTGCCAGACATATCTGGCCCGCGTTCATCATCTTGCCCATCGCGATGCGTTCACCCGCCTGTTCGAAATTCGCGCTCTTGCCTAGGACTACCGGCGACTTCCCGCCCAGTTCAAGTGTTACCGGTACGAGGTTCTTTGCAGCGGATTCCATTACCTTCCGGCCTGTCGCAGTCGATCCGGTGAAAACAAGGTGGTCAAACGCCAGCGAAGAGAATTCGTGCGCAACTTCCGGTCCGCCGGTGATCACCGCCACTTCGTCTTCGGAGAAATACTTTTCGACCAGTTCCTTCGTCAGTTCGGAGGTCTTCTCCGTGAACTCGCTCGGCTTGATCATGGAACGGTTTCCCGCGGCCAGAACCTGCATCAAGGGGCCGAAGCTGAGGTTGACCGGGAAATTCCACGGGCTCAGGATGCCGACAACGCCCTTGGGCTCAAACCGCAGTTGCGCCTTTGCACCGAGCAAGCCGAGCGGGAACTGCAATTTGCGCTTTTCCGGCTTGGCCCAACCGTCCAGATGCTTGAGGCAATATTTGCCGAAATTCACTGTGCCGACGATGTCGGTCATCATGCTTTGCGCATGGCTTCGGCTGCCGAAATCCTCGCTCATCGCTTCGCACAGCGGGTCAGCGTGATCGACCAGCAGTGCAATGGCACGCTTGACGCGGTCGCGCCGGACATCGAGCCCTTCCGGCCTTGCTGCAGTGAAAGCTTTGCGCTGTGTGTCGAGAATTGTGTTCAGATCGGTCGCCATGGTGATCTCCCAAAGGTTTTTCTTTGCCACCATTGTTGATGATACACGCAGCAAACACAAGCGAAACAGCGCGGCTGAACCCCTGCGGATAGCTATCCCGTTTGCCATTGCCGCAGTGCAGCACTACATCGCTCAGAGCCAGATATATGCAGAATAAGGACACTCCAATGCCGCAGTTTTCCGAAGCCGATCCCATCGTCATCCTGTCCTACGCAAGAACCCCGATGGGCGGGATGCAAGGCGCGCTGGCGGGCATTTCGGCGACCGATCTCGGCGCAACCGCAGTGAAAGCTGCCGTCGAACGTTCCGGTGTGCCAGCGGACAAGTTCGACCGCACTTACATGGGCTGCGTGCTTCCCGCCGGCCTCGGCCAGGCCCCTGCCCGTCAGGCATCGATCAAGGCCGGCCTGCCCAAATCGGTCCAGGCGACCACGGTGAACAAGGTTTGCGGCAGCGGCATGCAGACCGTCATCATGGGCGCAGAAGCACTGGCCAGCGGTACGGTGGATTATGTCGTGTCCGGCGGCATGGAGAGCATGACGAATGCGCCTTACCTGTTGAAGAAGCACCGCTCAGGCGCACGCATCGGACATGACACGGCGTACGATCACATGTTCCTCGACGGGCTCGAAGATGCCTATGAGGAAGGCCGCGCGATGGGCACATTCGCGCAGGACACCGCGAACGAGTATCAGCTCACGCGCGAGGACATGGACGATTATTCCATCGAGTCCCTGCGCCGGGCAAATGCCGCCATCGACAGCGGGGCTTTTGCCGATGAAGTGGTCCCCGTGACCTTTACGACCCGTGCGGGCGAAGTGACCGTCGAGCAGGACGAGCAGCCCGGCAAAGGCCGTCCGGAGAAAATTCCCCAGCTGCGCCCGGCATTCGCCAAGGATGGCACCATTACCGCTGCTACATCGTCGTCGATTTCAGATGGTGCGGCCGCTGTCGTGCTCAGCCGTGCAAGCATCGCCAGCGCCAACGGCCAGCAACCGGTCGCTCAAATCGTGGCAATGGCTGCGCACGCGCAGGAGCCTTCCGAATTTACTGTCGCACCAGTCGGCGCCATCCAGAAGCTGTTGGACAAAGCCGGCTGGTCGGTTGACGATGTCGATCTGTGGGAAGTCAATGAAGCGTTCGCTTGCGTCGCGATGTTCGCGATGCGCGACATCGGGATTTCGCATGACAAGATCAATATCAATGGCGGCGGGACCGCGCTTGGTCATCCGATCGGCGCGAGTGGCACCCGAATTATTGTCACATTGCTCAATGCGCTTAAGCAGCAAGGCAAGAAGCGTGGTGTCGCCAGCCTTTGCATCGGTGGCGGTGAAGCGACAGCCATCGCGGTCGAGCTGGTCTGATTGTGAACGCAGATAGAGGCGTGACTCGGCAAACCACCGGATCGGTGTTACTGCCCGCGCTTCTTTCAGGGAGACAAACAATGAAGAAGTTGATTGCACTGGCCAGCTGCGTTGCACTGGCCGCCTGCGCGCAGGGCGAAGACGATGCAGCTGTGGAAGCTGACGCGGCGACGACTGCAGAAGCGCCAGCCGAAGAGTCCATGGCCGGCACATATGAAGCGACTATGGCGGACGGCACCGTCGTGACGACCATCGTCGATGAAGACGGCAATTACGTCGATCGCGTCGACGGCGCACGAGTTGAGATGGGCACCGTGGCCATGGTCAACGGGCAGACTTGCTTCAACTCTTCCGAAGAAGGATCAGCCCCGGAATGCTGGACCGACGGCGAGAAGGCCGAGGACGGTAGCTGGACTGCAACCAATGACGATGGCGAAAGCGTAACCGTCCGGAAGGTCGAAACAGCCTCGTAAGAACCGGCGCTATTGAATGCACACGAAGGGCGGCATGTATTGCCGCCCTTTTTCCATCCGGCTCAGGGCTTTCCGGCACCCCACAGGCGGTCGGTCTTTACCCAGCCAGAGCGGCCGTTGACATCGAACAGGCACCAGCCTGCATCGCAGTCGCCAAGCTTGCCGCTTACACCCGGTTCGGCATTCCATTTGAGCTTGCCATTGTCGGCGGGCGCAGCGCGCATGGCTGCAAGCCCTTCCCCCACTACAATCGCGCCGCGTTCTGCAGACAGGAGATTCGAAGTGACCCAGCCTTCGGTCCCGTCATGGTCGCGCACCAGGCGCCACCCTTCGACCACCCGAACGACTTTCAACGGCAAACCTTCGCGCCGGTAGACCCAGGCGATCTTGAATTCGAGGCTGGGGCCAACGCGCATATTCAGCTCATCGGTGTTGATCGTCGCCCAGTAGGGGACCTCGCGTTGCTGCGCGGACAATGGCGATGTGAGCCCGAAGGCAAATGCTACCCCGAGGGCAAGCACTGGAAGGAATCGTTTGAACATGCCGGCTGAATAGAACGATGCCCCACCGGGCGACAAGCGCAATGCGAATGCTTGACCGACAGGCCATGCTCGGCTTAGCCGAACGCTATGGCTGAACAGAGCGAAGCAGGAAACCGCCGGTTCGAGGGAACACCGCGAGTTATCGTGACCCGGCACCTCATGCCGTCGGTCGAGATGCGTATGGCCGAGCTCTATGACGCTGTGCTCAACACCCAGGACACCCCATTTTCGCGCGATCAGCTGGTCGACGCCATGGCCAGTTGCGACGTTCTGGTGCCGACTGTCACCGACCGGATCGATCGGCAGATGATCGAGCAAGCCGGTGACAGGCTCGGATTGATTGCCAGTTTCGGTGCGGGCACAGACCATATCGACCTCAAGGCTGCGCGCGATAACGGCATCATGGTCACCAACACGCCGGGTGTTTTTACCGATGACACTGCCGATCTTGCGATGTCCGGAATCATCGGTGTGCCGCGCCGCATCCGGGAGGGCGTAGAGCTGGTCCGCAGCGGTCAGTGGTCCGGCTGGGCACCGTCGAGCCTGCTGGGCCGCAAGATCGGCGGAAAAACCCTTGGCATCGTCGGTATGGGCCGGATCGGACAAGCGGTGGCTCACCGGGCGAAAGCTTTCGGGCTCGAAATCGCCTATCACAATCGCAAGCGCCTGCCCGAAGCAATCGAGCGCATGCTGGGTGCCAGCTATATCGAGGAACTCGACGAGCTGATCGGCATGGCGGATATTCTCACGCTGCATTGCCCGGCAACCGATCAAACCATCGGCATGCTTGACGAACGGCGGATTGGCCTGATGAAATCCGGCGCTTCATTGATCAACACGGCACGCGGCGACCTGGTCGATCAGGAGGCGTTGATCGCTGCGCTGGAGGCGGGGCATCTCGGAGGCGCCGGCCTCGATGTCTATCCAGACGAGCCAAACGTTGATCCGCGGCTGATCCGGCACCCCAATGTCATGACCCTGCCCCATATCGGCAGTGCAACGGTCGAAGGGCGCGAGGCATCCGGCGAGAAAGTGATCGCCAATATCCGGTTCTGGGCCGACGGCCACAGACCGCCTGACCAGGTATTGGATGCCCTTATCTAGCGACTGGTCACATCAGGTGTGTCCGCGCGCCTAGAATATCGATCACTTGCCGCACGCATTTTGCTGAAGTGCCCAGATCGAGATGCGATCCGGTCATCTCCACCTCTTCGTCGCACTCGCCCGATTTCCCCCGCGCGCTTTCAACCGAGATCACGCCGTCGCGCCTGGACCACGCCGCCACGGTATGCACCGGCGGCTTCACGGCGACATCGTCTCGCAACGGGGGGTCATCGACCGTGTGACCGTTTACGAGGTTGTAGATCGGCCATGCCCGATTGGCGCGCGGTCCGACGGAGAATGGCGAGCCGAGACTGACAACCATCGCAACCGAGTCAGGCCGGTGCTGCGCCAGGACACGCGCGTACAGGCCGCCAAGGCTCCAGCCGACGATTGTCACCTTGCGTCCGGAACCGCGTGCAATGGCATCGATTCGCGCCTCAAGAGCAGCAAATGTCGCAAGGTCGGCCCCGGTGTGAAAGCGAATGCCCGACGCATGCGCGTCAAACCCTGCAGCGGCGACCGATCGGCGGAGCAATGACACTGTCGAATCTCCCGACAGCATGCCCGGGATGACCATCACCGGCTGTCCGCTTCCGACCACTGGGGACGCAACTGCAGAGCGAACCGGGCTGACGATCACCTTCGGGAAGGCGCGCAATTCGCCAAGCATATAGCGTTTCAGCGGCTTCGGTTCAGTCTTTGCCATCAGCGGGTCAGGTTCAATCCCCTGTCAGAATGCGATCGACCAGCTCCTTCACGGTTGGCGTGAAATTGTTGGAATAGAACGGGTCCTGCTTGAAACGGTAAGCCGCGTGCCCGGCAAAGGCGAGGTTCTCGTCCGGGTCGCCGCCGTGGGCGATATCCTGCAGGGTTTTCTGGATACAGAAGCTGCGCGGATCAGCCAGACGGCCGGTGGTGTAATTGTCGTGATCCTTCCAGCTGGAAAAAGCACAATGTGACAGACAGCCCATGCAGTCCTGCTGGTCCTTGCGGATCACCTCCGCGCTCTCCGGAGTTACAAAGACGACGGAGTCATCAGGCGTCTTCAGCGCTTCGGTGAAGCCTTCGGCCATCCACGATTGCGCCTTGCGCTGGTCGCCGGGATGAACCCAGAAATACTTGGCCTTGCCATGGTCAGACAGCGGAATCGTGCCCTCTTCCTCATCCCGTTTGAAAATCGGAATTTGCCGCTCGCTGCGATGCATCAAGTCATACAGGAACGGGGTTTTCACCGCGCTCGAATAGAAACCGGTCGGGCTGAATTTGTGCAGCAAAACGTCGCCCGGCTCGACCGTGCGGAGCATGTCCTTCCAGACTTGCGGAATGGGGCTTTCCTCCGTCAGCAATGGACGGGTGCCGAACTGGAAAGCGATCTTCCCAAGTTCCGGATTGTCGATCCAGTTTTCCCATTCGCGCAGGAACCACACGCCGCCGGCCATGACGATTGCGGTATCCTCCGACACGCCCTCGGCACGCATGGTGTCGCGCAGTGCCTTCACCCGGGGAAAGGGATCTTCAGGCTTGGTCGGATCTTCGGCGTTGGACAGGCCGTTATGCCCGCCCGCCAGCCAGGGATCTTCATAGACCACCGCAGCCATCAGATCAGGAACCTTGGAATAGCTGCGCTTCCACAGGGCGCGGAATGCGCGGGCGGAGGAGATGATCGGCAAATAGCACACATTATGGCGCTGAGCGATTTCAGCCAGCTTGTACGGCATCCCGGCACCGCACGTTACGCCGGTGATCAGGCCCGGGCAGTTCTCCAGAACGCCCTCGAGCACTTGCTGCGCGCCGCCCATTTCCCACAGGACATTGATGTTGATCGCGCCCTTGCCGCCGGACATGTCGTGCGCCCGCTTCACCTGCTCGGTCGCCCCGTCGATCGCGTAGCGGATCAGCTGTTCATGGCGTTCCTTGCGGGTGGCCTGCGGATACAGCTGAGGAACAGGGTTGCCGTCTTCGTCATAACTGTCCGCGTTTACCGCGCTGACAGTCCCGATTCCCCCCGCCGCGGCCCAGGCGCCAGAGCTGCTGTGATTGGTAGCCGAAACGCCTTTGCCGCCCTCGATCAGCGGCCACACTTCGCGGCCCCCGTAAACCATCGGGCTCAGTCCCTTGAAACTCATTGCAATTCCATTCTCTCGCGGCAGCTCTATGGGGCTGCGTTGCCTGCGCCGCCGGGCGACCCCTGGCATGGCTTTATTTCTTGTGGTGCGGGCCTGTTAGCGGCTCGCTTGAACTGTGCATAGTACCCGGCAAGCTCCGGCGCATCTTTGAAAGCCACCAGCTCGAAGCCGACCCGCTCGAATTCGCAGGACAGCAGCAGCGGATCGATCCCGTGCTGGTCGGTCGGTCGGTCGACATCGACGACGATCACTTGACCGTCTGGCCGGAGCGACGGCCAAAGCCGCCAAAGGAACGCATATGGCTCCTGCACTTCGTGGTACATATGCACCAGGAACACGCGATCGAAACTGCTTTCAGGCAAGCGCGGGTCATCCGGTGCGCCAAGCTTGATCGAAACGTTTTCGAACCGCTCACGCTCCACCCGTGTGCCGAGACGGGCAATGGCATCGCCGTCAATATCCTGCGCCAGAACACGGCCATCAACGCCGACCCGCTCTGCCAGGCGCACGGTGTAATACCCTTCACCCGCACCGATATCGGCAACCGTCATGCCCGGCTCGATCCCGGCGAGATCCATCACGGTTTCCGCTTCACCACGGTTATCACGCGCGGTTTCTGTCGAGAATTCATTGGCGCCGAGCGAGGATACTGGCCTGTCCGGTAGCGGGAATTCGAGCGCGCTGTCGGGCCGATCGCTTTCGGCCGGCGTGCATCCCGACAATGCGCCGGAAAACAGGATCAAGGGCAGGACAAGCCTCATGCACGCCCCATAGTCCGCGCAATGCAGCGGCGCAAACCTTCCGAGCGCTTGTTGTTTCAGCAGATGAAGCTGCCAGCAATGGATCAACGGGGGGACGCTGTGAGATCGACCCGGGTTTTCTCGACAATCGCACCTTCTTGCAGCTGCGCTTCCACCAAATCCGTGCCCATGAGGCCAAAGATGCGGCCTTCCACGAAAAACGGTCGTGCGTTGCCATACCAGTCGATGCACGAAACTTCGCATGCATAGTCGTCGGCAGTCTCGATATTGTCAGCGGGCTCCCCCCCCAATGCACCAAGGCTGCCCAGTGCGCCATCCGGTGCGACGGACATAAAGCTGATGTCCGACTGATCCGAATACCACGGAAAGCGGTTGGCCCGATCACGCCTGAGCACTGTCGGCAGGCCTAGCATACCCGATCCATCCGTCGATAATGTTGCGTTGAACGCATGGCTGCGGCTCTCGCTTTCGAACCGGTCGGGCAATGCAAGGTGGTCGCTGAACTGCGGCACACCGGAAAGATCAAGGTGTGACACGATCAGTCCTGAATTGTCGCGATATCCTGTGGCAATCGCGTTCAAGCCAAGCGCTTCGAGTCGGGTGAGTTGATGGCCCATGTCCAAGCTGAAATTCTTGGATGGCTCTGACACATTTACGACAATCAGATCACTTTTGAGGAGCACTGCTTCGGTCTCGTCCTCACCACGCCGATAATATGGAGGTCTGCCGCCCCAATTGGCACGCCCACCATAAACCAGCCACGGACCTACGAACCGGTTCTGGATTGAATGGCCTTCTGCCGTGGGGATTGGCTCGAACCGGGAGTCTTGCGGCGCAAACCACTTCGCTCCGAAAGCGCGGGTTCCTTCTTCCAGCAACGCAAGTTCGGTTGGAATTTCATCATCGTCGCAATCAGTTCGCGCCCAAGCAAGCAGCATCCGGAAGCGCCCGTCGGTTTCATCCATGGAGAACTGATCGTGCGGCACGCCGCGGACTGACAGAACCTCCGGGTCCTGGCTGCGGTGTGCAAGGCGATAAACAGCGCCGGGCGGGACGAGTTTGGATTCTGCCCTCGCCACCCCTGTCTTGCAATAGTCGTTGGAATAGAAATCCTCGTACTCGGCAGCAGATGTCCAGAGATACACGGCATTCGTCGACACGAACATCTCAGCCAATTCCGATCCGACAAATGCCGTCGAATCGCAGTCGAGCTTGCCAGCACCCACATCACCCAACGGGCAGACCGATATTGTGTGTACGTAAGGGGCTGCCACCCCGAAGACCGGTTTTACGATGTCTTCTGCATCAAGCACGCGCTTGCCCCGGCTCACCGCTTCGTCGAAGTCCTCACCGGGAATCCAGCGCCGAATGTGCGGGCGATTTTCGCGGCTCGCGAGATCAGTCGCCTGATAGGGTGTGTGGATGATCAGATTGTCGCCCGCGATACGTGTCGCGTAATTGTCGATGTCGTAATAATCGTCCGAACTGATCAGGAATACACCGCGTGGCTCCATCTGCCCCGACGCCTGATCGAGACGAAAAACCGATAGCTCGCTGGCGTCGTCCTCGTAGCTGTAGGCAGTGACAATGATCTGGTCATTGTGGACCAGCATTTCGTCATACCAATCGGCTCCTATTGGATCACCGTCTTCGTCCTTGCGGTATACATCGATCCGGTCGGTCAGCGTCATTGTCCGAAAATTCACTGCGAACAATCTGCCATCCTGCAGGACAAGAAAATAGTCGCCGATGCGTTTGACGATATCGCCTTCATCGACTCCGACCTTTTGGGTGTTGGTAATGCTCTCCGCCGAGACTGCTGTGGTCGCCGGCTGCGATTGCATCCGAGATCCGGTCACAACAACGGATCCTGCCTCCTCCTCGGGACACAAATCGGGGTCGATACACTCCTCAGGCGGTACATCCTGAGTCATCGCTACCACGATCTCGCTATTCACCAGCGTCGGAGGCGGTGAAATTTCAGCACGCCGCTTGCGGTTCTGGATAGAACGGACGTCGCGCAAGTAGCGCCGGAATTCGCGGTCGTTCTCGAAGCGCTGGAGTTCAGGCCATGAAAGCCTGCGGACCTCTCTGTCTTCATAACCCGGCTCGGCATGCGCCGATGGGGCCATGAACAATGCGAGCGCGATGCCTGCAAGCTTCGAAAAAGTCGCCATATTCCGCCTCCTGAACGGAAGC
Organism: Parerythrobacter lutipelagi; assembly: GCF_005434975.1. GTDB lineage: Bacteria > Pseudomonadota > Alphaproteobacteria > Sphingomonadales > Sphingomonadaceae > Parerythrobacter_A > Parerythrobacter_A lutipelagi. The sequence continues at coordinate 836,711 of NZ_SKCJ01000002.1, read as the reverse complement.
TATGGCATTGATCTGATTTGGACAAGCATCGAGCTGCGACAGCTTATTCCACATCCTCCACTTCGACCGTTTCGCCGGTCACCCGCTGCGCCAGCGATGCCGCGATAAAATTGTCGAGCCCGCCGTCGAGTACATCGTCCGGTGAAGACGATGTGTGCCCGGTGCGCAGGTCTTTCACCATCTGATAGGGCTGCAAGACATAGCTACGGATCTGGTGGCCCCAGCCGATCTCGCTCTTTTCCTGATACTCGCCCGAAGCAACCGCCTCACGTTCCGCCATCTCGCGTTCGAACAGCCGCGCCTTGAGCATCCCCATCGCTGTTGCGCGGTTCTTGTGCTGGCTTCGGTCGTTCTGGCTCGCCACCACAATGCCGGTTGGCTGGTGCGTAATCCGGACCGCAGAGTCGGTGGTGTTTACGTGCTGTCCGCCTGCTCCCGAAGCGCGGTATGTGTCGATCTTGAGATCGGACGGATTGATTTCGATTTCAATGTCATCGTCGATGACGGGATAGACCCATACCGAACTGAACGAGGTATGGCGCCGAGCGCTGCTATCGTAGGGGCTGATCCGGACCAAGCGATGCACGCCGCTCTCGGTCTTGGCATAGCCATAGGCGTTTTCGCCCTTGATCAGCAGCGTGGCCGACTTGATCCCCGCCTGATCGCCCGCCTGATATTCGACGGTCTCGACCTTGAAGCCACGCCGTTCGGCCCAGCGGGCATACATGCGGAACAGCATTTCTGCCCAGTCCTGGCTCTCGGTTCCGCCGGCTCCGGCATGGATTTCAAGATAGGTGTCGTTGCCGTCGGCCTCACCTGAAAGCAGCGCCTGAACCTTGTCCGCGTCTGCTCTGTCAGCCAGCTTTGCAAGGCTGGCGAGGCCATCATTGACGATATCGTCGTCGCCTTCGGCTTCGCCCATTTCGATGAATTCGATAGCGTCGGACATCTCGCCCGAGATTTCATTGACCGTGTTGACCGATGTCTCGAGCTGCTTCTGCTCGCGACCGATCGCCTGCGCCTCTGCAGGGTCGTCCCAAAGGGTCGGATCCTGCACTTTCGCGTTCAGCTCATCGAGGCGGCGCAGTGCGCGGTCCCAGTCGAGCGACTGGCGCACAAGCTGCAACGCGGCTTCGATACGATCAATATGGGCCTGCCCTTCGGCACGCATGGCATTCTCTCCGAATGATTGGCGGTCCGATTAGCGGACGACGGGGGTTTGTAAAGGGAACCGGGCAGCGTAATTCGGGCAATCGTCCCTAGTAGATGCCGCCCTGGTCCTCGACGAAATCTTCCTTGGTGGTTTCAACCACGTTCTGGTTTTCCCTCGCGGCACCCTGCTGTCCGCGCCGGATGATCGCGAGGATTTCCTGACGCTTGGCTTCGATTTCGTCTCGCCGGGTCGAGCGTGGCGGCTCGGTATCAGGCTTGAACGCTTCCCAAATGACAGACGCTTTCGGATCGTCGGTCGGCCATGCATCGAACACGCGCTTGCCAGACAGGCGATCAACCCGGACCATCCGCACCCCTGGAGGGGCAACAAAAGGTTCGGGCCGGAGCTTCGGCTTCGCTTTCTCGAAAAACGCCTTGATAATCGGTGCTGCGACAGTGCCGCCCTGAGCATAGCCGCCCAGGTTGCGAGGCGTGTCGTAACCGACATAGGCGCCGGCAATCAGATCGGAAGTTCCGCCGATGAACCAGACGTCGGTGGGGCCGGTCGTCGTCCCGGTCTTTCCGAACATCGGCATGTCCAGACTGCGCAGCACTGTTCCCGTGCCGCGCTGGACGACCCCTTCCAGCATATGGACAGTCTGATACGCGGTGCGGGCATCCATCGCCTGAACCCCGGTCAGCCCGAAGCGCGGCATGGCCGTGCCATCCCACTCTGCCATGTTGCAGCCGGTGCAATCCCGATTGTCGGCCCGCCAGATAACCTTGCCCCGCCGATCCTGCACATAGTCAACCAGCGTCGGCTTGTTCATCCGCCCATGATTGGCCAGCGCCGAATAGGCATTGACCATCTTCATCACAGTTGTCTCGCCAGCACCAAGCGCGAACGCAGGATAGGGCTCGTAACTGCCGATATCCAAATTCTTGAATGTCTCGATGACCTTGGGCATGCCCGATTCCATCGCGATATGAATGGTCATCAAATTGCGCGACTGTTCAAGTCCCCAGCGCATCGTGTGGATACCGCCACCGCCGCCGCCGGAATTGCGGAAACACTTCTCGCCCAATCGCGACCCCTGATAATAGCAATAGGTTTGATCAGGCACTTCCGTCGCAGGCGTGAATCCATTTTCCAGACCGGTCGCATAGACGAATGGCTTGATTGTCGAGCCAGGCTGACGCTCTGCTTGCGTGGCCCGGTTGAAATCGGACAAGCGGTCGTCAAAACCGCCCTGCATGGCCAGAACACGCCCCGTGGTCGGCATTTGCGCCACAAAGCCCCCGGATACTGCGGGAACGGTGCCGACGCTGTAGCCGTTGCCTGCTTTCTTTGCTGCAATGACATCGCCCGCCTTCAGTGCACTGGGCAAACCGCTGAGCGGGAAAGTCTCGCCATCCGAAAAGCCAATGGTCGCGCTCGAACCGCTGCGTTCGGTAACCACCCCGACACGCCAATCCTGGTAATTTATCCCGAGCGGAGAGCTGGCAAGCTGCTGCTGCCACGGACCGTCGTCAAAATTGATGGTGGCAATTGAACCGCTCCAGCCGCGGCCGGCATGATACCGAATCAGGCCTTGGCGCAGTGCATCGCGCGCGGCTGCTTGCAAGTCCGGGTCGAGCGAAGTCCGCACCCAAAGCCCGCCGGCATAAATGCTGTTCGGACCATCCTCAGCGCTTTCGCCAAACTGATCGAGCAATTGGCGCCGGACTTCTTCGAGGAAGTAACCCGCATCGGCTGAACGCAATGTGCGAGAATTGACGATACCCAGAGGCCGGCTTTTGGCTGTGCTGGCTTCCGCTGCAGTTATGAAGTCGTTCGCAGCCATTTGGTCGAGCACGAAATTGCGCCGCTCCATCGCCTGGTCGAAATTGCGTTCGCGGCTGTAAGTCTCCGGCGCTTTCGGCAGAATCGCCAGATAGGCCGCCTCGTGAAGCTCGAGATCGCCGACATCCTTGTCGAAATATGTTCTCGCGGCGGCCTGCACACCGAAGCTGCGGCGGCCAAGCGGAATCTCGTTGAGGTAGAGTTCGAGAATTTCCTGCTTATCGAGCACACCTTCAATGCGGCGAGCCAGAATCATCTCGCGCAGTTTGCGGGTGATGGAGTACTCTTTCGAAAGAAAGATATTCTTGGCGACCTGCTGGGTAATGGTCGAGCCGCCGACGGCACGCTCTCCGCTGCCCATCTTGCTGACATAGTCGATCACCGCCCCGGCAAGGCCGCCCGCGTCGATTCCGCCATGGCTGAAGAAAGTCTTGTCCTCTGCGGCGAGAAACGCTTCGATCAGCGGCTCGGGAAAGTCTGCATACTGGAGCTGTACTCGCCGGTCGCGCGCGTAGCTATGGACGATCTCACCGTCGTATCCCCGAACGACGGTCGGCAGAGGAGGCTCGTAATCGCGGAGCGTTTCCACGTCGGGAAGATCGCGGGTCAGTACTATATAACCAGCAAGAAATATCAGCAGGAACGCACCCAGTGCTGAACTCGCCCAACGAAACCAGCGCTTTTCACGCCAATTGCTGCGGAACCATTCGGTTGCCACTTCGGCCTTTGGCTTGAGCCAGGCCATAAAGCCGCTGGCCTCGCGCCGAATGCGATAGCTGATCGATTGAAGCGTAGTGTCTGCCATGGTTCTGCGCGGCCTTTAGCATGCAGATTCTGAATAGCGCCAGCAGCTTTACAGGGTAATCTACGATGAGCTGGACTGGCGGGCGAAGAATATGCGCACCGCACGGGCCATCGCTTCCGCGAAATCCCGTTTTCCTTCAGCGGATGTCAGTCGCTCTGCATCTGCCGGATTTGTCACGAAGCCGGATTCGTATAGCACAGCCGGGACGTCAGGCGCGCGCAAGACAGCCAGGGCCGCCGAACGGCGCGATTGCGGATGAAACCGAAGCGTCCCCTGGCCTTCCCGGGTGATCAGGCGAGCGAATTCGGCGCTGGTTTCCTGTACGCGCCGCTGGGATAGCTCGACCAGAATGGTGCTTATCTCGTCACTTTTGCCGGCGAGTTGCACACCATTTACCGCGTCTGCATTGTTCTCCCGCTCGGCAAAACGCGCGGCCGCTTCGCTCGACGCTTCGCTCGAAAGCGTATAGATGCTCGCGCCGTTCACTGCACTTATTTCGCCGGCAGAATCGGCATGGATCGAAATGAAAAGGTCTGCGCTCATCCGTCGCGCGATTTCCGGGCGCTCTTCAAGCACGAGAAACGTGTCGTCATCACGCGTCAAAGCAACCCGCACACCGCCCTGCCTGAGCAGCTCGTCACGCAACGCTTTCGCCAGGCCTAGAACGACATCCTTTTCGCGGTAGCCGGCTCCGCTGGCGCCGGGATCTTTTCCCCCATGCCCCGCATCGATGACCACGAGCGGTCGTGAGCGATCTTCCGGGCCAAGGATTTCAGGGAGGTCGACCGGCGAACCTGCCTCGGGCAAAGCGACCCGAACGACATATTCGCGCCCGAGATGCGGGATCGGGATGGTCAAACCGAACGCGACGAGCCCGGCAACCAGCAGCACCGGAGCAAGGAAAATCAGCCAGAGTTGTATGCGCAATGACATTACGCGACACTGTTAGGGTGTTGCGGTGGGATTGCGCAATATGGTTGCGGGGTGAAACCCACGGTGCTAGCTAACTTCCATCAAATCGGGGCGACCTGCAGCCAAGGCAACACTTTTGTTTGCACTATGGCTGCTTAACCCGGGTTTGGCTCCGGCATCCTGCGCGGAGCATTCAACAGGTTGATGCAGACATGAGAAGCCTCTCCCCGATCCAGTCGCCGCAGTTTTCGAGCTGCGCCGCTGCATCGACGGGTCCGGCAGCGCACCCAATGCGCTCTCTCTATTCGGCAGACACATCACTCCGGCACAGCGCTCAAATGCGCCCGGTCCGGTCCGATATCGCCAGCGCGCCAACGGTGGCCGCTGGCTCCCACACATATGAACGCCCTCCTATCGCGGGGTCTGCCCCGCCCGGAGGCGTTTGGAGAATAATAAATGGCAACCCGCATGCTTATCGATGCGCGCCACACCGAAGAAACTCGGGTGGCAGTGCTCAAGGGAAACCGCATTGAAGAATTCGATTTCGAATCTGCTGAACACAAGCAGATCAAAGGCAATATCTACCTCGCAAAAGTAACCCGGGTCGAACCGTCGCTACAAGCGGCTTTCGTCGATTTCGGCGGAAACCGCCACGGGTTTCTGGCCTTCAGTGAAATCCATCCCGACTACTACCAGATTCCGAAAGAAGACCGCGATGCGCTGCTCGCCGAAGAGGCTGAAGCCGCCGAGGAAGAAGCGCGTCTGAGATCGGAAGACGAAGATGCAGGCAATCTGCCTGGCGATGAATACGACGCCGAAGACGAAGAATCTGCCGAAGCGCTCGCTGAGGATCTGGCCGAAGACGGCGTCGAGGAAATCGACACGTCCGAGAAAGGCACTGTCTCGACAATCGAGGAAGGCCAGCTTGAAAACGGCGACGATGACGATGACGATGACGACGATGATGATTCGTCCGCTGACGGCAATTCCGACGATGAAGACAATGGCCAGAAGGGCCGTGGTCGCGGTCGCCGCCGTCAGGGCAAAGGCAACGGTAAAGGCAAACCGAGAAGCCGTGCGAAGGAAGTCGATGAAGTCCGCGCACGTCGCCAGGCGCTGCGTCGCCGTTACAAGATCCAGGACGTCATACAGCGGCGGCAGGTCCTGCTGGTACAGGTCGTAAAGGAAGAGCGCGGCAACAAGGGCGCAGCCCTTACCACCTATCTCAGCCTCGCCGGTCGCTACACCGTGCTCATGCCCAACAGCAGCCACGGCGGCGGCATCTCGCGCAAGATTTCGAGCGTTCAGGATCGCAAACGGTTGAAACAGGTTGTTGGTGCGCTGAGCCTGCCCAAGTCCATGGGCCTGATTGTTCGCACTGCCGGTCTCAGCCGGACCAAGACCGAGATCAAGCGCGACTTCGACTATCTGGCGCGGTTGTGGGACGAAATCCGGCAAAAGACGCTGGCCTCCGCCGCGCCTGCGCTGATCCATTCGGACAGCGACCTGATCAAGCGCGCAATTCGCGACATCTACAATCGCGAGATCGAAGAGGTCGTGGTCGAAGGAGAGGAAGGCTACAAACTCGCCAAGAGCTTCATGAAGCTCCTGATGCCGAGCCATGCTCGCCGGGTTAAAGCCTATTCGGACCCGGTTCCGCTGTTTCAGCGATATGGCGCGGAAGACCAGCTGCGCGCGATGTACGATCCGGTGGTACAGCTGAAATCGGGTGGCTATCTGGTCATCAATCCGACCGAAGCTCTCGTATCGATCGACATCAACTCCGGTCGTTCGACCAAGGAACACGGGATCGAGGCGACCGCCACCGCGACCAACCTCGAAGCCGCCAAGGAAATTGCCCGCCAGCTACGCCTGCGCGATATGGCGGGCCTCGTGGTGATCGACTTCATCGACATGGAGTACAATTCCAACGTCCGCAAAGTCGAACGCGCGATGAAGGATGCCCTGAAGAACGATCGCGCACGCATTCAGGTTGGCCGAATTTCCGGCTTCGGTTTGATGGAAATGAGCCGCCAGCGCCTGCGCACCGGTGTTCTCGAAGCGACCACGCGTGATTGTCCGCATTGCGACGGCACCGGACTTGTCCGTACGGCATCAAGTGCCGGCCTCTCCGCCTTGCGGCTGATCGAAGACGAAGCAGCGAAGGGCAAGGGGACGATCATCACACTGGCCGCCAGCACCGAAGCTGCGGTTTACATGCTCAACTCGAAACGCGCCGACCTGGTCGAAATCGAAAACCGTTACGGAGTGAACGTCGAAGTCGTGCCGGAAGGCGAGGACGAAGGCGCGAAAATGACCGTTTCGAGTTCCGGCCCTCGACCGGCTGAAGCGCCCAAGTTCGAACCGATCGTCGAAGACGACGATGATGACGACGACGAAGAGATCGAAGAAGAAATCGATCGCGAGGATGACGACGAAAAGCCGCAGAAGAAGCGCCGTCGGCGTGGCGGCCGCGGGCGCAAGAAGCGGGGCGATCGTGACGACCATGGCGCCCCCAATGACAGCGGCGATGATGCTGGCGATGAAACGGGCGATGATGACTCCGATGATGGAGACAGCGGCTCCGGCGATGCCGAAAACAACAGTGACGATGACGACGGCAAGCCCAAGAAACGCCGTCGCCGCGGCGGACGCGGTCGGCGTGGTGGTCGCAACCGTGACAAGGACGGCAACGAGCAAGCCGATGGCGAAGCGCTTGGAGAAATCTCGGAGCAGGTGAAGGAAGACATGGCGGTCGTCGCCGGACCAAACGGCTCACCGGAAACCGCAGAAGCTGCAGCCGAGGAAGAAGCGCCCAAACCAAAGAAGCGCGCGCCGCGGCGGAAGAAAGCCGACGAGACCAAATCCGAAGCCGCGGTTGCGTCAGAGGAAGCGGCCCAGGCCAAGCCCAAGCGCACGCGCAAAAAGAAAGTCGAACCTGAAGCGGAAGCGGAAGCTGCGCCTCAGGCAGAACCGGCTGCGGAAGAACCAGCACCGGCTAAGCCGAAGCGGACACGCAAGAAGAAAGCGGAACCTGCTGCCGCTGAGCAACCGGCGGAACCTGCACCAGCGGCGTCGGACGATAAACCGGCCAACGATGCAGGTGGCAAGCCGCGCCGCGGTTGGTGGCAGCGCACTTTCGGCGAATGATGTGAAGTATCAGGCGGGGGCCATCAGGCTCCCGCCTTTACTCCCCCGCATTTGCTCCGCGGTCTTTATTCCCCAGCTTTTACTCCGACGCCCCACTCGTTCCAGCCGATCGATTTCGGGGTTTTCGGCAAATAGCGCGCGCCGAGGGCATCCACCTCGAAACCGCCGTCTGTTACCGCCTGAGTTATCGGCCGGGTTAAGTGGCACCCGCCGGCAAACGGCTTCCACCATGGTTCGATTCTATCCTGCCAGCGTGCGACCTGTGCATCGGGCGCCCGTCCATGCTCCAGAAACAAGAGTTTGCCGCCGGGCTTCAGGATCCGCCGCATCTCTCGTACCACTTGTGCCTGATCCTGGACCGAGCACATCGTGTAGGTGCACACCACAGTATCGAAGCTCTCGTCGTCGAATGGAATATCTTCGCCGATCCCGTCGCGGATATCCGCCTTCCACCCTTTCTTTTCTGCCTCGGCCCGCGCGTATTCAAGCAGCTTCCCGCCCGGGTCGATCCCGGCATAGCGTGTAATTGCGCCCGCACGATAAAATTGCTGGTTGATGCCCCCGCCGCAGCCGAGCTCGAACACGTCGCCTGCTGCCATGGGAACGACTTGCGATCGCAACTTCATGATTGCCGGCATGCCGCAAGCGAACTTGATCACTCTCGGTACTCCGTGCGCATCCCACCAACTTGCCACGCCCATCGCTTTTTCCTCTTCCCTTTCGCGCTCTTCGCGGCATGATAGGTTGCATCGGGGAGACTGACCATGGGCAAGGTTCATCGAACACCGGACGACCGGTTCGCCAAAATTGCGGATTATCCGTATGACCCGCGCTATCACGTGCTCGGCGACGGCCTGAGGCTGCATTATGTCGACGAGGGGCCGCGCGATGCTCCGCCTGTGCTGATGATGCATGGCGAGCCGAGCTGGAGTTACCTTTATCGCAAGATGATCGGTCCGGTGATCGAAGGCGGGTATCGTGTGCTTGCGCCGGACCTCATCGGCTTCGGCAAGTCTGACAAACCGACGGACAAGGACGCCTACACCTATGCCGGCCATGTTGCGTGGATGCGCGAATGGTTCGAGGCTCTGGGGCTCAACAACGTGATCCTCGCCTGCCAGGATTGGGGCTCGCTGGTCGGGCTGAGGCTGGTTGCCGCCATGCCGGAAAAGTTCGCCGGTGTCGTGTTGTCCAATGGCGGCCTTCCCTCCGGACAGGAAGCGCCGCCCGCCTTTGCCAAATGGCGCGCCTTTTCGAAATATAGTCCGGTGTTTCCCATCGGCGGCATTATCCAGAAAGCGACCACGACAGATCTGCCCAAGAGTGTGGTCGCTGCCTATGATGCACCATTCGATACGCGTGGCAGCAAGGCCGGTGCCCGGATTTTCCCGTCGCTGGTCCCGCTGGGTAAAAACGAAGCTGTGCCTGACCAGCTGGAAGCGTGGAAAGCTCTCGAAACCTTCGACAAGCCGTTTACCTGCTGCTTCTCTGATCGCGATCCGATTACTCGCGGCGGCGACGCGCAATTCAAGGAGCGAGTCCCGGGGGCGCGCGACAACGACCTGCACAGAACGCTGAAGGGCGGCCACTTCATTCAGGAAGACGACCCGCTCGGTTTTGTCGGTGCGATCCTCGACACAGCAAAGAAAGCGGGCATCTAAGCGTCAGCTTTTCGCTTTTCGCAGCGCAGCATTGTCTTTAGAAGCGGATTTCGATCCAACAATCGAGGCCCTCTATGACCACTGCCATCGAACCATTGCGCATTCCAGACGAAGCCAAGGAGCGGGTTCGCCTGCTGTTCATGGCGAAGCATGTGCTGTGGGGCGGCGGGATGCACCCGGAAGATGGCAATCATGCAATATACCACCACGAAGTGCGCACCACGCTGGAAGATCTCGGTTTGAATCTCGAGCTCGCCAACACTTACAAGGTGTTGTTCGAACGGCCCGATGTCGATTACGTTTTCCCGCTGCTCAATCGCGGGGGGTTCGTTAACAGCGAGATGCTGATCCCGATCCTGTGCAACATGCACCGCATTCCTTACCTCGGAGCGATGCCCTTCCTGCGCGGATTGGGGGATGACAAGTCGGTATCCAAACTGACCTGCACCCACGCGGGTGTCCCGACCGCCCCATGGTTCTGCTATCGCAAGGGCGCGCCGGTGCTTGAAAAGGATCTGCCCCCCTCTCCAGATGGGCGCTGGGTCATCAAGCCGAATGCCTCGTCGGCCAGCTGGGGTATTTCCGACGCCTTCGACTGGAACGGTGTGACCAATGCCATCGCCAACATTCACGGCCAGGGCCACGATGCCATCGTCGAGCCCTATCTTGACGGCTACGATGTCCAGTGCGCTTTCATCACGCTGAATGACGAACCCACCCCCCTGCCGATGCTATGGTACGAACGCGAGGACACGCAGAAGCTGTGGACTTATTACGAGAAGCGCGACCTCGTCCAGAACACCGAGAAGGCGGCACTGAAAACGTTCGAACATCCAGAATTTGCGCCGAAAATTACTGAGATGGCAAAGAAGGTCGCACGCGAGTTTTTGCCTTTCGACTACGGCCGGATCGAGTTTCGCGTCGATTTGAAGACCGGCGACATCAATTTCATTGAAATCAATCTCAACTGCAATCTGTGGTCCGAAAAGGTCATGGCCAAGGCAGCGAGCTACGCCGGTTTCAGCCATGCCGATCTGCTCGAAACACTGCTGGCTGAAAGCTGGCGGCGCAATGCGCTCATCAGCTGAGCGCTTCCCGCGTAGCGGTTGCAGCCGTTGTGCAGAAGCCTAATACGGCGCGCAGCCGCCCTACCGCTGCGTGAAGGAGAACAACGTGAGCATTCGCCCGACAACCGTTATCCTTCTCGCCGCGCAGCGCGCCGGGGTCGTCAACCCGCTTGCCGAACGCGCGGGCGTTTCGCACAAGTGCATTGCGCCGATTTGCGGCAAACCGCTGATCGAGTGGGTGCTTGATGTCCTGACCGCGCAGCCCGATGTTTCGGAAATCCGCATTTCGATCGAGCCGGAAGCGCAAGCGGAAGTCGGGGCTTTGCTCGAGCAATATGCAGATTGCGGCACTCCGATCCGGTTCGTCAATTCGCATAGCGGCATCGTCGACAGCGTGACCGCCGCTGCCGCGGACGATGAAGGCCCCTTCGTTATCACGACGGCAGACAACGTCTTGCTCACAGCCGATGGTTTTTCCCAAATCCGCGCTACGCTCGCGGCCGGAGCAGACGCGACGCTGGCGCTCGCGCGCGACAAGGATGTGCTGGCCGCCCACCCGGACGGGCAACGCAATTTCTACAAGTTCCGCGACGGCGGCTATGCCAATTGCAATATCTACGGCCTTGCCAACCGGAAGGCCTTCGGCGCGATGGAAGCCTTCCGCGAGGGCGGCCAGTTCCAGGCCAACCGTGACCGTATGATCCGTGCTTTTGGATTGTTCAATATCGTGCTGATGGGCTTGAGACTGGTCGATGCGCCGGGCGCGATGAAGCGCATCAGCAAACGCTTCGGTCTGGAAATCAAGGCGACGCCTTTCGCTGACGGCGCGCTGGCGATCGATGTCGACAACGAGCGGACATACAGCGTGTGTGAAGAGCTGCTGCCCCAGCGCAAGCCCGTGCCCGCCGCCTAGTCCGGCACCCGCTTGCCTTGCCAGTCAAACACGCCGCCACTGTCGTCAGGCGTGAGGTCGTCAATCACGGCGAGCAGGTTTTTCGCTGCATCGGCAGCGTTAGTCAGTTGACCTTGTGGCAAATTGGACTGGAACGGTTCACTCAATGCCGTGTCGACTGTTCCCGGATGCAGGCCTGCGACAATCGTCTGCCTGTGCGTACGCCCCAATTCGATGGCGAAATTTTTCAGCAGCATGTTGAGCGCGGCCTTGCTCGCGCGGTACGAATGCCAGCCACCGATGCGGTTGTCGCCGATTGAACCGACCCGCGCAGACAAAGCACCAAACAGGCAGCGACGATCGCGCGCGAACAGGGGCAGCATGTGCTTGGCCACCAGTGCCGGGCCCAAGGTATTGGCTGCGAATATCTGCGCCATTGCGCCCGGATCGAGCGATTTGTAGCTGCGCTCGGGACCTGTTCCGTCGGCGAGCGTCAGAACCCCGCTTGCGACGATCACCAGATCGGGCGGGGTCGCCTTCATCATGGCAGCGGCTTCAACTATCGTGGTCTCGTCGGCAAGATCAAACCGGAACGGTCTGACAGACGAGTCTTCGGGCCCGTTCCCGGCTCGTGAACCGGCGAAGACGGTCGCGGTCCCGCGAGCAATCAGTTCGCGGCACAGCGCAGATCCGATCCCTCCTGTCGCACCGAAGATTGCCGCGCATTGCGGCCACGCACCCGATTGCTGTCCTACATCGTCCATGGATGGTAGACGCACGGCATGCCTTCACCGTTCCCTCCCCCGCCTGCGAACTCGCGCCATTTTCGGGCGGTAAGAAGATCAGCATCAGGACTGTGTTCCATATGTTCCACTTGGACAGCGCGGGAAACGTTGCTTCGGCTTCATCAGGGTACGCAAAGCTTGCAACAGCCGCGCCTTGCTCTCATGGCGTGAAGCGCTAGATAGGTTTTGCGTAGCAACAGGATTCCCCCGATCATGGCGACTTTCACCCTTCCAAAGAACTCGAAGATCACCGGCAATGGGCGCACCCACAGAGCCGAGGGTGCTGGCAAGACGCGCAACTTCAAGATCTATCGCTATGACCCGGATAGCGGGGAAAATCCGCGGTATGACACGTTTGAAATCGATCTCGACGCGTGCGGTCCGATGGTTCTCGACGCGCTGATCAAGATCAAGAGCGAGATTGACCCGACACTGACCTTCCGCCGTTCGTGCCGTGAGGGCATCTGCGGGTCCTGCTCGATGAACCTCAACGGCAAAAACGGGCTCGCCTGCACGACAGCGATCGAAGACCTGAAGGGTGAAGTGCGCATCACCCCCCTGCCCCATATGGATGTGATCAAGGACCTCGTGCCCGACTTCACCCATTTCTACGCACAGTACGCTTCGATCCGCCCTTGGCTTCAGGCTGTCACGCCGACACCGAGCGGCAAGGAACGCCTCCAGTCGCCGGAGCAACGGGAACAGCTCGATGGCCTGTACGAATGCATCCTGTGCGCCTGCTGTTCGACCTCATGCCCCAGCTATTGGTGGAATTCGGACAAGTTCCTCGGTCCGGCGATCCTGCTGCAGGCATACCGTTGGCTGGCCGATAGCCGCGATGAGATGACCGGCGAACGGCTCGACCAGCTGGAGGATCCGTTCCGCCTATATCGCTGCCACACCATCATGAATTGTGCGAATGTTTGCCCCAAGGGTCTCTCGCCCGCCAAGGCGATTGCGGAAACCAAGAAGATGATGGCTGAACGCGCGATCTGACGTGGCCCTATCGGACGAGGTCTTCGATCACAGGCCGGATCCCGAAAACCCGGGCTGGCGTCACTGGAACCTGAAAGACCCGACGCTGTTCAACAGCGCAGTGATGGGAAAGCTCATTACCCGGGTTGAAGGCGACAAGAGCCGTCTGCGCATGTTTCCGGAGCGCAAGCACGAGAACCTGCAAGGCATCATCCACGGTGCGGTGACGCTGGCACTGATCGACATCTCGATGTTCACCACCATGCACACGCTTGGCAGCGGCAACGCAGGCCCATCAGTGACGCTGGAGCTGTCAACGCAGTTCACTGGCGGCGGCGATCCAAGCCGCCCGCTCGACGCGGTTACGGAAATCATGCGCGAAACAGGCAAGCTGGTGTTCGTTCGCGGCACAGTTGAGCAAGAAGAACAGATCGTCGCGTCGTTCTCCGGCATAGTGCGCAAGTTCCCGCCGCGATGACCCGTGTCTTGGAACGATACGATGCGCTTGTGAAAACCGGCGAGTTGCGGCCCGACACCGAGCAGGCGGCAGCGGCGGCGAGGCTCGATATATTGCAACAGGCACTCGAAGCTGTTCCGAAACGCGGCAGCCTGCTGTGGCGCGCCTTGAAGGGCCCGCCCGAACCGGCTCGCGGCATCTACATGTGGGGCGGCGTCGGGCGCGGCAAGTCGATGTTGATGGACCTGTTTCACGAATGCCTGTCAATCGGGCGCAAACGCCGGGTGCATTTCCACGCTTTCATGCAGGAGGTTCACGCACTGCTGCGCGAAGAGCGCAAGAAAGAGAGCGGCGATCCGATACCGCCCGTCGCGGCGCAAATTGCGGAGGACGTGCGCTGCCTCGCCTTTGACGAGATGGTAGTGAACAACAGCGCCGACGCGATGATCATGAGCCGGCTGTTTACGGCCCTCATCGTCGATCATGGCGTGACCGTAGTGACCACATCGAACCGCCCGCCGAGCGATCTCTATAAAGACGGGCTCAATCGCGAACACTTTCTGCCGTTCATCGAGCTGGTTCAAGAGCGTCTGGACGTTCTCCCTCTCAATGGCCCGACTGACTACCGCCTGGAGCGGATCGGCGGGATTGAGACCTGGCACACACCCCTTGGTGATCAGGCCACGGCAAAAGTGCGCGAGGCCTTCTTCCGCCTGACGGATTTCGCACCGGAGGACGCCGCGCACGTCCCAAGCGCAGAACTGGATGTCGGCGGCGGCCGTATGCTGCATGTCCCCAAGTCGCTCAAGGGGGTCGCGGTCTTCAGCTTCTCACGGCTCTGCAAGGATGCGCGCGGCGCGAGCGATTATCTCGCGATTGCAAGGCATTATCACTCTGTGATCGCAGTAGGCATTCCGGAAATGGGGCCGGAGAACCGCAACGAGGCCGCACGCTTCGTGACACTCATCGATGCCTTATACGAACACCGGGTCAAGCTGTTCGCAACCGCAGCAGCAGAACCTGAGAAGCTTTACCAGTCAGGCGACGGAAGCTTCGAATTCGAACGGACGGTGAGCCGCCTCATGGAAATGCAGAGCGACGAGTATATGGCGCTTGGTCACGGTGTCATGGATTAGGCAGCATCAGCCAGCCTTTGTTGCGCACTCGTCAACCGGTTCATCACCCGCAGGTCCTGCTCGCGCAATTGCAAAGCGGTATCGGCCCACAGTTCCGTGATCCGGGTCAGTTCTTCAAGCTCGAGCGCCCAGGATATCTTGGTCGCCCGCCGCGCCCCGACCAAACCGGCGTGGCGGCGTTCCGACTTGCGGATAAATTCCTTGCACGAGCTTAGCGCTTCCCCTTTTTCGGCCAGCTGATGCACGATTCCCATGTCGTACATTTGCTCGGCCGAGAAAGTTTCATTCGAAATTATCAACCGATCCGCCATGGCGCTGCCCAGCTTTCGGCTCAGAAATGCGTGCGCGCCCATACCTGGAAACAGTCCGAACATGACTTCGGGAAGACCAAACGTGGCATCGCGCTCAGCGATAATATGGTCGAACGACAGCAAGGCCTCGAACCCGCCGCCAAGAGCTGCGCCTTCAACCAGGCCAATCGTCAGCATCGGAATATCGAGCGTGTTCATGTTCCGGTGGAGGATCTTGCAGCAACGGTGCCCGTATCGGACCAACCCATCCCTATCGCGGTCCCGGATCAGGCGCTGGAACAGGTCCAGATCGCCGCCGAAACAGAACACTCCGGGCGCACGGCTCCCGAGGATCAGATAACGAAGGGGGGTCTTGCCGGAGCCGAACCCGGAGGCGATCAAATCCTGCCAGCGCTCAAAATCGCTCAGCATGTGCGGTGTGAAACTGGGCCTCCCCGCGGGCCTCATGTAAGTCCAGAGGGCTTGCTCTTCTTCCTGATAGAACGATTCCAGCTCAGTCAGTTCAAACAGTTCATGCGGCACGCCGCGAGGCATCGCTGCGTCGGTTACAAGGGCTTCGTCCTGCCGCGACAAAGTCACGAACGTGTCGAGACCGCCGGAATCTTCCGAGCCTTCGTTGCTAATCCCTGATCCTGCACGATCCATCGACGACCCCTCATCATGAATTCGTTATAATAGAAATGTAAACTAGAGCATTGAAGAGTCGATTGGCAAATAATTCTTTTCGACCGGTTTTTCGAAACCGTCTCCAAACAGGGCGGTGGAGAAATATTGTGACTCAACTTGTCACCGCTCAAGCGGAAATATTGAGTCTTTCGAGCGCTTTGTCGAGCATGACAAGTTGCCACAACAGCCGCCCATGGTCCGAACGGCGGGAGATGTGATCTTCCGCAACTTTCGCAATCTGACTACGATCGAACCAGCCCACGCGGATCGCAGCGGACGAAGTCTGCAGCGCACGCGCCTCGTTGGCCAGTGGTCCCCTGAACCATTCGCTGATGGGCGTGACAAACCCCTGCTTGGACCGATAGAGAATCTCGTCGGGCAGATATCGCTCCATCGTATGCTTCAGGATCCACTTGCCCTGGCGGCCCCGGACCCTTTGGCGCTGAGGCATACTGGCTGCAAATTCGATCAGCCGATGATCGAGCAAGGGTTCTCTCGCTTCGAGGCTAGTGGCCATACTGGTGCGATCAACCTTGGTCAGAATATCGCCTGGGAGCCAGAATTTCAGGTCGGCATACTGAGCGCGATCAAGGCCAGACTTCGCCGGGGCGGATCGCATGAGATCGATCATCGGTTGTTCACCGCGATAACCGCCCAGCGTGTTCGCGAACGCATCGGTATAGAGCCCGGCGCGCTGCATCGGCGTCGTTACAGCCAGCGCTGAGGCGTATCCTTCGTCGCCATCAGCTGCGAGTGACAGGAACGTCGCCTTTGCCCTTAGCGGACGCGGTGCCCAATCCGCTTTGGGCCAAACGGCCCCTAGCGCGCCGAACAGGGGTTTGCGCAGAAACGCGGGCAGCACCACCCGCGCCTGTTCTTCCCGCGCATGGAATACGTGTCTGCGATAACCCGCGAAGGCTTCATCGGCGCCGTCACCGGACAGCGCAACGGTAACATTCTCGCGCGCCAGTTGGCATACTCGCCATGTCGGCAAGGCCGAGGCGTCAGCGAAAGGTTCGTCGAACATGCCGGCCAAGGTATCAATCGCGCCAAAATCATCCGGGTTGACCTGGCGCGCGCGATGGTCGGTTTGAAACAGCTGCGCGACTTGTTCCGCATAGCCGGTTTCATCAAGATGCTGCTGATCAAAGCCGATTGAGCAAGTTTGAACAGGGCTATTGCTCGCTTCTGCCATCAACGCGACGACCGAAGATGAATCGACGCCGCCAGAAAGGAACGCCCCGAGCGGCACGTCAGACACCATGCGAGAGGTGACGGCTTCACGCATATGATGCAGCAACTCGGCTGACAGATCTGCCGTCTTGCCTTTGCGGCGCTGACGAAAGTCGATGTCCCACCACTGGCGCGGCTGAGGCATACCACGACCCTGTTCGGCAATGAGCAAATGCCCAGCCGGCAGCTTGCTCACACCTTTAAGGAAACTCCTGTGGTCAGGCACATAGCCCCAGGTCATGTAGTCCTCGACCGCGAGCGGGTCGGCCTCGCGGCGCAGGAGCGGATGCGCGAGCAAGCCTTTCAGTTCGGACGCAAAGGCCAGGCTTCCGTCGCATAGATGCGCCATGAAAAGCGGCTTAACGCCGAGCCTGTCTCGCGCCAGAAACAACTGTCGCTTGTCGAGATCATAAAGCGCGAAAGCGAACATCCCGTGCAAGTGTTCGAGGCAGTCCGGCCCCCACCGCTGCCATGCAGCCAGAATGACCTCTGTATCGCCTTCGGTGCGGAACTTTGCGCCGTCCGCAACCAATTCACGGCGCAGTTCCCGATAGTTGTAGATCTCGCCATTGAAGACGATCACCGCGCGACCATCGGTCGAATGCATCGGCTGGGGCGAGCCCTCAAGATCAATAATCGACAGGCGTCGATGACCGAGGCCGACCCCATGATCGGTCCACACACCGTAACCGTCAGGCCCGCGGTGGATCATCGCGTCACACATCCGCTCAATCCGTCGAGGATCGACCGGTTTGGGCGTACCCAAGTGAAAAATTCCGGCGATCCCGCACATGGCCTGCGCCCTATCGCACCCTGGCTATGCGGTCCATCCATTCCCCGCGGTCGCCGGTTGCAGCACCAAAATCGGCAAGGGTCTGTTTGGCTGCTTCGCGATCAGCGCCCTCGACCGAGAGAATTAGGGTCATGGTTGGCTTACCCGCCATGAGCAGACGGTCACGCATGCTTTGCAGCTTGAGGCTGCTGGTTTTTCCGGTCAGCACTGAACCGGTCCGGTAGCTTGTTGCAGCAAACCGCCTGACTTGCCCGAAAGCGAGCAATTCCTCACCACTGGACTCGGTATTTGCCTCCCACGGGCCGACCCAGCGCCACGCGGTGTCGGGGATTAATGCACCCTCCCCTGTCGCGCCCGCTTCCCGGCCTTCGGACTGCGCCGCGTACAGCGCGAAGCTGACGTCGATTTCCCGCCCTTTCGCGTCACGATACCTGCCCAACAGCTTGTGATCAGCGCCGTTCATGCGCGGGCTCCAAGCCACATCCGGCTTGTAGTCCACCCTCTCCCACCCCGGCACGTCCGGCAAAGCGATCTGTTCCGGAATGTCCGCAGCAATGGTCGAAGCTGCAAACTGCCAACCGAACATGCCAGCGATAAAGAGCAGCGCAGCCGCAAGATGGAGCCCAGTCGCGCGGGCCGGGATGGCCAGTCGGTTCATCCAACTGGAGTTCATGAACTGAGGAAAGTCTATCCCGAGCTCGTCCGGATCCCTGTCGAATGATCGCCAGAATGCTGCAAGCAACAGAAATACGATCACTGCGAAAAAGACCCAACCATAGAAAATATGATCGAACCCCTCGGCGAATGCGATGCCCTGCGACTGCGCAATATATATCGTGCCCCAAGCTCTGATGCCGTTGGCGAGAACGGGCAAAATTATGGCCGCGGCCATAAAAAGGAAGCGCATTTTCCAACGCTTGAAACACGCATAACAAACGAGGACCCCGAGCGCGATCATGGCGACAAGAAACTTCACCCCCGAGCATGCTTCCGCCACTTCAAACAGGCCGACTGGCGTGTCGATGAAAACGCCGTCTATTACCGCCGGAATGCCGCTGGCTTCAGTCAGCCAGATCACAATCGCCGCGGTGACCATCTGCAGGGTCGGGACAAGTTCGTCACCGAACGGAACCAGAAAAAGCATGTAGGCCAGCGGGAACGCGCAGGCGAGAGCGACACGCGGCCCGAGTGTAGCGGGTACGGCAAGCATGAGCGTAGCAACCGCGCCGAGCTGGCTGGCGCTGTTGACACCTGCGACAGAACCCAGCAGCCAGAGAAACATCGCTCCGGCAAGAGGAAGCAAACCAGGCCACCACGGCGCAGGATCGATCTCCAGCAGCGCATCGCGGCGAATGTAGATCAGCCATCCAATGATCGGCGGGACGAGCAAGATGTGGTTGTAGGTTGAGATATTCCACCACTGGTCAGACATCGCCCACCAGTCACGCCACGTTACCGCCAGCACCGCTGCGCAAACCATGGCAAACCGTGTCAGGGCCGACCGCCATTGCAGTGGCAGCGATGTCGCGCCGGCTGCGGACGCGCCCGGTGATGCAGTGGCTTCAAGCGACATGACGAGGTTCTCTGCCCAGTAGTGCAGGCAACGGGGCCAGCATCGCTTCCCAGCTCTGATTCTGTAGGACGTAGCGTCGGGCGGCTACACCCATTGCTTTAGCTGCTTCGCCATCGGACAGCGTCGCAATCGTCAGCTTGACCAGCGCGTCATCGCTATCGCCAACGGCGAAGTGAATTCCATCGGTGGCGTCAATCCCCGTCGCTGCTTCGGGAGAGACTATGACCGGGCGAGCCATTGCCATGGCTTCCAGCACCTTGTTCTGAATCCCGCGCGCGATGGTCAATGGCGCCAGAATAGCATCCGCAGCACGGATGAAAGGGCGCACATCAGGCACTTCCCCCCATACCTTGACTCCCGCAACCGCATTCAATCGCATCACCTTGTCGATTGGCGCGCGTCCCACGATATGAAACTGAGCATCGGGAAATTCCTGCCGGATCGACGGAAGCAAGCTTGCCGCAACGCGCTGGACCGCAGAAACGTTTGGCGGGTAGTCCATCTGGCCGGTAAATACGAGATGCGGCCCTGCTCCGCCGGCAAAGGGAGACGGGCTTGTTGCCCCTTCCGGATCGAAGAAGTGCGCATCGATACCGTTGCGCAGAGCTGACACCTTGCGTGCCGATCCGTCCGGCAAGCGTGATCGAAAAAGCTCGGCTTCAGCCTCACTCACAAGAAGCACTTCATTTGACCGGTCAGCCAGCCGGGCTTCCTCTGCTGCAAGGATGCGCCCTTCGCGGCGGTCTATCAGAGAGCGTGGAAGGCGGCCCTCTTCAGCATAAGCATCGAACTTCGCGGAATCGACATCACACAGATCGATCACAACGCGGCCATCGAAATCGTCAGGCACATATTGACCCATCTGGCCGGAGAAGACGACAATGGTCCTGATCGGTTGCTCGGCCAGTGTGCGCCCGACCCATTCGCGGAGCCGGACATCGTCAAACGCGGTCAGGCTTACTGGCTTGCCGGTCAGCAAAGCCTCGATCCCAGCGATTGGCAGAGCCTTGTCCCGCTGAATGAGCAGATGGCTTTTGGCTACACCCTCAAGCGCGCTTTCTTCGGCCATGTCGGCAGCAGTCTCGCCAAACGTCGCGGCATGAACCGGAGCGATGTGAGCCAACGCCTTAAGCAGGTGGTGGGACCGGATCTTGTCACCACGGTCGGGCGGGAATGGTATCCTATGGGACAGGAAGAGAATATCACTCATTACGCCAATCCCTTGGCGATGAATGGCCCCACCCTGTTCGCCATGGATAGCGGCAGACGCTTCCACAGATCGATTTTTCGCAAATAGGCTTCGCTTGTCGGATCGATATCGCGCGCAGTTTCGCCCGGCACTGTCCAACCGGCATAGATCAGGGGATGCGGCTCGAACCCCCAGTTTTTCTTGTAGCTATAGGGCCCGCTGTTGGTTTTCGACCGTCCGAAATCAAACCGTCCGCATCCCTTGCGGCGGCGAGCGTGCAGCATCAGTTCGTAATACATCCGCTCGTTTGCTCTGAGGTGCCGGGCGGCGTAGGTTCCGCCTCCCCAGAAGGGCAATACGGTGCCCTGGTGGTAGAAGGACAAAACACTCGCGACAGGCTCGCCTGCATGGCGGATAGTCAGAATGTCCGCATCCGCACCAAATCGGTCGAGCATCGCGCCGAACAGGCTGCGCGGAAAGACTGGCGTGCCCAGATTCCGCACGCTGGCGCTATAAACCGCATAGTGTGCATCTCTATCGCGTTTGCTCGAGCCCGCTTCGACGACAAAATCGAGCTTCAGGCTCTTGCGAATTTCCGCTCTCTGCTTGCGAGGAACCAAGAGCAGTTCCGCTTCGTCGTTGTCCGCAAGCTCGCGTTCGAAACCGCAATGGGTGTCGTTCCATGTACGCCAGGTTTCCGGAGCTCCGCCACTGCGTATTTCGATCGATGCGCACGATCGGCGCGACGCCACTTCCTGAGCGGCGTGGCACAAGGCCACCGAGGTGGCGTGCTTTTCTGACAGTGGCCCTCCTCCAACGGCGAACCCGCTTGAAACGAGCGCACGGCCGAAAATCGGCGAATGCACTTCAGTCAGCGGCATCCACCCGTGGAGCGAACCACACTTTTCGGCCACGAGACCTAAAGCTCTTTGCCCTGTGCCCTGTTCAACCGCCAGCGACCATGCAGGACGGTGAAAGACGCTGCCGCGCAAATCCGCTACAAATCCTTCGATCCGGGCGATTTCACCCGGATCCCTCAGATCAACCAGGCTGATCACCTCACTGCCAAGAGCAAACGGAGCATTCACGTCACCAGCTCTTGCGCGCCAGCCGCTTCGCGATGTGCGAGCACATCCATCCGGCCCCAGGCAAACTCGTGAACCAGCCCGCGCAATTTGGGGGCCATTTTTTCGAGGTTTGTATAGTGGCGAATGCGAGATTTTATCGGTGCACCGGCCACACGCGGCTGGTCGGGATCGATTTCCCAAGGATGGAAATAAAAGATCGCCGGCTTGCCTTCACTTCGGTTGACCTGACGGATCGCCCAGCGCGAAAATGCATAGGGCAGGACACGAAAAAATCCTCCGCCACCCGCAGCCACGCGTCTTCCGCCGAGGATCGCGGTGGTAACCGGAATTTCGACCAGGTCTGACCACGGCAACGGCTTGAAGGCGAAGCGCGGCGCCTCTTTCCAGCCGTAGTGATCATGCGCAACAGGTGCGACACTGGAGGAATAAATATAGCCTTGGTCTGCGAGTTCCATATAGGCCCACGGTGTGCGCTGATCGAACGAGAAGCTCGGCGCGCGATAACCAGTGATCTTCGCACCAGAGGCATCCTCAAGAATTTCACGTGCCTTGCGGATATCCTCGCCGAATTCCTTACGTGAGAATGTGAACACACGTGCGTGGTCATAGCCATGGCTCGCCAGTTCATGCCCCGCTTCCACGATCCGCCGCATGAGCGGTCCGTGCCGTTTGGCGACCCAGCCAAGCGTGAAGAATGTCGCCTTTACCTCGGCTTCGTCGAACAGGTCGAGAATGCGCAGGACATTGTCCTCGACGCGCAGGCTCAACCCGTCCCAGTCGTCACGTCCGATTACGTTTTCGAACGCTCCGACCTGGAACCAGTCCTCGACATCAACAGACAGGCCATTGACGACGGGTGCAGCCGAAATCGGCTCATGCTTCATCGAAACCGCCTCCTCAGGCTGCAGCGCGTGACTGGCCGCTTTCCATCCATTCGATCATCATGGTCAGTACGTGACGGACCATGCGCTCCTGTTCTTCAAGCCGATCTTCGAGCGAGGCGAGCCGCTCCGCGAGATTGTCAGGAACCGATCCACCCTCTGCCTTCTCAACCGTGTCCGACAGTTCCACGATGGCCTGTTGCAGTTCGGCAATCTGAACATCTCGCTCAGCGAGAAGGTCTTCGACACGAGCGCGCGGCGACGGTTGCGGGTATGTCGCATGCTTGACCGGCCCGATTGACGGTGCCGGGCCGAGCTTTTCCAACGGCTTGGGAGCAGCCTCGGGAAAGGCGTTGTCATGCTGCATTTCAGCAAGCACGGAAGTCAGCATCGCGTTGTCGATGCGCGAACGTTGCTCGACCGCTCCCAGCAGCAAAAGGCGCGTTGCAACCTGGTTGACTTTGCGCGGGATACCACCTGTTGCTGCGTAAAGCTCTGCGAAAACACGCTGGTCGAATGACGGATTCCCATCCCAGCCCACGCATTCGAGGCGGTGTTTGATATAGGGTTCGAGTTCGCCAGGCTCCATCGCTTCGAGGTGGTGCGCAGCGATGACGCGTTGGCGCAGTTGTTCGAGTTCTTCATGCTGAGCCAGGACCTGCTTGAATTCAGGCTGGCCGAGCAGCAGAAGCTGCAGGAGCGGATGGGAGCCGAGCTGGAAGTTCGACAGCATCCGAAGCTCTTCAAGCGCTTCCACAGAAAGATTTTGCGATTCGTCGACCACCAACAGGCAACGGCGCCCCTCGCGCGCTTCCTCGTGCAGAAAATTCTCGATTGCGCCAAGAGCGCTGGCTTTGTCGTGCCCTTCGACATCCAGCCCGAAACTTTGGGCCGCCACATGCACCAGTTCCTCACCGTCGAGGTTGCTGGTGACGACTTGGCCGACAGTCATCTGCTCCTTGTCGATCTTCTGCATCAGGTGCGCGACAAGCGTCGACTTACCCGAGCCGATCTCGCCAGTGATGACGATGAAGCCTTCAGACTGTGCAAGGCCATAGCCGAGATAAGACAGCGCCTTGCGGTGAGTCGTACTCTCGAAGTAGAAATTCGGGTCCGGGGTTAGCTGGAACGGTCGCCCAGTAAGCCCATAAAAATCATCAAACATTTTAACGTCCCCCAGCGTCAGAATCCGTACCGCAGGCCAAGCAGGCCGGATGCGGTCGTGAAGTCCTCGAGTTCGAGGTCACTATCGATATGGTCGAGTGCGACGGCAGCACGAACAGAAAGGCTGTCCGTCAACGAGCGGCTGTAAGAAGCCGACGCCCCCAGAGCCAGCACATCGCCCTGCAAGTCGAATCCGCTTTGCAGCAGCGTCGCGTAAGCATTGGTGTTGAAGCTTGCACGCTGTCCAATGTCACCCGACAGGAACAACGAGGCGTAATAGGCTTCGTCCGTCACGCCATTTGCCGCGGCGAGAACGGTGCCTTCTGCGGCAAGGAATTTGCGGCGGTCGTACCCTGCCCCGACACCGGCAGTCATGCGGCCGATCGAGGTGGTGTAGCTGCCGGATACGCCGCGCGAACGGAACACGGACGAACGGACAGAACCGAGCGCGCCCGTCAGGCACTGGCTGCCTTCGACGCTGGCGACACAGCCGCCGACATCGCCTGTCAGAGCATTACGGCTAACGTTGAATTCCGTCGGCAGATTGGCCAGCGCGGTGTTCAGCTGACCACCGAACCCGGCAATCGCATCATACACAGAGACATTGACAGAGCTGCGGCTGTTCGGTGCCCATGCGAAGCTGCCGTAGTACGTATCGGAATCGTAGCGGCGGCCATAGTGGCCTTCAAATGCGGTACGCGAACTCGGTTTCCAAACCACGCCGACATCCCAGATAAGGCCATCGGCCTCGAATGCGATGCGTCGGGGCTGGCTCTTGTCGGTCACGAAGCGGCCATCGTCGCCGATCACCGGCTGACCACCGGCATCAAGGAGCACATCACGGCTCGAAACTTCGACATCCTCGTAACCGACACCGCCAACAAGCGCGACGGTGTCCGACACCGGAACCGTCACGTCACCGCGGATGTGCGCATCTCGCACGCGCTGGTCGAGGTTTGAAATATCTTCCTGCTGCCAGCCTGCCCCAACGCCGAGGCCAATCGGCAGAGGTTCCCCCGGGCTGGTCCCGACATGCACGGAAGCGCGCTGGCTGAGGCTGTCATCGAACACATCGACGGGCTCAGCACCGGGCGCGGTGATCAGCGCATCGGGCGATTCCACGCGCGTATATCCTACCTGATACTGGGCAGCGATGGCGACATCGCCAGCGCGAGTGTTGAGGGTCGGCCCTGCGTAAGCGGAATAGATGCGGCTTTCGCTGTCTTCTCCATTGAGCGCGTTCAGCGTCGCGCCGCCATTGCCGTCAACTCGGGTACGCGCAGCAAGCGCGCCCGCTTCGACGGTCAGCGCCTGCGGAATTATCGAGGCGTAGCCGCGGGCAACCCCGCTGACTGTGTCGCTATCTGCAACATCACCGTCCCAGGCCTTGTTGTATTCATAGCGGATCGACACGGAACCGCCGGTGTTACGGCCTGTTACCGTCGCATCCACGCCTGCCGCAGCCTGTGTGTAGGTGACCCCGTCCTCATCGGGTGAAAGGGTCACGACGCCAATCTGGTTCAGTTCGATATACGGCTGGACTGTAGTCCGCTGTGCGCGCTCCTCCTCGGCTTCCTGCGCCACTGCAGGCGCGGAAGTTGCGAGAGCGATCAGCGCTCCGCCGGTGACAAGGGTTAGACGTTTCATTGCGGGTTACTCCTCGTAACCGTAGTAAGACCCGAAATTCCGCCCACTGGGGCTGAACTGGGTCGCGTTAAGCAACAGCTTTACATCGCTGCAGCCGGACAGAAGTCGGTAAGCATCTTCGAGCGCGCTCTGGCCGGTCTGGTCAGCGCGAGCCACAAGCACAGTCTGGCCAACATGCTTGGCCAGCTCGGCTGCCGGCGATGCTGCCAGCGCTGGTGGTGAATCGAAGATCAGGACACGGTGAGGTGCACCGACCGTCAGCCGTTCCAGCACTTCATCGGTTCGCGCACTGGTCAGGTATTCGCTGTCGGCATTGGTCTGATTGCCAGCCGGCAAAACCCACAGACCCGGAATGTCGGTTCCGATAACCAGGTCTTCCGGATTGACCGAAGGATCGGCGAGGCAATCCATGAAGCCTGCGCCTTTCGGCAGACCGAACGTCGAAAGGATCGATGGCTTGGCGAAATCGGCGTCGATCAGCAACACTTCGCTGTCACGCTCGCAAGCCATCGAGATGGCGAGATTTGTTGCGCAGAACGTTTTGCCTTCGCCCGGATGCGGCGACGTGATGAGAATGCGGCGCGAAACCGCCGTTCCGCGCTGTTTCGCGGTCTCGATCAATTGGCGCTTCACAATCCTGAACTCTTCGCGCAGCGCACTGGCAGCGTTCTCCGGTACGATTATCCCCTGATCGCGCAGATACTCGCGGTCGATTTCGAACATCGGACCGTCGAGCTGAACACCGCCGACATCCTGGCGAACGACAATCTCAGACGGCGGTACAGGCGCCGGAAGGTTGGCATCGGACACTATTTCTTGCGGCAGTTCGCGTGCAGCTTCGGGTGAAGCCGGCGCAGCCACTGGCGCTTCTGCCGTGTCTCCGTCATGCTTGAGAACCTTTGCCCGCTTCATCTCGCGCTCGGGCAATTTGCCCTTGAACGGCGCTGCTTTGAACGGGTCGAAGCCGAAGGCACCACTGGCCCTTTCGAGCAGCGAGCTTTCCTTCGGCACTTCGCCTTCAGGCAGCGGAATTTTCTTGTGTTCGGTCATCTGTCCGCTCCTCAGGCCAACATGCCGCGTTGGACGAATTCGATCGCGAGCAGAGTGAAACAAAGCCCACCTAGTGCCGCTGACGCGCCGTAGAACTGCTTTAACCGCTTGCGCTGCAGTTCGCGCGCGGCGTCGGTAAGCGTCTGCGAGATCGAACCGAGTACCGGCAGATCGAGCGAGCGCTCGAGCCCGCTGGTCGTCGAGTAGGTCGACTTGAGTTGACCGATCGCGAAAGCTGCACCGATACCCGCCGCGAGGCCTGCAAACAGGACGCCCAGCAGCAGGATCGGTCTCTTCGGCGCAGAAGGCGCGCGCGGCGTCGTTGGCGGGTCGATCACTTCGAATTTGAACGAACTGCGGTTGGTTTCCACCTGGCCACGAAGGCGCATTTCCTCGCGATTGTTGAGCAGTTCGTCATACTTGTCTTTGAGCACCTGATAGTCACGGCTGATCCGGTTGGCTTCAGCGGCAACCGTCGGTTCACTCGCCTGGCTTGCCATCAGCGACGAGAGTTCGGCGTTGAGCGCAGCCTTGCGCGCAGTCAGTGCCTGGACATTGGCCTGCCGCTCCGATTTGACGGACATCAAGCCGGTGTAGGCCGGATTTGGCGAGCCGCCGGTGTTGGGATTTTCGTTGGCAGCCTGACGGCGCAACAGATCGACCTGTTTCTTCGTCGAGACAACGTCCGGGTGGCTATCGGTCAGACCGCGCGACTGAAGCTGGGCAAGCTGAGCTTGCGCCTGAGCGAGCGCAGCACGCGCGCTGCCCGTTTCGTTCGCACCGCCAGCAATCATGCGCGGCGTTCCGGCAATCTGGCCATCGATCGAGGCAAGCGCGCTGGAAGCGGCCGCTAAGTCGGCATCGACATCGCGCAGTTCAGAGCGCAGCGTCTGAAGGCGCAAGGAAACACCGTCCGCACCGCCGATCAGATCCGGGTTTTCCGCTTCGAACACCAAGCGGCGCTGTTCCGCCGCTTCGAGTTCTTTCTTCCGCTCTTCAAGCTGCTGATCGAGAAACACGATGGTCTCTGCGACTTCGCCGCGATTTCCGGCAATGTTTTCCTCGCGGAAAATGTCGATCAGTTTCTGGACGACATCCTGCGCCAGTTTGGCGTTTTCATTATCCGAAAGATCACCGCGGCCGATCTCGGCGCTCAGCTCGAACAGATTGTCTTCTTCGCTTTTGACTTCGACCGCTTCGGTCAGGTCCTGAATGGCTTTTTCCATCTTGCGCTGGTCATCGATCCCTTCACCCAGACGGGTGGAGCGGATTACTTTTTCCAGATTGACCGAGCTGGTCAGCGTCTGGCGCACGCGCGTGATATCGCGCTCTGCGCCGCCGGCGATCTCGAGCTGTTCAGCCAGGACATCCTCAAGCTGGACATAGATGCGCGCATTCGATTCATAGGAATTGGGTATGAGTGCGATGGCCAACCAGCCAACGACACAGACCGCCCATGCAACGCACAGCGCAAGCCAGCGTCGCCGCCAGACTGAGTATACCGCTGTGCGCAGATCTTCGAAGACTTCATTCATGTTATCGGTCGCCCTCTCAGAACATGCTTTCCGGGATGATGATCACATCACCGGGCTTGAGCAGGACATTGGCGCGGCTATCGCCCTTTTTGAGCAAGTCACCGAGCCGCAGGGCGTATTCGACCTGGCGGCCCTTCTGCTTGTCGAAGCGGATCAGCTTGGCGCGATTGCCCGCGGCGAATTCGCTGAGACCGCCGACAGCGATCATCGCGTCGAGCACCGTCATATTTGCACGATAAGGCATCGAGGCCGGTTTCTCGGTCGCGCCGATGATGCGAATTTGCTGGCCAAAGGTGCTGTTCGCCTGATTGACGATCACCGAGACCAGCGGTTCTTCGATATATTGCGAAAGTTGCAGGCGGATATCTTGCGCCAGCATCGTCGGTGTCTTGCCGCTGGCCGGAAGGTCCGTGACCAATGGCGTGGTGATCCGGCCGTCAGGGCGGACCTGGATTTTCTCTGCACCCAGTTCCGGGTTGCGCCAGACATGGATGGTCAGCTCGTCGAGCGGGCCGATTATATACTCTTCACCCGGGCCTTCCTGCAGGGCAGTGAACGTCGCCGGGGGCAATTGCGGACCGCTGGAGGTCGCGCAGCCGGTCAGTGCGAGCGCAGAGAGCGCGGAACCCGCCATAATAAAGGTGAAACGTGTATTCGGCATCGATGCGCATCCTTGCCTTGTTGGGCGGACTGTTTGCGCAAGGCAGGAGCGACCTGACCTTCCACATCCGCGGATAGGCGGTCTTCCTCACAAAAAAGGGTGAACATCCGGTTAGCCTTTTTGCGTTTCCCGATGTTTAGTACGCCATAGTCCCAATTCGGGACGGATCGGATGCAAAGATTAAACCAGCATTTCAGCGGCAGGCCCCTGCCCGAGAAACGCGCTGGGAGAGGCGTTAGCACCATAGGCTCCGGCACAGAACACCGCGACCAGATCGCCTACTTCGGCAC
Source organism: Parerythrobacter lutipelagi (assembly GCF_005434975.1). Classification (GTDB taxonomy): domain Bacteria; phylum Pseudomonadota; class Alphaproteobacteria; order Sphingomonadales; family Sphingomonadaceae; genus Parerythrobacter_A; species Parerythrobacter_A lutipelagi. The sequence goes on along the minus strand of NZ_SKCJ01000002.1, from coordinate 807,795 downwards.
GTGGGAGCATCGCTCCGTCGGCCAAACGGTCGAGCGGTGTGCACAGGCAGCCAACGACGTAGACTTCTTCTGCAGGCTCGGCATCGAAATGGCTGGCAATTGCCACCGGATAATTGCGCCTCACCACCGTACCGAAGTTGCCCGATGCGGCGAGCTGGTGATGCAGGCCACCATCAGTCACAAGGTAGGTCGTGCCATGGCTCACTTTGCGGTCGACGATCCGGGTCAGGTAGACACCGGCTTCGCCGACAAGATAGCGACCAAGTTCGACGCAAAGTTCTGTTTGCCGGAGGTTTTCGGGCAGGTCCCTTAGCCTCTGACCAAGCGCCGATCCGATCGCTGCGACATCGAGTGGTTCATCGCCGTGGAAATAGGGGATACCGAAGCCGCCGCCCATATTCAGCTTGGGCAAGGAAGCCCCGATCTCCGCCGCGAGACGGCTCGCGAGGTCGAGCACATTGCCCTGGGTTTCGATGATAGCGTCAGCGGACAAAGCCTGACTGCCGGTAAAGATGTGCAGGCCGCGCCAGTCGGCTGCGGCTTCAAGAATTTTGCGGGCGATCCCCGGCACCTGTGCTTCATCGATACCGAACGGCTTCGCTCCGCCGCCCATTTTCATGCCAGATCCGCGCAGCTCGAAGCTCGGATTGACTCTGAGTGCCATGCGCGGGGTCAAGCCAAGCCTCTCAGCTATAGCCAGCGCGCGATCGACTTCGCCGCCGGATTCGCAATTAAGCGTCACTCCCGCCGATATTGCCGCCTCAAGCTCTTCATCGCGCTTGCCCGGCCCGGCAAAGCTGATCCGTGCAGGGTCGAGCCCCGCAGCCTGAGCCATCGCCAGCTCGCCTCCGGAAGCGATATCGAACCCATCGACAAGCCCGGCCATGTGATGGAGCACCGGCGCGAATGAATTGGCCTTGATGGCGTAATTGATACCAACACGGTTCGGCAGAGCGGCACGCAACTGCGCTATGCGCTCATCGAGATGCTGGCGCGAATAAACGAACACCGGCGTGCGCCCGCTCTCCGCGACGAGTTCGCTTGCTGGCCTGCCGCCGATGGCCAATTCGCCACCAACAGCGCCATACCCGGCAGGTATCGGACCAAGAGGCTTCATGCCGCAATCTCCTGCTGAAGCGCGGTCCGGTCAATCTTTCCATTTGGATTGAGCGGCATCTTGTCGCGCCAATGTATCACCTGCGGCTGCATGAAATTCGGCAATTCACGGCTCAGGAATTTGACCAGAGCACCTTCCGCATCATGTGCTTCTTGCTCGCGGCGTACGACGAGGTGCACTGCTTGTCCCAACCTGTCGTCTGCAATGCCCAGGGCCACAGCCTCTGCAACCAGGCCGCTTGCCAAAGCAGCCTCCTCCACCTCTTGCGGACTGATCCGGTTGCCCGCACTCTTGATCATCGCATCGCGCCGTCCGACGAAGTAAAGCAAACCGGACTCGTCGCGCTTGACCCTATCGCCCGACCAGACTGCCAGACCGCCGAACTCAGAATGGGACGGCGCGGGTTTGAAGCGCTGGGCCGTGCGTTCGGGATCCTGCCAATAGCCTTGCGCGACCAAGGGGCCGCAATGGACCAATTCGCCTTCCTCGCCCGGATCAGCGGAATTGCCATCGTCGCCGATGACAAGAATCTCTGCAAACGGAATGGCTTTCCCCATCGAGGTCGGGTGGCTGTCAACCAGCGAAGGATCGAGATAGGTCGAGCGAAAGGCTTCGGTCAGCCCGTACATCGGGAACAGCCGCGCCACAGGGAAAATCGTCCGCAATTGGTGAACCAGATCAGCGGTCAATGCACCGCCACTGTTGGTCATCCGGCGCATCGGGGTCACGGCTTCCAATGGCCAATCGATCTCTGTCAGCTGAACCCACAGCGGCGGTACCGCTGCCAGCGTGGTAACCTGGTGCTTGGCGCAAGCCTTCACCACATCGCGCGGGAACAAATAGTCGAGCGGGACGGCAGAGCCACCTGCGTACCATGCGCTGAGCAACTGGTTCTGCCCGTAGTCGAACGAAAGCGGCAGCACTGCGAGCGTCACATCGTCGCTTTTCATCCCGAGATAGTCCGCCACACTGACCGCGCCCAGCCACAGGTTGGCGTGGCTCAGCATCACGCCCTTGGGTCGTCCGGTCGAACCACTGGTGTAGAGAATTGCGCACAGTTCCGACGGGTCGGCTGTGCTAGCCGGCATGCCGTCTTTGCGCGCAAATGCCGCCGCGAGCGCATCGCTCTCTTCAAGCAATTCGCACCCGGAAGGCAGATCACCTTGTGCCAGCGTCGCCAGTCGGGATTTGGTCCCGATCAACATCCTTGCGCCGCTGTCGCTGAGGATATGCGCGACCTGAGCGTGTTTGAGCAGCGGGTTGATGGGTACATGCACCAGCCCCGCTCTCGCCGCTGCCAACGGCATGAGGCAGGTCAACTCCCCCTTTGCCGCCCATGTTGCAATGCGAGCGCCCTTATCCGGAATTCTGTCACTCAACCATTGCGCCAGACGCGCAATACGGCTTCTTAAGTCCTTAAAGCTAAGCGTTTCACTACGCAGCACCAGTGCGGGATCGCTATCGGCCCCGCGCTCCGCCAGATGGTCGAGCGGTTTGGCTTGAGGTACTGACGCTAGGGACATGAGGCTCCGGCAGGACAAAATTCGAACGTGACGACGCTCAGCTATCACCACACGGTTAACGTCTTGCAAGCGATGAATCTCGCCGCTGACGGACCCTTCCTGCGCTCCGAATGGCTTCGTCTGCTGGAAGACCGAGCTGAGAAAGTGCTCGTCGCCGTGGCGGAAAAAGATGATCGCAGCGTAGCGCTTGTGTTTGCCGATCACGGTCGCCGCCTGGATTCGCTGACCAATTGGTACAGCTTCACATGGGCGCCGATCGGGACCGATCAGGAGCTTGTCGAAGAACTGGCACGGAAACTCAGACGCGGCAGGTCACGAATTGTCATGTCGCCTGTGCCAGGTGAAGCCGGTGAAGCGGAGAATCTGGCCCAAGCCTTCCGCGCTGCTGGCTGGCAGGTTCAACTCGACCGTTGCGACCACAACCACGTCCTCGCAGTGAGAGGCCGATCCTTCGCCGAGTATTGGGAGACTCGCCCCGGGCCCGTGCGGACGACACTCAAACGCAAAGCGAAGAAAGTCGACGTTGCAATCCACACCGATTTCAATCCAACCGATTGGGCGGACTACGAATCGATCTATGCGGAAAGCTGGAAACCCGAAGAAGGCGATCCACGTCTGCTGCGCCAGTTTGCCGAGGACGAGGCTGCTGCAGGTCGTATGCGTTTCGCCGTTGCCAAACATATGGGTGAGCCGGTTGCCGCCCAATTCTGGACAGTCGAAAACGGCACCGCCTTTATCCATAAACTCGCGCATCTTGAATCGATGAAAGCGCTCTCGGCAGGCACTACGCTGAGCGCGGCCTTGTTCGAGCATGTGATCGACATCGATTCAGTCGATTTGGTCGATTTCGGGACTGGCAATGATCCCTACAAGCGGGATTGGATGGAGGAAGACCGGCCACGGTACCGGATAGACTGCCTCAACCCGACCAGCCTGCGCGCCTGGCCAGCACTCGCCAAGCGAATGCTTACCCGGCTTGCGCCCGGCAACGCCCAAAGCTAAGGGCAGCGCCGCACATTCAGGGGAATTTCGGCCTACATGACCGGTGAGACTGAAACACCAAAAGCTGGCCGCGGCCTGCCGCCGAGCCGGCAGGCTATCGACGACAAGCTTCGCGCAATCATTGCCGATGTACTCGGGCTGGATTGCGATCGGGTTGAGGAATTCGATGGCGAGACCGGCCTATTCGGCCATTTGCCGGAGCTCGATTCCATGGCCGTGGCAGGCTTGCTGACGGAAATGGAAGACCGGCTCGATATCATTATCGAAGACGATGACGTCGATGGCGAAATGCTGGAAACGTATGGCGCGTTGCTCGCCTTTGCCGAGATGAAAGCCGTCGAAGGCTGATCATGCGCGCGGTCACCGCTTGGCTCGCACCTGATCATGGTGGCAAATCCCGAGAGGAAGCCGCGCTGGTTTTCGACCGGGGGCGAGACTACCGCCTCTTGCTGATCCCGCCACTATTCGATGAAGCGAACAAGTTCCGCCGACAACTCGCTGAGATCATGTACCGGCTCGATCTCTCCGGGATCGACTGCATCCTGCCCGATCTTCCGGGAACCAACGAAAGCCTGTTCAAGCAGGATGATTTGACGCTCCCGATGCTTCGAGCTGCAGTCGAAAGCGCCTGTGAGCATTTTCGCGTAACACATTGGTTTTCCGTGCGAAACGGAGCGCTCTTCGCACCCGGTCATCTCCCCGGCTGGCGCTATGCCCCGATTGCGGGAAAGAATTCGGTCCGGTCCCTCCTCAGAGCCAGATCACTGGCATCGCAGGAGAGCGGCACATTCGAAACGATGACCGAACTGCAGGACATCGCAGCCAATCAAGGCATTACAGCAGCCGGGTGGTCACTCGGGAGCGAGATGTACACTTCGCTTTCCTCAAAACCCCTTCCGGGTCACGATTTTGCGATCGACATCGATCACGAAACAGTTGGCGGCACGCCTTTGTGGCTCCGGGCCGAACCGGATGAAGATCCGGAGCAGGCTGACGCGCTTGCAGCGGTGCTGGCCATCGGGATACTCGGCCAGTGAGCCGGATGCATCTTACCTTCGAATGCCAGGGCAGGACGTGCATCGGGACACTGGATTCCGCTCCGGGCACCACGGGACTCATGTTAGTCAGCGGCGGCAACGAGATACGCTCGGGCGCCTTTCAGGGCCAGTCGAGACTGGCGGCGGACATCGCGAAGGCAGGTTTCCCCGTTTTCCGTTTCGACCGCAGGGGCGTTGGCGACAGCGACGGCGAGAATCGCGGCTTTCGCAAGAGCGAGAAAGATATTGCCGCTGCGCTGGATGCTTTCCGGGCCATAGCGCCCGGTATCCGGCGGGTTGTCGGTTTTGGCAATTGTGATGCCGCGAGCGCTCTGATGCTGGCATCGGGTGCGGGCTGCGATGCGCTAATCCTCAGCAATCCATGGACCATCGAGGATGACGATGGGACACCACCGCCCGAGGCAATCCGTTCACGCTATATTGGCAAGCTCGCCAATCCGCGCGAATGGATACGCTTGCTCAAGGGCGAGATAGACCTCGGAAAACTGGGGCGCGGACTGGCGCAAGCCGCCAAACCCAAAGCAGCGCCTTCCTCGCTTGCTCGCGAGATGCAGGCCGGGCTCGCCGAATTTGCCGGACCGGTAATGATACTTCTCGCGGAATCGGACCGGACAGCTCAGGTTTTCGCCTCGATCTGGCCATCTGATGACGAGCGAATCGCGCGCTGTCCCGGCGCCTCGCACGCTTATGTCGAACCTGATGCGAAGACGTGGCTTGAGCAGGAAATCCTCGGCGCGCTGCGAGCTTAGCGAACAAACAGACTCGTCAATTCGACATGGGTCGACCAACGAAATTGCCCGACCGGGCGTAATTTCGCCAGCCTGTACCCTCCATCGACAAGCCGTCTCGCGTCGCGTGCCCAGCTCGATGGATTGCAACTGACATATACCACACGCTCGACGCCGCTTGCCGCGATCTGCTCGCATTGTTCGCGCGCTCCTGCCCGGGGCGGGTCGACTATCACGGCATCAAATTTGTCGAGCTCGGCAGTAGTCAACGGATTGCGGAAAAGGTCGCGATGGAGCGCGTGCACCGGGAGCCCGCGAGAATTCGCTGCCGCCTTGCAAGCAAGGTGCGCGTCGCGCGCTGCCTCGACTGCCAGGATCTTGCAATCTCCGGATACGCCAAAGGCAAACGTCCCGAGTCCGGCAAACAGATCGGCAACCAGGTGCGCCCCCTGCAGCCAGGCTTGCGCGTCCGCTAGCAGCGCCGCCTCACCATCTGCGGTCGGCTGCAAGAAGGAATCATGCGGAAGGCCAACCGACACCCCTCCAAGTGACACAGTCACAGGCTCTGGTTCCCACTGGGTTTCAGCACCATAGCCCTGGTCGACGGTGAGACGGGCCAAGCGATTGATTTGCGCAAAGTTCGTGACACGCTCTATCGCTTGCAGACCCTCGAGCTCCAACTTGCGCAATTCGCACACAACGCCCTGCTCGGCGATGGAAAGATGGATGTCGACTGCGGACCGCACTGGCAATGATGCCAACAGCGCACGCAGAGGCGCGATCAGCCGGGCAAGTTCCGGTCGCATCACCGGGCATTCCCTCAGGTCGACGACGCGATGAGAGCCCTGCTCCCGAAAACCGAGCACGCCACCTTTGCCCGTCGTCCCATGCAATGTGACCCGTCTCCGCGAGGCAGGAGGCGAGCAATAGGCCGGCAGGGTTTCCTCAGGCTCAAGATCATGCCCGGCCGCGGCATTGACCACTCGGGATCGCACGAATTCACTCCAGCATTCTTCATCAGCATGCTGCAACTGGCACCCACCGCATTTGCGGAAATGACGGCACGGAGGGTCATTGTGATGTGGCCCGGCGATCACCTGACCATCCGCGCCAACCGTGTCGCCGGGCACCGCGAAGGCGACATGACGGCCGCTGGTCGTCACCCCGTCTCCTTTGGCAGCGATACGAATGATCTCTTCGCGGTCGCTCATCGAAGCGCGGCCATTGCTTGTGAAACGTGTTCAGCCAGATCATCTGCGGTGAACGCGGCGCCTGCGAGATGTGCTGCCTCGCCGTGCAGCCAAACGGACTGCACGGCAGCATCGAACGGATCTTCGCCCGCCGCGAGACGGCTGGCGGCGATGCCAGCCAGAACATCTCCGCTTCCCGCCACCGAGAGCCAGCTTGAAGCCGGGCGGAACAGGCCGGTCAGGATTGTCTCGCCATCGCGTTCACCCTCGCCGTGGACGGTGGTATCCGGGCCCTTGGCGATGATCGTCATGCCGGTGGCCGCTTGCAGTCCTGCCGCGCGCGTACGCTTGCAATCGGCTGCAACCCCGAAGGTTTCACACAACTTGCGCAATTCACCGTCATGCGGCGTGACGACGATAGTTTCAGGCTCGGCATCCTGCAGCATCGCATAGTCGAGCAAGCGCAGCGCATCGGCATCAAGCACCGTGGGCAACTGCAGGTCGAGTGTCAGCCGCAACCGTTCACGCGCATTGTCTCCCAGACCAAGGCCTGGTCCAACCAACAGGGCATCAATTCGGGGGTCTTCGAGCGAAACGTCCAGTGCCTGCGTGTCTGCCACAAGGCTTGCTGGAACGGAATGCGGAACTTCAGGCGTGAACAGTTTTACATAGCCTGCCCCTGCCCGCATCGCTGCTTTTGCTGCGAGCACAGGCGCGCCCGGCATTTGCCCACCGATCACAGCAAGCAGGCCGCGCGTATATTTATGCGCAGCGGGCCAAGGAAGGGAGACTCGCGCATGCGGCATGAGATATGCGCCGCTGCCGATCTTTCCGACGCCGATATCGACGAGGTGCAAGCGGCCCATCTGCGTAGAGGCAGGACCGCTAAAGTGAGCGAATTTCCATGCGCCCAGCGCAATAGTGCATCGATATTCGCCGAGACGATCGAAACATTGACCGGTGTCGGATTCGACTCCGCTTGGCAAATCGACCGCGATCGACATCTCGTGCGAGAGGATCAGTCCATCGACGAGGCCTGCCAAATCGTTCGACAGCTCCCGTGTCAGCCCGCTGCCGAACAGACAATCCACGAACACGGCACCGGACAACCCATGCGCGTTCGCGGCTATTTTCCCCTTGTAGAGCGACCTGGCTTTCTTTGCGGCGTCAGTTTTCGGTTCAAGCGGGGCAACTATCGTTACCGGCACATCGCGCTCATGCAGCAGCTGTGCGATCACATAGCCGTCACCGCCATTGTTGCCGGGCCCGCATAGCACCGACACTTTGTGTCCTGCAGCCATCCGCCAAACGATTTCACCGGCGCCGCGCCCGGCACGTTGCATCAGTTCGTCTACGCTGATGCCCGAATCGAACAACGCCTGCTCCGCCGCCTGCATCTGGGCGACGGTCAGCACCTGATCAGTCTTGAGGAGCGGCTGCGACATATTCCCGGACCGGTAGTCGATAGCGGTCCATACCGACAACCACTTCGAGGCGCGCGCCGTCTTCTATCAACGTGTTTTGCGCCGTGTCCGCCCCGTCGGCTGCGCGCAATCCGCTGCCGTCTTCCTGCACAACGAAGCGGCGGAAACCGCCGTCCGGATGACGGATAGTCACGATGCTCTTGCCTTCGATAGTGTCCGACTCGAGCAGACAAAACACACCGAAATCGCTGCCTTCACCCAGCGCGCAGTCGACGGGGCTAGCACCCTCCTCGGCCTGCTGCGGCAGAGCTTTGTCCGATGAACAGGCCGCAAGTATAACGGCGCATATTGTGACAGCGAGGTTCCTCATTTGCGGCGCAGCTGCGTGATATCGCGCACCGCTCCGCGCGCCGCGCTGGTGGTCATTGCAGCATAGGCTTGCAGCGCGACAGAAACCTTGCGCTTGCGCTTCTCGAGCGGTTGCCACGCGGCATCCCCCTTGGCCTCCATTGCGGAGCGTCTGGCTGCCAGCTCCGCCTCCGCCACGGCGAGCGTTATCGTCCGCTCGGGGATATCGATCTCGATCAAGTCCCCGCTTTGAACCAGGCCAATGGTCCCGCCTTCGGCCGCTTCGGGTGAGGCATGACCGATGGAAAGCCCTGACGTCCCGCCTGAGAACCGGCCGTCTGTCACCAATGCGCAGGCCTTTCCGAGACCTTTCGATTTGAGGTAACTCGTGGGGTAGAGCATTTCCTGCATCCCCGGTCCCCCGCGCGGCCCCTCGTAACGGATGACGACCACATCGCCTTCCTCAACCTGATCGGTCAAAATGGCGGTTACCGCTGCATCCTGGCTTTCATAAACCTTGGCCGGGCCGGAAAATTTGAGGATGCTCTCATCCACTCCGGCGGTCTTCACGATGCAGCCATCCTCCGCGAGATTTCCGTACAGCACCGCCAACCCGCCATCCTGGCTGAAGGCGTGTTCCGCACTCCGGATAACGCCGCCTTGCCGGTCGAGGTCGAGCTCGCTCCAGCGCCGGTCCTGGCTGAATGCGGTCTGCGTCGGCACGCCGCCTGGTGCAGCCTTGAAGAATTGCTGCACAGATGGGCTGCTGGTGCGCGAAATATCCCATTCATCGAGCGCATCGGCCATCGTAGCACTGTGCACGGTCGGTAAAGCTGTATGGAGTAGCCCCGCACGGTCCAGCTGGCCCAGAATCGACATGATGCCGCCCGCGCGGTGGACATCTTCCATGTGGACATCCGACTTGGCAGGAGCAACTTTGGACAGACAGGGCACTTTGCGGCTTAAACGGTCGATATCTTCCATCGTAAAGTCGACCCCTGCTTCCTGCGCAGCGGCCAGCAGGTGGAGCACGGTGTTGGTCGACCCGCCCATGGCGATATCGAGGCTCATCGCATTCTCGAAAGCCTCGAAGCTGGCGATAGAGCGCGGCAGGACATTATCGTTGCTGTCCTCGTAATACCGGCGGCACAGTTCGACCACCAGCCGCCCTGCACGCAGAAACAGCTGTTTGCGGTCGGCGTGGGTCGCCAGTGTCGAGCCGTTGCCCGGGAGCGAAAGCCCGAGAGCCTCAGTCAGGCAATTCATCGAATTGGCGGTAAACATCCCGCTGCATGATCCGCATGTGGGACAGGCGGATCGTTCGATCTCGGCCACTTCCTCGTCAGTGTAGCTTTCGTCGGCGGCAGCCACCATTGCATCGACCAGATCTAGGGCGACTTCCTTGCCCTTCAGCACCACTTTGCCCGCTTCCATCGGGCCGCCGCTGACGAATACGACCGGAATGTTTATCCGCATCGCTGCCATCAGCATGCCGGGGGTAATCTTGTCACAATTGGAAATGCACACCATCGCATCGGCGCAGTGGGCGTTGACCATGTATTCAACGCTGTCAGCGATCAGGTCGCGGCTGGGGAGCGAATAGAGCATCCCGTCATGCCCCATCGCAATCCCGTCATCGACCGCTATCGTGTTGAATTCCTTGGCTACGCCGCCCGCTGCCTCGATCTCGCGCGCAACCATCTGGCCCAGGTCTTTCAGGTGGACATGTCCGGGGACAAATTGTGTAAAGCTGTTCACAACAGCGATGATCGGTTTGCCGAAATCATCGTCTTTCATACCGGTGGCACGCCACAGGCCGCGCGCGCCGGCCATGTTGCGGCCGTGGGTCGATGTGCGGGAGCGATAGTCGGGCATGATGTCCTTCCGGAAAGACAATTCGGTTGCGCTGGCGACCCTAGAGCAAGCGCCGTGTCAGTCGAAAGGGAAAATCTTTAGCCTGCCACAGGCTGGTACGCGCGCTCAGACGCCTTTCAGCGCCAGAGCCGTGCGATTGGCGACATCCGTGAGCAGCGCAGCCCACCTCGCCTGGTCGGCCTCTGTGGCGATCAGGTCCTGCCGGATTTCAACGGTCAGATAAGGCCGGTTGCGACCTTCTGCATGGCGATCCATCGTCGCGTTGAGCTGCTTGCCCGAATAGGGTTGGTTATCGCCGACTTCGAGACCTTCCTCGCGGAACAGCCGCATTGCATGCTGGGCGGCGCTGTCGTCCTGGTTGTAGAGCAGCGCGACTTCCCACGGACGATCTTCGAACGGCTTAGACTCGAGCTTGGGTGTAAAGCTATGCAGCGCGACGATGAGTTCCGGCTGAGCCGCATCAAGCCATTTCGCCAGAGCTTCGTGATAGACGCGGTGGTATTTCTCGATCCGGCCTTCAACATTCGCGCCGATATTGCCGGGGATCAGGTGCCCGTCGCTGGATGTAGGCACGACCGAAGCTTCGTCTTCCCTGCGATGGAAATCGCACACTAGGCGGCTGACACATGCGATATGCGCCGGGACGGCATGACGGCGCGACATGCGGTCGGCGATGCCTTCGGTCCCGATATCAAGCGCAATATGCGTTTCCAGCAATTCCGGCGGGACGCCAAGTTCGATTTCTTCCGGAACGTAATTGGATGCATGATCGGCCACGCACACGATCTTGCCGCGCGCGGGTTCCCCTACCTGACGATAGGGTAGACCATCAATCATCGAAGTCGTCCCGGCATTTGCCACCAGCTCGGATGGAGCCTTGCTACGCGGTCCATAGCGCCGCGGACGGCCTCTTGCGTATGAAAAATTGCGAAACATGTAGCTCCTGAACCCGACATACGCGCGAGCAGCGGATTTGTTCCGCCGAGCGTGGCGAGCAATTCGCCGATCTCGGGCACGAGCGCGATGGCAGGAGTTTCCAGATCGTTGCGTCCGGCTCGCGCGATGTCGCTCACCTTACCCTGCGGTAACGGCCCGCGATCCTTGCCGTTCCATGCCGCGAAAACCGGGCCAGTCGCCAGCGGTACACGCGGATTGACCAGCAGGACGGGCATCCCTTCCCAATCGTTGTTTGCGCGGCGCAGCTGTGTTCCGGTACCACGCCCCACCTGCGCAATGCTGGCGACGCAGGCCGGGACATCCGCGCCAAGTTTAGCAGCGCGCTCCATGATATCCTCCCGGGTGCCGTAGTGGTGCGCGACAAGCCGGAAGATCGCGCCAGCATCGGCCGAGCCGCCGCCGAGCCCGGCCGCGACCGGAAGGTTCTTCTCAAGCGTAACCGCAAGACCTTCCGAACGCGGCATCGCGCCGAGCGCGCGCATCACGAGGTTGTCGAACGGATCGTCCAGCGCCCTGGCAAATTCGCCGAGCACCTGCAGGCTGTCTTCCTTCGCCGGTCGCGCGGTTATACGGTCGCCGACATCGAGGAAGGCGAACAGCGTCTCGAGCTCATGGTAGCCATCGTCGCGCCGATGCCTGACATGCAGCGCGAGGTTGATCTTGGCGAAGGCGGTCTCTGTGAGGAGCATCGAAGCGTTACTAGTGGATGAACATCACGCGGTTCAACGCAATTCCTCATATTCCCTTTGTGCCTGTTTCAAGAGCGCATCGTTGGTCGATCCGCCTCCCCGCAGCTGACCGTAGCGATTCTGGACCCAGCTGCGCACCACTTCCTTCTCAAGTTCACCTTCCAAGCCGGCCAACGATCCATCGACGCTAAGTTCCGGCAACCCGCATTGCGACCGAAAAACAACGAGTTCCTTTTCGAGAAACATCCTTGCCTTTTGAACATCGGCGGCGACGTGATGCCTGCTTTCCCGGATATCGAGCACCTCGCGGCCGTCGGCGACGGCATCGAAGCTCTTGTCGGGACAGGCCGATGAAGCGAACCCGTAAAATATCTGCTGCCCGGTCCAGATCGCCAATTGTGTCTCTACCCCATTGGAACATTTCCATATCCCCCCATGATATCCGGCGCTCGGAAAGTTGTGGAAGGACCGGTACCCTGTGTCGCCGCCGGCACAGGCGCTCGAGAAGGGCTGTTCGCTTTGGGGAGCAACGTAGTCCTGCTCTGCAACGGGCGTGGCGACAGAGACAAGCTGATTATCGTTCACGCTGGAGGTGTCTCCCGTTTGCACTTCCTCCACGCATCCGGCCACCATCACTGAAACGATCATCGGAAAAAGCCACGGGCCAATCACCAATCGTCCTGCTTGTCTCGGCACAAGGCCTCCACCCCATCGGCGTCTTCCGGCCCCTCCCTTGATTGAATGAAAGATGTCGTCAGTTCGCATCGAAAGGTCATGTAATCAACGGCCTGCCACTGAAAAGGCCAAATCGGTTTCTTGTATCAGGAACAAATCACAACCGTATGACTGGACGAAATAGTCCCGCTTGACACGCGTGGAGATCGAAGTCCGGACATCCCAGCGAGAATTCTCGATAGTCGCCAGAAATATCCGGACATCCCGATCGGATTCCCGGCCTTGGTCGAGCACTGGTCTCCAGTTTGTCAGAACAGCCGATTGGGGCTGCGGGTTAGCCAAGTCAGCCCACTGGGCATAGGCTTGCTCGAAAGTGAGATAACCATGATCGAGCGAGACGAATCTTGGAGCCTTCAAACGATTCTCGCCATTTGCCTTTTCGAACTCGGCGAAATTCCTCGCGGATGCGGAGGATAGCAACGTCTCGAGTTTTCCTTTGATGCTCGATACCTCGTCCAGACAGACGCTCGGAGGGGCTTCGACTATCTCAAAGCCATGGGCCGCGACATTGGCGAACGACACGACAACGAAGAACGACGCGACTGTTGCTCCGATTGAAAGGGAGTTCGGGTATCGGGCTAATCCGGTCAATCGCAGTCCCTCTCACATATTCGGATAGTTCGGCCCGCCGCCGCCTTCGGGCGTGGTCCATTCGATGTTTTGGTTGGGGTCCTTGATGTCGCAGGTCTTGCAGTGGACGCAGTTCTGGCTGTTGATCTGGAACCGCATCTCGCCGCTGTCTTCGTCCTCGATCCATTCATAAACGCCCGCCGGGCAGTAGCGGGTCGAGGGGCCGGCGAAGACCTTTAGCTCACTGGTCTTTTGCAGCGCAGGGTCTTTCAGCTTCAAATGGTTCGGCTGGTCTTCAGCGTGATTGGTGAAGCTGAAAGCGACCGAAGTCAGGCGATCAAAACTGATTTTGCCGTCGGGCTTGGGATAGTCGATCGGTTGATGCAGATCGGCGCGCTGAAGCTCTTCGTAGTCGCGGTGGTGTTTCATCGCATACGGCAGACCGATTTTCAGTTGCCGCATCCACATGTCGATGCCTGCGAGCACTGTCCCGACATCGCCACCAAATTTCGCGACAATCGGTTGTGCGTTCTGCACCTGCTTCAATTCCTTGGCGATCCAGCTGTCGCGCACGGCCGCGTCGTAATCCATCAGCTCGGACTTTTCCGCGCCCGAAGCGATTGCTGCGGCAACGCTTTCCGCTGCCAGCATGCCGCTCTTCATCGCGGTGTGGCTGCCTTTGATACGCGGCACGTTGACGAAGCCCGCCGCGCAGCCGATCAGCGCACCGCCGGGGAAAGCCAGCTTGGGCACGGACTGCCAGCCGCCCTCGTTGATCGCACGCGCACCATAGGCGACACGGGTGCCGCCTTCGAGATATTCGCGGATCGCCGGGTGCTGTTTCCAGCGCTGGAATTCCTGGAACGGGGCGACATAGGGGTTCTTGTAATCAAGCGCGGTCACAAAGCCGATCGCGACCTGTCCGTTGGCCTGATGGTAGAGGAAGCCCCCGCCCCAGGTATCGCTTTCCGACAGCGGCCAGCCCTGCGTGTGAATGACCCGGCCCGGAACGTGCTTGTCAGGGTTGATATCCCACAATTCCTTGATGCCAAGGCCATAAACCTGCGGCTGGCAGTCCGCTTCGAGATCGAATGCTGCCTTCATCTGCTTCGTCAGATTGCCGCGTGCGCCCTCCGCGAACAGGGTGTATTTCGCGCGGATTTCCATGCCGGGTTGGAAATCGCCCTTGTGCGATCCATCAGCGGCTACGCCCATGTCCTGAGTGATCACGCCGCTGACCGCGCCCTGATCGTCGAGCATGACTTCTGCTGCGGGGAAACCCGGGAAGACCATCACGCCGAGCGCTTCGGCCTGTTCACCAAGCCAGCGGGTCAGATTGCCGAGCGAGCCGGTGTAACAACCGCTGTTCGACATGAAAGGCGGCATCGCGAGATGCGGCAATGGATAGCTTTTGCCTTTCGACAGGATCCAGTGCCAATTGTCCGTCACCGGCGTTTGCGCCATCGGGCAATCCATGTCGCGCCAATCGGGAAACAGCTCGTCCAGCGCCTTTGGATCGACCACAGCGCCGGACAGAATGTGCGCGCCGATTTCCGACCCTTTCTCAAGCACCACGACTTCAAGCTCATCATTGATCTGCTTGAGCCGGATTGCTGCCGACAAGCCCGCCGGGCCGCCGCCAACAATCACCACATCGCAGGGCATGGATTCTCGTTCTACAGTCTCGGCGCTCATTGCGTCTTTGATCCTTAGTTGCCGGGCGCGCTTTCAATCGCGCAGAAAGTGCCGGAAAGCCTTGTATACTGCGGCGCGAGAGGTCAAGACCCGCGCTCTTCTATGGGCAATCCACGAACTCTCGAACTGATCCAGGACTATGAGGCTGCACGCGAATGGTGGCAGCTGGCAGGCGTCGATTGCGAGTTCGAAAATGACGCTACGGACTGGCTGGCGGAGCCGGAGCAAGCGCCACCGGCGGACGCGCCCGCAATGGTACCCAAGCAAACCAAACCAGCTCGTCCAGCCGCGCCGGAAATCCCCCGCGTCCAATTCGGTGGTGAGAAGTCGGCATGGCCGGTCGATATCGCCAAATTTCAGTCGTGGTGGGTCGACTCGCCCGATGTCGATGGCGGTGGCAGCTATCCTCTGATCGCGCCAAGGGGCAACGCCGGCGCCTCGCTGATGGTCATAGTGCCGGAGCCGGAGCAGACCGATCGCGATGCGCTGCTGTCCGGCCCCGATGGCAAATTGCTGGCAAGCTTTTTGTCGGCTGCTGCGATCAGCCCGGACTCCGTCTACCTCGCCAGTGTCCTGATGCGTCACACACCCTTGCCTGAATGGAAGCAGTTAAAGGCCGATGGGGTCGGTGAACTTCTCGCGCATCACATAAGCCTGGTCGCTCCGAAACGCATTCTTGCCTTCGGGCGCAACATTCTGCCGCTTTTGAGCCACGATACGGCGCAAGACCCTCCTGTTTTACAAGATTTTAACCATGACAGGGGCAGCGTAGCTTTGATGGGTGCTGCCACTCTTGGTGAACTGCTTCGGTCGGTCGGCCGTCGCAAACAATTCTGGCGGCGATGGCTCGACTGGACGGAAGGCTGACGTGAGAATGACCGGTTCAATGCGCATTGCCTTTGCAATCGGCCTGGCGGTCACCGGCGGTGCACTCGCTACACCCGCCTCCGCAAACTCTACGGCCGCAGATTATTTCCGCGCTCGCGCCAACTCCAACAATGTTCCGGAACTGCTGTCGAATTCCGACAAGGAATACTACGCAAAGCTATTCCGCGCGATAGACCGGGAGAACTGGACCGAGGTTGAAAACCTGCTTCAGCAGCGCGACGACGGGCCGCTTCATCAGGCCGCCCGCGCCGAATATTATCTCCACGCCAACAGTCCGCAGGTCCCAGCGGACTCGATCCGCCAGTGGTTATCCGCCGGGACGGATTTGCCGCATGCAGACCGCTTGGCAACGCTCGGCGAAAAGCGCGGGCTCGACGCAACTTATCCGGTCCCGCGCGAGCAGTCCTTTGTCAGCCAGGGCTATGCGTCGAAGCGTATCCTGCCCCGCAGAGTCAACGATGGATCGATGCCCGGTTCGGTCAGCGCGGCGATCCTGGACAAGATCAAGAACGATGACCCCGATGGCGCACGCATCCTGCTTGACGGAGTCGACGCCCAGCTGAGCGGCGAGGCACGCGCAGAATGGCGCCAGCGTGTCGCTTGGAGCTACTTCATAGAGAATCAGGACTCGGCAGCGCTTGGCATGGCCCGCACTGTGTCGGAGGGTTCCGGCGCTTGGGTTGCGGAGGGCGACTGGGTTGCCGGCCTTGCAGCCTGGCGGCTCGACGATTGCGAAATCGCGTCGGTCTATTTCCAGCGGTCCGCACAGCGCGCGACCAATCCCGAGCTTTCAGCGGCAGCTTTCTATTGGGCGAGCCGTTCGCTCATTCGCTGCCGGAATCCCGAAAAGGCTGCCGAACAGCTGCGCGGTGCTGCGCGGATGGACGAAACGCTCTACGGCATGCTCGCACTGGAACAGCTGGGACAAGCCGTTCCGCAGGCGCACAAGACGCCCGATTTCGATGAGTCCGACTGGCGAACCCTGCGCAATGTGCCCAACGTTCGCACCGCCGTGGCACTTTCAGAAATCGGACGCAGCGACCTCGCCGACGAGATCCTGCGCCATCAGGCACGGATCGGTAACGCGTCGCAATATGGTGAACTGTCCCGGCTCGCGCGCGAATTGGGCCTGCCTTCGACCCAGCTGTGGATGGCGCACAACGCGCCGCGCGGTGCGCGCTCCGAACCGGCATTGCGCTATCCCGCGCCGCGCTGGCAACCGGTCAACGGCTGGAAAGTGGATCCGGCGCTGGCTTATGCGCACACGCTGCAGGAATCGAATTTTCGCGCCGCCGTCGTCAGCCCTGCGGGCGCGCGCGGGCTGATGCAGATCATGCCGGCGGCCGCCCGCGACCATGCCGGCAAGATCGGGGTATCAGGCAGCGCGCGTGACCTCTCGCAGCCCGAGATCAACCTCGCCTTCGGGCAAGAGCACCTCGAAATGCTGCGTGACAGCAGCGCGACCGGCGGTTTGCTGCCGAAGATCATGGCTGCGTACAATGCGGGTTTGTCACCAGTCACGCGGTGGAACAGCGAAGTGCGCGACCAGGGTGATGCGCTGCTTTACATGGAAAGCATCCCCTATTGGGAAACGCGCGGCTATGTCGCGATCGTCATGCGCAATTACTGGATGTACGAGCGGCAGGCAGGCGGCCCTTCCCCCAGCCGCGCGGCGTTGGCGCAGGGCATGTGGCCAACCTTTCCTGAACTCTCAGGTGGGAGCGGCGTACGCATAACGCGCCGCGACTGATGGCCGTCGACCTTTCTCTGCAATTCACGCCGCTCAACCTTGCGCTACTCACGGTATCCGACACTCGCACCGCCAGTGACGACACGTCCGGCGATATCCTCGCTGAACGGATCAAGGCTGCAGGCCATCGGCTGGCAGCAAGAGCGATCGAACAAGACGACGTCGAAGGACTGGTCCTGCGGCTCAACAACTGGATCGACGATAGCGCGATAGACGCGATCGTCACGACCGGGGGAACCGGGCTGACGGGACGCGATGTCACGCCCGAAGCACTCGACCGGATCAAGACCCGCGACATCCCCGGGTTCGGCGAACTGTTTCGTATGATCAGCTATTCGACAATAGGGACCAGCACAATACAGAGCCGTGCGTGCGCAGTGCTTTCGCGCGGTACATATATCTTCGCCCTGCCCGGTTCGAACGGTGCAGTGAAGGACGGTTGGGACGGCATCCTCGCAGGGCAGCTCGACAGCCGGAACAAGCCGTGCAACTTCGTACAACTGATGCCCCGCCTGACAGAGGTCTGACATGGCCGCCCGGAAAGCCGGTTCCGGCAATCGTGCGATGCGAAGCGCCCTGCGAGCGCATCTCGAACCCGGCATCGAAGCGTTGGGCTTTTCCGGAAAATATCCCGAATGGCGCCGCGAATCCGGAGACGAGGTCCATTTCATCCTATTGCAGCTGGCGAAATATGGCGGTTCCTTTTCGCTCCAGGCTGCGTGGTCGAAAATCGGTACCGATGGCCAAGACTTGGAGAAAGGATTTGCCCGCACCGAGTTCGAGCAGCGGGCGATCCTGACATGCCCGATCGAATTGTGGACAGTCGAAGGTGCTCGCTGCGATTATCAGTCGAAGGCTTTCGATTATCGATTCATGCTGGACGATGCCGAGGCCTGCGAACGCCTGGCGAAGCAATGCGCAGACGGCCTCAGCGCGCTCGATGACTGGCTCATCACGCGCCGTTTCACGCCACGAGCTGCACCGATAGGCAACACCATCGGCGAATTTCCGAACGATACGGTGTTGCGCGCTATCGCCAGGGCCAAGGCTGAGCTTGGCCTCTATTGATCCCGTGACATTGAGACTTTTGTTCTCTATATGTTCCACCATGTCGGAGCAACCGAAACAGATCAATCACGGGCGCGGCGCGCAGTCGGGCACGGTGCCGCTACGCTTTGGCTTGGCAGACCGTGAGGTCGACGGCGAATGGCGCGACGCGATGGAAGCAATCGATGGACCTCCGGTGAAGCTGCGCACGACCGTGACCGAAGAACATCCGAAGACGATCCTGAGTTTCAACCAGTCGCCCGACATCGCTTTCGACCGCTCGATCAATGCCTATCGTGGGTGCGAGCACGGCTGTGTGTATTGCTTTGCGCGACCGACCCATGCCTATCACGATCTGTCACCGGGCCTCGACTTCGAGACCAAGCTGTTCGCCAAGCCCAACGCGGCGCAATTGCTGCGTGCTACCCTGGCGAAGCCGAAGTACCGCCCTCGCCCGATTGCAATGGGGACTAACACCGATCCCTATCAGCCGATCGAGCGTCAATATCGCATCACCCGGCAAGTGCTTGAAGTGTGCCTTGATGCGCGGCATCCGATTACCATTACAACCAAATCCGACCGGGTGATCGACGATATCGACCTGCTGGCCGAAATGGCGCAGCAACGGCTGGTAGCAGTGGCGATTTCCGTCACGAGCCTCGACCCGCGTCTGTCCGGCAAGCTGGAACCGCGTGCAGCTTCCCCGTCCAAGCGCTTGGCTGCGCTGGAGAAACTGGTCGGCGCGGGTATCCCCTCGCATTGTTCCGTTGCGCCGGTGATCCCGGCCATCACGGACGAGTTCATGGAGGAGATTGTCCAGCGCGCGGCCGCAATCGGTGTCGGTAGTGTCGGCTGGATTCCGCTTCGCCTGCCGCACGAAGTCTCGCCGCTGTTCCGTGAATGGCTTGACGTCCACTATCCTGACCGAGCGGGCAAAGTGATGAGCATCGTGCGCTCGATCCGGGCCAATGCAACAGGAGGGGGCAAGGACAATGACCCGAACTTCTTCAGCCGTATGAAACCGACCGGCGTCTGGGCCGACCTATTCCGCGCCCGCTTCCGATTGGCATGCAAGCGTGCCGGCGTCGGCAAGGCGCAGTTCGAGCTCGATTGCACAAGGTTCAGGCCGCCGGAGGTCGGCGGGCAGATGCGGCTGTTTTAGCCGAACCCTCCCGCGGTATCACCCGGTTTGAACCGCACCAGCCGACTGTCTTGCAAAGCAGCCGTGCGGTTTACTACCGCCTTCTGGTAATCCGGGTCCTTGATCATTTCGAAGAACGCCCCGCTGTTTGGATATTGCGCCACGAAGCCATCGTCCCAGCGCATGTCGTCAGGGCCGGTTACCATCGTCTGGAACGTCCCCCTCCAGACAATCGAGCCGCCCACGCGGTGGAAGATCGGGCCGCTCGTCTTGCCGTATTCCTCATAGGCGCGGCGCCCGGTCCAGCCATTGCCGTGATGCTCATGCCCCTGCGGATACTCGGCCAGCTCGCGGTAGTGCAGCAGGTTGAGCATGTGGATCGGCTCATCTCGCGGTAGATCCTTGAACGCCTGGAAATTCGCCGGGCTAGGGTCGATAAATCGGTCCATCGTGTCTCTCCTCAAATGTCAATTTCGCGCCATTCGCCGGGGGCAAGCGTATCTACGGCCCATTCCCCGACGCGCCAACGAACCAGCCGCAGCGTCGGCAAGCCGACCGCCGCTGTCATGCGCCGGACCTGCCGATTGCGCCCTTCCGAAATGGTCACGGAAATCCAGCTGTCGGGTATGCTCTTGCGCACGCGGATCGGCGGGATCCGGTCCCAGATTTCCGGCGGCTCGATCAGCTGCGCTTGCGCGGGACGGGTCATACCGTCGTTCAACTTTACGCCTGCCCGCAAAGCATCGAGAGCCGGCTCGTTCGCAACGCCTTCCACCTGCACGAAATAGGTTTTGGCTGTCTTGAATTTTGGCTCTGCGATCCGTGCCTGCAACCGCCCGTCATCGGTCAGCAGCAAAAGCCCTTCGCTGTCCTTGTCCAGACGGCCAGCCGGATAGACACCGGGGACATCGACCAGATGTGCCAGCGTATCGTCGACCCCGTCCTTGCCGCCGGTGAATTGCGACAGGACCCCGAACGGCTTGTTGAGCAGGATCAAGCGAGAGATGCGATCAAGCCTCCAGCGTGTAGTCGCTGAACCGCTCGCGCAGGTCTTTCTTGCTGATCTTGCCGGTCGCCGTGTGCGGGATATCATCGACGAATTCGATCGCGTCGGGCATCCACCATTTGGCGATTTGTGGTCGCAAATGATCGAGGATATCGTCAGCCGTCACGTCTTTTCCCTCGGCCTTGACCACGAACAGCACAGGGCGTTCGTCCCACTTCGGGTGCGGCATTCCCACACAGGCGGCTTCAGCCACGCCGTCGTGACCGACAGCGGCATTCTCCAGCTCGACCGAACTGATCCACTCGCCGCCCGATTTGATGACGTCTTTGGTCCGGTCGGTGAGTTGCAGCGTTCCATCAGGGTGGATGATGCCAACATCACCGGTGTCGAACCAGCCGTCATTGCCGACCGCATCCTGCTCTGCCTTGAAATAGCGCTTGATGATCCACGGCCCGCGGATTTGCAGCGCACCCGACGCTTCGCCGTCGCGCGGCAGTTCGGTCATCATGTCGTCGAGATCGACCGTCCGCAGTTCCACGCCGAAGATCGGCCGCCCCTGCATCGCGGTCTTGGCGACCTTCTCCTCGAAACTGAGCTGGTCCCAGTCCCATGTCGGACCGCCAACGGTGCCGATCGGGGATGTTTCCGTCATGCCCCAGGCGTGCTGAACGCGCGTGCCGTTCTTCATCAGTCGCTCGATCATGAATTTCGGGCAAGCCGAGCCGCCAATGGTTGCCGCCTTGAGCGGCGGCAAGTCGATGCCTTCCTTGTCGCAATACTGGAAATGCGCGAGCCAGACGGTCGGTACACCGGCGCTATCGGTCACGCCTTCCCGGATCATAAGTTCGTGCAGGACCGCCGGATCATTGACTGCACTGAAGACGAATTTGATCCCCGCCATCGCGCCCGCATAGGGCAACCCCCAGCTTGCCGCATGGAACATCGGCACCACCGGCAACATCACACTGGCGGAACTGAAATTGAACGCTGCTGGCTGCAATCCCGCGAGCGCGTGCATCAGAGTGGAGCGATGCTCGTATTGCACGCCCTTGGGGTTGCCCGTCGTGCCGCTGGTGTAGCAGATCATGCACGGGTCATTCTCCGCCCCTGCTACCCATTCAAAATTGCCGTCCTGCTCTGCGATCCAGTCTTCGAATGCCGGCGAATTCTCTCCGCTGTCATAACAGACGTAATGTTCGACCGTGGTCCAGCGTTCTTTCATCCGGTCGACAATCGGCTGAAATGCCGCGTCGTAGCACAGCACCTTATCTTCGGCGTGGTTGACGATATATTCCAGTTGATCGTCGAACAGGCGCGGGTTCACCGTGTGGAGCACCCCGCCCATCCCGGCGACGCCGTACCAGCTGACCAAATGGCGGGAGTGGTTCATCGCGAGGCTGGCAACCCGGTCGCCTTTCTCGATGCCAAGCGCCAACAGTGCCTGAGCCATCTTGAGAGCATCGGTGCGAATGCCTGCCCAGTTGGTCCGGGTCTCGGCCCCGTCTGCCCAACGGGTCACAATTTCCCGTTCGCCTGCTTCGCGCGCTGCGTGATCGATCACGTGCGTGACCCGCATGGTCCAGTCTTGCATTGCTCCCAATGGTGCAGTCGCCATAGTCACTCTCTCCGATTATGCTTTGTGTCCTGTCATGCCTTTGCTTGCCAGAATTGGCAATCGGTCTAAGGCTCACGGTCATGCGATGGCTTTATGAACTCAAGCTCTTGGCAGTCGGTATGACAGGGCTCGAGAAAGACGCGCTTCATATCTATGTCGCGCTGATCGTTTTCGTCGCCGCGAACCTTGTGTTCCGCTGGAAAGCACGCAGTGGCAAAGCGCTGCTGGTGGTGCTCATCGTGGCGCTCGGAAATGAAGTGGCCGACATTCGCTACAATATGCAGACGGAAGACAATCCTTATTTATTCAGCAGCTTGCACGACATTGTGAACACGATGCTTTTACCGATATTCCTGGTTATTCTTGCACGGTGGACCGGGATGTTCGAGCGGACGGTGCAGAAGACCTCAAGCGACGAGGCGTAGGTGGGTCGTCCCCCTTCGGGTCGTCAGTGACACCTTTTCCAAGCCTTCCACCAGCGCGAGCCGCTCCGCCAATTCGCCATCAAGCGCAAAGTCGCGGCCGAGGCGCAATTGCGGTTCTGGATCTGCACCTGTCCTGAGCCGCACCAGCACTTCGCCGTGCCCCGGCGTGCCCGATACCAGCGCGAGCTTCAGATCATGCAGCGCTGCCGGGTCGTGCACCTCGAGCGACAACAACATTCGCGAGCCGCCCTTCACTTCTTCCAGCGGGCGGGCCCCGCGAACGGTTATGCGCGGCGGTTCATCAGGACTGGGCGAGTCGAGCTCTACGTTGAGCAGTATCGATGTGCTGTCTTCAGCCCATTGCGTGAACTTCTCGACCAGCGATTCCTCGAAACACGCGGCGCTGAATTGTCCTGTCTGGTCCGAGAAATCAGCCCGAACAAAGTCCTTGCCCTTGCGCGTCTTGCCGCGATTCACTTTCTCCACCATCGCCGCCATCACGGCCGGCTGGCGGCCGCCCGGCGGGGCACCGGATTCCATCAGGCTTTGATATGTTCGTGCTCCATTGGCGGAGGCAACCTGCCAATGTTGCTGGACTGGATGGGCCGAAAAATAGAAGCCGAAATTCTCCCGCTCCTTCGCCATCTTGTCAGCGCGCGACCACTCCTCGGTTTCCTTCAGGCGCAACGTGTCAGTCGAGGCTTCTTCGCCGCCGAACAGGCCACCCTGCCCGCTTTCGCGTTCCCGCGCAGCGCTTTCCGCGACTGCCAGCAGCAGATCGGCGTTCTTGAACAGCCTGGCCCGATTGGGCTCGAGCCGATCGAGCGCACCGGCACAGATCAGGCCCTCAAGCTGGCGTGAGTTCATGCTGCCCTTGGGCAACCGCTCGAAAAACTCCTGCAAATTCTCGAACCAGCCATGCGCCTCGCGCTCGGCGACCAGCGCTTCCATCGCTTTCTCGCCAACGTTGCGGATGCCCGCCAAGGCATAACGCACGGCATAGCCATCATCCGTCCGCTCGACAGAAAATTCAGCCACAGAGCGGTTTACGTCAGGCGGCGCGACCTCGATCCCGTGGCGGCGCGCATCGTCGACGAACAGCGCCAGCTTCTCCGACTGGTGCATATCGAAACACATCGAAGCAGCATAGAATTCTTCCGGATAGTGCGCCTTGAGCCACGCTGTCTGATAGGCGAGCAGTGCGTAAGCGGCGGCATGCGACTTGTTGAAACCGTAGCCGGCAAACTTGTCGATCAAGTCGAACAGTTCAGACGCCTTCTTCGCTTCGATACCGGAATTTGCGGCGCAGCCTTCGATGAAGCGGGCGCGCTGCTTGTCCATCTCTGCCTGGTTCTTCTTGCCCATCGCGCGGCGCAGGAGATCAGCGTCACCGAGCGAGTATCCCGCAAGGATCTGCGCGGCTTGCATCACCTGTTCCTGATAGACGAAAATCCCGTATGTTTCTTCGAGAATTTCAGCCAGCTTCGGGTGCGGGTACTCGATCGGGACCTCGCCAGCCTTGCGTTTGCCGAACAGCGGGATGTTGTCCATCGGGCCCGGGCGGTAGAGACTGACCAGCGCGATAATGTCTTCGAACTTGGTCGGTTTGACCGCCGTCAGCGTGCGGCGCATGCCCTCCGATTCCAGCTGGAAAACGCCGACCGTATTGCCCGATTTCATCAGCTCGTAGACTGCCGGATCGTCCCAGGCGAGAGCGCCGAGATCAAGCTCTATCCCGCGTTTTCCCAGCAGCTTCACCGCTTTCTGCAGAACCGACAGGGTTTTCAGACCGAGGAAGTCGAATTTGACCAGACCGGAACTCTCGACATTTTTCATGTCGTATTGCGTCACCGGCATATCCGAGCGCGGATCGCGATAGAGCGGGACGAGTTGCGCCAGCGGCCTGTCGCCAATCACCACACCCGCAGCGTGGGTTGAACTGTTGCGCGGGAAACCTTCCAGCTTCATCGCCAGATCGACCAGCCGCTTCACTTCGTTGTCGTTCTCGTACTCGCGCCTGAATTCGGCTGCACCGTTGAGTGCGCGGGGCAAGGTCCACGGGTCAGTCGGGTGGTTCGGCACCATCTTGCACAGCCGGTCGACATGGCCGTAGCTCATCTGCAGAATACGCCCGCAGTCGCGCAAGACAGCGCGCGCTTTCAGCTTGCCGAAGGTGATGATCTGCGCGACGTGATCGTGGCCGTATTTCTGCTGCACATAGCGGATGACTTCGCCGCGCCGGGTCTCGCAGAAATCGATGTCGAAGTCGGGCATCGACACACGTTCCGGATTGAGAAAGCGTTCGAACAGCAAGCCCAGCTTGATCGGATCGAGATCGGTAATGGTGAGCGACCAAGCGACCAGCGATCCTGCGCCCGAACCGCGCCCCGGCCCCACGGGAATGTCGTGATCCTTAGCCCATTTGATGAAATCAGCAACAATCAGGAAGTAGCCAGGGAAGCCCATCTGGTTGATGACGCCGACCTCGAAGTCGAGCCGGTCGAAATAGACCTTGCGCTCTTCGTCCGACATCTCGCCATAGGGTTCAAGCCGCGCCTCGAGACCCTTGCGGGCGTCGTCCGCAAGCGCTTTCGCCTCGCCTTCCAGATCGCCGGCGAGACTCGGCAGGATCGGATCACGATAAGGCGGGGCATAAGCACAGCGCTGCGCAATCACGAGCGTATTGGCCATTGCCTCTGGCAGGTCAGCAAAGGATTCCTGCATCATCGATGCCGACTTCACCCAGGCTTCCTTGTTTGATCTGGCCCGGTCTTCCGCCTCGATGTGTGTTGACCCCGCGATACACAACATCGCATCATGCGCCTTGTGCATGTGCGGTTCGGCGAAATTGGCCGGGTTCGTCGCGACCAGCGGCAAATCACGCGCATAGGCAAGGTCGATCAGCGCGTTCTCGGCGGTATCTTCGGATAAATTGCCGCGCCGCGCCAACTCGATGTAAAGACGGCCGGGGAACAGGCTGGTCAACTTGTCCAGCAAGGCTTCAGCTGCATCTGCCTGCCCATTGGCCAGCAAATCCGTCAGCGCGCCTTCGCTCGCACCGGTCAGCGCAATCAGACCATCGCTGTGGCCTTCCATGTCTGCCAATTGAACATGCGGATCAAACTCAAGCGGCCGGTCGAGATGGGCTTTTGAGACCAGGTGGCACAGATTGTCATATCCGGTCTCGTCCTGCGCATAGAGAGGCAGGTAATCGACCCGTCGCCCTTCCTCGTCACGTGCAACGCCGAGCAGCGTTCCGATGATCGGCTGGATACCCGTTTCCATGCAGGCCGAAGCGAACATGACCGCTCCGTAAAGTCCGTTGCGATCGGCGATCGCAATCGCCGGGAAACCGCGTTCCTTGGCCAGCTTGGCGATTGCCTTGGGATCGATCGCCCCTTCCAGCATCGAGTAGGACGAAAGAACGCGCAGCGGAATGAACGGGGCATAGGCCATTAGGACAGACTAGGATTTCGCAGCGATTCCTCAAAGGTGCAAAGCGAGGAAATTCTCCACAGTCTCAGTTCCCGGCTTCGTCAGCGTCTTCCGCTTTCGCTTCGGCGATTTTGCGCCGGGTATCACGAATGCTCGACCATGCGCCGTAAACGATCAGCGCGGCGAGAAATATCCACACCCACAAGGGTATATTGCGCCCGGCTATGGCGAGGTAAATATACGCGGAAACGAAGCAGAAACCGGCGCACAGCGTCGGAAGCACCGTCGACCTGCCTGCTTTTGCGCGCCGCACCAACCACGCGATCGACAGCAGGAAAAAGGGCACGGCACCTATGTAGATGCCGCCGAAGATATAGGGATTTACCCCGTATTCTGCGCCGAGCGAAAGAAACCACTGATTGATCGATTCGAGCATGCCGCCCTCCCTCCGGTTTGCCCTCTATTCGCAGGGCAAGGCGTAACGGTTACAGCAGTTTCTCGATATCTTTCCGGATCGCGTCCGGCGTGTCCTGCGGGGCGTAGCGTTTCACCACCTTGCCATCGCGATCAATGAGGAATTTGGTGAAGTTCCATTTGATCGATTTCGAACCCATCAGCCCGGGCGCTTCGCCCTTCATCCAGTCGAACAGCGGGCTTGCGCCGTCACCGTTCACATCGACTTTCTTCATCAGCAGGAAACTGAGGCCGAAATTGACTTCGCAGAACTGCTCGATGTCGTCCTGATTGCCCGGTTCCTGCCCGCCGAACTGATTGCAGGGGAACGCCATGACTTCGAAACCCTTGTCCTTGTAATCCTGAAAGACCGCCTCGAGCCCCTTGTACTGCGGAGTGAAGCCGCATTTGCTCGCTGTGTTGACGACCAGCAGGACCTTGCCCTTCTTTTCAGACAGGTCGAGCGTGCTGCCATCGGATTTCTCGACGGTAAAGTCGGCAAGTGTGGTCATTTCGTTTCCTCGGATCAGAGCGCAGATTGCGACTTGGGCCGATATAGGAAATCGAAACTGGTTTGCCACGTCAGACCGTGATCGAGTGACGCTTCGCCGAACTGACGGACGCTACCGCCATCTTCGACAGTATAGCTCATGCGGATCAGCTGGTGCGGCGCCTGCGCACTGGGCCAATTGCCGGTCAGGACCATTTTCCCGTCGGTCACACCGCCACTGAATTCGACGGCACCGCCGCCGGAACCGATCCATTTCTGGTGCCACTGATCGGTACGCGGGTCGTAGTGATTGAGGCTGGTGCCAGTGTTGCCGCTCGAAGGCATCCAGTTCTCGATCACCGCGCAGCCGTTATGATCGCGCTCGATCCGGCTTTCTCCCACTCGCGCTCCGGTCGGATTAAAGACCTCCCACTCGCCCAACCAGAAATCGAACCCTGCGTGACCTTCGCTGGCGCAGGGTGGAGGGGGCGGCGCAGGCGCGGGATCCGGTGCTACGGGGGATGTCTGGAGCAGCATTGCTGCGAGCAATGGAGAAATCATCTGTAGTCCCCTTAAACCGACTCTGCCGAAAACAGCTGCATCGCAAATTGCTCAGGGGGCAATTTTCTTTCCACCAAAGTTCGACGGTGTTCGACAGAGAAGCACTCAGCCCCTCGACTGCATCGCTAAACCGTCGGTTACTCGATTACGCCTTCGTGCAGTCGAACCACGCGATCCATCTTCGCTGCCAGCCGCTCATTATGCGTCGCCACCAATGCCGAACTGCCTTCCCCTCGTACGAGCTCGAGGAATTGCGCCAGCACACGGTCCGCGGTTTCTTCGTCGAGATTGCCGGTTGGCTCGTCCGCAAGAACCAAGTGCGGGCGATTGGCCAGCCCGCGCGCAACAGCGACGCGCTGCTGCTCGCCCCCTGAAAGCTGGTTTGGCCTATGAGAGAGACGCTCGGCCAGGCCCAGCGCCGAGAGCAATTGCTCCGATCGCTCATTCGCCTCGGCCGTTGATATTCCAGCGATAAGCTGCGGCAGATTCACATTTTCCTGCGCGGTAAAATCGGGCAGCAGGTGATGGAACTGATAGACGAAGCCCAGGTGCGTTCGGCGCAGATTGGTCCGTTCGTCTGACGGCAGCGAGCTGGCTTCGACGCCTCCGATGGCGATCCTTCCACCGAAGCCGCCCTCCAGCAAGCCAACCGCCTGAAGCAGTGTCGACTTGCCCGAACCCGACGGCCCGAGCAATCCAACGATCTCGCCCGGCATGATCGTGAGGTCGACCCCGCGCAGCACGTGGATTGTAGTGCTGCCCTGCTTGAAGCTACGGGTCAGCTTTTCGAGTTTGACCACCGGATCACTCATAACGAAGCACCTGCACCGGATCCGTCTTGGCCGCCTTGTATGCCGGATAGATTGTCGCCAGCAGGCTCAGCCCCAACGCCAGAACGACGATCCAGAAGACTTCCCACGGATCAACCCGGGAAGGCAGTTCGGTTAGGATGCGCACTTGCGGGTCCCAGATTTGAGCACCGGTCGCAATCTGGATAAAATTGACGAGCGGCTGGCGGGCCGCGAGGATCAGAAAGCCGAGCGCAACCCCCGCCCCCGCGCCAATCGCGCCGACGGAAAATCCTGTCGTCACAAATATCTTCATCAAACTGCGCCGGGTCGCGCCCATTGTTCGCATGATGGCAATGTCACGCGTCTTGGCGCGCACCAGCATCACCAGCGAGGAGAGGATGTTGAATGCCGCCACGACCACGATGATCGACAGCGCGAAGAACATCGCCACCCGCTCGACTTCCAGCGCCTGGAAAATCGACGAGTTGATCTCCTTCCAGCTCGAAACGACAGCCCGGCCCTGAAGTTTGGCCTCTATCGGGGCCATGAATTCCTCTACCCGGTCGGCGTCTTCGGTCTGAACTTCGATCATGCCGATCTTGTTGCCGCTCAACAGCAAGGTCTGGGCATCGGGTATCGGCATGATGACAAAGGCCTGATCGAATTCGTAAATGCCTGTCTCGAACAGGGCGGCGACCTCATATCCAATTTGGCGCGGGACGGTGCCGAAAGGCGTCGTTCGGCCCTGCGGATTGATAATGGTCAGCGTATCACCAACCCGAATTCCGATATTCTCCGCCAGCCTCGCTCCGATCGCAACCTTGCTCGCTCCGGCTTTGAGTTGCGAAAGATCGCCGATTACCAGCTGTTCGTTGAGTTGTTCGATATCTTCCGCAGTGTTGCCGCGCATCACGATGCCTTCGACCCGCCCGTTGAAACTGGCGAGCAGAGGTTGTTCGATCAACGGGGACGCTTCAGTCACGCCTTCGGCTTCGCGGATATCGTCGAGCACGGCCTCCCAATTGTCGAGCCG
Source organism: Parerythrobacter lutipelagi (assembly GCF_005434975.1). Classification (GTDB taxonomy): domain Bacteria; phylum Pseudomonadota; class Alphaproteobacteria; order Sphingomonadales; family Sphingomonadaceae; genus Parerythrobacter_A; species Parerythrobacter_A lutipelagi. The sequence goes on along the minus strand of NZ_SKCJ01000002.1, from coordinate 778,249 downwards.
GCCACCATACGCCTGCACGATCGCATGACCGTTCATGCCGACGATCCGGTCGAGGAGCTCGCCGCGGAAACCGTTCATCACGCTCATCACTGCGATAAGCATGGCCACGCTGAGCATGACCACCACGACGCTAATGCCTGCGACCAGCGCGATAAAAGCCTCGCTGCGCCCTGGAAGCAGGTAGCGCTTGGCGATGGTCCATTCGAAATTGGTGAGAAACAAGATGGCTGCGGCCCGGATAGTGGCAAAGGTGCCGCACGTTTAGGCAGGCTTTCCTGTCGCTGCAATGAAATAGGCGCGACAGTCCACCGGCCAAGCCTCTTCGCGGGGACACTAGCCTTGTAATCTGACTGCAACATCGCCAATGACGCGCGCAGGACAGGCACAGGCGGTCGGCTATGAATTTCACCCACCCCTTCAGGGACGAAGATGGCGACAAGCTGCGCGAAGAGTGCGGCGTATTCGGGGCCATCGGCGCTGAGAAAGCCGCCGCGGCGACCGCGCTCGGTTTGCACGCGTTGCAGCACCGCGGGCAGGAAGCGGCCGGCATTACCAGCTTTGACGGGACGACATTCTTCACCCGGCGCGGCCTGGGTCATGTCGGCGAGAATTTTTCGTCCCAGGGCCAGCTCGACGAATTGCCCGGTCACATGGCGGCGGGCCACGTCCGCTATTCGACCACCGGCGGCGCAGGGCTGCGCAATGTGCAACCCTTATACGCCGATCTTGCAAGCGGCGGCTTTGCGGTTGCGCACAATGGCAATTTTTCCAATGCTCAGACGCTGCGCAATGAACTGGTCGGCCGCGGTGCGATTTTCCAGTCGACCTCCGACACCGAGGTTATCATCCATCTCGTTGCGACCAGCCGCTATCCGACGATTGTCGATCGGCTGACCGATGCGCTGCGCATGGTCGAGGGCGCTTATTCCCTCATAGTGATGACGCCCGAAGGCATGATCGCCTGCCGCGACCCGCTCGGCATCCGGCCTCTGGTCATGGGCCGGATGGGAGACGCGGTCCTGTTCGCCAGCGAAAGCGTAGCGTTCGATGTCGTGGGTGCGGAATTTATCCGCCAGGTGGAACCGGGCGAGATGATCAAGGTCGGCTTCGATGGCAAGATCGACTCGCTGCATCCGTTTGGCAAGCACGCCTCGCGCCCGTGCATTTTCGAACATGTCTATTTCAGCCGTCCGGATTCGATCTTCGACGGGCGCAGCGTCTATGCCGCGCGCAAGGCCATCGGCGAGCAGCTCGCCATAGAGAACCCCGTTGAAGCGGACCTGGTCGTGCCAGTGCCGGACAGCGGCGTTCCCGCAGCGATCGGTTTCGCGCAGCAATCGGGCATTCCTTTCGAGCTCGGGATCATCCGTTCGCACTATGTCGGGCGAACATTCATTCAGCCAAACGACGGTGCACGAAACAGCGGTGTGAAGCGCAAGCACAATGCCAACCGCAGCCTGGTAGAAGGCAAGCGCATCGTGCTGATCGACGATTCGATTGTCCGCGGCACAACTTCGCTCCAAATCGTTGAAATGATGCGCGATGCCGGCGCGAGCGAAGTGCATTTCCGTGTTGCCAGTCCGCCAACGGCGCATAGCTGTTTCTACGGCGTCGATACGCCTGAGCGATCCAAGCTGTTGGCCGCGCGGATGGATGTCGAACCGATGCGCGCTTTCATCAAGGCAGACAGTCTGGCATTCGTTTCGATCGACGGGCTCTATCGCGCTGTCGGGCACGAAGCGCGCAAACCAGCATGCCCGCAGTTTTGCGACGCATGCTTTACCGGCGATTATCCGACGTCTTTGACCGATCTTTCGCGCAAGCAGGACGACGACGCCCAGCTCTCGTTCGACAAGGTCGCCTGAATGTCTGACAGCAAGCCTTTCGAAGGCCGTCTTGCCCTTGTCACCGGTGCCAGCAAGGGGATCGGCGCGGCGACCGCACAAGCGCTCGCCGCTGCCGGTGCGCATGTTATTCTGACGGGGCGCGATGTGCGCGCGCTGGAAGCGGTTGAGGACCTGATCCACGATGCGGGCGGGCAGTCGACCATTGCCCCGGTCGATCTGACTGAAGCAGATGGTATTGCACGTCTGGCAGCGGCCGTCGCAAGCCGGTGGGACAAGCTGGATATTCTTGTGCTTTCAGCGGCCTATCTGCCGATGCTCACGCCAGTGACACAGATCGATCCGAAGCAATTCAGCACTGCTATCACTACGAACCTGTTGTCGACCCAAGCCTTGCTCGCAGCATTCGACCCGCTGTTGAAGCGCAGCGGTCATGGCCGGATTATCGGGCTGACCAGCTCTGTCGGCTCTGCACCGCGCGCTTACTGGGCCGCCTATGGCTCAACCAAGGCGGCGTTCGAATCACTGCTGGATAGCTACGCCGCCGAAGTCGAGAAGATCGGTGGCGTGAAAGTCGCAATTCTCGATCCCGGTGCCACGCGCACGGCCATGCGGGCAAAGGCGTATCCAGGTGAAGATCCCGCCACGGTCAAAGATCCGATGCGAGTCGCGGAACGCGTGGTGGCTCTGCTGAGCGAGGATTTCGCCACCGGCCACCGCGAAAGAGTGCCGGATTCCGCCTAAGGCGCTGGTAAATTCTTCTTAAGTATCCTGCGCAACCAGCTCGAAACCAGAAACGTCGACACTGTGCAAAGTCTCCCGCGCAAGGATGCGGAAAGGCTTTGGTCAATTTTTAGATGGGGTTTCGGGCTATGATGATGGATACACAGGACAATTATCATCTCGCAGCGCAAGAAGATCGTTGCAGCCCGCGCACGAAGATCACGATTCCCGCGCAATTGCGGGCCTCGGGCGGGCGTGCCTTCCAAACGGTGGTGCACGACCTTTCAATTTCCGGCTTCTCAGCCTCGGCGATCAGCCGGATGCACCTCGGTCAGGTTTGCTGGATCACTCTGCCCGGCCTCGAATCACTTCAGGCCGAAGTGGTGTGGTGGGAAAATTCGATTGTCGGCTGCGCATTCATGGAACTGCTAAGCCCCATCGTGCACGACAACATCCTGCAGCAGTACAGCCCGTCTACGGTGTACCGCAGCACGATCTAACTCGGGACTATGGGCTACTCACCCTGGGCGATTGCCGCACTCGCCATCAACAGTTTGAGCCGGTTCTCGCGGCTCGTTGCACTTGGCCAATTGCTAACGACGGCAATCACGAGGTTATTTTCCGGCACGATGGTGATCGCTTGTCCGAAGATACCCTGCGCCCCGAAATTATCGACCGGATAGGTCCACCATTGGTAGCCGTAGCCGAATCCACCACCGAACTGGACTTTCGAGTCCCCCGCGTCTTCAAACCATCCAGCGGGAACGACATTGCCGCCGCCCTCAAGCACGAATTGCCCAAAACGCGCGTAATCCGCGAGCCTTAGCGAAAGGCAGCAGCCACCGACATTGCGGTTGGACAAGTCAGTCTGCCAGAACAGCGAGCCTTCGAAGCCAGCCGGGCCGACAATCTTCTCCGCAGCATAATCGGCAAGCCTGCGCCCGGTCGCTTCCTCGACCAGTACGCCGATCAGGTTGGTCTCGCCGGTCTTGTAGACAAACTTCTCGCCTGCGGGCGCTTCACGCGGCAAGTTTTTCATATATTCGACGACCTGGTCCTGTCCTGGCTCCGGCGTCGTGTTGAACATCAGGGCCACGTCGCTTGTGGGATCGGTGTAGTCCTCGTTCCAACGCACGCCAGATGTCATCGTGGCCAGCTGTTCGACGGACACGTCGTCATATGCGCTGCCTTTCAGACCGGTGATGTATTGCGAAACCGGATCCTGAAGACTCGATATGTATCCGTCCTTCAAGGCTGCGCCCATCAGGGTCGAAGTGAAACTCTTCGCCACTGAAAAGCTGGTCCAGCGCTGCTCCGGACCAAAACCCAGTGCGTATTTCTCATAACGAATCTTGCCATCCTGCAAAACCATAACACCCGCGGCGTTGGTGTCGGCCATAAAGGCATCAAGCTCAGCGACGAGATTCCCGTTCAGTGCGTTGCCGCGCTCCAATTTGATTGGGTTGCTTGGCGGCGCTACCTCAAGGCCAGGGAAGAAGTCTTCCATCTTGCGGAAGCGCGATGACCGTGTGGCATCATCCCATGCGAGTATCTGCGCACCGTCCATCACGACTTCGCCCTTCGGCATGCTCATTGTGACATTCGAGAGCTTGCCCGTAGCCGACTCGTCTGATGGAACAGTGCTGCAGGCTGAAAGCAATCCGGCTGCCAGAATCATCGCGACCGTTGGGCAATATTTCACATCTATTCCTTCACAAGTGTCACTTGATGAACGTCGATCCCGCGACCGCGGAACCCGCCCTCGCAATACATCAGGTAATACCGCCATAGCCGCCGGAACCGCTGGTCAAAGCCGGCAGGCAGGTTGCCGTCAGCAGATGCGCGATCGAAATTCTCCCGCCAGACCTTCAAGGTTTCGGCATAGTCGATCCCGAAGTCGTGCTGGTCGCGCCATGCAAGGCCGCGTTCTTCAGCCAACTGGCGGAATTCGCTGGTCCGGATCAGCAAGCCGCCGGGGAAGACGTAAGCCTGAATGAAATCCGCGCTTTTGGCGTAGGAATCAAACAGCGAGTCCCTGATCGAGATATACTGGATCGCAGCCTTGCCGCCTTGCTTCAGATTGCGCGCGATGCAGTCCATGAAGGTGGGCCAGTATTCCCGCCCAAGCGCTTCGACCATTTCCACGCTGACGATCGCGTCGAATTTGCCATCCGTGTCGCGATAATCCTGCTTGAGGAACGAGATCGAGGGGTCGTGCCGCTCGCGCGCCCACGCCAGCTGCTCGTCCGACAGGCTGATCCCGGTGACGCTTGCCCCGCCTCTGGCGAAATGGTCGGACAAGCCGCCCCAACCGCAGCCGATTTCCAGCAAGCCGTCGGGAGACCCAAGCCGGTCTGTCAGCGCTTGCCACTTGTTTCGCTGCGCCGTCTCGAGATCGCAATCGGCCGCGAACAGTGCGGAGGAGTAACTCATCGTCGGGTCGAGCCACTGGCGGTAGAAATCATTGCCCAGATCGTAGTGCGCATTGATGTTGCGCTCCGACCCGGATTTGGTGTTGCGATTAAGCCAGTGCGCAAAGCGCGCCGCCCATCGGAATGGCCCTGAGGCACGGCCCGTCTCGCCCAGTGCATCCCCATTGGCGGCGAACAGCGCAAACACTGGAACCGGGTCAGGGCTGTCCCACTCGCCCGCCTCCCACGCCTGGTACCAGCCAATCGAACCGTTGGTTGCCAGCCGCATCAGGCCGCGCCAGTCATTGAGGTTCACATGCGCTTCGAAACCGGGATTTCGGCCACCCAGAACGCGGGTCGTGCCGTCAGGCAGATGCCCGTGCATCACACCGCATTCCATCCCCTGATCCACCTTGTCCAGGATGGTTTCAAAGGCTGGCGCGACCGTTCGCGCGATCAGGCCGGGCTTGCGTTCGAATCGTGACGCGCCCGCAAGCAGGGCTTTGCCCCTACCCGAATTATCCGATGTCATGCCTCTCGACGCCATGGAGGCATCTATGCCGCCGCCCTGCGCTGCGGGCAAGCGCGCTAACCCTTCATTTCACGATAGGTTTGCAGCGCTCGCTCCCGGGCTTCACGGTGGCCGATAATTTTGGACGGATAATCCTCCGGCTTGCAGCCATGCTCCTCAGGGTCGTGGATCGTCGTGTCCGAAAGTCCGGCGAGTTCAGGCACGTATTCCCGAATATACCCTGCCGCGTCGAATTTCTCCGACTGGCTCAGCGGCGCCATGATCCGCACGAACATATTGCTGTCCACGCCGGTGCCCGCCACCCATTGCCAGTTGGTGCCGTTGGAACCGTAATCAGCATCGACCAGTGTATCCCAGAACCACCGTTCTCCATGGGTCCAGTCGATCAGCAAATGCTTGATGAGGAAACTCGCCGCGATCATTCGCACGCGGTTGTGCATCCAGCCCGTTTGCCACAGCTGGCGCATTCCGGCATCGACAATCGGATAGCCGGTGCGCCCCTGCTGCCATGCCTCGAGCTCTTCCTGAATGATGTGCCCGCGATTTGGGTTGCGCCAACCCATCTCTTCCCAACCGTCGCGATAGCTTGTCGTCGCGTAGTCAGGAAACTGGCAGATTACGTTCTGCGCATAGTCGCGCCAAATCAGCTCTTTCTCGAACGTCTTCCATCCCTGGCTGCGCTTGTTCTTGAAGCAGTGCCAGATCTGGATCGGCGAGATTTCGCCGTGATGCAGATGCGGCGACAGGCGGCTGGTTTCGTCGACCGACGGAAAATTGCGACCCTCGTCATATTTGTCGACTTCGCCCAGCCACCAGTAGAGACGGTCGTGCGCGGCGCGTTCACCGACTTCCCAGAAAGCGCGCAAGCCGCCCGCCCAGTCCGGCTTGGTCGGTAGCAGGCCCCAGTCTGACAGTTCGTCCGATGCAGGCCATTCGTCGGGCGAGGAGAGCGTTTCCGGCTCGGGCAGTTCGTCGCGCGGCGGCATTGCCTGAAGCGCGGATCTCGAGAACGGGGTGTAGATCTTGTACGGATCGCCCGAACCGGTCGTGATTGCGCCGGGCGGGAAGAGGTAGTTGCCGTCGTAAAGCTGCAGATCGATTTCTGCTGCAAGCTCGCCCTGCAGCTTGCGCCACCACGGCTCGTAGTGGCGGTTGGCGTGGATGGTTTGCGCGCCGACCGAGTGCGCGACCGCCATCAATTCTTCCATCGCATCGCCGCGCCGCAGCACCAGCCTCGCGTTGCGCGCGCCAAGGCTTTTCGACAAACTCTCGAGAGAATGGTGCAGCCACCAGCGCGACGCCCCGCCCAGGCTGTGATGCTTGGGGCTTTCGTCATCCAGAACATAGACTGCGACCACAGGCCCGGCCTGCGCCGCGTGGTACAGCGCCGGATTGTCCGCCATGCGCAGGTCGCGCCTTAGCCATACGATTTGTGGTTTGGTCATTGGTTCCCTGTCACGATTGCCCCTCATCCGTCATTGCGAGGCGACACAGTCGCCGCCGCAATCCAGGGCGTATCGCACTCGGCTCTGGATTGCTTCGCTACGCTCGAAATGACGGTTCAAGGGTCAGGAAGTTCCTCACACTTCACATCGGGCAGCGCGACAGAAAAACGGTCACGCGCACGCGGATCGTAGAAGCGCGCATCTCGGAGGAGGACGGAGCCATCGGGCGCAAACTCTGCAAAGGGCGCACGGGACCAGAAAAGGAAGGCTTCGACTTCTGAGTTTTCCGCTCGTGCCGAATCCAGATCGCATTGCTGCAAAAGCATCGCATCGCCGACCTCTTCATAATCGATCAGGTAAGTACCGTCTCCGTTATCAGCTATGATTTCGCGCTCCCAAAACTTGATTGGCACGGGGCTCATAATAGGGTCATCAAAGGATGGGGCGTGCAAAATCACGAGTTGTGTGTTGATCCAATTCAGCCCGATATACGCCAGCGCCACGGCAATCGCGATCCTTGCAGGCCGCATCCACTCCCCGCCCCGCTTCTCCCGGCGCAGCGAGAACCATGTGGCAAAGCCCATCAGCGCCCAAAGCCACACATCAATGATGAACAGCGTATCGCCATAGAACCACTGGCTCGAAAACGGCTCAAGCAAGCGGATGCCGTAGACGTTGAGCCAGTCGAGCGCAGGGTGGGTCAGGCAGCCGATAAAGCTCAGCAGGAAGAGCCATTTGAAACTGATCGGCAGCCGCCCTTCCGGTCGCTTGCCGCGTTTCGTTTGCCAGCGGTCGAAGCCCCACAACAGCCCCGCGAGTATCAGCGGGAGCAGCACCAGCGCGGGCGGCCCATGCGTAATCCCGCGCCGGAAGCCGAGATGCTCGACCCCTTCGAGCCAGAAAAGGCACGCCGCGTCGACATCGGGCAGGTTCGCCCCGATGATCAGCGCGGGCATCGCAAGGCCCGTCTTCTTTTTCAGCCCCGCCTGTCCGAGCAATGCGCCAACGAGGGAGTGAGTCAGATTATCCATGCGCGGCGCGGACCCAAGTGGAACATGTGGAACACTGTTCAAAGCAAGGTTTTTCGCCCCGTGTATGCTGGCCTGAAACAGCAGTGAACAGAGTGGGGACTATGGCCATTTCAGCACCTTAGCCCAGCTGTGTGCGAGTAGGAAAGCTGCGTGTCAGACAGGATCCTGCGCCGTACCGCTGACCGTCCAAGTCTGCCCCTTGCCAAGCAGCTTGGCGAGGTTTGCGTCCTTGCCTGCACTCGCCCGTGCGCGCTCTTCGACGACCGCGCTTTCGAAAGTCGGGCGCGGATCGTCATACAGCACGCCCAGCGCCATCGGGAATGGCCCGAACGGCATTTCGACCAACATATGCGCCACGGTGCGATTGGTGACATCATGGACAATCACGTCAGCCGCTTCCCAATCGGGTGAGCCGTCTTCACCGGCGGCGACATCGACCACTTCGAGACAAAGCTTCTCGCGGTTGAGCGTCAGCCCCTTGGTGTCTTTAGCGAACAGCATCGGCTTGCCATTCTCCAGCCACAGCTGGCGATCTTCCGCCCCTTTGGGCGCCGCGAAATCGTCGAACACGTCCTTGTTGTAGACGATGCAGTTCTGGAAAATCTCGATGAAGGCCGCGCCCTGATGGGCGTGTGCCGCCTTGAGCACATCGGGCAGATTCTTCGACACGTCGAACCCGCGACCGACGAAGCGGGCACCCGAGCCCAGCGCAAAGGCGGCAGGTCGCGCGGGATGGTCATAGCTCCCCAGCGGGGTCGAAGGCGATTTGGTCCCTTCGCGGCTGGTGGGTGAAGCCTGCCCCTTGGTCAGGCCGTAAATCTCGTTGTTGAACAGCATGATCTGCATGTTCACATTCCTGCGAAGAACATGCATCAAGTGATTGCCGCCAATGGATAATCCGTCACCGTCGCCGGTCACCAGCCAGATATCGAGATCTGGATTGGCCAGTTTCACACCGGTCGCCACCGCCGGCGCGCGGCCGTGGATCGTGTGGAAACCGTATGTCTCCATGTAATAGGGGAAGCGGCTCGAACAGCCGATCCCGCTGATGAAGCAGGTGTTCGACGGGTCCGCCCCCAGCTGCGGCAGCGTGCGCTGCACGGCCTTCAGGATCGCGTAGTCCCCGCAACCCGGGCACCAGCGAACTTCCTGGTCGGTTTCCCAGTCCTTGAGCGTGGTTTCGATCTTAACGGGTGCGTTCATTGAATTTCACTTTCAAGAGCTGGCGAGGCGATCATGTCGAGTGACATACCAAACGAGAATACAATGCAAAGCAGGCTCAGCAATTCGGCCGGAGCGTTCGTCTCGATTAAATGTTGTCCGATTAGCACAACCGGTAAAACCATTGCGTAGACTAGTGCTTGCACCCGGTTATTATGGCCAGAAGGGACTTCCAATCGTTTGTCGATAAAGTAGGCCAAGCCCCCGCCGACCAGCAATCCCCAACACCCTGCGATCCAGTACTTCGACTGAAGATCGGCTATCCACACCACTGGGAACAGGGATATGACCGTTGCTCCAACCACGATTGCGAACGAACCAAACCTCATCCATCCGCCTCCGGGCTCGGCAACTGCTGGTCATTAACCGGCACCTCGCCGCCCTCGTTGCCTTCGATCCCATCGAAAAATTTGCCGATGGCCTCTTCCAACTCTGCGATCTGGAATGGCTGGCCGCTGGTCTTGGTGAGCGGCTGCGCATCGACGAGGAACTGGTCACGCAGCACAGTCTTGAACTGGCCGGTGTTCATTTCCGGCACCAGCACATGGTCGAAGGACTTGAGCAAATCCCCGAGGTTGCCCGGCAGCGGCCAGATGTAGCGGACATGGATATGGCTGACGTCGACGCCCTTGGCCCGCGCTCGGCGCACCGCCTGATGGATCGGGCCGAAGGTTGATCCCCAACCGACCACCGCCAGCTTGCCCGAGGTGTCACCCAGGCAAACTTCCTGATCGGGCACGGCCACGCCCAGCACCTTGTCACGTCGTGCGTCGGTCATCGCCTGATGGTTGTCGGGCGCATAGTCGATGTGGCCGGTATCGACCGCTTTCTCGATCCCGCCGATGCGGTGCATCAGATCGGGCGTGCCCGGCTTGATCCACGGACGCGCACCCTTTTCATCGCGCTTGTACGGCAACAATGTCTCGCCGCCCGCGCTATCGGTGCCGTTCTTCTGCTCGAGGAATTTCGCGGGGAACGGGGTATAATTGGCCGGATCGGGCACCTTCCACGGCTCGGCTGCGTTGGCGATATAGCCGTCGGTCAGCAGCATGACGGGGGTCATGTATTCCACCGCAATCCGGCAGGCCTCGATCGCTGCTTCGAACGCATCGCCCGGGCTGGAGCATGACACCACCGGCATCGGCGCATCGCCATTGCGGCCATAGACCGCCTGATAGAGGTCGCTCTGCTCGGTCTTGGTCGGCAGGCCGGTCGACGGGCCGCCGCGCTGGCTGTTGACGATGACCAGCGGCAGCTCGGTCATGATGGCAAGGCCCATCGCCTCGCCCTTGAGCGCAATGCCGGGGCCGGATGACGAGGTAACGCCAAGGCTGCCCGCATAGCTCGCGCCGATGGCGGCGCAGATCGCGGCAATCTCGTCTTCCGCCTGGAAGGTGGTGACACCAAACTCCTTCAGCCGCGCCAGATGATGCAGGATCGCGGAGGCCGGCGTAATCGGATAGCCGCCGAAGAACATCGGCAATTCAGCCAGCTGCGCGCCAGCCACAAGGCCGAGCGACACCGCTTCCGCGCCCGTGATCGTGCGATAGAGCCCCGGATCGCTTTCGACCGGCTCGATCGTGTATTGCTTCATCGGACCGGCCAGTTCGGCCGTTTCGCCGTAAGCATGACCCGCATCGAGTGCAGCAATATTGGCATCGGCAATATCAGGCTTGGACTTGAACTTGGCCTTCAGCCAGTCGTGGATCGGCTCTCGCGGGCGGTCGAACATCCACAGCGCGAGGCCGAGGGTCCACATGTTCTTGGAGCGTAGCGCGTCCTTGTTGCCTAGGCCGAACGGCTTGACCGCTTCGATCGTCTTTTCGCTGATGTCGAACGCCAGCACATCGTATTTCGCGAGGCTGTCATCTTCCAGCGGGTTGGCACTGTAATGCGCCTTGTCGAGGTTGCGCTTGGTGAAGGCGCCCGTGTCGGCGATCACCAGCCCGCCCGGTTTGAGCGCGGCTATATTTGTCTTGAGCGCGGCCGGGTTCATCGCGACCAGCACATCGGGCGCGTCACCTGCGGTGTTGATCTCGCGGCTGCCGAAATTGATCTGGAACGCGGAAACGCCGAACAGCGTGCCTTGCGGGGCGCGAATTTCCGCCGGGAAATCGGGGAAGGTCGCCAGATCGTTGCCCGCCAATGCGGTCGAGAGGGTGAACTGCCCGCCGGTCAGCTGCATACCGTCGCCGGAATCCCCGGCAAAACGGACAACAACGGCTTCGGGATTTTCGGTGAGAGGCGCCTTGGCCTGCGTAGCCATAAAATTCCTTTTCGTGCGCGACTGCCCGCCGCGCCTTGTGGTCGAGCCGGGCACCTATGCACCCGGTCCTGCTCCCGCAATCAAGTTTTTCTCTGCTACTGGCAAAATGTCGAGTGGAAAAGGGGCAGCGGGCCGCTAAGCTGTCGGCAAAGCGATCAGGGAGAGAAATACCATGGCCGATACCGAGCATTTTGTGCGCGACGATGTGAAGGCCTTTCTGGCCATGCTGGAGCAGATGGGCAGCCAGGGCGTGGAGGAAGTCGGCGCTGTGGAGGGCCGCGAACAGATGCGCGTCCTTGGCTCGGTCGCGGAAGCCGAAGCGCGGCCGCTGGCAGTGGTCAGGGACCTGGCCTGTCCCGGCCCTGCGGGCGAGATCCCGCTGCGGCTATACGATACGCAACAAAACCGCGATCCCGGCCCCTGCGTCATATTCATCCACGGCGGCGGTTTCGTGATCGGCGATCTCGAGGTTTATCACAATCTGTGTACGGAGATCTCGCACCATCTCGACCTGCCCGTGGTGTCGGTCGACTATCGCCTCGCGCCAGAACACCCCTTCCCCGCCGCGCCCGACGATTGCGAAGCTGCCGCGCGCTGGATTGCCTCATCACCCGAAGCGCTGGGGCGGGACATTACCGGACTGGTCATCACCGGGGATAGCGCAGGCGGGAACCTGACCATTGTCACCACCAACCAGCTGATGGCCGACCCGGCCGATGTGCCGGTGGTTGTCCAGGCCCCGATCTATCCGGTCGCCAGCGATGTCAGCCAGCATTCCAGCCTAGCATCCTTTGCCGAGGGTTTTCTTCTGACCGGCGCGGCGATGGCCTGGTTTACCGAGCAGTATGGCGGCGATGCCAGCGATCCGCGCCACACGCCGATGGTCGGGCCGTGCGACAACACCCCGCCGACCGTGATCTGCACCGCAGGGCTCGACCCTTTGCGCGATTCGGGCCGCGAATACGCAGCGCATCTGATCCAGCAGGGCACCGAAGTCAGTTACTTCGAATTTCCCGGTATCATTCACGGGTTTACAACTTTGCGTAAGGCTATACCGAGCGGGCAGTCAGACCTCGAAGCGTTCCTCGGAGCGATCAAGGTCAAGCTCGGACGCTACGGATAGGTTCACTACGCATGTCGGAACGCAATTACCGCCCCTGTGCCGGGGTGATGCTGGCCAATCGCCAGGGCCGGGTCTTCGCCGCTCAGCGCATCGATTCGAAGGACATCGGTGCATGGCAAATGCCGCAGGGCGGAATCGATCCGGGTGAAGAAATCCAGGCCGCTGCATTGCGCGAACTGGCTGAGGAAACCGGCGTAACCGCCGATCTGGTCGATATCATCGCCGCAATGCCGCATCCGGTGCGCTATGATCTGCCGGAAGAGCTGCACGGCAAGCTATGGGGCGGCAAATACCGCGGTCAGGAACAGCATTGGTTCCTCGCGCGCTTCAAAGGCGAAGATGCGGATATCGACATCAACGCGCATGACCCGCCGGAATTCTGCGAATGGAAATGGGTTGACCCGGAAGATCTGCCGGGCCTCATCGTATCCTTCAAACGCGATGTCTACCGCGCGGTGGTCAGGGAATTCCGCGAGCTGATCTGAGTGATCAGTTCTGCGTCACCTGCGTATCGGGCAGAACATTTTCCGCTGCCAGCACGCGCGGCTGCGGGCCGCGGGCGATGGCGGTGGCAAGTTCCTGAGTCTCTGCGCAACCCGAACCGCATTCGGATTCAAGCTTGGCAAGATTGGTCTTCGCCTTCTCCAGCGCGCCTTTCTCCACCAGAGCTTCGCCTTCGCCCGAAATCGCAGCGAAATTGTCCGGATCGCGGGTCAGCACTTCACGGTAATAGGCGATAGCCTTGCCTTGCATCCCGTCGCGGCGCGCGGCCTCGGCGAGGTGCAGATAGGTGCCGGTATAGGCCGGATCCACCACCAGCGCGGCTTCGAATGCGTCGATCGCCTTCTGCGGCTGCCCGGCATCCAGCGCCGCCTTGCCTTCCGCGATGAGCATCGCCGCGCGCGGTGAAGCTTCGCGTTCGCCCGCTGCGCCCATGCTCGAAGTCACAGCCAGCGCGAGTGACAGAGCGGCGGCAAGCGGGGCGTAACGCATGATGAACTCCTTGACGGCAGTCGGTCGTGAGGTGGCGGAATCTGCCATAGACTTCATCGTTAACATGCCAAAGATAGACTCGCGATGAAAAATCCGTCCGTGCCGTCATGGTACGGAGTGAGCCGCGTTCCTGCGCCGTGCTGGCGGCCGACCGGCAGGTCGAGCGGCTGTGCAGTCCATGCCGGATGGCTGGTCAGGAAAGCGGCGATGCCGTCCATCCCTTCCGCATCGAGCAGCGAGCAAGTCACGTATACCAGTCTGCCGCCGGGCTTGACCAGTTGCGATCCGATATCGAGCAACCGCGCCTGCGCCTCGGCATAATTCTCGATCTGTTTGCGATCGATCCGCCAGCGCGCCTCGGGATTGCGGCGCCATGTTCCGGTGCCTGAACACGGCGCGTCGACGAGGACTGCGTCTGCCTTGGCGCGGTAGTCAGCCAAGGTCTCGATTTCCTTGCCCGGGTCGAGCAGCACGGTTTCGATTATGCCTGCACCGGCCCGCTCTGCACGCGGCGGGAGATTGCCCATCCGGCGCTTGTCGGTGTCGCTCGCAATCAGGGTGCCGCGATTGTCCATCGCTGCCGCCAGCGATAACGTTTTGCCCCCTGCCCCGGCGCACAAATCGATGATTGTTTCGCCGGGCTGCGCCTTGACCGCCGCACAGGCCCATTGGCTGCCATGATCCTGCACTTCGATCCGGCCTTCGCGATAGGCGGGCCATTGCTCGACCTGCGTGCCGGTTGCAAAGCGCAAAGCGTGCGGTGCGGCCAGCGTCTCGCCTGCTTCTGGCAATTCGACTGTCCCGCGATCCGCCTTCAGAGCGTTGACGCGGATGTCCAGCGGCGCGCGTTCCAGCAGGCTTTCGCCCTCTTCCCGGCTGATACCGGATTTCGCCAGCAAATTGGCCAGCCAATCGACAGCCACTCCGCCCTTCGCCACCGGTTCGGCCGGGTCGATTGCCGCGGGCCCGTAATTCGAGCCATCGAACAAGGCCCGCAGCGCAGCATCTTCGCCAAAATGGCGCAACATCGCTGCGCGGCCGGTTGCCGGGATGGGCCCGCAATCACGGATGGCACCGTATACCAGTTCGCGCACCGCGCGGCGATCTTTCGACCCGGCGTAGCGGTTTGCCTTGGCCCAATCCGCCATGATCCTGTCCGCTGGCGCACCATTGGAACGCGCAGCGTCGATGATGGCATCGAGGATCACGATCGCCGACTGGACGCGAGCTGCGGGCGTCACGCCCCTGCTCCTGCAAGGCTAGCGTGTCGGATAATTCGGTGCTTCCCGTGTAATCGCGACATCATGCACATGGCTTTCGCTGAGGCCCGCATTGGTAATGCGAACAAACTGCCCGCGCGCCTGCAGGTCGGTGATTGTGGCGCTGCCGGTGTATCCCATCGCAGCTTTCACTCCGCCGACCAGCTGGTGAATGACATCCGCAGCAGGTCCTTTGAACGGCACCTGGCCTTCGATCCCTTCCGGAACCAGCTTCATGGCTGAAACATCGGCCTGGAAATAGCGGTCTGCGCTGCCGCGCGCCATCGCACCCACGCTGCCCATACCGCGATAGGCCTTGTAGCTGCGGCCCTGATACAGGAAGGTTTCTCCCGGACTTTCAGCTGTGCCCGCCAGCATCGAGCCGACCATGATGGTCGACGCGCCGGCGGCCAGCGCCTTGGCCGCATCGCCCGAGGTGCGCAGCCCGCCATCGGCAATAACCGGCACGTTTGATTTGGCGGCTTCCTCTGCGCTTTCGATGATCGCGGTCAGTTGCGGAACGCCGACCCCGGCGACCACGCGCGTGGTGCAGATGGACCCCGGCCCGATACCGACCTTCACTGCATCCGCACCGGCATCGATCAGCGCCCGGGTCGCTTCGGCAGTCGCGACGTTGCCTGCGATGATCTGGACCGAATTGCTCAGCGTTTTCGCCCGCTCGACCGCTTTGGCGACATCCTTGTTATGGCCGTGAGCGGTGTCGATGATCACCACATCGACTTCGGCATCGATCAGCGCTTCGGTGCGCGCAAATCCCTTGTCGCCCACTGTCGTTGCAGCGGCCACCCGCAGACGTCCGGAATGATCCTTCGTCGCATCGGGGTAATTCACCGCTTTCTCGATATCCTTCACAGTGATCAGGCCGATGCATCTGTAATCATCGTCCACTACCAGCAGTTTCTCGATCCGGCGTTGGTGCAGCAGACGGCGCGCCTCTTCCTGACCTGTTCCGAGCGGGACGACGGCAAGATTTTCCGTGGTCATCAACTCGCGCACCGGCTGCATCGGGTTCTCAGCAAAGCGCACGTCGCGATTGGTCAGGATACCGGCCAGCTTGCCGCCGCGGTCCGTAACCGGGATACCGCTGATGCGGTGCTGGGTCATCAGCGCCTGCGCTTCGCCCAAAGTTGCGTCCGGCGCGATGGTGATCGGGTTGACCACCATGCCGCTTTCGAACCGCTTGACCGCACGCACAGCGGCGCATTGCTCGTCCACTTCGAGGTTGCGGTGCAACACGCCGATGCCGCCCAGCTGTGCCATGACAATCGCCATGTCGGCTTCGGTCACAGTGTCCATCGCAGCGGATACGATCGGGATATTGAGCGCGATCTCGCGCGTCAGCCGCGTCGCGGTGTTCGCCATGGAGGGAAGAATCTCGCTCGCAGCCGGGCGCAACAGCACGTCGTCGAAGGTGAGGCCGAGGGGGATATCGTTAATCTGCACGAGGCGCCTTTCAAAAAAATTCGCGCGGGAGGGATCGTGCGCCGCCCCTTAACCGGAACCATGACGCTCGGCTAGCCCATGCGCGCAGAAAGTGGCGCTATTGCTCGGGCGCGTCTTCGCCCGGATTGTATGTCGCTCCGCTGCCGAAATATTCGAGCAGCGCCACATGGAGGAAGATATCCTCCGTCGCACCGCCCAATTCGAGGTCTTCGCGCCACTCATCACTCGCTGCGTGATAGTGAGTCGACATGAAATCCGAGAACGCCTGTTCGTCACCCATTGCTGTGCCGACCAGAACCGTTGGAACATCGCGCGAAAGTAGAGCCCAGCCATCCTGCCGCCGGACAAACTGCTGGTGTTCCTCACGAATATCAAGCGTCCGGCCGAGTGCTCCGGCCACTTCGCGTATGCCGCGATCAAGCGGAGTACGTCCGTCGCCGATCACCGTTATCGGCGCACCTCGGGGCGAAATTGCCATGGTATCCATATTGAACGCCGCCACGACTGTCGGAAGCGCGAACGGCGGGTCCTCGGCCAAGGCTTCGGCCCCCAGCAAGCCGAGCTCTTCCGCCGTCGTACCGACGACGTAAAGATCGCGGTCGAGCGGTCCGCTGGCGGCGACAATGCGAGCGGTCTCGAGCATCACGCCGACGCCGCTCGCATTGTCCACTGCGCCATTGCACAGCCGATCTTCATCGTCTTCGTTGCCGCAGGTTCCCAGATGGTCCCAATGCGACAGCATTAGCACCACACCGCTGCCGATTTCCTTGCCCGGGAGACGACCGATGACATTTGCAGTCTCGATAGTTTCGCGGCTCTGTTCGCCAACCAGACTGGCGGTCGCGGCCAGCAGGATCGGCCCGTTGGCTGCGCGTGCCTCTTCGGCAATCTCCGCGACAGGAGTGCCGAGCACGCGCGAAAGAATCTCGACATTGGCAGGCGACAACAGAGCGAACGCGGTTGTTTCGTCCTCTTGTGTCGCAAGACTGAAACGGCCGCGGCGGAAACCCCTTGCAAACTGCTCGTACCGTTCCTGATCTTCGAACAGGGCAACGATCGCTCCCGGTTCTGCCGCCAACAGGGCGGTCGCGACAGATTGCACATCATCTGCATGGACGAAGGCGACCTGCCCTTTGAGTGATCCTTCGCGCAGCCGCAGGTCCGAACCGACGAACACCGCGATCTTGTCGGCGAAGCTGAAAGTCTTGGCCTCCATTCTGACGACCAGGCCCTCGCCGCTGATCGTCGCATCGCGGCGGCCCTGAACGACTGTCAGGGTTGATGAGCGGGGCGCATAGCTCGAAAGCTCGATTGGCTGGCGCCATTCACCGCCGCCCGCGCCAGGCTCGAAGCCATAGGCCGCCAGCTGGTCGGCGATATATTGTTCGGTCATCCGGCCGCCTTCAGTGCCAGGCGCGCGCCCGCCATATTCAGGCGCAGCGAGCACCCTGATATGTTCGTCGAGCGCGCTGCGAGCGGCAGCGAAGTCGGTTTCGGCCGAAGGCACGGTTGCGCAGGCGCCAAGCGCCAATGCCGCCAGCAAGGCGATCAGGCTGCGCAACCCTGTCATAACCCCTGCTTCCTCTCCTCGCCTGCGCTACTGAGCGGTCCAGCCGCCATCGATGCTCCAGTTCGCCCCGGTTACATTGCCAGCTTCCTCGCGGCAAAGGAACGCCGCGAGCGCGCCGATTTCTGCCGGCTGGACGAACTTCTTTGTCGGCGTTTTCGCCAGCAGGACATCGTTGATCACTTCGTCGCGGGTCATGCCGCGCGCCTTCATGGTGTCCGGTATCTGGTTTTCGACCAGCGGGGTCCACACATAGCCCGGGCTGATGCAATTCGCCGTCACACCGGTCTGCGCGAGTTCCAGCGCGATCGTTTTCGTGAAGCCGTCGATCCCGTGTTTGCTGGCGTTATACGCGCTTTTGAACGGTGAGGCAGTCTTCGAATGCGCGCTGGCGGTGTTGATGATCCGGCCCCACCCCCGTTCCTTCATATGCGGCACAGCCAGCCGCACGGTGTGGAACGCCGCTGTGAGATTGAGCGCAATGATCGCATTCCACCTGTCGACCGGGAAATCGTCCACCGGCGCGACGTGCTGCATACCGGCGTTGTTGATGAGAATATCAACCGGCCCGGCTTCGGCCATCAATTGCTCGCAGCCTTCCTGCGACAACAGATCCGCACCGACATGCCGGGCCGATAACTCGTCGCACAGCGTCGCGATCTCAGCAGCATCGCCAAACCCGTTCAGGACAATGTCTGCCCCTTCAGCGGCCAGCGCGCGTGCGACAGCCAGACCGATGCCCGATGTCGAGCCGGTCACAAGTGCGCGTTTGCCGGAAAGGAACATTGCGATCTCCTGGAGGTTGTGAATCTTGCGGGCTTTACCTGCGAGCGTATTTGCGAGCATTAAGTTCCGTGTCCAGCGCAATCGCCGGACGAGATATAACACTCCGGGGGAGCATCCATGCGTCTGAACCGCTTCGATCCTAGCAATATCCGTGTCGGCACCACTCGCGGAGGCGGCGGCGGATTCCCCGGCGGCGGCGGAGGCAAGGCGGGCTGCGGGACTTTGGTCATAGTGCTGATTGCTGCGCTGGTATTCGGCGTCGATCCGGCACAAATGCTCGGCGGCGGTGACACACAAACCGCTCCACGAATGGAGCAAGCCGGCGGTCAGACGGCGGAAGAACTCTGCAATTCGAACCAGTATGCGCTGGAGACCTGCAACGCTCTGTCATCGCTCAACGACACCTGGCAGCCGGTTTTCCAACAGGCCGGCGTGCCATTCCAGGACCCGATCCTGCGTTTCCCCGCAAGCAACCGTTTCAGCACCGGTTGCGGCAGCGGCTCTGTCGGCATGGGGCCGTTCTACTGCCCGGGCGACCAGACGATCTACATCGATGTGAATTTCTACGACCAGCTGGCGAGCATGTCGGGCAAAGGCGGTGATTTTGCGCGCTACTATGTCATCGCGCACGAATACGGCCACCATATCCAGTATCTGACCGGCGTTGCCGGCCAGATACGCAGCTTGCAGCAGCGCAACCCGCGCCAGTCGAACCAGCTGCAGGTGCGGATGGAACTGCAGGCCGATTGCTATGCCGGCGTGTGGGCGGGCAAGAACCGCAACCTGATCGAACCGGGCGATCTCGAAGAAGGGATGCGCGCTGCCGCTGCGATCGGGGACGACACGCTCCAGAGAAGCGCCGGCCAGCGGGTCAATCCGGAAGGCTTCACCCACGGCACCAGCCAGCAGCGGATGCAGGCGCTACAGCTTGGTTTGCAATCGGGCGATGACACCCAGTGCGACCGGATCGTCGAGATGCAGTAAGGCGGGGACCAAACTGGCCCCCGCCTGTCCCCATCACACCGCAAAGCTTTCCTCGTGCTCCTCGCCCTGCCTGAGCGACCATTCGACGTTGCGCGTGGCGTACATAACGGCAGCGAGCGCGGCGAACAGCAACACTGAGCCGATCATCAGCGCCCATGCTTCAAGGCTGAGCAGAATGTAGAGCGTCACGTAGAGGCCGGTCAGCATGCCGCCGATCATTCCTGCCCGTCGCCATCCTCCCAGGATTGCCGCGCTGTAGCTTGTCAGCAGCCCGATCACCGCCGCGCTGGCCACAATGTACGCCCAGGTGAATCCGACCACTTCGGCGAAAGCGAGCAGCATGACGAAGAACAGCACCAGCCCGACACCGGTCAGCAAATATTCCGCCGAAGCGACACGTGCGCCGCCAACCACATCGAACATCAGATAGGCCAGGAAGGTGAAACCGATGAACAGGAAGCCATATTTCACCGACCGGTCGACCTGGCTGTAAAGGTCGACCGGCTCGACCAGCCTGATCGTGGCAGACTTGCTCTGACCAGCTGCGATCGGTGCATCATAGGCCATGCGCTCGGACGCATGCGGTGGCGGCGGTCCGGCCTCGTCGAGAGTCACCAGCGCTTCTCCCAAGGCAAGGTTGGTGATCCCCGAATAAGTCGCCTTGAAACCGTCGCTCGTGACTTCGCGGCTGTCGTTCTCAGGCAGGAAGCTGCCGCCGAAACTCGGGTGCTGCCAGGGTGATGAAATCGTCCATTCGGTCTCGCCGCCTCGTGGGACCATGGCGAATGATTTGCTGCCCCGCAGGCCGTAGACCCAGGCGACTTCCAGCGAGGCGCTCCCATCCCAATCCACAGCGGTCGAGAAGCCGTTCCCGCCCGTGCTGCGCGGGCCATTGCCAGGCTGCAACGTCATCGCCTGACCACCAACCGAAACCGATGTCCCGTCAGTCAGTCCGCGCGGATCGGAAATGCCGAAACGCAATTCGGCCTGATCGAGCAGCAAAGCGCTGCGCTCGATGCCAAGTCGCGAAAAATCCTCCGGCAAGTCAAAACTGGCGGTGCCTTGCGTATCGGAATCGTAGATCACCGAACGGTAAATCGAATATTCCTTGTAGTCCGGTGTCAGCTCGGTCGCGATGCTCTGCTGCGTGGGCGCAAGAAACAGCTCCCGCCGCGCCGTCACGGTCCGGCGGCGTTGCTCCCCATTGACCGTTTCCGTCTCGACCGAAGTGCCGGTGAAAGGAATGACCAGCACCGGGCCGGCAATAGTCTGCTCACCGCCCCAACCTGCGGTGATCGCATCCTGCGCGACCTCCGATTGGGACTGCCGGTCGTTGACCAGCGCGTAGACCATGATGAGCGGCACAAGCAGCACGAAGCCGATGATGCACACGAACAAAAGCTTCAGCCCCGGGCTGCGCTGGGTCATTCCAATCCTCCTCCATTACGACGAGCCGTGCAATACGAGCGACGAATGAATGTCTACTGAATGTGGAGGATGGCCGCGACAGGCGCGATGCCATGGATCGGGCATGAGCCGTCCCAGCCCATGAGAAAGGGCGGAGAAGCCTCTGCCTCCCCGCCCCATGCGGAACTTTCGCCTCGGGAAAAGCGGTCAGTCCCGACTTTTCCAGCTGGCGATTTTCTCGTCGAGCGCCTTGATCACTTCAGCGCGCATTTCCGCGTCCATTTCTCTGGTGCGCGCAATTTCCGCGCGGGCCTGCTTCAGCCCTTCGAGTGCCTGCGCCATCACATCGCTGGTGCACAAGCGGGTTACAGTCTCGCCGTCTTTGGTCCGCCATTCGGCACCCTTGTCTCCGCCGCGGCATTCAATGCTGACCTTGGTCATGCCATGTTTGGCACCATCGAGCTCGATCTTTGCGACGCGCATTTGGTGCATCGCCGCATCGATTTCCGCATCCGCTTCGTCGAGGCTGCGGCGAACTTCAGCCATGATCTTGTCCCGATCGGCAGCGCTAAGCTTGTTTTCCGGATCGCGGATCATGACCTTGCGCTCGACATGCTTTGCCGGATGCTCTGAACCATCGGCATGCTTTTCAGACGTGTTGTGCACGATGACCCGGCGCTCGACCCGAACCGTATCACCGTTTTCATCGACTTCGACTTCGATGTCAGGCGCAGCCTGGAGCATCATCGGCAACGGCGGCGCCGGGGGTGCGGGCGGCACCGGTACCGCACCCGGTGCAAGTGACGAGAGAGGTGCAGCCGGGGCCGCTGGCGCAGCCGGTGCGCTGGCATAAGTGATGGTTGCAGTCAGCGGCAGGGCGAGCAAGCCGGCGGCCATCAAGGCGCGGCCGGCTGTGCGGCGGCGCGGGGAAATATCGGACATCGTCAAACTCCTGAGACGGTGGATAATGGATTTGTCGCCCAGCACCGGGCACGCCATGGGCGCTGCCAGTGCGACATGAGGACCGGTCGCAAAACCGGCTATGACGGAAGCGTAAGCCCCCTTGTGTTCAGTCCCGCGCGACGCGATGACCCGGGCATCGCAGGCGGCTTCCTGGTCGCGCCGCATCGCCCGCCAGCCAACCCACCCCAATGGGTTGAACCAGTGCATTGCGAAGAGCGGCTGGACCGCGAAATTGGCGAGCAGGTCATGCCCGCGGTGGTGAGCAAGTTCGTGCTCCAAGGCGAGATCACGCGTGGTCCGCTCGGTCAGGGCCATGAAACCAAGCGGCAATGCGATGATCTTGTCGCGCACGCCGAATGCTATCGGGGCATTGGTCGCTGGCGTTTCAATCAGGCGGACCTTGCCCGCTTCGCCCATTGGACGCGCTTCTGCGAGCAACTCTCGGCGCATGGCAAAATATTGCTGGAAGCGGCGGACCAGAAAAGCAGTGGTTCCCAGCGCCCAGATAACCAGCGCGATCGCCAGCCAGTTGACCGGCTCTGCTGCAGGTGTCGCGGCAAGCGGTGCGGCAGCTTCCTCGCTGGTCATGACGGTATAGGTGAACGAAGCGTCGGGCGCAGCAGGTTCGGCCGGGGCAAGCCATGCCGGCAGTTCAAGCGGCGGCATCAACAGGCGCGCGAACGGCAAGGCCCACAGCGCATAGGCCGCCTGCGGGCCGAGCCAGCGGCTCACCGGCCGGCGGAGCAGCAGAACGATGCCGATCAGCACGCCGGTCCACAGCAGCGTTTCGAGCAGGAATTGCTCGGGCCCCTCACCCACCAGCGCGCTCATTTGCGCAGCTCCTTGAGCAGGGCTTCCATTTCGTCGATATCTTTCTCGCTCAACGCTTCCCGTTCCGCCAGATGCGCGAACAGCGGCGCAGCGCGGCCAGCGAACAGGCGATCGACCAGACGGCGCGATTCCGTGCCGATATAGTCGGCCTTCGCGAGGACCGGCGTGTAAAGGAAACGGCGACCGTCAGGTGCGGTGGCAACGGCATTCTTGGCGACAAGGCGGCTCAGCAAAGTCTTGACCGTCGGCATCGACCAGTCGCGCGCTTCACAAACCGCTTCGCAAACCTCGGCAGCGGTCAGCGGGCTGCGTTCCCACAGTACCTCCATCACCGCATGCTCGGCTTCGCTTATCCGCTCTGGCTTGTTGTCTGCTGGCAGTGCCACGCCGGACCTCCCTCTTGTCGTCGCTCTGGACGATTACGTCTGTAGGCGCATCGACTACGGTTGTAAACATGAAGCGTGGATGAACGGGCGTTCATGTTCGATGAACGACATTTCAGGGACGTCCAATTGCCGACAGAGAGCCTATTCGCCGCAGTAGAGGTGGAGTTTCCTGGTCCGTTCTTCGCCGCGCAAACGGGCGTGAATGGTCAATTGCCCGGCACAAGTGCTGTCGGGCAGATACAGCGCGGCAGACGCGCGTCCGTCACTGCCGAGCACCATGCCCTGGACAGTCCGGCGGCCAATTTCCACCAGCGGGCCGCCATCCTCACCCGGCCCGCGCTGCGAAGCGGTGACCCAAATCTCGAGAGGATCGGCGATATAATCCTCCGAGCCGCTCGAGACTTCGACCACCACCAACACATCGTCGGCTGGGCCCCGCGTGAGTTCGTCAGCGATAATTGTGTTCCAGCCGACGAAGCCGGATCCTTCCGCAAGGATGTCGTCCGACAATGTGCCATTGTGGGTGAGGAACAGATGTGCGCGAATATCCTCGATCCCGATATCCGGCTCGCACGGCACAGCCGGATCGGCGGCAACTAATACCGTGGTTGCGGCAAGAAGATGAAACCAGCGCATAGCGCCATTTACCACAATCCGCTGGCCGATGCGCAGCCAGACCTATGGCGGTCTATCGCAGCAGCCGCGGCGGGGCGAATTGCGCGATGGCGTCGAGCAATTCCGCGTGGCTGCGATTGGTGTTGTTGACGACGACCGAATTGCCATAGCCGTTCATGCTCCGGTTCATCGGTATCGTCATTCGCCGGAACCACCCGAACTCCGCCTCGCGCGCGTCCACCACATCGAACAGCAGCATGTTGGTGCCCATCATGTTCTGCGTGCTGAGCGCGGTGAAGTCATCCCAGGGGATGGTCTTGTCCGAATAGTCGCGGAGCAACATCCCGCTTTCATCGATCCGCACCGAAATTCCGCCGGTCACGGCCTTGTACAGGTGCAGCGCCATGAACGGTCCGAAGAAGACGATAGCGAGCCAGCCGATAACCGGCACCGCCCAGTCAGGCAGACGCCGACCGCCCCCCGGCACCTCGCCAAACACGCCGAGCATCCACAGTCCGACTGCGACGAACCCTGCGGCCAGCAGCGCAAGCAAGATTGAGCGGGTCGGCGAGTAATGGGCAGCGAAGGGCATGGAAGGTTCCAACCTCTCCAATTATCCTGGAGCTTGTTCGTCAGGGATAGGCGCTGCCATGACAGCAGCCCGGCTTGCAAGGAAGAGATAGATGAAGACGATGATCGCCGGTGTCTGGAGAAATCTCGACGTCGTTGCTGCCAATAAAAGACAAAAGAGCGCCAGCAGCGTTGGGACCAAAAATGCTAAGGTTGTTAGCCAGGATCTAACTGTCCTGCGCGTGTCCCAGACAGCCAATGAGACAGGCAAAGCTCCGAACCCGCCAGTAATAACTCGACCGAATGTCCAGACGATCAGGGCTGAAATCGGAGCCATCACCAACATTCTGAAAAAGGTGAACGCATAGGCGGGGCCCCCGCCAACGAGCATGTCGCCACGCCTCTCGTCGAGATCGAACGATACGAATTCGGCAATCCAGAAAACGGCGACGCACGCAAGCCCAAGTGAAGTGAAAGTTGAGCGTTCGTGAGGCGTTCTCAGGCCAAACCCCGGTTCGCAACGAAACGCCAGAAACAGCGCGGCAAGTGTCGTTCCGGCCAGTCCAAGACTGATCCCGCCTTGCATAAAAGCGTGTCGCGACGTGCGAAGGCCTCTCAGCTGGTCGCCCATTTCCGTGAGGCTGCGCCCATCGTCAGGGTTGAAGACCGCCATCTTCAAAGCCGATGCCAATTGTTGGTCGGTGTATACCGGAATCGTCTGGCCATGGGCGAACAACAAACACCCGGCCGGCACCGTCAGCAAGCAGGCGATGTACACCCAATTGCGACGGAGCCAGTCCAACAGGTCAGTAAACCCG
Source organism: Parerythrobacter lutipelagi (assembly GCF_005434975.1). Taxonomy (GTDB): domain Bacteria; phylum Pseudomonadota; class Alphaproteobacteria; order Sphingomonadales; family Sphingomonadaceae; genus Parerythrobacter_A; species Parerythrobacter_A lutipelagi. The sequence goes on along the minus strand of NZ_SKCJ01000002.1, from coordinate 753,010 downwards.
CTTCTTCGGCTCGATGTAATCGATGTCGTCGGTCAGCGTGTACTCGTGGACCGGGCGGTAGTCGATTTTCACCGCGCCGCCATTGCCGCCCCAGCCTTCGAACCAGGCTGCGGTGTGCTTCATCCAGTTCTTGTCATCGCGGTCCGGGAAATCCTCATGCGCATGCGCGCCGCGGCTTTCCTTGCGGTTGTCCGCGCTGGCGATGGTGACATTGGCCTGCGCCATCAGATTGTCGAGCTCGAGCGTTTCGATCAGGTCGCTGTTCCAGATCAGCGAACGGTCGTGGACCTTCACATCCTGCAGCTTCTTGTTGACCGATTTGAGCAATTCGACACCGTCGCCGAGCAGCTTGCTGTCACGGAACACGGCGGCGTGCTTCTGCATGCCTTTCTGCATCTCGCCGCGAATTTCTGCGGTCGGCAGGCTGCCGTCGGCGTGGCGGAAATGGTCGAGACGGGTGAGCGACAGATCAGCGCTATCCTTCGGCAGCTCTGGCTGGCTGACGCCGGTCTTGAGATTTTCCTTCAGATGGAGGCCGGTCGCGCGGCCGAACACCACAAGGTCGATCAGCGAGTTGGAGCCGAGGCGGTTTGCGCCATGGACCGAAACGCAGGCGGCTTCGCCCACGGCATACAGGCCCGGTACCACAGTATCGGGATCGCCATCCGGCCCCACTGTCACGACCTGGCCGTGATAATTGCACGGAATGCCGCCCATATTGTAATGCACTGTCGGCGTTACCGGCAGCGGCTGGCGGGTCAGGTCGACCCCGGCAAAGATCTTGCCGCTTTCGGTGATGCCCGGCAGGCGTTCGGCGAGCACTTTGGGATCGATATGATCGAGGTGCAGATAAATGTGGTCGCCGTCATCGCCCACGCCGCGCCCTTCGCGCATTTCCAGCGCCATCGAACGGCTGACGACATCGCGCGATGCGAGGTCTTTAGCGCTCGGCGCGTAGCGCTCCATGAACCGCTCGCCCTCGGAGTTGGTCAGATAACCGCCCTCTCCGCGTGCGCCCTCGGTGATCAGTACGCCCGCGCCATAGATGCCGGTCGGGTGGAACTGGACGAACTCCATATCCTGCAGGGGAAGCCCTGCACGTAGCACCATCCCGCCGCCGTCGCCGGTGCAGGTGTGGGCCGAAGTCGCAGTGAAATAGCAGCGGCCATATCCGCCGGTCGCCAGAACGACCGATTGCGCCCGAAACCGGTGGATCGTTCCATCATCGAGGCACATCGCCATTACGCCGACGCATTTGCCGTCCGACATGATCAGATCGAGCGCGAAATACTCGATGAAGAAGTCCGCGTCGTACTTGAGGCTCTGCTGGTAGAGCGCATGCAGCATGGCGTGGCCGGTGCGGTCCGCGGCGGCGCAGGTGCGCTGGACCGGCGGGCCTTCACCCATGTTCTGCATGTGGCCGCCGAACGGGCGCTGGTAAATGGTGCCGTCTTCGTTGCGGCTGAACGGCACGCCTGCGTGCTCCAGCTCGTAAACCGCTGCGGGCGCTTCACGCGCAAGATATTCGATCGCATCCTGGTCACCCAGCCAGTCCGACCCCTTGACGGTGTCGTACATGTGCCAGGTCCAGTGATCGGGGCTGTTATTGCCAAGCGAGGCGGCAATACCGCCTTGTGCCGCAACCGTGTGCGACCGGGTCGGGAAGACCTTAGAGATATTCGCTGTGCGCAGGCCGGCTTCCGCCGCACCCATCGTGGCGCGCAGGCCGGATCCGCCGGCGCCGACCACGATGACATCATAAGTGTGGTCGATAATTTTGTAGGCAGAGGTGTCGGCCATTATGCGGCTCCTCCGGAAAGTGCGAGACGGGCGACGCAGAAGATGCCGAAGGCACCGCCACCGATGGTTGCAAGGTTGAGCAGGGCGAGCGCGGCGAACTTGTTGCCCGGTGTGTGGACGTAATCCTCGATCAGGACCTGCAGGCCGATGCGTGCATGCCAGAACAGGCTGAGGACCAGCAGAATCATGGCCACAGCCGGTACCGGCTTGGCAAAATAGCTCGCCAGCGTGCCGTAGCCGAGGTCCGGCAGTAGCAGGAAGCTGCCCAGCAGCCACAGCATCAAAACGAGGTTTCCGATCGCGGTGAAGCGCTGGACCAGCCAATGATGCGGTCCTTCGTGCGCCGAGCCTAGCCCGCGCACTTTTCCGATGGAGGTTCCGTTACCCATGGTTCAAATCCTCAGCGAAGCAGCAGCAGGGCCCAGAAGCCCGCGGTAAGAATGACGGCGATCACCGGCGATGCGATCGACCACAGCCTGTTGGTGTCGAGCTCGTAACCCGCACCGATATCGAGCACGAAGTGACGCAGCCCGCTCAGCATGTGGGTGAAGAACGCCCAGCTCAGCCCGATCATCACGATCTTGAGCAGCACTTTGAGCAGCGACCAGAGAATGTCGATCCCGCTCCACTGCAACGCGCCGATGTCTGCCCACATCCAGCCGGTGAAGCTGTCGTAAGCGGCGGGGCCGGACGCAAGCGCGCCGAGCCACCACAGCAGTATCGCGAGGCCCGCCAGGGCCATCCCGTCTCCGGTGACGCGGTGCAGGATGGAAACCAGCATGTGCGGCCCCCATTTCCAGATGCTCAGATGCGGTGAAAGCGGTCGATTGCTCATAGGCCTGGTCCGGTAGTGTCCCCTGATTTAAGCCATTCCCTAGGCGCACTCGCTTGGCGAAACAAGGCATCGGCGCTCGACATTGCTTGCAAATTTTTGGATAGGGTTTGCATGGCAGGCATTCTTGTAACCGGTTCAAGTCGCGGAATCGGCGCGGCAATTCGCGAACAGCTCGAATCCCGTAACGTCAGGGTGATCGGCCATGGCACGATCGCGCATGACGAACAGACCATCGGCGCGAACCTCGCAGACCCGGCAGCCCCCGCACTTTTGTGGAACGAGGCGCTGGATCGTGCAGGCGGCGAAATCGACGTTCTGGTGAACAATGCGGGCCTGTTCGAAGCCAGCGCGCTCGACCGGTCGGACATCGAATGGCTCGACGCGTGGGAGGACACGCTGCGGATTAATTTGAGCGCCGCGGCGCAGCTATCCCGCTTCGCCGTGCTGCACTGGCTGGAACGCGGCGCTCGCGCGGGGTTCAAGGGCGGCCGGATCGTCCATATCGCCAGCCGCGCGGGCCATCGCGGCGATTCGCCCGCGCACTGGCATTATGCGGCGGCAAAGGGCGGGATGCTGGCGATGCACAAGACCATCGCGCGGCAATATGCGGCGCAGGGCATCAGCAGCTTCGCGGTGACGCCGGGCTTCACCGACACCGCCATGGCAGGCGATTATCTTGCCAGCCGCGGCGGTCCCGATTTGCTGGCCGACATCCCGCTTGGCCGTGTCGCCGAGCCGGAGGAGATCGCCAATATCGCAGTCTATTGCGCGCTCGACGCGCCCGAAAGCATGACCGGCGCGACGATCGACGCCAATGGGGCAAGCTATGTTCGCTAGATCGCTGGCGCTAACGCTGGCGGCGGCACTGGCTGCAGGCAGCGCTACTGTGGCCCACGAGGGCGCGTCAGATGTCGCACCTGACCGGCAGGCATGGCTCGAAGTTTGCGAGGATTGGGACGAGTGGGACAAGCCTGCCCCGCCCTACCGGATCCATGCGAACACTTATTATGTCGGCACATGCGGGATCGCAGCAATACTGGTCGTCGGTGGCGACGGGTTGATCCTGCTGGATAGCGGCACCGAGCCGGGATCCAAGGTCGTCTCCGACAATATCGCCGCGCTCGGATATGATATCGCTGACGTCAAAGCGATGCTCGTGAGCCACGAGCATTTCGATCATGTTGGCGGCATGGCACGCCTTCAGCAATTGAGCGGCGCGACGATCTACGCTGGCCAAGGCGCTTCTCCGGTCATTCGTTCGGGCAAAGCGGACCCGCGAGACCCGCAGGCGGGAATGCACGAACCGATGCAGCCAGTGCCGGGCTCTGTCCGCTCGGTCAAAGGCGGGGAATCGGGAATGATTGCCGGCGTGGTATTCACCCCGACAACGACACCGGGCCATACGATCGGAGCGCTCAGCTGGCATTGGAGCAGCTGCGATGCTGTCAGCTGTATCTCTATCGTCTATGCAGACAGCCTCAGCCCGGTCAGCCGGGATGATTACCGCTATTCCGATCACCCGGCTTTGGTCGCTGAATATCGCGCGGGATTGGCGCGGCTCGCGGCACTCGATTGTGATGTTCTGCTGACCCCGCATCCCTCGGCGAGCGAGATGGTCAAGCGGATGAGCGGGGGCGCGCCCTGGACAAATCCGGACGGTTGCAAAAATTATTCTGGAGCAATCGGGCTGCGGCTCGATCGACGTTTGGCAGAAGAGGAGCGCGCGGTCGATGACAGGTAGCTGGAAAATTACCGCGTATGCGTCAAAGCCGCTCGTGCATCAGGCATTGCTGGCCCATGAAGAAGAGACGGACTGGGATCCCGAGGTCATCCTGTCGGGCCGCGAGGAAACCCCGCAAACGCCAGACGATTGGGTGCTGGAGGCGTGGTATTCGCGCAAGCCGGTTCAGGCTGATAAAGCGGCGGTTGCCGCCTTGTTCGGCGACGATGTTCCGGCCCTTGGCATCGAAAAATTGCCTGACGAGGATTGGCTAACCATCAGCCAGCAGGGCGTTAAACCGATCCACGCGGGCCAATTTTATGTCCATACACCGGACTATCCGCCACACGGCGATCCCGCAGTTTGCAGCCTCTCGATCCCTGCCAGTCAGGCATTCGGCACCGGTCATCACGAGACGACAGCAGGGTGCCTCGCCATACTCACAGCAATGAAGCGGAGCGGCGTGGTGGCGCGCCATATGGCCGATATCGGCACCGGGACCGGGCTGCTTGCTTTTGCCGCGCTGGACCTTTGGCCGAATGCTCTGGCCACCGCGAGCGACATCGACGCGATTTGCGCTGAGGTGGTCGAATTCAACGCAGCAGAAAACCACGTCGCGATGGGCCCCGGCAACGGCCAGCTGGCAATGGTCATTGCCGACGGAATGGATGACCCGCTGCTTCAGGCGCGTGGCCCTTACGACCTGCTGATCGCCAATATTCTTGCCGCCCCCCTGATCGAGCTTGCGCCCGATTTTGCTGAGGCAGTCCCGCCAAGCGGACATGTGGTGCTCGCAGGTCTGCTGGAGACGCAGGAGGCAAAGGTGCGTGCGGCCTACCGGCGCGCCGGTTTCCGCCTCGCATCGCGCCTGGTCAATGGCGACTGGTCGATCCTGTGGCTCCGCCGTCGCCGCGCATGACCGGCCGTTGGGCGAGGCGCGGCAAGCGCATCGCCCTGTGGCTCCTCGCTGCTCTTGCGGCAGCGATTGGCTTGTTCTTTCTCACCGCTTGGATCGGCAGCGCAATCCCGCGCAACGGCGCTTGGCAGGAGCCAGCGACAGGCGTGACAATCATGGTCGAAACCAACGGCATTCACACCGCGATCGTCATGCCATTGGTATCCGCGCAGAAAGACTGGCGGACGGATTTTCCCGCCAGCGACCTGCCATCGCCCGACCGGCCTTACACCCATGTGTCGGTCAGTTGGGGAGAGCGTGAAGTGTTCCTCAACACCCCGACCTGGTCCGACCTGTCGATCGGCACTGCGCTGAATGCCGCAATCGGCGGCGACGGCTTGCTGCATGTCGCCCATTACATTCGCCCCGGCCCGTCCGAGTATCATCGGCGGCTGACGATCAGCGAAGCCGAGTATGGCCGCCTGGTCACGGCAATCGAGCGGCAGGTCCTGCCTGCGAGCCAACGCGAGACCTATCGCGGCTATGCCGGTTACGATGTGTTTTACAATGCGCCCGGCACTTATCATATCGGCAACACCTGCAACCAGTGGACCAGCGATACGCTTGCCGAAGCGGGCATTGCCACGGGATGGTGGACCCCGATGGCGGGCGGCGTGATGAAATGGGTTCCCCCTCCATCAGACTAAGCGTGCTGGAACTCCTGCCGTTGCGGCGCTTTGAGTGGGTAACACTTTCAACAAAGCGAGACCTATCATGGCACAGACACTCCTCATTACCGGCGCATCGACCGGCATCGGCGAAGCCACCGCACGCGCGGCGGCCAAGGCAGGGTGGAACGTTGCCCTGCTCGCTCGCTCGAAAGACAAGCTCGACCGCATCGCGGCCGATATTGGCGATGGCGCGCTGGCAATCGAGTGCGACGTCACGGACCGCGATCAGATCGTTTCTGCGGTGTCGCAAACCGTGGCGAAGTTCGGTTCGCTCGACGGTGTTTTCGCCAACGCCGGCAAAGGGGTGAGCAATGCCGGGGTCGAAGGCGGTGATCCGGACGAATGGCACGACATGATCCATCTCAATGTGCTCGCCGTGCTTTACACTGCCCATGCGGCGCTGCCCGAACTGAAGAAGGTCAAAGGCCATTTCATCGTCACCGGCTCCAAGGCCGGACGCGAACATTTCAAAGGTTCGATCTACAGCGCGACCAAGTGGTTCGTGCACGGCTTCGCGGGCAATCTTGCAGAGGAAATGCGCGAATGGCAGGGCCGCTGCACGGTGATTTCACCCGGCATGGTCGACACCCCTTTCTTCGACGAAGCCAAGCCGACCAAATTGCAGCCGCAGGACGTGGCCGATGCGGTGGTCTTCGCGCTGGGACAACGCGGCACCTCGTGCATCCGCGAAATCCACCTGATGCCGAACGACTAAGGGATCGCGAGCGCTGCGGGCGGCGGTTTGCCGTATTGCTCCGCGTCGTATTCGAGCACGGCGTGGACAACCCGCTGCATCAACTCCATCCGCCGGGGATTGGGCGCGCGGGTCCGGCCGATCAGCACCGCGACGGCATAAGTCTTGCCTTCTGGCGAGGTGATCAGGCCGATGTCGTTATAGCCTGACTGTTCACCCGCAAAATACTGGCCCGTGCCGGTCTTGTGCGCGATTGCCCAGTCGGGCGGGACTGCGCCCTTGAGCCTGCGCGGGCCGCTGCGCGTCCTGCTCAGAATGCCGAGAAGTTCTTGCGTGCTTCGATCCGACAGCAGCTCGCCTCTGGACAGGCTGGCAAGAGCCTGCGCGATGGCGACAGCCGAAGCACCATCTTCGGGGTCGGCGAGATAGGCCTCGAACGCTTCGCGGCGCTCGTCATCGGGTACATCACCGCGCGCTTCGAAAAAGCTGTTGCCGTAGGAATAGGAAGGTCGCCATGCGAGCCCGGCGATACGGCTCTGCTTGGTTCGCTCATCGCTGCCGAAGCGGATGCTGCCGAGCTCATGATCGTCGAGAAACGCCTGCACGGCATCCGGTCCGCCCACCCTTTGCAGCAAGCGGTCATTGGCGGTGTTGTCGCTGGTAATGATGGCGCGTTGCAGCAGATCCCCGAAATCGGTCACGACAATGCCCTGTTTGAGCACTTGCGCGCGCAATGGCTGGTGAAACAGGGTCAAATCATCCCGCATGATGGCGACAGTCTCGGACAGGTCGAGCTCGCCCTGGTCAACCATGTCGAGCGCGGTCAGCGCGACCCACAATTTTGTCACGCTCTGCTGCGGCAATTGCTGCAACCCGTTGTAATGGACGCTGGCATCTTGCGCGATGTCGACGACCGCGATCCCCACCTGTCCGTCAAATGTGCCGCCGAGTTCGCTGAGTCTCCTGTCGAGCGCTTGCAGCTCCGGACTTGTCGGGGCGTTCTCTGCCATCCGTTCGGCCTCTTCGATCACTGGATCGGAGGCGGGCCGCAGCAAGCGCGGCAGGAATGTGATCGCCAGCGCGAGCGCTATTACGGCCATAGCGCCGAGCAGGAAACGGAGCGCCGGACGCATTATCGGCTCTGCCACCGAGCGGGGGTGACCAGCGCGCAAGCCAGGCCGCCACTATGCATCATGGTGTCAGCACCGCCTCCAGATGCGCCAATGCCGCGCGGGTAAATCGGTCCATATTGGCAATTCGGTCATCGCTGCCCGTCTCGGTCAGATGGGTCCACTCGCCATGCGGGCCAGTGACCGCGACAACGCTGCGACCCGCTGGCGCACCAGAAGGATGGCTCGATCCGCCGACCGAGCCGCTCTCGGCAATGCCCCAGTTGGCCCGGAAGTTTTCGCGGATCGCACGTGCCTGAAGCATGGCATACTCTTCGCTCGCCCCGCGCATGCCCTTGTAGGCATCGCGCGGCAGGTCAAACAGCACATCGCGCGCCCGCAGCGAATAAACCACCCCGCCCCCGACAAAGAAATCAAGCGCGCCCGGCACAGTCAGCAGGCTCGCGGCGATGAGGCCGCCCGTCGCCCCGTCGGCAACTGCGATTGTCTCGCCGCGTGCTCTGAGCATACCGGCGATGCGCAACGCCTGCGGGTGGACGTCTTGCAGCATCACCCCGCTGCCGCCACTATGGCCGCCCAGCCTGCCTCGTCGATCACTTCGATGCCGAGCTCGGCGGCCTTCTTGAGCTTGCTTCCGGCACCCGGCCCGGCAACCAGCAAATCGGTCTTCGCACTGACCGAGCCGGAGGCCTTTGCGCCCAGCCGCTCGGCCTGTGCCTTGGCTTCGTCACGGCTCATGGTTTCGAGCTTGCCGGTAAACACCACGGTCTTGCCCGCGACAGGGCTGTCGAGGGTTTCGACCTCGTAGCGCGGCGGTGAGACTTCGCTGAGCAGGTCGTCCCACACCGCGACATTGTGCGGCTCGTGAAAGAAATCGCCCAACGCTTCGACCACAGCACCGCCGATGCCGTCGATGCTGGTTAGCGCCTGTACTGCTTCTTCGTCTCCCGCATGCGCTTTTTCGGCTGCATCGCGCAGTGCAGGCAGTTCATGGAAATGCTTCATCAGGTCGCGAGCAGTCACTGCGCCAACATGCCGGATGCCGAGCCCGAACAGCAGCCGCGCGGCATCGGGCTGGCGCTTGTTTTTCACCGAAGCCAACAGCTTATCGACAGACTTGTCCTGCCACCCTTCGAGCGCCAGGATCGCTTCGCGCCGGTCCTCCAGGCGGAAGATATCAGCCGGGCTTTCAAGCCAGCCGAGGGCAAAGAACTGGTCGATGGTCTTCTCGCCCAGCCCGTCGATGTCGAGCGCGCCGCGGCTGACGAAATGCTTGAGGCGCTCGGTGCGCTGCGCCGGGCAGATCAGCCCGCCGGTGCAGCGCACGTCGACTTCGCCTTCCTCGTTGACCGCTTCGCTGCCGCAGTCGGGGCAGTGATCGGGAAAATCGAACGCCTCGCGCTCAGCATCGGGCGTCAGGTTCTTGACCACCTGCGGGATCACGTCACCCGCGCGCTGGACGAGCACCCGGTCGCCCGGGCGCACGCCGAGACGGGCGATTTCGTCGCGGTTGTGCAGTGTGACATTGGTCACTGTCACCCCGCCGACCAGCACCGGTGACAGCCGGCCAACCGGGGTCAGCTTGCCGGTGCGGCCGACCTGTATGTCGATGCTTTCAAGCGTCGTCTCCGCCTGTTCGGCAGGAAACTTGCGCGCAATCGCCCAGCGCGGCGCTTTGGCGACGAAGCCGAGCCGCTGCTGGTAGTCGAGCCGGTCGACCTTGTAGACGACCCCGTCGATCTCATAGGGCAATTCGGACCGCTGCGCGCTGATCGCCTCATACTGCGCCAGCATTTCAGACAGCGTATCGCAGCGCTTGAACAGGGGTGAGATCGGGAAGCCCCACTCGGCCAGACGCGCTATGACATCGCTCTGCGTTTCGCCCGGCACTTCGGACGCCGCGCCCCAGCCATGTGCCCAGAAGTTGAGCGGCCTTTGCGCGGTGACATTGGCATCCTTTTGCCGCAGCGATCCGGCTGCAGCATTGCGCGGGTTGGCGAACTGTTTGCCGCCCGCTTTTTGCTGCGCAGCATTGAGTGCGGTAAATGCCTGTTTCGACATATAAACTTCACCGCGCACTTCGAACACGTCGGGCCCTTTGCTGCGCAGCATTTCAGGAAGCATTTTCGGAATATCGTCGATGTGCCGGACGTTGGCTGTCACGTCTTCACCGACCTGCCCGTCACCCCGTGTCGCGGCGCGGACAAGCTCGCCATTTTCATAGCGTAGCGAGCACGACAGCCCGTCGATCTTGTCTTCTGCGGTGAACGCGATAGGCTCATCTTCGCCGAGATTAAGATAACGCCGGACGCGCGCTTCGAATTCGGCAACTTCTTCGTCCGAAAACGCATTGTCGAGGCTCATCATGCGAACCTCGTGCGTTACCTTGCTGAGCGGCGATGCAGCAACCGCATGCCCCACAGCCCGGGATGGCGAATCCTCGCGCACCAGATGCGGAAACGCCGCCTCCAGCGCCTCGTTACGGCGCGCCAGCGCGTCGAACTCCTGATCACTTATCTCTGGATCGTCGTCGGCATGATAAAGCCGGTTGTGATGCGCGATCTGCTTTGCCAGCCGCATCAACTCGTTGGCGGCTTCGGCTTCGGACAGATCGGACGGCGATTTCTCGATTCCCATGCTTTGCGCTATGCATGAGCCAAGCGCTTGCGAAAAGTGCCGCCGAAGGGTCGCGAACAGGGATTTTGGGGGGAACCGATGATCGACCGTACAATCAAGCCCGTGATCGTGACGAGCGTCGCGCTGATGGCGCTGCTCTATGTCGCGCACAATATCGCCAACTGGCAGCAGGCGTTCGACTTCTTCGTCTACACAACCAGCCATGCCGATCAGAAGGCCTATCCGGTCACCCTTCTCCCGGTGCCGCCGACGTTCCTTGTCGTGGCGGCAATGGTGCTGGTCTTCACGCTGGAACTGGTCGCCGGGATCGGCGGCCTGTTCGGTGCGTGGAAGCTGTGGTCGCTGCGCAAGGCCGATGGTGCAAGCTACGAAGCCGGGAAGAAATGGGCCAAGATTGCCCTCGCCTGCGCGGTGGTCAACTGGTGGGGCCTGTTCCAGGGCATCGCCGTTGCCGGCTACCAGCTGTGGCAGATGCCGCTGGGCGGTGGCCCCGACCATGGGTCGTGGGTGTTCGGGGGCATGGCGATGATGACGCTGATCTACCTCAGCATGAAGGACGACTGAGCGCGAGCGCGCGTCACACGCCGAGCGGCAGAGTCTCCACCCGCGTGCCGAACCCTGCGATCAGCGAGCGGCCCTTGGCGATGGCAGCTTGCACCTGCGGCAATTGCAGGCTGTCGGCATGCGCGGCCTTGCTGGTCCATACCTCGCTGACCCAGACCGAGTCCGGCTGTTCCACCCCGACCGAGACGAGATAGGCGATATTGCCTGGCATCCCGCCCTGCGAGGCTTCGAGCAGGATCTCCGCCAGCTCGCGCCCCTTGCCCGGCGCCGCCTTGATCTCGCCGATCAGGCCGTAGAGTTCATTCGGATAGAGTTCTTCCATGGCGTGTATCCCTGATTTCGGCGCACAGGCTGAGAGGAGGGTTAGCGCAGATGCGCCGATGAAGGTGCGGCGGCTTGTGGTCAGCAACTAAGCCCCCTCTTCTTCAGAGGAGGGGCTCGGAGGGCAGTGCCGCGACGCTAGCCCCATTACCATCCCCCCAGCGGCTCATGGCCAAAGCGCTCCCAAAGCTTTGGGAAACGGCTCGTGAGCGCTTCTTCCGTCTCTTCGAATGGTTCGCCCTTTGGTCCGTCAACATAGGCCTGCGTCGGCTGGCGAGGCATTTCGGTGAATGCCTTTTGTGTTTTTGATGCCCACACATAACCAGCTACGTAATCGAGCGCTTCGAACTCGGGACTGTCCGTCGCTGAAGGCGAGATCAGGTCTGTAAGGGAGTCGGGATCGGCACCTGCCGCCTCGAAAAATTCCCGACCATTTGAAATCAACCATGAGCGGAAATAGTCGAAGCAGTCGTCGCTGCAACCGCCCATGATGATATACGCCGCACCCCACAGATCCCACGAGTAGGATCCGTCCCTTACCCTGTCGTATTCAGCTGAGAATATCTCGACGTCGTCCGCCGGGTAGGATTCGAGAATACGGGCCAAATTCAGGGTTTGCGCGTCCTGAGACGTCGCTCCTCTGCGAGACATTTCGATGATCTGCCAGAACCAGTTCTCGCGCTGGTCCGGTGTCGCATTTGCTGGCAATCCGGGAGTCGACAACTCGGCGGCGCTCGCTGCCGGAATAAGCGAATCCGACCCCTCGCTGAAATTACCTCGAACTACAAAAAATGCGACAGCAACAATGCCAACCAACAATAGGCCAAAAACGAGCTTACCCATCATACCCCCTCCAGCAGCCGGTCGGCCTGCGCCCTCGCCTCGCTCGTAATTTCCGCGCCGCTGAGCATGCGGGCGATCTCTTCCTGGCGGCCTTCGGCGTCGAGCAGTGCGACGCCGGTCTTCGTCACCGTGCCTTCGCTGCTCTTGGCGATGACGTAATGCGTGCCGCCGCGTGCGGCGACCTGCGGGCTGTGGGTGACGGCGAGCAATTGCCCGTCCGCCGCCAGCCGCGCGAGCCGCTCGCCGATCGCGCTCGCCACCGCACCGCCCACGCCGCGGTCGATCTCGTCGAAGATCACCGTTGCCGCCCCGCCTTTCTCCGCCAGCGCCACCTTCAGCGCGAGGATAAAGCGCGACAGTTCGCCGCCCGAAGCGATCTTCCCGAGCGGGGCGAAATCCGCGCCGGGATTGGTCGCGATCAGGAATTCGACCGCATCCATCCCGCCCGCGCCCCATTTTTCTTCGGGCAATTGCTCGACCTTCGTCTGGAAGCGCGCTGCGTCCAGCTTGAGCGGCGCAAGTTCGGCCGCGACCGCCTGATCCAGCTTGACCGCCCCCGCCTTGCGCGCCCGATGCAATTTTTCCGCCGCATTGCGATAGGCGAGCGAAGCTTCCTTTGCCGCCGCTTCCAGCGCATCGAGCTGTGCCTCGCCGCCTTCGATTGCATCGAGCTGCGCGCGGAAATCGCGCATCTTGTCAGGCAGTTCATCCACTTCGCAGCGGTGCTTGCGGGCCAGTGCGCGCAATTCGAACAGCCGGGTCTCCGCCGCATCGAGGGCCGCCGGATCGTGCACCAGCGCCTCCGCCGCTGCCTCCAGTTTTTCTTCCGCTTCGCCCGCTTCGATCACTGCACGGTCGAGCGCGGCCAGCGCATCGGCCAGCAACGGATGTTCGCCGCCGATCCGGTCAAGCTTGCGCGCCGCGACCCGCAGCAATGCGAGCGGCGAATCCGATCCGTCCCAGACGGCGCGCAATTCTTCGAGATCGCCGGTCAGCCGTTCGCCCTTCTGCATGTCGGATCGCGCCGCCGCCAGCCGCGCTTCCTCACCCGCCTGCGGTTCGAGCGTGGTCAATTCTGCCAGATGCGCGAGCAGCAAATCCTGGTCGAGCTTCGCTTGCTCGATATCGTCTTGCGCCGCCTGTAATTTCTCGCGCGCCGCGTGCCATTTGCGCCATGCATTTGCGACAGCCTCGACATCGCCGCCTGAATACCGATCGAGCAGATCACGGTGGCCGCGCGGATTGACCAGTCCGCGGTCGTCATGCTGTCCGTGCAGTTCGACCAGAGCGCCGCCGATTTCTCGCAGCAGCGCCACCCCAACGGGTTGGTCGTTGATCCATCCTTTGGACCCGCCATCGGCCTTGACCTGGCGCCGGATGATCAGCGGTTCGCCCGGCTCAATTTGGATATCGGCATCGTCCAGTGCGCTGGAAATCGCAGCCGGCAATGCAGCAAATTCGAAAGTTGCCGAGACGCTCGCCTTCTCCTCGCCCGCGCGCACCAAGGCGGTTTCGGCACGGTTGCCGAGGACCAGTCCCAGCGCATCGAGCAGGATCGATTTGCCCGCCCCGGTCTCCCCCGTCAGCACACCGAGCCCGCGCCGGAAATCCAGCTCCAGCGCTTCGATCAGCACGATGTTCTTGATGGCGAGATGGGTCAGCATTGTCTTGTCGGCGATTCTCCGCCTGACTGGTTAGACAATGCCGCCCGCCGCGTCACCGCTCCTCGGTGTTTTCCTCACGGTTTACCGCCGGCAGGGTCGAGCGCAGCAGGAAGTATCCGGCCAGCGCGGCGATCCCGCTACCGGCCAACACGCCCAGTTTGACTGCATCGACCATAGCCGCGTCGGTAAAGGCGAGGTTGCCGATGAACAGGCTCATGGTGAAACCGATCGCAGCCAGCAGCGACAGCGCGTGGATCTGGCGCCAGCTCACTTCGCGCGGGAGCTTCGCAAAACCGAGCTTCACTGCGGCGAACGCAAAGCCGAAGATGCCGACCTGCTTCCCGATGAGCAGGCCCAACGCGATGCCGAGCGGCAGAGGCGCCAGCACCGCCGAGGCTTCGACCCCGACCAGGCTGACACCAGCATTGGCAAAGCCGAAGATCGGGATGACGAGGAACGCCACCCATGGGTGCAAGGCGTGCTCCATTCGCTCCAGCGGGCGGGAATCGCCGCGAGCGATCAGCGGCACCGCCATGGCAGCAGCGACCCCGGCCAGCGTGGCGTGAACGCCCGATTTGAGCACGAAGGCCCACATCAGAATGCTGAGCAGAATGTAGGGAATGCTCGAGGCAACGCGCATCCGGTTGACCGCGATCAGGGCGACGAAGACTATCCCGGCAGCACCCAGCATCCCGGTGTCGATGTTCCCGGAATAGAATATCGCGATAATCGCAATCGCACCGATATCGTCGATCACTGCAATCGCGAGCAGCAGAGCCTTGAGCGCGACGGGCACGCGGGGGCCCAGCAGCGACAGCACACCGAGCGCAAACGCAATATCGGTTGCCGCCGGAATCGCCCAGCCCGACAGGTTTTCAGGCGTGTCCATATTGATGCCGAGAAACACGATCGCCGGAATGGCCATACCGCCCAGCGCTGCGACCAGCGGCAATGATGCCTTGTCCCAGCTCGACAGCTGTCCCTCGAGTATCTCGCGCTTCACTTCGAGACCGACGAGGAAGAAAAACACCGCCATCAATCCGTCGTTGATCCACAGCAGCATGGGCTTGTCGATCACGAAGCTGCCGATACCGGCAACCACCGGTATGCCGAGAATGTCCGCGTAAGCGCTCGCCAGCGGGCTGTTGGCCACCGCCAGCGCGAGCGCCGCTGCGATGATCAGGACAATGCCACCAGCGCTTTCTTTCTGGAGGAAATCTTTCAGCATCGGAGCAACACGGGAAACCATCGATAGTTCTCGTCAAATGGGAATGGCAGATATGGGCAGCGCGCGGCACCAGGCAGTGCCGCGCGCCGATGGGCAAATCAGGCTGAGGCCGGCTGGCCGGTAAGCCGGTGCAGCGCATCTTTTGCGCGCAGCTTCATCCGTTTGAGGCGGGAGAGCTTCAGCCCGTCCGGGCGGGATTTGCGCAGTTCGAGCCGAATTCGCTCGTCAATGCGCTGATGGATCTGAGCCAATTTGAACATTCGGGCCGACATGACAGTCTCCTCAAAAGAGATTGAAACGATCGGACTACCGATGGTGCCGCGAGGAAGGGAGGGAATGGGGTCAGCCCCGCCAGCCACGCATCGGTAATCCGATGCGGTCCGACATCACAGATGGCTTGCACCAATCTGCCAGAGGGGCCCGGCCCGCACCACCTCAATTCACCAGAGCTGGCAGGGTTCCCGAGCGGGACAAATTTTCCGTTGCGTGTTGCCGCGCCGGTGCCTCAGCTGGCCGTGACGCCCGGCGCCTTGTCCTGCATCAGTTCATAGGCGCGTTCGTACCACTCGTTGCCCGGATAGTTCGAGCCAAGCACAGCGGCATATTTCTGCGCTTCCTGCGGAACCCCGAGCGCTAGGCTCGACTCGACCAGCCGGTAAAGCGCTTCGGGCGCGTGGCTGGTGGTCTGATAGGTATCGACCACGTTCTGGAAGCGGATCTGCGCGGCGAGCCAGCGGCCGGAGCGCTGGTAATACCGCCCGATCTCCATGTCCTTGCCTGCCAGGTGATCGTTGACCAAGTCGAGCTTGAGCCGCGCATCGGCGGCATACTCGCTCTGCGGGAACCGGCGATTGACTTCCGTCAGCGCGACCAGCGCCTGTTCGGTGATCTTCTGGTCACGCGTCACATCGCTGATCTGCTCGTAATAGCTGAGCGCGATCAGGTAATAGGCGTAAGGCGCATCCTTGTTGCCCGGATGGATAGACAGGAAGCGCTGAGCGCTCTGGATCGACTTGTTATAATCGCGCGCCACGTAATAGCTGAACGAGCTCATCAGCTGCGCCCGGCGCGCCCATGGTGAATAAGGGTGCTGACGCTCGGTCTCGTCAAACAGCGCGGCAGCGAGCGGAGCATTGCCCTGATCGAGCCGACGCTTGGCCTCTGCGTAGAGCGATTCCACATCGCGCGCGACATAGGCTGTATCCTTCGGGCCGCTTCCGCCACCGGCACAGGCCGAAAGCAGCAGGGTCGAGGCGCAAACAGCGCCGAGCAGGACGGTCTTGGGCGAAACACGCAGATGCTTGGTCATGGACGAAGCCTATAACCGCGCCCTCGCTGAACGCCAAGTGAAGTTGCAGCGGAATATGTGGGCCTGTTTGCGACCCGGGCGCTGTCACCCTTCGCCGAGAGGATTGTCTTCGACCGGATAGGTCCGGCGCTGCCCCGTTTCTTCCGGCGTTCCCCACGGCAGGTGATGTGTCTCCAGTGTCACCAGATTGTTCGAGCGGAT
This sequence comes from Parerythrobacter lutipelagi, assembly GCF_005434975.1. Lineage (GTDB taxonomy): Bacteria > Pseudomonadota > Alphaproteobacteria > Sphingomonadales > Sphingomonadaceae > Parerythrobacter_A > Parerythrobacter_A lutipelagi. The sequence goes on along the minus strand of NZ_SKCJ01000002.1, from coordinate 736,438 downwards.
GATCTCGGCATGGGTCTTGTACCCAAGCAACTGGTCCGCCGGAATATCGGGATTGCTGATCATCACGCGGGTTTCTTCCGACGTGAAATCGGTCAGGCCCCGCGCGCGTTCGACACCCTCGTTGTCATAGATATGCAGCACGTCGCCGCGGGAATAGTCGCCGTCCATAGAAACCACATCACTGCGGTGAATTGGCTCATCTCCGCCCAGCCTTGCGCACGCGTCATCGGTCACGACCAAATGGCCGGCCATTTGCAGCCGGTCGGCCAGCCAGCTGTCCCACACCGACATGGGGTTGGGATTGGGCAGGCATTTGGTGCAGCGCCGCTCACCGGAAAGGACGGAGGATATCGGCGCATCGACATCGCCCTCGGCAATCCATGTCGTGCAGCCTGAATTCTGCGCCATATTGGCCGCCTGCAGCTTGGTCAGCATGCCTCCGGTACCGAGCGAACTGGTGCCGGTGGTTGCTTCAAGATACTGGCTGACATCGCTGACCTCTTCGACCAGCCGCGCCTCGGGATCATCCGGATCGCGGTCGAACAGCCCTTCTACGCCGGTCAGAATCACGAAGTGGTCGGCCTGCACCATCTGCGCGATTTTCGCCGCGAGCCGGTCATTATCGCCGACGCGGATCTCTTCGGTGGTGATCGTGTCATTCTCGTTCACGATGGGAATGATGTTCGCCTGCAGCAGCCGGTGGACGGTATTCTTAGTGTTCAGGAACCGGCGGTGATCTTCGAAATCGCCCAGTGTCAGCAGGATCTGTGCGATCTCGAACCCGAACTCGTATCCGACCTGCCTGTACGCGTTGAGCAGCAGCGGCATGCCGCAAGCGGCAGCGGCTTGCTTGTCGGTCAGTCCGGCAGTCTCCGGCTCCACCCCGACAATGCGCATGCCAAGCGCAACCGAACCGCTTGAGCAAAGGATCACTTCGTAGCCGTCGGCCCGCAGCCGGGCGACGTCCTCCAGCAGCCTTTGCAGAAATCCAAAGCGCGGTGTCAGCAGATCGGTATTGGCAAGCAGCGCCGATCCGATTTTGATGACAACTCTCTTCTTCTTTACCCTCGATTTCGGAGCTGGCTGCGTTATCGGCTTAACGGTCGGCTGAATCTTCTTGGGGGGCAAAGTCTTGGGGGGCAAAGGTCACCTTCATGGATCTTGGTCATACGGAAACATTTCCGCCTCGGTTCGTTAGTCGAATGAATGACGTGCGCGCGCAGTTCCGAGAAACTCGGGGGTTGCGCGCCACTTTGCACGTCCTAGGTCGGGCCGGAACATGGCGCCCAACCGGCAGCAGACAAGCGAATACTGAAGGAAACCGATGAACGAGCAGACCCTCGACCCGACGATCCATATCCGCCAGCTGGGCGAACGTGCGCGAGAAGCCGCGCGCGGCCTCAACGCTGCGAGCACCGAGGCAAAGAACCTCGCCCTGCGCGAAGCCGCGAACGCACTGCGCAAGGCAAGCCCGGTGCTGCTCGACGCCAATGCCGAGGATGTCGCCAGTGTCGAGGGCAAGAAGCCTGAAAGCTTTATCGACCGGCTGCGCCTGACTGATGACCGGATCGAGGGTATGGCCACCGCGCTGGAGCAGATTGCCGAGCTGCCCGACCCGGTCGGCCGCTTGCTCGCACAATTCGATCGGCCCAACGGCCTCAGGATCGAAAGGGTAGCCGTGCCGATCGGGGTCATCGGAATGATCTATGAATCGCGCCCCAATGTCGGCGCCGACGCGAGCGCGCTTTGCCTCAAGAGCGGCAATGCGATCATCCTGCGCGGCGGCAGCGAAAGCCGCCATTCCACGCGCGAGATTGTCGCCTGCATGCGCGCAGGCCTCAAGGCAGCGGGACTGCCGGAAGACGCCGTCCAGACCGTGCAGACCACCAGTCGCGACGCGGTTGCCGCATTGCTAAAGGCGGATCAGTATATCGATCTGGTGATCCCGCGTGGCGGGCGCGGCCTGGTCGAACTGGTGCGCGACCAGGCGAGCGTGCCGACGCTGCTGCATCTCGACGGCAACTGCCATTCCTATGTCCACGAAAAAGCCGACCTCGCCAAAGCCGCCGATGTGATCTGCAACGCGAAGCTGCGCCGTACCGGCGTTTGCGGTGCGACGGAGAGCATCGTGGTCGACCGCGCGGTGGCGAAGGAATTCATACCCTTGCTCGCTGAAGCGATGGCCGAAGAGTGCGAATTGCGCGGTGACAGCGACGCGGTCGCCATCGATGCGCGGCTCAAACCCGCCAGCGATGACGATTGGAGCACGGAATATCTCGACTCGACGGCTTCAGTAAAAATCGTCGGCGGGCTGGACGAAGCGATTGCATGGGTCGAAAGCCACAGCTCGCATCACACCGATGCGATCATGACGGAAGATGATGACGCGGCACGCCGCTTCATGACCGCCATCGACAGCGCCATCGTGATGCACAATGCCTCGACTCAGTTCGCCGATGGCGGCGAGTTTGGCATGGGCGCCGAAATCGGCATCGCGACCGGCAAAATGCACGCGCGCGGTCCGGTCGGGCTGGAGCAGCTGACGAGCTTCAAATACCTCGTACACGGCAGCGGCCAGACCCGCCCCTGAACCGCAGTTTCAGTAGCGGGCCCGCACGGACAGGAAAGCGTTGGTGCCGGGCTCTGCGAACCCTACCGTGCGCTCGAAATCCGCGTCGAACAGATTGCGCACGCTGCCGGTTACGGTGATCGCTTCGCTCGCATCCCAACGGATTTCTGCGCCGATGGTCTCGTAGCCGGAATTGCGGACGAAACCGGTCGGAACTGATGAATCGTTGAACGCACCGACAATCTCCGCATCGACGGCAAGACGCAGGGTCTCGCTCACTGCCCAGCCTGCGAGCACGCGCCCGGTCCATTCAGGCCGGAACCGCAGCAATGCACCATCGCGCGATTCGCTTGTCTGGTGGGTGATGGCCCCTTCAACGGAAACCGGTCCAGCGGCCCCGGAAACCGCCAGCTCTACCCCCTCTGCATTGACGCGGGAGCGGTTTACATTGGTGAACAGGTTGGGATCGAAATCGATCAGATTGCTGTACTCGGCCCGAAACAGGGTGAGCGAACCGCGCCACGCCTCGTCAGCCGACTTCAGCGCCACGCCCGCATCGTAGACCGTGCTGCGCTCATCCTCCAGATCGGGGTTGGCAATCAGCGGATAGCCGAGCGCGAACAAGCTCGGCCGTTTGAACCCTTCGGCGTAGCGGGCGAAAAATTCCACGTTCTGTGTCACCGGCGCGGACACACCCAGCCGCGGGCTCAGACGCGCCTTGCCGCCTTCGGGCCAATCGATCCGGGCCGCTGCAGTCGCCTGGACCCCGCCGTCCGGGCCAAGCGTGGCGATGGCGAAGATGCCCGGCATATCGCGCGAGAGGGTGAATTCGGTGGGAATGGCGAAGCCGAAATCGATCTCGCCCACACTGGTGCCCGTTTCATGCACAAAGGATGCCCCGGCTTCGAGCTGGATATTGTCGAGCGGCCGCCATGTTGCGCTTGCTGCCGTATCGACCCGCTCGAACGCGCTGTCCGTGATGATCGGCGGCACTCCATCGAGCACTCCGGGGGCAATGCCCGGATTGCTGCTCTCGAAATCGCTGCGGGCGTAAGACCCGCGCAGCTGCAGCGTCACGTCTTCGCTTGCCTGCGCAGCAAAGGCCCCGCCAATCACGAACTGCCGTCCTTCGCGCGCCTCGGGATCGGGCAGTACCGCCAGCCGCGGCCCTCCGCTGTCCTCGGGAAAGCCAAGGCTTTCGCTCGCGCCGTAAAATGCCACCAGATCAAGCGACAATTCGGGGCCGAGATCGGGCGAAACCAGCATCATGGCGTTGTCCCGCCTGAGCCGCGTCCCGGAATAGAGATCGTCGGTATCGGTATGGCTTGCCGCTACGGTAACGCCGGCAAACGCCGCATGAGCGCCCACTTCATAGCGGCCCTCTGTGCCTAGCCCGGCAAAGCCTCCGACAGAGCTGCCTTGCGGTGCGCCGAGTTCCACTGCGACGATACCGGACAGGGCATCCGCCCCGTAGACGGTCGAGCGCGGGCCGCGAAGGATCGCGAGCCTCTCCACCAGTTTCGGATCGAGCCGGGTGAAATCGAACCCGCCGCCAGACGAATTGAGCGGATCATCGACCCGCACGCCGTTGATCGTGACCGGCGCGAAATTGGGCTCGCCGCCGCGAATTGAAACATAGCTGCCCCCGCCCGGCCCGCCTTTCTCGAACGCGAACACGCCCGGCACGAGGCTCAGCCGGCCAGTGACCGAGACCGGAGCCAGCGTTTCGATCGCCTGCCGGTCAAGCGCGGCTGGCGGTGCCGTGTCTGTCTGTGCCGGATCATCGATCGTAGCGGTGACGACGATTGGCGCGTCCTCCTCCTGCGCCAGTGCTGCGGCAGGCCAGCTGACCGCAGCAATCGCGACCGAGCTGGCTCCGCAGATGTAAAATCTTGATCTGGTAGTCATTTTTCAATTCCTCGGCCCACAAAGAGCGCTAATCTTTTTGGGCATTACCGACCGCGCCCGGTTCGCAGCCACGCCCAAAACCTGTATCCGCGCCAAAAAACAAGGGAAGCGTAGGGCCATGGATAAATTTTCCAGTGTTTTCGTCAGTCTCGGGATCGTCGCGGTCTCGCTGATTGCAGGATATCTGGCGGGCGACATCCTCCACACGCTGATCAGGCTGGTGCTCCCACTGCCTTCGGTCGAACTGTCCACCGGCAATCTGGTCACCACCGGGATCTATGTTCTGTCTGCCAGCCTGGTGATTTTCACTGCGCTGGCCTTTTTCCGTCCGGCACCATTGTTCGCATCGGCCGAGCGCGCCGCGACGCAGGTCTATGCCTGGGGGGCAGCATGGGGCGCGGGATCGCTGGCCCTGTTCCTGCTCAGCTCCAGTGTGTTTCCGCACCAATTGCTGGTCGGCGCTTTTGCCATCGGTGTGGCGCTGTTCGGCCTCGGCTATGCCGCGCTGGGCAAGGACAGCGATGTTGCGGGCCGCAGCAACTTCACCGGCAGGCTGGGCGCTTTCGCCAAGGCGCTGTTCGGGCTGTTGCGCAAACCATTGGCGTGGCTCGCCATACTCATCACGCTTGCCCCGCTGGGCGCTGCAGCAGCCTATGTCAAAAGCCAGGAATTTCGTGACGCGGTCGCAGAGTTCCGCGTGCGCCAGAATGTCTCGGTCGATGGCGACTGGATTACCGTGCCGGTCAACACGAAGACCCAGCTGCTCCAGCCGATCATGATCCGGATGGAACCGGGCGCAAGCAACCGCATGCTGGTGCTTGAGCGCGCCGGACGCCTCTACCGGATCGGCTACCCGGATGACGGCACGAAGGAACTGCTGGTCGATTTCTCCGCTCAGGTTGGCGAGGTCAATCTGGAAAACGGCGCAATGGGCTTCGATTTCGATCCTCGCTATACGCAGGAGGACGGCAGCGCGCGCTTCGTATACCTCTATTTCACCAGCTACACGGCCGACGCGCAGACCAATTATCTGGCGCGTTTCGACCTTGCGGCCGGATCGGCGCAAGACATTCTCGCATCGCAGCAGAACCTTATCGCCGTCGGCCGTCCGCCGTCGCAATATCACAACGGCGGCCATGTCGAATTTGGCCCCGACGACATGCTCTACCTCTCGCTCGGCGAGATGGACATGCCGGACAAACAGCAAACGATCGACACGACGCTGACCGGCGGGGTGCTGCGGATCGACGTGATGCAGCAGGGCGGCGCAATTTCGCGCCCGATCGCCCGCCAACCGCAGAACGGTACGACGCAGGGCTATTACATTCCGCTCGACAATCCGTTCGCGGACAATGGCGATGCGCTGGGTGAATTCTTTGCCATCGGCCTGCGCAATCCGTTCCGCTTTGCGTTCGACAAGAGCACAGGCAATATCTGGGCCGGCGATGTCGGCTCGACCGTATGGGAAGAGGTCAATCTGATCGCTGCCGGCAACAATTACCAGTTCCCCTTCGTCGAAGGGCGCGAACCGACCGATGTGGCCAGGCCCGGCACTGTGATCGGCAAGGAAACCGGCCCGGTCTACACCTATCGCCACACCGCTTATGATCGCTCGATCATCGGCGGGCTGGTGTATCGCGGATCGCGCTGGCCATCGCTCGAAGGCAAGTACATCTTCGGGGACAATTACTCCGGCAAGTTCTGGGCGATCCCCGCCACCGGCGAACAGGTCGAAACCGTGGAAACGCTGGGTCAGGCGGACAAATACGCTCAGCGCGGCTTCACCTCGATCATCCAGGCCCCCGACGACAGGATCCTTATCACCGTGATGGGTTCTTCCAATTCGCCCAACGGAGCGATCGTCGAACTGGTCCGCAAGGATGGCGGCGCGGGTTCCTCCATCGGCGGCGGCGGAGAAGCAGCGGCAGCTGCGCAGGTCGCCATGACCGAAAAAGAAATCCATGAAAGCTTTGTGACCAATTGTGCCCGCTGCCATGGCGAGCAGGGGCGCGGTGACGGCCCCGATGCGGAAATGCTGACCAAGGCACTCGGAGCGGCGCCAACGAATTTCCTCAGTGCCGATTTCGCCAACCGTCCCCGCCCGCTCATCCGCCAGGCGCTGGTCGGCGGCGGCGCGGCGGTCGGCATGTCCGAGGCCATGCCGCCATGGGCGGGCGTGCTGGAAGACGAAGAGATCGACGCATTGACCGACTATGTCATCGGATTGCGCGAAGGCAGCGACGGTCCCGCGCCCGAATAGCGCGGCCCTTCCCTGCGACAAGCTTGCGTGGTACGCTCGCCGTCTGACGGGGAGGTCGGGAAAATGTCTTCACTTATGCTGCGCGGAGCGATCTGCGTTGCCGCAATGTCATTCATGCCTTTGCCGCTGGCTGCCGAGACGATCGAAGAGCTCGACGTCATGTCCGATGCCGCCGAGGATAAGGAACTCGGCATGTTCCTGGCGCGCGACTATGCCTCGCGCGGCGAATATCTCGATGCCATCGCGACGTTGGAGCGGGTTCTCGCTGTCCACCCGAAATTCGACGAAGCGCGGCTGCTCCACGCGATTTTCCTGTGCCGGATCGACGATACGCTGGGCGCAGCGGTCGAGTTCGACAAGCTGCGGCGCAAGAAATATTCCGATGCAGAATGGAACGACGCGCTTGCGCAGTGCGGCTTCCAGAAGGCGGAGGGCTGATCAATGGCTAAGCATTACACCTTCACGTCCTTCAAGCTCCTGATGGCCGCGATTGCCGGCCTGTTCATTGTCGTCGGCCCCGCCGCATCGCAGCAGGTCCGCGTGGGTATCGCAGCGACTGTCACGGGCGATGTCAAATTCAGCAACAAGGCGGTCACCAAGCCCAAGAAGGTCCAGCGCCGCCAGCGCCTCAGCTGGGGCGACACCATGCGCACCGGCGGCAAAAGCAAGCTGCAGATGCTGCTGCTCGACCGCTCGACAATGACCATGGGGTCCAATTCCCGCCTCACGATCGACCGCTTTGTCTATGATCCCAATGGCGGGCGCAGTTTTTCCAGCACTATTGCCAAGGGCGCATTCCGCTTCATGTCCGGGAAACGTGAAGAGAACTCAGGTGGCCAGTTCAACTCGCCATCGGGCTCTATCGGCATTCGCGGCACCGCAGTCGATTTCATTGTCGGTGGACGTGCGGTCGATCTCGCCAAAGAAGAGGAAGGCATCCCGCGCGGCACCGATCATGACAAGGACACGGCGATGTTCGTCGTCCTGCGCGGTCCGGGCCCGAACGCCGTCGGCAATGTCGCCCCGGGCGCAGTCGATGTTACTGGCGCCACGCAAACGGTTACGCTCGATGAGCCTTCGCTGGCGGCCTATGTGCCCTATGCCGGAGCAGAACCCATCGGACCGTTCCGGATCTCCCCCGCCGGCCTGTCAAATGTGCAGGATCTGATTTCGAACAACGTATGGCGCGCGAACAAGGGCGGCTTTCTGGACGACCTGCTGCCGGTCTTGGGCGTAGCGGCAGGTATTGCAGTCGGTGCGATCATCCTGAGCGGTAACGACGACGATCCAAACTCGACCGCAACAGAGCCGACCAACCCGACTTCGGGCGGCGACTATTGCCAGCAATACCCGGATTCGCCGGACTGCGGAGACCGGATCGACTGATAGCCCGATGGCGATTCCCATGGGACGACATTAAACCCCGAAGCGGCCGGGCTTTTCGCGATCAGGGAGAAATGCCCGCGATTTGATCGCCGAGTCTATTTGCTCGTCGCCTGATAGACGCCGTCCCAATCTTCCCCGGGGGGCGCGGCGGCAAGGCCGGTGCAGCGATCGCGGTACAGCTGAAGCAGCGCGGCCAGACCGAAATTTCGATAAGCCTCTGCGTCATCATCAAGCAGGTGCTGCGCGCCGGACCATTGTTGAGCGCGGTAAGCGGTGAGCATGGCATTGTGCGCATCTGAGAGGCGCCCCAGTTCTTCGCGTGAGGCCAGCTCTTCATCGCCCAGCAGGCCGAAGATCGTTTCTGGCGCATCGCGGCCAACCACGCGAACCCGATCGAGTTCAAGCAGCGCAAACCCGTCGAGATTGGCCGCAAGGTCGCTGCCGATCACAATCGGCACGCCATACGTCTTGGACAATCCTTCGAGCCGTGAAGCCAGATTCACCGTGTCGCCAATCAACGAATAGGACAGGCGCTGGCTCGACCCCATATTGCCGACGCAGCACAGGCCTGAATTCATCCCGATGCCGATCTTCACCTCGCCCGGCCATGGCACGTCTTTCTTTGCCTTGGCCATTTGCTCATTGAGCGTTTTCAGCCGGTCGATCATCGCCAAGGCGGAGCGCGCGCCATTGCGAAAATGTTCTGGATCGTCGAGCGGTGCGTTCCAGAAGGCCAGGATCGCATCGCCCATGAACTTGTCGACCGTCGCCTTGCGTTCGAGCAATTCGTCGCACATCGGGGTGAGGAAGGCGACGAGGAAATCGATCACCGCCTTCGGGTCCATCTGTTCCGATATCGCGGAGAAGCTGCGGATATCGCAGAACAGAACCGTCATCTCGCGTTCTTCGCCGCCAAGTTCCAGCTTGCCCGGATCTTCTGCGATCTGGCGCACCAGCGCGGGCGAAAGGTAACGGTCGAACGCCTGATGAATATAGGCGCGGCGGTGCTCCTCGCGGTTGAATGCGAACACTGTCTGCAGGCCGTAGACTGCGACTAAACCGAGCACCGGATAGGTCGGGTCGATCAACAGTCCTTCCTGACTGAATGCCAGCCAGCTGCCCCCGCCAACGCCCAGAATACCCGCGCTACCCACAGCGGCGCCGACCACTGCGCCGAGTCTCGGCAGTAGCAGCGCCAGCGCTGCGCCCAGAATGATCACCAGGATCCGTTCCAGCCCCCATGCCCAGTCGGGCCGGACGAGGAACTGCTGTTCGATCATCTGCTCGGCGGCCTGGGCGTGAACCATCACTCCGGCTTCTTCGTCATTGAGCGGAGTGGCCACGATGTCGCGCAGACCGGTCGCGCCGGTGCCGACAAAGACAATCCGCCCCTGTACCGCGTCGGCCAGTTCTTCGATGCTGGTGCCTTCATCCAGCACCTTCCACGCCGGAATTGTTCGGTCAGGCTGTTCTTCGCTGAACCAGACCCAGATTTCGCCCGCTTCCGTGGTCGGCACTTCGAAGTCGCCAATCCGCAGAGATACGACCGAACCGGGCGCTCCGCCGCCCTCGCTCGACGCATCGCTCATGGTGATGACCGTCGTTCCTGCCCCTTGCGCCACGCGTAGGGCTTCGACCGAGAGCGCGGTTACCGCCTGCCCGTCATACATCGCCACCAGAGGCGCGCGGCGGGTGACACCGTCGTAATCCTTCTCTTTGGTCAGGAACCCTGCCCCCTGTGCCTCCGCATCAAGAACAGGCAACGGAGCAATCACGCCCTCGTAGCGCTCGACTTTTTCAGGGTCCGATCCAGCAATCGTCACGCCAACAGGCGGCTCGTATTCGCCGCCCCGTTCGCTCTTGTAGAGGAAATAGCCGCTGACGACGTTGGTCTTCGCGAAGCTTTCCGCCAGCGCAGCATCGTTGCCGGGCAATCCATCGAGCCGCGCGGCGGTTTCGCTATCCGGGTCGGAGCGGCGCAGACCGGCGGCGATGGCTTCCGGCGAAGTGCGGTCCGGTTCGGAGAACACGACATCGAACGCGATCACCGCGGCGCCGGCCTCAGACAGACGCTCTGTCAGCCGGGCGATCTGCGTCCGCGGCCAGGGCCATTGGCCGACGCGTTCGATCGAGTCTTCATCGATATCGACCACGCGAACCGAGGGATCGCGATATTCACGCGGGGCGGCCTGCTGGTACAGATCGAACACCTGCAGTCCGGGCAGGCGCAGCAAGCGCAAGTCCGCCCACTGCAACAAGGCGACGGCCAGCATCGCCGCCAGACCGACCGCGATGGCGAGCCCGTTGGCGCTATTCCGCAGGCGTTCGAACATAGTCCCCTCCCCCCTCGCGGACCTTATGCCGGCCCCTGCACTTTGCAACCCGTCAACCTTTGCGCGCTACGGCCATTCCAAGGTTTTTGAAGAGGAGCACATACAATGTTCAGCTGGTTCAAAAAAATGTTCGGCCCGGAAATGGCGCCAGAGGGTCCGGTCACTTTCGATTTCGAGGAAGAGATAGAAGCCGCGCCGGAGCATATCTATGCGCTGATCGACTGCGCGAGCGAGAGCAACTCCAAGCGCGAGCTGGGTCACTCGCTGGTCCGGGTCGGCACCGATCCCGAACAGTATCGCTACACCATGCAGCAGATGCCCGATGCGCATTTCCTGATGACTGTAACCGAGGCTGTGCCGGGCAAGGTCTATGCCTACGATTGCTCCGCTGAAGTCCAGAAGGGGAGGCTCCGGTGGAGCAAGGAGCGCTACACGATCGAGCAGCAGGACAATGGCAAGTGCCTCGTCATCCAGCTGGTCGAAGCGCAATTTGACGAGCCGATGCCGTTGGACGAATACTCGCAGCATGTCGCGATGATGGCGATGGGCTGCCACAACGCGCTGGAGAAACTGCGCCTCCATGCCGAAGAGGGTGCGCAGGCCGTGCTCGATTTCGAGGCCCAGCAGTTCGCCGACTGAATCCTCGTGACCGCGCCGTTAACCGCTCCGCTTCAGCCGGTGGAAACCCAAACAGGCGATGAATCCGCCTGCAGATTGGGAGCACGCGCCATGCTGGCACGCTTGATTACAGATGAAAGCGGCGCGACCGCGATTGAATACGGGCTGATCGTGGCACTGATCGCGATTGCGATGATTGTCGCGCTGCAATCCACCGGCAACGAGCTGTCGACCACCATGAGCACGGTCGAGACGACGCTGGGCGGCAACAACACCGTTTGACGCGTTAACCGTCCGGCAGGGTTTGCCCGCCACAATGCCCCGCATGATCCGTAGACTGATCTCCGACGAGAGCGGCGCGACCGCCATCGAATACGCGCTGATTGCCGCGCTGATCGCCATGGGTGCGATTGTCGCGATGCAGGGCGTGGGCAACGAGGTCACCAAGAATTTCGAGGATGTCGAAGCCAAGCTATCCTCAGCCGGTACCGCCTAACCCGCCGCAAGGTCCTCGCCGCCCCCACTTCAACCGCCCCCATTCTCCCAACCATTTTCCTACATCGCGAAAATCTGCTTCACGCTCTGCGATGAGCGATAGACCCGAGACCCCCGCCGCCCCTTCCCTCACGCATTTCCTGCCCGTCCCGCGTCTGAAAGACCGGTCGAACGGGTGGAAGCCGCAGGTCCAGCGCGCGTTTATCGCGGCGCTGGCGGACACCGGCTCGGTCGCCAGCGCGTGCAAGCGGGTCGGGCGCAGCACGCACGGCGCCTATGCGCTGCGCCGGGCCGAGGGGGCGGAAGCCTTCGCCGCCGCGTGGGAGGCCGCGCTCGACCACGGGGTGCGCCGGATCGAGGACGCCGCGATGGACCGCGCGCTCAACGGCACGGAAGAGACGATCCACTACCACGGCGAGCACGTCGCCACCCGCCGCCGCTATAACGAGCGGCTGGTGATGTTCATCCTCCGCAGCCGCCTGCCGCAAAGGTTCGGAGCCGACAGCCAGGGGGGAACGCCGCCCGGCCACAAGGGCGCAATCGGCACAATGGAGAAACGCCGGCTCAAACGGAAATGGAAGGCAAAATGGCGCAAGAAGTGGCGGGCGGAATGGGAAGCCGCCCTGCCCGAAAACCGGATGAAAAGCGCAGCCGAGGCGCGCAAGCTGATCGAGGCCAAGCTGGAAGACCTGCGCCAGCGAGTCCTCACAAGGGACAGCTATGAGTGGCGCGAACTGACCCCGGAGACCCGCGACGCCTACCGCCACTACAAGACCCTGCGCGCCCGCGACCTCGGCCGCAAAGTGGAGAGGGAAAGTCACCTGCCGAGCGAAGCCGACCTGGCAGCAGAACGCACGGCAGAGGAAGCCCGCTATGGCAAGCGCCGCGGCACAGTGCAGGAGGAAGAACCGATGCCGCTACCGCCGCCGGGGTGGCGGGATAAGACGGAGGAGCCCAAGGACAGCGGGCCGAGGATCAGGACGATGAAGGATGAGGGGTGGGATTAGCTCAAGCTGGACTAACTTTTCGTTTATCGCAAATTCGAAACCCTTCAGGAACAGGTTTGAATTTATCACTGCTTTTAGGCCATGGCGTGGCTTTGCTCTGATGCTGTCTTAGTGCGGTTATATCAATATCTACGACAGCCAAATGATCGTTCAGCCCACCTCTAAGACGACAAATGTCTCTTTCCCATGAATTTTTCATGGGTGCTCTCACCCTACTATCCCCATAGCTCCTGTTGTTACATAGAGTGACAAAGCAATGGACGTCGATAGCAGATGATTCTGTGAGAGCTGAAAATGTCTCTAAATCTTGGTTCCAAGACAAAACGAATAGCGAGTCCACTCTTCCTTGCGCAGCCCTCCTGTACTCGATGTTCGATAGCTCGCTGCAAACGAGTACATTAAAGCAAAAGCCAAAATGCTCATAGACCGGCTTCGATCTAATATGAAAATCAGACCATCGCCTGCCAAATGTTTGTTGTAACTCTTGATCTTCATGAGGGGCAGGCAAGCATTTGGGCTGCCTGATTTGAATTGTCGATGGATAGCCCAATCTATCATCTCTAAGTGCAAGGACTGCAGAGCTATATATACGCTCCTTTGAAGGGTAGCTGTAATCCACCCCTGCAATTAAACTAACCCCTGATTGCCTTAGAAATTGCGACACCGTCGGAATCCATCGTTCGGGCACAGCCAATTCTGGAAGTATCAAATAGTCGGGTCGAGGGATCGTTGTTACCGCCTGATTGATTATCCCTCGGATCGAACGGTAACGTTCAGGTGAAACATCATTGCTGCCACTTGCTCCAACGTTCCAAGTTTTGAGCGTAGTCGCAAAACTCGAAATTCCGAGCCGTATGGGCCTGCCATAAGCTTCGCCATTAAGCTCAACTACTCGGTCCACATCGTCAATTGTGGTCTCGGTGGTGTTCAAGCCAACCCCTTGGCCTGCATCGCCGGCCACATGAATGTGAAGATCCGTAAGTTGATCTGTTTTGGTCCAAATGCCCCGTAGCGCCCGTACGTACCGCGACCAATTGCGAGCAGACGCCAACGAATCCTGGTATACACATTGCTCCGCAGCGGCCAGCGCCACCTCTTCTGCGGGGTATGGTCGTGTCGGGAATAAATATGGAAGCAGTGATTCAAGTTTTTCTTCGGAATGAACGTCAATTTTGCCGTCATCTAGACGGACTCTGCAGACGGACCTCCGGTTGCCAAGGAACTCTCTCAAGTCATCGATGCGCGGATATAGCGAGTAAACGACTTCCTCGTCTGAATTCGCTACCCGTCGGACATGTGTCTCCTGCGCATATCGGTAAGGAATTCGGCCCCAATCAGACGAGATGGCAGCCGCCGAACTTTCTTCTAATTCGTCTGATGATAGGCCCAAATCCTTCAGAATTGCACCAAGCGATTTTCTTTGCGAATCTTGAAAAGTATTTTCATATGACCTGATCAAGGCCTCGCGGAAAAATTTGGTGATTGCGACTTCTGTTTCCGTCCAGATTATGTCATTGGCATTATTACCCGAACATCCATTTACGGAAAACTTTCGTCCGCTCGCCTCACGAATCTGGAGGATTGACTTTCGAGTTCGAAACAAAATCTCTTGTGCTTGAGCATAATCTTGAACAGATATGGCTATCGAAAATAGCCAAGGGACCTTATCAAGATGCTCAAGTATTCTGTCGGCCCTAATTACATGGTCGTTTGCAAAGCGATAAACGTTCTTACGCGCCTCAACCCAGTCCCCAGAATCTAAATCTTTTGTCAATACGCTCAACGAGCGCAAAAGGATCGACCAACCAAGTCGCCTGAGCGTAAGTCCATCGGCTTTACGCAGCGCATCCACTTCATCTGAAGCGCTGTTACCACTCGCCAAAACCTTTGCTGAGCTCAGCCGGTCCAAATCATCGACTGAAGGCATCAGCCTTCTCTCACTTGATACTGATTGGATTTGCTCAGAAATATTCCCAAGCAAATCCAGTCCTGATGCGCCGCTTAGGAAGAAAACCTTCCGCTTATTCGATCCGAAGCAAATTTTTGATCGCCCAGCCCAAGACGGGTTATTGTATTTAAGCGAATAGTCTTCGTCTTCTATGGATATCGATGGGACCTTTTGTGATATGAACTGAACTAGGTCAATTTGATCATCAAAGTGGGAGCGATCTGAGATTACCAGAAAAATATCATCGACATACCGCGAATAGTATAGCGGTGACAAATTTCTCTCAAAATCTCGATCTAAAGAGCTCAGAAATACGTTCGAAAGTACTCGAGAAACACTTAATCCTATAGGTAGACCGGAATTATGCTCCCCGGCATCTTGGCAACCTACTTTTTTCATCAATAAGTCGCAAGCAGCGCGCCAATGTTGAACAAGATTCAAGATCGACTTAGTGAACTCCCTCTCCCACGGAGTTATCGTGATACCAGATGCTTCTAGAAACTCTGGATGGATGGCGAAATTTGGATCAATAGAGTGATAGAAATTCGAGACATCGAGCGTTATTGCAGCCACATCTCTCTCATTTTTTAGCGCGTCCTCGAGCGCTTTGAGACCGCCGTCGCGCCAATCCTTGTACGGCCGATAATATGGCTCAAAACTCCCGATTGCATCGAGGTGATACTCGCCAAGGTCATGAAGACCTCTTCCCTGATATCGACGCAATCGAGATGCTATTGCGCTCTTGCCAAGGGCTGCGTCGTATTTATGACCAATCAAATTTATCCAAAGCGCCGACAGAATGTGTTGATTTACAGAGAAGTCACCGACGAATCTGAATTCAGGAACCAATTCTTTATTTGGCCAACTCTTGCGCTCACGATCAAAACTCGACCAATGGACGTGTGTAGACTCTTTCTTATCTGAAAAGTTTGCGCGTTTTGGAAGTACAGTAACGGATGGTCGCGGGGACGAGACAACCGAATCTATCTCTCCGGCTTGCAATTGAACTAAGAGGTTCTGCAAATTTGCGGCAAGTTCATCCTCGTAAAGCACAAACTTTTCAGCTGCGCGAACCGAGGTTTCGTAAAACCGATCAGCTTTCGCTTTTCTGAACGCATAAAAGAGATCACGTAAGTGAAGGCCTTCCCAAGATTCAAGCAAAATTCTCTCCACGCCAAGCAACTTCTATATGTCGTGCATAGCTTGGAGATGTTGAAAAGATACACTTAAAAATTTTCGCGTCCTATTTCTGATCTGCACGACATATAGCCGAGCCTGATGCAATCGATACTATGAGGATTGGCTCAAGTATCCTACCGCTTCCGCTTCTTCCGCGCCGCATACTTCGCGTCGCGCGCGGCCTTTAGCTCGGCTTCGGTCTTTACCGGCACGGCGGCGGCTTCTGCGGCGGCCTGGGCGGCGGCTTCGGCGGCGGCTTTCTTCTCGGCCTTGGCCTGTTCGATGGCGGCTTTGCGGGCGGCGCTTTTTTCAGCGGCGGCGGCATCGCGGGCTTCTTGCGCGGCTTTGCGCCGGGCGACTTCCTCTTCGCTCATCTTCGGTCTGGCGGCGAGTTTCTTCAGCGCCTTCTCTCGCGCCTTTTGCGCCAGTGCGGTGCGTTCCTGGAAGGTCGGTTCTTTGTAGCCAGCCATAAGTCTAATCGGTCTCTGTTTCTTGGCCGGCGCGGGGCCGGCGGGGTGATATTTGTGCGGTCAGAAAGGCGCCGGATGGGCGACCTTTCGACAGGCCCGGGAATGAGCCGTGGTTATTCCTCGCCCATGCGCAGGGCGGCGATGAAGGCTTCCTGCGGGATCGAGACGTTGCCGTACTCGCGCATCTTGGCCTTACCCTTTTTCTGCTTCTCCAGCAGCTTTTTCTTGCGGCTGATGTCTCCGCCGTAACATTTCGCGGTCACATCCTTGCGCATCGCGGCGATGGTTTCACGCGCGATCACCTTGCCGCCGATGGCCGCCTGGATCGGAACCTTGAACAAATGGCGCGGGATCAGATCCTTCAGCCGTTCGCACATACCGCGGCCGCGCGCCTCCGCCACATCGCGGTGGACGATCATGCTGAGCGCATCGACCGGATCGTTGTTGACCAGAATGCTCATCTTCACGAGGTCGCCCTGGCGCAGGCCGATCTGTTCGTAGTCGAAGCTGGCATAGCCGCGGCTGATCGATTTCAGGCGGTCGTAGAAATCGAACACCACTTCGTTGAGCGGCAGTTCATAGGTCACCTGCGCGCGCCCGCCGACATAGGTCAGGTCGATCTGGATGCCGCGCCGGTCCTGGCACAGCTTCAGGATGGAGCCGAGATACTCGTCGGGCGTGTAGATCACCGCCTTGATCCACGGTTCCTCTATGCTGTCGATCCGGCTGGGATCGGGATAGTCGGCCGGGTTGTGCAGCATCAGTTCCTGCGCCGGGTCGGTGCGCGATTTGTTGAGCTGAATGCGATAGACGACGGATGGCGCGGTGGTGATCAGGTCTAGATCGTACTCGCGGGTCAGCCGTTCCTGGATAATCTCCAAGTGCAGCAGGCCGAGGAAGCCGGCGCGGAAGCCGAAGCCGAGTGCCGCGCTGCTCTCCGTCTCGAAGCTGAAGCTGGCGTCGTTGAGGCGCAGCTTGCCGATGCTTTCGCGCAGTTTCTCGAAATCCGCCGCGTCGACCGGGAACAGGCCGCAGAACACAACCGGCTGGACTTCCTTGTAGCCGGGCAGCGCCTTGACCGCCCCGCCCTTCACCGTGGTGATGGTGTCGCCGACCTTGGCTTGTTCGACTTCCTTGATCTGCGCGGTGATGAAGCCGATTTCGCCCGGGCCAAGCTCCGCCAGGTCGGTGCGTTTGGGGGTGAAGCAGCCGACCCGGTCGACCAGATGCTGGGTGCCGCCCTGCATGAATTTGACGTTGAGCCCCTTGTTGAGCACGCCGTCGATGACGCGGACGAGGATGACCACGCCGAGGTACGGGTCGTACCAGCTGTCGACCAGCATGGCTTTCAGCGGGGCGTCACGGTCACCGGTGGGCGGCGGGATGCGGGCGACGAGCGCTTCGAGCACGTCCTCGATCCCGATGCCGGACTTGGCGGAAGTGAGGACTGCGCCGCCCTCCTGCCAGGTGCCGCGCGCTTCGATGCCGACGATTTCCTCGATTTCCTCTGCGACGCGTTCCGGTTCGGCAGCGGGCAGGTCGATCTTGTTGATAACCGGGAGGATTTCGTGATCGTGCTCGATCGACTGGTAGACGTTGGCGAGGGTCTGCGCCTCCACGCCCTGCGCCGCGTCGACCACCAGCAGCGCGCCTTCGCATGCGGCGAGGCTGCGGGAAACCTCGTAGGCGAAATCGACGTGGCCGGGGGTGTCCATGAGGTTGAGCTCATAGGTCACGCCATCCTTGGCGGTGTAGTTGAGGCGCACCGTCTGGGCCTTGATGGTGATCCCGCGCTCTTTCTCAATGTCCATGTTATCAAGGACTTGCTCGGACATCTCGCGATCGGTCAGCCCGCCGGTGAACTGGATCAGCCGGTCGGCCAGGGTCGACTTGCCATGGTCGATATGCGCGATGATGGAGAAGTTGCGGATCTTGGAGAGGTCAGTCATCAGGTATCAATCAAAAGGGGTTTGCAAGCCCCTTAGCGATGCCCTTCGCCCCTGTCAGCAACCGCGTTGCGTGGAAACCGGGTTAATCGGTATTCCAAGCGCTTTTGGAAGTGGTCACTTCCAGAAACTGGGGTCGCGACTTCGGACCATGGTCCCCATCATTGCCAACCAGCGGATAATAACCGGTCGGCAAAGCCTGAAGCGGCATTCCAGCAGCCGCCAACGCATAGGGAGAAATGCGATGGCGAGTGCACAAACCGTCGGCTCCGTCGCTGACGAGTGTTGTTTCGAATTCGAGCCCCTGCGTTGCCTCCTTCGAACGACGGACCTTTGCCACCACCAGTTGCCCCTCACCCAAATCAAGGACAAGGTCCGTTTCCTTCGGCACATTCAGGATGCCTTCGATCATTGCGCCACTGCTCGACAGATTCCGCAAGACCGCCTCGTATCGATGATCTTCATGGATGACACCGACACGGCGGAACACTGTCTTGCGCTCCGAACGGTGCCTGGCCGGCCCGACGATGTCATATTCCAAACGGCCTTCCTCAAGCCGCTGCAACACTTCGTTGTGCGGCAACGCCTTTGCGAACACATAACCTTGAATCAGCGTTGCGCCCCGATTGACGACCAGATCAAGTTCGTCCTTCGCCTCAACACCTTCGGCAACTGTTATCATCCCAAGTGCATTGGCGAGACTGACTACCGCGTCGATGATCGCTGCGTTGTTGCTGCCATTCTCAGTCGCTCCGCGAACGAAACTCTGGTCGATCTTGAGCTTGTCAAAAGGCGCCTGACTTAGATAACTGAGCGAAGAGTAGCCGGTCCCGAAGTCATCGAGCGCCAGCCTGATGCCCAGCTTTTTCAGGCGCGCGAACATGCGTTTGGTGGCGTGGGGGTCCGCCATGAAGACGCTTTCCGTAATTTCCAGTTCAAGCCTGGCCGGGTCGAGTCCGCTACTCTCAAGCACGTTCTTGACCACCTGGACGAAGTCTTCATTGGCGAACTGGACGGCCGATACATTGACCGCAACTGTCAGGTCTCCCGGCCATTCGGCAGCATCGCGGCAGGCCCGCCTGAGCGCCCACTCCCCCAATTCAGTAATCACGCTGGTTTCTTCGGCAATAGGAATGAAGATCCCAGGACTAATCCAACCCGACTCAGGATTATTCCAGCGCATCAGGGCTTCGAAGCCTTTGACGATGTTCGATCCCGCTTGAATAAGTGGCTGATAGTGCATCTCGAGTTGGTCCTGCGGAATGGCATCTCGCAGATCTTCCTCAATCTGTTTTCGGAGCCGCGCCCCTTCCTTCAACTCGCTTGAGTAAAAGCGGAACTGGCCGCGACCACCACTCTTGGACGAATAAAGCGCCAGGTCGGCACTACTGACCAAATCTTCAGCATCGAGACCGTCATACGGCGCAATCGCAATTCCCACCGATGCACCGATAATCGCCCGATTGCCGTTCACAGAATAAGGTTGCGCGATCATCTGGATCAAGCGCGTCGCGATGTCACCCAACTGGCCTCTGTCATCAATATCAGGCAAGAGGATCTGAAACTCGTCACCCCCGATCCGGCCGATCTCGCAATCGCTTCCAATTACTTTTTGGAGCCGCTGGGCAACCTGTTTCAAGACCTCATCACCAGCCGGATGGCCAAGCGTATCATTCACTGCCTTGAACCGGTCCAGGTCCAGCAGCATGAGGGCACAGCTGCGCTTTGCCGCTTTGTACGCGATTAGCGTGGCAGTGAGCCGTTTTTCCATATGGTTGCGATTGGCAAGTCCGGTCAGCCCGTCATATTGGGCAAGCCGCGCCGTATCGCGCTCTCGCTCCCGAGAGAAAGTAATATCCTTCGCGGAGCCTCTGTAACCGAGAAATGTTCCGTCGCTTCCGATTTGCGGTTTTCCTGAGATCGACCACCAGATCTCCTCGTCCTGCTGCGGCAATGCTACCCGAGCGGGCATATCGGCGAAAGAGTGGCGGGCGCTCAGCAGAAAAGGCAGAGGACGCTCTGCTTTCCCCGGATCACTGTCTTTGTCAGGGACAAACAGGTCCGGCAGGGATTTACCGATAATCTCGTCCGCACTTTGCCCCAGTGTCTCGATCGCGGAATGGGACAAATAGATCAGACGCCCTTTCGCGTCCGTTGCCCAAAACCAGCCAAGTTTCAATTCTTCGAAATTGTCGAGCAGTTCAAGACGTTCGCGGACGCTATCCTGCGATATTGGCATGAGGTTGCTGGCGGCACCGACACGCGCGTGGACGCCGCCGATTTTCGATAAGAAGCCTGACTTAGCCATGACACTTGTCCGTCCCGGCTTGGTAGGAATTCAGAGCAAAAAGACTATGTGCCGAGCGCAATGTTGCACTGGCGTGTGACAACTTGCGGGCCATCATGCTGCATCGCTTTCGTCGGTGCGGATGGATCGTCTTTCCTCATCACCACCGATCGCGACCTGACCATTCTTGTCGAGTGCGAGCTGCTGCTCGAACTTCACGCCCATCTTCTGATTTTCGCTCCAGATCGTTCTGGCTTTGACCACCACAGTCGCACTGATGGCGATGTTGAAAGCAGTCCCGACAGGCACATTCCAAAGGCCCTCAATCATCGCCCCGCCTTGTGAAATGTTGCGCACAGTGCCTTTGTAGAAGTCTCCTCCGTGTTCGAGTACGACTTTACGCAGCATGGTTTGGCGAGCCGGACGGGCTGAACGGAATCCCGAAGCTTTCATGGTCGGACCATTGGCGATGATGGTCGCCGCCGCATCGAATGGGACTGCCTTCGAGAAGATATATCCCTGAACGTGGCTGCAGCCAAGCTTGCGCACCAGTTCAAGCTCGTCGAGCGTCTCGACACCCTCGGCCGTCGTATCCATTCCCAAGTCTCTTGCGAGGCTGGTAATCGAGGCAATGATGGCTCCGTTGCGACTACCCGGCTGAGTCGCGCCGCGAACGAAACTCTGGTCAATCTTGATTTTGTCGAACGGCGCTTTCTTGAGGTAGCCGAGCGATGAATAGCCGGTCCCGAAATCATCCAGCGCAAGGCGCACTCCGACCCGCTTCAGCGCAGTGAACATGGCTTCCGTGCCTGCATCATCGTTAAGGAAGACGCTCTCTGTGATTTCCAGCTCGAGCCGCCCCGGTTCGATCTGGGATGATGCGATCGCGTTGGTTATGATCGAGGGCAATTGCGGGTTGGCAAACTGCAGAGGCGAAACATTGACCGCACAGCGGATATTGGTCGGCCATTTCGCGAGATCTGCGCAGGCCGTTCTGATGGCCCATTCACCAATCGCGTTGATGAGGCCCGTATCCTCAGCGACTGGAATGAATTTCTCTGGCGAGAGCCAACCTTGAACCGGATGATTCCATCGCAGCAAAGCCTCGAACCCGGCAATTGTATTGTCGGAGGCATGGAGCACAGGCTGATAGTACAGATCGAGCCCGCCATGCGCGATTGCATCGCGCAGGTCTTCTTCCATTCTGGATCGTTCTTCTGCCGCAGAATGGAGATCGTCGGAGAAGAAATGGTAACGTCCACGTCCACCATCCTTCGCTGCATACAGCGCAAGGTCGGAATTGCGGATGATGGATTCGCTCGTTTCGCCATTTTCCGGCGAGATCGCGATGCCGATCGACGCACCGATCGTCACGCGCTGCCCTTCGATCGAGTAAGGTTGCGACAGCGAACTGATGATTTCCTGTGCAAGTTGAGCCAGGCGTTCACGCGCCACCCGTCCCGGCAAGATTACTTTGAATTCGTCTCCGCCGAGACGGCCCACGCGACCGTCTTTGCCGACCGTCCGCTCCAGACGCTGAGCAACCTGCTTGAGCAACGCATCGCCGGCAGGGTGGCCAAGGGTATCGTTGACCTGTTTGAACCGGTCGAGATCGAGCAGGAATACACAGCATTCCCTCTGGGTTTCAATCGGTGCAGCGAGAATCTTATCAAGCGTCTGCTGCATCTGGAACCGGTTGGCCAACCCCGTCAAGGAGTCGAACTGAGCCAGCCGCTGGACGGATTCCTCGCTGCGCTTCTTTTCGGTTAGATCGGTTCCGGACCCCCTGAAACCAATAAAATTGCCAAAACCGTCATACGCCGGTCTGCCGCTGACAGACCACCAGCGATCTTCACCCAGGACGTGCGCTTTGACGCCCAGTTCCTGGAATGACGATCGCGAGGAAAGATGGAAAGTCAGAGTGCGTTCGCCATCCTGGTTGTCACTGCCAAGATCGAACAATTCCGTGAAGGGCCGCTGTATCAATTCGCTTCGCGCACGCTTCAGGGTCTTTGCAACCGACGTCGAGAGATAGGTCAAATGTCCGCGGCGGTCGGTTTCCCAGAACCAGCCCTGCCCCGTCTCTTCATAATCACGCAGGATGTCTTCCGCCCGATTGCGCTCGCGCTCTCGAATATCGGTAATTGCGAGACGTTTCCTGTTCACATGGGCCTGATATTTTCCGATCAGGGCGATGAAGAATATGCCAAGCAAGAAGCCGCCGATCGCTTCTGCCGTGCCAAGGGTCACAGCGACGGTGCCCCAGGAAGCAATCAGGCAACTCACTTGCTGCGGCGGGCGTTCAGTCAAAAGGCTGAACGCCAGTGTGTTGAACGTGATCAGACCGGCGATGACCCATGGCCAACCGAGACCGGCCATCTGATTCCACAACACCAGCGAGTAGGAAAAGGTCAAATACGGGATGAGAATGACTGCCCAGCCAGCCACTTTGGCCAGGGTGCTTTTCGCTGAATTGCTCCGCTCCCACGGGGCGACGACACGCGTCATTGCAGCCACTGCCGCTCCGGCCAGGGTAATTCCCGCTATGTTTATCGGCGGCAAAGCGCCGGCGATGATGCTCGCAACGATCAGGCTGGCGATAAGGGCGACAGATATGAACCACCAATGGCTTGGCAGCACGTGCCGCTTTTGTTGGACTTTCTCGACCTTCGCCCTGCTGCTGACATTGTCGCGAGAACCACGATCGCGTCGCTCGCTGTTCGATCTGCGATCCTGCTTTTTCGGTCCATCAGTCTCAGTGACGGCTGCAAGACGTGCAGGGTCGCCCTTCGCGCGAGCACGCGGAGAGACTTGTGTTTGGCTGTGCCGTTGCGGTTTTGGTCCGCCCATGCTTGCGCGATGCCCGAAGGCTTTTGAAAAACAGTTAACCGGCCACTCATTAGTCACACATTTTCAAGACTTCGCCGCCGCAACTTGCCATTCCGCATCATGCTGTGCATGAAACAGCGGACGCTGCAATTTGGGGAACTAAAAATCCTATGACTGAAGGCCCAAATCTCGAAGACGAAGCCGCGCAATCGACAACCGCGCTCGGCCCGCTGGTTGGCTTGGCGAGAGAAGACTTCGTCGGCGCTGTCGCGCTGTTGCTTCGCGAGACTGCATCCGATCCCAAGCGCACTATGAAACACGCGCAGGAAATGGGGCAGGACATGATCAAGATCATGACCGGCCAGTCCGATCTTGCCCCGGAACCGCGCGACAAGCGTTTCATGGATCCGGCATGGCAATACAATCCCTTCTTCCGCGCCGGTGCGCAATACTATCTCGCAGTGCAAAAAGGCATGCGAAACTGGCTCTCGGAACTCGAGCTTGACGAGCTTGAACGCGACCGCGCCAATTTCATCTCGAATATCATCATCGACAGCCTCGCGCCGACCAATTCGCTCGTCGGTAATCCGACAGCCCAGAAAAGGTTAATCGACAGCGGCGGATTGAGCCTCGTGAAGGGCCTCAAGAACGCTTATGATGACATGGTCCACAACAAGGGCATGGTCAGCCAGGTCAACAAGAAGCCTTTCAAACTCGGTGAAAACATTGCGACGTCGAAAGGTTCGGTCGTCTTGCGGACCGAGATGATGGAACTGGTGCATTATGCGCCGACCACCGACGAAGTTTACGAAGTGCCGCAGCTGACGATCCCGCCGCAGATAAACAAGATGTATATCAACGACTTGTCGCCGGAAAAGTCAGTGGTGAAGTACCAGCTCGACAATGGCATCCAGACTTTCGTGATTTCCTGGCGCAATCCCTCGAAGGAGCAAGGCCACTGGGACATGGCCGACTACATCGCGTCATGCAGCGAAGCGATGGAAGCGGTGTCGAAGATCACCGGCTCGAAGAAGGTCAATGTCTCCGCCGGATGCTCGGGCGGACAGACTGCTGCCATGCTCGCCAGCAAACTCGCGGCGGATGGCAAAGACCTGCTCGGCTCGCTGACGTTGATGGTTTGCGTGCTGCACCCGAAACAGAACGATATCGAAGCCGGTTCGCTGATGACGGACAATGGCATGACCCTGGCCAAACAGCGCGCGGCAAAGAAGGGCATTATCAAGGGCGATGATCTGGCGCGCGGCTTCGCATGGCTGCGTCCGAACGATCTGATCTGGAACTACGTGATCAACAATTATCTGCTGGGTGAAGACCCGCCGGCATTTGATGTGCTGTTCTGGAATGCCGATGCGACCAACCTCTCGGCTGCCCTCATGGGCGATTTTCTCCATATTTTCGAGACGCTTGCCTTTACGAAAAAGGGCGAAGTCGAAATGGTCGACCACAAGATCGACCTGTCGAAAGTCGATAGCGACCTGTTCATCCTCGGCGGCGTAACCGACCACATCACCCCGTGGAAGGCGACTTACCGTTCGACCAGACTCTTCGGTTCGGACGACGTGACCTATGTGCTGAGCCATTCGGGCCATATGCAGGCCATCCTGAACCCGCCCGGCAACCCCAAGGCGAGGTATTACATCCAGAAGAAGGATGGTCCTTTGCCTGAAACCGCCGACGAGTGGCTGAAAGGTACCGAGGAGGTGGCCGGCAGCTGGTGGCCATACTGGATGGAATGGGTGCAGAAGCGATCAGGCAAGAAGAAGGCTGCTCCGAAATCGGTGGGTAACAAGGCGTTCAAGCCCTTGGATCCGGCTCCGGGCCTGTATGTAATCGAAGAACGCTGAGCCTGTCGCTCGCCGGAAAAGGACTTTTGATTGACCGACCCCATGAAAACTGCCGAAGTCTCGCTGGAGAATGTCGGCGGAAGAACGCTCCGTGTCGCGCGCTGGCGCCTTGATCAGCCGAGCGATCACCCGCCCATCCTGTTCTTCAACGGGATCGGCGCGAACATAGAGGCGGTTGCGCCGCTGGCCGCAGCGATGGAAGATCGCGGTTTCATCATGTTCGACATGCCGGGTATCGGCGGCTCCCCGGAGCCGCTCATTCCTTACAACACTGTCACCATGGCGTGGACGAGCGCACAATTGCTCAACCATCTTGGCGTCGACGTGGTCGATGTGATGGGGATCAGCTGGGGCGGCGGCATGGCGCAGCATTTCGCCATTCAGCATCCTGGCCGTACACGCCGTCTTGTCCTCATTGCGACAAGTGCGGGCATGTTGATGATGCCGGGCAATCCCAAGGCGCTGACCAAAATGGCCAACCCGCGGCGTTACATCGACCCGGAATTCATGGTGCAAAATTTCGAGACGCTTTACGGCGAGGGCCTCGGCAAGGGGCCCGGCAAGAAGGGGCATATGTCGCGCCTCACCCCGCCCAGCCCGCGCGGTTACATGTATCAACTTCTGGCCATGCTTGGCTGGACCAGCGCCCCCGCCCTGCCCTTCATGCGCAAGCCAACCCTGATCCTGATGGGTGACGACGACCAGATCGTTCCTTTGGCTAACGGCAAGTTCCTCAACACGCTGATACCCAACAGCAAACTCGTCGTGCTGGAAGACGGCGGGCATCTTTTCCTGCTGAGCCATGAGGAAGAAAGTCTCGCCGAAATACGCGGGTTCCTCGACCCGGCAGTCGACCCGGAGATGAAGGAAGCGGCCTAGTGCGTCACATTGCAATCATCGGCTCGGGGCCGGCAGGCTATTACACGGCGGAGGCCGCGCAAAAGCACTGGGGCGATGATGTAAGAGTTGACATATTCGATGCCTTGCCAGTGCCTTACGGCCTGATCCGTACCGGCGTCGCACCCGATCACCAGTCGATCAAAGCCGTGTCCAGGCGCTATGAGAAAACCGCGCTGACGGACAACGTCCGCTTCGTGGGCAATGTGACGATCGGCGAAAGCGTCTCGATCGGCGATTTGCAGAGCCTATACGATGCGGTCGTGCTGGCGACGGGCGCACCCAATGATCGCCAATTGGGTATGCCGGGCGAAGATCTCGGCAATGTGTTCGGCAGCGCATCATTTGTCGGCTGGTACAATGGTCATCCGAAATTTGCCGCGCTCGAGCCTGATCTTTCCGGCAGGCACGCAGTGGTCATCGGTATGGGCAATGTCGCGCTCGACGTAGCGCGCATTCTGGCCAAGACTGAAAACGAGTTCGCAGGATCGGATATTGTCGGTCATGCACTCGATGCATTGCGAGGAAGCAACATCAATTCCATCACGATCCTCGGGCGGCGCGGGCCGCACCAGGTCATGATGACACCCAAAGAACTGGGCGAGCTGATGCATCTCGAGCGCGCCAGCCCG
This sequence comes from Parerythrobacter lutipelagi, assembly GCF_005434975.1. Classification (GTDB taxonomy): domain Bacteria; phylum Pseudomonadota; class Alphaproteobacteria; order Sphingomonadales; family Sphingomonadaceae; genus Parerythrobacter_A; species Parerythrobacter_A lutipelagi. Next base: position 709,809 of record NZ_SKCJ01000002.1, on the reverse strand, counting down.
CGGGTTGATCCGGCGGATCTGCCGGAAGAGGCGGAAGATGCCATTCTCGAACCGGGTCTGCGCAAGTCCGTCACACATCTGCGCAGCTTCGCAGCCATCCCGGAAAGCGTTCATGCCGACACGCCGATCGAGATCGAGTTCGATATGTATGCCAGCCCGGTCGAATTGCTCGGTGACGGCAAAGTACATAAGATCAGGATCGAGCGCACGAAAGTCGAAAGCGGGCGGGCTGTCGGCACAGGTGAATTCTACGAGATACCAGCGGACCTTGTTGTGAGCTGTATCGGCTACCGCACCAGTCCGATACCCGGAGTACCGTTCGACGAACGCGCCGGCCGCTTTGCCAATGACGAAGGGCGCATTCTGCCCGGCCTGTACTGCGTCGGCTGGGCCCGCCGCGGCCCTTCGGGTACGATCGGAACCAACCGGCCCGACGGGTATGGCCTGATCGACAAGATCGTCGAGGACATCGACAGCGGTGCTATCGGCGGAGGCAGAAAAAAGGGCCGCGAAGGGTTCGATGCTCTGGTCGAAGAGCGCGCACTGGAAGTGGTGACCTTCCGCGATTGGAAGAAAATCGAAGAGGCTGAAGAGGCCGCCGCGCGCGAAGGCGCACCGCGTGAAAAGTTCGTCGATATTGCAGCAATGATTGCGGCGCGCAGCTAAGCTGCGAAATTGGATCGGGAGTAGGAATTCAATGATTGCTCCCTTAGCCGATGCAAATCCTGATGTCCGTCCGATCGCTCAGCGGCCAGCCCATGGAACTGGCGGCCCACTCGATCGAACCGGCTTTGTCTGGGCGGGCTTCGAATGGGCGCGCAATCCGTATTACCTCCTGATCATCATCTATATTTTCGCGCCTTACTTCGCGCGGGACATTATCGGGGCCGACCTGATGGCAAGCGGCGAACTGGACGGTCTCGACCCTGAAACCGCGCGGGCAACAGCCAATGCGCAAGGTCAGGCCACGATTGCGTCCGTGACAAAATGGGCTGGGTTTATCGCCGCCCTGACCGCTCCGTTTCTCGGCGCGGCGCTTGACCGGGGCGGGCGATTAAAGCCGGTACTGGCCATCACGGTCGGCGCTATTTCGCTGTGTTCCGCGCTGCTGTGGTTTGCCATTCCTGGCGGCCAGGGCTTTTCGACCGCTACCATCATGGCACTGCTGGTGATCGCTTATGTCAGCTTTACCTATTCAGAGGTGACGCACAACGCCATGCTGAGCGTCGCCGGGGGCCCGGGCAAACTCTCGATGATTTCGGGTCTAGGCCTGGCATTGGGCAATCTCGCGGCCACGTTGATCTTTGTTGCGCTGGTCGTGTTGTTCGTGCTGCCCAGCCTGATCCAGTGGCCGTTTGCGGAACCTCAGTTCGGCATCGATGTCGCATCCTTCGAGCACATGCGGATCGCCGGACCCATCTGCGCCGTCTGGTTCGTCGCATTTTCCATTCCGTTCTTTCTTCATGCGAAGGACCCCGGCGTCGCCGGTCAAAGCTGGCCGGCAGCCGTGCGTGACGGTGCCCGCAGTGTCATTCAGACCTTTCGCGAAGCGGCCAAATATCGTGAGCTCCTCAAGTTTCTAGTCGCGCGGATGTTTTATCAGGATGCGATGGCCGCCATGCTCGCGCTCGGGGCGGTCTATGTTGCGCTGTTTCTCAACTGGGATTTTCTCGACATGCTTTGCTACGCGATAGTGGCCAGCGCATTCGCATTTGCCGGCGGGCTGTTCGGCGGCTGGCTCGAGGCAAAGGTTGGCGTCAAGCAAGCGCTCATTATCGAGATCGTCGGCATGATCATCGCACTGGTGCTCCAGTTGAGCATTACCCGTGAAAGTCTGGGATTTGGCTTGATCGACAATTATCAGGTGTGGGACGGCATGGTGTTCCAGACTCTGTCGGACCTTGTGTATCTCAGCCTGATCTGCGTTGTCGCTGTTACAGCCACTGCAAGCATTTCAGGCAGCCGCTCGATGCTTGTTACGCTTGCTCCGTCTGGGCGTAGCGGAGAATTCTTCGGCCTTTACGCGATTGCGGGCACAGTCACCGTGTGGATGGGTCCGTTGCTGGTCGAATACCTCACGCTCTGGTCGAACAGCCAGAGGATCGGGATGGCATCGATCGGGTTGCTGTTTGCCATCGGCCTTGCGGTCCTCATGTCCGTCAAAGTCTCGCATCGCGGGGCCGCTTGATCACGCAGCGTCTGGACTTGTCAGTGGTAATGTGAAACCTTCTCTTTCGGAGAGAGGAGCATACTACCATGCCAGCATTCGACCTTATCATTCGCGGCGGAACCATCGTCGATGGCACCGGTGCCGGGCGTTTCATCGGTGACATCGCCGTCAAGGACGGTTTGATCGCACAGGTGGGCGAGGTGCGCGGCGATGCTGCGGAAGAGATCGAAGCCAGCGGACTGCTGGTTACACCCGGCTTCGTCGACATTCATACCCATTATGATGGGCAGGCGACGTGGGACCAGGAAATGGCACCATCCAGCTGGCACGGCGTTACAACCGTCGTGATGGGCAATTGCGGGGTCGGCTTCGCCCCTGCCAAGCCTGACAAGCACGAATGGCTGATCGGTTTGATGGAAGGGGTCGAGGATATCCCCGGGACCGCGCTGGCCGAAGGCATGAAATGGAACTGGGAGACCTTTCCAGAATATCTCGATGCGCTGGAAGAACTGCCGCGCACGGTCGATGTCGGCACGCACGTACCGCATGGCTCGGTTCGTGCCTATGTGCTGGGAGACCGCGAGCGCCCGGGCGCCATTCCGACCGAGGATGACATTGCGCAGATGTCGACCATCGTCGAAGAAGGCGTGCGCGCCGGTGCGCTTGGATTCTCCACCAGCCGCACCGTCCTGCACCGCGATATCGATGGCGAAGTCGTGCCCGGCACCACCGCCACGGCCGAAGAACTGGTCGAGATCGGCCGGGCGATGGGCCGCGCGGGCCACGGTGTGTTTGAAATGGCCAGCGACATGATGCGCGAATGGGACGAATTTGGCTGGATGGGGAAATTGAGCCGCGAGACCGGGCTGCCCGTTACATTTGCCGCGCTGCAATCCATCGCCAAGGAATTGCCGCTCGAAGAGCAGATTTCTTCGATGCGCGCGGAGAACGACAACGGCGCCAACATCGTTGCCCAGATCGCACTGCGCGGCAATGGCATCGTGATGGCGTGGCAAGGCACAGTGCATCCGTTCCGGCTCAAACCAAGCTGGAAAGAGATCGAGGAATTGCCGTGGGAAGAGCAGAAAGCGAAGCTGTTCGACGCGGAATTCAAAGCGAAAATTCTTGCTGAGCAGCATGATTTTTCTGAGGTAAATCAGGATATTATCGGACTGATCATGGTGGTTTGCGGCGGCTGGAACATGCAGTTCGAAATGGACCCGGACTTCAATTACGAACCGACCACTGACGAAAGCATCCTCGAACGGGCGAAGGCAGCGGGTGTTTCTGGCGAAGAATACGCTTACGACTTGCTGTGTAGCGACGATGGCAAGGGTTTCATCTATCTGCCGATCCTCAACTACGCCGACGGCAATCTGGATTTCCTGATGGACCTCCAGCAGTCTGACGATACGGTCAATTCGCTCAGCGACGGAGGCGCGCACTGCGGCACCATTTGCGACGCGGCTTCGCCGACCTTCATGCTGCAGCACTGGGTGCGCGATCGAGAGCGCGGGACGATCGGGCTCGAAAATGCAATCAAGCGGCAATGCTCAGACACCGCGCGGCTTTACGGGCTCGAAGATCGCGGGGTGCTGGCACCGGGCTATCTGGCCGATCTCAACATCATCGATATGGACAAACTGAAGCTCGGCAAGCCGTGGCTCGCCTTCGACTTGCCGGCAGGCGGGAAACGCCTGTTGCAGAAAGCCGAGGGCTATGTTGCCACGATCAAGAACGGCGAAGTGACCTTCCGAGATGGCACCTGGACCGGGTCTGCTCCGGGAGGGCTGATCCGCGGCCCGCAACGTGCGGACCTGGCGGAGGCGGCCGAATGAAAGCGATCCGCACAGGCGCAACGCCGTCGACGCTCGAAGCGCTCGAATGGGTCGATATGGACGACGCACCGGATCCTGGGCCGGGTGAGATCAAAGTCGCCATCAAGGCCAGTTCACTGAATTACCACGACTATGCGGTCGTGAAAGGCATGATCCCGACGCAGCCGGGCCGTATCCCGATGTCGGACGGCGCGGGCGAGGTCGTGGCGATCGGTGACGGGGTAGCTGAATTCGCCGTCGGCGATGCGGTGGTCAGCACCTTCTTCCCCGACTGGCTCGACGGATCGCCGCCGCAGACCGCTTTCACCCGCGTGCCGGGCGACGGCATCGATGGCTATGCGCGTGAGACAATCACTGCGCCGAGCCACTGGTTCACTCGCGCCCCTGCGGGCTATTCGCATGCCGAAGCGGCGACGCTAACCTGCGCCGGACTGACCGCATGGCGGGCGCTGTTTGTCGACTACGCGCTTAAGCCGGGCGACACTGTGCTGGTTCAAGGCACGGGCGGAGTGTCGATCTTCGCCCTGCAACTAGCCAAGGCGGCAGGCGCCACGGTGATCGCGACCAGCTCATCGGACGACAAGCTGGAGCGGGTCGAAGCGCTCGGTGCGGATCATCTAATCAACTACAAGAAAGTCGAAGCCTGGGGCCCGAAGGCGCTGGAGATCACTGGCGGGCGCGGTGTCGATTGCGTGGTGGAGATTGGCGGCGCAGGCACGCTCGACCAGTCGATGCTGGCCACTCGGATCGGCGGACATGTAGCGCTGATCGGCGTGCTTGCAGGCATCGCCGGACCCGTGCAGACGGCGCTGCTGTTCTCGAAGAACCTGAAGGTTCAGGGCCTGACAGTCGGCAGCCGCGCCATGCAGCAGGACATGATCGCCGCGATCGAGGCGAACGGCATCAAGCCAGTTATCTCGGACCATTTCGCGCTGGAAAATCTCGCCGACGCTTTCCGCCATCAAGAGGCGAACAAGCATTTCGGCAAGATTGCGGTCGATATTTAGGACTCGATTACGATCCCCTTTGCGGGATCGACATTGCCTTGCACCATTGCGACAAACACGTCTTTCGCGGCCGCGAGGCTCTGGTGGCGTTCGATCTCGACTGTGTCGCCGATATCGGTGAGGAACGCGTGCCAGCTTTCGGCAACCTGTTTGCCGAAGCCTTCGGGGCCGAGTTCCTTGATCGCCGAAACTGCATGGTCCGGCGCGAAGAACAACGTCGGCGTTGGGCCTGGCATCCCGGCATCACCGCCCAATCCGCCCGCCCCGCGCGCTTCGATATGGGTCGCGCCGACCAGACAGGAGTATTTGAGATTGTCGCCAAAATGCTGATGGATCTGCTTCAGCACAGCGGCGTTGCCCGCGAAATCCACCACGACCGACGGTTGTGACGCGATCCCGGCAATTTCATCATATGCGAAGACTTCATCGTAAAAGCCTGTTTTACGGGTAAATTCAACGTTGCCGGACGAAGTCAGGCCGATGCGTTTCACATCGGGTGAACGATGCTTGGCCACACTCGCCAACCCCATTGAAGTCTTGGAAGAGGCGCTGGTCATCACCACTGTGCCCGCACCGAACCATCGCTCTGCGCGCATGAAGCTTTCGATCAGAAAACCGGTCTTGAACAGCGGACCGAAGATCATCCGTTCGTCTTCCTTCGCAGCGTCGTGCTCGGGATCGGCGGCGAGGCGCGAATACTGATTGTAGATCGGGCTCATCGGCTGGCGATGCACCGCCATGTCCATGAACCCGCCCTTGGAGACATTGCCCGGCACAACATCGAGATGCGAAGCCATGGGCAAGTAGCCATAAACCCGCTCGCCCACGGAAATGTCGGCGCAGTTGCTCTCGATCACCCTGGCATGGCCCCACATCGGAACAATGCCCTTGCCTTCCGGCGCCGGGAAGAAGTTCCAATATCCGAACCCGTCGCCCACCACGGCATAGGTGATGTTGTTCGCCGTGACTGAAAAGCTCTCGATCGCGAGGCGTGCCGCGCCTTCGGCGAGCACGCCGTCATCGACTGACTGCAGCGTGGCATCGGTCAGCTGGTCTTTCGTGACATGGACTTGTTCGGACATCGCATCTCTCCTTGTTGGAGAAACGCTAGCCCGCGGCGCGGCAGATTGCGAGTGTCTAAACCCGCATCGGCATCAGCACATAGAGAGCCGGGCTCTTCTCGTCCTTGCGGATCAGCGTCGGCGCACCGGCATCGGCGAGATGCAATTCGACCGTATCGCTGTCGATCTGGCTGAGGATGTCCTTGAGATAGCCGGCATTGAAGCCGATCTCGAAACCCTCCGAACTGTATTCCGCAGGCACTTCTTCAGCCGCCGTGCCGTTGTCCGGGCTGGTGACGGTCAGAGTGACCTTGTCATTCTCCAGGCACATTTTCACAGCGCGGGTCTTTTCCGTCGCGATTGTCGCGACACGGTCGACACCTTCGTAAAGGCTGCGCGGCGCAATCCTGAGCAGCTTGTCGTTGCCGGTCGGAATGACCCGGCTGTAGTCCGGGAAGGTCCCGTCGATCAGCTTGCTTGTCAGCACGACCCCGCCTTCGCCGCCGAGCGTAAAGCGGATCTTGCTGGCTGAAAGTTCGACCTGAACGCTGCCGTCCATCGCTTCTTCGAGCAGCTTGCGCAGCTCTGCGACCGCTTTGCGCGGAACGATCACATCGGGCATGCCCTCTGCGCCTTCGGGCTGGTCGAGCGTGAAGCGCGCGAGACGGTGGCCGTCGGTCGCTGCCGCTTTCAGCACCGGCTTGTCGTCTTCCGCGACATGCAGGAAGATGCCGTTCAGATAATACCGCGTTTCCTCGGTGCTGATCGCGAACCGCGTCCGATCGATCAGTTCCGCCAGGGTTTTCGCAGGAAGCTCGAAACTCGTCGGCAGATCGCCTTCGACAATGACCGGGAAATCGTCACGCGGCAGCGTTGGCAGGGAGAAGCGGCTGCGCCCGGCTTTCACCGCCATGCGATTGTCCGCTGTCTCGAGACTAACCTGGCTTCCCTCCGGCAATTTGCGCGCGATATCGAACAGCAAATGCGCCGACACAGTGATCGCACCTGGTGCTTCGACAGAGGCGGCGGACATGTTTTCCACCACTTGCAGGTCGAGGTCGGTCGCCATGACCTTGAGCGATCCGCCGGCATCGGCTTCGATCAGCACGTTCGACAGGATGGGAATGGTATTGCGCCGCTCCACCACGGACTGCACATGGCCGAGGCAGCGGAGCAAAGTAGCACGTTCGATTGTGGCCTTCATTAAATCCCCCATGCGCGCTCAACGGGTTTGCCCCTGTGTGTCAGGGGCCGGAATCGCCCTCGAGCGCCGGATTATTCACCAATATCCTTAGCGCGGGTGCGCTATGCGGCAAGGGTTTAGAGCCGTTTGCGCCGATTCCTTGGGGATAACGGCGCTGTCAGCGGCTTTCGCGATAGGTATGGTAATCCGCCGCAGCCGCAACATACACTCCGAGCATCGCCCAGACGGATTCAGGAACTGCTTCGATGTCGGTGCCCGGCGCCAGACCTTGATCCAGCAGCGCGACAATACGCGGCTCGTCGAATTCCACATTGCCGTCATTGGCGGCGCCCGGTCCGACATCGAAAATGCGGTTCACAACCGCCACATCGACCCCTGCTCCGGTCAATGTTTCGCCAGCGATATCCATTGCAACGACCGCAAACGCATATTCCCCATACGCCTCCGACTGGTCCGTCACGACCCCGTGCCGCGCGATGCAGCGATTGGTCAGTTCGACCGATTGGTCGATCACTGCCTCGCTTTCGGCAGCGCTGGACTGGCCGGTCAGATCCTTGCGGATCAACGCGCGAAGCGATGAAGACACTTCGAGCCTGGGACATTCGAGCGCTTCGGCGGACTGCGCCTGTGCCGGTATCGCGATGAGGGTTGTGGAAGCTGCCGCGATAACCACTGAAAGTGACTTCGCCAGACGGATGGTGTGTGTTCGCATTTGAAGTCCGATCCTGTTGCCTAGCTGAACATCGCCATGCCGCCATTAACATGCAGTGTCTGGCCGGTAACATATGCGGCTTCATCGCTGGCGAGATAGGCCACCGCTGCGCCGATTTCCTTGCCCTCGCCCATACGGCCCATCGGAATGCGGCCGTTGATCGCCGATTTCTGATCGTCGGTCAGCGCTTCCGTCATTGCCGTCCGGATGAAGCCCGGGGCGACGCAATTCACAGTGATGTTGCGGCTCGCCAGTTCCTGCGCGAGGCTCTTCGACATGCCTGTCAGGCCAGCCTTGGCAGCCGTATAGTTCATCTGGCCCGGATTGCCGGTGGCACCGACAACGCTGGTGATCGAGATGATGCGGCCGCCCCGCGCCTTCATCATCGGCCGGGCGCTTGCGCGCATCAGTCGGAAGCTTGCTTCCAGATTGATGCGGATCACATCGTCCCATTCCTCGTCCTTCATCCGCATCGCGAGATTGTCCCGCGTGATCCCCGCATTGTTGACGAGAATGTCGATCTTGCCGAGCGTATCGACAGTTGCCGGGATCAGTTCCTCGACCTGCTTCGTGTCCGACAGATTGCAGGTGATCTCCACATGGTCGTGGCCGAATTCATCGTTCAACTGTTCGCGAAAGGCGCGCAGCTTGTCGCCATTCGATCCGCTCAGCGCGAGCCGCGCACCTTGCCGCGCGAGCGCATAGGCAATCGACGAACCAATCCCGCCGCTGGAGCCGGTCACGAGCGCGGTTTTTCCTTCGAGTGAAAACATCAGCCGATTTCCTTCGCGAGATTTTCGAGGTCTTCCATGGTGATCGCGCTGGTGACTTGCGCTTCCTTGTCGATCCGTCCGATCATCGGGCCGAGGACCTTGCCGCCTAGCTCGATGAAATGTTCAATGCCAGAAGCGCGCATCGCGAGCACGCTTTCCCGCCAGCGCACGCGGCCCGTGATCTGCTCTACCAGCAGGCGTTGTTCGACCGCCGGATCATCAACCAGCGCGGCAATGACATTGGCATAGAGTGGCAACGCCAGCGCCTGCGGAGACGTTTCAGCGAGTGCTTCTTCCATGGCATCCGCGGCAGGCTGCATCAGCGAGCAATGGAAAGGAGCGGATACGGGCAACGGAATGCCGCGCTTGATCCCGAAGTCCTTCACCATGCCGACCGCCCGCTCGATTGCCGCCGCGTGTCCCGAGAGCACGACTTGCGAGGGATCATTGTCATTCGCGACTTCGCACACATCGCCCTCGGCAGCGGCATCGGCGAGCTCCTGCGCTGCTTCGAGATCCGCGCCGAGCAGAGCGCACATCGCCCCGACCCCGACCGGCACCGCAGCCTGCATCGCCTGACCGCGCAATTTCAGCAACCGGGCGCTGTCCGCCAGCGTAAACGCATCGACCGCGCACAAAGCGGTGTATTCGCCCAAGCTATGCCCTGCAACGCAGCTGCCCGCGCCGGTCAGCGAAACGCCGAAATCATGCTGCAGGACACGGAGCGTTGCGATGGCGTTGGCCATGATCGCGGGCTGGGCGTTTTCCGTCAGAGTGAGCTCTTCGGCAGGCCCTTCAGACATGATTGTCGAAAGGTTCTGCGACAGTGCTTCGTCGACTTCCTCAAATGTCTCGCGCGCGGCGGCACTGGCGGCTGCCAGCTCCGTCCCCATTCCTACCTTCTGGCTCCCCTGTCCGGGAAATACGAAAGCTCGCATATTCACGATCTCCTTTGGCTGCGCGGCCTATGCGCGAGAGGCCGCTGCCGCAAGCCCGAACGGCACGATCTTGTTGGCCGCATCATGGCCGATATCGGCGAAGCCGAGGTAGGGAATATCCTCTCGCGCGCACCAGTACCGCACGATCTCCTCCTCGCTTTGTCCGAAGGGGCGGTCATTTTCGGGTATGTCGGAGATTCTCCCGAGGCGCAGTCCGGCTATGCCGCGCAGATGGTGAGAAACGTGAAAAAGCAGGCGGTCTATGGCGTAAAGATGCTCCGAAACCTCTTCGATCAGGACAACATGACCGGACAGGTCCGGCATCAGGTCGGTCCCGCAAAGCATGGCCAGCGTGGTCAGATTGAAGGCCGCAGTGGCCCGGTCATCGATTTCCGCCTCCACACCGGCGGTATCTCCACACAGGAAGCCGACGGCGCGATCGATTGCGTGCTCTCCGTTGGGGCGACCGATATCCGCTACCATCGGGCCATGCACGGGGACGCCGGTTCTCGTGCGATAGAGAGCAGCCAGCAAATAGCCGGTGTCGGAATAGCCCAACCAGGTCTTGCCGCGCGCAGCATCCCCCATTCCCGCTAGCGCGTCGGCAGCGATCCGGTTGGAGCCGTAACCGCCCGCAGCAAACCAAACCGCATCGACGCTGTCATCATTGGCGCATTCGAGCAGCGCCGCGAGACGCGTGGCGTCGTCTCCGGCAAAGTGGCCGTGCCGCTCGAAGCACTGGCGATGGAAGACGAGTTCCACATCGTCACGCCCAGCAAACCGGTCCTGCACGGCATCGGCATGTTCGCGTTCGAGGCGCTTTCCAGGGGCGCAAATGGCGATTTTGATCATCCGTGCAGCTTGCCCGCTTGTTTTGCCGCGCACAACTGCATAGCGAAGCCGCGATGAGCGATTTCCCCACACCCGACGACCTTTTCGCACGCCCCTTCTTCTTCTGCGGTATCGGCGGTTCCGGCATGATGCCGCTGGCGCAAATCCTCCAGGGCCGCGGCGCGACCGTCGAAGGCAGCGATCGCAGCCGCGATCAAGGCCGCACACCGGCGAAGTTCGCGGCGCTCGAATCGCAAGGGATGGCACTGTATCCACAGGATGGCAGCGGCATTGTTTCGTCCGACCAGATACTGGTCGCTTCGGCAGCGGTCGAGGATACCGTGCCGGAAATGGTCCGCGCCAATGAACTTGGCTGCTTGCGCATGACCCGGGCCGAACTGCTCTCCATCCTGTTCAACACCAGCGGGGCCGGTCTGGCTGTTGCCGGAACCAGCGGCAAATCGACCGTGACCGGTATGCTCAGCTGGATCATGCACGCCGCCGGGCGTGATCCGACGGTGATGAATGGCGCGGTGATGAAGAATTTCGTCAGCGAGGAACGCCCGTTTGCCAGTGCGCTGGTCGGTGGACAGAGCATTTTCGTCAGCGAAGTGGACGAGAGCGACGGGTCGATTGCGCTCTATCGGTCTGCGGTCGGCGTGTTGCTCAATGTCAGTCTCGACCACAAAAGCATGGACGAATTGCGCCAGCTGTTCGGTGATTTCCTGAGTCGAAGCCGGATTGCAGCAATCAACGCCGACGATGCCGAAGCGCTGCAACTTCTACCGCGCGCGAACGAAGTGATTACCTTCGGGATCGAGCAGGAAAAGGCCCAGATCGGCATCGTTCCCGGTTCAATCGCAGAGGGACCGACCAAGCAGGCCGCACTGGTCATTGATCGGCACGATGGCAGCGAGCATCCGCTGCGCCTCGCCATGCCGGGGAGGCACAATCTATCCAATGCGCTGGCCGCAATCGCCGGAGCAGCCGCAGCGGGCGTGCCTGTTTCTGCTTCTGTCGAAGCGCTCGCAGGTTTCGCTGGCCTCGCCCGACGCTTCGACATCGTCGGCACCAGCGAAAGCGGTATCACCGTGATCGACGATTTCGGGCACAATCCGGAAAAATGCGCCGCAACCTTGCGCACGCTTAAAGCGCATCCGGGCCGGGTGATCGCTTTCTTCCAGCCGCATGGCTACGGGCCGCTGCGCCAGATGGGGCACGAATTGGCTGAAACCTTCGTGCGCGAGCTAGGACCGGAGGACATCTCGATCTTCTGCGATCCGGTATATTATGGCGGCACGGTTGATCGCAGCCAGGGCAGCGAACGCATCGTGCAAATGATTGAGGAAGCCGGCGGACTGGCCGATCACGTTCCGTCGCGCGAAGATTGCGGCAAGTTGATCGCCTCGATCGCCAAGCCCGGCGACCGCATCGTGGTGATGGGCGCGCGCGACGATACGCTGACAAAGTTTGCGAAGTCGATCCTCGACCGGCTACCCTAAATCGCCCGAGGTCCGGCTTTCTCTCGCTCGACCGCGCGGCGATAGCCATCCCTTGCCACCAACCGCTCGCGATAGGTCTTGAGACTCTCCGGCACGCCTTCGTCCAGCCCGACGCGCTCGGCCAAGATCAATGCGTAGCCGACGCAGATATCGGCGACGGTGAAGCGGTCGGCACAGAGGTATTCGCGCCCATCCAGCCGCCGCTCGACTTTGACCAATCGCTTCCAGAACCACTTTGCGTAGGCTTCGCCAGCCTCGGCCCAGCCCTTGTCCTTCTCGAACATTGCGAAGCGCATGTAGACGGTCTGCGGGAAGGTGATCGTCGCGTCGGCGTGGTAAGTGTAATCGAGATACTCGGCATAGTCCGCCTCGCCCGGAGCAATTGCGAGCTCGCTCGGTCCGTTCTTTGTGGCGAGGTAATGCGCGATGGCGCAGCTTTCGGTCATCCGCGCCCCACCGTCTTCGGGCCCGTCAACCAGCAGCGGAACCGTGCCGAGCGGATTGATCTCAAGATATTCGGGCGCTGCGAAACGCGGCGGAAACGGCAGGAGTTCAAGGTCCAGCTCGATCCCCGCTTCCTCTGCCGCCCAGGTACAGCGCAGGCCGCGCGATCCGGCGCAGGTATAGAGTGTCGGCGCGCTCAATGCGCCCCCGGTGCGTGGCCGAGCTTGAAGACCTTGTGCAGCACAAACACAATAACCGCGCCGACTATCAGGGCCAGCACGGCCGAGGCGGCGGCATAGGAAACCCAGCCCAGCAGCCCGCCCAGCGCGCCGGTCGTCGATTGGACGGCGCTTTCCAGCCCGTGCGCCGCATCATACAATCCATGCAGCCCGATTTCATGCGTGCCGTGCAGCAGGATGCCGCCGCCGACCCACAGCATCGCTATCGTCCCGATAAAGCTTAGCGTAGTCAGCAGATGCGGTACGAAGGCGACCATGCCGTGCCCGAATTTCTGTGCGAACTCGGACGGCTTTTTCGTCAGGTGAAGACCGACATCGTCCATTTTCACAATCAGTGCGACCGCCCCGTAGACCACCACCGTCACAACGATGGCGACCACCGCAAGCGCGATGCCGCGCTCCCACCATATGTCGAGGTCGATCTCGTTGAGAGTAATCGCCATGATTTCCCCGGACAGGATCAGGTCGGTCCGGATGGCTCCGGCAATCCGCTCTTTCTCGAACCGGGCCGGGTCTTCGATCACATCGTCCACGGTCTTGCCGTGCTTTTCACCGCCGAGCTTCTCGATCACCTTTTCCGCGCCTTCATAGGACAGGTACAGTCCGCCCAGCATGAGGAAGAAGATGATCGCGCCGGGCAGGAACTCGCTGAGCAGGATCGCCCCCGGCAGCAGGATCAGGAGCTTGTTCTTGAAACTGCCCTTGGTGATCGACCAGATGATCGGCAATTCGCGCGCCGGGGAAAGCCCCGTAACGTAGCTCGGCGTGACGGCCGCATCGTCGATCACCACGCCCGCCGTCTTCGATCCTGCGCGGCCGGCTGCGGCAGCAATATCGTCGACCGAGGCCGCCGCGGCGCGGGCGATGATCGATACGTCGTCGAGCAGGGCAACCAATCCACCGGGCATTTATTCGTTTCCTTCAAATTCGGATTGCGCGGGCCTTGCCCGTCAATCCTGCTTTGCGCAACCGAGCGGTTCAGCTGATCCGGCCCATGCTGTCCTACACGCCGCGCCGCTGGCAGAACGCGGCCCATGGTCACAACACGCGAATCGGCTTTGCGTGCCTCGAATCCACTCTTCGGCCATGAGAACGCGGGGATGCGGCGCAACCGGACGAGACACGGAAGGTGACACACGACCTCGCGATCACTCCTTTAAGCCTCCCTCACCAGTGGATTTTTCGGTCAGTCGAAGTTTCGCGAATACCCCCGGTCAGTGTCACACCCGGCCTGCGCTCATTGCTTGCAATTCCCGCGCATACCGCTATGTGCGCGCCTTCGCTGCTTCCCAGCTGCGAGACGAAGAAAGCCGGAGGGGCCCCGCAATCCCGCGGATCAGCCAGCGATCGGCATGACAATGAAAGGACAAGAGCATGGCTCTATACGAGCATGTATTCTTGGCGCGTCAGGATCTGAGCCAGTCTCAGGTCGACCAACTGGCCGCTAACGCCACCGAGATCATCGAGCAGAATGACGGCAAGGTCACCAAGACGGAGACCTGGGGTCTGAAATCGCTCGCCTACAAGATCGATCGTAACCGCAAGGCGCATTTCGTGATGCTCAACATCGAGGGCCCTGGCTCCGTTGTTGCCGAGCTCGAGCGCCAGACGCGCATCAACGAAGACGTCATCCGCTACATGACCGTCCGTGTCGAAGAGCACGAAGAAGGCCCGAGCGTGATGATGCGCAAGAACGACCGCGATACGAAGAAGCGTCGCGACCGCGAGGAGCGTAACTGATGGCCCGCCCGTTTTTCCGCCGCCGCAAGACTTGCCCGTTCACGGCCAAGAATGCGCCGAAGATCGATTACAAGGACGTTCGTCTGCTGCAGGGTTTCATCTCTGAGCGTGGCAAGATCGTTCCTTCCCGTATCACTGCCGTTTCGGCAAAGAAGCAGCGCGAGCTCGCCAAAGCGATCAAGCGTTCACGCCAGATCGGCCTGCTTCCGTACATCGTGAAGTAGGAGGAGTAGACACATGGATATCATTCTCCTCGAACGCATCGGCAACCTTGGCTCGATCGGTGACGTTGTCACTGTGAAAGATGGCTACGCTCGCAACTTCCTGCTTCCGCAGAAGAAGGCCCTGCGCGCCAACGCCGCCAACAAGAAGGTTTTCGAAGCCAACCGCGAACGTCTTGAAAAAGAAAACGCAGAGAAACGCACGGAAGCCGAAAGCGCCGGCGACAAGGTCGGCGGGACCGAAATCGTCCTGCTGCGTGCATCGTCCAACGCTGGCCAGCTTTACGGTTCGGTCAATGTCCGCGACATCGTCAGCGGGCTGGAAGAAAAAGGCCATTCGGTCGACAAGAAGCAGGTCATCATGGGCAGCCCGATCAAGATGATCGGCATGCACGACGTGACCGTCGCCCTGCACCCGGAAGTTCACGTCACGGTGAAGGCGAATGTCGCCCGCTCCGAAGACGAAGCCGAGCTTCAGAGCCAGGGTATCGACGTCCTCGCCCAGCTGTTCGAAGAAGAACAGAAGGAAATCGAAGACGCGGCATCTGCCAACCAGACCGATCCAACTCTTGAGCCGGGCGAAATCCCCGCTGAATTGCTGGAAGACGGCGTTGATTCGCCCGAAGGCACTTCGGAAGCAGAAGCGAAGATCGAAGCAACTGCTCCGGAAGGTGACGAAACCAGCGAAGGCTGATTCTTTCGTAACCTTGCGAAGCACCGAAAGGGGCGCGGCCAGCTGGTCGCGCCCTTTTTCTTTGGCGCCGGTCGGCAACATCGGCCTGTCTTGAAATGTCGCCAAAAGGCGTTAGTTGCTGGCCATGTCCAGTTTCTCGAAAATCATAGACGACCTGATCCGCATCCACGACGCGGCAGCCGAAGCCCTGCGCAGTGACATTCTGGCTTACGCAAAGGATGGCACGATCCCGTCCCCGACGAGGCGCACCGACGGTACCTACGCCTATCCGGAACTGCGCCTGCATTTCGACGGCGAAGGCAATCCATCGGACCGCTCACGCGCGTTCGGCCGGTTGGAGCAAACCGGCAGATATTCAACCACCATAACGCGCCCGGCATTGTTCGCTGATTATCTGAAAGAACAACTGGCGATCATCACAGCTGACTATGACGTGCGGCTGGAAGTCGGCAAATCTCGTCAGGAGATCGCCTTCCCCTATGTGCTCGACGGCGAGGCAGGGGCGCTGATGGCCGGTATCGCACCGCAGGAACTGGCCAAGCACTTCCCGGCAACGGATCTCGCGCTCATCGGTGATGAACTGGCCGACGGGTACGAATTCTTCGATCTCGAAGCAGACATGCCGCTGTCGCTGTTCGACGGGCTGCGGACCGACTATTCGCTCGCCCGCCTGGCACATTACACCGGGACCCGGACCGAGGATTTCCAGCACTTCATCCTGTTCACCAACTATCATCGTTATGTTGATGAATTCGTTGACTGGGCTGCCGACCAAATCGGGCAGGATGGCTATATCGGTCTGACTGGCGCAGGCGGGCTCGACATCCGCGAGAAGACCGAGAATGCACGTCTGCAACTGTCTGATACCGCCTGGCGCAAACACCAGATGCCGGCCTATCACCTGATGCGCGAAGACCGGCGCGGTATCACTCTGGTCAACATCGGCGTGGGGCCGTCAAATGCGAAGACGATTACCGATCATCTGGCTGTCTTGCGGCCGCACAGCTGGCTGATGATCGGTCATTGCGGCGGTTTGCGCTCGAGCCAGAAGATCGGCGATTTCGTGCTTGCCCACGCCTATTTGCGCGATGACCATGTGCTCGACGGGGTGCTACCGCCGGAAATTCCGATTCCGCCGATTGCCGAAGTCCAGCAAGCGCTGGCAGGCGCGGCAGAGGCTGTTTCTGGCGCGCAGGGTGCCAATCTGAAGCAGAGGCTGCGCACCGGCACTGTAGTCACCACTGACGACCGCAATTGGGAATTGCTCTATTCGACCAGCGCAAAGCGTTTTTCCCAAAGCCGCGCAATCGCCATCGAAATGGAAAGCGCGACCATCGCCGCCCAGGGCTACCGCTTCCGCGTTCCCTACGGCACGCTGCTATGCGTCAGCGACAAGCCGCTCCACGGCGAGATCAAGCTGCCGGGGCAGGCAAACCAGTTTTACGAGGAAGCCATCGCCGCTCACCTCCAGATGGGGCTGGAAGCATGCAGACGCCTGCGCGACGAGGGTGACCGGCTGCACAGCCGCAAGCTGCGCGCATTCAACGAACCGCCGTTCAGGTAGAGACAGCGATACGTCGGCAAGCGGTCAATAGTGAACTCTCTGGCGCGGCGTCCCTGCAACCAATGTTAGTGATGTCAGAGGTGCCGCAGCTCTGAGTTACCCCGCGCCCTTGGTCTTGGTCTTGCCCGGCTTCGCGTTGCCTTCGATGAATTCGATTATCATCCCCGCAATATCCTTGCCGGTGGCATTCTCTATGCCTTCCAGTCCAGGTGAAGAGTTCACTTCCATGATCACCGGTCCGTGATTGGACCGCAGCAAGTCGACGCCGCAAACATTCAGCCCCATTGCCTTGGCCGCACGCACGGCGGTCGAGCGTTCTTCCGGTGTAATCTTGATCAGCTGCGCGCTGCCGCCCCGGTGCAGATTGCTCCGAAATTCGCCTTCGGCCCCTTGCCGCTTCATCGCGGCAACCACTTTGCCGCCGACCACGAGACAGCGGATGTCCGACCCGCCTGCTTCCTTGATAAATTCCTGCACCATTATCGCGACGTTTGCACCGCGAAACGCCTCGATGATGGACGCCCCGCCCTTCAGCGTTTCGGCCAGCACGACACCGATGCCTTGCGTGCCTTCGAGCAGCTTGATCACCACCGGCGGACCATTGACCGCTTTGATGATCTGTTCCGCCTGTTTGGGATCGTTGGCATAGGCGGTCAGCGGCAGGCCGAGCCCGTATTTCGCCATGATCTGCGTGGAGCGCAGCTTGTCCCGGCTCCGGCCGATGGCGACGCTTTCATTCAATGACCACACCCCGCCCATCTCGAACTGGCGCAAGACCGCAAGCCCATAAGCGGTGATCGACGCGCCGATACGCGGGATCACAGCTTCATAACCTTGCAGCGTCTCGCCCCGGTACATGACTGTGGGACGATGGCTGGCGATATTCACCGTGCAGCGGGTGGTATTCAGGATGTCCAGCGTATGGCCGCGTTGTTTAGCCGCCTCCACCAGCCGCTTGTGCGAATAGAGGTTTGGGTTTCTGGCGAGCATTGCGATCTTCATGGTTTGTGACCTTTCGTGGTCTTTTTCTCAGGAGTTTGCAGCCAGCTGTAGCCGGAGTCGACGACGAAGCGACGACGCAGCGAGGACCGACCGATCAACATCGGGAACTTCATGTCCGAGCGATCGGCAAGGCTGATTTCTGCGCGAAATTCGACATCGCCGATCTTCAGCGGGGTTTTGATGACATAGCGCCGCTGGGTTTCCCCGTTCGAGCTGGTGATACCGCGAATATCGACATGAACCGCTTCGCAAATATGCCGTTCACCGTCCCAGTCGACGGCAAACCGGACATATTTTTCACCGTCACGCTCGAAGTCCTCGATCACTTCACCGTGGAGCGACGATGTCCGTGCGCCTGTATCGATCTTGGCCGGAATCCCATCGAGACCGAGGTCGGGCAGGTGTACAAGTTCGCGCCAGCCGACGACGGACAATGCCTTGCGCTTGATGCTCAATCGAGAATTGCCAATCCGTCCCCGCCATCGCCGGTCTTGAGGCGGCGGAGCACTTTTCCTGTTGTGTAATCCACTTCGGCAACAGAGTTTGTGCCGGTTTCCGCGACATATACACGCTTGCCGTCGTCTGACCACAGTATCGTCACCTGAAACCGTGTTTGCGCCTCTTCAACGCTTGAAACGGCAATCGTGCGCAGGACTGCTGCGGTCTTGAGATCGATGACCGTCAAACTGCCATCGGCGAGATCGGAGGTGACAGCGACATCGCCCTGCGGCCGGATCGCCAAACGCAAGGGGAATGCGCCGGTATCCACTTGGTTGCGCACTTCCAGCGTCATCGGATCAAGCTCGATCGCCTTGTCGGAGCCGCGCGCAGAGACCCACAGCGACTTGCCATCCGGCGACAGCGAGATGCCCTCGGGCTCATCGCCGACTTCAACCGAACGCGGCGCTCTCTTCGTCAGCAGGTCAACCAGCGTCACTGTGCCGCTACCGAGATCCATCGTCCAGGCATGACGCGCATCTGGCGATACGGCGAGCATGTGGCTACCGCGCTTACCGGTCGCGAACTCGAAAGCTGCCATTTCGCCGACCGGGCGCTGTATCCGGAACACCGACTGACGCCCCTCCGCCGTCACGTAGATGTCACCATTGGCGTGCCAGACGATCCCGTGCGGCCTCGCATTCTCGCCCAATTCGATGCTGCGCAGGCGAGCAAGGTCGGACGTGCTGAATATGTCGACTGTGGTTCCGCCATAACAGGCAAGCGCCACCCACTTGTCATCAGGCGAAGTCGCCAGCTCGTGCGGGTTCGCACAACTGTCCACCCGCTGCACTTCCTCACCTGTTGCCAGATCGATCTTCGACAGAGAATTCCCTCGCTTGTTGGCAACAAAGAGGAACTGCCCTGCCAATTCGGTCGAGGTTGCAGCTTGCCCGTCGCCCTCCCCGCCCGCGACAGGTGCGCAGGCGAGGAGCGCCAAGGCGCTGAACGGAGCCAGCAGCTTCACCATCCGGTCGGCTTGCCCTCGTTCTGCTCGTCGAGCCATTCTTTCAGCGGCGCGAAATATTCTAGCATCGCCTTGCCGCTCATTTGCCGCTCACCGGTGAACGCTTCGAGCGCGTCGGGCCACGGCTCGGACGAGCCCATTGCCAGCATGGCATTGAGGTTCTTGCCGACCTCTTCGTTCCCGTAGAACGAGCAGCGGTGCAGCGGCCCTTCCCAGCCCGCCTGATCACACGCGGCCTTGTAGAACTGGAACTGCAGCAGCCGCGCAAGGAAATACCTGGTGTAGGAAACATTGCCGGGCACATGGTACTTTGCGCCCGCGTCGAACCCGGCCGGATCGCGCTCTGTCGGGGGAACAATGCCCTGATATTCCAGCCGCAGCCGGTTCCAGTCCGCATTGTATTCTTCCGGCGTCGTGCTGCCGTCATAAATGCCCCAGCGATAACGATCCATCAGAAGGCCGAACGGCAGGAATGCGGCCTTGTCCATCGCTTGCCGCAGCAAGAGGCCGATATCCTTGTCCGCACTGGGCACATCGGCCCGGTCGAGCATGTCGATCTGGACCAGATATTCCGGCGTAATCGACAGGGCGATCATGTCGCCGATGGCTTCGTGGAAGCCGTCATTAGCGCTGTCGCGATAGAGGAAATCCTGCACGCCATAGGCGCGCTGGTAATAGTTATGGCCCAGCTCGTGGTGGATGGTGATGAAGTCATCGGCGTTGGGCTTGATGCACATCTTGATCCGCAGGTCATCGCTGTTCTCGACGTCCCAGGCCGACGCGTGACACACCACTTCCCGGTCGGCGGGTTTTACGAACATGGAGCGTTCGTAAAAGCTTTCCGGCAAGGACTCGAAACCCAGCGATGAGAAGAAATTCTCACCAACGCGAACCATATCGACCGCGCTGTAGCCCTTTTCTTCAATCAGCTCGGTCAGATCGTAACCGATGTCGCCTGCGCCCTCCGGTGCGACCAGCGGATAGATATTACCCCATTCCTGAGCCCACATGTTGCCCAGCAGATCAGCGCGGATTGGACCCGTCGCCGGCTGGATCTCGTCGCCGTACTTATCGTTGAGCTTTGCCCTGACATAGGTGTGCAGCGCCATGTAGAGCGGCTTCACTTCCTGCCACATGCGTTCGGTTTCCGCAGCAAACTGCTCTGCACTCATGTCGTATTTGGATCGCTGCATCGCGCCGAAATCGGCATAGCCAAGTTCCCGCGCGCCGGCGTTGGTCAGATCGACCATACGGACATAGTCGTCTTTCATCGGAGCGCCGACATTGGTGTGCCAGCTAGACCACATTTCGGAGAGCTCTTCCGACGTCCGCTCGAGGTTGCCCATCTCCGCTTCGATATCCGACCCGTTGATGGTCTCCCCTTTCAGAGTGCCCGTGCCCGCACCATAGGCGGCGTTCAACTCGGTCGCGATCGTTGCCGTTTCGGCCGCTGCGCCTTCGGTGGTAGGCGTCGGCAGCGTCAGCGCGACGCGCAAAATGTCCAGCTTGCGCGCGACGTCGGGATCCAGCCCGTCAACCTCGGCAAACTTTGCAGCGGCCAGCGCTTTCTCGACAGCCGTTTCTGCCGCGATCGCCCCGAAATGCGCGGCCAAAGCGTTGGTATCCTGGGTGATATACGTCGAATTGACCCATTGCGCCTGCGCCCCGATGACCCAGAGCTTCTGCATTTCGGCTTCCGTATCGGCGACGAATTGCGCTGCCCCGTCTGCCGTCAGAGGGAAGCCGGAGACCTGCTCCGCGTGCTCTGCGTCTGTTTCGCTCATCGCGTGATGATCGGCATGGGCAGGTGCGGCAAGCGATATTGCCAAAGCGAACAGCGGCGCAGAGAGCGCAACGGATGCGTATTTCATGATTTCAGTCCTCTCACGGAAAATCCGGTTTCCACCGTTACCGGTTTGAACCTGCCAGCGCGGTGAATCAAGCGGGGCGCGCTGAAATTCGACGAACGACAAGCGCGGCAATCACACCGAAAAATGTCACCAGCCATGCGGCGATCTTGACCGGCCGCACGGTGGCGGCAACCGATGCCATTGCGTCGCTGCCGCGCTCTTGCTGTAACTGGATGATCTGAGCGAAAGTCTCGGCATAGTCCGTCGCGATAAACAGTGCTGCAGCAATCACCAGCATGATGCCCATCCGTCGCACGCGCGTTGCCGGATCCTGCATGAAGTGCAATCCGGCATACCACGAACCCAGACCATAGACGGTGATGAACACGATGTCGCCAAACATGGCGTAGCGTGCGCGATCATACAGGCCTGCATCCATCCATGCCCGCTGGATCAAATCGATCGACCGGCCGTCGCCCGCCGCCTGATGCGCCAGGATACCGCCCGGTACACCTTCTATGTCGAGCGGCAGGCCGAGCCATATCACCCCTGCGAACAGCACCAGACCAAGCGGCCACAGCAGCATGAATTTCGCTCGGAAAGGGTCGTCAGCCATTGAGAAACCTCACCAGCGCATCGCCCATCGCAGCTTCGGTAACCGAGCTCATATGAGTGCCGGGAATTTCGACATATTGAGCATTTGGCAGGGCTTCGACCAGCTTCTGCGCCGACCCGTTATCATTGTCCTTGTCACCGCACAGGACCATCGTCGGCATGGTCAAGGCCGATAGCTGGACCGGCTCCGTATCGGCGACCGATTGCAGCAACAGGCGCGCAGCCACGCGGTCGATCTTCATCGTTTTCATGAAGCTCATTGCCATGAATGCCGCATCGCCGCGTTTGATCAGATCAAACCGGTCGATCGCATCGATGAAAAACGCCGCGCGGCGGTTCCAGCCTGCCAGACCTTCCAGCCCCATGCCGGCCAGCACCAGCCTGCGCGGCCTGAGTCCGTTGATCACCGCCCGCACCGCCGTACGCGCACCGAGCGAGAAACCAACCAGGTCGAATTCTTCAAGTCCGAGCGTATCGACAAGCGCTGCGACGTCCTGAGCCAGCACATCGTCGGGATAGGCCGCCGGATCATGCGGCTTGCCGCTAAGCCCGTGCGCGCGCAAGTCGGGCATGATCGCCTCGAACCCGGCGTCGGCGAGCTTTTGCGCATGGCCGAATTTGATCCAGTTGACCTCGGCGGTCGAAAACAGGCCGTGCAACAGCAGGACAGGGCGCCCTGCGCCCAGGCGATGCACGGCGAGCCCGGTGCCATCGAAGGAAGAAACCCGTTCGGTCACCAGATCGCTCAACGCTTTGCCAGCCCCTTCTGCTCCATCCGCCATTTGGCCATTTCTATCCGGTCCTGCCCGAAAAAGGGTTCGCCGCCAAACACCAGCGTCGGAACGCCCCAATGGCCGGCTGCTTCTAGCTCTTGCTGGTTGGCGGCGATCTCCGCATCCAGCTCCTCTGCCTGCGCCGCGACTTCCTCATCGAGTTCGGCCAGATCGAGACCTGCGCGCTCCGCCGCGCCGGAGAGGTGTTCTCCCTCATTCCAACCTTCGGCTCCGCCCCAGATCAGCTGCGCCGCCTCATGCGCAAAGGCCAGCCCTTTGGCCGAGGGATATTTGCTTCGCGCCGCCGCCTGCCCCAGCCTTGTGATCCGCCGGATATGGGGCTGCTCCTCGGCGATCTTGCGGGTCGCCATGTCCTGCACAATGGGATCGGGGCGCGGCGGACCGAATGGGATGCCCTCGAACTGCGCCACGCGCACTACATCGAGGAGGGTGTACCGCAACCAGTTGGGATGGTTGCGCTCGAAGAAATCGGGCTGCCGCACGGCCAGCGGATACACCGGGCGCAGCGCGATATCGATATTGTGGCTTGCGGCCAGATCGCGATAGCGCCCGATGGCCAGATAGCTGTAGGGCGAACGGAAGCTGAAATAGAGGTCTGCCTGTAGGGTCATGCAGGCCTTTTCGCGCAAGGCGCGCCGCTAGTCTAGCGGAAGAAACACTGGGTGCCGGCGTAGAGTGCCTCGACCCGCGCGTCTTCCGGATTTTCTCCGGCCAATGCACCAATTCCTTCGGCTGAAGAATAATACTCGATGCCCAGCGTACTCTCGGCCATCTCCTCGGCTCCATGCGCGCTCGCGAAGCTGCCAATCGGATCGCCGGTGCGCACACCCTTGTCTGTTTTTACAGGCGACTCGCCGTCGAGAAACCAGCCGACGAATTCGCCATCCTGGAAATTGAGCACTAGACCATTGTCGAAGGTGCTGAATTGCATGGGGCCCGCGCCACATTCCTCATTGGATGCCGTTGCGGGCCGATTTTGCAGGTCGGCCACAAGCAATTCTTCGATCTCGCTTTGTGTTGCACCGAAACTGATCAGCATGCTTGCACCCGATCCGTTCCAGCCAATGCCCTGTCCCGACACCTCGATTGCAGAGGCCTCGTCCGGAACTGCCGAACCCGCGGCATTCAACTCGCATGCGCCAAGCGCAAGCCCCGCTCCCAGCACGAACAGTCGGCGCATTGTCATCACCCCTTCTTCAAATGCCGCCGCCCGAGCAGCTCGGCAATCTGCACCGCATTGAGCGCGGCACCTTTCCGCAAGTTGTCCGACACGCACCACAAGGTCAAACCGTTCTCGACCGTCGGGTCTTCGCGCACGCGGCTGATGTAAGTCGCTCCGTCCCCAGCAGCTTCGACTGGGGTGATGTATCCGGCGTCCTCGCGCTTGTCGATCAACATGCAACCGGGTGCTTCGCGCAAGATGTCCTGCGCTTCCTTGGCGGAAATCTCGTTTTCAAATTCGATGTTGATGGCTTCGGAATGGCCGACGAACACCGGCACCCGCACGCAGGTCGCAGTCAGCTTGATCTTGGGGTCGAGGATTTTCTTGGTCTCAACCATCATCTTCCATTCTTCCTTGGTCGATCCATCATCGAGGAAAACATCGATGTGCGGGATAACGTTGAAAGCGATCTGTTTGGTGAATGCCTCCGGCAAGACGGGATCACCGACGAAAATCGCACGGCTCTGCGTGAACAGCTCGTCCATTCCCGATTTGCCCGCACCAGACACGGACTGGTAGGTTGAAACCACAACCCGCTTGATCGTCGCGGCATCGTGCAGCGGCTTGAGCGCCACCACCAGCTGAGCGGTCGAACAGTTGGGGTTGGCGATGATGTTGCGCTTCTTGTAGCCGTCGATCGCGTCCGGGTTCACCTCCGGCACGATCAGCGGAACATCCGGTTCCATCCGGTAGAGCGAGCTGTTGTCGATCACCACACAGCCAGTCGCAGCAGCCTTGGGCGCGTATTCCCGGGCCGGACCGCTTCCGGCGGAGAACAGGGCAATGTCCCAGCCGGACCAGTCGAAATGCTCGATACTGCGGCATTTGAGCATCTTGCCGGTGTCGCCGAATTCGACTTCGCTCCCATGCGATCGCGAGGATGCGACCGCCGCGACTTCGTCACACGGAAACTCCCGCTCTGCGAGAACCTGCATCATCTCGCGACCGACGTTTCCGGTCGCCCCGACGATTGCTACGCGATAACCCAATATCTTTCTCCAAACCTGTTCGCTGCCGAGATAGCGACTGGATTGCCCCCTGCAACCGCAGTGTCGCTTGAGGCGCTTAAACCATCACTCCGGCGGCGTGACTGCGTTGCTCTCGAGAAAGCGGAAAATCGTGTTCCACATGTGCGGCGAAATATTCTCTCCCGACACGCGGTGCGTGTAGCCGGGATAGAGCATCATCTCGAACGGCACATTGCCTTCCTGCAACACGGAAATCAGTTCGGATGAATTCTCGAACACGACATTGTCGTCCGCCATGCCGTGGATCAGCAGCAGCGGATCGCTGATCTTCGTCGCATCGGGGATAGCGCTGGCGGCCTGATAGGCTTCGGGCACTGTGTTCGGATCGCCCATATAACGCTCGGTGTAGTGCGTGTCGTAAAGCTCCCACTTGGTCACCGGCGCGCCGGATATTCCCGCAGCATAGAGCCCGGGATCGGCCTGCATCTGCTTGAGCGTCATGTAACCGCCATAGGACCAGCCATAGAGCGCGATCTTGTCGCCATCGACATAGTCCAGCGTCTTGAGGAATTCGGCACCCGCACGCTGGTCGTCCACTTCGACACTGCCCATTGCGCGGTAGAGCGGCTGCTCGAAGGCGACGCCGCGGTTCGCGCTGCCCCGATTGTCGAGTTCGAACCAGATATAGCCCGCATCAACGACCGCTTGCTGCAAGGCTCCGTCCCACCCGCGTGTCACAACCTGCGGCCCGGGCCCACTGTAGTGGTAGTAGAACACGGGGTAGCTCTTCCCCGGCTCCATCTCGGGCGTGACCATCTTGTAATATAGGTCGGTCTCGCCATCGGCGGCCTTGATCGTCCCGAACTGTGCAGGGCGGTGGCTTGCAAGATAGGGCGTATAGGGATGGCCCGCATCAAGTGCGTTCTCCTCGACCCAGGCGAGGCGTTGTCCGTCTTGGTCAGCAAGATAGCTTTGCGTCGGCTGGCTGTGACTCGAACGCGTGATGAGCAGCGTCTTGCCGCCCTTGTCCATGCTGGCGGAGTGAGTGAAGCCCGTCTCTGTGAGGCGTATCGGTGACACCGATCCATCCAGCGCAGCCGAATAGACGTGCTGCTCGAGCGGATCCTGCGCGCTGGTACCGGTGTAGAACACGCGGCCCGCATCCTGGTCGACCCCGACCAGCTTGGTGACGACCCAGTTGCCGGACGTGAGTTGCTGTGTCGTGGGAACAATCGGCAGCCGTGTTCCGACTTTTGCAGGATCGACATTGTCGTCTGCCGTGAAACGCATCCCCTGGAAGCTGCGATAGAGATGCGCAAAGCCGTCACGCTCGCTCCACCACAGAAATGATCCGTCTTTGAGGAATTTGTAGTCGTCCGACAGGTTGACCCAGTAATTCTCGGACGCAGCATACTCGATCAGCAGAATGTTGCTTTCGCCCGTCGCCGGATCGACCTCCAGCAGGTCGAGCACGGTCTGCTCGCGGTTCTGGCGCTGGACAAACAGCCTGCCGTCGGGCGCCCAATCGACGCGAGCGAGATAGATGTCATGCGGCTGGGAAACATCGTAATATTCGGGGTCCATGCCCGCCGTAAGATCGACCTTCACCTTGTCGCCGCCGTCCGGGTCCATCACGAACAGCTCGACTATGGCGTTGGCGCTGCCCGCCACCGGGTAGCGCTGGTCGAACACCTTGGTCCCGGTCGCGCCAATGGCGGCGCGGGTGACGATGCCGACCGGGCTTTCGTCGGTGCGCTGTACCGCGATGCGGGTGTCGTCGGGGTTCCACCAATAGCCGGTCAGGCGGCCCATTTCCTCTTGCGCGACAAATTCGGCTTCGCCCCAGCGGATCGTGTCGCCCTCTTTCGGCGTGACCGGCTGCGCTTCTTCGCCGATTTTCCCGACCCACAACTGCCGGTCGCGCACGAACGAGACGAAATTGCTTTCGCTGCTCAGCTTCGGGTTGAGTTCGCTTTCCTCGGTATCGGTCAGCCGCGTGGCCTGCCTATCGAGACCGGCGAGATAGAGGTCCCCATCGAGCGGGACGAGTATACCCTGACCATCGGCGGTCCATTCGTAGTTGATGATGCCCTTGAGATTGCCGACGCGGGCGCGTTCGCGCTGCATCTTCTCGTCCTCGGACAATTCGCGCCCGCTGCTCAGGCTCTCGCTGTCGACCAGCATGCGCCAGTCGCCCTGCTCGCGGTCGAACGCCCACAAATCATAGCGTTCGCGGTCATCATCGCGGTTGCGCAGCAGCGTCAGGAAACGACCATCCGGCGATAGCTTCGCCTGCCGCGGGCTCGGCCCGTCGAGCGACGGCGAGGCGAAAACACGTTCAAAGGTCAGGTCCTGTGTCTCGCTCATACCGACAGCCTTGCCATTGTTTGTCTTGCTCGCTGTTGCCCAGCCGAAGTCCGCGAACCTGCTGCTTGCCGGGACATCGGTGATGCCATCCCGGATCGATAACGTCTCGCCGGGCGCGAGGCTGCGCTTTTGTGGCACGAAGTCCATCTGGTAGACCACCCGCTCCTGATCGTCACGCAGCACGATGCGCACATCCGGCACTGCGACATCTGCCTTTCCCTTGTTGGTCACTGTCCCGGAAAAGCCGAAATATTCCGCGCCGTTCGGCAACACCCGCCGGTCCTGCCGGTCGGCAGGAAACTCCATCGCAAGATCGCTGCCTTGCTCGGCGAACTGCGCCTGTGCGCTTACGGGAACCGCAGCAAAGGCCAGCACGGCTGCTCCAAGTGTGGTCTTCAATATCGGGGGCATTGCGACGGGTCCTCTCTGCGACCCGCCCCCTCTCGCAATCACGCGCGCGGCTTGCAACGAAAAAGGGCGGCTCCCGCAGGAACCGCCCTTTCGAAATCGTCTGCTGCGAGAGCCTTACGCCTGCGCCATTCGTGGAAGGCTTACGCCTTCGGGGCGTTGACCTTGCGTTCCGCGATACGCGCACGCTTACCGGTACGGCCACGCAGATAGTACAGCTTCGCGCGGCGCACGACACCGCGGCGGACCACGGCAATGCTGTCCACCACCGGCGAGTACAGCGGGAACACACGTTCCACGCCTTCGCCGAAGCTCAGCTTGCGAACGGTGAAGTTGCTGCCCATGCCGCGGTTGGAGCGGGCAATCACGACGCCTTCGAAATTCTGGACACGCTCACGGGTGCCTTCGACAACCTTCACGCCGACGCGCACGGTATCACCGGCGCGGAATTCGGGAATGTCTTTCCCGAGGTTCTCGATAGCTTCCGCTTCGAGTTGTTGAATCAGGTTCATGCCTGTTTTCCTAGTTTTTACCGCGCGCCAGAGGCAGGTCAGTCCCGAGCGTTCCTGTAACGCTCCCATAGGTCTGGCCTGCGTAACCGTGTGTGATCTTCCGCCATGGTTTTGCGCCATGCCGCGATCTTCGCATGATCCCCCGATCGCAGCACTTCAGGGATCGTGCGCCCTTCCCATTCCTGAGGTCGGGTATATTGAGGGTATTCCAGCAGCCCTTCTTCGAAAGACTCCTCGGTACCGCTCGAAGCCGCGCCCATTACCCCCGGTAACAGGCGAATGCAAGCGTCGAGAATCATCAGCGCGGCAGGCTCTCCACCCGACAGCACGATATCGCCCACGCTGATCTGCTCGATCTGCGGGCGCGCATCGAACAGGCGTTCGTCGAACCCCTCGAAACGGCCGCACAAGATAGTTACGCCGGGGCCTGCCGACAGCTCGCGGATACGATCCTGCGTGATCGGCGTCCCGCGCGGTGTCATCGCTAGGATTGGAGCCTTGGGCTGCTGGGCAATGGCATGATCGACCGCCGCGCCGAGGATATCCGCCTTGAGCACCATCCCTGCCCCGCCGCCAGCTGGCGTATCGTCGACCGAACGGTGCTTGTCAGTGGCGAAGTCGCGCATCTGGATGGTATCAAGCGACCACCGCTGCTCCTCCAGCGCCCGCCCCGCCAGCGACAGCCGCAGCGGTCCGGGAAACATCTCGGGATAGAGGGTCAGGATGGTGGCGGCGAAGGTCATCAAATTCCTATTCGGAAGGGATTGCTTGGGACGAAGCAGATAGGCGGCTGCCAATCCATGCGGGCCACGAGCAGATTGCCAATGCCAGCGTCACTGAGGGGGTGATCGACATGGCAATATCACTACCCTCGGCTATGGCAGCCCAAGTCGGCAGAAATCCGACTGCAACTGCCGAAAGGCTCGTGATCGCCAGCCTATTCGCTTGAGCGAAAAGCCGGCGCAGGCCCGAGGCCATAAGAAAGGAAAGGAAAGTAATCAGCAGCAGGCCGAGAGGGAAAATCAGCGCCATTTGACGCCTTTCGATGGGGTCGTATTGACATGCAACTCGAACACGTCCGGCCTCGAATAATGCCCATCGGTGTCGAGGCTCGCGAGACCCTGACCGATCTCACCGAGATCGAGGTCTGCAAGCAGCGTCTCCTCGCCCTCGCCAGCCTGCGCGACGATCCGCGTATCGGGCGCGATAATGATCGAACTGCCGCGATTGAGCGCATCGCCCTCAATCGCCTCGATCAATTCCTTCGCCGCAGCATCGCCGCCCGCACGCTCCAGCCCATCGAACAGGTCGTTCTTCGCCTGCACCAGGCCTGCCGCGAGCACGAAGCAGCGGCCCTCCATTGCATAGTGCCGCGAGGCGAGCGCGTATTCCTCGCGCACGGTGGGCCATGCCGCAACATGTACGCTCTCGCCGAGGTTGTGCATTGCCGCGCGCGCCAAGGGCATCCAGTGCTCCCAGCAGATCAGCGAGCCGACCTTGCCCCACTCCGCCTGGTGCACGCCGAGCGTCGAGCCGTCGCCGCGCATCCACACAAGCCGCTCGCCATGCGTGGGCACCAGCTTGCGATGGTCGAGCACCGGCAAGCCGGGCCGGAAGGTCATCTGGTTGTTGTAGAGGCTTTGCCGCACCCGCTCATGCGCGCCGATGCTGATGACCGCGCCGGTTTCGTCGCATAGCTCCTGCAAGGGCAGCAGCCGCTCGTCATTCGCCACCACCGCCTGCTCCAGCAGGATGCGGTGCATCGCCTTTGTGCCGGGGTGGTCCCACAGCGCCGCGCCTGGTGCCTCGTCGAGCCATAGCGGATAGCCGCCGAGGAAGGTCTCGCCAAAGGCCACCAGCTGCGCCCCGTCGGCAATTGCCTTGCGCGCCAGTTCGGTCGCCTGCGCAATGCCATCCGAAATCGCGAGCGGGATCGGTGCGGCCTGGCAGATGGCGACGTTCAGTCTGGTCATTTCAGCACCTTACTCGAAAATGCCGGGATCGGGCAGCATGCTTTTTTCCAGCTTCCTGGTGAGGATCGCCGAGACCGGCCAGCCTATCACCACGCAGAGAAACGCCCCGCCCACACCCAGGCCAAGACCCAAGTCGGCCAATGGTGCAGAGCCGTCAAGAAGGGCGATCAGCAGGGGGAACACCAGAACGCTGCCCGGACCCAACAAAGCGGCGAGCAGGATTCGTGATTGGATGCCAAGTTTGCGCGCCCACAGGTGCAAGCACAGAACCGCGCCCGCAGTCAGCAAGCCCAGCAGCAAGAGGAAGAAAACAATCGAAATTATGCCCGTGGCCATCCAGTCGCTCCTCAATCACTGCTCAATCGCTCACCCGTCACTCAGGGTGTAGTGACAGCTCGGATTACTGCGCAAAATCGGCTGCGATGACCAGCTTCTCGGCATCCCATTGAGGAACGGCCTGCTCGCTCATCGGAACAAGGAAGCTCTTGCCGTCCGATTGCTCGATCTCGATGATGTCGCCAGCGCCAAAATTCAGCACATTGCCAACTGTGCCGACAGCGTCACCCGCGTCGGTAAAGACAGCAAGGCCGATCAGATCGGCATGGTAGTATTCGCCATCTTGCAGCGGCGGCAGATCATCGCGGGAGACCGACAGCGTTGTTCCGCGCAGCTTCTCTGCCGCACCGCGGTCGTTCACATCCGCAAAGCGCGCGATTGCGCCGCCTTTGTTGTCGCTGCGGATTTTCTTGAGCGTTAAAGTCCGGCCCCCGCCGCTATTGGCATCACCGACGATGAAGGACTTGTGCGATTTAAGCGCTTCCACGCCTTCACCGAACAATTTCAGGCGGACTTCGCCCGTCACGCCATGCGCACCGGAGATGGCAGCGAGCGTGACGGGCTTGTCTTGCATGGGAAAGGCTTACGCGCCCTTCTCTTCTTCCTTGCCGGCGGTGTCGTCCGCCTGCTCGTTCACCGGGCCGCCTTCGGCAACTTCTTCAGCGATCGCGGTCTTGTCTTCAGCGGTATCGCCATCAGTCGTCTCGACCGCGTCCGCGACAGCTTCTGCGGTCTCGTCCGATTTGACCGAACCGGTCGCGTCGTTCTCGGTTGCTTCGGCGGCGGTTGCTTCTGCAGCAGGTGCTTCGGCTGCGGCCTTGGCTTCTTCTTCGGCAGCCTTGGCAGCTTCTGCTGCTTCGGTTTCCTTGGCTGCTTTCTCTTCAGCGCGTTCCTTGGCCGCTTCGCCCGGCTCACCCTTCTTCGGGTTGTTGCGCGGCGCACGCTCGAGAATGCCAGCGGCATCGAGGAAACGCAGGACGCGGTCCGATGGCTTGGCACCGACGCTCAGCCAATGGCGTGCGCGGTCTTCGTTGAGCTTTACGCGCTCGCCGGAGTCTTTCGGGAGCATCGGGTTGTAGGTGCCGATCTGCTCGAGATATTTGCCGTCACGCGGGCTGCGCGAGTCCGACACGACGATGCGGTAGTAAGGACGCTTCTTTGCGCCACCGCGCGAAAGACGAATTGCAACTGACATGTGATATTACCTTTCCAAATCAAACTTCTGAATTCGAATTACTTTTTACCCGGGAGACCCGGCAGGCCCGGCGGCAGTCCGCCGCCTCCCATTCCGCCCGGACCGCCCAGCCCGGGCATGGCAGCATTCATACCGCCCTGCCCGAACAGGGCGCCAAGGCCCTTGAGCCCGCCCATCTTCTTGATCTGTTTCATCGCGCGGCCCATTTCCTGGTGCATCTTGAGCACCTTGTTGACTTCCTGAACCGAAGTGCCGGAGCCGGCCGCAACGCGTTTCTTGCGCTTGGCATTCATCAGGTCGGGGCGGGCGCGCTCTTTTTCCGTCATCGAGCCGATGATCGCATCCATGTGAACCAGCACCTTGTCGTCCATGTTGGACGCAGCCATAGCCGCCTTGGCTTTCTTCATGCCGGGCAGCATCCCCGCGAGCATGCCGAGACCGCCCATGTTCTGCATCTGCTTGAGCTGAGTGCGCAAATCGTTGAGGTCGAACAGACCCTTGGCCATGCGCTTGGCCATGGCCTCGGCCTCTTCCTCCTTAATCGTTTCAGCGGCCCTTTCGACCAGTGAGACGACATCGCCCATGCCGAGGATGCGGTCAGCAACCCGGCGGGGATGGAAAGCTTCGATGGCGTCGAGCTTCTCGCCCGTACCGGCAAACTTGATCGGCTTGCCGGTGACATGCCGCATCGACAGCGCCGCACCGCCGCGCGCGTCGCCGTCCATCCGGGTCAGGACGACACCGGTCAGCGGGACTTCTTCGGTAAAGCTCTTGGCGACGTTGACCGCGTCCTGACCGGTCAGGCTGTCGACCACCAGCAGCACTTCGGTCGGCGCGGAAACGCCCGCGACCGCCTTCATTTCGGCCATCAGCGCTTCGTCGACATGCAGGCGGCCCGCGGTGTCGAGCAGCAGCACGTCGGCGGCCTGCAGTTTGGCGCTTTCCATTGCACGCCGGGCAATGTCGACCGGCTGCTGGCCTTCGATGATCGGCAGAGTCGCGACATCGACCTGGGTGCCGAGAACAGCCAGCTGTTCCTGCGCCGCGGGGCGATTGACGTCGAGCGACGCCATCACCGACTTCTTGCCGTATTTTTCCTTCAGCAGCTTGCCGAGCTTGGCCGTCGTGGTCGTCTTGCCCGAGCCCTGCAGGCCGACCATCATGATCACGACCGGCGGCTTTGCCTCGAGCGTCAGCCCTTCGGTTTCCTCGCCGCCGAGCATTTCCACCAGTTCGTCGGAGACGATCTTGATGACTTGCTGGCCCGGCGTGACCGACTTCAGGACATCGGCGCCGATCGCTTTTTCAGTGACCGCATCGATGAAGCGGCGCACCACCGGCAGCGCGACATCGGCTTCGAGCAGCGCGATCCGCACTTCGCGCATCGCATCGCGCACGTCCTGTTCGGACAGCGCGCCGCGACCGCGCAGCTTGTCGAAGACGCCACCAAGGCGATCTGACAGGCTGTCGAACATACGCGTCTACTCCTCTGTTGCCCTTCCCGGTTCGGGCCCCCGATATGGGTCCCGAGACGGGCCAGGCAACGCCAAATGCCAAAAACGCCGGCGGACGAAAACTCGTCGGCCAGCGCGCGATCCATTGGACCGGCTTTGTAATTCAATTGCCATCTTGCCGGGTCTTGCAGCCTGCTCTGGCCGGAAGACGGAAAAATGGTGGAGCCTAGCGGGATCGAACCGCTGACCTCAACACTGCCAGTGTTGCGCTCTCCCAGCTGAGCTAAGGCCCCGAAACCGTATTTTGATCTCGCCCGAAAGCGAGAGGTGCGCCTTTATGACCCGCCGAACTGCTTTGCAAGAGTGTTTCTGGGTTTCGGTTTGTTTGTATATTTGTTTTGCCTCAGGCGCCGGCGTTCGCATCCGCTCACTTGGCGTTCCTCGCTCTCGCGACCTGACGGCCGCTTCGCTGCGGACGCGCGGTCGCGCGGTCGCGCTTGCACTCGCCTGCGGCTCGCGGAACAGCGCTGATCCGGTTCACTGGCCGTGAACCGCAAGGGCAACCGCCCGTCCGAGCTTATGCGAGGAAGCCAAGCGAGCCGGACGGCTCGCGCCCGGCGCTTGAGGCTCCAAACAGATGCTACTTCAGCTCTCGGCCTTGTCGTCGTCGTCGCCCTTGCCGCTGGTTTCGACGCCAAGATCGCTGTCATCACCGAGGTCGACATCGGCGTCAGGCCGGTTTTCTTCCTCATCGACATCGCTCAGATCATCATCATCGTCAGCGAGATCGGAATCGGCCTTGCCGTCCTTCTTCTTCTCTTCGTCTTCAAACGGGATCGGCTGCTTCGCCTTGAGCACGGGCTCCGGCGTCCATTCCTCGCCGCATTCGATGCAGGCAACCGGATCTTCCTTGCCCAGGTCGTAGAAGCGAGTGCCGCATTTCGGGCACGTACGCTTGGTGCCCCATTCTGGCTTGACCATTACTGTTCCTCAGATGCTGCCCACCAATTTGCTTGGTGGAGCGAAAATTTCTCTAGCTTGATGGGATCCGATCACTCGGGAATCAAGAGCGGCGCGCGCCTTGCCATAGGCCACCCCCGCTGTCAAAAGCCGCGACGAAAATCGCGCGCCTTTCTTGAAAGATAAAACTTGGCCGATCAGCCGCAACCCTGCCGCTTCATGCCCTCGGGCCCGCTTACCGGCCGCATTCGCGTGCCCGGAGACAAGTCGATCAGCCACCGCTCGCTGATGCTCGGCGCACTGGCCGTGGGCGAGACACGCGTGACCGGACTGCTCGAAGGCGAAGACGTGCTGGCGACCGCTGCAGCCATGCGGGCTATGGGCGCATCAATCGATCGTGAGGCAGATGGCGTCTGGTCGATCCACGGCGTGGGTGTGGGCGGGCTGCTCCAGCCGCAAGGCGCGCTCGACATGGGCAATAGCGGAACGTCGACCCGATTGCTGATGGGGTTGATCGCGAGCCACGGCATCAGCGCAGGCTTTACCGGTGATGCCAGCCTGTCGAAACGCCCGATGGGCCGGGTGATCGAACCGCTCTCGCAGATGGGCGCAAGCTTCGAAGCTTCGCCGGGCGGCACCCTGCCCTTGCTCATGCGCGGCTGCCTGCCCGCTGTACCGATCGAGTACCGCCTGCCGGTCGCAAGTGCGCAGGTCAAAAGCGCGGTGCTGCTCGCGGGGCTGAACACGCCCGGAGTGACCACAGTGATCGAGCCGGTGCCGACACGCGACCACTCCGAGCGCATGCTGCGCGGCTTCGGTGCGGAGCTTTCAGTCGAAGAACGCGGCGGCGAGCGGATCATCAAGATGCGCGGCGAGGCGGAGTTGCAGCCGCAGACGCTTGAAGTGCCCGGCGATCCCTCCTCCGCCGCATTCTTTATCGTCGCGGCAACACTGATCGAAGGCAGCGATCTGGTTATCGAGAACGTCGGCCTCAACCCGACCCGCGCCGGCCTGATTGAAGTGCTTCGCCAGATGGGCGCGAACATCGAAGAGCAGAACACCCGCGAAGTCGGCGGCGAACCGGTTGCAGACCTGCGCGTGCGCCACGCTCCGTTGGCCGGGATCGAAGTCGATCCGGCGATCGCGCCAAGCATGATCGACGAATTTCCCGTGCTGTTCGTTGCCGCGGCACTGGCGCAAGGAACGACGGTCACCACGGGCCTCGAGGAATTGCGCGTCAAGGAAAGCGACCGGATTTCCGCGATGGCCGCAGCGCTCGCTCTTGCCGGAGCAAGCGTCGAGGAAACCGAAGACGGGCTGATCATCCACGGAACGGGTGGCGAGCCACTGACAGGCACCGCCCATGATACAAAGGTCGTCACCCACCTCGATCACCGCATCGCTATGAGCATGGCGATTGCGGGGCTGGCAAGCCGCGCCGGAGTTGCCGTGGACAGCACCGCACCGATTGCGACCAGCTTTCCAACGTTCTCGGCATTGCTTGAAACCGCTCGCCGCGACTAGAAGGCCGGCAAGCTTCCAAATCACGAGGGCCTTCGATGATCTTCCGCAATTTACTCGCTCCGGCCTTCCTGGCCCTCGCCGCCTGCACCAGCGCCGTCCAGGCCGCGACCTACACCATGTTTCGCGATCCCAATTGCGGTTGCTGCGAGCATTGGGCCAAGCATGTCCGGACCGAACTGGAAACCGAAGTCACCCAGCAAGTGACGGCGGACATGGCCGCTGTCAAAACGGACCGCGGCGTGCCGCGCCAGCTGTGGAGTTGCCACACCATGGTCGTCGACGGTTACGTGATCGAGGGCCACGTCCCTGCCGCTGACGTGGCGAGACTGCTGGAAGAACGCCCCGCAGGGGTCAGGGGCCTCGCCGTGCCGGGAATGCCGGTCGGCTCGCCGGGCATGGAAATGGGCGACCGCAAGCAGCCCTACCAGGTGATCGCATTCGGCGATGCCGGCATGACCGTCTTCGCGTCCTACAACTGATCCGGCGAGAGATATGCCTGCCGAACTCGATATCTATTCCGTCATCGGTTTCGTCGGCACGGCCTGCATCATCGGGGCGTATTTCTATCTGACTGCGGTGGAGAAGCCGAACCCGCTGATCCTGCACGGCACCAATCTCACCGGCGCTGCACTGCTTACCGTTTCCCTGATCGTCCACACCAACTGGCCAAGCCTCGTACTGGAAGGGTTCTGGGCCGCTATCGCAATCTGGGGGCTGTGGAAGGCCTTCAAGGCAAGAGACGCGAGAACATGATTCGCCGAAGGGCCTTGGCATTTGTCATCCTGCTGATTGCTGCTGCGTCCTCTTCGCTTTTCTGGAACGCTGGAAAATTCGAGCCCGTTTCAATGCTGATCAATCTGACAATTGCTACCGCCGGAATGATATTGCTGCATTTCAAATGGCGGCGAGCAGAGCGCAAGTTGCTCGCTTCAAGACAGACGAAGGACGTCTTTTCATGATCATCGCCGTCGACGGCCCTACCGCTTCAGGCAAGGGCACCATTTCCAAGGCGCTGGCCGCGCATTTCGGCTTGCCGCACCTCGACACCGGGCTGCTCTATCGCGCGGTGGGGCGGCAGGTTGCGCTGAATGGTGGCGATCCCGACGATACCGTGGATGCGCTGGCGGCGACTGCTTTCCCCGACGAGAGATTGGCTGACCAAGAACTGCGAACAGAACAAACCGGCGGCTTTGCCAGTCGCGTTTCCGTCCACCCGGCGGTGCGGCACGCGCTGTTCGAGCGCCAGCGCGCCTTTGCCGAGCAGCCCGGCGGCGCGGTTCTTGACGGGCGCGATATCGGCACTGTGATCGCGCCCGAGGCCGATGTGAAGCTGTTCGTCACCGCCAGCGTCCAGTCGCGCGCAATGCGCCGCTGGCTCGAAATGCAGGACCGTGAGCTCGACCTCGAATTGCGCGAGATCGAAGCCGACATCGCCGCCCGCGACAAGCGCGATATCGAACGCAAGGACGCGCCGCTAAGAGCCGCGCCCGATGCCTTCGTCCTCGACACCAGCGATCTCGGCAAGGAAGCCGCGATCGCGGCAGCCATAGAAGCGGTCGAACAGGCGAAGGGCCGCTGAACCGCAAAAGCGCTGTCCTACACGTCCGCTATCTGCATCACGGCAGGGATGAACAAATCCGGGCTGATCGATGCCAGCGCAACACCGCGCCGCCGAAAGGTCACACCGCGTTTCCATCATACCGGGCCGAAGCCGCAGGAATCCTTGCCTGAGCCGAAAGGTCACGGGTTCGCAAACGCGCATCCGTGTTCCACTTCAGGGGAGCAACGCCCCACCCCATTTTCCTTGCTTTCACCACCGCTTTGGCCTAGGCGCGCGCCCGTTCACGCAATCTTCCGGATTGAAGAACTCCTGCGGCGGCATACGGCCTCGCGGGAAATTCGGCCTCTTGCCCCGTTGGGCCGAGCAATAGTGCTCGGAGACGGAGAAAGACCCCGGGAAAACCGGCGGCCGGTAGCAAAACGAATGGGAAACCAACACTGATGGCATCTACAGCCAATCCTACGCGCGACGAATTCGAAGCGCTTCTCAACGAACAACTCGGCGGTGCGGAAGACGGCGGCTTTGAAGGCCGCGTCGTCAAAGGCACTGTCACCGCAATCGAAAACGGCAAGGCCGTTGTCGATGTAGGCCTCAAGAGCGAAGGCCGCATCGACCTCAAGGAATTCATGCGCGGCGAAGACGACCACGATCTCTCTGTCGGCAGCGAAGTCGAAGTCTATGTCGACCGCGTCGAAAACGCAGACGGCGAAGCCATGCTCAGCCGTGACCGCGCTCGCCGCGAAGCTGCGTGGGACAAGCTGGAAAGCGAATTTGGCGAGAGCGCCCGCGTCGAAGGCCGTATCTTCGGCCGCGTCAAAGGCGGCTTCACAGTCGACCTCGACGGAGCTGTGGCCTTCCTGCCCGGTTCGCAGGTCGATATCCGCCCCGTGCGCGACATCACCCCGCTGATGGACGTTCCGCAGCCGTTCCAGATCCTCAAGATGGACCGTCGCCGTGGCAACATCGTTGTCTCGCGTCGTTCGATCCTCGAAGAAACGCGCGCTGAACAGCGCAGCGAACTGATCGACGGCCTGGCTGAAGGTCAGGTAACCGAAGGCGTGGTCAAGAACATCACCGATTACGGTGCATTCGTCGACCTCGGCGGGATCGACGGTCTGCTGCATGTCACCGACATGAGCTACAAGCGCGTCAACCACCCGAGCGAAGTGATCGAAATCGGGCAGACCGTGACCGTCCAGATCATCCGCATCAATGCTGAAACACAGCGCATCAGCCTTGGCATGAAGCAGCTGGAAAGCGATCCGTGGGATGGCGTCGGCGCGAAATACCCGATCGGTGCGAAGCTGACCGGCACTGTCACCAACATCACCGAATACGGCGCGTTCGTTGAACTGGAAGCGGGCATCGAAGGCCTGGTTCACGTCTCCGAAATGAGCTGGACGAAGAAGAACGTCCACCCGGGCAAGATCGTTTCGACTTCGCAGGAAGTCGAAGTGATGGTGCTCGAAGTCGACAGCGAAAAGCGCCGCATTTCGCTTGGCCTCAAGCAGGCTCAGCGCAATCCGTGGGAAGAGTTCGCCGAGAAGCATCCGGTCGGCTCGCAGGTCCAGGGCGAAGTCAAGAACGCCACCGAATTCGGCCTGTTCATCGGTCTCGACGGCGACGTCGACGGGATGGTCCACATGTCGGATATCGCGTGGGGCCTGTCGGGCGAAGACGCGCTCGCCCTGCACCGCAAGGGTGAAGAAGTTTCGGCTATCGTGCTCGATGTCGACACCGACAAGGAGCGCATCAGCCTCGGCATGAAGCAGCTCGAAAAGGGTGCTCCATCGGCAGAAGGCGCGGCCGGCAGCGGCCTCAAGCGCGGCGATGTCGTGACCGTGACTGTTCTCGAAGTCCGCGATGGCGGCCTCGAAGTGCAGGTTGGCGACGATGGTGCGACCGGCTTCATCAAGCGTTCGGACCTCGGCCGCGACCGCGACGAACAGCGTCCCGACCGCTTCCAGGCCGGCGCCAAGGTCGATGCGATGGTCACCGGTTTCGACCGCTCGAAAAAGCCCAACTTCTCGATCAAGGCGCGTCAGATCGCTGAAGAGAAGGAAGCTGTGCAGCAGTTCGGTTCGTCCGACAGCGGCGCATCGCTCGGCGACATTCTCGGCGAAGCGCTCAAGAAGGGCGAATAAGCCCGCCGCTTCTTTGCGAAGCTATCAGGAAGGCCCGCTCTCCACCACGGAGAGCGGGCCTTTCCTACTTGTAGGGGACACTGTAGTGTCGCCCCATGCTCGAAGTTCATCAGTTCCCCTGCCTGTCCGACAATTACGGATTCCTCCTCCACGATAGCGAGAGCGGCGAGACAGCCGTGATCGATACGCCCGAGGCGGCGAAGATCCTCGCCGAAGCGAGGGCCAAGGGCTGGAACATCAGCCATATCTGGAACACACACTGGCATCCGGATCATGCGGGCGGAAACAGCGAGATCAGGCAAGCGACAGGATGCAAAGTCATCGCACCGGCCGAAGTCGAGAAGCTCGACAAGCCCGACCGGGTGGTTGCGCACGGCGATACGGTCGCGATCGGAAAACACACGGCGCAGGTGATCGACGTATCCGGCCACACCAATGGGCATATCGCCTATTATCTGCCCGAAGCAGGCATAGCCTTTGTCGGAGACAGCGTGTTTGCGCTCGGGTGTGGCAGGATGTTCGAAGGCGAGCCCGAGCAGTTCTGGAACAGTCTCCAGCGGATCAAGGCGCTCCCCGCCGATACGACGCTCTACTGCGCGCATGAATACACCCAGGCAAACGCAAAGTTCGCTCTCCACGCCGACCCGGATAACACAGCGCTTCAGGCCTATTGCGCTGAGATCGACACCAAACGTGCCCGCGGTGAGCCGACCGTACCGACCGAGCTTGGCCGCGAGCTTGCAACCAATCCCTTCCTCCGCGCCGACGATGCCGCCTTGCAGGCAAAATGGGGCGGCGATGCCCCGCATGAGACCTTTGCCGCCCTGCGCGCCGGCAAGGACAATTTCTGACCACAATGAAAGCGCTGCGTGTCGAGCAATTATCGGACGATCTTTCGGGCGTTGCCCTGGTCGATCTGCCTGACCCTGAACGGCAAGCAGGCGAAGTTCTGGTCCGGGTTCATGCGGCCTCGCTCAACTATCCCGATCTGTTGATGACGCAGGGCAAATACCAGTTCAAGCCGGAGGTGCCTTTCACGCTGGGGCTGGAGCTTGCCGGTGAAGTGCTGGAGGCTGATCCCGCCAGCGAATTGAAGGCGGGCGACCGGGTCATGGGCGGTGCGAAGACCGGCGGGATGGCGGGTCTGGCTGTATTGCCGGCAAAGCACCTGCGTCCGATCCCGCCCGGCCTCGACTATGCACAGGCCGCGGCGATGGGAGCGGCTTACAGCACGGCATACACCGCGCTGGTCGAAATCGGCAGGTTGCAGGCCGGTCAATGGGTGCTGGTGCATGGTGCCAGCGGCGGTGTCGGGCTGGCCGCGTGCGATCTTGCCAAGGCGTTGGGCGCGCATGTCATCGCTGCATCGCACAGAGAGGACAAGCTGGCACGGATTGCCGAAGCGTGTGATCCGCATGCGCTGATCGTCAATCAGGGGCGGTTTCGAGAACAGGTCAGCGCCATTACCGATGGCCATCTGTGCGATATCGTGTTCGACCCTGTGGGCGGCGATGTGTTCGACGAAAGCACCCGCTGTGTGACCTTCGGCGGGCAGTTGCAGGTGATCGGTTTTGTCTCGGGCCGCATCCCCGAGATCGCCGTCAATATTCCCCTCATCAAAGGGTTCTCCGTTGTCGGTATTCGCGCGGGTGAATATGCGCGCCGCTTCCCGGAACGCGGCAGGGCCATTTCAGCTTCTATCGATGCCTTGGTTAGCGAGCGGCGGCTCAAACCGACCATCGACCGCAGGCTGCCGCTCTCCTGCTGGCGCGAGGCATTCGAAGCGATGCAGCGCGGCGAGATTGTCGGGAAGCTCGTGCTTGAACCGTAAGCCGGAATCGAAAAGGGCGACCCTCGGGCCGCCCTTCGATAACCAGCTCATTCAAACTGTCAGATGTTCGCGATCACTTCGTCGGCGAGCTTGTGATCGGCAGAAGCATCGTGCTTCTCGGCAATCAGCTTGCGCGAAGCCAATGCGGCGGCATCAGCGGCGCGGGCACGCACCTGTTTCACTGCATCGCGCTCGGCGGAAGCGATCTTGCTCTCGGCCATCACCTTGCGGCGTTCGACCATTGCAGCGCTGTCGGCTTCAGCCTTCTCGACGATGGCATCGGCTTCGCGCCGAGCGTTTTCCATCATCGCTTCAGCGTCTTTCTCGGCACCGGCAATCTTTTGCTGGTATTCGTTCCGCAGCGCTTCGGCATCGGCGCGCAGCGCCTTGGCCTCGTCAAGCTGCGCACGGATCGCCGCAATCCTGGAATCGAGCCCACCGGCGAGCATGCCGGGGACTTTCTTCCAAATCATGATGGCGATCAGCACCAGCATGGCGACCGAAACGACCTGATAGGGCGCAAGGCCGAACAGTTCCGGTTCGATATGCTTGCCGGCGCCGCTATCGACCTCGACGACGGCTTCCGCCGCGTCCGTGGTGAAGACTTCGGGTGCTCCGTTAGCCATTGGCCATTGCCTCTTTCACAGCAGACTTCGCAACCGGTTTGGTCACTGTCACACCGGCGAGCCGCTGGACGATATCCTGCGCGGCATCGACAGCCACATCCTCGACCTCGGCCAGCGCCGATTTGAACGCTTCCTCGATCTCGGCCTCGGCCTTGGCAAGCTTGGTATCGAGACGCTTCTGCGCGGCGGAGATCTTTTTCTCCGACTTGGCAGCGGCCTCGGTCTTGGCTTGCGCGATCAACGCCTGTGCGTTCGCCCGGTTTTCGTTTTCACGCACCCGCCAGGCTTCCTCTTCTTCGTCCGCCTTGGCACGCGCGGCTTCGGCGGCAGCCAGATCGTCAGCGATCTGCTTGTCCCGCTGGGCAACGGTGTCCATGACTTTGGGAACCATCCCGCGGCCGACAACGAAAAAGGTCAGGCCGAAGAACACCAGCAACCAGAATATCTGGCTCTGATAGGTTTCCAGCAACTGGGCTATCTGGGGCATTGCATTACGTCCCGGGGTAAATGCGCAAAATCAGCGGGCCGACCGATCAGGGCCGGCCCGTAGATCGAATGTTCGATCAGGCGACGAAGATCAGGATCATCGCGACGACGAACGCCAGCAGGCCGAGAAGTTCGGCAGCGGCGAAGCCGATGAACAGGCGGCCCTGCTGGCCGTCTGCTGCGCCTGGATTGCGCAGAGCGGATTCGAGGAACGATCCGAAAACGTTGCCCACGCCGATGGCGGCCATGCCGGCACCGATGGCAGCGAGACCCGCACCGACGAGCTTTGCAGCTTCTACTTCCATTTGAAACTCCTTTGGGTTGATTACTTAAATTCGGTTGATTGGTAACTCAGTGAAGGTGTTCAGCGTCGTTGATATAGAGCGAAGTCAACAGCGCGAAAACGTAAGCCTGAATGCCCGCGACGAGGATTTCCAGCGCGCAGATGCCGATCATCAGCAGGAAGCTGGGAAGACCGACAACACCGCCCCAGAGCGGGCCTGCGTTGGTCCCGTCGATCACAAAGCTCGACAGCACTTCCAGCAGCACGTGACCGGCCATCATGGCGACGAACAGTCGCAGCGCCAGGCTGAACGGGCGGATCATGAAGCTGATGAATTCGATCAGCGCGATCGGGACGATCATCGCCACTGGTGTGCCATGCGGCACGAACAGCGTGAAAAACTTGAAACCGTGCTTCCAGAAACCGACGACCAGAACGATCGAAAAGCTCAGCAAGGCAAGCACGCCGGTCACGGTAAAGTGACTGGTGAAAGTAAACGGGTGAATGCCGACAACGCCGAGCGGCAACAGGCCCAGCAGGTTGGCGAACAGAATGAACATGAACAGCGAGAACACGTAGGGGACGTATTTGCGCCCTTCCTTGCCGATGTTCGCTTCGAGCATGTCGTCAATGAAGCCGGTAAAGCTCTCGACCGCCATCTGCCAGCGCCCGGGCACCAGTTCCCGCTTCATCCCGCCGAGGACAAACAGGAACAGCACGATCGTGGTGATCATCATCCACGCCGCGCTATTGGTGAAGGAAATGTCGATTCCAGCCATCTCCCACTCAGCCAAAGGCTTAATGGTGAACTGGTACATCGGATCGACTTTCGCCGGTTCGGCTGCCACGTCGGCTGACACGTCGGTTACGTCCCTAAACTCTCGAACTGCCTGCCGCCTCAACCCTCTTCAGGTGGGTCTTCGGGGCGGGTGTTCGCCGTACGAAAAATGTTCCTGAAGGCTACGACTATTCCGAGGAACAGACCAACCAACAGACCCCAGGGCAATGTGCCGGCGAAGTGGTCAACCACCCAGCCAATCAACACACCACCGAGAATCCCGCCGAGCAAATCCGCCAGAACCCGGTTGCCGCTGCGATAATTCGCATCGGAACCGGAAACCTGCGGCCGGTTGCGCTGATCTTCACGCTCGCGTGCGGCTTTTAACCGCGCTTCGAGCGCGTCGATACGCGCATCCTCGGCAATGGGTTCCCGTGCGGGCTTCTCGTCGCTCATGCCAACCTCCGATAAAGGAAAAACGGCACAGGCTCAAAGGTGCCCGCCGAGGGCGCCGA
Organism: Parerythrobacter lutipelagi; assembly: GCF_005434975.1. Classification (GTDB taxonomy): domain Bacteria; phylum Pseudomonadota; class Alphaproteobacteria; order Sphingomonadales; family Sphingomonadaceae; genus Parerythrobacter_A; species Parerythrobacter_A lutipelagi. The sequence continues at coordinate 666,002 of NZ_SKCJ01000002.1, read as the reverse complement.
CCCCTTAGGCGGGGGGCATTTGCGAGTCAACCGCAGCGGGGTGTTGAAGGGTTGCTTTTATTGCACTGCATCATGCGCCATGCCCAAGGGATCACCCGCATGTGCAGTGCCGCACAGCGCCTTGCCCTTACGGACAGCGCGGATCGCGATCGGGCGGAGCGCTCGTGCGGGTCTTCCACGCACCGTCCGGGGCCTGATATTTTTCACCCGGCACGGTCTTGGCGATCGCCTGACAGCCCGCTGTAAAAGCATATTCCTCGATCGTGGAATTCGTCGCCTGAGCACGATCGGCGTAAACTGCCCGGCGTTTGATGTTGATGTCGGTAACCAGCCGCTGCAAACTTGGGTTGGCAGCTCCGACAACGCCGAGATACCCGTCCATTTTCTCACCCACCTGGCCAGCAGCGCGGGCAGCGGCATAGGCCGGGTCCCGCTGGGCAAAAGCGGCGGTGGAGAGCCCCCCGATAGCCAGCGCGGCAGCCGTAAAGGCCAAGGTGGTCTTTCTTGCAATCGCGTTCCGCATCACGGTCTCCTCATACAGGCGGACATCAGAAAATATCCGCGTTATCTTCAATCGTATTGCCCGCATCTTCCGCGAGCCGGTAAATCACTTCCTGGCGGATGTTGATATTCAGCTCGATAACGATCGGCTCGGTCGGGGCGTTGACATTGATGCACCCGGCGAGCGCGAGCGGGCCCAAAGCCCCAACCGCCCATTTTCCGCTGCTCGTCATGCTCAGAATGCCCCTTCCAAATCGTCCGGTTCTTCTCGCAGCATGGTGCACAGCGGTCAATTTCTCACTCTTTATCACATGATCTCGCTTTCCCGGCGCTGAATGGCCGGTTCTTCTGGTGGCAAGCCGAGGATTTCAGGCACGGTCTCAGCCTCTTCCTCCTGCTCGCGCTTTTCCACGTCTTCCTGAGTGGTTGTTTCTCGCAGCCGCACTCCATCGTCGCTCAGGAGTCCCAACTCGCGGGGATCCTTGACGAAGGCCGGGTCGTACATCGCTCTGAGCGTGCCGATCAGCTTGTAGAACGGCGCATTGATGTTGATGTTGAACTGGATCGGCACGTCTTCCAGTTGCCGGGTGAAGAAGTTGCGATCCGCTTCGGCCCCCTGCTTCACCCCGTCGAGGCGAATTTTGGACAGGATGTCACCAGTCAATGGCCCATCGATCTCGATATCCATTTGCCTGTAATCGAGGCTGCGCAGCATCTGGAAAGCGTAGTCCGCCATCGGCGACAAATCTTCATAAGTCAGCTCTCCGATATACGAGAGATTTCCCCCTGGGGGACGCGAGGTGAGAGTCCCGCCTTCTATTCTGCCATTACCCAATTCATCGAACACCAGCGGCAAGGACCCGTCGAAAATGCCCGTTGCCGCAATGTTACCCAGTTCGAGCGTCTGAACGAAGATGGCCGAGTCGAGGCCTTCGACCTCCAGCACGTAGCGCCGCACCTCCGAAGCACCAAGGTTCAGGTCCACCGGTCGCAGGGAAAGCGTGCCGCCCATAAACGGCCAGCTTCCGCCAGTAACGCCGAGAAACTGACCGTCCCGCAAAGAAAAGCTGATCGTCCCGTCATTGACTTCGATGCCAGGATTGATCGAATCCACGGCGAGCGTCTGATTAGGCGCAGTTGTCAGGCTGAGCAGATCGCTGAATTCGATTGTGCCACGAGCGCCGCGCACCGGTCCGAAAACTGCAGCAAGGTCAAGACCATCGGAAGAAAACCGGCCTGAGCTGGTGACTTCATTCGCGTTCCAGTCGATCTGCCCTGTGCCGGTCACCACTCCCTCGACATTGGCGACGACACCCAACGCGAGATCGGTCAGTTGATCGGGCTGGAGCGTATCGTCGAACCGCAGGCCATCGACCGTCAGTCGCGCGCCGCCGGTCGCGCTCGACAGATTGTGCCGTATTTGCGTGGCGGTCACGATGCGATCGCTGCCGGGGTGGCGCAATTCCGCATTGGCGGTGATGACGTTGTCAGCCAGCTGAAGCGTAGCACTGCGGGTGGTGAGCGGGCTGAACCGTGCAGGCTGCTGACGGTCAAGCAGACGGAAGCTACCGTCCGAAATTGCCAGAACGCCTGCGCGGTAGGTCCATTGCCCGGAGGTTTCGGCCAGATCGAGCGGGATTGCCGCCAACTCGATCCGCGTATCCTCGAATGAACCAGACACCGATCCGTCGGTATCGAACCGCGCTTCCACCCCTGACAGTTTGAACCGGCTTGCACTTCCGGTCGGCCCCAGTGCGACATCGATATCGCGCGCCACTGCAACCCCGGGATAGGCAAAGCCGACCGGACCGCTGCTCAGCCGGATCGGCGTGCCCGCCAGCATGCCGCTCAGGTCCAGTTCCGGCACGCCCGCAGCAATCGAGACGCCACCTGCATTCTGGCTGACAATCGATTTGCCGCGAGGGGGGCAGACCCGCAGATCGCGATCGGACAGAACGAGATTGGCATATTCCAGCCGGTCGAACGCCACAGTGGTGCAGCTATCCCACAGAGCAAAGCCGCCGCCCGAGCTCCATCTCCCCTGGACCGGTATTGTCATGTCGCGCACCGAGCCGCCCGGCAGCGCCCCGCCCGCCTCGACCAGTCCGTCAAAAGACAGCGTGCCGTTGGCTGCCTGGAAAAGATTCATTACCGGGATGGCGAGCCGGTTCGCCCCGGCGGCATAGGGCTGCATACGCAAGCGGAATACGGTTCTGCCGCTGTCGTCCCGCTCCATCCGTCCGGCGATCTCAGGTAGCCCCGCACCGCCGCTGCGGATGTTGCCTGAAAGCCGCGGCAGACCGGATAGCCCGGTGGAATACTGCAGGCGTGACGCCGTCAGGACCGACGCCCCGCCAGCACCGCGCAGCTGCAATGCAGGGATTACCAGGCTGAAGGATTTGTCCGTCGACCGCGCCGTGAAATCAGCGACAAAAGAGGTCGCTCGCAGCTGCTGTGCTGATGCTCCGCGGATGCGGGCAAGCAATGGTGCCAGCAGCGACCCTTCCCCCATTTTCTCTGCGCTGCGCAGAGGAGCCGCGACGTAGCTGTGCAAATCGACACCAGACCCGCCTAGCGAGCCGTCCGCTTCGATCCGCCTGTACCCGTCCCGCATTCGAAGCGCACCGTCCAGCGCAGCGCGGCGGAGCGGCAAACCGCTCACGCTTACCTGTGTCGCATCGAGATCTGCGGTCGCGTCAATCTCACCTTCGCGCCAGTTCACACGGAGCGGCCCGGCCAGCGATGCAAGCGCATTGTCGCCATACGCCAGCTGATCTGTCTCCAGCGACGCCGAGACATTGGCCGATTGGAAATCTGTTGGGATCGACGCTTCGACCTGCATAGTCGCGTTGGCCACCCGTACCCGCATTGTCGGGCAATTCGCAGCGCGCAACCGGACTGGACCGGCAAAGCCAAGCCCATCGCCTGAAGTCGTCAGTTCGCCATAAGCGGTCGCCGCTGTGAGTTCGCAATCGTCAACCTTCAGAACGGGAGCATTTACCGCCAGAATGGCCGCGAAACCGCCCGCAAGATTGCCCCCACCCTGCACCTTCGCACCGACCGGCCCATACAGCGTCTCGACCAGCGCCCGCCCATCGTCGATCTGGACATCGAGATCGGGCAAGCCTTCGCTTTCGCTATCCGGCGCGAACAAAACCCGGTCCAGGCTGCCAAAGCTCAGCCCGTCCTGATCGTATCGTCCGTACAGGCGCGGTTTCAAGAGCGTAACATGGCCGATCTCAGGCAGCCCCAACCCGTAATCCAGCGTCACGATCACACGCTCGATCGTCAGGTCGGGCTGCTTCGGGTCGCCGATCACCAGATTGGTCAGCACTTGCCTGCCCGGTTCGATGCTTTCGATGTCGTAGGTTGCCGGCAGGTCGAGGGTAGCAAGCTGGTCGTCGATCACGTCGCCCGCCAGCCGATTGCGCATCAACCAGACACCAAGAATGGCCGCTGCGATAATGAAACTGACGATCCAGCGCCACCGCGGTACGCGGCCGCGCGGCGCTAGGCGAACCGCCTTATCTGCATCGTCCGGGGGATTGTCGACCATTGCCAGCTACTTGCGCCCCTCACCTGATAAAGGCAATGCATTGCATCCGATGTAGCGCTTCAGAAGGGACAGGGTTCCGCGTGACCGAAACGGGCCAACGAAAAGGCGCCCATGATGGCGCGGGCCACCGTGCCCGGCTGCGCAAACGGCTGCTCGAAGGCGGGGCGGAAGCCTTGGCGGATTACGAGGTGCTTGAATATCTGCTGTTTGCAGCGATCAAACAGGGTGACACCAAGCCGGTCGCCAAGGCATTGCTGGACCGGTTCGGCACACTGGCCCATGTCCTCAATGCCGAATCCAAAGCATTGCAGTCCGTCAAAGGTGTAGGCGAGACGAGCGCCGCTGCGCTCAAGAGCGTCGCCCTTGCAGCCCGGCGGCTGGCGCGCAGCGAAGTGCAGGACAAGCCCGTGCTGGGCAGTTGGCAGGCGCTGCTCGATTACCTGACCATCGACATGGCACATCTGACGGTCGAGCGGGTACGGGTACTTTACCTCAACAGCCAGAATCGCCTGATTCAGGACCATCACGTGGGCGACGGCTCGATCGACGAAGCGGCGATCCATCCGCGTGAAGTCATTCGCCGCGGGCTCGATGTCGGGGCGACCGCGCTCATTCTGGTCCACAACCACCCAAGCGGAAATCCCGAACCCAGCCGGGCTGACATCCAGATCACCAATCGCATTGCCGAAGCCGGGCGGCTGCTCGGCATAACCGTGCATGACCATGTGATCGTCGGACGCAGCGGTCATGTCTCGCTGCGTTCCAAGGGTCTGATCTGACTCAGGACGTCAGAGGTCGGGCGAGATACCGAACAGCGCGTAATAATCCTTCAGCTCAGGCGTCTGGCGCAGCGCAGCTTCGACATCCTTGCGGCCTTCCTTGCGGCCCTGTTCGAGCAGGATGATGCCCTTCAGGTAAAGCGAGTTCGAGAGGCCCGGTTGCAGCTTCAGCGCAGCGTCGAGATCGGCCAGCGCATCATCGAATGCCCCCCTGCGGTAATGCACCATCGCGCGGCTATCGAGCACGCCGGCCGGGTATTGCGCGCGCTCGACCGCTCTCGTGCAGCGCGCAACCGCGCTGTCGAGCTCGATCTTGTGCAGCCCGCTATACCAGCAATCGGCATTCAGCAGTGTCGAATTGTCATCCTTTTCCGCCAGCCGCTCTGCCAGAAGCGCCCGACCGGTTTCGACGTCACCGGTGATCCCCAGGACCATCGCCCTGGTATCGGTGAAACTGTCGAGATCATCGTCATTGATCGGCAGAAAATCGAGCAGTTCGATCGCTTCATCACCGCGATCGGCCCGGGCCAGCACCTGCGCCTGCCAGAATGCCGTGCTGTTGTCTGGCGAGAGATCGTAAGCGGACTGAATATCGCGCACCGCTTCGTCCAGCCGTCCCAGCGAGACCAGCGCTTCGGCCCGCGTCAGGAACAGGTCTGTCGTCGGCTCATTTTCGATCACCTTCGTGTAATCGGCGACTGCCGCTTCGAAGTCGTAAGTCGCGTAGAGAAAGTTTGCCCGCGAAATAAGCGGTCCGAAATCGTCGTCATCCGCTTCGTCGACCACCTTCGTGTACGCCGCGAGCGCAGGTGCAGTCAGTGCGCGCAGCTCATCGCGATCGCGTTCCCAGCTTCGCGTTGTCTCGGCGGGCGCGGTAAGCCGCAAATCCGCCTTGGATATGCGCAGAGCGTTGCGGCGCGCTTCGGGAATATCGGCGACAGACACTTCGCCAAGCAGTGAGACAGATTCTTCAACCACCTTTACCAGGCTGCCTTCGATCGAGGCCGTGCGGGTGACGCGCGAATTCGCAAAACTGTCGTTCAGTGTCGGCGTGCCATCGAGATCAAAACCCTTGCCGTCTCCCGGCAATTTGACTTCGATCTCCAAGCGATTGCGTGCCGGACCGCGGGTCGCCACCGGAATATCGCGCCAGATCGGCCGCGCCCGGTTGGGGGCAAATTTTATGCTCGACGTGATCATCGCCAGATCATTGACGATCTTTCCCTCGTCGAAAGCGAATGTCGAGGCCGCCACACCCTTTACCCGCATCGTGCCGATGGCCTTCGCGTCGTCATAGGTGATATCGATATCCGTAACGCGGCCATCTTCGAATTCACCGCCAGCAAAGCCGTTCATGATCTGCTTGCGGGTTTCGGGGTCGTTTTCGTCCACGATCTTCTCGAACTGCGCGCTCGCCGCGCCTCCGAACGTCATTTCCATGGTGAACATCATCGGCAGGTCGATGCCCGCGGTCTGATCGATCGTCATCAGCATGGTCATGTCGAAATGATCCTGCTGGCGGTCGGTCATCGGCACCAGATCCGACCCGGCTTCGGTCAGCGGCAGCGCATAGAAGAACGGCGGCACCTCGGCCATGTTGCCGACACGCGTGGCGGTGCTTGTCCCGTCGAGCCAGTAATGTGTTCCGTCGATTGTCGCCTGAACGATCATATGGTCGAAATTGCCCGGCACAGGGAGCAGTTCCGGCAGCGCATCGCCGCCGCCGGTGGTCACCAGCACGACATTCGAATCAATCCCCATGTGGCGTAGCAGGGACAGCAGCAGGACCGACTTGGCCTTGCAGTCGCCATAGCGCTTGTCCCACGTGTCTTCCGCCGCCTGCGGCAGGTAATTGCCCCCGTCCAGTCCGTCCAGCAGGTAGCTCACTTCGTCTTGCACTGCCTGCGTCGCCAGCGCAGCGCGTTCCTTCGGATCGGTGGTTTGCGCCATGATCATTTCAGCAAGCGTCTCAACCTCACCGCCCGCCTCGATTTGCGCCGCTTTCGTGAAATGCGGCTCCATCACGCGAGACAGGTCTTGCCAGCTGTCGAAACTGCCAACCCGCAGCAATGGCGGCGCACGAAAACGTGTGGGTGCGTCGTTCGGCATGTCTTCGCGCTTGGCGATAGGAATGCCGATTTCGAGGATCTTGTACCCGTCGCGCTGCTGCACCTCCGGCAGGTCGACAAATGGCCCCGCTTTCCAGCCGATATCTTCGCTTGCAGGCCAGCTGACGATGGCACGGCCCACACCGACTCGCCAGGGCGCGGGCGGCAGATACTGCACAACCTGCACTTCTTCGCCGAGCGCCTGATCGTCGACGGTGATCGAATGCGCGACCCGCAGCAAATCACCTTCTTTCAGGCCAGGAACCGCAACGGTCGCAGTCAACCGCCCGTCGAGCAGACGGCGTTCGAGATTTTCCTCGCGGCGGATGACGTCGAATTCGACGCCCTGTTCGATCAGGTCGATCGTTTCAGTGCCCCGCACGATCTCCAGCCGGTGGATGAACAGATCGCCCTTGTCCGGCGACCAGTCGAATTTCAGCGTTCCTTCGGATGTCAGCGCCTCCGGATTGTCGATCCGTACAATCCGGTCGTTGTAGGATTGCACCATCCCGTTTTCGAGCCGGTGCTGCCAATCGAAAAGCTGTTCGCTCGGCCCGTCCTCGATAGTCGCATCATCGAGCAGTATCGGCTCGACCCAATCGGGCGCGGCTTCGTAAAGAACCGCTTCTCCGGCATTGGCCGGCGCGGTGACAGCAAAAATGGCAACGGCTGAGCAGCCAATCAATCGATACATCGAGGACCCCTGTCGAGCGACAGAACTGCTGCCGCGTCATGGTGTTACCCTACAGTTTGGACCTTGCTATGCAATGCTATTCCTGTGGCAGGCGTGCCTGCGACCGGTGGACGAACCCGGCGCTCTCTTGCCAACCGCTGCCAGCCGCCCTAGCCGCCCCAAAATTCTTAACTGCAACTGCATGCGCAATTGCACGACGCTCACCTTCGCACGGAGTCGAACATGGTCCCCCGCTACGCCCGCCCCGACATGACCGCCATTTGGGAGCCCGAAGCCCGCTATCGCATCTGGTTCGAGATCGAAGCGCACGCGACCGAGAAGCTTGGCGAACTGAGCGTAGTGCCGGACAGCGCGGCCAAGGCATTGTGGGACTGGTGGGCGACCGATCCCAAGATCGACGTGGAAGCGATCGACGCAATCGAAGCGGTGACGAAACATGACGTGATTGCCTTTCTCACCTGGGTTGCGGAGAATGTCGGCGACGAAGCGCGCTTCATGCATCAGGGGATGACCAGCTCCGACGTGCTCGACACGACACTGGCTGTGCAACTTGCGCGCTCGGCGGACATTTTGCTGGAAGATCTCGACCTGCTGCTGGCCGCGATCAAACGCCGCGCGGAAGAGCACAAATACACCCCGACCATCGGCCGCAGCCACGGAATCCATGCCGAACCTGTGACCTTCGGACTGAAGCTGGCGCAAGCCTATGCGGAATTCGCCCGCTGCCGCAAACGGCTGGTAGCCGCGCGTGAGGAAATCGCTACCTGCGCCATTTCCGGCGCCGTGGGCACTTTCGCCAACATCGATCCGGCGGTCGAACAGCACGTGGCGGAGCGGCTCGGCCTGAGCATCGAGCCTGTCTCGACCCAGGTCATCCCGCGCGACCGGCACGCGATGTTCTTCGCCACACTGGCTGTGATCGCCGGATCGATCGAACGTGTCGCAGTGGAAGTCCGCCATTTGCAGCGCACCGAAGTGCTCGAGGCGGAAGAGTATTTCTCGCCCGGCCAGAAGGGTTCGAGCGCCATGCCGCACAAACGCAATCCGATCCTGACCGAGAACCTGACGGGACAGGCGCGGATGATCCGCGCCTATGCCCTGCCGGCGCTGGAGAACGTCGCACTGTGGCATGAGCGCGATATTTCGCATTCCTCGGTCGAGCGCTTCATCGGCCCCGACGCCTGCATCACGCTCGACTTCTCGCTCGCGCGTCTGACCGGGGTGATCGACAAGCTGCTCGTGTACCCTGAGCGGATGCAGAAGAACATGGACCGGATGGGCGGGCTGATCCATTCGCAGCGTGTCCTTCTGGCGCTGACTCAAGCCGGGGTCAGCCGCGAGGATGCCTATCGCCTCGTCCAGCGCAATGCGATGAAGGTGTGGGAATCGGATGGCGCGATGATGTTGCTCGACTTGCTCAAGCAGGACCCCGAAGTAACCGCGGCGCTGTCAATCGAGGAGCTGGAGGACAAGTTCGACCTCGAATACCACTTCAAGCATGTCGACACGATCTTCGACCGCGTGTTCGCGCTCTAGACCTTACGCGGCAACCGCCCTAGCATCCTGGGCAAAGGGAGAATGACCCAATGCAGATCGTCCGTACATTGCTCTGGGTGCTGCTGCTGGTAGCACTGCTGGGCTTTTCGTTCTTCAACTGGGAACCGGTGGAGGTGACGATATGGGATAATCTGGTGCTGGAAACGAAGGTTCCCGCGCTGGTGATTGTCTCCTTCTTGCTCGGGATCGTCCCGATGTGGCTGCTGCATCGCGGCACCAAATGGCGGCTGGAGCGGCGGATCAAGACGCTCGAGAACGCGATGCAAGCCAACACGCTGTCGCAAAGGACTGCGAGCGAAGAGGCTGGCACCCCGCTCGGCTCATCCCCCCCTTCCCCAGCAGCGCCTTCCCCAGCAGCGCCTCCCCCAGCAGCGCCTCCCCCAGCAGCGCCGCCAACCCAGCCAACCTCGAAAGAGGACAAATCGGACCTCTCCTCACTGTGAGCAACCCGGTCTTTCTTGCCCTCGATTTGCCGACCCTCGATTCCGCGAAAGCGCTGGCGACCATAGTCAAATCGCATGTCGGCGGGCTCAAACTGGGTCTGGAATTCTTCTGCGCCCACGGCAGCCACGGCGTCCACGAAATTGCGCAGGTTGGCTTGCCGATCTTTCTCGATCTGAAGTTCCATGACATCCCCAACACCGTTGCCGGCGCCATGCAGGCGATCCATGTTCTCGAACCCAAGATCGTGACCGTCCATGCAAGCGGCGGACGCGCGATGATGGAAGATGCAAAAGCTGCAGCGGCGGAAGGCACCAAGGTCGTTGCCGTGACCATGCTGACCAGCCTGGACGAGCGCGATCTTTCTCGCACCGGTGTCGCGGGCAGCGCGCACGATCAGGTGATGCGCCTTGCCGAACTCGCTGAAGCGTCGGGCTTGGACGGCATCGTCTGTTCCGGCCAGGAAGTCGGTGCGGTCCACAAGCAGTGGAAGAAGGGCTTTTTCGTCGTCCCTGGCTTGCGCCCGGCGGGTGCTTCGACCGGAGACCAGAAACGCGTTGTCACCCCGCGTCAGGCGCGCGATGACGGGGCCAGCGTGCTGGTGATAGGCCGCCCGATCAGCCGTGCAGACGATCCCCTGCAAGCCGCGCGCGATATCGAGGCCACTTTGTAACATTCCAGCATGACCAATTTGGGAGAGGTCGCACTCATGAAAAATCTGTTTCTAGCCGCAGCAGCAGGTCTTGCTATCCTGTCAGTGCCAGCAAGCGCGCAAAGCGTTCAGGGTCTCGGAATCCTCGCGCTCGACCCGGTCGACGAGGGGAACACCGTGCTTACGCTCAATGGCGAAGGCGAGGTCCGCCGCGCGCCGGATCTGGCGACTTTCAGCGCCGGGGTTACCACCGTCGGTGCCAGTGCCGAGGAGGCATTGCGGCAGAATGCGCGCACGATGCAGTCACTCATCGCAGCAGTGAAACGGCGCGGGATCGCGGATAAGGACATCCAGACGAGCGATATCTCGATCCGGCCGATCATGAGCAATGATCGCGGTGAGGAATATCTGGCGATCGAAAGCTACAATGCGGTCGAAGCTGCCGTGATGGAAGTCGAAGCGGCCGCGATGGAGATGCCTGTGGGGCCGCGCAAGAAGGAACCGCCCAAAATCGTCGGCTATCGCGTCACCAACGCGCTGACTCTTCGCCAGCGCAAGCTGGGCGATTTCGGCGAGACGATCGATGCCTTGGTCGGAGCCGGTGCAAACACCGTCGATGGCCCCAATTTCATGATCGAAAATTCACGCGATGCCGAGAATGAAGCGCGCACCAAGGCCATCGCTGATGCGCGCAGCCGGGCAGAGCTGTATGCCGCTGCAGCTGGAATGCGCGTGGTGCGGATTATCATGATCGACGAAGGCCGTACTTCGGGCCTGACCTCGCGCGCACCGAGGAACCAGTTCGGCTTCTATCAAGCAATGGCCGAAGACTATGATTCGCCGACCTCCGTTTCTCCGGGCGAGCTCAACATCAGCAGCCGTGTTGGCCTGATGTTCGAACTCGCTCCGGAATAGCAGCTACTCTGCGGCTTCAGCCGCGCCACTGGCGCCCCAATTGATGTTGTAGTTCCACAGCTGCAACCGCTCACCATTGCGGACAAATTCAAACGTTTCGGTCGCGCTACCCCTCTGGAATTCGGTCTTCTGCGTCACCTTCACTGTTGTCACGCCGTTGTTGGAGTTGATGTTGAAGGACTGACGACTGGTCGATTTTACCGCGCCCATCCGCTCATGCACTCCGGCAAGGAAAGCCAGCGCGCTGTCTCTTGCGCCCGAGGCCTTGAAATCCTTGTGGCTGTCATTCCAGATCGCTTCGAAGTCGCTTGCATTCAACCGCTGGTGAAATTCGGCAACGGCACCTTCTCCATCGGCCAGTTGCTCCATCGGATTGCACGCCGCCAAGATGGCGGCCAGCAGTATGAGCGCGTAATTCCTGATCACAGTGGGCATGACTTTCCCCTCCCCGAGAATCGACCCGCTGACCTTAATAGTAGCGCAGGCGAAATCGTGGATAGGACAGGCGCGACATTCTGGCGCTTCCCGCCTGACTGGCGTTCAGCCGAGCAAGCCCGCGCCGAAACGCAAGAATCCGATCTGGAGAACTAGCGGGCGCTCTTCTGCCATTCGGCCTTCTGTTGGCGCATTTCGTGATCCATTTCTATCGCTTTGCCCACTGCGTTTGCGTAGCCGCCTTCCACGCCGTCGCCAGGCCAGCGATACGCCGTCTGGCCAGCACGCTCGCGATCGAACGGTCGCCCGGTCAGGGCAGCGTCAAGACGCTCGATCACAGTGTTGCGGTGCATGTTGTGCGCTATCCCGGAGGCAGCACCATCAGAAGCCGAGCCCCCGTTGCAGGTAACCGTCACATGGGTGCTGTCAGCAGCTTCTGGCGCCGGCTGAAGAGACAACTCGCATTCAACCCGAACATGGCTGCCCCGAGTGGTCCAGAAAACCTTGTCTTTGCCGTTCCCGCGAGCGCTGTACTGGATCTTCGCTGCCTTCTGCCCGTCGGTCAGTTCCCCGAAATCGACATTGGCGAGCTGCGTATAGGCAGTCCCGACCGGCATGTTGTAGACATCGGGCGCGCTGGGCTGCGCAAAAACATACAGCAATCCACCCGCTACTGCGACAAGCCCGGTTCCGGCAAAGATATTCATGTGACCCCCTTCGTTTGTAAAATCCCGGCTTCAATCACATGAAATTTATAAGGAATTATTACCGCTGGCGGAAAATGGACATGCGCGTTTGGCGGATGCGGCAATCCGCGCTAGGAGTGCTCCGTGACCCATACAGAGATCAAGATTTGCGGGCTATCAACGCCTGAAACCGTTGAGGCTGCGATTGCAGCGGGCGCGACTCACATCGGGCTGGTGCATTTCGAGCCAAGTCCGCGCCACATCGATCTGGCAGCAGCCGGCCGGTTGCGTGCTCTGGCACGGGGCCGCGTCAAGGTCGTGCTGCTGACCGTTAATGCGGAGATCGAATTGATGTCCGCCGCGCTCGACGCGGTCAAACCCGACATCATCCAGCTGCACGGTTCCGAGACACCGGAATGGGCGGCATTGCTGCGCGACAAGATGGGTGTCGAAGTCTGGAAAGCGCTGGGCGTCAAGGATGCGGCAACCCTGGAAAAATCGCGCCGCTTCGCAGGGTCGGTCGACCGGCTGCTGTTCGATGCCCCGGCCAAGGCACTTCCGGGCGGCAATGGCGAAGCCTTCGACTGGCAGTTGCTCGCGCAGTTCGACCACACGATCCCGTGGGGCCTCGCCGGCGGGCTGGACGCGGGCAATGTCGGAGAGGCAATCCGCGCTACCAGTGCCGCGATGGTCGACACGTCCTCGGGCGTCGAAAGCGCGCCGGGGCTCAAGGATCCCGCCAAAATCGCGGCATTTTGCGAGGCCGCGCGCACCGCCTGAGCGGCGCATGGAAGAAGGGCGGCCCCGCAGGACCGCCCTTCTCTAGTAATCGGTGGCCTGAACGAATCAGAACTTGAAGCCGACGCCGACAGCGGCGGTGTTCACGTCCACGAAGTCGCTGAAGAAGTGACGGTATTCGGCCTTGAGGTAGACACCGCCATCGGTGATCTTGTGCTCGTAGCCCGCGCCCAGATAGGGCACGTCTTCGCCTTCACCGAAGGCATAGCCGCCCGCTGCGAACAGCTTGCCACGCTCGCCCACATTGGCACCGACGCGGCCGCCGACACCCCAGACGAAATCGGCACCATCGGCCAGCAGGTGATCAGCCGACGCTTCGACACCTACGAATGCTGCTTCGCCAAGGTTGAAGTCGTAACCCGCTGCAACACCGGCAACGGCTTCCTCTTCACCATTGGCCCAGGCGATACCGCCACGGGCTTCGACACGGCCTTCGCCGTTTGCGTCCTGTGCGAAAGCCGGGGCGGAAAATGCCGCGGCGGCCGCTACAACTGCGATTGCAATCTTGCGCATAAATATTCCTTTCAAACTTCACCGTCCGGTAAGGGGGATGGACGGCAGATGTGTTACATCGGATCACAATGCTGAACTTCAACTGACAGTTTCGCCAAACTTCCGACTTTTCGAATCTGTCGCATTCTTGCAACATTGTGTTAATCCGCGAGCAAGGTTTTGCAACCGCCTCTACCCGCTGGACAGCGCCGTGCAGCTCTGCCAATCGCATTGGCGCTATGAACTCTCCCAATTCCTTCCGCACACAACCAGACGAGCGCGGCCATTTCGGCGATTACGGCGGGCGCTATGTGGCCGAAACGCTGATGCCGCTGGTGCTCGATCTGGAGCGTGAATACCGCGCAGCGCAGGCCGATCCGGCGTTCAAGGCGCAGTTCGACGATCTGCTCGAACACTATGTCGGCCGCCCCAGCCCGCTCTATTTCGCCGAGCGACTGACGGAAGCGCTGGGCGGCGCGCAAGTCTGGTTCAAGCGCGACGAGCTCAACCACACCGGCGCGCACAAGATCAACAATTGCATCGGGCAGATCCTGCTCGCCATGCGCATGGGCAAGACCCGCATCATCGCGGAAACCGGCGCGGGCCAGCACGGGGTTGCCACGGCCACTGTCTGCGCACGCTTCGGCCTGCCTTGCGTCATCTACATGGGCGCAGAGGACATCCGCCGTCAGCAACCCAATGTCTTCCGCATGAAGCTGCTCGGCGCGGAAATCGTGCCGGTCACCAGCGGGCGCGGCACGCTGAAAGACGCGATGAACGAAGGGCTGCGTGACTGGGTCGCGAATGTCCACGACACTTTCTACATCATCGGCACGGCTGCGGGCCCCCATCCCTATCCGGAGATGGTCCGCGATTTTCAAAGCGTGATCGGCATCGAAGCCCGCGCGCAAATGCTGAGCCGCACTGGCCGCCTGCCGGACCTGGCAGTGGCCTGCATCGGCGGCGGCTCCAACGCGCTTGGCCTGTTCCACCCTTTCCTCGACGACCCCGAGGTAAAGCTGCTCGGCGTGGAAGCGGCGGGGCATGGGCTGGATGGAGACGAACACGCCGCCAGCCTGCTCGGTGGTTTCCCCGGCGTGCTCCATGGCAACAAGACCTATCTGCTGCAGGACGATGACGGCCAGATTACCGAAGGCCACTCGATCAGCGCAGGGCTGGACTACCCCGGCATCGGCCCCGAGCACGCCTGGCTCAAGGACATGGAACGCGTCGAATACACCGCGGTAACCGATGACGAGGCACTGGACGCATTCCAGCTACTGTGCCGGACCGAAGGCATCATCCCCGCGCTCGAACCAAGCCACGCCATCGCGGCGGTGACCAAACGGGCGAAGGAAATGCCCGACGATGCGATCATCCTCGCCAACCTGTGCGGCCGCGGCGACAAGGATATTTTCACCGTGGCTGAGAAGCTCGGGGTGGAGATTTGATGTCTCCTTCCTCACGAGCCGTATGCGCTTTCGACGCATTTTTTGGGCTTTGGCTTCAGTGGCGGGAAAGATGAACCGTCTATCTTCTCTCCCAACCCTCTCCCCTTCAGGGGAGAGGGTTGGGAGAGGGGGATGCGTGACATTGAGCTGAGAAATCGCGCGAGAAAAATGCGCAGCGAGATGACAGAGCCGGAAACGCGCCTCTGGCTTGAACTTCGGGCGAAGCGCTTCAAGGGCATCAAATTTCGTCGCCAGAAAGTCATCCAGGACGACAATCATCGCTATATCGTCGATTTCTCCGCCAACGAACCCAAGGTCGTGATTGAACTTGATGGGGATGCACATTCTTCACAGCAACAGTATGACGCTCAGCGCACACACTTTCTTGAAAGCAAAGGCTACACGGTGATCCGGTTCGCAAATCATGACGTTTTGACGAATTTGGATGGAGTGTTGGATCAACTGGGTAAGGTTATTGACACTTTGCAATCCTGCGCCCCTCTCCCAACCCTCTCCCCTGAAGGGGAGAGGGCTCTGTGACCTGCCTCGCCTCCGCCTTCGCTAACCCCCACCCCGCGCTCGAACCCAGCCACGCGATCGCCGCCATTACGAAACGATCGAAAGTAATGCGCCAGGACCAGATCTTCGTCGCCAATTTGTGCGGCCGCGGCGACAGGATGACAACAACCTGCCCGGCCCATGACCTGCGCGGCTGAGGGCCACGATCCGCGCGCGGAAGCGCGGGACAGCGCGCTGTCCGCACTACCAACCATGGCGCGCTGGCTAGTGACGGAAGCACTTGGCAAACATCCGGAGCTCTCACGCGCGTGACCAGCGAATATCGCCACAAGCTGCTCCGCTGGCTGACCAGCATGGGCGTCTTGATCGGTCTGACGATTGCGGCCTATGTCGCCAGTTACACCCAAAGTCGGTTTTGCGTTCTGGCAGAGGATCGCACGCTTTGCCTGCTTTCTCTTGCGAGTTCTCTTGAGGTGTTTCTCCTCGGCTGCATGTTTGTCGCTATGCCATGGCACATTGGCGATCTGCTCGAAGAGCGGCGGCCCGCGCGAAAACTTTGGCGAGCAATCCTATCCTATCGTGCTTTCTTTGTGCTTGGCTCTTTAACTGCAACGCTGATGGTTCTGACGGCATTCCGCCAATTTGAAGAGTTCATACCTTACCCATCCTACTTCGGACCGCATGGTAGTTACGGACCGCATTGGCTGATCCGCTACCCGCTGAACATCCTAAGCTTGACTATGATCGTCATCTGCTGTTGCAAGCTCGCCCACGCGGCCCACTCCCGTTTTTCGAAAGTCTAGATGACCCGCCTCTCTTCCGCCTTCAGCAAACCCCACCCTGCTCTCGTCTGCTTCGTCACTGCTGGCGACGGAGACACGGCGGCCAATCTCGACGCGCTGGTCGAAGGCGGCGCGGATGTGATCGAGCTGGGGATGCCCTTCACCGATCCGATGGCCGATGGCCCTGCGATCCAGGCAGCGAATATTCGTTCGCTGGGTGCGGGCACCACCACCGCGGATGTCTTGCGCATTGCGCGCAAGTTTCGCGATCGCCATCCCGATGTACCGCTGGTGCTGATGGGCTATGCCAATCCGATGATCCGGCGCGGGCCGGAGTGGTTTGCCTCCGCCGCCAGTGATGCGGGTGTCGACGGGGTGATCTGCGTCGATATTCCGCCCGAGGAGGATGATGCGCTCGGCCCGCAATTGCGCGCTGCCGGGATCGCACCGATCCGGCTTGCCACGCCAACCACCGATGCGGCGCGGTTGCCGCAAGTGATCGAAGGCAGCGAAGGCTTCCTCTACTACGTCGCAGTCGCCGGGATCACCGGCATGCAGCAGGCGGCGATTGGATCGATCGAAGCCAATGTCAGCCGCATCAAACAGTCGACCGATATTCCTGTCGCAGTGGGATTTGGTGTGAGGACACCTGAGCAAGCGGCTGAAATCGCGCAGGTTGCCGATGGCGTGGTCGTCGGTTCGGCTTTGGTTGAACTGGTCGGCGAACACGGCGCGGATGCCCCGTCAAAACTGCGCGAGCTTACCGCAAGCCTTGCCAAGGCGGTGCATTCGGCGGCAAAGGCTTAAGCCATGAACTGGATAACCCGAGTCCGCAATTCGCTCCCCTTCGGCAACAAGCGCGAGACGCCCGACAATCTGTGGGTCAAGTGCAGGTCCTGTCAGGAAATGGTCTTCGCGAAGGAGATCGAGGAGAACCAGCAGGTCTGCCCGCGCTGTGACCACCACGAACGCATCGGTGCGGACGAGCGGCTGCGGCAGCTGCTCGATCTGGGCTACGACGTGCTCGAACAGCCCGAGGTTGTCGAGGACCCGCTGAAATTCAGGGACACAAAGAAATACACCGACCGGCTCAAGGAAGCCCGCGCCAAGAACCCGCATAGAGACGCATTCAGCGTCGGATCGGGCACGATCGAAGGCCATCCGGCCGTCGTTGGGGTGCAGGATTTCGGGTTTATGGGCGGATCGATGGGCATGGCCGTGGGCACCGCGTTCTGCCAAGGTGCGGAGCGCGCGCTGAACCGCAAATGCGCTTACATCGTCGTGACCGCGGCAGGCGGCGCGCGGATGCAAGAGGGTATTCTCAGCCTGATGCAGATGCCCAAGGCGACCGTGATGACGCGCCGCCTGAAAGAGGCCGGCCTGCCGTATATCGTCGTACTGACCGACCCGACCACCGGCGGCGTCACTGCCAGCTATGCCATGCTGGGTGATGTCCATATTGCAGAGCCCGGCGCATTGATCGGATTTGCCGGACAGCGGGTAATCCAGGACACGATTCGCGAGAAGCTGCCTGAAGGGTTTCAGCGCGCGGAATATCTGCACAAGCACGGCATGGTCGACATGGTCGTCCACCGCCATGACCTGCGCGAGACGTTGGCCAGCCTGCTGGGCTATTTGCAACCGGCTGCGGCTGCCTGACCCTATGCGCGATTTCGGGCGCTCGGATGACCCGCGCGTCCAGGCGCAGCTTGACCGGCTCGCAGCACTGAGCCTGCCGCAGGGGCGGCTCGGGCTCGATACGGCGCGCGAATTGCTCGCGCGGCTGGGCAATCCGCACAAGCGCCTGCCGCCGGTATTCCATGTCGCCGGGACCAACGGCAAGGGTTCGGTCTGCGCCTTCCTGCGCGCCATGCTGGAGGCCGACGGCAAGCGGGTGCATGTCACCACCAGCCCGCATCTCGTGCGCTACAACGAACGCATCCGGCTCGCGGGCAGACTGATCGAGGACGGTCCGTTGGCCGAATTGCTGGAGGAAGTTCTCGATGCGGCCGAGGGGCTGAATCCGAGCTTCTTCGAGACCACCATCGCCGCAGCCTTCCTCGCTTTCAGCCGCACACCTGCTGACGCCTGCGTGGTCGAAGTTGGCCTGGGCGGACGGTTCGATGCGACCAATGTGCTGGAGCCGGATGTGCTCGCCGCCTGCGGTATCGCCGCGCTGGGCATCGATCACGAACGCTTCCTGCTCGCGCCGGAAGACGGCGTGCCAAAAGATCCGATCGCGCGAATCGCGTTCGAAAAAGCCGGAATCATCAAGCCGGGTGTGCCGTTCGTGTGCCTGAAGCAGGACCCAAAGGCAGAACGGGCTATCGAGAGGCAGGTACGGGAAGTTGAACCAGCAGTCTGGTACACCGACTGGTACATGCAAAAGAAACAAGGTGCGCTTCACTACCGCTCCAAATTCGGATCGGTCCTCGATCTGCCGCGTCCGGGTTTATCCGGCGCGCATCAGGTAGAGAACGCCGGCCTGGCGATTGCGATGCTCCAGGTTTCCGGTCTGGGGATTTCGGAAGACGCGATCCGTAAGGGCTTGCAGAACGCGCACTGGCCGGCGCGATTGCAGCAATTGGGTGAAGGGCCGCTGACGCGCGGTGTTGGAGTACCCGTTCTCCTCGACGGAGCGCACAATGCCCAGTCCGCTGCGGTGCTGGCGCAATCCACCGGCGATGGTCCGCTGGTGATGATATCCGGCATCCTCAAGAACCGCGATCCTGCGTGCATTTTTGCCCCGTTCAAAGGCCGGGTTACACGATTCTGTGCGGTCCCGGTGCCCGGTCACGAACACCACGATCCCAAAGACCTGTGCCGCCTCGCCAACGATATCTTCGCGCTTTCCGGATCCTACCCCTGTGACGGAGTGACGCAGGCATTCGACTGGCTGCGCAACGATCCCCCTCGAGCGAACGAGCGCGTCCTTATCGCCGGATCGCTTTACCTCGCGGGTGAGGTTCTGCGCCTCAACGCGGAGCTTCCCGAGTAGCGGCGACCGGTTCACCGGCAATCGCCTCCGGTTCCGTAGAGACAAGTTCAGCCGCATCCGGTGTCACCACGCCCGATCGCGCGCCGAAACGCTTCACCCGGATCCATTCGGCGATGCACAGCGCAACCGCCAGGAAGCCGATCAGTGTGGTGAACACAAAAACATCGAAATAACCGCGGTCCTCGATCATTTTGCCCAACGCACCGCGTCCGAGCGTGCCCACCAGCAGGGTGAGTGAAGAGAGCAGCGCATATTGCACCGCGCTGTATTTCTTCGACACGATGGAGCTGAGCCAGGCCACGAACGCAGCGCCCGCTATGCCGATTGCGAGGTTCTCCCACATGATCGTGAAGGTCAGGCGCGCCAGCCCCTCGGATCCGAACGGTGCCAGGAACTCGATCAGCCGGGTGAAACCGATGGCATCGCTCGCCGCCTGCATACGCTGCCCGCCAACGGCCATATCGGCGTAAAGCAGGTTGGTGAGCGCGGCGAGCAAGGCACCGATGGTCAAAGTTGCCATTCGCCCGATCACGGTCAGCATGTAACCGCCGAGCGCAAGCCCCAGAATGATCGCGAACACGCCAAAGAATTTCGATGCAAAGGCGACTTCGTCATTCGTATAGGCGAGTTCTCCGAGGTAGAACGGGTAAGCGAACGTCCCCCAGATTGCGTCGCAGATGCGGTAAGTCAGCACGAGCGACAGGATCAGCACCAGCGACCAGCCCATCCGGCCGACGAATTCGACCAACGGCATCACCAGCGCGCGGTAAAGATGATCCATCGCAAACGCCCGGCCGCCCACCGCCGGCGCGTCTTCGGCCAGCACATTTTCACCGCGCTCCTTTTGCGAGGCGAGCCAGCCCGCGATCAGCGCAGGAATGACAACAGTGGCAACAATGATCCACGGCCCCCAGCCGAGGGTGAAATCGGTCGGGTTGGGCCGATCCTCCGGCGCGAAGGCAAGCGACATATACATGAAAGTCAGGACCACACCGATGGCACCCGCCCACAGCAGGCCGACGACGGCCAGCGCTTTGGCGCGGATATCGGGCCGCAATTCGCCCTTCCTGCGCAGGCTCAGCATCAATTCGTCTTCCGCCAGCCCGTCTTCGACATCGCCGGTCTTGCGGTCGGGCGCGAACAGGCCCGCGATACCGATCAGCAAGAGGACCGCCCCCATCCACAGATAGGTCTGCGGCCACCCGATCCGGGCGGCGATAATCAGGCCCCCTGCCCCGCCGACCAGAGCGGCGAAGCGGTACCCCATCTGGTAGATGGTCGAGAGCATATCGAGGGTGGCAACCTCGTCCGCGACGTCGATCCGCCAGGCGTTGATCGCGATATCCTGAGTCGCGCTGGCTAACGCGCCGATCCCGGCGAGCAGGCTGAACCAGCCCATATTGCTGTCGGTCGGATTGCTGAAGCTCAGCGCAACAAGGATGATGCCGAGCAGGATCTGCGCCGGAACCATCCATTGCTTGCGCTTGCCGAGTTTCGCGAAGCCGGGGATGTTGACCTTGTCGATCAGCGGCGACCACAGGAACTGGAACGCATAGGCGAGGCCGATGAGCGAGAAAACGCCCATCGTCTCCAGCTCCACCTCCGCTTCGGTCAGCCACGCGTAAAGCGTACCGAGGAACAGGGATAACGGCAGGCCGGAGGCGAAACCGAACAGCAGCATGTACAGCGCCTTGCGGTTGCCCAGTGCGCGGATGACCTCGCGAATGCCCGGTTTCTTCTTCTTCACTGCCGCAGCTTCGGCCATGCCCTAGCGTCCTTCCCGTGAGACCCGAATTCTGCGACACTACTCGCGGTCAATGGCAATAGGAAAGCTTCGATGAACCCCGTCGATACGCATGTCCCCAGATTACAGCCGACTGCCGGGCAGCTCGCGCTCGCCGAAGCGCTGGCGCGCGGTGAGACGAGCCGTGTTGAGGGGATCCGCACGGTCCCTGCTTCGGTTTACACCGACCCGCAGCACTGGCAGCGCGAGAAAGAAGCGCTGTTCGACCGGTTGCCGCAAGTGCTGTGCCCCTCTGCCTTGTTGCCCGAGCCGGGTATGGCCGTGCCGCACGACGGGACCGGACGCCCGCTGCTGATCACCCGCGACGGTGACGGAGCGGCGCATGTGTTCCTCAACGTATGCCGCCACCGCGGCACGCGGCTGGTCGAAGGCCAAGAGGTGTGCAAGGCGAAACGGCTGGTCTGTCCCTACCACGCATGGACCTATTCGGTTGACGGGCGCCTGCTTGCCCTGCCCCGCCCCGAGACCTTTCCGGGTATGGACAAGGCCGATATGCCGCTGATTGAATTACCCAGCTGCGAAGCCGGTGGTCTGATCTGGTTTGCGCCGGTCGAAGGGGCCGACTTCAGTGATGCCCGATCGCTGGGGGAGGATTTCGCAGCGTTCGGAACCGGCGACCATGTGCTGTTCCGCCGCAAGACGCATGAGGTCGCAGGAAACTGGAAACTGATCATGGATGCTTTCCTTGAAAGCTATCATGTCACCCGGCTGCACGCGAAGACCATCGGCCCGTTTTTCAAGGATGGGTGCTCGTGCAGCGACACGGTGGGGCCGCACCACCGTTCTGCCGTCGGGCGGCTGGAAGAGATGGAAAGCGTCGACCTTACCGATATGGCCGCGCTGCGCCGCGTGGTGACATTCGCCTATCAGCTGCTTCCTGCGACGATTATCATACCGAGCCCGGATTATCTCAACGTGCTGGTGCTGATGCCGCAGGATGAGGGCCATACGCTGGTGGAAGATTTCATGCTGATCCCGGAAGCGCCCGCAAGCGACAAGGCACGGCACCACTGGGAACGCAGCTGGGCGCTGCTCGACGGCGGGGTCTTCGCCAGCGAAGATTTCCGCGCGGCGGAACTGGGTCAGCAAGGCCTATCGACCGGGGCGATCCCTGAAATCACTCTAGGCACTCTCGAAGGCGGCGTTCACAAATTCCATCTCACGGTAGAGGAAGCTTTGCGCGCGGTGAACTGATGTGCAGAGGCCCGCCCGGTTCGTACCGGACGGGCCTCTGGATTTGCGGTCATGAACGAGTGTCAGTCGAATTGAGCAGCGAGACGATCGCTCATCCGCTCACCTTCGCACACTTGGGAATAGCACTGCTGCACGATCTGACGCGACTGCGGCTCCAGTTCATTGTCTTCCAGCGCGGTCTCGAACTTGGCCTTGATGTAATCTTCGCCTTCTTCAACCCGTTCCATCGTGCTTTCGTTCTTGTCACCGAATGCGGTGGTGATGTCCGTCCATACGCGGTGCACACTTCCGGAAAACGTACCGTCTTCACGTGTGTCGCCGCCGAGACGGGAAATCTCGTTGTTCAAGTTATTCACCACTTCGCGGCGTTCCGTCGCGCACTGGCGGAGCGTTTGGGAAAGCCCCGCACTTGTCGCGCTTTCAGCAGCTTTTTCGTAGCCGATGACGCTATCGATCGCGGTGTCGGTCAGGGTCTGAAGTGTTGCAATTCCGTTTGCCATGGTAGGCTCCTGTCAAATGTGAGTATTGCCTAACCAACGGACTTTTCTGGATTTATTTCCCTGCATGTTGAGCCATGAGCCCTTTATGCGGTCAAGCGGCTTGCCCGTGCGACCGACTGCCACCCGGCAGCTTACTGCGTGGGCCAACTTGATTTTTCTCTCTCCGTCGCTTCCGCTTTCGCTACGGCTGTGATCGGTGTAGAGCGCGCGCCATGCCCAAATATGATCCCCTTGCCGGCGACCGGCCCGAAGGCGAACGCATCGCCAAGCTGCTCGCACGTGCTGGAGTGGCCAGCCGCCGCGAGGTCGAGCGGATGATCGCCGACGGGCGCGTGGCTATCGATGGCAAAGTCCTTGAGACACCCGCCACCATCATCCCCACGCTGCGCGGGGTAACGGTCGACGGAAACCCCGTCGGCAAGGCTGACCGGACCCGGCTGTTCGCATTCAACAAGCCGACCGGGTTGATCACGGCCGAGCGCGATCCCGCCGGGCGACCGACAATCTACGATGCCTTGCGCAACACCTTGCCCAAGGATGCCGGCCGGGTGATGCCGATCGGCCGGCTCGACTACAACACCGAGGGCTTGCTGCTGCTGACCAATGACGGCGGACTGAAGCGCCAGATGGAACTGCCCGCCAGCGGAATTCCGCGAACCTATCGCGCGCGTGCATTTGGCGATGTGACGCAGGAACAGCTTGAGAGCCTGATCGAAGGGATCGAGATCGACGGCATGCGGTATGGCCGGATCGACGCCAATATGGAGCGCCGAACGGGCCGCAACCAGTGGATCGAAATGACCATCACGGAAGGCAAGAACCGCGAAGTGCGCCGGGTACTTGAACATTTCGGGCTCGAAGTCAGCCGCCTGATGCGCACCGCTTACGGCCCGTTCGAACTGTCCGATCTGCCGCGCGGTCAGGCGGTCGAAATCCGCAAGGGTGATCTCGACCGCTTCCGGTCGAGCCTGAAGCAGAAATGAGGGTTATTGCGGGTCAATGGCGCGGGCGAAAGATTGTCGCGCCCAAGGGCGAAACGACCCGGCCGACCGCCGACCGTACCCGCGAGACGCTGTTCTCCATGCTCGCCAGCCGGTTGGGTTCGTTCGACGAATTGCGCGTGGCAGACCTGTTCGCCGGCTCGGGCGCGCTCGGGCTTGAAGCCCTGTCACGCGGCGCCGGTCACTGCCTGTTCGTCGAACAGGAAGACGACGCGCTGAAATCGATCCGGGCGAATCTCGCCGCGTTCGATGCCCGCAGCCGAAGCGATGTCCGCGCTGGTTCGGTCATGGCGCTCGGTCCGGCGAAAGAGCCGCTGGACCTGATCCTGCTCGACCCGCCCTATGGCACAGGCGCCGGACAGGTCGCGCTCGACCGGTTGCTGCGGCTCGGCTGGATCGGCGATGCAACCTGGATCGCGTTAGAAACTTCGCGCGACGAGATCGTTACAGTGAAGGGTCTGGACATCGAAAAGGGACGCCCGGTGGGCAAGGCGAAGCTGACGCTTCTGACCCGCACATGAAACGGGCGGCCGTTCCATGGAACGACCGCCCTCCTGTCCACATCCTGCGGCATGATCGGTGGCCTGCAGGCGTGACAAAACTGTGATGAATTACATTTCGCTGGCGGGCTTGCCGGGCCAGTAGCTGAGTGGGCGGTTACCCCACTTGAGACCGGCTTCGCGCGGATTGATGCAGGCGTCCTGCTTGTCCGACATGCATACGGCATAGGTCTTGCCCTCGATCTCCACTTTGGTCGCTTGGCCGCGTGCGTTGGTTTCAACCACCGTGGGTTTCATCGTGTCACCCGCATGGTGATTGGCCATGGCGAAACTTCCTGCGCTGAAAGTGAGGCCGGTGGCGACAACTGCGGCAAAAAACTTTTTCATCGGTGTATCTCCAATTCCGTACCCATCCTTTCACAATCAATGACTTGGTCCGCCAAGGGTTCCGAGAATGCCTGCGTCCACCCAGGCTAACCCGCCTTGCACCCCGAGACGATGTTCCCTAGCTGTTCACTTGCCTTATGACTGACCTGCCCACCCCATCGACCGCCCCTGACGAGCGCGTTCCCGCCTATGCCGCGCGGCTTAATCCGCCGCAGCAGCAGGCTGTGCTAACCACGGAAGGACCGGTCTTGATGCTGGCGGGCGCTGGCACCGGCAAGACCGCCGCGCTGACTGCACGGCTGGCCCATCTGGTCGCCATGCGGCTCGCCTGGCCGAGCGAGATTCTGTGCGTAACCTTCACCAACAAGGCCGCGCGCGAAATGCGTCACCGGGTCGGCCAGCATATCGGGGACGCGGTCGAAGGAATGCCGTGGCTTGGCACATTCCATTCGATCTGCGCGAAGATGCTGCGCCGCCATGCCGAACTGGTCGGGCTGGAGAGCAATTACACCATTATCGACACCGACGATCAGCTGCGCCTGCTCAAACAGCTGATCAGGGATAATGACCTCGACGAAAAGCGCTGGCCTCCGCGCCAGCTCGCCGGACTCATCGACGGGTGGAAGAACCGCGGGCTCAATCCGGGCGATCTCGATGCGGTCGACAATGAAAGCTACGCCAACGGCCAAGGCCAGAAGTTTTACCAGCTGTATCAGGACCGGATGAAAGCGCTCAACGCCTGCGATTTCGGCGATCTGATGCTGCATATGCTCAACATCTTCCGCAAGAACCGCGAGATTCTGGCGCAGTACCAGAAACGCTTCAAATATGTCTTGGTGGACGAATATCAGGACACCAACGCCGTTCAGTACCTGTGGCTGCGGCTGCTGGCGCAGGACCGCAAGAACATCTGCGTGGTGGGGGATGACGATCAATCGATCTATTCGTGGCGCGGGGCGGAAGTGGCCAACATCCTGCGGTTCGAAAAGGACTTTCCCGGCGCGGTGGTGGTCAAGCTGGAGCAGAATTACCGCTCCACCCCGCATATTCTTGGCGCAGCCAGCGGCCTGATCCGCGAGAACACCACACGCCACGACAAGACGCTGTGGACCGAGGCGGACGGCGGCGACAAGGTCAAGATCATCGGGGTGTGGGACGGGCCCGAAGAAGCACGCCGGGTCGGCGAAGCGATCGAGCGGCTGGAAGGACAGGGCGCGGACCTCAACCAGGTCGCCATCCTCGTGCGCGCGCAATACCAGACGCGCGAATTCGAAGACCGGTTCATTCAGATCGGGATCAATTACCGCATCATCGGCGGCTTCCGTTTCTACGAGCGTGCCGAAGTGCGCGATGCCCTCGCCTATCTGCGGGTCATCGCCCAGCCGCAGGACGACCTCGCTTTCGAGCGGATTTACAACCAGCCCAAGCGCGGTCTCGGCGCGAAAACGCTGGAGAAGATGCACCAGCATGCGCGCCGCGTCGGCCTGCCGCTTGCCGCTGCATCCCTGCAACTCGCGGATAGCGACGAGTTGCCGGCGCGTGCATCCAACACGATTGCCGCGTTGATGCGCAATTTCCTCAACTGGCGCGAAATGGCAAATGGCGTGACGCCCGCTGAACTGCTGCGCACCGTGCTGGACGAGACCGGCTACAACGCCATGCTCGAAGCGGAGAAAAGCGCGGAAGCCAAGGGCCGAGCCGAAAACCTTGGCGAACTTGCCCGCGCGATGGAAGAATACGAGACGCTCGGCGATTTCCTCGAACATGTCGCGCTGGTGATGGACAACGACGCCTCGCCCGATGACGAGAAGGTCACCATCATGACCATGCACGCGGCGAAAGGGCTGGAATTCGACAATGTCTTCCTGCCGGGCTGGGAAGAGGGCGTGTTCCCCAGCCAGCGCTCGCTCGACGAAGGCGGATTGGCCAGCCTGGAGGAAGAACGCCGCCTGGCCTATGTCGCGATCACCCGCGCGAAGCGCCATTGCACCATCCTGCACGCCGCCAACCGCCGCATTTACGGCCAGTGGACCAGCAGCATCCCGAGCCGCTTCATCGCCGAGCTTCCGGACGAACATGTCGACAGCGAAACCACCCTGACCGGCGGCAAGTCGCTGTGGCAAGCGAATTGGAGCGAGAGCGACGATCCCTTCGCCCACGTCGCCCGCGACCGCCCCGGCCGCAGCGACGCGCGCGGCCCCGGCTGGCAACGCGCGCTCAGCTCAGGCTATGAAACCAAGCAGGCTGTGGTGAAGGAAAGCCGCCGCAGCGCCGCCAGCTTCGCCGCCAAACCCCGCGCCGACATCGCCGTGGGCGCGCGCGTATTTCACGACAAATTCGGCTATGGCACAGTGACCGATCAGGAGGGCAACAAGCTGACCATCGAATTCGAGCAGGCGGGCGAGAAGCGGGTGATCGACAGCTTTGTGACGGTAGCTGGGTGAGTGAGGCTACGCTGACGGCCCAAAGGTCGACCTTGGGAGAAGATCGAAAACCCGTCGATTTCGGGCGCAATGAACGAATGCTGTTCAACGAACCAAGCTGAATGTCTCTGCAAGTAAATTGACGGTCATACCATGCTGGCTTAGCCTCCGGACTTCAACTCCAACCGGAGCCTGATTTGGGGCCTAAGAAATCACCGAAATTTTCCTTTCCTACAACCGCGAAGATGCAGCCATTGCGCAGACCTATGCCGATGCATTTGAGCGTGAGGGATTTGATGTTTGGTGGGATGCTACGCTCAAATCAGGCGAAGCCTATGATGAGGTGACCGAGGCCGCTTTGCGCAGTGCAAAGGCTGTCGTTGTGCTTTGGTCGCCGCGCTCGGTGGTCTCACGTTGGGTCCGCGCTGAAGCAACAGTTGCCTATCGCAACAAGACTCTGATGCCGGTAATGATCGAACCCTGCGAACGACCCGTCATGTTTGAACTCACCCAAACCGCTGAACTTGGGCATTGGCAAGGCGCAGCGGATGATCCGACGTGGCGAAGCTTTGTGCAAGACGTGCAATCACTTGTCGGCAAAAGCAATAAGGCTCAGGATACTCCGGCACCAGACATGCCACCTTCGAAACCTGCTGCTGACAGGTCTGAGATGGCCGAGATTGCGTTGCTGCCCTTTGCTGATCTTAGCACCGACAAGGATCAGCAATCATTTATTGACGGGCTCAACGAGGAAATCCGTGACGGAATGACTACCGTTGCCAGAACCGCGCAAGTCGACGGCAAAGGCATTAGCGCACCGTACCGGCTCGAAGGCAGCGTACGTGGTTCAGCCGAGCGGTTGCGGGTAACGGTCAAGCTGGTCCAATCGAGCGACGGCAAGCAATTATGGTCCAAAAGCTTCGATGGAGCCCGGCAGGACGAGCTCGCGTTTCAAGAGCAAATCGCCTCAACGATCGAAGCCCAAATTCGATCGCACATTTTTAAAGCAGAAGTCGTTCGGTTGCAGAACATTCCTGATGGTCATCACTCGGCATTGGATTATGTCTTGAAGTCGATCGCACTTATTACGAATCTTGACACAAAATCGATCAAACTCGCTCTCGAATATGCTGGCAAAGCCATCGCGCTCAACCCTCACAATGCTGTCGCGCACGCGGTTGCGGCACGGCACTATTCAATGCTTTATCTGGAGACGGGGGACTGGAACCCAGACGAGGTCTATCGCTCTGCCCTCGATCATGCGAGCAAGGCTATGCACGGCGCGGAACAGGATTCCAACACGCTCCAATTTCTGTTCATGGCTATGGCGTCTTTGGGTGGAGACCTTGACCCATTGGAGGCAATGGCCGAACGTTTGCTGACGAAAACACCCAACAATTCCTCACTGCTAGTGACAATGGGCGCTATCAAGGCCTTGCAAGGGAAGAAGACCGCAGAATCCCGAATGTGTCTCGATACCGCAATCCGCCTCAATCCAAACTGGGAGGGGGATATCTATGTTCTGGCGATGCAGATGGCGTGTCATTTTGAGCTAGGTGAGTTTGCACTGGCGGCCGAGCGGGCAAACGAGATCATTTTTCGCAGGGAAAACTTCACCATCGCGCAAATGGTTGCTGCTGCGAGTTACGCGCATCTGGAAGAAATGGACGCGGCTCGAAAGGCGCTGGCGCAGATAAGGCCCGAGATGAAGCTCAACAAGCTTCTAGTCTGGTTCCGGGATACTGACACTCGCGAAATGCTTCGTTCGGGACTAAAACTCGCCGGTGCAAATATTTGAAAATTGGTTGTCGCAATTCCGTCATTGCATTGTCTATTTTCCGCTTACCACCCCAGCTTCCGACTTTCCATTGTCCTACACGCCCCGCGCTCGCTAAGCTGCGCGCGTTCTTTGACCGTATTGAATTTCTGCTTGCTGACATACGTAAAGCGCAAGCGCAATTTTCCCGCACAGCGTGTAACCCTGTAAGAAATACTAAATCCGCGCGAAATCAACCCGGTGGAAAATCCAACAGGGTGACACGTGTCGCCTTATTCCTACAAATCTTGCGCGAATCGGGTCAGTCGAATCCGACGCCGAGAAAGTCCGGCTTGGGGCCGTTCCATTCGCCTGCGGGGACCGGCTCTTCATCATCGTTGCGGCGCTTGCGGCCGCGTGATGCCTTTTCGGCCGCTGCCTTGGACGGCATATCCGATTTAGTCGTCTTCTCGTCGCGGCGGGGCGCCTTCGGCTTTTCCTCGCGCGGTGCGGCGTCGGATTTCTTTGCCCGGGCGCGTTTAGGCTTTTCTTCGCGCGGTTCATCCGCATCGGCCTTCTTCGCGCGTGGCTTCTTGCGCTTCTCCGCACTGTCGGCTTGGTCGGCCTTGTCGGCTTTCCCGGCACTGTTGCTAGTCGACGGGTCTTTCAGCGCGACACGGACATCGCCCTTGCCGAACACGTTAATCTTGGCGCCGGTCAGCTTCTCGACATTGTCGATCGCTTCGGCATCTTCTTTCGCAACGAAGGTGAAGGCGCGGCCCTTGGCCCCTGCCCGGCCCGTGCGGCCGATGCGGTGAACGTAGTCGTCCGGGTGCCACGGCGTGTCATAGTTGAACACGTGGCTCACGCCCTTGATGTCCAGCCCGCGCGCGGCGACATCCGAAGCGACGAGGATATTCACGTCACCCGATTTGAAGCGATCGAGTTCCTGAATGCGGCTGCCCTGATCCATGTCGCCATGGATCTCGCTGCTGCGGAAGCCACGCTTCTGCAAATGCTTGTTCAGGTCGCGAACCGTGGTCTTCTTGTTGGCAAAGATCATCGCCGTTTCGACCAGATCGTTGTTGAGCAGCCATTCGAGCGTTTCGCGTTTCTGGCGGCTTTCCACCGGCACCTTGAAAGCGGTGATGTCCTGATTGGTCGAGGCTGCGCGGCTGACTTCGATCCGCTTGGGATTGTTGAGAAATTTCTTCGCCAGCTTTTCAATCGGCGGCGGCATTGTGGCGCTGAACAGCATCGTCTGACGCGTTTCAGGCAACTTGGAACAGATGAATTCGATATCGGGGATGAAGCCCATGTCGAGCATGCGGTCGGCTTCGTCGATGACCAGCAGTTCGCAGCCGTTGAGCAGGATCTTGCCGCGTTCAAACAGATCCATCAGTCGGCCCGGCGTGGCGATGAGAACGTCGACGCCCTCGTTCAACGCCTTGACCTGATCGCCCATCTGCACGCCGCCGATCAGCAGGGCCATTTTCAGATCGTGGTTCTGGCCGTATTTCTCGAAGTTTTCCGCCACCTGCGCCGCGAGTTCTCGGGTCGGCTCGAGGATGAGAGAGCGCGGCATCAGCGCTCGGCGGCGACCGGCGGCCATGATGTCGATCATCGGCAGGACGAAGCCCGCTGTCTTGCCGGTCCCCGTCTGTGCGATACCGATGATGTCTTTCATCATCAGCACCGCCGGAATAGCTTCCGCCTGGATGTCGGTCGGCGTGGTGTAGCCGGCGTCTGCGACGGCTTTCAGCAAGGGTTCGGAGAGGCCGAGGTCGGCAAAGTTCATAGGTTTCGAATGTGCCCGGATATACAGGGGCCCGAAAGCCCGATTGTGCAATGCGGCAAAATCCGCACGCCAGTGGCCGCGCCTTTGCGCTCCACAGGGGGAAATGTCAAGAAATCGCCGCTTGGGCGTAACAGGTCCGGATCAGGTGTCGACCCGGATCAATTGGCGGATCCGGCTAAGCTCGCACTTGGCGCCGGTGCGCGATTGCAGCTTGTCACGATCGACGCAGATATTCCCGTCGCGGCTCGGCTCGACATAGAAGCCGGAGTAATAGTCCCTGGCGGAGCAGGCCTTCTCCAGATTTGCCGCGATGATCCGCTGGTCCCGCATGAACAGCATTAGCCGGTTGTCCTGCGTCGGCATGACCCCGGCGATCCCGTTGACCGGCAAGCATTTGCCGATCTTGCGCTCGACCATGTTCTTGGGAATTTCCCCGCGCGGCAAAGTCGCTGTCAGGTCGGTTCGGGCTGGCCGCCGCGGAGATACACGAATGATGACACGGCGCTCGACACGGACCTGATGCTGGATCGGGAATGATGTCTGCGCGTCAAACAGGATCCACCCCTGTGCCGGTTGCGGCTGGCTGGGCTGCGCATCGGGCGTCAGGCCCCACAGCTCTTCATTAACCGATGGCCTCGGCTGTTCAGGAGCGTGCGGCACGTCATCCGCAGGCTGCGGCAAGAGCAGCGCCAAAGGCAGGATAAGGGAAGAAAAATTCGGCATTGCGATTGTGTTTGCAAACTCCCTCGACCGTGCGCGGCACCAATAAAGCGTCGTCACGATCAGGCGGAAATAGCGGGCGCGGTTGAATGTCGGCTTAATTGCCCGCCACATATTTGCAAGTTCGTGCCGGGACTGTGGCGTAATCGGCACGGTCTGTGCCATAGCGGCGACAATGACCGACCGACGCGAATTTCTCATGCGCGCTGAAGCGCTGCTGGGTGAAAAAGGCCTGACCTCACAGCCGGACGAGATGGCACCGTGGCTGACCGACTGGCGCGGGCGATACCGTGGTGCCGCGCTCGCCCTTGCCTCGCCCGCCACCACCGAACAGGTGGCCGGCCTGGTCGCACTGTGCGCTGAATACCGCATCGCCATCGTTCCGCAGGGCGGCAATAGCGGGATGTCGGGCGGAGCGACGCCTGACGAAAGCGGCAATTCCATCGTGCTTTCGCTGCGCCGCATGGACCGAATCCGCTCGCTCGACGCCGATGCGCGGATGGTCACTTGCGACGCCGGCCTGATCTTGCAGAACCTGCACGATGCGGCCGCGAAGGAAAGGCTCCGCTTTCCCCTCACCCTGGGCGGCAAAGGGTCAGCCACGATTGGTGGACTGATCTCGACCAACGCCGGGGGAACGCAGGTTTTGCGTCATGGCGCAATGCGCGCGCAGGTCCTCGGCATCGAAGCGGTGCTGGCGGACGGGCAGATCTTCGATGCACTGGTGCCGCTGAAGAAGGACAATCGCGGGTTCGATCTCAAGCAGATGCTGATCGGATCCGAAGGGACGCTGGGTGTGGTGACCGGGGCAACCCTGCGGCTATTGCCCGAAATCGGCGGGCGCACCGTCATCTGGGCGGGGCTCGGGTCGATCACCGATGCACGCAAGCTGCTGCTTCATTGTGAGCGTGTTGCCGGAGATCACCTCGAAGGGTTCGAGGTTCTGCCTGCGCACAGCCTCGCCGCTGTGCTCGATCATCTGCCCGATGCACGGTCTCCACTGAATGACATATATGCGTGGAATGCGCTGATCGAACTCGTGGCCGAAGAGGGGCAGACTGACGATCTGCCCGAACTGGCAGAGCGGATGCTGGAGGCACCGTTCGAAAACGGCGTGATCGGTGATGCGGTGATAGCGGCCAACGAAACCCAGGCAGAGCAATTCTGGCTGCTGCGCGATTCGATTTCGCCGGCAGAACGCGCGATCGGGCCTGCCATGCAGCACGACATTTCCGTACCGATCGAACGGATGGCTCGCTTTGTCGAAGCCGCCGTACCGCAGGTGGAGGCGCGCTTTGCGGACACGACGGCCATCGCATTCGGCCACCTCGGCGATGGCAATGTACATTTCCATGTGTTGGCCCCCGGCAATGCCGTCGCAGGCGAGTGGGAAGTCAGTGAAGGCAAGGAAATCAGCGCTTTCGTGCATGATCTTGTTACCGAATGGGGCGGCTCAATCAGCGCCGAGCACGGAATCGGGCAGATGAAAGTGGGCGAATTGGGCCGCTTGGGCGATCCGGTCGCGCTGCACATGATGCGCAGCGTGAAGCGCGCCCTCGATCCGCAGGGAATTCTCAATCCCGGCAAGCTGGTACCGCTTGCGCCGGAAGGCTCCAGCCCCTAAAGCGCGCGCTTCACGCGCCGGGGGGCGCTCGCCTCCTGCCGTTCAGACATTCAATTGTGATCCGGAGACATCCCCATGGCCAGCGCGCCGCAGCCCAGCCTTCCCCTGTTCTACAAGGACCTTATGCCGCTCAACAGCCGCGACCATAAGGATTACAAAGCCAAGTCAATGGACTCCGCCGATTGGCTCAAGTCGCAGCACGCGATTCCGCTGACGGTCGACGAATTCGTTCAGGCACAGCGTAACTTCCCGATCGTGTTCTCGTCCGGCGATAATCCGCTGCCGCTGGCACTGATGGGCCTGAATGAAGGCGTGAATGCTTTTGTCGACGACAATGGCAAGGTGAACGATCCGATCTACCTGCCGGCCTATATTCGCCGCTACCCCTTCATGCTGGCCAAGCTGACACAGGAAACCGAGGAGCTGTCTCTCTGCTTCGACCCGACCGCTGATCTGGTCGGCGAATTCGACGAAGGTCAGCCGCTGTTCGACGGCGACGGTGCGAGCGAACAGACCAAGGCCATTCTGAAATTCTGCGAAGATTTCGAACAGGCCGGTCAGCGCACCAAGGCGTTCATTGACGAGCTTAAAGCACATGACCTCCTGATGGACGGTGAAATCGCTATTTCGACCGAGCAGAATGCAGACAAGCCCTACGTCTATCGCGGGTTCATGATGGTCAATCAGGAAAAGCTGCGCGAAATGCGCGGTGACCAACTGCGCAAGTGGAATGAGAACGGACTTCTCATGCTGATCCATGCGCATATCTTCTCGCTCGATCTGATGCGCAATATTTTCGCGCGCCAGCAGGCTCAGGGCAAAGGTCCGGCCCTCGCACCGGCTAGCTAACGCCGGCCGGCCAGACACGGCCGATTGCTGAAAAATGTTGGGGTCGCAGCAGGGTTGAAACGCCCCGCTGCGACCCCATATTTGTTGTATCCGGACAGCTTCCCCCCTCACGCTGTCCGGTACGGTGCATTTCGGTGCACCATCCCTGAACCTTGGCCACCTCGTGCACCCCCTGCGCGAGGTGGTTTTTTCGTTTCAGGGCCCGGTTATTCCGCCGCCAATTGCTGCTCGCGGCCCCTGCCAAGGCTCGCAACCTCTTCGGCAAGGGCGCGAACCAGCCGTGAGAGATGCGCTGCGACATGCTCGACACCGTCGGTCGTGTCGGCAAAGTCAGCATCGAGATAAAGCGAGCGGCAGATTTCTATCTGGATCGCGTGCCGGTTGTTCCGCACGTTCGCGTGCCTGTCCAGCACATATCCCCCTGCATAGGGGCGGTTGTGCGCCACCGGCACGCCCTCGGCAGACAGGTGCCGCAAGGAACAGGCGACCAGGCGGTCGGCTGCGGACGCTCCGAAACGGTCGCCAATCACATATTTGGCGGATTGATCATGCGGGTGCGCGCGCTTCAACGGCGGCATCGAATGCAGGTCGACCAGCAAGGCTGCCCCCCACCGCTGTGCGCAGTGCGCGAGCACCGATTCGAGTGCCCGATGGTAAGGCGTGTGGACTTGCCCGAGCCGGGCATCGAGATCGGAGCCTGACAGCGGTCTGGTCCAGATTTCTCCAAGGCCCGGCAGCCTGCGCGGCACCAAGCCGAGTCCGCTTCGTGCCCGCTGGTTGCCCGCCGGATTGGTGCGACCGGACGGGCCGCCTTCCGTCACCATGGTCCAGTCCACATCATCGCACGCACGGTTCAGATCGATCAACGCGCGCGGGGCGTGTGCGACCAGCAGACCGGCACCGGTCTGGCGCGCCACCTCCGCGGCAATTCGGTCGACATAGCGGTCTTCCAGCCTCAGCGCCGACCATTCAGGGCGCCGCATCCGCTGCCATAACGTCTCGGGATACGTGCGTCCTGCATGCGGTACCGCGAGAATGACCGGGGTTGGCAGGTCTTCCATAACCGAAAGCGTGTACGCCGGGCTGCGCGTTCCGGGGATCATCCCGCCTCTGTGCGACAGCGATTCCCATCGATTTGGCGGTGTCTCGGTCATTCGCACCCTTGCTGCCCGTTTGCCAATGCTGTGTCAAAGCAGGGCGCATGTTACATCGCGAAAGATTTCTTAAGCAGAATCGACTACCAAGCCGGAATGACGGAACCACAGAAACTACGAATCCTCCTCGCCGAAGACGAAGAGGCCATGCGCATTTACCTGGCGCGTGCGCTGGAAAACGCCGGCTATGAAGTTGTTTCCGTCGATCGGGGCACTGAAGCTGTACCCAAGCTGGAGGCCGAGCGATTCGATCTGCTCTTGTCGGATATCGTGATGCCCGAAATGGATGGGATCGAGCTCGCTCAGCGCTGCAACGAAATCAGCCCCCAGACGAAGGTGATGTTCATCACCGGATTCGCCGCGGTCACCTTGAAGGCGAGCCGCGAGCAGCCGCAGGCGAAAGTACTTTCGAAGCCGTTTCACCTGCGCGATCTCGTGCTGGAAGTTGAGCGCGTCTTCGCCGGCGAAGCTGCTGCATCGCTTTAAACCGCATTCAGCCCTTGCGTGGCCGGTAGCCCCTCGCTAAAGGGCGCGCCTGCCGCGATTGCGGCGCACTCGATGACGTGGGCGTATAGCTCAGTGGTAGAGCACTGTATTGACATTGCAGGGGTCGGAAGTTCAACTCTTCCTACGCCCACCATCGAGACGACAGGCCCGCCCTCACCGGCGGGCTTTTTCGTACCTGCCTTTCCGTTCCCGCCCCTCCCTTGCGCCTCCGCCCTCCTCTGCTAAAGCGCGCGCAACGATTTTCCCCGAAAGAGGCAACAGGCAATCATGCAGAAAATTCAGGTCAAGAACCCGGTCGTCGAACTCGATGGCGACGAAATGACGAAGATCATCTGGCAGTGGATCCGCGAACGGCTGATCCTGCCCTATCTCGATGTCGACCTGAAGTATTACGACCTCTCGATCGAAGGCCGCGATGCATCCGATGACCAGATCACCATCGATGCGGCCAATGCGATCAAGGAACACGGCGTGGGCGTCAAATGCGCCACAATCACTCCGGATGAAGCCCGGGTTGAGGAATTCGGTCTCAAGCAGATGTGGCGCAGCCCCAATGGTACGATCCGCAACATTCTGGGCGGGGTGGTTTTCCGCGAGCCGATCGTGATCGACAATGTTCCGCGCCTTGTGCCGGGATGGACCGATCCGATCGTGGTTGGCCGCCATGCCTTTGGTGACCAGTATCGCGCCACCGACACGCTGATTCCCGGTGCCGGCAAGCTGCGCCTGGTATTTGAGGGCGCTGACGGCAAGAACATCGATCTGGACGTGTTCGAATTCGAAGCCCCGGGCGTTGCCATGGCGATGTACAACCTCGACCAGTCGATTCGTGACTTCGCTCGCGCCAGCATGAATTACGGCCTCGATCGCGGCTGGCCGGTTTACCTGTCGACCAAGAACACCATCCTCAAGAAATACGATGGCCGTTTCAAAGACCTGTTCGAAGAAATCTACGAAGCGGAATTCAAGGACAAGTTCGAGAAAGCCGGAATCCACTACGAACACCGCCTGATTGACGACATGGTCGCCGCGGCGATGAAGTGGAACGGCAAATTCGTCTGGGCCTGCAAGAACTACGACGGTGACGTGCAGTCGGACACGATCGCGCAGGGCTTCGGCTCGCTCGGCCTGATGACGTCTGTCCTGATGACACCCGATGGCAAGACAGTCGAGGCGGAAGCTGCGCACGGCACAGTCACCCGCCACTTCCGCCAGCACGAGCAGGGCAAGGCAACCTCGACCAACCCGATCGCCAGCATCTTCGCCTGGACTCGCGGCCTGATGTATCGCGGCAAATTCGACGACACGCCCGACGTGGTGAAATTTGCTGAGACGCTCGAACGGGTCTGCATCGAAACGGTCGAGAGCGGTCAGATGACCAAGGATCTCGCCTTGCTCATCGGTCCGAAGCAGAACTGGCTCACCACCGAACAGTTCTTCGAAGCGATTGTGAACAATCTCGAAAAGGAAATGGCCAGCTGGGCCTGATCCGCAAGCTTTCAGGGGGCCGCATCGGGTTTTTGCTCGGTGCGGCCCTTATGATTCTAGCCTCGCCAGTGATGGCGCCGCAATTGCTGGCGTTTCCGCATTCGGTGGAAACCGAGATCGGAACCGTTCATTCGGAGAAACCGCTCGACGCAGCCATGCTGCAGAAGAGCGTAAGAACGGTGCAGGAGAGGATGGCGACAACGCTCCTTGCCTCTCAAGCTGAAGCTCGCCCGATTTTCATCACCGACGGGGGATGGCGTTGGCAATGGCTAGCGATCAGCTCCTCGCGTTCGCTTGCTATCACCCGGCCCCTCAATTCTGCGGTTGTGGTCAACAAGGCCGATCCTGAAACCGGAACCATCCAATCCATCGGTGGGGAACGCACGCTGGGGGCCGTGCTTGCTCATGAATTCACCCACGGCTTGATCCGCCGCCGGTTCGGCATCTTGAGCTCGATCGGTTTTCCGCAGTGGAAGGTCGAAGGCTACTGCGACTACGTAGCTGGCGAAAGCGCGCTTTCGGAAAAACAGGCAGCCGACCTCAAGCGTAGCGGAACCGATCATCCGGCGCTCATTTATTACCACGGACGCATCCGCGTCGCCGAAATCCTCGCCGACAATGGCGAATCGGTCGACGATCTATTTATGCAGGAGCATTAATGACCCGACAGGGACAGAAACCGGCCAAGCGGCCGGCACGCCGCAAGCCGGCCGCCGAGAAATTCGGCGCCCGGCGGCTGGAAATCAGAAACGCCATGATGAAGGACGTGCGCGGAATTTCCGCGTTGGTCCGCCGTGCCTACACCGAATTGCCGCCCTACACTCAGGGCGAGATTCGCGGTCAGATCAACAATTTTCCCGAAGGATGCTTCGTCGCGCTGCTCGATGAGGATGTCGTCGGTTATTGTGCATCGATGCAATTGCCCGAACCGGTGGTTTTCGCAGACCACGATTGGGACGAAATTTCAGGCAATGGTTATGGCAGCCGCCACGATCCGACGGGCGACTGGCTGTATGGCTATGAGATGTGCGTCGACCCCAAGGTTCGCGGTGTCCGCATTGGCCGCCGCTTGTACGAAGAACGCCGCGCACTGGCAGAAGATCGCGAACTGACCGGGATCGTGTTTGGCGGCCGGATGCCGAATTACAAACGGCGCAAGCGCAAGGTCGAAAGTCCGCAGGATTATCTGGACCAGGTGCTGGCCGGCAAGATTCACGATCCGGTCCTGCGCTTTCAACTTGCCAATGGTTTCGAGCCCGAGCGCATCCTCGAGAACTACCTGCCGGAAGACAAGGCGTCCGAAGGCAATGCGGTGATGATGGTCTGGCGCAACCCCTATGTCGAGCGCGACCAGCCGGTCAAAAAGCGCCTGCCGCGCGGGGTGGAAGCGGTGCGTGTGGCCACCTGCCAGCTTCAGGCGCGCGCAGTCACCGACTATGACGATTTCATGGGGAACATCCGGTATTTCGTCGATGTTGCAAGTGATTACGAGGCTGACTTCATAGTCTTTCCGGAACTCTTCACGCTTCAGCTGTTGAGCTTCGAAGAGAAGGAATTGTCTCCGGTCGAGGCAATCGAGCGCCTGTCCGAATACACACCTAGGTTGAAGGCCGACATCAGCGATATGGCGATGCGCTTCAACATCAACATCATCGCCGGATCGCATCCGACGCGGATGGATGATGGCGACATTCACAATATCGCCTATGTCTGCCTGCGCGACGGATCGGTCCACGAACAGGAGAAGATCCACCCCACTCCGAACGAGCGTTACTGGTGGAATATCAAGGGCGGCGACACGATCGATGTGATCCAGACCGATTGCGGTCCGATCGGGGTCCAGATTTGCTACGACAGCGAATTTCCGGAGCTTTCCCGCCGCCTGGCAGACGAAGGCGCACGGATCATTTTTGTGCCTTTCTGCACCGACAGTCGGCAGGGATACCTTCGCGTGCGCTATTGCGCGCAGGCACGGGCGATCGAAAACCAGTGTTTCGTGGTCATGTCCGGCAATGTCGGTAATTTGCCCAACGTCGGCAATATGGACATTCAATACGCGCAAAGCTGCATCCTTACACCGTGCGATTTCCCGTTTGCCCGAGACGGGATCGCCGCCGAGGCGAGCGAGAATGTCGAGACGCTGACGATCAGCGATATCAACCTCGCCGATTTGCAGTGGGCGCGCGCCGAAGGGACAGTGCGCAACCTCGCTGACCGGCGCTTCGATCTGTACCGTATCGAATGGGATGAAGCCGGTGAGCATCCTGGCAAGACCAGACCCCGCCGCGCCCCGCTCGGCGGCCCGGGCAGTGGAGGCGGATAAGCCATCATAGCCGCGTGACATAAGCGGCGCGGCGCGATAGGCGGAAGATTATGGCGGGCGAGCTCGACACTTCCTCGATGGGCGATGCATTGGTGATCCTCGGCGCTGCCGGGCTGGTCATCCCTGTCTTTACGCGCGTCAAGATCACCCCGATCATCGGCTTCATCCTGATCGGTGTCGCTGTTGGCCCGTTTGGACTGGGGAAGCTCGTATACGAGTATCCCTGGCTGTCGCATGTGACGATCACCGACCCAGAAGCTCTCGCCCCCTATGCCGAGTTCGGGATAATCCTGCTGCTGTTTACAATCGGGCTGGAACTGTCGTTCAAGCGATTGTGGCAATTGCGGAAACTCGTCTTCGGGCTGGGCGCGCTCGAATTGCTGATCATCGGCTCCATTGCGGCGACAGTCCTGTCGATGATGGGGCAATACTGGACCGGCGCAATAGCGCTTGGCTTTGCTCTGGCATTTTCCTCGACAGCCATCGTGCTGCCGATTGCCGGGACGCAATCCCCAGTCGGTCGCGCAGCCCTGTCGATGCTGTTGTTCGAAGACATCATGATCGTTCCGATCATCTTCGTCCTCGGCGCGATGGCACCCAATGCCGCAGGCGGCTGGGAAGGCCTCGTCGAAACGCTGTGGCAAGGCGGGCTGGTTGTGCTTGCGATGATGGTAATCGGGCGCATCGCCCTGCCCCGCCTGTTCGCCCAGGCCGCGCGGACCAAGAGCCCCGAACTGTTTCTCGCCGCCAGTCTGCTGGTGGTCATCGCGTCCAGCCTTGCTACTGCCGTGGTCGGGTTGTCGCCGATTGTCGGCGCGCTGATCGCGGGTCTGCTGATCGCAGAAACCGAATACCACTCCGAAGTCGAAGGCATCATCGAGCCGTTCAAGGGGCTTGCCCTCGGTATCTTCCTGATCACCGTCGGCATGAGCATCGACCTGCTGACCATCTGGGAGAATGTCTGGTCGATCATGACCGCGGTGGTTCTGGTCCTCGTATTCAAGGCCTTCGTGACCGGCTTCCTGCTTCGCATGATGGGTGCGCGGCGCAGTACGGCGGCGGAAACCGGCATTCTCATGGCGAGCCCTTCGGAAACGACGCTGATCGTGATGGCAGCAGCGAGCGCGGCCTTGCTGATCCAGCCCGGGACCGCGCAGTTCTGGCAGATCGTCACCGCAATCGGATTGACCGTCACCCCCGTGCTGGCCAGACTGGGGCGCATAATCGCGCGGCGCGTCGAACCCGCGCCAGTGGTCGAAACCCCTGATGACAGCGAGCAACCCGTCATCATCATCGGCGCGGGCCGTGTGGGCCGGCTGATTGCTCAGATGCTCGATGCGCATGACAAGCCCTACATCGCCATCGACAGCGATGCAGACCTGATCGAATCCGCCAAGCGGAAAGGTTACCGCGCCACCTTCGGCGATGCTGCGCGAGGCGACGCGATGAACCGCCTCGGCATCGAACGATCACCTGCGGTGGTCCTGACCATGGACGAACCGATCCTGGCTGAACGTCTCACGCGGAAATTGCGCAAGGACCATCCTGATCTGCTGATTGTGGCGCGCGCCCGTGACACGCAGCACGCTGCAGAGCTATACCGCGCCGGCGCGAGCCATGCCGTTCCCGAGACGCTGGAAAGCTCGCTCCAGCTGTCCGAAGCCGTGTTGGTCGATATCGGCGTTGCCATGGGGCCGGTAATCGCCTCGATCCACGAAAAGCGCGACGAATTCCGCGCCCAGATCGAGAAGGACGGCGCTCTCGATTATCGGCCCAAGCTGCGCACGAGTAACGCAGACAGCTGATTTCTCGGACCTTTCCTGGTTGTCACCCGTTGAGACAGCAAGGAGATGACATGAGCAACCCAGACCCCACCAAGCCGACCTCGAATGACGAGAAATTCAAGCCGCAGAATGTAAAGGGACCGCTGAAAGACCAGGCCCCGACCGACAAGCGCGGCGCGCCTGCCGATACCGAAGGGTATGACGTGGGATCGGGATCGAGCGGCGTGACCAAATCAACGCCCAACGCCTGACCCGGAATATCGCGAAGGTTCAGGCTCAGGCCAGAGCGGATTTTACGGCTGCAATCGCGTCGTCAGCTTTCGACCCGTCCGGCCCGCCGCCTTGCGCCATGTCAGCACGGCCACCGCCGCCCTTGCCGCCCAGGACTTCCACCCCGATACGCACAAGCTCAACGGCGCTGAAACGATCTGTCAGATCATCCGTGACCGCGACTGCAAAGGCCGCCTTGCCGTCATTAACAGCGACTGCTGCAGCTATGCCGCTGCCCAGCTTGGCCTTGGCGTCATCAAGCAGGGGTCGCAGTTCTTTCGGGTTCAGTCCGTCAAGCACCTGACCGGAAAACTTCACACCGCCGATCTCCTCTTCGACAGCTGCGGAAGAGCCGCTACCGCCTCCGCCGAGGGCGAATTGCTTGCGCGCCTCTGCGAGCTCTTTCTCAAGCGCCTTGCGCTCTTCCATGAGCGCGGAAAGCCGTGTCGGCACATCGTCAGGTGAAGTCTTGAGAACACTCGCCGCCGCCTTGAGAGCATCTTCGCGAGCAACGAGCCACTGCCGGGCGCTTTCGCCCGTCAACGCTTCGATCCGCCGCACACCAGATGAAACCGCGCTTTCCGAAATTATGCGGAACACCCCGATATCACCCGTGGCGCGTACATGGGTCCCGCCGCATAATTCGACCGAATAGTTGCGCCCCGCCCCGGCTGTGCGGCCCATCGATAACACCCTGACCTCGTCACCGTATTTCTCGCCGAACAGCGCCACCGCGCCCGCTTCAACCGCCTCATCCGGGCTCATCAGACGCGTGCTGACCGTTTCATTGGCGCGAATTTCCGCATTCACTTCGGCTTCGATCGCCGCAATGTCCTCGTCACTCAAGGGCTTGGGGTGCGAGAAATCGAACCGCAAGCGGTCTGCTGCAACAAGTGAGCCTTTTTGCGTGACATGCTCGCCAAGCCGGTTGCGCAGCGCGGCATGAACCAGATGCGTTGCCGAATGGTTTGCGCGGATCTTGTCCCGGCGGGCGACATCGACATCGAGATGTACGATGTCCCCGGTGCGGATCGTTCCGGCTTCGACCTTGGCCTTGTGGGCGTGGAGCCGGCCCAAAGGCTTCGCCGTGTCTGTCACCGTGACCTTCAGGCCTTCCGGCGTAGCGATAGTGCCGACATCGCCGGACTGGCCGCCGCTTTCGCCATAAAACGGTGTCTGGTTGGTCAGCACGATGACTTCCTGGCCCTCGTCGGCGCTGGTTACTTCTGCACTATCCCGGACCAGTGCGACCACCCGGCCTTCGCCGCTGGTGGCGGTATAGCCGGTAAACTCCGAGCTGCCTTCACGCTCCGCAAGGTCGAACCAGACTTCGTCCGACGCAGCTTCGCCCGATCCCTTCCATGCAGCGCGCGCTGCGGCTTTCTGACGCGCCATCGCCTCATCGAAGCCGGCCCGGTCGACGCCGATATTGCGCGCCCGCAAGGCGTCTTCGGTCAGGTCGTACGGGAAGCCAAACGTATCGTAGAGTTTGAAGGCGGTTTCGCCGTCGAGCTCGGCCCCGTCGCCCATGTCCGAAGTGGCCTCGTCAAGCAGACGCAAGCCTTTGTCGAGCGTACGCCGGAATTGCGTCTCTTCCCGCTCGAGCACTTCGGAAATCAGCGCCTGCCCGCGCTGGAGCTCAGGATAGGCCTGACCCATTTCGGATACGAGTTCCGGCACGAGGCGATGCATCAGCGGCTCGCTGGCACCAAGCAGGTGAGCGTGCCGCATGGCGCGGCGCATGATCCGGCGAAGCACATAGCCCCGCCCTTCGTTCGACGGGAGCACCCCGTCGGCCATCAGAAAACTGGTCGATCGCAGGTGATCGGAGATGACCCGATGGCTTGCCTGATTGGCACCCGCTGCCTTGACCCCTGTCAGGCTCACCGAAGCTTCTATCAGGTTGCGGAAAGTGTCGGTATCGTAGTTGTCGTGGACCCCCTGCATGACGGCTGCGATGCGTTCCAGCCCCATGCCGGTGTCGATCGACGGCTTCGGCAGATCGGCACGCGAACCGTCGGCCGATTGCTCGAACTGCATGAAAACCAGATTCCAGATTTCGATGAAGCGATCGCCGTCTTCATCGGGCGATCCGGGCGGACCGCCTGGAATGTGCGCCCCGTGATCGTAAAAAATTTCACTGCACGGGCCGCACGGCCCGGTATCGCCCATCGACCAGAAGTTGTCATTGGTCGCAATGCGGATGATCCGTTCTTCGGGCAAGCCGGAGATCTTGCGCCACAGGTCGAAGGCTTCGTCATCCGTGTGATAGATCGTTACCGTCAGCCTGTCAGCCGGCAGGCCCCATTCCTTCGTCAGCAACGTCCATGCGTTCAGGATCGCCTGTTCCTTGAAATAATCGCCGAAGCTGAAATTGCCGAGCATTTCGAAGAACGTATGATGCCGCGCGGTATAACCGACATTGTCGAGATCATTGTGCTTGCCGCCAGCCCTCACGCACTTCTGGCTGCTGGTCGCCCGCGGCGACGGGGCGGCCTCGAGCCCGGTGAAAATGTTCTTGAACGGGACCATCCCGGCGTTAACGAACATCAGGGTCGGGTCGTTGTAGGGTACCAGCGGCGCGCTGGGCACCACTTGATGCTCCGCGTCGGCGAAGAAATCCAGAAACGAGCGGCGAATATCGTTGGTCGATTGCATAGTCGGGCAGTTAAGGCTTCGCTCGCCGTGCGACAAGTCGATTAAATCGCTCTCTGTCGCCGGACCTGGCGATCCGCGTCCAGTTTTTGGTCTATTGCATTGGTGCCTTGGCGGTCACAACCCATGCCCCTGCGCGCAAGGCAATAATGCCCCCGTCATCATTCTGGCGCAGATATCGACCAAGACTGCCGAGGAACCTCGACTTGTCTTCGGGACCAAGCCCCGCTGCGGCACGCGCCGCCGGCCCGATGGTCTGGAAATATTCCAGCGCGTCGCCCACCGCATCTTCTCCGGCGCCCGCGATGAATGCATAGTCGATCCGCTCGAACATGATCTCCGTCCAGCCCGCATCGTGGAGAATGCCTTCGACATGCGCGCGATCTGCAAAGGCAAACGGGCCGGGAGAGAAGCGATCTGGCGGCACGAAGGTACCGCCGGGCAAGCAACCGGCCACGCGTTCGGCCCACGGGTTCTCTTCGAAACTCCGGAAGCACGAGAAGACCAGCCGTGCAGCCGGTGCGCAGATCGAACGAAGGTGGGCAAATGCAGCCACGGGTTGTTCGAAAAACATCAGGCCATGACGCGACATAAGGAGGTCCGGCGAAAATCCGTCACGCACCCAGTTCGCCGCATCGCCCTCGGCAAAGTCGAGATTGGAGAGATAGCCGGCTCTTTCCTTGGCAACTTCGATGAGTTCCGGCGAGACATCGAGGCCGACAACTTC
Organism: Parerythrobacter lutipelagi; assembly: GCF_005434975.1. Taxonomy (GTDB): domain Bacteria; phylum Pseudomonadota; class Alphaproteobacteria; order Sphingomonadales; family Sphingomonadaceae; genus Parerythrobacter_A; species Parerythrobacter_A lutipelagi. Next base: position 621,174 of record NZ_SKCJ01000002.1, on the reverse strand, counting down.
GGCCATCGCGTGCTCACGGGCAATGGCCATGGACAGTTCGCCAGCCCCGCAGCCAACATCCAGAGCCTGATAGACCGAGCGTGCCCTGGCTTTGCCCAAGAGATGTTCTGTCAGCCCGCCAAAACTTCGATCGGTCCGGCGCCATTCCGCAGCCCAGCTGTGCCCGACGCGCCCTTGCCAATCGAGTTTTGTCGTCATGTTCTATCCCACCGGTGCAGGCCGCATTGGTTTTCTGGCTGCTGCCAGATCGTCCGTTGCAAATCGCTACTTCTATGGGTTTGCGGCACACGACAAGTCAACCAACGAAAAACCGGCGCGGCCCCCAGTTGGATGCTCGCGCCGGTTTTCCGTTTATTCGGGCCGACTGGACGGATGGCCCGCTTGAAGAGTGAGAGATCAGTCCTCCGCGTCAGGGCCTGCCATCATCTCTTCGGCGACTTCATCGGTGCGGCCGCGAATGGCGGCTTCCAATTTGTCGCGCATCTCGACGTTCTCATCGAGGAAACTCTTCGAGTTTTCGCGGCCTTGCCCGATGCGGACACTGTCATAGGAGAACCACGAACCCGACTTTTCGACCAACCCGGCCTTGACGCCGAGATCAAGGATTTCGCCGGTCTTGGAAATGCCCTTGCCGTACATGATGTCGAATTCGACCTGCTTGAACGGCGGAGCAACCTTGTTCTTGACCACTTTGACGCGGGTCGAGTTGCCCACCACTTCGTCACGGTCCTTGATCTGGCCGATCCGGCGGATGTCGAGGCGGACCGAAGCGTAAAACTTCAGCGCGTTGCCGCCAGTGGTGGTTTCCGGGTTGCCGTACATCACGCCAATCTTCATGCGCAGCTGGTTGATGAAAATCACCATGCATTTCGAGCGGTTGATCGAACCGGTCAGCTTGCGCAGCGACTGGCTCATCAGGCGGGCCTGCAGGCCAACATGGCTATCACCCATTTCGCCTTCGATTTCCGCACGCGGGACCAGTGCGGCAACCGAGTCGACCACCAGCACATCCACCGCATTGGAGCGGACCAGAGTATCGGTAATCTCGAGCGCCTGTTCGCCCGTGTCGGGCTGCGAGATGATAAGCTCGTCAATATCGACCCCGAGCTTCCTCGCATAGACAGGGTCCAGCGCGTGCTCTGCGTCGACAAATGCAACCGTGCCGCCAGCCTTCTGCGCTTCGGCGAGCACATGCAGGGCGAGAGTGGTCTTGCCTGAACTTTCCGGCCCATAAACTTCGATCACCCGCCCTTTGGGCAAGCCGCCGATTCCCAGCGCTATGTCGAGACCGAGCGAGCCGGTGGAAATCGATTCGACATTCATGGTCTCTTTCGAGCCCAGCTTCATCGCCGAACCCTTGCCGAATGCCCGGTCAATCTGTGCGAGCGCTGCGTCGAGCGCTTTCTGACGGTCCACGTTCGATTCCTTACCTTCTACCAGCTTGAGATTCGCTGCCATGACATGGCCTCCATCAGTTGCCTAGGGCGGCTGCCCGACTCTTCAACTGTTCGAGTGTGTACGCAGTTTGTTCTCAAAGAACAAGAGTGGAACAAAACTTTTTTGCCCGTGAGCGGCAAATCAGCAGGTTTCGGACCCTTTATCGCGTGTATCGCGACTGCCAGTCGTATTCACGGCGGGAGTTGGCCGGCAGGTCCAGTTCGACGATCCAGGTGCCGTCCTTGAGCTTTTGTTCCTTGCCCCGCCACCGCGCTTCGGTCGAGCCTGCGATAGCGACAGGAACCCACACGCGGATCGAATGATCATTGGCGTTGGTGATCGCAGTCCTGATGGTTCTCCACCGGTTTGGCCGGTCCTCGTCCGGCTGGGGCCCGAGCCGGCGGCATTGCGCAAACACTTGCGAACTGCGCCCGATTTCCAGCTCGACATCCTGATTGACCGCGTAATCGCGCAGACTGATTTCCGACACCAGCTGGATGCCGTTCCCGCCCGGTTCGAACACCGTGAGCGAACCCAAAGGCAAAGCGACGCCAAGCCCCTTCTCCGTCTCATTCTTCGTAACCAGCAACATTTGCGCTGGTTGAAAAAGCCCGCCTTCATCTTCAGGCAGAAAGGCGAGATCGCCCTCGCACCGGAAGGTATAGACAAACCGCGCCTCGACCTCGTCCTTGTTGAGAAACGCAACCTGCTTGAGCCCCTTGGCCGCGACGGTGACTTGCATCGGTACGCGGTAGAGCTTGAGATCACCGAGATCCTCTTCCTCCGCCGAAACGACGGCTACTGGGGCAGCCGTTTCCATCTTTTCGCGCTGTAAGCGCGCGCCGGTAACCACAATGCTATCTGCGAAGCTTGCCATGGCTGGCGGGGGCGGCATTGGCCTGCCGGGGCTACGGTCGCGGTCATAATAGGGCACCGGCGATCCCTGCGCAGTGCTGCCTATGGGGTAGCAAGTGAGACGCAGCGGCTCGCCGCGCGGAGCCTGCGACAGCGCGCGGAAATTGCTCGTCACATTCAACGTTCCAGCGACGACTTGCAGATCGGCATCCACGAAGCTTTGCCCGTTGTCATTGAGCACCGTCAGCCAGCTGAGCAGCCGCATGGTAAAGGTCCCGTCGCCCTTCCCACCGCCCTTCCCACCGCCATTCCCCTCGCCCAGTGTTGCAACATAATTCGCCTGCCAGTCGAAGCCCCAGGCCAGATAGGTCAGCGTGACTTGATAGGTGCCGCCGACCGGATCGCTTGTGTCGATCGAGAACACCGGCTTGGCGGAAAGACCGTCAGGCACGCGGTCGAAGGTGAGCTTTTCCGGCAGACCGGCGCAGCGCACCGCTTCGAAACCTTCGCCCGTCTGTAGCACCAGGCCGCCATCGGCCCGCGTGCGGACAATGGCACTGGCGCTGTCCGTCTTGCCCGTCGCGGGATTGGTCCGCGTAATCGTGACCCGGTTGCCCAGCGCACCGTTCACCAGCGCGGCGGGGGAGAGGATTTCGGCATTGCGGTTTTTCTCGATCGTCCCGCCCGGCAGGCCGGTGACGATTGCGGTAACGCCGACCATGCCTTCCGCCACGCCATCGAAACGGATGGTCGATTCACCTTTGGGAAGCGTGACTGTCCGCGTCTCGCTGATCATCGCGAAACCGCGCGGCATGTCGCGATTCATCTCGCTCCATTGGCCGCGATCGGGATCGCGATAGACTGTAATCGAAATCGCTTCCGCCACGGACGCCTCGACCGTCTCGCGCGCGGCAAGCGGCGGGCAAAGCGCCACAATGGCAAGGATCAGGGCCGCAAGTCGCGTCATGCACATCGCCCGATCAGTAACGACTCTCGTAGGTAACGCGGATCACACGTTCGCCCTCGGCGGGGACCGGGACGATCCATTTGCGCCGGTCTGCATTGATCTGCATGCCCGCAATGTCTTCGCTGACGATCCGGTAGTCGCTCGCCCACCAGCTGCGCATCAGGCCGGACTGAACCAGATCGACTTCGACCGCCGTGCTCTTGGCATTGGTCAGCGTGTAACGAATGGTCGTGCGATAAAATTTCTTCGGCCGCTCGACATCTATCTGCTCTACCACTTCGCCATCGCGCAACACCCGGTAACGGGCTGACCTCTCCCACTCGGCTGCGGTAATCTCTTCACGTTTCTCCGTCTCGGCCTGGATATAGATATCGAACGCTTCGCCAGTCCGCAGCGACAGCTCGCTGCCCATCGGAGTGTGCCCGATGCCGCTTTCGCCGATGAACTGCGGCGTGCCCTGCTGGTCGCGCTGGTAGAACCGCACCGTGCCAGCGGGCAAAGCATCACCCAGTCCCTGATCACGCGACGTCGAGAAGCTGATCTCCGTTGTGGCAGGGGTGGGTGCCCGCTCGTTCGCCAGCCAGCCGACTTCACGCCGGTAAACCTTGCGTGCGGGAACCCCCTGCACGTCGAGAAAACTCACCTGCTTCGTCTGGGCGTTGGCAATCGTGGTGCGCGCAGAGATCGGATAGAGATAGAAATCGCCCACTTGCTCGCGGCCGGAGTTTTCCGTCCCCGGTGTCAGCATCCCCCGGCTCATCCGCCGCCCGCCTCCACTTGGATTGCCCGCGACCAGCAAGGTATCAGCATCATGGAAGGTGGTGCCGGTGTTGTTGGTCAGCGTGACCCAGCCCTGCATGTCGGTCGTCCCGCGCTGATCGTCGAACAGCGCGACATAGTCCGCGCTCCACCCGAGCCCCGGCGTAAGATAGCGGATCGACGCCGGCCGCGTGCCCGAACGACTGCTCAGCAGGTTGACGGAAAGCGTCGGGCGCGCGCGCAGATTCGGCGGCACCCGGTCGAACACCACGCGGACCGGCAGCCCGTCATCGCGCAGCACTTCGATCCGGTCACCGATCTGCACCACCACGCCGCCAGCGGTCGAAAGCACCTTCGCCCGCTCGGTCGTCTCACGCCCGGTCGCCGGATTGGTCCGCACCAGCGTGACCGTCTGACCGATGGCTTTCTCCATCATCTTGACCGGGGTCAGCAGGTCGAAATCGAAGTTTTGTTCGGCAATCGTCGTATCGGCGGCAAAGAAGCTCAAGGTTTCAGGCCGGATCTGAGCCGACACATCGGGAAACTCGATCTTGCTTTCGCCCTGGCGAATGTTGATCTGCCGCACATCCTGCACCAGCGCGAGATTGTTGTTGTAGATCGTGACCGCGACATCGCCTTGCGCGGTCTCATCACGATCGGACACCGATTGCCCTGCCGCCTGTGACCCAAGCGCCAGCGCGGAGGCGCCGACGGCAGCCAGTCCGAAGCCCTTCAGATTTCGCGTGAATCGTATCATTTCCAGCTCTCCCGAACGATCTTTTGCCGAATTGTGCCATTGGACGATGCACAAAAAAAGGGCGCAGACATGGTCTGCGCCCGTCTTTCTGAATGCTCGCCGAATGTCAGCTGCGCGGCGGGAAGATGCCCTGCAACGCGATGCAGTAGTTGATCACGAGATAGGGCTGCATATTGTTGACTGCCGCGTTCGAGCCGGTGTTACCAACCGTATCGGATGCCATCGATCCGGTCACAGCTGCAGTGTCCTCATAGATCAGAGTGCTCGACCGGGCAAAGCGGTTGCCGGTCGGGTTGCCGCTGTCTGCCGGAGCGGTGTTGTTGATATTGAGCGAGTGATTGTGGCTCGGCAATTGCGTAGTGTTGAGAGTGTTCGTTTCCGTGCCGCTTCTCTGCCCGATCGGGCGGGGCGTCAGTCCGGGTCCGGTGCCCTGGTGCATCGGCACCCGGCCGCGCAGATCGGGCAAGGCAAAGGTCGTGCGTCCATCGCCGCCGTACTGCGTGCCGAGCAGCGAGAACAAAGCAGTGTTGCTGGAAATGGCCAGCAATTGCCCATCCATTCGCGCTGTCGCCCGTGGGCAGAAGTTGAACGCAACCGGCGTCACTTCGCCGATGTAAGCGTCAGTTCCGGCACTCGCCGGTGCGGCAGTCATGCAGGTGACCATTGCAGCCGATGCTGCAAGTGTGGCTCTCAATTTCATTGTAATCCCCTTTTTTCCGTTTCCGGCGTTTACGCTCTTGTTATCAACGGACCCAAAGAGGTGTGTATCATAATCCAAAGCAAAACAGGAAAGAAATTTGCCGATTTTACTATTGGGCGACCTTGCCGAGGATCCGGCCGACCTTGTCGCCGATTTGCTTGACTGAAAATGGCTTGGCCAGGAAGTGCATGTCCGCGACGTCGATTTCCTTGCGCAGCTGCTCTTCAGCGTAGCCCGACATGAACAACACCGGCAGGTCCGGACGCTGCTGACGGATCGCCTTGACCATGGTCGGGCCGTCCATGCCCGGCATCACGACATCCGACAGAATCAGGTCGAATTCACCGCCATTGGCGATCGCAGCAAGACCTTCTTCACCGTCGCACGCAGTGGTAATCGTATGGCCTGACCGGGCCAGAGCGCGCTCTGCAACCGCGCGGACCATGTCCTCGTCCTCGACCAGCAGAATACGTCCACCGCCCGACCAGGCGCTGGCTCCGCCAGCATCCGGCTCGGCTTCGGCTGCGGCGCTTTCAACTTCCATCTCGGGGGCATCATGCACTGGCAGGTAGATCGTGAAACGCGCGCCTTCCGCCTGGCCGGACAGAGCCTGCACATTGTCGGCAAAAATGAACCCGCCCGATTGTTTGACGATCCCGTACACGGTCGAAAGACCGAGCCCCGTCCCTTTGCCCTGCTCTTTGGTGGTGAAGAAGGGCTCGAAAATCTTGCCAATCTTTTCCGGCGGAATGCCGCCCCCGGTGTCCTGCGCCACGAGAACGGTATAATCGGCCACCGGGATGATGTCAGAACCCATCGCGCGCACATCACGCGCCGACACGCGTCTGGTCGCCAGCGTCAGCTTGCCGCGCCCGTCACCGCGTGACTGGATCGCATCGCGCGCATTTACCGCAAGGTTGACCACCACTTGTTCGAGCTGCTGCGGGTCCGCCCTTACGGGACCCAGATCGCGGTCATGCCGGACTTTGAGTTCGATATTCTCGCCCAGAAGCCGCTTCAGCAACTGGCTGACTTCACTGACCACATCGGGCAGTTGCAAAACCTTGGGTTGCAGCGTTTGCTGACGGCTGAACGCCAGCAATTGCCGGGTCAGACTGGCCGCGCGATTGGAATTGGCCTTGACCTGCTGGATGTCGTCATAATCGCTATCGCCCGGCGTATGGCGCAACAGCATCAGGTCGCAATAACCGATGATGGCGGTCAGCACATTGTTGAAATCATGCGCCACACCGCCGGCAAGCTGGCCAACGGCCTGCATCTTGGTCGCTTGCGCGACTTGCCGCTTGAGCTTCGTTTCCTCGGTCGAATCCGCAAGGCTCAGCAGCACCGCTGCCTCGCCCAGCCCGCGCACACCGGCCAGACCGAGCGATACCGGGTCATCAGGGGCTTCGCGCAGTCGCACCGCCATGTCTCCGCTCGATGCAGGCCCCTTGCCGAAGCGGCGGACAGCATCCGCCAAAGCGCCCTTGTCTTCGCGCACCACGAGGTCGGAGGGGTATTGCGGCATCCCTTTTCCGTCACGTCCGATCGCGCGCTGGAAAGCCGGATTGCCGAACAGGAAACGCCCGTCGCGGTCGGTCATTGCCAGACCCAGCGGCAACGCACCGAGCAATGCTTCAAGCTGCGGCGTTGCTGCGGCGCCGGGGCCTTCCTGGCCGCCCCCAATGCCTACGCCGCTTTCCAGCAAGAGCATCAGCGAAGGGGCTTTGTCTGCACCCGGAATACGCTCTGCATCCGGATCGTGCAGCGGGACTTGAACGAGGGTCTGCGGCGGCCCTTTGCTTCCCTCCCGTGCGAAAAACATCCGGTCCCGGTCGTCGGTCCGCAGGAAACTGACGAATTTCTGCCCGGCCAGTGTCGCCGACGGATCGCCCGACCCGCGCTGTGCAAAGCCCGGCCCGGCTGCGCGGACCAGACCATCGGGTCCGACCAGCGCGGTCTCGATCCCGGCCTGCGACAGCAATTGGCCCAGCGGTCCGCTGATCAACCCGCTGATCTCGCCGGCCGGGTCTGCTGCCATCAGCTTGCCAATCCGCCAGATCAGATAATCTTCGCCGCGCCCGGCCCGTTCGGCTGTCGCGTGCCAGCCAGGCGTGCCGTCGTCACGGCGCAATTGCCCGGCATCGGCGGAGCCATCGCGCCAGGCTTCACGCGCCGTGCGGGTCAGTCGTTCGAGCGATTCGCGGTCCACCGGCAGGTTCGGCGGCGCGGTCGTGGCACCAAACCACTCGCTGTGCAGAGTGTTGGCACAGGTCAGCCGGTTGGCACGGTCGGTAATCGCCACAGCCATCCCCGGTTGTTCGATCGCTGTAACGGTGACCGACCAGTCAGGCGGGGCAAGTTCTTCGGCCTTGCCGCGGGCCAGCATGCGGCCCGCTGCCAGCGCTACGAGTGCCAGCACAACCAACCCGGCGACATAGGCCGCGACGAGAATGAGGTCTGCGCTAAGCCACCACAATATGCCTGCGGACAGCAAGACGGCCACCGCAATCGCAATCATGAGGACAGGATTGCGCTCCGCTTGCGCTTCCCCGCTGGTCATCATCCCTTGCTGGTTCCCAACCGTTCATCGAGCCGCCGTTCAAGTCGCTTCAAGCGCTTACTGCGTTTGCGTGCAACCATGAACCGCCAGATGAAGCTGGACGCCACATAACCGGCGGCTGAACTGACGATAGCCATTACCAGAAAACCGAACGCGGTCACTCCGGCAACTTCGAACGCTTCGATTACCCACGACCAGCGGCCGGATGCGAGCTCGTCATTGGCCATCCCCCCGGCGAAACTGTCCACCTTCAAGACGAAGGCACCCACCCTGTTCGCAGCAACGACCCAGAAGGCATAAGTGAACGGGTTGGTGATGAACGTAACCAGCGCCGCCAATGGCACGTTGGCCCGGGCCGGAAGTGCCAGGAATGCAGCGAGGAAAATCTGGCCGACCGGAATGATAAAGCCGGCAAACAGGCCCAGGGCAACGCCGCGCGGCACAGACCGGCGGGTGAAGCGCCACAATTCTGGCGAGAGAAAGCGGTGCGCAATCGGCCTGAGGTATTTGTTGCGCGCCATTTCGTCACGCGTCGGCGTGTGTTTACGGATCAGATCCGCAAGCCAGGTTTTGGAGCGTTTGGCAGCCATCATGTTGCGCGCGCATTGCGCCTGTTCGCATCAAAGCGCAAGCCAGGCGGGAGGGATTTCGGCAGAGCGGTCATCATGGTCAATATGGATACCGCACTCGCAATGACCAGCGGGTGAATTGGAAAGATTCACCCTTTCTCGCGCAGCAGCCTGGCCTTGTCGCGCTTCCAGTCACGGTCTTTGACATATTCGCGCTTGTCCTGCGCCTGCCGCCCTTTGGCCAAAGCCAGCTCGATTTTCGCCCTGCCCTGGCCGTTGAAATAGATGCTCATCGGCACAAGCGTCATCCCCTTGCGTTCGACAGCCCCGGTCATGCGCGAAATCTCGCGTTCGTGGAGCAGCAGTTTGCGCGGACGTTTGGGTTCGTGATTGTTGCGGTTGCCGTGGCTGAATTCCGGGATGTTGGCGTTGATCAGCCAAACCTGTCCGTCGCGCACCTCGGCATAGCTTTCCGCAATCGAGGCCTGGCCCGCCCGCAGTGCTTTGACTTCGGTCCCGTGCAGCGCGATGCCGGCTTCGTATTTGTCCTCGATACTGTAATCGAACCGTGCGCGCCGGTTCTCGGCAACGGTCTTCTGCTTGTCGAATGCGATGGGTTTGGGACGTGCCATGATTGCGGGCCATGTAGTGGCTTGCCTTCGCCAAGGAAAGAGCCGCGCACAATCCGCTTGCCAAATGCCCCGCCGACATGACCATTACTGCGCGAACGAACGGCACGGCGCAGACGACAGGACACGCATGGAAACCAGCGATTTCGAAATTGGCGGCACCTTTGTTGCGGCAGGCACAACGGCAGATGTCATGATCCCCGTGACGACCATGGCGACGGGCTTCGAATCGGTCCTTTCGGTGCGCGTGCTGCACGGTACGAAGCCTGGTCCGGTGGTGTTCGTCAGCGGAGCGATCCATGGCGACGAGATCATCGGCACCGCCATAATCCAGCGTTTGGCAAAGCATCTCTCGCCCGAGATGATCAGTGGTACCGTCCTGCTGGTACCGGTGAGCAACATCTTCGGTTTCCTCAACAAGACCCGCTATCTGCCCGACCGGCGCGATCTCAACCGTTCATTTCCGGGCAGTGCCGGGGGATCGCTCGCCAGTCAGTTCGCATACGCGTTTTTCTCCGAGGTCATCCAGCGCTCGAAACTGGGGATCGATATCCATTCGGCTGCGGTGCACCGTTACAATCTGCCGCAGATCCGCATCGCATCGGGCAGCCCTTATCTGGTCGAACTGGCCATGGCGTTCGGCGCCCCAGTGATCATCGAGAGCCCTTTGCGGGACGGGTCCATGCGGGCGCTGGCGCAATCGTGCGACGTGCCGATGCTGTTGATGGAAACCGGCGAAGCGCTGCGCTTCGACCGGCTGTCGATCGAAGCCGGGGTCGGCGGGGTGCTGCGCGTGCTGGCGCATATCGGCATGATCGAGGCGGATGACGGTCTCTCGGTCGTCGGTATTCCGTCCCGCGCTAACAAGTCGAGCTGGGTCCGCTCGCCGCGCGGCGGGGTGACTCACCGGGTCAGAAAATCAGGCGACCCGGTACGCGCGGGCGATCTGCTCGCAACCGTTGGCGGGCTGTTTGGCGAGGATGCGCAGGATATTGTCGCCACGACCGACGGCATCATCATCGGCCACGCCACCCTGCCCGTGGTGCATCAGGGCGATGCGCTGTTCCACATCGCGCAAGTCGCTCACCCCGAACGCGCAGGAGAACGCATCGACACGATCACAGAAGCCATTCTTGCCAGCGATCCCGACGGTCCCGCAGAGCCTCTGCTCGACGAGGACGAGGTTATCTAAACGAGCCCGGCAATCTCCAGTGCTTCGTCCACCGCTTTGCGGCTCGCTTCGCTGGCGTTGACCAGCGGCAGGCGGACATCGCATTCGACCCAGTCATGCACGCGGGTCAGTGCATATTTGACCGGCGCGGGACTGGCGTCGGAAAACATCGCGTAATGCAGCGGGAACAGGCGGTCGTTGATCTCGCGCGCCTTGACAAGATCGTTGGCAGCGATCGCCGCGTGAAATTCGGCGCAGAGTGCGGGCGCGACATTGGCCGTTACCGAAATACAGCCCGCACCACCCGCTGCCGAATGCGGCAGCCACAATTCGTCATTGCCCGACAGCTGACAGAATTCATGGTCGAGGCCCATCCGGTGATCGGCAACGCGCGAAAGGTCGCCGCTGGCATCCTTTATCGCCACGATGCGGTCGGGGAACATCTTGACCAGTTCGACCACGGTCTCGTCTTCGATGTCAGTCACAGTGCGGCTCGGCACGTTGTAAAGAACAATCGGCAAATCACTGTTTTCGGCAAGAAAACTAAAGTGCGCGATCAGCCCCGCCTGGCTCGGCCGGTTGTAATAAGGCGCGACGCAGAGCCCCGCCGCTGCGCCTGCCTTGCTCGAGAAATTCATGTGCAGCAAAGCGTTGCGGGTGTCGTTCGAACCGCAGCCGGCGATCACCGGCACACGGCCCGCCGCCTGTTCGATGCAGACTTCGACCACACGGTGATGCTCGGCATTGGACAGAGTCGAGGCTTCACCGGTCGTGCCGCAAGGGACCAGCGCCTTGCTGCCGTTTTCGATCTGCCAGTCGACCAGCTTCCGAAAAGCGCTCTCATCGAACGTCCCGTCGCGAAACGGGGTCACAAGAGCGGGAATCGACCCTGAGAACATTTGCTTCTACCTCGCTTTATGCGCATGGAATGCGGCAAGAAAAGACCACAACCGGGCGCCTCGTTCAGCGCCTGATAAGGAGCCGCGCACCACTATGTCCAGCATGGACCGTATACCCTATATTGCAATCGCCGCTCTGACAGCCCCGCTGGTCGCCGCTTCGACACCTTTGGCGGCGCAGGATTATTCCAGTTGGGACCGTGCGCAGGCCGACATGGTCGCCCGCGCACCGGCACAAATCGATCAGGCAATTTCCCGGTGGGAGGCTCTCAACAAGTCCGGCTCGATGGCGTTCGGCGACTATGCCGGCTTCATCCTCGCCTATCCCGGCTTCCCCAAGCAGGACCAGTTGCAGCGCAAGGCCGAGAACGCTCTTGCAGACAGCACCGTGCCGCCGGCGCAGATCGTGGCGTTTTTTGACAGCAATCCGCCGCTGACCAATCCGGCCCGCGCCAGTTATGCCCTCGCGCTCGCATCATTGGCGCGCCCGGAAGCATCGGCCGTTGCCCGTGCAGCATGGCAGGGCGGAACAATGAGCGGCCCGACAGAGCTTTATCTCGAGGGGCTTTACGGGTCGCAATTCGGACCTGACGATCAGCGCGCGCGGATGGATGCGCTGCTGTGGCAGGGCGATCGCGAAGGGGCGAGCCGCCAGATGATTCGGATCGCGATGAACGACCGTGCCCTGCCCGCAGCCCGGCTTGCGGCACAGGACGGCGGACCTCATGTAACGCCGCCGGGCGGCCTCGCCGATCCAGGTTTTGTTTACGACATGGTCAAGCATCACCGTTCGGCAGGTCAGACATCGCGCGCCGCAGAGCTACTGACCAACCGCGCCCCATTCACCCGCCCCGCGCTCAATCCCGAAGCATTCGTCGGTGAAATGTTGGGCGTGGCCAAGGCGTCGGGTGCCGGCACCGCGGCCCGCATCGCCGGATCGGTCGACGATCTGTTTCCGCCAAATTACGATGTTTCCGATGGCTCCTTCGTTCTGCGGGATCGCTACACCGACCTGATGTGGCTCGGCGGGACCAAGGCGCTGTGGTCGCTCGGCGACGGGCGCACAGCAGCACCGTTGTTCTATCGCTATGGCACCGCCGCGAAAACCCCGCTGACCCGCTCCAAAGGTTTTTACTGGGCCGGTCGCGCCGCCAGGCAGGCGGGCGATACGGCAGAGGCGGAACGGTACTTCAACCTCGCTGCGCAATATCCCGATTATTACTATGGCCAGCTTGGACTGTCCGAGCTGGGACGCAGTGTAGCAGGCTTTGCGCCCATCCCGGCCGTGCCGCACAGCGCAGCGCAGCGGGCTGGCTTCGATGCCGATCCGGTCACGCGCGCAATCCGGGCATTGCGGAACAATCGCCGCGACTGGCGGACCGAGCGTGCTTTCTTCGAAGCGCTTGCCGACAAGGCGAGAACACCGGCAGAGATGGCGATGGTTGCGGATCTGTGGCAGCAGACCGGGCTCGACGAGATGGCTGTTGTTGCCGGAATGACTGCGGGCGAGCACGGCCTGAACGGTTTCGAGCGGCTCGGCTATCCCACCGTAGCGACCCATTCGGGCTCGAACTGGACCATGGTTCATGCGATTGCGCGGCAGGAAAGCGAATTCGATCGCAACCGGGTAAGCCACGCCGGTGCGCGCGGCATGATGCAGCTCATGCCGGGCACCGCGCGCGAGGAAGCGGGCAAGATCGGCGTGCAGTACATGTCCGCCAACCTGACCTCGAGCCCGAGCTACAATATCCGTCTTGGCGATGCCCATTTCGCGCGGCTGATGGACCGGTACAACGGGGCCTATCCTTTGGCGATTGCTGCATACAACGCAGGTCCCGGGCGGGTGAACCAGTGGCTGCGCCTCAACGGTGACCCGCGCACCGGCGCGGTCGACTGGGTGACCTGGATCGAGAAGATCCCGAGCAATTTCGAGACCAGATATTACGTTATGCGGGTGATCGGCAACGCGGTGACCTATGCCAATATGCACCCTGACAAATCACGCGCTGCAGAGCGCGACGTGAAGCACTACCTGCCCTGACCGGCTGGCCCTGAGGCTCAAGCCGATGGAAAGCAGGACCAACCCGATAACCCCGGCGGGTTATCGCGCGCTCAAGGCGCGCTACGACCATCTGCTCGGCAAGGAACGTCCGGAGATCGTCGAGATTGTCAGCTGGGCCGCCGGGAATGGCGACCGGAGCGAGAACGGCGATTACATCTACGGGCGCAAGAAAATGCGCGAGATCGACCGTGAGTTGAAGCACCTGGCGCGGCGGATGAAGTCGGCCCGGGTGCTCGATCCGGCAGATCAGCCAGACAAGTCGCGGGTGTTCTTCGGCGCGACCGTCGAACTGGCTGACGAGGATGATGCCCGCAAAACCATAAGCATCGTCGGCGATGACGAGCAGGATGCCAGCGCTGGCCGGATTGGCTGGTCGAGCCCGCTGGCCCGCACTTTGCGCGGCGCTGCGGTTGGCGATATTCGCACCGTGCGCTTGCCCGGCGGCACGAAAGAATGGGAAGTTATTGCAGTGCAATACCCCGACTAGCTGCCGGACATGGAAAGGCCGGGCTGCAGGGTCACTGCCAGCCCGGCCCAACAATTTCGCTTTGTAAGTTTATCCCGCCGACGCGTCACAGTCGCCCAGGCGTTGGCCGGTGACTTTCATCACCATCGTGCCCTTGCCGCCGGGCATGGTCGGGTCTTCCATGTCGACCGTCATGGTCATGTCCATCGACGAATCGGTATGCGAACCGTCGATCACCATTGTCGCGCTGCCGCCGGTGGGTGATTTGCACACGACCTTGCCGGAAATGTTGCCGCCGCCGACATCCATCGATTCGGTGGTGCAATCCTCGTTGTTGTCCATCGGACCTTGAGCCAGTTCGTCGAGGCCCTTCTGCATCTCTTCGTCGGTGCGGCATTCTTCGGTCGTCTGCTCCTGGCCAACCATCGCCTGGAACAGGCCTGCTGCTTCCGGCGGCGCACCGGGGATTTCGAATTTTTCGATCACCATGGTGTTGGACCACTTGCCGCCCTGCATTTTCACATCGCCCCCGCCCAGCGGGCCGCCTTCTCCGCACGCCGCGAGTGGCAAAGCCAGTGCTGCTACGGCTACAATCGAATACTTCATCAGTGAGACCTTTCCCTCGAAACCAAACCCCATCTTAGGCACCTGCCCGGCGAAACGTCACCCCATTTCTGGCCTCGAGCCAATCCGGCGATGAAATCCCCGCGCGCTTGCGCCCCGTGCGCTCCAATCATATGCGTTTGTGATGGCACTGATTGGACGAATTCGACGCATCGGCCTCGGCGCAGCTGTGCTGACCCTGCTGTGCGTTCCGGCAGTCGCTCCGGCACGGGACAGTTTGGGCGTCTTCTCCGATTGGGGGGCGTTCCGCGATTCTGCGGTTCCGCGGTGCTATGCGATTGCAAAACCATCTGCCAGCCGGGCGGCGCGCACCTTCGATCCCTTCGCCAGCGTTGGCACCTGGCCCAGACGCAAGGTCCGCAATCAGCTCCACATCCGCCTCTCGCGCAAAACGGCGGTCGGCAGCGCGATTACCCTGCGGATTGGCTCGCGCGATTTCGCTCTTACCGGCTCGGGCGGCAACGCCTGGGCTCGTGACCGCAGCATGGATGCGGCGATCGTCGCGGCGATGCGATCAGCCAGCCGAATGACGGTGAGCGCACGCGACGAGAACGGGCGCAGCTTCTCCAACCGGTACAATCTTGCCGGAGCCGCGACCGCGATGGACGCGGCGACTGTCGGCTGCGCGCGAATACGTTAGGCTGGCGCAACAGAGCGACGCGGCGAGGCTGCGCTGCGATCCTGCGGTACCAGATGCGCTGACAGCTCCTTTTGCTGGCAAATTCTGCGGCGCTTGACTATACGCGCGCTTCCCATGGCCGATACAGACCTCATGACCATCCCGGGACAGGTGGATCCCGTTCCTGTCGCGCGCGACATTACGCCGCGCGCTGACGGCCGCATCGACTTGCTCGGGCTGCCGAACGACGACATCCGCGTGCTGTTCGAACAGGCCGGGCTCGATCCCAAGCAAGCCAAATTGCGCGCGAAGCAAGTGTATCACTGGCTCTATCACCGCGGTGTGACCGGATTTGCGGCGATGACGGACATTGCCAAGACCATGCGGCCGTGGCTGGAAGAACGCTTTGTCGTCGGCCGCCCCACCATCGTGGAAGCGCAGCATTCAACCGACGGCACGCGCAAATGGCTGCTCCAGACCGATGACGGCCATGAGTACGAAATGGTGTTCATTCCCGATGCCGACCGGGGAACGCTGTGCGTTTCCTCTCAGGTCGGCTGCACGCTGAATTGCCGGTTCTGCCACACTGGCACCATGCGGCTGGTGCGCAATCTGACACCGGGCGAAATCGTTGGGCAAGTGATGCTCGCACGCGATGCGCTGGGCGAATGGCCCAAGGGAAGCATGGCCGGGCTCGACGCCGCCGAAGATGCTGGTGATTATACTTCGGACGGCCGGCTGCTGACCAACATCGTGATGATGGGCATGGGTGAACCGCTGTACAATTTCGACAATGTGCGGGACGCGCTCAAACTGGTGATGGACGGTGCCGGACTGGCGCTCTCCAAACGGCGTATTACGCTTTCCACCAGCGGCGTTGTTCCGGCGATGGCACGGTGCGGCGCAGAGATCGGCGTAAATCTCGCCGTCAGCCTGCATGCCGTGACCAAGGAGGTCCGCGACGAGATCGTGCCGATCAACAAGAAATACGGCATCGAGGAATTACTTCAGGCCTGCGCGGACTATCCCGGTGCCAGCAACGCGCGCCGCATCACCTTCGAATATGTGATGTTGAAGGACAAGAACGACAGCGACGAGGACGCGCGCGAACTGGTCCGGCTGCTGAAACATTACGATCTTCCGGCGAAGGTGAACCTGATCCCGTTCAACCCGTGGCCCGGCGCGCCCTATGAATGCTCAACGCCCGAGCGGATTCGCGCCTTTTCGAACATCGTGTTCGAAGCAGGCATCAGCGCCCCTGTGCGCACACCGCGCGGCCGCGACATCGACGCAGCCTGCGGCCAGCTGAAAACCGCCGCACAGAAGAAATCCCGGGCAGAGCGTGACCGCGAGGCTGCAGCAAACGAAGCCGCCGCCTGATGCAATTGCTGCTGCCGGAAGAGCCTGACGAGCTTGCGGCGTTGAAGCAGGAATTCTTCGACAACGGCCGTTGTTCGGTCCAGCCCATCCTGCCCGAGGAAGACGCCGAACGCCTCGCGAACTGGCTCGAGACGACCGATGGCTGGGCACGCATCCGGGGCCTGCGCAAGCAGAGATTCGATATCCCGCCCGGCACCGATCTGGCCGGCGACCCGCAACTGGCCGAAGATCATCGCCAGATCGATCGCGCCATCGCGGGCGACGCGAGCAAGAGCTTTGCCTTTCTCTATGACGGCATTCCCATGACGCCCGAGGCGCTGGCGGCGATGCCTGATAATCCGCTCTGCGAATTGCGCAGCGCGATGACCGATATGCGGGTCTATCAATGGCTGCAGGACTTGTCCGAAGAGCCGAAACTTTCTGCTGTCGAAATCCAGGCAACACGATTTACCCTGGGCGATTTCCTCTCGACCCATCACGATGGCCCGAACGAGGACCGCAAGATTGCCGCCGTGCTCGGCCTTTCGCGAGACTGGTCGGTCGACTGGGGCGGGAATTTGCTGTTCCTGTGCGGCGAAGATGGACTGCAGGGGCTCGTCCCCGGCTTCAATCGGCTGGACCTGTTCGCTGTCCCGCAGTTCCACTGTGTGAGCCCGGTCGCCCCTTCCGCGCCGCGCCCGCGCCACGCCATATCCGGCTGGTTTCTCGCCTGATGGCCGCAGACCCCGCGACGATTGCGTATTATGAAAGCAATGCTCCGCACTACACGCTGAGTTTCGGTCAGGCACCAAGCCGCCACCTCGACAGTTTTCTCGATCGACTGGAGCCCGGCGCACGCATTTTCGAACTGGGGTGCGGCGGCGGCCGTGATTCAGCGCGGATATTGGAGCGCGGCTTCGATCTCGACGCCACAGACGGCGTTGCCGCCATGGTACGCAAAGCCAATGAACGCTTCAATGTCGGCGCGCGGCAAATGCAGTTCGACCAACTGAGGGCAGAGGCAGCCTATGACGCTGTGTGGGCGCATGCATGCCTGCTCCATGTCGCACGGACCGACCTGCCCGGCATCCTGGAGCGTATTTTCCACGCGCTACGTCCGGACGGATGGCACTTTGCCAACTTCAAGTTAGGGGATGGCGAAGGACGCGATGTGCTTGGCAGGTTGCACAATTTCCCTGACGAGGAGTGGCTGGAGCGGTGTTACCGGGACGCAGGTTTCACGGTCGATCAGACAACGCGCTATCTTGGCAAAGGCGCGGATGGCACCATGCGGGACTGGTATGCGCTGACTGTGCAGCGGCCATCGTAGGCGGCGCTGCCTTTCCTACTCGCTGCCGCTATGCTCTAAGCTGTCAATCATGACTTGGATTGCTCAGCCAGTTTTGCCCCCGCTCATTTCGCATCGACGGATTGCCGAAGAAACTTCCACATCGGGACAGTGTTCCAGGTGTTCCACTTGCCTTGGCTGGACCACGCACCGGGGCATCGCATGAACCGCCCGGCCATCCTCATAACCGGCGCAGCCAAGCGCCTTGGGGCGGAAATGGCCAAAGCGTTCGGCGCAGCCGGCTGGCATGTCGTGCTCCATTACGGGCGGTCGGCGCGCGAAGCGGAAACGATTGCCGATAGCCTGCCAAGCGCTGAAGCAATCCATTGTGATCTGGCTGACGGCGCTGCGGCGGTCCGGATGGTCGAAGCGCTCGCCATGCGGCTCGATGACTGGCGTGTGCTGGTCAATTGCGCGGCGATCTTCAAACCCGACGATGTAACCGAACTCGATCCGCAGACGTATATGCGATCGATGCAGATCAACGCGAAAACCCCGACCCGCATGGCGCAGACCTTCCTCCAGCATGCCCGCGCGAACGGCGGACGGCGAGTCATCCAGTTCACGGACCAGAAGCTCACCAACCCTAATCCGGATTTCTTCAGCTACACTCTAAGCAAACACGCCGTAGCGGGTGCGATACCGCTCTTGGCGATGGGTGCGGCACATTCCGAAGATCGTATCTACGGCCTTGCGCCGGGTGCGATCCTGCCGAGCCATGACCAGAGCGAGGAAGAAACCGAAGCCAGTCATGTGCTGAATCCGCTACGGCGCAAAACCGGTGCAGGCGAGATCGCCGATGCTGCGCTGTTCCTCGCCAGCGGCCATCTGGCGAGCGGGGAAACGCTTTATATCGACAGCGGGCAGCACTTGCTCAACCAGTCGCGCGACGTGATCTATCTCGCCCGCGAAAGCGCAGCGTCATGAAGAAACACGCGCTCAGCACCCGGATATGGCACTGGCTCAACCTTGTCTGCCTCGTGATCCTGTTCATGAGCGGGCTGAACATTTCCAACGCGCATCCGTATCTCTACTGGGGTGAATGGGGCTTCTCACCGTCGCAGGCATGGCTCGAGGTTCCCCGCTTTCCGGGCTGGATGACAATCCCCGACTATTACAGCCTCGCGAAAGCGCGCGACTGGCACGTGTTGATGGCATGGCCTTTTGCCCTCGGGCTGTTGTTCATGTGGGTCGCCATGCTCGCGAACGGCCATTTCTGGCGAGACCTGCGGACCGCCCCGCGCGAATGGCGCCCCAAGGCCGTGTGGCACGATGTGGTCGAACATCTGAAGCTGAATTTCGAGCACGGTCCGGCGAAGTACAATTTTCTCCAGAAACTCGCTTACGGCCTGGTCCTTGGCGTATTCCTGCCCGGAATGGTGTTCACCGGCCTGGCGATCAGTCCGGGTTTCGAGCCCGCAGCACCATGGCTGGTCGATCTGTTCGGCGGGCGGCAGAGCGCACGTTCGCTCCACTTCCTGTTTGCATTCGGGCTGTTCGGTTTCCTGGTTGTTCATGTCGTTCTGGTCCTGCTCAACAAACCGTGGTCGCTCATGCGCGACATGATCACGGGCGGCTCGAACAGATGGGGAGACAAGTCATGAGCTTGCCGGTCGGACGTCGCGGTTTCCTCGCCGGAATTGGCGCGCTGTTTGTCAGCGGGTGCTCCAAAATGGCGGAGACCGACACCGCGCAATCGCTGTTCTCTGCGGCGCAGGGCTGGCACCAGAAGGTGCACCGTTCGCTGGCCGACCGGAAGGCGCTGGCAAGGGAATACCCCCGCTCGGCAATCTCCCCGTTCTTTCGCGGCAATGGTTCGCGCACCGTCGATACCGATGCCTACCGCGCATCGCTCGCCAGCGGGTTCGCCGATTGGCGGCTGGAGGTTCGCGGCTTGGTCGACACGCCGCTGTCGCTCAGTCTCGACAATTTGCGCGCCCTGCCCCAGCGGACTCAGATTACCCGCCACGATTGCGTCGAGGGATGGAGCGCGATTGGCGAATGGACCGGACCGCAACTCTCCACCCTGCTCGATGCGGCGGGCGTTCAGGACAGTGCAAAATTCGTCGTCTTCCGCTGCGCCGACACTTACGTCGGTCGCAAATATTACGAGAGCGTCGATATGGTTGACGCCTTCCACCCCCAGACAATCATCGCGCATAGCCTCAATGGCGAACCCCTGCCGGAAAGAAACGGGGCGCCGCTGCGGATGCGGATCGAGCGGCAGCTGGGATACAAACATGCGAAGTACCTGACCGCGATCGAAGTGGTCGATACGCTGGACGATATCGGCGGCGGCAAAGGCGGTTATTGGGAAGACCGCCTGGGCTATCAATGGTATGCGGGGATCTAATCCTCCGGATAGCGCCGCTTCATTTCCTCGAAGTCCCGCCGCACCATATCCTCCAGCACGGCGAGGTCCACGTCCGCCAGCTTGTTGATGTAAAGGCAGCTCTTGCCGCGCGAATGCTTGCCCAGCCGTTTCAGCGCATCGGCGTGTTTCTCGCCGGTTTCCGGATCGCAATAGCCACCCATCAGATAGAGCGAGAGCTTTGTCTTGCGCGGGCTGAAGCCGGTGCGCAGCCAATGCACCTCGCGCCCGCTGGCGTAGGTCGTGCAATAGGTGCCGTAGCCGATGATCGACGGGCCCCACATCTTCGGCTGCTCACCCGTCACCCGGCGAAACAGCGCATCGAGCACCTTCGCATCGCCGCGTTTTGCCGCCGGTTCGACCGCTTCGATAAAGTCCGCCGGATCGACATCGGTGATCTGGGTTTTGGCCTCCGCCATCGGTTTACCTCTCCTAATGCGATTGACAGGCTAGCGTCATAGACGCCATTTGTCAGCCAAAGCGTCACAGGGGATCACGCACAATGTTTCTGCTCGACAAGTTTCTGTCCAAGGCGATCAAGCACGGCCAGCTGATCGTCACCGATCACGACGGCAAGGAATACACCTACGGTACGCCTGGCGAATACGATCCCGAAGTGGGCGGCCGTGCCGGGCCGGTGCGGATCAGGCTGACCAGCAAGAAAGCGGCCAACCACATTGTCCGCTATCCGCAGCTTGGTGCAGGCGAAGCCTATATGTGGGGCTTGCTGGTGGTCGAGGAGCCGCACGACATCCGCGATATGATCCTGTTGGTGACGATGAATGCCAAGCGTCTGGGTGATGCGTCGCTCAAGCCCAAAGGCCCGATCCGCAAGACGCTGCAGCGCGCGGTTGCCAAGCTGGACGGGATCAACTTGCGCAGTTCAGCGCGGAAGAACGCCGAGCATACCTACAACCTTACCCGCCAACTGTATGAGCGTTTTCTCGACGAAGACCGCCAGTACACCATGGCCTATTATCGCGAAGACGACCCATCAGCGACGAGCCTCGAACAGGCGCAGATGGACAAGAAGGCCCATCTCGCAGCCAAGATGTATCTCAAATCGCCCGAAGATAATGGCGGCAAACCGATGAAAGTGCTCGACATTGGCTGCGGCTGGGGCGGCTTCGCGCTCTATCTCAACAAGATGTACGATTGCGAAGTACTCGGAGTTGCCCTCGCCCCCGACCAGATCGCTTTCTGCCAGGAACGGGCAAAAGAGCTTGGTGTCGAGGACAAGGTCAAGTTCGAGCTGATGGATTACCGCGACGTGACAGGCGAATTCGACCGCATATCCAGTGTCGGACTGCTCGAACACGTCGGCACGATCCACTATCCGCAATTCATGGAGCACACCAACCGGCTGCTCAAGAAAGACGGGGTGATGATCAGCCACTGCTGCGGCCGCGCGGGCCCTCCCGGCTTCACCGATGCCTGGACCCGCAAGTACATTTTTCCCGGCGGCTACATCCCCGCGCTGAGCGAGCTGGTGACCAATAGCGAGAAGTTCGGCTGGCAGGTGATGGATGTCGAAGCGATGCGCTTCCACTACAGCTACACGCTGGAAGAATGGTACAACCGCACCGTCATGCACAAGGACGAGATCGTCGAAATGTACGACGAAGAATTCTACCGCATGTGGCTGTTCTACCTCGCCGGAGCCGAGCAAAGCTTCCGCAATGGCGGGATG
Organism: Parerythrobacter lutipelagi; assembly: GCF_005434975.1. Taxonomy (GTDB): domain Bacteria; phylum Pseudomonadota; class Alphaproteobacteria; order Sphingomonadales; family Sphingomonadaceae; genus Parerythrobacter_A; species Parerythrobacter_A lutipelagi. Next base: position 599,329 of record NZ_SKCJ01000002.1, on the reverse strand, counting down.
GTCAACTGGCAGCTGCAATATGTCAAAGACCGCAGCGCCATCCCGATGACACGCGAGTACATTCAGGAAGAGAGCGCCCGCCTGCGCGAACGCGGCGAAGTGCCGAAGTGGCGGTTCGCGGAGGCGTTGCGGGAGGCGGCGGAGTAAGTAAGGCTACCCTGCGGCGGCATACCTATCGACACGTTAGCCGATCAGGCTGAAAGGCGATTCATGCGCGATCTGAAGCCGTTCCTGCAGGGTTATGCGGACGAGAATATGTGCACCCTTGATAAATTCATTCGGCGTACGCCCGTTGAAGCGCTTGAATTCTCGGATGAAATGTGACTGGTCGCAGTAGTCCATCGTCGCGACATCGCGCCAGTCGGTCAGATCCTGCCAGGTTAGCTTGTTGGCGGAATGCAGCGCGCGGAACTTGCAGTGCAGCTGTTTGGGCGCGCTGCCGAAATATTTCCTACTGAGCCGTTCGACCTGCCGCTTCGACAGATCGGTCTGCGCATAGAGCTCGGCAAGCTCCCTTGGCTCGGGATTGGTGATCCAGTGGCTGACCTGCTCGATAAATTGCTCGTCTACGCGCTTGTCGTGGTCGAGTATCGCTGCAAACAATTCGTCGCAGGCTGCTGCTCGCCCGGCCATGTCCGCCGCGTTGAAGATCGGCCTGACAAGTTCCCGCTGTTCATTGGATATGTAATCTTCGAGCGGCACCAGTCGGTCAGCCAGCTCATCAGCCGTGACATCGAACAGGCGTGCCCAGCCGAGCGGTGTTATCGCCGCGCCAAACACTTTGGTCCATGCGGCAAAGGTCACAGTGCTTGCGCGGTAGGTTGGCCCGCAGAACAGGGTGGCGCCTTTGCCGTAGGTCTCTTTGCGTCCGGTGAGATCGGTCGAGACTGAACCGGCTATCACGAACCGGACGTTGGCGATCTCGGCGCGCATGATGTCGGTCCAGCCGTCAGGCACGCTGACATCGTAATAGCTGCTGACAAATTTTCTGATGTCAGCACGTGGCTTGGAATACCTGAATTCCATAACGAGCGACCTCCCCCGCAACATCCATAAGCCCATGGCGTAATTGTTCAATCCTCGGACGTCGCGCTTTGATAACTCAGTTCTATCGACAACGGATGACAGTGCGGGAGTGAACACTTTATGCGGCGGAACCACAGGCAAGCGGGCATTGTGCGAATACTGGCTGGCGGGTTGCTGGTAAGCTTTTTAGGTCTCAGCCTGGCATCGGCCCATGACGGCAACGCCAATGCGTCAGGCTTTGAAGGCACCTATGCCGGGACCTTCATCTGTTCGAGCGGTGAAATGGGCATGACGGTTTCGCTGGAGGACGCCGGTCCTGCAACCGATGAGACGGCCCGCAACCTCTGCCGCAGCAACTCGGGCCAGTGCTATGACGAGCACAAGGCACGGTCGGCTGACATGCGCCAGATCGAAGGCGTGCTGAATTTCTTCCCGACGTCGAGTAACCCCGATGCACCAGCCGGTGCCTTCAGGGTCCACGGTGCCGCTGACACGAGCATGAGACCGGCATACGAAATCGAGATGTCGCCCGGAAGCTGGATCGAACAGCCGGGCAATTTCGGATCCTCAGCGATGGTCGCAACACTGCTCGACGGGGAAATGGTCGGCAAACCCACTGCACCGGGCTGCCACATTCTCAAGCTGCGCAAGCTGAAAGGACTCTGAGCCATGAAGAACATTCAGTTTTCCGCCGTCATCGTCGCGGTATCGATGCTCACCGCCCTCTGGCCTGCCCAGACGGCGGCGCGAGAGGCGGTCGAAGTATCCTGCCCGCAAACCCTGACCTCACCGGAAGCGCAGTCGCTGCTCGAGGCGGGCGGCAAGCCGGAAATTGTGAAAAGCTGGTACAAGCCCGGCCTGGTAAATTTGCAGGGGTTCTGCACCATAACCGTCGGGCCTGACGGAAAAACGCTTTTCCAGACCTACAACGAGGCGACCACCGTTCAACAGATTCCGGTCCGCGTCGCGTTCCATTCCATCGGCTTCGATGTCTATGCGGGCCCGAAGGGACTGCCTTTCGGCTCCGGCCCGCCCGACATGACATGCTGGGCACCGGAGGAAGGGCAAAGTGCAGTCGACTGCCGTATCGCCGTGGCGGAGAACAGCGGGCTTTCCGTTCGACTGAAAGAAGGTCGCGGGGTCGAGGCGGAGTCTATCCTCGCCATCGATCCAAAGGAAATGTTCGGCCGTGCGGTGAAAGAACAGAGCCGCTACGTTCACTTCACTATGAACATGCGTATGCTGAGTCCTGGTTCGTTGATGGATATGTTCAGCCCCGCAGGCAACACCTATGATCCGGTACCGGTCGATTGCGCGAAGGATATCTGGAAGAACACCGCCACCAACGTCGCCGTCAGCACCGGACCACGCAAGGGCGACTCGATGGAGCCCACCTTTTCAGTCCAGATCGTCGGCGAAGACGTGAGCCTGTTGTCGCATGAAGCCGGCGAAATCCCGCCCGTGGTCCCTCGCTTCACCTCGAACCTCGCCGGTGGATCGGCTCAGGTCATCGGCCAGATCATGAGCAGCGAAGTGGTGCGCGTCGATGTAACAACGGCGTGCGAAGGCACCTTGACCAAAGGCTATTTGACCGAGGTCGGGCGACTGATGGGGCAGATTTACACAGCGCTCAAGCCTCGCATGGTGCAACAGCTGTGAGGCGCGCGTACGTCAATCTTGTAGCCTTCGCGGCTTTGGCGGCCATCGCCCTACCTGCCAGTGCGGTGGCCGAAGAAAACTCCCGGCCCTGCCCCGGAAAAGCCGACAGCCCGCTGTGCGTTATGCAGGATGTCGCGGGCGACGATGGTGCCATCCGCGGCGCAGAAGAGGCGACCCGTCTGGTCGACCGCTACACCTCCGATGCAGTGTTGTCCGACGGCGAAAAGGCAATGCTGCAGATGCTGCTGAAGGCCGGCGACGATCAGGCAGCTATGCTCGTGCCGCTGGGAGACCTTCCGCCAATGGAATTCGGCATTCCAGACAAGGAGGCGATCGACACGGTCCGCTATTTCTTCGCGCCGCCCGAAGTGGAGAAGGCGCTGTTCGATAACGACGACGAAGCGCTGGTCAAATTGATCGAATTCTACGGGAAGGACGTGACCGGGCTGAACGGAGAGCTCAAGCGCCGCTGCGCAGCGAAGCTGGACGAAACCTTCAAGCAATCGACCATCATGAACGGATACCAGCCGTACAAAGACGTTATCAGCGGTTGGTACCAGCGGATCAAGTTGCTCGAACCGGCGCAGTTTACCACTGGTCGCGAACTGGCTTTCCGCTGCGCGGAGCGTCACGCCAATGCCTTGCGCGGCGCTGTGCCGCCCCATCTCTATGCTTGGCTGGAGCCCTGAAAGAGCGGAGATTTTGCAGCCGTTTCCCTACACGCCCCCTCTCCGACACCTCCCCACCCCGCTATGTTCGCGTCGGCTCTTTGAAAATTAAAAGGACGACCGAACAGGGCAAAAAGCTTCGACATGCGCGGACGGCGGACGTGCTTTAACAACCAAACCCCAAAATCGTTCTCGTCAGACCGTAACGTCGCGCGAAGTACTCAGGATGCATACAACAGGCCCTGCCGCTGCGACAAGCGGACGCAAGTTCACCACCCATTTCCGCCTTGTACCTTTCGCGGTTGGACACTCAGCCTCGAAGCTTGTTTCGCGCCCCTTCAAGGCCTCGCAAAACTTCTGTTTGACGTACCCTTGAACCGGTTTCGGCCAAAGTTCCCACCAAAGCTTTCCGATCACCGATTCCGGCCGATCGATCTCCATCGCGTCCAGTCCATTGCAATTTATGAAATCCAAATGGCCGTCTAGGTCCAGCATCTTGATGCAATCGGGGGACTGTTCGAGAATGGCAATCGCAAGATCGCTTCCGCTAAGTCCAACCGAATGCACCACGGAAATGGCAAGCGCGTCAAAAGAAGTGTTTGAATTCACGTTCATCACCTGTCGCTGCATCCACTTGTTCGCCTGCCTTCAACAGGCCCGGCCTTTCCAAATTCGATGAGATCAACTTATTCTGACAGCGTGAAACATATGTACGATCAGCGTACGTAGTGTCCGCAATTCCGGCCGAGCGGTCCGGGCCTGCAGAGGAACCGCCGTTGGGCCGCAGGCAGATACCTCACCTACCGATACGCCGACCCGAAGCCGGTCAGTGCCGCGCCGATGCACGGCAACCTCACAAGGCTCAAAGCCGCTAGCGCCTGTGACTTTCCGATACCGCCCTGCTTCGCGCGGCGCACAATCGCAGGAACCATTTTCCTACACGCCGGTGACCCGCTATGTTCTCGTCGGCTCTTTGAAAATCGAATGAACGACCGAACAGGGCAACCCGCTTCAACATGCGCGGACGGCGGATGTGCTTTATCAACCAAACCCCGAAACCGGGCCCGAACCGGGTATCGTCACGCTGCGAATCGGGCGTTCAGGTCTCGCGTTTGCTCGACCGATAGACCGGACCGAAACCCACCAGCGCCGCACCCGAATCTTCCGCCTATTCCACGGTAAAGTACCGCGGAACGGTAAAGCTCGAACAACCGGCCGAATTGCAGGCGCGCACGTTCCACCGGTAGGTGTGCCCGCTCTCCAGCCTCGTAGTGTAGGATGTGCGGTCGCTCTTGCGGTCGACCACCAGCTTGCCAGTCGTCATGTCGCGGATGCCGTAATCATATTCCTCGGTGCCGCGAACACTGTCCCAGCTGATCCGCACGGTTGTCCCGCGTACGCGCTGTCCGGGGGATGCGGAATAACCAGGGCTCATGCCGGTCGGCATGGCGGGCCTGCTCGAAGCCCGGCTTGTGGAGCCCGAGTTCGACTGGCCACCCGAGTTGCGGCTGGAAGACGAAGTGCTGGTGGCAGGAGGCGGAGCAGCCCGCGGTTGCTCAATCGTGAAATAAAGCGGGCTGCTAAAGTCCGAACACCCTGCCGAATTGCAGGCCCGCACATTCCAGCGATACGTCCGGCCCGCCGTTAATCGGGTGCGGAAGGATGTCGTAGTCGAACGCTTGTCGACGACCAGTCGATTGGTCGTCATGTCGCGGATGCCGAAATCATATTCGGTTGCACCCGATACAGCCGACCAGCGCAGCCTGATGTTGGAATCTGTCAGGACATCACCGGGAGAGCGGCTGCGCCCCGGCGAACCACTCCGCGGAATGGCTGGCACGGAAACCCTCGCAGCGGGTTGCGGAGCCGGAGCACGGGTTGCCGTGGCCGTCGGGCGTGGCGGCGGAGTAACCGGCGGGATCGGTGCGGTACTTCGCGTCGGCATCGGCCGGGGGCGGGTGGAACCGGTCACTGTGAAGAAAAGCGGATCGCTGTAGTCCGAACAGCCGCTGTTGTTGCAGGCGCGAATGTTCCAGCGATAGCTGCGCCCCTCGCGCAAGCTGACGCGGAAGGAATTGCTACGCGACTGGCGATCGACAACTAGGCTGTTGCGCTCGATGTCGCGAACACCGAAATCGTAATAGGTCGCACCAGGAACCGCGCGCCAGGTCAGGTTGAACTGACCGGAGCGCATCTGGTCACCGGGCGCGCGACGACCGCCGGGGGCAAGGTTGGTGGGCGGGCTGAGGCGGGTTTTTTCTACTGTAGACCTTCGCGTTGGGCTTTGGAAAGCCTGCGTGGCCGCCGCCGAATTACCGCCACTGATCATTAGAGGGTCTGACCAGCCAGAGAGAAATTCAGGCGACTTCCTCTGATCACCGGGCCCGTATATGTTGCCCCAAACAGGATGAAAGCGCCCACTAAAATGCCTCAACTCAAAATGTAGATGGCATCCGTAGGCTACCCCTGTTTCACCAATCTTACCTACCTTGTTTCCGCGGGAAATACGTGCTCCACGCTTGAGTATGCGACCGTTTTGGTCGGCTGGAGGTGATTGAAGATGAAAATAGCTGCTATAGGTCTGCTTCCGTAGGGATTGGACGAAACCATGATCAATTATCACCATGTAGCCAAGACTGTTGAAGTTCTGCTGGCTTTCGATTGTAATGACATCGACAACCACTCCATCACCCCAAGAATTTACGGTTGATCCGCAACTAGCTGGAATGTCGACGCCAACATGCGTGGCCCGATTGAGAGAGGGATAGGTGCCGTGGCGAAACTCGCCAATCCGTCCGTTCGGAACCACTCCTGAAGCACCAATCGGTGCCGATTGTCCGGACAGACTAGCTGGTACCGCCAGAGCGAAACCGCCTAGTAAAATTGCTGCACGCTTCCACTTAACCATTTCATCCCCCCATGAACAAGCAATCTTGCTCGAAATGGCGGGTGTGGCAAGCCCTTTAGCCGCGACTAAGCTTCGGCCGATTTTCTCGTCTTGAACCAGCCGTAGACCGGCCCGAACCCCGCCAGCGCCGCGCCCACGAACGGCAGTGCCACCACCCATAGTCGCACGCCCGTCACGCCCTCGGGGCTGGCGATGCTGATCGCGGCGGTCATTGCGAGGCCGGTGCAGATCATCAGCAGGCCGGTCACCAGTCGCCAGTGCGGCACCGGGCGGCCGTCGCGGGCCGGGCCGAAGCCGCGTTCCCACCGGCTGAAGATCGTCACCAGCGGCAACAGCACCACGATGTAGAGCGCGAACCACACCGGTCTCGCCAGCCACCATTCTGCACTGCCCGGCTCGACCCGCAGGCCGATACCGCCCGCCAGCCAAGCCGCCACCATGACCAGCACGAAGGCGGTCAGGTGCCACAGGTAGACACTCATGATCATCCCGTTGAGCAGCACGGTGGCCGTCCACACGCGGAGATTCTCCAGCATCTGCCGCCCCGCCCCCTCGAGCCCCAGCACCAGTCCCGCCTGCATCACCCCCAGCGCGAACAGCGCAATGGTCGGCGGCATCGAATTGGTGATTTCTGCACCCGGCACTCCGATCATCGCCACCGGATAGGGACCGAACCAAACCAGCAGGCCGAGTGTCACCAGCCCTCCGGCGAACCACAGGAACGCTTTGCCCCCACCGTTCATCCGCCCATCCCGCCACGCATAACCGAGCTGATGGATGCCCACCCAAACGAATATGAAGTTGAGGAAGTTCACATAAGGCACACCGTAAAACAGCGTCAGTATATCGACCAGAATCGCGCAGGCCGCGAGCCAGGCGAAGCTCCAGAATCCGATCTTCCGCCAAGCGGCATAGGAAAACGGGACCAGCGCGGTGACCAGCAGGTACACGGCAAGAAACCACACCGGGATCAGCGCGAGCGATGTCGCCAGCTTCGCGACTTCGCGATCAACACCCGCTTGCGTGCCGAAGAAAGCGAACAGCGCCCATGCCAGAAGCACCGGAAACACCGGGTTGATCAGCCGCTGGATCCGGCTCGCAAACCATTCCGAATAAGGTCTCTCATCACGCAATTGCGCGGACCAGCTAACCCCGTTGGAATACCCTCCGACAAGGAAGAAGATCGGCATTACCTGAAATCCCCAGGTCAGCCACTGGGTCCACGAGATGATGCCGAGCAGATGCCCGCCGACCACCTCGCCCGAACCGTCGATATAGGGCGCGGCCACGAGCCAGTGGCCAATCACCACCGCGAGGATGGAAAAGGCGCGCAGGAAATCGACCCAGCGGTTGCGCTCCGGCGGGGCTTGCTCCGCCATGGCCTTCGCCTTGTTCCACATCGCCAGCATTTCTCTCTCCCGCGCTCCCGTTGGCGGTTCAGTGGCGTGCTGCGTCGCGTTTGCCAAGTCGCAAGGCGCATTTCGCTATGCAAGGCAATCGGTTGCGCTTATTTTGGCCTGAAGTTTCCCTGAAGGTGTCGCCCTTGCTCCGCATGATCGTTACAGCCGCTTTTGCGCTTGGCCTTGTCGGCATCGCTCCGGCCAGCGCCAAGATCATGACCGCCGAGCAGGCGAAGCGGTTCGAACTCAAGCCGGAAAGCTTCACCTGTCCGCTGACCGGCACGCGCTTCAAACAGTTCGTCACCCATCCGCATTACCCGATCGAAAGTTTTCCCGACGGCAGCCATCTGGGCGATGAGTGGATCGACATGCAAATCCCGGAATGTCCGGATGACCGCGTTCTGATCCTGCCCGACTATGCCGCGAGCGACCAATCCAGCGGCAAATTGGCCTATCATGCCTATTCTGCCGAGGAGCTGGCGCAGTTGCCCGGATTGATCTCAACGGCGGAATGGAAGGAACTTCTGGGCCAGACGCGGCATCTGCGCGCTTACTGGCTTGCTTCGCAGATCAGGCGTCCGGCGAAAGAGCGTTATCAATTGCTCCTGCATGCGCCATGGGGTGCCGAAAGCGACAATCAGCGACGCACCGCGCTCGATACGCTGGTCAGCGATTTGCCCGAGGTGGTTGCTGAATTCGAAGATCCCCCGGAGGATCGTATTTTCGCGCTCTATTACGTCGTCGATGCGCTGCGTCAGCTTGGCCACTTCGAAGAGGCACTGGCGCTGGCCGACACACTCGATGCACAGCCGGTCGATGCAGAACCCGGCGAAGACCCCGATTGGGAACACGCCCGGAGCGGGTATTCAGAGCGGCAGCGCCGCGCCATTGCATTGGACGACAGCGACCGCTTAGCAATCGAGGCGCTCGACGACCGGATGGCAGGGCGGCTGTGCGCTGTCGATGAATTCCAGGGCATGCGCGGCCCAAATGCAGGGCGGTCCTGCAAGGCGCGTGAGGACCGTCTGGCGCAGCAACAAGAGGAGTTCGACGCGGTGTACGCTTTGCTCGATGATCGAGAAGCGCTGGCCAAAAACTGCGAGATTATTCCTTTGGGATCCCGCGGCAGCACTTTGGCAGAAGCATGCCGCATGGCGAAGCACGAGGCCGACTGGGCCGAAGGCGAGCGTCTGGCCAAGGATGAACCTAGCCACGTCGCCGCAATTTGCGAACGTGTGCCTGATCATAAGCGAGACACCGTCCAAACCTCGGCGTGCGGCTGGTATGAGGGTTTCAAGGCCGCAGCGATCAAGGATTTGCTGCTCGCTGACGAAGCTGCATATGGTGCGCTTTGCGACACCTCGACGATGCTTGGGTACGGAACGCTGTCGCAAGGATGCATTGACGCGAACCGCATACTTAACGATCGCCAGGCGCGTGCCCTGTGGCTAGACAAGGAAGCACTCCGTGCGACTTGTCGCAACATCAAATCGCTCGAGAATGAATTCGATGGTCGTCACATCGCGTGCATGTCACTCGAGGACGGGACGGACGATCCCTACTGGCTGGACGGTGAGGGCGAAACCGGTGCGGATACGGATGAACCGCTGTATGATGCCGCGCTGCCCTTTGCCCAGGCCGAGATTTCCGAAAGGCGGCGCGCATCCGATTAGTCGGCTCGCTGGACGATCCTGCAGCCGTTGCCGAATTCGCTTCCCGGACGATTCGCTTCGCCTCGGCCAAGTGCTTCTTGATTGCCCCGACCTGCCCGCATTGCTAACCGCGCCGCCAACCAAGGAGCCTCTGCCCAATGCCTGATATCAAACGTGTCGTTCTCGCCTATTCCGGCGGTCTCGATACCAGTGTCATCGCCAAATGGCTTGAGACCGAGCGCGGGTTGGAGGTCGTAACCTTTACCGCAGATCTTGGCCAAGGTGAGGAAATCGAGCCGGCGCGCGAGAAAGCGCGGGCAATGGGTATCCCGGACGAACACATCTATATCGAGGATCTGCGCGAGGAGTTCGTGCGCGACTTCGTCTTTCCGATGATGCGCGCCAACGCGAGGTACGAAGGCGACTACTTACTCGGCACGTCCATTGCTCGCCCGCTGATTTCCAAGCGGCTGGTCGAGATAGCGCATGAAACCGGCGCGGATGCCATTGCCCATGGCGCGACCGGCAAGGGCAACGATCAGGTTCGTTTCGAGCTGTCGGCCTATGCGCTCGATCCCAATATCCGGGTGATCGCCCCGTGGCGCGAATGGGACCTTACCAGCCGTACCGCTCTGATTGCATGGGCGGAAAAGCACCAGATCGCGGTGCCCAAGGACAAGCGCGGCGAAAGCCCGTTTTCGACCGATGCCAACCTGCTGCATACTTCGTCTGAAGGCAAGGTTCTGGAAGATCCGTGGGAAGAAACACCCGACTACGTCTATTCGCGAACCGATCACCCGGAGGACGCGCCGGACACGCCGGAATATATCACGCTCGAGTTCGAGAAGGGCGATGGCGTCGCGCTGAATGGCCAAGCGTTGAGCCCGGCCACGGTGCTGGCAGCACTCAATGACCTTGGCCGCAAACACGGGATAGGGCGGCTCGATCTGGTCGAGAACCGCTTTGTCGGGATGAAGAGTCGCGGAATGTACGAGACCCCCGGCGGCGAAATCTACGCGCGCGCCCATCGCGGGATCGAACAGATCACACTCGATCGCGGCGCGGCGCATCTGAAGGATGAGCTTATGCCGAAGTACGCAGAGCTGATCTACAACGGCTTCTGGTTTGCGCCCGAGCGCGAGATGCTGCAGGCAGCAATCGATCTCAGTCAGGAAAAGGTGAGCGGCACAGTGCGGCTCAAGCTGTACAAGGGCAATGCGATGGTGGTCGGGCGCAAGTCAGCCAACTCGCTATATTCTGAAGCGCATGTGACCTTCGAAGACGATGCCGGTGCTTACGACCAAAAGGATGCCGAGGGCTTTATCAAGCTAAACGCGCTGCGCCTGAAGCTGCTTGCGAAGCGCGATAGGTGAAGGATTCGACCTTGCCGGGTTGGCGCTTTGAGGTGATGGGACAAACCGTTGAGTTATCCACTCGTGTCCACAACGAATTCGGTGGAAAGTGGATAACTCCCGATTGCAAAGCTTGAACGACTCGGTCGGAAGGCGCAGCTTGAATTTATCGGAAAGGGAGAGAAAAATACTCCGGTTTATGGTCTAACGATCAGAAATTGAAGGATTATTCAAAACCAACCGACGTTGCGGTCACTGTCCGCGCGGTCTTTGAGGACCACCAGCAGAAGGTTTCGACCGGAAGCAAGTGAGCCGTTTGAGAGGAACGCGAAAGCAGACCGTAGCGGACCGGAAATCCCGGTCGGCCGTCGAGGGAAACGTCTGGACTCAGGTCGAGGCGGTGCCGCTAGAGACAGCAGGCCAACAAGGGATGAAAGGTCTCGGGAACGGAAGGATCGTCGGAACAGCCTTTGGCTGGAAAGACAAACCGGAAGGTCCCGGATGCCGGTGCGAGCGCCGGTGACAGAACCGGAAACCCGGCTTGCCGGGAAGAAGGGAAAACATCGAGCGCCAAGCGCTCTTCGGAAGGTTCGCCCGAAGAAGAGACCACGCGCTGGTAAGAGTGGGGTCGGTAGCAATACCGGCCCCATTTGCTTTACTCCCGCCAAACTGATTCTCCAGCCAGTTCTGGTCGAATTGATTGATCCAAAGCGTGTTGCAAACAGGCAAAAAACTGCAACACACCGCAATTCCCTCACCGATGGCCGATGAAGCGCCCTCAGCTGTCGATCAGCCGAGTTTGCGGTTTGGTGCGTTGCACCCTGGAGGCTAATGGGGCGCCACTCGAGCAGTTTGGGAGGGCCCAATTGCCTAGACCTATGACCCGCAATTTATCGATCCTTCGCGCCCTTGTGGCTTCGCTAGCGCTGCTCCTGCCTTTTTCAGCGGCTAGCCCCGCTGTGAGCGAAGAAGAGTTTGATTCGACTTTCGCTCCCTTTGACGTCGAAGTCCCGGTGCCTGACGTCGAAGGCAATGTGGTGGATCTGCACGACTTTGAGCCACCCATTGAGGAACAACCCGAAACAACCGTGCTCGGAACCGGTATGGCGTCTTACTATGGGCAGCGCTTTCACGGGCGGCGAACCGCCAACGGCGAACGTTTCAACATGCACGCGATGACTGCGGCACACAAAACCTTGCCGTTTGGCACCAAGGTACGGGTCACCAACGCTTCAAACGGACGATCAGTCGTCGTGCGAATAAATGATCGTGGTCCGTACGCGCACGGACGGACGATCGATCTCAGCCGCGCGGCTGCGACCGAGATTGGTTTGATCAAGCGCGGGCACGGGCGTGTGCAGTTGGAACTGCTGCGGTAATCATTGCGGCCGCGCTATTTGATCAGTTGAGTTTCATGCCAAATGTGAGCAACACGCCCTGTGAGGCGAGGGTCTCGAACTCACTGTCGATTATCTCGTCAAGAAACCGGAATTCGTAGCCAGAGCCGCCAAGGTCTACCCTTGCCTCGAGACGAAGATGTATGTCGTCGCGATCAAGACGCGAATGCAGCATCTTAGAAAGGTCAATCCAGGCCTCCAAACGCGTTGTCCGGTCAGTGAAACGCAATGAACCGCCATCATTGTCGAATGTCATTGCATCGCGCCCGATGCTGACAGCGAATTCAGTACCGTTCTTCTCACGGTAGCTTGCTGACACGCCAAAGAAGAGCATGTCATTGCTGTCGCGCGTCGCAAAGTCTTCTGCTGCGTCTGATCGGCTGCTCGTCAACATCATATTGCCGCCAAGTGTCCAGTTTCCCGTCGAGAACGAATGATCCACGAGAACTGTCTGGTCGGCCTGCGACTGCGTGCTGACATTGCCTGCGCCAGCCTTCTGAGACTCACGATCAAAGGTCACCAGCGTATCGCCGATCGGCGATGACCAGACACCCATCAGGCTGAGGCTCGAACCTGCGAATGAAAGCAATTCGCCGCTCGAGTACCGCTGTCTCTCGCGCCACCCCAGCCCGGCGCTGAACGTCAATGGCACGAGCGCGCCCCAACCGTCCTGAGCCAATGCCAGCTGGGGCAAAATGCTCATCGGAATGACATCCACACTCACCTGCGTCCGCGCTGAACTGCTGGGACTGATGACAAACAGATCACTCGCGGTGTCCTGAGTTTCGCTTCGGTCACGCTTGATCTGCAGTGAAATGCCGGAATATCCGACAGAGGCCTTCCACCTCTCGCTGGCGAAGTAGTCATTGCGGCTTGATCGCCAGGAACCCGACACGGTCCAGTCGGCCAGCTTGCCGCGCGTCGCCAAACCGAGTTCCGCGCCGCTTGAGCCGAAAAGCTGCATCGGCAATCCCATCGATACCGGGCGATACTCGCCAGCCGAATTGCGATAATTCGCTTCGACCGACCATTTGCGTTTTGGTTCATCGACAATGGCTATGTCGAGTTTGTGTGCCTGGGCATTGCCGCTTCGCTGGTCCACCCGGATCGGTTGCAGGGTCGAATTGGCAATCGGTGTGCGCCAACTTTGGCTCCAGCCCAATTCGCTCGCGAGCTTGACCTGTCCATCGAGCAAATCCACTTCCAGTCCGGCGGTCGCGAGCATCGTCTCTCCGGAAGTGCCCGGCATGGTGTCGTTGAACTGACGGTCGAGGGTGAACCCTGCGTCGCTTCGTCTGGCGAATGCCGACTTCAGTGCAACTGCGGACGTTTCACCCTGCAGGCTCGAGGCAACGGTCAGGCCGAGAGTGGTATCGTCGAACGCGCAACCGATGGGGTCGCCAATCCCTCTTTCGGCCGATGAACCGATCCGGCACGCCCCGTCGCTGCGGACCACCGGTAGCAACTCGAGGCTTTCGGCTTCCCCCTCGGATCCAGTCGAGCCGGGCGGCAAGACGACGACCTCTTCCTCGCTTGCCAGCGCAGCGCCGGGCACGAGTGCCAGCGAGGACACCAGAGGTACCCATATGACGCAATGTCTGATCGTGCCCGGCTTCATCGCAAACTGCGGCGCGACTGGCCCTGCCCGGTGACGGACAAGGCCAGCTTCGCCGTCAGGTCAGTCGCGCCGACGGCAAACGGCGGTTGCCTTGCCGCCTGGCGTAATGACCATGCGCGATTCCGTGGCCGGTCCGTTCGGCGTGAAGCAGCCGAACCCTTCGACCTTCAACGCTTTCGTCAGCTCGGGCCCGGCGATCACATCCAGGTTGCAGACGAACATGGCGTTGCCGCTGCTCGTAGCGACCTGGATCGCGCCGTCGTCGGTAGCGACCGTGACCGGTCCTTCGGGCGTGTTGATCGTGCCGCCACAGCCCGACTGGTTGACGACGAATGCCGCATTGTCGGATTGCGCGGTGCCCGGCACGGCGGCCAGTGCGAGCGCGCCTGCCAGTGCGGCAGATCCAGCGGCGATAAGGGTCTTCTTCATGATATGCTCCTGTCTTATGGTGAAAGACAGATGCCCGCATTCTTGCTTTGCTTATATGCGAGTCATCTCCCCACGACTCGCGACCGGCTGCAATGGTAGCACCCTTTTGCCCGCGTAATTGGTCAAATCCGACAACCAGCGACCAGCAACCGCCCCTACGGCAGACGCGCGCCGTTTCTGGCGGCGCAGCTGCGGGTGATCCGGCTCATATCCTCGAAGTCCGATCCGAAGGCGTCGGTCAGGGCATAGCCCTTTTCCTCGAACTCGCCGTACATGCACTCGCACGAGCGCACCGCGGCGGCCTCGTCGACCACGATCTGGCGCACCTGGCGCAGACACGCTTCCATGTGGACGCTCCGCGCATGGGTGCCGTCCCCGTCCATATCGCCTACACCAAAGCTCGACACGGCGACCAGCGATCCCACCGCCGCCGAGACGAATACGACTACCTTCTGCATTTCCATGGCGCACTCCCCTCCAATTTGCCGCCGAGCGTCGCAGCACAGGGTTGAGATGGGGTTAATGGGGTTGTTGGGCCTCAAGCGCCGGGAGTCGTTTGTTTTCGCCCTCAGACGCCGGGCGGCGTTGCTTGTTTGACCTCAAGCGCCGGCGTTCGCGTCCGCTCACTTGGCTTTCCTCGCTTTCGCGACCTGAAGGTCGCTTCGCTGCGGGCGGGCGGTCGCCCTTGCGGCTCGCTGCGCTCACCGGATCAGCGCAACTCCGCGAGGCGTAGCCGAGTGCAAGGCCGACCGGCCGCCCGAGCTTATGCGAGGAAGCCAAGCGGGCCGGACGGCCCGCGCCCGGCGCTTGAGGGCCTAACAAGAAAGCCTCTCCTCCAGCTCCTCCTCGCTTGTTACCGTCCACCATTCGGGCATATCGCATTCGAAGGCGTCGAGTTGCAGGCCCTCGATCCGGTCGCTCTCGTCGATCCCCGCGCCCAGCTCGTGCGGCTTCGGCACGCCACGGGGCCGCGCGGCGTTCATCCGGTCGAGCCGATTGCCCAGCCACATGCAATGCTCGGCGGTGAGTTCGGCAAAAGGCTCGTCACACGGCCCGCCGCAGGTCTCGCACGGCGGGTACCCTTGTTGTCCTGCCGCGGCGCGACTTGAGGTCGGAGCGAACGCGTGGTCGGGGCCAAGTGGAACATGTGGAACACTGTTCAAGGGATCGTTTTCCCCGCCCTGCGGAGCCGCTTGCTCGCGCAGCTCCCCGCCCAGTTCCCCGCCCAGCTCCTCACCCCGCCCCAGCGCCGCGATCGCATCGTCGAGCGTCGCCAGCGCAGCGCTGACTTCGGGCTTTGCTTCGATCCGGTCGAGCCGCCCGAGATGCGCGAGCAGCAGCCGGTCGGAGAAACGCCGCCGGTGGCCAACTTCCTCGCCGTGGTAGAACACCGGCTCCTCCACACCGTGCACCGCCCGCTCGGCCAGCGCCTCCTCCGCGACCGTACGGGCAGAGAGCATCGCCGCATCCCACAGCCGCGCAAAGGCAGGTTGCCGCCGCCGCTCGCGATAAGCCGTCTGCCGCGAGACGCCCGCGCGTTTGCACGCGAGCCCGACATTGCCGAATTCGGAGAGGTGTTCGAGGAAACGCGATTTCAGCGCAGGCAGGAAGACCGTGCGCCGGTCGGGCGTGGTGTCGTCGGTGCAAGCTGAAGCCCCCTCTTGTTGACCCTCCGGGCCAGCTTCGCTTCCAGAGGAGGGGGTTTGGGGGTGGTGGCCGTCACGCGAAACCTGAACGGACGCTTCCGCGTCCGCAACCTCCCTTCGATCCCCTCCACTAAAGAAGAGGGGAGGATTTGCATCGCGCGCCTTGGCAAACCCCGCGCCAACCCAAGGCCGCGCCAGAACCAGCGCCCTGCACTCGCTCGGCTTGTCGCATTCAGCCTCGGCGCCACCCCGTTCGCCCTGAGCCGGTGTGACTTCGTCACAGCTACGCTTCCGAAGGGCCGCCTCCTGCTGGAGTTTCATCGCCCGCAGGTCCGCGCGCTGCTGTGCTGCCGAGATAAATGCCATGGTCCGGTCTCCGTGTGAGGGAATGGACCGAGTTATTTATACAGGACAAGCCGTGTAGGACAGCCTTTCGCTCCGCCGGTTGCTGGCGAGGGTGCGGGACAGGCTGAAGTGCCCATCAGGGCAAGTGCGCAATTAGGTATACTGTCCCCTGAACTTGCCGGAACTTGGAACTTCCCGCCAGTTGCTGACTAAGGGCTCAATATAGAACGGCGCGCAGAAAAGGCGCCTGAGCAACAAAGTCTACCTTCCTCGGAATTCCGCCCGGAGCGACGGAACTCGCGTTAGCTTAATATGTTTCGCTAACCTTCTGAAGATTTAGCAATTCGGTCAGATTCAGCGTCGAGAATGCGCTTCGCCATCTTACCTCCGGAACCTTGCCGATCCGAATACTCTCGATAAGGTCACTGAGATCTGAGGAATTGCGAACACCAAACAACGGAAAGAGCTTGTCTCGAAAAGCAGGTTGTTTGGCACGAACGAACCATGGCAATGTGCCATGCGAATCCGCGACATACAAAGCGGAATCGGGCCACCAAATCCTCCCGTCGTCCCAATCGGAGAGGGCGAGGAAAAGAATCAAATCTGCCTGAATATACTCAACAAATTCCAGTTTGAGCTCATCACATAGGTCACGGATGAGATCAGCGTGAAGTGAAGCGCGCTGCAATTTCAGCCTACTGTTGCGATGATCGAGAGAACTTAGAAACTCGTTCAATGAGCGAAGTGGGTAGTCCTCCGCAGTCATTTCCCCATATCTCAATTTTATCAATCGAGCCCCAAGGAGAGCTTGAGCAGATTCGAATGCTCGATGTCTCACGAATCTCGCCAAAAGCGCTGTCAGCAAGAATTGCCCATAGAACTTTGTCGCATCTCCACTCCATTGGGTGCCACCTGTACTGTAGTGCGAGAAAACGGCTTCAAAGTAAGAAACTGTTGATTCAATCTCGCCCTCAGTAAGCTCTCGCTCAGCCAAAACTTCATCATACTTATTCAGGACTTGCGATGTTAATGCGCCCAACGCTTTGATGGCGCGAAACACTGATTCATCTGGTGCTTCGTCGTCCGACATTCCCACCGTGAAGTCCGAACGCTGCCTCGCCAACTCATTCATGAAAGATATGAGCTTTCCAACTGGGCTAGTATTTCGACCCCTTGCTCCGGTGGCTGAGAGTTTGATGGGATCAAACTCCACTTGGTCATCCACAAATTTGGGCCTCGGTCCAACCGCAGGTTCACGGAATAGGGGCTTATTGAATGCCCAGCGCACTAGCTGCTGGAGGTTGCTTGAATAAGCATCCGCATCGCGAAAATCGATGAATATTCTATTTTGCAGGAAAATAGGAACGGTTGGAGCTCCACTCTCATCGGACTCCACAACTATGCCGACAACTTTTGTCTGCTCGACATCACCATATAGCTGCGCCGTGACGATCTGAGACTCGATTCCTACGCCTCCTTCCCTCCCGTTTGCCCGGTCAACGTATTTCTGATCACAGACGAGAATAATTTTAGTGATTTCATCTGAGCGGACCATACGTTCCATGAACGCATGCGCATCTTGTCCTTCAATTAGGTGCCACCGATCGATTACAACATCGACACCGAGATTCTTGAGATCGGTCGCAAGCTGTAGTACCCATTCGGTGTGCGCGGTATTTGTCCAGCTGTACGAGATAAAGACCTTCGGCGCGGCTGTGCCACCATCACCACTCTGACTCTTAGTAGCGTCGGTATTCTCAATTGAATCTCTCATACCACATTGTTTATCGAATGCGATAATCGGGAAGCAATCTCTCCATAATACTCATCCCCAAAAAATTGCTGCAATTTTGGAAGGTTGCATACGTTTCGTTTCCAGTTCACTCCGCAGCCTCCCGCGCCCGCTCCAACATCGGCTTCAAATAATGCCCCGTATAGCTCGCCTCGGTCGCCGCAACCGTCTCCGGCGTGCCTTGCGCCACAACCTCCCCGCCGCGCACACCGCCTTCGGGGCCGAGATCCAGCACCCAGTCGGCGGTCTTGATCACGTCGAGGTTGTGCTCGATCACCACCACCGAGTTCCCCTGGTCGACCAGCCGGTGGAGCACCTCCAGCAGTTTGCGCACATCCTCGAAATGCAGGCCGGTGGTCGGCTCATCCAGGATATAGAGCGTCTGCCCGGTGCTGCGTTTGCTGAGTTCCTTGGCGAGCTTCACCCGCTGCGCTTCGCCGCCTGACAATGTGGTCGCCTGCTGGCCGACCTTGACGTAGCCCAGCCCCACCTCGTTCAGCATGTGCATCTTGTCACGGATCGGGGGGACGGCCTTGAAGAAGCCTTCCGCATCCTCGATCGTCATGTCGAGCACATCGGCGATGGAGTGGCCCTTGAACTTCACCTCCAGCGTTTCCCGGTTGTAGCGTTTGCCGCCGCATTGCTCGCACGTCACATAGACATCGGGCAGGAAGTGCATTTCGATCTTGATCAGCCCGTCGCCCTTGCACGCCTCGCAACGGCCGCCCTTGACGTTGAAGCTGAAGCGGCCCGGCTTGTACCCGCGCGCGCCGCTTTCCGGCAGGCCGGCGAACCAGTCACGGATCTGAGTGAAGGCGCCGGTGTAGGTCGCCGGGTTGGAGCGGGGGGTGCGGCCGATCGGCGACTGGTCGATCTCGATCACCTTGTCGCAATATTCGAGGCCGGTGACCTTGTCGTGCGCGCCCGCGATCACCCTTGCGCCGTTGAGCGTGCGCGCGGCGGAGGCATAGAGCGTGTCGATGGTGAAGCTGGACTTGCCGCTGCCCGATACGCCGGTGACGCAGGTGAATGTCCCGAGCGGGATCGATGCGGTCACGTCCTGCAGGTTGTTCGCCCGCGCGCCGTGGACCGTCAGCTTGTGGCCGTTGCCCTTGCGGCGCTTGGCCGGGATGCTGATCTCTCGCCGCCCGGTGAGGTAATCGGCGGTGAGCGAGTTCTTCGCCTTGAGCACCTGTTTCAGCGTGCCTTCGGCCACCACCTCGCCCCCGTGGACGCCCGCGCCGGGGCCGAGGTCGACCACGTGGTCGGCGCTGCGGATCGCGTCCTCGTCATGCTCGACCACGATCACCGTATTGCCCAGATCGCGCAGCCGTTTGAGCGTTTCGAGCAGGCGGTCGTTATCTTTCTGGTGCAGGCCGATGGAGGGTTCGTCGAGCACATAGAGCACGCCGCTGAGCCCGCTGCCGATCTGGCTGGCGAGGCGGATGCGCTGGCTCTCCCCGCCGGACAATGTGCCGCTGGTGCGGTCGAGGTTGAGGTAGTCGAGCCCGACATTGTCGAGGAAGCCCAGCCGCTCGTTGATTTCCTTCAGGATGGCGCGGGCGATCTGGCTTTGCGTGGGGTTGAGCTGGTCATCCAGCGCGAGGAACCAGTCCTTCGCATCGGCGACGCTCATCCGGGTCGGCTCGCTGATGTCGGTGCCGGCGACCTTCACCGCACGCGCTTTTTCGTTGAGCCGCGCGCCGTTGCAGGTCTCGCACGGCTGCGCGGTCTGGAATTTGGCCAGTTCCTCGCGCATCCACGTGCTCTCCGTCTGCAGCAGGCGGCGGTTGAGATTGCCGATCACCCCCTCGAACGCCTTGTTGACGGTGTATTGCTTGCGCCCGTCCTTGAAGGTGAGCGCGACCGGCATCCCGCCGGTGCCGTTCAGGATGATCATCCGCTGGTCCGGCTCCAGCGCATTCCACGGGGTGGTCAGGTCGAAGTCATAGGCCTTGGCGAGGCTGGCGAGCACCTGCATGTAATAGGGCGACGGGGGGTTGGACTTGGCCCACGGCACGACCGCGCCCTGCTTGAGCGTCAGCGCCTCGTTCGGGACCACCAGCTGCGGGTCGAACAGCTGCTTCTCGCCCAGCCCGTCACAGGTCGGGCAGGCCCCCTGCGGCGCGTTGAACGAGAACAGCCGCGGCTCGATCTCCTCGATGGTGAAGCCGCTGACCGGGCAGGCGAATTTCTCGGAAAAGACAATGCGGTTGGGCGGCAGCCCCGCGCCCTTCATCTTTTGTCCTTGGGCCCCGCCCGACGCGCCCTCGTCCTCGCGCCCCGGCACCACACCATCGGCCAGGTCGACATAGGCCAGCCCCTCGGCCAGCTTGAGCGCGGTTTCAAAACTGTCGGCGAGGCGCGTTTCCAGCCCCTTTTTCACCGCCAGCCGGTCGACCACGACTTCCACGTCATGCTTGAACTTCTTGTCGAGCGCGGGCGCTTCCTCGATGCCGTACATCTCGCCATCGATCCGCACGCGGGTGAAGCCCGCCTTCTGCCATTCGGCCAGCTCGCGCCGGTATTCACCCTTGCGCCCGCGCACCACCGGAGCGAGCAGATAAAGCCGTGTGCCTTCGGGCAGCTCCATCACCCGGTCGACCATATTGGACACGGTCTGCGCCTCGATCGGCAGGCCTGTCGCGGGCGAATAGGGCACGCCCACCCTCGCCCACAGCAGGCGCATATAGTCGTAGATCTCGGTCACCGTCGCCACGGTCGAGCGCGGATTGCGGCTGGTCGTCTTCTGCTCGATCGAGATAGCAGGAGAGAGTCCGTCGATATGTTCGACATCGGGCTTCTGCATCATCTCGAGGAACTGGCGCGCATAGGCGCTCAGGCTCTCGACATAGCGCCGCTGCCCCTCGGCATAGATCGTATCGAACGCCAGGCTCGATTTGCCCGAGCCCGAAAGCCCGGTGATGACAATCAGCGCATCGCGCGGCAGGTCGATATCGACACCCTTGAGATTATGCTCACGCGCGCCGCGGACAGAGATTTTGGTAAGTGCCATGGGAAGCCAATTGGGGTTTGCACGGTCGAGAGTCCAGTGAGCCGCGACAGGCTCGCGAATTTATCCCAATGTTCTCCAAACGTTCCCTCAAGTCAAGCTCGCTGCAAGCTGTCGGCCAACGACCCCATGGCGAGAGTGACCAGCATCACCGCTCCACCATCAAGGCGCTACGAACAGTGTGCCACCAGCGCTGAGTCGTGGACCCAAACGGCTCCCGATCCGTTGGTTAACTGAAAGCAAAAACAATGGCTTACCGGCTCGCCCGATCACGGACGCAGAGCTGCCGGCCAAAGACAATCAGGACACCGATCTATGTCATCCGGCTCTCTTGCCGCCACAACGCGCGCACCGCAGTCTTTGCCGAACTCGCGATACAAACGATCACCTTCACGCGCACGGAGGCTGATACGCCGGATGCGGCAGGAACAGCAATCGCGGCAGGCTAGGCGCAGAGATCGCGTTAGCCGCGGGGTCCGCGCTCCCCGGCGCAATCGCAAGATTGCTCTGGCGGCCTCGGTCAGCGTGATGACGTTGAACACGGCAGCGATCGATCTGTCTACTTCTGAAAGGCAAGTGGCGCAGCTTGCGCTGAGCGATGCAAGTACGGACCGGCAGCCGAGTTCCAGCCTCACTGCCAGCGACGAGCTGAAGGAAGCGATGATCGAGGAGGAAGGTGTCCGCTATACGGTCTATCGCGACGCTGGCGGTTTGCCCACGGTCGGTGTCGGTCACCTGGTGACAGCGGCAGACAACCTATCGGTCGGACAAGAGATTTCCGAACGGCGCGCGCTGGAGCTGTTTGAACGCGATCTGGCATCAGCAGAAAGGGCCGTGGCCGCTGCCACGAAAGATATCCCGTTATATCAGCATGAATTCGACGCTTTGGTCGACTTGGCGTTCAATGTCGGCGGTGCGGTTTTCGACAACTCAAGAAGCCCGCGGCTCGCTGCGGCGATTGCAGCGCAAGACTATCAATCAATCGCAGACGAACTTGCTTACCACAATGCACGAGGTGTGCTCGCACCCGGCCTGGTTTATCGTAGTGAACGACGGACAAATATGTTTGAACAGGCCAGCTATGCCGATCCGCGGATGTCGAATATCTGATGTAGCCACCGTGATGCGGCTAAGCACTCAGGACGCCATTCCGCAAACCCGATCTTAACCATATCGCTCTACCCCCGACCGACAAACATTGGGTTCTGATCGGGGCAGGTTAGCGAAGTTGGACCACGGGGTCGAAAATTCTGGGCAGCAGCACGAGGCGATGCGCGATTCCGGCTGGCAAGCCGAAGTCGATCGCGAGATCGTGCGCTCGGTTCTTGACCGCGAATCCTCCTCGCTCCCGGCCAGCCTGCTTGCATGGTTCGTCCTTGTACTGGCCGCGATACCGCTCGAATTCTTCGCACTCCTCCTGATGCCGCTTGGTTTTCGCTTGGCGTCACTGCTCTCCACCCGCTGGGCGACGCAGCAAGTACGCAAGGCGCTTACCGAACACAGGAGTACGCGCAGCGCCCTGACCGTCCTCACCGTGATACTGGGCGTCGCGGGGGTTTCATGGGCCGCCCTGCTCTATCCGCACGCGACCGTTGCTGCGCCCGACCCCTCGGTAGTGGCCATGCGCGGAATCGTTGTCATCGGAGTTGCGATGGTCGCTTTGACCTACGGCCCGCTGAAGTGGCCGATGTATGCGCTTCTTGCCGGTTTCGGACTGACCCTCACCGCCTTCGTCCTACTCAACGGAGCCCATGTTTCGCCGTGGCTGGTGGCAGTTGTCGTCGCGCTCGTGTTCGGAATCGCCACCTACAGTCTTGGTGCTGCACGGCAGCAGCGCCGTGCGGCCGAGATGCTGGTCGACAACCGGTTTCTGAGCGAAGAGCTGACCGACGCTCTGGCGCAAGCCGAATTTCTTTCACGCCATGATCCGCTCACCGGATTGCTCAATCGGCGTGCATTCTTCGAAACCGATATTCCGCCGGTTGATTGCAGTGACAAGCGCTTCCTGCTGACGGTCGATCTCGATCATTTCAAAACGGTCAACGACCGCCACGGCCACGCGGTTGGCGATCGGCTTCTGGTTGCAGCCGCTACCGTTATCCGCGATCTCGCGCGTCCGCTCGACAGTCAGGAGAACCGCGCAGTCCGGCTGGGAGGTGAAGAGTTCGTTGTCCTGCTGGTGGGCATCGAACGCAGCGCAGCAAAGGCGATGGCGGAATCGCTGCGCCGCCGCATCGAACGTATTCCGTCCACCTTTGACGGGCTGGGAAACATCAAGCTGACCGCGTCCATAGGCCTTACCGAATACCGCTCGGGCGAAGTGCTGGACGATGTCTTGCGCCGGTCGGATCTGGCCATGTACCGGGCCAAGGAACGAGGCCGCAACCGGGTGGCAAGCGCCGCCGCCTGATAGCCGCATCAGCAATCAGAACAGGGACTGACGCGCTGGAATTCTTACTCCGGCCTGATTGGCAATCATGCCGATCCATTGCGCCACTTGCGCAATCTCTTCTTCATTGACCAGGCTGCTCGAACGCACCGTATCGCTCGCTTCGGTATCAGCAAAGTCACCGCCGCGTTTCGAGTGTTTCGAGAAGATCGGGCCTTCCAGGACTTTGTCTATCGCCGTCTCTGGCGCACCCCTGTTCGCTAGCTGAAGGACCGATAGCAAGGTCTTCCTGCGTGCCTCATTGAATCGATCGCCGTCGACCAAACGTATCCGGTCTGCGGCAACACCGGGCACTTGTCCCCCCGCATGCAAGGTGAACCATCGCTGGTTGAGAAACCAGGCCAGTCCCGCAGCCTGCAAGTCCGTCAACGCAAATTGCTCGCGCCCGTCCATTCCCATGTCCATTCCGGCATAGGCCTGCAATTCGAGATAAAGCTGACGCCCCCAGCGGCGCCCCATCATGCCTTTACGAATAACCGAGGCGAGAAAGGCTTCGAGCGAATTCGTCACCAGCAGCGCCTTTGCTTGCGGAGCGCCTTGCATCAGGGCAGGCATGAGCATGTTGGCATGATTGGTTGGTTTGACAAATATCGCCTCGCCTTCCGCCCATGGCCGGGCAAGCAACCGCAAGACCGGCTGCAGCAGATCCGCGGCAGGCTGGCCCTGTTGGAAACCGGCATTGACTAACGCAACTAGAATCCCCGGCTCGCTCAAGCCAGCGCTCACACCCGGGACGTTTAGTGCCCGAACCAGCAAGGTCGAACGGCAGAAAGCAGTATGGAAGACGAAGTGGATGTCCCCGGCCGGCGGGTTCATCGCCTTCACTTCAGACAGCGACACCCACGCCTCTTGATCGCATTCCGGCATGATGTCGGCGAGGAAGCCTGTGGCTGAAAGATGCTCATGCTCGATCCGCAGGAATTGCATCCGCTGACCCGGTATATCGATCGCATGCGGCAACCAGCGCGGATCGGCGGCAATTTGCTGGGCGTCAGGCATTGGTCGTGTTTAGCTCGCTGCCGGGTGGCCGCAAGGAAATCTGACAAGAAGGGGCCAACACAGGCGTTTAGTGACACAAGCTTGACTAATGTTGCGATTTGATCAACTCTCTTCAATAATACGGGGGGTATATTGGACGAGTCGCATAGACAAAAGCTCGACTGTTCATCTTCCGTCCGCAAGGCTGGTCGCCGTATAATAATATCTGCCTGTCGGAATGCCCGCGCTTTTCTGGCACCGGTTTTGATGTCTGCTATGATGAGCGCCGGGTGCACTTCGATCTCTGTGGGATCGGCAGACGGGCAAGAATTTGCCGGACTTGGATACTACCAGGTCAAGCTTCCCGCATCGCAGGGAACACTTGTGGCGGTGGAGCGCGAAAGTGTTGGAATTGGCTGGGGCAGCCTCGCCAGATCGGCCGCGTTCCTCGGTTACGACAAGTCCGAGTGGGTCATCGCCGACCCTGCCGATTGCCAGCTGCTGATCGTGATCAAGTCTGCAGCCCAGGCCGAGAATGCCAAAGAGATCATCGAACTGTTGGGGGACAAATCGCCATGTATCGTAGACCAGACCGGAAGCTTGCAGCCTTCACCGCGGCCCTAGTAGCACTGCCCCTGCTGGGCGGCTGCGTACAAGCAACGCGGCACAGCAACACGATGGTGTTCGGGACGAGCACCACGGTGGGCCTCAAGGTGGGACAGGATGTCAATCAGGTGCCGCAAGTGCTCATTGCGTATGATCGGCAGGAGGCGGTGATCATGCCCTTACTAGCAAATACGGGAGAGAAATCTAACTCGGGCAATCTGCTCTCGCCGTGCCCTGCTGTTGCGCCAAATTCTCCTCCGAAGCCTCCTGCCGAACTCACTTCGGATGAAAAGTTCGCACACCCTTGTAAATTTGTTGGGGTTCGCAAAAGCGAACAAAATTTAGAGATCCAGGATAGCTATTCGGTCCTCGCCAGTTTTGGCGCGCGCATTGAGGGCGAAGCCGCCGATACCAAAGGGACCGTAGGAATTGCGCAATATTTCGCGACTGGTGTCGCAGCACAGCTGCTCGCAGCGACCGGAGGAGCCGCCGTCGTTTCTGTGGGTTCGGCAGCGGAAAGTTCTGCATCGAATCCTGACAAAGCGAATGCAGCCGCTGCGGTCTTGGGGGAGGATGCATTCCCAGTTGGTGCCGGCCAGACGTTTAGTTCCGAAATTGAGAAGCTCCGAAGTGCCATCCGCGCTACTCCTGTTGACTCAACAAGACAGCGAAAAATCGAAGCGCTTTACAGCAACCTCACCCCAGTTCCAGCATTCAAGGCCTTCGTGGTGCAAGACTGCCTAAAAAGCGTCGAGGATTGCGTAGCGGCAATCGATGGTGATGTGGCAAGTTTGAGGAGATCAAGCAATCTTGGGACGCAGGTTGCTAACTGGGACAATTTCTAAGGAGAAAGTTTATGGCTGGAGTCGTTATCGAATCGTTCTCGAATCTTGAGGTAGCGCAGGCCTTCTTCAAGAATGTTATTGAAGAAAGTCCTGACCTAGATGGTGTCTTCGTCAAGACGGCGCTCAGGACGGCATTTTCAAAAAACAATGGTCCAGCCGAAATACTTGGAGGCGGAGACGAACTATATCTGGTCCTTGCGCTACCAAAAGGGACGGGAATTCAGATCGATACGACCTCCCCGGCTGCAGTTTCCCCATCAGTCCCTCTGAAGCCAGTAGATAATGACGGCAATAACGAAGGCGAGGACGGAGATACTGATGGCCAAGAATAAGTTCTCCGGCAAGCCTGAGGTTTCCGAGATTTCTCCCGCCAATTCCACGAACTCCCGCCCGCACCCGACCAACGTCTGTCGCTAGCTTGCATTCCGGCGCAATCTCCGGTTCAAGCGCTCCCAGCTAGACGTACGGCAAGTGCACCCCGGGTCGCGGGGCATGCCGCATAATATCGGGAGCAACAATGAAAACGCATATTCTGGCCACCACCGGCCTCGCCACCATTCTTTCCGGCGTCCTTACGGGTTGCAACACCATGCCGGCAGACACCGTCGAAGCGCAGGCGGCGCAGACCGTCGCCATTCCCGAAGCCACCGGCTATTTCGCGCAGGCAAGCGACCTGCCGATGCAGGCACCGGACTTCACCAAGGTTTCCGACGACGATTATCTGCCTGCCTTCGAACAATCGATGGCGATCCACTCGGCGGAAATCGAGGCGATCAAGACCAATCCCGCAGCGCCGACATTCGACAACACGATTGTCGCGCTGGAAACGTCGGGCCGGATGCTCGGCCGGGTCGCCACTGTATTTTTTGCGCTGACCGGCGCCAATACCAATGACAAGCTCGATGCGATCCAGACCGAGATCGGTCCCAAGCTTGCTGCACATAGCGATGCGATCACGCTCGACCCGGTGCTCTTCGCGCGGGTCAAGGCGGTGTATGACAACCGCGCCGCCATGACGATGACGGTGGAAGACGCCAAGCTGCTGGAAGAAACCTACAACGGCATGGTCCACGCCGGTGCGATGCTCACCCCCGCGCAGAAGGAAGAGGTGAAGTCGATCAACACCCAGCTTTCCACGCTGACCACCGAATTCAGTCAGAAGGTCCGCGCGGCAACGGTCGAAAATGCGCTGGTCGTCGATAGCCGGGCCGAACTGGCCGGACTGTCCGACAGCGAAATCGACGCCGCTGCCAAGCTTGCGAGCGAAAAGGGTATGCCCGGCAAGTTCGCGATTGCGCTGCAGAACACTACGCAGCAACCGTCGCTGCCTGCGCTGGAAGACCGCGCGACCCGCGAAAAACTGTTCACGCTAAGCCATGATCGCGCGGTGATGGGTGACAAGAACGACACCCGCGTGCTGCTCGCCAAAATTGCCACTCTGCGCGCACAGAAAGCCGCGCTGTTCGGCCAGCCGGACTGGGCAACCTACACCATGTGGGACCGCATGGCCAAGAACCCCAGAACCGCGCTTGATTTCATGGAGCAGATGGTCCCCGCCCTCGCCGCCACGCAGCGGCGCGAAGCAGCTTTGCTGAATGCCAAGATTGCTGACGAAGGCGGCGATTTCTCCGTCAAGCCGTGGGACTGGTACCGCTATGCGGAAATGGTCCGGCAGGAAAAATACGATTTGGACGAGAATGCGGTGAAGCCGTATTTCGAGATCAATCGCGTGCTCGAAGACGGGATCTTCTACGCGGCGAACAAGCTGTACGGGCTTGATTTCAAGAAGCGCACCGATCTGCCGGTCTATCATCCCGATGTGACGACCTACACAGTGTACGACCGCGACGGCAGCGAGCTCGGCATTTTCTATTTCGACCCCTACCAGCGCCCAAGCAAGCGCGGCGGCGCATGGATGTCGAACTTCGTCGACCAGAGCTATCTGTATGACACCAAGCCGGTGATCTACAATGTGCTCAACATCCCCAAAGCAGCCGATGGCGAGGTGCAGCTGGTCGCTTTCGATCAGGTCGAAACGATGTTCCATGAATTCGGTCACGCGCTGCACGGCTTCTTCGCCGATCAGAAATACGCCTCGCTTTCGGGCACGGCCACGGCGCGCGACTTTGTCGAATATCCGAGCCAGGTCAACGAGATGTGGGCGACCTATCCGGAAGTGCTGCAGAACTACGCCAAGCACCACGAGACCGGAGAGACCATCCCGATGGAGCTGGTGACGAAGATCCAGCAGGCGGCCAAATTCAACCAGGGTTACGACTTTGGCGAAGTGGTCGAAGCGGCGTTGCTGGACATGAAGTGGCACGCGCTGTCACCGGCAGAAGCCGCCGCCATCGATACGCCGGAGGAAGTCGACGCGTTCGAGCGCAAATCGCTCGAAGAACTCGGTCTTGAAATCGACCTGGTGCCGCCGCGTTATCGCAGCAGCTATTTCAACCACATTTTCAGCTCTCCGGCGGGCTACAGCTCCGGCTACTACAGCTATCTGTGGACCGAGATGCTCGACCGCGACAGCCGCAAGTGGTTCATGGACAATGGCGGCCTGACCCGCGCCAATGGCGATCATTACCGCGCCAATGTGCTGAGCCGCGGCGGGACGATGGATTATTTCGACATGTTCCAGAAGTTCGCCGGACGGAAGCCGAATGTCACGCCGATGCTTGAAGCGCGCGGATTGACCGGCGGTGGTGCCGATGCGGAAGCGGGCACCAGTGACGGCAAACTGCCGGCACGCACCATCAACAAGTAATCGCCCCTCGGCAATGCGTCAGAGCGCGACTGGTCTGCAAAGGCCGGTCGCGCTCTTTCTGTATCAGCCCGGCTGCGGAGCTATCTACGCGGCAAAAGCGCGCACCGTTTCCGCGCGATCGGGCGTCACCGCGTCATAGAATTGCCGTGCGTAACCCGCGATCCTCTCCGCCCGGTCAGTCCCGTTGATAATGCGCCGCGCATGGATCCAGTCGCTGGCAGAACCGCTGAGATAGTCGCCAAGCTTGCGCCCGGTGAACGTACCGAGGATCGACCCGTCGATCAGGATCTTGGCCGCTACATCGTCCTTCAACGCCAGGTCGGGATGTCCGACCAGATCGATGTCCAGCCGCTTGCCCCAATCGGTGTAATTGCGCCGACCGGTCAGCTGGACATAGCCGCGCCCCTTGTAACGCGCGCCGTCGCCTTCCTTTGTATTGCCCAACACCCGGCCGACGCGGGTCTGAGGGCCGTAGCGCGTGTTGAAATAGTGGTCTCCGCCATATTCACCAATCGGCTGCATGGTGAAGGCCGTTTCGTGATAGGCGGTGGCCAGAACATAGGCCAGCCAGCGCCGGTCCTCGCCGCTGTGCGCGCCATCCCAGTAATCCAAGACCGCATTGGTCCCGTCGACCTGCGACTGGTGCAGTCGCCCGAACGGTGCGGTGCGGGCCTTGTCGTAGAATGCCGTGCGGTCGAGCGGTGCCATGCCGAAACCTACTTTGCGGAATGCTATCAGGCTACGCGCACAAGGTTTGGCGCGAAATACGCACAAACGCCTAACCGGCCAGGGCGAAAGCCTGTTT
Source organism: Parerythrobacter lutipelagi (assembly GCF_005434975.1). Lineage (GTDB taxonomy): Bacteria > Pseudomonadota > Alphaproteobacteria > Sphingomonadales > Sphingomonadaceae > Parerythrobacter_A > Parerythrobacter_A lutipelagi. The sequence goes on along the minus strand of NZ_SKCJ01000002.1, from coordinate 569,974 downwards.
GCCAGGCGGTCCGTGCCATTCGCCGCGGACCTGCCAGACGCGATTGATCGTCTCGCTCGACAAGGCTTCGTCCGGCGCAGCCGATGCCGCAAGCCTGCCCCGGTCGAGCACGATGACGTGATCGGCGTGATTGCGCGCTAGATCGAGATCGTGGACCACCAGCACCACCCCTACCCCGGCAGCCGACAATCGCTTCAAATGCCCGACAATCTCCATCCGGTGGCGCAGATCGAGCGCGGCGAGCGGCTCGTCTGCGAGGAGCCACTGCGGCTCGCCAGCGACAACCCTCGCCAGCAGCGCCCGCGCCCGCTCTCCGCCGGACAGTTGCGATACCGGCCGGTCGGCGAGCCGCTGAAGTTCGAGCATAGCGAGCGCAGCCTGAACCTGCTGCGTCCCCCGGTCGCGATGCGGCAGACGCCCGAGGGCAATCAGGCTGCGGACCGCAACATCCCATGCCACCACCGGATCCTGCGGCAGGTAGCCGATGCGTTTCGCGCGCTCGCGCGGGCTGAGCGCAGCCATCGGCTCCCCTTCGAGCAAGACGGTTCCGCTTGCCGGGTCGAGCAAACCGGCCAGCACCTGAAGCAAGCTGGATTTGCCCGCACCATTGGGCCCGCAGATCGCGGTGATGCAGCCCGGTTCGAGCTCGAGAGAAACACTGTCGAGACGCTTGGGCAGCGTCAGTCTGTCTGCTGCAAGGGTCATGCCAGCCACCCACCGGTTCCCCGCCGCATCCGCAGCAGCAGCCAGAGGAAGAACGGCGCGCCGATCAGGCTCAGCGCGATACCGAGCCGCAATTCCGTGACCAGCGGCAGGATGCGAACCAGGCTATCCGCCACCAGCACCAGCAGCGCACCGGCAAGGGCGCTCGGCAGGATCAGTTGTGAAGGCCTGCGGTCGGTCAGCGGCCGCACCAGATGCGGCACGATCAGACCGACGAAGCCGATGATCCCGGCCACGGCTACCCCGCTACCCACGGTCAGCCCTATGCCGCCGATCAGGAGCCACAACACGCGCCGCTCGTCCATCCCGAGCGAACGCGCCGCTGCATCACCGAGGATCAGCGCGTCGAGATCGCGCCCAAGCAGTGCGAGCAGGCCGATACCGGCCGCGGTCAACGGCGCGGCAACCCACACGTCCCGCCAGCTGCGGTCGGTCAGCGCGCCCATCAGCCAGCTGACGATTTCGCTCATCGCAAAGGCATTGGGGGCCATCGAAATGGCGAGGCTGGTCAGCGTTCCGGCGAGGCTGGCAATCATCAGTCCGGCCAGAGTGAACAGCGCGATGCCGCCCGTCCGGCCGGCGATCAGCGCGAGCAAGGCCATCGCGCCGCCTGCGCCAACCAGCGCCATCAGCGGCAGCGCCCAAGTGCCGAAAAATGAACCGGGCGCCTGATAGCCGAGCCAGAAACTCGCCACCGCTCCCAAAGCTGCTCCCGGCGCAATGCCGAACAGGCCGGGATCGGCCAGCGGATTGCGCAGATATCCTTGCATCGCTGCCCCGGCTGCTCCCAGTCCCGCCCCGATCACCACCGCCAGCACCGCTCTCGGTAGCCGCAGTTCGGCAAGGATAAGAGCCGCGTTGGGCGTGTTGGCCGGATCGATCCACACGCGGCCCGCAAGCAGCGAAAGGGGAACGGCGACCAGCAACAGGCCCAGCAAGATGAGCGTCGCGCGGTTCACGCCGCCTGTCCGGCGATTGTTTCCAGCCGCTCCATCGCGCGGATGATCGTCGGACCGCCGCAATAGAGAAGTGACGGATCGAACCGTTCGATCCGCAAGCCGGGCATTTCCTTCAGCGCCGGATGGCGCTGCGATCGTTCCGCGCCGGAGACAAGCAGGACCTCGGGCGGGGATGCGAGCATCTGCTCGAGCGAGAGGTAGTCAGCCTGCGACAAACCGTGCTTGGCGCTGTGGCTGGAAAAGCCTGCGCGGCGAAGCAAATCGCTGACCAGAGCGCCCTCTCCCGGCACGATGCCGCCCGGCTGCCACAGAACCGCGGAAACCGGCTTCTTGCCCGATACAGGACGCGCCGCTGCTTCTATCCGCCGGGCCAGCCGCTCCGCACCATCGTGTTTCCCGGCAATCGCACCGAGCCTGCGCACCTGTGCGACACTTTCCTCGACACTCGAAGCGATGCCGAACGTTTCCACTTTGACCCCGAGGTCTTCGAACGCCGCCTGTGTTGCGGGCGGCAGGAAATTGCCCGCGATCACCACGTCCGGGTCGAGCGCGAGAACTTCCTCGACCGTGCCGCCGGTGGTTGCAAAGGCGCGGGCACGCTCCACCTCCATCGAAGTGGCGGACGGGTCCTGACTATAGTGCGAAATCGCGAGCAGCTGATCCGGCGCGGCGATTTCGGCCAGCACCGCATCGGTGCAGGGATTGAGGCTGACGATGGTCGGTTCCTCCCGGTCCCCGCGCTGCGACACCGCACCGGCCGTACAGCCCGCAAGCGTCAGCGCAGCGAGGAGCGCGACGGACCTCACAGCCCCGTCCTGATCCCCACGAAGACTCCGCGCCCCGGCGACGCGTAACCGGCAGCGGTCTGATACTGCGCGTCGGTGACATTCTCCACCCGCGCGAAGATATCGAGCGTGCGCTGCGTGTCCTGGTCGAGCATCAGCAGCGGCTTCGTCGCGCGTATGTCGATCACTACGTAATCATCGATCGGAACAGTGTTCGCGGCATTGTCGAACGCGTCGGACACGAAGCGCAATTCCGCGCCCAGCGTCGGCGTGAATTCCGAACCCGGGTCGAACTCCACATCGCCTGACAGAGTCAGTGCATGCTTCGGTCTGCGGGCAAGGGCATTGCCTTCATTGGCCGAGCCGCTCGTGCGGTTCTCGGTGTCGATGTAAGCATAGGCCGCGCGCAGTTGCAGCGCGTCGCCCAGCTTCTTGCCCGCTTCCAGTTCGAAACCTTGTGCGCGGGTGCGCCCGACATTGTCATAAGTGCCGAACGGGCGGCCCGAACAGATGCCGCCGGCAACGCCGAAGCAGGACACGAAATCGATCAGGTTATCGCTGTCGCGGCGGAACAGCGTTGCACCGGCATTGTCGAGCAAGCCACGGCTCCGGTAATGCACGCCGATGTCGAAGCTGGTGCTTTGTTCGGGCTGCAGCGTCTCGTTGCCGAAATCGCTGAACAGCTGGAACAGCGTCGGTGCCTTGAAGCCTTCGCCGACGCTGGCTTTGAGGCGAACATTGTCAGCAACTTCATAGCTGACATCCGCACCGAAACTGGTCGCACTGCCGAAGCGCGCGTGATCGTCGATGCGCCCGCCGACATGCGCGGACAGCCCGCCGAACTCGATCCCGAGCTGCGTGTAGGCCCCGAATATCCGTGTATCGTTGCCCGCATCGAACAGCGTTTGGTATTCGAGCCATTCGTGCTCCGCGCCGAAATTGATCAGCAGCGGGCCGATCGGGCGCCATTCGCCTTTCACGTCAAGCCGGTCGGAGCGGCCATCGCTGGTGAACCCCGGTGCAATGCCGAAGGCAGGGTTGAAGTTGTCCCGCGCCGTGTCGGCAAAGGAATAGCTGGCGCGCAGGAACAGCGGCCCGCTGTCGTAAGTCGCACCGGCGACGGCAGAGAGCTGGCGCGTGTCCTGGTATTCTTCCGTGTCGGCTAGCGTGAATGCGGGGAACGGGAACCCGTCGATCTCCAGCTGTCCCTCGGCATATCGAGCCTGCGCAAACAATTCGAGCGCGTAGGACAGGTAGAGCCTGCCCTGCCCGTTGACCGCCCATTGCTCGAACCCGTCGGCTTCGGTGCCATTGGCTGCGGCAGAGAAGCCATCCATGGTGAAGTAGCTTCCCGACAGGCCGATAAAGCCATCGTCGCTCGACAGCCCGCCGCTGGCGGACAGGTTGACCGTCTCGCGCGCGCCGTATTCGGCGCTCGCCGACAGCTCGCTCGAGGCCTTGGTCGTAGCGACGAGCACGCCGCCGATCGCGTCGGAACCCCAGACCGTGCTGTTCGACCCGCGCAGCAGTTCGACCTTTTCCAGATTGCCGGTGAGCAGATTGCCATAGTCGAACCCGCCGCCCGGTGCCGCCGGATCGGACAGGCGGACACCGTCGATAATGGTCAGCAACTGTTCCGCCTCCGCCCCGCGCACGCGCACGCCGGTGAAGCTGCCGACGCCCCCGTTGCGGGCGAAGGTTACGCCCGGCGTGCGTTGCAGGACGCGGGTCAGGTCTGCGCCCTGAACCTGCGCGATTTCCTGCGCTCCGAGTACGGTGACCGTTTGGCCTGTGTCCTCGACCTCGATCCGCGTACCCGTTGCGGTTACGGTGATCTCGGCCTCGTTCGGCTTGCCGAACTGCAAATCACCCGCTCCCACGATTTCAACCGGCACTTGTTCCTGCGACAAAGCAGGGCTGGCAATCGCCGCCAGAGAAGCACTCAAAAACAGATATTTACGCACCAAACCTCCTATCACAAGCGAAGTCGCTCATGACGGAAGCGAGCGCCGCGATACCGGCGCTCTTCCATCTGCCATCGGTACACCCCGCCCGCTGGCTCGAACGACCGTCTCAGGCAGGTCTCCTGGCTCCCGGATCATCGCTTTCCCGCCGCCTTCCCACCCTTGCGGGCAGTGGCATCTGGCGGGATTGCTCCCCGGTCACAGTTGCGGGGGCAGCAGCGGCTTTCCGGGTCTCCGGTCACCGCTTTCCCTCTTAGGCCCGCTCTCGCGAGCACCCGTGACGTGGCGCGTCCATTAGCTGCGGCGTTTGCGGCAGGCAAGCAATCTGCGCTTTAACCCATCCTTCACCTTGCGAATTAACCGCCGTTTGCCGCCTGTACCGCTAAGGGACGGCGGATACGCAAGTGTCGCGAGTTTCACCTTTTCGCGATACGCGCCAATGGCGCACCTTCGTTCAGGCGAAGCGGCACAAGCAAAGGAACGATTTGACCGAACAGCCCGCCTCGATCCGCAAGACCCGCCCGCCATCGCGGCACCGCGGGCGGCGTATCATTGCGCTGGCGGCAGCCGTAGCCGTTCCGGCCTTCGCCGCGCCGAGCGACTGGCAGCCGTTTGGCCAGCCTGCAGCAGAGCTGGCACAGGCCAGAGCCCCGGCCCTGATGCCGTTCGAAACCGCTGGCGAAAGCTTCCCCGGGTCGGCATTCTATTACCTCGAACAGGAGCCGGACCTCGCGTATGATTTCGAGCAGACGGAAACGCCCTTGTTCGACATGTCCGGTACGGGCGATCTTGGCGCAGTAGAGGAACTGGTTGCCAGCCGCGCCGGCCCGGCTGCCCGCGCCTTCAGAGGCGGCGGCAGCGGGATCGACAAGGCGCGCGCGCTGCAGTGCATGACGCAGGCGATCTATTACGAAGCGGCAAGTGAAGCGGTCGGCGGCCAGCGCGCTGTGGCGCAGGTCGTGCTGAACCGCGTGACGCATCCAAGCTATCCGAACAGCGTCTGCGGGGTGGTTTTCCAGGGCAGCGAACGGGTGACCGGATGCCAGTTCAGTTTCACTTGTGACGGATCACTCAGCCGCAAGCCATCGAGCGCCGCCTGGGCGCGCGCGCGCATGGTCGCGGCAGACTCGCTCGCCGGTCAAGTCTACGCGCCAGTCGGGCTGGCAACGCATTATCACACGATCTGGATTTACCCTTACTGGGCTCCCAGCCTGGACCCGGTAGGAACAATCGGCGCGCATCGCTTCTACCGTTGGAAAGGCAATGCCGGGAAGCCGGGCGCCTTCGTCTCGGCCTATCGCGGCAATGAACCACTCGCTGCGCCCAAACCGCGCAAGGCCAGTCCGGTTGAATCCGATCCAGCCGATCCGATAGCGCTGGCGCGCGCATTCGAACAAGCAAGGGCCAAAGCCGAAGCGGATAACCGCCGCAACGGAGTGCCTGAGCGCCCAGCTGCGCCGGTTTATGCACCACAAATCGAAAAGCGCGGCGGCGACCGGGTGTTCACCGCTGAAGACCTACCCGAATCCGGCGGCGTGAAACCCGAATATGCCAACAGCGGACGCTGGATTCGCGAGCCGGGCAAGGCAGCACAGGACGGGGCTGAAAACGGCCAATAGATTGCGCAAAGCGTCTAATTAATGCTCGCTAAACCTTGATTTCAAACCAAGGCTTAGCGGGACTTCAGTACAGCCTGCCCAACCAGAAAATTCTACCTCAGGAATGCCTTCGCCATGACGGTTCACTTTGCCGCTGCACGAACTCCCGCTCGTTCACCCGTCGCTCGTATACTGACGAGGCGGCCGGTCGAATATGCAGCCAACGACAACGGATCGCACCAGGGCGATGACAAGCTGTTGCACGCAGCATTGCGGCATTTTGCCGCGCACGGCCTTGGCGCTGCGCGCGCCGCGCGCCAGGAAGCGGAAAACGCCTTCTTCGCCGGTGACAGTGAACGCTATGAGTGGTGGGTCGGCGTTTGCCGGACATTGGACAAGCGCATGGCACAAGCCATTGCCACCGATCCGGTGGGCGTCTGAAGCATCGCCGCGAAAGCCAGGTAAACCCGCTCTTTTGCTGCGTAGATATGGTAAGAAATCCGTTAACCAGACGCGAACCTTTTACATTTAGTCAGAGCGAATGGATCGCTCGGCTCTGGCCAGAAAGCTGCTTGGCAGCCTTTCCCGTTTAAAAAGGGAGGACGCGCTGGACGAACGCGTTCGGCGCACTTTGGTTCGCACGCTGTATACGCAGCCAAGCAGCCTCGCGATCGGTGCCTTCAACGGCATCATGTCCAGCCTGATTGTTGCGATCTGGAGCGGTCAACAGCTGTTTGCGATCCTTGCTGCTGTTCTTTCCGTAATCGCGATAGCGCGTCTGGCTGCCGCGCTGCGCATGTCATCCGACGATAGCAGCCGGACAACCCGCCAGCTTGAACTGGTCTATGAAGTGGGCGCCTTTTCATACGCTTTTGTAATCGGAACGATGGCGGCGTTCACGCTCTATCTGGGGTTGAGTGCGGAACTCGAAGTGCTGATGATGGCGAATGCCACTTGCTATGGTGTGGGCATTTGCGCACGCAACGCCGGTCGGCCGACAATCGCACTTGGGCAATTGACGTTAGTGGTGCTGCCGATCCTGGCTGCGGCAGTGGCAATCGGCACCACACCGATGCTCTTCCTTGCATTCACCATGGTCCTGCTGCTGCCTGCGATGGCTTCGATCACGTTCAACGTCTTCAAGACCCTGCGCGATTCAATCGCCGCCGCCGAGCAGAGCGAACGGATGGCGCAACAAATGCGCAAGATCGCTCGGACCGATGTCGTCACCGGTCTGATAAACCGCGCCGGATTGAATCAGGATATCGTCGAAAAGATTATGGGGCTTCCTGAAGGTCAGATGCTCGCGCTGTTCTGGATCGATCTCGACCGTTTCAAGGAAGTCAACGATTTGCTCGGTCACCAGATCGGAGACAGGGTTTTGCTGGAGACCGCAAGCCGGCTACAGGAATCGACACCTGAAGGATCGACAATCGCCCGCTTCGGCGGCGATGAATTCGTCATTTTCGTTGAGGTCGCAGACCGGCGCGAGGCCGAACGCGTCGCGAGCGAGATCCAGGCTGAAATCATGACCCCCATGCGCGTCAGCGGTGATTTGCTTGAAGTGGCCGCGTCGATCGGTGTCGCGCTCCTGCCGGAAGACGGGATTGATGCTGACACACTGCTGCAGAATGCCGATCTCGCGCTCTATCACGCCAAGGTCAACGGCCGGAAACAGACCAGCTTCTACGCTCCGTCGATGAGCCGCGATCTGGTCCGTCGGCGCGAAATCGAGGCAGAACTGCGCTCTGCAATCGTCAAGGATGAACTGTCGATCTTCTTCCAGCCGATCGTCGATCTGGAATCCGGAAAAATCCGTTCGTTCGAAGCGCTGGTCCGCTGGTTCCACCCGAAAAAGGGCGAACTGCGCCCCGACGAATTCATTCCCGTCGCGGAAGAAACAGGTGTCATCGTCACGCTGGGCAACTGGATTACCGCGCGCGCGGCCAAGGTCGCAGCACAATGGCCGGAGGACGTCACGCTGGCGGTCAATCTTTCGCCGATGCAAATTCGCGCGCCCGGCGCCTCGCTCGGGATCCTCAATGCGCTGCGCCAGGCAAATCTCGACCCGCGCCGGCTTGAACTCGAAGTGACGGAAAGCCTGTTCATGGACGATCACACCGCAACCGACGCGTTCATCAGTGACCTGTCGGATGCCGGCGTGCAGTTTGCTCTGGACGATTTCGGAACCGGGTATTCCTCGCTTGCCTACATTCAGAAATACCCGTTCACGAAGGTAAAGATTGATCGCAGTTTCGTATCTGGGCCCGATGTCGGCACCAAAAGCGACGCCATCATCCACGCGGTTGCCGAATTGGGATCGAAGCTGGACATGGAAATCGTTGCAGAAGGCATCGAAACCATGGACCAACTGCGCAATGTCCGCGAAGCGGGCTGCACGCTCGGTCAAGGGTACCATTTCAGCCGCGCGGTGCCGGACTATCTGGCCACCATGCTGCTGGCGCAAGAACGTGACGATGATGCACCGAAGCAGGCCATCGCCTGATCGATGGCCACTGCGTGCCGCCAGCGTGCTGGTGGCAACCCAATCATCCGCACCAGATAGCCACATGATTTACGCAGTTCTGCGGCTCTTATTGCAATTGCGAACTATTTGCAGAAATTGTTTGTAAATCCTGACCTTTCGCGGTTGCATTCCCTTTTTCACAGGCCTAGGCCGACTGCGTTCACCGGGCGCGGCTTCCTCGCGGGACGCGGGCGCGCACCGGAAAGCTTCGGTTTAGCGGTCCCGCGCGCTTGGAAGGACAACTCCCGGATATGGCTCAGACTGTCGGACGCAAGAAGATCGCCCTAATCGGCTCAGGCATGATTGGCGGCACCCTCGCCCATCTCGCCGCAAAGAAGGAAATGGGCGACATCGTCCTGTTCGACATCGCCGAAGGCATGCCGCAGGGCAAGGCGCTCGATCTAAGCCAGTGCGGCCCGATCGAAGGCTTCGACGCCAGGATCACCGGTTCGAACGACTATGCCGACATTGCAGGTGCCGACGTCGTGATCGTGACCGCAGGCGTGCCGCGCAAGCCCGGCATGAGCCGCGACGATCTGCTCGGCATCAACCTCAAGGTGATGAAATCTGTCGGCGAAGGCATCAAGAACAACTGCCCCGACGCATTCGTGATTTGCATTACCAACCCATTGGACGCCATGGTCTGGGCGCTGCGCGAATTTAGCGGCCTGCCGCACACCAAGGTGGTCGGCATGGCCGGCGTGCTCGACAGCGCGCGCTTCGCGACCTTCCTTGCTTGGGAATTCGGTTGTTCGGTGAAGGACGTGAACGCCTTCGTCTTGGGCGGCCACGGTGACACCATGGTTCCGGTCAAGAGCTACACCACGATCAACGGCATCCCGGTTGACGATTACGCCAAGATCAAGGGTGTGTCGGCAAGCCGGATCGACGAAATTGTCGACCGCACCCGCAAGGGCGGCGGCGAGATCGTCGGCCTGCTCGGCAACGGTTCGGCCTATTACGCCCCCGCCACCAGCGCGATCAGCATGGCCGAAGCCTATCTGGGCGACCAGAAGCGGATCCTGCCCTGCGCAAGCTATGTCGAAGGCAAGTACGGCCTCGACGGGCTGTATGTCGGCGTCCCCACCGTGATCGGCGCAGGCGGCACCGAGGAAGTGATCGAAATCGAATTGTCGGACGAGGAAAAGGGCAACCTCAAGGTCAGCACCGACGCGGTCGAGGAACTGCTCGAAGCGTGCAAGGGGCTGGATAGCTCGTTGGCATGAGCTACGAAGTCATGGTCTTTGACCCGGCCTTCGCGCCTCGTGGACGCGAACCGTTCAGCGAGTGGTTCGCAAAGCAGGTCGATTGGGACATGGAGCACGACTACATGAACCCTCAGTCGACCACGCCAGCGCTCCGCGAATGGTATGATGGAATCCGGCTCGAATATCCTGCGATGAATGGGCCTGATGCGACTGACGATGACCATGAGATCGACCGGGCGGGCGACTACAACTTCGGCCCGCACTTCATATATGTGACCTACCCATGGTTCCTGGCCGAAGAAATCTACGACAGGGTCCGTGCAGTTGCCGTCGAAAAGCAGGTCGGGTTCTACGACGTCAGCAATGACGAAGACGAACAGGAAATCTATTTTCCGGGAGACGCACTAGCGCCTCCCTCGCAAGGAAGTTGGCGGTCAATCGCCAAGCAATATCGGGAGCTAAGCGAACACTAATGTCCATCCTCGTAAACAAAGACACCAAGGTCATCACCCAGGGGATGACCGGCGACACCGGTACCTTCCACACCCAGCAGGCGCTCGATTACGGGACGCAGATGGTTGCGGGCGTGACGCCGGGCAAAGGCGGCACGACGCATATCGGCCTGCCGGTCTACAACACTGTCGGCGATGCCAAGAAGGCGACCGGCGCGACCGCGACCTGCATCTATGTCCCGCCGCCCTTCGCTGCGGATTCGATCCTCGAAGCGATCGATGCGGAGATGGAGCTGATCGTTGCGATCACGGAAGGCATTCCGGTGCTGGACATGGTGCGCGTCAAGCGTGCGCTCGTAGGCTCCAAATCGCGCCTGATCGGCCCGAACTGCCCCGGCGTGCTGACCCCCGGTGAATGCAAGATCGGCATCATGCCGGGCTCCATCTTCAAGAAGGGCAGCGTCGGCGTTGTCTCGCGCTCCGGCACGCTGACTTACGAAGCTGTGCACCAGACCACCATGGTCGGACTTGGCCAGACCACCGCGGTCGGCATCGGCGGCGATCCAGTCAACGGCACCAACTTCATCGACGTGCTCGACATGTTCCTGAGCGACGATGAAACCCAGTCGATGATCATGATCGGCGAGATCGGCGGCAGCGCGGAAGAAGAAGCAGCAGAATTCCTCGCAAACGAAGCGAAGAAGGGCCGCAAGAAGCCGACGGTCGGCTTCATCGCAGGCCGCACCGCGCCTCCGGGCCGCCGCATGGGTCATGCCGGTGCAATCGTTTCCGGCGGCAAAGGCGGCGCGGATGACAAGATCGCAGCGATGGAGGAAGCCGGTGTACGGGTTTCGCCTTCGCCCAGCGAGCTTGGCACCACGCTCGACGCGATGCTTAAAGAACTCGCCTGATCCCTCCTCCCCCAGCCTCCCCGGGAGCCCGCCATGGGTAACGAGAACCACGATTTCCTGCCCGAGATGGGCGATCAGGAAGGCCCGCAGCCCGGGCCGAGCTGGGCCAATCCCGGCTGGCTCGCGTCGGTGGTCGATTCCGACGCCGACCTGACACAGGCGCTCGACCCGACCACGATGAAGCTCGCGGTCGAGCAAGCGGCGGCAAAATCGGGCAAAGCGATGAGCCGCGCCGATATCGAAGCGGCGGCGGGGGACTCGATCCGCGCCATGCTGCTCGTGCGGCTGTACCGGGTGCGCGGACATCTGGCGGCCAATCTCGACCCGCTCGGCCTGTCCCACCGCGAGGAACCGGAAGACCTGCAACTGGAATGGCACGGCTTTGCCGGACAGGAAGCCCGCGAGGTCTTTGTCGGCGGCGTGTTCGGCTTCGAATGGGTCACGGTGGGCGAGCTTTACCGGGTGCTGCGCGAAACCTACTGCGGCCACGTCGGCCTCGAATATATGCACATCTCGGACACCGAGGAACGCCGGTTCCTGCAAGACCAGTTCGAGAGCCCCGAAGACACGATCCAGTTTTCAGCCGAAGGCAAAAAGGCGATATTGCAAGCGGTGATCCGCGGCGAGGAATACGAAAATTTCCTCGGCAAGAAATATGTCGGGACCAAGCGTTTCGGTCTCGATGGCGGGGAATCGATGATTCCCGCGCTGGAAGCCGTCATCAAATACGGCGGTTCGCTCGGCGTGCGTGAAATCATTTACGGCATGGCCCACCGCGGCCGGCTCAATGTCCTCGCGAATGTGATGGGCAAACCGTACAAGGTCATCTTCCACGAATTTTCCGGCGGCAGCGCCAACCCCGATGATGTCGGCGGTTCGGGCGATGTGAAATACCATCTCGGTACCAGTACGGACCGCGAGTTCGACGGTATTTCCGTGCACATGAGCCTGGTGCCCAATCCATCGCACCTCGAAGCGGTCGATCCGGTCGTCCTCGGCAAGGCACGCGCGCAACAGGCCATCCGCGACGACCTCGATGATCACGAGCAAGTCCTGCCGGTACTGATCCATGGCGATGCCGCCTTCGCGGGCCAGGGCGTGGTGTGGGAAAGCATGAGCCTGACCGGGATCAACGGATACAACACCGGCGGCTGCATCCACTTCATCATCAACAACCAGATCGGCTTCACCACCGCGCCCAGGTTCTCGCGCGGGTCGCCCTACCCCTCGGATCTTGCGAAGGGCGTTCAGGCACCGATCCTCCACGTCAATGGCGACGATCCCGAAGCGGTGACTTTCGCCTGCAAGCTTGCGGTCGACTATCGTCAGACCTTCAAGCGCGACATCGTGATCGACATGTGGTGCTATCGCCGGTTCGGCCACAACGAAGGCGACGAACCCAAGTTCACGCAGCCGCTGATGTATGATGCGATCCGATCGCACAAGAAGGTCAGCTATCTCTACGCCGATTCGCTGATTGAAGAAGGCGTGATTGAAGCAGGAGCGGCCCCTCAGATGCGCGACGAATTCGCCGCTCACCTGCAGGACGAATTCGACGCTGCGAAAAGCTACAAGCCCAATCATGCCGATTGGTTTGGCGGGCGCTGGGCTGGCCTTAACAAGCCCGCCGATCCGGAAAGCGCCCGGCGCAATGTCGAAACCGCTATCCCGAAGAAGCTGTTCGACAGCCTTGGGCGTACGCTCACTACCGTCCCTGACGATTTGAACATCCACAAGACGCTGAGCCGCGTGATCGATGCCAAGCGAGAGATGTTCAAGAGCGGCGAAGGCTTCGACTGGGCGACGGCAGAAGCGCTCGCCTATGGCAGTCTTGTGACCGAGGGATACGGTGTGCGCCTGTCCGGACAGGATTCGGGCCGCGGCACCTTCAGCCAGCGGCATGCGGTGTGGGTCGATCAAACGGACGAACGCAAATACATCCCGCTGTGCCAGCTCCCGCACGGCAAATTCGAAGTCTACGACAGCCCGCTCAGCGAATATGGCGTGCTCGGTTTCGAATACGGCTTTGCCATGGCCGACCCGAAAACGCTGGTTCTGTGGGAAGCGCAGTTCGGCGATTTCGCCAACGGCGCGCAGATCATGATCGATCAGTTCATCGCCTCGGGCGAGGTGAAATGGCTGCGGGCCAACGGGCTCGTTCTGTTGCTGCCGCACGGTTATGAGGGTCAGGGTCCCGAACACAGCTCTGCGCGGCTCGAACGTTTTCTCCAGCTGTGCGCCAACGACAATATCCAGGTGTGCAACATCACCACCCCGGCGAATTACTTCCATGTGCTTCGCCGCCAGATGCTGCGTCCGTTCCGCAAGCCGCTGGTGATCATGACGCCGAAGTCGCTGCTGCGTCATCCGATGGCGAAAAGCCCGGAAGCCGAATTCCAGAATGAACACCATTTCATGCGGATCAAATCCGATCTGACCGAAATAGCGGACAAGAAGGTGCGCCGCCTCGTGCTGTGTTCCGGCAAGGTGGCTTACGACTTGATCGAACGGCGCGACGAAGAAGGGCTCGACGATGTGTCGATCGTGCGGATCGAACAGCTTTACCCCTTCCCGGGCGATCCGCTTTCGGTTCGCCTGAGCCGGATGACCAATCTCGAAGAGGTCATCTGGTGCCAGGAAGAGCCGAAGAACAACGGTGCCTGGTTCTTTGTCGAAAGCCAGATTGAACAATCGCTCAGCGATGCCGGCCACGATGGCATGCGGCCGCGATATGCCGGGCGCGAGGTCGCGGCATCGCCCGCGACCGGCCTGGCGAAACGTCACGCGGAACAGCAACGCTCGCTCGTCGGGATGGCTCTTGGCCTGAATGATGGCGGCGCGGCAGCACGCAACACAAAACCCAAGAACAAGAAGGCCTGAGGAACCATATTATGGCCACGGAAATTACAGTCCCAGCACTCGGCGAATCAGTAGCTGAAGGCACTATCGGCGAATGGCTCAAGCAGCCCGGCGATGCGGTTGCCGTCGACGAGCCGATCGTCAGCCTCGAGACCGACAAGGTCGCTGTCGAAGTGCCGTCACCGGTTGCAGGCGTCTTGCAGGAATTGAAAGCCGAAGTCGGCGACACAGTCGAAGTCGGAGCCGTTCTTGCTCTGGTAGAGGAAGGTGCCGCCCCCGCCGCGAAGGGCGAAGAGGCTGGCCGCAAAGCGCAGGAGGAAGACGCTTCTTCCGGTTCCTCTCCTGCCCCCTCGCCAGCTCCGGCACCCGCCGCAAGCGAGAACAACGACAACTCACAGACACTCAGCCCCGCTGTTCGCCGCGCCGTGCTTGAACACGGTGTCGATCCTTCGACCATCAAAGGGACCGGCAAGGACGGCCGCCTGACCAAGGAAGACGTGATTGCTGCGGCCAAAGCCAAGACCGCAAGCCCGGCACCGTCGCAAAGCGCCCCTGCAGCACTAGCAACAGCAACGGCAACCGCTACTGGCGGCGAGCGCCGCGAGGAACGCGTCAAGATGACGCGGATGCGCCAAACCATCGCCAAACGGCTGAAGGGCGCACAGGAAAATGCTGCGCTGCTGACGACGTTCAACGATGTGGACATGTCGGCGGTGATCGAAGCGCGGACGAAGTACAAGGACATGTTCGCCAAGAAGCACGACATCCGGCTCGGCTTCATGGGCTTTTTCGCCAAGGCAGCCTGCCTGGCGCTGAAGGATGTGCCCAGCGTCAACGCTTATATCGAAGGCCCGGAAGGTAGTCAGGAGATCGTTTACCACGACTATGTCGATATCTCGGTGGCGGTCAGCGCGCCCAACGGCCTCGTGGTTCCGGTTATCCGCGACGCGCAGGACAAGGGCTTTGCCCGGATCGAGAAAGACATCGCCGATTTCGGCAAGCGCGCCAAGGACGGCACGCTGACGATGGAAGACATGAAGGGCGGCACTTTCACGATCTCCAACGGCGGCGTCTTCGGATCGCTGATGTCGACCCCGATCATCAACCCGCCGCAAAGCGCGGTGCTCGGTTTGCACCGGATCGAAGACCGCGCCGTGGTGGTCGACGGCGAAATCGTCATCCGCCCGATGATGTATATCGCGCTCAGCTACGACCACCGCCTGATCGACGGCCGTGAGGCCGTGACCGCGCTCAAGATCATCAAGGAAGCGATCGAAGATCCGACCCGGATGCTGATCGATCTTTGATACCAGTCTGAGGAACGAGTTATGAAATTGCCCCCTTTCCTTGCCGTCGGAGCAGCCCTCGCACTGGTGGGATGCGATGCTGCGACAGATTTGGCAAAAGACCAGCTTGGCGAGCAGATCCGCACAACTGTGGTCGAACAATGCCAGTCAGTGAGCGAAAGCCTCAATATCGCCAACGAACTGGTCACTCCGGTCTGCGAATGCACCGCCGACACATTCATGGAGAAGAGCGCAGACGAGCTCACTCAGGTGGATCAGGCACGCGTCGAGGAGATCGTGCGCGCCTGTGCCAGTGAAGCTGGTGCCGCGACGCCTGAAACAAACACGGAGAGCACCGGTGGCTGAGCATTCTTACGATTACGACGTCCTTGTCATCGGTGCCGGACCCGGCGGCTATGTCGCAGCGATCCGCGCGGCGCAGCTGGGGCTGAAGACGGCTTGCGCGGAAGGTCGCGCAACGCTCGGCGGCACCTGCCTCAATGTCGGCTGCATTCCGTCCAAGGCGATGTTGCATGCGTCGGAATATTTCGACGCGGCGAGCAACGGCACCATGGCCGACATGGGCGTGGATGTGACCCCGAAGCTCAATCTCGACAAGATGCATGCCCAGCGGATCGACGCGGTCGACGGGCTGACCAAGGGCATCGAGTTCCTGTTCAAGAAGAACAAGGTCGACTGGAAGAAGGGTTACGCCAGCTTCCAGGATGCGCACACGGTCAAAGTGGGTGACGAAACCGTTACCGCGAAAGACATTGTGATTGCCACAGGATCCTCCGTTACGCCCCTGCCCGGTGTCGAAGTCGACAATGCCAAGGGCGTAGTGGTCGATTCCACCGGCGCGCTCGAACTGGCCAAAGTGCCCAAGAAAATGGTCGTCATCGGCGGCGGCGTGATCGGGCTGGAACTCGGCTCGGTCTGGCGGCGCCTGGGTGCCGAAGTCACCTGCATCGAATTCCTCGACGAGATCCTGCCCGGAATGGACGGCGATATCCGCAAGGAGTCGCGCAAGATCTTCAAGAAGCAGGGCATCGAATTCAAGCTGTCGACCAAGGTCACCGGCGTCGTTGTCAAAGGCAAGAAGGCGACTCTGACGTTCGAACCTGCTGCAGGCGGCGATGCAGAGACGATGGAAGCCGATTGCGTGCTGGTGTCGATTGGCCGCAAACCGAACACCGACGGGCTCGGCCTCGACGCCATCGGGCTCGAAATTAATCAGCGCGGGCAGGTTGAAACCGACCACGATTTCCGCACCAAGGTTGCCGATGAAAATGGGGGCGTGTGGGCCATCGGTGATGTCGTTCGCGGCCCGATGCTGGCGCACAAGGCCGAGGATGAAGGCATTGCAGTCGCGGAAAACATCGCGGGCGAGACCGGCATCGTGAACCACGATGTCATCCCCAACGTGGTCTACACTTGGCCTGAGATTGCCGGTGTCGGCCTGACCACCGAACAGGCGATCGAGAAAATGGGCGGCGACAAGTCCAAGATCAAAGTCGGCAAGTTCCCGATGATGGCCAACAGCCGCGCCAAGACCAACCACGAGCCGGAAGGTTTCGTGAAGGTCATCGCAGAAGCTGAAAGCGACCGCGTCCTTGGCGTGTGGGCCATCGCGAGCGTCGCCGGCACGATGATCGCCGAAGCCTGTGTCGCCATGGAGTTTGGCGCGACCAGCGAGGACATCGCCTACACCTGCCACGCTCACCCGACGCACGCCGAAGCGATGAAGGAAGCGGCGATGGGCGTACAGGGCAAGCCGATCCATATCTGAGCCAGCCGCTAGTGCCACCTTTCCACCTGGCCTTTCCCGTCCACGACCTCGCCGCCGCGCGCGAATTCTGGGGCGGGGTCATGGGCTGCGCGGAAGGGCGCAGCAGCGACGAGTGGATCGACTTCGATTTCTACGGCCACCAGATTGTCGCGCATCTCGCCCCCGCGCGCAGCAGCGATGCGGCGAGCAATCACGTCGACGGCCACGGGGTCCCGGTGCCGCATTTCGGCGTCGTGTTGCCGATGAAAGAATGGAAGGCGCTGGTAGCGCGATTGACCGCCGTCGGAACCGACTTCGTTATCGAGCCGACCATCCGATTTGCCGGAGAGCCGGGCGAACAGGCGACGATGTTCTTCCGTGATCCCAGCGGCAACGCGGTGGAAATCAAAGCGATGGCAAATCCGGACAATCTTTTCGCGACATAGTGAGCGCGCGGGGTTGAGCTTCGGCTTTCACGGTGTATTATATCTATAACTCACCTTGAAAGGCCATGCCGATGCTGCGCGATTACCGCTTTGTTCTGACCATTTCACCGATTGCTCTGTTGCTGAGCAGTGCGACAGTTCACGCTCAGGACACCGAGCGGATGGACGAAGTGGTGAACGAAGAGAGCAGCAACGGAAGTTTCATGGGTGCCGCGCTGGTTGCGCAGGACGGGAAAATCCTGTTCAACAAGGCTGTTGGTGATGCCAATCTCGAATGGGATATCGACAACACCACCGACACAAAGTTCCGCATCGGATCAGTCACCAAGCAGTTCACCGCTGCGGCCATCATGTTGCTGGTCGAGGAAGGCAAGGTCGATCTCGACGAACAGGTTCGCACCTATTGGCCGGAAAGCCCGAAAAGCTGGAATGCGATCACCGTGCGCAATTTGCTGCAGCACACATCCGGCATTCC
This sequence comes from Parerythrobacter lutipelagi, assembly GCF_005434975.1. Classification (GTDB taxonomy): domain Bacteria; phylum Pseudomonadota; class Alphaproteobacteria; order Sphingomonadales; family Sphingomonadaceae; genus Parerythrobacter_A; species Parerythrobacter_A lutipelagi. The sequence continues at coordinate 552,013 of NZ_SKCJ01000002.1, read as the reverse complement.
CAACGTCACATCGTTCGACGATTTCGCAACGGTAAAATACCTGCCCAAAACCCGGGAAGAGATGATCGAGCGTTTCGCCGCTGAACCGCTGGATTTCGAGCCGGGCACCAAGTGGTCCTATTCCAATTCAGGCTATCTCCTGGCCACAGCGATCGTCGAGAAAGCGAGCGGCGAGCCCTATGAGGATTTTGTCCGGTCGCGCATTCTCAACCCGTTGGGCATGTCGAACACCGGGATCGACAAGACAGCCGACATTCTGCCGAAGCGGGCATCGGGCTATTCACCCGCTGCCAGTGGCGTAGCGAATGCCGATTTCGTCAATATGGGCATCCCGCGCGGCGCTGGCGCATTTTACTCTACGACCGGTGATCTGCTGAAATGGCAGCAGGGACTGTATGGCGGGCAGATCCTTTCGCCAGCGAGCCTGCAAACCTTCCTGACCGCGACCGAACTGGATTCCGTCGGCGATGACAAATACGCGCTCGGCGTGGTCATCGACAAGGAAGAGGCCGGGACAACGATCTACCATGGAGGCGGGATTGAAGGGTTCAACGCGTGGCTCGGCTATGACCCGGACCGCAAGGTCACCGTGGCCGTGCTGGCCAATCTCAACGGCGGCGCGGCCAACAAGCTGGGCGCCGCACTGATGGAACTGGCGCGCGGCGGCGAAGTGCGGCTGACGAGCGAGCGGGTCGCGGTTGACGTGGATACCGATACGCTGGGCGAATACCTCGCAACTTACGCTGTGACCCCGCAATTCAAGATCACCATCACGCAAGACGACGACGGGCTCGTCGCTCAGGCCACCGGCCAGCCCGCCTTCCCGCTGTTTGCCGAAAGCGAGGATGTGTTCTTCCTCAAAGTGGTCGACGCGAAGGTTCGTTTCGATCGCGGCGCAGACGGGGCGATAACCGGTCTGACCCTGTTCCAGAACGGCGCAGAGATCGCCGCCACGCGCGAATAGCGCATTCGATTGCGCCCAGGCCCCGCGCGCTATAGGCTCTGCGCAAAGGGGGAAGGTTGATGGATTATCCGAAGCTGACGGGCGAACCCGGTGCGCTCGAACTCGCGGCACTCATCCGTGAGGGCACGCTCTCCCCACTCGAAGCGGTCGATGCCGCAATCGGGCGCATCGAAGCGGGCGATGGCGCGATCAACGCGGTCGTCGTGCGCGACTTCGAACGTGCGCGCGATACAGCCAAGGCGATGGAAGGGCTCGACATCATGCCACACCAGCCGCTCTTCGGTGTGCCGATGACGATCAAGGAAAGCTTCGACATTGACGGACTGCCGACCTGCTGGGGGCATGAAAAATTTAGCGGCAATATCGCGAAACGCGACGCCAGAGTGGTACGGCAGCTCAAGACCGGCGGCGCAATCCTGATCGGCAAGACCAATGTCCCGCCTGATCTGGCCGATTGGCAATCGAGCAACCCGGTTTACGGCCGCACGGTCAATCCGCACGATCACACCCGCAGCCCCGGCGGATCGTCAGGCGGGGCCGCCGCAGCCGTCAGCGCCGGTTTTGTCCCGTGCGATTACGGCACCGACATCGGCGGTTCAGTGCGTGTCCCGGCCCATTTCTGCGGCGTGTGGGGCCACAAGACGAGCTGGGGACTGGTTTCCAAGCATGGCCACGATCATCCGGCCATGGCTGGCAAAGACGCGCATGATGGGGTGCTCTCGATTGCCGGACCGATTGCGCGCAACGCCGACGATATCGAGATACTGCTGCGACTGACTGCCAAACTTCCGATGGCTGAAAGCGCAAAACCGCTCAGGGAACTGAAATTCCTTGCCGTGCTGGATCAGCCGACATGCCCGGTCGATTCAGCCGTGCTCGGCCCGATAGAGTCGGCACTTGGTATTCTGGAAAAGGGGGGCTTGTCCATCGACCGGAGCAGCGACCTGCTGCCCGACCTCGCAGCGCAACACCAATCATATCTGCGCATGCTCAATGTCGCGATGGCGCGCGGAATGCCCGGGCCCGATGGTGAGCGGGCCACGGCGACGGACTGGTTCAATCTGCTCGATCAGCAGACGCAGAACGAGCTCGCATGGGATGCTCTTTTCGCGGAATATGATTTCGTGCTCGCGCCGCCTGCCCCGGTTCTTGCAGTCGAACATCGCGACGGGTCCGTATTCCGCGGCGAAATCACTATCAACGGAACCTCGCGCAATGCCGGCGATGGCCTGGCCTGGGCCGGAATAGCCACTTTCCCGAATTTGCCATCCACTGTCCTGCCGATCGGAGCCACTGGCCATCTACCGTGCGGGATGCAGGTCATCGGGCGGCACTGGCACGATCTCGACTGCATCGCCGCCGCGCGCGGCATTGCACAGCTTCTCGCGCACGGCTAGGCGCGCGCGCATGGCCAAAAAGCAATTCATGCAGCGCTTCGCCAAATGGCATATCTGGCTCAGCTGGCTGGTCGGCGTGCCGATCCTGATGTGGCTGGTGACCGGCCTGTTCATGGTCGCCAAGCCGATCGAAGAAGTGCGCGGCAACCATTTGCGTACAGAAGCCAAGGAGCAGGCTCTGGTCCTGCCGGGCGGTGCTTCTCCGTCCACTGGTCCGGTAAAGGAAATGCGCGCGTATATGCAGCGCGGCCAGGCGATCAGCCGGGTGACGATGATGGACGGTTCGGTGCGCCGATACGACCTTGCAAGCGGAGAAGCGATCGCGCCACTTGATGCAGCAGCCGCGCGGACCCTCGCCGAAAACGAAATCGTGGGCGGCGACAAGGTCGCCAGCGTGACCTACTTCGATCCGTCAGAAGTGCCGTTTGATTTCCGCCGGGAAATGCCCGTGTGGCAGGTCGCGCTGGAAGACGGGACGCATGTCTACATCGGGCGCGACACCGGAGAAATCGAAACGGTTCGGACGAAATGGTGGCGCGGGTTCGACTTCATGTGGGGGCTGCACATCATGGATTTGCAGGAACGCGAAGACACCTCGCATCCGATCCTGATCCTGTTTGCTGCGCTTGGCGTAATCGGAGCGTTGCTGGGTTGCATCCTCATGTTCCGTCGCCGAAAGGCTCGCGTAAAAACATGATCGCCCGGATGGCCGCGCTGACCGTGCCGTCGCTGGCAGGTGCTGCGTGGATGGCAATTGCCGGGTTTCCGCATGACCGGATCGCTATTCAGTGCGTGGCACTGCTGGTTGGTGCCCTGTTGATCGCTGCCGGTTCGCGGTTTGACATACCCCCCAAGCCATTGGGCGTTGTGCTGGTGGTCCTTCTGTATCTCCCGCTCTTGCTCGGCCCGGAGGTTGGCGGGGAACAGCGCTGGATTGGCGCGGGACCAGTCATTCTTACCACTGGCCTGCTGTGTGTGCCTGCCCTGTCTGTCTTGCTTTCCCGCGCGCGGCGCAGCTGGTTTGTCGCTCCGCTAGCGCTGATATTCATCGCCGGTCTGTTCCAGAGCGATCCTTCGATTGCTATGGCCCTCGCGTTCGTGATTCTTGTGCTTGGCGGGACCAATCTGGTTGCGATCGCCGCAGGGCTCCTCCTGCTGTGCATTGGCAGTATCCTCGCCATCCGTGACACGATGGAGCCGGTGCCTTTCGTCGAGGGAGTCCTTGCGGATGCAGCGTCAAGCCAGCCGGTAATTGCCGCTCTGTTGGCTTTCGCCCTCGCCGGCTGCATCATTCTGATTCTGCGCATTGGCAATGCGCCAACCATGCAGAAGCGCGCGCTCGCCGCGTGCATGTTTGGCTTCGTCTGCGCGTCGCTGATCGGACCGTTCCCGGTACCTCTGATTGGTTATGGTGCCGCACCGATTCTGGGACTATCGCTGGCGCTCGCAATCCTGAAACCGGAAAACGACGGAGGCCAAGCCGCATGACCCCGGCCATTGCCGACCCAACGATCATTCTCACACCGGTTCTCGACTTGCTGGACATTCTCGGAGTGGCGATATTTGCGCTATCCGGCGCCTTGCTTGCTGCGAAGGAGCGGCAGACCTTCGTGACCATGGGGTTCTTCGCTCTGGTGACCGGCGTTGGCGGGGGAACAGTGCGCGACCTGCTGATCGCCGCACCGGTTTTCTGGATCAGCGACCCGTGGATCGCCGCCGTCTGCCTGGGAACTGCCCTGGTTGCCTGGTTCACGCCAACGCGCTGGTGGGAGGGCCGTTTGCTGGATTATGCCGATGGCCTCGGACTGACGGCCTACGCGGTGCTCGGCAGCGCGAAGGCGATGAGCTACGGTGTGCCGCCAGTGCCGGCCATCCTGATGGGGATCATCACCGGAACCGTCGGAGGGATCATTCGCGATGTCGTAGCCGGTCGTCCGTCGATCATCATGCGCCCGGAACTTTATGTGACAGCGGCGGCCTGTTCCGCGGCCCTCTGTGTCATAGGCGCAACCCTGCTGCTGCCCAATTGGGCAGTCTGGAGCATAGCGACCCTGGCAGGCTTGATCCTGCGCAGCGCGGCCATTCGCTTCAACCTGTCATTGCCGTCTTATCGCGAAGGCCGCAAAGGCCTCAAGATCGACGAGGGTTAGCGCAGCTTAACCGCCGTACCCGTCTTCCGCGAGATCGCCGTCAACCGGCCCTCCGGGATAGGCAGGACGGGCATTGTCGTCGTAATCCGGACGATCATCGCGCGCATCGGCTTGCGGGTAATCCACATTCTCGCTGCCCTGGTACGGAACACCGCCGGTCCGCAGGCGAGCCTGCGCGTAGTCTTCATCCGACCACTGATTATCGTCTGCATTTCCGCTGTAAGTTGCCTGCTGGCCGGAATAGGTCACTTCGGAAATCTGCCCCTGATTGTCGATCCGGCAATTGAACCCGTCGCCATTGTAGATCCGGCCCGAGACGACCCAGCCATCGCGATCACGCGCGACATTGCTGACTTCGTCAACCCGCACGTCACGTTCGATTTCCGCCAGACACATGTCCACTGCACGGTCGAGACCTTCGCCGCTGTTGCTTCGGCGATAGTCGGTACGGGCGCGGCTGTCGCGGTCACGGTAGTCGCCGCGACGGTCGGTTTGCGGTCGCGAACGACGGTCGTCGCTGTTCGACGCTGCGCTGGCGATTGCAGCGATCCCGCCAAGTATAAGGACACCCGCGATCACGTCACCGGCATCCACCCGATTGCGGTGCCGCCAGCGTCGATGCCGCTCGACATTGGTTGCATCACCATCCCATTGCGCCACATTGGCCGTAGAGGCAGGCGCGTTGATCGTTGGAGCTGGAATATCTGCCGCCAGCACCGGGCTGGCCGCCATGGAAAGCGCCGCCGCCAATGCTGCGGCGGAAGAAAGTGTTTTCGTACGGATCATAACCGGACCCCCGTTGGAGCGAGGCGCCAAACGCGCCCTCATTGAAAAAGGCTAAGCGGCCCAGGCTTTCGATGGCCTGAACCGCTTCGCCCCTGTTGCGACGCCTTGTGGTGCGTCAGCGACAATTAACGCAGTCCGCGAATGCCGCTGTAGTCGATGTCGACCACCCGACCGCGTTCGAAGTCGCATTTGAACTTGCCACTATCGCGGTCGTAGCTGCGGTCATATCGACCGCGCCTGTCATACCGATCATACCGATCGTAGCGCGAGTTGTAGCGGCCGTAGCCACGGTTGCCTTCGACGACGATCCGGCCTTCGACTTCAAACCCGCGACGCTCACGATCGACATCACGGATTTCGGTCACATTGGCATAACGGTAGCCAGCGCGGCGGGCGTCTCTCTCGACAGCTGCGACACAGCGTTCGACCGCAACGCGCGGATTGCCATAGCCACGGTTGTAGGACCGGTCGTTGTAACGATAGTCACCGCGGTAACGGTCGCGCTTGTTGCTCGAAGACAGGATTGCAGCGATACCGCCGAGGATCACCGCACCGGCAATCACATCACCGGCGTCGATACCGTCACGATCACGTGCCACGGCGGGGGTTGCAGAAGCCAGAGCCATCGCACCTGCGGCGACGGTTCCGACAAGAGCTTTTTGGATGGTCTTCATGGATCATTCCTTGCTTGCGACCGAAGCAATGTGCCCCGATTTCAAGTGTGTTCTACCGGAGTATCCATGAGGTCAGGCTGAATTGCTGCGACAGCGAACGTTCATAAAAGTGCCGCTTTTTGTGAACGACCTCAAATGGTTGATTATTCGAGTAAATATGAAAGTTAGAGCGCCGATCCCGCTACTCTTCAGCGGTATCTCCAGCAAGGGCAGCCAACACATCCCGCGTGAAACTGACGATATCGAACCGGCTGCCGACCGGGTCTTCTCCGCGCCTGACAATCACGACATCGCGGCTCGGCACAATGACAAGATATTGCCCGCGATTGCCCATGGCAGCAAAAGTATCGGGCGGGATGCCATCGCTCTTGTTGAACAGCCAGAAGCCCGCACCATAGCCGAACGCACCGTCCGGCTGCGGTCCCGATGGGCTGGAGACATACTCAGTCCAGCCTTCGGGCAGGATACGCTCGCCTTCCCACACCCCGTCATTCAGATAGAGCTGGCCGAGATTGGCGAGATCCTCCGCCGTGGCCCAGACCTGGCTGGAGAGAATATAGTCGCCCGACCAGTCGGTTTCCGCGACTGTGCCTTTCATCCCGATCTGCTGGAAAAAAGCCTCCGGATCGAAGTCCTCGTGCCGGTCTGAAATCGCCTTGATCGCCATCAGCGTATCGTTGTTTGCATAACGATAGGTGGTCCCCGGCGGGTACAATAGCGGCCAGTCCGTCGCGGTTTCTTCAATCGTCGAACCGCCCGCATACAGGGGATCGGTTCGGTTTCCCGGCGTGTCGCTGTATCGCCCTGACGCCATCCGCAGCAGCTGATCGATAGTGATTTGCTTGCGCGCATCGTCAGACCACGCATCACGCACCGCCGGATCGCTCACAGCGACCTGCCCTTTGTGAACGGCAACACCGACCAGGGTCGCCGCGATACTTTTGGCGACAGACCAGGTGCGCTGCGGCGTTTGCTTGCTGAAGCCCTGGAGCCGGTCCACATATTCCTTCGCATTTTCCATGCAGCACCCGGCATACCGCGAGAAACCGCCGTCTTCATGACGGATCACGACTGCGGTTGTTCGCGCGCCTTCGCCATAGGTTCCGTCAAACGCCTGTTCGACCGGTCCAGCGAAAATGCGCCGATGCGTGGCCAACGAAATCTTGGGCGGGAAGGCCGGAGCGCCATCAGGCAGTCGCGGGAAGTTTTCTGGTATGCCCGCGTTCGGCGGCAAATCGGTTTCCGCAGGCCCCGGCGCCAGCCCGATCGGCGCAAGCCGGCAGCCATCCTTGTAGGATGCCTTGGCGAAGCGCGGCGGCATGTCTTCGGCCCAGTCGACTTCGACATGACTGATCGGGCCATTCTCCGCCCGCACAATGCGATGGTCGAGCGTCCGGACAATCGGATCGATCGCCGGATATACACCGGTCAGCTCCCACGCGGTCACACTGGTGACCGGCCGGTTCACCCCGTTTCGCTCTGCATTGGCGATGGCGCCGCACAGGAACAGCGCCTTGTAGCCTGCCGCGAGGGCACGGTCGTAGCGCGCGTCGAGTTCGTCCTGCTGGCTTTGCGCGAAGGCAGGAACAGGGGCGAGAAGCAGCGCAGTGGCTGAGGCAATGCGGAAAATCATGCGCGCAGGTTAGGCAGGCTCTACCATGGAAGACAAGCCCTTGTTCGCGCACCCATGCACCTCCACCAGCGAATGTGTGATGCCCAGCTTGGCCATGTCGGCTTCGAAGTCCTGCAGGCCCAGAATGCCCGCGCAAACATGCGCGCCAGCTGACGGCCCCCGGCCATCGCGGAACAGGCGGATCATCGCCAGTGCGGCCAGTGTCGGGACATAGGGGCCGCGATTCGCATCGGCCACCAGCGTCCAGCGCGATTCGATTGGACGTCCGGTCCCGTCCTCACCGCGAGCGACAACCGTCATTGCACCGCGGTCGGAGCCGAACGGCAGGAACAGCTGCGATAGCCCGAGCATTGCTTTGCTGAAGGGACGCAGGCTCTGCAGCCAGCCCCAACGGACAGGTTGTGAACACAATGCCAGACCGCAGTGGAGGATGCCAAGCTCGAGCCCGGCGAAAAACTCTGCCGAGCGGCGCGGTCTGTACCGCTCGACCAGCAGATCCTGCTCTGGCGTATCGCACACGCTGGACCAGCGCTTACCGACGCCGGGTATGGTCTCGCGGTGGGTCATTCCCCATCCCGGTACCCGCTGCCATTCGCCTGCCCGGAACACCCGAACCGGCTGGCCGACGTAAGACAGGATCGCCTCGACCACCGATAGTCCGCGCGGCGCGCGGTTGCCGGGGTAGATGCCGATGTGAATATCGTCGATCGCGCGCCAGCCTGCCGTCGATCGGTCGAGCACAGCATGGCTCAATGCAGGGATCGAGCTGGCGCCGGTGATGAGCGGAACTCCGCAGCGCCTCGCGGCATCGTCAAAGGCCGGAAAATCGCGAATGAACTGCCGCCCATCGGCCAAATCGACATAGGCTGTCCCCGAACCAAGGGCAGCAACGATGACTTGCGCTGCGCTGGCCTGAAACGGTCCCGCCGCATCGATCACAAGGTCGAACGGCTCGAGGTGCTTTGGTTCGATTGAATTGCGGTCGAGAGGCAAAACCGCCGGTCGCGGGACAAGGTCGTCGGCGACCGCATCGAGTTTCAATCTGGTCCGGCCCGCCAGTGTAAGTGCAACGCCCGGCTCCTTGCTCGCAAGCCGTGCCAGACGGCTGCCGAAAACCCCGCTCCCGCCGATGATCAGGACGCGAAACGGATTATTCATCGCGAAATTCCGCCTGTTGCACGACCAGCGCGCCGAACAGCGGATGGTCGAGCCTGAGGTCAAAGGCGAATCGGCTGTCACCCAGATCGCGATGGGTCACGGTCGTGCTCCCCGGACCCATCCAGTGGGGTATACGCAGCCGCCGTTTGCCGATGCGCAGGAAATAGTGATCGCTGCGAAACACCAGACCCTGTTCGTCGGCCTCTACCGTCAGCGCCATGCCGATGCCGCAGCCGAGATATTCCTCCAGCCCGGTCGGCCCGGAGAACTGCTTCGCGCTGTTGATGGTTTGGGGAAATCCGCTGTCACGGGCATAGACCCGCGTCCAGCATTGCCCGCCGCTTGGTGCATGTTCACTGACACTGACCAGCGCGGACCGCGCGCCGCCGCTTTCAAGCGGCAAAGGAGCGCCGACCGGACGCAGAAGTCGTGCGAGGAGCCACCCAAGGCGCGAATGGCGGGTAACAAGGACCTTGCCGCGATAGACAGCGCTTTCCATGGGGCCGATGCGGCTGGAGAAGCGAAGCTGCACCGCCTTGGGCAAATTCGACCAGGCTGCGCGGCCAACCAAGGAACGGAACCGGAGATCCACCGGCTTCGAGGCCTTGCCCTGCGGCCGCTCGAAAACCTCCGCACAGGCTTTTCTGGCGTTCTCACCCATGATCCGCTCCTTTCCCCTCGGCGGCTTGGATTTGGGTGACAGACTTTTATTTCTGTCAAAACAGAAATTACGTTAAACCATGCTGCAGTCAAGCAAAAAGGGCCGCAAGGTTTCCCCTGCGGCCCTTCCCGTGTCTCTCGGTGAGGCGCTTATGCGTCTTCGAATTCTACTTCTTCAGCAACCGGGCCGCTATCCTGGCCTTTGGCATCTACATCGCGATCGACGAACTCGATAATCGCCATCGGTGCTGCATCGCTACCGCGATAGCCGGCCTTGATAATGCGGGTGTAGCCGCCTTCACGATCCGCGTAACGATCAGCCAGAACATCGAACAGCTTCTTGAGCTGGGTTTCGTCCTGCAGCTTCGACATGGCAAGGCGGCGGTTCGACAGGCCGCCACGCTTGGCCAGCGTGATCAGCTTCTCGACATAGGGGCGCAGTTCCTTGGCCTTCGCGACCGTCGTCATGATCTGCTCGTGCTTGATCAGCGAGGCAGACATGTTGCGGAACAGGGCCTTGCGGTGGCCCGACTTGCGGCTCAGCTTACGCTGTGAAATTCCGTGACGCATAGTTCATTTCCTTCGTTCGTTAAGGGCCCGTGTGAGGTAGCCCGTAGCTGGCGACGCTTTCCCGTAACTGGGAGGTGCGCCGCCTCAACCTGTAGCCAATTGGTTAGCCGAGCAGCTCTTGCTCGAGCTTCTTGGCCATTTCTTCGATGTTCTCAGGTGGCCATCCGGGGATGTCCATGCCGAGACGCAGACCCATGCTGGAAAGCACTTCCTTGATCTCGTTGAGCGACTTGCGGCCGAAGTTCGGCGTACGCAGCATCTCGGCTTCGGTCTTCTGGACGAGATCACCGATGTAGATGATGTTGTCGTTCTTGAGGCAGTTGGCCGAGCGGACCGACAGTTCCAGCTCGTCGACCTTCTTGAGAAGGTAACGGTTGAGCTGGTTGGCGTCGTCTTCCTGTGGCTGCGCGGCCTGACCGATCATAGCGGCTTGTGGCTGCGGGATGCCGTCTTCGAAGTGGACGAACAAGGTCAGCTGGTCCTGCAAAATGCGGGCCGCGTAGGCGACAGCGTCTTCCGGCGAGACAGTGCCGTCGGTTTCGACTGTCAGCGACAATTTGTCGTAATCCAGTTCCTGACCAACGCGGGCGTTGTCGACCTTGTAGCTGACCTGCTGGATCGGCGAGTACAGCGAATCCACCGGGATCAGGCCGATCGGCGCATCGACCGGACGGTTCTGGACGGCAGGCACGTAACCTTTGCCGACATCGGCGGTCAGTTCCATGTTCAGGTTCGCGCCTTCATCGAGGTGACAGATCACAAGATCCTTGTTCATCACTTCGATGTCGCCCGAAACGGCGATGTCGCCGGCTTTGACTTCAGCCGGGCCGGTCGCGGAAAGCTGCAGGCGCTTGGGCCCTTCACCTTCCATCTTGAGAGCAATCTGCTTCACGTTGAGCACGATGTCGGTCACGTCTTCGCGCACGCCGGCGAGCGACGAGAATTCGTGCAGTACGTTCTCGATCTTGATCGAGGTGATCGCAGCACCCTGCAGCGAAGAAAGCAGCACCCGGCGCAGCGCGTTGCCCAACGTCAAGCCGTAGCCGCGTTCCAGCGGTTCAGCGACGAAGGTTGTCTTACGCGCTTTGTCAGCACCTTCCTTCAGTTCGAGGGTGTTGGGTTTCTTCAGTTCCTGCCAGTTCTTGGTATTGACGGACATGGATTTCCCCTAATTCGCTTGGAAGCGTGTTCAGATATGGGCAGGACCGGCAGCGCTGATAAAGCGCGTCCGGTCCGTGAAAATGTCGGCGGCCCGAAAGCCGCCAGGCAGGTACGGATCAGACGCGGCGACGCTTGGAAGGCCGGACCCCGTTGTGCGGGATCGGCGTAACGTCACGGATCGAAGTGATCGTGAACCCGACAGCCTGCAAAGCGCGAAGAGCGCTCTCACGGCCCGATCCGGGACCCTTCACTTCGACTTCCAGCGTCCGGACGCCATGTTCGGCGGCCTTCTTGCCAGCATCGTCTGCTGCGACCTGGGCGGCATAGGGAGTCGATTTGCGACTGCCCTTGAAGCCCATCATCCCGGCGCTGGACCAGCTGATCGCATTGCCCTGTGCATCCGTGATGGTGATCATGGTGTTGTTGAAGCTGGCGTTTACGTGCGCGACGCCGCTCGTGATGTTCTTCTTGTCGCGCCGCCTTACTCGGCCGGGTTCGCGTGCCATGGTGTCGGTATCCTGTTCTTAAGAAGTGGTTGAAAGCGAAGCTGCGAGAGTTCGCTTACTTCTTCTTGCCGGCGATCGGCTTCGCCTTGCCCTTGCGGGTGCGGGCGTTGGTGTGAGTGCGCTGGCCGCGAACGGGCAGGCCGTTACGGTGACGCAAACCGCGATAGGACCTGAGGTCCATCAGCCGCTTGATGTTCATCGATGTTTCGCGACGAAGATCGCCCTCGACCATGTGATCGGTGTCAATCGCCTCGCGGATCTGAACGACTTCAGTGTCGGACAGGTCCTGCACACGAGTGGCGTGATCAATTCCGACCTTGTCGGCGATCTCGACAGCCTTGGTCCGGCCGATACCGTGAATATATGTCAGCGCAATAATAACGCGTTTGTTGGTGGGGAGGTTTACCCCGGCAATACGAGCCACTTACTTCTCCATGCTCCACAGGGACCAAGGCGCTACGCCCTTCCCTATCTCATCGCTCAATTCATCGACACTTTCGTGCCCTACGGCAAAAAGCCCGGATGGCATGCATCAATGGCTGCCGCCTGCCGGACTCTTTCGAAACTGTCGAATGAGGGGCGCGCTTACGGCGATTCGCTTGCTGCGTCAACCGTGTAAGCACGCACAACCAGCGACGCCGTCCATATGGGAGGCGAGCCGGTATTTGCCAAGGGTTCTACACCAGCTTTGCAGCTTGTCAAAATCCTTGGCCGACAACCGGCTCGCCCAGCCCAGTTCTATGACAGCTCAGACGACGCCGAAGGCCAGCATGGCATCAGCGACTTTCTTGAAGCCGGCAATGTTCGCGCCTTTCACATAGTCGACGTGGCCATCGCCCTGGTCGCCATATTCCACGCATTTTTCGTGGATGCCTTGCATCAGTTCGGTCAGCATGTCGCCCAGGCGCTCGTGGTTCCAGCTGATGCGTTCTGCGTTCTGGCTCATCTCCAGGCCTGAAACCGCCACACCACCGGCGTTTGCCGCTTTGCCCGGCGCATACATCACCTTGGCATCGTGAAAGACATGCACGCCTTCGAGCGTGGTCGGCATGTTCGCGCCTTCGGAAACGGCCTTCACACCGTTCGAAACCAGTTCTTTGGCTTCGTCTTCATTCAGCTCGTTCTGCGTTGCGCAGGGCAGCGCGAGGTCGCAGTCGACCGACCAGGGCCGTTTGCCTTCGTGGAAAGTCGAGCCGGTATAGTGATCGCAATATTCGCTTATCCGGCCCCGCTTCACATTCTTGAGATGCTTGATCCAGTCGATCTTCTCCTGGTCGATGCCATCGGGATCGTGGATGAATCCGCCACTGTCAGACAGCGTCAGCACCTTGCCGCCAAGCTGGGTGATCTTCTCCGCAGCATGGGTCGCGACATTCCCGGACCCGGAAATGACTGCGGTTTTGCCGTCCACACTATCGCCTTTGTGCTCGAGCATGTTCTGGAGGAAGTAGACTGCACCATAACCGGTGGCTTCGGGCCGCATCTGCGAACCGCCATATTCGATGCCCTTGCCGGTCAGCACGCCTTCCCAGCGATTAGTGATGCGCTTGTACTGGCCGAACATATAGCCGATTTCGCGCCCGCCCACGCCAATATCGCCCGCCGGCACGTCGGTATCGGGGCCGATGTGACGATAGAGTTCCGTCATGAAGCTCTGGCAAAAACGCATCACTTCGCTGTCGCTCTTGCCCTTCGGATTGAAGTTCGAACCGCCCTTGCCGCCGCCCATCGGCAAGCCGGTCAGCGAATTCTTGAAGGTCTGTTCGAAGGCGAGGAACTTGAGCACGCTTTCATTCACGCTCGGGTGGAAGCGGATGCCGCCCTTGTAGGGGCCAATCGCATTGTTGTTCTGGACCCGCCATCCGCGCTGGACGCGGACGTTGTGGTTGTCGTCTTCCCAGCACACGCGGAATGAAACGACACGATCCGGCTCGGCTATTCGCCGCAGGATCTGGGCTTCGTGATATTCTTCCTTGTCTTCGATGAAATCGAAGATGTCCTGCGCGACTTCCTGCACCGCCTGGATGAATTCAGTCTGCCCTGCATTGCGCTTTTTCACGCCCTCCATAAAGGTCGGAAAATCGACGTGCCGTTCGTAAATTGAAGCCATGGCCTCCCCCTTTCGCATGCAGTTGCACCCAGTGTGCAGTGCTGCTGAATATTCGGCGACCACTTTGCGGCGCAGTTATCTGGACCGAAGGCCCGACTCACGCTCTTTGCTTGAGCGGCACCCTAGCGACGAATCGCCAGCTGCCAAACCCTTGTTTCTGCGGCGGGTCGGTTACTCGATTTCGCCGAAGGCCTCGTCAACCGATATACGTTCCGGCGCTTCCTCAACGGCCGTTTCCCCATCGGAAGCGTCCCCGTCGGAGGCATCACCCGCATCGCTTTCCTCAGATGCCTCGTCTTCAGCGGGGTCTTCGTCAGGCGCAGGCGCATCAACGCGGCCAAGAGTTTCCGCCAAATTGTCGAGCTGCTGGGTCATCACTCCGTCCACCGCCTTGGCAATGACCGGAGTCTCGAACCGCATGAACCCGCCCACGACATATTCGAAAACGATCAGCGTGCCTTCGTCAGTCTCGGACAACGCAATCGTCAGCACGCCATCGACCGGCTCGCTCTGCAGCGGGCCGAGCCCGCCCCGCATCCGCAGCACCCGGTCCGGCGCGGCATTCAGCACAACCATGTGCTGCACACTGCCATCAAGTCCGATGCGCTTGTCACCGTCTTCACCGGGAATACGTTCGCAGAAGCATCCACCCCCTTGCGGGGTCAGCATCATGTTTTCGGATTCGCCCGACCAGGTGTGTGCCGAATCCCACCATTCCCCTGGTGCGATCAGTTTGAGCCATGCCGTGCGAACATCTGCTTCAACCACGGCGCTGTCGCGCGTTACGAACGCGCCGTTGCCCTGGCTGACGACCTCCGCCTGCACAGGCATGGCAAAAGCAGCGGCCGCAAGTGACGCACCAAAGGCGAATTTTTTCATGGAGTACCCTTTCATATCGCGCTCCTATCCCATGGACCGGAGCGCTTGAAAAGGGTCAGCACTCAGGACGCGAGGATTGCGTTGAGCGCCTGCGTGACCTGGCTGATCGATGCCATTCCGTCGACCCGGGTGACAATGCCCCGGGCATCGTAGATCGGCAGGATCGGCGCCGTCTTGGCACGGTATTCTGCCATCCGGTTGCGCACCGTGTCTTCATTGTCATCAGGCCGGCGCTTGAATTCGGTCGAACCGCAGGCATCGCAGACGCCCTCAACCTTGGGCGGGTTGGCCGTATCATGATACAGCGCGCCACAACTGGCACAGGAAAAACGCCCGGTGATCCGTTCGACCAGCGCGTCTTCGTTAACTTCCAGCTCGATCACATGGTCCAGCTTGCGACCATGCTGTTCGAGAATTTCATCGAGCGAGGTGGCTTGCGCCTCGGTCCGCGGATAGCCATCGAAGATCACGCCGGTATCGTCGCTCATGGCAGCGAGTTCATCGCTGATCAGGCTCGAAACGATCTCGTCGGAAACCAGATCGCCGCGCTCCATCACCGCCTTGGCTTCAAGCCCGACAGGAGTCTGCGCCTTGACCGCCGCGCGCAGCATGTCGCCGGTTGAAAGCTGTCGCATCTTGTGATTTTCGACGAGGTTTGCCGATTGTGTGCCTTTCCCGGCACCCGGCGGACCCAACAGGATGATATTCACAAGCTTTGCCCCCTTGGAACGGCGTTGCGCGCTTAGCGCATCCGGCCTTTCAGCTTCGCTTTCTTGATCAGGTCACCATACTGATGTGCCAGCAAATGCGACTGGATCTGGCTGATCGTGTCAACAGTCACATTCACCACAATCAGCAAGCTGGTGCCGCCAAGGAAGATCGGAATGTTCATCTGGCCGATCATGTATTCGGGCAGGATACAAACGACTGTCAGGTAAATTGCGCCGACAACAGTGATGCGAGTCAGGACATAATCCAGGTACTCGGCAGTCCGGTTACCCGGACGGATGCCCGGGATGAAGCCGCCGTTCTTTTTCAGGTTCTCGGCCGTGTCTTCTGGATTGAACACAACCGCGGTGTAGAAGAAGCAGAAGAAGATGATCCCTGCCGCATACAGCGCGAGATAAAGCGGCTGGCCCTGACCGAGATACTGCAGCGTCTGCTGCAGGAACGCGCCGCCGCCGCTTTCCGTATCGATCGAATTGCCGGCAAACTGGGTAATGGTCAGCGGCAGCAACAGCAACGAGCTGGCGAAAATCGGCGGGATGACGCCCGCGGTGTTCAGTTTGAGCGGCAGATGCGACCGGTCGGCCTGCATCATGCCCCGTGCACTGGCGCGCTTGGGATACTGGATCAGCAGTCGCCGCTGTGCGCGTTCGAAGAAGCAGATCACCAGAATCAGCGCGATAACCATCAGCACAAACAGCGCGACGATGCCGCCACCCAGTTCGCCGCCGCGGGACTGGCCAAAAATGTTCGCAGCGAAAGTCGGGAATTGCGCAACAATACCGGCCATAATGATAAGCGATACGCCATTGCCGATACCGCGGCTGGTGATCTGTTCACCGAGCCACAGCAGGAACATCGTACCGCCGATGAGGCTGATAACTACGCCGATGCGGAACATATAGCCCGGATCGACCACCGCCTGGAGACCGTTCGATGCTGCAAAGCTTTCCAGACCTGCGGCCAGGAACCAGCCCTGAATCGCGCACAGAAACACAGTGCCGTAGCGGGTATACTGATTAAGCTTCTGGCGCCCGCTTGCCCCTTCTTTCTTCAGCGCGGCCAGCGTCGGGTGAAGCGACGCGGCGAGCTGAATGACAATCGATGCCGTAATATATGGCATCACGCCAAGCGCGATCAGGCTCATACGCTCCAGGCTGCCGCCGGTGAACGTGTTGAACATATCGAGAATAGTGCCGCTCGTCTGAGCACTCAGCGCCTGAAGCGCCCGCGCATCGACGCCGGGGAGCGGAATGAAGCTGAGAAAGCGGAATACGACCAGCGCACCGATCGTGAACCAGATCCGGTTCTTGAGCTCGGTCGCTTTCGAGAAGTTTGCAAAGCTCAGATTGCTTGCAATGTTATCGGCGCGTGTTGCCATGAGAGCGTCTTGAATCCTGCTTTTGCGCCGGACCCTCCCGGCTCAGGAAGGATAGATAGGGAGCGGATCGTCCGATGTCGAACCCCCGCTCCCCGATTATGTCGATTAGTTTGCCTTGGCAGCCTTGTTTGCTTCGGCGCGCTTGGCTTTCTTCTCGTGCTCAGGAGCACCGCGATCGATCACTTCGACCGAACCGCCAGCCTTTTCGACTGCTGCAACAGCGCCCTTGGAGGCACCAGCAACGACGAATTTGGCCTTTGCCTTGATCTCGCCCTTGCCGAGGAGACGGACGCCGTCCTTGCCGCCTTTGGCAAGACCGGCTGCCTTCAGCGCAGCGTGATCGATGTCCTTCTTGGCATCGAGCTTCTTGGCGTCGATGAACTTCTGGACCATGCCCAGGTTCACTTCAGCATAGTCCTTGCCAAACGGATTGTTGAAGCCGCGCTTCGGCAGGCGCATGTGAAGCGGCATCTGGCCGCCTTCGAAGCCCTTGATGGCGACGCCTTCGCGGCTCTTCTGGCCCTTCTGACCACGCGCGGCAGTCTTGCCCTTGCCCGAGCCGATACCACGGCCCACGCGCATGCGCTCTTTGCGGGCGCCTTCGTTGTCTTTGATTTCGTTGAGTTTCATGTCTGCACTCGCTTTCGCTTTTGTTCGCGCTGAATAGGAAATGGCCCGGTACAGGACCGGGCCACCCAATTCAATGATTGAGAATGATCAGTCGACCACCGTAACGAGATGCGGGATCTTGGCGATCGCGCCGCGAACTTCAGGGGTATCCTGACGCTCGACAACTTTGTGCATCTTGTTGAGCCCAAGACCGATGAGGATCTTGCGCTGGCTCTCCGGACGGCGGATCGGCGAACCGATCTGCTTGATCTTGACGGTCTTCTTGTCGGCCATCGTGCCTTACTCCGTTACAGCTGCGGCGTCGGCTTGAGCCTCTGCCTCGCTTGCGCCACCGCGACCAAGCAGGTCTGCGACCTTCTTGCCGCGACGCTGAGCGACCGACTTCGGCGAAGTCTGGTTCACTAGCGCGTCGAAAGTGGCGCGGATCATGTTGTAGGGGTTCGAAGTGCCGACCGACTTGGTCACCACATCGGCCACGCCGAGGCTTTCAAACACAGCACGCATCGGACCACCGGCGATGATACCGGTACCCGGAGGCGCGGTGCGGATGGTGACCTTGCCAGCGCCGAAACGGCCCTTGGCATCGTGATGCAATGTGCGGCCTTCCTTGAGCGGAACGCGAACCATTTTCTTGCGTGCAGCAGCGGTTGCCTTGGTAATGGCTTCCGGCACTTCGCGTGCCTTGCCCTTGCCGAAACCGACGCGGCCCGAGCCGTCACCCACGACGACCAGCGCTGCGAAACCGAATCGCTTACCGCCCTTCACCGTTTTCGAAACGCGGTTGATGTGGACCAGCTTCTCGATGATGCCATCATCTTCTTCCTGGCGACCACCGCGGCGGTTATTGTCACGTCCGCCACGACCACGGCCACCGCCGCCACCGCCACGGTTGTTGTCGCGGCCGCCACGGCCACCGCGCGCATTCTGCTGTTCGCGCGGCTTGCCTTCGGCACCCTGCGCAGGCGACTGGTTGGCTGCAGCTTCCGACGGTGTGTCGGCGATAGCAGGCTCTTCCTTGGTCACCGCATGCTCGGTTTCCGCTTCGACAACGCCTGCATCGGCCTTAGCCTTTGCAACTTCCGGCGTCTCAGCCACGGCCGGTGCTTCTTCAGCCGGCTTTTCTTCGGCCTTCGCCTCGGCCTTGGTTTCTTCCGCCTTGGTCTCTTCGACCTTCGCGTCTTCTACCTTGGCGTCTTCAGGCGTCGTTTCGGTTTTTTTGTCAGCCATCGATCAGAACTCCAGCCCGCCTTCGCGGGCGGCATCGGCCAGCGCCTTGACGCGGCCATGGAACAGGAACCCGCCGCGATCGAACACGACAGTGGTTACGCCGGCCTTCTTGGCTGCGGCTGCGATATCCTTGCCCACCTTGGCAGCGGCATCGACGTTTCCGCCGGTGCTTTTGCCACCCAGGGTCGACGCAGCGGCCAGCGTACGGCCTGCCTTGTCGTCGATGATCTGAGCATAGATGTGCTGGCCGGTGCGATGCACCGACAGACGCGGTTTGCCACCGGCACGAGCGCGCAGTGCCGTGCGCACACGGCGTCGGCGACGTTCAAAGAGAGAAAGCTTTGCCATCTTACTTCTTCTTCCCTTCCTTGCGGAAGACATACTCGCCGCGATACTTGATACCCTTGCCCTTGTAAGGCTCAGGCTTGCGCCAGCGGCGGACTTCTGCGGCAAACTGGCCAACGGCCTGCTTGTCGATGCCCGAAATTTCGACAGTCGTCTGGTCCGGAGTTTTCACTTCGAGACCTTCTGGAACATCGAGGTCGACGTCATGGCTGAAACCGAGCTGAAGCTTGAGCTTCTTGCCCTGTGCCTGCGCACGATAACCCACACCGGTAATCTCGAGGACCTTGGAATAGCCTTCGGTTACGCCTTCCACGAGGTTGGACACCAGCGTACGCTGCATGCCCCAGAAATCGCGGCTGCGACGGGTGTCGTTGGCCGGCTTGACGGTGATTTCCTCACCTTCAACCGAATATTCGATCTCGTCGACGAGGCCCATTGTAAGAGTGCCCTTGGGGCCCTTTACAGTCAGCACACCGTCTTCGATGTCGGCAGTTACCCCGCTAGGGATCGCTACCGGCTTTTTGCCAATGCGGCTCATCAGAAAACCTCCGCGAGCACTTCGCCGCCGACATTCTCAATGCGCGCTTCGGCATCCGAAAGCACACCCTTGGGCGTCGAGACGATGGTGATGCCAAGGCCGTTGCGCACGATCGGCAGTTCTTTCGAACCCGAATAGACGCGCCGGCCAGGCTTGGAGACGCGAGCGACATGCTTGATAGCAGGTTCGCCCTCGAAATATTTCAGTTCGATCCGCAGCGCAGCATGTTTGCCTGAAGCGTCTTCGCTATAGCCACGGATGTAGCCTTCGCGCTGAAGCACTTCGAGAACATTGGCACGCAGTTTGGAAGCGGGAGAAAGGACGGAATCCTTCTTCGCACGCTGACCGTTGCGGATGCGGGTGAGCATATCACCCACGGGATCAGTCATAGCCATCTATCGATTCCTCACCAGCTCGACTTGGTCAGGCCCGGAATCAGGCCCTTGTTGCCAAGGTTGCGCAGTTCGATGCGGTTGATACCGAACTTGCGATAGTAGCCGCGCGGGCGGCCGGTGGTCGAGCAACGGTTGCGCACCCGGGTCGGGTTCGCGTTGCGCGGGATTTCAGCCATCTTCAGGCGGGCGATGAGACGTTCGCTTTCGTCGAGCGAAGTGTCATCGGCAATTGCCTTCAGCTTGGCGTATTTCGCCGCATATTTCTTGACGAGAGCTTTGCGCTTCTCGTTCTTGTTGATGGAACTCAGTTTCGCCATTGGACTTAAGCTCTCTTCCTGCAGCGGCTCACGCCGCTTCCTTTTCTGCGGCTTCTTCAGCCGGGAACGGGAAACCGAACAGGCGCAGCAATTCGCGTGCTTCCTCATCGGTCTTCGCGGTGGTGGTGACGATGATGTCCATGCCACGCACCTGGTCGATCTTGTCGTAGCTGATCTCTGGAAAGATGATCTGCTCTTTAAGACCCATTGCGTAATTGCCACGACCGTCGAACGATTTCGGGTTCACACCACGAAAGTCACGGATACGCGGCATAGCGACGGTCACCAGACGATCGAGAAATTCGAACATGCGATCACGGCGCAAGGTAACCTTGCAACCAATCGGCATGCCTTCGCGCAGCTTGAACTGAGCGATCGACTTCTTCGCTTTGGTGACAACCGGCTTCTGGCCGGCGATCAGCGCCATTTCTTCAGCGGCAACCTGAACCTTTTTCTTGTCCTGGCTGGCTTCACCAACACCCATGTTGAGCGTGATCTTTTCCAGCTTCGGGACTTCAAGACGGTTCTTGTAGCCGAACTTCTCTGTCATCGCCTTGACGACCTGATCGTCATAGCGCTGCTTCATGCGGGGCGTGTAATCAGCCATCAATGGTCTCCCCACTCTTCACGGCGATACGGACCTTCTTGCCGTCCTTGTCCTCGAAACGGACCCGGGTCGGCTTTCCGTCCTTGGGATCGGCCACAGCGACTTTCGCGAGATGCATCGGCGCTTCGAAGCGATCGATACCACCTTGCGGGTCGGCCTGGCTCGGCTTGCGGTGACGGGTTGCAACATTCATGCCTTCAACCACGACCTTGCCTTCTTTCGGAAGAACCTTGGTCACGGTACCGGTCTTGCCCTTGTCCTTGCCGGACAGGACAACAACGCTGTCACCCTTCTTGATCTTTGCGGACGCCATCACAGCACCTCCGGAGCAAGCGAAATGATTTTCATGAAGCCGCGGCCACGCAGTTCACGAACCACTGGGCCAAAGATACGAGTGCCGATCGGCTCTTCGCTCTTGTTGACCAGCACGGCTGCGTTGCTGTCGAAACGGATCACGCTGCCATCGGGACGGCGAACGTCCTTCTTGGTGCGCACGATCACTGCACGGTGAACGTCGCCTTTTTTGACGCGCGCACGCGGCTGGGCTTCCTTGACGGAAACCACGATCACGTCGCCGACGGACGCAGTACGGCGCTTTGAGCCACCCAGTACTTTAATGCACTGGACGCGCTTTGCGCCGCTGTTGTCCGCGACGTCGAGATTGGATTGCATCTGGATCATAGATCCGGTTCCTTCTCATTGGCTTGCCGGGACGCCCCACTCTCAGGGGCCCGGCAGTTCCTACGTCTAATTCAGTTACCCGGGGTGGCAGCTTCGACTTCGAGGTCGGCTTCGACAGCCACACCCTTCGATGCCTGAACCCGGTCGATGACGGCCCATGTCTTGGTCTTGGAGATCGGTTTGGTCTCCTCGATGCGGACGGTGTCGCCAATCGTGTATTCGTTCTTCTCGTCGTGGGCGTGATACTTCTTCGAACGACGGATGATCTTCGCGTAGAGCGGGTGCTTCACCTTGCGTTCGACCTTCACGGTCACGGTTTTGTCGGTCTTGTCGGAGGTGACGGTCCCGATCAGGATACGTTTGGGCATCGTATGCTCCTTAAGCCGCAGTGTTCTTGGGCGCGGACGCTGCAGCGCGTTCGGTCTGCAAAGTCTTGATCTGCGCAATCATGCGGCGGACATGCTTGATCCGTGCCGGGGCTTCCAACTGATTGGTTGCCGCCTGAAAACGGAGGTTGAACTGCTCGCGCTTCAACTCGGTGAGCTGCTCGTCGAGCTGATCATCGCTCTTAGTACGAAGGTCTTCGATCTTGGACATCTATCAACCCTCCAGGTGCGAGGTGTCGCCAAAGCGGGCAACGACCTTCGTCTTGATGGGAAGCTTCATGGCCGCGCGCTCGAAAGCGGCTGCAGCCACTGGGCCGGGAACGCCGTCCAGTTCGAACAGGATGCGGCCGGGCTTGACCCGTGCAGCCCAATATTCGACCGAGCCTTTGCCTTTACCCTGACGGACTTCGGCAGGCTTCTTCGACACTGGAACATCGGGGAACACGCGGATCCAGAGACGCCCCTGGCGCTTCATGTGACGCGTGATTGCACGACGCGCAGCTTCGATCTGGCGCGCGGTAACCCGCTCAGGCTCAAGAGCCTTGAGACCGTAGGAGCCGAAGTTCAGCGTGGTGCCGCCCTTCGCGTCGCCCTTGATCCGGCCTTTGAAAGCCTTGCGGTACTTGGTTTTTTTCGGTTGCAGCATTTTCTCTACCTATCCTGCAATCAGCGAGCCGGCCGGACGCCGGAAGTCTGAGCTTCCATCATCAAGCGGTCCTGAGCGGTCGGGTCGTGAGCGAGGATTTCACCTTTGAAGATCCAGCACTTGATACCGATGATGCCGTATGCGGTCAGCGCTTCGGCTTCGGCATAGTCAACATTGGCGCGCAGCGTGTGAAGTGGAACGCGGCCTTCGCGATACCATTCGACGCGAGCGATTTCAGCACCGCCGAGACGGCCACCACAAACGATCTTGATCCCTTCCGCGCCAAGGCGGAGAGCGGACTGAACGGCGCGCTTCATGGCACGACGGAAAGCCACGCGGCGGATCAACTGATCGGCGATACCCTGAGCGACGAGCTTCGCATCGATTTCCGGCTTGCGGATTTCAACGATGTTCAGCTTCACTTCGCTGTCGGTCATCGAAGCCAGCTTCGTGCGAAGCTTCTCGATATCCGCGCCCTTCTTGCCGATGATGACACCGGGACGCGCAGCATAGATCGAAACCCGGCACAGCTTGGCCGGACGCTCGATCACAACCTTGGAAATCGCGGCCTGTGGCAGCGAGTCCATGATATGCTTGCGGATCTTGATATCTTCGCTGAGCAGCGCGGCGTAGTTACGCCCTTCAGCGTACCACCGGCTATCCCAGGTGCGGTTGATCTGCAGGCGCAGACCGATCGGATTGCTCTTCTGGCCCATCTTACGCCTCTTCCTGCTCGCGAACCACGATCCGCAGCCGGCTAAACGGCTTGAGGATACGGGTCGACTTGCCGCGACCGCGCACGTGGAAACGCTTCATGGTGATCGCCTTGCCGACGGATGCCTCGGCAACCACCAGCGCATCGACGTCAAGATCGTGATTGTTTTCCGCATTGGCGATTGCCGAAGCAAGCACCTTGCTGGCGTCGCGCGCCATCGCCTTCTTGGAGAAGGAGAGGATGTTCAAGGCCTCTTCGGCCTTCTTGCCGCGGATCAGCTCAGCGACGAGGTTCAGCTTCTGGGCCGAACCACGGATCGTGGTGCCGACAGCCAGTGCCTCGTTATCGCCAACACGGCGGGGGGATTTTGCCTTGCCCATTAGCGCTTGCCCTTCTTGTCGGCGATATGCCCGTTGAACGTGCGCGTAGGCGCAAATTCACCGAGCTTGTGGCCGACCATCTCTTCCGAAACGGAGACGGGAATAAACTTGTGCCCGTTGTAGACGTTGAACGTCAGACCAACGAACTGCGGGAGGATCGTCGAACGACGCGACCAGGTCTTGATCGGCTTGCTGCTGCTTGCCTCCTGCGCGGATTCTGCCTTCTTGAGAAGGCTGAGCTCGACGAACGGACCTTTCCAGACGGAACGTGCCATGTCCGATTACCTCTTCTTCTTGGAATGACGCGAACGGATAATCATCTTGTCCGTCTGCTTGTTCTTGCGAGTGCGGGCACCCTTGGTCGGCTTGCCCCACGGGGTAACCGGATGACGGCCGCCCGAGGTCTTGCCTTCACCACCGCCGTGCGGGTGATCGACCGGGTTCTTGGCGACGCCACGGGTGAGCGGCTTGATGCCCATCCAGCGGCGACGGCCGGCCTTGCCCAGATTCTGGTTCTGGTTGTCGGGGTTCGACACCGCACCGACCGTACCCATGCAGTCAGAGCGCAGATAGCGCTGCTCACCGCTATTGAGACGCACGATGACCATTCCGCGGTCACGTCCGACGAGCTGAACGTAGGCACCTGCCGAACGGGCAATCTGCCCGCCCTTGCCTGGCTTCATCTCGACATTGTGACAGATCGTGCCGACCGGCATCTGACCCAGCAACATCGCGTTGCCCGGCTTGGTATCGGTCTTTTCGCCTGCAATGACCTTGTCACCAACCGCAAGACGCTGCGGCGCAATGATATAGGCCATTTCATCGTCGGCATATTTGATGAGCGCGATGAAAGCGGTGCGGTTCGGATCATATTCGATCCGCTCGACTGTGCCTTCGACGTCCCACTTGCGACGCTTGAAGTCGATAAAGCGATACTTCTGCTTATGACCGCCGCCGATACCACGCGAAGTGATATGGCCCTTATTGTTGCGGCCACCCGTCTTGCGCTTGCCTTCCGTCAGCGACTTGACCGGCTTGCCTTTGTACAGGCCGGACTTGTCAACGAGGATGAGGCCGCGGCGCGCCGGGCTTGTCGGTTTGTAATTCTTGAGTGCCATGATCTATTCCTGCCCTCAGAGACCGCTGGTGACGTCGATGGAGTCACCCTCGGCCAGCGTAACCACAGCCTTTTTCAGGTCGTTCCGCTTGTAAGGACGACCCTTCCAGCGCTTGGTCTTGCCTTTGACATTGATCGTGTTCACGCCGGTGACCTTCACGCTGAAAAGCGCCTCGACCGCTTCCTTGATCTGCGGCTTGGTCGCATCGTTCGACACTTTGAATACAACGGCGTTGTGTTCCGACGCCAATGTTGCCTTCTCAGTGATGTGCGGTGCGAGGATCACGTCGTAATGACGGGCGTCGATTTCCTGCTTTTTAGCCATTGAAACGGGCCTCCAGCTTTTCGACCGCGTCCTTGGTGAGGACCAGCGTGTCGTGCTTCAGGATGTCGTATACGTTGGCACCCATCGCCGGCATCACGTTGATGCCCGGAAGGTTGCTCGATGCATTCTTGAAGCCTTCATTGACGGCATCGCCATCGATGAAGAGAACCTTGCCGCTCCAGCCCGCTTTGTCGAAGTGACCCTTGAGGGCCTTCGTCTTGGCGTCCTTGAGATCGAGGCTATCGACAACCACGAGGCCGTCTTTCGCCTTGCTCGACAGAGCCATCTTCAGGCCAAGCGTGCGGATCTTCTTGTTGAGCGACGGCTCGAAGTCACGCTTGCGAGCACCATGCGCCTTACCGCCGCCGATGAAGATCGGAGCGCCGCGGTCGCCATGACGTGCGCCACCCGATCCCTTTTGGCGGCCGAACTTCTTGCCGGTGCGGTTGACGTCGGCACGCTCACGGGTCGGACGAGCCGTGCCGCGACGCTTCTCGAGCTGCCAGGTGACAACACGGTGCAGGATGTCTGCGCGTGGCTCGACACCGAACACAGCATCATTGAGGTCGATTTCGCCCCCAGCGCCGCTGACGGCCTTACCGTCGATTTTCTGGACCTTGACCTTCACGATCAGGACTCCTCGTTCTTGGCATTGGAGCCGGCTTCTGGGGTTCCGCTTTCGGTACCCACACCCGAGTCCTGCTGCTGAGCCAGCTTTTCCTGCTGTTCAGCAGAAACTTCTGTGCCGACTTCGTGCTCTGCTGCGCTTTCGATCAGGCCCGCATCGGCATCTTCCGATTTGAACTCGTCTTCGTTGCGGCGCATCGCACCGGGAAACGGCAGATCGCCATGCTTCACTTTCACCGAGTCACGGACAACCAACCAGCCATTCTTATGGCCCGGCACCGAACCCTTAACGAAAATGAGCCCGCGGTCCGCATCTGTGCGAACTACTTCGAGGTTCTGCTGGGTACGCTGGCGGTCACCCATGTGACCGGCCATTTTCTTACCCTTGAACACCTTGCCCGGATCCTGGTTCTGACCAGTCGAACCGTGCGAGCGGTGGCTGATCGAAACGCCGTGCGATGCGCGCAAGCCGCCGAAGCCCCAGCGCTTCATCGCACCGGCAAAACCCTTACCCTGGGTGTGCCCGGTAATATCGACCTTCTGGCCGGCAACAAAATGCTCTGCCGAAATGCGCGCGCCGACGGGAAGAAAACCTTCTTCGTCGTCGAGGCGGAATTCCGCCACACGCATCTTAAGCGGCACTTCCGCTTTCGCGAAATGCTCGCGCTGCGGCTTGTTGACATTTTTCTGTTTCGCCACGCCGGAACCGACCTGCAGAGCGAAGTAACCATCGCGGTCTGCGGTGCGGTGTGACACGACCTGACAATCTTCCAGAGCAAGGACAGTCACGGGAACGTGACGTCCATCCTCCTGAAACAGGCGGGTCATCCCGACTTTTTTCGCGATCACGCCAGTGCGCATCGTCAAAACTCCTAACACAGAGGCACAACGGGCCCATCCCGAGGTGCTTGCCAGCCCAGTTTGTGATGCGTCGCCCCGTCCGGGCTGAGTGCTCGTACAGCCAGGATGGCTGCTTGAGCGAGACGGAGGACGCAGACCCGGCCAAATCTCTTGCGAGAGATGTCCGGCGGTATCCCTATGTCTTGCCGAACGCTGGATTTCTCTGGCGAACAGCGGGGCCTAGGAGCCCCGAAATTTGCGACCGGTTTAAAGTCCGGGTCACGGACCGAAAATCAATCGCCTTAAGCGAGCTTGATTTCAACGTTTACGCCAGCAGCAAGGTCCAGCTTCATCAAAGCGTCGACTGTCTGAGCGTTCGGCTGCACAATGTCGAGCAACCGCTTGTAGGTGCGCACTTCGAACTGCTCGCGCGACTTCTTGTCGATGTGCGGACCGCGGTTCACGGTGAACTTCTCGATCCTCGTCGGCATCGGAATGGGACCCCGGATGAGCGCGCCAGTGCGGCGGGCCGTTTCTGCGATTTCGCCAGTTGCCTGGTCGAGAACGCGGTGGTCGAACGCCTTGAGGCGTATGCGAATGTTCTGGGCTTCCATGTCCGTGTACCGATGAGAAAGAGCAAACAAAAATCAGCCGCCCCGCCCCCTCCCGTCTCCGAGGGAGAGCGGGGCTGCTGACCGAATTTTTATCCGAAGCGAGTCCGGCCAAGGAGACGAATCCCCTTTGCTTGGCCGGCTCTATATTACTTCGTGATCTTGCTGACAACCCCTGAACCGACGGTACGACCGCCTTCACGGATTGCGAAACGAAGACCTTCGTCCATAGCGATCGGAGCGATCAGCTTAACGTTGATCGTCACGTTGTCGCCCGGCATGACCATTTCCGTGCCCTCGGGGAGGATCACTTCACCGGTCACGTCGGTGGTGCGGAAGTAGAACTGCGGGCGGTAGTTGGCGAAGAACGGCGTATGACGGCCCCCTTCGTCCTTCGACAGCACGTAGACTTCTGCACTGAATTCAGTGTGCGGCGTAACCGAACCCGGCTTGGCGAGAACCTGGCCACGCTCGACTTCTTCACGACCAACACCGCGAATCAGGGCACCGACATTGTCACCGGCTTCGCCGCGATCGAGCAGCTTGCGGAACATTTCAACGCCAGTCACGGTCGTCTTGCTGGTGTCCTTGATGCCGACGATTTCGACTTCGTCACCAACATTCACAACGCCGGTTTCAATACGGCCGGTCACAACCGTACCGCGACCGGAGATCGAGAACACGTCCTCGATCGGCATCAGGAAGTCCCTGTCGATCGGACGCTCAGGCTGCGGGATGTAGCTGTCGACAGCGTCCATCAGTTCCTTGATCGAGTTTTCACCGATTTCAGGATCGCGACCCTCGAGAGCGGCCAGAGCCGAACCCTTGACGATTGGAATGTTGTCGCCGTCGAAGTCATAATCGCTCAACAGTTCGCGAACTTCGAGTTCGACGAGCTCAAGCAGTTCCTCGTCGTCAACCTGGTCAACCTTGTTCAGGTAGACCACCAGCTGCGGAACGCCAACCTGACGGGCAAGCAGAATGTGCTCACGAGTCTGGGGCATCGGGCCGTCAGCTGCGTTCACAACCAGAATAGCGCCGTCCATCTGGGCAGCACCGGTGATCATGTTCTTCACATAGTCGGCGTGACCCGGGCAATCGACGTGCGCATAGTGACGTGCGTCGGTTTCATATTCAACGTGAGCCGTTGAAATGGTGATGCCACGCTCGCGCTCTTCCGGAGCTTTGTCGATGTTAGCGAAATCGACAGCCGAACCCTGCACCTTGGTGATAGCCGCAGTCAGCGTGGTCTTGCCGTGGTCGACGTGACCGATGGTGCCGATGTTGCAGTGCGGCTTTGTCCGCTCGAATTTTTCCTTAGCCATTTCTCAAAAAACCTCTGAGTTGAAATTGAATCCCTGCGGGAGGTTAGGCGGCACCCGCTGAATCAGGCGCCGCCCCTAAACGCATCGCTCGCCTTAGGCAAGCTTCTCCTTGACTTCCTGTGCCACACTTGCCGGAACTTCGTCATAGTGGCTGAATTGCATCGTGTACTGGGCACGGCCCTGAGTGAACGAACGCAGCTCATTGACGTAGCCGAACATGTTGGCCAGCGGCACGAACGCATCGACGGCTTGCGCGTTGCCGCGAGTGTCAGTGCCCTGGATCTGGCCGCGACGGCTGTTGAGATCGCCGATAACGTCCCCGAGATAATCCTCAGGTGTAACGACCTCAACCTTCATCACCGGTTCGAGCAGCTTGATACCGGCTTTCTGAGCCGCTTCACGCATTGCACCGCGACCAGTGATCTCGAATGCCACCGTGCTCGAGTCGACATCATGGTACTTGCCGTCGATCAGCTGGATGGTGAAATCGATAATCGGGAAGCCGACGAGGTAGCCGCTTTCGGCCTGTTCGCGCATGCCTTTTTCGACCGAGGGAATATATTCGCGCGGGATGTTACCGCCCTTGATATTGTCCTCGAAAATGATGCCTTGGCCGCGCTCACCCGGGGTGACGATAACCTTGGCTTCACCGAACTGACCCGAACCACCCGATTGCTTCTTATGGGTGTAAGTCACTTCGACCTCACGGCCGAGCGATTCACGATAGGCCACCTGCGGAGCACCGACATTGGCTTCAACCTTGAATTCGCGCTTCATGCGGTCGACCAGAATGTCGAGGTGAAGCTCGCCCATGCCCTTGATGATCGTCTGTCCCGATTCGTGATCGGTGCTGACCCGGAAAGAGGGATCCTCGGCGGCCAGACGATTGAGCGCGACGCCCATCTTTTCCTGGTCGGCCTTGGTCTTCGGCTCCACTGACAGTTCGATGACCGGCTCGGGAAACTCCATCCGTTCGAGGATGATTGGAGCGTTCGATGCGCACAGCGTATCCCCGGTGGTGGTGTCTTTCATCCCGGCAATTGCCACGATGTCGCCAGCGAAGGCTTCATCGATGTCTTCGCGATTGTTGGAATGCATCAGCAGCATGCGGCCGATCTTTTCCTTCTTGTCCTTCACCGAGTTCAGAACCGAACCCTTCTCGAGCTTGCCTGAATAGATGCGGGTAAAGGTCAGCGAACCGACGAACGGATCGTTCATGATTTTGAACGCCAATGCCGAGAACGGCGCATCGTCGGATGACGGACGCGTGTCTTCCTCGTCGCTGTCTGGCTTCACGCCCTTGATCGCCGGAACGTCGAGCGGAGACGGCATGTAGTCGACCACTGCGTCGAGCAGTGGCTGCACGCCCTTGTTCTTGAATGCCGAACCACACAGCACCGGAACGAACGCGCGCTCCATAGTGCCCTTGCGGATCAGTTTCTTGAGCGTTGCCGCATCAGGGGCTTCACCGGTCTCGAGATAGGCTTCCATCGCGTCGTCGTCTTGTTCGACAGCGCCTTCGACCAGCTTCTCGCGATACTCGGCAGCCTTGTCAGCCAGTTCTGCGGGGATATCGACATAGTTGAAATCCGCGCCGAGGCCGTCGTTTTCCCACACGATACCGCGCATGTTCACGAGATCGACGACACCCTTCAGATCGGCTTCTGCGCCGATCGGAAGGTAAAGCACCAGCGGCGTCGCGCCGAGGCGGTCGATGATCGACTGGACGCAGTAGTAGAAATCTGCGCCGGTACGGTCGAGCTTGTTGATGAAGCACATCCGCGGGACACCGTACTTGTCGGCCTGGCGCCAGACGGTTTCGGATTGCGGTTCTACACCGGCGACGCCGTCGAACACGGCGACCGCGCCGTCGAGCACGCGCAGGCTGCGTTCGACTTCAATGGTGAAGTCGACGTGGCCGGGGGTGTCGATGATGTTGATGCGGTGCTTTTCACCCTTGCCGTCTTCGTTCTGCCAGAACGTGGTCGTGGCAGCAGACGTGATGGTGATGCCGCGTTCCTGCTCCTGCTCCATCCAGTCCATCGTCGCGGCACCATCGTGCACTTCGCCGATCTTGTAGGACTTGCCGGTGTAGTAGAGGATACGCTCGGTCGTGGTGGTCTTGCCGGCATCGATGTGGGCCATGATGCCGATGTTGCGGTACCGCTCCAGCGGATATTCGCGAGCCATGTGGAATTCCTCGTGTGGTCTGGGGGTGGCACTGGGCCGACCCCCATATAGTTACGATTGTGACGATCAGAAGACCGGCGCCAACCCTACCAGCGGTAGTGGCTGAACGCGCGGTTGGCTTCCGCCATGCGGTGGCTGTCTTCGCGCTTCTTGACCGCGTTGCCGCGATTGTTCGACGCATCCATCAGCTCGCCCGACAGGCGGGCCGCCATGGTGGTTTCAGCCCGGCCACGCGCGGCCGAGATCAGCCAGCGGATCGCCAGCGCCTGGGCACGCTCGGGGCGAACCTCGACCGGCACCTGATACGTGGCACCACCGACACGGCGGCTGCGCACTTCGACCTGCGGCTTGATGTTGTTCAGCGCATCATGGAACAGCTGGATCGGATCGGCCTTGGCCTTGTTCTCGACCGTTTCAAGCGCGCCATAGACGATGCGCTCGGCAACGGACTTCTTACCGTCGAGCATGAGGTTGTTCATGAACTTCGACAGAACCTGATCACCAAACTTGGGATCGGGCAGGATTTCCCGCTTCTCGGGACGACGACGACGTGACATTTTTCAAAACTCCTTCGGAGTGCGGCACCACCTCCGTGGTGCCTTGCGGCTCCAGCCCGCTCCGTGTTTCCGGCTTTTTGGCCGGCCACCCAAATTCTACCGCTTGGGGGTAGCCGGGTGGGGGAACGTGCTAAATCCGCGTGAAACTCAATCTTCTCTGGCGTGGGGCCTGTCCGGCTCCGCCTCCCGGCCATCCGATACTGGTTCGGACAATGATCGGGTGGTTGGGAGGGGGAGACGGGCTGGCACCGAGGTTGTCACGGACGTGACAACCGCACCAAACAAAGACTCCTTATTTCGGGCGTTTCGCGCCGTACTTCGAACGGCTCTTGCGGCGGTCCTTGACACCCTGCGTGTCGAGCACGCCGCGCAGCACGTGGTAACGCACACCGGGAAGGTCGCGCACACGGCCGCCGCGGATCAGGACAACGCTGTGCTCTTGCAGGTTGTGGCCCTCACCCGGGATGTAGGAGATGACTTCGCGCTGGTTGGTCAGGCGAACCTTGGCAACCTTACGCAGCGCCGAGTTCGGCTTTTTCGGGGTCGTCGTATAGACGCGGGTGCAAACGCCGCGCTTCTGCGGGTTCGCTTCCATCGCAGGGACCTTGGACTTGGCCTTCTGCGGGGTGCGGCCCTTGCGGACCAGCTGGTTGATCGTCGGCATAGAATTCTTTCTCTTCACCGTGTGCCCGGCCCGAATGGACCAGGGCGTTGATGGCGCCACGATACCGGATGGAGAGAGTTGGTCGCGCCCCGTGCCGTCACCCCGGACTTGATCCGGGGTCCAGCTAAACAAGAACGCCCGCAAAGCGGACATCTTGCGATGCGCGAACTGACCCACTCCACCCGGCACGAACACCGGGTTACTTTGACGGCAGCCCCAAAGCGCCTCCCGAAGGAACCGCCCCAATAGAAAAGAGCCACGCCGCAACTGCGACTGGACCCCGGGACATAACCGGCAATGTTCAGCTCTATTGACCGTGGCGGGGACAGAGCCCCGTTTCGGTTGGTGGGCGCTTAGGGGGATTCGGGTGGGGGGTCAAGGGAAGGATGTCTTCGGAAGGATTTAGGTGGAACCGCGAAAACTAAGCGCAATTTCCGGAACCGCCTATCGGATGGCGCTGTCTCGATAGCGACCCGTGAACATTGCGCGCATGAGACCTTCTTGCATTTACAGTTAAGTATCCGGACTGAATATTTATTCATTTCGGCATGCAGCACCGATCATGATATTGCCCTCATGATCGTAAGCTTGCATAACGTCGATCATGATCCATGGCTTTGAAATATCGCATTTTAGAAATTTCGGCGAAGAGCCGCAAACTATCGCCCCCCTTGGAAAGATTAATATATTCGTAGGCTCCAACAACAGTGGAAAATCAAACGTACTTCGTTACATCCGTGATTATCTCGCTCCATCACTAGCCGACACGCGCGGTGATAAGGTTCAATTATCGGCGGAGAACCGATCTCGGTTTTGTCAAACCGACCCTGACAAGTTCATTATCTACGTCCCGATTGACAACGAGACAATAGACTCAAAGTTTACAGCGCCCAGTGGCCCGCAACAAGAGGCCTTCAGAGCCACCGTGAGAGGCTTCCCGAAAACAACAAGCGATGGACAATACATAGGGATACCAGTCAGGCGCCAAGCCACAAATGCTAACCAGCGCGCATTTGCAGAAATGTCAGACACCGCAAATGTCGATGCAAGAAATCTTGAGATCCTCGCAAGAATCTCTGGCGCTGGACACTTAAACACCCAACAAGCGATGAACTTCGTCCTAAACAGACTGCTAGTTGGTAACGTTGACCAGATCTCGACCGTCTATGTTCCTGCGTTCCGACAAATAAAGACGCGGCTGAGCGTTTTCTCAAATGAATATGAAAATGCTGGAAACGACGACACGCACATTATCGATCAGTTAGTGGAGTTTTCAAACCCGACGTATGGTCAACAGCAAAAGCGGAAGTCGTTCGAGAAACTCCAGAATTTCATCGCAGATATTACGCTCATCGACGATATATCAATTGACATCCCACATGACCGATCAACCATCAATGTGGAAATTGGTGGGTACAAAAGACCGATAGAAACTTTAGGCTCGGGAGTTCATGAGCTCTTCATGCTAGCTTCACTTATAGTACTAAATGAAGGAAAGACTATTCTATTAGAAGAGCCTGAAATTCATCTCCACCCTGCTTATCAAAGAAAACTCATGTCTTTTTTGAGGGATGAAATCGAAGGGCAGTTTTTCGTCACAACTCATTCACCCGCAGTTATAGATACACCAGAGGCGAAAGTTTTTGGCGTAAGGAGTGACGGCGGTGCGGCTACAATCGAGCCCCTTATCAAAAGTCAACGCCGGCATGAGATATGTCGCGAACTAGGTTATCGTGCAAGCGACTTGCTGCAATCTAATTGCATTATCTGGGTCGAAGGCCCTTCTGATCGTTTGTATTTAAACTATTGGATATCTTCGTTAGACCCTGCCGTAAAAGAAGGAATTGATTATAGTATAATGTTTTACGGTGGAAAACTTCTAAGTCATTTGAGCGTCGAGGATTCTTACGTCGAAGAATTCATTTCTCTTTTGCCTATCAACCGCCACGTCGCTATAGTTATGGATAGTGATTTGGGTGCGGCGCACCAAGAGCTCCGTGGAACGAAAATCAGAGTTCGCGAACAGATCGAAGCTAGCGGGGGCCTGTCTTGGGTTACAAAGGGTAGAGAGATAGAGAATTACGTCCCGGCCGAAAGCCGCGAATTGGCTATCCAGAAAGCGCACCCCAGCGCAGTCAAACTGTCGGGATCGCGCAATCGATTTGGAAAGCCATTAAACTACCGAAAGCGCAACGGAGACGAGGTGACGAGCGGCTTCAATAAGATACGCATCGCTAAGGAATGCGTCGCCGCAGGCTTCAGCATGACTGAGCTCGATCTGACTGAACGGGTGGAAACACTCGTCAAATTTATCCGCAAGTCGAACGATCTCCCTACATGAGGGAAAGATAAACTGAAGAACCGACTCCTCTGAACGTTGGCTATCCCCAGCGATCTAGTAGCCTTCGACCGAGCGCAGGATCATCATCCACCCGAATCTACGTTCCGATACGATGAGAATCTTTATCCTGCACGTATCCATATTCGACTTCGCCTTCTTTCGATTCTTTTATCAACGCCCCTAATCGCCGATTGGAGGACGTGAGGGGCCCTTGGCTATTTAACAGAAGCTCGGGCGACCTCGCAGACGGCCTTGGTCCGTCTGCGACTTTGGTTTGAACTCCGCGCTTGCGGTCGGCTAATCGCCGACCGGATCAGCGCTCGTAACAAACCATTTTCCTACACGCGCGATTTGTGCATTCTGGGAGTGGTCATGCCGGACCACCCCACCCCCACCAGAGCCACGCCTCGCCAGGCCACCTCCGCCGTTGCCCACGTCTCCGCGCCGCCGGAGGAGGACGATCCGTTGCTCGGCTTTGCGCCCTATCTGCACACCGCGCCGCGGCGGAATTCGATCACGCCTGATCTCCAGCGCCGGTTCATCGCCACCCTCGCCGCGACCGGCATCGTCAAGCAGGCGGCGAAGTCGATCGGGCGCAGTCTGGAGGCGCTTTACAAGCTCCGCCACAAACCCGGGGCGGAGGAGTTTGCTGCCGCGTGGGATGCGGCTTTGGCGCGGGGTGTGCAGCGGCTGGAGGATTGTGCGCTCGAACGCGCGATACAGGGCACCGCCACGCCCATCGTCAGCGGGGGCGTGCTGCTGGGCACGTGGGACAAGCCGGACAACAATCTGCTGCGCTTCCTCCTCCAGCACCGGCTGCCGCAGAAATACGGGGTGCAGAAGCTCCAGCCGGGCAATGCGGTGTATGACAGCATCGCGCGCGAGGCGGTCGAGGCGTACAAGGCCACGCGCCCCACCCCGGCGCAGGCCCGCGCGATCATCGATGCCAAGCTGGAAGAACTGCGCCAGAAAGTCATCACCCGCCGCCGCGCGCAGGGGCTGGAAGACGACTGGGACGAAGCGCCCCCGCCCGAAGACTTCGGCGATGGCGGGGGGATTTGAGGGGGGTTGTTTGTTTTGGCCTCAAGCGCCGGGCGCGGGCCGTCCGGCCCGCTTGGCTTCGGCCTACCGGCCGTCGCGCAGTCGCGCTCTGGCTGCCGCGACCAAGAGGATGGCGGATCAGCGCTAAAACGCGAGCCGCAGGCGAGTGCAAGGGCGACCGCCCGCCCGCAGCGAAGCGACCTTCAGGTCGCGAAAGCGAGGAAAGCCAAGTGAGCGGACGCGAACGCCGGCGCTTGAGGCCCAAACAAACAACACACGCAACCTTTCGCCGCCTCGTGCGTCTCTCTCCCAAGGGGAGTGACCATGCAATCGCAGACGAAATCCACGCTGAAATCCGCCGCCGTGTGGGGCATGCGCTTGCTGGCGCTGGTGCTGACCGCGGGCGTGCTGTTGTCGACCGGAGAGTTCAACCAGTGGTGGATCCGCATGTGGGATTTCCCCCGTGTCCAGCTGGTCGCGGCGATGGTCATTCTCGGGCTGCTGATCCTGCGGTTCGATCGCGGGGAAGAGGGCAGCTGGAAAACCTGGCGGCTGGCGTTGCCGCTGGCGATGGCGGCGCTGACCGTCTGGCAGGTCTACCGCATCTATCCCTACACCCCGCTCGCGCCGACCACGGTCGCCAAATTTGCCGCCGATACGGAGGGCGGGGACGCGTGTTTCTCCGTCCTCTCGCTCAACGTGCTGCAGGACAATCGCGAATACGGGCGCACGCTGGAGCTGATCGAGCGGATCGACGCCGACATGGTGCTGCTGATGGAAACCGATCAGGCGTGGCTCGACGCGATGGCGCCGGTGCGCGCGAAGTATGACACCGCGCTGGAGCGGCCGCTGGACAACAAATACGGCATCGCGTTCTACACCAGCATGCCGGTGCGTGACGCGGCGATCCGCGATCTGGCGCAGAAGGACACCCCCTCGGTGTTCGGCACTATGACCGCGGGCGGGCTCGACTTCCGCATGATCGCGCTGCATCCGCGACCCCCTCAGCCGGGGCAGGACACCGAAGAACGCGACGCCGAGCTGGTGGTTGCCGCGCGCCACGCCCGCGATTTGCCGATGCCCGCAATCGCGATCGGCGATTTCAACGATGTCGCCTGGTCCAGCACGACCGAGCTGTTCATGCAGACCGGCCAGTTCCTCGACCCGCGGATCGGACGCGGAACCTACGCGACCTTCCCCGCCGACATGACCTGGCTCGGCTGGCCGCTCGACCATCTGTTCGTAACCGACGAGTTCCTGCTGCGCGAGATGGAGGTGCTCGGCCCGGTCGGATCGGACCACCGCCCGATCCTCGCCCGCCTGTGCCTGGACCCGGCCACCGCCCGCACGAACAATGCCGAGGCAGAAGATGCCGATTCCGCCGACAGGAAAGCCGCCGACGAGGTGATGCAGGAATTCGAGGAGGACACGGCCAAGGACCGCGTCGAAGGCGAATAAAGGCTTGATTGCCCGCGATTGGGGGGACGTCAGGCCTCGGTGAGGAAGCCGACCAGAGCCTTGACCTTTTTCTGCCGCCATTGCGGCAACGGGGCAACGAGCCAGTAGGCGCGGCGGCCTTCGTCCGGCCCCTCCAGCACGGCAACCTTGCCGGCCTCGATCGATTCCTCGACCAGCAGGTACGGCAGGATCGCCTTGCCCATCCCGGCAACAGCGCTCGACAGCGCCTGCCCGGCATTGCCGACCTGCACCGTGGGCTGCGCGCCTTCGGGTAGCGGCGCCCCGGGCCAGTCGATCCATTCGTCGGGCGCGCCTTGCTTGGCGACGACCACGCGGCGCGCGGGCGCGAGTTCGACCCCTTCCAGCTCGCCCGGCCCGTCGACCAGCCGGATCGCGACATCCAAGTTCGCTTCCGTAAAGTCGGCGTTCTCGTTCTCCACCAGCTGGAACCGGATGCCGGGGTTGGCAGCGCGAAAATCGGCCAGACGCGGCGCGAGCCATTGCGCATAAAATTCACGCGGCGCAGCGATGGTATAGCGGTCGGACGCTTGACCGGCCTGCATCGACTGCACGCTTTCCTCGAATTTCAGGAAGCCTTCGCGCAGCGCATCGAGACCCGCCAGACCTTCCTCGGTCAGCTCCAGCCCCTTGCTCGTCCGGCGGAACAGAACCGTGCCGAGATGATCCTCCAGCGCGCGAATCTGCTGGCCGACAGCGGCAGGCGTCACCGCCAGCTCGTCCGCCGCCCGGGTGAACGAGAGGTGCCGCGCGGCGGCATCATAGACGCGCAAGGCGTTCAAAGGCAGATGGGTACGCTTCATGAGAGGGGCGGTTTAGTGCTGCATTGCAGCAAGAGCAAGCCTACTCCGCTTCAGCAGGTGCCGCGAGCGGGAAATAGGGGATGCGCACTTCCCATGGTTCGCCGCCTTCGTCGGTGAAGGTGTAGAAGCCTTCCATCGAGCCATGCGGCGTCGTCAGCGGGCAGCCCGAGACATAGTCGTGGCTGTCGCCCGGTTTGAGGACCGGGTGTTCGCCGACCACGCCTTCGCCATCGACATGATTGACCATCCCGCGCCCGTCGGTGATCCGCCAATGCCGCGTGCGCAGCTTGAGCGTTTCACGCGACCGATTTTCGATCCGGATGTGATAGACCCAGAACCACTTGCCGGATTCCGGCTGCGACTGCTCGGGCAGAAAATTGACGGCGACCCGGACAGTTACGTCGCCCGTGGTGGCGGAATGCTGGAAAAGTTCCTTCATGACTCGCACAAGTTAACGATGCGCGGCTGAATGGGCAATTGCCGCACGCCCTACTTCGCCGGATTATGCTCAGCGAGGAATGCCAGGAGCGCGTCGTACCACGCCTTTTCGTTCTGCCACTTGGTGAAGCTGTGGCCTTCGTCCTCGATCACGAGGTATTCGACGTCGGCGTCGGTCTTTTCCAGCGCGCCGCGCATCTTCTTGAACTGGCTGAAGGGCACGACGCTGTCGTCTTCCCCGTGGGCAAGAAGGATGGGGCGGGTCAAGCGCGCCGCATTGCTTGCCGGCGAGATCGAGTCGAGATCGAAATCGGCCCCGCCCTCGACACGTTCGCGCCAGCGCCGCCCCGCCTTGCGGGTAAAGAAATTCCGGTCGTATTTCAGCTGGCTGTCGAAATCGGTCACCCCGGCCCAGCTCGCTGCGCAGCGATAGCGTTCCGGATTGCGGATCACCGCCCATAGCGCGGCATAGCCGCCGTAGGACCCGCCGACGACGCACACCTTGTCCTTTGCGGCGATGCCCTGCTCGATAGCCCAGTCCATCGCATCGTCCAGATCGTCCTGCATCTGCCGGCCGATCTGCCCGCGGCCAAGTTCCATGAACGCCTCGCCATAGCCGCCCGACCCGCGATAATTGGGTTGCAACACGGCGTAGCCGCGATTGGCAAGCAGCTGGACTTCGTCATTGTATTCCAGCTTGTCGCGGATCCCGTAGGGGCCGCCATGCGGCAGGATGATGAGCGGCAGGCCCTTTGCCTCGCGGCCGCGCGGCAGGGTCAGGTAGGCGCGAATGTCTTTCCCGTCGCGCGACTGGTAGGTTACGCCCATCGGTCTCGCCAGCTGGCGGAAATCGACCCCGGGTCGCAATTCGGCAAACTGGTCGAGCTTCTTTGCGTTGGGAGAGAAGACGTATAGCGCGCCCGGATCGTTCTCTCCCCCGCCATAGACCAGCATGCGCGAGCCGTCTTCCGAGGACGAGCTGATCCATACCTGCTCTTCCTTCATTGCGCTATCGAGCATCGACTGCATCCGCTTGCGATCCTCGTCGAACCAGACCACCCGCTCGCGATCGTCGGTGTAATAGGCGGCGTAAGGTTTGCCATCTCGGATCGATACGGAGTCGAGATCCCAATCGGGATTCTCGTAAATGGTCTCGACGATTTCGCCCTTGGCATAATCGAACAGGTGCAGGCCGACGCGGCCGTTATCGTTGCTGCGAAGCACGTAG
This sequence comes from Parerythrobacter lutipelagi, assembly GCF_005434975.1. Classification (GTDB taxonomy): domain Bacteria; phylum Pseudomonadota; class Alphaproteobacteria; order Sphingomonadales; family Sphingomonadaceae; genus Parerythrobacter_A; species Parerythrobacter_A lutipelagi. Next base: position 512,808 of record NZ_SKCJ01000002.1, on the reverse strand, counting down.
CCCTGATCAGACCCGCCGATGATGGCCGCGACATCCCAGAAGCGTTCGATCGGGTCGTCTTCCTCGAATTTGGCGACCAGTTCGAGATCCTTATCACCATTGGCGCGATAATAGACCCTGAGGCGATTGCGATACCAGCCGGTCCCGACCCGAACGACACCGGTGTTGTCGGCATACCACGTCCACACGCCGGGGCGCGGATGCTGCACGGTGGATGGCGACTTGTCCTCGTTCAGCTCGAACCGCAAAACCGACGGATATTCGTTGACTGCCTTCTGCATCGAGACCAGCGCGTATCGCCCGGCGTCGTCGACATGGATCACATTGTCCCCGTCGACGACCGAAGCGCGACGCCGCGAACCGCGCGGCTCGAGATAGTGCGTTTCCAGCGTGGCAAGATTGACCAGCAGCAGGCGCGTGTACAGCACCTCGTCACCGTAGAAATCGCCCGATTCCGATATGCTCACGAGCAGCTTGCTATTGCCCGCCCAGCGCAGCCATTCGATATCGTATTTCTCGCCGGTGCCGAATTTGCCGGTCGGTTGCCGGGTTGCGGCATCGAACAGTACCACCGTCGGAATGCCTTCCAGGTCGAGTAGGCCGGCGATTTGCTTTCCGTCGGGCGATACCCGGGCCATGCTCAGCTCGCTACGCGCCGCAAAGTTCGCGGTGGTTATAAGTGGGGGCGCAGGCTCCAGCTGCGGTGCGTCCGAAGCGGACGGCTGCCTGTCCTGTGCTGCGACAGGCGAAACGACGAATGTCGATAGCGCCGCCAGAGCGGCCAAGACGGTGCGACCCGGCATAACGTGAAATCCCCTCCTGAAACCGGTCGAAAGACTACCCGCCCTTGGCCGATTGGCAAGCCCGGATTCGGTCCGGACGCACTTTCGGCATATCGCGCCGGATCGAGCGGTGAATTATTTCCTACCGCTGATTTTCCAGGAAATTAACCATGCAACGCGGCGCGCGATACCGGGCGACCCGACGACCGCTGGACAGGTGCTAACCACATCGGCGTATGGTTAAATTCGCGTGAACCCCGATTGCTGCGAAATTCTTAGGCAACGGCGCGCGTATTGGGGGGCATATTCACTCGATCGTAACCAAACGGGGAGCGCGAAATGATCAGAACCTTGCGGAAGTTGATGCGCAATCGCGATGCCAATGTGCTGATGATTTCTGCAATCGGTGCAGCCTCCATGGTCGGTGCAGCCGGCATCGGGGTCGACACGGTCCAGTGGTATCTGTGGAACCGCCAGCTGCAACAGGCGGTCGACTCCGGCGCGCTCGCCGGGGCCTTGAGCATGCATCAGGGCGCAAACGTGACCACCACTGCAACCGGCGAGATCGATCGCAATTTTGTCGACGGCTTTACGGTCGAACGGATCGTCACTCCGCCGCAACAAGGCGACTATGCGGGTGATACCGCTGCGGTCGAAGTGGTCGCCACGACCAGCCGCAAGCTGCCGTTCTCAAGCCTGTTCCTGGAAAGCGCACCGACGATCCGCGTTCGCTCGGTCGCGGCAACGGTTGCCGGTGCCGAACACTGCGTCATCGCCCTCGCAGAAAACGGCACCGGCATCTATGTCCACGGTACCGCCGATGTGAACCTGGGTTGCGGCGCGGCGGCCAATTCCAAGGTTGCCAGCGCGGTCGACCTGACCGGCAGCAGCATCCTCAACGCCGATCCGATCAGCGCGGTCGGCGGGATCGAATATGGCGACCGGAACATTCCGTCCGACACCACGCTGCTGCCTTACGGCCTGCCGGTGGTCGATCCGCTCGCATCACGCACCCTCGCACCGCCCAGCAGCCCGGCCGGCTGCACGTACAACAATTACACTGTCCAGCCGAGCCAGAACACGACGATCTATCCCGGGCGTTATTGCAACGGTCTCAGCCTCAAGGGCACTGTGACGATGTCCCCCGGTGTCTACATCATCGACCGGGGCGCTTTCGACGTGTCAAGCCAGGCGAATGTGATCGGCGAAGGGGTCACTATCGTCCTGACGGGCACCACTTCGGCCAATGTCGCGGAAATCAAGATCAACGGCGGTGCAGAGCTCGACCTGCGCGCACCGACCAAGCTGGAAGATCCCGACTGGTACAATATCCTGTTCTTCCAGGATCCGATGGGTAGTGGCGTGGAGAACATCATCAATGGCGGGTCGGACCTGAACTTCGAAGGGATCGTCTATTTCCCCAACGGCAATGTTCGTTTCAACGGCAACGCCGGTCAGCACGCGAACTGCCTGCTGATGGTCGCCCAGCGGGTCAATTTCTCCGGCACCAGCTCGCTCGATAACGATTGTTCGTCCGATTACGACGACGTTTCGACCCGGTCCCGCATCATTCGCGTAGTGGAGTAAGACACCATGAGCATACTCTCTCTTGCCCGCAGGCTTCGGTCCGACCGGTCAGGTTTCGGCGCGATGGAGCTGGGACTGTCGATGCCATTCATGATCCTGCTCGGCCTTGGCACAGTCGATGCCTCGCAGATGATCAGCACCAAGATCGATTTCGAACAGGCCGCGCAGCGCACCACCGACTTTGCCCTGGCCAAGCGGCCCAACGGATCGAACGGAGCCTATCTCAAGACCGAAGCCGCGCGTGAAGCCGGGGTTTCGGAACAGGATGTCACAGTGCAGATTTTTCTCGAGTGCAACGGGATCAAACAGACCAACTTCGACAGCACCTGCCCTTCCGGGCAGAGCGCGGGACGGTTTGTCAGCGTCAATATTACCAAGCAGGTACCGACAGAATTCGACTGGAGCTTCTTCGGCAAAGTGCTGGGCGTGGATGCCTTCAGCGAAGTCGTGACCGTTTCGGGTGACAGCCTGGTGAGGTTCCAGTGATGCTGCGCCGCCTGCTGCGCAGCCGTGAGGGTTCAAGCACGGTCGATTTCGCTTTTGCGATGCCGGTCCTCGTCACGTTGATGCTGGGCACCGTCCAGATGGGTGTGTCGATGCATGCGTCAGGCGCGCTGCGCCACGCCGCCGGTGAAGGCGTGCGGCTGGCCAAGGTCGACCCGACCGCGACGGAAAGCGAAGTGCTCGACCGGGTGCGGAGCGAACTTGTCACGATGGACCCGGACAATATCACCAAGCTGACTTTTCAGCGCGGCACCACCGACGGCGCCGATTACGGCAGGGTCACTGTCGAATACAAGGTCGAGGCGCTGATCCCGCTGCTGCCGGTCCCGCCGATCACGCTGAGCGAAACCAAGCAGGTATGGCTGCCGCAATAACCACGCGGCTCGGCATCCGTTGTTTAGTAACAAAACAAACTATTGTTAAGTTGTTGAGTTTTTTATTGTTTTACTGGAACCAATACTTAGCCCAATTGTAAATTGCATAGTGAGGACTCCCGTCAAGAGGAGTTGACCATGTCAATTCGCAAACTACTACTGAGCGCATCCTGTCTTTCGTTGTTCGCCGCACCCGCCGCGCTTGCCAGCCCGGACGGCGGTGATCCAGTCCTTGTCTCCGATGCCGAAGCCCTGGCCATGGACGCACAGCAGTATGCGCGTGCCTATGGCGTCAGTTTCGAAGAGGCCGCACGCCGCATGCTGTTGATGCACGACAGCGGCGACCAGGTGGCTCAGGTGGAAGAGACCAATTCGAGCCAGCTCGCCGGGGCATTTTTCGATCACTCGGGCGAATTTGAACTGGTCGTCAGGGTTACCGGCAATGCCGGACGCGGTCCGGCTCGGTTCCAGCGCCGTGCCGCCAACGCTGAAGCCCGCGAAAAGCGTGCGGAGATCCGTCAGATGGAAATGGCCGAGCGGCGCGAACAGCGCGCTGCCCGGCTGGCAGAAGTTGGCCTGTCCGAAGCGCAGATCGACAAAGCTGCCGAGATCATCGATTCCCCGCAATCGGCTGCGATCAGCTATCGCACCGGCGCTCCTAAAACGGAGAAAGCCGCGCGCAGCAACATCAGGCAAAATCGTACGGCAATCGCGAACGTTCTGGGCCAGAACAATTTCGGCTACGGCTACAATGTCCGCGACGGCAGTTACCGCGTTATGGTGACCGCCGAAGGCACAGAAGCCGAACGGCTTGCTAGCAAGAAGAACGCGCTGGAGGCCTTGCTCGGCGGGCCGGTCGATCTGGAGATCAGTGCGGTGCCGACGGTGCTTAACCACACGCGTGGCGGGACCGCGCTCAATGCATCCAGCACGTCTTCAAGTCATAGCTGCACCGGCGGGTTTGTCGGTTATGAAGGCTCGGACCGGACAAAGCTCGGCCTTCTCACCGCTGGCCATTGCCGGAACAGTGCTTATTTCAAGAACCCGTACGACGGATCGAACTACGCCATCAGTGTTCCGACTGCCAGCCGCGATCGGTTTGACGCAGGGATGGACATGCAGTGGATGACGGCAAGTCACGTCGCTGAAGGGAAGTTTTACGCGACAAACTCCTCGTCCGTGCGCACCGTGACGGGCTACCGCTCCCGCTCGAACACCAGTGACACCGGCTTCTTTGGCACAGCAGACGGTTCCTTCATCTGCCATTATGGCAAAACGACAGGGCAAAGCTGCGGCGAAGTCTACGACAAATATGCTGCGCCCGACTACCAACCTTACGGTTGCTCTATGGGCCCTACCATAGTTGCTTGCGACGATGAATTTGTGGAGGTTCGCAACAAGGTGGTGAGCGGAGAGGCCCAGCTGGCTTGCTGGGATGGCGATAGCGGCGGACCATGGTTCGCATATGGCGTTGCCTTCGGCATTCACTCGGGCGGCGCACCGACGAGCTCAGCTCCCGGGCGATGCACAAAGGCATTCTACACCCCCATCGAAAAGGCGGCGAACATCAATGCGACGATTTACATCCCATAAGCTGGCGTTCTCCTCCGTATTGACTGGCGCTTGCCTGGCAATAACGGCCTGCTCGAACATAACTGAGGACAGCGAGGAACCCGGTCCGACAGCGGCAACTTCGGCCGCAGCCGAACCGTCCACATCCGACGCGGGGCAATATGGCGGCATCCCGCAATATAAATCCACGCCGGGTGCGGCCGGGCTCAACGCCCAATTTGCCGGGACGGTCCGTATCAGTCAGGGATGTGTCTACGTTGTTGACGGCGATATCCGCTTGCTGCCGGTGTTCCCGAGCGGATCGGTCAGCTGGGATGCTTCGCGTAGCACATTCACTTGGCGCGGTGCGACCTACGCCGACGGATCAAGCATCACGTTGGGTGGCAGCGAAGGGCGCGGCGGACCGGATATGGATCCGGATCTGTTCACGGTGCTTCCGGACGCCGGGTGCAACTCCGAAGCACTCTGGATAGTCTCGCCCTGACGACAGCCGGTCGGTCCGCCCGTTTGCGGTGGGCCGACCGGTCAGCGGTGCCTCAATGCGGCGCGAGGCCGGTTTCCAGTCCCGTGCGATCTTCCAGCGCGAAGCGGTCGAACAGATCGGCGCTGGCTTTGTTGAGCCCGACGATGCGCGTGTGGCGGCCGTTGCAGCGCATCCGCTCGACAACTTTTTCCAGCGCTTCGATCGCCGAAATGTCCCAGAAATGCGCCTTGGACACGTCGATCACGACATGGTGCGCGGCGTCTTCATACAAGCTTTCCGGCCCCAGCCGTTCCTTGAACCGGTCGACGCTGGCAAAGAAGATCTGGCCGGTGACGACATAGACCGCGCTGTGTTCGCGCCGGATCCGTTCGACCGTGAACATATTGCGCACCTTGCCGGCGAAGAAAATGCCTGACAGCAGCACGCCGGTCAGCACACCCATCGCCAGATCGTGCGTCCAGACCGTGACGATGACAGTCGCCAGCATCACGGCGGAACTTGCCGGCGGATGGCGGCGCAGGTTGGCGATGGAATTCCAGCTGAAGGTCGCGATCGAGACCATGATCATCACTGCGACGAGCGCGGGCATCGGCACCCGCCCGACCCACGGGCCGAGCAGCGTAAGCAGGAACAGCAGGAAGGCACCGGCGGTGAAGGTCGAGAGCCTGCCGCGCCCGCCACTGGCAACATTGATCACCGACTGGCCAATCATCGCGCAGCCGCCCATCCCGCCGAACAGCGCAGCAACGATATTCGCTCCGCCCTGCCCGGCACATTCCTGGCGCTTGTCGCTGTCGGTATGAGTCATGTCGTCGACGATCTGCGCGGTCAGCAGGCTTTCCAGCAGGCCAACGGCGGCCATGGTCGCGGAATAGGGCGCGATGATGCGCAGCGTTTCCCACGTCAGCGGCACGTCGGGCCAATGCAGCACCGGCAGGCCGTCAGGCAGTTCGCCCATCTGGCCGACGGTGTTGACCGGAATGATGAAATACACCGCAACGACCGTCAGCAGCACGATAGCCACCAGCGGGCTCGGCACGGCCTTGGTCAGCCGCGGCAGGCCGTAAATGATGGCGAGACCGGCGGCGACCATGGCATAGGTTTCCCAGCCCATCCCGATCAGTTGCGGCAGCTGCGCCATGAAGATCAGGATCGCAAGCGCGTTGACAAAGCCGGTGATCACGCTGCGGCTGACAAACTGCATCAGCAGATCGAGCCGCAAGACAGCGGCAATCGCCTGGAATATCCCCATCAGGATCGTCGCGGCGAACAGATATTCCACCCCGTGATCGCGCACCAGCGGTATCACCACCACGGCAACTGCCGCCGTAGCAGCGGAGATCATGCCCGGACGTCCGCCGATCAGCGCGATGACCATCGCAATCGCGACAGAGGCGTACAGCCCGACACTCGGGTCGACCCCGGCGATCAGGGCGAAGCCGATCGCTTCGGGGATCAGCGCGAGCGCGACCACGATACCGGCAAGAATGTCGGCGCGCGGCTGCGCGAACCAGTCGCGGCGGAAATCCTCCGCGATGCTGCGGGTCTTGGTCATGGCAAAGTCCGAAAATTGGCGATGGCAACACTACGGTTGCCGGAAAAGACGAGCCGCGCCCCTAGCCATTTATGCTGCAACGCACAACCGGCGTTGGCCCGAATTAACGTTTCGGTGCTATGCCGGGCCGATGCACAAGCGACTCGCAGCATTGCTCGGCTCGGCCATGATCGGCGCACTTGCCATGCCCGCTGTCCCTGCCGCTGCGCACCCTGGCGGCCTGAACAGCGAAGGCTGCCACAACAACCGCAAGACCGGCGATTATCATTGCCACCGCGGCGCAGCTCGAAGAAGCGCCCCTCCGGCGCGGGCGGAATCGAGGGGCGGGCAGGTGTATTACGCGAACTGCGATGCCGTGCGTGCTGCGGGCAAGGCCCCGCTCAGGCGCGGCGACCCCGGCTATCGTCCGGCATTGGACCGCGATAGTGACGGGTTTGCCTGCGAATATTCGCGCTTCAATCCGCGTTGAACCGGCTGGTTATTCAGCCAGTACTTCCTCGATCTGGCCAAGGCGTTCCTTGCCAAAGAACATTTCACTGGCCCCATCACCTGTGACGAAGAATGTCGGGATGCCGAAAGCGCCGCGTTCGACCGCATCGTCGGTGCCATCGACCAGGGCTTGCTTGATCGCCGGGTCCTGTGTTTGCGCGACAAGGCTTTCCGCATCGAAACCTGCGGCACCGATGGCAGCGGCAACCTCGTCAAGATCGGTCACATCCATTCCCCGTTCCCAGATCGCGGGCAGCAGCGCTTCGACAAAATCCACCCGGTCGCCCCCTTCCAGCGCGACCAGCATGCGCTGCAGCGTAATCGAATTGAACGGGAATTTCGGGTTCATGGTAAATTTGCCAAGCCCGTGCTTCGCGATGAACCGGTTCATCTCGAGCATGGCGTAATCGTTCTTGCCCTTCACCTCGGCATCGCGAACAAACGGCGGCGCATTGCCGGTCAGGCGGTGCATACCGCCAAGGAACACCGGGGTCACCCGCAGTTCGGCATCATGCCGCGCAATGATCTCGCGCAGCGGATACCACGCGAGGTATGCGTTTGGGCTGACGAAATCGAACAGCAGTTCAACGGTTTTGGTCATATTGCCTCCTACAGGCCTGCTGCGCTTAGCGCGCGGTCGATGTCTTCGGTCAGGTCTTCGATGTCTTCAAGCCCGACGTTGATCCGCAGCATGCCTTCGGTGACGCCCATTTCCTCACGCGCTTCATCCGTCATCCCTGCGTGTGTCGTGCTGGCCGGGTGGCACATCAGGCTGCGCGCGTCGCCGATGTTGTTGGAAATGTCGATCAACTCCAGCGCATCGAGAATGGCGTGGGCCTGCGCGCGTCCGCCATCGACAACGAAGCTGAAGATCGGTCCGGCGGCGTCCATCTGCTGCATCGCAAGGGCGTGGCGCGGATGGCTGGCGAGACCCGGGTGAAGGATTTTCGGCACCCGGCTCTCGATCATTGTGCCCAGCGCCAGTGCATTTTCGCTCTGTTTGTGGGCGCGCAGGCTTAGCGTTTCCAGGCCTTTGTGAACCACCCACGCGTTGAACGGCGCGAGGTTCGGGCCGGTGTTGCGTTGAAACGGGAGCAGCACGTCATTGATAAACTCTTCGGAGCCGCAGACCGCGCCGGCCAGCACCCTGCCCTGCCCGTCCATCAGCTTGGTCGCGCTATAGGCGATCACATCCGCACCGAATTCCATCGGCCGCTGCAATGCGGCGGTGGCGAAGGCGTTGTCGACCACAGTGGTGATGCCGCGGGACTTCGCCAGCCCGCAGACATACGCGAGGTCGACGATATCCAGCGTCGGGTTGGCCGGGGTCTCGAAGAAGAACACCTTGGTGTTGGGGCGGATCGCCGCGTCCCATGCTTCGTTGACCGCGCTGTCGATGACGGTGGTCTCGATGCCGAACTTGGGCAGCAGGGTGTCAACCAGCCAGCGGCACGAGCCGAACGCGGCGCGCGCGGCGACCACATGATCGCCGGTTTCGAGCTGGCACAGCAGCGCGGTGGTCATCGCCGCCATTCCGCTGGCCTGTGCGCGGCACGCCTCCGCACCCTCCAGCAGCGCGATGCGTTCTTCCAGCATGGCGACAGTCGGGTTCTGCAGGCGCGAATAAGTCATGCCCTCGGCCTCGCCCGCGAAGCGATCCGCCACTTCGCCCGCCGAATGGAACGTGTAGCCAGAGGTGAGGAACAGCGCCTCGCTCGTCTCGCCATGTTCGCTGCGCCAGGTGCCGCCGCGCACCGCCTGCGTTGCTGGGCGCCAATTGCGGGTTACACTGCGGTCGGTTCCGGTCGTCTTCTTCATGGCGGATACGCTTAGGCGGGGAGCCGTGGCGCGACAAGCGGGGCTAAGTTTCCAGCGCGGAAAGCCCGCCTTTGCCGATGTCTTCGCGGCCGATGGCGGCAAGCATCTGCGCGCCTTCGATCTGGGTCAGGACCAGCCGCGCCCCGGTCTGCGGATCCGGATCGTCTGCGGGCAAGTGGTCGGTCACCCATTGCAGCAGCATATCCATGATCGACCCCGCGGCCTGAAGGTAGGCCCGATTGCCCGCTGCGCAGCCGGCGACGATGTCCCACCACAGACGAAAGAACTGCTGAAAGGCGGGCTGTCCGGTGATCTCCAGCACCTGCTCGACACAGGCGCGCCGCGTATCTGCCCGTCCCGGCGGAAATGCGCTGTCGAGTGAGGCAGCAAACATCGCCGCCAGATATTCGAGCAGCGCGGCAACCAGCGCCTGCTTGTTGCCGAAGTGATAGATCAGCATCCGGTCGCTGGTCCCTGCCGCCTTGGCCAGCGGGCGCAGGCTGGCATCGTTCAGCCCGTTCTCGAGCACATGCGCGGCGAGCAAGGGCAGGAGCGTTTCGCGGGAAAGGCGGGTCTTGGCCATGACGCCTTGTAGCGAGTGCTACATCGCGCTACAAGTGTAGCATCTGCTACAAACGATTCGCGGAGAAACCAGCCATGTCGCCCTATCTGATCCTATTCCTTGCCGGTGCTGCGGTTGTCGGCCCGGTCGTGCTCTACCTCGCTTTCGCCAAAAACCCGAAGGGCAGCGCCGCCTTTGCCGCAGCATTGAGCGGCGCCTTTGCGGCCTTCACCGCCGTGACGATCGCAACCGAAGGCGTGATGCCGGTGATCGACAACCATTCGACCAATCTGTGGGGCGTACAGGTGTGGTACGATCTGCTGATCTCGGTCGGGATCGCGCTGCTGTTCGTGGTTCCGCGCGCCCGCAAAGCCGGAATGAATGTGCCGCTCTGGGTCATCGCGGTGGGGCTCACGGCCAGTATCGCGTTGCTCGCCATGGTCGCGCGGCTGTTCTGGCTCGAACGGCAGGCTGCAGCGGCGCAATCTGCCTAAGCGGTTCTGCCTGTAACCGGGTGGCTAGCACGGTGTTCAGCCGCATCCTGTTCGAAATCGAATTCGCGCCAGCCATTGCGGTCACGCAGCATGGGTGTGCCGCAGCTCTGGCATTTGCAGCGGAAGTTCAGCCCGTCATGCCACACGCGGTTCCGGTTGATCGAATGACCGGAAACAGAACAGACAAGCTTTCTAAACATGGCGCGCCTCCAAACCTCGCGGGCGCGCACAATCGCGCGACCTGCATCGTGTTTCCCCCGTTCGCGCGACCACCATTTTCTGTTTTCAGTGCAGTCCTCTAGCAGAGGATTGTTTACATTTCGAGACAGAAACCAATCCCCGTCCGGCATTCAAACCGGCTTGTCGCATATCGAAGCTTTGACTACGCCCAGTCCGATGTCCGGACGTGCCGACCTTCCCGTAGACCCCTGGCGCTGGAACCTGCTTTTGACGGCCGGATTCCTCACCCTTTGCCTATGGCGCATTGGCACCCCTTCGATCCCCATGTTCGACGAGGTGCACTATCTGCCGGCAGCGCGCGAACTGCTGACAACCGGCGGCTGGACGAACCGCGAACATCCGATGCTGGGCAAGGAGCTGATTGCGCTGGGTATCGCGCTGTTCGGCGACAATGCGTTTGGCTGGCGGGTTCTGCCCGCCCTGTTCGGCGCACTTGCGCTGTATTCCGGGATGCGCGCGATGTGGTTCGCCAACCTCTCGCGCTTTGCATCGCTTGCCTTCGGGGTCCTGCTTGGCACCGGCTTCCTGCTCTTCGTCCATGCGCGGATCGCCATGCTCGACGTATTCATGGCCGCGTTCTTCCTGCTCGCGCTGTGGCACTGCGCTGCTGCGGTGCGCGAGCCGGAGACCGGGCGCTGGCGGCTGATCGTTGCAGGCGTCGCGCTGGGCCTCGCAATGGCGTCCAAATGGAATGTCGTGTTTCTGGCGATGCTGCCCGGACTGGCCTTCTTCATTGCGCGCCTGACCGCCGGGCGCCGCCGCCTCATCACCAGCAGGCGGGGCATTCCGGTCGCCGGCATGGCCTTGTGGGAAGCCGCACTGCTGCTCGGCGTTCTGCCGCTGTTTGCCTATTGGCTGACCTTCCTGCCCGCCTATTTCGCGCCGGAGAATCCGCTTGAACCGGGCGGTTTCGTGGCCCTGCACAGCGAAATCATGCGGCTTCAGGCGTCGGTGGTGAAACCGCATCCGTACCAAAGCGTTTGGACCGACTGGCTCTTCAACTTGCGGGCGATCTGGTATCTTTACGAGCCGATCGACGGGGCGCAGCGCGGGGTGGTGCTGCTGGGAAATCCGCTGACCATGCTGCTCGGCATTCCGGCCATGCTGTGGGCCGCGTGGGCAGGTGTGGCGCAGCGCCGGTGGGACGCACTGGCAGTGGTGCTGCTCTTCGCAGTCGCTCTCGGCATGTGGCCGCTCGCGGACAAACCGATCCAGTTCTACTACCACTATTTCCTGCCCAGCTGCTTCCTGCTCGCCGCACTGGCACTGGCGTGCGACGCCCTGTGGCAGCGCGGCTGGCGGTGGAGCGTGCTTGCCCCGCTAGCCGGATCGGTATTGGTGTTCGCTTATTTCTACCCGATCCTCAGCGCATGGCCGCTGGCAAACGAAATGAGCTTTACCAACTGGGCTTGGATCGACGGCTGGCGCTAAGTGCGCGCGCGTTTGCCGGCGAGCACTGCGATGGCCGCAGCGATCAGCGCGCCGCCGAACGCCAGCGCCATATCCCTTTGCGCATCCCACATGTCGCCCTGCTGCCCATTGTAGGCATCGGCATTGCCCGGTGCCATGACCAGCGTCAGCCACCATTCGAAGATTTCATACGCCGCGCTGGCCGCCAGCACCGCTTCGACCGCGACGTAGATCGACCAGCGCGGCGACAATCCCCCTATGCGGTTCAGCAGTTCTCTCAGCACCGGAAACCACAGCAGGCCGAAGGCAAAGTGGACCAGCCGGTCGTAATGGTTGCGCTCCCAGCCGAACAATTCGCTCGGCGTGGTCAGTCCCAGCGATGCGATCCACGCGTCATAGGGCACGAACGAATAGATATAGCGTCCGCCGATTGTGTGCAGTGCAAGGAACAGGCACAGGCAGGCGAGCGATGCGGTGGAGACGCCCCACCGGTGCCCGGCAAAAGCAAGCATCGCGAGTGTGACGAACGTTGGTATCGTCTGGAGCGGAGTGAGCGCCGGATAAGGCGAGTTCCATATGCTCGCGGCGGCGAACAAGGCCGCTGCTATCAATATCCGGATCTGTCCGGCAGTCAGCCTGCCGCGCGTCATTGGTCCTGGATCACTTGTACCGTCCCCACACGAAATTGCTCGACAAGGCGTAATTCCACACCGCGCCGATCACGATCCCGCCGAGTGCCGCAAGCGCCCAGAAAACGCCCTGCCCCGCAAGGAACCCCGCCATCGCGACATTGGCCAGCGCGCCCACCGCACAAGTCGCGCAGAAACCAATCCAGCCGCGCAACACCGGCCCCAATCCTCTCAGGCGCTTGTCCCGATAAGTCAGCCAGTTGTTGAGCCAGAAGTTGAATGTCATCGCGGCAAATGTCGCCGCCGCCTGCGCAGGAAGGAAAGCAATATCGAGCCAGCGGAACAATACGGCGAGCACCGCCATGTGCACGCCGACTCCGAACCCGCCGACCGTGCCGAACAAAGCAAAGCGCGTCGGAATGATGCGTCCGAAAATGCGTTCATACAGCCCGATCAGGAATTCGAAGGCAACCGCACGGTCCAGCTTGCTTGTGCCGCTGCGCCGCGCGGCGAATTGCAGCGGTAGCTCTTTCACCCGCAACTTTTCAGACGAGGTCGCCAGAATATCGAGCAGGATCTTGAACCCCACACCCGATAGTCGCGGGGCGAGCGCCCTCGCGCGCGAGGATTGCATCAGGAAATAACCGCTCATCGGGTCGGTCAGCTCAACTCCGGTGATGCGCCGCGCGATGCGATTGGCCCAGCCCGAAGCTTTCTCCCGCCGTTCGCTCGCCAGCCCGGCCGCGTTGCCGCCTTCGACGAAGCGGCTGGCGACCGCGATATCGGCCTGGTTGGATTGCACCGCCTCCAGCATCCGTGGCAGCAAGGCCGGATCATGCTGGTGATCGGCATCCATCACCGCAACGAAGGGCGCGGCAGTTGCACACATGCCTTCGATCGCGGCTGAGGCCAGACCGCGCCGCCCGATGCGCTGGATCACCCGCATGCGCGGATCGGTCAGCGCAAGCTTGCGCGCTTCCTCTGCGGTGCCGTCTGCGCTGTCGTCATCGACCACCACGACTTCCCAGCCATCGGCCCCCAGCGCCGCTTCGATGCGCTGCACCAGCGGGGCAATATTCTCGCGTTCTTCGAGGGTTGGCAGGATGATGGCGAGCTGAAGCACGCCGCAGACTTAGAGCCGTTCGAGCACCGCGTCACCGATTTCCTGCGTCGAGGCTCTGCCGCCCAGATCGGCGCCGTGCACTCCGGCGGCCAGCGCGCTTGCCACAGCCGCTTCGATCCGCGCGGCATCCTCTCCGCGACCGAAGCTGTGGCGCAGCATCATTGCGGCAGACAGGATCATTGCCATCGGATTGGCTTTGCCTTGCCCTGCGATGTCGGGCGCGGTGCCGTGGATCGGCTCATACATGCCGAAGGTGCCATGCGCGGTTTGCCGCTCCCCCAGCGAGGCGCTGGCGAGAAGGCCGATCGAGCCGACGCACATGCTCGCCTGATCGGACAGAATATCGCCGAACAGATTACCGGTTACAATCACATCGAACCGGCCCGGATCGCGCACCAGCTGCATCGCCGCGTTGTCGACATACATATGGTCGAGCGCCACATCGGGATAATCTGCAGCGGTTTCGACCACCACGTCGCGCCACAGCTGGCTGGTCTCCAGCACATTGGCCTTGTCCACACTGGTCAGCCGCTTCTGCCGCCCCTGCGCCGCGCGGAATGCAGTGTGCGCGATGCGGCGGACTTCATCTTCGGCGTAAGACATCATGTCCCACCCCTCGCGCTGGCCATCGTCCCGCGTGCGCGTGCCCTTCTCGCCGAAATAGACATCGCCGTTGAGCTCGCGCACGATCAAAAGGTCGATCTGCCGCGCGATCTCTGGCTTGAGGCTGGACATGTCCTCCAGCCCGGCAAACATCGTTGCCGGTCGCAGATTGGCGAACAGGCCGAGCTGCGAACGCAGGCCGAGGATCGCCTGTTCGGGCCGCAAGTGCCGTTCCAGATTGTCACACTCGGGATCACCCACCGCGCCGAACAGCACCGCGTCGCTGCCGCGCGCATTGATCAGCGTTTCTTCGGGCAGCGGATGCCCGTGGCGTTTGTAGGCAATCCCGCCCACATCGCCTTCGAGATAGACCGCGCCCGGCAGCCGCAGCGCATCGAGCACCCGCAGCGCCTGTGCCATGATCTCGGGACCGATCCCGTCACCTGCAAAAATTGCAATTTTCACACCCGTTCACCTTCTTCGTCATTGCGAGCGAAGCGAAGCAATCCAGTGCGGCACGGCACCTCGCTGGATTACCGCACCGCCTGTCGGCGGCTCGCAATGACGGAGTACAACCTCAAACCATCCGCCCCAGTCGCTCGCGCAGCCTGTTTCGAGCGGCCATAACATCGGCTTTGCGGTCGGCAAGCAGGTACCGTTCGATCAGCGCCCCCTGACGGCCAAAGATTTCCAGCAGCGGCGCAAGCTCCGCTTCAGCCGCCGGTACTGCGCCGCCATAGCCAAGCTCGCGCAGCATCAGCGCCTCATAGGCAATCATGCCGCGCAGCCATTCGCGCGCCGATCCCGCGTTGCATACCGCATCGAGCAGTCCGCCCAGCGCCGAATAGAGCGAGGGATAGGCATTGCGTTCCGGCAAGGTCGCTGCGGTCAGCGCGGTCGCCCAGGAAATCGCCGCCGCCGCCAGCGGTTCACCCAGCCACGGCCCGCGGCTTTCCACCAGCTCCAGCCGCGCGAAAGGCAGCTGGCTATCGGATTTGGCGCGCAATTCAGCCTCGACACGATTGCCCGGGATGAGCACGGGGCGCAGGTTACGGCCACGGCCGCCCGCAACATAGGCCGCGACGAGTCCGTATTCCTCGGTCAGCATGCGCGCGACGACTGCCGTCTCGCCATGCGAGCGGGCAGCAACCAGGATGGCAGGGGCGCGCAGGTTCATCGCGCGCCGATCTTACTTCGAAGCGAGCTTCGCCTCCAGCGCCGCCAGCCGCTCGGCCAGCTTCTCGTTTTCTTCGCGCGCTCTGGAAGCCATTTCCTTCACCGCGTCGAATTCTTCGCGGCTGACGAAATCCATTCCGCCCATCACTTCTTTCATCCGGTCTCGGGCACTCTCGCGGGCTTCGCGGGTCATCCCGGCAACGGTGCCTGCTGCGCTGTTGGCGAGTTTGACGAAGTCGGCGATAAGGGGGTTCTGGCTTTGCATCCCAGCTATTTGGCTATGCGAGGCCGCTTGCGCAACATCAAAACTCAATCCGCTGCACCGGCTGCGTCGGATCGACTCCGTCGGCCCCGGGATTCAATTGCAGGAACTGGTAGTTGAGCACCGATGCGAACAGCACCCACGCGAGATAGGGAAGCAGCAGCAAGCCGGCCAGCATCCGCACGCGCCAGAAAGCGGCGATCGTGGCCAGCAGCGTCACGGCGAGTGCGCCAAGCACGATGAGCCCGCCGGTCATCTGGTAACTGCCGAAGAACACCGGCGTCCACGACAGATTGATGATGAACTGCACCACGAACAGCACGATCGCGAGCGTCCGCCCGCGTGCGCCCCAGGCTGCACACACCAGCGCCAGCGCCAGCCCCATCATCACGTAAAGAATCGACCAGACGATCCCGAACCACATCGGGTCGGGGAAGATCGCCGGTTTCTCCAGGCTTTGAAACCACAGCGTGTCGGGGCTGCCAAACATGCCCGACAGAAAACCGAGCAGCACGCAGGTGGGCACGGTGAATAGCGCCCATCGAATGAAACTGGCGCGCAATTGCCCTTTGGAGGCGAGGACGTTCATGACTTCTCCCGGTCCGATTCGTAGACAGCAGATAGTGGCCGCAGCCGGTCCAACCCGCAATGGTGCAAGACAAGCTGTGCCGTCGCGGGAAAGCCTGTCACGGTGAAACGGTCCCCCGGTGCGCCGCAATCAGGAATTCCACATTGCCTTCCGGCCCGGTGATCGGGCTTTCCACAATGCCGTCGACCTGCCACCCATCCGCTTCGAGCCATTCGCGCACTTCGCTGCAAACCCGCTCGTGCAGCGCAGGGTCGCGCACCACCCCGCCCTTGCCGACCTCTTCGCGGCCGACTTCGAACTGCGGCTTGATCAGCGCAATCAGGCGGCAATCGGGTTCGGCCAGCCGCAGCGGCACTTCGAGCACTTTGGCCATGCCGATGAAAGACGCATCGCACACCACCCAGCCATAACTGCGCCCGATCAATTCCGGCGTCAGGATGCGCGCGCTGGTCTGTTCGAGCACGGTCACCCGCTCATCCTGCCGCAATTTCCACGCCAGCTGGTTGGTGCCGCTGTCGACCGCGATCACATGCTGCGCACCGCCCTGCAGCAGCACATCGGTGAATCCGCCGGTTGAACTGCCCACATCCATCGCTGTGACCCCTGCCGGGTCGAGAGCAAAATGCTCGATCGCATGGGCCAGCTTGATTCCGCCTCGGCTGACCCACGGATGGTCCCGCCCGCGCACTTCCAGCGCCGTATCCTCTGCCAGCTGCTGTCCGGCCTTGACCATCTTGGCCTCACCGGCGAACACCAGCCCGGCCATGATCAGTGCCTGCGCCCGTGTACGGCTCTCCGCCAGCCCGCGCTGGACAAGCAATTGGTCGAGACGTGTCTTGCGCACCATGCACATGCCGATAGAAGGGCTGCACCCCACTTGCCAAGCGCAAGTCACGGACCACGCACACAAACGGACTTCCCGCCCGATGCCACGACACCTTGCCCTGCCTTTGATCTGCTCGCTTGCGCTGGCCGCATGCGGCGATGGCTCGGAGCCAGCACCGACTGCCAGCGAAGCGCCGCCAAGTGCGCTGGTCGGCAATCCGGCGGCCGCGGTTGCACCGGGTCAAACGCCGATGGCCGGCGAATGGTCGGTCAGTGAAGATACGAGCGGCGTTGCTGCCGCTTTCGTCCCGGCAAGTGGCGAGCCCGTCATGACCATCCGCTGCGACCGCGCAGCGCGGCAGGTTGCGGTCGAGAAGCCCGGCGCGCTCGCTCCGGGCGTAGAATATTCAATCATTGCAGGCGGAGAACGCTTCATTCTGCCGATGCAGACAAGCACCGGCGCAGTGCCCACCATGTCGGCGCAGGTTCATCCGCAACAGCCTATCCTTGCCTCAATGGCGCTGCCCGGCACCACATTCATCCTCCTCGGCCCCGGATTGACCGAGACCGTAATGCCTGCCGCCCCTGGAATCCGGAGAGTAATCGATACATGCCTCAGCTCATGACCTTGCGCCGCAATCTGCCCAAAATCGCCGTCAGCCTGTTTTCGCTGGCAGCCATGTGCTGCACCCCGGTGCCCGAAGCTGCGCCGCCAGTGGTGACGGTACCCATGCCCGTGCCAACGCCAACCGTCGCGCCGCCCACGCTGTCGGAACCGGTCTACGAAAATTATCTCGACGCGCCGCAAACACCGGGTGACTGGACCTATTCGCGCGATGCGGGGGAAACGCTGGCGCTGTTCGCGTCCGGCGGCAATCGCCCTGAATTCATCGTCCGATGCAATTTGCGCTCGCGCCAGGTCGGCCTCGGGCGGGCAGGCGTTGCCGAAGTGCCGGTGCCGATGCGCATTCGCACGGAAACGGAAGAGCGGTTGATGTCGGCCAGTCCGGTAAACCCCGGCAGGGCCTTGGTCGTAACCGAACTGACCGCGACCGACCCCTTGCTTGACGCAATCGCCTTCAGCCGGGGGCGCTTTGCGGTCGAGACCGCCGGGTTGCGCACACTTTATTTGCCCGCCTGGCCGGAGATCACCCGCGTGATCGAGGATTGTCGATAAATAGGGTGTGTTGTTTTGCGCACCCACCTGCGTGGGTGCGTCCTCGGTGCTGATCCCTCCGCTGCGCTGCGGGGCACCTGCGGACGCGCGGTCGCGCTTGCGCTCGGCTTCGCCTCGCGGATCCTTGGCTTCAAAAATCGGGGTTAAACTGAAATCGGGGCCGGCGGAGGCCCCGCAAGGGCGACCACCCGCCCGCAGGCGCCCTGAGCAGCGCGAAGGATTGGCGCCGAGGACGCAAGCGCGGAGGCGCTTGCGAAAAACAAAAAACCCACTCTCCGGGACGGCGCGCAATTGTGACGTGGGAAAAGTTTATTTCAAGACTTGTTTTAACGGTCTGGTTGAATCAGATTGCTTCTCGAGGCCAGCGGCGAACGCGGTACTCGGCCCCCGGTGAAACGGTTTGGGTCTTGCTTAACAGCTTGAAAGGAGGTGATCCGATGTCTCATGGTTCAGTAGCGAGGTCGGTGAAATCCCGCACGGAGCATATTCGGTAAATTTCCTTAGCCGAGTAAGGCTTACGTGAGCGGCATTTCCGGCCGCTGACCATGCGAAAGGCGGTTCCTCCTACGGGCGAGGGCCGCCTTTCTCATTTGCGGAGCATGGCTGTTCGATTGATCGATCTTCCATCATTCTTGCTCTCCGAGCATCTCGCGACTAATCCCCCTCGCATGAAATTTCAGACCCTCGCTCACCCGGCCCCTCTGCCGTCCGACAGGCGTGCGGCGGCGCTCGAAAATCCCGGTTTCGGCACGCTGTTCACCGATCACATGGTGACGATAGATTACGACGAGGCAAAAGGCGGCTGGCATTCGGCAACCCTCGGTCCGCGCCAGCCGATCGCGCTCGATCCGGCGGCTTCGGTGTTGCACTACGCGCAGGAAATCTTCGAAGGGATGAAAGCCTACCGGCAGCCCGATGGCTCGCTGGCGCTGTTCCGTCCGGAGGAAAATGCAAAACGCTTCAACAAGAGCGCCGCACGCCTCGCCATGCCTGCCCTGCCCGAAGATCTGTTTCTTGAATCGATCCGCCAGCTGCTGTCGGTCGATGGCGAGTGGTATCCCAGCGTCGAGGGCGGTTCGCTCTATATCCGTCCGTTCATGTTTGCGACCGAGGCGTTCCTCGGCGTGCGACCGGCCAAGCAATACAAGTTCGTCGTGATCGCCAGCCCGGCGGGCAATTATTTCAAATCCGGTTCGCCCGCCGTCAGCCTGTGGGTCTCCGATTACACCCGCGCTGCCCCCGGCGGCACCGGCGCGGCGAAATGCGGCGGGAATTATGCTGCCAGCCTCGTTCCCACCGGGCAGGCCTTCGCCAAGGGCCACGACCAGGTGCTGTTCCTCGACGCGGTCGAGAAGAAATGGATCGAGGAACTGGGAGGCATGAACCTGTTTTTCGTCATGGATGACGGCAGCGTCGTCACCCCGCCGCTGACCGGCACGATCCTGCCCGGCATCACTCGTGACAGCCTGATCACCCTGCTGCGCGAAGAAGGCCTCAACGTGCGCGAGGAGATGTACAGCATCGACCAGTGGCGCGAGGATGCGACCAGCGGCAAGTTGATCGAGACCATGGCCTGCGGCACCGCAGCGGTGGTGACCCCCGTCGGCAAGGTGACGAGCGAGGATTACAGCTTCACCATCGGCAGCGGCGGCCCCGGCCAGATCACCAGCAAGCTGCGCGAGAAGCTCGTCGGCATCCAGACCGGCGCGGTCGAGGATACGCACGGCTGGGTGATGAAGCTGGGCTAGGCCTCAAAAATAGAATCGCGCGCCTTTGCCGACCTGCCCGAGACCTGCGAGCCGCACGATTTCCTCGATAAGAGGCATCAGCTTATTCGGGTGGTTGCACCCGATGTTGACGGAACTGGTGCGATACCCGTCCGCATCGGCGCGCTCGAGATCGAGCGTCTGGCAATGCATGTAGAGCGTATCGCCGTCCGTCTTGTCCCAAGTCCCGATCTCGTGCTCGAAGGTGCCCGATTGCGCGACAAGCCGGTTGATTTGTGCCATCTCCTCGCCCGATATCTGCACGGTGTGCGGCCCGATACGCTTCGATTCCTGCCGAATGCTGGCGCGACGGTTCGTCCCGTCGACAACCATCCGCCCACTCCCGTCGGGCAGCGTATCGATCCGCACCGAGCGGAAGAACAGCGCATGTCCGTGGACGAAGGTGAAGCGCAGGGTCTGGACCTGATCTTCGGCCAGATCGCGCCAGAGCGGCTTTTCACCGATCCGGCTGAGGTAACAATCGGACATACCGCCGTAGATGGTGTTCTGCCTGACTCTTGCGGGGAAGGTTCCGCATTCCGAGGCTTCAGGCCATACCGGTTCCGCCGCTACGGGCGTGAGCATCAGCAGAAGAATTGCAAGCGAAATGGGCGACCTCGCAAGGCGATTGGTGCAAGCTACCTGCCAAGTTACCCCATTGTCGTGAGGCTTGGCAATCGACTAAGGCGCGCGGCATGACATCTGTCTCATCCAACGGCTGCGTCACCGTCGCCGCGCTCTACCAGTTCACGCGGTTCGAAGACCCTGCTGCCCTGCGCGCGCCGCTGCTGGCGCTGTGCGAGGAAGTTGGCGTGCGAGGGACGGTGCTGCTCGCGCGCGAGGGGATCAACGGGACGATTGCGGGGAGCGAAAATGCCATCGCTCAAGTGCTGGGGCATATCCGAACCTTGCCCGGCTGTGCTGATCTCGACGTCAAATTCAGCCATGCCGAGGAAATGCCGTTCAATCGCACGAAGGTTCGGCTCAAGCGCGAGATCGTGACCATGGGCGAGCCCGAGATCGACCCGACCGCCAGTGTGGGGCGCTATGTCGCGCCGCAAGACTGGAACGCGCTGATTTCCGATCCGGATACGCTGGTGATCGATACGCGCAATGACTACGAAGTCGCCATCGGGACCTTTGCAGGCGCGGTCGATCCGCAAACCGCCAGCTTCCGCGATTTTCCCCGGTGGTTCCTCGAACACCGCGACGAGCTGCTCGACGGGAAGAAGAAGGTCGCGATGTTCTGCACCGGCGGCATCCGCTGCGAGAAATCGACCAGCTTTCTGCGTCAGGAAGGCGTCGAAGAGGTCTACCACCTCAAAGGCGGCATCCTGAAATATCTCGAGCAAGTGCCGCAAGCCGAAAGCCGCTGGAACGGCGAATGCTTCGTGTTCGACGAACGGGTTTCAGTCGGCCACGGGCTCGAACTGGGCAAGCATGGCCTGTGCCGCGCCTGCCGCCGACCGCTGAGCGAAGCAGACATGGCCTCGGCCGACTATGCCGAAGGGGTCAGCTGTCCGCATTGCATCGGCGAACGGACAGAGCAGCAGCGCGCCCGTTATGCCGAACGCCAGCGGCAGGAAGAGCTCGCCCGCAAGCGCGGCGAAAGCCATGTCGGCGCAACAAGTCAGGACCCGAAATGACCCCATTGCCGATCCTCTACAGCTTTCGCCGCTGCCCCTATGCGATGCGCGCACGCATGGCGCTGTGGATCAGCGGCACGACCTGCGAACTGCGTGAAGTAAAGCTGGCGGACAAACCGCCCGAAATGCTCGAAGCTTCACCCAAGGGCACGGTGCCGGTGCTGGTCCTGCCCGATGGACAGGTGCTTGAGGAAAGCATCGATATCATGCGCTGGTCGCTCGGGCACAACGATCCGGAGGGCTGGCTGGCTGGCGACCACCCCGGGCTGATCCAGCTCGGAGACGGATCGTTCAAGCACCACCTCGACCGGTACAAATACCCGACCCGTTATGAGGACGAGCCCGGCAACGCACGGACCGATCACCGCGGCGAATGTCTTGCCATTTTGAGTGACCTGAATTTCCGCCTGGCAGAGCGCGAGCAGCTGTTGGGCGAACAGCGGACATATGCCGATATCGCGCTGTTTCCCTTCATCCGCCAGTTTGCCAACACCGACCGGGACTGGTTCGACGCGCAGCCGATCCCCGACCTTCAGCGGTGGCTCGAGGGGCATCTGGAATCCGACCTGTTCGCGGCGGTGATGGGTAAACCCGCACCGTGGAAAGCGGGCGCCGAGACGGTGATTTTCGGGCCGGCCCCCACGCGCTGACAGGAGTTTAACCAATCCGGGCTAAACCACCGGAATGCTGTATTTTCTCGCTCGCTGCTTCGTCTGCATCCTGCTGTTCTGCGCACCGCTGCTGGCGATGATGGCCAGCTCGGGCGACCCGGCCATGGGCATGCTGCTCCTCATCCCGATGATCGGACTGATCCCCGCACTGATCATGGCGCTGTTGCTGTTCGTGCCGGTTGAAGCTCTGACCGGCAGGATGGGGCTACGCTGGCTGGCCAATGTTCTGGTGCCGATAATGGGCGTGGTCGGCGCGGGACTATGCCTGCTTGTCCTGGCCGCTGCACTGGGCGCTTCGGACGCCATGGCGCGGAATTTCGCGCAGCAGCCGTGGGCGTTCTATTTCTGGCTCGCCATGGGCGCGCTGTGGGGTGTGGTATGGCGCCTAACCGCGCTGGTGGGCCGCCTGCCTCTGTTCACCCGCCGCGCATCACCGGCCTAGCCGCGCGAGCGCACCGACGGCTCTACCGTCGTGCAATCGGCCAGCCGTTCACGGAACATGTCGATCAGCCAGCTGGCCGCCGGGCCCGGGCGTGCATCGCGGCGCCACAAGGCGTGCAAGGTGTAATCGGCACCGGGTCTTTCCGGGAGATCGAGCTCGACCAGTGCACCGCTCGCCAGATCGCCGCTCACCATGTGGCGCGGCATATTGCCCCAGCCGATATTTTCCTTGAGCAGCGAATGCTTGGCCCCGAGATCCGCCAGCCGCCAGCTTTGCGGGCTGAGGACAGAAAACTCGCGCCCCGCGGTCAACGCAGACCGGTCTGACAGCACCAGCTGCAAATGCTTGCGGCTTTGGCCCGGTGCCACGCCGGGCTGCGCCAGCGGATGATCGGGTGCGGCCACGGGGATCAGTTCGACCGCTCCTATCGCTTGCCGCTCCAGCTCGGGATAATCAGCCAGAACCGGCCCGCCAATTGCCAGTTGTGCCTCATCATCTAGCAGGCAGGCTGCCACCGCGCCGAGCGCTTCGACATTGAGCCGCAGAGCCACAGTGGGAAACATCGAGCGGAACGCGCGCAGAACCTGCGCGGTGACAACGCCAGGCACCATCACATCGACCACCAGTGCGAGGTCGCTTTCCAATCCCGAATGCAGATTGCGGGTCTTGGCGAGCAAGGCATCGACATTGTCCGCCACGGCGCGCGCTTCCGCCAGCAGGCCCTTGCCCGCATCGGTCAGTGCGGGTTTGCGCGACCCCTCGCGCGCGAACAACTTTACATCGAGCTGAGCTTCCAATTGCGCCACGCCGTAGCTGATCGCGGAAACCGCGCGCCCCATGCGCCGCGCGGCACCTCCGAAGCTGCCCTCCTCCACAATGGCGAGGAATATGCGCAGCTGATCGAGTGTCGGATCGCCCAGTTTCATTGTTCAGATTTCTTGAACATCTTGGACCATTTTATCGCAGTTTTCAGGTCACTGGGCAAGCCCTATCTCCGTCTCACACAAACCCTCCAGCAGGAGACGAACGATGATCGAACTAAGACCCTTCAACACGCTCGGCGCTGCGAACCACGGCTGGCTCGACGCGCATCACCACTTCTCTTTCGCCGGATATCATGATCCGGCGCGGGTCAACTGGGGTGCGCTGCGCGTGTGGAATGATGACAAGATCGCTGCAAAAAGCGGCTTCCCGACGCATCCGCACAGCGACATGGAGATCATCACCTATGTCCGCACCGGCGCGATTACTCACCGTGACAGCATGGGCAATGAAGGCCGCACCGAAGCGGGCGATGTGCAGGTGATGAGCGCAGGCAGCGGCGTGCGGCATTCCGAATTCAATCTGGAGGACGAGGACACCACGCTGTTCCAGATCTGGATCATCCCCGACGAGCGCGGCGGGAGCCCGAGCTGGGGCGCTCGCCAGTTTCCCAAGGGTGACCGCACCGGGCAGTTCGTCCCGCTCGCCAGCAACGCCGCCAATGATGACGATGCACAGCAAGGCGCATTGCCGATCCGCACCGACGCCCGCGTACTCGGCGCGACGGTCAAGGCGGGCGAGAGCGTGACCTACACGCCGCGCGATGCTTCGCGGCACCTTTATCTTGTCCCGGCCACCGGCAAGATTCGCGTGGAAGACGTTGAAGCCAATGCCCGCGACGGCGTTGCCATCACCCAGCAGGCCAGCGTGACGATCACCGCACTCGAAGACGCCGAACTGGTGCTCGTCGACGCTGCATAGGCACTCCGGACCCGGTCTCCCGATTTCCCCTTGGTGCAGGCCGGGTCCACCCCCACTAACGAAGGAAAAACACAATGACCAACACCCGCAACGCAGATCCGCGCGTCCTCCCGCTGATCGTCGAACGCTGGAGCCCGCGCAGCTTTACCGCCGAATCCATGCCGCAGACCGATCTCGAAGCCATATTCGAAGCGGCTGGTCTTGCCCCATCGGCCTACAACATCCAGCCATGGACCTTCCTCTACGCCCACCACGGTGACGAGAACTGGGACCGGTTTCTTTCGCTGCTGGTCGAATTCAACCAGAGCTGGGCCAAGGATGCCTCGGTCCTGCTGTTCGCGGTGTCAGACACACTGGCGCGCGGCGGTAGCGGCGAGCCCTCGCCCAATCACAGCCACAGCTTCGATGCAGGTGCCGCGTGGCAGAACCTCGCGCTGCAATCCGCCCATATGGGCTACGCAGCGCACGGCATGACCGGGGTCGATTTCGGCCGCGCGGCAGGCGAACTGGGTGTACCCGACGACCACCGCATCGAAGCCGCGATCGCGATCGGCAAGCAGGCCCCGGCCGAACGCCTGCCCGAAGCGCTGCGCGACAAGGAACAGGTCTCGGGCCGCAAGCCGGTGAATGAAATCATGCGTGCAGGCAATTTCGGTTGAGGTGAAATTCGAGGGGCCGGCGATCCTTCCGGCCCCTCGTCCCGTCCAAGGGATTTCGAAATATTCCGCCGTCAGCCCGGCGAGATATTCATCACATTGTACTGCACGACTTCCGACTGGTTGAGGCAATAGCGCTCTCCAGACCCGTCTTTGCCGCCGGTTGCCAGCTGCCGGTACATGATGTCGGTCAGCAGATCACGGCTGATCCCCATGCGGATCAGGAAATCATTGTCTTCGCTGGCAAGCAGTGCGGAAAGCTGCTCGATTTCACCGATCAGTTCGACAGTGTCTTCTGTGCCCTTGTCGACCGAATCCGCGATGACCTGTCGCTGGCCGGTATGGGTGAACATGTGGACCATGAAAATGCCGCCCGGATCGACCTGCCGCAGACGCCCGCCCATGAACACGAAATTGCAGGCGGAAAAACACGTCCAGCCTTCGGGAATTCGCGTACGCATACCGGGAAATGACCGGATGACCTTGCCGGTTTCATTGCCCGCTTTCGCATCGCCTCCGGGTGATTTGATCCAGATTTCCTCGATCATCTCGTCGGCGGCGATGGCATCATACATGCGGTCGGGCAATAGCTCGTCGATAACCCCCTCGGCGATAAGAACGCGCTTCCCGTCCCGGTTTGCCGGTGTGAGGGTCATCGCCTGCGACGGCCCCCAATCGGGCGCTTTGGGGCAACTGGGGTTGTTCGGGTCTTTTGCAGCCGAATTGGACAGCAGCATTGCCGCTGCCACCAGCGTTAGAGGAAGTTTCGCGCCAGGCCTCATGCGATTATCGAATAACGCCGAGAGCCTGGTGCCCGGCACATGCGCTTGTTGGCTTTGGTCTCTTCACCCTCGACGATCACCACATCGGTCACAGTGATGCAGTCGAGCTCGCTGTCTTCCGGCGTTTCGCGCGAAGTCACCGTTGAGGTCCCGCGGACGCCATCGCGCGTTTCGGATTTCCACACTGCCGTCGAACCGACCTGCGGGCGAGTGTCCTCGACATCTTCTTCCCCATCGAGCGGAACCGAGCGTGTCGCGCGCAAGGTCGCCTCAGCCGCCAGCTTCTGCTCTTCGGGATCGAGTTTACAGGCGATTTCCGTGCTGATCTGGTCGGAAAATTCGCCGACCGGGACATAGCTGGAGATACCGGTATCGCGAGCAACCTTGCGGGTGGTGCGGCCAAAAATCCCGCCAAGCACCCGGCTGCCGGCGGATGACTTCTTCTTGTTGCCGCATTCGTCCGTATCGGCCGCGTCGTCGACGACATTGCGCACGTCGCGCGGGATCAAACCGCCGAACTGCGCCTGTGCCGGCGCAACCAGCAGACCGGTCAGCGCAACCGCGCCCATTCCCGTACGAAAGGATCTGCGAACCCTGATACCCATGCCAATCGATCTCCCCATCGAAATTGTAACATCGCATAACCGCGCTCGCGATGATTGGACGTATTGGACATGGAAAGCGCTTCAGCTTTCAGGCACGCCCGCGCGCAATTCCGCCAGCCAGACATCTGCCACCGCATCGCTTGGCGCGCGCCAGTCGCCGCGCGGGCTGAGCGCACCGCCTGCGCTGACCTTGGGCCCGTTGGGCAGCGCGCTGCGCTTGAACTGGCTGAACTGGAAGAACCGCCAGAGGAATTTCTCCAGCCAGCTGCGAATGGTCGCGAGATCGTATTCGTTCTTCTTCGCTTCGGGAAAGCCCTCGGGCCATTGCCCCGATGCCGCATCCTGCCATGCATGCCACGCGAGAAAGGCGACATGGCTCGGTTTCTGCCCCCATCGGATGATGTGGTGAAGAAAGAAGTCGTTGAGCTCGTAAGGTCCGACTTTCTCTTCCGTGCTTTGCATCGCGCCGTCTTCTCCTGCCGGTACCAGCTCGGGGGAGATTTCCGTGTCGAGAATGGCCAGCAGGACCTTGTCGCATGTCTGGTCGAACTGGCCAGTCGTGGCTGTCCAGCGGATAAGATACTGGATCAGCGTCTTGGGCACACCGGAATTGACGTTGTAATGGCTCATGTGGTCGCCCACGCCATAGGTGCACCAGCCGAGCGCCAGTTCACTGAGGTCGCCCGTTCCGATCACCCAGCCGCCATGCTGGCCCGACAGGCGGAACAGGTAATCGGTGCGCAGCCCGGCCTGCACATTCTCGAAGGTCACATCGTGCAGCGGCTCGCCATCGGCGAAGGCATGGCCGATGTTTTCCAGCATCATGGTGGCCGTCGGCTTGATGTCGATCTCTTCAGCAGTGATGCCCACCGCCTCCATCAGCTTCCACGCGTTGGACTTCGTGTGATCCGATGTGCCGAAGCCGGGCATTGTGTATCCGCGGATGGTGGTCCGCGGCAGGCCGAGTTCGTCACACGCCTTGGCCGCCACGATCAGCGCGTGGGTGCTGTCGAGCCCGCCCGAAATACCGATGACCAGCGATTTCGGCCTCGTTGCTTCGATCCGGCGGATCAGGCCGGACACCTGGATATTGAACGCTTCGTAGCAATCCTCGTCGAGCTTGTTTTGGCGATTGGGCACGAAGGGGAAGCGGCGGATCGGGCGCCGGAGCCCCGCGTTCCCTCCATCGGGTTCATGGTCGAAGGCAATCGTACGGAACCAGTCCTCCGGCCTGCCGTCGGCTTCGGCGGCATCGTTGAACGTCCCCATGCGCATCCGTTCGCTCAGAATGCGCTGGCAGTCGACATCGGCAACGCACAGCTCGGGTCGGCGGTCGAACCGCACGCTTTCGACCAGCAGATCGCCCAGCTCGTAAATCATTCCCTGCCCGTCCCACGCAAGGTCGGTGGTGCTTTCGCCATAGCCACTGGCCGAATAGGCATAGGCGCAGACCGAGCGGGACGAGCTGGCCCGGCTGAGCAAATGCCGTTCGTCCGACTTGCCGATGGTGATGTTGGAGGCCGACAGATTGAGCAGGATCGTCGCCCCGGCCAGCGCCGCGCGTGTGCCGGGGGGATTGGGTGACCAGAAATCCTCGCAAATCTCTATCCCGAAGGTGAAGCCGGGGATGCCCGGATGGGCGAAGGTCAGATCGGTCCCGAAGGGTACGCTTTCGCCGCCCGCCGCAATTTCGAGGCCGACGCACTCGCGGCCATGGGCGAACCAGCGTTTCTCATAAAACTCGCGGTAGTTGGGCAGATAGCTTTTTGGCACTGCGCCTAGCACCTTGCCCCGGCACAGGACCAGCGCGCAATTGTAGACCCGCCCGCTACGCCGCAGCGGTGCGCCAATCACCAGCACTGTCGGGATTGTCCGGCTCGCCTCGAGAATCTCCGCAAGGTGATGCTCGACCGCATCGAGCAGCGCGGTCTGCATATGCAGATCATCGAGCGCATAGGACGACAGGCACAGTTCCGGGTAGAGCAGCAGATCGACATTCTGCGCGCCCGCTTTCTTCGCCTCGTCGATGATCCCTTGCGCGTTGTAGGCGACATCGGCGGTACGGACCTGCGGCGTGCTGGTCGCGACCCGCACGAAGCCGTGGGTGTGAAAATCGTAGAAACGATCGGCTGAAGCCATGCGGCTTGTCCCTTTCGGTTTGGATGATGCGGTCAGGTCCGCCGGTTCGAGCCAGTCCGCCGGCTGGCAAATGCCAAGCTGCGCAAGCCGTTTTTGCACTGCGGCCCGGGCGATCTTGCCCTTGGCCTCCCAGCCATAAACGGTCCGGCTGGGCCAAGCCTTGGGCTCGCCATAGCGAGTGCCAAACTCCCCCGCCGAGAGCGGCGGCGAATGCGCTTCACGCCACTGGCGGATTTTCTGGCCTGCCCGATGCATTGCCAAGAGGTATCCCGAAAGGATACGAAGTTCAATTGCAATGTTCCGGCGGTCTGCTACCGGGTTCCGCGACGGGCTCGTCAGCGCCTATGCCGCGAGCAGGTCGCGCGCGCCGGGGCTTTCCTCGAGATACTCGATCAACGCGCGTTCTTCCCGCGACAGCCAGCGGGTCGCGCGCGGCAGGCGAATTTCCTGACGCCATTCCTCTTGTCGCTCGAGCAATTCGAATATGGCCGGGTGGATATAGCTCTTGCGGGTCACGGCGGGCGTGTTGCCCAGCTTGCTCGCCACGCAATCGAGCAGATCCTTCATCGGCACTTGTTCGTCCGAACGATGCAGGAATGACAGACCCATCACGCTGGCATGCCAGGTGCGAAAATTCTTGGCAGTGAAATCAGCACCCATTGTGTCGCGCAGGTACTCGTTGACATCGTGCGAGCAGACGGCCTGCGATTCGCCAAATTCGTCGGCGTATTGGAAGACGTTCTGGCCCGGCAGATCCTGCATCTTGCGTACCACGCGGGCCAGGCTCCGGTCGGTCAGTGTCACTTCGCGCTGTTTGCCGCCCTTGCCCTTGTAGCTCAGGCGCAAAGTGTTGCCGGTGACTTGCGCATGGCGCTGCCTCAGCGTGGTCGCGCCGAAGCTCTTGTTCGCTTTGGAATAGCCTTCATTCCCGATCCGCACTGCGCCGAGATCGAGCAGCCGGACTACGCTGGCGATCGCCCGCTCGCGGGTCAGCTTGCGGCCCGACAGGTCTTCCTCGACCCGTTTGCGCACCAGCGGCAGCAGATTGCCGAAAGCGGCGCATCCGTCGAACTTCTCACTCTCGCGCGCGGTGCGAAACTCGGGGTGGTAGCGGTATTGCTTGCGCCCCTTCGCATCATATCCGGTGGCGAGAATGTGCCCGTTCGGTGCGGGGCAGAACCACGCATCGGCATAGGCCGGCGGCAAAGCGATTGCGCCGAGCCTTTTCTTCTCCGCCCTGTCCCGGATCAGCTTGCCTTCGGGGTCATAATAGGCCCAGCCCTTGCCCGCACCCTTGCGGCTAATCCCCGGCAGGCTGTCATCGACAAAAATCAGCTTGGAGGTGCGGGGCGACATGCGGACTCAACCTGTTGAAACGCGTACGGTTCCTGTGGCTGGCTTGCCAAGGCGCAACCTTTCACCCATCTCCGCCGAAAGCATTCGTATAACGAAACAGGGAAACTGCGATGGCCGATGCGACTTATACCCCGCCCGAAGTGTGGACTCACGATGCGGAGAACGGCGGCCGGTTTGCCAATATCAACCGCCCGACAGCCGGCGCGCGGGAGGACAAGGACCTGCCTGTCGGAACCCATGATTTCCAGCTTTACTCGCTCGCCACACCCAACGGGGTGAAAGCCACCATCATGTTCGAGGAATTGCTCGAAGCGGGCCATTCGGACGCAGAATACGACGCATGGACCGTCAACATCGGTGAAGGCGTGCAGTTCACCAGCGGCTTCGTCGATATCAACCCCAATTCCAAGATCCCCGCCCTGCTCGACCGCAGCGGACCGCAGCCCGTCCGGGTGTTCGAAAGCGGTGCAATTCTGATGCATCTGGCAGAAAAATTCGGCGCTTTCCTGCCGACAGATCACACCCGCGCCGAAGTGCTAAGCTGGTTGTTCTGGCAGGTTGGCAGCGCCCCCTTCATCGGCGGCGGCTTCGGCCATTTCTATGCCTACGCGCCGGAAAAATTCGAATACCCGATCAACCGCTATGCGATGGAGACCAAGCGGCTGTTCGACGTCGCCGACCGGCAGTTGGCGCAAACGCGGTACCTCGGCGGAGGCGACTATACGCTGGCAGACATTGCGACCTATCCATGGTTCGCGCCCTTCGTGTTCGGCGCGATCTACAATGAAGCCAAGACCTTCCTCTCGATCGACGAATATGAGCATGTCGCGCGCTGGGTCAAAGAAATCGCCGCCCGCCCCGCCGTTCGCCGCGGACGCATTGTCAACAAGGCCTGGGGCGAAGAAGACGAGCAGCTGCTCGAACGCCACTCAGCCGCCGACTTTGAAGGCAAAAAATTCTGACCCGGGAGAATCCGCCGAACAAGCAGCCCGAAAAAATCGGGGTCGTCGAGAAGCTCGGCTACGGTGTCGGCGATCTCGCGTCGGGTCTCTACCTCAACTTTTTCGGCTTTTTCCTGTTTTACTTTTTCGTCGATCTGCGCGGCATGGCACCGGCAGCGATCGGGCTGATGCTGCTGCTGACCAAGCTGGTCGACGCGGTGACGGACCCGATGATGGGGGTGATCGCCGACCGGACTCGCAGCCGCTGGGGCCGTTACCGGCCTTACATGCTCTACGGTGCGATACCATTCGGCTTCAGCGGAGTTCTCGTCTTCGTCGATCCGGGCCTGGGGGAAACCGGGATGCTGGTGTGGGCTTACGCCACATACACGCTTGCCATGCTGGCCTATACCGCCGTCAATGTGCCCTACGGGGGATTGCTCGGCGTCATTTCGCCGAGCGCCCGGGAACGGGCGAGCGTCACTGCGTACCGGATGTTTTTCTCGGCATCCTCGGCGATCGTGATCGGGGTGCTCGGGACCGCGCTGGTGCGATGGTTCGGCGGCGATGACGAAGCGGCGGGGATCATGTGGACCATGGCGTGCATCGCAGGCCTGTCGGTGTTTTGCCTGCTCGCGGTGTTTGCCGCCACGAAGGAACGCATTCCAGAGCCGGCCCACAACGGCTCGATCGGCGGCGATCTGAAAGTGCTGGTCACCACCGGTCCGTGGATTGCGGTTGCGCTGGCCGCCATACTGGGCGTGACGGCCATCGCATCGCGGCAGGCAAGCGCGCTGTTCTTTTTCGAATATGTCGCGGGCGACGACGGTTCGCCGATGTTCCTGTTCCTTGACCGCAGGGCGCTGTTCCTGACCGCTTTGGCCTTTGGCCAGATCGCCGGCGTGATTCTCGCCAGTGGCCTGCAACGCCATATCGAAAAAGCGCATCTGATCATCTTCGCCGGCGGTCTCAAAGCCGCCGGCATCATCGCGTTCTATTTTCTGCCGGTCGATGCCGCATGGGCGCAGACGATGGTGCAGCTCTGCGTCGGTATCGGATTCGGCATCCTGATGGTGGTTGCCTATGCGATGTTCACCGACATCGCGGAATATGTCGACTGGCGGGCGAACAAGCAGATGACGGCGCTGGTGGTTTCCGCATCGATCTTTGCAGTGAAAGCCGGCATTGCTTTTGGTCTGGCGATCCCGGGCTTCGTGATGGGCTGGACGGGCTTCGTCGCGGGGCAGGATCAATCGGACAGCGCAAAGTTCGGTATCGACCTCGCCTTCGCCTTGATTCCGGCGGCGGCGCTGGTGCCGGGCATGATTGCGATGCTGTTCTACCGCATCGATCGCAAGGCCTTGACGCAGATCGAAAGCGATCTGGCGGAGCGGCGTTTGCAAACCGGTTAGAATGCCCTCTTCACATCGCTGCAAGAGCCGCTATACGGACGCCCGCTGCTGGGGTGTAGCCAAGTGGTAAGGCAGCGGTTTTTGGTATCGCCATTCGCAGGTTCGATCCCTGCCACCCCAGCCAGCCTTACTTCCGCCGGAATAACCGGCGCAGAGCGGGATAGCTATTCTGCCGCGGCTTCTTCCGATGCGGTTTCGTCACTGTCCGTCTCCTCCGCTTCCGCTTCGGCAGCCTCTTCAACCACAGCTTTAGGATCGATCGGGCCGCGCGATGTCAGGCGGTCGAGCGTTGCCTGTCGCAGGTCGGCAATCCGCTTCGCATTGACGCCCAGATCGCTGGTGCCGACCCGCGAGGTTGAGCGGAAATCGACCGCAGAGCCTTCTCCGTCGGCGCGCACGCGGGCGACAACATCGTCGCGAAACCCGTACCAGAAGACTTCGTCGGTAGCCTCGACAATGCCGGTTGCAGGATCCGATGTGATATTATCGAAACCGCGCATTTCCATCGCCGCTTCGATAACTTCGACAACCTTGTCGACCGGCTCTTCGATCCGCAGCGTTGTCAGGTCGAGGTCGGGATAGCCGGATGCGATCAGTTCAGCAGCGGTCGTGTCCGCCAGATCCTCGTTGTCCTGCCACTTCTCCTGCTCGCCCAGCGGGGTCTGGAACTGGATCAGCGGGTTCGCATCCTCCGCCTCGCGTGCTTCCATCATCGCGGCAGTGAAGGCCGGTGCATCGGCCGGGTTGGTGGTTATGTCATAAATAAACGGCACGCCGCCTGCGGTCTCTCGCAACTGGTTGAGGCCGAGCATGAAAAACGCCGGAACGAGCAGCGCAATCAGGCAGGCAGCCCAGCCCTTGCGCGGCTTTACCAGCAGAGAAAACACCAGCCCGATCACAGCGACCAGAGCAATCACACCCGATGCGTAAAGCCCGGTCTGGATCGTCAGGGTCCCGAAAGCCAGCAGCTTGGGTATCAGATCCAGCTTTGCCGCGAACATCACAGCGAGCAGCCAGACGGGCAGGAGGATGGCGAGGGCCAGCGCGATGCGCGGCAGCTTGGCAGCGAGGGTTTTGATCATGGTCACGAGTGATGCCTCACTCATGTGCCCACGGCAAGCCGCTTATCATTTGGCAGTTATGATCCGTCCGACCACTCGACTGCGGGCTGCGGATTGTTCGGCACCAGGATCATGGTGTTGTCCTCGAAGCGCACGCTCTTGAGCCGCGACAGCAGGTTCATTCCGATCACATTGGTCTCGCCAAGGTTGGGGGCCGTGACCGCGTCGAGACCGCGCGCGGCGACATTGCCGAAGCGCAGTTCGTCGATCGTCGTGACATCGGCAGTGATCGTTCCGTTTGCGGTGCTCAACCTGATCGGGATGCCGCCGGGGCGCGGTTCGAGCCCGGCGCGCTGCGCAGTCCGTTCGGACACCGCAGTCAGCGTCGCTCCGGTGTCGACCATGAAATCGACCGGGACGCCGTTCACTTCCGCTCGCAGCCAGTAATGGCCGTCGTCAGCAATCGGAATCCGCGTCTCGCCTCCCTCGACAATCTGTTCCGGCAAGCCCGCCTCGGGGAATGCCACATCGAGCCTTGGGTTGAGCCGCGACACTTGCAGTACCACCAGGACCAGTATGCCGCCCAGCACCACCGTGCTGACGCTGCGGATGAGCCGGCCAAATGCCATGTCCCGGCCGACCATGACCGAGCCGATCCAGCCAGCCAGCACCGCAACCACCGTCGCCACCAGCAGGCCCGAGCGGGGAACCTGCCCGATCACATCGGCAAACGCGGCCCAGATCTGCGAAAAATCCATGCGAGGAATATAGGAAGAGTTTGCCTACAGGTCCATGAACGGGCTTTATCGGGCCTGCAGCAGCCGCCTTGCCAGGTGCAGGCCGGAAACGAACGCCCCTTCGACACGCGGCGATGCCAGCCAGTCACCGCACACCCCGATGCCCAGATCCTCATCGAAACGTGACGCCTCGCCGCCCGCCGGATCGGCCATTGCATAGCGCCAGCGATGCGCCACCAGATGGAGCGGTTCGCCCGGCTCGATACCGGTTTGTTCAGCGAAGTCTGCCAGCAGCGTGCGTGCTGCATCAGCCGGATCATGCTCGAGAATGTCGCGCGATCTCGCAGGGCTGGCGTGGATCACCCACGTCTCGTGCCCCCCGCGCCCCGGCTTTGCCCCGTTTCGCGCGGCCCAGCCAATCGGGCCGCTATCCGGGCGGACCGCATCGGGCAGCGGCAGACGGTCGGCAAAACTCGCCATGACCGCCCAGCAAGGGTCCGAGTGCGCTTCTGCCGCCAGCCCGGCCCATGCCGGGTGCGATGCGCCGAGCAATTCGGCAACTTGTTCGGCGGGCACCGCGACGATGATCTCAGCGAAGTGCTGCGTTTCGCCATCGATCGTCAGATGCCAGCCGCTTTCGGCCCGCTCGATTCGCTCGATCCGTGCACCCCATGTTACATCAAGCTTTTCCGCCATTGCCTTGACCGGCGCGTTCATGGCCGGGGTTCCGACCCATGCATCATCGCCCGCCGCCGGCCAGCGCGCGACAACGCCTGCGCGCTCCCACTCACTCACAGCAGCGATGAAGTCCGGATCGCGCGCGGTGAAATATTGCGCGCCGTGATCGAACCGCAGTGTCTCGCCGCCGACTTGGGCCCGGCGTGTCGCCATCCTGCCGCCGGGGCCGCGTCCCTTGTCGAACAGCCGAACATCGACGCCGTGCCGCGCCAGTTCCGTCGCGCAAGTCACGCCTGCGATGCCCGCCCCGATGATAGCGATGGTTGCGGGAGAGGTTGTCCCGGATTGTTCTGTCATCTTACCCTAACGTTGATCGGCTGCAGGAGTTTCATCGATCAGGGCGCGCTGCGAGCAATGGTTGCCTCGGCCAGGATGAGGGAAAAACGCTCTTCGCTGTCGAGCCAGCGTTCGACCGGAGTCCAGCCCCCGGCGAGCAGCAGTGTGCTGCCCGAGCGGCGGCTGAACTTGTGGCTGTTTTCCGTGTGGATGCTCTCGCCCTTCTTCAGGGAAAATTCGCAACCAGCGACTTCGAACGCCATGTCCTGCTGCGCCACCAAATGCATTTCGATGCGCGCGAAATCATCGTTCCACCGCGCTTCGTGAGCCAGTTGCTCGACCGGGATGGTCCCGCCCAGCTCGCGGTTGATCCGCCGCGCAAGATTGAGGTTGAATTCCGCCGTAACACCTTTGGCATCGTCATAGGCAGCTTTCAGCACTTCGCGGTTCTTGATCAGATCCATTCCGATCAGCAGCTTGGAACTTGCGCCCAACGTTTCCCGCATGGTTCGCAGCAAGTCGACTGCCGTGCGCGGGACCATATTTCCGATGGTGGAGCCGGGGAAGAAGCCGAGCTTGGGCATGTCCGAAACGCTTTCGGGCAATTCGACCCGCCGCATGAAGTCGGCTTCGACCGGATGAACCGGCAGGCCCGGAAACTTGGCAGCAAGGTCCGCCGCTGCCGCGCGCAGGAAATCGCCCGCGATATCGAGCGGGACATAGGCTGCGGGTTCGATCTGGCTGAGGAGCAGCGGCGTCTTGACCGACGAACCGCTGCCGAACTCCACCACGGCCCGGCCCTGCCCGATAGCTGCAGCAAAATCCGCCCCGCGTTGCTGCAAAATTTCCGTCTCGGCGCGGGTCGGGTAATATTCCTCGACCTGCGTGATATCCTCGAACAACTGCGAACCGGCGTCATCGTAAAGCCAGCGCGCGGGCACGGCCTTTTGCGGCTGCGCCAATCCCTCCAGCACATCGTTGCGGAATGCGCGGTCGACTCCATCGTCGTCGCGATCGACCAGCGCCAGGCCCGTTTTCGTCGTCATCAGATATCCTTTGCGAGGCGCAATCCGGTGAACTGCCAGCGCTGGTGTGGGTAAAAGAAATTGCGGTAGCTGCTGCGCGAATGGCCGCGCGCCGTGGCGCAGCTTGCGCCGCGCAGCACGACCTGTCCGCTCATGAACTTGCCGTTGTATTCACCGACCGCCCCCTCTGGCGGGCGATAGCGTGGATAGGGCAGATAGGCCGAGCGGGTGAACTGCCAGCAATCGCCGAACAGATCATTACCGCCGGTCGGAAGCGGCGGCCGCGCCCCTGGATCAAGCGGGCCCAGCTGATTGCCCGCCGCCGGATCATGCGCGGGACCGCTGTCAGCCTGCTGGCCCCGGGCGATCGCTTCCCATTCGAATTCTGTCGGCAGCCGGTGGCCGCTCCAGCTGGCATAGGCGTCCGCTTCGTACAGCGAGATATGCGTAACCGGCCGGTCGGGATCGCGCCGCTGCCAGCCGCCATGCGTGAATTGCTCGCCCTCATGCCAATAGAGCGGAGCGGCAATTCCTTCCGACTGAACCCATGCCCAGCCATCGCTCAGCCAGTGGCGCGGATCGGCATAACCGCCATCATCGATGAAATCCTGCCACTCCCCATTGGTGACGAGGCGGTCTGCGAGGGCAAACGGCTCCAGCAGAACGCGGTGGCGCGGCCCTTCGTTGTCATAGGCGAAACCATCGCCATCATCGCCGCCATCGCCGTCATGGCCGATCAGCGCGATCCCGCCGGGATGTTCGTGCCAGCCCAAGGGCCCCGCCGCTGCGGCGTCCGGCGGCGCGCTGTCCCACATCGCCGGGCCGAGCGGGTTCTGGAACAGGGCGTGCTTGATATCGGTCAGCAGCAATTCCTGATGCTGCTGTTCGTGCGCGATGCCGAGTTCGACCAGCGGCGCAAGGTCCTCGCGCTCGAACAGGCGTTCCATCGCCGCGTCGACAGCAGTGCGCCATTCAAGGATTTGCGCCACAGTGGGGCGCGACAGCATCCCGCGCGAAAAGCGTGCGATCCGCTCGCCTTCGGCTTCGTAATAGGAATTGAACACAAAGGGCCACCGCTCGTCATGAAGCGTGTAACCGTCCAGATGGTCGCGCAGCAGGAATGTCTCGAAGAACCAGTTCGTGTGGCCGAGATGCCATTTCGCCGGCGAGGCATCCGCCATCGACTGGATCGTCGCATCGGCATCGCTCAGCGGCGCGGCCAATGCCTGCGTCAGCGCGCGCGTGGCGCGGAAGCGGTCGATCAGGTCAGCGGGGCTCGCGCCGGGAGCGGCTGCAGTCTGCGGCAAGGTTCTCTCCTGTCGCGGCCAAACATGACGCAAGGCCGTGACAATTGAAAGTCTTGGCCCGTCAAACTTGTTCCGAGGTTTGTCGGCTCAGGCCGCGTCGGCCCGGCGATCGACCGTTTCGGCGCGCAATTGTTCAGCCAGCAGGAACGCCAGCTCGAGCGATTGCGCCGCGTTGAGGCGCGGATCACAGTGCGTGTGATAGCGGTCGCCCAGCGCTGCATCGGTGATCGCCACCGCGCCGCCGACGCATTCGGTCACGTCCTGTCCGGTCATTTCGATATGCACGCCGCCCGCATGAGTGCCTTCTGCGCGGTGGACCGCGAAGAAGCCTTTCACTTCGGACAGGATGCGGTCGAACGGCCGCGTCTTGTAGCCGCTGTCCGATTTGACAACATTGCCATGCATCGGATCGCAGCTCCACAGCACTGGGTGGCCTTCGCGCTTCACTGCCTGGACGAGTTTGGGCAGCCCGGCTTCCACCTTGTCGTGGCCAAACCGGCTGATCAGCGTGATCCGCCCCGGCTCGCGCGCCGGGTTGAGCGTATCGAGCAGCTTGAGCAGCGCGTCCGGCGCCAGATTGGGTCCGCATTTCATGCCCAGCGGATTGCCGATGCCGCGCGCGAATTCAATATGCGCGCTGCCATCGAAGCGGGTGCGATCGCCGATCCACACCATATGGGCGGAACAATCATACCATTCGCCGGTCAGGCTGTCGCGCCGGGTCATGGCCTGTTCGTACGGCAGCAGCAGCGCCTCGTGGCTGGTGTAGAAGCTGGTGCCCTGCAATTGCGGAACAGTGGCCGGATCGACCCCGCAGGCTTCCATGAAATCCAGCGCTTCGCCGATCCGGTCGGCGGTTTCGCCAAATTTGTCGGCCCACGGACTGCGGCCCATGAAATCGAGCGTCCATTGGTGAACCTGGCGCAGATTGGCATAACCGCCCCCGGCAAAGGCGCGCAGCAGGTTGAGCGTCGCGGCGGCTTGCGAATAGGCGCGGACCATGCGCTGCGGATCGTTGCGGCGTGTCGCTGCGTCGAATTCGATTCCGTTGACATTGTCACCGAAGTAACTCGGCAGAGTGACATCACGCCCGTCTGAATCTGTCTGCGTCTCGGTATCGGAACTGCGCGGCTTGGCGAACTGGCCCGCCATGCGGCCCACCTTCACCACCGGCAGCTTGCCGGCAAAGGTCATCACCACCGCCATCTGGAGCAGCACGCGAAACGTATCGCGGATGTTGTTCGGGTGGAATTCAGCGAAGCTTTCCGCACAATCGCCGCCCTGCAGCAGGAAGCCGTCGCCCGCGGCAACTTCAGCCAGGTCTTTCTTCAGCGCCCGCGCTTCGCCCGCGAAAACCAGAGGCGGATAGGCGGACAGGGTGGCCTCTGCCGCGGCAAGCTCTGCGGCATCGTCATACGACGGCAAATGCCGTGCTTCGTGCGCCTTCCAGCTGTCGGGTTGCCAGTTTTGTGCCACAGGTCTGATCGCTTTCGTTCGATTGCCGTGCGCGGATAGGCGCGATCCGATAGAAGAGCAAAGCCTGTCCGCAGGCAAGGACAGTAATGTTAAGTCCGCGCCAAGCGGGGCTTATCGACACATCCTTCTATCGGCCCATTATGGCATCCTGCCTCGCCGGAGAGACCGTATCGGCCAATTCCTGCCCCTGCGGTATGATCGCGACCTTGAAGCCCTGACCGCTGCCGAAATACTTCGCGGCGAGCGCCCGCATCGCTTCCGGAGTGGTCTGGGTGTAGTCGGCCAGCAGAGTGCGGATCGCGAAGATCCGGCGCGGGTCGTCGGTCGCCCCTTCCAGCTGATAGAGCCAGAACGTGTTCCCGGTTGAAGCGCGGCGGATCGTCTGGTTGAGCGGTTCCGTCACCCGATCGAGTTCGTCCGGCGTGACCGGCGCTGTCGCGAGATCGCGGGCAATCCCTTCTGCCGCGCTGAAGAATACGGGCACGTCTTCCGGTTTGAGCTGCGCCATCGCGGTAATCGTGCCGCCTGACGGGATGTCGGTCGGCCAGCGCGAGCTGACGTTGGGTGCGTAGCTGGCACCGGCGCGTTCGCGCATGGTGTCGATCAGGCGATTGTTGAACAGGCTGGTGAGGATTTCCAGCTGGCGCGATTCGCGCACGAGCTGGAAGCCGCCGCCGCTTTCCCATGCCACCACAGCGGCTGCCTGATTATCGTCCCCGCGGTGCGACAGGACTTCGATTTTGCCGAGATCATCGGGAAATCCGGGAACGCGGGCTGCGGCGGAAATCGGGATCGGCGTGCGTGCCGGCAAAGCGCCGACCGTGCGTTTAAGCGCCTCGACTGTCTCAGCGGTGTCGAAATCACCGAACACCAGAACTTCAACATCGCCTTGCGCCAGCAAAGGCTCCCACACTTCACGGAAGCCCTCCGGCGTCGCGGCTTCGATCTGTTCCAGCGTAGGCGAGGCGAAGCGTCCCTGCTTGCCGCTGAGCAGATATTCGAAATCGCGCCCGAGCACGCCGCCCGGGCTGGTCTCCTGGCTTTCATGGGTCAGCCGCTGTGCCGCCTTGGCGCGGAGAACAGGATTCTCGTCCCACCGCGGCATCGCGAGCTTGCCGGCAAAGAGATACAGTTGGTCAGCCAGATCCTGCCGGCGGGTCTGCGCGGAAAAGGCGAACACCGCATCGTCTATGCTGAAATCGAACCCCATGCGGCGGCCAGTGGAAATCTGGTCGAGTTCTTCCTGCCCCAGTTCGCCGAGGCCGGAACCGACCAGCGCCTGCCTGCCGAGCGCGATATAGGCGGCATCGTCAGCATCGAATGCGCGGTGGCCGGATCCGAACCGCAGCTTGACCGCGACCCGGCCAGGCTCCG
Organism: Parerythrobacter lutipelagi; assembly: GCF_005434975.1. GTDB lineage: Bacteria > Pseudomonadota > Alphaproteobacteria > Sphingomonadales > Sphingomonadaceae > Parerythrobacter_A > Parerythrobacter_A lutipelagi. The sequence continues at coordinate 472,400 of NZ_SKCJ01000002.1, read as the reverse complement.
CATCGCTTTGCCACAGCAGCGCGCGCGCGCCATTGGCGAAATTGATCTGTTCGATCTCGTACAGACCGATGGGACCGCGAGCCTCGATCTCGCCCGGCGCGCCAATCGGCGGCAGGTCATCGAACGAAATCGGCCCGCTCGCCAGCCGCGCGCCATCATTGGCAATCACCGGGCGCAGCATCGCCAGCCGCACCGTTGCCGCATCGGCTTCCCCGATCGACGGGCTGACATAGGTCGCCCGAATGACATCGCCTTCAAACAGCATCCGCGTGCGTTCCAGCACAGCCGCAGGTGTAATGCGCGATGTCATCCCGCGAAATACCTTGAGCACTGTATCGGGCGCAGCGACGGTCTCCCGAATGTCGACGGCGTTGATCACATTGTCAGCCAGCAGCGATCCTGCCTGCACCGCAGCCTGTTCGACCTGGCTTTCGAAGATACCGTCGAATTCCTGCACTTCGCGGTCGATTTCGTCCTGCGTCGGCGGGTTGGCACGGGCATCGGCAATCACCCCGCGCACGTCGGCCAGCGCGGCTTGCCAGTCATCGTCAATCGGCGCGAAGGATACGAAAGTCGCATCGGTCGAGCGGCTCACATCGTCCTGCTGCGCCTGCGCGTAGAGGAAGGAACCGCCGCCGCGGGCTGCCCGTTCCAGCCGGCGATTGATGATCGACTGCGCCAGCGCATCGAGCAGCAGTCCTTCGTTGTAGACTATGGTGTCGTTGACCTGGCGCCACGGGCGCAGGATCGCATAGGTCAGCGAGCGCGGCAGGTCGGGCTCGACCAGTACCAGAGTTTCGCCAATCGGGTTGGCCGGATCGGTGCCCTCTGGTGCAACCGGATCGCCGAAGCTTGGTGCGGCCACATGCGGGCCCTTGCCCTGCCAGTCGGCGAAATACCGTTCGATCAGCGCCGCGAAAATCTTCGGGTCGGCATCGCCTGCGACGACGATGACGGTGTTTCCCGGTCGGTACCAGCGGTCATGAAACGCCTGCATCGCGTCGGCGGTCGCGCCAATCAGCGTTTCTTCCGTTCCGATCGGGATGCGGCTGGCCAGTCTCTGCCCGGCGAACAGGGTTTCCCGGGTCTTTTCGGCGACCCGCATCTGTGCGCCGCCGCGTTCACGCTTTTCAGCCAGAACAATCGGCACTTCTGCAGCCAGATTGGCTTCGCTCAGAACCGGCTCGCGCATCATGCCGGAAAGCAGCTTGAAACTTTCCTCGATCGCCTGCGGTGTCGCGCCCGGCAGATCCAGCTTGTAGACCGTGTGGGTCGGACTGGTTTCTGCATTGGTGTCACTGCCGAACGTCGCCCCCAGCCGCTGCCAGGTCGGTATCGCCTGACCCTGCTCGAGATATTTGCTTTCACGGAAGCTCAGATGCTCGAGCAAATGCGCAAAGCCGCGCTCATCGTCTTCTTCATGCAGCGAGCCTGCATCGATCCGGATGCGGATGGAGACCTGTCCCGGCGGCACTCCGTTCTCACGCACTGCATAGCGCAGTCCGTTGTCCATCTCGCCCCACAGCCATTCCTCGTCCCGCGGGACATCGCTGCCTTCATAGATCCACGGCGTTTCACCGTCTGTCTGCAGCGCCTGGGGTTCCGGTAACGGCTGCCCTTCCTGCGCCGAAGCGACAGGTGCAAGCAAGGCAAGCGGGAGCAGGAAAGCGAAGTGCCGCAGGGCACGCAGATTGCGAGTCATGCGGGGAATATAGGGGCTGTGGTTCTGAAGGAGTAGTGAATAGGCGCAAAGGTTTTCACCGCTTGTTAGCCTGCTGCCGCGCGCCTACATGACAGTCATGTTCATCGAGACCGAAACAACGCCCAACCCCGCAGCGCTCAAATTCCTTCCGGGACAGCAAGTGATGCCGTCCGGCACACGCGAATTCGCCACGCCGGAAGACGCGGAGGCCAGCCCGCTGGCGCAAGCGATCTTCGACACCGGAGAAGTCGTGAATGTCTTCTTCGGCGGGGATTTCGTCAGTGTCACGGCAGCGCCCGGAGTTAGCTGGACCGATCTCAAGCCTCAGGTCGTTTCCCTGCTGCTTGACCATTTCGTGTCCGAAGCGCCCCTGTTCGCAGGCGGCACGGCGGCAGGAATTGCAGTCCCGGCGGAAGAATCGCTAATCGTCGAAGCCGATCCCGAGAATGCGGATATCGTCGCGCAGATCAATGAACTGCTCGAGACCCGCGTTCGTCCGGCGGTGGCCGGTGACGGCGGCGACATCGCCTATCGCGGGTTCAAGGATGGCGTGGTCTATCTGACTTTGCAGGGCGCGTGTTCCGGCTGCCCGTCCTCGACCGCGACGCTGAAACACGGAATCGAAGGTCTGTTGAAACATTATGTGCCTGAGGTCGTTGAAGTTCGCGCAGCCTGATTTACCCCCGCCGCGAATTCAGTGAGGATACCATGACCAAGCAGTTTCACGACCACGTCCTGTCGGACGACGCGCTCGACCAGATTTTCAACGAAGCGCGCAGCTACAACGACTGGCTCGACAAGGATGTGTCGGAAGAGCAGCTGCAAGCGATCTACGATTTGCTCAAGATGGGCCCGACTTCGGCCAATATGCAGCCCATCCGCCTGGTGTGGGTGAAATCCGATGCCGCGAAAGCCAAGCTGGTCGAACTGGCTTCGGACGGAAACAAGGACAAGATCAAAGCCGCGCCGGTTACCGCGATCATCGGCTATGACATCGATTTCCATGAAGAGCTGCCGTGGCTCTTCCCGCACGCCGACGCCAAAAGCTGGTTTGAAGGCGACGAGGAAGGCCGCAAGGAAGGCGCAGCACGCAATTCCGCATTGCAGGGCGCCTACCTGATCATCGCCGCGCGCGCGATTGGCCTCGACTGCGGGCCGATGTCCGGAGTTGATCTCGACGGTATCACGAAAGAGTTTTTTGCTGACCAGCCACGTGTCAGGGCCGACTGGGTTTGCTCGATCGGTTATGGCGATCCGGACAGCATATTCGACCGCAGCCCGCGGCCCGATTTCGGCAAATTCACCCGCATCGCCTGATTGCCAAACTGCAGCCCCGGTGCCATCCGCTCCGGCATGGTTTCGTCGCACTTGATCCGGACCCGCTGACATGCACACGCTCGCGATAGATTGCGCGACGGAAGCGTGCTCGGTGGCACTGTTCGACGGCAATCGCCTGATCGCCAGCGACTATGCAGTCCTTGGTCGCGGCCATGCAGAGCGGCTGGTACCCATGATCGCTGGCCTGCCGGGCAAAGGACAAGCGGAACGAATACTGGTTTCGCGCGGTCCGGGCAGCTTCACCGGCGTACGGATCGGGATTGCTGCAGCACGGGCACTGGCCTACGCTTGGAATGCGGAATGTCTGGGCTACCCGACGCTGGCGCTGGTGGCCGCGCAGGGTCGCCAGTCCCAAATCCAGTCCCGACTTCAGTCCCAACCCGAGCCTCAGCCCGTTACCGTCTGCATGCATGGCGGCCATGGCGAATGGTTCGTGCAGAATTTTGCTGCCGATATGATGCCCGAAGACGAGGTTCGGTCGCTTGCGCCCGATGCGGCGAAGATCGCCTGTCGCCATACGCTTGTTGCGGGCAACCGAGCGCACGAGCTCGCCAGCCTTTTCGCACCCGGTGAGGAGAAACTGGCAGTCGATCTCCTGCCCGATGCACGCCACGCACAGCTGCTGCGTGAAGAGCTTCTCTCGGCTGACAACGCGCCGCTGTATGGCCGCGCTCCCGATGCAAAGCCGAAGCTGTGATGGACGACATCGACCGCATCATGGAGGTAATGGGCAGCGCGTTCGAGCCCAAATGGGGGGAAGCCTGGAACCGCAATCAGGTGAGCAGCTCGCTCTCCCTGCCAACCACCAGCTACACGCTGATCGACAGCTACGGACAGTTTACAGACAATATCGCAACACCCGCCGGATTTACTCTGGTCCGCAGTGCACCTGGTGAAGATGAATTGCTGCTCATCGCTGTCAGACCCGAATATCGCGGCAAAGGATTTGGCAGGCGTTTGCTTGAGAAATTCATCGTCGACGCGAGAACTCGCGGTGCTGAAAAAGCATTCCTGGAGATGCGAGAGAACAACGAGGCTCTTCAGCTCTATCGTGAAGCCGGTTTCACGCAAATCGGGCGAAGGAAAAATTACTACAAGACATCTGACAACGAACGCCTTGATGCGATTACTTTTTGCCTGATCTTATGAACAGGTTGGCAAATTTCTATGGTTAATATTGGCTGGTGAAGAACAACACTCACTCTTGAAACAAGCGCTAATGCGGTCTAGGTGACTCGGCGCTGGCAGGTCAAAATAAATAAACCGCCATCAAAGATGAGGACACACAACATGCAAGAACTCGAACATGATATGAGCGAGACTCTGATCACGCTCACGTCTGATATCGTTGCTGCACACCTAAGCAATAACGATGTGGACATTGACAGCGTCCCGACGCTGATCACCAGCGTTTACGGGGCATTGGCCGCTTTGGGTAGTGATGAAGACAAGGAAGAACCGCGCCCGGAACCGGCCGTTTCGATCCGCGCCTCGATCAAGCCTGACTACATCGTCTGCCTCGAAGACGGCAAGAAGTTGAAGATGCTCAAGCGTTACTTGCGCACCAATTACGACATGACGCCGGAGGAATACCGCGCACGCTGGAACCTTCCCGCCGATTATCCGATGGTCGCGCCGAACTATGCCGAGCGTCGCCGCGAACTGGCGAAAAAGATCGGCCTCGGCCGCAAGCCCGGGCAAAAGCGTGGTCGCAAGAAAAAAGCGGCATAATCCACGCACACGCCACCTTGAGATGAACGCCCCGCGCCTCTAAGGCTCCGGGGCGTTTCTTTTGCGAGAGGATTTTTTTGGAACAGGGCATCGACCTCGAACAGCTGTGTGCCGAACGCGGGCTGCGCATAACCGAGCAGCGCCGCGTGATTGCGCGCGTCCTGTCCGAAAGCGACGATCACCCCGATGTCGAGATGCTGCACGAACGTGCCTCGGCGATCGATCCGAAAATCTCGATCGCAACCGTCTATCGCACGGTGCGGCTGTTCGAAGAGGCGGGCATCCTCGACCGGCACGATTTCGGCGATGGCCGCGCGCGCTATGAAGCGGCGCCAGAAGCGCATCATGATCACCTGATCGACGTAGAAACCGGCGATGTGGTCGAATTCGTCGATCCCGAACTCGAAGCGCTGCAAAAAGTCATTGCGGAACGGCTCGGCTACCGGCTGGTCGATCACCGGATGGAATTGTACGCGGTCAAAATCGGTCGTGACAAAGATCGCGGCATCTGATGTCACCGGAACTGCGTGAAGCCGCCGCACGAGGCGAGGAAACGCCGCTCACATTTTCAGAGAAATTCCGCTTTTTTCGCCGCGTCCTGTGCCTGATCGGCCTGCTGCTGGTGTTTGTGCCGCTGCACTATCTCTATCGGATCTTCAAATACGGCTCGCCTTTTCCGATGCTCTTCCTGCGCTATGCCGGCCGTGTCGCCGGGGCACGCGTGACGGCGATTGGCGTGCCTTTGCGGCGGGATGTCTTTTTCATCGCCAACCATGTCAGCTGGATAGATATTCTGACGCTGGCGGGGGCGAGCGGTACGGCGTTCGTCGCCAAGCATGAACTAAGCCAGGTTCCGGTTGTCGGCTGGCTGTGCACGCTCAACCGCACTGTCTTCGTCCAGCGTGAAAACCGGCTGGGAGTGGCCGAACAGATCAACGCGCTGCGTGAAGCGCTGGCGGACAATTGGTCCGTCACTGTCTTTCCGGAAGGCACCACCACCGACGGCCAATCGCTGCTGCCGTTCAAGACCAGCATGCTGAGCGTGCTCGAACCTCCGCCGAAGGACGTCCTCGTCCAGCCGGTTCTGATCGATTATGGCGATGCTGCGGAAGAAATTGCGTGGGTCGGCGACGAAAGCGGCATGAACAACGCGCGGCGCATCCTGTCACGTAAAGGCACATTCGAACTCAAGCTGCACTTCCTAGAACCTTTCAGTCCGGACGAATTCCGCGGCCGCAAAGCCATCGGCGCCCGTGCCCGTGCTGCAATCGAAGCCGCGCTGCTGACCAGCCTCGGCAAGCCGCTGCGGGTGTTCAAGCACGACGTGGTGCCAGTGCGCTACGCAGCGCCGCGTGAGCCGAACCCTATCGAATAGCTGGACTGCGCCAGGGCATCAGTCGCCTGCCGGTGCCCGCTTAAGCGTATAGTGGCTGGGTTCGCCCAACTCCTCGCCAGACCGATAGATTTCGGAACGCCGGATCGTTTCATTCTCGCCTGGAGTGAACCATAGATCATGAGTGTGCCCCTCGCCCTCGTCGAGATCGGTCACGTCGCGGAAGGTGAAGCGAATTTCTCCGCTCGCCACCGCTCGCGTCTCCAGCCTTGGCTGGTTGCCTTGCGGGCAATAGTGCGTCGCCATCAGCGCATCGCCGTCCATGTGATAGACGGTTATCGAATGCAGTCCCGCCTGCGTCTCCCACCGCTCGATCATCGCAGTGCCGCGTGCCGTCTTCTCGAATACGATTTCCAGCGCCGATGTTTCGGCCACTTGCCAGCGGCCCTCCCATGAACTGATCAGGGCGAATTGTTCTTCAGGAGTTAGTGTCGCGCCAGCGTCCTCGGTCGCAGCAAAGAGCGGAGTGGTCATGGCGGCAAGCGAGCAGAGCGCGGCGGTTCTGATTGGCTTCATCGCCACATGCTTACCGTCAAGGCGGCCCGGCGCAAGGGTTCGATCTTGTTGAACCGTCCACAGCTTTGCCCTAAAGGCGCGATCCTCATGAAACCGACCACGCCCCCCAAGACCTACCGGGTCAAGAGCTTCGGCTGCCAGATGAACGTCTATGACGGCGAACGCATGGCCGAATTGCTCGCCGAGCAAGGCATTGCGCCCGCGCCAGAGGGCGAAGATGCCGATCTGGTGGTGCTCAACACCTGTCACATCCGCGAAAAGGCGGCGGAGAAGGTCTATTCGGACATCGGCCGCCTGACCAAGGGCAAGACGCAGCAGAAGGCACCGATGATTGCAGTGGCCGGCTGCGTTGCGCAAGCCGAAGGCGAAGAGATCATGGTGCGCGCACCGGCGGTGTCGATGGTGGTCGGGCCGCAGGCCTATCACCGCCTGCCGGAAATGCTCGACAAGGCAGTCAGGGGCGAGCGTTCGACCGACACCGACATGCCGCCGATTGCCAAATTCGATGCGCTGCCGGCGCGAAGAAAAATCGGCCCGACCGCTTTTCTCACCATTCAGGAAGGGTGCGACAAGTTCTGCACCTATTGCGTGGTCCCTTACACCCGCGGCGCGGAAATCTCGCGTCCGTTCAAGGACCTCGTGACCGAAGCGCGCAAACTGGTTGAAGCCGGTGCGCGTGAAATCACCCTGCTCGGCCAGAATGTCAGCGCATGGTCGGGTGAGGACGACAGGGGCCGTGCGTGCGGCCTCGCGGGCCTGATCCGTATGCTGGCAGGCATCGATGGTCTCGAGCGTATCCGTTACACCACCAGCCATCCCGCCGACATGGACGATGATCTGATCGCCGCGCATGGCGAAGTCAGCAAACTTATGCCCTATCTGCACCTGCCGGTGCAGTCCGGCAGCGACCGCGTGCTCAAGGCGATGAACCGCAGCCATTCGGCGGAAAGCTATCTCCGCCTGCTCGAACGTTTCCGCGCCGCGCGGCCCGATCTTGCGCTGAGCGGGGACTTTATCGTCGGCTTCCCGGGTGAAACCGACGCCGAGTTCGAGGAGACGCTGCGCATCGTCGATCAGGTCGGCTACGCCCAGGCTTACAGCTTCAAATACTCACCCCGCCCCGGCACGCCCGCTGCGACCATGGACGGTCAGGTGCCGCGTGAGGTGATGGACGAACGGCTCCAGCGTCTGCAAGCCGCGCTCAATCGCCACCAGGTGGCGTTCAATCAGGCGAGCGTCGGCAAGAGCTGCGCAGTGCTGGTCGAACGCAAGGGCAAGCTGGACGGCCAGTGGCTCGGCAAGTCCCCGTGGCTGCAAAGCGTGTGGTTCACCGGCACCGCGGCGATCGGTGATCTGGTAGACGTCGAGCTGATCGAAGCCGGGGCGAATTCGCTGGAAGGTCGGCTTTCCCGTGTTGGGGATGCGCAACAGACCGCTTGATTGCTGCCACAGCAAGAGCTTCGGCTCGATAGGAAAACACCGACTTTCCCCAGCCGCGTTCAGCAATCGTTCTTGCGTCTTGTGCGTACTGTCCTAGACTTCGAGTCACCAAGCAAAGGAGCCGCATGGGACGCAAACCTACTCGCGCAACACCAAAGATTTCGTCTGCGCCACAGCCGGCCCGCGAAATTCGCCGCGCACAAGTCGATATGTCTTTCGAAGACCAGTCGCTGCTGGTCCCGCTGTTCGGACAATTCGACGCCAATCTCGTCCAGGTGGAGAACCGCATCGGTGTGTTCATCTCCGCCCGCGGAGACAATTTGCACATCGAAGGGCCGGAAGACAGTGTGGCCCGCGCGCGCGATGTCCTTCAGACGATGTATGACAAGCTGGCCCTGGGGCAGGATCTCGATGCAGGCGCAATCGAAGCGCTGATCTCCATGTCGAATGAACCCACGCTCGAAGGGATCGTCAACGCGGACAAGAATTCGCCGCCGATCATGATCCGCACCCGCCGCAAGACCATTGTCCCGCGCAGCGCGGCACAAGCGGGCTATATGCGCCAGCTTGCCCGCGAGGATGTGATCTTCGCGCTCGGCCCGGCGGGCACCGGCAAGACTTATGTTGCGGTGGCACAGGCGGTCAGCCAGCTGATCACCGGCAGCGTGCAGCGCCTTGTGCTGAGCCGCCCCGCGGTCGAAGCAGGCGAGAAACTCGGCTTTCTGCCCGGAGACATGAAGGACAAGGTCGACCCCTATCTGCGCCCGCTTTACGATGCGCTGTTCGACTGCATGCCGCCCGAACAGGTCGAACGCCGGATCGCCAGCGGTGAAATCGAGATCGCCCCGATCGCCTTCATGCGCGGGCGCACTCTGGCCGATTCCTTTGTCATCCTCGACGAGGCACAGAACACCACAAGGGAACAGATGAAGATGTTCCTCACCCGCTTCGGCCAGAATAGCCGGATGGTGGTGTGCGGTGACCCGAAACAGGTCGACATACCGGGCGGCGACCGACATTCCGGTCTGGCCGATGCGGTCGGTCGGCTGGAAGACGTGGAAGGCATTGCAGTCACCCGCTTCACCGCCGCCGATGTCGTGCGCCATCCGATTGTGGGGCGGATCGTCGAAGCTTATGAAGGCAAGGCCGAGTGAAGATGGTGCTGCTCGCGGCGACGGCCGCGTTCGGCATCGCGAGCGCCGCTGCAAGCGCACACAAGGTCGAGGGGACACGCGCCGTCCCGCCAACCTCGTTCGAGGCGTGCAACGGCATCTACCTGTACAGCGCAGACAAAGACCCGGCGGGCCTCAACATCCGATCCGGCCCGGGCACACAGTACAAGGTGCTCGGCCGTACCAACTGGCAACATTTGAAGATGACCGAATTCAAGGTGCTCGGCAGCCAGGACGGCTGGTTCAAAGTGCTTCCGAACGCCGAATGGAATTATCGCACCCAGAAGCTGGAACCGCTGGCGGGATATGCCGGAGAGGGCTGGGTCTCCGCCAAGATGCTCGAAATGACCTATTACGAGGGCGACGAGTTCGATCTCCATGCTGTTCCGGGATCGAAGGATAAACAGCACTTCATTCGCGAACTCGAGGTCAGCGGGCCGCAGAAGCTGGCTTCTTGCAAGGGACGCTGGGTACAGATCGAGCATTCCGAATGGACGCTGGCTGACGACCCCGAGGATGAGGTTGAAACGGTCTATGCCGGCTGGATCCTCGGATTTTGCGCCTCGGGCAAGCCCTGCCCGTTCCTGCCGACTGGCGGAGTCGGCAAAGGCGGAGCGCGCAATCTTAGCGAGGGCCGAAGCCTGAACAATTGAGCCGGGGCTGCCGCCTCCGGACTTGGCAAGCAGGAGAGCAAGGCATAGTCTCCAAGATATGAGAGCCCTTGTTCTACTTGCCCTGCCCCTCGTGCTCGCGGGTTGCGAGACGGTTCCGCCCGAAGTTGCAGAAGCCATTTCGAAAGACATGCACGGCTTCGAGCGCAATTCGCCCGAATGGAACGGATTGAAATTCGCACGCGGACGCTGCTCGGATTGCCACGCGGTCGAGCTGGATCAGGCTTCGCCGGGCACCGCCCCCAGATTTGACGCCATCGCGAACACGCCCGGTCTCACCGGCGCGAGCCTGACCGAATGGCTCGGCCGCCCGCATAATTACCCCGATGCGATGTATTTCGAAATCCCGGCAGAACATATCGGCGAACTCGTCGCCTATATGCTGACACTCCAGTCGGACAATTACGAGCCGCCGATAGAGGCCCGGTAGTCAGTACCGGATCGCGCAAGCAAAAGGGCGGACCGAGGCCCGCCCTTCCTGTGCTTGCACCGGTTGCGAAAATTACATCCCGTCGACCGCCTTGCTGACGAGGATGTTCACGGCCACGCGGCGGTTCTGCGCCTTGCCGTACGCAGTGCTGTTGTCCGCCGCCGGATCGGATTCCGCCATGCCGGTCGGGGTCAGCATGCGGTACGGTTTCCAGCCGCACTGCTGCTGGAGGTAGTTGACCACGCGCTCGGCGCGCTTCTCGCTCAGTTCCTGATTGATCTCGTAGCTTCCCGTGGAATCGGTGTAGCCGACCACCAGCAGCAAGGCATTGTCCATCGCATTGGCTTGTTGCGCGGCGCTGCACAGTTCATTGCGCGCTTCGCCCGAAAGATTGTATTTGCCGGTGTCGAAATAGACGTTGGTCGTGCCCTTGATGTTGTATTCATCGATATTGGCAACGCGGCCACGCAGTGCGTCGGTGGCGGCGGTCTGCTCGGCAAAGCCCTGCTGCGTGCCGTTGGCGATCATCGCTGCGGTCTTCAGATCCTTGCTTTTGAGATCGATTTCACTGGCGACAAGCCCGTCTTCCCACTGAACGGTTTCAATTTTCACCGGCAGGCCGTTGAGCAGCGAGCTGCTATCGAGCGAAGCCTTGCTGAGGCCGAGGAAGCCGCCGCTGGACTTGATCTGCGTGGCGGTGCTGACGTGGACCACGGTACGTGCGCCGCCGGGGCTGACCACTTCGATGCGGTTGCCGTTGCGCTGGGCGATCATACCTTCGATTTCCGGACCTTCCGGCATCCCTGACAGATCGCCCGGAACCGAGCCATAGACCGTAGTCATGACCTGTTCTTCATAGACTGTATCGTCCTGTGCGGAAACGCCGGCCGGAATGCCGAGCGCCAGCGCGGCCATCATCGGCAGAGCGAGCCGTCTGTTAAGCTTGATATGCATTGAATAATTCCTTCAAATTCTTGTCTGACCGCGCGCTCCCCTGTGGCACGGCCGTGAACATCACCCCGGTGGATGCATCCCGAATGTGTAGACCATCATACGTGGTCGATCATGGATTTGGAATGCAATTGGTTGCGCCGCTGTTCCGGTTCGCCTGTCTGGCAAATGAATAAATGGCGCAATTCTGCCGATTCCGGGGGTGGTTTGCGCAAAAACTACGGCGAACCGAGTGCACCCTTTGCCGGGTTTAAACGTCACTTGCCGCTGGTTGCCCTTTCCTACCGGCCCTTCGAGCCGCTATGCTCGGGCGATGCGATACGCAAACCCGCAGTCGGACTATCCATTCGCTTTGCTGACCGGATCTGCGGGACGGTTCATTGCGCCTGAACCGTGTGCCATCTGTCCTGCGCAGCCGTCGTGCCAGGCTTGCGGATCAAGCTGATGGATCTGGACATCGACATCGAAGGCTGGCCTCCGGGCGAGTGGGAGGATCTTGCCAGCCGCGCTGCGGACGCGGCCGCAAAGGTCGCGCCTGAACTGGCCAATTCGCGCCTGACCACCAGCGTGCTGTTTACAACCGATCAGGAACTCCAGGCGCTCAATCGTGACTGGCGGGCGAAGGACAAGCCGACCAATGTGTTGTCGTTCCCGATGCTGACACGAGAGGAATTGCTGGCGCTGGCGCCGGACGGCGGGCCGGAAATGCTCGGCGATCTCGCCCTCGCCTGTGAAACCTGCATGCGCGAGGCGGCGGAGAAATCCATTCCGCTCGATCACCATGCGGCGCATCTGGTGATCCATGGGCTGCTCCATCTGACCGGTCTCGATCACGAAATTTCAACCGCTGACGCCGAAGCAATGGAAGCGCTGGAAATTGCAGCGCTTGCAATAATGGGTATCGCGGACCCATATGGGGACCGCAACATATGAGGAGCACACCGGGGGCCATGCCCGACACCGATCAATCCGCGGGAGACGCGGAGAGTAGCAACGGCCTGTTGGCCGCCGTGAAACGCCTGTTCGATCCCAATGCACGCGACCGTTCGCTGCGTGCCCAGCTTGAAGAGGCTATCGACGAACGCGAAGAAGACGAATCGGCGGGGATTGAGACCCCGACCGAAGGCGATCTCTCGCCCGTCGAACGGCAGATGCTGCGCAATCTGCTCCATTTCAGCGAACATGACGCGGACGACGTGGCAATCCCGCGCGGCGAGATCATCGCGGTCGAAGCCACGATCAGCTGGGACGATCTGGTGCGCAATTTCTCGGAGAACGGCCATTCGCGCATGCCGGTCTATCGCGACGAGCTCGACCGGGTGATCGGGATGATCCACATTAAGGATGTGTTCCCCTATCTCGCGGAAAACCGCCAACCGCCGAGCGACTGGACGGTGTTGATGCGGCAGCCGCTCTATGTACCGCAGAGCCGCAACGCCATCGATGTGCTGGCGGACATGCGCAGCCAGCGTATGCACCTCGCGATTGTGGTCGACGAGTTTTCCGGCACTGACGGGATCATCACGATCGAGGACCTGGTCGAGGAAATCGTCGGCGAAATCGAAGACGAACACGATGACCTGCCTGAAGAGCTCATTTCGCCAATCGGTGACGGCATGTGGGATTGTGACGCGCGCGCCGAACTGGACGACGTGGCGGAGCGGATCGATCCGCGCCTGGCCGAAGTCGAGGAATCGGTCGACACGCTAGGCGGCCTGACCTTCGTGCTGGCTGAGCAGATCCCCCCGGTGGGCACGGTGGTCGAGCATCCGAGCGGGTGGCGGATCGAAGTCACAGCAGCGGACAAGACCCGCGTAAAGCGGCTCCGACTGCACCAGCCAGTTGCGTCCGGCGGTACCAACGGCAAGTAATTTGGCGCGCCAGTTCGGTTTTTTGCATCCAAACCGGTAATCCGGGCGTATATTCCAAAACGAGAGGAATAGTATGGCCACCCGTAGGCTCCCGCCGCTTCGCGCACTCGAGGCTTTCTTGCGCACTGTCAGGCTCGGCTCTGCCCGTGCAGCGGCCGAGGAGCTTGGCCTAAGCCCCTCCGCCCTATCGCGCCGGATTGCCAATCTCGAAGAATTCACCGGCAAGAAGCTGTTCACCCGCGCCAAGCAGGCAATGTCGCTGACCGACGAAGGTCAGGCATTTCACGATGCCGTCCTGCCGCATCTGGATGCTCTGGCGCTGGCGATCGAGAACCATTCGGAGAACATGTCGCTCTTGCGCCTCCACCTCGGCGTGCTGCCGTTGTTCGGCAGCCAGCGCCTGTTCCCGCATCTGGGGGAACTACGGCAACGGCATCCCTTGCTGCATATCGACATCGACACCGGACCGCATCTGGATGAGCGGGTTGGCGACACGCTCGATGCAGCGATCATCCTCTCGCGCGGCCCGGCCTCCGGCCTTCACGCGGTGCGACTGGATCACAATATGGTCCACGCCATCTGTAGCCGCGAGACCGCGGAGAAGCTCGGCAAGGAACCGGATCTGGAAAAGCTCGGCAAGCAGACATTCCTGATCCACAACGAATTGCCGGAGAGTTTCCAGGCGTGGAAGCAGGCGCTCGACCTGTCCGCGCTCGAACCGGCAGCGATCGATCACTACGATTCCGGCCAGCTCATGCTCGAAGCCGCCGCGCAGGGACTCGGCATTGCGATCATGCATGACGACCACATGAAACGTGCCGCCGACAAGCGGCTCGCCCATCTCTACGACATTGAGGTCGAAAGCCCGTACAGTTACTGGTTCATCTGCAAGCCGCAGTCGCTCGAGAGCCGCCCTGTCCGCCTGTTTCACGACTGGCTGGTGCGCGCGGGGCTTTAATTCGCCTTGGGCTTGGGCGAATGGGCACAGGGCGCGGGCCCCACTCCCGGCTTCAGCAATGTCGATTGCTTGCCGGGGTGAACCTTGTTGGCATCGCCGCATTCGACTTCCGGCTTGCCAATAGGGTTGCGCGAAATCATGTGCAGTGCCTCGGTCTCGCTATACGCAGCGATCCATGTGAGGCAGTCCGCCAGCGCGCGGATGCTATGCTTTGACGCTGCGGACGCCGACGGGTTGCAGTTGATCACGACTTGCTCTGCCGCCGGTGCTGTCTTGTAACGGCGTAGAAGGCGGAGAAATTCGCCGCGTTCGGAAATGGACAGCCGATTGGTGTCGTTCAGCATGGGATCGCCGCTGAAAAACGGCGACGTGTTGAAGACAAATGCACGCACCTCGGGCTGTTCGATCGAGACCTGCGTGGCCAGCGCGCCGCCGAGCGAGTGCCCGGTCACTTCGATCTTCACGCTTTGCTTGCCGTCCGCGTCCAGTGCAGCTCTCTCGGCAGCGTAGACGGAGCGCGCGCCTTCGCGTTGCCGATCGCCCAGCGAACCGGAAAACACGTCATCGAAAGAGCCAGCTTCAGTGCCGCGAAAAGCGATGACCCGGGCGGCCAGTTTGCCGCGCTTGCCGCGCTCCACTTCGAAGCGGTCGAACACCGAATAGGCCAGCCCGCTATCGTCGTTGTCAGCCGCTTCTCGCCGAACGAACGCCGTGGGCAATTCGCGGTAGGTGTCTTCGTCCTGATAGGCATTCGAACTGAGCATGGCGTAGGCGTAGCTCTGGATTGCCGCCTCACGCACAAAGCCGCACCACCCGCCGGGTTCCATCCGGCAGGGGCTGCGGCTTTGCGTCAGGTCGGGCAGCGGCGTGATGCAGCCTGCCAGCAGCAGGGGAAGCCCCGCAGCCGCTATCAGGTGTTTCATCGCGCCGCCGACCGCAAGATCAGGAAATGGCGGCTTTGATGATCTTGCCGGGGCTTGCCGGCGGCTCGCCCTTGGGCAGCGCGTCGACATGGTCCATGCCGCTCTCCACCTGGCCCCACACGGTGTATTGCCCGTCGAGGAAATGGGCATCGTCGAAGCAGATGAAGAACTGGCTGTTTGCGCTGTCCGGCACTGCGGTGCGGGCCATCGAACAGGTGCCGCGAACATGCGGTTCGGCGTTGAATTCCGCCTTCAGATCGGGCTTGTCGCTACCGCCCATGCCGGTGCCGTTGGGGCAGCCGCCCTGCGCCATGAAGCCCGGAATCACGCGGTGGAACTTCACCCCGTCGTAGAAACCCTCCGATACGAGCTCGGTAATCCGCTCGACATGACCCGGCGCGAGATCGGGGCGCAATTTGATCACGACATCGCCTTCGCCGTTGCCAGTGTCGAGAGTGAGGGTAAGCGTGTCGGCCATCTGGAATTCTCCGTGTTTGGTGTCTGGCGAAGGATATAGGGCCCGTGCCGCCAATGTCACCCCGCAGCGTACTCTTGCGTCATCCGGCGGGCGGAAACGATTGCGGGCGCAGCACGCGATCGGGCGGCTTGCTTTTCGCTATCTCTTCCGTAGAGCGGGCCCTTCCCTAGAGCGGGCTTCCAAGGGACAACACCATGGACGAACGGCGCGATGACGATGTGATGCTGGCCGATCCGCACGAAGCGGAGGATGGCGCACGCCCGGACGACCGGATCGACGATGAACGGCTGGACGAGGAAAACACGCTCAAACGCGAGTATGTGCGGAGCGTGCGCGATGCCTTGGAGGCGGGCGACAAGGGCGCGGTCTATGACCTTGTCGAACCGCTCCACCCGGCCGACATTGCCGACCTTATCGAGCTGTTCGAAAAAGACGAACGTGCGGCATTGGCCGCTGCAATAACCGATCTCATGGGGTCGGAAGTCGTCGCCGAATTGAACGACTTCGTCCGCGAAGAAATGATGGAAGCGCTGCCCGCCGATGCAGTCGCGGCCATCGCGGAACAGCTCGAAACGGACGACGCCGTCCAGCTGATCGAAGATCTCGACGATGCCGACCAGCAGGCGGTTCTGGCCGAACTCGACGATGAAGACCGCGTCGCAATCGAAAGCGCGCTGGCCTATCCGGAAGAAACCGCCGGCCGTCTGATGAGCCGCGACGTGGTCGCAGTGCCGGAACATCTCACCGTCGGCGACCTGATCGATTTCCTGCGCGAACGCGGCGAGATCGGCAGCGAGTTCTTTGAAGTCTTCGTGGTCGATCACAAGCACCATCCGGTCGGCACCTGCGCGCTGAGCTGGATCCTAACCACCCCGCGCAACATCGCACTGACCGATGTGATGAAGCGCGACCAGACGCTGATCCCCGACATGCTCGACCAGGAAGAGGTCGCGCTGATGTTCCAGAAATACGGTCTGATCTCCGCCGCAGTGATCGACGAGAGCGGTCGGCTTGTCGGGCAGATGACGGTCGATGATGTGGTCCACATCATCTCCGAAGAGGCGCAGGAAGACGCCATGCTGCTGTCCGGCGCGGGCGAAGGCGATATCAACGAGCCGATCCGCGAAACCTATGCTGCGCGGGTACGCTGGCTGGTCGCGAACCTCGGGACAGCGCTGATCGGCAGCACCATCATCTGGCTGTTCGGTGCCGCGATCGAAGAACTGGTCGCGCTTGCCGTGCTGATGCCGATCGTGGCCAGTATCGGCGGCAATGCCGGCACGCAGACCATGGCCGTGACGGTGCGCGCCATTGCGATGAACCAGCTGACCGAAGCCAACACCGGGCGCATCCTTTGGCGCGAAATGCGCGTTGCCTTGCTCAACGGCGCGACGATTGCCGTCCTCGTCGGCCTCGCCACCGCGCTGATTTTCTCCCCCATGCTCGGGGTGGTGATCGCCGTGGCGATGATTATCAACATCGTCACCGCCGGTCTCGCCGGGGTACTGGTGCCGGTGATTTTCGAACGGCTGGATCAGGACCCGGCGGTCGCCAGCTCGGTGTTCGTCACAATGATCACCGACTCGATGGGCTTCTTCGCCTTCCTCGGACTTGCAGTCGCGGTTGGCCTCGCGGGTTGAGTGACCGGCGATAATCGCTATCTCGGCGGCAATGTCCGATAAGCCGCGCCTCCATCTGACCAAGATCGCTTTCGGCGCGCAGTCCTATGGCGATCTGGAAAGCTGGTACGCCAACCGGCGCAGCCCGAACCTGACGACGCGCTACCGCCCGACGAAGTGGGAACAATGCATCGGCGGCTCGCTGTTCTGGATCCACCAGCACAATATCGTCGCGCGCAGCACGATCCTAGGCTTCAGTGAAACGCCCGACGGGCGCTGGTCGATCGATCTGGAACCCCGGCTCGTCCCTGTCCTGCCACGCCCCAAGCGCGCCCATCAGGGTTGGCGCTACCTTAAGGGCGAACCCCCGCGCGATCTGGGCGAAGGTGAAGACATCGGCGATGTCATTCCGGGCAAGCTGGCAGGAAAGCTGCAGCGCCTCGGACTGATTTAACGGCAGGAATTCGGAACAAGCGACCCCTGCACAATGAACTCTTAGACTTATTCCGAACCCTCAAACCCGAAGTCGATCTGCATAATCCGCAGCAAGGTGGGATGAAGGGTGCGAAAAAATCCGCCACCATCCAGGCCCGTCATGGTAGCTAAAAGAGCCTCCAACTACCAGAGCTTGTGACACGCTACCATTAACCGCGCTCAATTCGCGCGCAATTTTTCATTTTTATATATGCAATCTATTGGCAGTTGATCTCTGATGTTCGAGGAATATTTTACAGCCATACTCGCATTTACTGTTCGCGTCGTAAAGTCTATGGTCGGGATTGGGGGTGACCATGTCTGATGAGCTTAAAGCAAAATCTTCTTTCATCGTAATCAGTGCGGGCGCGCTAACATTCGTATTCGTTTTTTACGCGATCGGGGCGGCGCGTACATTGAAGTTCTTCCCCGAACCTGCAGCAAAGTCTCCAGTTCTGTTCATCGAAATGGCTCACGATGCTTTGCTAATCTGGGCGGCAACATCTGTTGCGATCATGGGAATATGTGTAGTCCTCCTCGCATACGCGGTTGTCGGCCTTTTAAGGCTAAGCGGATGGGTGCGGGCGTACTCGCTGATCTGGGTGGGCGCGCTGGGCGCTATCTCTGCTTATTTACTCTTCTCAACTGGCAATGGCGTCGCGAGCTCCGTAATTGCGCCCTACTGCGATGCGGCATCCAATCAACGTACACTTTGCGACATCGCGACGGCAGCAAACGAATCTCAATCGCAGAGGCTGGCCGAGCCTGCGTATATTTTTCTGGCAAATCTTAATGTAGATAACCCAGGCTATACGGTCGCAATCAACCGGATTAAGCTCCAACTGAACCTCTTGATGCAACTCGCAGGCATAGCAATCCTGAGCCTGACAATTATCCTGGCTACATCTAGGCGAGTTTACCATCTTGTCGATACGAAGCTAATACGCGAAGCCTACCTCCTTTCGGCGGGCCTTCTGTCATTGGTCGTACTATCCGACGCATTGTTTTTCGATTTCATCGCGAAAGCTGCGCAAGAGAATGGTGCGGAGAGTCCGTTGGTCGCACATCAGCGGGGTTTGTTGCTCTACTATGCGATTATCAGCACCGCGACGCTGGCTCTGACTTTAGGAATTTGCAGCGTGGTCGGAAAAACACCCATATTATTATCGGCCAAAGGCGATTCGCCTGTCGATGCGGCATTGATTGATCGCGCCAAAAACTTCTTCCTCAAGCCTGGCTTCGGCACTGCATTCGCTACTTTTGTGCCGCTTTTGGTAGGGATTTTGACACCGTAAGCCCTCCGACTTCAAGTTTTATCCGAGAATGCATCACGCTCCAAGGCCAGCGCATCACCGGGCGACTTTTTCCGCCACTTTGCGCAGCACGTTGGCGTAGGTTTCCGCCGGCTGCGCGCCGGGAACCATGAACTTGCCTTCGATCACCATCGCCGGGACACCTGAAATGTTCGCGTCAAATGCCTGTTGCTCGTCCATCCGGACATGTCTGGCGAGACCTTCGTCATCGAGCGCCGTTTCCGCAGCGGCGCGGTTCAGGCCAATTTCCTCGATGATATCCAGCAGCACGCTGCGTTCGCCGATCGGGCGGCGGTCGTTGAAATGGGCGGTGAACAGCGCGAGCTTGAGCTCGGTCTGTTCCTTGGGTCCGTATACCGCGAGCGCCCAGGCGAGCAGCTTGTGCGCATCGAACGTGTTCCACATCATCGCCGGGGGCGCAGGGTCCTCACCCTCGTAGTCGAGCGATACGCCTGCGGCCTCCGCAGCGCTGCGCATCTGGCCCTGCACGCCTTTCGATTCCTCGATCGAACGGCCGTATTTGCGGGCAATGTGCTCGGTCCGGTCTTCACCCTCTTCGCTCATATCCGGGTTCAGTTCGAAGGCGTGCCAGCGGATCTCCGCTTCGATCTCGCCTTCGACCAGCTTGAGGCCTTGCTGGAGATTGCCCCACCCAACGAGGCACCACGGGCACATCACGTCGGACCAGATATCGATTGCGAGCTTGGTCATTTGTTGATCCACCAATTGAGAAGATGATGCGCGATGGCATGCGGCGGTGGGGCGTTGAACGGGCCGTCACCGGCCAGCGCCGCCTGTACCTGTTCGCGCGTGTACCATTCGATCTCGGCCATTTCGGTTTCGTCGATCACCAGCGCGTCGTCATCGGCATGGGAATGGCAGCCCATCATCAGCTGGCTGGGAAACGGCCATGGCTGGCTGGCGATGTAGGAAACATCACGCACCCGCACGCCCGATTCCTCGAACACTTCACGCGCCACTGCCTCTTCGATGCTCTCACCCGGTTCGACAAATCCTGCGAGCGCGGAAAAGGCCTGCTCCGGCCAGCCAAGACCGCGCCCCAGCATCAGCCTCGGGCCCGAAGCGCTGGCGTATTCGACCAGCATGATGGTGACCGGATCCGTGCGCGGGAAATGCTGCGCGCTGCAGCGTTCGCAATTGCGCTGCCAACCGCCCTTGGCAATTTTGGTCGGGCCACCGCAGGCGGCGCAAAACCGGTGCCGTGCGTGCCAGTCGACAATGCTGCGCGCGCCCCCGTAAAGCGCCAGATCGTCAGGCCGAAGCGCTTGCATCAGGCCCCACAGGCGCGGGTTCGCCATACGCGGGCTGGCATCACCTTCAGGCGGTACAGCGGCAAAGCATGGCTTTGTGCCTCCCCCCTCCTGTGCATCCAGCCCGAGGAACACCAATTCCGCATCGTCCGGCGCGTCAGCCAGCGTACCCCAGACCAGGCCGTTGGCATCGTCGAGCCCCGGCATCAGACCGTCGAGAACAAGCAGTTTCGCCCGCCAGTTCATCATTCCCGCCAGCGCTTCGGGATCGGCGCGGACATTGTCAGCCCGGTCGAGCCGCGATCCGGTGAATGCCAGCGGCGGTCCCGCCATCAGGAGGCAGCCGCCTTCAGCAGCGCAAGATCCTTCATCACGATGTCAGGGAATTCGCGCTGGATGGAATAGGCATCGGACGGCATGTATTGCGTGAAATTGGCCGCGCGCAGGCGGCTTTCCATGTCGACGAAGCCGGTTGTGCCAGCCGCTCCGCCCCAGCCAAACGCACCGCCGCTCGAACGGCCGCCTGCGCCAAAGCCCTGTCCGGCGACCCAAGTGCCTGCCGTATCGGCCCCTTCGGGCAGCAGGTTGGACGTGCCTTCCAGCACCGCAGCTTCGCTCATCACTCTGGTCCCGTCGAGCATCCCGCGGCCAACCAGCATCCGCTGGAATTGATCGTAATCGCGCGGACTGGAGACGAGACCTGCCCCGCCAGAGGCAAAGCCAGGGTTGTCGTAGAAGATCGAGTTGGCACCGAGATCGATCGGCAGCGACATACCGTTCGCGACACCGTAATTGGTGGTCATCCGCGCGCTGACGGCTTTCGGCACCTGGAACCAGGTGCTGTCCATGCCGCAAGGTTTGAACAGGCGGGTTTCGAGGAAACTTTCGAACGACATGCCCGATGCAACTTCGATCACCCGGCCAAGTATGTCGAGCCCGACGGAGTAGCTCCATCTGGTGCCCGGCTGGTGAACCAGCGGCAGGCTGGCGATGCCATCGGCGAATTTCTCCAGGCTGTCGGTCGGCTTGGCGCGGCTGAGGCCGGGGATCGGGAAACGGCTGATCTGGCCGGGAACAAGGCCCTTGTCCCCCATCGCCTTAACGATCGGGCCTTTCTGGATGATACCGTAACCAAGACCGGCCGTATGCGTCATCAACATGCGCACGGTAACCGGACGCGCCAGCGGCTCGAGGTTTTCCGGGCCGATGCTGCCGTCATATTCCTTCTGCACCATCATGTTCGCGAAGCCGGGAATAAAATCCGCAACCGGCTGGTCGAGCGTAAGCTTGCCGTCTTCGACCAGCATCATCGCGGCCATACCGGTGATCGGTTTGGTCATCGAATAGATGCGATAGAGGCTGTCGAAGCCGGCCTCCGTCGCGCCGCCCAGTGCCAGCGTTCCGCGCGCGATGATGTCCGGGTGCTTCTGCTCCCAACCCAGTGTCGCGACCATATTCGCGACCTTGCCGCTCGAAACATAGTCTTCGACCGTCGCGGCGACATTGGGCCAATGGCCGACATGCGCCATCGCAGCGCGGCCCAGCGGCAGGCCGGACAGGGCAACGCCCGCCCCCAGCAGTGCCGAACCGCGCAGAAGAGAGCGGCGGGATATCTGGTTGGAATCAAAAGAGCGAAACGCCATAATAGGTCCTTGTCTGCAATCTGTTGCCGGGCGGTTTGGGCGAAGCTGGATGAACGGTCAATTGCATCACGCAAATTTCCGCCCCGATCACTCGTCAGGTCCGGGTCTTGCGCGGACAAGGCGTATTATCTATATAACACACATGCTCAATTTCATCTCGATCCTGATCGGTCTCGTAGCGCTGATCCTCGCCATCCCTTCGACCATTCCCTTCCTCGGCTGGGGCAACTGGCTGGTCCTGCCGATTGCCGTGCTCGGCGCGGGAATCGGTGCGCTTTCCTCATCCAACGGCGGGCGGAATTTCTGCCTGATCGTCTTTGTGATCGCGGTCATCCGGCTGTCACTCGGCGGCGGGCTGCTTTAAACTTCAGCAAGCGCCAGTCGCGCAGCTTTGGCGAAAAGCGTCGGCAGACCGGCATTGTCCAGATCGGCCAGCGGCCACCATTCGCCGTCGGGGACAGCCGATACCCGCACATGTTCCAGCGCGCGGACATGCAGCGTCAAATTGGCGTGGGTGAAGCCGTGCCGCACTGTCCCGCATTCGCGCCACTCGCCCCCGACCGGCGGCTGGCCACTGCCATTCGCCCGAGCCGTCCAGCCATCGTCGGGCAAGGCGCGCATCCCGCCAAGCATTCCGGTGCCCGCGCGCCGGACCAGCAGCACTCTGTCGCCATCCGCAATCCACCAGGCATGACCCACTCTCTCGGGCTTGGCCTGCTTGGGTGGTTTGACGGGATAACGCTCAGGATAACCCGCCAATCGTGCGCCGCAATCCGCTGCCAGAGGGCACAACAGACACTTGGGCGCGCGGGTGGTGCAAATGGCTGAACCCAGATCCATCATTGCTTGCGCAAAGTCTCCGGCTCGGTCTTCCGGCGTAATGGTCTCTACATGGTGGCGGATCGCCTTGCGCGCGCCCGGCAGCGGCTCGTCAATGGTGAACAGCCGCGCAACCACCCGCTCGACATTGGCATCGACGACAACAGCCCGCTGTCCGAACGCGATCGCGGCGACAGCAGCCGCAGTATAGGCGCCCAGCCCGGGCAATTTGCGCAATTCGTCTTCAGCCGCAGGGAACGCGCCGAGCGCAGCCACTGCGCGCGCGGCTTTCACCAGATTGCGCGCCCGCGAGTAATATCCCAGCCCGGCCCACGCGGCCATCACCTCTTCTTCAGGTGCCGCAGCCAGCGACTCTACCGTGGGCCAGATGGCGAGGAATTTTGCGAAATAGGGTTTGACCGCAGCAACCGTCGTTTGCTGCAGCATCACTTCGGACAGCCACACGTGATAGGGATCGGGCGCCGGTTTGCCCGGCCGCGCCCGCCACGGCAGGTCGCGGGCATGGCGGTCATACCAGTCGAGAAGTTTCGCGGGGATATCGGCAGCGCTGGCAGTCACGCCGCGCCTATGGCATGGCCCATCCCACAATGGAACGGGACAGCAACAAGAAGACCAAAGGCACTGCGCGCAAGCCGGCCAAGGTCAAACCCTACGAGCGGCCACGCGGCGGCCCGGCAAAGCCGATTGCCGAACTGATGCCGCAAATCGGGCGCACCGCTTTCCGCCGCTTCGGCTTTGTCCAGTCGAGCGTCGTCACCCGCTGGCCGGAAATCGTCGGCGAGACACACGCCCGGGTTTGCGCACCGGAATCGATCCGCTTCCCGCCGGGGGAGAAGGCCGACGGCATCCTGCAACTGGTCGTCATGCCGGCGCATGCGCCGCTGATCCAGCATGTCATCCCGGAGATTATCGAGCGGGTGAACCGTTTCTTCGGCTATCAGGCGGTTTCACGCGTGAAAATGCGGCAAGGTGCGGTTAAGGCCCCGCCTGCTGAAAAGCCCAAAGCGCCGCCGTCGCTCAAGCCGATCCCGATGGAACTGGGAGAAAGCCTGCGCGATATCGGCGATCCGGAGCTGAGGTCGGTTCTGGAATCGCTCGCGCGGAGCCTTGGTGGGCAGAATGACGAGAAGGAATAGGTTCGCAATGATCAGGATGAACACCGCAAAGCGCGCGGGGCGGCTGATGGCGCTGGCAGGTGCTGCCTTCGTCGGCATCGCGGCAACCGGTACGCCGTGGCATGCGACTGTGACGGAGAGCGACCGGGCACAGACAATCGGCAATCCCGAAGCCGAGCTTCGCCTGACGGAATTCGTCAGTTACACCTGCCCGCATTGCGCGACATTTACGATGCAGGGGGAGCCGCCCTTGCAGCTCGCCTATATCGGCAGCGGAAAACTCAAGATGGAAGTACGCTCCGTCATTCGCAACGACATCGATCTGGTTGCGACCATGCTCGCCCAGTGCGGAGACAGCGACAAATTCATCCGCAACCATACAATGTTCATGCTCACGCAGCGCAGCTGGCTGCCTGTGGCGCAGCGCGCCAATCAGGGGCAAATCGCGCGCTGGACCGGGCCGGACAAATACGCCGCCCGGCGCAGCATCGCCAGCGATCTAGGCTATTACGCGCTGATGGAATCGCGCGGCTATTCCCGGACCGATACCGATCGCTGCCTCGCCGATCAGGCCGTGGCTGACCGGCTGCGGGCCAACACCGATGCGGATTTCGAGGAATTCGGTGTCCAGAGCACGCCGAGTTTTGCCATCGACGGGCAGCTGCTCGAAGGGGTACACGAGTGGCGCACGCTGGAATCTGCGCTCAACGACCGATTCTGACCGGACAAGCACGGGGACAAGCTGTGGATAGGCGCAAGCCTTGCTTCACCCCGTCCGGTTCATCCGATAGCTTCCAATCACTTCGCCAAGGACGACACAACCTATGATCAAGTTTCGCACCCTCGCCCTCGCAACTCTCGCGGCGCCGCTCGCCTTGGGCCTTTCCGCCTGCAATTCGGCAGATGAAGCGGGCGTAACGGAAAGCGAAGCGATCGATCCGATCGAAGCGCCCGCAGGTCAGAGCTGGGTCGATACGACGACCGTGTCGGAATATGACGGTTATGTCCTCGGCAATCCGGAAGCGCCGATCAAAGTGGTCGAGTATGCCTCGCTCACCTGCCCCGCCTGTGCCGCCTTTGCGATGAATGGCGCGGAGCAGCTCAAGAACGAATATGTCTCGACCGGCCGGGTCAGCTACGAGATTCGCAACCAGATCCATGGCCCGCATGATTTGGCGCTGGCCACTATGGTTCGGTGCGGCGAGAAAGAAGCGTTCCACCCGTTGGCCGATCAGGTTTGGGCGAACCTGCCCGAAGTTCTCGGCGGGCTTCAGCAGAACGGCGGCGCAGTGCAGGATGCTGTCGGACTGCCGCCCGAACAGCGACTGGTCCGCACGGCCGAGCTTCTCGGCTTCTTCGATTTCTTCAAGGCGCGCGGGCTGAGCGAAGATCAAGCCCGCCAATGTCTTGCCGACGAGACTGTCTACGCCGCGATTGCTGAGCGTTCGACTTCGCAGTCGCGCGAATTCGGGGTCGAAGGCACACCAACGTTCTTCATCAACGGTTCGAAAGTCGATGCCAACGCGTGGGACGCGATCGAGCCCCTGTTGCAGAAGGCCGGCGCCCGCTAACACCGGGCACCGAGGGGGGAACAGGCGCGGCGATGCAAATTCGGAAGCTCAGACTGAGTGGCTTCAAAAGCTTCGTCGAGCCTGCCGAACTGCATATCGAACCCGGACTGACGGGCGTTGTCGGCCCGAACGGGTGCGGCAAATCCAACCTGCTCGAGGCGATCCGCTGGGTGATGGGCGAGAACTCGCCCAAATCGATGCGGTCCGGCGGGATGGAAGACGTGATCTTCGCCGGCACTGAAACGCGCCCGCCGCGCGATTTCGCTGAAGTCGTGCTGCATGCTGAGGATGATCGGGGCGAAGCGCTCGATGTGACCCGCCGGATCGAACGCGGTGCAGGCAGCGCCTATCGGGTCAACGGCCGCGATGTCCGGGCGAAAGATGTCGCTCTGACCTTTGCCGATGCGGCGACCGGCGCGCACAGTCCGGCTCTGGTCAGCCAAGGCAAGATCGCGCAGGTGATCGCTGCCAAGCCGACCGAACGGCGCCAGATGCTGGAGGAAGCCGCCGGGATCGCCGGGCTCCACGTCCGCCGCAAGGATGCCGAGCAGAAACTGCGCGCAACCGAGAACAACCTGGCGCGGCTTGAAGATTTGATGGCCGGGCTCGACAGCCAGATTGCTTCGCTCAGGCGGCAGGCCAAACAGGCCGAACGATATACCAGGCTGACGGAGCAAATTTCAGGAGCCGAAGCGCGGTTGCTGTTCGCGCGCTGGCGCGATGCTGCCGAGGCGGCCGAAGCGGCTCAGGCCGAAGCGAAGCGCGCAGACGAGCGTGTGGCGCAGGCCAAGGCTGCGACCGACCAAGCGCAGAAGGCACAGCACGAAGCGGCCAAGGCGCTGTCTGTGGCGCGCGAAGAGCAGCAGGACCGCCGCGACGATGCGAGCGCGCATGGCCACCGCATGGCTTCGCTGACCAGCCAGCTGGAGGCAGCAGAGCAGCGCTTGGCCGATCTCGACCGGCAGAAAACCCGGCTGGAAGAGGATCGCGGCGAGGCGGACCGGTTGACCAAAGACGCAGCCGAAGCGCTGGCGCGGCTGGAGCGCGATCTCGCGGCAAGCGAGAAAGCTCTGACTGCCAACGAGGAACAGCGCCCTTCACTCGCGGTCGCAGCAGAGAAAGCGGAGCGTGACGGCAGATCGGCGGAACTGGCGCTGGCCAAAGCAACCGCCGATCATGCCGGAGTCGAGGCCGAATGGCGCGTGGCCGAAGCGGAAATCGAACAAGCGCAGGCGCGGCTGGCGCGGCTCGATGCGGAGACACAGCGGCAGGCGGAACAACGGCGTGATTTGACCAATGCCGGTGATCCCGAAGCGCGGCTGGGCGAAGCACGCAAAGCCGCCGAAGCGGCCGGCAATGCCTTGTCAAAGGCGCGCGCCGAGCTTGAATCGAAGCAGGCACGGAAGGTGGAATTGCAGACCACGCGCGATGAAGCGGGCAGCGCGCTGGCAACCGCTCGCGCGGAACTCGCCGGGATCGAACGCGAGTATCAGGCGCTGGTCCGTGACCGTGACGCACGGGCCAGGCAGAAGGCGCAGCGACAGGGCCGCCCCGTCGCGCTCGATGAAGTGCGCGCAGAGCCGGGGTACGAGCGGGCGCTGGCTGCGGTGCTCGGCCGTGACGCAAAGTCGCCGCTGGGCGAAGCGCAGGGCGAAGGCCGCTTCTGGACGGGCCGCGACGCACCGCCCAAGGTTGCAGCCAGCCTCGCCGATCACATCACCGACTGCCCGTCACAGCTCGCGGCGCGTCTGGCGCTGGTGCATGTGGTGGCCCAAGACGACGGGCGCCAGCTTGGTCCGGGCGAGTGGCTGGTCACGCGTGAAGGCCATTTGCGCCGCTGGGACGGGTTTGTGGCACGCGGAGAAGGCGCGGCCGAGGCCGCCCGGCTCGAAGCCGACAACCGCTTGCTCGAGCAGGAAAAACTGCTTCCTGCCCTGCGTTCTGCGGTAGAGACCGCGCAATCGCGTCAGGACCAGGCGCAGCAGGAATTATCCGACCTGCAACGCGATCTTATTGCGCAGGAGCGGACAGTCGTTGCAGCGTCGCAGGCGGAGCGTGAGGCGCTGCGCGAGCTCGATCAGGCGGAGGCCGCGAAAGAGCGGATTGCAATGCGTCTGGCAGAACTTGACCAATCCGCCGGCGATCTTGCCGAACAGCGCAAGCAGGCGGACGGAGAACTCCAGGCCGCAACTGAGCGCAAGGCCGCCCTGCCCGATCCGGCGGCGGGCCGCGCGTCGCTGGAAGCGGCTCAGGCCAAGAACGAGGCCGCGAAGTCCGCTGTGCAGGCGGCCATGGCCAACCTCGCCGCGCACGATCAGGGTCTGGCCGTCGCGCGTGAACGCACCGCTGCCCAGCGCAGCGATATGGCCAATTGGCAAGCCCGCTCAGGCGAGGCAGCCCGGCGGCTGAGCGACATGGGCCGGCGCTTCGAGGAGATTGCCGAAGAGCGGGCAGTGTATGCTGCCAAGCCTGAAGGGCTGATGCGCGAGATCGAGCAAGGCGACACGGTGCGCGAACGGCTGGGCAAGGAACTGGCTGCCGCAGAAGCCGTGGTGGCCAAAGCACAGCAGTCCGCCGATGCCGCCGACCGCGCGTTCGCAGAGATCAATGAAACCCTCGCCACGGCGCGCGAGAGCCGCGCAGGACTGGCCGCGCGGGCCGAGAACGAGGCAGCACGCCGCAGCGAAATGGCGCGTATCTCTGGCGAACGTTTCCAATGTCCGCCGCCGATGCTGGCCGACCGGTTCGAATTCGACCCTGACCAGGTGAAGAATT
The DNA here is from genome assembly GCF_005434975.1 of Parerythrobacter lutipelagi. Taxonomy (GTDB): domain Bacteria; phylum Pseudomonadota; class Alphaproteobacteria; order Sphingomonadales; family Sphingomonadaceae; genus Parerythrobacter_A; species Parerythrobacter_A lutipelagi. Next base: position 444,205 of record NZ_SKCJ01000002.1, on the reverse strand, counting down.
CCGGTATCGAAGGGGAAGAACTTGAACGCCTGAACGCCAGCAGAGAGCGGATTGGCCCGGTCAATCTCGTTGCCGCCGACGAACTGGCCAAGATCGAGGCCGAGCATGGTGCCAGCGCAGAAGAACAGGCCGAACTGGCCGAAGCGGTCAGCCGGCTGCGCGGTTCGATCGGAAGCCTGAACCGTGAAGGCCGCGAACGCCTCAAGGCCGCTTTCGAACAGGTAAACACCCATTTCCAGCGCCTGTTTGCCCGGCTGTTCGAAGGGGGCCAGGCGCATCTGGCACTGATTGACAGCGATGACGTGCTCGAAGCCGGACTGGAGATTTTTGCTCAGCCGCCGGGCAAGCGGCTGCAGTCGCTGACGCTGCTCTCCGGCGGCGAACAGGCGCTGACCGCAACCGCGCTGATATTTGCCCTGTTCCTCACCAACCCTGCGCCGATCTGCGTGCTCGACGAAGTCGATGCGCCGCTCGACGATGCCAATATCGACCGCTTTTGCGATCTGCTCGATTCAATGGTGAAGGAAACCGACACCCGCTACCTGATTGTCACCCATAATGCGGTGACCATGAGCCGGATGCACCGCCTGTTCGGCGTGACCATGATAGAGCAAGGTATCAGCCGCCTGGTCAGCGTCGATCTCGGTGCCGCAGAAGAACTGATTGCGGCGGAATGACCCTGCGGGCGGCCTTGCTCGGCCTCGGCACTGCGATATCGCTTTTCCCGATAGCGGCTTTCGCTCAGACGCCGACGGCCGAGCCGGCAAAATGCGTCGAAACCGCCATGCCTGCCGCTGGCGATCGGGTGGCGCTGATCATTGCAAACAGCTCGTACGACCGCGGATTCTCAGCCCTCAAGAGCCCTGCTGCTGACCAGGCGGTCGTGGTCGACGGGCTGCGACGTGCCGGATTCGCCACCACGGTGCTGTGCGATGCCGACCGTGCATCGATGCTCGCACGATTGGACGATTTTGCCGCCTTGTCCCGCCAGGCAGACGCCGCTCTGGTCTATTTTGCCGGGCATGGCTTCGAATGGCAGGGTCACAATTATCTCGTCCCGGTAGACGCGCAAGATTCGCTCGAATCGGCGGCGGATCTTGAAGCAGGTTTCATCAGCGTCGATCGCCTTTTCGCATCGGTCGAGGGATCGCGCGTTGGCTTGGTCTTTTTCGACGCCTGCCGATCTGAAGTCGGTCCGAAAATCGAAGCCGGCGGCGCGGACATGCTTGGCGGAGCGAATACGATCGCCGCGGGTACGATGGCGATCGGGTTTTCCACTGCGCAAGGACAACCGGCCTTCGATGCCGCTCCGCCGACCTACACGGTCAGCCCTTTCGCCGAAAGTCTTGGCGAACATCTGGTTATTCCCGGCCTTGAGCTGGCGCAGATGTATCGCGCGATCCATCGCGATGTCAGGCGCAGAACACAGATATTCGATGGCGGCCCGCAAGAGCCGTGGCTGATCGACCAGCTGACAGAAGATTTCTATTTTCGACAGCCCTTGTCGCAAGTGGATGAGTCGGTGGCAGCCGGACCGCCGCTGGAAGTCGACATCCAGGCGCTTGAGAACGGAGATGAATTCGCCGTTGTCTCGCGCCTGTTGAAAGAGCGCGGCGTTAACGACATTGCCGCGCGGGCACGTGCCGGCGATGCCATGGCGCAATATCTGTTCAGCTACATGCTGGAGTTCGGAGTCGGCATCAAAGCGGATCGCACAACGGCGAGTCAGTGGCTCCGCCGATCTGCTGATGGCGGCAACGCGGCGGCGCTCACGGCGCTAGGCTTTGAAATGCAATTCACTTCGGGCACGCCGGAAGAAGATGAGGCGGGCCATGCACTGTTGCGCCAGGCGATGGAGCAAGACTTCGCCCGCGCAGCATATTTTCTCGGTGAGATCGAACAAGCTGCGCGGGATGGCGACCCCTATAGCGCTTACCTGCTCGCAGACCGGGGCGATACGGACGCTGCCTTCGCTTTGCTCGAGGGATTGTTTGACGCGGATGACGACATGGCGGCAGTCTGGCTGTGCGAGCTTGCCAGAGCGCAAGGCAAGACAGCGATCGCGCGGAGAGCTTGCCAATGGGCGGCCTTGTCCGGATTCCGGGGATCGCAGGCACAGTATGGCAGCCTGCTGGCGGAGGCAGAAGATATCTCAAACGGCAACGCCCGGGAATCGAGCGCGCATTGGGCTGCACTTGGACGCCGGACTGTCTATTTCGAGCTGGATCGCGGCTCTCCGCATGGCCTCAACCAGCAGTTCGTCATTGCCGATCTGATTGCCGAATTGCGCCGGCGGCCGCATGGCCAGATTACGCTCGAAGCCCACACGGACCAACTGTTTTCCAGCGCCTACAGCGTGGGTCTTGGCTCGCGCATGGCCGATGCCATCCGGCAACAATTGTCCGATGCCGGGATTGCAGATTCCAGGATTGAGACGATTTCTTTCGGATCAACCCAGCCGGTCACGCAGGGCTTCGGAATTCAGCCGCTCAACCGGCGAGTGGAAATAAAAATCGACTGGCGCGACGATTAACCGCCGACGGCTTCGCTAAGAGTGCGGTGGATCGATTTCAGGCGTGCGACGATATCTTCATGCGGGATGATTTGCTGGTCGGTCTGCGGCTCTGCCGGTGTTTGCGAATGGGTTGGCACTTGGGAATGGGCTGGCTCGGGCGCGGCTTCAGCCATCACTTCTGCCACCTGTGTTTCTGCGGCAGGCTCTTCAGCAGCCAGCTCTTCCGCCGGCATTTCCTCCTGCGCTGGCGCCCCGTCACCGAAGAAATTGGACAGACCGCCGTCTTCGGCAATCGGCGTGTCGGTTACGACGGGCGGAGCTTTGAACGCAGGCGAGTCTTCCGCCGGTGTGGAAGGCGCTTCGGCTTCGGGTGCTCCACCAGCCGGTTTTTCAGCCGGTGCGGCGTCATCTTCAATCACCAGTCGGGCGCCTTTCAAAGTGTATCCCTGATCGTTCACGAGCGCATCGATCCGTTCGACAAGTTGCACATCCGCAGGCCGGTAATACCGCCGCCCACCGCTGCGTTTGAGCGGCTCGAGCATGGGGAACTGCTGTTCCCAGTAACGTAGCACATGGGATTTGATATCGAGCGCCTTGCTGACTTCGCCGATGGTGCGCAGGGCGCCGTCGTCTTTCCCGTCATCGAACTCGGCGCTCATCCACTCATCCCTTTGCGATACGATCCTTCAGCAACTGGCTGGCACGGAAGGTCATCACGCGGCGCGGCGTGATCGGCACTTCCACCCCGGTCTTGGGGTTGCGCCCGATGCGCTCTTTCTTGTCCCGCAGCACAAACGTGCCGAAGCCGGAAATCTTGACGTTCTCGCCATTGGTCATGGCAACGCACATATGATCGAGTATCGATTCGACCATATCAAGCGATTCAGCCCGCGAGAATCCCATCTTGCGGTTTATAGTTTCAGCCAGGTCGGCTCGGGTGAGCGTGCTCATTGATCGCGACATCCACCATCTCCCTCTCGGCGCGACCCGAGTGTAAGAGATTGCAGGATAACGAGAAAGCTTTTGTGGGGCAATGGCTATAAGAATCGACAACCGTGGATATGCCGCAAACTTACAAACGGACCAGCGATGCGCCCCATGTGAAGCCGCCGCCCATCGCCTCGAACATGACCAGATCGCCCGGCTTTATCCGCCCGTCGCGCACAGCAACATCGAACGCCAGCGGCACCGATGCAGCGGAAGTGTTGGCATGCCGGTCAACTGTTACGATGACTTTCTCGGCCGGCAGGCCCAGCTTGCGCGCGGTCGCGTCGAGAATGCGCGCATTGGCCTGATGCGGCACCACCCAGTCGATGTCGGTCGCCTGCAATCCGACCGCGTCGAGTGTTTCGCCCAGCACCTCTGCCAGATTGACGACCGCATGGCGGAAGACCTCGCGCCCCTTCATCCGCAGCTTGCCGACCGTGCCTGTGGTCGAGGGGCCGCCATCGACATAGAGCAATTCCTTATGCTCGCCATCGGCATGCAGCTTGGTGGCAAGGATGCCGGGTCCGCCCTCTGTCACATCTTCGGCTTCGAGCACGATTGCACCGGCCCCGTCACCGAACAGAACGCAGGTGGTGCGGTCTTCCCAGTCGAGGATGCGGCTGAAGGTTTCCGCGCCTATTACCACTGCGCGCTTGGCCATGCCGGTACGCAACATCGAATCGGCGGTGCCCAGCGCGTAGAGGAAGCCGGAGCACACGGCGTGCACATCGAAGGCAATCCCGCCGCGGCAACCGAGCGCTTTCTGCACTTGCGTTGCCGTGGCGGGGAAGGTGTGGTCGGGGGTGGCAGTGGCCAGGATGATCAGGTCGATGCTGGCCGGGTCGATATCTGCCGCTGCAAGTGCGTTGCGCGCAGCCTCGGTTGCGAGCGTTGAAGTGGTCTCCCCCTCGCCGGCGATATACCGCTGGCGAATCCCGGTGCGCTCGACAATCCATTCGTCGCTGGTTTCGACCCGGTCCGCCAGGTCGGCATTGGTGACGACCTGCTGCGGCAAGGCCGAACCGCTGCCCCTGATCTGGGACCGGATCACTTGGCCAGCCTGCTCTCTTCAGAGCCCGCTTCGCCCTCGGCGACAATGGCCTGGCGATCCTGAATCTCAGCGAGGCCGGTGCTGATGCGCCGCGTCAGGTTTTCTTCCAGCAGACGAGCCGCGACAGCAACCGCGTTGGCCACCCCGCCAGCGGTCGCGCTGCCGTGGCTTTTCACCACCACGCCATTGAGCCCGAGGAAAACCGCGCCATTGTGGTTGTTCGGATCGAGATGGTGCTTGAGCAATTCGGTCGCCGGGCGCGAGACGAGGAAACCGATCTTGGAGCGCAGCGAACTGGTGAAGGCCTCTCGCAAAAGGTCGGTCACGAAGCGCGCAGTCCCTTCGATCGCCTTGAGCGCGATATTGCCGGAGAACCCGTCAGTCACCACGACATCGACTTCGCCGCGATTGATCTTGTCCGACTCGACGTAGCCGTCGAATTGCATGTCCAGCCCGGTCGCATCGTTGAGCAAAGCCGCCGCTTCACGCAGCCGGTCGAAGCCCTTGATCTCTTCAGTGCCGATGTTGAGCAGCCGGACGCTGGGCTTTTCCTTGCCGGTCAGGATGCGCGAATAGGCCGCGCCCATCACTGCAAATTGCACCAGATTGCGCGCATCGGCCTCTGTGTTGGCACCCAGATCGAGCATGACGACATCGTTGTCGCCCAAGGTCGGCATGATGGCCGCGAGCGCCGGACGGTCGATCCCCGGCATGGTGCGCAGGGCAAGCTTGCTCATCGCCATCAGCGCGCCGGTGTTGCCTGCGCTCACGGCCGCGCCCGCGTCGCCGGCTTTCACGGCGTTGACCGCAAGCCCCATCGACGTGGTTTTCGCCCGGCGCAATGCCCTGCTCGGCACTTCGTCACCGGCAACCACATCGTCGCAATGGAGGATTTCCGAAGCTTCCCGCAGGTTGGGATGCGATTCGAGCGCGGATTTGATCCGCGCTTCGTCACCCACCAGCAGGAATTTGAACCGGTCATGCCGACGGCGCGCCTCGGCGGCACCGTCGATCATCACGCGAACGCCTTCATCACCGCCCATCGCATCGACAGCGATACGCGGCAGGCTCATGACGTTCTCCGGCTAATTGCTGATTCGATCAGAGACCGACGGCGATGACTTCACGGCCGTTGTAGTGGCCGCAATGCGTGCAAAGATTGTGCGGACGCTTCAATTCGCCGCAATTGCCGCACTCGTGGAATGCTTCCGGCTTGAGCGAATCGTGGGACCGGCGGTTACCACGGCGATGCGGCGATACTTTTCTCTTAGGGACAGCCATGGTGGCACCTGTTCCTTAAATACAATAAAAATCGTTGCGTTAGCCGCCCTAAGCCAAGCCTGCCCGGCACACAAGGGTGTGCGACGCAATGGCCCTGCCATGACGGTGAAGGGCCGCGCTATAGCGCAATTTACGCCGCTTGCAAGCGGTGTGACACTGCAATAGCAAGCGGGCAACACACAGGGGAATTACCATGGGCGTCTTGCCGATCACACTTTGTGCCGCTGCGGCGGCTGCGATCATCAATCTCTGGCTGGCGGTTCGCTGCGGCCAGATGCGCAATCAGTACAAGGTCCTGCATGGTGACGATGGCGGCGGTCCGCTGACCCGCCGGATGCGCGCGCAGCTCAACTTCGTCGAGAACACGCCCTTCGTCCTGCTGCTGATCGCCGGGATCGAGCTGTCCGGCCGCGGCCATCCGTGGCTCGCCTATGTCGCAGGCATCTATATGCTCGGCCGCATCGCCCACGCCATCGGGATGGACAGCGAAGGCCCGGCCAAACCGCGCATGATCGGCGTGCTGATCACCATGCTGACGCTGCTCGGCCTGGCGATCGTCGCCGTGCTGATCGCTGCCGGGGTGATGTAGAAGGTTGTTTGTTGAGTACGGGACGCACATCCGTGCGTCCCTTGGCTGTTCCGTCCCATCGCGACAGCTCGCATCTCCGCCGGAAAACTAACCCAGCGCGTAATCGCTGACGAACTGGTTGGTCTTGCGCTCCTGACCGAAAGTGCTGGTCGGGCCGTGGCCGGGGATGAACAGCACGTCCTCGCCCAGCGGCCACAGCTTTTTGGTGATCGAATCGATCAGGTCCTGATGGTTGCCGCGCGGGAAATCGGTGCGCCCGATGCTGCCTTGAAACAGCACATCACCGACAATCGCGAATTTGCTCGGTTCGTGATAGAAAATCACATGTCCCGGCGTGTGACCCGGGCAATGGATTACGTCGAGGGTTAGCTCACCCACGGTAACCTGATCGCCATCGTGCAGCCAGCGGTCGGGTTCGAAGCTTTTCGCTTCCATCCCGTAACGCGCGCCGTCATCGTCAAGCTGCGCGATCCAGAAGCGGTCGTCCTCATGCGGCCCTTCGATCGGCAGCCCCAGCTCCTCCGCCAGCATCCCCGCCTGCCCGCAATGGTCGAGATGGCCGTGGGTGATGAGGATCTTTTCCAGCGTGACACCCGACTTGGCGACACCCGCCTTGAGCTTGTCGAGATCGCCGCCTGGATCGGTCAGCGCGCCCTTCATCGTCTTCGTGCACCAGATCAGCGAGCAATTCTGCTGCAGCGGCGTCACGGGCATGATCGCCGCTTTCATGGGCGGGGTTTTGGCTTGTTCGGTCATGGGCAGAGAGGTGGCGGTTGTTTTGCCTGAATGCAAGCTAGTGATACTCTTGGGCAAACGACAGAAATCAGAAGGAGGTACAACTGTGTCAGGCTCATGGGTTCAGACTGACGAAGCAGTGGATGTTTCTGGATCAATCCGCCACGTCATTCGCACTAGCGCATTCATTGAAGCGGACCCTCAAGCATGGAAATGGGTCGTGCTCGCACTTCACTCGGCTCTTCAAGGCGCATGCGTATGCCATTTGACGACCACGGCTTCACCAGTCGGCGCTCTAACAAATCGTAATACAGGTGAATGGCTTGCCTATTTTAAAAACTCGCGAACCGATAGCAACGCGAAGCCACCCGCTACGTATATTAAGTCGCTACCTGAATTGCTAAAGGCCGTAAGAAAGCCCCACTCGGCGGGAGATCGAAGCAATTTGAATGGGGTCAAAATTTCAGAGCATGAGTTCCGCTGGATCAGTGATTTCCACGAAGGGATACGAAACCAGTTTGTGCATTTTGAACCAATGGGTTGGTCAATTGAGGTTTCGGGAATTCCTAAAATTGCCCAGCTCGTCGTACGAATAATCCGTGAAATAGATGATCTAGGTTGGGCATTTCGGCATCAGGAACCAAGTGAAAAGAGTGAACTGAGGAAGGACCTCTGTAATATCGAGAAAATCGATTGGCCTTGCTAGAAAAATACCGACCAGCAAATCTAAAAGAATGGCCACGGCAGCAAATACTGCTCCTCGCATAGTTGGTAGTATCTGGCCTTCACAACCGCCCGCTCTTCCACACCACCCGCCCGATGATCTCAATATCCTCCGCACCGACCTCAATGGGCGGATAGGCGAGATTCTGGCTTAGCAGGGTGAAGCGTCCCCCCCCCTGTGCGGCGACGCGCTTGACCAGCAGCGTGTCGTCGAGGCGCACCACGTGAATGCCGTCGCGGAACGGCCCGTGTGCGTGGTCGACCAGCACTTCATCGCCCGCCCGCAGCAGCGGCTCCATCGAGTCGCCTTCCACTGCAATGGCGGAAAGCTTCGAACCATCGAGCCCCTGTTCGCGCAGCCACCGGCGAGAGAAGCGGAAATTGTCGAACGCCTGTTCTTGCGTGCTCACCGCACCCGGTCCGGCAGACGCCGCCAGCGACAGCCGCGGAACATCGATCCAGCCGCCATCGAGCGGCAGTTTGCGATTCGGCGTATAGGATTTTTCCTCCGGCCCGCCCAATTCCGATTCGTCCACACCGAAGAAATCCGCCAGCGCGCGGCGATCCCGCTCCTCCAGCTTGCGCGGACTGCCTTTGCGAATAAATTGCTGCAAATACGTTGGGTTGCGCCCGATCATCTCTGACAGGCGGGCAAGGCTACTCCCTGAATTCTGGCTTAGCTCCAGCAAGCGATTACGTGCATTCGACATAGCTTGTCCTCATCGTCGATATATTTCCTACCTATACGATGTATTTTTCCTAGACAAGTAGGATTTTACAAATCACGTTTCGGCTCATCGGGCGATTCGCCAGTCACCCGAACCCGCCAGCTTATCCATCGCAGGGGAGCCATATGCTAATCCGTACTATCGAGAAATTCCTTCGCCGAACCGGGATGCCCGCAACCAAGTTCGGCCGCCTCGCAACGCATGATCCGCGCTTTGTGCTCGACCTTCGCAACGGACGCATTCCTCGCACCAGTATGGAGCGGCGGGTGGAGCATTTTATCGCGGCTTATGAAGCGCAGCCTGTCGGGGGAACCAATCATGTCCATTGAAACCGGACCGGATCTTCTCCGCCGCCGCGCAGAAGTACGCGGCCTGACCGGCCGCTTGCGGCGCGCGGTGCTTGCGCTCGCCAATGGCACGGGAACCATTATCTCCCATTCGGAGAAGCCCTGGGCAAGCATCACCTTCGCCGGATCGCGTCACCGCCTGCGGATTGCATTCACCGGCCCCGAAGATGTCGAAGCGGGAGAGGAGCTGGTCGCCGAACTGCCCGAACATGAATTCGCTTTGGGCGGCCAGCTGGTCGCCGATGCGACAATCACCGGTGTCGAACACACGATGCTGCCTGAACCGATGCTGGTGGTCGATTGCGAGATCCTGTTGCTGGAGGAAGGGTGAGCTGTTCTGCCTCTCTTAACCGTCACCCCGGCCGCCGAGCCGGGGTGACGGAATTGGGGAAGGGGCAATGCGTGCGGTATGCCGTCAGGAATTCAACTCTAGAACAGTGTTCCACTTGTTCCACATGCACCAAAACGCGAACACGAGGACAGTGTCAGATGTGTCAACACCCCCTCGGCGTAACGTATCAGTCGCGCCGGATCACCAGGTTCCGAATCTCGCTCATGTCTTCCATCGCGAAACGGATGCCTTCGCGGCCCAGACCGGAGTCCTTCACCCCGCCATAAGGCATGTTGTCGACCCGGTAGGATGACACATCGTTGACCACCACGCCGCCGACATCGAGCACGTCCCACGCATCGAGCACCTGGTGGATGTCGCGCGTAAAGATACCGGCTTGCAGACCGAACTTGCTGTCATTGACCTGTTCCAGCGCCTTGTTGAAATCATTGAACTTGAACAGATTGGCGAGCGGCCCGAACGCTTCTTCCGTGTTGGCATCGCAATCGCGCGGCACACCCTCCAGCAGGGTGGCTTGCAGCATCGCGCCGTCTCGCTCGCCGCCGCACAGCACTTTGGCCCCGGCTTGGACGGCATCTTCGATCCAGCCGTGCAGGCGGGTCGCTTCCTTCTCGGAGATCATCGGCCCGATGAAGGTATCGCGTTCCTTCGGATCGCCGGCGACAAGCGTGCCGGCTTTCTCGACCAGCATATCCTTGAAGGTGTCGTAGATGTCCTCGTGGATGATGATGCGCTGCACTCCGATACAGCTCTGGCCGCTCTGGTAGAACGCGCCGAAGATGATCCGTTCGAGCGCGTGATCGAGATCGGCATCCTTGTCGACGATGACCGCTGCATTGCCGCCCAGTTCGAGCACGACCTTCTTCTTGCCGCAGCGCGACTTCAGGTCCCATCCGACACCCGGCGAGCCGGTAAAGCTGAGCAGCTTGAGCCGTTCGTCAGTGGTGAACAGGTCCGCCCCGTCACGGCTGGCAGGCAGGATGGAGAACGCACCTTCGGGCAGCACGTCGCATTCGGCCAGAACCTCACCCATGATGATCGCGCCAAGCGGGGTCATGCTGGCGGGCTTCATCACGAACGGGCAACCGATCGCAATCGCAGGGGCGATCTTGTGCGCCGCGAGATTGAGCGGGAAGTTGAACGGTGAAATGAAGCTGCACGGACCAATCGGCACGCGTTTCCACATCCCCATATAGCCTTTGGCACGCTCGGAAATGTCCAGCGGCTGGACCTCGCCGTAATTGCGCACCGCCTCTTCCGCGCCGATCTTGAAGGTATCGATCAGCCGGTCGACTTCGCCCTCCGCATCCTTGATCGGCTTGCCCGCCTCGACACACAGCGAATAGGCGAGCTCGTCATACCGCTCCCGAAACCGCTTCACGCAATGCTCGAGCACATCGCGCTTCTCGTAACTCGCCAAGCGCGCCATCGGTTCGGCCGCCCGCTCCGCCCCGGCGATCGCTTCATCGATGATGTCGGGCGTCGCCAACGCGGTGCGAAACGCAACCTCGCCGGTGTATTTGTCCGTCACCGCGAGATCGGTGTTCGGCTGCGCTGCCTTGTTGTTGAGGTAGAGCGGATATGTGTCTTTGAGCTTCACCATGTCATCCTCCAATACACTTCAATCTCAGAGCTTTGCGGAAAGTTCCTTGATGTCGTGATTGAGGATCTGGTCGTTCTCGCTGTAGTCGACCGGGCAGTCGATCAGGTGGACTCCGTCGGTCGAAAGGCAGGTGTCGAGCACTTCCTTCAGGTGGTCCGCGCTCTCGACCCGGTGGCCCTTCGCGCCGTAGCTTTCCGCATACTTCACGAAATCGGGATTGCCATAGGTCAGCCCGTAATCCTTGAAGCCCATATTGGCCTGCTTCCAGCGGATCATGCCGTAGGCATCGTCGCGCAGGATCAGCACGGTCATGTTGAGGCCGAGCCGGACCGCGGTCTCCATCTCCTGGCTGTTCATCATGAACCCGCCATCTCCGCAGATCGCCATGACCTTGCGCTCGGGATAGATCATCGAACTCATCATCGCGCTGGGCAGGCCCGCACCCATCGTGGCAAGCGCATTGTCGAGCAGCACGGTGTTCGGCAGGTAAGCGGTGTAATTGCGCGCGTACCAGATCTTGTAGACCCCGTTATCGAGACAGATGATCCCGTCTTCCGGCATGGCATCGCGGGTCGCCTTGACCAGATGCGGCGGGAAGATCGGAAAGCGCGTGTCGTTGGCCAGCGGCTCCCGGTGGGCCAGCTCGGCCTGATGATATTCGAGCATGCGACCGAAGTCCCACTTGCCCTGTTTTACGATGTCTTCCTTGATCTGCCAGATCGCGTTGGCGATATCGCCGATCACTTCGACCTGCGGGAAATAGACCGGATCGACTTCAGCGGTGCGGTTCGACACGTGGATCACCGTCGCACCGCCCTGCTTCATGAAGAATGGCGGCTTTTCGATCACATCGTGCCCGATGTTGACGATACAATCGGAATCTTCGATCGCGCGGTGGCAGAAGTCACCGGCAGACAGCGCGGCGCAGCCAAGGAACAGCGGGTGCCGTTCGTCGAGCACGCCCTTGCCCATCTGCGTGGTGACGAAGGGAATTCCGGTCTTCTCGACCAGCTGATAGAGCATCCGCCCCGTCATGGTGCGGTTGGCACCGGCACCGATGATGAGAACCGGCGACTTGGCCTTCTCCAGCTCTTCCACCGCCATCCGCACTGCCTTCGGCTCAGCCGACGGCCGGCGCGCGACAGATGCCTTGATCGGCTGGCTGTCGGTCATTTCTTCCGCAATATCTTCGGGGAACTCCAGATGGACAGCGCCCGGTTTTTCTTCCTCCGCCAGGCGGAAGGCCTCGCGCACCCGGCTCGGGATGTTGTCACCTGCGGCCAGCTGATGCGCGTATTTGGTGATCGGCCCCATCATGTCGACCACGTCGAGGATCTGGAACCGGCCCTGTTTCGATTTCTTGATCGGCTTTTGCCCGGTGATCATCAGCATCGGCATTCCGCCAAGCTGGGCATAGGCACCCGCCGTCACGAAATTGGTCGCGCCTGGTCCGAGCGTGGCAATGCAGACGCCGGTCTTGCCGGTGTGGCGGCCATAGGTCGCCGCCATGAAGCCTGCGCCCTGTTCGTGACGGGTAAGAATCAGCTTTATCTGCTTGCTGTTGGAAAGGCTTTCCAGAAAATCGAGATTCTCTTCGCCCGGAACCCCGAAAATATACTCGACCCCTTCTTCCTCAAGGCAGTCGATAAACAGATCGGAAGCTTTTTTCTTGTCGGCCATCGCGTATGTCCCCCTCGCGGCGCCAATCAAGGCACCTGGTCAAAAACTCGGACGCGACCGCAGGCGGTTCGGGAATCCCTGCCGCTCTCGGATCAACGGGTAACAAAAGGCGGCGCGCGAGTCACCGTTCTTAAGCAAATCAATATCCTCGCGCCGTATCGAACAGAGGATGCAGCTCCTCGTCCTTCATATACGCATCGAGATTGGCGAGGAATCGTTCGGCCGAACGGCGAAACATGGAGTTCTGCGCGCGGCCCGAAAGATGCATCGTGACATGGGCATTTTCGAGGCCCCACAGCTTGTGATCGGATGGTAACGGCTCCGGCGTGCAAACGTCGAGCAACGCTGCACCGATCGATTTAGCTTCCAGCGCGCTTACCAGTGCATCCTGCTGCACCACTGTGCCGCGCGCGATGTTCACCAACACCGCGCTGTCTTTCATCGCGGCAAGTTCCTCCGGGCCGATCATGCCGTCGGTTTCGGGCGTGGCGGGGACAGCCAGTATCACCCAGTCGAATTCGCGCAATCTCGCGCGCCATTCGTCCGGACCCAGAGCACCGCCTGCCGCCGAGCGGCGCACCGGCACGACTTCGACCCCCAACCCTTCCAGCCGCGGTCTGATCTGCTGGCCAATCGCCCCGTATCCGAGCAGCAGCGCGCGCGTGCCGGGCAATTCCAGCTTGCCGGGGCTGTCCTGCAGCCATTCGTTCCGATCCTGCGCGCGCACGACATCGCGATAGCCCTTGGCATGCACCAGCATCATCATGGTGACATATTCCGCGATAGCGACCGCGTTGATGCCCGCCCCGTTGGTGATCTTCACACCGCGCTGATGCAGCACGTCGAGCGGCAGGAAATCGAGCCCGGCATAGATCGAATTGAGCCATTTGAGATTGACCGCCAGCTTCACCGCTTCGATCATCGGCGCCTGTTCGTTGAGGTCGAACCAGCCGATTTCGGCGTCAGGTGCGAAAGCGTGCATTTCTTCAACCGAGGCAAAGAAGCGCGCATCGACGCCGTCCGGGATATGCGGCTCGACCATCGGGCGGATCAGAGCGCTGAGAACGGCGATGGGCATGGCGGCTTGTTTCCTCTCGTTTGTTCGCACTTGACCGCAAGGCGGCCCGGACCGCAAGGCTAAAGCCATGCTGCCACGCCATGCGACCTTCGATGATCTGCTCAGCGCAAGCGATGCCTCAGCCTTGCTCGATAATGTGCTTGGGCAAGAATGCGCCTTTTCCGCGTCGCAGGTGACATCAGCCGAAGGGCACACTGTCGACCTTGGCCATCGCAACGCAGCCTCGCTCGATATCGACTGGAATGCCGAAGGAAGCGCTTTTCGCGCGGCAGTCCGCAACACGCTGCCGGCGATCTTCGAAGCCACGGGTATCCGTCCCTTCTCGCCTGTCACGCTTGAACTGGAATGCGTGGCGCACCGCGATGGCGGCAAGTTCGGTACGCATATCGACACGCTGACCGACACGCAGCGGCAGGACAGCGACCGGATCGTCAGCGCCGTGTATTATTTCTACCGCGAACCGAAGCCCTTTTCAGGCGGCGAACTGGCGCTTCATGCCATTGGCGAAGATGAGAGCATTCATGTCGAGCCGCGACACAATCGACTGGTGGCTTTCCCCTCGTTCGCCCCGCACGAAGTCATGCCGGTGACGGTGCCCGGCAATGCCTTCCCCGATGCACGGTTCTCGATCAATTGCTGGCTGCGCCGCAAACGCGGTTGAAGCCCACATCTGTGGGATTGGCACGGCGGCACGGTACGCCACACTGGTTTCTCATGAAATCGAAGAGCGGATGGATGGTTTTATGCAGTCCGTCCAACCAGTCGGACGCGCGCAGTTTTTGCCGGGCAGCAACCGGGTCAATCTCTCGATCGTAAAGCCCGACCAGTATCGCAGCGCGGTCATCGATTGGATCGCAGTGGATTCGCGGGAAGTAAGCGGGCAAATCGGCGAGAATTACGCCGTGCAGATCGATGGCCTGCAACGTCCGGTCGATTGGGTGCGGTGGGAACAGCTCGATGTGATGCTGTTCGTCCCCTACGAGCTCGAAGTAATCCCGCGCGGCTAGCCGCCCTGAGGCAAACTCAGGGTTTGCGCGAAATCGAACGGCCGGATGGTCAGTGGCGGCACGGATGCTGCGCCGGCATGGCCCGGGTTGAGCAGCACAATGTCCGCCTCCGGCAGGACGGCGGATTGCACCGCAGCAAGCAAGGATCGTCCCGAGCGCAACCAATCGTCGCCGAGGCGGCGCTTTTCCGCTTGATCGGCCACAAACGGCAAGCGCTCGGGCACGGCATCCACTTCAGTCCAGCCGAGGACGTAGTCGCGATCGATCCCGGTCAGGTCACGGGGAAGATAGCGCAGCACGACCAGCACAGCGAGACCCGGCTCCGATGCGAAGTTGACCACCGGCAGCCCCGGCGATGTCCAGCGCGCACCGTGCTTTTCCGGCCCCGACCCGTCGAGCGCGACAAACGGCGCACGCGTGAGCCGCCAGAGCTTCAACCCAGCTTCCAGTCCCAGCCCAGCGGATCACCGTCCATCACTTCGACGCCCTTGGCCGCCAGGGATTCGCGAATCGCATCGGACGCGGCAAAATCTTTCGCCACGCGGGCTTGTTTGCGGCGGATCAGTTCGGCTTCGATTTCAGCCTCGGTCATTTGTGTGTCCTTCGGCCGTATCCGCAGGTCCGTCCGCTTCAGATCGAACAAGTCGAGACCAAGGACGTTGTCCATATGCTCGATCACGGCCCGCTTGATTCCGGCATCGACTTTCTTGACGGCCAACGCGTCTTCCAATGCGGTCAAGGCAACCGGCGTGCCAAGGTCGTCACTCATTGCATCGGTGAATTTCGCCAGTGAAGATGCGAATTTGGCGTGGTCGATCGTCGGGGCAGACACCGCATCCGACAGGCGCTCCACCGCCATCACCATCCGTTTGAGGCGGGTCAAAGCGGCAGCGAGCCCGCCCCAACTGAATTCCAGCTCGCTGCGATAGTGCGCCTGCAGGCACATCATGCGGTAAGCCAGCGGATGATAGCCTTTGTCGACCAGCAATTGCAGCCGCAGAAACTCGCCTGCACTCTTCGACATCTTGCCCGACCGCTCGACCAGGAAGTTGTTGTGCATCCAGATTTTCGCGCCGGAGTTTGCGGCCTCGGACAAGCTGCCACAGCCGCAGAACGCCTGGTTTTGGGCAATCTCGTTCGGATGGTGGATTTCGCGGTGGTCGATCCCCCCGGTATGAATGTCGAGCGGAAAGCCGAGCAGATTGCGGCCCATCACCGAGCATTCCAGATGCCAGCCGGGTGCCCCTCTGCCCCATGGGCTGTCCCATTCCATCTGCCGCGTTTCACCCGCCGGTGTCTTGCGCCAGATGGCGAAATCGGCCGCGTTGCGCTTGCCTTCGACGGTGTCGATTCTGCCTTCGCCATCGTCGGTAACCGCCCGGGCGAGCCGCCCGTAGTCCGCGACGCTGGAGACATCGAAATAAAGCCCGCCATCAAGCTCGTAGCAGTGATCCGGCGCGATCTTTTTGCCCCACTCGATCATCGCGTCGACATAGTCCGTAGCGCGTGGGTGCTGGACAGGGCGGTTGTTCAAACGGGCCAAGTCACGCTCGAAATCCTCCTGATAGAAACGCGCAATATCCCAGGCGGACTTGCCTTCACGGGCCGCCATCTTCTCCATCTTGTCCTCACCCTCGTCGGCATCGGAGGTCAGATGGCCGACATCGGTAATGTTGATGACGTGGCGAAGGGAGAAGCCTTTCCAGCTGAGGGTCCGGCCCAGCGTGTCGGCGAACACATAGGCCCGCATATTGCCGATATGCTGGTAATTGTAGACTGTCGGGCCGCAGGTATAGACCCGCGCCTGACCGGCATGGACCGGTTCGAATATCTCCAACTCGCGGGTCAGGCTGTTGAACAGCTTGAGAGGGGTGTCGCTCATGGCTGCGCGCCTTGCACGCGCGTTTGCCCAGAGGTCAAGACGTTAGCGCCTATTCGGCCGCTTGCGCCAGGCACACACCGTTCTCGTCGCTTTCGCACTCGTCCTCGTCGCCGGAGTCAAAGTCCCACAGGTCTTCATTGCCAGCACCGGTAACCGGCTCGTCGATAAGTGGATCATCCCGGCGCAGCGGATCTTCGCGCAGTTCGACCAGCCCCGTGTCGATCGTTGCGGTATCGACGGGATCGTCCTCGATTTCCTCGTCGATCAGATCGCGCAGCGGGTTGTCGCCCGGCCCGATATCGATGGGAATAACGATGCAGCTCGAGGGATTGGCGATCAGGCATCCGTTGATGGTCGAACCGGGATCGAAACTGCTGCTGATATCGGCCAGCGGTATCGCATCGATCCCCGTATTGCCGGATATGACCCCGTTAATCACAATCGGCTGCACACTGCTGCTCGGGTCGGAAATGAGCAACTGATCCACTGTAAAGCCGCGGCGTTCATCGAACGCGGTTCCCGGGACCGTGTTCTGGATGAAGACATCGCTGGCAATCGTCGTGATGTCGAGCGTTCCTGCCCGGATGACACCCTCAGGGATGTCGAGCCCATCGCTGTCCGCCAGCCGCGCGTCTATGTCTTCGATGCTCAACCCCTGAATATCGGCGAGAGCGGCCCCGGTCATTGCATAGAAATTCTCCGCCTCGATCAGGATCGAACCGGTGTAATCTCCGGTACCGGCTTGCACTTCGAGCAGACCGGTTTCTGCATCGAGGAACACATCACCGGAAGCGAAAAGGCCGAGTTTCGTGTCAACGCCCGCATTGCTGACGATTGCCTCCCCAATTACGTCGATCGAGGAGCCGATTACAAAAAGGCCTCCGCCCTGTCCGATATTCCCATCGGTCGCATCTGAGGCCGCACCGGCAATAACGGACAGCTCATCAATTGTGACCGGGAGCAAGCCTGTGTCAGAATCGCCGGAAATCAGGCTCACACGGTCGCCACTGAACACGCGCGAAAATTCGTCATTGTCGAGCTGGTAGTCTGATGCCCCGCCCGCGCCGCCCAACGTCGCCGAACTGGCGCGGGAGTTGAAATTGATCGCTTGCGTCCTGTCGCTTTCGCCAATGGCCCCGTCGGAACCGATCACGATGTCGCTTGAGAAAACATCGATTGATATGCCGCTCGCCAGAGCCTGCACATCGACGAGATTGCCAGCGTCGACGCTCAGATTGCCGCCCGCAACGACATCATCGGAGATCACGATATCGCCGGGCGAGGAGAGCAGGATATCGGCTGTCGCGCCTGCCCCAGCTGCAGTAAGATTGCCAAGCGTGCTGATATCGATGCCGCCATCGTTCGCAATCGATGACACCACCAGATCCTTGGTAGAGCGAAGCAACACACTGTTGCCCTCGGCGGCAAGACTGCCGGCCAGATCGATCTCGGTGTCGACTGACACCGGACCGGCGACAGAGATCAACGACGCGTCGAAGCCGATCAATTCGTTCAGCACCACGCCGTCATGACCCGAAATGGTGATTGTGCTGCCGGACGCAGTTCCCGTGGTGACCGACCCGAACTGCGCCAGTCCGTCCGCTTCGACGGCAATTGCATCTCCGGCATCGAGACTGTCAGCAAGAGCATCGCCGCCTGTCACGAGATCTATGTCGCTGCCCGCCGATGCGCTGGTGAATTGCGCGTCGCCCGCAGTAGCGATGACTATCGAAGTGCCGGCAGCAAGGCTTGTTCCGCTGAAGCTTTCCCCGCCAATGGAGATTTGCGTACCGGCATCAAGGGAGCCGGTCGATACATCGGTTGCAGCGCTCAATGCGATCGAACCGCTTGCTTGCGCATTGCCGAGCAACAAACCGCCGACATTCGCGATCCCCGTGATATCTCCGCCGGAAGCAACACTACCCACATCGACAGTGTCGCCCTCGACAGTCGCATTGCTGCCAGCGTCGATGGAAAGCCCGACCAGCGGACCGTTTCCGGCAAATACCGTGACGAAGCCATCGGCCTGAAGATCGGCGAACGAAACGGTCCCGTTGCTGCTGGATATCGAGATGTCGGTCCCGTCGCCGCCAATCACGTCTTGCAAGGTGATGTTGCCGCCCGCTGTGATCTTGGCCGGACCGGCGGACATAATCACGTCCTGCAAATCGACCGTCCCGCCTGCAAGGACATCCAGACCATCGCCAACGAACATCTCGGTGCCGGCAATCGAACCAAGCGTCGCTTCGAGAAACGCACCGTTTCCGGTTGTTACTGTGCCAGTGCCGAGAATGTCACCGCTCTGCGCGAGGAAATCGAGCGCGTCAGCAACATCGGTCGTGCCATGGCTGATCGAGCCACCAGCGGTGGCGATGAAGTCGCCCCCCTGCACATCGGTGGCCGTGAGGACGATGTCGTCAGCCGCATCCAGCGTCAAACCGCCGCCGATCGTCATGGTTCCGCCAATCAGGATCGATCCGAACGCATCCATGCTGCTCGCCCCGGCGCCAGCTGTGACGGTCGTGCCCGCAATGTCGCCATTGCCGACCGAAGTGTTCGGCGTGACTGCAGTCAGAAGGTCGATCGAACCGCCTGCAATCAGCGTCACGAAATCGATCTGGCTCCCTTGCACGTCGATCAGTCCGCCTGCGGTCGAGTTTCCGAGATTGACGATGTTGCCGGCGACGATCTGGATATCTCCGCCGGTGATGATCGAGTTCAGTCCAGTGGTGAAATTGCCGTCCGCGGTGCCAGTGAAATCGGTCCCTGCTTCCGCATGATCGGCGAGTATATCGCCGGTGGCGCCAAGAGTGATCGACCCAAGCGCGATGGTGTTGGCGAGCGAAATGCCGCCTGCTGAAGCAGTGACATCGACGGATCCTCCGCTCAGCAGATCAGTCACGCTGACAGCGGATCCTTCGAGCGAAACATCGCCGGCTGCATCGACGGAAACGCCTTGAAGCGTGCTGCCAGCGCTCATTTCGACCAACGCCGATCCCGTTGCCGCAACAAAGGATATCGCTCCCCCTGCATCAACCAGGAAGTCGCCACCCTGAGCTTCCAGCGAACCAAATGCGATGTCACCGCTCGCGTTCAACGCGATGCCGCCGCCGACCGACACGGTTCCGTTACTGGAAACATTGCCCGCTGTTGCGGTGAGCGCGAGATCGCCGCCAATTGTGCCATTGTCGAATGCGACCGACTGGCCGGTGATGCTGGTTTTCCCGCCGCTGATGGCATTGACGAGGGTCGGCGTGCCGCTGGCTGTGATAGTGATGTCCGCCGCTGTTTCGACCGTTCCGAACGACGCGTTACCCGCCGTCGCTTGCGCATCGACTGAACCGCCTGCAGTAATATCGTTGAGCGCTATCGCTTGCGCAGTCAGCGAAACATCGCCGTCGCTTTCGATATCTCCCGGGCCGCTGTTTGCGCCAATCACGCCATTGGCCGCGATCAGCGTGATTCCATTGGGCGATTGCAGCAGGTCGAACAGAATATCGCTGCCGCTGGTCAGTCCGATCAGATTGGCAGAGGCGTTGCCGATGGCAATCGAGCCGCCATCGAGTGACAGCGATCCCGCCGCGGTCAAATCCCCGCCGGTGATCGCACCGACTGCAAGCAGGCCGATATCATTCCCCGCAGTGATCGTTCCGATATCGATAGTCGAACCGGAATCGGCGGTAACATCGCCTGTCGCATCAATCGCTCCGAATACGACTGATCCGCCGTCGAGGCCGACATTGTTGGCCGTATCGGTGAAGCCCAGTTGAGCCAGCCCGCCGGCCGAAAGATTGATGTCGGTGCCCGGTACGATGATCGTCCCGATGTCAATATTGCCGCTCGCCGAATAGTTCACCCCACCGATGCCGACTTCAAGCGTACCGATGTTGATGTTGCCCGGAACGCTGAAGAATCCTTCCGGCGCATCACTAACGTCCGCAACTGTGGTGAGTTCTCCGCCAGTTACGATCGAGGCAGCATTCAAATCCTGCCCCACGGTGATCCCGATATCGCCGGTGCTGGTCAGGCTGGCTGAACCCAGCAGACTGCCCGCAGCTTCGATCAGGATGTTGCCGCTTGAAATGGTCGCATCGAGCAGATTCACATCGCCGGAAATGCTGGTCGCACTAAACACATTGGCGGCATTCAGCGTGGTCGCAATGCCGCTGGTGCCCATAACGATGTCGTTGCGCGTGGTGATCAGAATGTCATTGGCATCGACGGTGCCTTGCTCGACAATCGCCTGGATCACGTCATTATCGCTGTTCTGGCCGATAGCCAGGACGTTGTCGGCGGCAATATTGCCGACGCAGATGTTCCCTTGCAGACAGGAAGCAGAAAGCAGGCCCGCATCGTCCGACTGGATCATCCCGGTCATCGGCGCGCCATTGATATCGAGCGCGATGGAACTGGCGATAAAGTCACCCGCAAGGCCATCAATCGCCCCGGCCGAAGCGATAATCGCGCCATTGTTGGCATCGAGCGTACCGCCAACGACAAGCGATGCCACCGGAGTAAGCGGGACCGACAACAGGTTACCCAGCCCACCGGCCTGGAGCTCGAGTGCGGCAACGCCGTTGAACGGATTGCTCGGGTCCGGCGCGGTCGCCGGATTGCGCCCGCTGACCAGCGAAGCGCCTGTCTCGACAATGATGTCATCGCCGGTCTGCACGCTCAGCCGGTCATTGGCCACGGTGGTTGAGCCTGACGCAAACACTGCATTGCCGCCCGATCGGACGGTAATGTTGGCATAGGAATCCACCGTTCCTGTGATCCGCGCTTCCGCCGCATTGTCATAGACAGGCGAGAAGAACGGATTGAGGCCCGCATCGATCGTGATTCCGCTGAAGTTCGAGCCACCCTGCGGCCCTGTGGCGGACGCATTGTTGACCAGAACATTGCCGCCGGCAGTAATGATCAGGCCAGGCACGGAGCGCACGTCATCCACGTCGATATCCCCGCTGGCGAGCAGGAACACTTCATTGCCGGAGAGGATCGATCCTGCCTGAGCATCAATCGAACCGCCGAGCGCCTGTGCCAAAATGTTCCCGCTCACGTCGAGCGACAGGGTACCGGCAGTGTTGTTGCTGTGTGTGACAGTGATGCCGCCAGCCGAAGACAGCGTCGCGCTGCCACCGACAACGATCTGCTCCGCACCGTCGAGCGACAGGACAAGATCGCCAATTGTCGAGGTGAGATTCAGGTCACCCGCGATGCTGCCCCCGCCCAGGCCGACAGAGGCGCCGGTGATCGATAGATTGTTGCCTGCGTCAAAACTTCCGATTGTCGGCGTTCCCGCCGCAACCACAGTGATATTGGTCGCAGCCGTAATCGCACCGAAACTGGCATCGCCTGAAATGGCATTCGCGGTCACAGACCCGTTGACCGAATTGGCGGACAAAATGTCGATACTGGCAGCGTTGATTGTCAGCACCCCGTCGGCGGCAAATGCGCCCCCGGCCAAGGCTCCGCCCACCTGAATGTTGGCTGGACCCGCCAATGCAGTAAACGAAGCGATATCGGCGTCCCCGCCAACTGTCAGCGCAGTGCCCGGACTTACGACATTGGAGGAAAGATCCCCCGCCGTCAGATTTCCGCCGACAGTCACCGTCAACTGGTTGCCCGCAGTCGCATCGCCGATATCTGCATCAGTGCCGGCGTTGACGGTTATGTCCGAAGCATTGGCTGTCCCGGTGGTCAAAAGATCGCCAGTGGTGACTGATCCTGATGCGAGCGCAGAAATGCCGAAAATCGTGTTGGTCAGGTTGCCGGTCACTAGGTCCCCGGCAGTCGCCTGAAGCACGATCGGACCGTTGATGAGGACCTCGACATCGCCCACATCGATGCTGTTCGCGAGGATATTGACTCCGTCATCGGCAATAATATTGCCGCCGCCACTGACCGAGCCAACGTCGATATCGATGCCTCGGCCAGCTGTCAGCGAAGCGAAAGAAAGCGCTCCGCCTGCATTTAGATCGATCGCGATCCCTCGGATGTCGCGGCCCAGTGCGTCGACGTTGCCGAGTTTAATGTCGTTGCCAGCAGTGACGGTGAAAATCCGCGTCGTTACGTCATCCAGAATCACATCCGTTCCGGCCGTAAACTCCGAGCTTGCGGTAGCCTGTTCGGTTGTAATCGTGCCGCCAAGGATGTTTCCTCCGGCATCGAAGGTCATGGTGTTGGTAGATGATGCAGACGAGAAGGAAATGTCGCCGCCGGCATTGGCGTTGAACAGGCCGTTCGCGGTGAGGCTGCCAAACCCGATATTGCCAGTCGCGTCGAGATCGATTGCACCGCCGACGGTAATGACACCCGCCCCCGACACGTCGCCTGCCGTCGCGTCGAGGATCAGGCCGCCTGCCAAAGCACCCGAATTGAGCGTGACCGAACTGCCGCGCAGCGTCGCGTTGAAATTGTTGGCGTTCCGGACCGTATCGACCACAACGACGCCTGTTGCGATGGCCGAGATTGTGTCCGCTGCGTCGATGGTTGCGACGTCGATATTGCCAGCCGCAGTCAGGAACACGCCGTCATCTACGGACTGCGCGACCCCGGTCAGGGTGATGTCTCCACCAGCATTGATGATCGTCCGGTCCAGTCCGCCGCTGCCTACCGGCGCGGTGTTGACAGCATCAACGCCGGTCACATTGGCTGCCGCCGTCAGCGACAGATTTGCATTGCTGTTTTCAATCCGGTCAAAATCGATATCGGTCGCGGAATTGACTGCGATTCCGCCTCCAGATTGAATCAGTCCGGTGAAAAGCACCCCGCCGGTGTTGGATGTAACGCTCAGCAAGCCAGCGACATCCGACGTGTCCAACGTGATGTCAGCGGCTGTCAGCGTGGCATTGGCGTTAGCTCCGATTGCATTCGCATCGATCGAACCGACCGCCGTAACCGTCAGGCTATCCTTGGCAAAAACGGTCCCGGTAAAGGTAATGTCGCCCCCGGCAGTGAACACATGGTTTTCATTGAAGATGGTGCGGTTGCCGGTGCCGGCGGTGGAACCCCCGACTATGTTGGCACCGGCATTGAGGTTGATCTGACGCGAACTCGTCAACGTTGTGAAGTTGATATCGCCCGCCGCGTCGAGGTCGAATGCTGCACCTCCGGAAACATCTCCGAAAATGTCGAGATTCCCCCCAGAGGCATTGGCCACCAATCCACCGACCAGCGAACTTGCGCCGAGTGAAATGATCGGCGCGTTGATGGTCACCGTGTTGCCGGTACCAAAGACGGTGGTCGTCACTCCGGCTATGTTCGCAGTGGTTCCGGCCGTGACATTGACATTGTCGAAAGCCGTCAACTGCTGCGCATCGACCGCTCCACCAGCCGTCAGATTTATACTGTCGTGAGAGTCGATCACGCCGGCAACCGTCACATTGCCCGCGGCGTTGAAGGTCATTGATTCGTTGCCGAACGTGTCGGTTCCGCGTTTCACACTGCTACCAAGCAGGAGATTTGCTGCAGAATTTACGATCACGTTGCCGTCGGTAACAACCGAGTCGAGAATGATATCGCCGTCGGCAGAATCGAGGAACGATCCGGCCTGGACTGCGATATCGCCAATAGTGATGCTGGCGGCGTCGACATCGATGAAACCCTGCACATCGGCGGACCGAATTGTTGCGTTGCGGATGACGTTGATGATGACATCGCTTGCAACGCCCGCCGCACCATTGCCGGTGATGATCGAATCGGTTTCGAAGGACCCAGCCGTTATCTCGACATCATTTATCGTGCTGAACGATGTGACCACGACATCGCCCGGCGCCGTGATCTGCACATCGCGCGGACGACTGGTGTTGATGTTGCGATCTGTGCTCGCGAAACTGCCGGTCACATTGCCGGCAGTCGTTGTAAGAAACACGCCTGCACCTGTCAGTGTGTCAAACACGATGTCACCGGTCGCAGCGACATCGAGGAACGCCTCGGTGTTGATCGTACCGAGCGTCATTCCCCCGGCCACGGCATCAAGCAGGATATCGTTGCCGACCAGCGTGGAAGCATCGGCACTGCCGAGAATGATGGACGTGCCGGTGATAGTGATCCCGCCGCCGCCGGCCACGCCATTGAAGATCGTCGCGTCGCCAATATTGACCGCGCCCGCTGCGGTTGCCGTGATGCCCGTCGCGCGCAGCGAAAGCGCGTCCAACGATCCGCCGCTGGTGATCGTCAGCTCGTCGATCGCAGCAACATTGCCGAGCGTCGTGTCGCCTCCGGCGTTGATCGCAATCGACTCATTGCTGACGAACCCGCCCTGGTTGATGGTGATATCGCCTGCGCCTAGCGTAGTCCCCGCATCGATCCGTATCGGGCCGTCGTTGATCGCCAAATCGCCGATCGAGATCGCCTGTGTCGCATCGAGGTCGACCCCGGCCACGGCGGTCAAAGAGCCAATCGGCCCCGAAGTGATGCTGCCGTTGGTCGCGTTGAGCGTAAGTGCGAACTCGCCCGCATCGAAGATATTGTCATTGCCCGCAGCAATCGTGTCGAAAGCAATATTCTGCGCGGTGATCGATACTTCTCGGGAAGCGGTGATGATCGAATTTGCGCCCGCGTCGAAGTCGAGCCCGGCAGTCGCCGTCAGATCATTGCCGATATCGAGCGAATTGACCGGCCCCGTGTTGTTGGTGTGCGTCAGCAGAATATTGCCCGCGGCGTTGAGCACCGCGTTGTTGCCCACAACCAGTTGACCGTCACCGTCGAAGTCGAACACGATATCAGCGCTAACATCGGCAACCATGTTGTTGGTGACAGTGATCGGGCCGCTATCACTGCCAAGCGTCAGCGAAGCCGTGCCGGCGGTGGTGCTCGTGCCAGTCGCTGTGACCGTAAGGTTCGTCATGCTGATCAGGCCGGCCGGATCGGCCGAACCATCGGTAATGGTGATCTGCCCTCCTGCTGTCGAACCTGCAATCGTGCCGCCACCTGCGAGGCCGCTTGCATCGATTGTCACCGTGCCGAGCGTGATGATCCCCGGACTACCGTCGAACGTTTCGATTGTAGGCGTGCCGCCGACACCGGTGCCGCCATTGCCTTGCGCACCCAGTACAACTGCCAGATCATCGCCGCCGGTCCCGCCTGTGCCGCCAACACCCTCTGCAACAAGCGAGATAGCGCTGCCATTAATAGTCCCGCCCACCGCTCTCAACCGCGGAGAACCGCCGGTGCCGGTGCCGCCGTCGCCGCCATTGCCGGCGCTTCCACCGGAAACCATATCGATCCCGCCACCGGTTCCGCCAAGGCCGCCCGTACCCGTGGCGGATAGCAAGAAGGGATCGCTCGTCGCCTGGAGCAAGGTCAGTGTGGAACCACTACCAACCTCGAGGATGATTTCGCCGCCAGTTGCGTCGCCACCTGTGCCGCCGTTTCCGGCAATCCCACCATTCAGGTTGGTGCCGCCGCTGCCGCCGGTGCCGCCCGTTGCGTCGGCATCGAAGATAACAACCTGGGGATCCAGATCGTAGCTTGCGCCAACACCGCCGATAATAAATGCGGCGGTGCCACCATTGCCTGAGCCGCCGGAAGCACCGGCGCCGGAGAATTCATCCGAGCTACCGGAACCGCCCACACCGCCCGTACCGCCTCGTCCGCCCGCCTCGATGCTTGCATCAGCCAGATCGGCGAGCAAGGGGCCGGTGCCTGAGACAGATAGCACGGCCGAGCCACCGGTTCCGGTACCGCCGATGCCGCCTGAGCCGCTAACCTGGCCATTTCCGCCGGTGCCACCGGAGCCGGCCGATCTCACTACCAGATCGACAATCGTCGCAAGGTCGTTTTCCGCGATGACCTCGGAAGTTCCGCCGAACCCATCTCCTCCAGCGCCGCCCGAGCCGCCAGTTCCGCCATCGCCGCCCGCTCCGCCGATGCCGCTGGTATCGGTTTGCAGAAATGTCAGCCCGACAATCGTGCCAGTGGAATTGAACGATGCTGTCCCGCCGGTGCCGGTGCCGCCCGTGCCTGCCGCCCCGAATGACACGCCCGATCCGCCATCTCCGCCGAGGCCGGTGGCCGTCATCTCGATCGAATCGACGGTCAGTGTGCCGCTGTTGTCGAGGACGATAGTGCCGCCCGTGGTCGAACCGCCCTGCAAACTTTCCGAAAGCGCAGTAGCGGCGCCGCTATCATCTCCGCTCGCGTCGAGTTGCAGGCTGTTTGCGGACAGGCTGCTGCCTGCCGAAACGTTGACCGTAATCGTGCCGCCCATGCCGGAACTGGTATCGAACAGGCTGAAATTTTGCGCTTGGGCAAATGCCTGAACAATGTTGGCGACAGAAATATCACCGGCATTGCGCGCGGCAATATCGATCGAGCCGCCGGTCGTGTTCGCGCCGTTGGCGCTAACGTCGAGAAGTAGCCGACCGGTATCGAAGTCGAGCAGCGAACCGGCCCCGTCCGAGATCAGCGAGATGCTACCCCCGGTCCCCGCACCGAATGATCCGGCCTGCGCCGAAGTTGTTCGCCGCGCGCGAACGCTGCCGGTAAAGCCCGTCGCAGACAGGGAAACCGTACCACCATTTGGCCCGGCCAGGATTTGTGCACCGTCAAGCGCGGCAATGGAAATAGAACCGCCCGCCCCATCGCCTGCATCCCCGTCAATGTCAGGCAAAGCACCTGCTGTGAATCCGTTGCCCCCTTCACCTGTGGCGGAGATTACAAGGCCGCCCGTTGTGTCGAAGGAATTGACCGAGCCGGAGACCGTTAGCGATACATTGCCGCCGATCCCCAGACCGCCGTTGCCGCCAACCACGCCCACAGTTCCGGTCGTAACGCCCGAGGTCCCACCAACACCTTGGGCAAAAATGGAGACGTCCGATGCTGCTGTGCTGGTCGTCAGCAAGTCGATCGCAACGTTTCCAGCCTGTGCATTGCCACCATCACCGGTGAATGCATTATCGGCTCCATTGCCGCCCAATCCACCAACTGCCGTGGTGTCGATTGAAATCGCACCAGGCTCGAATACACCGCTATCCAGATCAATCAGGACATTACCGGCTCGGGCATTCCCGCCTGCGCCGCCACTGCCACCGACACCGGCTGCCCCGCCAACACCGCCCACGGCGGTTGCGGTAATCTCGAGCGAGGCCAGGCCGATGAAATCGGAGACACCTGTCAGAGCGATGTCTCCGGCGGTCGCCGTGCCGCCATTGCCGCCAGGGGGTGAGCCAAAGCTGCGTCCACCATTGCCACCCAAGGCATCCGAAGTGAGAGCAATGAGAGGTACGTTGATCGTGGCACTGTTCGCAAAGGCGATCGAACCGGATGTGGCGTCCGGCGCGTCTGCTGTCGCTTGAAGTCCCGACGTTGCAGTCGCACCGCTGCTGAGACGGATCTCGGCAGCGTTCAGCAGGCCATCGACAAGCGTGAACCGGATGTCGCCGCCAGTGGAGTTTCCTCCGACAAAGGGATCGAACCCGCCAGAAGCCGGATTTACAGCCGCTCGCCCAGACGTGTCTGCGGATATGGTCCCACCAACCAGCAAGCGGCTGTTCTGACCGGTCATGTTGAGATTCACTGTCCCGCCCTGAGCGGTCCCGGCAAGTGTTTCCCCGAAACCTGCCTGAGCAAAGGCCTGCAAGCTCAGGTTTCCGCCGGCGATGATCTCTCCGCCTTGCGACAGGTCGATATTTATCTGACCGCCGATTGCATCCCCGCCGACGCCGCCAGTGTTGGTGTCGTTGGTGCCGACAGCTTGTACGCCGACAGTCAGATTTCCTCCGACGATCAGCCCGCTGAAACTCGTGTCATCGTTTCTTCCGGCATCATCGACCGTGATATTGACGGTGCCGCCAGTCTGGCCATTGCCAGCCAGGGCAAAGAAATTGTCAGCAGCGAAAATGCTCGAGCCGCCGGTGGCGCTGATGTTGAGCTCGCCCTCCGAAATTATGAAAAAGTCGGATTCATTGGCCGCGTTGCCGACTGTCAGCGTCTGGTTCTGGCCATCGAGTTTGATCGACGTTTCGCCAAATGCACGCATCAGCGTGCTTGAGGTAAAGGCACCCGCGCCCAACGCGATATTCCCCGAGCCGGGTTTGCTGTCCTCGCCCGAAGTCAAAAACACCACGCCATTACTGATGCTGGCTGCCGACGCGTTGTCATATCCGATATTACCGCCCACCAGCATGGTGACGAAATCGTTCTTCGCCACCGAAGCCATCGAAATCGCGCGGGTCGGATTGTCGATTGGCGTTGCACCGCCCGTCGTGCCTGTGTGGACGATGCCATTGGCATCTTCCGTGCCCACACTGACCGACATGTCGAACAAACCGCCTGTCACAATCAGCTGGCCCTGTTCCGCGCCGACATAAGACACATTGCCGGTTGCCCGGACATTGCCGGCCTGCTCGATGCGCGGTGCCCACATCACGACATAGTCGCCCGCATTCACGGCAGCGCCGTTCTCGATCATGACCTGACTGCCGGGCTCGCTCACGCCGAGAAAATTTAGCTCCGTCCCGAGCTTGTCGATCTGCGCCAGATTGCTGGTCGTCAGTACAAGCCCGCCGACATTGAATGCGGCGGTCGAACTGACCAGAATGCCGCCTGGGCTGTAAAACCACACATTCCCGCCAATCGGCCCGGCATCCGATAGGCGGCTGGTTACAGTCCCTTCAAACGCGATCCCGCGATAGACGCCCGATGCATTGGGCGTCCCGAAGATCCGGTTGAGGACAGTGTAATCGGTGCCGGTTCCGACGAATTCCAGCTCGGTCCCGGCTGGCAGGAAATTGATTGCATCGGTCGTGCTATCGATTGTTGCAGTATCGAGCGTGGTCCAGTTGAGCACGGCTTCAGTGCTTCGCACTTCGACCTGATCCTTGGTCGATGAACGGTTCACAACGACAGAACCGGATTGGACCGCGACGGTGCCTTGGGCGGATACAGTGCCGTTCGCGCGCGCCGCGACTTTAGGCTCCGGACCGGAAACCGAAGTGACCGATCCCTCGATAGCGGCGATCGTCTGGTTGGGCATGCCGCCGCCGGTATTCGGTGCCGGCAAGGACCCTGCGGGAATCGCGCTGCCGCCAGACGGCGGGCTTGCAGTGGGACCGGGCACGACCGGCGCATCCAAGGTCATGCCCAGATCGGCCATGTACGGTGCGCTCGCGATCGTCCGGACTTCGGGCGTAGCGCGCATTTGCAGGATCGCTCGGGAATCGATCGGTTGCGGCGCGGGGCGCGCGGCGGGCATCGCTGACTGGGCGTGGGCGGACGGACTCCACACGCCGGCAAGAGCGACGGCCGCTGCAAGCGCCGAGCAGCCGCGAAGAAGCGGAGAGCGCTTCCTCCCCCTCGCCAAAGCTTTCGGGTTCGAAACCCCTGTGCGTTTGTTAGTCATACAGTCCTCTCTGCCCATCGTTCGGTGTGCCCTGTTCACCGGAACCACGGGGCCAGTTGGATCGTCAGATTGACCAGCAGGCGGAAGTCTCCGCGCTCGGCCTGAAATGGCGCGCGTTCCAGGGGAACGGCGCCGAAAACGTCGAGAAACAGCCGCTGTCCGAGGTTAGCCCTCAGCCCGCCACCCAGCGAACTGATCGTTTGCGGGTCACCTGCAACATTCTTCGTGCTGACCGCCATCAAGTCGAAAAACGCGTAGCCCTGAAACGCTTTTCCGCCGGGCGCATCCGGGACCAGCGAACCATAGGCCACTTCGACCTGTCCGCCATACCCGCTGTCCCCGATGACCGCGCCCGGATCGAACCCGCGCCCGACCGTATAATTGCCGCCAGAGACCTGCTCGAAGCTGAGCAGTGCATCGGGCGAGTACTGGAACCGCGGTGCGAAGCTGAGCTTCCACAAAGGCGTGGGCCGCAGGTCGATCCGCGCCTCCCCGCGCAAGGAAAGGCCCGAAGGATCACCATCGAGCCTTGAGATTGGCACCACACCGGGGGCAGCGCAGGCCAGAAAGCCGGTCGATGCCGGTCCGCAATCATTGCTTGCGCCGAGGAAATCGAGACCCTGCCGCAATTCGAGCGAACCGGCGATCCCGAACCGAGGTTCGATCCCGCTGTATCCGCCAGCGCCGCGCAGGCTTGCGTCATCGATTTTGTTGAAATCCAGCCGCGCATAGGCGACGCGCAGCTTGTCTTCGCTCAGTGGAACGCCGGAAAAATCGGTCTGCTGGTCAATCAGATCGACCCCGACACTGCCGAACAGGTTCATCGCCTGCGTCCGCTTGAACGGATAGCTCGCATAGGCCGAGATGATGGTCGTATCGGATTCGAACGGATCGGGACCGACGAAATCGGGCCGCGACCAGGCAGTGGTGTACCCGGCACCGAATTTCAGTCCATCGCCGCCCACACGGAATTCATGGCTCGCCTGCAATACGACCTGTTCCGACGTGTCGGCTGTCGAATAGGCACTCAGTACGGTCTCGTCGCCCAATCCGGTGATACCGTTGAAGCGCATCCGCAGCAGTCCGCCAAACCGGCCGACCGCTTTCGAGCCGAAGTTCTGGATGTTTGCGTCGGAATAGAACGGCGTCCGGGTGACGTTGATGATGCCCACCACATCCCCCGGCTGCGCACCGGCTTCGCGCGAGGCAGGCTGAAGCACCAGCCGGACATCGAGACCGGGTATGTCGCGAGCGAGCAGCAAGTAGCGCTCAGCCTCGTCGATATTGAAAACCGGCTGGCCGGTCAGCTGATCGATGTAACGTTGCAGCGCTTTGCCCGATGGCCCCGCTTCGCCGCGCACTTGAACTGCGCTCATCCGGGCGAGCACCGCGTCGAACTTCACTTCTCCGCCGTCGACCGCCTGAACCGGCACCTGGACCGCTGCGAGGTAGCCTGCGCGGCGCAGGATCGTTGCAGCCCGATCGCGAATTTCGCAGATCGCGGCTACCGGCAGTTCCTGGCCGATCTGATCGGCATAGGCAGGGCGAACAACATCGGCACCGATTGCGTCGAGGCCGGTAAAATCGGCGCCGGTGAAGGTGAAGCGAATTTCAGCAAACTGCGGATCGGCCAAAGGGCATGGAGCGCGCTCGACCGTACCATCATCGACAGTCACGGCCTCCCCTTGGGTCTGCAACCTGTCTTCAAGCTGATCGCGGCGGATCTCCTCGCGTGTCGTGGGAACCGGGCCTGTCTGCGCTACGGCGATGTCAGGCACAGTGACAGCGGTAATCAACGGCGCCGCAATCAAAGCAAATGTCTTGGTACGCAATGTGATAGCGCGGGTCCTTCTCAAGGCTTCTTTGTTCCGGTTCATTGGCCGACAACCGCTTCATCGGAGCCTTCGCCCGATGCCACGTTCGGCACAGGGGCTTTGCCGGAAAGCAGCGGACGCGAGGCGTCACCGATGATCGCAAAACCGCCCCAATAGAACGGGTGCGAGGTATCGGGCTCGTCCATCAGCACCCGCTGCGACTGGCGCAGTGCTGAACCAACGCTGCCCTGCCTGGCGCGGGAGAACATGCCGTTCATCAACCGCTCTGTTGCGCGAAAATCGTCCGGCGCGGGCCAATGGCTGGCCATGACCGAACGGCTCCCGGCCCCGACGAAGGAACGCACGAGACCGTCGAGCGAGGTGCCGCCGCCGCTGGTCAGGCCCGCCGCGCGCGTCGCTTCGATGCTGGCTTCGCCCGCTGTGTCGCAGGCAGACAGGATCACGATGTCGGCGTCGAGGTCGAGATCGAAAATCTCCTCGAACGAAAGCAAGCCGTCGGAATCACCGCGGCCGAAGGATGTCAGGAGCGCAGGCTTGGCCGGGCAGTCCGGGCGCGGCGGCGTGACCAGCCCGTGGGTTGCGAAGTGGATGATGCGGAATTCGTCGAGGTCTTCTTTCGCCCTGATCGCAGTGTCGCTGAACGCCGCCCCGGTAATCAGTTCGGATTCAGCCTGGCCGACCAATGCGCTCGCCGTAATCAATTCGGCATCATCGATCGGCTGGTTCCACAATTGTGCGTCCCAACCGCACGTGTCGCTGCCGCCGACTACCGCCGCCCGCAGCTGACCAAGGCGTGCATCGCCGATTGGTGCATTGTCGCCCATGCCCAGATAATCGCGATTTCCGCTGGCCGAGCCGACCCGGCGTGCGTCGACGAAAGCTTGGGCCGACACTGTCGTGCTGATGATCCGGTCGCGGCCGAACCACGATGTGCCGGTGAAGTCGAACCTGTCGCCTCCGGCAGCGAGGCGGGTGTCATACCGTGCAACCGATGCATCGTCGGTCACCAGGATATCAATCGGCAGGCGGAGCATCGCCCCATCGGGTTCGAAAATCAGGTGATCGATCCCGCTCAGCTCTGCCTGAAGCGGCCCGAACAGTGCCGCATACAGGTCGCGCGCCATGGCGAGATCATACGGATAGGTCGCGAACTGGCCGCCTTCGAACAACGAGATCGATGCGCGCAGCATATCGACATGGAAATCGAGGTCTTCCTCGGTCACCGTAGTCCGATAGGCGCGCGCGTTCTGCGCATCGGTGTAGAACAGGAAAACGTCACCGCCGATGATTGCCAGCCGGGCATAGGCCTCGCCTGGCTTCAGGGCAGATCGGAAGGCATCCAGTTCCATCGCCCTTGGCGTGACGACACGGTATTGCGGATAGTCGTTGAGCCGCACCTGCGTTTGCTGCTGCTCGCGTTCGAGCCGGTCGATCTGATCGGACAGCTCGCTCATTTCTTGCGCGACCAACGGTGACTGTTCGGCCTTGCCCAAGGCGGCATAGCGCATCCGCAATCGCTCGATGTCGCGCCCGAGATCAAGCGACTGCCGAAACAGCGCCGCGCCTTCATCGGAATTCGCACTCAGCTCGCGCGCAAGAACGGCCTGCGTTTCCGCCACACCCGGGCGCAGCAACACCTGCAACGCGCGGAAATATTCCGCAGCCGCATCCGGATCATTGTCTGCCCGCTCGGACAGAATACGGTAATAGGGATTGAGCTGGTTGGCGAAGCCCAGCACCGCGTTCCGCTTGCCCAGCGAGCGATCGATCACGGTCCGGTAGAGGTCCATCGCCTCGCTCTCGCGCCCGCGCCGCAGAAGGAAGCTTGCCAGCCGTGCCTGTGCGCCGCTGACCGCACGGCGCTCAGGATATTGCAGTTCGAGAATTTCCAGCCCGTTGCGCAGAAGCGTCTCGGAATCGCTGAAGCGATCGGACTGTTCCGCAATCAACGCCAACTCGCCGAGGATCTGCGCGCGCATGCGGGCGATCGACGTCACCCGCCCGTCGCGTACACCGATGGCGCGCGAATAGGCCTCGAGCAGCGCCAGCCGCGCGCCGTCGCTGTCACCCTCGATGCGCAGCCCCGTACCGCGCAGCTGCAGCGCCTGCGCGTCGATGATCTCTGCACGTTCCTGAGGTGTAAGCTTCAGCTCATCGACAAAACCGAGCAATGAACTTGCTTCACCCGACTGGTTGATGCGCGCTGAAAGGGGCAGAGTAATCTGCAAGCCCGTAGCAAGATCGGCCGCCCCGGCGGCCGAACCGTCAAGGCCGCGCCCGGCCCGCTCGATAGCCTCAAGATAAAATCCCTGATTGAGCAAATGAAATGCTTCGAAATTGCGCTGGAGCCGGCCGGCCACCGGATCGCCTTCAGTCAGTTCTTCCGCATCGGCAAACAGGCGATTGGCCTCGGCAAATTGCCCGAGGTTGGATTTCTGCAAGGCGCGGTTGATCAAAAACTCGCCGGGATTGATGGTCTCGTCATCCTCGCCTTCAAGCCGCTGCTGGAGCGTTTCGAAATAGGCCGCCGCCTCTGCATACTCGCCGCCCAGATTGCGCCGATAGCCTTCCCACAGCGCCTGTTCCGGCTTGAGCGTCTCGGCCTGCACGCGCGCGAAGGACAGCGGGTCGAGCACGGATGTCGTCGCGACATCGATCGTCCCTTGCGCGATGGCATTGTTGCGCACCGATTTGAGCGCCAGCTGCGTCGCGCTGTCATAGGCAGCAAAGCCCTCGGCCACGAAAATCATGTCGCCAGACTCGGCCCGGTACCGGTTCCACTCGAGATCGGTCGCCCCCGACAGCTGGCAGCTTTCGCGCCGAATCCCATCGCCGATACTGGCCAGTCCGACTCTGGCCGGGCATTCGGTATTTTCCTCCCGCACCGACGGCAGGTTCGATCCGTCGTCCTTGAAGGCATAAAGGGTTGCAACCGGCCGCGCGCTGTCGCGACATATAACCGCCCATCGGCGGTCGAACATCGTGCGTTTTGCCGGATTGCCGACACTGCGGTCCTGCACCTGGCACAAAATGCCATTGCCATCGCCGATCGGAAAACTGTCTCTGACAAGGGGTGGCTGCGTCTGCGCGAGCGCAGGGGCCGAAAGGCCGGTGCCTGCCAAAAGACAGGACAAAATAAAGGCGCCTCGCCGTTGCACGATGTGCTTCCCTCCCCAAGGAATGGGGGCCGAAAGCATTCCGACCCTGCGTGCGCGACCCATGATTTTCTTATTATGTCTAAGGAGCCTAGACGCTGATTCGAGTCGCATCTAGGATATTTTGGACACTTGCCGGATATGGCATCGGAAGCGCTTCAATCACTTGTCGATTGACAGCAACAGGGGATTTACAATGCGGGTCATTTTCATTGCATTGATCGCCATCGCTGCCGCCGGATGCCAGGATGACTCGGTTCGGGAGGGCACGCACGCAGAGGCAAGCACTTCGGCCGCCCAGCCTGCCGCAAGCCAGCCGGAGCAGACCATTGCTCAAGCCCCATCCGTTTCCAGTGACGAGCAGCAAGTGGCACCAGTTAGCCGGCCCGGCTGGAAATCGGCGCTCTGCGCGGTCGAAAGCAGCGGCGAAGAATATCGCGGCCCGTGCGATTTCTTGGCGGAACGGGGCGGGACCTTTTCAGTGCAGATGCCCGGAGGCAACGAAGCGATTGCGCCGGGCGTGGCCAACATCACTGTCGCGGTGATTGCGCCGGGAGAAGCCGAAGTGCGCGGACTGACCCTCGACGGGATCAATTCACGCTGGGGGTCCGCAATACGGTCGCAGGAAGACCCGGCATGCTGGCTCGGCAGCGATTTCCGGGTCTGCGCTTACTGAGCAGTCAGTTCCAGCCGTCCCACCGGATGGTTTCGTCCAGCGGCGCGCGGGCAACCGTGAAATTGTTCACCGCTGCATCAGGATCGCGATAGCCGATCGCGACACCGCAAAAGAATATGTGATCTTCCGGAATATCGACCACTTCGCGGATTTGCGGCGAGTAGACCGCCCAAGCCTCCTGATAACAGCAGTCGAGCCCCTCCTCGCGCAGCAGCAAGCCAATGGTCTGGAGCCACATGCCGATATCGGACCATTGCGGCGGTCCCATATATTTCGGCGTGTGAACCAGCATCAGCACCGGCGCGCCGAACGCGCGGAAGTTGTTGGCGAACCACATCAGCCGCTTTCCCTTTTCCTCGCGGGTGATTTCAAGCGCGCCATACATGTCCTCGCCAACCCCGCGGCGGCGCTGCTCATAGGCCCCGTCGAGTTCGGGCGGATAGACATTGTATTCCGGCGCAAACGCCTCGCGCCCCTTGGGCAATTCCTGCGCGACCCGGTCGAACAGCCGGTGCATCGGCTCACCGGTGACGACGATCCCGTGCCACGGCTGGGTGTTCCCGCCGGAAGGCGACCGCTGCGCCTTTTCGAGGATACGGGTCAGGGTTTCGCGCTCGACGGCCTTGTCGAGGAATGCGCGCACGGAGCGGCGAGTCTCGACGGCTTCGGTTACGTTCATTTTTACTCCCATTCGAACACGGTCGCGCCGCGTTCTTTCATGTCTCCAAGTGATCTGTAGAATGCGATCGCCTGCGCATCATCCCCTTCGGCAGCGACCCATATCGGCCAAAGTCCATTCATTTTTCCGTATTCCTGCACCGTCCGCATCAACCGCGTAGCAATCCCTAGCCTCCGGAAACCTTCACGTGTCTCGAGCTCGTTGACAAACAGATGGGGCAGCTTGTCGGGATGGAGAATGCTCGTCGCGCTAACGAAACCCGCCACTTCACAATCGTAAAACGCCAGCCAAAGGAACTCGCGATCGCTGGCAAGAAAATCGTGCGTCTGGTCCGGGATAGGGCGGTTGTCGAAGATGCCTTGAGCGGCGATCACGACAGCATGGTCATCCGGGCCCAACAAGCGGATGTCTATCGTCCTTTCAGCCAAGCGATCACTCCACCTCGAACAACCCAGCGAGTTGCTCGATTATCGTCCCGCCCAGTTGCTCCACAT
Organism: Parerythrobacter lutipelagi; assembly: GCF_005434975.1. Lineage (GTDB taxonomy): Bacteria > Pseudomonadota > Alphaproteobacteria > Sphingomonadales > Sphingomonadaceae > Parerythrobacter_A > Parerythrobacter_A lutipelagi. The sequence goes on along the minus strand of NZ_SKCJ01000002.1, from coordinate 407,466 downwards.
CCATGATCGTTACCGATTTCTTGTAATACCGCGTTACGTCGTGCCCGATCCCGATTGCGGCGAGTTGCACCGGCGAGCTTTTCTCGATCCATTCGATCACGCGGCGCAGGTGCTGTTCGAGATAGCCGGCGTTGTTCACGCTGAGCGTGCTGTCGTCGACCGGGGCGCCGTCGCTGATCACCATCAGGATGCGGCGGTCCTCGGCGCGGGCAAGCAGGCGCTGGTGCGCCCACATCAGCGCTTCGCCGTCGATATTTTCCTTGAGCAGACCCTCGCGCATCATCAGGCCCAAGTTGCGGCGCGCGCGGCGCCAGGGCTCGTCGGCCTTCTTGTAGACGATGTGGCGCAGATCGTTGAGGCGGCCGGGATGCGGCGGCTTGCCGTCGGCGAGCCAGGCCTCGCGGCTCTGCCCGCCCTTCCATGCGCGGGTGGTGAAGCCGAGAATCTCGGTCTTGACCCCGCACCGTTCCAGCGTGCGCGCCATGATATCGGCGCTGATCGCGGCGATGCTGATCGGCCGCCCGCGCATGGAGCCGGAATTGTCGATCAGCAGGGTCACGATGGTGTCCTTGAACTCGGTATCCCGCTCCATCTTGTAGCTGAGCGAGTGGCCGGGGCTGATGACCACACGGGCGAGCCGTGCGGCATCGAGCATCCCCTCTTCCTGGTCGAAATCCCAGCTGCGATTCTGCTGCGCCATCAGGCGGCGCTGGAGCCGGTTGGCGAGCTTGGTCACCACGGACTGCAAGCCGGTCAGCTGGCTATCGAGATAAGCTCGAAGCCGGTCCAGTTCCTCGCTGTCGCACAGCTCGGGTGCTTCGATGACTTCGTCGAACCTGTCGGTGAAATGCTTGTATTCGAAATCGTTCGGGAGATCGGTCCATGGCCGGTTGGGGCGCACCGGAAGCATGCCCTCGTCGCCTTCTTCGCCAGCTTCGCCATCGGACATTTCTTCCGAGGATTCGAGCTCGGTTTCAGCCTCCCCGTCGCTCTCGCCCTCGGCCATTTCGCCGGCCATTTCGGTCGACTGCGGCTCCGCCCCGTCGGCCTCCTGATCGCTCTCGTCCTCTTGCTCGTTCTCGCCCTCGTCGTCGTCGCCTTCGTTGTCGTCAATATCGCCCGCGTCATCGGGACGCGTAAGCTCGAGATGCTGCAACATGTCGAGTGCAAGCGACTGAAAGGCCTCCTGATCATCAAGCGAAAGCGCGAGCGATTCAAAATCACCCCCGGTTCGAGCCTCGATGAACTCACGCACCATTTCGACACCGGCGCGCGCTTTCTCCGGGATCTGCGCGCCGGTCAGTTCTTCGCGCAGCATCAAGCCTAGCGCGCTCTGCAACGGGACGTCGTTCTCCCCTTGCGCCCGCGTGATCGGGTCCGAAGCCGTGCGCAGTTCGGTCGCGGCCTCAAGATTGGTCCGCATCCCGCTGAAATTATTGGCCCCAAGCGCTTCATAGCGAACCTGCTCGATCACATCATAACAGGCGCGGGCCACCGGCTCCGGCGGCGCGTTTTTCGTATGGAGAGCCTCATTGTGATGGCGCAGCTTGAGCGCGAAACTGTCCGCAAACCCGCGCGCTTCGGCAGCTTGCTCGGGCGGCAAGTTCCGTCCGGGCAAAGGGACGCGGAAATTCTTCCCGCTCGCCGATGGCGCATCCGCACTCCACGCGACCTCCACCTCAGGCTCGCGCGCCACCGCGCGGGCCGTGCCGGTCAGCGTTCGCTTGAAGCGATCAAGGGGCGTTTCGTCAGCCAAATCCCGGGATCAGAGAATGCTCTGTCCGGTCTTCTCCCAGTCGGCAAGAAAGCCTTCGATACCCTTGTCGGTCAGGATATGCTTGAACAGGCCTTTGATCACCGCCGGCGGCGCGGTCATCACGTCGGCGCCGATCAGCGCGCTTTCCAGCACATGGGTCGCGTGCCGCACCGATGCGACGAGGATTTCCGTGTCGAACGCGTAATTGTCATAGATGTGTCGAATGTCGCGGATCAGGTCCATGCCGTTCGATCCGTTGTCGTCATGCCGTCCGACGAAGGGCGAGATAAAAGTAGCGCCCGCTTTCGCTGCCAGCAGAGCCTGATTGGCGCTGAAGCAGAGCGTGACATTGACCATTGTGCCATCTGCCGTCAGCGCATTGCAGGTCTTGAGCCCGTCGATCGTCAGCGGCACCTTGATGCACACATTGTCCGCGATCTTGCGCAGGACTTCGGCCTCTTTCATCATCGTCGCGTGATCGAGCGCGACAACCTCAGCGCTCACCGGACCATCGGTGATGCCGCAGATTTCCTTCGTCACTTCCATGAAATCGCGGCCCGACTTCGCGATCAGCGAGGGATTGGTGGTAACGCCATCGAGCAGGCCGGTAGCGGCCAGTTCCTTGATGTCATCGATTTCGGCAGTGTCGGCGAAGAATTTCATGTGCGCGTGTCCTTGCGGGATGGGTGATTCCCGCAAGGCTTTAGCGTCAGGTTCAAACCACGGCTAGGGGTTGAGCCGCGCTGTCAGGCCCCGTAGCTCGCTTCAAAAATCTCATCGCAGAAAAAATAGGTCTCGCCGTTGATCCGTTCGATACTTGTGATCACCCCGTCGATTGCCTCAGCGACTTGGACCTTGCCCTGCTGATCGGTGTAGCGAGAGCGTTCGACCTTATCGACTTGCCGCCGTTCGCTGCCGTCGCGGTTCACTACGAAGCCAGCCGCTGCCAGCCGCTGCGCCACAATTTCGACCGGCTCAGCAAAACGAATGCCGTCGCCCCACACCCCGTGCGATTCTTCTACGAAGGTGGTGAAGGTTCCAAGCACCGTGAGCCCGTTCCAGCGCCCTTTCACATCCGCTTCCACCCGCACGATGCTTTCCCATTCCTTTTGCGGCCGGGTGATGCGGCCGGTCACTCGCTGACCGGTGTCCGGCACAGATGTGGTTGCAGGCTTGGTCAGGTAGTCTCGGTCATCAATTCTGTAAGCGCCCTGCATCATGCGCTGCCATCCCTCGCTGAAATGGCAACGCTTGGGGTTCTTGAAGTCGAGCCAGGCGAGGCTCGGCAACCGGTTCTGCACATCGACTGTCGTCGCCGCGTTGCGCAATCCGCCATAGGGTCCGTCGGTCGCGAGCTGCGTCGCAAGCTGGATCGCTTGCTGGTCGATAACCGCCGTATCACTGACGCTGCTGCTCAGCGAAGATAACAGGTCCAGCGCTTCGCTCCGCAGCGAAGCGTCGTCTCCCGACAGCTGGTAGGCCACTTGTGCATAGAGATACGCCTGGTCGCCCCGGCCCAGAAATTGTGCTGCCGAGACGAACCCTTCCGGTACGCCGCGCATCCCCGCCTCGACGAAATATTCACCCGACTTCTCTTTGCAGCGCGAACGACTGAGCGCGGTCAGGATCATCGATTGGCTGGCGGACTCTTCATACTGACAGGCATGACCGAGGGCGTAATATTCCTCACCCGTGGTGAGCTGGCCCTTTTTCTCGAGGCTGCGCAGCTTCTTCCGTGCGTCGGTGATGTTCTTGTATCGCTGGAACACCGAACCATAGATTTCGTTCGGCGAACGCGCCTCTGCCGATATCGCGACCATGCTGCTACCCACCAGCCCGAAAGCAAATATCGCTGACACAATTCTCCGCACAACACCCCCCTCTTCACCGCCGATAACTGACTGTAAGAGAGAGTCTTAAGTTGCAGAATCGGATTTTTGAACCCCCTTTGGAACGAATAGCGCGCCAGACGGGGTCAGAGATTGCCCAGACCGAATACTCCGATCAGCAGCGGATCGTTGGTGGCGCGCGGGTTGCGGCGGATTGCCGCCTCTTCGACGCCCATCTCGTCCCATATCGCGTTGTTGATCGTGTCCGAGAACCGTGTCGCGACCCGTCCCACATCGACCCCCGCCAATTGCGTGATTGCGCGGGCAATGACCGGATCGCGCGCGAGCCTGATGCCTTCGCCAAGTTCAGGGATCATCGCCTCGACCAGAGTATTGCCCATCTCGCCGCGCAGGAAGCTGGTGGCAGCAGTCGGGCCGCCGCGAACGAGCTGTTCGGCCGCTTCGAAACCGACAATCCGCACAGTGTCGGCAACGATCGGAGCGGCTCGCTCGGCCCCTTCGATAGCAAGATCCGCGAACGCGCCTTCCAGCTGGTCCTTGAACAGCGCCGATGTGAGGATGCCCGACAGAATATCGCCGCGCGCACCCATGATGTTGTTCAGGCCGATCCGTTCGACCTGACCGTCCCAGAAACCGCCAGGGGCAGTCAGCCGGGCAAACGCGCGTTCGCTCGACAGTAACAACAAACGGCGCACCGCATCGGTCAGACTGTATCCGGGCAAGGCTGCGCAGCCCGATAGCCCGACCACGCTTGCCGCAGATGCTGCCGCGATAAATGCGCGCCGATTGAAGTGTACTTGAACAATCTCGGTCATTTTCGTCTTCCTTCCCTTGCCGCGCATGGCAGCCGGTGCCCATATGTACGGTCAAACATGAACCGCGTCCGCTGCCTCGTCTTCAATGCCGCTCTCGGCCCGCTCGACTATCGGGTGCCCGATAACATGACAGTCGAGTACGGTTCGATTGTCGTGGCACCGCTCGGGCCGCGACAGATCATCGGCATTGTCTGGGAAGAGGAACGCCTGCCGACCGATCCGGTGCCCGAAAACAAGCTCCGCCCGATACTGGAGGTGCTGCCGGTCCCTCCGCTCCGGCCTGAATTGCGGCGACTGATCGAATGGACTGCCAACTACTACTGCGCGCCGCTCACTTCGGTTGCGCGGATGGTAATCTCGTCCGGCGGGGCTTTGCGCGGCCCGGCGACGATCACCGAGTATCGCTTGTCAGGCGGCTTGCCAGAGCGGATGACACCGAAACGCGAGCAGGCGATGGGCGCGCTCGAAGGCGAACAGGCGACGATCCGCGAGCTGGCGGAACTGGCCGATGTGTCGGACGGAGTGCTGCGCGGACTGGTCAATCAGGGCGTGCTGGAGCCGGTGGTGGTCGATTGCGACCGCCCCTATCCGCGCGCGGACGACGCCCACGCCACAGTCGAGCTGAACGAGCAGCAGACAGCGGTTGCCCGCCAGCTTGCCGAGGCGGTTCAGTCCCGCAAGTTCGCGCCCTATCTGCTCGATGGGGTGACGGGATCGGGCAAGACGGAAACCTATTTCGAACCGATGGCCGCAGCGCTGCGAATGGGGCGGCAAGTTTTGGTCCTGCTACCTGAGATCGCTCTGACCGAAGCGTTCTTGCGCCGGTTCGAAGACCGGTTCGGTGCGCCGCCCATCGTGTGGCACAGCTCGCTAAAATCGACCGAGCGCCGCCGTGCGTGGCGCGCGATTGCCAGCGGTCAGGCGCAAGTGGTCGTCGGCGCGCGATCGGCCCTTTTCCTGCCCTATGCGAACCTCGGCCTGATCGTGGTCGATGAAGCGCATGAGATCAGCTTCAAACAAGACGAGGGCGTGCGCTACAACGCGCGCGATGTCGCGGTCATGCGGGCGCGGTTCGAGAAAATCCCGGTGGTTCTGGCCAGCGCGACACCGGCGCTCGAAAGCCTGCAGATGGCGGAAAGCGGGATTTACGAGCGTCTCGACCTGCCGAGCCGATATGGCGGGGCACAATTGCCTGAAATCCGCATCGTCAACCTGACTGAAGAACCGCCCGAGCGCGGGCGATGGCTCGCCCCCTCACTGACCCGCGAGCTGTTCGTACGGCTCGAACGCGGCGAACAGTCGCTGCTGTTTCTCAACCGGCGGGGCTATGCCCCGCTGACATTGTGCCGCAATTGCGGCTTTCGCTTCCAATGCACCAACTGCAGCGCATGGCTGGTCGAGCATCGCTTCAGCAAGCGCCTCGCCTGCCATCATTGCGGCCACGAAGAAAAGCCCCCGCTCAATTGCCCCGAATGCGGAGAGCCAGAGTGTCTCGTGGCTTGCGGGCCGGGGGTCGAGCGCATCGCGGATGAAGTGGCAGAGATATTGCCGGATGCGCGCGTCGCGGTCGCCACGTCCGACACGCTCAACACGCCGGAGAAAGCGGCGGAGTTCGTCGCGCAGGCTGAAGCCAAGGCAATCGACGTGATCGTCGGCACGCAGCTTGTCACCAAGGGGTTTCACTTTCCCGAACTGACGCTGGTCGGGGTGGTCGATGCCGACCTGGGCCTCGAAGGCGGCGATTTGCGCGCGGCAGAACGGACCTACCAGCAAGTCGCACAGGTGGCCGGGCGCGCAGGGCGCGGGGCCAAACCCGGCACCGTGCTGATCCAGACGCGCCACCCCGAAGCCCCCGTTATCGAAGCTCTGGCGGCCGGCGACCGCGATGCGTTCTACGACGCCGAAACCGAAGCCCGCCGCCACGCAGGCGCGCCGCCGTTTGGCCGGTGGGCCGCAATCATCGTTTCGTCCGAAGACGAGACAGAAGCCCGCGAGGCTGCCCGCGCAATCGGCGGCACGGCTCCGCATTTGCAGGACATAGCCATTCTCGGCCCTGCCCCCGCCCCGATGGCTCTTTTACGCGGGCGTTATCGTTATCGCCTGCTGGTCAATGCCAGGCGCAGTGCGCAAGTGCAGGACGTGATCCGCGACTGGCTGGCAAAGCTCGACTTGCCCCGCACGGTTCGCGTAAGCATCGACATCGATCCCTATAGTTTTGTCTGAGAGGAATAGCCCGACATGCTCACCATTCACCACCTGCGCATTTCACAATCCGAACGCATCGTCTGGCTGTGCGAGGAATTGGGGCTGGAATACGACCTGAAACTCTACAATCGCGATCCGGAAACCCGGTTGGCCCCGCCGGAGCTTAAAGCGCTTCATCCGATGGAGATCGCCCCGCTTATCGAAGACAACGGCACGCTGCTGGGTGAGAGCGGAGCCATCGTCGAGTACATCGTGGGAAAATATGCGCCCGATACCGGCCTTGTTCCCGGGCCCGATCATCCGGACTTCGCCGACCATCTTTACTGGTTCCATTTCGCCAACGCGACATTCATGACCAATGGCATGATGCAGATCGCAGTGGGCGCAGTCGGCGCGGAAATGCCACCTTCGCTGGGCAAACGCGTGTCCAATGCCTGGGCGCAGGTTGAACGCCGGTTGGGCGAAGCCGACTATTTTGGCGGATCGCAGCTGACCACTGCAGACATCATGATGGTGTTCCAGCTGACCACCAGCCGCGCGTTCAACAACCTCTCGATCGACGACAAGCCCAACCTCAAGGCCTATCTGCAGCGGATCGGTTCGCGCGAGGCATATCAGCGCGCAATGGCCAAGGCCGAACCCGGTTTTCCGCCGAAGCTGGATTGACGGGAGCGAAGCGCAAGATCGTGCGTTAAAGGCCCATGTCTTCGCAACGACCGATCCTCGTACCCATCCTGGGCGACCAGCTGACCCGCGACATTGCGTCGCTGCGCGGGAGGGCCAAGGACGACACGGTCATCCTGATGATGGAAGTCTGGGACGAGGCGACTTACGTCAAACACCACAAGCAGAAGATTGCCCTGATCTTTTCCGCCATGCGCCATTTTGCGCAGGACTTGCGCGATGCCGGGTGGACCGTGGACTATGCAAGCCTGACCGACGAGGGCAATGCCGGCGGTTTCTCCGGCGAAGTCGCGCGGGCGGTCGAGCGGCGCACTCCCCGCGCCATCCATGTGGTACAGGCGAGCGAATGGCGGGTGCAGCAGGACATCGAGCAATGGCCCGACAAATTTGCTTGCGAAGTGGACATCATGCCGGATGACCGCTTCGTGTGCTCGCTCGACGAATTCAATGACTGGGCGGAGGACCGCAAGACGCTGCGGATGGAGTATTTCTACCGCGAGATGCGCCGCAAGACCGGAATCCTGATGGATGAAGACAAGCCCGAGGGCGGCGAGTGGAACTATGATAGCGAAAACCGCAAACCACCCAAGGACGGGCTGAATGCCCCACAGCGTCCGCTGTTCGAACCGGACGATATCACGCGTGAAGTGATCGAACTGGTCGAAGATCAGTTTGCCGATCATTTCGGCAACCTGGACCGCTTCGGCTGGCCGGTGACCCGGGCACAGGCGGAAGAAACCGCAGATGCCTTTTTTGCCGAACGCCTGCCCTTCTTCGGCGACTATCAGGATGCAATGGTCCACGGACAGGACGACCTGTTCCACTCGATGCTGTCGACCAGCATCAACCTCGGGCTGCTCGATCCGCTCGAGTTGTGCCAGCGGGCCGAGCGGGAATATGAACAAGGCAACGCCCCGCTCAATGCGGTCGAGGGCTTCGTTCGCCAGATCATCGGCTGGCGCGAATATGTGCGCGGTTTCTACTGGCGCTTCATGCCCGGGCTGGAGAGCGACAATGCGCTCAACGCGCAGCGGGGGCTGCCGGAGTTTTACTGGACGGGCAAGACCGACATGCGGTGCTTGGCCGATGCCATCCGGTCGACCCGCGAAAACGCGCATGCCCATCATATCCAGCGGCTGATGGTGCTGGGCAATTTCGCGCTGATCGCGGGGATCAGTCCGCGTGAAGTGCAGGACTGGTTCCTGGTGGTCTACGCCGACGCCTATGAGTGGGTCGAACTGCCCAATGTCGCCGCGATGGTGCTCTACGCCGACGGCGGTAAGCTCGCTTCGAAACCCTATGCTGCGAGCGGCAATTACATCAACAAGATGAGCAATTACTGCTCCGAGTGCAAATACAGCGTCAGCAAGAAAACCGGCGAAGGCGCGTGCCCGTTCAACGCGCTCTATTGGCACTTCATGGATCGCCACCGTGAACGGCTGGAGAAAAACCCGCGCATTGGCCGGATCTATTCCAACTGGGACCGGATGGGCGAAGACCGGCAGGCCGAATATCTCGACAGTGCGGAAACGTTTCTGGACACGCTGGAACCTGCACAAAGCGGCTGGGCGCGCGATCAGTAAGCGGTAATCGGCTCGCCCTTGCGGCTCCACATCGGTTTGACGATCCGGCCCTTGCGCGCTGCGAGCACGAGCATCCAAACGCCGGCGCCGGTTGCGACCACCAGCGCGAAGATAGTCGCCTCCAGGCCAAAACCACCACCGGCGAGCAGGCTTGGTCCTTCAAGTTCGGCGGCAATCACACCGTCGAAGTCATTGCCTGAAACCGGAACGTCCCACAGGCCCTGGACAACGTTCCACCCGGCATGGATTCCGATCGCCAGCCACAGCGAGCGGGTGAGCATATAGGCACCGCCCAGCAGAATGCCTGCTTCGATGGCGATCGCGACCGAAGAAAAGACCGTCGCATTGTCATTCCACGCATGGCCGAAACCAAAAATGAGCGAACTGATCCCGAGCGCGATCCAGCTACCGGTCATCTCCTCCAGCCAGCGCAGGATGATACCGCGGATCAGCAGCTCCTCGAAAAAGCCGGCATAGACGCCTGTCAGCAGCACGATCGTGGCAAGGTCTGTGCCCTCGCCGCTGCCTTCAATGCGATACACGCCGAACGCCGCAGCCAGTGCCACGCAGATACTGATCAGCATTCCGCCGAACACAAAACCCAGAGCGGTGTCCTTGAAAGCCCCGGCAAGCGGCAGATCATCGTGCTTCTTTCCGCCCAGCCGCCTGATGATCAGCTTGTAGGCTGCAGCGGACAGCACGACGAGCAAGAGAACGCTGCCGAGGAATTTCGTTTCCTCCGGCAGCGCAAGGCCGTCTGAATATGCGTATGAGATTTGCATCAGGCTGACGATCCCGATGATCACCGCGATGGCCACCAGCATGGCGGTCAGCGGGAATTCCCACACTTTGCGCCACAGCGGGCGCTGTGCAGATTGCTCTGAGGCTTCCATAGATCGACCCGTTCCCCTTCAGGCCTATCCTATGCTGTTCCGAACATAGTGGCGCAAGTCATACGCTGTTGGTATTGCCGAGTTTATGGCTCGCAGACCGCTCGCTGCCAGCCGAACGGCAGCCAATGCCCCACCGCGGCCGCCTTGCGCGTCACCCACACAGCAAAGAGCAATCCGATGCCAAGCGCGATGGCTGAACTGCCCAGCCCCATGATCCCGCCGGAAAGCCAGTCGCTGCCCCCATATTCGGAGATGACAAGCCCTTCATACTGGATACCCGAGACAGGCTCCCCCCAGCCGAGAGCCAGCGTCACATTCCAGCCCGCGTGCAAACCAATAGGCAGCCATAGCGAGCGCGTGAGCATATAGGCACCGCCCATCAGCAGCCCGAAAACGACCGCTTGAGAAGCAATGAAGAGCGGTGCCGCGTTGGGAGAAAACGCCTGAATCGCACCGACCAGTGCGCTTGTCAGGATCAGGGCGAGGAAGCTCCCTCCCGCCTCTTCAAGCCACCGGAACAGAATGCCGCGGAGGAGGATTTCCTCGATCACGGCGGCGGAAATGCCGGCAACAACCACGATATACAGCGCGTCCACCATGCTGCCCCAACCGGCAATGCCGTAAACACCCGCAAGCATTGCGATGCCGACCACTGCAGAGATCAGCGCTGCCCCCGTGCCGAGACCGATGGCGGTGTCTGCTAAGACGCCGCGCAGCCCGAGATCATCCTTGCGGAACCGGCCAAGCCGCGTGATGACCAGCTTGTAAACCGTCACACAGGCCAGAACGGGGATCATCTCGCGCACCACCATGTCGACCGCTGGCGACAGCCCCGTGTCCCACTGCACCATTGCGACGGCAAAACCGAGCCATACGAAGACGAACAGGCTTGCCGCCACAAACGCGGCGGTGATCGGATGGTGCCAGAGCTTTTGCCACGCGAGTGCGAAGGCTGAACTGTGCGTTGCCGTAGTCATTGCGACTCCTTTTCACCGCACAGGACTGGCAACTCCCGTCCATCGTCAATCGCGTTTACCATCCTCCCTGCGCAGCAGTTCCGATTTGATACGGGTTCCGTAAGCATAGCCGCCCAGCCCGCCGTCATGGGCGATGACCCGGTGGCACGGGATCAGCACCGCGATATTGTTCGCCCCGTTGGCCCCGCCCACCGCGCGGCTGGCCTTGGGTTTGCCCAGTGCTGCGGCAAGCTGCCCATAGCTACGCGTTTCGCCCGCCGGAATGGCGCGCAAGGCCTGCCACACGCTTTGCTGGAACGCGGTACCTTTTACATCCAGCGGAATGTCGTTTCCGGTGCCGGGTTGCTCGACCGCAGCGACAACACGTTCAAACAGATCACGGAACGAATCGCCGCCTGCCACCAGTTCGGCATTAGGGAATCGGGCGCGCAGCTCCTCTTCGCTTTCATCGAATGACAGGCAGCAGACCCCTGTTTCAGTGGCTGCAACCAACATCGGCGCGATGGTCGTCCGGATCACTGCAAAGTGGATCACGCGCCCTTCCCCGCCGTTCTTCCAGTCGCTGGCGCTCATCCCCATCTTGCCCTCCATCGCGGCGTAAAAGCGGCTCGGCGCTTCAAAACCTGCATCATATATTGCATCGCTGACCCGGGCCGCCCCGCCCAGTGCATCCTTGGCCCGCTCCTCACGCAGCGCGCGCTGATAGGCGGCGGGTGACAGGCCGACCGTCCGTTTGAAAACCCGCTGGAAATGGGTCGGCGAGTATGCGGTCAGAATTGCAAGCTGTTCGAGTGAGACCGGCCCTTCGCTTCGCTTGAGCAGATCGAGCGCGTCCTTAATTGCCCCCTCCTCACGCGATTGCTGATCGGGGGCGCAGCGTTTGCAAGCGCGCAAGCCCGCCGCCTCCGCATCTTCGCAGTTCGCGTAAAACCGGACATTCTCACGCTTGGGCGCCCGCGCCGGGCAGGACGGGCGGCAATAGATCCCGGTCGAATGCACGCCGGTTACAAACACTCCGTCGAAACGGCGATCCTTTGCCAGCGCGATTTGCCAGCGGTCATCGTCGGAAAGGTCGTTCTGCGATTCCATGTCGGCCATCCTCGCTAATCTGCCACCGTGCCACGCAATGCACCAGATAGCAGCGCAGTTATCCCGCCGCGTCCCGAAGCTTGCGATCAATGTGGCGGCGGCATAGACAGCCCGGCGATGACACGTATCCTATCCGCACTGCTGGCGCTTTGCGCTCTCGCCCTGCCGCTGACTGCCCGGGCCGATCCCGCCGATATCGACGCCGCCGCGCGCGGGGTCGTGCGGGTCGTTATCATCGGCACCGATGGCGATGAAGTCTACCCGATCAGTCATGGCACCGGCTTTGCCGTTTCGCCCACGAAGATCGTCACCAACGCGCATGTCGTACGTGAGGCGGCGCAGGACGACACACTTCGGATCGGGATCGTGCCGAGCGAAGGCGACGATGCGACCTATGCGCGGATCCTCTCGGTCAGCCCGAGGAATGACCTTGCCCTGATCGAGATCACCGGCGCACTACGCCTGCCACCGCTGACCCTGTCAGCCAATGGCAACCGCGACAGCGGGCAGGTCACCTCGGTCGGCTACCCGATGAATGTCGACCGCGCACAGGGGCTGGAGATAGACGACATCTTCAATTCGCAGCCACCGGTGAAATCGCCAGGCTTCATTTCCGGGGCGCGGCCCAGCCGACAGTTCGACAGCATCCTGCACACTGCCCCCATCGCACGCGGCAATTCGGGCGGCCCGCTGCTCGACGGATGCGGGCGTGTTCTCGGGGTCAACAGCTTCGGGGCGGATTCAGGAAATGCGGATGCGGAGTTCTTCTTCGCGGTCTCGATGCGCGAGCTTATCCCGTTCCTGCGCGCGAATGATGTGGCGGCACGGATCAACGAACTGCCGTGCCGCAGCCTCGACGATCTCGACGCGGCAGAGCGCGCGCGAATGACTGCCGAGCAGGAGCAGGCGCGCAGCGAACTGGCCGCAAGAAACCAGCAAGAGCGCGAAAAACGCGAACGTGCCCAGCTGGAAGCCGAACTGGAAGTGCAGGCCGAGCGCGAAAATGCCATGTTGTTCACGCTACTCCTTCTGGCGCTTGGCGCAGGGGCCGGGGTGATCGCGTGGCAGGGCTGGCAGCAGCGCCAAACCGCACCGGCCAGCCCCGAAGAAGCCGCCAGCAATATTGGCGAGCGCAAGCTGATGATCGGCGGGACGATTGCCACCGTTGCACTCGTCGCTGCGCTAGCGCTGTGGTTCACCCGCCCGGGCCTCGACGCGATCGATCGCAAGGTGGCCGCTGCGATGGCTGACGGCGCTGAGGAACCGGACGCGCCGGACACGCAGGCATCGGGCAATGGCACCCTGACCTGCACGCTCGACATATCGCGCAGCCGCGTCACCGGCGCGCCCGACGAAACAGTCGAATTCGACTGGAATGAAGGTGGCTGCGTCAACGGCCGCACGCAATACGGCCTTGCCGCAGGCGACTGGAGTCGCGTGTTCGTGCCCAACCAGGACGCGGCCGTTTCGATCAACACCTATGATCCGGACAGCGGCACTTTCCGCACCGACCGCTATCTGCTCGGCCGCAATGACATGAGCGCCGCCCGCGCAGCGCGCGGAAAATACACCCCGCCCAGTTGTGACAGCGAGAATGCCGGCAGCAAGCTTGGCGACCTGCAGGGCGCGGTGACGTCGCTTCTGCCACCCGCGCCGAACGAACGGCTGGTGTATAAGTGCGAGGTCAAGGAGTGAGCGATTAAGCCGCCAGCGCCTCACCCGACAACGTGATCCGGTGCATTTCGCGGGCGTGGCCCGGATAATCGTTCAGCGCATTGTGCCAGGTGGTCCGGTTATCCCAGATCGCCACAGTGCCGGGCTGCCATTCGACGCGGCACTGATTGTCTTCGCGCACCGCTGCGGCGAGCAATTTCTGCAGCAGCGGGAGGCTTTCCTCGCGCGTCTGGCCGACGAAGTTGATCGTGAAACCGCCATTGACGTAGAGCAGCTTGCGCCCGGTGACCGGGTGACGGATCACCACCGGATGGACCGCCCCGGTCTTGAGGTCCTGCCCCCGCAGTTCCTTGCCCATATCGGTCTGCGCATAGAGACCGTCGGCCTTATATACATGGTCGGCAGTGTGGAACGCCTCAAGCCCGTCGATTTCCTGCTTCAATTCATCAGGCAACGCATCGTATGCGGCGCCCATGTGGGCGAACAGAGTGTCGCCGCCCTTTGGTGGCAGGGTGCGGGCGACCAGGATCGATCCCATCGCCGGGATCTGGTCGTAGGAATGGTCGGTGTGCCACGCGCCGCCGATATTGGTTTCCTGATCGGCGGCTTTGCGCACGATGGCGATTTCGGGGTACTCGTCCTCCAGCGGGAAATAATTGTTGATGTCGATCCCGCCCCAGCGCTTGGCGAAGGCGATGTGATCTTCAGGCGAAAACTCCTGACCGCGGAAAACCGCAACTCCGTTTTCGTAGATGGCCTGCTTGATGGCATCGATCTCTGTGTCGCTGCAACTCGCCAGTTGGATACCTGATATCTCCACACCGCAGTTTTGCGCCATCGGCGTCATCTTCATTGCTACTCTCCCGATCTGGATTCTCTGTCCTGGTCTAATACGCTCTTAGCGCAAAAACCCGTCAGGTGCATCCTGCGAAACAGTTGTGACGCAAATCGCCACCGAGTCGGCTTGCCATCATCAAGGCCCAATGCTAGGCGCGCGCCAGCTTTGCCGGGGTGACTCGATCACCCTCCGCAGGCGAGGCTGATGCATCGTTATTTTCCGGACCTTTAGAGGACGAGACACGCGTGGAAATTTCCGCCGGTATTCAGGCTAGCCTGTCAGGGCGTTATGCCTCTGCTTTGTTCGAACTTGCGAGCGAAGGCGGCACTGTGTCCGCAGTCGAATCGGATCTCGACAAGCTGGCTTCTGCGCTCGCCGAATCGGGCGATTTGCGCGAGGTTACGACCAACCCGGAACTGAGCCGCAAAGCGCAGGGCTCGGCCATTGCCAGTGTCGCTGCCCATCTCGGGCTGAGCGAACTGACGAAGAACTTTCTCGGCGTGCTGGCTCAGAACCGCCGCCTGTCGCACCTGGACGACATGATCCGCGCCTTCCGCAGCATTGCCGCTGCCCAGCGCGGTGAAGTGACTGCCGAAGTCACCAGCGCCCATGCGCTGACCGATGCGCAGCTCGATACATTGAAAAACAAGCTGACCGCGCGCGAAGGCCGCACGGTCAAACTCCAATCCAAGGTCGACCCGGATTTGCTGGGCGGCCTCGTCGTAACTATCGGTTCGAAGCGTATAGATGGTTCGATCCGTACCCGTTTGAATTCCCTCGCGCAGGCGATGAAGGGCTGAACGCCCGTATGCCAAAAGGCTCGATGAAAGGCTAAATGATGGAAATCCGCGCCGCAGAAATCTCCAAGGTCATCAAGGACCAGATCGCCGGTTTTGGCACTGACGCTGAAGTCAGCGAAGTCGGTAAAGTGCTGTCGGTTGGTGACGGCATCGCCCGTATTCACGGCCTCGACAAAGTCCAGGCCGGTGAGATGGTCGAATTCAGCAACGGCGTGCAGGGCATGGCCCTGAACCTCGAAGCGGACAATGTCGGCGTCGTGATCTTCGGCTCGGACTCCGAGATCAAGGAAGGCGACAGCGTCAAGCGGACGGAAACCATCGTGGACGTTCCCGTCGGCAAGGGCCTGCTGGGCCGCGTGGTCGACGCGCTGGGCAATCCGATCGACGGCAAAGGCCCACTGACCGACGTCAAGCGCGAACGTGTCGAAGTGAAGGCGCCGGGCATCATCCCGCGTGAATCGGTTTCCGAACCGGTCCAGTCGGGCCTCAAGGCGATCGACGCGCTCGTTCCCGTTGGCCGCGGCCAACGCGAACTGATCATCGGTGACCGCCAGACCGGCAAAACCGCTGTCGCGATCGACACCTTCATCAACCAGAAGGGTCCGAACCAGAGCGACGACGAGAAGAAGAAGCTTTACTGCGTCTATGTTGCCGTCGGTCAGAAGCGTTCGACCGTCGCGCAGATCGTGAAACAGCTCGAAGAAAACGGCGCGATGGAATATTCCATCGTGGTTGCCGCCACCGCATCGGAGCCGGCTCCGCTGCAGTATCTCGCACCTTACACCGGCTGCGCGATGGGCGAGTTTTTCCGCGACAACGGCATGCACGCCGTGATCGTTTATGACGATCTTTCGAAGCAGGCCGTTGCTTACCGCCAGATGTCGCTCCTGCTGCGCCGCCCTCCGGGCCGCGAAGCCTATCCGGGCGACGTGTTCTACCTCCACAGCCGCCTGCTTGAGCGTGCCGCGAAGATGAACGGCGACAATGGCGGCGGTTCCTTGACCGCGCTGCCGATCATCGAAACCCAGGCGGGTGACGTTTCGGCCTATATTCCGACCAATGTGATTTCGATCACCGATGGTCAGATCTTCCTTGAAACCGATCTGTTCTTCCAGGGCATTCGCCCGGCGATCAACGTCGGTCTCTCGGTCAGCCGTGTGGGCGGTGCCGCTCAGACGAAAGCGATGAAGAAGGTTTCGGGCTCGATGAAGCTCGACCTCGCGCAGTACCGCGAAATGGCTGCCTTCGCGCAGTTCGGTTCCGACCTCGATGCATCGACGCAGAAACTGCTCAATCGCGGCGCGCGCCTAACGGAACTGCTCAAGCAGCCGCAGTTCTCGCCCATGCCGTTCGAAGAGCAGACCGTGTCGATCTTCGCCGGGACCAATGGCTACCTCGATAGCGTAGCCGTCGACCGGGTGACCGAATACGAAGCCGCGATGCTCAGCTTCTTCCGCAACGATCATGCTGACGTGCTTTCCGAAATCCGCGACACCGGCAAATTCGAAGACGGCACGAAGAGCAAAGTCGTCGCCGCGCTTGACGCTTTCGCCAAGCAGTTCGCCTGAGCCTGAAGAGAAACTAGGGAGCCGAAATGGCCTCGCTGAAAGAACTCAAGGATCGGATCGGGTCGGTCAAGTCGACTCAGAAGATCACCAAGGCCAAACAGATGGTCGCGGCGGCAAAACTGCGCAAGGCGCAGGCTGCTGCCGAAGCCGCGCGCCCATATGCCGAGCGGCTTGGCGCTGTCATGGCGTCGCTGGCCGGCAAGGTCAGCGGCGACAGTGCGCCCAAACTGCTCGCCGGCACCGGTAGCGACAAGCGCCATCTGCTGGTGGTGGTCAACACCGACAAGGGTCTGTGCGGCGGCCTCAACGCCAATGTCGTCAAGGAAGCCAAGAAGCAGGCGCAGAAGCTGATCGCTGAAGGCAAGGATGTTGTTTTCTATCTCGTCGGCAAGAAGGGCCGTGCGCCGATCAAGCGTGACTATGCGGGCAGCATCGAGAAGCACTTCGACACCAGCACCGTCAAGAACCCGGGCTTCGAAGAAGCAGCGGCCGTCGCCGACGAGCTGATTGCCCTGTTCGAAGATGGCAAATTCGATGTCGCGCATCTGATCTACCCGACATTCCAGTCGGCGCTGGTTCAGAACCCGACGACCACACAGCTTATTCCGGTTCCCGCGCCCGAGGGCAGCGAGTCCGCCGGTGATGCCGTGGTTGAATACGAGCCCGGTGAAGAGGAAATCCTCGAAGAACTTCTGCCGCGCTATGTGAAGACGCAGGTCTTTGGTGCGCTGCTGGAAATCGGTGCCTCCGAACAAGGCGCGTCGATGACCGCGATGGACAACGCCACGCGCAATGCGGGCGACCTGATTAACAAGCTGACGATCCAGTACAACCGCAGCCGTCAGGCCGCGATCACGACGGAACTCATCGAAATTATCGCAGGCGCGGAAGCGCTCTAGAAACGGACGGATATCGTGAAGAAACTAGCCCTCGCCCTTCTCCCGGCATTTGCGCTCGCAGCTTGCGGCGAAGAACCGGCCCCCGCGCCGGAGCAGACTGAATCTGCCGCACCCGCACCGGAATCGACTTTGCCGGCCCCGGACCAAGCTGTATTCACTGAATTGTTCGCCAGCTCGTGCGAAGGCGCAGAGCCGGTCAATACCGCAGTATGCCGCCGCGCCATGGGAGCCGACGAAGCGCAGTGCGAATTTGGTCTCGGCGAAGACGAATACATGCGCCACAAAGCGAACATCACCCCAAATGACGACATGACCGCCTGGGTCCTGTCCGATCCTGAATCCATTTGCGCAGAGCATGGCGCTCACCACGTAGATTCCTGAGCCAGTAGGACACATTTATCATGGCCACCGCACCCGCATTGAACAAGACCACCAATGGCAAGATCAGCCAGGTTATCGGCGCTGTCGTCGACGTAACCTTCGAAGGCGAACTGCCAGCGATCCTGTCCGCACTTGAAACCAAGAACGGCGCTAACACGCTGGTTCTCGAAGTTGCGCAGCACCTCGGTGAAAACACCGTTCGCACCATCGCGATGGACGCCACCGAAGGCCTCACGCGCGGCAGCGAAGTAACCAGCACCGGCGCGCAGATCAGCGTTCCTGTCGGTCCGAAGACACTTGGCCGGATCATGAACGTGATCGGCGAACCGATCGACGAACTCGGTCCTATCGGTGCTGAAAAAACCATGCCGATCCATGCTGAAGCCCCGGCTTTCATCGACCAGTCGACCGAAGCGGCCATCCTCGTCACCGGCATCAAGGTGATCGACCTTCTCGCGCCATACGCAAAGGGCGGCAAGATCGGCCTGTTCGGCGGCGCCGGCGTTGGCAAAACCGTTCTTATTCAGGAACTGATCAACAACATCGCGAAGGGTCACGGCGGCGTGTCCGTGTTCGCCGGTGTGGGTGAGCGGACCCGTGAAGGGAACGATCTCTACCACGAATTCCTCGACGCAGAGGTCATCAAGAAGGACGAAAACGGCGTCGCAACGCCTGAAGGTTCCAAGGTGGCACTGGTGTTCGGCCAGATGAACGAGCCTCCTGGCGCACGTGCCCGCGTTGCTCTGTCCGGCCTGACCATGGCGGAATATTTCCGCGATGAAGAAGGTCAGGACGTGCTGTTCTTCGTCGACAACATCTTCCGCTTTACTCAGGCGGGTTCGGAAGTGTCCGCTTTGCTCGGCCGCATTCCTTCGGCGGTGGGCTATCAGCCGACCCTGTCGACCGACATGGGTAACTTGCAGGAACGCATCACCTCGACCAACAAGGGTTCGATCACTTCGGTTCAGGCGATTTACGTGCCTGCCGATGACCTTACCGACCCTGCCCCGGCCACCTCGTTTGCTCACTTGGACGCAACGACCACGCTGAACCGCGCGATTTCCGAGCTGGGCATCTATCCCGCTGTTGACCCGCTCGATTCCACCAGCCGCGTGCTGGAGCCGCGCGTTGTCGGACAGGAACATTACGAAACGGCTCGCAAGGTCCAGGAAACGCTACAGAAGTACAAGTCGCTGCAGGACATCATCGCCATCCTCGGCATGGACGAGTTGTCGGAAGAGGACAAGCTGACTGTGGCCCGCGCCCGCAAGATCCAGCGCTTCCTGTCGCAGCCGTTCCACGTGGCAGAAGTCTTCACCGGCATCAGCGGTAAATTCGTCCAGCTCGAAGACACCGTGAAATCGTTCAAGGCGGTTGTCGAAGGCGAATACGATCACCTTCCGGAGCAAGCCTTCTACATGGTCGGCGGCATCGACGATGCAGTCGCCAAGGCCAAGAAAATGGCTGAGGACGCCTGATCGCCATGCCCCTTCATTTCGAACTCGTCACTCCGGAACGCCAGGTCCGCTCGGAAGACGTCCATATGGTCGTCGTCCCCGGTGCCGAAGGCGAATTCGGTGTGCTTGAAGGTCATGCGCCCTTCATGTCGACCATCCGTGACGGCGTGGTCCAGGTCTACAAGACCGACGGCGCAGCGGCGGAAGAAATTCAGGTTCGCGGCGGTTTTGCCGAAGTGAGCGAGAACGGCCTGTCCGTTCTGGCGGAACATGTCGAAACCTGAGCGCGGCTGACATATCGAAAATCGACAGGGCGGCCCACTGCGGGCCGCCCTTTTCGTTTCGACGAACCGCGCTGCCTTTTCGGCAAAGCCCCTTGTTATTGCTGTCCGGCTTGGCACAGTGCACCCCTGAAACCGGGGAAAGGGACGCTCCACACATGAAACTCGTATCCACCCGAGCACTGGCCGCTGGCCTTGCGCTTGCCACACTTTCGACACCGCTTGTCGCACAGGACTCCAACACCGTGATGGAACCCGAATACGAAGCCGAGAACGATCCGTTTATCTGGCTTGAGGAAACCCGCAGCGATCGCTCGCTCGATTGGGTGCGCGGAGAGAACGACAAGACCGAGAACGCCTTGCAGACGGATCCCCGGTTCGAGGAACTGAAGGCGGAAGCGCTGGCAATCTACAACGCCAAGGACCGCATCCCGGGGGTCGGCTTTACGCCCTACGGCATGGTGAATTTCTGGCAGGACGAGAGCAATCCCAAGGGTATCCTGCGCCGCACCACGCTGGACAGCTGGCGGACCGACGAGCCCGAATGGGAAACCATTCTGGATATCGACAAGCTCGCCGCCGAAGAAGGCAAGGAATGGGTTTACGGCGGAATGAGCTGCCTGCCGCCCGCCGGGACCAAATGCATGGTCTACCTGTCCGATGGCGGCAAGGATGCCCGGGTGGCGCGCGAATTCGATATCGAGACGCTGAGCTTTGTCGATGGCGGTTTCGAATTGCCGGAAAGCCAGGGCGGCGCGAGCTGGGTCGATGAAGATACGCTGCTGATTAGCAGGGACTTCGGTGAGGACACTGTAACCGACAGCTTTTACCCATTCACCACCCGGCTATGGAAACGCGGCCAGTCGATCGAGGAAGCCGAAGAAATATTCCGCGGCGAGAAGAGCGATGTGTCCTCGGGCGCATACCTCTTGCGCGATGGTGAGGCGACAGTTCATGCGCGGATGGCCTATCGCGGTGTCTCGTTTCACGAGCGCGAATATTTCGTCGAGCATGAGGGCGAGTGGCTGAAACTCGACCTTCCAAAGAAAGCCAATCCCTACGCGATCATTGATGGGCACATGTTGTTCTCGACTGATGTCGACTGGGAAACGGATGGCATAACATTCCCGGCAGACTCCATCGTGGCCGCCAATCTGGAGGCATGGAAAGCGGATCCCAACGGGGCTCAGAAAGTATTGGTCTGGGCACCGGGTGAGCGCCAGACCAAGCGTGGTGCAACCACCACGAAGAACAGCCTCTATGTGAACCTGCTCGACAATGTGCGCGGCAAAGTGCTCAAATTCGATTATTCCGATGGCGGCTGGGCCTGGATCGAGATCGACCTGCCCGAAAATGCGACGGTCGGTATCGCAGCCTCGTCGGATGAAACCGACGAAATCATGTTTACGTCAACTGACTTCCTCACTCCCGGAACATGGTTCTACGCTGCGGACGGGGTAACCCCGGAAGCGGTGAAGGAAAGCCCCACTCGATTTGATTCGGCCGGCATGGAAATCGAGCAGTTCGAGGCGGTCAGCAAAGACGGCACCAAAATTCCGTATTTCATCGTCAAGCCTGAAGGCATGGTGCTGGACGGTTCCACCCCGACCCTGCTGACCGGCTACGGCGGTTTCCAGGTTCCCCGCCTGCCCGGCTATCTCGGCTCGACCGGCAAGCTATGGCTGGAACGCGGCGGAGCATATGTCCTGGGGAATATGCGCGGCGGCGGCGAGTTCGGCCCGGACTGGCACCAGACCGCCATTCGCGAGAACAAGCAGCGCACGTGGGATGATTTTATCGCCATCGGTGACGATCTCGTCGCGCGCGGTTTCACCAGTCCCGACCATCTCGGCATTCAGGGCGGATCACAGGGCGGCTTGCTGGTCGGCACGGCGTTCACTCAGCGTCCCGACCTGTTCAACGCTGCGATCGTCCAGATTCCGCTGTTCGACATGCTGCGTTATCATCTGATTGGTCGCGGCGCATCGTGGATCGGCGAATATGGCGATCCGCGCATTCCCGAACAGCGCGAATGGATCGAGGGGTACTCCCCGTATCAACAGCTGACCGAAGACAAGGATTTCCCGCGGATTTACTATGTCACCTCGACTGCGGACGACCGGACGCACCCGAGCCATGGCCGCAAGGCCGCGGCACGGATGGCGGCCAACGGGCAGGATTATCTGTATTACGAAGATATGCAGGGTGGCCATTCCGGCGGCGTCGATAATGATCAGCGCGCGAAACTGCAGGCGATGCAGTGGGTCTATCTGATGCAGCAATTGATGGACGGCGGAGAGACCAGTGGCGAGATCAGTGGTGGGGACAGCGGCGGCGACTAGTCCACGCCGTCTCTTCGGCAGCTGTCAGGGCTTGATTGCCACAACCACGTCGGATGCGATGGGCGGGGGCAAGTCCGTCTTCACATAGTTGTGGACGGTGAAATCGAGCACCGAGGGATCCAGTTCGTGGCGAAATTCGACCCCAATGGAGCCGGCCGTCGACCAGCGGACGTGCGCCATGGCACTGGCCAGTCCGATCAGTCGCACAAGCACGGCTTCGCCGACAGCCAGTTCGAGATCCACGGGCACTTCCAGCATGGCACCGCCAATCGATAGATCGACCAACAGGGCGGCGCGTATCTTGCCGCGCGCATAGAGCTCGACCGGGACAAGTGCTTCCTCCCTGACGGCTTTTCTCTGGCTCATGACTTGCTCCGATTCCACACTCTATCAAAGCGGCCCACCAGCTAAATACTGGCAATTGGTTAACGGAACTGAAGGATGAAATGTAACATTTGCTGCATGCCAAAAGACGCGCGATCACGACCGACTGGCGCGTGCGCAAAGCAATTCATCGGACACCAGCCTCCGTTCGGATGGTGAATTCCCGGTTTGCTACGATTGTTGAGCCGTAATTAAGGCTGCGCAGCGAGTATTTTCAATGACAGGGGGGCAGTTTGGAGAAGAAGTCATGCCTTACCCCCCGAATGAAACCATCGCTTCGCGGATCAAGCGCGCCGGCCTGCCGGAATCCTATGATGTCCACTGGTCCAAGAACCGCAAGGAAGAAGTGGTGAAAGCTGTGCGCGACAAGCTGATCAGTTTCGATGAGGCGCGCTGGCGTTACCTGCTCAGCCGCAGCGAGTTCGAGAGCTGGCAGCGACAGGTTGCCCGCACCGACAAGAAGTCGAAAGAACTCGAACTCACCTGAGCCGACTGGTCCCGGCTTGAACAATGGGTCCTTACCCCGTCAGGCCGTCCGCTTTCACAGCCGTTCCTTGCCCCCGGTTCGGGCCCAGTTCGGTACGATAGGTGAAAGTCGGGCGGTCTGACCCGATTACCGATTGGCTATTCTGCGGACACCTCTGCGGACACCGGGATCATGACTTCGTTGCGCCGAAAACGGCCGGGCACCATCGGTGCATCGTAGAATGCATGTTCCACACCGCCGGTAATCTCCAGCTCCTGCGCCGCGATCCATGCCCGCAACTGCGACTCGGCCAGTTCAAGATCCCTTTGCGGTGCATTTCCGCTGAAGGTGATGACCGCCATCCGCCGCCCCGGCACAGTGGTCAAAGTAATATCCTCCGGCGCGGTTGGCAGCGTATCGAGCGTGTATTTCCCGGGCATGACAAATCGCGTCCGCCAGACACCGGCTTCAGGCGAATCCGCCATAACCGGGGCAGTCATCGCAATCTGCTCGTCTTGCGCAGGCCGGTCCTGCATCACAGGCGCAGTCATGGCGATTTTCTCACCGCCATCGGGGCGATCCTGCGCAAAGATGTAAGCCGCCAGCCTGCGAAAGCCTTGTCCGCGCGCGCTCCGTCGATCACCCGTAACAGTCACCTCTGCCACGATCATCGGCGCGTAATCCCGCAATTCGAACAGGTCCTCGCTTTTGAGGACTTCATGCGCCGGCTCTTCGGTATCACTATACTGCGCGTAAGCCACGGCGCTTCCCATCGCCACGGCCCCGAGGCCAGCCAGTGCCCATTTCCATTTGCGCATTTCCATTTCCCTGCTGTTGCTTGCTCAGACAGCAGCTACGCAGCGAATTTGTTCCCGGATGCAAAATCGCTAGCGGGTCGGCGCATGGAAATCAGGCGGCTTGCCCTTCACCCAGGCGACGAATTTGGCCAGCGTCGCATCTTCGAGCAGTCGGGCAGGCTCATCACCGATCCGGGCCAGTTGCGCGTTGGTGAAGTTGGTATGGATCGCCTTGTGGCAAATCGGGTGGACCGGCACCGTACCGCGTCCCTTCTTCGATTTCGGGACCGGGTGATGCCACTGGATGCGTGTTTCGAACCCCCGCCCGCATAGCCAGCAAACAGGCGCCTTTTCAGTCAATCTTTCTTCGCCGCCGCTTTCTTCTTTTTCATCGTGTCGTGGAAACGGTCGGCCCAGCCTTGCTTGACCAGCTGTTCGGCCCGGACCATGCGCAGTTCGCCATCGCCGACATCGCGGCTGACCGCGCTGCCCGCAGCAACAATCGCATCCTTGCCGATCTTGACCGGGGCTATCAACGAACTGTTGCTGCCGATGAAGGCGCGGTCGCCGATCTCCGTCTGGTATTTGAAATAGCCGTCGTAATTGCAGGTGATCGTGCCGGCGCCGATATTGGCGTCCTTGCCCACAATGGCATCGCCGAGATAGGTCAGGTGGCTCGCCTTGGCACCTTCGCCCAGCACCGCTTTTTTCATCTCGACGAAATTGCCGACCTTGCTGCCTTTTTCCATCACCGCACCGGGCCGCAGGCGGGCATAGGGCCCGACCGAGCAGGCCTCGCCAATCGTTGCGCCTTCGAGATGGCTGAAGGCGCGGATCGTCGCGCCCTGCGCCACCGTGACGCCGGGTCCGAACACCACATTGGGTTCGACCGTTACATCATTGGCAAGCCGCGTATCGTAACTGAAAAATACGGACTCGGGCGCGCGCAGGGTCACGCCTTGTGCCATCCAGTGCTCACGCTGTTCCTGCTGCCACTGCGCCTCTGCATTGGCGAGTTCCCCGCGGCTGTTGATCCCGGAGACTTCGTTCGGATCGTCCGTCGTCACGGCCGCACATACGCGCCCGTCACTGATCGCTATATTGACGATATCGGGGAGGTAATACTCACCCTGCGCATTGTCGTTGCCAACCCGATCGAGCAGCGCCCACAGATCCGCCGCCTTCGCCGCCATCAGGCCCGAATTGCACAGGCCGCAGGCGCGCTCTGCCGCATCGGCATCCTTGAATTCGACCATCTTGGATATCCGGCCGGCTCCATCGGCAATGACCCGGCCATAGGACAGCGCGTCCTCCGGTTCGAATGCCAGCACAACCGCAGCCGGGCCATCGCCCTCGTTCAGCCGGTCGAGCATCGCCTGCATTGTCGCGGCCCGCACAAATGGGACATCGCCGTACATGACCAGCACGTCGCCGTCGAAGCCCGCCAGTTGCGCCTGCGCCTGCTGCACCGCATGGCCGGTGCCAAGTTGGGGTTCCTGCAGGCAAGTTCTTGCCCGGTCGGCCATGGCACTTTCGATCTGTTCGCGCCCTGCACCAACGACCACGACTTTCTCCGCAGGCTGCAGCTGATCGACCGACGCCATCAGGTGGTCGATCATTGCCCGCCCGGCGATCGGGTGAAGGACCTTGTGCAGGTCCGATTTCATTCGGGTGCCCTTGCCCGCGGCGAGGATAACGGCGGCAAACTGGTTCATGGTGTCTCCTGTTGCACGCCCCTTGCCAGCAAATGCTTGCGGATTGAAGAACCATCCTGCACGCCGCGTGGATGAACGGATTTCCATTCGACGCGATCGGCTTCGACCTCGACGGCACTTTGCTGGACACGCACCAGGACCTGGGTGCTGCAGTCAATCACGCGCTGGGGCTTGGCGGGTTCGACCCGGTGCCGGTCGATTCCTCGAAAGACCTGATCGGCGGCGGGGCCAAGATCATGCTTGCCCGTGCGGTCGATGCACAAGGCGGCCTGCCGGCAGAGGATTTCCGCCCGCTCTACAAGCAGATGCTGGCTTTTTACGCAGAGAACAACGCAGTCCATTCGCGGCCCTACCCCGGCGCGCTGCAAGCACTCGATGCGCTTGATGCAATGGGCGTGAAAGCCGCTGTCGTGACCAACAAGTTCGAGGAATTCGCAACCTCGATCCTGACTCAGCTCGGCCTGGCGGACAGATTCGTCACCATCATCGGTGGCAACAGCATGGGCAAGGGCCCGGACGGACGATATCTGGCGAAACCGTCGCCTGCGCCTGTGGTCGAGGCGCGCACACGTTGCGGCGGCGGCCGCTTCGCCTTTGTCGGAGACAGTTCTTACGATGTTGCCGCGGCGAAAGGCGCCGATGTGCCGGTGCTGGTGGCCGCCTATGGATATTGCGACAAGCCTCCGCACGAGCTTGGCGGTGACGCGGTAATCGATTCGTTGGACGGCCTTATTCCCGCCCTTGAAGGGCTGTAAACGGCCCGCTTAACCCTACGGCATGGCGGTTCACCATGCATACGGTTGCATGCCGCGCACGAACCTGCCAACCCGCCTGCCAGATTGACGCAAACGTAAGGCCGGACTCGGCCCTATCAGGAGGATTTGACCATGAGTATCGACTTCAAGGACAAGGTAGCAATCGTGACCGGCGCTGGCGGCGGACTGGGCCGCGAATACGCGCTGGAACTTGCCCGCCGCGGTGCAAAGGTCGTGGTGAACGATCTGGGCGGTTCGCGTGACGGTACCGGCCATTCCGACATGGCCCTGCAGGTCGTCGAAGAAATCGAGAAAATGGGCGGCGAAGCCATTTCGAACGGCGGCAGCGTTACCGAATACGACCAGATGGAAAAGATGGTCGCCGACGCCAAGCAGAAGTGGGGCGGCGTCCATGTTCTGCTCAACAACGCCGGTGTGCTGCGCGACAAGACCTTCGCCAAGATGAGCCCGGAAGATTTCGAATTCGTCCTCAAGGTTCACCTGACCGGCTCCGCCTTCGTCACCAAGGCCTGCTGGGAGACTTTCCGCGAGCAGGCCTATGGCCGGATCATGATGACCGCCAGCTCGACCGGCCTGTTCGGCAATTTCGGCCAGGCAAACTACGGCGCAGCCAAACTGGGCCTCGCCGGTCTGACCAAGACGCTCGCGCTCGAAGGCGCGAAGTACAACATCAAGGTCAACACCCTCTCGCCAGTCGCTGGCACCCGGATGACCGAAGACCTGTTCCCGGAAGAGGCCTTCAAACTGTTCGATCCGATCAATGTGGTTCCGGCCGCGTTGTTCCTGGTCAGCGAAGACGCGCCGACCAATGCCATCGTCGGCGCTGGTGCGGGCGGCTACCACTCTGCATGGACTGTGATGAACGACGCCGTGTGGCTGCCTGAAGGTGAGCGGACGGTCGAGGGCTTCGCTGAGAATTGGGACAAGATCTCGGACTTCTCGAACCTCAAGGCTCCGCAATCGGGCAGCGAGCAGTCGGGAGCGATCCTGACCGCGATGCAGAAAGTTACCGGCACTGGTCCGTCTTCGGCGCGGAGCTGATCGTTCGTCCGCAACGGTCGACGCTTCGTCGATAACAATCCCGCTGTGTTGACACAGTAATACACCGGGCGTATCCCCGAACCATCACAGGGGAGGAGATACGCCCGATGTATACCGAAGATGACCTGCGCAGCGCGGTTTCCAGCGGCGCAATCAGCGCCGATGCCGCCGATGCACTGCGCAATTCCGTTCGCGCCACACGCTCAGCGCCCGCCGGGGATGAAGAACATTTCCGGCTGATCAACAGCTTCAACGATATTTTCGTGACCATAGCCGCCATTCTGCTGCTGGTCGCCATGGCCGGGATCGGTCAGGCGTTCACCCCCGATATCGACGGGCCGCCGCCCTTCGCCGGGGCCTTCGTGGCCGCCGCCGCCTGGGGCATGGCAGAATTCTTTACCCGCAAACGCCGGATGGCGCTGCCCAGCATCGTGCTGCTGCTCGCATTCGTCGGCGGCGTTTTTGCTACGCTGCTCGGCTTTGTCGTGCTGGGTTTCAGCGGCGACGATTTCGGCCGGGAAAACGCCACATTGCCCGGGTTGCTGCTGGCCGGTTCTGCACTTCTGACCGCAGGTGCTGCATGGTTGCACTGGCGCCGCTTCATGGTGCCAATCACCGTGGCTGCCGGCGCAGGGGCCATCGCGCTCACGGTTGTCGCGCTCGTGGTAACCGGCATCGGACCGCAGAACATCGACAATCCGGAACGCATCATCATTCCGATGGTCTTCATTCTCGGGCTGGCGATCTTTGCCTTTGCCATGCGCTGGGATACGAGCGACCGCGAGCGTCAGACACGGCGCAGCGATGTGGCCTTCTGGCTGCACCTGCTCGCCGCACCGATGATCGCACATCCGATTTTCCACGCGCTGGGCGTGACCGACGGCGGCGCCATCGGCCTTGGCGGGGCCTTTGCTGTGCTCGCGGTCTATGTGCTGTTCGGGCTTGTCGCGCTGGCGATTGACCGGCGTGCATTGCTCGTCTCGGCCCTCGCCTATGTGCTGGTGGCGCTGACCTTCCTGTTCGACCGCTTCGGTGCGGTGGAGCTCAATGTCGCGCTGACCGCACTGGTCATCGGCTCGGCCCTGCTCACGCTGAGCGCGTTCTGGAGCCCGATCCGCCGCGCGATTGTGGTGAAACTGCCAGAGAACCTGCAGGCCCGCCTCCCAGTCTCTGCACCAGTCTCTGCGCCGGTCTCCGCACCGCTCGCCGCCTGACGCGAAAGCCCTTGCAAACAGGGGCTTGCCCAGAGAGAGACCCCTGCGCATAAGGCGCGGGGGTTTTCTCATTTGGGGGTGGTTTGATGAATTCCGAACTCGAGCAGGGGCTCGATACGCTGGATCAGCGCGCGACTTTGGCTCGCATCGCGATCATCATTGTCATAGCAACATCGCTCCTCTCACTGGCCGCTGTCGTTCTGCTGCTCAATGGTGTGATCGATCAGGTAAATCCCTATTCCGATGAACTGCATCCGGTCGATTTCGTCGTTCTGCTAGACTTTCTCGCTCTGGTCGTATCCTTTGTCCTGGTCGGCATGTGGATCCACCGCGGGCACAAGAACCTGATTGCCGCCGATCTGCCGTCGCTCAAATATACGCCGGGCTGGGCGATCGGATGGTTTGCCATTCCCTTCGCGAATCTCTTCAAACCGTTTCAGGCCATGCGCGAATTGTGGAACGCGAGCCACGGAGCGATAGGCGACTATTCCGACGAAGTCCCGGGCTTCTTCTGGGTGTGGTGGCTGGCCTATGTCTTCAGCGGACTCGGCGGGTTCGGTGAGGAATATTCCATGATCGATGTCATTGGTTACGCGCTGACGATCATGTCCGCAGCCGCGCTGCTGCATATCGTCAATTCGGTCACCCGGGCGCAGCGTTCAATGAACCTTGCCGATACCTTTGCCTGAACCGGGGATCGCTTTTTCATGAGCATTGATCATGCGCACCAGTCACTCGCCACCCGGGCTCGCCTCGTCAAAATTTTCGCGTGGATTTTCGCAATTGTTTTCGTGACGCAGGTCGCCTTGGATGGCTATTTCACCTTCAAGCCGGATGATCCGATCGTAGTCACGGCGGGAGAAGCGCCCACTGGCCGATCCCCGGAGGAAATCCTGCTTGTTGTCGCAGTGCTGCTTCCGCTTCTGTTGCTGGCAAGCATCGCGGCTCTAGTGATTGTCTCGCTGATCTGGATCCACCGTGCGCATAGCAATGTGATCGAGCAAGGCGTGCCGATGGACCATTCGGCGGGATGGACAGTCGCCAGCTATTTCATCCCCTTCGTCAATCTGGTGGTGCCCTATCGCGCCATGCGCGAGCTGCACAATCGCAGCCATGGAGAGATAGACGAACATGCGCATAATGGGGTCGAGGATGTCGGCGCGTGGTGGACCGCCTACATGGTCGGCTTTTTCATTTCCCTGGCACTTTTGTCGCAGCTGATCATCAACCTAACGACCAATCTGGTGCTGTACACGCCCGCATGGATGGAGTTTGCGATCAATGGCTTCGCCAGCCTGTGTTTTGCCGGTGCGGCGCTGTTGCTGGTCAAGCTGGTGGGCAACATCACGGAAGCGCAGCGCAGTTCAGGCCTGGTCAGTTCCGCTTTCGAGTAATCAGTCGTCGATTGCCTTGAGCAGCCGGCGCTCCATCGGTGCGAGCACGCCCGCCAGTTCATGGCCGCGCTTCATCACTTGCCCGTGTTCGCCGAACAGCGTCCACATGCCTTGCCGGTTGCGCAGCGCCGGGCGCTTTTCGATCCGCGCTTGCGGACGCTCTGCCGCGCGGCGGAAGGCTGCGAAAACTGCGCACTCCTTTTCGAAATTCATTGCATAATCGCGCCAGTTCCCTGCCGCGACCATACGCCCGTAAAGGTCGAGTATGCGCTGCAATTCCTCGCGGGTGAAGCCGACCTGTCCGGTCTTGCCGCCGGGGAAAGGCACCACTGTACCGGGCAGCGCACCGCCCATGCCTGACGCCATCAGCTATCCGTCCCGCTGCGCTTGGTCACTTCCCGGCCTTCGCTCAGCGCCCGCAGTTCGTTCATTTCCGCGCGCAGGCTGGCAAGTTCCGTCTCCAGCTTTTCAACGCAGTCGCGCCCCACCGCTTCGGAATCCTTGCAGGGGTCATCGCACGGCGTGCCATAGGGGATGAACTCGCGGATCCACTCTTCAGCCGGAACCAGCGTGGAGCGCGCTTTCAGGCCGATCATCGTCGCGCCTTCGGGCACATCATCGGTCACCACCGCATTGGCACCGATCCGCGCGCGTTTACCCACATTGATCGGACCGATGACCTGCGCGCCGGACCCGATGATGACATTGTCGCAGATGGTCGGATGGCGTTTGCCGCCAATCCCGTTGGTCGGATTCGTCCCGCCGAGCGTGACACACTGGTAAATCGTGACGTTGTCGCCGATTTCCGCCGTTTCGCCGATGACGGTGAAGCCATGGTCGATGAAGAAATTCTTCCCGATTGTCGCGCCCGGGTGGATGTCGATTGCCGTCAGGAACCGCCCCGTGTGATTCACGAACCGCGCCAGAAAATACAGCTTGGCGTCGAACAGCCAATGCGCGAGCCGATGAAACCCGAGCGCCCAGACGCCAGGATAAAGCAACACTTCCCACCGCGAGCGCGGCGCAGGGTCCCGCTCGCGAACGGAGTCCAGATAGCTCTTCAGCCGGTCAAACATCGCAGGCATACTCTCATTTCAACGCCGTCAGAGCAAGCGTGCTTGCTCCGGCCCTTGCACCGCCTCCAGCGCATCGCGCCAGACAGACAGCGTAGCGGGCACTTTTCGCTCCAGGCTGAGCCGGTCGATTGTCGCTACAAGACGCTCGATCTCCGCAAAACTTCGCTCCGCACGGGGCACAAGATAGGTAAGCGCCCCCTCGCCAAGCGCAAGGCCGCGCTGCGATGCCAGCGCTTCGATCAGGTCGGCCAGCATTGCATCATCGGGCGAACCGATTTCGAGGTGAAGCGCCGCGCCCATCCGGCTGCGCAAATCGGGCAGGTCAATGTCCCATTTTTCGCGATCAACGATCAGCAGCAAGGGCTGCCCGTCCTCCTGCGCGCGGTTCCAGCGGTGGAACAGTTCGGTTTCGTCCAGCGCGTCGGCCCCGTCGATCACCGCGCCGCTACCTTGCGCCGCGAACCATCTGCCGAGCAGCGACTTGCCCGCGCGCGCTTCACCGGTGAGGATCGCTGTCCGGAACGGCCATTTTTCCGGCTCACGCAGCGCTTCGATCACGCCGATATTCGCATTGCCGACCACGATTCGTTCGGGGTCGGTACCGCGGCGATGGGCAAGAGGCAGCGCGATCTGCGACATCGCCGCCGACCCTAGCGCGAAATGGCGAGCGCGTTGCTGCCCTGATTGACGCTGAAGCCGCGCGAGCGCAGCGCACCGGCCAATTCGCCAAGTGAACCGGAATAGGAAACGCGCATGACCGATGTGCCGCCGATGGCAAGGCTGCTTGTCGCCGCACCGCGCACGCCCGGGGTCGCACGGACAGCGGCCAGGGTTGCGTCGATCGAACCCGCGTCGGGGCTGGCGAACTGGACGACGAAGCTGTTGACCACGGCTGCAGCGGTCGGCGTTGCGGTTGGTGTGGCCCCGGCGGAAGGCGTCTCGCTCGAATCGGCAGCATTCGCTGATGAACGAGCCGCCGCTTCACGCGCCTGGACCGCGCGGCCGATCTCGATCAGGCGCTGGAGCGCCGGATCGGTGCCAGACATGCCAATGCTGAGCGTGGAATCCGGCTTCAGCTTGCCGTCCGCCAATGCTGCTTCGTACAAGCTGTCAAAGCGCCGTACCGCCTGCGTCAGCATCTGCGGCAGTTGCTCGGTGGTGGCGGCTTCGAGCGTAAAGCTGGCGAGATAAGTGTTGTCGGGCCCATAGCGCGCGGTGAAGGTCCCGCGGACAGGGCCGCCGGGATACTGATAATCCAGCCGCGATATAGCTGTCAGGACATCGGCCGCTTCGAACTCGTCGAGCACATTGCGCCACCATGTCCGGCTGCGGCGTCCGGTCTGCCCGTAGGTCAAAAGAAGCGAATCGCCACCTGCGCCGGACGGGCGAACGTAATCAATGCGGCTGTTTCCGGGATTGAATTCAGCCCACGCCCGCTGCCAGGGATTGCGCCGTTCATAGACAGTCTCCGTCCCGGCCGTGATCGTCACCGGAACCAGCAGCATCGGCGCAGACCGGCTGCGCTGCGCGGTTCCGCCCAGATAACGCCCTGCCCGCGCGCGGTCGAAGATGACCCCCAGCGTGGCAATATAGCGTTTGGGTCCGATCTGCTCCTGCTCGATGACAACCGCGGAAACGAGACTGGAAATCTGGTTGTCGGGCAGCGCCGGACCCTTGAGCTTTGCCCATGCCAGCTTCTGCGCTTCACGCCAGCCCTTCTCGCGAGCCTCCTGCGCAGTGTCTCCGCGCACGTCGACTTCGATCCCGCTCACCTCCACATCGCTGCTGCCAGCGACCGCTGCAATCCCTCGATCACCTTCGACCTGTGCGGTCAGAGTGCGCGATGCCAGCATGGCTGCGGCAAGCGCAGCCAGCACCAGCAAACCTGCAATCAGCGGGCGGCGCGCAATAGCGGAAAGGGGGAAAAATCGTGCCATGGGGGAAAACTCGCCGCCTTTTGCCCAATCAATCATGGAAATCCAAGCGCGAAAGACTAAAGCCTGTGCGCATGTCTGATGATACGTCGCCGGAAAGCTACACCTACGCGGGTGCAGGTGTCTCGATCGAGGCCGGAAATGCGCTGGTCAAAGCGATCGGTCCGCTGGTCAAAGCCACCGCGCGGCCCGGCGCGGATTCGGAAATTGGCGGCTTCGGCGGCTTTTTCGACCCCAAAGCCGCCGGGTACAGGGATCCGCTGCTGGTTGCGGCCAACGATGGCGTCGGCACCAAGCTGAAGCTGGCGATCAACCACGACCGCCATGACACAGTCGGGATCGATCTGGTTGCCATGTGCGTCAACGATCTGATCGTGCAAGGCGCGGAGCCGCTGTTTTTCCTAGATTATTTTGCCACCGGCAAGCTGGAGAACGGCGTTGCGGAACGTGTAATTGCGGGGATCGCAGAGGGCTGCAAACAGGCCGGCTGTGCGCTGATCGGCGGGGAAACGGCGGAAATGCCCGGCATGTATGCAGCGGGCGACTATGACCTCGCGGGCTTCTGCGTCGGCGCGGTCGAGCGCGGCGAGCAGCTGACCGGAGAGAAAGTCGCCCCGGGCATGGTGCTGCTTGGTCTGGCCAGTTCAGGCGTGCACTCGAACGGCTATTCACTGGTGCGCCGGCTTGCAGCCGACAAGGGGTGGAAGCTGGACCGACCCGCCGTGTTCGATCAGGAGCGGCTGCTGATCGATGCGCTGATCGAACCGACTCGCATTTACGTGAAGAGCCTGCTCGGGCCCATCCGCAGCGGCAAGATCGCCGCGCTGGCGCATATAACCGGCGGCGGCCTGCTGGAGAATATCCCGCGTGTATTGCCCAAAGGCGCCCATGCGGTCGTCGACGCGGACGCGTGGGAGCAGCCGCGCCTGATGGCGTTCCTGCAAGCGCAGGGGAATATCGAGCCCGAAGAAATGGCACGCACCTTCAACTGCGGGGTCGGCATGGTGCTGGCAGTGGCTGTGGGTGATGCCGCCGATGTGACCGCGATGCTCGAAGCCGCTGGCGAAACCGTTTTGCAGGTTGGAACGATCGACACCGGAGAACGCGGCTGCACCGTGCGCGGCTCTGCCGGCACCTGGTCGGCGAAGGTTGACTGGGACGCCGTTCACCTTGCCTGACGGGACGCATCCCGACGCCACACGCAGAGCGCGAGTCGCTGTTTTCATATCCGGCAAAGGCACCAATATGGCGGCGTTGCTCTACGCCAGCCGGCAGCCGGCCTGTGCCTATGAAATCGTGCTCGTGGCCGCAAACGATCTGTCTGCCGAAGGGCTGAAGCTGGCCGCAGCAGAAGGCGTTGCGACCTTCGCCCTGCCGCACAAAGGCATGGCCCGGGCAGACCATGACGCTGCGATGGAACAGGCGGCCAAGGACGCCGGTGCCGAATACATCGTTCTCGCCGGGTATATGCGGATCTTGAGCGAAGGCTTCGTTCAGCGCTGGGCGGGGCGAATGCTCAATATCCATCCGTCGCTGCTGCCCAAATATCCTGGTCTCGACACCCATGCCAAGGCCATAGCCGCGGGCGACAGCACGGCAGGCGCAACGGTTCATCTGGTAACTGAAGAACTGGATGCAGGCGAGGCGCTTGGCCGCGTGGAAGTGGCGATCTGGCCCGGGGACACGCCCGAAAAGCTCGCCAGCCGCGTGCGCGTGGCAGAGCATCAGCTCTATCCGCGCGTTCTGTCGGACTATGTCTCTCGCGGCAATGATCCAGCCCACTTGCTTGCCCGAGTGCGCGAACTCGCGCTGGCCTTGCCGCAGGCGCATGAACGCGAAAGCCATGGCGCCGCCGGATGGCGCGTTGGAAGCGAGAAATCCGGCAAGTATTTCGCCTATTTCAACGACCAGCACCACGGCACTCCGCATATTGCCGTGCTGGCAAAGACATCGGGCATGGACGAGTTGCTCGGTCTGGTGGAAGCGCAGCCGGAAGCCTATTTCAAGCCCGCCTATTATGGCGCAAGCGGATGGATCGGCGTGATCCTCAACCGCCCCGATGTCGACTGGGAGGATGTTGCCGACTGGCTCGAACGCAGTTGGCGGCAGGTCGCCCCGAAGAGCGCAACAAGGCTTCTCGACGTGGCAGGCAACTTCTGACCCAAGAACCATGATGTCCTTGTCAGATCGCACGGCTAGCACCGTCTGACGAAACACGGCGGGATCGCAAGCGCGAAGCCCTCGAGACGGTTCCGTTCGCCTGTTTGAAGCTCAGGCGGCGACGGACCGTTGCACTAGGTCCGGGACGAGCGCTTGGAGCAGGGTCTGTTCCACCTGACTGCCGTGCGTTTCCCAGAAATCGATCTGGCGACCCGACACGTGAACCCGCCACAGCAAGTCGTTGCAGAATGCCGGTTCATTCGAGGTCGCCTTGCCGCGCATCAACAGCTGCCCGCCTACCCGCGCCACGCTACCGACTTGAAGCCGATATTCGATCCCGGAGTCGAACAGCCGTCTGGCCATTTCGAGAGCGTTCGCTTTACCAACGATACGTTGTCCACGCGCGTCGAGAAATTCGAGATCGTCAGCCAGGACGGCACTCAACGCGTCAATATCTTCGGAATTCATGGCGGCAATCAGCGAGCGGATTGCGCGCGGGACCGGTTTGGGACCCAAAAAATTTTGCGATTCGACCTAGCATGACCAGCTAAGGCTAACACATTGGTTCCCTTCGGGAAACCCACGCCTCAGCCTTAGCCGGTCATGCCAGACTTCAAAATGTAATTAGCCGACGATCTCGTCTTCGTTGAAGAAGTAAGCGATTTCGGTCGCTGCGTTCTCGTCCGAATCCGAACCGTGCACGGTGTTCGCTTCGATGCTTTCGGCCAGTTCCTTGCGGATTGTGCCCGGTGCAGCGTCGGCTGGATTGGTTGCGCCCATGATATCACGATTGCGCTGCATGGCATCTTCGCCTTCGAGCACCTGAACCACAACCGGGCCGCTAATCATGAAATCGACCAGTTCGCCAAAGAAAGGGCGTTCCTTGTGAACCGCGTAGAAGCCTTCAGCCTGTTCGCGGGTCATATGGATGCGCTTGGAGGCAACGACCCGCAGGCCGGCTTCTTCCAGCATCTTGGTGACTGCGCCGGTCAGGTTGCGGCGGGTGGCATCGGGCTTGATGATCGAAAAGGTGCGGGTAACCGCCATGGGGTATTCCTTCGATTGGGGAGAAACGGGGTAATTTTCTTGCGCGCGCCCCTAGCCTCGCCCCCTTAATTCCGCAAGTGTTTCGCTTGCGTGGGATGCCGCGACGCTAAGGGGCCGAGCCAATCATCAATTGCCCCTGTGTCTTGCCCTTGTCCCCGCCCGGGACTGTACTGAACGAGAATATGACGTCTTTTGCGCCCTTCCCGCCGATGATCATCGAGTTGTCGGTGGTCAATTCCATTTCGATCTCGATGCCCGCCTGATCCGCCTTCTTCCGATAATAGGCGATCAGATCTTCCGGCGACGAATCGCTCACAAAGGTCAGAAGTGCGCCTTTGTCACCATTTTGGGCAAAGCTGGTCGACTGCAGGACCTGGGCACCGGGATAAACTTCAAACCCGAGGGGAAGATCGATCGCCGCACCGGGGCCGGATCGCATGGTTGCAGTGCCGCCTTCGGTCGGGATCGTGGTGGTCCGCGTTTCACCGTCGGCGCTGCGCTCGACTTCGGTCGTCGCACTGGCATCAGCCTCCGCTTCCGACACCTGAGCACCTTCACCGCTGCAGGCTGCGAGCAAGGACACCATCCCCAAGATTACCAGATTGCGCATCGGCCAAGCCTCCTGTCCGGTCATAGAGGAGCATATTCGCGCTGAAGTCGCAACGCCCGTCACGCAGCCTTGATCCAGCGTCCCGCCTCCTGTTTCCAGAAATTGCGCTCGATATCCTCTGCCTCGCCAAGCTCGCGCCACAGTTCGCGCGCGGCTTCGATGGTCGCATCGCCGAACATCAGAAACACGCGGTCGAACCGGCGCGCCTCTTCGCGCCACGCGCCATCGGCCATCAGCACCATCTTCGCTTCATTGGCAGCACTGCAACTGTCCGACAGCAGGATCGGTTGCCGGGCGGCATGGGGTTCTTCTGCGAAGCCATTGGCGAGGAACGCTTCCGATTCGGCCCACAGCCCCTCGGCAATCGCCTCGAGCTGAGCGTGCTCGTGCGACACAATCAGCAATCGCTCACCGCTCTCGCACACCTTGCGCGCCAGCATGGGCACGACTTTCTCGACCGGGTCGCGGCTGAGCTGGTAGAAATCGACTCTCACGAACCTGCCTTCTCATGACCCGTGGCGCGCGGCTTGTTGCCTGTCTTGTTCAGACGGCAACGCTCCGAGCAATACCGCACTTTGTCCCAGTCGCGCTCCCACTTCTTGCGCCAGACAAAGGGCAGGCCGCATGCCGCGCAGATCTTGCTTGGCAGATCGGCCTTCTTGCGCATTTTCGGGATGGAATTGCCTCCGCCTTGTGCTGCCGCCGCTCAGTTTTCCAGCGTGTTGCGGACGAGCTGGTCCATCAGCCGCACACCATAGCCGGTCGCGCCCTTGCCCCAGGTCAGTCCGGGCTTCTCCGCCCACACCGTTCCGGCGATGTCGCAATGCGCCCACGGCGTATCATTCATGATGAATCGCTTGAGGAATTGCGCCGCTGTGATCGATCCGGCCTCGCGTGGTCCGATGTTCTTCATGTCCGAGATCGGCGAATCGATAAGCTTGTCATACGCCGGGGCGAGCGGCATCCGCCACAGCTTGTCGCCGGTCTCACGGCCCGCAGCCAGCAGATCATCTGCCAGCGCATCATTGTTCGAGAATACGCCGGCATGTTCATTGCCGAGCGCGATCAGCATCGCGCCGGTCAAGGTAGCGAAATTGACGATTCGCGCCGGCTTGTATTCCACCTGCGTCCAGTGCAGCGCGTCGCACAGGACCAGCCGGCCTTCGGCATCGGTGTTCAGCACTTCGATCGTCTGGCCGGACATGGAGGTGACAATGTCCCCCGGACGCTGTGCCTTGCCATCGGGCATGTTCTCGACCAGCCCCATGACGGCAACGATGTTCGCCTTGGCCTTGCGTTTGACCAGTGTGAGCATCGCCCCGGCGACGGCCCCAGCCCCGCCCATGTCGAATTTCATGTCCCACATGCCCGGACCCGGCTTCAGCGAAATCCCGCCGGTGTCGAAGGTCACACCCTTGCCGACAAACGCGACCGGCTTTTCATCTCCGCCGCCGTTCCATTCGATTGCCAGCAGATAGGAAGGCTGCTCACTGCCGAGGCCGACACCGAGCAGCGCGCCCATTCCAAGATCTTCCATCTCGGCTTCATCGAGCACGCGCAGCTTGGCGCCGGTGCCGTCGAAGCGTTCCTTGCAGCGTTCGACAAAACTGCCCGGATAAATCGTGTTGGCCGGTTCGGCCACGAGTTCGCGGGTAAATTCGACGCCTTCCGCCAGCGCCGCATAATCGGCCCATGCAGCTTCGGTGCCTTCTGGCGCGCCGACAACGGTTACAGCGGCCAGAGTAATCTTCTCTTCGGCCTTCATCTTGGTGCGATAGACATCATGGCGCCACGCGCGCAGCCGCAGACCAAGCAGAACGGCCGCCGCATGGACCGCATCGAGCCCGCTGTCGGTCAGGTCGAGCGCAAGGTCCGTAGCGCCGGAAGTCATGAATTTTGCCGAGATCGCCGCGCCGGCCTTCTCGCAATTTGCATGGCGGGCTTCGGCATCAGGCGCGCCAGCACCGGCAATCGCGACACGGACGGCTTTACCGCCGCGCTCGACAAAACTTTCGAACAGCTGGCCGGCCGTGCCTTTGAAACGTGCAGCTTCTGCACCTTCGTCAAGGGCAAGCTCGAGACCGGAAGGCATCTTGCCCTTGTCGGCAATATGCGCCACCAGCCGCGCGTCCGAAGGCCGAGTATCGGTGAAATTGATCTGCATGGGTTCTCCAGAAAATCCTGATCTTCCGCGATGCGCGTCTAATCGCGCTTCATCGGCTATGGCGATTGCGATTAGGCGCGGCCAGTGCGATAGGCAAGCCATGCGCCGCGCCGATCCTGTGCTGGTTAACCCCCGTCGCCGTTATCGGGTGCCGATTGTGCCGGGCGCACTGGCCTTTGCCATGCTCGCATTCTGGGCGCCGTCGGCGATGGCTCAGGATGAAACCGTTAGCCCGCCGCAGTCTGAGGCTTCACCAAGCGGGCGAATCATCGATTTCGAAGCCGATGAACTGGCTTACAATTCCGAAACCGATACGGTCACCGCCACCGGGAACGTGATATTGCGCAGCGACGATCGGTCGGTGCGTGCCGATCAGGTCGTGTGGAATCGCCCTTCAGGAACGATTCTCGCTGCTGGCGGCGTGCGGTTTGTCGACGAGGCCGGCAATCAGCTGTTTACCGACCGTGTGGAGCTGACCGACGAGTTTGAAGCGGGCGCGATGGACGACCTGCTGCTCGCTTTGCGCGAAGGCGGCAGGCTGGCCGCCCGATCCGGCGAGCGCGGCGATGACGGGACGGTCGTGCTCAATGATGCCGCCTACAGCGCGTGCGCTGTGGTCGATCCGGAAGGGTGCGACAAAGATCCGAGCTGGCGCATCACGGCTGACCGCGTGACCTATGATCCGGCGGACAATCGCGTGCGCTTCAAGGGTGCGGTACTCGAACTGTTCGGCGCGCGCATTCTGCCCTTGCCGGGCCTCGCCGTGCGAACCGATGGCAAGGCAGTATCAGGTTTCCTCGTGCCGGATTTGCGGGTCTCGGAGTCCAACGGTGTCGAGGTCAGCGGTAGCTATTACTGGCGGCTGGCGGAGAACAAGGACCTCGAAGTCACCGGATATGTCTTCAGCGAAGCCCCGCCAATGGTGCAGGCCAACTGGCGTCACCTCGCAGCCGAAGGCGCGTACAAGATCACCGGCTATGTGACGCAAAGCAGGCGCATCTCCAGCTTCACCGGCGTCCCGACCAGTGAAAGCGATATTCGCGGCTATATCGACGCCAACGGCAAGTTCCAGTTCACGCCCGAATGGAGCATCACCGGCTCAGCGCGGGTGGCGACCGATCGCACTTTTCTGCGCCGCTACGATATCAGCCGCGACGATCGCCTTCGCTCGACCGTGAACGCCGAGCGGATTGATGATACATCCTACCTGTCGATTGCAGGATGGGCGACGCAAACGCTGCGCCTGACTCAGGACCAGGGGCAGGTCCCGATAGCCTTGCCGGTGATCGATTTCCGCAAGCGGGTAAGCGATCCGACCGGCCTGGGCGGAACGCTCGAATTTCAGGCCAACACACTCGCGTTGTTCCGCGACGAAGGGCAGGACACGCAGCGTGCCTTTGCCTCGGCTCAGTGGGCGCTCAAGCGCCTGACCAATCTGGGACAAGTCGTCACTCTGACCGGTCTGGTGCGCGGCGATGTTTATCACAGCGATGAGAATTTTCTTACGGCAACGGCATCCTATCGCGGCAACCCCGGGTGGGAAACGCGCGGTGTCGCGCTTGCAGCGCTCGACATGCAATGGCCCCTGGTCGGCGAAGCATTTGGCGGCACTCAGGTGCTTACCCCGCGGGTGCAGCTGGTCGCGAGCCCCTCGATCCGCAATCTGGCTGTGCCGAATGAAGATGCGCGGGCAATCGATCTGGAAGATTCGAACCTTTTCTCACTCAATCGTTTTCCCGGGTACGACCGGATCGAAGACGGTGTGCGGGTCACCTACGGGTTCGACTGGGAATTGCAGCGCCCGGGTTGGCGGGTCCGGTCGACGCTCGGTCAATCCTACCGGCTCGACAACAACAAGAACATCCTCGTCGACGGAACCGGGCTGAGCGATCGCGTCTCCGATTTCGTCGGCCGGACTGAAGTGCGTTACAAGGATTTCGTCAGCCTCACGCACCGCTATCGCCTCGACAAGGATAATTTCGCAATCCGGCGCAACGAGTTCGACGCAACCGTCGGCAGCAAGAAAACCTATGCCGAGATCGGCTATTTGCGCCTCAATCGCGATATCGACGCCGGGATCGAGGATTTGCAGGACCGTGAAGAATTGCGCATCGCCGCCCGGGTGGCCTTCGCCCGCTACTGGTCGGTTTTCGGGTCGGGCGTGTTCAATCTGACCGATGCGAAGGAGGATCCATTGCTGTCGTCCGACGGATTCGAACCGATCCGCACGCGCCTTGGCGTGGCCTATGCCGATGATTGCCTGGAGATGGGGCTGACATGGCGGCGCGACTATGTCACCGCCGGCGATGCGCAGCGCGGGGACACGTTTCAGCTGTATTTCGCAATTCGCAATTTCGGCTTCCGATAAAGCCGGAACGCATAATTTCACCGCCATTGG
Source organism: Parerythrobacter lutipelagi (assembly GCF_005434975.1). GTDB lineage: Bacteria > Pseudomonadota > Alphaproteobacteria > Sphingomonadales > Sphingomonadaceae > Parerythrobacter_A > Parerythrobacter_A lutipelagi. Next base: position 366,198 of record NZ_SKCJ01000002.1, on the reverse strand, counting down.
CAGGCGACTATCCTTCAGCTATTTGACCGGCACACTCAGCTTCGGTTAAGCCGCGATGCTCAAGAGGCGGACAGCAATTCGGCGCGCGGATAAGCGCAAGAGACGGAAACAAAATACGTGATCAATAGCATTTGTACCAAGCTTCTTGGCGGGCTTGCCGCCGCTACTCTCGCCGCAACGCCGGCGATGGCTGCGGCACAGGCTGCCCAATCGCAGGCCGAGCAGGCTCAGGCCGCCCAGGCTCAGGCCGCGCAGGAAAATCTCCGGGTCGGGCCTTACGGTATTCCGGTTGCCACGGTCGGCGCAAAACTGAATGATCCGAACAATCGCGCACCGGTCGTGGTGGTCAACGGTGCCGTGATTACCGGAACCGATCTCGCCCATCGCGTGGCTTTGCTGGTGGCGACTTCGGGCGGTGAACTGCCGGAGAACGAACTCCAGCTGGTCAGACTGCGCGTGCTTGGCAATCTGATGGACGAGACGCTGCAGATGCAGGCCGCCACCGCCCAGGAACTGCCGGTCGACAACGCCCAGGTCGAAGCGCGGTATGCCGAAGTGGCGCAGCGCAATTTCGGATCGACTGCAGATGCGATCGATCAGATGAACGCGCAGGTGATCGCTTTCGGATCGTCGCCAGCATCACTCAAGCGCCAGATTCGCGGCGAGCTTGCCTGGCAGAGGCTGCTTGGACGCAATGTCGTGCCATTCATCAATGTTTCGCAGGAAGAAGCGCAGGAGCGCTGGGAACAGCTGCAGGCATCGCGTGGGGCTGCCGAATACCGGATCGGCGAGATTTTTCTCGGCTATACGCCTGAAACACGCGAAGCCGTGCTGCAGAACGCGCAGACGATTTTCGAAAGACTGCGCCAGGGCGGCAACTTCCAGGCCTATGCCCGCCAGTTTTCCGAGATGTCGACCGCAGTTCAGGGGGGCGACCTCGACTTCGTCCAGCTCAATCGGCTGCCGCCGGAAATCGGCACTGAAGTAAACACCATGCAGGTCGGCGAATTGCGCCTCATCGAAAACTCCGGCGGATTCAGCATCATCGTGCTGGCTGACCGGCGTCAGGTGCTGCAAGCCGATCCGCGCGACACGATGCTCAACCTCACGCAGGTTTCGCTTCAGGTCCCGGCTGGGATCAGCCAAGCGGATTTCAACGCCCGCATGCAGGCCATGCAAACCGGTTTCCAGAATGCCGGAAGCTGCGCAGCCGCTAGCGGCATAGCGCAGCAACTGGGCGCTGAGATCATCGAAGGGCGCGCCTTGCAGGCCCGCGACATTCCGCAACCGTTGCAAGGCGTGTTGTTGGGGATGCAGGTTGGCCAGGCCACCGAAGCTTTCGGCACGCCGGAAGAAGGCATCCGGGTTCTGATGCTGTGCGGCAAGCAAGCCCCGCAGAGCGAAGCGGGCAAGACCGTCGGTCAGATCCAGCAGGAAATCGAAAACGAGCGGATCGAGAAACGCGCCAATGCCTTCCTGCGCGATCTGAGAAACGACGCTGACATCCGGTTCTTCTGACCCATGCGGGCGCGCTGATGGCCCGACACGATTTGTCCGCCCCGTTGATCCTGTCGCTGGGCGATCCGGCGGGTGTCGGCCCTGAGCTGATCGCTGCCGCGTGGGCAGCGCGGGAAGCAGAAGGTTTGCCTGCGTTCGCTGTGGTCGGCGATGCCCGATGCCTGGAGCAGGCGGCGACGACCCGCGGGATCCATATCGTTACACGCGAAATCGCTGCGGCAGCGCAGGCATCAGAGGTGTTCAGCGCCGCCTTGCCGGTGATCCCGTTGCTCCGCTGTGCTCACACGCCGGGCACACCGGGCAGTGCGGGCGCGAGTGCAGCTCTGTTGTCGCTTGAAGAAGCAACGCGGCTGGTCCGAGAGAATGAAGGTTCTGCGCTGGTCACCGCACCGGTCAGCAAGCACGAACTGGTGCAGGTCGGCTTCGGCTTTCCCGGACAGACTGAATTTCTGGCGGAGCGATGCGGGATCGCGTGGCAGGAAACAGTGATGATGCTGGCCGGGCCCAGTCTGCGCACAGTCCCGCTGACTATCCATTGCGCGCTGGCCGATGTGCCCGGCAAGCTTTCAGCCGAGCTGATCGTCAGCCGTGCTCAGGTCACGGCGAATGCGCTGCAGCGCGATTTCGGCATCCCGCAGCCGCGCCTCGCGATTGCCGGCCTCAATCCGCACGCCGGTGAAAACGGTGCGTTCGGCGATGAGGAAGCGCGGATAATCGAACCCGCAATCAAGCGGCTGCTCGACGACGGATTTGACGTGTCCGGCCCGCACGCTGCCGACGCGCTGTTCGCGCCGCACAAGCGCGGAAGCTATGATGCAGCGCTGTGCATGTATCACGATCAGGCACTGGTGCCGATCAAGGCGCTGGACTTCGATCAGGGGGTCAACTGCACGCTTGGCCTGCCGATCATCCGTACCAGTCCTGACCACGGAACGGCGTTCGATATTGCGGGCAAGAATATCGCCGATCCCGGCGCGCTGATTGCCGCGATCCGGCTGGCGGGCGAGATGGCCGTCCGGCGCGCGCATGGCTGACCTCCCGCCCCTGCGCGAAGTCATCGCAAGGCATGGCCTGAGCGCGTCGAAAGCCTTGGGGCAGAACTTCCTGTTCGACGCCCAGTTGCTCGACCGGATCGCGGCCATTCCGGGAGATCTGGCAGGCACGCCAGTCCTCGAAATCGGCCCCGGTCCCGGCGGATTGACGCGCGCCTTGCTCAAGGCCGGTGCTCGGGTGACCGCGATCGAGATGGACCGCCGCTGCATGCCTGCTCTGGCCGAACTGTCCGAAGCCTATCCCGGCCAGCTGAAAGTGATTGAAAGCGATGCCCTGAAGATCGACCATGCGGAGCTGATGGGCGAGCCCTTCGCAGTGGTCGCCAACCTGCCTTACAATGTCGGGACAGCGCTGTTCGTGCGCTGGCTGGGCGGAGAAAGCTGGCCGCCGCACTGGACCTCGCTAACGCTGATGTTCCAGCAAGAGGTCGCGCAGCGCATTGCGTCGAAACCCGGCAGCAGCGCCTATGGGCGGCTTGCGGTTTTGGCGCAGTGGCGCAGCGAAGCCGCTCTGGCGATGAAAGTCCACCGCAGTGCCTTTACGCCGCCACCCAAGGTGATGAGCGCCATCGTCCATGTCACACCATCGGACATGCCCGACGGCGTTTCCGCCCGCATGCTGGAGCGGCTGACCGAGGCAGCATTTGGCCAGCGCCGCAAAATGCTGCGGCAAAGCCTGAAAAGCGTTCCCGGCGCGGTCGAAGCGCTGGCCGAATTGGGGATCGATCCGCAACGCCGGGCTGAAACGCTGGCAGTCAGTGAGTTTGTATCGTTGGCCCGCAACCTGAGCTGAGCCAGCCCGAAAACCCGCTTGTGCTGCCCCAATGCTTTGGGCAAATGGCGGCACATGGATATCCTCGCCCTGCTCTCCGATCCGGCTGCCTGGCTGGCCCTGCTAACCCTGATCGCGCTCGAAGTGGTTCTGGGGATCGACAATTTGATCTTCATCGCCATCCTGTCGAACAAGCTACCCGAGCATCAGCAGCAGAAGGCGCGGCGTATCGGGCTGTCGCTTGCGCTCATCATGCGGATCGGGCTGTTGATGCTGATCGGCTGGATCGTGACCCTGCAGACACCGCTGTTCGATCTCGGCATTTCAGGGGCTTCCAACGAATATGGCGATGCAACCTTCGAGACGGCATTTTCCGGGCGTGACCTGATCCTGCTCGCTGGCGGGTTCTTCCTTTTGTGGAAAGCAACCAAGGAAATCCACCACTCGATGGAACCGGACGACGACAGCGGCGAATTGCTCGACAAGACACCCGGCATCGCTGCGGCCGCAACCGCCACATTCGGCACAGTGATTGTCCAGATCATCGCCATCGACATCGTATTCTCAATCGATTCCATTCTCACTGCTGTGGGCATGACCGATCACATTCCCATCATGGTAACAGCTGTTGTGATAACGGTCGGGATTATGATGATCGCAGCCGATCCGCTGGCAAAATTTATCGAGAAGAACCCGACGCTGGTGATGCTCGCGCTGGCCTTCCTCGTGATGATCGGGCTGGTTCTGGTTGCCGATGGTTTCGGCTTCCATGTGCCGAAGGGCTATATTTACGCGGCGATGGGCTTCTCTGTCGGGGTCGAAATTCTCAATATCGTCCAGCGTGACCGGCGGCGCAAAGCGGCCGCCGATGCCAAAGCCATTGAAGCGGCCTAGCTTATTACCGGGCGATTGAGTGCCGGATTGGCCTTCACCATCATGGCGGCGATGCTGGGCGATTGCTCGGCTGCCCATTCCATGATTTCGCGGTAGAGGATGATGTCGATCCCATCGAGTTGCTTCATGCGGATCGCCACCGGGTCACCCCACAGTGCCCATTTGGTCGATGCAAGCTCCATTTCCGAAAACGGAAGGATCAGGGGTTTCGAGCCGTATCGGAAGGGGTGCATGATCTGCAGGCCGATGCCTGTTGGCAAGACCGTGACATGGACCGGCGGATAGACCCGCTGACGCTGGTTGGTGCTCATGCCCCAGCGAATTCCGCGTTCAGCGATCGCGGCCGCCCCGGCCAGCTTGGAGGGGTTTCCGCTCCGCTCGAACGCCCCCGCATAGGGTCCGGCCGCTTTGCGCCACATGGCCAGATGCATTTGCAGGATCGGGTACAGGATCGCGCCCAACACACCCACACTCAAGGCGAGTGAGAACGAGTATCTTAGCGCCAACCCGATGAATTCTACGACCTGTTCCATCCTTCAGCCATGCCACCAATGGCTGAACAATTGGTTTTCAGAGCAAAATCAGCGGAATGCGCGGCAACCGCTGCTTTCGGAGCGCTGCGAATAACCCCAGCTGCGATAACCCGAAACATCGACATGAAACCGCCCGCTCGCCCGGTCCGGCATGGAGGGATCGAAATAGGCGCCGAGCCCGAAGCGGCTGGCCGGTCCGAGCTGTGCTTGCAGCTGGCACAAGTTGCCGAACAGCTGCGAATTGGGGATCGGTTCGACCGGTGTCAGGTCAACAGCCGAAAAGGAAAGGTGCCTGCTACGAACCGCGCCGCCGATGCAGTCATTGAAATCGGGCGTGCGATAGGTCGATTGCACTTCGACTGCGCCGATTTCAGGGGAAACATGATCCCGCACAAGCACCAGCACAGGCACGATATTCGCCCAGTCGTCCCGCGGCGGGATCAGGAATTGAGGACGCTCGCAATCCTTGGAACGATTGGCATCGGTGCGCGTCAGCTGCCAGACGGGCACGACATTTCCCACCCCCTGCCCGGCGAGATAGTCAGCGAAGTCTTCGAAATCGCGGATTCGGTCAGGGTCCGCAATCAACCATTGGTCGAAGGCTGCGCGAGAATAGGCTTGCGGAGCATTGCTGCCGATCAGCGGGGCATCGCCCGGCCGCGTGAGCAGCCAGACGACAAGTCCCAGCAACACGAATGCGACGACGGCAAGCAATCGGCGGCGCATGACGGGCCGCCCCTAGCAGGCCTTCTTCGCCTGCCGCCATTTGTGCAGCAATGGCTCGGTATAACCGCTCGGCTGGCTTACACCCTTGAACACAAGGTCGCATGCGGCCTTGAACGCGAGGCTGGTGTCCCAATTGCCCGCCATCGGCTCATACAGCGGGTCGCCCGCGTTCTGTTCATCGACCTTGGCAGCCATGCGTTGCAGGCTGTCCATCACCTGCGCCTCGCTGCACACGCCATGGAGCAGCCAGTTGGCCATATGCTGCGAGGAGATGCGCAGTGTGGCGCGGTCTTCCATCAGGCCGACGTCGTTGATGTCGGGCACTTTCGAACACCCGACCCCGGCATCGATCCAGCGCACCACATAGCCCAGCAAACCCTGCGCGTTGTTGTCGAGTTCCTCGCGCACTTCGGCTTCCGACCAATTGGTCCCATCGGCCAAAGGGATGGTGAGCAGCGGGGCAAGGCCCGGTGTTTCGCCGAGGTCCTGCTGGATCTCGAAAACGTCTTCCTGATGATAATGGAGCGCATGCAGCGTTGCTGCGGTGGGTGAGGGAACCCAGGCGGTGTTCGCGCCGGAGCGCAAGTGACCGATTTTCTCGATCATCATCTTGCCCATCAGATCGGGCGCAGGCCACATGCCCTTGCCAATCTGCGCACGGCCCGAAAGGCCGCACGCCATGCCGATACCGACATTGCGTTTCTCGTATGCGGCTAGCCATGCGCTGCTCTTCATCTCGCCTTTGCGCATCATCGGCCCGGCGTGCATCGAGGTGTGAATTTCGTCGCCGGTCCGGTCGAGGAAACCGGTGTTGATAAACACGATGCGATCCTTCACCGCATGGATGCAGGCAGCAAGGTTGGCCGACGTGCGGCGCTCCTCATCCATCACGCCGACCTTTATCGTGTGGCGGGGCAGCGCGAGCAGATCCTCCACCGCATCGAACAGTTCGTTGGTAAAGGCGCATTCTTCCGGACCGTGCATCTTCGGCTTCACGATATAGATGCTGCCGTGGCGCGAATTGCCGAACTTTACCAATCCATCTTTCTTGGCGCCTTCGACATCGAGCGCGGAGATCGCGCTGGTGAAGACGGTATCCATGATCCCTTCTGGAATCTCTTCGCCGCCCGGTAGCAGGATCGCCGGATTGGTCATCAGGTGGCCCACGTTGCGCACGAACAGCAGGCTGCGGCCCATCAGCGCGTGCTGGTTGCCGTCGCCGTCGCGGTAGAGTTTGTCGCCATTGAGCGAGCGGGTCATCATCGCCCCGCCCTTCTCGAATGTGTCCTCCAGATCGCCTCGGATCAGGCCGAGCCAGTTGGTGTAGGCGAGCGTCTTGTCCTCGCCATCGACCGCCGCGACCGAATCCTCGCAATCGCAAATCGTGGTCAGCGCAGCTTCGACCACTATATCGGCAATACCCGCCTTGTCGGTCTTGCCGACCGGGTGCTTGCGATCGAACACGACTTCGATGTGCAGACCGTGGTTGCGGAACAGCAGACCCTGATCGGTATGCCCCACCCACTGGCTCTCGTCCTGCAGCTTGCCGTCATGCTCGTTGGCAAGATCGGCCCAGCTTTGGTCCACCAGTGGCAGCGCCGAATCGAGGAATTCGCGCCCGCGCGCGATCACCGCTGCGCCGCGATCCTCGTCATAACCACCGGGGCGCGCAGGCGGCGCATCGAGCGCATCGGTGCCGTAGAACGCGTCATACAGGCTTCCCCAGCGCGCATTGGCCGCATTTAACAGGAAGCGCGCATTCAGGATCGGCACCACCAGCTGCGGCCCCGCCATCGTCGCGATCTCGGGATCGACATTTTCGGTACCGATAGTGAATGTTTCCGGCTCAGGGACGAGATAACCGATCTGCTGGAGAAAGGCGCGATATGCGTCCGCATCATGCGGCTGGCCCGCGCGATCCTTGTGCCAGGCATCGATCTTTGCCTGCAGGTCCTCTCGCTTCGCCAGCAGTTCGCGATTGCGCGGCGCCTTGCTGGCGAGGAGATCGGCAAACCCCTGCCAGAAAACCGCGACATCGCGGCCCAGCGCCCGGAGCACCTGCGTTTCGAGCAAGTCGGCAAGTCCCGGATAAACCTGCAATCCGGCGCGCTTCACATATTCGGTCATTGGTCCTCGCAAGAATAGATTGCGCACAGCGATGCGCGGGGGGATTCATAACAGCAAAACCCGGGGAGGACAGGCGCGCTATGGCCAAGCTCGCCTGCCGATGCAACGCTTTCAGACCCAAGAATTTCTTGCCTGCCCTTGGACAGCCGCGTCCGCGCGGCTAGAGGCTGTTGCCAATGAAACCGGATACCGAACACGAAGCGCTGATCGCCCCGATCGATCAGGATGCCATGCTCGCCCAAGCGCGTGAGTGGAGCGCGATCAACACCGGTACCGCCAATCTCGAAGGGCTGGCTGAAATGGCCGCCAGACTGGCCGAAGCCTTCTCCGCGCTGCCCGGCGATATCGAGATGATCGACCCGGCCCCGGTATCCGCAATCGATCCCGATGGCAGCGAAGTCGACCGGCAATTCGGCCAGCATATGGTGCTGCGCGTGCGGCCCGATGCAGCGAAGCGGCTGCTGTTCACCGGGCATATGGACACAGTCTTTCCCAAGGATCATCCGTTTCAGGACCAGCAGTGGCTCGACGAAGAGACGCTGAACGGCCCGGGCCTCGCCGACATGAAGGGCGGTATCGCCGTTATCCTTCACGCACTGATGGCGTTCGAAACGAGCGAATGCGCCGCGAACATCGGCTATGATGTGCTGATCAATTCGGACGAGGAAACCGGATCGCTCGCATCCGCGCCGCTGATCGAGCAGCTGGCGCAGGGCAAATATGCTGCGCTCACTTACGAACCTTCCGCCCTGCCCGACGGCACGCTGGCCCATGCGCGTGGCGGCAGCGGCAATTATTCGCTCACCATCACCGGCAAGTCCGCCCACGCCGGGCGCAATCCGCAGGACGGGCGCAACGCGATCGTCGCAGCGGCCGCGCTGGTGCTCGGGCTCAAACAGCTTCAGACCGGGGAATGCCCGGTCAACCCGGCGAAGATCGACGGCGGCGCCGCGAACAATGTGGTGCCGGACCATGCCGTCTTGCGGTTCAACATCCGGCCCAAGAGCCCTGACGCTGCGGCGCAGTTCGAAGCCGGGCTGGCGGCGCTGATCGGCGATGTCCAGCAGACGCACGAGGTTTCGATTCACCGCCACGGCGGCATCACCCGCCCTCCAAAGCCGGTCGACCGGCGGGCGCAGAAACTGTTCGATCTGGTGCGCGACTGCGGGGCGTCGCTCGGTCAGGAAATCGGCTGGCAATCGACCGGCGGAGTGTGCGACGGCAACAACATCGCCGCCACCGGCGTTCCCGTCGTCGACACCATGGGTGTGCGCGGCGGTTCAATCCATTCGCCGGATGAATTCATGATCGTATCATCACTGCGAGAACGGGCGGCCCTGTCCGCGCTGGTGCTGCACAAACTTGCTTCGGGGGATCCGCTTTGACCTTTCGCCTGCGCGCTGCACGCGCTTCCGATCTCGAACCGCTGTATGAAATGGCCAAGCTGACCGGCGGGGGTTTCACCAACCTGCCGGCAGATCGCAAGGCGCTGGGCAGCAAGCTGGACCGCGCCGAGCAGGCCTTCGCGCGCGACGATGAAAAGCTGGGCGACGATCAATTCGTATTGGTGCTGGAGAACGCGGAAACCGGGGCTGTTCGCGGCACCTGCCAGCTGTTCACACAGGTCGGCCAGCAGTGGCCATTCTATTCCTACCGCCTCAGCACGCTGTCGCAGCATTCGCAGGAACTCGACCGCACAGTGCGCGCGGAGATCCTCGGCCTGACGACCGATCTGGAGGGGGCGAGCGAGGTCGGCGGACTGTTCCTCCATCCCAACGAACGCGCCGGGGGTCTCGGCCTGCTGCTCGCGCGCAGCCGCTACCTGTTCATCGCCATGCACCGCGCGCGGTTCGCCGACCGGGTGCTGGCCGAATTGCGCGGGATCATCGATGATCGCGGCGGCTCGCCATTCTGGGACGGGGTTGCCGGCCGGTTCTTCGGCATGAGTTTTCAGGAAGCCGATTATTTCAACGCCATCAACGGCAACCAGTTCATCGCCGATCTGATGCCCAAGCATCCGGTCTATGTCGCCATGCTGGATAATGATGCGCGCGAGGTCATCGGCTTGCCGCACCCCACCGGGCGCGCGGCCATGCGCATGCTGGAGAACGAAGGCTTCGCTTACGAAGGCTATGTCGACATATTCGACGGCGGGCCGACCATGCTGGCCAAAACCGATCAGGTGAAAAGCGTGAAAGACGCGCAGCATGCGGCAATCGAGGGGATCGATTGCGAGAACGGAGAGCGTTCGCTGATCGCCACCGGTCATCTGGCGACCTTCCGCAGCTGTTACGGCGAGCGCTGCGTCAATGATGATGGCTCGGTCACCATCGATGCGACGGCGGCCGAGGTGCTCAATGTGCAGCCGGGCGATATCGTGTGGAGCGTAGCGCGTTGAACAAGCCCGGAAATCTGGTCGAGATCAACTTCGATGGTATTGTCGGCCCGTCGCACAATTACGCGGGGCTCAGCCTCGGCAATATTGCCAGCGCAAGCCACAGGGGCGATCCGTCCTACCCGCGCGCTGCTGCGCTGCAGGGGATCGGCAAGATGCGCGGCAATATGGCGCGCGGGCTGGCGCAGGGATTTCTCCTGCCGTTGCTGCGACCGAACGAGGAAACGCTTCGGCGACTGGCGGTGAACCCGGCTGAGGATCGCGCCCTGCTGGCGGCGGCCTGGTCGGCCAGTTCGATGTGGACGGCCAATGCGGCGACGGTCAGCCCCGCGCCAGATACCGCCGACGGCAAGTGCCACCTGACACCGGCCAACCTCGTCACCATGGTCCATCGCGCGCAGGAATGGCGCGACACCAAGGCTCAGCTCGATATCGCCTTCGGCAATTCCGACCATTTCACCGTACATGACGCGGTGCCGCCCAGTTTCGGTGACGAAGGCGCAGCAAACCATATGCGGCTGTGCGAAGGGCATGGCAGTGCCGGAGTGGAGGTGTTCGTTTATGGCCGGCCGGGCGGCAGATTTCCTGCGCGCCAGCACGAACAAGCCAGCCGCGCTGTCGCCCGGTTGCACGGGCTCGATCCCGCACGCACAGTTTTTATTGAGCAGAACCCCGCCGCGATCGAAGCGGGTGCGTTTCACAACGATGTCGTCTCGGTCGCCAACGAGCGCGTCCTGTTTACTCACGAAGAAGCCTTCGCCGACCGCGACAGCGTATATCAGGCAATCCGCGCAGCCTTCCCCGCGCTGGAAGTGGTCGAAGTGCCGTCGAGCGCCGTCAGCCTGGCGGAAGCGATCAAGACCTATCTTTTCAACGCCCAGCTCCTCACCTTGCCTTCCGGCGAGATGGCGCTGGTTGTGCCGGACGAATGTCAGGAAAGCGCGAGCGTGTGGGCCTGGTGCGAAGCCATGCTGGCATCGAATGGGCCGATCCGGCAGGTGATCCCGGTCGATGTCCGCCAGTCGATGGCCAATGGCGGCGGCCCCGCCTGCCTGCGCCTGCGCGTTGTCGCCGATCCGGCAACGGTCGACCCGCGCTTCCTGCTCAGCGAGGCAAAGGCCGAACAGCTCGAAAAAGTCATCGGTGAATGGTGGCCCGAACAGATCGACCCGTCCGATATCGGCCTGCCCGAGCTTGCCAAAACCGTTCGAACAGCGCGCGGCAAGTTGCTGGAATCGCTCGATCTGACGATTCTGGGTTAACACGCTCGACAGCTCGTCGGGTTTGTTTACAATCCCTTGGACGTTAACCACCGTATCCCGCAGCGCCGTGGCGCTGGCATGGGGCTTGCAGTGTAAAATGTTAACAAGAAAGGGAGCGCATGCTGAAAAAGATCGCCAGGCTGTTCGTCATCAAGACGCGGATCGAGGCTTTCGTGATCATCTATGCGCTGGCGCTTGGTGCGACCGCACGCGGCGCGCAATATCTCGTGGAATATCCCGGCTGGGGCGGCAAGCTGCTGTTCCTTGCAACCACCGGCGCGGTGTTCCTCGCCGGCGCGAAGATCCTCGATTGCCTGAGATTTGAACGAGAACGGGAAGAGGCAAATAGTACCGTTGATTGTGCAGTCGGCCGGGCCGAGTAAGGAGAAATCGCGTGCGATATCTTTGTTTGACGTCACTGGCATGTATGGCGCTGACAGCATGTGGAACACAACCGGCGCAACCACCCGCTTCAGCCGATGAAACCGACCTTTCAGCTGGCAATAGCTCGTCGCCAGCGGCTCCTGAAGAAAGCGCGACCGTACCAATGACTGTCAGCCTGGGCCAAGCGCTGCGTTGTTCGCGTATTGGCGAGTTTGCCGTCAGTCGCAGCTCTGCGTTGAAGAATCTATCCTCCGACCAAGCGCGCTCGATTGCTCTCAAGGCGAAAAATGCTGCATATGCGGAAGGTGCGAAGCAGGATTTGACACCGGCCCAGATCGACGATCAGGAGCGGAAGATCTACCTCGGTTACGAAGGCGCTGCTGTGGGTGCCGTGTCAGCCTTCCGGAGAAGCAAGGAAGAAGAAGATGCCGCTTTTTCTGAAGCTGATCGCCGCACCCGAGCAGCCATTGAGCGTGTTGAACCCGAACTGAGCGCCGAATTGATTGAGATCTGCGCTCCACTTTTTCTCGGATAGCCAGGTCCCGGTTTCAACGCTGTCAGAAGGTGGGGGTTTCTGTTGCTAGCTACCCGCGCCGATCATTTCATGGGGGGAGGCCCGTTGTACACTCGGCAAACGGTTTACTTCCAACCAAGTGAAGGGTGGGGGGTTCTGTTGCTAGGCCCCCCCGGGCCCCCGGAATCCGCTTCTGTTGCCCGGTGGGTCCAACCGCGCTTTAGCTTTGTAAGATCAGGCCGTTAAGCCGTCAGATTACGCTGCAATTGCGAGTGCTTCATTATCATTGGCACTTGTGTGTTGTGAACAGTTTAGCGGGTTACTCAGCCCGGGTAAAAACTACGTCTTTCAACACACGTCGATCCTAGTTCGGCCCCATCAGGAACCCCGGAAATCCGGGGGTTTTGGTGGAGCCGCCGGGTACTGCCCCCGGGTCCGTTGTGTCTATTGCACGCAGCAATTTATCACCATAGCCCGCCGAAACGGGCAGGACCTATATAGGCCCCGCCCGCTTAATGTGAAGTGTATATGGGTGAGTGAGGGGGTTCAGCCCATCGGGCCGTTTTTCGGAGCGCCCGGCGCGCCGCCCTTCAGCGCATCGCGAATTTCGGCCAGCAGTTCAACTTCGGTCGGACCTGCGGGCGCTTCTTCTTCGGCCGGTTTTTCCAGCCGCGCTTTCACCTTGTTGGCATAACGGACCAGCAGGAAGATGATGAATGCGAGGATCAAGAAGTTGATGATCGAAGTCACAAAAGCGCCCCATGCCAGCACATTCGCCCCGGCTTCGCGCGCTGCTTCCAAAGTCATGCCTTCCTCGACTTCGCCGCTCAGCACGATGTATTGGCTGCTGAAATCGACATCGCCGAAAATCATCCCCACGATCGGCATGATAATATCGGCGGTCAGCGAAGAGACGATGACTGCAAAGGCCCCGGCGATGATGACCGCAACGGCCAGTTCCATAACATTGCCCTTGGCAATGAATTCCTTGAATTCGGTCAGCATGGTGTTCTCCCACAAATGCACGATTGTGCCGTGACTTCTGGCACCAGCTGTTCACCCTGCCAAGTGGGTGCACAGGTAAAATCTCATGCGCCGCCCGCTTCGCGCAGCCCCCTCAGTTCCTTGCGGATATCGCGCAGCACATCGAGCTGGGGATCGGTCGGCACCTTGTCGCTGTCGGAACTGCTGTCCATGGCCTTCTTGTCTTCCTCGATCGCATCGAGCACCCGGTTTACGCCTTTGATCAAGAGGAACAGCGCGAAGGCCAGAATGAGGAAGTTGACCATCTGAGTCAGCAGATCGCCGTAACCGATCATCGCCACCCCGGCTTCTTTCAGCTCTGCATAATTGGCGGTCGAGCCGGAATATCCTTGCGGAATGCTGCCAAGCCGGATGAACCAGTTCGAGAAATCAACCGCGCCGAACAGCCAGCCGATGAAAGGCATCAGCACGCTTTCCGTCAGCGATGTCGTGATCTTGCCGAAAGCCGCGCCGATCACGACGCCCACCGCCAACTGCAGCACATTGCCGCGCGAAATGAATTTCTTGAACTCGTCGAAAACGGACATGCTGGAAAGCTCCCTGTTGCCTTGCGGACCAACGGCAGGATCGCGAGCACGTTCCTTGAAAACGCTGTCCGGTGTGCTAACTAGATAACACAGATGATGCACGCGTCCCGCCGTGCGCCCAAGGGGAGTTTCTCAGATGGATTTCCACTCAGTCCGCCGGTTCGCGCTTGTCGCGATGGCATCGATCGGGCTTGCCGCCTGCGGCATCAATTCGGTCCCGACCAAGGAGGAGGCCGCCAAGGCGCAGTGGGGCAATGTGGAATCGGCCATGCAGCGCCGGCATGACTTGATCCCGAATCTCGTCAGTGTTGCCGAAGCCGCAGCAGTGTCGGAGCGCGATATCCTGACCGGCGTGATCGAAGCGCGGTCCAAGGCGATGGGCGTGAACATCACCACGGACGACCTGTCTGATCCCGATGAGTTTCAGAAGATCCAGCAAGCGGAAAACCAGCTGACACAGGCGATCGGCCAGTTCCGAACCGTTGTGGAGCAGTACCCGGAACTCAAAAGCAACCAGAACTTTCAGGACCTGATGGTCGCGCTCGATGAATCGGAAAACCTGATCAACACCGAACGGGTTCGCTACAACGAAGCGGCGCAGGATTTTAACACCACCATCCGCACGTTCCCTGACACCATCGGTGCCAACATCATTCACGGTGCCGAACCGCTCGAATATTTCGATGCGGAGAACGGAGCTGAAGACGCCCCCGATGTCGAATTCGACAGCATCACCGGCGGCGACAGCGCAGCGGAGTGACACCGGCGCGCGCCCGATCAGGGGCCGTCTGGCGGATGGCCTCGGCGGTTCCAGCCGGATTTCTGGCTCTCGCCCTGCCGCTGGCCTCTTGTTCTGCACAAGAGGGGGCCGCCGCTGTAAACGAAACGGACGCAGCGGCGAGCGACCTTCCTTCCGGCCCGGTGGCCGATCGGGCTGACATCATCCCGCCAGAATCCGAAGCGGAGTTGACGGCGGATCTGACGCAATACTGGCAGCGCAGCGGCACTGCGATTGTGGTCGCATCCTTGCCGACGCTCGATGGCAAGCCGATCGAACAGGTCGCGTTCGATACGTTCAAACGGTGGGGCATCGGTGACCGTGAAACCAATCGCGGTTTGCTGGTCCTGGTCGCTCCGAATGATCGGCAAATGCGGATCGAAGTCGGATGCGGTCTGGAAAAGCCGATCACCAACGAATTCGCCAAGACAGTCATCGAGCGGAACATGGTGCCGCCATTCCAAGCGGGTGATTTCGCCGGCGGGATCGAAGGCGGGGTGAATGCCCTCATGGCAAAGCTCGATAGCGCAACCGAGTTCGGACCAACCAGCGAAGTGTGCGTCAGATCGATGAAGGCAGCCGCATGACCCGCCTGTGGACATTCATAGCCATGGTGCTGATGGCCGTTTCAGCGCCGGTTCTGGCGCAAGACTTACCGCCGCGGCCCGATGGCCCGATTTATGACGGTGCAGACATTCTGTCCGCTGAAACCGAGTCTGCGCTCGACACGCGGCTGCGCGAGTATAACGCGCGAACCGGCAATGCGATCATCGTTGCGACGATCCCCTCGCTCGGAGGCGAGAATATCGAGCCTTACGCCACGCGCCTGTTCAGCACCTGGGGTATCGGCGGAGAAAAGCGCGATACCGGCCTGTTGCTGCTGGTCGCGCGCGATGATCGCAAAATGCGCATCGAAGTCGGTTACGGCCTGCACCCCTATTTCGGGGGCATCATGAGCGGACGTGTAATCCGCGAAACGATCACTCCGCAGTTCAAGGCGGGCAATTTCGACGCCGGTGTCACACAGGGGATCGACCGGATACTCGAGCACCTCGCGAAATCGCCGGAGGACGCCATTGCCATCGAGGAAGCGGCAAAAGCTGCCGAAGCCAACCGGTCCAGCCGCGAAGGCGGGTTCCCGATCGGCACGATTTTCTGGTTCGGGTTCCTGTTCTTTTTCTTCATCCTGCCGATGATCCGCGGCGGCAAGCGGCGGCGTTATCGCCGCGGCGGGGTTGGCGGTGCGGTCGGCAACATCATTCTGTGGGAAGCTGGCAAGGCGGTCACACGCGGCATGTCGGGCGGCCGGAGCAGCGGCAGGAGCAGCGGCAGGAGCAGAGGCTGGGGCGGCGGGGGATTCTCCGGCGGAGGCGGCGGAGGAGGATTCGGCGGATTCGGCGGCGGCATGTCTGGCGGCGGCGGTGCGAGCGGGGGCTGGTAGATGGCGCGTTATCTGGACGAAAAGAGCCATGCGATCGTCAGCGACGCGGTGCGCGAGGCGGAATTGCACACTTCCGGCGAGATCGTGACCGTGCTGGCCGACCGGTCGGACGGGTATTCGGACATCGTGCTTGCCTGGTGTGCATTGGCGTCCTTCACAGTGATGAGCGTATTCGCTGTCTGGCCCGACGTGCTGGTCGAGAAAGTTGACGGCCTGTTCGGCGGTTGGGGCACTCAATGGACAACGGCAGAAATTGTCACACTGGTTCTTTCGCTGGGCGTGCTAACATTCGGCCTGATGTGGCTGCTCCTCCAGTCCGACAGGCTGCGTTTTCTTTCCATTCCCGGCCCGGTCAAATCAGCCCGTGCGCGGCAAGCAGCGATCAAGCATTTCAAGGTCGGCGCAGAACGGCGCACGCACGGGCGCACCGGCGTCCTGCTTTATCTCTCGATGCAGGAACACCGCGCAGAGATTATCGCTGACGAATCGATAACGGAGAAAGTCGAGGCCGATGTCTGGGGCGAGGCGATGGCGGATATGCTGGTCGAGATCCGCCAGGGCGAGATCGGACAGGGACTCGCCGCCGGGGTACGCGATGTCGGCGCAGTCCTGTCACAACACTTCCCTCGCGCCGGAGAAGACGAGAACGAGTTGCCGGACAGGCTGATTGAAGTCTAACACGGCTCGCATGAGCAATCAGGATGCCGAACTGCCGGAAGAAACCGTCTGGCAGGGCAAATTCATCACCGCCAAGAAACGCGGTAAGTGGGAATATGCGGGCCGCGCTCGCGGTATTCGCGCAGCGGCCATCATCGCGGTCGACGAGGAAGGCTACGTCCTGCTGGTCGAACAGTACCGCGTGCCGCTTGGCCGCACCTGTCTGGAAGTACCGGCTGGCCTGATCGGCGACGACGACGGTAGCGAAGACGAAAGCCCGGAAACTGCCGCCGTGCGCGAGCTGGAAGAAGAAACCGGCTACACCGCCGCACATATGGAAAATCTGGGCGAATTCTATTCCAGCCCCGGCATGGTGAGCGAGAGCTTCACCCTGCTTCGTGCATCGGGTTTAACCAGAGTCGGCGAAGGCGGCGGCACGGACAGCGAAGACATTACCGTTCACCGGGTGAAACTTGACCACCTGCCGCAATTCGTTGCCGCATGGCGGGCAAAGGGTCATGCGGTGGATGTGCGCATTGCCATGCTGATGGCGGCGGGATTTATCGGAGAGGACAAGGCATGACAGGCAGAGTTGCAGGCAAACTGGCACTGGTAACCGGGGCCGCGCAAGGGTTGGGCGCAGCCCATTCGACGCTGTTGGCACAGGAAGGTGCGCGCGTGCTGTGCACCGATATCAACGCCAATGGTGCGGCCAACACCGCGCAGGCGATCAACGAGCGGTTCGGTGCAGGCACCGCTTACTCGATCGCGCATGATGTGACCAACGCATCCGACTGGGAGAAGGCCGTCGACGCCGCGCGCGATAACCTCGGCGGGCTTAACGTGCTGGTCAACAATGCCGGGATTGGCGTTGCGGGCAACATCGAGACCTGCAAATTCGAAGACTGGAAGCGCTGCTTTGCGGTCAATGTCGATTCAATCTTCCACGGTTGCCAAAAGGCGCTACCGCTGATGCGCGAACACGCGCCGGGTTCGATCGTCAACATTTCAAGCATCGCCGGCCTGATCGCAAGCGACACCATGCCGGCTTACAATTCTTCGAAAGCGGCGGTGTGGATGCTGAGCAAGTCGATTGCGCTGCATTGTGCGAAGCAGAACATGCAAATCCGCTGCAACTCGATCCACCCCACCTTCGTCGATACGCCGATCCTCGACGGGACAGCGAAGCATCACGGTCTTGAGAAGAATGTGCTGCTCGACAAGCTGGCGCGGCAGATCCCGCTGAAAATGGTTGGAGAGCCGATCGATATCGCCAATGCGGTGCTTTATCTTGCGAGCGACGAAAGCCGATTCATGACCGGCGCGGAGATCAAGCTCGATGGCGGCATTTCCGCGATGTAGGAATCAAGAGAGGGGCCGATCGGCCCCTCCCGGTTCTCATTCCTGGTGGCACAGCCGGCCCGAAAAACCGGGACGGATGTCAGGGGCTGCGCCTTAGTCTGCGATCAGGCCGATCGCTGCGTAGATGATGGCCGCCGTGCCGACACTTATCAGCGCGCCGATAACGAAACCGATGCGAACGAGCATGGGGTCGATCCCGGTGGAATTGGCGATACCGCCGCAGACACCCCAGATTTTGGCACCGCTCCGGTCGAGGCGAAAACCCTGGTTCGGGACGCCGACAGCGGGCTTGCGGTCGAGATTGTTCATGCCATCACTCCCGGCAGAATTACACCGTTGCTGACGGGCACAATCGCAGCGGCGAGAAACAGAGCCGAGACGGCGACCGATGCCACAGCAGCGAAAAGCTGGTTGCTGACATTCGAGAGAGTGAACATTTCAAAATTTCCTTGTTTAAGACGTGCAAGAGACGTGGTGGTTGCGGCGGTTCAGGCCATCACGATGGGGAGAACTGCGCCCTGGTTTGCCGGCATGATTGCGACGGCGAACACGAATGCCGAGACTGCGAGCGAAGTAACCGCAGCGAAGACCCGGCTGCTGAAACCTTCCTGAGTGAACATGATATTTCCTTTCTTCATCTGCCCTCGGGACCATTCCTTCGGACAAACAATACACTGCAGGAGGCGTGCCAGTTTTCTAATTCCGTTTTATAGCAAGGGTTTAGATATTTTTCACCCTTTTTCGAACCTTAACAGATACTGAATGTTGGTATTTTTCACCAACTGTTGGAAATCGTGCTTTCGGCTGGAATGAGCGATGCCGCACGGCTAGAGACCGGTCACCCTATGGCGCTCGACCGCATCACTCTTTCACGCTTCAGAAACCACGCTGAGACCGCGCTTGACGGTTCGCGCGGCTTCAATCTGTTGGTCGGCGAAAACGGAGCGGGAAAAACCAACGTCCTCGAGGCGATCTCGCTGCTGGCACCCGGGCGCGGTCTACGCCGTGCAGCGCTGGCGGAAATGTCCGATCAGGCCGGGGACGGCGGATTCGCGGTCGGCGCATCGCTTGGCCAGCCGGGCAATGCCGAGCCGGTCAGGCTTGGCACCTTTACCGAAGCACAGCAGCCGGGCCGCCGCCGCGTTCGGATCAACAGCAGCGAGACCAGCGCCTTATCCCTTGGCGAATGGCTCGCGATAGGCTGGCTGACGCCGGCGATGGACCGCCTGTTCATGGACAGCGCAGGCGCCCGGCGGCGCTTCATCGACCGGATGGCGCTGGCCTTCGATCCGGCCCATGCCCGCTACGCCACGCGCTATGAAAACGCCCTGCGCGAGCGCAACCGTCTGCTGTCAGCCGAACAGTCCCCCGACACCGCATGGCTCGACGCGATCGACCGCCAGCTGGTGGAGCACGCCGAAAATCTCTCGCTCGGCCGTGTCAGGACCATCCGGAAGCTGACCCGCGCACTCGAAGCACTGCCCGAGGAACCCTTCGCCCGCCCCGACATCCTCTACGCGCCAGTCGGACCAACCGATCGCGGCGATCTGCTCATGCTGCTGCAACAAACCCGGTCCCGCGATCGCGCCGCCGGGCGCACCCTGGTCGGCCCGCATCGCGACGATGTGAGAGTGACCATGGCGAGCAAGGCAATGCTCGCCGCCAATTGCTCGACCGGGGAGCAGAAGGCGATGCTCATCGCGATGGTCGTCGCTCACGCCGAACTTGCCTCGCAAGGCCGCCCCAATGTGCTGCTGCTGGACGAAGTCGCCGCCCATCTCGATCCGATCCGCCGCTCGGCCTTGTTCGACCGGCTACGAAGCAGCGGTGCGCAGGTGTGGATGACCGGCACGGAACTCGCCCCATTCGACGCCATCCGCGCAGAGGCCGCTGTGTGGCAGGTCGAGGGCGGCTCGGTCCGCCGGATTTAACATGCCGGGGCGTGCTGCCCGGCAGTTTCAGTCAAATCGCGGCACCGCAGCGCAGCCTGTTCGGCGAGGGAAGACACGCCCGATCGTCTCGCCCCTTTCCAGGGTCACAATCGCGCTTCCGGCCAGAGTGCGCGCGACAAGGTCGATCCACGGGACTGCGTACCAGTTGGAGCGCCCTCGGAAGCGGCAATGCTCGCTCCGGGCAGGCCGTGCGGCGAGGCCGCAATATCCGTTCCCTGGGCCGGATCGGAATAGGTCCGGTCAGGGTACTCCGCGTTCGCGAGCGCAGGGGCCGCAATCGCCTTGGTGAGCAAACACGTTACCAGCCGCACGGCACCCTCCAATCGGCGTCACAGGATGGTCGGTCCTGAAGTCCCGCAGCGGTTGTTCGCCCGATCTACTCGTCGGGCAAGGCCTCACTTACGGCATCCACTGTTCCGCCCACCAGCTGTTCGATCCCGCTCGGCGTCGGGTGGATGCGATCCCGCTGGAACAGCTCCGGCTCCTGGTAAATCTCTTCCAGGAAGAACGGGTAAAGCGCGGCGTCATACTCCTCCGCCAGCGCGGGATAGAGCCCGTCAAATTCGGCCTGGAACTCCCCCATATTGGGCGGAGCGCGCATGCCCATGATCAGCACCGGTATTTCCTGAAGCTGCAATTCATCGAGCATCGCCGAGAGATTGGCTCTGGTCTCCGACGGTTTCAGACCGCGCAGCAAATCGTTGCCGCCCAGTTCCAGAATGAACAGGTCGGGCTTCTGCTCCATCGCATCGAGCGTGAAGCCCAGCCGCTGCAGTCCGGCGGCTGTCGTATCCCCGGAAACGCCTGCATTGGTCACTCGGGCATTGACCCCGCGCGCCCGCAGCGCCGCTTCAAGCTTTGCCGGATAGCTGTCTGCCTTGTCGACATTGTAGCCGGCAAACAGGCTATCCCCATAGGCGAGGATGCGCCGTTCAGGCCCCATGACAGGCTGTTCCATCGCAGCTTCGGCAGCGCTCGCTTCACGCTGTTGCGGGACAGGTGCTTCGCTGCCGCAACCGGCAAGCAGTCCGAATGCGCTCAGGACTGGAACAATCGACCAAAGGCGTAGTTGCATCGGTGAGCCTCCTTGCTCGTTCCCCTCACCTATGCAATCGGCAGGCCGTGACAAGTCAAAACCCCGCCACAATGGCAATCTCCGCCCGCAATCTCACGCTTACGCTCGGTCAGGACAGCGCTCCGGTCGAGATTTTGCGCGGGATCGACCTCGATGTCGCTGAAGGCGAAGTCGTTGCGCTGCTTGGCCCCTCAGGCTCTGGCAAGAGCTCGCTGATGGCGGTGCTGTCCGGCCTTGAACGTGCGACCGGCGGCGAACTCAGCGTGGCCGGGCAGGATTTCACGACGATGGACGAAGACCAGCTGGCGCTTGCCCGGCGTGGCCGGATCGGCATCGTGCTGCAGGCGTTTCACCTGCTGCCGACCATGACCGCTCTGGAGAACGTCGCCACGCCGATGGAACTGTCGGGCGAAAGCGACGCGCAGGCGCGTGCCGGTGCCGAACTCGAAGCGGTCGGGCTTGGACACCGGCTGGATCATTATCCGACCCAGCTTTCCGGCGGCGAGCAACAGCGTGTGGCCATCGCCCGCGCCACCGCTGCGCGCCCGACACTGATTTTCGCTGATGAACCGACCGGAAATCTGGATGTCAGCACCGGGCATGACATCATCGAAATGCTGTTCGATCGCCGCCGTGAGACCGGTGCAACCCTGCTGGTCATCACGCATGACAACGAACTGGCGGAACGCTGCGACCGGGTGCTGAGCATTGCCGACGGCCTGATCGCGAGTGATACGGCGGGGCGCAACGCGGCGGTATGAGCACCCCCACCCTGCCCTGGTCCACAGCCTGGAAAATCGCGCGGCGAGATCTCAACGCGCGGTTCAAGGGGCTGCGGCTGCTGCTGGTTTGCCTGTTCCTCGGCACAGGCGCTCTGGCAGCAATCGGTACGCTGACCGCCGCGATCGAGAATGAGTTGGCGAGCCGTGGGCAGGAACTGCTCGGCGGCGATCTGGAGATCGAAGTCTGGCAGCGCGACCTCACGCCTGAAGAGCAAACCGCTTTTGCCGACTATGGCGAGATTTCCGGCGGTACGCGGCTGCAGGCAATGGCGAGCGCAGGGGAAAATGCCGCGCCGGTCGGGCTGAAAGCGGTCGACGGCAAGTATCCGCTCTATGGCGCGCTCACACTCAAGGACGGCCGATCGGTCGGCGCGCCCGAACCCGGCACTGCTTGGCTCGACCAGGGGGCGATGGACCGCCTCGGGATCGCAGTCGGTGACGAATTCCGTGTCGGCACGCAGCAATTGACCGCCGCCGGAGTGATCGAAACCGAACCGGACAAGTTGAGCGAAGGCTTCTCGCTTGGCCCGACTGTGCTGGTTGCACAGGGAATGCCCGCAGAGGCAGGGCTGACCGCACCCGGCTCGATGTACCAGAGCAAATACCGTGTCGCATTCTCCCCCCAGCGCGAGCCCGAGGCGGTCGAGGAAGCGCTGAGCGAACGTTTTCCCAACGCCGGGTTCGACTTCCGCAGCCGCGACCGCGCTTCGCCCGGGGCGGACCGCTTTGTCGGGCGGATGGGCGAGTTCCTGACGCTGGTCGGCCTTGCTGCGCTGGTGATTGCCGGGATCGGCATAGGCGGCGGCGTCGCTTCTTATCTTGAAGCGCGGCGGACCAGCATCGCGACGCTGAAGGTCATTGGCGCGTCGAGCAAGGACATTGCCCGCGTCTACGCGCTGCAAATCGGCGCAGCGGCGCTGGCGGGCAGCGTGCTGGGCCTGATTGCGGGAATATTGGTTACTCCGCTCCTGGGCATGGCGCTGGACGGATTGCTGCCGGTGGAAACCGGATTCGTGTTCGAGCCGGCCGCGCTGCTGCTTGCCGCGGCATACGGATTGCTGGTGGCGCTGGTGTTTGCCGCAACGCCGATCCTGCGCGCGCGGCGCTTCCCCGCCATGGCGCTGATGCGCGCGCGCGTGGTGCCGCTATCGCGCGACGGGCAATCACTCGGCTGGGTTATCGGCGGCCTGATCGCGATTGTCGCTCTGGCACTGCTCACGGCGCGCCAGCCGATGCTTTCCGGCGGCTTCCTGGCGGGCGCGGCGGTCATGCTCGGCCTGCTGGCCTTGCTTGGCTGGGGGATTCGCAAGGCGGCGGGCGCGCTGCCTTCGCCAAAGAACCCGCTGGTCCGCAATGCGCTGGCGAACCTGCACCGGCCCGGTGCCTCGACCGGAGCGCTGGTGACGGCGCTGGGCTTCGGCCTGTCGGCCTTCGTTCTGCTGGCCGCGATCCAGTCGAGCATCAACGGCAATATCGAGAGCCGTGTGCCGCAGCAGGCACCCGATTATTTCGTTCTCGACGTGCCGCGCGACCGGGTCGGCGAATTCGAAACACTGGTTCGCGCGGAAGACGAAAACGCGATGATCCGCGCTGTCCCGGCGCTGCGCGGCGCGATCCTGGCTTACGGACCGGAGGACGCGCAAATCCGCGTGTCCGAACTGGAGGAAATCCCCGACGGGGCATGGCCGCTGCGCGGCGAGCGCGGACTGACCTATTCCGACGCCTTGCCGGACGGCAATTCACTGGTCGAAGGCGAGTGGTGGAGCGCAGACCATGCGGGCGAGCCACTGGTGTCCGTCGACGAGGAATTCGCCCGTGCCATCGATCTGAAGATCGGTGACAGGCTGACTGTCGGTCTGCTGGGGGTCGAGCGCACCGCGCGCGTCGCGAACCTGCGACGGATCGACTGGGAAAGCATGGGCTTCAACTATGTGCTGGTGTTCAGCCCCAACGCGATTCAGGACGCACCGCACAATTTCGCAGCAACGATCGAGATCGGCGATGCGATCCCCACCGGTCCGCTGCTACGCCAGCTGGTGAACGCTTTTCCGTCCAGCTCGGTTATCGAAGTGGGTGATGTGCTCAAGCAGGCGCGGACCATTCTGAGCCAGGTTGGCATCGCAACCTTTGCCGCTGCCTCGGTCGCGGTGCTCGCAGGACTGGCGGTTCTGATCGGCGCAATCGCTGCCGCCCGCGCCGCGCGGACTTACGACACCGTGGTGATGCGCGTGCTCGGCGCGAGCCGGCGACAGGTGCTGGTCATGCAGCTTGCGGAATACGGCATCCTGGCGCTGGTGCTGGCGGGCGTCGCGCTGGCGCTCGGCACAGGGCTTGGCTGGCTGGTCATAACCCAGCTGTTCGAATTCGACTGGCTGCCCGATTGGGGCGAGATCCTCGGCGTTCTGGGGCTCGGCCTGGCATTCGTGCTGTTCTTTGCGCTGGCCGGTTCACTACCGCTGTTGCGGGCGAAACCGGCGCAGGCGCTCAGGCAACTTTAAGTCCCTCTGTCAGGCGAAGGTCTCAGGCCCGAACTTGTCGTGCGGGGGAAGATATGGAAACTCGCGGCGCGGAAATATGCCTTAAGTCTGGCACTTCCGCCGCGCGATCAACGGCAGGCTAAGTGAACACGCCAGCCAGATCCTCGCCGTAAACCGGCGGGCCATAGCTATTGAACACCGGCTTGCCGGGCAGCGCCATCACGACGAGATAGGCAAACCAGGCAAGTATGCTGAAAAATATCATTCCGCCGTAGACCAGCCAGGTCATATGGCCCGAGACGCCGAGATCGTGGAACCGGCGGACCGTCAGCGCCAATCCGGGGATGAATGTGCCCAGGAACAGTGCAAACGATGCAAGTGCGGTGATCCCGGCCGCTCGGCCGCTTTCGAATGCGGTGGCGAGCCCCGCTCCGAGCAAGAGGATCGCGGTGTAGGCCAAGGCAAGAAACAGGCTGTACCACCAGAACTCCCGGCGCCCCGACCGCCCGGTAAACTCGGCGTAGCGCCTGAGGGGCAGCACCATCCACGAGATGACACTGCCGTTTTCGGGTAAGGCTGGCTGCATCGGTTGCTGTTATTCGAACACCGACTGGGCACCCGGATCTTTCGGATCTTCGCCATAGCTGTTCGGACCGTGCGTTCCGTCCAGACACATCAGGACGAGAAATATCAGTCCGCCGACGTAAGGAACGAAGGAAATCAGATAGAGCCATCCGGTCTTGTCCTGATCGTGCAAGCGGCGCACGCCGACCGCGATCGACGGAATGATCGAACCGAGCACAAATATGGCCAGCAATCCGAGCCCGATCCAGAAAAGCACGCCGGGCTCAGCCTGTCCGCCGCCATCATACTGGCCGATGCTTTCCTGCGCCGGGATGCCAGCGATCATGATTGCCGCAAGGATCGCGGCAACGATCAGGTAAAAGAGCGTGAACATCCAGTATTCCATACGCTGCGAACGCCCTTCGAAATCCGCATAGCGCTTGTACGGCAAAATCATCCAATCCATTGAGCGATCCTCCAAAATTCTGTCAATGGAACTACAGCACCACAAATGGTTGAGCGCAAGAAAAAGGGGCCCCCGTTTCCGGAAGCCCCTTCATTCTGCGTTCGACTGCAAACCAGCCGCAGGCATTCACGGCTTAGCTGAAGACGTTCGGATCAGTTCCGGTCATGCCGGGCTGGCCCTTCACCACCAGCGTGCCGGCCAGCATATCGTGCAGGCCCTGCTTGCGTTCGGTAAAGGCCACCATGATGAAGCCGATCAACAGGATCAGCGCCGAAAGGATCTTGCCGAAATACCGGCCGATCGCACGTCCGATACCGATCCGGTTTCCGTCGATATCTGTCACCACGAGGCCGAGAGCCTTTTTACCCACTGTCGCCTGCCAGGAAGAGCTTTCCAGCCCGGCAAAATAGGCAACCGCGATAACGATGCTTACCACGTTGAGCAGTATGCTGCTGCCGCCGCCAGCGGATGCTTCCGGGTCCATCAGGTTCACACCCAATATCGCTGCGAGAGCGAATTGAACGACAGTCATGATGATCGCGTCGATAATATAGGCCACTACTCGCAGCCAGAATCCGGCATAATTTTCCATCGAGTCCTCCTGTACCCCTCTTCAGGTCGGGGCAAACAATAACCAACGTTTGGCGCGGCGCAAGAAAAAGGGGGCCCTCCGGTGTGGAGAGCCCCCTCTATGTCGCTGTGATGCAAATCAGAACTTGAAGCGAACGACACCGCCGTAGGTGCGCGGTGCGCTGGGGTAGCCCGATACGGTACCGGCCTGTGCCACGCCGTCGAACACTGTCAGAATGTACTGATCGTTCAGCAGATTGCGGGCATAGGCACCAATTTCGAGCCCGTTGTCGAGCGCGAAGGTCATCGACGCATTGACCAAATTCACTTCGCGGCGGAAGTTGTTCGGGCCGAAGGTCGGCAGACCGTTGTTGATATCGGTGTTGCTTTCATGGCTGTAATCCACGCGGGTGATCAGGCGGTTGCCGCTCGATCCGAAATCATGCGTGTAGGTCGCCGAGGTCGCAATCGCGATTTCCGGGATACCGGCCGGGCGCTGGCCTGACAGGTCGCCCACCGGGCTTTCCGTAAAGCTGACGAACAGCGGATCGAGATAGGTCAGCGCGAAAGTGAGCACGAGACCATCGGTCGGCTGGATGCGGGTATCGAGTTCGAAACCCTTCACCGACTGCTCGCCAGCGTTGTTGAGCTGGAAGCCCGTGCCGGTGAACAGGAAGCTCTGGAAACCCTTCAGCGTCTGGTCGAACAGCGCCAGATTGACGTTGAGACCATCCCATTCACCCTTCAGGCCGAGTTCGTAGACTTCCGCATCTTCCGGACCGGCAAAGCGCGAACCGGTGGTCAGGTTCGCCACCGCAAGACCGGCATCGCGGATCGGCGAAGAAGGCGAAAGGATCAGCGAACGGCCGGGTCCGGGGATGAAATCACCGAACGCCGGGCGGCTGTCACGCGACAGGTTGACCGAGCTGGCTTTGAAGCCGGTGGCGTAGCTGAAATAGGCGTTGATATTGTCATTGACCTGATAGGCTGCGCGCAGCGTGTAGCTGAAGTCGTCATCACGCGTCTGGCCATCTTCAACCGCGTTGGGAATGGTCAGGAAAGGCGGCTGGAACTGGAATGCCGCCAGACCCAGCAGCGGGTTGATCTGGGGGTTCAGCGCCGCTGCTCGCAACGCGGCCTGGTTCGGTGCCGGAAGCGCGGCGAATTGTGCCGGAGTGCTCACCGTTCCACCTGTCGCGCCGAAGATGAAGGCATCGACCAGATTGACATTTGCCAGTTCGTCGAAGGCGACCCCGCTCAGAGCGAAGTCCTTCTTGTCGTCGGTGTAATTGAAGCCGGCGGTAAGCACGAGGCCGTCAAACGGCTCGAAGTCAACCGTGCCGAAGACGGACCACGACTGGTTGTCCATCGAATAAGTTTCACTGGTCAGCGGTCCGGCTGAGAAAATGCTGTTCTGCGGCAGGCCGAGACCAGCTTCGACAGCATTGAAAGTGAACGTCGGATCTCCCGTGGCGCCGCGGCCCAGCAGGGTAAAGAAGTTGCGACCGGCAGTGCCGGTTGTCAGCGTGCTGTCCTGCGTCACGCTCTCGTCGAAGAAGAAGCCGCCGAGCAGGAAGTTGATCGGGCCGTCGAAGTCCGATGCGATGCGCAGTTCCTGCGTGAAGGTATCCACCCGCTGGTCACGCACTTCGCTGACGATATCCGCGCTGGTGAAATCGACATCCTGATCGACGAAGTTCTGCAGCTCACGATAGGCGGTAATCGAGGTTACCGAGATCGCTCCCAGCTCCAGATCGGCCTGGATCGAGCCACCATAGTTGTCGACTACATTCAGCGGCTGCTGGTTGAGGAAAATGTCATAGCTGAAGAAATCGGTGCTGAGCGCACCGCCGACACCGAACACAGCCGGCGCGGTCGGACCGGCGACCAGCGTGCTGACGACGCAGCAGCTTTCGTCGATCTTCGAATAATCGGCCATCGCGCGAATGCTGAGGTTCGAGGTCGGTTCGATCAGCAACTGGCCTCGAGCGGTCCAGCGATTGCGATCATTCACGTCCGAACCGAGGTTGACGATGGTGCCGTAACCGTCGCGCTTGTTGTAGCTGCCGTCGATCGAGAATGCGATTGCATCGGTGATCGGACCGGTGACGTCACCCTTGACCTGGATGTTGTTGTAATTGCCGTAGCTCGCTTCGATCGAGCCGCCGAAGTCGAACTGCGGCTTGCGGGTGATGACCGAGATCACACCGGCAGACGCGTTCTTGCCGAACAGGGTCGATTGCGGGCCGTTGAGCACTTCGATGCGCTGGACGTTGGCGAGGTCGTTGAGCGACGATGCCGAACGCGAGCGGAACACGCCGTCGATAAACACGCCGACCGACGGCTCGATGCCGAAGTTGTTGTCGCCGTTACCGAAGCCGCGGATGATGAATGTCGAGGAAGAGGAGTTCTGCAGCTGGCTGACGCGCAGCGAAGGCGCGACCGTCTGCAGGTCGAGCACGTCACGGATCTGTGCCTGCTCGAGCGTTTCACCCGAGGTCACGGAGACCGAAATCGGGGTTTCCTGCAAAGTCTGTTCGCGCTTGGTCGCGGTAACGATGATGATGTCGTCATCGAACGCCGGCTCTTCGGCCTCGGCTTCGTCGTCCATGTCCTGCGCTGCGGCGACGCCAGGCAGCGCGAGACCAAGGGCCGCAACGCCTGCAAGCAAGGCATAGCGGGGCGAACCGGACTTACGGGAAAAAACAGTCTTCATGGAATTTCGATCCTCTCTCTGTGCGCCCAGTGCAAAACGGGGAGAAGAACCCGGACGCTTGCCCGCGCGCATACGATTGCACGAGGCATTGCTCAAGGCATTTGCACTGCGTTTCGGGGGTTTAGGCCGAGTGTTGCAGTGCGGGCACAGTGGGCTGTATTACGCGCGACGCGCGCCTCAACCTTGCGGTCCCGCTTCCGGCATTCCCATGCCGTCACTCAAGGCTTCCAGCGCAGCCCCCTCCATCTCAGACCCGATCGTTTCTGCAACGCCTTCAGATGCCTCGATCGTGCTCTCGCGATCTTCGATCGTTTCGCGTTCAAGCGTGATTGCGTCGGGCGCGACCTGGACCAGGTCTAGCGACCGCCTCGCTGTGGCCGGCAATTGCCGAGCTGTGGAACGGGGCAATGCGGCATTGGCAAACGCGGACGAATACGCATCATCGCGTCCGAGATCGGCCAATCGCTCCGCCGCGCGATACGAGATCGCAGCAGCCTCCCGCTCATCAATGCTCGGGGCTCCGCTCGTGCCGAGCTGCCGTGGTCGTTGTTCGAACTGTGTGTAAAGCGCCTGTATTTCCCGATGGCGCAGATTGACCATCGAAATCTTCTGCGCCCTGAATGCGCCGAGGTATCGCTCTTCCTCCGCCGCGTCCTGCAGCTTGCCGTTGATCCGATCGAACCGGTCGAAATCGCCGCGTTCCAACGCGCGGATCGATGCATCCTCGGCGGCTTTCATGGCGAGGCCATCGACCTGAGCCTGATAGGCATCGATCCGCTGGTTTACTGCGCGTGTGTCGCCGTACTCGGCGCGGAAGATCCTCAGGACGTCGGGCGAGAAGTCGAAAAACCGCGACTCCTTTGCCAGATCATAATTCAGTTTGAACAGCAAATTGACGAGGTTACGCCTGTTGGTGTCATTGCAACCGGTGCTTCTCCGCTCAAGCAGGACGATGATTTGCAGCATCACTTCCAGCCGGGATTCGGTATCGCTGCGCCGTGCCTGGCGGAAAAGCGCAGCGACCGGGTCATCGTTGCACAACATGCCCGTATCGGGTTTGGCGACCCGAAAGAATTCCGGCTCGCTACCGGCCTCCGCGACCTGCGCCCTTCCGCGAAGGGTCAGCGCCAGACCGGGCCACCGCACGACAAAATCCTCTTGCGCGTGCACTGAGTCGAAACGCCGTTCACCAAGGTAATGATTGGGCTTTTCCTTGAACGGGCGCGTGTTGATGCTGCCGCTCTTGAATTCGACATCGCTGGGCTTTCCGCCCTCGTCCCAGCCAACCTGCGCGGCAAATTCCGCCTGGGCCAGCGCGGTCGAACTTAAGCCAATCACCCCCAGTCCGCCGAACACAACCGCAAGCAGCTTTATGCATGCACTGCTCATGCATCACCTCCGGTCCAGCGTTTCCACAATTCCTTCATCAGGCCCATCGTATCGCCCACGCCGACCTGGCGACCGAGGAACACCAAAAACCAACCCGCGATCAAGCCAAGCATCCCGTAAAGATTGGCCTTGAAAGCGGCATCGTCCATGTTCGACGGGCTGCGCAGCATCCCGAAATCGGGCTCTCCGGATAACTGCCACATCATCAAGATTGCCAGAACGGTGCCGGACAGACAGAGCCAGATCACCGCTTGGGCGAGCCATTTGCTGGTCGTGTCTTTCGCAATCACTCCGATCCCGACCGACAGGATTGCAGTGGCCAAGGCGATTATTTTCGACAGCAGCCCGCCGCTGGCAACAAGCCACACAAAAGCATCCCACGGCCAATAAAGTTCGGTTTTCTGGGCGACCAGGTTCTCGAAATCCGGCATTTCGCCGGATGGCGGGCCGAACAGATTGAGGAAAGCCATGACGAACAGCGCGGCGAGCGCGAACACGGCAATCCCCAGGACTGCAAAAGACACGGCGCCCATCTGGCTCTTGAAAACCGGATTGGACGATACTGCCGGTCGAGACTGCGAAGCTGGACGCGGTGTCTCGTTATTCAGATCCGGCCCTGGCGAGTTCTGGTCGGCCAATCTCTCTCCCCCTGGGGAATACTACGTCGGCGAAGGATATTACCTGAAATACTTGCGCAGGGCAAAAGTCTTCTTCCGAGCGATTGGCCGTGCACGTCTGCCCCTTGCCCCCGGCGCCTCGCTCGGCTAGGGGCGCGCACGAATATTGCGCTGCACAATTGCGCGCTGCCAAACCGAAAGCATACATCCGATGTCCGCAAACCTGCGCAACGTGGCGATCATCGCCCACGTCGATCATGGCAAAACCACGCTGGTCGACCAGCTTTTCCGCCAGTCCGGCACCTTCCGTGAGAACCAGCGTGTCGAAGAACGCGCAATGGATTCGAACGATCTGGAAAAAGAGCGCGGGATCACGATTCTCGCCAAGTGCACCAGCGTCGAATGGAACGACACGCGGATCAACATCGTCGACACGCCCGGCCACGCCGATTTCGGCGCCGAGGTTGAGCGTATCCTGTCGATGGTAGACGGGGTCATCCTGCTGGTCGACAGTGCCGAAGGCGCGATGCCGCAGACCAAGTTCGTCACGGGCAAGGCACTCGCGCTCGGCCTGCGCCCGATCGTGGTCGTCAACAAGATCGACCGGTCGGACAGCCGCGCTCAGGAAGTGCTCGACGAAGTGTTCGACCTGTTCGTTTCACTCGACGCCGACGACGATCAGCTCGATTTTCCCGTCCTCTACGCTTCAGGGCGTGAGGGGTATGCCGGCGAAGAAGACAGCGTGCGCGAAGGTTCGCTTGAGCCGCTGTTCCAGCGTATTGTCCAGCATGTGCCCGCGCCGGGCCTGGAAACCTCGGGCCCGTTCAGCTTCCTGGCGACCCTGCTCGACCGCGACCCGTTCATGGGCCGCGTGCTGACCGGCCGCGTCCAGTCCGGCACGATCAGAGTCAACGATCCGATCCACGCGATCGACATGGATGGCAAGGTCGTCGAAACCGGCCGCGCCACCAAGCTGATGAGCTTCGACGGGCTGGAACGCGTTCCGGTCGAAAGCGCTCAGGCGGGTGACATCATCGCTCTGGCCGGTCTGGAAAAGGCAACAGTCGCCAACACGCTGGCCGACCCTTCGGTCAAGACACCGATCGCAGCGCAGCCGATTGATCCGCCCACACTGGCCATGCGCTTTTCGGTTAACGACAGCCCGCTCGCCGGACGTGAAGGCAGCAAGGTCACCAGCCGGCTGATCCGCGACCGCCTGCTCCGCGAAGCGGAAACCAACGTCGCCATCCGCATCACCGAAGCCGCCGACAAAGACAGCTTCGAAGTGGCCGGGCGCGGCGAATTGCAGCTGGGCGTGCTGATCGAAACCATGCGCCGCGAAGGCTTCGAGCTCGGCATCAGCCGTCCGCGCGTCCTGTTCCGCGAGGAAGACGGCAAGCGCATGGAGCCATACGAAACCGTCGTGATCGACGTGGATGACGAACATTCCGGTACAGTCGTCGAGAAGATGCAGAAGCGTAAGGCCGAGCTGACTGAAATGCGCCCGTCGGGCATCGGCAAGACCCGCATCACCTTCAGCGCGCCGTCACGCGGGCTGATCGGCTATCACGGCGAATTCCTGTCCGACACGCGCGGCACCGGGATCATGAACCGCCTGTTCGAGAAATACGGCCCCTACAAGGGTCTCGTCGGCGGCCGCCAGAACGGCGTCCTGATTTCCAACGCCAGCGGCGAAGCAACATCCTATGCGCTGTTCGCGCTAGAAGACCGCGGCGAGCTGTTCGTCAGCGGCGGTGCGAAGATCTATGAAGGCATCATCATCGGCGAGAACGCCAAGCCGGAAGATCTCGAAGTCAATCCGCTCAAGTCCAAGCAGCTGACCAACTTCCGCTCCACCGGCAAGGATGACGCAATCAAGCTGACCCCGCCGCGCGTCATGACGCTGGAACAGGCAATCGCCTATATCGAAGACGACGAGATGGTCGAAGTGACGCCGGAAAGCATCCGCCTGCGCAAAGCCCTGCTCGACCCGCACGAGCGCAAGAAGGCGAAACGCAAAAACGAAGCTGCGTAAGCCAGGACGGACGGAGTCGTCCCTAATGTGGGCAGGAGTTATGAGGGCAGAAGCTGTCCGCAGCACGGGCAGGTTTCGGGCTCGAAATCTTCCGGATCGCCGACAGTGCCGCGTTCCTGCTCCATCGCGTCTTTCGCGATCTGGTCGAGCAGTGCCGTCCAGTTGCTGACACTGGACAAGGCCCCGATCCCGAAACGGTCCCGCAGCGCCTTGACCTCCCGGTCGGTCTGCGGGCCCCAGACACCGTCGCGCCCGATCGGCATCTGATAGACCAGCGCAATCGCGTTCTGGAGGAAGATGACGTGGCTCTTCGCCGCTGATTTGAATTTGACCGCCGTGCCATTGTCGAAATGGAAATGGTCCTGGTGCGCGCGGTTGTAATCGTAACTCAGCACCGTGCCGAAGTGCTTGCGCAAGACCGCTTCGATCCCGAGGTAAAGCTGCGGCCGCTGCGGAAACGTGTCTGCAACCCAATTGGTGCCATCGGCAAACAGGAACCCGTCGAGGTCGAAGGCGCGGTTCTGGTGATGCAGGCTCGATCCGCTGCCCGCCCGGCTGACACCGCCGGTCAGTATCTTGTCGACTTCCAGCCCGGCATCGTCCTTGAGCCGCCGGCACAGTTCGACAAAGCAGTCTTCGCATTCGCTGGCGAAGGTTTGATTGATAAAGGGCCGTGTGGGAACGCCGCCGGTGCCGTAGTGGCCAGGTGCCGAGCGGTCATAGAGCAGCGGCTTTCCCGCAAGATCATCAATTCGAATATCCGTCATCTCTTCCTCCCCAAGAAAACAACTGGCGTGCTACGAATCGCACCGGATTTAGGACAGGTTATATTACACGGATTGCCGACTATAGGCGAATCCGGTCAGGCAATAGGTATGGTTGACGGACTTTTACCGGTCGTTCAGGCAATCATGCCCAGGGTGAAGGCCAGACCCGCAGCGATCGGCAGGGTGGCAACCCAGCTCAACAGCACATTGCGAACGACCGACAGGTCGAGCGTACGGGCACCGGCACCGGTTCCGATGATCGAGCCAACCGACACATGGGTGGTCGAAACAGGAAATCCCCACCGGCTGGCGAACAGCACCAATGCGGCAGTCACAAGATTGGCCGATACGCCTTGCGTCGGATCGAGCTGGTTGAGTTTGAGGCTCATCGTTTCCGCCACCCGGCGCGACAGCAGCCAGCCGCCCACCGCCATCGCCAGCGCAACGGCCAGCGCGGAGATATCCGGCGAAACCAGCCGGGTTCCGATCAGCAGGGCCGCGATCTTGGGTGTGTCGTTGACCCCGCGCGCGAAGCAGATTGTGGCTGCGGAAAGGTAATGCACGGTGTCGAGTACCGGCGTCTTGTGGTCCTTCCCATGTTCGCCCGCTTCCGCTTCGGCATGCTCGGTTTCCACCTTTCGCCGCCCGCGCACCTGCCGCAGAACGAAATAGGCCAGAAACGCGAGCGCGGCCGAAATGAACGGGCTGGTCAGCAGCGGCAGGACGAACCCCTGGCCGAGATTGCCGAGGTCGACGCCATCCGAACTCTGCGCCAGTCCGGCCCCGACCAGCCCGCCGACCAGCGCATGGGTGGTCGAGATCGGGAAGCCGCTGCGGGTGGCGAGAATAACCGTGATCGCCGCCCCACCGGCCACCGACAGGGCAAAGCCCGGCGTGTTGGCGAGCTCGTCACCCACCAGTCCCTTGCCGGAGAATTGCGCGACGAGTCCGTCGGCAATCACCACCGAGGCAATCCCCCCGAGGACGGTTGCCAGCGTCGCAAGCAGCAATGCCCGCCGATAGCCGAGCGACGCGGAGCCCCAGACCGTCGCGAAGCCTTTGAAATTGTCGTTTGCGCCATTGCTGAAGGCAAGAAAAAGCGCGGCGAATGCCAGCAAGGCGATGATAATGATGGAATTGTCCCCTGTTGCAAGGCCTGTGACCGTGGTCCGCCAGCTTGTAAAGTGCGTCGACTCGTTTCTCTGTTCGCGGCAAGCCGCGCGCTGGTTACAGATTACCCGCTGGCGCGCAATCACGGCCGCCCGCAACCTGCCGCAAACATGGCGCTTGCGCGGAACGAGCAGCTGGATAGTCTGCCCTTGATGAAACTCGCCGCCGCCTTCTCCGCCATCGCGCTCTTCGCAGTTGCGAGTTCGGCCCCGGCCCGGGCCAATGACAGCGAGGCCGAATGGGCGCTCGGCGGTCTGGTGTTAAAGAGCAACGCAGCGATCTCGATGGACCGGGAAGACCTGTTCATTTCAGCCGATGAAGTGCGGGTCGATTACACCTATACCAACCACGCGCCCGAAGACCGTGAAGTTCTGATCGCATTTCCCCTGCCCGCGCAGCCCGATGCGGAATCCTACAGCGAGTATTACTCTTATCCTGATTGGGACGAGCTCGAATTCACCACCACGGTGAATGGCGAAAAGGTCGATTATGAGATTGCCGATCGGGCAATTTTGGGCACGCGCGATGTGACCGATCTCATCGCTGCAGAGGGCTGGCCGCTCTACTGGTTCCGCGACTACGACTTCGAAGAGAGCCTGTCGGACCTGCCCGATACAGAGAAAAAGCGGCTTGAGGGCTTGGGCCTGCTCAAAGGCCACGATGATTACGGCATTTTGCGAGTTCAGCCCGCATGGCAGGTCCGGCGGAGTGTCGTGCGCAAGCAGGTCTTCCCGGCCAAATCCACTGTCAGCGTCAGCCACCGCTACACCCCGCTGGTTGGTGGCAGTGTGGGCGGGATGCTCTATCCGTCAAACCGCGAATCCTATCCCGAAGGCATTCAGGACTACCGCGACAAATGGTGCACCGACGACAGTTTCCTCGCCGGGGTCGACCGCAAGTTACGCGCCAGCCCCGAAGGCAAAGTCACCTATTACGGAGAAACATGGCTCGGCTACGTACTGAAGAGCGGCGCCAACTGGCTCGGCCCGATCAAGGAATTCCGGCTGGTGGTGGACAAGGGCGAGCCGGGCAATCTGGTCAGCTTCTGCATGGACGGGGTGAGGAAAATCAGCCCGACGCAATTCGAAGTGGTGAAGCAGAACTTCGAACCGGAACGCGATCTCGATATTTTACTCGTCAGCTTTTACGATATCGAGGACTAAGGCCGCCCCCGCCAGGCGACCCGCGCCATTGGGAAAAGCCTAGCCGAAGAAGTTGGGCTGCCCGCTCGACGCGGTAACACCGCCATCGACCGGCAGGTTCACGCCGTTGACAAACACCGCATCGTCGCTGGCGAGGAACAGCACTGGTCCGGCGATCTCGTCCGGCTCCGCCGCGCGGCCCAGCGGCATCCGGTTCGCCAGCATCTTCATCGCCTGCTCGCTTTCCGTCACACCGGTGGTCATGTCGGATCGGGTCATCGACGGGCACACCGCATTGGCGCGCACGCCCTGGCTGCCGAATTCGAGCGCCATTGCGCGGGTGAGATTGCACACGCCGCCCTTGGACGCATTGTAGACCCCGAGACCCCAGTCCGCGCCGAGGCCGGAGACGCTGGAAATGTTGATCACATTGCCCCCGGTCTTGAGCAGATGCGGCAAGGCTTCGCGCGTGAGATAGAGAACGCCCTTGAGGTTGATGTCGATGATCATGTCGATCAGCGCATCGTCGGCATCGGCCAGACGCCCGGTGCGCCCGACCCCGGCATTGTTGACGAGCACGTCGATCCCGCCGAATGCCGCGACCGTCTGCTCGACGATTTCACTGGCAAATGCCGATGACGAAACATCGCCCGGCACCACCAGCACGCGGTCATTCCCAAGCGAGGCCGCAACTTTCTCGCAATCCTCGGCCTTGCGCGAGTTGAGCACCACATTGGCCCCCTCGCCGTGGAACCGCCGCGCAATCGCTTCGCCGATACCCATCGACGAGCCGGTTACGATTACAGTCTTGCCGGTGAAGCGATCTGGACGGGTCATGCAGGCGGCCTTTCTTGTTCTTACGAAGATATGTCCACCCTAGCTTACGGGAGGGAGAGCGAGAAGAACCCAAACTCTATAACATTTTTTAGTTTCAGACCGGAACCTGATTGCGAACTCTACGTTTCTTGCTGCACCACCTATGAAAATGCAAAAGATCATGATTGTCGACGACGAAGCGCTTGTGCTGCTCGATCTGACGATGACGGTAGAGGACCTTGGTTACGAGGTGTTCTGCGATTGCACCGACATAGAAACAGCATTGTCATGTCTCGAAAAAGAGACGCCGGATGCTGCATTGCTCGATATAGATGTTGGCGGAACACCGGTGTGGCCACTCGCAAGGGCCCTGCAGGAATGCGGCTGCCCGTTCGTGTTCGTCAGTGCGGACAGCGGGCATAAGGAACTGCGCACGGAGTTTGCCGGTGCTGCACTGGTCGACAAACCCGCATCGACAGACGAATTGGCCCGCGCGCTGCAGTCCATTTTGTAATTGCGGCGGGGGTTTACCTGTCGAGTGTGAACTTCATGCGGGTTTCATAGCGCCCGTCAGCAGCCTCGGCTTCGACCACGCCGCCAAGCTGCCTTGCCGCTGCGGCGACCAGACGCGTTCCGAAGCCGGTGCTGTTTTCTGCATTGCCGTTCTCGCCGGTGGATTTCTCGCGCCAGGACAGCTCCACCTGATCCCCCGCAACAGTCCAATCGACCGCCAGCTCGCCCGTTGGCTCTGACAGGGCACCGTATTTCGTCGCATTGGTCGCCCATTCGTGCAGGATCAGCGCTAGAGAGGTAATCTGGCTGTTGGCGATGCCCGTCTCAGGACCTGAGATGAGCAGCTTCTGTTCCGACTTGCTCGGCTGGACCACAGTCTCGACCAATTCCTGCAAGGTGACCGCACCGGAACCGCCGTGGTCGGTCTTGGTGGTCAGGGAATGCGACCGGCCCAATGCGAAAATACGGCCGCGCAAATCGTCGGCGAACATCTCTATCGTCCCGGCCTCTCTGCTGGCGATCGAGACCATTGCGCTGATCACCGAGAACAGGTTCTTCACCCGGTGGTTCATTTCGCGGATCATAAGTTCACGCTGATCGAGCAGCGCCCGTTCCGCGCTCACATCGATCGTCACGCCGATGAATTTCTTCTTGCCCTGGCTTTCGATTGCGCGCCCCATGCCGTGCAGAAAGCGATAGGAGCCATCTTCGAGCGGCAAACGGAAGTGCTCGTCGAAATTGCGTGTCCCTTCCATCGCCTGGCGGAGAGACTTGTTCACTCTGGCCTGGTCTTCGGGCGGCAGAGACGCGATTATCGGCTCCATCGTGTCGCCCTCGCCCTCGGGAATATTGAGCAGTTCCCGCTCGGTCGCATCGAGCACGGTGATGTCGGTCTCCGGCTCGTATTCCCACACGCCGATCTTTGCCACTTCAAGCGCCAGGCGCAGCCGCTCGCGCTCTTCGCGCAGATCGCGCTCCATCAGCAAAGCCTGAGTCACATCGGTGATCACCAGAGTTGCCCCGTCGAGTTCCCCGTCGAGTCTGCGGTAAGGGATCGCCCGCACGAAATACTCGGTTCCCAGCTCGCTCGCATTGATGCGCGTTTCCTGCGTATCGCCCCCGGCAGCCGCTTTCTGCGCCAGCGCGAGATACTCGTTGCTGTCGAGTAAAGTCGGAAGCGAAGCCAGGTCCGCGCCCTCATGCTCATCTTTGAGCGGGAATATCTTTGCCGCAGCCCGCGTGAAGCTGCGCAGTTTCAAACTGCTGTCGACAACCAGCACGCCAAGCTGCGTGCTGTCGAAGAAGTTTTTCAGATCCGAATTCGCGATCACCAGCTGATCGAGTTTGTTCTTCAGCTCGTCGTTGACCGTTGTCAGCTCTTCGTTGGTGGACTGAAGCTCCTCGTTCATCGACATCATTTCTTCGTTCGATGATTTCAGCTCCTCGTTGGTCGTCTCCAGTTCCTCGACGGTCGAACGCAGCCGGTGGCGGGTCGCCTGCAGTTCCTCTTCGAGAAACTTCTGCTGGCCGTCCTCGACATCGAAATCGTCGAAATCGTCTCCCTTCGGGATGAGCGAGCTCGTTTCCTCGATGACGAGAAGATAAGTGCCGTCGCTCACCGGCTCGCACACCACGCGCGCCTCCAGCATACCAAAATCGGTATTGATTTTCGCATCCTTCACCCCGGCGCGTCGGCGACTTTCCTTCACTTGTCTGATCAAAGGGCTGATCAATTCTCGCAGGCCTGGTCGGGCCAGAGACGGAACATGGACATTGCGTTCCAGCCGCTCGGGAAAATCGAGATAGCGCCCGGCCGATCCCCAACGTTCGAGCAATGTACCTTCCTGATCGACCAGCAGGCTGACTGGCGCATAGCGCTGGGCAACAATCTGGAGCGCGTCGATCTCCGTTCCGTTGGCGCGCGGACGCGCATCGGAGCCGTTCTGTTGCGCGATGCGCGGCCTTCTCGTTCTCTTGGGACTGCCAAGCTGGAGCGAATATTTGCTTTTCACATCGCGCCGTTTGAACAGCCGGGACGGCTGATCGACAACGTCGAACAGATCGTCATACCGGCCCACCGTCTCGGATGAACCGAGGAACAGCTTGCCTTCGTCGCTCAAGGCGAAATGGAACAACGGGATGATCCGTTTTTGCAGCGCCTCGTCGAAGTAAATCAGCAGGTTTCGGCACGACACCAGATCAATCTTCGAAAAGGGCGGGTCGCGCACCAGATTGTGCGAACTGATGCGAACCATGTCGCGGATGCGGGTAATAACGGAAAAACGGTCGGCACCGCCGACCGTATAGGCGTCACGCAGATGCTGCGGGATATCGCTCAGCGCAGACAGCGGATAGGAACCGGATCGCGCGATATCGAGCATCATGTCGTCGATATCGGTCGCGAAGATCTGCACGTAGGGCCGCGTGCCATGCTTGTCCGCCGCAGCCGCAAACATCATGGCGATCGAATAAGCCTCTTCACCGCTGGAACAGCCGGGCACCCAGACCCGCAGTTCTTCCGAATTGCGCGCGTTGGCGACAAGCGGCTCGATCACCTGCTGGTTGAGTGCCGCGAACTGGTTCGGATCGCGGAAAAAACGTGTCACATTGATCAGCAGGTCGCGGAATAGCGCAACGCATTCATCGCTGTCTTCGCGTATGCGCTTGAGATATTCCTTCGCGGACTCGATGCCGAGAACCTGCATCCGGCGCGCAATCCGCCTAGTGAGCGTGGTGCGCTTGTACTGCGAGAAATCGTGTCCGACCGCATCCTGCAAAACCACGCACAAGTCATCGATATGATCAGTAACTTCGTGCGCTTCTTCCTCGAATTCATTGGCATTGGTGCCGCGAGCAAAGAAGTTGCGCAGTTCGTCGATGATCGTTGCAGGCTTGCTGACGATATCGACCAGCCCGGTGCCAATCGCCGATTCCGGCATGCCATTATAGGCTGCGGTCTCCGGGTCTTGTGCGATGCACAGTCCGCCATGCTCCTTGATAACCCGCAAGCCGCGGCTGCCGTCTCCGCCGGTGCCGGACAAGATTACACAAGCGGCCTTGCCGCGCCGGTCTTCGGCCAGGCTCTCGAAAAAATCGTCAATCGGGCGGCGCATCCCGCGTGGATCCTTAAATTCGGTCAGTTCCAGCACACCATCATCGAGCGCCAACCCGTGGCCGGGCGGGATCACATAAATGTGATCCTTCTCGACCGTCTCGCCGCCGGTCGCTTGGCTGATCGTCATCGCCGTGTAGCGTTCGATCAGCTGTGCCATTAGCGATTCATGTGTCGGGTCCAAATGCTGTACGACCACAAACGCCATCCCGGTCAGACCGGAGTAGCCGCCGAACAGAGAGCGCAGCGCCTCCAGCCCGCCTGCCGATGCGCCGATCCCGACGACTGGAAAATCAATCTCTGCCATGCGATCCCTCTTGCGTCACTCAAGCCGAAGCTGGGCCAGAATGGCGTGACTTGATGCGAGTGCTTCGAAGCTGCCGAAGACGCCCCAGTTGTTTTCGTTGGTCAATTGATTGAGCTTGCGCAGATCATCTCTCAATGCGCGGTCGTACAGGTCTGCGGAGCTCATGGTGACGTCCTTGATCTGAAACTGCGAACCGAGGATCAACGAAACCTCGCCCTTAAACTTCAGCTTCGACATATAGACCAGATTGAGAAACGGCGTCCCGTCCTTCTTCTCGTTCGGGATGACGAACCGGCCGTCTGCGACCGTGCTATCGCCGATAAAGTCGCGCATCCGCTTGCGCACAGGCCCAGCCCCGCCTTCGGGTTGCAGGAACCGGCAATTGCGCCCGATGAACTCCTGCGCAGCATATCCCGATAGATCGCAAAACGCCTGATTGGCTGCGACGAGCGGGCAATCCTCGCGCGTATAATCCGCCAGTGTCAACGACACGCCGCTCTTGGCGAAGAGTTGCGACAGCCCGTCCGGCGTCGCCGTCGAGTCAGCGAAGAATCCCATCGGGCCCCTGCT
The DNA here is from genome assembly GCF_005434975.1 of Parerythrobacter lutipelagi. GTDB lineage: Bacteria > Pseudomonadota > Alphaproteobacteria > Sphingomonadales > Sphingomonadaceae > Parerythrobacter_A > Parerythrobacter_A lutipelagi. The sequence continues at coordinate 325,172 of NZ_SKCJ01000002.1, read as the reverse complement.
AAACAAAACTAACCTTCGCGCAAGTTTTCTTCGCAACCCCCTGCCAAATCTAATATTTATTAAGTATCCGCCGAGAGGGGGCAGCCTTCGGCGGGTGCTGGCAAATAACGCCCTGCAAGGCTGCTTGGCCGGAAGCGCTACTTTGACCGGTGCGTATTGTCTCTGTTAGGCCGCCACCGCACGAGAACGCCGCCAAGGCTCGGCTCGGCATGAGGGGGACAATTTGCATAGAACCGTTTTTCTGGCCGCATCGGTATTCGCATTGGCAATCTCGACCGCTCCGCAGCGCGCAAGTGCCAACCCGGAGAACGCCAGCGAATGGTACGGGGCAACCGATGAAGATCGCTTGGCCGACTTCGAGCGGATCCTTCTCACCACCGGCAGCGAGAACAATTACGGCGAGTTCAATTTCGCGCACACGACCGGGGCAGGACGAATTTACCAATTGGTCGAGCTTGTTCGTGCAGCAGAGGATCCGGAGGTTCTGCTCAGCAGCGACATTTTCGCATTCTTGATCGGGGGGTCGCCAGCTGCCGAGAGCGACGTGAGCGTCCAAATAGCCTATCGCGAATTGTTGAAGCTCTCCCTTGCAAACTGTAGCAGGACGACATTCCAGCTCGGATGTCTCCGGCGCTTTCCCGCCTATGCCGAGATGCTGTATCTCGACAACAATCCGGAGGAAGTCAGGACGTTGCTCAGCAACGTGCCTTTGCCAGATGACGCCACAATCAAGTCGCAACCCGAGATCATGGGAACGCTCTCCAAGCTACAGAACGAAATGAAATTCGCGGGCCTGCATGGCCAGCGCGTAAAGATCCTGGAGCAACTTGCGAAACCGACCTACGCCGGCAACAGCGAAAGCGAAAAAGCGAGCGTCGACCTGTTTCTTGCCAACGCTTTGCTCGATGCCGATCGTGCAGCCGATGCGGTGCGCCGTCTCAAAAAACGAGATGTTGATAACGAACTTCTTCTGCGCGAGACTCGGCGGGTCCGCGCCACAGCCTTGACCGCAGACGGAAAGGGCAAACAGGCACTCGCGGAATTGAAACCGTTGCTTGATGAAGTCGACCAGTTGTCTTCTACCCAGCGGGCCGAGATTTTTGTTCTGGCAGCCTCTGCTGAAATCGCGCGCGGAGATCTGGACGCTGGCAGGAAAAGACTGGAACAGGCTTGCCAGCAATATTCCGCACCGAACCAGCCATGTGATCAAAGGCAGATTTCCGATCAGTACCTGCTGGCCTGGTCCGACCTTCATCTGGCGACCGGCGATACCGAGAAGGCCGAAGCGCGCATATTGAAGTCCGTCCAAGGAAGAGCAAGTCCACCCGAGGCATTCCTGCGCCAGCTCGACAAGATTCCGGGCGGCGCAGACCGTTCAATCGTAAATGGGCCGCTACAGGAGAGGAGCCGTCGTGCGGCGGTTTCGAATTTCAAATCGCTTTATCCAGACTTCAGATTTCACGAAGCACGCCTTCAGGCAGAGGAACGCAGACACAGCGAAGAAAGAATTGAACAGGTGCTACTCGCTGGGTTCAAAAGGGAATGGCTTGGCGATTTCAGCGATTATGAAGTCGACGTAATGTGGAAAAAGCTGGCGCTGACCCGATTTGCCGACGGCGACAGCGAGACCGCCCTGAAATATTACGAAAACTATCTGAGTGGCAGCCCGAACTATTCGAGAAATTGCGAAGCTGCCGCGTGGTTTTATCAATTCGGTGACCTACAAAAACTATCGTCACAGCCTGGTATCGCAGGGTGTGAATCGCCCGAAATGGCCGAGCGCGAAGCAAATGCTTTCTGGCTGCAGATCGCATTGCATGGCGGCCGCGACGAAGACCTTCGCAGCCTCGCTCGCTCGAAGGTGATTGAGGCTTTCGTCGTCAAGGAAACCGAAGCGGCGCAGTACATCAGCGAAAAGGCCAAGCCGCTCTATTCCGGCATGCTCCACGTCGCTTTCCCGCAAAGCGATGATCCTGATCCGCTGCCACATGCCGACTGGGTGTATCAGGTCATGCAGATCGTCATGGCCAACGAAACGGCGCGCAATATTGCGATCAGCGAGGCGAACCGGCAGGCCGAGACGATTAGCCCGCGCGCGGCGGAGCTTGCCAAACAGTATCAGCGCTATTTCGACCGGCTCAACAATGTCGAAGAGGTCCAGCCGGGCCTGTTCTTCCCGCGTAGTTCCCTGATGGATTACGACGAGCAGCGGGCCCGCGAAAAGCAGATCCGTGCAGACCTCGAGGCGGAATTCCCTGCCTATTTCGACCTGATCGAAGTTCGCCCCATGTCGCTCGAGGACACGGCAGCAACTTTGCAGGCTGACGAAGCCGTCCTGCATATTTTGCCCAGCCAGAACGGCACGCTGGTCGCATACGCGGATGCCGAGGGGGTTCGTTTTCATCGCGGCGAATGGTCGGCGGATGAAGTGCAGCGTGCGGTGCAGCGCCTGCGCTGGAGCATGGGGGCCGATGTCGGTGCGCCGCAGGAGGTCGTGTTCCGCTGGACCGACGAAACGCCCGATGCGACCAGCCTGCCCTTCCCCACTGCACTGGCGCACGATCTTTACCGCGAGATCCTCGCCCCCTTCGAGGAGCGGTTGCGCAGCAGGAAGAACGTATTCGTGGTTGCCGACGGTGCGATTGCGTCGCTGCCGCTGCATGTGCTGCTCGCCAAACCGCACCAGAGTAGCGACTGGCAGCCGTCCGACCTGCGCGATGCACCGTGGGTTGCCGATGAGCCCTATGCGCTGATCCAGCTGCCCTCGGTCCAGACCCTGTCCATCCTGCGCCAACGGGCGCGGCGAGAGGGGCGTTCGACTTCGGCCACGCCCAGCTTCGCGGGCTTCGGCGATCCGACCCTGTCGGGCGAGCCGGTCAGCAAGACCTTGCCGACGATGGACAAACGCAGTTTCGATCTTGCCCGCATCACGCGATCAGGCGGCCCGGTCCGTTCGGTTGCTGAAATGGCCGAACTGCCAGGCACCGCGCGCGAACTGGAGGCCATGCGCCAAAGCCTCGGTGCGGGAGAGGACAGCATCGTGCTGGGTGATTTTGCCACCGAGCAGGCGGTGCACAATGCCGACCTGTCGCAGGTCGATGTGCTGCATTTCGCGACCCACGGCCTGCTGCCGGGCGAAATGGCGGGGCTGCTCGAAGCCGCGCTCGTATTCACTCCGGTGGAGAATCCCGCAAGCCGCCAGAATGACGCGCTCCTTCGCGCGACCGAAATCGCCGGGATGAACCTCAATGCCGACTGGGTAATCCTGTCTGCCTGCAACACCGCGACCACCGGCGGGGAGACCGGCTCCTACGCCTCGTTCGGCGGCCTGCCCGAAGCGTTTTTCTATGCCGGAGCAGACACTCTGCTCGCCTCGCACTGGCCCGTGCTCGACGATGTGGCGGAGCTGATTTCCGTGCGCACGATCGAACTGGCGCGACAGGACGAGGGGCTATCGCGCGGGCAGGCGCTGCAACAGGCCATGCGCGAGATCCGCCGCGATCCGGCCAACCCCGGCTGGGCGCATCCCAGCGCGTGGGCGCCGATGGTCGTCATCGGGATGGACTGAGCGTAGCCGCACACCCCGCTGCGCGCTCCTGCCGAATTTGCTGCGCGCGGTGGCCATATCGCACGCGCCCTGTTACCCGCTTGCGCCATGCAGACCGGAACCCTGATTTCACTCGCCGCCTACTTCATCCTGATGCTCGCCATCGGGTTCTACGCCTGGCGCAAATCGACCGAAGACAGCGAGGGCTATCTGCTCGGCGGGCGCAATCTGCACCCGGCCGTGGCTGCGCTCAGCGCCGGGGCATCCGACATGTCGGGCTGGCTGCTGCTCGGGTTGCCGGGGGCGCTGTTCGCCGCCGGTCTGGTCGAGGCATGGATCGGCATCGGCCTGTTCATCGGCGCGCTGGTCAACTGGATCGTCGTCGCCCCGCGCCTGCGCCAGCAGACCTTCGAACTCGGCAATGCGCTGACCATTCCCGAATTTTTCGCCAACCGTTTCCCGGACAAGGCGGTCGCGCTGCGGGTCGTGTCCGCCATCGTCATCGTGGTCTTCTTCAGCGTCTACACCGCCGCCGGCCTGGTCGGCGGAGGCAAGCTGTTCGAGACCAGTTTCGCCGCGCTGGTTGACGGCTGGGGCGATCCCTACACCGCGGGCCTGTGGATCACCGCAGGCGTGGTGCTGGCCTACACCATGGTCGGCGGGTTCCTCGCCGTCAGCCTGACCGATTTCGTGCAGGGCTGCATCATGGTGGTGGCGCTGGTGCTGATGCCGCTGGTGGTGATGTTCGGCCCCGGCGGCGCATCGGGGGAGAGTATCGCGGCCATCTCGCAGGACGGCTATCTCAGCATGACGCAAGGGCTGACGGTGATCGGCTTCCTCAGCGCGGTCACCTGGGGACTGGGCTATTTCGGCCAGCCGCACATCATCGTGCGCTTTATGGCGGTGCGCAGCGTGGAAGCGGTCAAGACCGCGCGCAACATCGGCATGACCTGGATGGGCGTCGCCCTGCTCGGCGCGCTGGGCGTGGGGATTGCCGGTCGCGCCTATGCCGAGCGTGAGGGCATTGTGGTGGAGGACCCGGAGACGATCTTCATCGTGCTGGCCGATCTGCTGTTCCACCCGCTCATCACCGGCTTCCTGCTGGCCGCCCTGCTCGCCGCGATCATGAGCACGATCAGCTCGCAGCTGCTGGTCGCATCATCCAGCCTGACAGAGGATTTCTACCGCCTGTTCCTGCGCAAGCAGGCCAGCGAGCGTGAGGCGGTCAATGTCGGCCGCGTCTGCGTGCTGCTGGTCGCACTGGCGGCAATTGCCATCGCGTCCGATCCGGACAGCCAGGTCCTCGGCCTTGTGTCCAACGCATGGGCCGGTTTCGGCGCAGCATTCGGCCCGCTGATCATCCTGTCACTGACCTGGAACCGCATGACCGGCGCAGGCGCGCTGTCGGGGCTGGTGGTCGGCGCAGGCACGGTGATGGCGTGGATCGCGCTGGGGTGGAATGCAGAGTTCATGGGTGGCCCGGGCGTTTACGAGATCATCCCGGGGTTCATCGCTGCCTGGGCGGCGATTGTGCTGGTGAGCCGGGTGACTGAGAAGAAGGTGGCGGCCTAGGCGGCGAGGTATTGAGGGAGCTTTAGAGAGGTCTCCTTTCAACGCGAATGTCGCCTTTGCGCCCCAATCTCGGTCATTGGAGGCCATTTCCGAGGCACCCGGAAGCAGACATGCTCCGCGCCTAAATGGCTCGGAGAAATCAACCTGAAATCGCAACAGTAAATTCTGCCGCAAGAAACCCCACAGTCATCGTGATCACGAGTAGTGCGCCGAGCAATTTGGGCGGCGCTGGGAGGGGGAGACCAAACCACCTGCATCCATATCCAATGACAAAAGCGAGAAGTAAGCCGACTGCAGTCGTCACCTTCCGTGTCCCCCATTTGTTGGATCATCTGCCAAACCCTCATCGCCAACGTCATTTCCCGTGCGCCGGGCGATCTGCTTTTCTGCGACCAGATGTCCGAGCGTCATCGCCAGTACTAGCAATGCACCAACAAGGGCGGGCGGTGCTGGCAGTGGTATGCCGATCATCCGCGTGGCCGCGCCAATTGCCAGGGCGAGCACAAATGAAAGCGCGATCTTCATATGCAGAAATTTTCCCCTGGATAGTGACGCGCGAAATGCTGGTTGCGCATCATTCCGCGACCCCCACTACGATATCCCCGAGGTGATTGGAGCCGTGCCTTACGACGTCTCCCGGCTGAAGAAAGTGCTTGCCCGCAAGTTCGTTGGCGATGAATGTCCGGCGCGCGACATCCATAAAATCCTCGTCTGCGAGCGGTCCGCCCTGTCCGAGATAGGCTATGATCGCCTCGATCACGTCGCCGCGGGTGGGAGGAGTAAAAATTGTCCCTTCCGAGGTTCCAGACATCAACGTGGCGGAGGTCGGGATCGAAGCTTCGGCCATCAGTTTGACGTAACCGTCGCGAAACAAAAAGCGCGGTTCCTTCATATCGCCGAAGGAATTCTCGACCAGCGACCCGAAGTCGAGCGTCATCTCGCTACCGCGTGCATCCTGGCGGGGTGATCCGTTGACCGAGGTGGTCATGCGGACATTCGAGATGAAAGCCTTCCAGTCTTTGGGGATGACCAGAAACGGACCGGTCGGGAAGAAATCAGGGCCGCTCTTCGCGTCGCTGAAACCGTGTCCCGAATCCAGGTTGTCGGGGTCGGCGAGTTCGATCAGCGCATTGCGGTTAGTGAAGTCACCGCAGAGGAAGAAGCCCTTCGCGGCCTGGTCGAAATCCGCAGGTGAGGTAAGCTCTCGGTCGAAGCGCACGCATAGCTCGACCTCATAGTCGAGCAGGATACCGGGATTGGCGCGAACCGTTGTGCGTGCAGGGGTAGCCGGACCGAATTTCGGAAACTGGAAGACCGAAGTGCTGTTGGCCTCTTCGGCATGCTCGGGGAAGTTCGTGCCTGTCCCGATATGCTGCTCGCCGCCCGGCCCCGAGGGGAGGAGATTGGTCATGGCCACGGTTGAGATTGGCAAGCCTTCGAATTGGCCGGCGCGAACCACGGACAGATCGGCTCCGCCAAGTGCCTCGAAAGGATCGTCCGTTACGGGTGCTCCTATCTGTTCAAGATCAATGCCCTTCGCGGTCTCGTCGTCCCAGCTGGTGACGACCATCGTGCGCACTCTGCCATCATCACCCGCGAACCGGGCAAGCGTGATCGCTTGATCGAGCGGGGCCAGCCCCAGTTCGAGCGGCTCCTCCTCGAAGCTCGCCGGATTGTAGCGTGGATCGGGCGAGGTCACCCAAGCCGCGAATATGCCAGCAGATGAAAGGGCTACTAGTGCTACCGACCATTTTCCAAAAACGTTCATGAGCGCTTCCCATCACCGGGCATTTTCGCAAGCAGCACAAGCGCAATCAGGTAAACCACCGTCAGGATGAAGAAGACGAAGACATTCTCGTCCATTCCCAGAATCGCGACATGGTGCTCTGGATCGACGATCGCGCCACCGTAGGAATCCACGGCTATCGTCGCGACCCAGAATCCGGCGAGGTTGCAGGCTTGCCAGATTGCAGAAATTCCGAGGTCACGGCGCTTATTTTCAGCCGACCGCCAGATGAAATAGAGGTTCGCCAGTCCCGAAAAGACCATGAAACCCAGCAACCAGACCAGGTGCAGTCGTGCGTGACCGACCCAGCTGGCATTGAGAAGGTGCGAGTGACTGATGTCCCTTATAGCCGGGCCGAAGAACTCAAGCGCGGTGATTGTCAGAAGGATTTGGATTGCGCGCAATCTGGATGGCATCAGACGATCTCCTCTTTTGGGGCATCCAAGTCATCGGCCATTGGCCATTCTTTCCAGGTTGCAAGCGAATTGCCGCTCACTCGTCGGAAGAAGCGGTAGATCGGCGATAGGATTCTAAGCGGGAGCGGCCCCTTATTGATTTCGGTCCGAAATGCAGGACGGTCGAGCATCCGGCGATAGTATTCCCTGACTGCAGGGTGTCGCTCCAATGGATAGCCCGCCAGCGCGGCGCGATGAATGTTGATGAACCAGGCGATGTCGACAACCGTTGGATGGTCAGTCACCAGCCATTGGCTGCCGGCCAGGCGCTGCTCAAGCCGCGAGAATGCGTCGCTAAACGCGAGGACAGCCTTGCGCACCTGCGTATTGCTCACTCCATTGAGGGCAAATTCGCGCCACCATTCAACTTGACGCTTACGATTGGGATCGTCCGGCCCATTGGCGAGATAGGCTTCAAGCTCGGCCTCGCTCTTCTCCATCATCTTGCGCGGTGCAAGAAAACCCATGGTGATCGCGCGCAAATGGTCATGCAATGCGCTTTCGAGCTCCAGCAGTTCGAACGCGGCCTGCCTTTCGCGCTTCTCTGATGGAATCCAGCTTGCTTCGCTTGGATAACGATCTTCGAGATATGTGAGGATGTCGTTGCTCTCGATGTGGACAACGCCATCGTCGATCAGCACCGGCACAACGCCGCGCGGGTTGATGCCAAGATACCATGGCGTCGTGTGCTCAAGCTTCTTGAGATCGATTTCACGCGACCGATAGGGGAGTTCCTTCTCCCGCAGCAGGATACGCACCTTCTGCGAGCAACTGCTCTGGGAAAAGTTGAGCAGGTGAAGGCCCTCCCACCCGAGCACATCCTTTGTCTGCAGCTGTGCCGGATCAAGCAACATGTTCCGTTCTCCGTTTCGGGTCCGCGATCTTGCGGTTCTAAGAAAATTGACACATGTTATAAAAATGCTTATTCCGCGTCCCATGTCAAGGCGAGAAGAAGCAAAAGAATTCAACCGCGCCCGCATTCGTGCGGCGGCTGAGGAGATCATTCGGACCGAGGGTATGGAAAAACTCACCATGCGGCGGCTCGCCGAACAGGCCGATGTCAGCCTACGGACGCCGTACAATCTGTTCGGCTCCAAAACTGACGTTTTGATCTCCCTGATGGAGGAGGCGGAGTTCGAGCTGTCGCCACTCGGCGCGGGCGATGAGAATCTCACGATTATCGAACAGCTGCTTGGCTCGCTCGACCGGATCGAGGCTTTCTTCGAAAGCGACGAAGAGTACTTCCGAGGAATATACGCTAGCATCATGGCTTCCGATCACCCGGAGGCGCGCGAAACAGCTGTTTTGCGCAGCGTCGGATTGGCGTGCGTCCGCCTGCGGCAGGCCGCCGAGAACGGTGAGCTTGTTCCGGATACAGACACAGACAATCTCGGCAAACATCTCGCCATCCAGCTGTTGGCTGTGCTGGGCATGTGGGGTTCGGGATTTTTCTCGAACCGCGAAAGCATCACCCAGGTGCGCCAGAGCTGGTGCGCAGCGCTGCTTCAGCATTGCAGCGAGACATCGCGCCCCTTGATCACCGCCGCCTATCGCGCCGCCATTGAATCGAAAGGCTGAAGCATGACCGAGCGCCTGCTTGGATATTCGGAGCAAGAGCTTGCACAAAGCCCCTATGCTCGCTTCTACGACCCCGAGCTCGATCCGCTTCAGCCGCAAGTCGCCGAAGCGCTGCTCGTGGGACCGCAAGCGTATGAGCTGTTTGCACCGGCCACGGATGCCACCTCGATGATCGAACCAGGGTATTGGCCGGTGGAAACAGGCTATGCGCGCCCACCAGACGGTTCGATCCGGGTCTTCTGCCTCACCAAAATGCCGCGCGTTACTCCGCAGATGTGGGACTGGTGGTTTGGCTGGCACGGCTGCGAAGCGCAGCGTTACAAGCTGTGGCACCCTAAAGCACACGTCAATGCTCAGTGGGCCGATGGTCGCACCGACGAGAGCTATATCGGCCGTGTTTCGCACATTACCGAATATCTCGGTCCAAAACTCGTGAAAGGGGCGATTGGCTTCGTGTCTCCTTCGGTCATGGGTTTCGATGAAGCCCGGCTGGCGAAGCAAGGCGAAGTGGCTATCTGCGCCCGAGTCGGCCTACCGGGCGCTCCGCTCAAGGCTGGATGGTTGCTGCACCAGCTGCGCCCTGTCGAAGGCGGGAGCGAAATGCGTTCGCGCATGTGGATGGGCGGTGAGAACGTTGCTCTGGGCGACAATCCCGGCACATTGGGCCGAGGGATTGCCAAGGGCTTGCGCCCAATCGCAGGCAAGCTCCTGCCATCCCCAGCAGATCTCCTCGTCCACAACGCACAGGAAATGGCGCATCTGGCGGGCTTCCTTCCCGAACTGTTCGAGGAGTTCGGCGCTGCCTATCTGGAGCGGCAGGCATGAAACGTCCCAAGGGCAAAGGACGCATTTGGCGGCGCGGCGAACAAGGCTTCGACAAGGCGGTCCTTGGCACCAGCTTTAACGCCCGCGATTCCGGCGCGCGTCCGGACATGCTGGTCGAAGCCAATTCGGCCGAGGATGCGCAATGGGCGCTGTTGCAGGCGCGCGAGAAAGGCTGGCAAGTCAGCATCGTTTCGGGCGGGCATAGCTGGGCGCAGAACCATCTTCGTGAAGGCGGCTTGCTGCTCAGCATGGCTCGGATCAACCAGATCGAAATCGATCCTCAGGCGGGCGTAGCAAAAGTTGGACCGGGCTGTTGGGGTCTCGACCTCGACCGCGCGCTCAAAAAGCACAAGCTGTTTTTCCCGATCGCTCATGCCCCCGATGTCGCGCTAGGCGGCTTCCTGCTGCAAGGCGGTTTTGGGTGGGGCAGCCGCGCGCTTGGCATTGCAGCTCAGAGCGTCATTGGCATCGATCTAGTGCTCGCCGATGGCAGCCTCATCCATGCCAGTGAAACCGAAAATTCGGACATCTTCTGGGCCGCGCGTGGATCGGGACCGGGCTTTTTTGCTGTCGTTCAGCGCTATCACCTGCGCCTGCATCCTCGGCCGAAGTTTACCGGCATGAAGGTACAGGTGTTCAGGCAGGAACATCTCGACGATGTGTTCCGTTGGGCCGATGATGTCGGGGCCAGCGTTGCGCGCTCGGTTGAGTTTCAGATGCTGATCACGCCCAAGGCGATGGGTATTTTCAAGCCGGGGATAGAGGTTTTTGCGCCGGTCCTTGCCAATAGCTGGAAAAAGGCACGCGAAGCGGTCCGCTTCATCAACGATAGCCCGATCAGGAAGCTTGCCAGTTTTACAACCCCGCTCATTCCTTCAAGCACGAGCATCTTGTCACAGACCGCGAACATCACGCATTTCCCGCCCGATGTGCGCTGGTGCGCAGACAATATCTGGACTGATGCGCCGATTGACGACCTGCTGCCCGGCCTGAATGCCATTGCCGATACGATGCCGCCTGCTCCAAGCCACGCACTGTGGCTCAACTGGCACCCGCCCAAGGAACGGCCTGACATGGCGTTCTCGCTCGAGGCCAATCGCTATCTCGCGGTCTATGGCGAATGGAAGCACGCTGCGGACGATCACAAGTATGAGAACTGGGCGACCGAACGTATGTCGGCGATGCAAGATCATGCCGTGGGCATCCAGCTTGCCGACGAAAATCTCGGCAAGCGCCCGTCGCGCTTTATGAAGGATGAGAACCTGATGCGATTAGATAGCTTGCGCGCCAAGTACGATCCCTCAGGGATGTTCAGGCCATGGATGGGCCGCCCGGATCAAGCGAACTGATATGCCGCGCATTTCCCGCAGGACGGTGATGGGGGGCGCAGCGCTGGGGGCGTTAGGCGCAGCTGGTTATGGTCTGGGCTGGTTCACTCCCAAGGAAGCACCTGGCACGCGAGGGGTGAATCCTGATGCGCCCGTTCCCAAGGGCCGCAAGGACCTCAACCTGCTGGTGATCATGGTGGATCAGGAACGGTCATGGGAAACGCTTCCCACGAGCCTTGACCTGCCCAACCATCACCGGATTGCCGAACGCGGCACCTATTTCTCGGGGCTGCAAGTGACCTCTCCGCTGTGCACGCCCTCGCGTTCAGTCTTCTGGACCGGTCAGCACGTTCAGCACACTGGCGTGCAGGACAATACCAATGTGCCGCTGATGGGCAGGCCGCTCGATCCGGCGATCCCGACCCTTGGCCACATGCTGCGCGATGCGGGCTACTACACGGCCTACAAGGGCAAATGGCACTTGCACGAATTGCCGCAGGATAAAGCCTGGGAAGGCGCTGCCGACCGCCCCGATGCGCTCGAAGCCTATGGCTATTCCGACTATGGTTGGGGGCCGGAGCTGATCGACTCACAGGCAGGATGGAAGTTCGATGGCCGGATAGCGGGCGACGCGGCAAAATGGCTGACCGGCAAGGTTCGCAATCTGGACCAGCCTTGGGCGCTGACGGTCAGCTTCGTCAATCCGCACGACATCATGTTCCTCGATGCGACCGGCGAGCAGGCGTCGACACGGGTGCAAAACACCTTGCCGGGACCGGTCCTGCCGATACCCGACGATCCGCTTTACCAGATTGCCAAGGTTGCCGACCTGCCGCGTGATTTCAAACCTGGCGGCTACCACGGACAGCTTCCCGCGCAGGCTGACTACGATACCTACATGGACTATTTTTACGGATCCATGCCGCATGACAATGTCGAAGCGTGGATCAGGTTCTCTCAATACTACTACAACTGCATCCGCGACGTAGACCGGCATCTGGGCACGGTGCTCGACGCGTTGGAGAGCAGCGGTCAGGCTGACAATACGATCATCGTGCTGACGTCCGACCATGGAGAAATGAGCGGCGTCCACGGCCTGCGGCAAAAGGGCCCGTGGATGTTCCGCGAGAACCTCAATGTGCCGCTGGTGATCTCCCATCCGGACTCGCGAGCACCGCGGACAAACGATGGTCTGGTGTCTGCCGTAGATTTCACACCAACCATGCTGGGGTTGGTCGGCCTAGAAGCGCAGAGTGTCAGGGATCGCTATTCGGCAATGCGCGGTTCCGACATGTCGCAAGAACTGGCGAGCGGTTCAACCGAACGCAGCCGTTCAGGCAAAGGCGCGCTGGTCACCTACAGCGTGAGCCATCATGCGGACCCGGATTTCGCCAAATCCGTTTTCGAGAACCAGAAGATCGATTCCGCCATTGGCAGGTTAGGAAACAGCATCAACGCTGGCCTGACACCTGATTTCACTGCCCGCAGCTTCATGCGCGGCGTGGTGACCGACGACTATAAATTTGCGCGCTACTTCTCACCGCGCGAACACCATGTGCCGCGAACCCTCGAGGAGTTGAAGGCGCGCAACGATCTCGAAGTCTTCGACCTGAAACGGGACCCGGGCGAGACCCGCAACCCGGCCGCATCGGGGGCGATTTCGGATGAGGTGCTCGAAGGCCTCAATACGAAACTGAACGCGCTCACAGATGCCGAAGTCGGACCAGACGACGGGCGGGACATGCCGGGGCCGGAATTTTATTGGAGGGGTTGATTATTTGTTCGGTTGCCATGTCCAGATTCGGGGGAGCTTTCCCGAAAGCAGTCTGTCAGCAAACGGCCCATCAGTCGCCATCGAAGTGATAAGAATTTTCGCGGGAATGCAGGCCTAGCCAAGACTTAACACACCCCATTTTCCTACACGCCGCTTCCCTCCTAGCTTCGCCCAGCATCATCTCATCCGGCTTTGGCGCAGATCAGGGCAAAATTGCACTGTTACGGCCCTCATACGTATGAGTTTGATCAACTTGCAGCCATCGTCACGCTGCGACTCGGGGCGACCCGGGGCGACTCGGGGCGAAACGGAGAATTACCATGGCTAAAATCACCGGGCCCAAAATTACCGGACTGGGCGGCGTGTTTTATGTCGTCAAAGACCCGGAGGCGACGCGGGCGTGGTACCGCGATGTGCTCGGCATCGACGGGGAATACGGGCCGCAACTGAACTGGTCCGAGGAGACGGGGGACAAGCCCTATTCGCTGATCAGCCATTTCAAGGATGACGAGTATCTCAAGCCCGGAACCGGCGGTTTCATGATCAATCTGCGGGTCGACGATCTGGACGGCTTCGTCGCGCAGCTGAAGGGCAAGGGTGTCGAGGTGCTGGACAGCGTGGACGAGGGGTACGGCAAGTTCGCCTGGCTGCTCGATCCCGACGGGGTGAAGATCGAGCTGTGGCAGCAAGTGGAAGCGCCGGAGTAGCGCGCTGACCGGTTAGAGCGATTTTAACCGTGCGCGTGGCATGCTCGTCCCATGGCATGGAGAATGGCGAGTCTTTTGGCGCTGTTTGCGCTGGGCGGGTGCAACCTGCTGCCCGAGGGGCGCGAGGCCCCCGCACCGCGCGCCACGGCGGAGCGGATGGTGGCCCCCTCGCCCGCTGCACGGCAGTGCCTCTCCGCACTGGGCGGCACCGGGGCGCGGTTCTCCGCCCAGCCGGACCGCTATTACGGCGCGGGATGCTCGACGCTCGGCGCGGTCAAGGTGGAGCGGTTGCGCGGTGACGGGTCGGAGTTCGCGCTGTCGAACATGGGGCCGGTAACCTGCCCGACAGCCAGCGCGCTGGCCGGGTGGGCGCGATACGGGGTCGACCGCGCGGCGCGGCAGATCCTCGGCAGCCCGCTCGAACGGATCGAGACCATGGGCAGTTACGCCTGCCGCAATGTCTCCGGGTCAAGCCGCCGCTCGGCCCATGCGACGGCAGAGGCGGTTGACGTTGCCGCTTTCGTGCTCACCGATGGCCGACGGGTGAGCGTGGCGGGCGATTGGCGCGGCGGCAACAGCAAGGAACGCGAGTTCCTGCGCACCGTCCAGCAGAGCGCCTGCAAGCGGTTCGGCACTGTGCTGGGGCCGGAATACAACGCGGCCCACGCCGACCATTTCCATCTGGAGGCGGGCGGCCGGGGGTTCTGTCGCTAGGCGGCTTTCGGCGTCTCCAGCTGCGCCTCGATCGACAGCCGGACCGCTTCGGCGGCATGTTTCGCGCCGAGCTTCTGCATCATGTTGGCCCGGTGAATTTCAACAGTGCGCGGACTGATGTCGAGCGCCCGGGCGATTTCCTTGTTGCTCAACCCCGTGGCGAGCAGATCGAGCACCTCCCGCTCGCGATTGGACAGATGTGAAATCAGGTTGCGTGCTTCGAACATCCGCCGCCGCGTCCTGCCAAAAGCCGCCGCATCGTGCTCGATCCGATCAAGCGCCCGGTCGAACAATCCGACGTCGAGAGGCAGCTTGAAATAGTCGATCGCCCCTGCGCGTATCGCCGAAACCGTCCGTTCGACAGTGGGCTTTTCCGCCAACGCGATTACCGGCAGCCATATCTCGTTCACTTCCAGGCGGCGCATCAAGGCAGTTATACCGCCATCTGCGAAATTGTCTCGCGCAAGGATCAACCCAGCCCTGAGCGGACGTTCGGTGATCTCGAGAAAATCGGAGTAAACCTCGGCGTGGTATCCAAGCCCAAGCGCGATACGCGACAATTCGGCTCTAACCCTGCTGGACGGATCGATAAAATGAATGACAAGTTTGCGTTCCATGCCGCATTTTGTGCAGCAATACGGATCTATCCGTAATACGCAAGAATACCGACTTGGGATGAATAGTGTTACCAATAATTGGCTTACAAACAGTTATCTGCGATAAACAGAAGTCCAAATCGGAGCGTTTAGATCGACTTAATTAGTTTTATTCTCCGACCCGATCAGATCTTGATCGAAATTGAAGTCTGGCAATGAATGAAAGGCCGACCTAAGCGCATCGCCCCAACTGGACGATATGGCTTGAAAATATTCGTCCTCATGCGAGATCCGCTGCGAATGAGAGACGGCAAACGCGTCACGCTCAATGACCATCATGTCGAGCGGCAATCCGACCGACAGGTTGGCTTTGAGGGTGGAATCGAACGACACCATGAGAAGCTTGACGGCATCTTCGAAGCTCATTGCCCGATCGTATCCGCGGATCAGGATAGGGCGACCGTATTTCGTCTCGCCAATCTGGAAAAAGGGCGTGTCCAGGCTGGCTTCGATGAAATTGCCTTCCGGATAAATCATGAACAGGCGCGGTTCCATGCCGGAGATTTGACCGGCCAAAATTATCGAAGCGGTAAAGCGGCCCTTTCCGCTCGATCCATTCGCTGATTGCTGGCCTTCGATCGTCTTGCGCAGGAGCTTGCCGATCTCAGTCGCGACCTGAAACATAGTCGGCGCTTCCAGCAGCGAGTTTTCCCTTTCATCAGGAGCCTTGGTTCGCTCTTCCAATTGACTGATCACTGACTGCGTCGTCGCGAGATTACCGGCCGTCATGACTGCAAGCATCCTGTTCCCCGGCACTTGCCAGTGGAACATCTTGCGAAACACAGAAATGTTGTCGACGCCCGAATTGGTCCGCGTGTCGCTCATCAACACAAGGCCCTTGTCGAGCACCATTCCCACACAATAAGTCATAAAAGGTCTTTATCCCAAGATCGGACTAAGCCGCTAGCGCCGGGCCGGGCAGTCTTACTGCCCCACCTGTTGCTGCTCGACGGTCACGTCAACCTGCAAATTTTCATTGGCGGTGCCAAAACTGATCCCGGTCAGCGGCGCGGCATCGCGGTAATCCATACCGGTCGCAACACGGACATAACGCGGGTCCGGGCTGATCCCATTTGAAATATCGAAGCCGATCCAGCCAACGCCGTCAACATGCGCTTCCGCCCATGCATGCGTGGCCTCTTGTTCGATGCGATCATTCATCATCAGGTAGCCGCTGACGTAGCGAGCGGGTATATCCATCGTCCGCGCCGCGCCGATGAAAATGTGCGCGTGATCCTGACAGACACCCGCACCCAGTGCCGCAGCTTCCTCGGCCGTAGTACGGGCCCCTGTCTCACCGGTACGATATTCGACCTGTTGTGCGATAATTCGCGACAGGGCATGTAGCCGGTCGATGGCTTGCGCTGAATTGTCGAGCTGTGAAATCAGACTCTTCACCTTGGCACCCGGCTTCGTAAGAGCTGTCTGGCCAAGGAACGCCCACAACGGCATGTGTCCGGAATGCTTGCCGATAACGCCGGCGTTGTCTTCCGTCTGAACGATGCCGTCACACTGCACAACGACTTCTCTTGCACCGCTTTCAACATTGACCATGGTCACTGTGTTGAAGTGCTGGTCTTCGTATTCGAATTCCGGCTGAGCGTTCTCGTAAGACATGGTCCAGTCGAGAATCTTCTGACCCTGGGTTTCCTTCGGCGTCAGCCGCAAGCGCTGTAACGCGTGCACCACCGGCTCTGAAAAGCTGTACCGCGTCGTGTGTCGGATAGAGAGTCTCATGGCTTCACCTCACGAACCGGTAATCTTCGGCAATTGCGGCAGCGATCCCTGAATTCGCCGCCATGAAGCCAAGCAGGAATTCATGCAGCCCCTGCTCGAAAATCATCTCGGTAGTGAGGTCCGCCATGCGCATATCGGCCTCACGCATCAGCGCGTTGCATTCACCTTCACGGCCATGGATCCGGGCCAACGCAGCCAGTTCATCGCGCAGGGCGGAATGGCAGAATGCCAAGCTGCGCGGGAAGCGCTCGTCCAGAACAAGGAACTCAACGATGCCGCGCGCGTCGATTTGTCCCGCATGCAGCCAGCGATAGGCGCTGTCACCGGAAACCGATCGCAACACATTATCCCATTGCCCCTTGTCGAGGCTCGATCCGACATAAGACAGTGATGGCAAAAGCAGGAAATACTTAAGGTCGAGAATGCGTGCGACGCTATCCGCACGCTCGACATAGGTCCCGGCCCGGGCGAAATGAAAGCTTTCGTTGCGCAGCAGTGTTCCGGCCATGGCACCATGTGCAAGCGTGCCAGCACGGCGCACCATTGCGACGATCTCTCCCACGCTTCCCTGACTGACCGGGCGCGCCAGAGCATCCTTGATCTGCATCCAGCTTTCATTGACGACTTCCCACAGCTCTGCGGTTATCGCTGTGCGTACGCCGCGAGCATTCGTTCTCACGTGCTCCATCATGGCCAGAACACTGGAAGGATTGGCTTTTTCGCGCAGGATGAAGTTCCACACCTGATGGCCGGTGTAGCCATCGTGTTCAGCCTCGTATGCCCATTTGAGGCCTGAAGCCGCGATAACAGAGCGCCACTCGTCTTCCGCCGTGGCAATGTCGCGGGTCACGGCCATGCGCAGCCCGGCGTCGAGCAGGCGCGCCGTATTCTCGGCCCGTTCGAGATTGCGAAACATCCAGAACAGGCCATTTGCGGTCCGGCCTAACAAGGTGATTTCCTTCTCATGTTTCTTTGAGGACCCATGTGTCTTTTGTCCCCCCGCCCTGGCTCGAATTCACGACAAGCGATCCCTCCTTCAAAGCCACGCGGGTCAGGCCTCCGGGCGTGATGTCGATGCCATCGGGCGACACGAGCACATACGGGCGAAGATCCACATGCCGCGGTACGAGCCCCTTTTTGGTGAAGATCGGGCAGGTCGAAAGAGACAAGGTCGGTTGCGCAATATAGTTGTGGGGGTTGGCTTGTAGCTTTTTGCGGAACTCGGCCAATTCCTTCTTCGAAGACGTCGGCCCGATCAGCATCCCATAGCCGCCCGATCCGTGGACTTCCTTCACCACCAACTCATCAAGATTGTCGAGCACGTGGCCGAGGCTGTCTTCATCCGAACAACGCCAGGTTTCAACATTTGGCAGCAATGGTTTCTCGCCGGTATAAAACTCGACGATTTCAGGCATGAAGCTGTAGATGGCCTTGTCATCGCAGATTCCCGTCCCGGGTGCATTGGCAATCGTCACGCCGCCGGATCGATAAACATCCATGATGCCGGGCACGCCCAGCATGCTGTCCGGATGGAACGATAGCGGATCTAGATATTCATCGTCGACGCGCCGATAGATCACGTCGACCGGTTGGTATCCGCGGGTGCAACGCATCTGGACCCGGCCATCCTTGACCCGCAGATCGCTGCCTTCGACCAGTTCCGCGCCCATCTGATCAGCAAGGAAGGCGTGTTCGAAATAGGCGCTGTTATAGATGCCCGGCGTCAGCACCGCGACATTCGGCTTCCCCTTTGTCGCAGCCGGAGCGCATGCGGCCAGGCTCTTCGCCAAGCGGCGTGGATAGTTCGAAACCGGCTCAACCGGCACTTTCGAAAACAGCTCCGGAAACATTGCCATCATGGTTTCCCGGTTTTCCAGCATGTAGCTGACACCGGACGGGGTGCGGGCGTTGTCTTCCAGCACAAACCAGTCATTTGGCCCCGTGCGAACGAGGTCGATGCCTACGATATGGGTGTAAACCCCTCCCGGCGGTGTAAAGCCAACCATCTGCTGCAGCCATGCGGCGTTGTCGCGCAGCAGGCGCACTGGCAGGCGGCCGGAACGAATGATCTCCTGGCGGTGATAGAGGTCATAGAGAAACGCGTTTAGCGCGCTTACACGCTGTTCAATCCCGCGGGTGAGCCGGCGCCATTCAGCGGCGGTGATAACGCGCGGAACCATGTCGAACGGGATCAACCGTTCCTCGGCCTCGTCCTCGCCATAGACGTTGAACGTGATGCCGGTCTTGCGGAAATTGGATTCGCAATCGGCATGTTTGCGCCGCAGCCACGCGGTTTCCTGGCCGTCATGCCATTCGCAATATTCAGAGTAAGCCGGGCGGATTGAACCATCCTCGGCATGCATCTCGTCGAAATTTGCTTGCCGCTCGGCCATGAACCCCCGGAGCCGTTGGAATTTTGCGCACAGATTTGTGCGAGTGCGAATGGTACCGCATAGTCAGAAAGGTTCAAGCGGCGTCGAGTTCCCGCAAAGTCCGGTCACTGGAGCTTTTCGCCAACCAGACTAGCGCGCGCAAGACGGCGCACCATAGGTCGACCGATAAATCTGATGGCGCCCAGCAGAAGCCGTCCGTTTTCCAAAGCCGATGTCAGGACAGGCTTCCGGCGAAATCGTGCAGGACGTAGTGAATGAACAGCATCGTCGCGGTGTGGCCTTGCGGAAGCGGGTCCCGGCTGTGCGCGAGTTCGCGTCCTTTGAAGATCGATCCACCTCCGAACGGGTGCAGATGTTCCACGTCGCCGTGTGCAGTATGAATTTTGATCGGCCACGGTGAGGCCTTAAGCTCACCGCTTGGCTCGTAATCCAGGGCGATGCTGACCGTGTATTCGCACTGCGCGCGATCCCGGTGCCGAGGAAGATCCTGCCCACCTTCATACTGAACCGCGTAGGAATAGGTCGGCAGGAGCCTGCAGCCGGTCGCGGCTTCGACCGGCGCCGCCATCGCTTCGATCACCAGCCGGCCAATCGGATCATTATGCAAGACTCGCCGGGGGGAGTCGGGGCTTTCTTGCCGCGCCCAACCCTGCGCAAACATTTGTCTGTACCAAGATCGAATGGTGCTCAGGGCAGTCCCACTGAACAGGACAGGCCATTCAGCATACCGGTTTGCCGTCAATGTCTTGCTGAGTTCGGGCGCGACTTTGTTTAAACAAATGCAGGTTTCAATCAGGTCGCCAGCTTCCGGAAGAATTTGCCGGGCAATCGCCAGACCGCCATCGAGCGCAGGGCCTGTATCGAAAGCCGGCTTGCTGGCCCGGCTCAACAACAGGCCCTTGTCCGCCCATTCGGCGAAAGTGTCCGCATCGAATGGTGGCGCAGAGACCGGCATCTTCGACCGAAACCAGTCGAGCAGGAATTCAAACAGAGGCGGATTGTCCCGCTCTGCATGTAACAGCGAGGCGACCGGCTTTCCCGCTGCATAAACATGCAATTCCAACGTCGGTCCAGCTGCCGGATCATCGAATAGCCGTCCGGTGGTACTGGGGTTGAGCATTGGGATCATGGAATGCTCACGCTATCGCCGCTTGCGCGGCATAGAAAGCCCTTTGATTTGCCGCCCCTTCAACCCATATCTGCCTGCATGGCTGAATTGGTGATCCGACGCGGGCTGGAAGAGCCAGACACTTCTGGCGGCTTTGTCCCGCACAAGCCAGCCCGACCGGAAAAGTCGATGCCGGGCAAAGCGTTCGAACTGGTGTCAGATTATCAACCGGCGGGTGACCAGCCCACTGCGATTGCCGAACTTGTGCAGGGCATGCGTGAGGAAGACCAAACGCAGACGCTGCTCGGGGTCACCGGCAGCGGCAAGACGTTCACCATGGCCAAAGTGATCGAGCAGCTTCAGCGTCCAGCCTTGGTTCTCGCGCCGAACAAGATCCTTGCTGCGCAGCTTTACGGCGAATTCAAAAGCTTCTTTCCGAACAATGCGGTCGAGTATTTTGTCAGCTATTATGACTATTACCAGCCGGAAGCCTACGTCCCGCGGTCCGACACCTATATCGAGAAAGAATCGAGCGTAAACGAGGCGATCGACCGGATGCGCCACTCAGCCACGCGCGCGCTGCTCGAACGCGACGATGTGATCATCGTGGCGTCGGTCTCGTGCCTCTACGGCATCGGTTCGGTCGAAACCTATTCGGCGATGATCTTCGACATCAAGAAAGGGCACACGGTCGACCAGCGCGAGTTGATCCGCAAGCTCGTGGCGTTGCAATACAAACGAAACGACGCAGCATTTGCGCGCGGCAACTTTCGTGTGCGCGGCGACAATCTGGAAATATTCCCGAGCCATTATGAAGACATGGCCTGGCGGGTCAGCTTTTTCGGTGACGATATCGAGGAAATCCACGAATTCGATCCGCTGACCGGAACCAAGGGGGCAAGTCTCGACACGGTACGGGTCTATGCCAATTCGCACTACGTCACGCCCGGACCGACGATGAAGCAAGCGAGCCAGGCGATCAAATTCGAGCTGCAGGAGCGACTGAAAGAGCTCAATGAAGAGGGCCGCCTGCTGGAAGCCCAGCGGCTCGAGCAGCGCACCAATTTCGACCTCGAGATGATTGCAGCAACAGGCAGCTGCGCTGGTATCGAGAACTACAGCCGCTTTCTGACCGGGCGATTGCCCGGAGAACCGCCACCCACTTTATTCGAATATCTACCGGAAAACGCGCTTCTTTTCGTCGACGAAAGTCACCAGACCGTGCCGCAGATCGGCGCGATGTCGAAAGGTGACCACCGGCGCAAGATCACCCTTGCCGAGTACGGGTTCCGCTTGCCTTCCTGCATCGACAATCGCCCGCTCCGATTCAACGAGTGGGATGCGATGCGACCGCAGACTGTTGCAGTCAGCGCCACACCGGGCAATTGGGAGATGGAGCAAACCGGCGGGGTCTTCGCCGAACAGGTCATTCGCCCCACGGGCCTGATCGATCCGCCGGTCGAGATCCGCCCGGTCGAGGATCAGGTGCAGGATTGCATCCAGGAATGCCTGGCTACTGCGAAAAAGGGTTATCGCACTTTGGTGACCACGCTCACCAAGCGCATGGCGGAAGACCTGACCGAGTTCATGCACGAGGCGGGCGTGCGCGTTCGCTATATGCATTCCGATGTCGAGACTCTCGAGCGTATCGAACTGATCAGAGACCTGCGCCTCGGCGTGTACGACGTGCTCATCGGCATCAACCTGCTGCGCGAGGGGCTCGACATCCCCGAGTGCGGGCTGGTGGCAATCCTGGACGCTGACAAGGAAGGGTTCCTGCGCTCGGAAACCTCGCTTATCCAGACGATTGGCCGCGCGGCACGAAACGTCGATGGCAAGGTGATCCTCTACGCCGACCGCATAACCGGCAGCATGGAACGCGCAATGGCGGAAACCGATCGCCGCCGGGAGAAACAGCGCGCATACAACGAAGAGCACGGGATCACACCGACAACGATCAAGCGCGACATCGCTGACATCGTGGCACACACTGCAAGCAGAGATGGGGTTGTGGTCGATACGGGCGATGATCAGGTCAACAATCTCGTCGGCCATAACCTTCGAGCCTATATCGAAGACCTCGAAAAACGCATGCGCGATGCTGCAGCCGATCTGGAATTCGAAGAGGCCGGCCGATTGCGCGACGAAATCCGGCGCCTCGAAGCCGACGAATTGGGCATCCCCGACGGGGAGAAGAAGGCCCCTCTGGTCGGACGCTCCAATGAAGGCAAGCCGGGGACACGCAAGATGCGCTATGGCAAGACGCAGCGGAAGATGCGTTAAGCGTCAACCGATCAACGGAGGGGCTCGACCCTCACATGTTTCGAGACAGCCTCGAGCAAGTCATCGAAATTGCCATCGGAGCGCCCTGTATCGAGATTGATGTCGCCCAGGTCACCCGACATCTTGTTCATCTGCCCGACCTTGCGGGCCATCGGTTTGATGGGAAAATCATCCGCATCCCGGATCCACACGGCCAGCACGCGATACACGCTCATCTTGCGGATGGCGACGCGTTCCACCCGGTCCCACGGCAGCATCTCTTTGAGCGCGGGGGGATACAAGATGCCGTCGCGCGAAATCTCGATCTCGACTCCCCTCTTCAGCGCGAGCGGGATGAAGAGAGCCCCCGCCACGATTGCGAACCAGCCCATCCATGGCAGCAATCCGACCAGCTTCGCACCACGGCCCGATACCGCTCCGCGAGGGAACAGACCTGCAAAATCGACTGTCAGGAGTAACAGGCCGATCACTATCAGCAGGGCGATCAGGACAAACATCTTTGCCGGTGATCGGTTAGCCAAATAGTCTGGATCGTCCGATTGCATCGCTTCCTCCGCAACTGTCGATAGCGGGCGGATAGACAGCGATGCCATGGCATGAATATGGGAGGCTATGCGTAAGAGTTTCCGCCCCCTGATCGCGATTCCCGCGTTGCTTCTCGCAGCATGCCAGCCGCCTGCTACGGAAAACTACGCGGAACGCGCGCCGGAGCCGCAGCAAAGAGACGCTCCGATGGCACCGATTGATGCCCCTGACACGCAGCGCGCAATCTGGAGCGCGGCGAAGCAAGGCGAAAGAATCGTCTACGGCGTGCCCGGCCAGACCCCCCTCCTTTCGCTGAGCTGCGAGGAAGGTGACGGAGAAAGCACAGTCCGGATCACACGCTTCGTTACCACCGATGCTGAAGCGGACGCCATCATGGCACTGATCGGCAATGGTCATCGCGCAAGGTTACCGATCGAAGCGGTGTGGAATGGTCAGGGGTGGCTATGGGAATCGAACTTTCCTGCATCCTTGCCCGATCTCGATGTTTTCACTGGTCTTCGCGCGGTCGAAGCGACCATCCCCGGCGCCGGGACGGTTGTGCTCAATCCAAGTCCGTTGCCTGCTCGATTGGTCGAGCAATGCCGGGGCGACCCGGTGACCGATCGGTCGCCAGAGTAACCAGCATATCGGACGTCACGATCTGCGGCAGGATTTCTGCATCGCCGCCAGCCGGATACCACACATAGAGCGGCACACCGGCTGCCCCTTGCTGTGCGAGATATTCCGAGATCGCGCTATCACGGCGCGTCCAGTCGCCGCGCATCGCGATCACTCCCGCTTTGCCGAACGCTTCTTTCGTCGCTTCGCGTTCGATTGCCACCCGTTCGTTGACCTTGCAGGTCAGGCACCAGTCGGCTGTGAACCAGATGAATACGGGCCGACCGCTCGCCCGCGCCTCGGCCAGAGCGGCGGCCGAGTAGGGCGCGGGGTCAAGCATCGAATCCGCTTCGCTCGCGGCGTCCTGCGAATAACTCGCCGGCAGCGCGAACGCCGCGAATAGCGCGAAGGGCGCAACAATCAGTGCGAAGGCCGGCCAGGCCATCTTGCCACGTTGCTGCAGGCGGCCAACCACCATCAGCGCGATGATAAAGCCGATCAGGAGAACAAGCGTGAACAGGGCAAAGCCCTGGCCACCAAGCCGCGCGGTCAGCCAGACGAGAGCCAATGCGGTGAGGCCCATCGGTATGGCCATCGCACGCCGAAATCGCTCCATCCACGGGCCCGGTTTGGGTAGCCGGTTGCGCAGCGCGGGGAGGAACCCGATCGCGAGGAAAGGCAGCGCGAGGCCGAACCCGAGTGCGGCAAACAGCACCAACGCCTCCACCGTCGGCAGCAACAAGGCCGCACCCAGCGCAGCTGCCATGAAAGGGCCGGTACACGGGGTCGCAACCGCTGCGGCCAGAAGGCCGGTGGCAAATGCGCTGGCTGGTTCTCCTCCGCGGGTCATGGATAGGCCTGGGAGCTCGAAAATGCCCGCAAGATTGGCAGTTATCGCGGTAGCCAGCACCAGCAGCCCCACAACAACTCCCGGCTCCTGAAGCTGAAATGCCCACCCGACCTGCTCGCCCGCCGCCCGTAGCCCCAGCATCAGACCGCCCAAGGCGATGCAGGCGAGGACAACACCTGCGGTATAGGCCAATGCCTCGTGACGTGCCTGCTTCTGACTTTCGCCCGCCCGCGCCAGGCTGATGGCTTTGAGGCTCAGGATCGGGAACACACACGGCATGATGTTCAGCACGAGGCCGCCCGCCACAGCAGCCAGCACGAGCCACAACAGAGCCGTGCCGCCGCCGGCAGCGCCCGGATATTCAACCGAGACAGAAGGAACAGGTCCGCTATCGGCATGGAAGCGAACACCATTCTGCTTGTCGAATGCAAGGATCGCCTCGATGGTTTCCGGCACCGACGCGTCGTCCGCCAGCGCCAGCTCCGCGATCAGACTGTCGCCATCGCGCGCAAAACCTTGCGGCGATGCGTATCGGACCAGATCCGTATTGGCGATGAACACATGCGGCTCGCCGATTTCCAGCGATGCGGGGAGCGGGATCGCAATCCTCAATCTGTCGCCAGCAATCGTGAAACTGCCGCGGCTGTCGAGCAGTGGCGGCAAAGCTGCCTGCCATGCCGTGCTCTGCTCATTCGCCGCGTTTGACCGGCCCATTGCGATCGCCAGCACAAGCCTGTCCTGCTCCGGCACGCAAATCTCGTCAGTGCAAGCCAGCCACTCAGCGTCGAGGCCGATGCGAACGACACCGGTGGCGGACGCACTGTCGGGAACAGTCACCGGCACCAGCACCGCATAACGCCCCTTGTAGACATGGTTCATCAGACCGCTGATCAGCAAGGTTTGCGGGACCGGGTATTGCGGCTCGCCCGCTTGCCAGCCTTCCGGCAAATCCCATTCCAGCTCCATCCCGTAACCGGCATCGCCCGGGTTCTTCCAGTATCCATGCCAACCCGGTGCGGGATCGAATGCGATCGCCACCAGCATCACTTCCCCCGGCGTAGCCGGGGTCGCCGCGACAAGTTGCGCGCGGATGTTCGGTTGGCTGCCAGCCTCCACGATTGGCTGAGCCTGCGCCGCATGTGCCAGCACCAGCGCAGCAAGCGCAAGAATTCGCGTCAGCCAGTTCGGAAAGGAAAAGAAACGGAGCAAGGATCGACCTGCGCTAGATTGCGATACGGATGTAGTCGGTCTCACTGTGCATCGCAATGCGCCGCCTGCCCCTATTTACCCGGGCGGATCGCGCGGCCAAGCGCCAGGATGGGTGATGCTATCGCCAACAGCCCGCTAGCACCTGCGGGAAGCGGCAGTTGTTCCAGATCGGCAGGTCTGGCGAGTTCACGCAACAGGGCTTGCCGCTTGAAGCCGGGATGATCCGACAGCGACATGGAATTGCGCACACGCGTGGCCAGGTAGCGCAAATCGCCAAACCCTGCTCCTCCGTGCGGAATATCTGCCGCAATCATTTTCATGGCCCAGCGCTGGTTCCGCGTCGCCGCATCGGTTTCAGCAAAAGGCACCAATGCGGTGGGCAGTTCGGTGCCGAACAACGATCTACACAGGCGGAATGCTGCCCCGGCAATTGTCCCGATGCGATGCCTTTCGAGCGACGCCGCCAACAGCTCGGCGCCCGCAGCATCGGTCGAACAAAGCATTCTTGCAACGTCCGCCAGCCATTTGAGCCGCGACCATCCATGTTTTGCGCCATGCGCCAAAACATAAGTGAAGTGGATGTCCTCAGCCAGTGCCGGGAACCCCGCCGCACCATCACGGGCCGTCATCTTCTTCCATTCGTTGTCGATCACGGGCAGGAAACGGGGATTCTGCATGGTCCGCCAATGCAGATCGAGTTGTGCTCCATCGCTCTTGCGGATGAATGCAAAGGCGGATTGGATGGTCATGAAATTGGTGCGCTGTGCGGCGCTGAGGTCGTAGCGCGGATAATAGCGCTCGAAGCCAAGCCCCCGCAGCACGGTTTCCGCGTCCTCGATGCGATCCTGATCTACCAGCAAGTCGATATCGATCATCTCTCGCAAAGCGGGCCGTTCGTAGAACCCTTCGGCCAGCAACACGCCCTTGAGCAACAGCCAGTCGATCGACACTTTGCCAAACGCCAGGTCGACCTCTCGCAGCACAGCAATCGAGCGCAAATAGGCGGATGCGTTGGCCTCTTCTTCCGAACCCAGACGCGTCGCCAACTCTGGCGGCAAACCAAGATCCCTTGATGCAGCAGACACCAGTGCACCAACCCGGTGGCGATGAACGAGCGCTTCGAATTGCGTCCAATCGATTGGTCCCGGCGCGCGGTGCTGCACGCCCCAAAACGGTGACGCTGCGGGGTTTGGCGCAATCGCGCACACCAATATCTGCAATTCTCGATCGAAGTCGGCGTTCATCAGTGTCATTTCCCCATTGCGCTGCTTGTTGGCTTTGCAGACGTCTGGCAAGGGACGATCACGCCATGGCCAAAGAATTCATTCCCTTAGTCGAACGCGCATGAGCCGGCAGCATCTCGAGATCGTTGCGCAAGCGGTTCGTGCGCATTTGTTTATCCTTTGCCCGAACAACAGCGGTTCGACCTATCTTTCACGGGCGATTGCCGAGTCGAACAAGGTGTGGAGCCTCGAACGGGAGGGTCAGCATGTGGTTGGTTTCGCCGGACCACAAACTCTCAATTCGCCATGGCCACTGATCTGGGGCGCAAACGAGGAAAGCGTCGCGTACTTTCAGGACAGTCTTGAATATGATTGGGCGCGAACTCGAAAAGCCTGGTATGTTCAGGCCACCGCCAAACGCAATGACGCGCCGGTGTTCCATACCAAAGCGCCTCCGTTTCTGCTGATTGCAGACCAGTTGGTTGAGGCATTCGAGAACACGCGGTTCATTATCATGGTGCGCAATCCGTATGCCGCGCTCGAGGGGATCCTGCGGCGCTGGCAACGGATGGATGTGGAACGGCGGTCGCCAGATCTGGCAGAGACCGGGGCGAGACATCTTGTGACTTGCTTCAAGCAGCAACGCCGCAACATCGAACGGTTTGGCGGCCAGTCGATCACGTTCACCTATGAGGAACTGTGTGACGATCCAAAGGATACGGCTGCCCGCATCGCGCGTCTTGTTCCGGAACTCGACGATCTCGATCTTTCACAGCGTCTTGCGATCAAGGGCAGCTATGACGAGCCGCTCCGGAACATGAACGCCGAACAGATCGAACGGCTGACTTCGGAAGAGATCGAGCGCGCAAATGCGGTATTCAGCGAAAACGCACAACTTCTGGCTCATTTCGGATATGCCCTTGTCGATTGACCGAGGCCTCGCTCCTGCTAGTCCTGCGGCGGAGTGCTGATTAGGGGGTTTGTGCATGGTGCCCAAGGTCACCAAACCTGCAACTGTAATGCGTCTTGGGCCTGTCCCGTGCGAACAGCTGATCAATATGGCAAAGCGTATCTCACCTGCCACATGGGCCGGGGAAGATGCGTTGAAAGAGAACGATTTTGCCGTCTTCCATCACACGCAGCACATCATTTTCCGTTTCATTGAAAGCAATCTCGATCCGCAGAACTGGTACGCCAATCCCGCGTGGGACGTGTGGGCGCCAATCCTTCTGCCGGTGATGGATGCTGCGATCCAGCCCTATGGCTTCGCCCGACCGCAATACCCCAAGGCGATGCTTGCGAAGCTCGCAGCAGGGCACCGGATCGATCCCCATTATGACGGGGCGGGCTCCAACTTGCGCACGCACAAGATCCACGTGCCGCTCGTGACCAATCAGAATGCCTATTTCCTCGTTCGGGACGAGCATGTGCATCTTGAACAAGGGATCGCCTACGAGGTGAACAATATCGTCAGCCATGGCGGAGAGAACTCCGGCGCAGAGGACCGGATCCACCTGATCTTCGAAGTCTACGAGGCGGATCCGGCTGCGTGGGCCGACACCCGGGGATCGCATGCCGACGTATAGAATTTACGGGTTCATTCTCGATTCCGACATAGCTCTCCCGGCGCTCCCGCAGGTGGAACGCTCTGACGCGGATGTCACAATCTGCGCTGGCGATGTGCCGGAGACTGCCGGGCTGCAAACGAGCTTCCGCAATTGGGAAGCCGAACCCGGCCGATTCTTTGCGATCTTTCACGAGACAGGCCGATTCCTGGTCACCGGCGGCAACACCATCCGCTATCACCGGTTTGACACCGCCGATGACAGCCAAGTGGTTTCAGTCTTGCTCGGCACCTGCATGGCCGCCTTGCTAATGCAGCGACGCATTGTCCCGATTCATTCGTGCTCCGTCCTGACAGACAAGGGCGCAGTGCTGGTGATGGGGATGTCTGGCGCGGGCAAATCAACCATGCTCGGCGGATTGCTTTCGCTTGGCTTGCCGATGATGGCGGATGACGTGACCGGACTTGTTTTGGCCGGCACGGGCGCTCCCACCGCAGTGCCTGCATTTCCCGCTACGCGCCTGTGGAAGGACTCGCTCGACTATCTCGGTCACGATTCCACCGATCTCCCGCGTGTCAGGAGCGACATGGCGAAATATTACCGCTCAGTGCCTCAATTCCACGATCGGCCCGAGCCAATTCGCGCCATCACCTATCTCCAGGCCAGCAATCGGCCTGACCCGCAAATGGGATTGCTGGAGCCGGAGAAACGGGTCGAATGTGTTTCCCGGTTTATCCACCGCAAGAACTTCATCGATGGCATGCAACTGCGCCGCTGGGCATTCGAAACCGTGACAAAAACGGTGCGGCACGTTCCAATATTCCACCTGCTACGCCCGTCGCACCGGGTCGAACCTTCAGAGCTTGCCCAGATGATCCTTCACGGTATCGATCAAAACGAGACCGTGGCAACGGAGCAGATATGACGTCTGGCGCTTTTGCCCGGTATGGACCGGACCGCACCATTGTCTGGCTTGCTTCCTATCCCAAGTCCGGCAGCACCTGGCTGCGCGCCCTGTTCACGGCATATCTTTGCCCTGACGAACCTCTCGATCTCAACGCGCTACTTGGCGCACCTTCGGTTTTCGATCGCGCGCTGCTCGATGATCATGCAGCAATCGATTCGGCGACCATGACATTGGAAGAATTGATACCGTATCAGGCCAGCCTGCATCGCGCGTTCGCTGGCGGTGGGCCGCAACCCAACCTTGTGAAGACCCATAGCGCCTTTACCGAAAACCGGGATGGAACCCGTCTATTCCCGGCCGAAGCAAGCGCAGGTGCGATCGTCATCGTCAGGGATCCGCGCGATGTGGTCAGTTCCTACGCTCATCATGAAGGCAAGACCAAGGACGCGATCATCGCGCGCATGGCCGACGAGCAGGCAGCGCAGGATTGCTGGGCCGACCGGATCAGCAAGGCCGTGCCACAGCGCCTTGCAGGCTGGTCGACGAACGTATCCTCATGGCTCGACCAGGATCACATTCCGGTGTGCCTGGTGCGCTATGAAAATCTCTCGGCGGAGACCGAGGAAACCTTCGCGCGGGCGCTGGAATTTTGCGGAATAGCGCCCGATCGCTCTGCCGTGTCTGCGGCCGTCGAGGCATGCAGGTTTGAACGTCTTGCGGCCGCTGAGGCGAAAGCCGGGTTCAGCGAAAGGCCTGCCGGCGGACGCAGTTTCTTTCGTTCAGGCGAAGTGGGCGGATCGAAGGGCGAACTCACTGCCGATCAGGAACGCGCTGTCCGTTCGCAGCATCGTGCCACTATGGACCGTCTCGATTATTTAGAGGATTAACCGGCAATCGAGACTTGCGGCAGCGACAATATGCTGGAAACATGCGGATATGAGCACACTTACGGTTACCCCCGATTCCGTCGTCACTCGCAACGAAGATGTTCTTTACAGCGAGGTCGCCGACGGAATGTCATTGATGGATATCGAGAGCGGCAGATACTTCCATTTCGAGCCAACCGGATCCAGCATCTGGCTCAAGCTTGCGCCGGACCAATCAATCGCCGATTTGTGCGGCAGCCTTGAAAAGGAATTCGAGGTTGAGCCCGAGCAGTGTCGCATTGATACAATCGAATTCGTGACGGAGCTCTATGGCTTGGGGCTCGTCAAAGTTGATAGTTAACGCATATTTCAAATTGCTTGCATGTTGGCCAGCGATGCGCCTATCAAACAGACACAGTTGAATGATTTGGGGAAGATACATGACTGACCGTAAGAGCTCTGATGCGTCGCGTAGCGCTTGGAAGAAACCGAGTGTCCGTTCGATCA
Source organism: Parerythrobacter lutipelagi (assembly GCF_005434975.1). GTDB lineage: Bacteria > Pseudomonadota > Alphaproteobacteria > Sphingomonadales > Sphingomonadaceae > Parerythrobacter_A > Parerythrobacter_A lutipelagi. Next base: position 294,439 of record NZ_SKCJ01000002.1, on the reverse strand, counting down.
CGCCGGTAAAGCGCACTGCGGCAGGCCCTGTCCGCCGCACAATCGAAGATCCCTTCTACAACCCATCGTGATCGGTAGCAGGCCGCAAGCGCGTCTTGCGGCCTGACCATTTTCGAATCCGGTTGGCTTCGCAGACTGATCTGCGGAGCTCTTTTTGTGTGTGCTAACCATGCTGCAGGCGAAAGACTGTTCTGAAGGCAAGTCGCCTTTCATTCGAATCGAAGGTCCTGGCGGCCAGAGCGAGTTTTTCATTGATGCGCGGCTCGATGAACGTTCAGCTCTGGCCCACAAGCTCAACCTGCCAGATTCTGCGAATAATGCGGAACTGCTTGCTGCGGCATTTTTTCGCTGGGGCAGCGAACTCTGCTCCGAACTTCTGGGCGACTACGCCTTAATCGCTATCGATCGCAAGTCCGGCTCGATTCACGCATTCCGCGACCATATCGGCGCGCGGCCGCTGTTCTACGCTGTAAGCGGAGGAATATTCCTTTTTTCTTCCGATATCGCCGGGCTCGTCACCACTCTCGGCATTTCGACCCTGTCCGAAGAAGTGCTTGCATCAGAAATTGTGGGGGGCCGCAGGACCGATGCAACCAGGACCTTTTACCAGCAAATCAGGCGTTTGCCGGCGGGGCATCGTTTGGAAGTACGGAACGGCGAAGCTAAACTATCGCATTGGTGGCAGCCATTCTCATCGCCGGCTGCTTCGTCGTCCTCGATCGAAGCACTGCTGGACGAAGGACGCGACTTGCTTGATCGAGCTGTCGCCGACCGGGTGGGCACAGATGAGAGAATTGGAATCCATGTCACGGGCGGCCTCGATTCCTCCAGCATTCTCGCGCTCGGCATGCCGCGGCTTCGCGGTGCCGCAGCTCCGCCGATAGGCTTCGGTTGGCAAGGGCCCGCCGCCACTGACGAGGGCCCGCGTGTCGAGGCAGCGCTCGCGCTTGCGCCAGACATTTTTAGGGCACCGCAACTGGATGATGTCCAGTTGCTCGACCTGTGGCGGCAAGACTGGACACGGCACCCGTCACAGTGGAACCTCTTGCACGAATTGGCGGTGCAGCAAGATGCCGAGCGTCACGGTATAGGCGTGATGCTGTCAGGCTGGGGCGGCGACGAGGCCATAAGCTTCAACGGCCGCGGCCTGCACGCGGAATATCTGCGCGCAATGGAGTTCTCAAAACTTGCCAGCCTCTCCCCGCGGCGCGGACCGGCCGGCATGGCGGCGGCGATCAAAGCCGGTCTTCGAGAGGCTCTGCCCCCTAAGGACAAGCAGTCTTCAGCGCCTGTCGGCAGTTTCCTCAAGCGAGAGTTCATCGCGTCGGTCGACTTGCCGGAAAGAGCGGCGATCGACAGCCGATCCTGTCGCGATGCCATGCAATCGCTGCTCCAGTTGGGATCGGTGACAGCCCGGATAGAGGATTGGGCGATCTCCGGGCGGCGGCATGGAATCGACTATCGCTATCCCCTGCTCGATCGGCGGGTGATGGAGTTCGCTTACCGATTACCGAGCGAACATTTCCGGCAAGGCACGACCAAACGCTGGTTCTTCCGCGAGATGATGCGCGGCCTTTTGCCGGAAGAGATACGCAGCGAGACTTCAAAGCTGGAAGACTTGCGAACGCGTTCTTTGATTGCGCGCTTGCAGCAATCCTTTGTAGCGATTGCCGACGAGGTGGAGGACAGGCGCCGTACCCTGAAGCGCGCCGAGTTTTTCGACATGGACCGGTTGATCGAAGCGATGCGGCGTCCGCCTGCGATAGGCAATCCGCAGCTGGGCCACCTGCGCCGCGCGCTGCAGTTTCTGGACATTTGACCGGTGACGAACAAACTCAAGCCTCAGGTACTGGCCACGGTCACCTCAGCCGACTTCCTGATCGGCACGCAGGTCATGATTGATTCCTTCCTGTGTCACAATCGCTGGTTCGATGGCCGAATAGTGATCATCCATGATGATCTCTCACCGGCAGACCAGGCTGTTCTGAGGCATCGCTTCCCCCAGTCCGAATGCCGCAATCCTGCGCCGGACCTTTGGCATTGCATCGCGGATCTGATCGAACACCGCCCGAAACTGTCCAGTCGCTATCGGCGTTTCTTTTCGCTCGATATATTCGATGACGATGGAAACGGCGGTGTCTTGTTTGCAGACAGCGATATGTTGTTCAGCAAATCGATCGAGCCGATCGCCAATGTCTCCGCCCCGATAGCAGCGTGCGCAGATCGTGCGATGCTGGTCGGAAATTCCCGCGACCGAAAAACGCTGGAAGAACTGACACAGCCTGCCGGTACCGATGGGTTTCAAAGCTTCAACGCCGGACTGATGTTTATCAAGCCGGAGCTTCGCACCCGAGAGACGCGCCAATGTTTGCTCGGATCGCTGGCCCCCAAGGCTTGGGATAACGTTGTCAGCGATCACACGGATCAGGCGGTGCTCAATCGCTGCTTTGGCGATCTGGTGGAATTGATCAGTCCGGCATACAATCGGATGGTCGGCCATGGCGGGAGGCTGAGTGGGATCGAATATCCAAGCGTTGCTTCAGCCCGCGCGCTGCACTTCAATGGCAAGGCCAAGCCCTGGCGCATGACAGACGATGTTCGGAAAATGACGCAGCATCCCGATTATGCGGCAGCTCTCAAACTATGGCATGCAGCTTATCGGCGCCTGCTAGATCGCGCACCATCTACCTAGCGACTACGCTTCACAACCACTTCAGAGCCCGGCGAGAATGAGCCGGTGAGTGAAGATTTGCGGCCATCGCGCCAGGTGATTTCAATGCGATTCGCCGTCTTTGCGTCACCGATGCCGAAATGTGCCTGCGGGTAGATGCCACTGGCGAACCCGCCGCTCTGACGGATATCCCGGACCCGCTGGGTGCCGTCGTCTGTGGTCAGGACGATCCGCGCGCCGATACCGTCGCGGTTGCCAATCTCGTCTTCCAGCCGGACCCAGATAGCACCGCCTCGGGGCGCATCATTCCGGTGGATAATTGGCTGAGTGACCGCCGATGTGCGGATCACATCCATATCACCATCCCGGTCGTAATCAATCAGCGCATAAGTGGTCGACGGGACATTGTCGGCAAGTCCAAAGCGTTCTTCGGCGCGAACGAAACCAATGCCGCCACGATTGCGGTAATAGGCATTGGGCAAAGTGTTGCGATGGTAGACCATACCGGTCGCGACGAGCAGGTCCTGCCAGCCATCCTGATCGAGATCGACGAAGCGCGAGTTCCAGCTCCACCCCGGCTGCGCCACGTTGAACGCTTTCGTCAAATCTTCGAAACCGCCGGATTTGTCTCGTTTGAAGAGGATGTTCCGTTTGCGGATGCCGCCGACATAATCTTCGTCTTTCATCGTCTGCTCGGCGTTTTCGAACCGGGGCCGCGCTGCTACTTCGCACATTTTTTCCCATTCGCCGCCCAGACGCGCAAGCAAGGGGCAGTCGGACAAATCGCCAAAAAAGCTCGCCCGCCAGGTGAGGCTTTGCGCGGCGCACACCCAGCGATACGTCGGGTCTGCAATCTGCTCGCAATCGGAATAGACCGAATGCGCCGATGTGGCCGCAAGGCTGCGGCGGCGCAATTGCAGGAAACATTCCTCGCTGTTCTCGATCCCGAATTCTTCGCGAGCACAATAACTCAGTTCCGGTTTGACTGAGTCGATCCGCCATTGATCCCACGCAATTTGCGCGACGTACATTTCGTCGACCAAATCGTTGTCGACATCACCCATATCGAGACTCATCGAAGTGCGGGTCAGATAAGGCACGATCCCGTCGGACTTCTTGGCCAGGCGGAACTTTCGATCACCCTGATTGAGATAGATTTTGTCTGCGGTGGAAACGTCGTCACCAATAATTATGTCCGGCCGGCCATCGCCATCGATGTCCTTGATAAGCGAAGCCAGGCTTTCTCCGGGCACGCCGGTCAGAACCTGAACGTCGAACGTGCCGTCGCCTTCATTCCAGAAGATGCGGTCCTGTGAGGAAAGCAGATAGGGATTGCCGTTGTTCGCGGTGGTCCCGATCGTCCAATTGGCCGACAGGATGTCGAGATCGCCGTCATTGTCCAGATCGGCGAAGCCGGGCGCACCTGACAAACCGGCATCGCCGTTGTCCAGATCAACCCTGTCGTCCCATGCAAATTCGCCGTCGCGGTTCCAGAAGACATGCGTGCCCTGCAGATAGGCCGAAACGAACAGGTCTGGCCGGCCATCGCCATTGAGATCGCTGAGCACGATGCTCCCGATGAACTGCTGGTCGAGCGGCCCCAGAGACAGCGGCGATTGCTGGAATTTGCCGCCGACATTGCGGAAATAGGCCAGCCCGCCGGTTGCCGGACTACGGGCCATGACCAGATCGACCCAGCCGTCACCCGTCGTATCGCCTGACGCAATGCCCCAGAAAAAACTGAACGGCTCCAGCACTTCGAAACCGGTGGTCGACGGCGGAAGATCAAGGCCAACCTCAGGTCCCATCAGGCGCGAAAATCCGGTATCGGCCCCGGCACTGGGACCGTTCATCGCAGGGATGGCGAATGCCTGGACCGATCCGGGTCCATCATTGGTAACGGTCGCGGCTACAGGGAGATAGCTGACGGGCGCGATGGATGAATCGTCGATTGCGGCAAGCGTTCCTGACGCATCGACTTCTGCGGCACGAAGAGAGGTCGCGCCAGCCAGATAGGCGATATTTGCTTCGTGCCGTTCGGTCTGGATGGACTTGTCGATCCAGTTGGCGGCGACACCTAGCAAGACTGCCATAGCGGCCAGCGATCCCATCATCGCGAATGATATGCGCCACGATATCGCCCGGCCCACGATCATCATCGAATAGACGCTATAGCAACCGAGCGCGAACAGCAGCGGCATGACATACCGCACCGGCCAACCGGCGTTCACCAGAATGACCGCGAGAATGATGTCGAATGCAATCGGCACCGGCAGAAATATCGCCACGGCCGCGATAAATGTCATGGCCAGCAGGATCGTGATGGTCGAACTTGGCACACCCACAGCGCGCCGGAAATCCTCGAAATCGAAGAACGTGATAAGGATCGCGCCCAAGGCGCCCGCCAACAGCATCATCGGCACCGTCACCGCGACGATAAACAGAAGATTGCGCCCAAATGTCTTGGCCAGCCAGCCGAATGCCTTGGGCCAACTGTCGATATCCGACGCCGGTACGGGCAACGGTCGGAGGGCCTCAAGCTTGCGTGCAATCCAGCCGCGCCGGTCGTCCACTTCCCCTTGCATTTGCATCAAAGAGACGTCGTCGAGTCCCTTGGGGTGCAGGAAACGGGTCAGGATGGGGACACCGATCAGCACGAACGCCAGAGCCCCGGCTACTTTTAGCGTCGCCAGATGCAGAGGCAGCAGCGCGAAGGACATGCTGACAACGATGACGTTCAGCGTGGGCGATGCGACCAGCGCGCTCAAAGTTGTCTCAAGCCGCATTCCGGCGCTGTGCAGTCCGCGGGCGATCGGGGCCGCACAATTGACACACACGCCCAGCGGCGTGCCGATCGCTGCACCCAAGGCCGCATTGGCAAAGCGATTGTTGAAGCCCCGCCGCTCGATCAGGCCGAGCAGTGTCAGCGCGCAGGCCGCGAACAGCACGCCGAAGGTCATGCCCTTCCAGTTGGTGTAGATCCAGTTCACTGTGTTGACAGTGATGTCCCACATCAAACCGCTGTTCGGGACCCACTCGAGCACTTCGTCGAAAGCGATGCCGCTCATATTGGTATCGCCGCCCATCGCGGCTTTCTCATTGAGCGCCGGATAGCGAGACTGAGTCCAGAAAAAGAGCGCCACACCGACAGTGAGCAGAACGGACAGGACTATGCGCTTGTCACGCAGCATATTCGTCAAACTGGTGCCGGCCTCAGCCGGTGCGGCGGTCGCCATTGCTGTCCCCCCGGGCAAACCGCTTCAAGCAATTCGCCGGTTATTTGTCCCAATTCTGCAGAGCCTTATTTTACGGTTTATCAGGCTGCAACCACTATTGCGCATAAGCGGCTTGTGTTTACCGGCTGCCCGCCATTAGGACGGCGATGCAATGACAGACAAACGCGATCTCGTAATCCTTGGCGGCGGCCTGGTCGGCATGACGCTGGCCCTCGCCGCAGCCCGCAAGGGAATCACCAGCCATGTGATCGATCGCGCCGATCCCGCTGAACTGACTGCCGATGGTTTCGACGGGCGCGCGTCGGCGATTTCGACGGCGAGCTGGAATCTCTTCACGAACATCGGTCTGGCCGAGCGGCTGGAGCCGCATGGCTGCCCGATCGCATCGATTGCCGTTACCGACCAGTTGAAACCAGGCGGCATCGATTTCGCGCCTGCGCCACATGAAGGAACACTCGGCCGGATGTTCGCCAACCGAGAGCTTCGGCTTGCGCTGTTCGAAGCCGCACGCGAAGAAGAACGGATTGACTGGCACGCGAAGAGCGAAATCGTCGAGCGCAAGCGTGACGCGCATGGCGTCTCAGCGGTCCTCTCTGACGGCACCGAATTGCATGGCAGCCTGATGATCGCAGCCGAAGGCCGGGGCTCGCCCACCCGTGAGGAAGCCGGCCTCGCTATCGCCAAGTGGGATTACAGCCACCGCGCCATAATCGCCGGTTTGGTGCACGAGAAACCGCATAACAATGTCGCGTGGGAGATATTTTATCCTGCCGGCCCCTTTGCCCTGCTGCCAATGCTCGATGATTCGGGCGGCAAGCATCGCAGTGCACTGGTGTGGACGGTTGATGAGAAGGACGCAGCGGGTACGCTGAAGCTATCCGATCGGGCATTTCTCGCTGAAGTCCAAAAACGGATGGACGGACTGTTCGGCACAATCGAAGCAGTCGGGCGGCGCGCGTCCTTCCCGCTCGGATTTCATCACACAGCGCGTATCACCGCTGAACGGCTGGCACTGATCGGCGATGCAGCGCATGGCATCCACCCGATTGCCGGCCAGGGTCTCAATCTTGGCTTGCGCGATGTCGGGGCACTGGTCGAAGTGCTCGCCGATGGCATGCGCCTCGGGCTGGATCCAGGTGACGCACAACTGCTGCAAAAATACGAGAATTGGCGCGGGGTCGATGCGTTCACCGTGGCGCTGGCGACCGATGGCCTGACCCGCCTGTTCGGGATACCGGGCAAAACAGCATCGGCCATCCGCCGCCTCGGCATGGCCGGTGTCGAGCGTGTGCCGATCCTAAAAACCTGGTTCATGGACGAAGCGCGCGGCGTAACCGGCGATATGCCAGCAATCCTGAAGGCCTAGCGCGCTTCCTGTTCGACCGGGCTCGGCTGTTCAATCGTCTGCCCTTCACTGTCCCGAAGCCCGCTCGACTCGCCAATCGCCGATGTTTCGAGAATGTTGAGCGCATTTTGTATCGCAGCATAGCGTTTCGCATCGGCAATCCATGCTTCCGCATTGTCCGCCCCGGGGAGCGTCTGGACTTCCTCGATCGCTTTCTCCACCCGTCCGCTCTCCAGCGACAGACGTGCCCGGTACAATGCACGGTCAGGCCGGGTGGAAGCGGTCGTTTCACGGCGCACAATGAACAGCTCGCCCAATTCCTTGCGCAACCGGGCGAAGGACGGGCCTTCGTCGGAAGTAACCAGCGATGGGCCAAGCCCTTCGAGGCGGGCGATCAGCTGGTCTAGCCGGATCGGGTTTTCCGATGCGCTGAGAACCGTCCGCACGGCCTCAGGCTGCGCCATGCCGAAGCGAAGCCGCAACTGGTCGCCAAGATAGCCAAGGCTTTCCCCACGCTCGAGCGTCCTTCGCGCGGCAAACGCAATCAACAGGCCTTCAGCCCTTCCCGCATTGCCGGATGCGGCTTGAGCCTGCAGGTCCAGCCTCGCCAGCCGCTGTTCCGCAGCGGCAAGACGCGATTCCAGTCCGCCTTGTTGCTCGGCCACCCGCTCGACCGCTTCTGTCGCCTCCGCCACTCGAGCCGAAGCAGTTGCCGTCGGCGTCGGTGACGCATCGACAAGTGTGGCTGGCGCTTCTGCCCCTGTCGCCACTTCCGCCGCCTCGTCGGCTTCCCCATCCTGCGCATCAGAGCCGCGCCAGGAGAAATACCAGACCACTAGCGCACCGAGCAGAAAGGCACTCAGCGCGACCCCGAGGATCGCCTGCATGGAACCGCTTGAGCGGCGTGTTCCCATCGTTTTGTCCATCACTCTTTCTTCCGAGACCCGAAAAGCCGAGCTTACCGGCGTAATTCCTGATTGTTGTTACACATGTCACGCGCCAAGGCCAGAAGCGCCGTGTCGTCCGCGCTTGGCGCAACCGAAACGCTCTTCCAGCCTTTGCCGGCGCTCTCGGCAACCCGCGGAGCAATAGCGGCAATGGCAATCTTAGCGCGCTGAATGCCGCATCGGTCACATTCTTCGGCAAAATGTCTTGCCGCTCGTGCTGAATGCAGCAAGACCACCCCGCCCGGTCCAAGCGCCTCGCTCATTTGTGTGCTCATCGCCCGCATTGCCGCGCGATAGACGACCCGGTCCGTAATCGTGATGCCTCGCGGCGGAGTAAGAGAGACCCGGTCCTGCCCGCCCAGCCGCAGCAGTTTGAGCGAGCGAACGGTGAGCGAGTTCAGCAATTCCTGCAATCCGCCCGAGCCGGTCTGTGCAACTGAAAAACCGGCGTTCTTCGCCACATCCGCAGTGGTCTTTCCAACGGCAAGAACAGGGATGAAGGCCAATTTTGCCATTTGCTCGCCGCCGTGGCGGAAAACGTTGCCGCTACCGATCAGAAGGCCGTCGAAGGCGAGCTCTTCCGGCAAGTTCCACGCAACGGTTTCGATCTCGAACAGCGGCTCACCCGCCATGTCCAATCCCAGCTCACGGCCGCTGTCGATGGTCTGCGAGTACCCCGGCTCCGGGCGGATGGTGTAAATGCGGCCGGTCACGGCTGTGCGGTGAACAATTCGCGCACTGCCGGGCCGGATCGCTCGAGCAAGTCACGGGCCAGTTCGCGGATTGCCTCCGTATCGCCGGATGCGCAGGTGATCGTGCCGTCGACTCGCTCGGAGCCGTCCGAACAGAACAGACTGGCACGGATCGTCAGTTGCTCGTCCCGGACAGTGGTCAGAACGGCAATCGGGCTGTGACATGTGCCGCCGAGCGCTGCGAGCAACGCGCGTTCAGACATGACGCTACCTCTGCTTTCGCTGTGGTCGATGGCTGAGAGCAGCCGCAGCGTTTCGCTGTCTTCGCTGCGGCATTCGATTCCGATCGCCCCCTGCGCCGGAGCTGGCAACCAGCTACCTGCATCGAGCGGGTTGCCGATGTTCTGCTCACCCAGCCGCTGCAATCCAGCGGCGGCCAGCAGGGTGACATCGGCCTCTCCGGCCTCCAGCTTGCCGAGGCGGGTCGCCACATTACCGCGAAATCCGACGATCCGGCAGTCGGGCCGGTAGTGCAACATTTGCGCGGCCCGGCGCGGCGCGCTCGTGCCGACACGCGCACCCTTGGGGATTGCGTCAAGCGATAGCGCACCGATCAGCACGTCGCGCACATCGGCGCGCGGGAGGATCGCCGCTATGGTAATTCCCGCCGGGCGCAAGGTCTCGACGTCTTTCATCGAGTGTACAGCGGCATCGATGCGCCCTTCGCTCAGCCAGATGTCCAGCTCGCGGGTCCACAGGGCCTTGCCGCCGATCTCCGCCAACGGGCGGTCGAGTATCTTGTCGCCGCTGGCGATCACTTTGACCAATTCGACTTCGCCCTTCGACCAGCCGTGCGCATTGCACAGCCGGTCTCGCGCTTCCTCGGCCTGGGCCAAAGCAAGCGGCGACTGGCGCGTTCCGAGCCGAAGTTTGATTTTGTCACTCATGCGGCGCTTGCCCTAACGGGGCATCTCGCTAAGGGAAAGTGCCATGGGGATCGTTCTCGGCATTGAATCGAGTTGTGACGAAACCGCCGTCGCGCTCGTCACCACAGACCGGCGTATCGTGGCGCAGCGGATCGCTTCGCAGGATGCCGAGCACGCGCCTTATGGCGGCGTGGTTCCTGAAATCGCGGCACGCGCCCATGTCGAGAAACTCGCCCCGATGATCACTCAGGTCATGGATGATGCAGGGATGCAACTGGCAGACCTCGACGCGATCGCTGCGACCGCCGGCCCCGGGCTGATCGGCGGGGTAATGGTCGGACTGGTCAGCGCAAAGGCCCTGGCAATGGCAAGCGATGTCCCGCTGATCGCGATCAACCACCTGGAAGGCCATGCGTTATCGCCGCGCCTTGCCGATCCTGAACTTGCATTCCCTTATGCACTGCTGCTCGTGTCAGGCGGCCATTGCCAGATTTTGCTGGTCGAAGGCGTTGGCGAGTACCGGCGGCTTGCAACCACGATCGACGATGCGCTGGGCGAAGCCTTCGACAAGACAGCAAAGATCCTCGGTCTCGGCTACCCCGGCGGCCCTGCAGTGGAGCGGCTGTCGGAGCTCGGTGATCCGGACGCTGTGCCTCTGCCGCGTCCGCTGGTCGGCAGCGGTGAGCCGCATTTCTCCTTCGCCGGCCTCAAGAGCGCGGTGCTGCGCGCCAAGGAAAGCGGTAAACACAAAGACGCCGATATCGCGGCAAGCTTCCAGCAAGCGGCGGTCGATTGTCTGCTCGACCGGCTTGCGGTCGCGCTCGGCGCAATCGCCGCTCCGCCGGCCCTTGTGGTGGCAGGAGGGGTCGCGGCAAACCAATCAGTTCGCGCCGCACTCGAAAACTTCGCCGCTCAGCGCCACATGCGTTTCGTCGCCCCGCCGCTGGCACTGTGTACGGACAACGCTGCCATGATCGCCTGGGCGGGCGCGGAAAGGCTTGCCTCGGGCCAGTCCGACCCACTCGACATTGCCGCCCGGCCCCGCTGGCCGCTCGATCCAGCAGCCGAGCCCGTACGCGGCGCGGGACATAAGGCATGAGGAACTGGCCATGAACGGTGTCGGCGTCATTGGTGCGGGTGCCTGGGGCACTGCCCTCGCCCAAATGCTCGCAAGCGACGGGCGAGAAGTGCTGTTGTGGGCGCTCGAACCCGAAGTGGTCGAAGAAATCAATCGCCACCATCGCAATTCCCCATACCTTCCTTCCGCCGAGCTCGCGCCGTCTATCCGTGCAACCGGGAACATGGCCGATCTGGCGCGCTGCGACACATTGCTGGCGGTAACGCCTGCTCAGCATCTGGCACGCACAATCGGCGACCTCTCCGCTCCGCCGCGCGACCTGGTGTTGTGCAGCAAAGGCATCGAAGCCGGAACCGGCCGGATGATGAACGAAGTCGCCGCTGAAGTGGCGGGCGAAAGCGAAATCGCCATCCTGTCCGGGCCGACCTTCGCGCATGAAGTCGCTGCCGGCATGCCGACCGCGGTCACGCTCGCCTGCAGCGGCGGAGAAGCACAGTGGGAACGGCTTTCACCGGTCATCGCCCGCCCGCAATTCCGGCCCTATTACTCCGACGATGTTATCGGAGCGGAAATTGGCGGCGCGGTGAAGAACGTTCTCGCCATTGCCTGCGGTGTGGTCGATGGCCTGGGTCTTGGCCAAAACGCCCGCGCCGCACTGATTGCGCGCGGCTATGCGGAAATGCAGCGGTTCGGCGATGCACTGGGCGCACAGCGCGAAACGCTGGCGGGGCTCTCCGGCCTCGGCGATCTGGTGCTGACCTGCTCATCGACCTCAAGCCGCAATTTTTCGCTCGGCAAGTCGCTGGGCGAAGGTCAGACCGCGCGTGATCTGATGGCCGACCGGCGTACAGTCGCTGAAGGCGCGCACACAGCGCCGGTCTTGCGCGAACTTGCCGCCAAACATGACGCCCGTATGCCGATTGTGGAAGCGGTGAATGCGGTGCTTGAAGGCGCAGATGCAAAGTCGGTCGTGGCTGGTTTGCTGTCGCGCCCGCTCAAGGCTGAATAGGTTGTCAGCTTGAGCATCCCCACGCAGCCGGACGGTCCCGAGCCCGCAAAGGGCGGCGACGATATGGCCACGCTCGCCAAGGGCGGGCGTGACAACACTATGGGCTTTTTCATTCGCTTGCTCGGCAATGTGCCCTTCCTGTTTATCGGATACCGGCTCTACGGCGTCGAGGATATGGGCCGGTTCGTGCCTGCGATCGTCATCATCGAGATCATGGCGCTGATCTGCGCCATGGGCGAGAAACGCGGACTGGCTCAGCGGTTGAGCGAAGGCGCGGATGCGGACGGAGGCTCACCGGCCAATCTGGTGTTCGACGGAATGCTGGCCTCGCTTCTTTTTTCATCGGTGACGATTGGCGTCTTGCTGGCTTTTCCGGTGCTCATGTTCCCGAGCGGGACAAGCAGCGATTACGATATCTGGATCGTGGCAGCGATTCCGGCGTTTGCACTGACCGAGATCCTGCTTGCTGCGCAGGCGTATCGCTATGACATCGCCACCACTGTCCGCACCCGAGCGGTGGTCGAGCCTTGGACCCGCTCGATAGCCGCAGGAGCGTTCTTTTTCATTCCAGCGATCAGCGACGGCGGTCTGACCCTCGCCTTTCTTGCTTCGATTTACGCCGGGCTGCTGACCGCCGCATGGCCATTCCTGCGCACCTATGGTCTCCCCAGCGGCTGGCGGCCGCGCCCCCGTTACCTTGGCAAGATGACCTTGCGCGCGCTGCCACTGGTCGGGGCCGATGTGATCGAACGCGGGACGCGGCTGCTCGATGTGTTCCTGCTCGGTCAGTTTACCTCCCCAACCGCGGTCGCGATCTACTTCTTCGCCAAGGAGGTGGCGAGCTTGCCACAGAAACTGAAAAGCAGTTTCGAGCCGATTCTGGCACCGGTCATCACCAAGAACCTGAAGACGGGAAACCTCGGCGCCATCGCCAGTCAGGTCCGGCAGGTCGGGTTCTGGATTATCGCCTTGCAAATCGGCATCGCGCTGGCCCTAGCCATACCGGGCGAAGCAGTGATGGGCCTGGGCGGACCGGCAATTGTTGGCGGGACCGGCGCGCTCGCGCTGCTGCTGATGGCGGAAGTTGTCGCCTCGATGGCCGTCGTCTCCGAGGGCGTGCTCGTCTATATCGCGAAGAAACGAAATCTCGCGATCTCCATCGCTATCATTACCTTGCAGGGTGCGCTCACTATCGTGCTGATCATGCTGGTCGATCATTTCGGCTTCGATGAAGGATTCAACGCAGCGGGTGCTGCAGCGGCCCTGTTGCTCTCGCTCGGCGCGTCGAGTCTGATCAAGGCGCTGCTTCTGAAAAAACTGCTCAAGGCCCCCGTAAGCAATCTGCGCTGGGGGCTGGTCTGGGCGACCGGCCCTGCTGTGGTCGTCGGCTTTGCCTTCACCCTGCTGCCTGAGTGGATCGAGCTGCTGATCGGCATTCCGACGATCCTCGCGGTCTATGGCTATGTCATCTGGCACAAGGGATTCGGCCCCGATGACCGCGTGCTCTTCCGCAAGAACCTTGGCGCATCAGCCCCCTCCTGAAAGCCACTCCTCAATGTTGGCAATCCGTCGTCTGTACAAAACGTTCAGTCGGCATTCACGGCATGAGACGATGTTACATGCCGGGACTGACAAGGGAGTGATACTATGCAGGTGGGACGCCTTTTTTTCGCTGTTTCGATGGGTGCATTGGTTGTCGGTTGCGCCACAAGCCAAACGCCGGGTGTGGCATCTACCGAAAGAGAACAGGCGGCGAAGCCGTATCCTCCCAGCTCTCCTCCACCGTCGAAAATTGTCGTCACCGGATCGCGGGTTGGCGGCGACCGGCAGTTTGCCAGTGCGGCGCCGATAGCGGTCGTCGAGGCAGATGAGTTCGCACTGTCCGGAACGGTCAATGTCGAGAACGTCGTCAACGGTCTGCCTCAGGTCGTGCCCGTTGACCAGGCCGGACAACCGGTCGAGCCGGGCTATCGCTATTTCGTGCCGCCCGTTGTCGTTGCAACCGACCCCGGGCGCGAGCAGTACGACGGCGAGGAAATCTCGCCGGTCAAGATCGCTGCGGCGGAACCGGTTTCGACTTTCTCGGTCGATGTCGACACCGGCGCCTACGCCAACGCGCGGCGTTTTCTCACTCAAGGTCAGATGCCACCGCGGGCATCGGTGCGGACCGAGGAACTGATCAATTATTTCCGATATGATTACGACCGGCCCGACACGCGCGAAACACCGTTCAGCGTTTCGACCGATCTTGCGGTTACGCCGTGGAACCCGGACACACGGCTGATGCGGATTGGCCTGCGCGGCTATGACCTCCCGCAGGACAGCCGCCCGCCGGCAAACCTCGTCTTCCTGCTCGATGTCTCGGGCTCGATGAACAGTCCGGACAAGCTGCCGCTGGTCAAGACCGCAATGCTCGGCCTCGCCAACCAGCTGACAAGCAAGGACAAGGTCTCGATCGTCGTCTACGCGGGCGCGGCAGGCCTGGTGCTGGAGCCGACCAGCAGTCCGTCCGAGATTCGCAACGCAATCAACGATCTCAGCGCAGGCGGATCGACCGCTGGCGGAGCGGGTATCGAACTGGCCTATCGCATTGCCGAAGCGAACAAGATCGATGGCGGCGTCAACCGTGTGATCCTCGCTACCGACGGCGATTTCAATGTCGGCCTGTCCGACCGCGACATGCTGGTCGAGATGATCGAGAAGAAGCGCGCTAGCGGGATCACCTTGACCACGCTCGGTTTCGGTACCGGGAATTACAATGAAGCCCTGATGGAGCAACTCGCGAACAAGGGTAACGGCAATTACGCCTATATCGACAGCGCGCTGGAAGCCCGCAAAGTGCTGGGCGAGGAAATGGGATCGACCATCTTCACCATTGCCAAGGATGTGAAAATCCAGGTCGAGTTCAACCCCGCAGTGGTCAGCCAGTACCGCCTGATCGGCTATGAAAACCGCGCGCTGCGCGAAGAAGACTTCAACAATGACAAGGTCGATGCGGGCGATATCGGCGCAGGCCATCAGGTGACCGCAATCTATGAAATCGTCCCTGCCGGCATGACCGGCTGGATCGAGCAGCGTCGCTACGAAACCCCGGTTTCCAGCACCGCACGCGAGAGATCGAGCGAAGCGGCCTTTGTCAAACTGCGCTACAAGCTGCCCGACGAAGATACCTCGAAACTCATCACCACCATCGTGCCGGCTTCGCGGCTGGCCAATGCATCATCGCCGCGCGGCGATTTCGCTTTCGCGGTTGCCGTTGCCGCCTTCGGTCAGAAGCTGCGGGCCGACAATTTGCTCGGCGAATACAGTTTCCGCGACATCGAAGCACTGTCGGGTGGTCAGGGGGACTTCTACCGCCAGCAGTTTCGCAAGCTGGTCGGCGTGGCGGACGGTCTTGAGGGTCGCGAACTCGGCGGCTGACGAAAGCCGCAATCGCCCCCTTTGCGGCAGGACACTGCATGGCTAAGGAGCAGTCATGCAGCTTCGTCCATCGATCGGAATTCTCGCCGGCGCCTTGATCGTCATATCCGGTAGTCTGCTGTTTGCGCAGTCGCGCGACGATGTCCTGGCCGAACTGCTTGCGAACAAAGCCCGTGCGGCACTCGATCAAGCAGGCGCCCCAGCCGTTTCTGCAGATTTCGGCCTCGGTTCTTCAGACATGCCGACGCGCCATGCGATTCTGAGCGACGGTGAAGATCTCGACGAAGGCAAACGCGCGGCAGCAGCCAGAGCAGTTGCCGCCATAAGCGGAGTGGGCGGAGTCAACTGGATAGACGGCACCGTGCAAGCGGAGAGCGACGAGCTGGAGTTCGCGCCAACCCATTGTCAGGACGATGTCGAAGCTCTGCTCCGTGCGCGTACGATCCGTTTCGAGGAATCCTCTTCCGAAATAGAACCCGCCAGCCGCGAGTTGATCGACGAAGTGGCGGCAGCTCTGCGTCCGTGCCTCGGGAGCATTATCGCCATAACCGGGCACACCGACAAATCCGGCCCTGAACCGGGCAATCTGGAACTTTCGCTCGAACGCGCCCGTGCGGTGCGCGAAGCGCTGGTCCGGGCCGGCATCCCGCGCGACGGGTTGCGAGCCCGAGGGATCGGTTCGCAAGAGCCGGTCGAAGGCCTCGCACCGTCCGATCCGGCAAACCGGCGGATCGAGTTCTCAGTCATTTCGACCGTGCCGCTCAAACCGACACCGGTCGACACGCCGGGGGCCCGCTGACATGCCGATAGCCTATGAAGTCGCTGTTCTCGCGCTGGTTGCCTATGGCATCGGCCTGACTCTGGGATGGGCCCTGTGGGGCCGATCGTCGGAACCAGACTAGGAAGAATTGTATGAATGAACTTATTGCAGCCAACTGGCCCATCATCCTTGTTGCCCTGTTTATCGGCATCGCTGTCGCATGGTTCGTATTTTTCGCGACCCGCAAGGCAAAGGTCGATATCGACACCAGTGATGTGCTTGACGCGGGCAAAGGTCCCGCAGCGCGCAATCAGGCCTTGATCGACGCGCCCGCCGCTGCGGCGGGATCGACCGATCCGCAACCGGAACCCAGAGCACAGCAAATCGCCGAAGTTGCACCCGGCAAGGTTTCTGCCGCTGCCAATCTGGATGTTGCAGCGCATGCCAGCGCCGAGGCCGACGCAGAAGCCGGGGCGCCCGGTTCCGCGCGCGAAGCGATGCAGGAAATGCACGACACGGCGGCTGAGACCAAGCCGGCGCAGGACGATCCAGCACTGGATGATGAAACCGACGATCTCACCCGGATCAAGGGCGTGGGGCCCAAGTTGCGCGATTTGTTGAACTCGCTCGGGGTAACCAGTTTCGAGCAGATTGCCGGCTGGAGCGCGGAAGACATCACTCGCATTGATGCGCAGCTTGGCCGGTTCGAAGGCCGCATCATGCGCGATAGCTGGGTCGAACAGGCGCGCTTGCTTTCCGCTGGTGATACCGCCGCTTACGAAGGGCAATTCGGCAAGCTCTGACCCCTACGGGAACCGAACCGCCACCGCCACATTGATAAATGATAGGGTTGGTGCGGATTGGAGAAGCGAAGTGAACAAGCCGAGGGTATTGGTAGCCGAAGACGAGTTTATCGTCGCGATGGATCTGTGCGATACAATTGCCGAAGCGGGCTGCGAGATCGAAGGACCCCACGCGGATCTTTCTTCCGCTATGCTTGCGGTGCAAAAGAACAGGCCCGACATTGCCATTCTCGATGTGAACCTGCGCGATGGCGAGTCCTTCGCACTGGCTGAAAAGCTGATGGCGGAAAATGTCCCGGTGATATTCCATTCGGGCCATTTCACTGTCGCCGAGATGCAGGATCGTTTCCCCGAGGCGACCGCGTGCACCAAGCCTTGCCCGCCGGGCCAGATGATAGAACGGGTCCAGGAAGCACTCGCAGCCTGACCAGTCAGACGAAGCTCTGGCCTTCCAAAGTCCGGTGTTCTATTCCCGAATGTGACATTCTGTTGGGAGTAGATGATGAGCGATGAGCTCTTTCCGGTACCGTCCGAATGGGCGAAAAATGCGCTGGTCGATGCGCGCAGCTACGAGGATCTCTATCGTCGTTCCATAGAAGATGTCGACGCCTTCTGGCGAGAGCAGTCGCAGCGGATCGACTGGATAGAGCCTTTCCATTCAGTCAAGGACACGTCTTTCGACAAGGACGATTTCCACATCCGGTGGTTCGAAGGCGGCAAACTCAACATCTGCGCCAACGCTCTCGACCGGCATCTCGCCGAACACGGCGAGCGCGTCGCGATCCTGTGGGAGCCGGATGATCCCTCCAGCCCATCGCGCAAGCTGACCTACCGCGAACTGCATGCCGAAGTCTGCAAACTGGCCAATGCGCTGAAGGAACGCGGTGTGGCCAAGGGTGACCGCGTCACCATCTATCTGCCGATGGTCCCGGAAGCCGCCATGGCGATGCTCGCCTGCGCCCGCATCGGCGCGGTGCATTCCGTGGTGTTCGCAGGCTTCTCGCCGGATGCGCTCGCAGGACGGATCGAGGACTGCCAATCGAACATCGTGCTGACCGCAGACGAGGGTCTGCGCGGGGGCAAGAAAGTTCCGCTGAAAGCCAATGTCGATGCCGCACTGGAGAAAGTCTCAGTCGATACCGTTATTGTGCTGGCCCATACCGGCGCTGACGTACCGATGGCCGAAGGCCGCGACATAGGGTGGGCTGCAGCAGTGTCTGGCCAACCGGCCGAATGTCAGCCCGAAGCAATGGACGCGGAAGACCCGCTGTTCATCCTTTATACCTCAGGCTCGACCGGCAAGCCCAAGGGCGTGCTGCACACCACCGGCGGCTACGCCGTGTGGACCAGCATGACGCATGAATATGTGTTCGATTACCGGCTCGACGAGAACGGCAACGGCCCGGTGTACTGGTGTGCCGCCGATGTCGGCTGGGTCACCGGGCACAGCTATGTCGTCTACGCGCCGCTGATCAATGGCGCGACACAGGTCATGTTCGAGGGCGTGCCAAACTATCCCGATCACTCGCGTTTCTGGCAGGTGATCGACAAATACGACGTCGAGATTTTCTATGCCGCCCCGACTGCGCTGCGCGCATTGATGCGCGAAGGGGATGAGTGGGTCACGAAGACCAGCCGCCGGTCCCTCAGGCTGCTTGGCTCGGTTGGCGAACCGATCAATCCCGAGGCGTGGGACTGGTATCACCGCGTGGTGGGGGAACGGCGTTGCCCGATCGTCGACACGTGGTGGCAGACCGAGACCGGCGGGGCGATGATCACTCCTCTGCCCGGCGCGACCGACCTCAAGCCCGGCAGCGCATCCAAGCCGATGTTCGGCGTCAAACCGGCGCTGGTCGATCCGGAAAAGGGGACGTTGCTTGACGGAGCGATCTCTGGCGCGTTGGTCATTACGGACAGCTGGCCGGGCCAGATGCGCACCGTCTATGGCGACCATCAGCGCTTCTTCGAAACCTATTTCAGCCAATACAAGGGCTATTACTTCACCGGCGACGGATGCCGCCGCGACGAGGACGGATATTATTGGATCACCGGCCGCATCGATGACGTAATCAATGTCTCTGGTCACCGAATGGGAACCGCCGAAGTGGAAAGCGCACTCGTGGAACATCCCTCCGTCGCCGAAGCCGCAGTTGTCGGGATGCCGCATGACATCAAGGGGCAGGGTATTTATGCGTATGTCACAACCAACGCCGGCACGGATGACAATGAGGAATTGCGCAACGAGCTGGTGCGGTGGGTGCGCAAGGAAATCGGACCGATCGCAACTCCGGACGTAATCCAGTTCGCGCCCGGCCTGCCCAAGACCCGCAGCGGCAAGATCATGCGCCGCATTCTGCGCAAGATTGCCGAAAACGATACCGGCAATCTGGGTGACACCTCGACGCTCGCCGATCCGGCAGTGGTTGACGACCTGCTCGCCAACCGTCCCGGGTAGAGCGGTCACCCCATGTCCAAACTTCAGACCATGGCCCGCATGCCCGCCAGCGAATGGCTGGGCTGGATCGAAGCTGCGGCCTGTCTGGCATGGGCGCGCCTGCTGGTCCTTCTGGTGCCGGTGAAGCACTGGCGCGATCAAATTGCCGACGGGGTCGAGGCGAAGGGTCAATTGCCGGTCCTGACGCAGAAGGAGCGCGCTGCGGTGCGCCTGGTGGCTCGCTCCGTTGGACGCGCGGTACGCAACGCCCCGGTAGAGCTGGTTTGCCTGCCGCAGGCGCTCGCCGCGCGCTGGATGCTCAAGCGGCGGGGGGTCGAGACGCAACTCTACATCGGCACCAGGCGAGCCGCTGAGGAAACCCGCGAATTTCATGCCTGGCTCAAGTCAGGGCGCACATGGGTCACTGGTCACTGCGAAGAAAAAGAATACGTGACCTTTACCCGCCAGACAGCGTAATCCAGACCAATCCAAGGTTGCCCCGGTCGATGCAAATCGGCATTGCGGCAAAAAATAGTTTCAGGAGTAACCAATGGCCGGAATGGTGCCGTTCAACTGGGAAGACCCGTTCGACCTCGAGAGTCAGCTGACAGAGGAAGAGCGGATGATCCGCGACGCCGCACACGGCTTTGCGCAGAGCGAGCTTCAGCCGCGGGTCATCGATGGCTTCGCCAACGAGATTGATGCGCCCGAACTGTTCCCCTTGATGGGCCAGGCCGGATTGCTCGGCGCGACCGTGCCGGAGGAATATGGCGGCGCGGGCGCTGGCTATGTCGCCTACGGCCTGATCGCTCGCGAGATCGAGCGGGTGGACAGCGGCTATCGCTCGATGGCCTCGGTCCAGTCGAGCCTCGTGATGTATCCGATCCACGCCTACGGCTCGGAAGAGCAGCGCCGTAAATACCTGCCCGGTCTTGCTTCGGGCGATCTGATCGGGTGCTTCGGCCTGACGGAGCCGGACGCCGGATCTGACCCGGCGGGCATGAAAACCGTCGCGAAGAAGAACGGCGACGGTTACGTGATCTCCGGTTCGAAAACCTGGATTTCCAACGCGCCATTTGCCGACGTATTTGTCGTCTGGGCGAAAAGCGAGGAACACGGCGGCGGCATTCGCGGCTTTATTCTCGAAAAGGGGATGCAAGGCCTCTCCGCCCCGAAAATCGAAGGCAAGCTGAGCTTGCGCGCATCGACCACCGGCATGATCGTGATGGACGAGGTCAAGGTGGGCGGCGACGCCTTGCTGCCCGATGTGCAGGGCCTCAAAGGGCCCTTCGGCTGCCTTAACCGGGCACGATACGGCATCAGCTGGGGCGCACTGGGCGCGGCGGAGTTTTGCATGCACGCAGCGCGCCAGTACGGGCTCGACCGGCACCAGTTCGGAGTGCCCCTCGCCAGCAAGCAGATTTACCAGCTCAAGCTGGCCAACATGATGACAGACATCGCCATGGGCCTGCAGTCATCACTGCGTGTCGGTCGGTTGATGGATGAAGGCAGGTTCGCACCCGACATGATCAGCATCGTCAAGCGTAACAATGTTGGCAAAGCGCTCGATATCGCACGCCATGCCCGCGATATGCATGGCGGCAACGGGATCAGCGGCGAGTATCAGGTAATCCGTCACATGGTGAATCTGGAAACGGTCAACACCTACGAAGGCACGCATGATGTCCACGCGCTGATCCTGGGCCGCGCGGTAACGGGCATTTCGGCATTCTGAGCGCGCGCTGTCCTACTCCCGAATTGTATGGCAGGATGTGGTGATGAGCGTCCTGCCCTGCCCGTTCTTGCCGTTCACATTAAATGCGATCGGGCAGTGGAAATCTCGGATCAGGACAGTGTTCCAGTTGTTCCACTTGGTGACAGGGAAAGGCCGAATTCACTCGTGAAGCTCTTTGGGTATTACCGCAGCTCGACCAGCTATCGGCTGCGCATCGCGCTGGAATTGAAAGGCATCGCCTTTGAAAACGTGCCGGTGAACCTGCTCAAGACGGAGCAGAAAAGCGACGCGTTTACCTCGCGCAACGCCTTTGGCAGCGTCCCGATGCTGGAGACCGAGACTGACGGGGGCAAAGTCGATCGTGCGCAATCGATGGCGATCATCGAATGGCTCGACGAGGCTTATCCCGAGAAGCCGCTTCTGCCTGCCGACACGGAACAGCGCTACATCGCGCGTGAGCTGGCCTATGCCATCGCCACTGAATTGCACGCACCGCTCAACCTGCCGGTGCTCAAATATCTCGCCAACGAATACGGCAAATCGCCGGAAGAGATCGGCATCTGGTATCGCCACTGGCTCGCCCGGACGCTTGAACCGCTGGAGCAACGGCTGGATCAGTTGGAAACCGGCGATTTCCTGTTCGCCACGCCCGGCTTCTTCGAAGTTTGCCTGCTGCCGCAGATGTACAATGCCCGCCGGTTCGATTTCGACTTTTCCGACAAGCCGCGGATGGAGCGGATCGAGGCTGCCTGCCTCGCTCTTCCGGCTTTCCAGCGCGCCCATCCTGACAATCAACCAGATAATCCTGAGAAAGGCTAACCGCCCATGAAGCTCGCCACCCTCAATGACGGAACCCGCGACGGCAAGCTGGTCGTCGTCTCGAAAGACATCACCCGCTACTGCCTCGCCGATAACATTGCCGCGACCATGCAGGCGGCGCTCGATGACTGGGACAATATCGCGCCGAAACTCGAAGCACTTTACCGCGATGTCGAACACCAGACCGTGCCGTGCGAGCGTTTTCACGAGCGGGAAGCGCATTCTCCGTTGCCGCGTGCATACCAGTGGGCCGACGGATCCGCCTATATCAACCACGTCGAGCTGGTGCGCAAAGCGCGCGGTGCCGAAGTGCCGGAAAGCTTCTATCACGATCCGCTGATGTATCAGGGCGGCAGCGATGATTTCCTCGCCCCGCGCGAAGAAATTCCGCTGAAGGACACTGCGTGGGGTTGCGATATGGAAGGCGAGATTGCCTGCATCACCGACGATGTCCCGATGGGTGTCTCGTCAGCCGACGCGGCGGGTCACATCAAGCTCCTGATGCTGGTCAATGATGTCTCGCTACGCGGACTGATCCCCGGTGAACTGGCCAAGGGCTTCGGTTTTTTCCAGTCGAAACCCGCCACTGCTTTCTCGCCGGTCTGTGTGACACCTGACGAATTGGGCGAGGCGTGGAAAGGCAGTGTGATCCACCTGCCCCTGCTGGTCGATTACAACGGCGAGCCATTCGGCCGCGCCGAGGTGGGACAGGATGCGACCTTCAGCCTCGCCGATCTGGTCGCTCATGCGGCCAAGACCCGCAACCTGGGCGCAGGCTGCATCATCGGCTCCGGCACGATTTCGAACCAGGGCGAAGATGGCGGCCCCGGCAAGCCGGTCAGCGATGGCGGGGCCGGTTACAGCTGCATCGCCGAAATTCGCATGATCGAAACCATCCGCGACGGCGAAGCCAAGACCCGGTTCATGGCGCCGGGCGATACGGTGAAGATCGAAATGCGCGACAAGGAAGGCCATTCGATTTTCGGCTCGATCGAGCAGGAAGTCGTTCAGGCCTGATGGCAGGCGCTGCGGGGATCAGGTGGGGTCGATCACACCCTGCCCGATCATCCGCAATGCTGTCATACTCGGCATGAAGAAATAGTCCCCGCCTTTTGGGATCACCAGCTGCGGCAGTTCGTCGAGGATGAACGGCGGTCGGCCCAACGCTGGATCAGCGGCGATGACCTGCTTGCGCTTGTCGGGTTCCAGATGGTTGCCGATTACCGGACAAGTGTCACTCCCGGCGTTGAAATCGAGGCCGTATTGCATCCACTGGCCTTGCAGAAATTCGAACTGGCGAAACAGGCTCGCACACATGGCAATGAAGACAATGCCTTGTTCCCCAACATCACGCTCCGCACCGGGGGCATAGGGCCCATAAGGCATGCCGCGTCGCAGGATGCGCCTACGATCCACGATTGATGATCCGACCGTCGAATTGCCGGCTTTGTCATAGGTCGGCCCCAACTGATCACGCGGATTGGCCCGCCGCATATGCGAGGTAACCGGACAGGAAATGCCGGAGACATCCTGCGAATAGTGAAAGTTCGTGAATTCCAGCGTGAGTTGGGCCAGTTTCTTGCGATCGCCGTCAGCCCGAGCTTGGCGCAATTCCGCGTTGAACGCCTGCCATTCGCGATAAGTCGGCGCGGTCATCAAGGGCACGCCATCAGGCCATCGACCGATCATCTTGGCCCGGATCGTGTCCGACGCTTCATCGGCCGGGACCCCCATGGCCTGAGCATAGCGATCGGCCTGCCGCGCTATGTAGGCATCGAAATCCGCCACATTCTCATGCAGTTTCCGATAGGCAAGAAACGTCCCGTTGCGGCTGAAATCATGCGGCCTTGCCGCCACGGGCGTGTCTTGCGATTCATCCGCATAGCCGAGCAGGAATTCGCCGGTTGCCAGCGGTGCCCAGGAAAGATCGGGGAGGAGCTTGCCCCCGCCCCGTATCTTGATGGCCTCGATCTCCGGCGGATACTGGCCAGAGAACACCGGATCGCCGTAACCGTCGGAAAAGCCGAAGTGTTCCTTGTTCGTCGGGACCTCGTGTCCGTCGAATTCCGTCATGACGGCGGACATATCCTGCCAGCGGGCGTTATCCGGGCCGACGCCATCGAGCATAGTGACCCCGCCATCGGACTGATTGCACAGGGCCTCGAGTTTGCCTGTCAATTCGCCCAGTTCTGCGCACGGCGTCCCATCGGCGTTCATCTGCGCAAACATACTGATCAGGATATGCACCCGGCGATCACCGCGTGAATTGCGCCAAACCGTATCACGGCCCTCCATGAAGGGTTCGTCGCCCAGCAACGGCGCGCGCGCTTCCATTCCTTCAGCAAACTCGACCGGCATGGATTGCAGGGTTACTGCCGGAACACCAAGCACGTTCAGACCCGCATGGCTGAAAGCGATATTGAGCGTTGCTTTAGGCCTCTGTTGCAGGGCTGGCCCCGGGTAGGTCTGCAGCCCTTCCGCCTGCGCAACGTCATGCGGCGTGGGATGTCTTGACGGGGCCGGCGGCTTGTGCTTTTCCGCGTCTTCCCAGCGGGTCGCGGTCGTAACCAATGGACGCAGTGCTTCGACAAAAGCCCGCCCTTTCACCCCGTCACTGACATGGAGAAAGAAGCTGCGCCCCTTAGCAAAGCCTGTGCCGTAATTGCGCAGGATGCCGCCTTGTATGTCGGCCAGGTCAAGCACTGTCGGGGCACACGTTCGAGTGGTCTTGCTCACGCCCCGCCTCCCTTAAGATCGCTTCGGATCACACCGGCAGGCTGAGTCGGGCTTTCGAGATCAGCCGGGCGGTTGCGCTCGAGAAACGTCCTGAAGGCTGCGCCGCGTTCGGCTGGATCGCGCGATTGTTGCTCGATGGCGAATTCAGTGAATGCTTGCTGCAGGTAAAGGCCCTTGAGCACATTGCGCAAAGATGCATCGGGTGAAGCCGGCCATGGTCTTGGCCCGACCGCCAGAATTAGCCGATAGACTCCGAAGAAGGCAGCAAGCGGCAGCAACACAGCCCCTGCAATCGCCCACGGCCACTGTATCCATCCCAACAAGGCTGCCGCCAAGGGCAACAAAAGGGCCAAGACCGGAAGCGCCAGCAACGGAATGAACGGCAACGAGGGCAATTTTTCCGGCTGCCACCAATAGTCGTGAACGGACATGTTGGAATCGAGCTGGCAGCGCATCAGATAGGTCGCAAAGCTCTGCCCATCGATGACGTCTTCGAAGCCATAGCAATATCCGAAAATCGAGCGTAGCTCGTCCGCCATGTCATCCCACAGTTCTTCGAGATAGCGCCGCGGCTCACCTTCGCCCGAAGGGTCAAGGAGATCGTAATCGATGAATACCATCAGGTAGGGACAGCTGAGCTGCCCTGACGGCTCCGGCTTGAGCAGATCGACATTGCGGATCTGATCGATAACCGGGTTGCTGGGATTCCGGCCATTGTAATATGGTTGCTCAAGCACCACGACCCGCGCGAAATGCGTCCGCAGATTGCGCGCAAACGGGCTGTTGAGACCGATCTCTTCAGTCTCCGGAGACTGCAACGCCGTTGGCATCAGTTCAAGATAGCTGCGCACAGCGTCGATCGGGGAGCACTGGATGCCGCGATGCTCGACCATGCCCTCGTTGCGCACCGGCACGAAAGCGGTGAGGAAATAGCAGTCGGTATCGATGTTCGGCATCAGACAGCGCCATCTGCGTTAGTGCGGATCGCTCGCGCGCGATTGCGGGCCGCCTCAGCCGAAGCAAGACTGGCGACCGGCGCGTATCCGGCTGAACCGAGCCCGTTCTGGTTGTCCAGCAAGATCTGGTCATACGCCGCTGCCAGTTCCTCATCGCTAAGCTCCGTGAGCCGGCTGGCCGAGCCGCGCAGGGCTGCGGCCAGTTTCAGCGCCATCTTTATGTCGCGCTGCCCGTTGCCGGGTGTCGCGTTGTAATAGTAGTTGGTGGCAATCTGGTTGTTGCGAATGTAGCCCGCAAAGGGTGTCACCGGCACTGCCCCGGGATAACGATCCGTTCCATACCAGAGGAGGTCGAGCCTCAGCGGCAATCCGGCGGAGAAAGCCCCGGCATATTGCCCCCATGTCCCGTTGAAATTGCTCACGAAGATCATGTGATCTTTGATCAGATGTTGCTTCGGCTGGCCCAATTGCGGCCAATCATCACGGCGAATTATGACCCATCGCGCAAAGTGAATCAGCCCGAGTCCGAACAACCCGGCCAGAACCGCAGGCCAGGTCCGCGCAGACATCAGCGCCACCCGGGTGAACCAGGTCATGCGCGGCGACATCGATGTCATTGCATTGATCGCGTAGGCTTTGCCCGCAATATTGCTCATCAGTCCCCCCATTGACGATAGCGCTGCAAGATTGCCTGTTTCGCGTGGAATTGGCAATCGTTTGCTAACGGCGGGATGATGCAATCTTTCGCCGTCACTCCAATGCCGGAGCTTTTTCAATTGGCACATTCGGCGTGTGCTCGGCTGCAACGCCGGTCATGGCGCTATCACCAGCTCAGGCAGACGACGGTTTGAGCGCCAATCAGAGGGTATCGGCACATGGGTCCATAGTGCGGCCATCCGACTTTGCCCTCGATACGGCCAGGCATGGATGCGCTGGTCAGTGACTTTGGGACGGAACGGACACAACTGAATTGGAAGCCATGACCTTTGGAATTTTCTCCGCCTAATAATCGATTGGGCGGAAATCCAGGCTCCAGGGCAATCGGTGCATAACGGCCGGGCAATACGCCGCTTGGTTCTGTGCATCTGATAGGTGGCGGGGCTGTCAGTCTAATCGTAACTTGTCTCTGAGTGGGTCGCGTTTTCAGTCGACGTCGCCATAGATGCTATGCGAGGCCCAGAAGCGTGGATGCGCCCAACTTGCCGCGCCGAAATCCGCTTTATCGTCGAGATCCGTGTTGTCGCGCACGGTTCGCATTGCGACCTGAAGGGCCTCGGCACGACTGAGCCGAGGGTTGTCTTTCTGAGTACGGAAGGTTGCAGCCGTCAGCGCTTCGGCGGCATCATCATCGACATACCAGTGGGTTGCAAGCACACTGCGCGCTCCGGCAAAGAAGAATGCGTCGGTCAGGTTCGACGTAGCTCCACTCCCACCCACGGCGGTGTTGCAGGCTGAAAGGAGCACCCAGTCGGCGTCCAGTTTCAGCGCTGCTATTTCGGATGCGCTGAGAAAGCCGTCATCGGCCTCGCTCGCGGTTAGAGGCGGGGTCATCACCAAACCCGGCTCATCAAGGCCTGCCATCTCGCGCGGCATGACTCCGTGTGTCGCGAAGACGAGGATCGATACATCGCTCAGGTCTGCATCGCGCACCGATGGTTCAGTCGCGCGTTCCTGCAGCTTCACGTCCTCCTCACTTGCGCCAAGCGCCTCCTTGATCGCATTGAGCTCGCGCTCGGTTCCCTTCAAACGGCTCAGGTTGCGCAAGCGCTCGACGAAGGGAAGGTTGGTGTCGTTGACCTTGGCTGAGCGGACCACACCCGCGCCGCTCCGCGAATTATTGAGCACCCCCCGAGAAACCGCCTCCCCGATCAAAAGTGGATCTCCGAAGCCGGCAAGAGCGAAGTCGCTCTGCGACGGGTCTGCATCCTCTTCATCGAGCAATCTCAGCGATGCGATCGAAGGCAGGTTGATGATGGCAATTTCCTCTGCCAACCATGCGGTGTTGCGAAGGGTATCGGGATCGTTGTCGGCCCCGTTCGGCGCCTCGGTCACGAGCATCCCCAGAGGCATCGAACCGAGCCAACCGGAAGCGGAAACGAACAAGCGCGTTTTGCCTTCGAAAACCCCCTCGACAGGTTTGAGAATCCGGTCGTAGAGTTTAAAAGCCAACGACCGCTCGAATGGCCAACCCGGACCGGCATCGGCCGCCCAGCGATCCTTTTCTTCCTGCGAATAATTTCCCGGTGAACCGACATCCCACAGCAATCTGCGGACATCGCGGGACAGCTCGATCGTGGCATAGGGGACCGCGTGCCACTGGCTATTGGTCTTGCTTATCGCCAGCACATGCACTTCGGTTTGCGCAGGGTAGATGACAACGATCGCCTCATCGTCAGAGAGTTTGTCGCGCGCTTCTTCGATGCTGAGCGCACGCGGCTTTATGAAGTCAAAGTAGCGCGGAAAGGCTGATCGGATTTCGCTTTCAAGCTGGTCGATCCGGGCCTTGCGATTGTCGCGAATCTCGCGGGCGGCTCGATTTTCCTGACGGCGGCGCTCGAGCGCTTCGGCCGAGTTGTCTGTCGGAGGAGGAACAGGGTCGCCGATACGATTGTGATCTTCTGAGAGCGCAGTAAATGTGTCGATGGCGTCGACGAGTGCGGGGTCGATCCGCGCGGCAATCCGCGCCGCAGCTCCTCGGATCACCGCATTTCCGGCCTCCCCCAGCATCGCTTCCTGTAGTTCGCGGAAAACGAAATCTTGCCGTGCCGGATCAGCAGTTTTCTCACCCGCGCGCCAGGCGACGAACACGTCGAGGGGCTCGCTCTCGCGGCGATTTTCCTGCTGCTGCAGCGCTTCAAGGATGCCATCCATTGAAGCGCCGTGCTGTAGCGCCAGAAACGCCATGCTTTCCGCCGGCAGCCCCGCGTCGTAAGTGGTGTAATCGCACTCGGCAAAGTCCGCGAACAAGGTGCCTTCGGGTTCAAACCGGCGATAGGATGCGACAGTGGTCGGGCACCGCTCGAAGAAGTCGACCCGCTCCTTGACCGCATAAGGATTTTCGGGACGGGCATCCACCGCGAGGCGTTCCAGCTCGAGTGCCTTGGTCCATTCCCTGCGCACTTGGGCAACGATCCAGCCCAAAGAGATTGTCCGCGAGTAGATCGGATGGGGGGCACGCGCATTCCTGGCGAGCGCGTTGTCGAGACGCTCGTAGACCACCCGCATGGGAATCGAAGGTGGTAAGCCGTCGCGCGAAATTGATGCGAGCTCGCCAATCTGATTGCTGGTGTCCCCATCGAAACCGCGCGGCGTCTGGCCTGGACGGTTCCTGTTCTGCTCCCCGTATTCCAGCCATTCCGCGATGACTGCGTCAATCTCCTCCCCCGACTTTGCTTCAGGCTGCGAAAGGTAGATCGGGCGGAGAAGATCTACCGCTTCATTCACGCCGGCGGAGCTGAAGCGGATTATCGCATTCTCAACATCGCTCGCATTCGATGCTCCCTCCTGCGCACGGTCGATCACCGCGCCAAGTGACAGCCAGTCGGCTTTGCCACCGAAGGTGAAAAACTCGTCATAGACCGACTTCACAACGCTCGGTGCAGTCTCGTAGACAGAAATCGCATCACTGACTTCGCCTGCCGCGCCGGATTCAAAGAGCTTTTCTGCTCTCAGCGCTGCAAGCTCGCGAATGTGCGGGAACTTCTCCTGCACGGACTTCAGACCGGCGAGATCGCCGCGGGCCTTAAAAATACGAGCCAGCTGATAGTAACCGTTCGGGTTATCGGGGTAATTATCAATCAGCGACCGGAAGACCGGCTCGGCCTCGTTGAAACGTTCGATATCTATCAGCAGGACACCAATGTAAGCGCGATACCCTTCGACCATAGGTGCTGGCACGACTCCGCGCTCGATCATTTGCGACCAGAGCGTGATGACATCGGCTTTGCGGTCCGCGCCGAGCAGTCGCTTCTCGATGGCATCCAGCAGCTCGAAACGCGCATCCTCGTCAGAAGCCGGAATTTTCTCGAACCGGATCATCGCCAGCCGGTTGGCCTGATCGACATCGTCCGATGCGTCGTATGCCTCCAGAGCAGACTCGACCATCGCGCGGTCGGCTGCGCTGTCAGAATTCGCCAGCTCTTCCAGCGATCGGCCATGCTCGGCCAGCATCGGCTCGATTTGTTCGCTACGCCCAAGCCATGCCAGGGCTGCCACTGCATCCTGCAAGGCGGTTTCCACCTCTCCGGGCTGCTGCGCAGCCGTCAGCCGCTGGCGTGATATCTCCAGCACCAGTTCCGCCACAAGCGGGTTGTAGATTGTATCGGTGTCCTCCGCATCCTTGCGAGGCACAGCGAATTCTTTGAGCTTCTCCACGATGATATCGGCAGAGCCTGAAAACAGCAGGGTGTGCTTGTCGGTTCCATCATAATCCGCAAGCGCGAGCAGTTTAAGGTATTGTATGCCGAAGGCGCGGGTCGCCTCGAAACGCTCTCGCTTCTTGAATGAGCTTTCGTAAGGCTCATCAGATGGCACCGCACGGTTCCGAGTGCTTTCTTCGATCGACTTGCGCTTCAGCCCGTCCAGCGTTTCAGCAAAAATCGCGATCGCCTCTTCGAAATCCCCGACTTCGCTGCCATAGGAATAGGGCGATATCGGGCCTGATGCATTGGCCATGGATGAAAGCCCGAAGTTCGCAATCAATGCCACAAGGACTGCTAGCGCCCATTTATTCACTATGCCTGCCCCCACATCATTCCGCCCAACTTGCAGCCTAACGCTCGCAAGTCTTGAGGTCCACCGACCAGAACGAAAGACTAACTTCCTAAAGTCAGGGGACGAAGTCCGTAGCTTAAGTCATAGGGTTGGACATGCAGCCCATTGGTGTTGAACTTGGTTTCAGGATCATAGCAGCAGCCCACTCGGCGATCGCGCTGATACCGGCCGAGGCCGTCGGTGGCACAATTGCGGGTGAATTGGTGAAAAGTGGCGGAGCGGGTGACCGCCACAACCCCAAAGAGAAACGGCGGAAATCTGCCGACTCCCGCCGCCCGCTTTGCGATGTTACCCGCAATGTTACCCGCAGATGTGCGGCGCTTGGACTATTCTTTTAACGTCCACTATTCGGGATCTTCGATTTATTTCCCCGCCTTGCTCGCGCACCAAGCCACGCCCGAGCCACCCAAGCTGACTTGCGCAGGGAAGGCACAGATCGACGGGAGCACCCGGATTGGCCAGCTTCAGGCAAAGCAACCGAAGCTGCTCTGGCAAGACAAACTGGGCGAATCGGCTGCAAACCAAGACGCCCAACTTGAGCCCATTGCTTGACGTCAGAAGCCGAAAGCGACGCCTACGCGGCCACCGGTGGTGTCTTTCACCGTCGAACCGGCAACCCCGGCAGAAATGTAGATCCGCTCGCCGGCACGTGCTGTGATAGCACCGGAGAAGCCCTGCTCACCCTGGTAGGTCGAGGCATTAAGGCTGATCGAGAAGGTGCTGTCCGGCACCACCATCGTTCCGCCGAAGGCCATAGCCGCAGCCACGCCACCGCTCATCGCGCGGTCGAGTTCCTGGATCCGGAAGTCCAGCTGGTCAACGCGGTTCTCCAGCGTCAGCACACGGCTCGACAGGGCCGAGAACTGTGCATCAGTTACGGCCGCAACTGGCGGCGCGCCGGGTGCAGCAAGGCTTGCGGTGTTCGAGCGAACCGCTTGCCGCGTTCCCGCATCGAAGCTGCGTTCGCTTGGCGGCTCGGCAATAACTTGGTTCTCGTCCAGCATGGCCGCCTGCGCCGGCCTCTTCTGGTTCTGTTGCAGCCCTTCGGCCGTCGGCGCCGCCATCACTGCTTCGCCAGCGGCAAAGCCAACCGCAGCATCGCTGCTGGTCGCAGTGATCGACGGGATCGCGCTACTGGGAATCATCGACATTGCGGTGCTGGCAGGAGCGGTCATTGTCGAACTGCTTGATGCGCTCATAGTCGTACTTTCGCCGCCCGACATCGAGGGCGCCGCCGCTGGGATCGCTGTGTAGCCCAGGTTCCCCGCGCTATCGACGGTCACATAATACAGCGAGCCGGTCTGCTGGTTGTTCGAATTGGCAGTCGGCAGACCCGGCATGGTGTAAGTGTAACTCGAGGTGCCGAACATCATCTGGTTCATTCGGCTCGCCGTGGCTTGGTAGCCAAGGGCCATGCTGTTGAGGAAGCCCGAGGTAGAGAACGCACCGATCGCAACACTGTTATTGCCGCTTGCATCTGCATCGTAGCCGAAGGCAGAAGAACGGCTGCCGGAGCTCTTCGCACGGGGACCCACCGCGATGGATTGGAGCCCTGCACCTTCGGCACGGAAGCCCAAGGCGACGGCATTGCTGCCCGTCGCCTTGGCCAGTGAACCTACTGCGACAGAGTCAATCGCTGTCGCCTTTGCATTGAAGCCATACGCAGTCGATCGAATCCCGGACGCGCTAGCAAGCCCGCCGACGGCTACAGCATTGTCACCCCCGGCGTTTGCGAGCAAGCCAAGTGCAATGGAGTTTGCTCCGGCTGCAGTGGCTCGCCGTCCCGCCGCAAATGCATTGCGCGCTGAAGCCAGCGCATCGAGGCCAAGGCTAATTGTCGCTTCGCCGCTGGCGACTGCTCCAATGAAATCGCCATCATTTCCCGCGCCGCCGATGGCGATTGCACCATAGCCAGAAGCATCAGCCGCATTGCCCATGCTCATGGCCTGCTCGGCCGACGCCTTCGCAATGGCACCGATGGCGAT
Source organism: Parerythrobacter lutipelagi (assembly GCF_005434975.1). GTDB lineage: Bacteria > Pseudomonadota > Alphaproteobacteria > Sphingomonadales > Sphingomonadaceae > Parerythrobacter_A > Parerythrobacter_A lutipelagi. The sequence goes on along the minus strand of NZ_SKCJ01000002.1, from coordinate 262,114 downwards.
AGAGTTGATCACACCACTGGAATTGGCTTGATTGCCAATTGCTATTGCATTTGTGCCCGTGCTTCTCGAATTGACGCCCAGAGCGACGCTCTGCGATCCAGCCGTCACTCCGTTGTTGGCCAGAAATCCCACCGCCGTAGAGTTGAACCCGCTGGCATTGGCGCGCTGGCCAAGCGCAGTGCCCTGCGTGCCCGCGACTGCGGAAGCCCCGATTGCTGTTGCGTTCGTATCGGTCGTGCGGGCAGAAGCGCCAACCGCAACACTGTTTCCGAAGGGCGCAGTTCCCGACTGGGTGTTGCTCGCGTTCGAACCAATGGCCACACTGTTGATCAGCGCGCTATTGGCAGAATTGCCCAGCGCAATCGAATTGTCCGTCGACGCGGCGGCGGAGTTGCCCAACGCTATCGTTTGGGCACCCGACGCATTCGCATTGTTGCCGACTGCAGTTGAGGCAATTCCCGAAGCGTTGCTGCCACCGCCCAAGGCGGTTGCCGCTTGGGCGCCGGCATTGGCGAAAACGCCCAGCGATGTCGCGGCATCTGCGGTCGCGAAGGACCCGCGGCCACCGGCAAACGACCCAGACCCAGACGAAGTTGCACCTGGGCCGACCGCGATAGAGGCTTCGCCAGAGGCAGTCGTGCCTGCGCCCAATGCCGTTGCCTCGACACCTGACGCGGACGCTTGACGACCTACGGCCGTGGCCAGATTGTTGCTTGCCACCGACAAGGAACCCAGCGCGGTAGAGTTTGCGCCAGTTGCCTCAGCAGACGAGCCGGCAGCGAGCCCGTTGTCATCGCTGGCATTCGCGTTAACGCCAAGCGCCGTAGAAGATACCCCTGTCGCATCAGCCGAAAGGCCAAGCGCGGTGGATGCGCGGCCAGATGCGACCGCTGCGCCGCCAACGGCCACGGCATCATCGCCGCTAGCCACGGAGGCTTCCCCGGCTGCGATGGCATCAACGCCTGTAGCCGCGGCAGCAGGCCCGGTGCTGTTGGCGACGAAATAATCGCCGCCCTGGTCTGCGCCTCCACCAGAAACGCTGGCAAGCGCGGTGTTGAGCTGGCCTAGGGTAACCGCGTCTGTGTCATCCACTCCGTCGGATACATTTACGATGCGACGGGTAAAGCCGTCACCGGCCCCTGGCGAACTTTCTGCACGTCCTAGCGAGACGACGAATGCCTGGTCCGTGCGTGAATCGTTACCTAGCGCCACCGAATTGACGCCCCCAGCCAGTATCTTGGCGTCGAAACCGACCGCTGTTCCGGTCGCTGCATTTACCAATGACGCGCCGCCTAGTGCCGTTCCGCCGCTTACCGTAGACAGGGCACGATGACCGACAACAACGGAAGAATTGGCATTTGGGTTCGAACTTGCCGCTGACCCAATCACTACTGAACCCTCCCCACGTGCAGCCGCCGACTGGCCAATACCAATCGCGTCAGCTGATTCGGACCGTGCCCAATAGCCAATCGCCGTTGCGTAGGCAGCAGAGGCGAAAGATTGGAAACCGATGGCGATCGCACCATCACCAGTTGCTCTCCCTGAGAAACCTACCGCGATTGCTTCGCGGTTCTCGGCCCTGGCTGATCGCCCTACTGCGGTTGAGCCGTTCGCGCTTGCCAGAGCCGCTGCACCAAGTGCCGTAGCACTTTCAGCTGTCGCGTCCGCGGATGTCCCGACGGCGGTCGCATCACGTTGGGTGGCGGTCGTGTTGTGGCCGATTGCAAGCGCCTGCAGACCGCTTGCGAGCGAGTTCGCCCCGATTGCAGTCGAAATGGCACCTGTGGCGCGAGCATTGAAACCGACAGCAGTCGCTCGATCGGCATTTGCCCGAGCCTGCACCCCGCAAGCCAGCGAGTCATTATTATTCGGGTCGCGCGTATTGGGCGCCCCTCCCGAGTCGGCACCGCCGTCTGTATCGATTGGTCGCGCGGTTTCCCCGACAAGATCGTCATCGAAATCATCCAACAAGCACTCTTCGGCCTGCGCCATCTGAGGCACAGAGGCCATTGCGATGGCCATCGCACTTGCGGCGGTGGCAGCGAGCCAGTTTGCTTTTCTCATTGTATCGATCTCCCCATCTATGGCGTCGTCGAGGCCGATGTGTCAGGCCATTGACCTTTGTCGAAACGGTTAGATTCGACCCGATTCGGCACATGCGCGTCGTCGGAAGAGGCTGACGGGATTGACAAAAGCTGCCAATCTATAAGAAGTTATAGAGATAACGAGAACAGAACCATGACGGGTCGTGAGCTTAGGGGGAGTTTACGATGGAAGAGGCAAGGCCTCAAATTCACGAATTTTTGGACAGGCTGTATGCTGCTGCGGCGGAGGCCAACCCGGTGCGTCGCACAAAGCTCTGCCTGCGCGCCTTTCGCCGCTACCTGTGCCACCATGGGGTCGAACTGGCCGGACTCGCGGGCATCGGGGACGGGGCATCCGGCGAGCAGCAGATTCAATGGCTCGGCAAGGGCCCACCGCCCGATCGTTTCTCGATGCGCAAAGCGGCGCTCGCGAGCGAGGAGCAACTAATGGCGCTTGATTCGCTCCCGCGAGTTTCGCAATCTGGCGAGGGAAGTGGACCCAATGCTTTCATCGGCCGAACCCTGCGGTTGCGAGGCGAGCGGTTTCGGCGACTGACCGGCTTGGTTTTCTTGAACATCCGCGAGTGGGTGCACAGGTCCGACCGGATCATGCGCGACCTGACCATCGCCGCAAGAGCTTTCATCGACACCATGTTGTGCCGACTTTTCGCCCAGATGGACGGATTTTCATACGATCTGACCAGCCGTGAGCGGGAAGTGCTGCGCGCATTGGCTTCGGGGATGCAGCGCGCACAGATCGCGCATAGCTTCAATTTGGCAGTGCCGACGATCGACCTCCACCTCGGAAACCTGCGCCGGAAGCTGGACGCAGCAACGCCCGCCGAAGCTGTGGCGAAAGCACACCGCTTTGGATTGCTTTGAAGCGGATCCTTGAGCCTTTGGCTTGCATATGCGACACGAGTCCATTCCGCTTGGTCAGCTTTTGATCGTTGAGCCACGGCTTAACGATCTACGCACGCGAATCCCTCAGCGGTCCAGCACACCATCGGAAGCGGGACATTTGGCTGGGCTGAACGACACTCATTGACTTGTGAGCCGTAGAATCTTGTGGCCGCATTGGTGCTGCTCCTCACTTCATGAGACACACAAAAATCCCGATCATCGTAACCGCCATATCGCACTGGGACGAGGTGCGGCGATTTGAAGCAAGGGAGTGGCGGAGCAGGAGGCCATCACAACCCCAAAGAGAAACGGCGGAAATCCGCCGATTCCCGCCGCCCTTGCTGAGAAGTTGCCCGCAAAGTTGCTCGCAAATGATGGTGCTTGGTTACTCGTTGGCCGACCATCCTTCGAGATCTTCCATCCATTTCGCCACTTCGCTCGTGCGCCAGGCCACGGCCGAGCCGCCTAGGCTGACAATCTTAATAAACATCTGACGAAAAAAATGCTTGCACGTGCTGCCAAGCATGATAGCTTTTTCAATTGTTGGGATTTGATCCCGACGCTTCATGAAAATGAAATGCAGTTACGAACCCGAGCCGATGGCTCTGCTGGGTTCCGACCTGCGGTGCGAAGGCTCGGTGTCTTGTTGGGAGACGGCCGATGAACCTGCTTGCCTCGAACCAGTTCATGGCGGTGCACGGCACTTTCGTGGGTCTGCCCGCACAGCAGCTCCATGTCTCAGACCACTCGATCAGCCATGACGAGTTCGCGTTCCACCAGAAGCGATCCGCCGAGGCAGACCTCAAGGAGCTCATCTGGTTGTGCCGCGACCGGTATGTCTACGTCCTTGCGCTGATCAAGCCCCACGCATTGCCGCCTGAAAGTCTCTTCGACAGGTCGGCGCTGGATCTCGCCAACTTCCACCTCGCCTGGTCCCGGCTCTGTGCCGGGTATCGCGAGATAGCGTTCGACCAACAGATCGACCTGTTCGAAGCGCAGCGTGGCCGCGAGATTCAAAAGTGGGTCGAGTTCGTGGACCGCAAATGCTTCGCGCGCTTCAAGCGAGACCCCGAATGGACCCGTTGCGTGCTCGAGACAGCAAACCTGCTCGAGGACCGACCGATCGAGCGAGAACTCGATCTCGCTCACCTGATCGATGACATCATCGAGGACCTGAAAGAAAGGAACGACTGTGGTCAAAGAGAAAATGGCTGAATCCGCGCGTCTGGTCGATGCCTCATGCTTTGCTGCAAACAAGCACCGCGACCAGCGTCGCAAGGACCTGGACGCCACGCCATATATCAATCATCCGCTGGAGGTTGCCCGCATCCTCAGCGAGGCCGGGATCGACGACACCGAAGTCTTGATGGCGGCGATTCTTCACGACACCATCGAAGACACGAACACCACGCCTGATGAACTGGTCGACGCCTTCGGCCAACGGGTGTGCGACCTCGTGCTCGAGGTGACTGATGACAAGAGCCTCGCCAAGCTTGAGCGCAAGAGGCTCCAGGTGATCAAGGCGCCAAGCAAGTCCGACGATGCAAAGCTGATCAAGATCGCAGACAAGCTCGCCAACCTGCGCGACCTGAAGGCACCGCCTCCGGACTGGGACGATGCGCGCGTGGGCGCATACATCCAGTTTGCCGAAATGGTCGCCGGTGGCTGCGCTGGGGTGAATGCCAATCTGGACGCGACCTTCGCCTCGGAGGTCACAAAATGGGCTGATCACTCGGATGCCGCCAGCATCGCAGAGATGGGATAGTCATTCCGAGGTTTACCGGCTGAGACCCCAGTGTCGAGAATCTAAAACTCTACTGTCTTGGAGAAACGAATGACCCAAAGAACATACGCGAGGAATCGCATTCAGGAGTTGCGGAAAGCGGCGGGACTTTCGTTGGAGGCGCTTGGCGCCGCCATTCCTTCGGAGCTTACCGCGTCGACGATCAGCAAGTTGGAGAAGGGCCGCATGGCTCTCTCTGCGGATTATATTATTGAGATTGCATCGGCGCTCGGGGTGGAGCCGGGCGAAATCTTTTTAGGCGGAGGTCAAAGCGGTCGCATCGTGAGCTTCATCGACATTAAAGAAGCGCGCGAATGGCGCCGCGCAGATACCAAGGGCAGCGTTGCCGTTCCCGATCATATAAAGGGCGACCTGTTTGCGCTGCGCTGCGAGCATGGGCTTTGTCCCTCGATCGCTGGCGATGGCGGGTCCATCATCGTCGCCCCGCAAGAGCGCGAGCTCGAGGACGGCAAGACCTATCTGGCCGACGTCGGGGAGCGCGGGGACGAGTACCCAGCTTGCTATCGCTTCGATCAGCACGAAATGATCCTTGAGTCATTGACGATTGGGCGGGTTGACGCAAAAATCGGGGCCGAACCGCTGGCCGTGTTAGGACGTGCAGTTTTCGTTGGTTGTGATTTATGAGGGAACCCGCCCGAAGGCGTCGGGTGATTCTGAGAAAAAGAAGAACGGACATGCCCGCAGCTGCCGGCTTATTGTCCTTTGGTCTAGGCATGGCTTTGCGCACCTACAGCCATTTGAGCGACTGTCATTTCCAGATGCGGGTAACTTGGCTTTGGCTGGTGATGTTACCCGCAATGTTACCCGCAGATTCCGGCCCTCGCGTGGCTCATTAAGACACACCATGAGACAACCATTTGCCCAACTGATTGGGGTGTCACGTCCGATTGAGACACGATGCTACAATTTGAAACAGGGGGGTGGCGGAGCGGGTGGGATTCGAACCCACGATACGGGGTTACCGTATACACACTTTCCAGGCGTGCGCCTTCGACCACTCGGCCACCGCTCCGCATGCCTGTCTTGGCAGAAGGCGCGCGTCTAGCGGCGAAAGGGGCGTATCGCAAGGTGGCTTGCAGCAAAGAATTTCCGGCGACTCGTCCGCCTATGGTAGACGCACCGCTGACGGCGGCGCTGCGCGGATAGGCATTCCCTGCGAACGCCGCCGACAGAGCCCCTTTTCGCCCCCCTATTTGCGCGGAAAGGGGCTTTTGATTCTCGATCGGGTTCAGGCACCTCCGCCCATATCCAGCACATCGCGCAGGGGCAGCAGAACAGTAGCGCAGCAAACATTTTGCTGGCATTGTTACCGCATGATCAAACCTTTGCTTTCGCTCGCCGCCACGCTCGCGCTCACCACATCGGCATTCGCTCAGGAAGAACCGCAGGGCGAGCCATCGCCCGGCCAGATCGTGGCCGAGGCCACGGCGAGCGACTGGGTCGCCATCCCGGCGGAGGATTTGCTCGTGATGACGCTCGCCCCCGATGCCGAAGGCAATGCGCGCCAAGTGGTGATCCAGCTGATGGCCGCGCCGTTCAGCCAGGGCTGGGTGGAGAACATCCGCACCCTCGCCCGCGCAAAATGGTATGACGCCATCAGCGTCAACCGGGTGCAGGACAACTACGTCGTCCAGTGGGGCGATCCCAATTACGACAATCCGGAGGCAAGCGGAGAGACGAAGCCGTTGCCCGAGGGACTACGGGTGATGGAGGAGAGTGAGTACGATATCAGCCCATTCAACCCGATCATAAAGGAAAAATTGGCTCAGCAATTCGACAAACACCTCGAAAACCGTTTGAATGGCACCAGCGACTACGACGACCTGGAATCATCAATGATGCACGATCCATACGCCCGACAGAACATGCTGGCTGAGGGATGGCCCATTGCGCTCGATCATAATGAGGTCTCAGCATGGCCCGTCCACTGCTACGGCATGGTTGGCGTCGGGCGGAGCTATTCGCCGGACACCGGTTCGGGCGCCGAACTCTACACCGTAATCGGTCACGCGCCGCGGCATCTCGACCGGAATATTGCGCTGGTCGGGCGGATAATCGAGGGGATGGAGCACCTATCCTCCCTGCCGCGCGGCAAGGGAGATCTCGGCTTCTATGCCGAGGACGAATTCGACAAGCGCACCCCGATCCTGACCGTACGCGTAGCGAGCGACGTTCCTAAGGCGGAGCAGCCGACATTCGAGTATCTCTCGACCGAGAGCGAGACCTTCGCCCGCTATGCCGATGTGCGGGCCAATCGGCGCGATCCGTTCTTTATCGTGCCCGCTGGCGGGGCGGATATCTGCAATATCCCCGTGCCGGTGCGCGCGGTCGAAGATTGATGATTCTCGTCATTGCGAGGAGGCGAAGTCTAAGCGGCAATCCGGTTGCAGCCCTGGATCCCTTCGCTACGCGTGCAAAGACGCGTGACTGACCGGGTTGAAGCTGTTCTCGCGCTCCGCCGCTGGCAGGGCGATCGCGGGGCATACCATCTCGTTTCGATCGAAGGCGAACCAGCCGAAGCCATTGCCATGCACGAGCGGCTGCGCTGGCTCGAATTCGGCGCGCGGCGAGGGTTCGGATCGGTCAAGGTCATGGCCCGTATCGGTGAGACGCTGTGGAAGACTTCGGTGTTCCCGCAGAAATCCTCCTCAAGTAGCAAAGCAACTGGACGACCGGAACGCGAATGGATTCTGCTGGTCAGCAAGAAAGTGATGCGCGCGGAGGGCCTGGCTGATGGCGACACGCTGACGGTCGAGATGGAACTGCTTTAGATTCGCTCCGCCTGTGCCACCGCGTCACTGGCGCGCAGGGCGCTGAGGATGCGGGTGAGATGGGCGAGATCTTGCACCTCCAGATCAACCTCGTACACGCCGAAGGGATGTTCCGCCTGGCTCAATTCGAGCGCACGGATATTGGCGGCATTCTGTCCAAAGATACCGGCCATTTCCGCCAGTGCGCCCGGCCGGTCATAGAGCGTGGCGCGCAATCTTCCGACCGCACCGATAGAGCGTTTGCCCCATGACAGGTCGAGCCAGTCGGCATCGATCCCGCTGGCCAGTTCGAAGCAGTCGATCGCATGCACTTCCACCCCCTCGCCCGGTTTGCGCAAGCCGACGATGCGGTCGCCCGGGACCGGGTGGCAGCAGGTCGCCAGCTGGAATCCGACACCCGCTGTCAGGCCGCGGATCGATATCGCCTTGTCCTGTTTGCCCCAGTCTTCGGGTTGCTCCATCTCAGCGGTGCACCCCGGGACCAGTGCTTCCATCACTTCGCGGTCCTCGATCTTGGCCGCGCCGATGGCGTACATCAGGTCTTCTTCATCCTCGAGCCCGAGCCGTTTGATCGCTTCTCTGGTGGCTTTCTTGCCGATCTTCGCAGGGACGCGCGCGGCGATCTCGTCGAACATTTTCTTGCCGATTTCAGCCACTTCGGCGCGCTCTTTTAGTCTGACAGCGCGGCGGATCGCAGCGCGGGCCTTGCCGGTCACGACAAACCCGAGCCAGCTCAGCTGAGGCTCCGAATTTTTGCCCTTGATGATCTCCACCACGTCGCCATTGCCCAGCGGCGTGCGCAGCGGCATGTGCCGGCCGTTGATTTTTGCACCCACGGTTTGCGCGCCGAGATCGGTGTGCACGGCAAACGCGAAATCGACCGGGGTCGAGCCTTTCGGCAGCTGGTGCAGAGCGCCCTTGGGCGTGAAGGCAAATATCCGGTCCTGGTAGATCGCCATGCGGGTGTGCTCGAGCAATTCCTCGGCATCGTGGCTGGCATCGACTATCTCTATCAGGTCTCGCAGCCAGCTGACCTGCCCGTCGGGCCGGTCATGCTGCTTGTAGGCCCAATGCGCAGCCAGTCCGAATTCGTTGGTCTGATGCATCTCGCGCGTGCGGATCTGGACCTCCACGCGCATCGAATTCTCGTACATCAGCGATGTGTGGAGCGAACGGTAGCCATTGTTCTTGGGGGTCGAGATATAGTCTTTGAACTTGCCTGGAATGAACTGCCACGTGGTGTGCAGCACGCCCATCGCACGGTAGCAATCGGCCTCGTCCTCGCAGATGACGCGAAAGGCCATGATGTCGCTCACCTGTTCGAACGGCAAATGGCGTTCGGCCATCTTCTTCCAGATCGAATAGGGATGCTTTTCGCGTCCGGAAACTTCGACCTGAACCTTGGCTTCGGCAAGCGCTTGCTTGATCGCCAGCGCAATTGCATCAACCTGCCCGCCGTCCTGCCGCCGGATCTGTTCGAGCCGCCCGGTGATGGTGCGATACGCTTCGGGTTCGATCTGCTCCATTGCCAGCAACTGCATCTCGCGCATGTACTCGTACATGCCGACCCGCTCAGCCAGTGGTGCATAGATATCCATCGTCTCGCGCGCGATGCGCTGGCGCTTTTCCGCGTTCTTGATGAAATGCAGCGTGCGCATATTATGCAGCCGGTCACCCAGCTTGACCAGCAGCACGCGGATATCCTCGCTCATCGCGAGCAGGAACTTGCGCAGATTCTCCGCCGCGCGCTCGTTTTCCGGCATCGCTTCGATCTTGGAAAGTTTGGTCACTCCGTCGACGAGCCGCGCGACATCCGGGCCGAAATTCTGTTCGATATCCTCGATCGTGGCCAGCGTATCTTCGACCGTGTCGTGCAGCAACGCGGTCATGATGGTTTCCTGATCGAGCTTGAGGTCGGTCATCAACCCCGCAACTTCGACCGGATGCGAGAAGTACGGGTCGCCCGAAGCACGCTTCTGCGTACCGTGCTTCTGCACCGTATAGACATAGGCGCGGTTGAGCAGCGCCTCATCGGCGTCAGGGTCGTAGTCCTTGACCCGTTCAACAAGTTCGTATTGGCGCAGCATCGGATTTGAATGTGCGTTGCAGCGCACAATAGGGCAAGCGGGAATTACCGCGCCGCGAGCGATTCCTCCATCGCTGCGTGAAATGCGCCGCTTTCATCGAGCCGCAGCGCGATGGCGTCGATCTTGCGCACGCTGCCGAAGAAGGTGCGATACTCGACCGGTTGCTTCAACACGATGCAGCAATTGGGGGATGACAGGAGTGCGAGATTGAGCGTGGTCCTAGCGGCAAGCCGCTCTGCGCAAAGGCTGCTGACCAGTTCCGACACCGAAGCATAGGGCACTTCGAGATCGACGATCCGGCCAGAGCGAACGCGCAGCGCGCTGCCCGAAAGCAGGACCGGAAACAGGCGGAAGCTCTTCATCAGCGCGACCAGCCAGATTGTGCCCCACAGGCTGAGCGCAAGCAGGATCAGTGCTGCTGTCTCGCTGAACTGGCTTACAATCAGATGGACCACTGCAAGCTCGATCAGTTGCAGCGCCAGGAAGGTGGCGAGCATCGGGGTCAGATAGCGGTGGTAGGCGAAGCCGCGAGCGTCGCTGGGAATGTCAGGCTTGGCACCCCAACTCAGCAAGCCGATACGGAGCATGTCCAGTTCGGCGAGCAGGAAGTGAACCGGCCTGGCGGGGAGTATTTCGGTGAGAGCGGGCACCAGTTCGCGAGTCGATCTCCATGCCGACAGCGCATGCCAGCCGCTCCAGCCGAGATAAATCGCCAGAGTACCGGCGATTGCCACAAGCAAGGGCGGCATATCGATCATCGCGTCCCGGACAGGCGCGGCGGAACCCACGAAGGCGATGACCAATCCTGCGGCAATCGCACCAAGCAGCGCGCGCAGGCCTGGCCGCCGGTTGGGCGCCTTGGCAATGACCGCCAGCGCCAGCGCATCCGCAGCAATCCAGGCAAACAGTATGGATGCGAGTCCGGGATTGTTCGTCGCAAGCTCTGTGTGAGTGGCAAACCGAGCCGCAAGAATTGCCGCGATCGGAAGAATGATGGGCGCGAAACCCGTTGCTTTGACGGACAGGCTCTTCATGTGTTCCTGTTAGCGATGCAACCACGTTGCGACCAGCGCGCAAAGAGCAACTTCGATTGCACTGAATGCGACGCGGCCAAGCTCATCCCCATCTCGATTTGCCAAATGCTCCGATTTGGCCGCATAGTCTTGCATGCGGGACGCGAGAAACGACGGTGTCGAATTACAAATATTGAGGGGGGATTGGCATATGCCGCGCTGGGTAGGAAATGCTGCGATTCTTGGGGCCCTTTGCTGTGCCCTGCCGGGCTGCAGCCAGAAAGCGGTGTTTACGCCCGAAAGCAAGATGTGCGGATTTGTGGCGTATGATCTGGAAGTTCCCGTCCCAACTTCCGAAGGCCTGCCCGAGCCGCCATCCGGCGCACCGGTTTCATCCTTTGCCGCCGCAATCGAAGAAGCCCTTTCATCCTCCGACGCTCCGGCTGGCGTGCCGGACACCGACGGACCGCCCCGGCTGCTTTCGATTTCAGGCGGCGGTGAATTCGGCGCGTTCGGCGCCGGCATATTCAGCGGCTGGAACGGCGATGGCGATATGCCGGACTTTCATGTCGTAACCGGCATCAGCACCGGTTCGATCCTGTCCACCTTCGCCTTTGTCGATCGCGCCGACCTAGCGGTTGACGGTTACACGATCGACAGCGAAGCGCAGCTGCTCGATGTCTATGCCAGGCCGAGGAACGGGCAACCCGGTGCCGCCAATATCGCCAGCTTGCTGCGCAAGGGCGCGTTTGCCGATCTTGCGCCTCTGCGCGGCAGACTTGCCGGATATCTCAGCGAAGATGTGATGCGCGCAGTGGCGCAGCGCCATGCGCAGGGGCGGCGCCTTTATGTCGGCGTGACCAATGTCGATACCGGACAGGCCGAAGCGTTCGACATGGGCGAAATGGCGACGCGCCATGTCAACAATCTCAACGGCCGCGCCGCGCAGTGGAAGGATTGCTATATCGAAGCGATCATTGCGTCATCCTCCGCGCCGATGGCGGCCCGCCCGGTCTTCATCGACAACACCATGTATGTCGATGGCGGGGTGCGTTTCGGCATGTTCGCAGAAGCCGTAGTCGGGGCAGTTATCTCCCGCCAGGCAAGAGTGAACATCGACGCGCAATCGGTCGATGCCCCCGTGGTCTATGCAATCGTCAACGGGACGCTGACCTTGCCGGAGAGGCCATGCCCGAAAAAGGACAGGTCACTCTGCACGGAAGAACAACCGATGGGTCCGCGCCATGCGCCGCACCGCAACTGGAACATCATCGAACTGGCTTTGCAATCCGAAGAAATGCTCGTCGATCAGGTGTATCGGTTCTCTGCCGCATCGGTTGAGCAGGAAGCCTGCGATGAGCCGGGTTGTTTCAATTTCATGCGGATCACCGACGATGTGAAGGAATTCGCCATCAGCCTGCCTGCCCCCCTCAACGCCGGCCGCGCAGGCCAGCTGACCTGCCCGGAGTGGGCCGAGGTCGACATTGCCGTCGACGACCCGATCCAGTTTCAGAAACGCTACATGCGGTGCCTGATCGCCTATGGAAAAGCCCGCGTCCAAAGCGAGGGATGGGGCGACAAGATCTGACCGGGCCTAGGCGCCGGCAGGATTCAACACCTTGTCTACCCCGCCCTGCGTCACCGAGTGATAGCTGCTGCGGGTCTTGGCATAGACCCGCCGCGCAATCGCCTGTCCCCACGCACCCTGGTCCATCAAAGTGGTGAACAGCGGGCGGACGAACTTGGCGCGCCCCACCCGCGACAGGAACTGCTCGGTCTGCGGCACGGCAGCCTCGTACCGGTTTGCCATAGCCAGATCGAGCCACAGGAACAGCTCTTCATTGTTGGTGCTGGCTGACAGCCGGAGCGCCTCGTCCAGGCCCGCCAACTCGGCGTTCTCCAGCGTGCGCGGCAGATTGGCCAGAAAGCGTTGGCGCTCGGCAGAGGTCCAGCTCTCCCATGCCTTGTCATCAAGCTTGCGATCGTTCGCGAAGGCCGCGGCAGCGGCATCCACTTCAGCAAAAGCTTTGGGATCAGGCTTGTAGACATTGTCGGGCAAGCCCGGCTCAAAGATCCATTCGCGCAGCTTGAGTTTCTCGGCTTCTTCCGGGCTTTCGACGAGGTTTTCCATCATGTCGTCGAGGATCATCTGGCTGGTCGCCGGCTGGAAGGCGTGGTTGTCGAACCACTGGGTGAGCCACGCATCGAACCGGTCGCGGCCGACCTCGTGCTCGATAGTGCGCAGAAAATATGCGCCCTTGTCATAAGCGATCGCGCTGCCGATCAGCTCGCCTCCGTCGCTCTTGGTGTGGAGCGCTGTACCCGGCGCATCCATTCCGACATCGGCCAGCGTCTTTACGATATTGGCATAGGACAGCGCGGCTTCCTGTTCTGCCCGCTCCTTGCCGTAGACTTGTTCGATAATCCGGTTTTCGAAATAGGATGTTACCCCTTCATTCAGCCAGCCGTCACCCCACACCGCATTGGTCACGAGGTTGCCCGACCAGCTGTGCGCCAGTTCGTGCGCAATCAGGCCGGTCAGGCTCTTGTCACCGGCGATGAAGGTCGGAGTGAGAAAGGTCATCACCGGGTTTTCCATTCCGCCATAGGGGAAGGCCGGGGGCAGAACGATCATGTCATAGCGACCCCAGCGATAGGGACCGTAGAGTTCTTCGGCGGCCTCGATCATCGCCTCGGTGTCTTCGAGCTCCTTCGCAGCGGCCTCGATCATTTCGGGTTCGGACCACACGCCGCTGCGCGGGCCGAGCTCCTCGAACACGATATCGCCAGCGGCCAGCGCGATGAGATAGGGCGCGACCGGTTTGTCCATTGCGAAGGTGAATGCGCGCCGCCCGTCGTCAAGCTGCTCGGGATCTCCCTGCGAAAGGCCGGACATGACCACGGTCAGTTCCTCCGGAGCGGAAATGCGCGCCGACCATGTCTGGCGGATGCCGGGGCTATCCTGTGTCGGGATCCATGTGCGGTTGAGCGTCGCCTGACCCTGGCTGAACAGATAGGGATGGTCGCCGCCGGCTGTCTGCTCCGGGCTGAGCCATTGCAGCGCATCGGCATCGCTGGCCGAATAGGCAATCGTGATTTCGCGCGCGTCGCCCATGGTGATGCTGAGCGGCGCACCCTTGCCTTCGACCGCTTCGCCGACTTCGTATTCGAGCGGCTTGCCCTCGGCATCAGTAACGGATTCAATCTCCAACCCGTCATCGTCCAGTATGACTGTGTCGACACCCTTGTCTGCAATAATGTCGATCATCGCGGTGCCTGAGACCGTCTTCGTCTCGAAATCGAGATCAAGGTCCAGATCGACATGATTGACCCGGGCTTCCAGCGGTTTGGCGAAGGTTTGCGTGTCGATAGCATCCGGACGGTCAAGCACTGGCGCGACCTTTGGCGCGCCCGGATCCCCCGATTCCGGCACATTGCAGCCCGCAAGCGCGAGCGAGACAGACAGGGCGGCAAACAGAAAACGCATCGAACTCTCCGGATTCGGACTTCTTTAATGCAGCCCTACAGGATCAAGTCTGAACGCGCACCAACCCTTTGCGTCTCTCGCCATCTTGGCCTATACGGCCATTTGTGAACGTTATCAAAAAGGGGCCGTGAAATGCGCAAACTGGGACTATCGGCGATCACGGCGGTTTTGCTGCTGGGCTGCACCAACACCGGGGGTGCAAATCAGGCCGACAGCGAAACAGCCGAACGGCAATTGGTTTTCTCTGACGAATTCGACGGCTCCAAGCTCGACCGGAGCAAGTGGAATGTCGAAGGCATGGAATTCTGGGTCAACAACGAACAACAGGCCTATACCGATAGTCCGGAGACGATCAGCTTTGCTTCCGATGTGGAAGGTGCCGAAGGCGGCGTCCTGATCCTGAAGCCCGTGTTCAAGCCGGGTGCCGACACACTGGCAGATCGCGGTGCCGACTTTGTCTCCGGCCGGATCGACTCGCGCGGCAAATTCGATTTCACCCACGGCCGCGCCGAAGCCCGCATCCGGATGCCGGACAATGTCGGAGCCTGGCCCGCCTTCTGGCTCCTGGGCAATGGCAAATGGCCCGACACCGGCGAGATCGACATCATGGAATATGTTGGCGACAAAAGCTGGACTGCTGTCGCCGTTCATGGCCCGGGCTATTCGGGCGAAACCCCGATCGTAAAGCGCCAATCTTTCCCGGATGGAGAAGATGCGACCGGATGGCACGTCTACGGGGTCGAGTGGACGGATGAGACCATGGTGTTCGATGTGGACGGCCGCGCGTTCTACACAGTGACCCGCGCCGAGATAGAAAAGCACGGCGAATGGCGGTTCGACACACCCAAGCACCTGATCCTCAACTTCGCAGTCGGTGGCATCTATCCGTACAAGGTGTTCAAGATCGAAGACCCCTATTACGGCCTGCCGCAGGAAACCGCAGATGCAATCAAGCGCGGTGAAGTCCAGATGGAAGTGGACTGGGTGCGAGTCTGGAGCATTTCCGAAAACTGAGATGAATTATTGTTTCATATGAAGCATAACGCTTCAAATTTGCCGAGTCGGCCCTATATTCTTGGTAAACGATTCTTTATTCATTGATACCCTATCAGAGAATGCTCAATCTATCGAATAAAACCCACATTTGAGCGAAATATTACTTACCTTAATTGACGACGATCATCATTC
Organism: Parerythrobacter lutipelagi; assembly: GCF_005434975.1. Taxonomy (GTDB): domain Bacteria; phylum Pseudomonadota; class Alphaproteobacteria; order Sphingomonadales; family Sphingomonadaceae; genus Parerythrobacter_A; species Parerythrobacter_A lutipelagi. The sequence goes on along the minus strand of NZ_SKCJ01000002.1, from coordinate 246,777 downwards.
TGGGTTCCCTCTTCTTTCCCAGTCCGGGAAAGGAGAAACAGCATGAAAAAGAAAAGATTGTTCGCCGCTCTTTCAGCGGGTGCACTGCTGGCGGGTCCTGCAACGGTGTTCGCACAGATTTATGAACCGCCACCGCCGCCGCCTTCGGACTTTGTCTGCAATGGCGTGACGTGCGAAGGGTGGATCGTGGTCGGCTATGATATCGATGGCAATCCGATCCTCGGCTACGTGGTTCTGCCCGACATCAACAGCGAAGCACCTGCTCCTCTGTAGAGGTCAGCGGTACCCGTGGGTGGTGGCGCTAGTCCGCCACCACCTTGTGGCGCCCGTTCACGTTAATCACGCGTGGGGGACGGGGCAGCGCGCGGCAGCGCCCCTCCTGCTCGGTTCCGTCGGTCAGCGAAAAGCGGTAGCCGTGCCATGGGCATGCTACGCGCCCATCCTGTCCGATTTCGCCCGCGCTGAGCGGACCCAGCATATGCGGGCAGACAGCCGCATGCGTGATCCAGCGGTTTTCGTGCCAGCGAACCGCGAAGTCGCCGCTACTTAGCCGCGCGCGGTACACTTCAGCGCGATCCAACCTGTCCACCGGCCCCAAATCGATTGCGTCGGGCCATGCGTGACTTGCCAGATCGCGCTTTGCATCCAGCGCATCCTGCCGGCCGCGCATCAAGGCTTCGTCTTCATCATACAAGGTCTTGTACTGCGCAGAGAGCATGGCGGCCATGGCACGGCCCTGCGCCTCGTCCGCAGGAGGATCGGGCAGGTAGAATCCGACATCGACCTCTATTCCGCCGCCAACTGCCTCGCTCGCTTGCGTGTGTATCTGCACGCCAGCGCCCACACCGCCGACAATTGTCGTTGCCCAATAATGGTTCGGCCGGTCGACCAGCAGCTCAACCAGCTGCTCGCCCGCCTGATTGGGCAAAGCCGTCTTGCTGCGCCATCCCCACGCGCCCTGGTCGATCACGGCAATTTCCGCGAACGATCCCGGATGAACGAATGGCAAGTGTTCCCAGTCGTATGCGTTTTCCATCATCCGCGCGAGGTTGCTTGAAAGTGCGCGGCGATAGTTGCCGATATACGCGAGGCGGTTTCGTGCATCGCGATCGATCTGGGTCGATCGCCCGTCGAAGGCACGCAGATCGGCCTGGTTCAGCTCCACACGGCCTCGGGCGGCAGGCTCATCAGGATCGCGTCGATATTGCCTCCGGTCTTGAGGCCGAACAGCGTCCCGCGGTCGTAAACCAGGTTAAATTCCGCATAGCGCCCGCGCCATTCGAGCTGGGTCTGCTTGTCTTCCGGCGTGAATTCACTGTCCATCCGGCGCCGCACCAGCTTCGGGAAAATGTCCAGAAACGCCTTGCCGACATCCTGCGTGAAAGCGAAATGGCGGTCGAATGCAGCCCCGCCATCCAGCTTGGGAATCTCGCATTCCAGATGGTCATAGAAGATCCCGCCAACCCCGCGATGAACGCCGCGATGCGGAATGTAGAAATACTCGTCCGCCCATTTCCTGAACCGGTCGTAATAGGTCGGGTTGTGTCCGGCGCAGGCGGCGCGGAAGGCGGCATGAAATTCAGCCGTGTCTTCATCATAGGGGATCGGCGGGTTGAGGTCTGCTCCGCCGCCGAACCACGCCTTGCCGGTGGTCAGGAACCGGGTGTTCATGTGCACGGCCGGCACATGCGGATTGGCCATATGCGCGACCAGGCTGATGCCGGTGGCGGTAAACCCCGGGCTTTCCGCGCTGGCGCCGTTCACTTGCCCGGCAAACTCGGGCGAGAAATTTCCGCGCACGGTCGAAACATTGACCCCGACCTTTTCGAACACCTTGCCTTTCATCAGTCCCTGCACGCCGCCGCCGGGATCGGCATTGCCTTCTTCCTCGCGCTCCCACGGCGTGAATGCAAAGCTCGCTTCCGAACCCGCTTCGCGCTCGATGGCTTCGAATTCGGTGCAAATCTCGTCACGCAGGGTTTCGAACCACTGCTTTGCGCGGTCGGTGCTGTCTTGCCAGTCGGTCATGGCGCACTCTTGCCAAGCTGCGAGGCCTGCGGCAAGAGCGACCGATGGTTCCCCTTTCGTTCGCACACGAGGAATTCGCACTCCTGCGCAACAATGCGCTCTACTGGCCGCGCGAGAACGCGTTGCTGGTGGCCGACCTGCATCTGGAGAAAGGGAGCTTTTTTGCCCGCCATGGACAGATGATCCCGCCTTACGATTCGCGCGAAACGCTGGAGCGCATCGCCAATGCCATTCGCGAGACGGGCGCGCGGCGGGTCTACACGCTGGGTGATAATTTCCATGACAGCGCGGGGTCGCAGCGGCTGGAAGACCACGCAGCCGGGATGCTGGCGGCCCTGACCACGGCAACCGACTGGGTGTGGATCACCGGCAACCACGACCCCGAAATGGAGGCGCGTTACGGCGGCACGCTGGCTGAGGAACTTGGAATCGGCGGGCTGGTGCTGCGGCACGAAGCACGCAAGGGAGAGACCCGCCCGGAGCTGTCGGGCCATTTCCATCCCCGCCTGAAACTAGTCGTGCAGGGCCGCCATATCCGCCGCCCTTGTGCGGTGGTCGGTCATGGCGATACCGGCGCCGATCGGCTGATCATGCCCGCCTTCGGCGCCTATACCGGCGGGATGGATGCCGCCGACCCCGTGATCATCTCTGCCATGCAGCCGGCGCAGTCCGTCGATGCGCTGGTTCATGCCGGGAAGAAGGTCGCCACGTTTCCGCTCTGGCGGCAGGCGGCGTAGCGCAAATTCCACAGCCCGCAAAAATCGCACATCGGCCATGCCGTAACCTCTGGCGTTTGCCTGACGTTCTCCCTACATAGCCGCCTTCAATCACGGTAATTCCCAGGAGACTGCCCCATAGCCCGTCCACCGCGTCGTTCACTTCAGCCGCCGACCAAAAGCGGCCCGCGCTACGACAATTTCATTCAGAGCGACAAGGTTCGCGTAATCGATCACGAGGGTGAAAACCTCGGCGTGATGTTTACCCGCGAGGCAATCGAGCAGGCTGGCGAAGTTGGTCTCAACCTCGTTGAAGTCTCGCCCAACGCAGATCCGCCCGTTTGCAAGTTCCTCGACGTCGGCAAATACCGGTTCGAGGCGCAGAAGAAGGCCAACGCTGCACGCAAGTCGCAAAAGACGCAGGAGATCAAAGAGATCAAGATGCGTCCGAACATCGACACGCATGATTACGACGTGAAGATGCGCAATGTGACCAAGTTCCTCGAGAACGGCGACAAGGTGAAGCTCACCCTGCGCTTCCGCGGCCGCGAAATGGCGCACCAGGAACTGGGCATGAACCTGCTCAAGCGGGTGCAGGACGATGTCGACGAAATCGCCAAGGTGGAGGCATTTCCGCGCCTCGAAGGACGCCAGATGTTGATGGTGCTCGCTCCGAAATAGCGGTTCGACAGCTCCGTACGACAAAAAAGGGCTGCCAGATGTGCAGCCCTTTTTTGGTGCTTACCGAGAACTGCTCTCACCCCTCGCCCGGTGTGCATCTGATGCTTCTGCGAAGCCGTCGGCAGCAAGCTCCGGTTCAGCGATAGCTTGCGAGACAACGCGTTTTGTCGAGCACCACATGTGTTTCATAGAGTGCCGGCGTCAATAGATCTGCAGCGCGTGTTACACGCGTTACAACGCTTATTTTAGAACAGGATACAGTCGATGCGCCCCGCTTTTCTAGTCGCTGCCAGTCTAGCCGCCCTGACGGTGACGATACCGTCCTACGCTCAGGCCCAAGACACCGCCGCCTCTGCGCAGCCGAATGCATCCTTTGATCGCTTTACCCCCAAGCCCAATCCGATAGCGACCCGGATCGACTATACGATCTGGGACGAAGCCCTGAACTTCATGGTCTTCCGCATGGGTCGTTCGATTCGCGAAGGCGCCCCCCGGGTTGATCCGTCCATGGGCACCCGCCGGATTTACGGCCATGATTCGCGTCTTCGGCTCGAAGGCAACCGGGTCATCTTCTCGTTTCTCGAAGAGAACGTGATCCAGTCGCTGACCGAGTATCGGCAGGATCTGGAGCGGACCGCCGATCAGGTCGATATCTCCAGACTGAGCCGCAACGAGCAGCTGGCATTCTGGACCAATTTGCACAACGCGGCGGTGATTGAACAGATTGCGATAAACTATCCGCTGAGCCGCCCCTCGGGAATGAAAATCGGTCCGGAGCGACTTCCGCTCGACGAAGCCCGCTTCATCACCGTCAACGGCGTGGCGATGAGCCCGAAGGACATCCGCACGAGGATCGTATACCCAAACTGGAAGGATCCAAAGGTCATCTACGGATTCTGGCGCGGCGAAATTGGCGGTCCTTCAATCCGTGATGTGGCCTTTACCGCGGCCAATGCCGGTGAGTTGCTCGATGAAGGGGCGCGGGAATTCGTCAATGCCCTGCGCGGGACCGAGAAGCGCGGCGACACGCTGCATGTCTCCCGGATTTTTGCCGAGGCCGCCCCGTTCTATTTCACCGATTTCGAGCGGGACGTGAAAGCGCACATCGCTCAATATGCAAACGATGAAGTCAAGCCGATGCTTGCCGAGACGAGCAAGGTCGAGCCGTCTATCTATGACTTTGCCGTCGCCGATCTCGCCAATGGCGAGCGCGAGCCGAGCTACAGCAATGTTGTTCAGTCGGATCGCCCCGGCGGTGAAGAGACGACTCCGCGCACCCGGATCCCCGGCAACATCCAGCGGCTTGTCACGGAGCGGGGTCAGAAGCTGAACAAGATCATCCGGCGCGGCGAGCGGACCGGCACAGTGACGTTTATCGGCATCGACCTTCCCGGACAGGACAACGCACCGGAAGAGGTTGAATAAGGGCTACAGGCCTGGCTGACGAAAACCGGAAAGGGCGCGCAGCAATGCGCGCCCTTTTTTGTAGTGTCGCTGAATCGCAAATCTTTGCTAGACCGGCCCCAAGGGGGAAGCAGCCGGCATGATCAATTCGCATTACTGGCGCACACTCGGGCCGGGGCTGCTGTTCTCGGGTGCCGCTGTCGGGGTATCGCATCTGGTCCAGTCGACCCGCGCCGGCGCGCTGTTCGGGCTCGCGCTGGCAGGCGTGATCGTGCTGATCAATATCCTCAAATACCCGGCCTTCCGGTTCGGAGTGGACTATGGCCATGCGAAGCAGCGCAGTCTGCTTGCGGGATACCGCGAGCTGGGGCTGTGGGCACCGGTATTGTTCCTCTGTGTGATCGTGCCTGTAACGCCAATCGTTGTTGCGGCGATCAGCGCGACGACCGCCGGATTGATCGGCGCTTTGACCGGAGTCGGGCTGTCCGTCCCGCTGCTCGCCGCACTGGTCATTGGCGGCACTTCGGCCCTCATCATCGTCGGCGGTTATAGCTGGCTCGATGCAGTGAACCGGCTGTTGATGGCGTTCCTCATCCTGGCCACCGTCGCGACGACGGTTCTGGTCCTGCCGCGCGTCGAATGGGGAACCCTGACCAGTATCGGTTGGGCTGCAGATCCCAAAGCACTGCTGTTCCTCGTTGCGCTCGCCGGGTTCATGCCCAATCCGCTCGACGTTTCCGTCCCGCAGTCCATCTGGACAATCGAAGCGGAAAACCGCGTCCGCGATTCTGCACCTGTCACGCTGCATGAGGCGCGGCTCGGCTTCACCAGCGGCTATGTCCTGAGCGCGGTATTGGCGCTGTGCTTTTGCATCATGGGTGCAGGGGTGTTGCATGCAGGGTCGGTCCAGCCGGCGAGCGATGCGGTGGGCTTTGCCACGCAGATCGTCGGGCTTTACCGCGAAACGCTCGGGCCTGTTCCAGCGACGCTCGCAGCCATATCGGCGCTGGCAGTCATGCTCACCACGATGTTTGCGGCGTTCGATGCCTATGGCCGGGCGTTTGCTTCGGCCTATGAGGAAATCACCGATCAGCGCGATCCCGCCCGCCTGCGCAAGGTCTATATGCTGATCGTCATTGCAGTCGCACTTTCCGCATTGAGTGCGGTGTTTTTCCTGCTGTCGGACTTCGGCGCGTTCATCGATCTGGCGACTTCCATCGCTTTTCTGTCGGCCCCTGTCATCGCTGCGCTCAATCACCTCGTAATGATCCGCTGCGACCTGCCGGACGAGGCACGACCGAGCAGGCGGATCCGTCTGCTCAGCCTGGTGGCAATTGCCACGATGTCTGCGCTCGCGCTCAGCTATTTCCTGCTCTGAAACCGAAATACACTGACCAGATTGTATGCACGGCGATGGCCAGCTAGGTGACGGATCGACAGAGGGAGCATCGCGCACAATGACGGCAAGCCGTATCGGCCTCTTCATCGGACTGGCCGCGCTCGCGGTGACGATATTCACTTCTCCTCCGGCGGGTATGCCGCAAGGCGCGTGGATCGTCGCCGGACTGGTCGTGCTGATGGCCGCGTGGTGGATGACCGAGGCGATCCCGCTAACCGCGACTGCGCTGATGCCGTTTATCGTGCTGCCGCTGGCAGGGGTATTGAATGCGAAGGACACAGCCAGCGCCTATTACGCGCCAATCCTGTTCCTGTTGCTGGGCGGCGCATTCCTCGCGCTGGCGATCGAGCGGACCGGATTGCACCGGCGGCTCAGCCTCGCGATCCTCAAGCTGGTGGGTGCCTCGATCAGCCTGCCACGCAAAACCTCACGCCTCTTGCTTGCCGGAACGGTCAGCACCGCGCTGTTCACGCTGCTGATATTCGGCAACTGGATCAGCATCATCGTTCTGGCCGGGGCTGTGATGGTGGTCGCGGGCCTCGCCCTGTCCGCCCCTGAAAAGCTGCTGTTTGCATTCATGACCAGCGCGGCGATCCTCTCCATGCTGATTTCCAACACGTCGACAGCACTGATCATGATGCCGATGGCGATCGCGGTGATCGCCGGGGCCGGCATCGGCAAGAGCCAGCAACTGGGGCTCGCCGGGGCGCTGCCGATGGGCATTGCCTTTGCCGCGAGTATCGGCGGGCTCGGGACCATCGTCGGTTCGCCGACCAATGGCATCGCAGTGGCCCTGCTCGACGACATGACCGGATTGCAGATCAGTTTTGTCGACTGGATGTCCTACGGACTGCCGATCGTGCTGGTCGGGGTGCCGCTGGCAACCTTCATCATCTCGCGAGTGCAGCAGGTAAACGCGCACGAATTCGATGTCGCCGCAGCCAGGACCGCGATCGACGACCATGCCCCGTGGTCGAGCGCGGAGAAACGCTTGCTCCCGGTCATTGCGATCACTTTCATGCTGTGGATGACTCAGCGCTGGGTCGCACCTCTGTTGCCGGAGAACAGCTGGACCGACGGCACAATTGCGATCATCGCCGCGCTGGTTCTGTTCCTCCTGCCTGACGGGACAGGCCGACCGATGCTGGTGTGGAAGGAAGCCGACCGCGCACCGTGGGGTGTGATCATGATGTTTGGCGGCGGGCTGGCTCTTGCGGCGGGGATGCAGGCATCGGGCCTTGCCGACTGGCTTGGTCAGGCGCTGCTTCCGCTGGAAGCTTTCCCGCTGATCGTCATTGCCCTTGCAGTGGTTGCTCTGGTGGTGGTCATCACGGAATTCGCCAGCAATGTCGCTACCGCCAGCGGGATCATCCCGGTTGTCGCCAGTCTTGTCGTCGCACTGGGGGTCGATCCGGTGCTTCTGGCGATGCCTGCTGCCTTGGCCGCAAGCTGGGGTTTCATGCTGCCCGCCGGGACCGGACCCAACGCCATTGCCTGGTCGACCGGCCGCATCCGGATCGAACGAATGGTCGGCGCCGGACTGGTCCTCGACATTGTCGGAATTTTCCTGATCGTCGGGCTGGTGTGGGCTGTCGCCGCTTTCGTCTGACGGCGATGTTGAAAAACCGGCGGTCCGGCGATATTGGGCCAGCCATCATTCGGCATCCGGCGGAGATGCGTTCCTGCGGAGGTTAGGAACGGGCGCCCCGGGTCCCCTACCCGCTCCTGCCTTCCTGGGAGCGTGATAGAAGGAAAGCCTCCCCATGACGGACGCAACCGACGCAGTCGACACCCCGACACCCCGCCGCAATCCCAAGCCCGAAGCCAAGACCATCGGCGGACGCGAACTGAAGCCGAGCACGCTGATGATGGGCCATGGCTATGATCCGGCCCTGTCCGAGGGCTCGCTCAAGGCACCCATCTTCCTAACCAGCACCTTCGCGTTCGAAAACTCGGCCGCCGGCAAGCGCCACTTCGAAGGCATCACCGGCAAACGTCCTGGCGGGGCAGAAGGCCTTGTCTATTCGCGCTTCAACGGCCCGAACCAGGAAATCCTCGAGGATCGCCTGTCGATCTGGGACGGGGCGGAAGATGCGCTGAGTTTCAGCAGTGGGATGACCGCCATCACAGTGATGCTGCTCGCCTATTGCAACGCAGGCGACGTCATCGTGCATTCTGGCCCGCTCTACGCCGCGACCGAAGGCTTCATCGCCAAGGTTCTGAGCAAGTTCGGTATCACCTATCTCGATTTCGCCGCCGGTGCGACGCGCGAGGAAATCGATGCTGTGTTGGAACAGGCCAAGGCGCAGGCTGCCGATCAGGGCGGCAAGGTGGCGATGGTCTATCTTGAAAGCCCTGCCAACCCGACCAATGCGCTGGTCGATGTCGAAGCGGTCAAGGCCTCGCGCGATGCGATCCTCGACGCTGATGTCACACCGATTGCGATCGACAACACGTTCCTCGGGCCGCTGTGGGCGCGCCCGCTCGATCAAGGGGCGGATATCGTCGTCTACTCGCTGACGAAATATGTCGGCGGCCATTCTGACCTTGTTGCAGGCAGCATTGCCGGCGCGAAAAAGTGGATGGACCCGGTCCGCGCTCTGCGTAACACGATGGGCGGCATCGCCGATCCCAACACCGCATGGATGCTGATGCGCAGCCTCGAGACCGTCGAACTGCGGATGCAGCGCGCGGGCGAGAATGCCGCCAAAGTGTGCGCTTTCCTCAAGGACCATCCCAAGGTCGAGGGCCTCGGCTATCTCGGCTTTATCGACAATGCACGCCAGCAGGACATCTACGACCGCCATTGTTTGGGCGCGGGCAGCACGTTTTCGCTGTTCGTCAAAGGCGGCGAAGCAGAGGCGTTCCGCTTCCTCGACGCGATGAAGATCGCCAAGCTTGCGGTCAGCCTCGGCGGGACGGAAACTCTCGCCAGCTGCCCGGCGGCAATGACCCACCTGTCCGTACCGGATGAACGCAAGGCGCAGCTCGGCATCACGCCGAATCTCGTGCGCATCAGCATCGGCATCGAGGATCCGGACGATCTGATCGCCGATTTCGCGCAGGCGCTCGACGCAGTCTGACGCGCCCATGGCCACGCGGATCGGCTTCCTTGCGTGCCCCGGCACGCTTCCCGGGTCGCCGGTCCGCCGTGGTGACGCATATGAGCATGACATGCAGGTCGATGCTCTGCGCTCCGGGTTCGGTCCGGCGGGCCTCGAACTGGTCGAAGTCGACTGGCACGCACCGCTGGAGGAACTGGCAGATTTTCCGCTCGTGCTGCTCGGCACGGTGTGGGATTATCAGGACCACGAAGCGGCCTTCCTCGCCAAGCTGGAGGCGCTGGCCGCACGCGGAGTGAAAGTGTGCAATCCGGCCGATCTGGTGCGGTGGAACATCGACAAGGCTTACTTGCGCGATCTTGCTGCATCGGGTGCACCGACCATTCCCACTCTCTGGCCCGACGATCCGACCGGTGCTGACATCGCCGCCGCATTCGACCATTTCGGGTGCGATCGGCTGGTGGTGAAGCGCCGGGTTGGCGCAGGGGCGGAGGGGCAGGAGATGTTCCGGCGAGACACCGCCCCGCCCGAAGATTGGCGCTTCGGCCACCGCGCCATGGTCCAGCCGTTCCTCGAAGCGATTGTCGAGGAGGGCGAATACAGCTTCGTGTTTGTCGACGGGCGTTTCAGCCACGCGATCCGCAAGACAGCAGCAGCGGGCGACTATCGCATCCAGTCGCTCTATGGCGGGCAAGAAGAGGCGGTCGACCCGCGCCCGACCGATATCGCCGCCGCCGAAGCGGTGGTCCGCTCGATCCCCGGCGAAACCCCGCACCCCCCGCTTTACGCACGGATCGACATGATCCGCCACGACGGCGCTCTGGCGGTGATGGAGGCGGAGATGATAGAGCCGTTTCTCTACCCTGCGCAGGGGCCGCAGCTCGGGCAACTCATGGCCGAAGCGATCCTGCGCCGACTTTAGAAAGCTTGTTCATGGCCCACACCGCAAAGATCCTCCTGCTCGGTTCCGGAGAACTCGGCCGCGAATTCGTGATTTCGGCCAAGCGGCTCGGCGCATATGTCATCGCGTGTGACAGCTATGCCCGTGCCCCTGCCATGCAGATGGCCGACGAAGCAGAGATTTTCTCCATGCTCGATGGCGACACATTGCTCGAGGTAATCCTCAAACATCGGCCCGACTTCATCGTGCCGGAAGTCGAAGCGATCCGTACCGAAGTGCTTGCGCAGGTCGAGGCTGACGGCTTCAATGTCGTCCCTTCAGCCCGCGCGACCCAGATGACGATGAACCGCGACGCGATCCGCGATGTCGCCGCGCAGGACCTGGGCCTGACGACCTCGCGCTATCGTTATGCGGAGAGCCTGGAAGAGGTACTTGCAGGCGCGCAGCACACCGGGCTGCCGTGCGTAATCAAGCCGGTCATGTCGTCATCAGGCAAAGGCCAGAGCACTGTGCGCCACACAGGCGAACTGGAAGCGGCATGGAACCATGCCGTCGACAATATGCGCGGCGACCGCAAGCGGGTGATCGTCGAGCAATTTGTCGATTTCGATTACGAGATCACTCTGCTGACGGTGCGGCACAAAACCAAAGACGGGGACGCAGTCACGTTCTGCCCGCCGATCGGCCACCGGCAGGAACGCGGCGACTACCAGGAAAGCTGGCAACCTGCGCCGATGTCCGATGGCGCCATCGCCGCTGCGCAGGAGATGGCGCGCAAGATCGTGGATGACTTGGGCGGTTATGGGTTGTTCGGGGTCGAGTTTTTCGTCGCCAGGAACAAGGAGGGCGGAGAAGATGTCATCTTCTCAGAACTGTCGCCGCGCCCGCATGACACCGGCATGGTGACACTGGTCAGCCAGAACCTGAGCGAATTCGACTTGCACGCCCGCGCGATCATGGGCCTCCCCATCCCGGCAGAGATCCGCGCGCGCCCTGCTGCCAGCGCAGTGATCCTCGCCGATCGCGACAGCGCGACTGTCAGCTATTCAGGCCTCGCGGAGGGGATGAGCAATGGCAGCGACATCAGGATTTTCGGCAAGCCGGAAACGCGCCCCTATCGCAGAATGGGCGTAGCATTGTCGGCCGCAGGCGATACGGATAGCGCGCGTGCGCAGGCCGCATCAGCCGCGGCGGCCGTCAGACTGGGTTATGACGATTGACCGATCAAGCGCGGCCGGGTTCTGGCGCCGAATTGTCTTTGTCTGCCGATGGCGCTGCCTCGGCCTCGTCGATCAGGAAGCGCGCGCCGAACTCGTTGCCGTCGACCCACACGACTTCGCCCGGCACGACCAGCCCATCGACCAGATCGATCTTCAGGGTGCTGCCAGCATATAGTGGCGTGCTGCCGAATGTCCCGCGGCAACCGCTCATGGATACATCGTTGAGGCAGATATCGACCGGCGCCGCAGGCGCCCTGCAGCGCGTCGCGTAGTCCACCTTCGCTCTGGCTTTCTTCCTTTGATCCATCTTTTTTGCCTAACGGCTGAATGCTTCCCCGCCCCGAGACTGCCCGCAATGTGTAAAATTTCCGCTAACATGCCTACTGTCGGATTAACGCCGGAGAGTTCGGCGCAGAACGGCGCAACGTGAAGGAACCCGCGATGACGAAAGCCAAAGGTGTTTTTCTGGTGCTGGGGGCCGGGGCCGGGATCGGCGGCCACGCCGCAGCGCGCTTTGCACGTGATGGCTATCACGCAGTGCTCGCCCGACGGTCGGACGAAGACGGGCTGCGCGCGCTTGTCGCGCAGATCGAACAGGCTGGCGGCAAGGCAAGCGGGCGGCTGCTCGATGCAGCCCAGCCCGATACGATCGAGGATCTGGTCGAAGAGGTCGAGAACAGCATCGGACCGATCGAAGTCGCGCTGTTCAACCTTGGCGCGCAGATCGGCAATCGCACCCTGGCGGACACCAGCGACAAGGCGTTCGAGCTGGGCTGGCGGCTCGCGACCTATGCGCCCTTCCGTCTCGCGCGCGCATTGATGCCGCGAATGGTCGAGCGGGCCAAAAATGGGGGGCGCGGCACACTGATCGTCACCAGCGCGACCGCTGCCGTGCGCGGCAACGCCGGCCAGCACAGCCACGCCGCAGCGATGGGCGGGCGGCGGATGCTGTGCCAATCGCTCAACGCGGAATTTGCCCCGCAAGGCGTGCATGTCGCCCATGTAGTGATCGACGGCCCGGTCGATGCACCCGACACGCTCGGCAAGATGCTCGGTGAGAATTTCGCAGCCTACAAGGCCAGCAAAGGCGAAGACGGCCTGCTCGACCCGGCTGCGATTGCGGACACCTACTGGCACCTCGCGCACCAGCCGCGCAGCGCGTGGACCCACGAGATCGACTTGAGGCCTTGGAGCGATACGCCATGGTGGAACGATAATTAGCAGCACCAAAGTCGGCGGCACTGACTTGTGGATCACTGACGAGCCGAAAATTCAATCATCCGAGCATTGCGCCAAGGTGAGTTGATGCGTCGAACGTACGATAGTGGGGTGGGAAGCTGACGAACCAAATGAACGCGACACGAGGGTTAATCTAACCTCGTTCCACTCGGTTTCCGTCTAAAAAGCGACGCCACTAAAATGGTGGCTACGAGGGCTACTGCACCCGCACCCCATGGACCGAGGCCGTATTCGCGGAAACCAATATAGATGAGCGCCCCAGTCAGGGCGAAAAACGCGCTATTATATTTGCGCAGTAAGTGGCTTATCATGGCTTCCTACCACTCTATTTTAGCTGGGTCGGAATTAAGGCATGACAGCGATGTCCGCAACCGGGTCGGGAGCAGACTGTCCGTCTCGTCAACAAATGAACTCACAACACACGCCCCGTCATTGCGAGGAGCCGCAGGCGACGCGGCAATCCAGAGCAGTGCTGCACCGCCCTGGATTGCTTCGCTGCGCTCGCAATGACGAGGGAAGTTGCAGGGTGTCATATTGGTCCGCTAGCGGGTCGCAATCGGACCTTGCGAGACTGCCGCTATCCCTTCCACTCGCGCCGTTCTTCTGCTGCTTTCAGCACTTCATAGGATAGCTGGAGCTTCTGAAATTCCGCTGCGGCTTCCTTGTCGTTCGGCTTTACGTCAGGGTGCACGGCCTTGGCCTTCACGCGGTAAGCCCGCTTGATCGCGGCGAAATCGGCGTCGTTTTCCAGTTCGAGCACATCGAGCGCGCGCATTTCGTCGGCGCTGCGCGATCCGTCACCGCTGCCGGCCCAGCCATAGTGCTGTGCTTCGGCATAGCCGGCGTTTTCGGTCTGCTCGTCCTTCGTCCGCGCTTCCTTTTCGGCCTTGTCGAGGCCTTCGAAATAGTCCCACTTGCGGTTGTACTCCGCTGCGTGCTTTTGACAGAAATACCACCGCTCGGGCGTGTTCGGCGCCTTGGGTGCGGGGCAATCGCCCTTTTCCTCGCAGCCATGCCTGTCGCACAGCCGCACGGTCACCGCATCTTGCGAAGAGCCATAGCCGCGCCAGCGGGGGAAGCCCCAATCGTTCGAGCGCCGTGCGCCTACCATGACGAGCGGGCCATCAGCGGGCGCTCCGCAGGGCGGAATATGTCGTTGGACTATGGGTCATGACATTTCGTCTAGGGATGATTGCGACCTTTTGGAAGGACGGGAACAAAGTTGCGATGTGAAATGTTGCATTGCGGAAACCCGCACAACAGTTTGTTTATTCTCAGGTGCTAGGCGCACCGCAAATTCAAGACCGGACCCGTTCGATGAGCCAGCAGCTTCGTTTTTCCGCCACTGTTTCAGTGCTGACCATGGCGCTTTTCGCGCTGACGATGAGTGTGGGCGGCGCTGGCGCGGGTGACGCCGCGCCAGCCGCGAGCCATCTGCCGGCGTTCGCCGCAACTAGCATCGGCGAGTAAGCCGGCCCGCCCCTGTTCGGGCGAGCCGGCTTACCTCAGTTCATTCAATTGATAACCACAGTCACCGCGCGGCGGTTCTGCGCCCATGCGCTCTCGTTCGAGCCGAGTGCAACGGGGCGTTCCTTGCCGTAGCTGACGGTGCGGATGCGGCTTGCATCGACGCCCAGGCTGACGAGGTAATTCTTCGCCGAATTGGCCCGACGCTCACCCAGCGCGAGGTTGTAGTCCCGCGTGCCGCGTTCATCGGCGTGGCCTTCGACCGTGACCGAAATGCCCGTGTTGCGCTGCAGATACTGCGCCTGCGTCTGCAGAGCGACGGCATCTTCGCTGTCGATGTTGTAGCGATCCGTGTCGAAGAAGATCACGTTCAGGCCGTTTACGCCATTCACGAAATGCTCCTGCGTGCCCAGCACGGGGCCGGTCGGCTGCTGGTACTCGGGAACAGCCGCTGTCGTTTCCACCGGCTCAGGGGGCAAAACGTCGGGCGCCTTCGGTTTGCACGCACCGAGACCGACGGTGCCGATCATGAGTGATGCGATGACAAGTTTCGTATTCATAAGCCTCTCCTGAAGAGGAAGTTGAAACAGATGCGACCCTGCCAGCTCAGTTAATCAATGCATTCAAGGCAAAATCGGTCCCCAGGCGGGGTCGGACGCGTCGACCGGGGTCGGCAGCTTCCTTTCGTTGCGGCCGGTGAGATCCACCTGCCAGAGCGACGTTTTGCCCGAACCACGCTCGGTCCGGAAGAACTGGATGATCCGCCCATTGGGCGCCCATGTCGGGGCCTCGTCCTGCCAGCCGCTGGTGAGCGTGCGCACGTTCCCGCCCGATGGGGACATTACCGACACGTTGAAATTGCTCGCGTTGGTGAATGCGATCTGGTCACCGCGCGGGCTCCATTCCGGCGTCGCGCAGCGCGACCCGCCAAAGCTCAGGCGGCGCTGGTTCGACCCGTCGGCATTCATCACATAGCACTGCTGACTGCCCGAACGATCGCTCTCGAACACGATCCTGGTCCCGTCCGGTGAATAAGATCCGCCAATGTCGATCCCCGGGGTGTTCGTCAGCCGGACGCTTGGCCCGCCCTGCGACGAGACCCGGAAGATATCCGTATTGCCCGCTTCGGCCATGGAATAGAGGATCCACCGCCCGTCAGGCGACCAACGCGGGGCAAAGGTCGGATTGCGGTTCTCGGTAATCAGCGTCTGCCGCCCGGTGCCGATGTCGTAGACATAGATGCGCGGATTGCCGTCGACATAGCTGAGATAGAGCAGTTTGCTGTAATCCGGCGAATAGCGCGGCGTCAGCGCGGTCGAGCGGCCGGTCGTGATGAACCGGTGGTTCGCCCCGTCGCTGTCCATGATCGCCAACCGCTTGGTCCGGTTATCCTTCGGCCCGGTTTCCGCAATATAGGCAATCCGGCTATCGAAGAACGGGCTTTCGCCGGTCAGACGCGAATAGACGAGGTCGGCGCATTTGTGTGCCGCCCGGCGCCAGTCGCGCGGCTGCACGACCCAACCTGCCCGCGCCAGTTCATCGCGCAACGCCACGTCATAAAGATAGCACCCGACCGTCAACCGCCCGTCGGAACGCGCCTGGACATAGCCATGGACCAGCATTTCCGTGCTGCGGTTCGACCACGTCGGCCAGCTGGGTGCAGTGATCTGCGCAAAGCTCGGCTTGGGCAAAGCATCCGGACCGGCCGGCTTGAACAGCCCGTTGTTCTTCAAATCGTTGAACACGACTCGCGAAATATCGAGCCCGAGCGCCGCGGTACCGCTGGCGTTGGCCGGGGTCGAAACGTCGCGGTCGGCGGCAAAGCTGGCAATCGCAATGCCGAGGTCTTCCCAATCGCTTTCGTCGGTCACACTGCCCGACAAGCCGGTCTCCTGTTCGACTGTCTCGACCGCCGCGTCTTGCGGCACGGGGGCGCCGAGGTCTTGCGCGATCAGCGGCGCCGGGGCGGCGAGAACAAGAGCGAAAAACCAAAATCGCATAGAATCAGAGCCTTCTGTCAAACCGCCATTCGCGGATGTAGGACCACTTATCATAGAATTCGTCCGGCAGGTTGAACGGCGCGGCGAGTTGCACCGCACGTATGGCGCGCTCCGCATGAACCTCTGCCTGCGCCCGGTTTGCGTCATTGATCCCGCTTTGGCTGACCACCACCGGGCTTCCGGAAAGGCTGCCGTCCCGGTTGAGCCGCCAGCGCAGCACTGTGACCAGTCGTTCAGCGTCGGCCCCCTGCGGCGCGCGCCAATGCGGTTTCAGCTGCCGGTTGATCGCTTGCGAGAGCGCCGCTTGCTCGCGCGCACCGAAAGTGCTGGCGGGCGCGCGGGTTTCGCTTGTCGTCGTGCTCGATCCGGCACCACCGAGGAAATCATCGCCCACCCTGCTCGCGCGCTGCCGGTCGGGCTGGCGCTGTTGTTGCTGCGGCTGGGGCCGCTGGCGCGTTTCCTCGGGCCTGCGCCGCCGTTCCTGTGATCTTGGTGCGGTTGCCGCAGGGCGCGTCTCGCGCTCCGGCGGCTTTGTAGCCGGCTCTGCCGGAAGCGGCGGTGCAGCAGGGGTCACGAGATCACCCAGTTCAGGCGCAACCGCGAGGCGGCTTTCCGGAACCGGCTCTGGCGAAGCGGCCTCCAGACCAACTTCCTCCGCCAGGCTTACGGTTACGCGCTCCGGAATGATCACCGGCTCGGCAGGAAAAAGCAGGCGGATAACCAGCGCCGCGAGCAGCGCCAGATGCAGCAACAGCGCCAGCATCAGGCCGGTGATTTCCTCGGAACGAAGGCGCGCGGTTTGCATCGGGCCGGACGCTATTGCTCGCCGTCTGAACCGGCGATTGATGCCGGCGGGGCCGCTGTGGAATTGGTCACCAGCGCGATCTGGTTGAAGCCGGAGCGGTTGAGTTCGCCCATCACCGCCATGACCACCCCGTAATCGAGCAGCCGGTCGGCGCGCAGCGTGATCTGCGGCAGCTTGCCAGACGGATCGGGGCTGACGTTGGCGAGCCGCTCGGGCAATTCACCCGGCGCGAGGCGATCTTCGTTGAAATAGATCGTCCGGTCGCTGGCAATGCTCAGCGTGATCGGCTCCGCATCTTCCGGCAGCGCATTGGCGCGGCTGTCCGGCAGCTCCACCGGCACGCCCGTGTTGAGCAGCGGGGCGGTGACCATGAAGATGATCAGCAGCACCAGCATCACATCGACGAACGGCGTAACGTTGATCTCCGCCATCGGCGCGCGGCGCGAACCGCGTTGGCGTTTGCCCGGACGGGTCAGGCCCATCGCCATGCTACATCCGCTCCAGCTGGCGGCTGAGGCTGGAATGGAACTTGTCGGCGAAACGCTGCATCTTCGCGTCGTAGCTGTTGAGCGACTGGCTGAAACGGTTGTAGCCGATCACTGCAGGGATTGCGGCAAACAGGCCGATCGCGGTGGCAAACAGCGCTTCGGAAATACCTGGCGCGACGACCGCGAGCGAGGAATTCTGCTGTACGCCGATCTGGAAGAAGCTGTTCATGATGCCCCACACGGTGCCGAACAGGCCGACAAATGGCGCGACCGAGCCGACCGTCGCCAGGAAAGTGAGGCGCGAAGCGAGATTGTCCGACTCCTCGGCCACCTGGCTTTCCATTGCCAGCGCGAGCCGCTGACGCACCCCGTCGCGGTCAGCCACAGTGCCTTTGGTCGAGCGACGCCATTCAGCCATGCCCGCTCCAGCAACCCGCGCGAGCGGGATGTCGCGCTTCGACTGGCGCTTCATCATGTCGTCGAATTCGTCGGCCTGCCAGAATTCAGTTTCGAACGCCTGACCGCGGCTGCGCACGTTTTTCATCCTGAGCACAAAGCCGATCATGATCATCCAGCTCCATATGCTGGCGAGCAGCAACCCGACCATCACGGCCTGAACCACAATATCGGCATCGAGGAAAAGCTGGACCGGATCGACGCGGGTCGGAGCGGTGGTAACGGCAAGCATTTGAAGTAAAGCCATTTACTTGTCTTCTTCCAAAAGGACTGTCTGATAAGCGGCGCGCCATTCTTCCGGTTGGCGGCAGGGCCGACCATCCGGAGCGACGAAGCCGACGCGCAAACTCGCCTCGGTGATGAGTTCCTCGTCTGCGCCGAAATTTCTGAACGCGCGCTGATGCATCCGCAGGCTGGCGGCGCGCATTTGCGTACAGGTTGTGACGATGACGATATCGTCGTCGAGTTTCGCCGGGCGGACGTATTTGATCTGGAGATCGGCCACCGCATAGGCGCCCTCCCCCGCTTCGATCGCTGCGCGCTGGTCGATCTCAAGCACGCGCAGCATGTCGGACCGGGCGCGCTCGAACCAGCGCAGGTAATTGGCGTGGTAGACGATGCCTGAGAGATCGGTGTCCTCGTAATAGGCGCGCACGGCATAAAGATGCCGCTTGCCGTCGATGATACCACCGGGTGGGTTGGGACGCGTCGTCATGGTTGACGCGCCCTTAGCGCAGCGGGGACTCGCGCTGCAAATGAAACCGACGGACTGGTGATTTTGCGCGATGGAGATTGACCGCGCCGAGGAGCACCCTTGCGAGATTCGGCGCTTGCCGTGGAGATTTCTGCGACGTAAGCCGCCATTCTGCAAACGACCCAGTTGCGGACATTCATCGCGGGCCAGCCTGACACTTTGCCAATTCTCAAAGCCTAGATAAGATAGCCGTTAGCTTTTGGGGGAATGGCGTGGCCGATGTTTTTATATCTTACAGCCGGACAGACAAGAACATAGCCGAGCAGTTGGCTGTCGCGCTTGAGGCTGCAGGTATCTCCTCCTGGCTCGACCAGCATCTCCAAGGCGGATCGACCTTCACCGACGTGACCGAGCAAGAACTGGTCGATGCTGCCAGCGTGGTAGTGCTGTGGACTGACACCTCGGTCAAATCCAACTGGGTAAAGGATGAGGCGCAGGTCGGGCGTGAGCAAGGCAAGCTGGTGCCGCTCTTGATCGATGGCACGCTGCCGCCGCTGGGCTTTCGGCAAATACAAGCAATTGATTTTACGAACTGGCCCAAGGATACCGTGCCATTCGGGGCTCTCACAGGAGCGCTTCAGGCTATAATGGGCGATGCCAATTCTAGTCTGATCGTGTCGGATGAATCCGCACCACCGGCCTTGCCAAGCCGAAAGTCACTTATCATGGCCGGGATGGCAGCGATTACCCTCGCCGTTGCGGCTGCGGGCGGCCTCGGTTATTGGGTCTGGGGAGGTGGATTGTCGGGCAGTGGCAACGAAGCCTCTGCCGAACAGGCAGATGCCAAATCCATCGCCATCCTCCCCTTCCGCGACCTCTCTGCCGAGTCACAGAGCTGGTTCTCGGACGGTCTAGCGCAGGAAATCAGCGCCGCGCTCAGCCGCACCCCTGATCTCAAAGTTGCGCCCATCGCCGAAAGCTTCCGCTTTCGCGAACGCCAGCAATCGATGAGCGACATTGGCGGCGAACTCGGCGTTGCCCGTGTCCTCGATGGTTCTGTGCGCCGCAGCGAAGACCGCATCGTCGTCGATATCGAACTGATTGATGCGCAATCCGGCGACCGCCTCTTTACCCAACGCTATGACCGGCCGCTCGCCGATACCATCACTGTCCAAGAAGAGATCGCCACCCGCGTCGCCCGCGCGCTAAACACCGCGCTCGATCCCGCAGCGCTCGCCGAGCTTATCGACAGCGGCACCAACTCGGTCGAAGCCTATGAAGCATTTCTTCGCGCTCAGGGTTTCACGTTCAGCGGGGAGGATGGCAACGGACAAGCATCGCTTGAACAATATCGCCGTGCTCAGGAACTCGATCCCAGCTGGTCGCGGGCGCACATCGCCGCTGCAAGTAATATCGTCGATGGTCTTTCGCTTGCCAGCTTCTCCTACATTAACGATGCCGATCGCGCCGCACTCAGCGCCGAATTCGATCGCAATATCGAGGCTGCCGAGCGCACCGCCAGAAGTGCCAGCGAGCGTGACACGGCTCTGTATTTGCGCCACTACTTCAGTGGCGATCTCAATGCCGCCCTGCGCGTGATCACCCGTAATACCGAGCGCGCGCCAGAGGATGCCGACTCGTGGCGCACCAAGGGCAATCTCGAAGACCTGCTTGGTCGCAATGATGCGGCAGCGGCAAGCGCTGCCCGCGCCAGTGCGTTAGAGCCCGACCGACCCCATTTGAATATCAATAATCTGTATGACGCGCGCGCCTATGACGAGGCGGAGGCCCTTTATGACGCTACGCCAGCCGATCATCGCGGCTCCATGTTGTTCCTCTACCAATCGCACCGCGTATTATTGTCCGTCGGACGCGTCGAAGAAGCTGCCCGTCTTGCGCGCGAGATACGCAGTTATGAGCCGAGCAGGGATTCCCGAATGATAGTCGACATTCGACAGGCGTGCGCGCAGGGCGATCGGGCGGGCGCCAATGCGCTTATGGATATTGAAGCCGAATATGCCAACACGCAGTGGCAGGCGCTGATGTATCTGGGCCGGACCGAGGAAGCCGTTGAAGTAATGCGCCCCTATGATTTCGCCGAGGCGCCGTTCCCCTTGCTCGAACTTTTGTCCTACCCCTTCTTCGATCCGCGCCCTTACCCCAATTTGATGGCCGTGATGGCACGCCAGAACATTCCCGTGCCCGATCGCTTGTTCTTCAATCCCCCCGCCTGCCCGCCGGCAAAAGAGGAAAGCGTCTAATGGCCGACACCTTCCTCTCTTACGCAAGCGCCATTTGAGCAGACTGTGGCCGTATAGAATTGTGTCCGCTTCCCACCCAATAGCAGTCGAAAGATTTCTGCTGCACGTACCTCCCAAAGCTGCCAGTTAAAACGCGGCCAGCCATGCGCCCCCTTGTCAATCGGCAAGAACAGAAATCGTGCCTTCAATCTTGGTCTAACGAGATAAGGCCAATTTTCTCCATAACCTTGAGAGGGACAGCGCATACAATCAAACCCGCAAACAGCGACCAGATTATGCCTTTTATCGAGAAATACTCGAGCCTAAAAAACAACAGATAGGATGTCGCGGCCAAGCCTGCCAACAGGCAGATTGCTGACAGAATTACCGACCTCATTCCTTTATTCATCAAAAGCCCCCGTCGCTTTTATCGTGCAAATGCAACTGACTGACACAGTTTTTGCATTACTGTGAGTGGGCCAGCCCGCACGAAGTGTCAAACAACGAGCCATGTTGGACGACGCGACTGGCTCGCCAGCGGCTCTCCGTCCGCGAACGCCTACCGCCGCATCAGCATCGGGCCGAGCGGGTGGCCGCCGAACAGGTGGACATGCAGATGCGGCACTTCCTGGTGGCCGTGCTGCCCGACATTCGCGAGCAGGCGGTAGCCCGGTTCAACCAGCCCCTTTTCGCGCGCGACATGGCCCACCGCGCGGACAAACCCGGCGATTTCCTCCGCCGATGCCTTGGCAGAAAAATCGTCCCAGCTGACATAGCGCCCCTTCGGGATCACCAGCGTGTGGATTTCGGCCTGCGGGTTGATGTCTTCGAAAGCGAACGCCCATTCGTCTTCGTAGACTTTGCTGGACGGGATTTCGCCGCGCAGGATTTTCGCGAAGATGTTCTCGTCATCATAGGGCTGTGTGGCGTCGATCGGCATTATTCGGTCCTCGCGGCTTTTTCATCCAGTCCGGACACGCCTTCGCGCCGGTCGAGTTCGGCCAGCACTTCGGACAGGGCAATATCCTTGCCCGACAGCAGCACCATCAGATGGAACAGCACATCGGCCGCTTCGCCGACCATTTCCTCACGGTCGCCCGATAGTGCGGCTACAGCGGCCTCGACCGCTTCCTCGCCCAGCTTGCGCGCCATCACCGGCACGCCGCGATGGTGCAGCTGCGCGACATAGGAGCTGCCGGGATCGGCGGCTTTGCGGGAAGCGATAGTGCCTTCAAGGCGGGTCAGCGTGTCCATAGCGCATCCATGGAAGGCTGGTGCCAGAGGGTCAATCCCGCTCGGCGTCAGTCGTCGTGATTGCGCCGCGATTTGGAGAACTGGCGGCCGACAATCAGGCCCAGCAGGCCGAGGCCGAACAATGCCATATTGCTCGGCTCGGGCACTTGTGCCCCTGCCTGCGCAAAGGCCGGCTCGGCTGCAAACAGCGTGAGCGCAAGAATGGTGGCGGTCCTCATGCCGCAGACCATGCCCGGTCAATAATTCCACACAAGCGCAACGAATGGTCTGTCCCGCATCGGTACCGGTGACAGGAGTTTACTTAAACCCGCTTGTCAAATGCCGCGGGCGGGCAATCCGGCAGCGCGCAGGGCCGCGTGGGCCTCTGCAATGGTGTGCGTCCCGAAGTGGAAGATCGAGGCCGCCAGAACCGCGCTCGCATGGCCACGCGTTACGCCTTCGACCAGATGTTCGAGCGTGCCGACCCCGCCGCTGGCGATGACCGGGACGGAAACCGAATCGGCAATCGCACGCGTCAGTTCGACATCGTAGCCGTCCTTGGTCCCGTCCGAATCCATCGAGGTGACGAGCAATTCGCCCGCGCCAAGTTCGGCCAGCCGCACCGCATGTTCGACCGCGTCGATCCCCGTGGCCTTTCGCCCGCCGTGGGTGAACACCTCCCATCCGCGCATCTCGCCCGTGCCGACCCGCGCATCGACGCTGGCGACGACGCACTGGCTGCCAAATTTCTCCGCAATCTCACTGACCAGTTCGGGGCGGGAAACCGCCGCGCTGTTGACCGCGACCTTGTCTGCGCCCGCCAGCAGCAGCGCGCGCGCATCCTCCACACTGCGCACCCCGCCGCCGACAGTCAGCGGCATAAAGCACACTTCAGCCGTACGCCGGACCATGTCGAGCAGCGTCCCGCGCCCTTCATGGCTGGCGGATATATCCAAGAAGCACAATTCGTCCGCCCCCGCGCGGTCATAGGCCTGCGCCTGCTCGACCGGATCGCCTGCGTCGACCAGATCGACGAAATTGACCCCCTTGACCACGCGCCCGTCGGCGACGTCGAGACAGGGGATGACGCGGATGCGGACGGTCATTTCGCTTCGCTCCGTTTTCTTACGGTTGCGGAAAGCACATCCGTGCTTTCCTTGCGGCACCGGCCCGCTCCCCCACCCGGCCACCCAAACAGTATAGTGCCGTGGGTGGCCGGGTGGGGGAGCGGGCCGGTGCCGCGCGAGGCTGAAATGAAATTGAAGCCGGTCAACGCACTAACTCCGACCCGCCATTGCAATCGCTGCCGCCAGGTCGAGCCGCCCGTCATACAGCGCACGCCCGGTAATCACCCCTTCGATACCCTCGCTCGCATGCATCGACAGGACATGGATATCGTCGAGCCCCTTCACCCCGCCGCTGGCGATCACCGGGATATCGACCTGCCGCGCCAGTTCCACCGTGGCATCGACATTCACACCCTTGAGCAACCCGTCACGCCCGATGTCGGTGAACAGCAGCGCGGCAACCCCTGCGTCTTCGAAGCGGCGGGCGAGATCGATCACCGGCACATCGGACACATCCGCCCAGCCCTCGGTCGCGACCATGCCGTCCTTCGCATCGACCGCGACGACGATTCCGCCGGGAAATTCGCACGCCATATCCTTCACGAATTCCGGGTCTTTCAGTGCCGCAGACCCCATCACGATCCGCGCCACGCCCGCGTCGAACCAGCCCTCGACATCCGCGCGCTTGCGGATACCGCCGCCCAGCTGGACGTGGCCGGGGAACGCCGCAACGATGCTTTCCACCGCCTCGCGGTTCTGCGCCGATCCAGCGAAACTTCCGTCGAGATCGACCACGTGCAGGTACCCTGCTCCGGCTTGCGCAAACAGCATCGCCTGCGCCGCCGGGTCGTCGCCATAGACAGTCGCGCGGTCCATATCGCCTTCCGCAAGGCGTACGACCTGGCCCTGCTTCAAGTCGATTGCGGGGAAGACGATCATGGTTTCCACTCCAGGAAGCGTTCAAGCAAATTCAGCCCATAGGCCTGGCTCTTTTCCGGATGGAACTGAACCCCGATGAAATTGTCGCGCCCGACCGCCGCGACCAGCCCGCCGCCGTGGTCGGTCATGGCCAGCACGTCCTCATGGTGGCGCACCTTGAAGTGGAAGGAATGGAGGAAATAGGCCTCTCCGCCCTCGATCACCGCGTGCCCGCGCGCGTGCGGCAGGGAGGCGACATCGTTCCAGCCCATATGCGGCACCTTTATGCTCGGATCGGAAGGTTCGATCAGCCTCACTGTGCCGTCGATCCAGCCCAGACCTGTGGTTGTGCCATGTTCCAGCCCCTGCGCGGCGAGCAATTGCATCCCAACGCAGATGCCGAGGAATGGCGCACCGCCGACAAACACCCGCTCGCGCATCGCTTCGATCACGCCGTCAACCGCGCGCAAACCCTCGGCACACGCCTTGAAGC
Source organism: Parerythrobacter lutipelagi (assembly GCF_005434975.1). Lineage (GTDB taxonomy): Bacteria > Pseudomonadota > Alphaproteobacteria > Sphingomonadales > Sphingomonadaceae > Parerythrobacter_A > Parerythrobacter_A lutipelagi. The sequence continues at coordinate 222,266 of NZ_SKCJ01000002.1, read as the reverse complement.
TGCCCACCCCGGGCAGGACAATCCGGTCCGCCGCGCGGATCACCTCGGGATCGTCGGTGACTGTCACCTTCGCGCCGACCTTGCGCAGCGCGTTCTCGACCGAGTGAAGATTGCCCGCGCCGTAATCGACGAGTGCGGTGACCTCAGGCATTTGTTTTTCCGGCTATAGGAGAAGCGTCGATTTGCAGCCACTGTGGGACCGCCGGGCTCGGCACCGCACCCGACAAAAACGCTTCAGCCACCGAGCTGACCTTTGGTGCTCGGGATCGCTCCGCCCTTGCGCGTGTCCAGCTCCACCGCCTGCCGCATCGCACGGGCGAAGCCCTTGTAGATTGCCTCACAGATATGGTGGTTGTTGCTGCCGTAGAGCAGCTCGACATGCAGCGTCAGCCCGCAGGTTTGCGCGACCGAATGGAACCAGTGCTCGATCAGCTCAGTATCCCATTCACCCAGCTTTTCCTGGCTGAATCCTGCACGCCACACGAGATAGGGGCGTCCCGAAACATCGAGCGAAACCCGCGCCAGCGTCTCGTCCATCGGCGAATAGGCGAGGCCGTAACGCCCGATGCCGCCCTTGTCGCCGAGCGCCTGAGCCAGCGCCTGGCCCAGCGCCAGCGCGCTGTCCTCGGTCGTGTGGTGCTGATCGACATGAAGGTCCCCATCGATTTTCATCGTCACGTCGATCAGCGAATGTTTGGCGAACTGTTCAACCATGTGATCGAGAAACCCGATCCCGGTCGAAATGTCATAGCTTCCGGTACCGTCGAGATTGACCTCGATGGCGATCTTGGTTTCCGCGGTGTCGCGATTGATGCTGGCTGTGCGCATGATGGGCAGCGCTATACGCAAGGGCGTGGAAGGCGCAAGTTTTCCCGCTTGACCACAGGCGCTTGCCTCGCCACCTAGGCCGCATGAGTGACGACGCGCCCGACAGCCTGATCCCCTACGACGAGATCGTGCAAGAAGCCCTGCGCGCGGTGGTTGGCCGCGTGCTTGGGGAAATCCAGGCCAATGGCAGCGAATTGCCCGGCGCGCATCATTTCTACATCACTTTCAAGACCGGCGCGCCCGGGGTGGATATTCCCAAATCCCTTAGCGAACGATTCCCGGACGAGATGACCATCGTCCTGCAGAACAAGTTCTGGGATCTGGACGTGCGCGAGGAAGGCTTCACGGTCGGCCTCAGCTTCAATCAGATCCCGGCAAAACTGATCGTGCCGTTTTCCGCGATCACGGCGTTCGTCGATCCGGCGGTCGACTTCGGGCTGCAGTTCCAGGCCAGCGTGGCGGACATGGCACCCGAAGAACATGACGACGCGCAGAACGACGGTTCTGCCGGCTCGGGGGAACAGAGCGCCCATCCGGCCGTTACCGATAGCGAAGACGGCAGCAATGTCGTGACGGTGGATTTCGGCCGCAAGAAGTAACCCACGCCGCCGCATCGGTCCGTCCGATTGGAAGGGAAGCATGGCTCGCAAACGCAAGACACAGTCAGCCGCTGGCACTGAGGTGGATGCGACCGAAGAGGTTGCTGGCCCCAGCCCCAACCCGTTGACCAATTTGCTGCTGGCCGACATCGCAATGCGCGCCGGCTCCTACATCCTGCGAGACGTGGTCGAACGCGGCTTCCTGAAAGGCCGCTACGGCCGCGACACGGCCAAGGACATTGTCAGCAATCGCTCGCTTAAACAGACCGCTACGTCGTTCGCGGTCGCCAAGGTCGCAACGCGATCGGTACCGGGCGCAGTGCTGGTCGGCACCGGTCTGGTGACGAAGCTGCTCTTCGACCGCAGTCAGAAACGCCGCAAGGCGAAGCGGATCGGGGATCGCAAGCTGCTGAAACAGGCTGCGGACGAATAGATTTTCGCCGCGCTTGCGGGTTGATTCCCGCAGCGCCTTGGGTGCAAAGGCGGTTATGGCCGATCAAAGCACCGAAAACGACGCCCTGCACCGCCGCGGTTTGATGTTCATTCTCTCCTCGCCATCGGGCGCGGGGAAGACGACCATCTCGCACAAGCTGCTGGGCGCGGATGATGAAATCCAGCTGTCGGTTTCCGTCACCACCCGGCCCAAGCGCCCGGGCGAGGTCGACGGTGTCGACTATCACTTCGTGAGCAACGAGAAATTCGACGCCATGGTCGAAGAAGACGACTTCTACGAATGGGCGGAAGTCTTCGGCAACAAATATGGCACGCCCAAGGGTTACATCCGCAAAAAACTGAAGCAAGGGCAGGATTTCCTGTTCGATATCGACTGGCAGGGAACCCAGCAGCTGAAGCAGAAAGACGATCAGGATGTCGTCACTGTATTCATCCTGCCCCCGACACTGGAGGAATTGCGCCGCCGGCTGGAAAGCCGCGCGCAGGACAGCGACGATGTGATCGACCGCCGGATGGACCGCGCCCGGGCCGAAATCAGCCATTGGGCGGAATATGACTATGTCGTGGTCAATGACGATGTCGACCAGTGCTTCGTCAAGGTCCGCGAAATCCTCCACGCCGAACGGATGAAACGCACCAGGCAGACCGGGCTGATCCCGTTCGTGCGGGAATTGATGGGGTAGGTTCAGGTCCGGCCTGCTACCTTCCCCACTCGACAGGAAATCTCAACCATCGCCATCTACGCCATGGAAACGGGCCGGCCACATTGGGCGCCGGACCTGATAGCCAAGAAGGAAATCGAGTGAGTCCGCATATGACTTCCAGCGAAACAGCCGACCCGCTTGACCCGAAGCGACTGGCTAGGGAACTGCAGGCATTCCGCACCCCGCATCCGGTCCGGAGCAGCTGGGAACTGGGCATCACCCTCGCCCCCTTTGTCGCCCTGCTGGCAGCGATCCTGTTCGCTGTCGATGCAGGATACTGGCTGGCCCTGTGCCTGACGCCACTTGCCGGGCTGTTGCTTCTGCGGCTGTTCATCATCCAGCACGATTGCGGTCACGGGGCGTTTATGACGCGGCGCACCGGCAACGACTGGATCGGCCGTGCGCTGGGTGTACTGACCTTTACCCCGTATGATTGCTGGCAGCGGTCGCATGCGCAGCATCACGCCTCTACCGGCAATCTGGATGCGCGGGGCATGGGCGATGTCGACACGCTGACCGTGCGCGAATTTCTGGCCGGCAGCCGCTGGCAGCGTTTGGGCTATCGGACTTACCGGCACCCGCTGGTGCTGCTCGGCCTCGGACCGGCCTATCTCTTTCTGCTGCGCCACCGCCTCCCCATCGGGCTGATGAAGGCTGGGCGCAAATATTGGGTCAGCGCAATGGCGACCAATGCCGCAATCGCGCTGATGCTGGCCGGCCTGATCTGGGCATTTGGAATTGCCGCCGTCGCATCGGTGGTCCTGCCGGTGCTGCTGACCGCCGCCTCGATGGGCGTGTGGCTGTTCTATATCCAGCACCAGTTCGAAGCGGCGCAGTGGGACAAGGGCGATAACTGGTCTTTCCACCACGCGGCGCTGGAAGGCAGCACATATCTCGAACTGCCCGCCGTGCTGCGCTGGTTCACCGGCAATATCGGCATCCACCACGTGCACCACCTGGCCAGCCGCATACCGTTCTATCGGCTCGGCAAGGTGCTCGACGCTTATCCCGACCTCAAAACCAAGAACCGCTACACATGGCATCAGACTTTCAAGCCGATGCTGTTGGCGCTGTGGGACGAAGACCAGCGCAAGATGGTGACCTTCGGCGAAGCAAAGCGGCGGGCGAAGCTGGCCTGAGGCCGTAGATGCGAGAATTGCTGGCTTAGGTCACATTCGAGCTGCATGCGCGCCATGCCATGCGCGCCAACTTGGCATTGTCTGCACAGGCCTCTACGCTGAACTTGGTCACGGTGTTTGCGGGAGGGGAAGTGCCGCGTGAAGCTAGCCCAATTTGCCATTGCCGCCTGCATTTTCGCGCTGCATTGGCCGGCAGCGGCGCAGCCCTACCAAGAAAGGCAGGCCGCTGCGCTGGAAGCTTTTGAGGAAGCGCAGGCTGCCGACGACTTTACCCGCAAGACTGCCGCCTATTCAGCCTATATTGGCGCACTGGCGGAACAAAAGGACGAGCAAGGGCTCGACGATCCCCGCATGCTGCGAGCGATTTTCCGCTTGGCTGATATCTACCGGCAGGCGGGAAGCCGCTACAACTCCGAATATCTCCACGCGCGATTGCTCGCCGCTCAGGAAATTGCGCTCGGGCGGGACCATCCCGATACGCAGCGCACACTGCGCAGCATGCTGACACAGACCGGATGGCAGGAAGTGAGCCCGGAGGGAGCGTTTCTGTTTGCGCAACTTGCCTGGCCGGACATGCAGAAGGTTTTCTGGGATACCACGTCCGACCAGAAATTCGTCAGCGAGATTGCCGCGCTCTTTCCGGGACCGAGCAGCAATTCCATGCAGACTGCCGACGCACTCAATGCGCTCGCGGTGGTTTTGCACGATGCGCCGGCGATAGAGCAAGCCGAGCGCGCCAACCGCATGTTGCTCGATTACTTCGCCAGCGATGGCACTCTGCCGGGCGTCGCACCCTATGAGGTGCACTATCGGCTGGGTCAGCTTTATTCGCGGGTCAATCGGTTCGACGAAGCCGGAGGCTATCTGGCGACTGCGCGCGATGAGATGGAACAGGCGCTAGCAGCAAACGCTCCGCAGGTTTTGGAGCTCGACTACTCAGAAGCCGAGCTTTTGCGCAAGCGGGGCAGCCTTTCCCGCGCAGAACAGCGCCATCTGAAGTTGCTGAAACAGCTCGAAGCAATTGTCCCGCCAACTGATCCACGTGTGGCCAGAACTTACGGCGGGCTGGCGCGCACCTATCTTGCGCAAGGCCGTGCCGAGGAGGCATTGGCACTGTTTCAAACCGTCCTCGAGATGCAAGAAACGGTGGAGGGCAAAGCGTCACCGGACGAACTAGAGAACATACTCGGTCTGGCCGAAGCGCACAGGGCGCTGGGCAATCACAAGACCGCTGCGCCGCTTTTTCAGCGTGCGGCAACCAGGCTGCGTGAAAGCCTCGGATTGCAAAATCAGCAAACTCTGCAGGCGATGGTTGGTCAGGCCGACAATCTGCGGGGGATCGGCGAGTTCGACAGGGCTGAAGAACTACTCGATCAAGCCCGCAGCATTGCCGACGAAATGTTTCTCGATCAGTTCTCTTGGCCGGGCACCGATCCGATCACGGCAGGGCTTGCCAACCTCTACTATGAGACAGGCCGCGACCGGGAAGCCGAGCGCCTGTTCCGCCGCCTGCTTGATACACAGCGCTCGCAACTGGGCCGCGAACACCCCTTCACCATCGAAACCGCCAGAAAACTTGCCCGCATTCGACTGCGAGACGAGACAACCGGTCGTGATCCGATTTCCCCGGCGCGTATGACCGTTGCCGCACTGCGCACCAGGCAGCGCTCTGCAAGCACCCTTCGCATCGCGCAGTCACAGCGAGAGGCTGAAGACCTGTCGCGGGCATCGCAGTTCTCTATGCTCGCCGATGCCGCATGGAAGACACAATCGGCACCGCGCGCAAGCTTGTATGAAGAAGTTTTCGCCGCGCTGCAGGACTCGATAGCCGGTCCCGCAAACCGGGCGATCGCGCAGATGGCTGTGCGCCGCTACGCCAATGAGGCAGGGTCCGGACTGCCTGCTCTGGTCCAACGACGAGAGGACGCAGGCCTAAGGTTTGACGCAAATCTGGAACAGAGCAATTCCCTGATTGGCAGCACTTACGAAGAGGACCGTCGGGAACGCGCCAGGCTGGAAAATGAACGCGAAGCGCTGGTTGCCGAGCTCGATCGCATAGACGCGCAACTGAGAGCAGAGTTTGCCAACTATTTCGCGATGATCCAGCCCGAAGCTGTGCCGATTGGTGCGGCGAAGCAATTGTTGAAACCCGATCAGGCTATCCTCCTCGTCGTACCATCTGAATTTGGCACGCACACGATCGCTATAAGCTCCACGGAGGTTGCGTGGCATCGCTCTGCCCTGTCGCAGGATGATATCCAAGTGCGGGTCAATCGCCTGCGCTGGGATCTCGGCGCGACGGTATCCGATCCGCGCGCATTCGATTGGGCAAAAGACCTGAAACCGGGCGAAGGCGTACCTTACAGTCGTAGCATCGCCTTCGAGCTGTTTAGCGAGCTTGTCGCCCCGGTCGATACGCTGATAGCCGACAAGGCGGAAATCTACGTGGCTGCGGGCGGCGCGCTGGCCGGACTCCCCTTCTCTGTGCTGATAACGGAAGCGCCGGCTGGTACCGATGCAGACCCGGCGGCGCTGCGCAATTCGGCATGGCTCGCCGACCGACAAGCGCTGGTCAATATCCCTTCCATACAATCTCTCCAGCTCCTCAAGTCGGACGATCGCACCGTTCCGGCGGATGAAAGCGGGAACGGCTTTGGCGCGGACAGTTTCATCGGCTTCGGCGACCCTGTGCTCGCCGGGGCGGCAAAGACGCGCGGCGCAAGACAGATCGAGCTGCCCCCAACGTCGCGCTTGTTCGACCAGACAGACACACGGTCGGGCACGCAGCTGGCAAATGTTGATGCGTTACGCTCGCTGGCCAGCCTGCCGGGCACGCGCGTCGAGCTCGAGAACATGCGCGCACTCATGGGCGTGCGGGAAGACAGGATATTCCTCGGTGAACGTGCGACGGAATCTGCAGTTCGCAACGAAGACTTGTCGTCCGCGCGCATCCTTGCCTTTGCAACCCACGGCATCACCGGCTTCGAATTGGCTGATCTTGCCGAGCCCGGCCTTGTTCTGACCCCGCCCGCTTCCGCGTCGGAAGCCGATGACGGCTATCTCTCCGCCTCCGAGGTTGCGACGCTGCGCATCTCGGCTGAATGGGTCATCCTTTCGGCCTGCAACACCGCAACGGGTGAAACACACGGTCTTTCGGGCCTTTCGCGAGCCTTCTTTTACGCCGGAGCACAAAACCTGCTCGCGTCCCACTGGCCGGTAGACGATACCGTCGCATCGCGCATAACGGTCCGCACGCTGGAGCTGCAACGCGACAACCCAGATTTGCGACGCGCGCAGGCGTTCCATCAGGCAATGCGCGAAATCAGGATGGACGCCGCACAAGACACCATTGGTGCCAGCTGGGCACATCCACAATTCTGGGCACCATTCGTCCTGATCGGCGGGGCTAACGAGCGCTGACCAAGCCCAGCCCACGCAGTCTATTCTGGATCAAGGCCGCCGTCATCGATTAGGGTGATCTGACGGTTCTCCAGATCGATCCGCAATTTGACTTCGAACCGCACTTCGCCGGAGTAATCACCCGTGTCCGCCGCTGCATCGTAATCGGGCCTGGAAACGGGAATTGTCATGATCGTTCCCAGTTCCGGGTCGACTTCGATCGTCGCTTCCTCGAGATAGACGTTGCGGAAGTTTCTTTGGCCCATGCAGACCATGCCGTCGCCTTCACCCGGCCAGTAGATGAGACCATAGCCCATCGAAGCGACTGCCGGGCTCGCATGGTCGAACAGGATCGCAGTGACCTCACCCTGGAGAAAATAGCGCGGACTATAGAGGTCTTCGGAAAAAATCACGCTTTCGACACCGATATCGCAGTTGCCGAATTCATGATCCTGCGCTGCGGCCGGGGCGGTAGCCGCCGCAAACATCAATGCTGCCGATAATGCCAGTCTCTTCATCGCCAATTCCCCTTCGCGCAGGAAGATAGCTGCGCTCTGCAGCGAAGCCAAGGAAGAACACAGCGGCAGTCGCCAGCGGAAAAACATCGTTTTCCTACACGCAAGACCGGCGCTAAGATCATCGGCGTTCTTTCAAATCGTGAAAGCCCGGATGAACTGCCAACAGAGCGAGATCCCGTTTTCGAGCGAGGCGTGTCACCCTGCAGGATTTGTTTTTCGCTTGTGAAACAAGCGGTTGCAAAACCCTACAAGGTGACAGGTGTCACCTTATTCCTACATGATCGCGCGGACCGTGCGGGCAATCAATCCCCCGACGGATCGACGAAATTGCCCGCCCCGATGTTCGCATTGACCACGCCGCCGTCGATCGGGATCGTCGTGCCGACCACGTAATCGCCCGCCCGGCTGAGCAGGTAAATTGCGCCCGCCGCCATGTCCTCGGTCACGCCGACCCGGCGCGAAGGGATGCCCTTCTTGACCATGTCCGCATTGTCGCGCGCGGCGCGGTTCATCGCGCTGGGGAAAGCGCCCGGACCGATGCCGTTGACGATGATGTTGTGCTGCACCAGCTCGGCAGCCATGCGGCGGGTCAGGTGGATCAGCCCGGCTTTCGACGCCTGGTAGGGGTAGGTCGGCCACGGGTTGGACTTCATCCCGTCGATGCTCGCGATCATCAGCACCTTGGCCGGGCGATCCTCGGTCGCGGCGGCCTTTAGCAGTGGCAGAAGCTTTTGCGTCAGGAAAAACGGGGTCTTGACGTTCAGGTCCATCGTGCGATCCCAGCCCGCCTCGGTGAAATCCTCGAACGGTTCGCCCCACGCGGCCCCGGCATTGTTGACCAACAGGTCGAGCTTGTCCTCACGGCTGGAAAGCTCATCGGCCAGCTGCTTGATCCCGTCGATCTGGCTGAGGTCGCCAGTCAGGCCGATCACCTTGTCACCCAGCTCGGCGCTGGTCTCGTCGACCTGCTCCTTCTTGCGGGCGACGATGTAGACACGGGCAGCACCCGCTTCGAGCAGGCCTTCGACAATCATCTTGCCGATCCCGCGGCTGCCGCCGGTGACCAGTGCGACCTTGCCTTCGAGGCCAAACAGTTCGTTGAGTTTCATCATGGTGAGGTTCCTTAGTAGCCGCTCAGCTCGGCCACGCGGTTGGCGTGGTAATAGGCATCGCCGAGGAATTCCTGCAGCGCACGATCGCGTTTCATATAGAGGCCGATGTCATACTCGTCGGTCATGCCGATCCCGCCGTGCATCTGGACACCTTCCCGGACCGCGAGGCCGGCGGTCTTCGCGACCTTGGCCTTGGCCACTGAAACCATCAGCTCGGCCTTCTCGCTGCCGCCGTTTTCATTGGCCGCATCGAGCAATTGCTGTGCCTTGATGACGACCGCACGGGCGATCTCGACTTCGGAATAGAGATGCGCGGCGCGGTGCTGCAGCGCCTGGAATTCGCCGATCGGCTTGCCGAACTGCTTGCGCTGCTTGAGGTAGTCGACGGTCATGTCCATCGCCCCGCGCGCCACGCCCACGCCCTCGGCCGCTGCGCCGATACGGCCAGCGTTGAGCACCCGGTTGAGGATCTCGCGCCCGCCATCGACCTCGCCGATCACGGCGTCGCCATCGAGCTCGACACCGTCGAACTTCGTGTGCGTCGCCACGGAGCTGTCGACCAGCCGCACGGCATCATGGCTCATGCCAGCTGCATCCCTGGGAACAGCGAACAGAGTGATCCCGTCGGCATCGTCATCGCTGCCAGAGGTGCGCGCGGCGACGACCAACATGTCGGAACTCGCCCCGTGAACCACAAAATCCTTCTGGCCCGACAGCTTGAACCCATTGCCCGATTTCTCGGCCTTGGTCTTGATCCGGGCAGGATTGTGCTTCGTTCCTTCGTCGATGGCGACGGCATAGACCGCCTTGCCCGATACGACGCCCGGCAGATACCGCTGTTTCAGATCGTCACTGCCATGCTTGAGAGCGGTCGCCGCCAGCACGGACGTGGTGAGGAACGGCGAAGGGGTAAGGTTGCGGCCGATTTCTTCCAGCACGATCCCAGCCTCGACATGGCCCATGCCGAGCCCGCCATCGTCCTCGTCAAGCAGGATCCCGGTAAACCCGAGCTCCCCCATCTGTTCCCACAAACCGTGGCCAAAACCGTCCTTGCAATCGCGGTCGCGCCAATGGCGCAGCTGTTTCTTGATGCTGCCTTCCTCGGCCATGAACTGGCTGGCGGTATCGGCGAGCATCGCCTGATCGTCGTCGTGATACAGAGGCATTGATCAAGCTCCCGGCAGGTCGAGGATGCGTTTGGAAATGACGTTCAGCATCACTTCGGACGTGCCGCCTTCGATCGAATTGGCCTTGGTGCGGAGCCAATTGCGCGATGGCTTGCCGCCGCCCGTCTCCTCGCTCTCCCACTCAAGCGCGCGACTGCCACCAGCGCTCATCATCAACTCATGGCGGCGCTTGTTGAGCTCCGTCCCGGCGTATTTCATCATGTTCGGCTGCGCCGGATGGGCTTTGCCGACCTTGACTTCATCGAGGAACTTTTCGCCCATCGCGCTGTAGGCCAGCGCATCGACGTCAAACATCGCCAGCTCGGCGCGGAGCAACGGGTCGAGCTCGCCGGAATGGCGCAGCATGGCCGCACCGATTGCCGCAGTGCGGTCTCCGCCGCCCGCGCCCGAAATCATCTCGCGCTCGTGGCCGAGCAGATATTTCGCAACGTCCCAGCCGCGGTTGATTTCACCGACGTAGCCGGGGCAATCGTCACCATAGCTCTTGGGCACCGCCACATCGTCGAAAAAGGTCTCGCAGAACGGGCTGTTGCCGCTGATCAGCAGGATCGGCTTGGTCGTGACCCCGCCGCCCGCCATGTCGAACAGCATGAAGGTGATGCCCTGGTACTTGTTCTCCTTGTCGGTGCGGACCAGGCAGAAAATCCAGTCGGCTTCGTCAGCATAGGAAGTCCAGATTTTCTGGCCATTGACGACCCAATGGTCGCCCCTGTCCTCGCCAAAGGTCTGCATGCTGACAAGGTCGCTGCCGCTGCCCGGTTCCGAATAACCCTGACACCAGCGAATTTCACCGCGGGCAATTTCGTTGAGAAAGCGCTGCTTCTGGCCTTCAGTGCCGAAGTGCAGCAGCGCCGGGCCGAGCATCCAGATACCGAAGCTGGAAAGCGGCGGACGCGCGCTGATCCGGCTCATTTCCTGGCGCAGGATCTTCGCCTCGGGCGCGCTGAGGCCGGCGCCGCCATATTCCTTCGGCCAGGCGGGGACAGTGTATCCCTTGGCCACACAGGCATCGAACCACGCCTTCTGGGCATCGCTTTTGAAGCTCGCATTGCGCCCGCCCCAATACACGTCCTCTTCATCGCGGACGGGCTGGCGCATTTCAGGCGGACAATTGGCTTCGAGCCACTGCCTTGTTTCCTCACGGAATGCTTCGAGGTCGGACATTGGGGGACGCTCCTCTTGGTAATTGTCGGGCGGCGTATTGTTCGCCGATTGACGCTTACGTTAAGGTGATTCCGGGTGCGACTGCAAGCGGCATCACAGCGATCCGCCATGCCGTAGCGTCATGTCGACGCGCGTTGACGCAGGCACAACGCCGCCTAAGCTGCCGCAAAAATAACAGGAGAGGCCAGCTATGCGATTCTCGGGCAAGACGGTGGTTATCACAGGCGCAGCTTCGGGTATCGGAGAGGCGGCGGCGAAGCTGTTCGCGAATGAAGGCGCGACCGTTTATGCTGCCGATATCGACGAAGCAGGGGGCCAGGCCCTTGCCGAAAGCTCCGATGGTTCGATCCGTTTCCAGCGCTGCGATGTGACCTCTTGCGAGGATATCCGCGCTCTGATGGATCGTGCGGGCGAAGAAACTGGCGGCATCGACGTGCTGTTCAACAACGCTGGCGCAGGCGGCGCGCGGCCGCCGATCCACGAGATCGAGCCGGACGAATGGGACCTGACCATGGACCTGCTGCTCCGCTCTGTCGCGATGGGAATCCGCTATGCCGTACCGCATATGCAGCACAGGCATGGCGCGTCGATTGTAAATGTCTCGAGCATTTCGGCTGTCGGCCCCGGATATGCGCCGACAGCCTATTCTGTTGCGAAAGCAGCTGTGCTGCATCTGACCAAGATGGCCGCGGCGGACCTTGCACAATTCGGCATCAGAGTGAACGTTCTCCAGCCGGGGTTCATCAACACGAACATCTTTACATCCGCGCTGGAAATTCCCGACGAACTCGTGCCGACCGTCAAGAATGCAATCTCGCAAATCGCGTCCGATGCTCAGCCGGTCAAGCGCAGCGGGCAACCGGAAGATATTGCGCAAGCCTGCGCCTATCTCGCCAGCGAGGCCGGCAGCTTCGTCAACGGCACATCTTTGATTATCGATGGCGGAATGACCATTGGTCCGCGTTACAGCTGGGATCCAGACGAACCGGACATGTTCGAATCACTGCGGGCAATGGAAGAAGCTGCGAAGAAGGGCGCCAGCGAATGAGCTTCACTTCGGGCCCGCTGCCGATGCGCTTGAAGCTGATCCACGGCTTCGGTGCTGTCGCTTTCGGAGTCAAGGATAGCGGCTTCAGCTTCTTCCTGCTGATTTACTACAGTCAAGCACTGGGCATGGATGCGGGACTTGTCGGCCTTGTCCTGCTGATTGCCTTGTTGGTCGATGCGGTGGTCGATCCGATCCTTGGTTACCTGTCGGACCGGACCTACACGCGCTGGGGGCGGCGTCTGCCGTGGCTCTACGTGGCACCGATCCCGCTCGCCTTTGTCTGGATCATGCTCTGGTCCCCGCCCAGCGGAGACGCGCCCAGTGCTCTTGGTCTTCTGGGCATCGCAGTGGTGGTCCGCATCCTGCTGTCGGCTTGCGAAGTTCCGTCGGTCAGTCTCGTCCCGGAGATCACCGATGACTACAATCAGCGCACCACGCTGTTCCGTTACCGCTATCTGTCTGGCTGGATGGGCGGGCTGCTGATGATGGTTCTCGCTTACTCTGTCTTCATGCCGGGCAAGAACGGACTGCTGACGGCGGACGGATATGCCGAGTTCGGGTTTTTCGGTGCAATTCTGATGGCTTTCTCAGTGCTGGCCTCTGCTATCGGCCAGCACAAGCTTGTTGCTCAATTGCCCGCAAAGAAGCCTCCCCCCTTCAGCCTGTCCGCCGCATTCAGCGAGATCCGCGAGGCCTTCAGCGAGAAAGCCTTCCTGATTTTCGCCGCTGGCGGGCTCGCCGCCTATGTCAGTCAGGGAATGACCTTCAGCATTTCCAACTATCTGAATGTCTTCGTTTGGAAACTGGACAGTCTGGAGTTTGATTGGGCACCGTCATGGCTGACTGGGCTGACCGCTTATCCGCTGGTACTGGGCGTCTCGGTCATCCTGATGTTCTTTGTCGTGGGCCCGATGCATCATCGGCTCGGCAAACCACGCAGCGCGGCTGTCAGCGCGATCTCTGCGCTTGTCTTCGGCCTGCTGCCTTATGCTTTGCTGCTTGCCGGAATCTGGCCGCAAGTCGGGTCGATCGGTTCTGCCGCGCTGTATTACAGCTTCATAGTCGTCGCCAACATGTTCGGCGTGGTGGTGATGATTTCCGCCAGTTCGATGATTGCCGAGATTGTCGAATTGTTCGAGGAGCGTACCGGTCGCAGGGCCGAAGGCAGTTTCTATTCCGGCAACTGGCTGGTCCAGAAATGCGCGACGGGATTAGGGATCTTCCTCACCGGTCAGATCATCGCACTGTCGCAACTGGAAAGCGGGGCCGACCCGGCTACGGTCGAACAAGGAGTTCTGACGACCATCATCGCCGCTTTCGCCATCGCGACTATCGTGCTGGCGCTTTTCGCAGCGTTCTGGCTTGGCCGGTTTCCCATCAGCCAGGCGGATCATGAAGCACGGATCGCCGCCCGCAATCTGGGCGGAGTACCCGGTCCGATAGAAGGCGCGCCTGATGCCCGGATCATCGCCTCGGTTCCTCCGAACGGCGAGGCACCCTGACAAATCAATGCTTGGCGCAGCCCCCGCGCTCTGCCAGTTTCACACAGCAACGGATTCGCACGAGAGAGGAACACACCCATGAATTTTGACCTTACTGATCGCCAGATGCACTGGCGCGACCGCGTGCGCGACTTCATCGAGAAGAACATCCGACCGAACGTGCATGTCTACAAGGAACAAGACGCCGAAGGGGACCGCTGGAAGGTCATCCAGATTATCGAGGATATGAAGGTTAAAGCCAAGGAACAGGGCATCTGGAACCTGTTCATGCCGCCGCAGGGCCAGCTTTCCCATGTCGATGACAGCTTCGAATTCGAAGGCCCCGGTCTGACCAATCTCGAATACGCCCTGTGTGCAGAAGAGATGGGCCGCATCGGCTGGTCGAGCGAAGTCTTCAACTGCTCCGCCCCTGACACCGGCAATATGGAAGTGTTTCACCGCTACGGCACGCGCGAACAGAAAGACAAATGGCTTGACCCGCTGATGAACGGCGAAATCCGTTCCGCCTTCCTGATGACCGAGCCTTACACTGCGTCTTCGGATGCCACCAATATCGAGACGCGGATAGACCGCGATGGCGACGAATATGTCATCAACGGCCGCAAGTGGTGGTCGTCAGGGCTCGGCGACCCCCGCTGCAAGGTTGCGATCGTGATGGGCAAGACCAACCCTGACGCGCAGCGCCATGCGCAGCAGTCGCAAGTGCTCGTCCCGATGGATGCGCCGGGCGTCAATATCCTGCGCCACCTTCCCGTGTTCGGCTATGACGACGCGCCGCACGGCCATATGGAAGTGGAGCTCAAGGACGTCCGCGTCCCGGCTGCCAATTTGCTGCTGGGCGAAGGCCGCGGGTTCGAGATCGCGCAGGGTCGCCTCGGCCCGGGCCGGATCCATCACTGCATGCGCACGATCGGCGTAGCGGAAGAAGCGCTCGCTAAAATGTGCCGCCGCCTACAGGAGCGTGAAGCCTTCGGGAAGCCGATCTACAAGCATTCGGTGTGGGAAGAGCGTGTTGCTCGCGCCCGGATCGACATCGACATGACCCGCCTGCTCTGCCTCAAGGCGGCTGACATGATGGACAAGGTCGGCAACAAGGTCGCCAAGCAGGAAATCGCCATGATCAAGGTGCAGGCACCCAATATGGCACTGCAGATCATCGACGATGCCATTCAGGCACACGGCGGCGGCGGCGTTTCGGAAGATTATGGTCTTGCCAATGCTTACGCTCACCAGCGTACGCTGCGGCTGGCCGATGGTCCGGATGAAGTCCATGCCCGCTCGATCGCGCGAATGGAGTTTGCCAAACACGCGCCCAATCCGGGCCCCACGGCCAATGCGCTTCGCGACGGCAAGGGACCAGCCCCGATGACCAACGATGTCAGCTCCGGCGACCTGGCGGCGACGCGCTGATGACAAAGGCGGCAATTCTCGAGCAGCCGGGCAATGGACTGGTCATTGGTGAGGTAGAGCTCGCCGATCCGGGTCCGCATGAGGTGTTGATCGACGTCAAGGCCTGCGGCCTGTGTCACTCCGATCTCCATTTCATCGACGGTGCCTATCCTCATCCGCTCCCCGCGATACCGGGGCACGAGGCTGCCGGTGTCGTCCGCGCGGTCGGCAGCGAAGTAAAGACGGTCAAGCCGGGCGACCACGTCGTGTCATGCCTCAGCGCCTTCTGCGGGCACTGCGAGTTCTGCGTCACCGGCCGCATGGCACTATGTCTTGGCGCCGATACGCGGCGGGGCAAGGACGATCCGCTTCGCATCACCCGCAATGGCGGTGAACCGGTCAACCAGATGCTCAACCTGTCGGCCTTCGCAGAGCAGATGCTGATCCATGAACACGCCTGTGTCGCGATCGACAAGGACATGCCGCTCGACCGGGCGGCAGTGATCGGCTGTGCAGTCACGACAGGTGCCGGTACGATCTTCAACGCAGCCAATGTGACGCCAGGAGAGATGGTTCTGGTGGTCGGCTGCGGCGGGGTCGGGCTGGCAGCCATCAACGCTGCCAGGATCGCCGGCGCTGGCAAGGTAATCGCCGCCGATCCCCTTCCAGAGAAGCGCGAACTGGCCAAAGTCCTTGGTGCGACGCACACAGTCGATGCACTTGCTGACGATGCCGCCAAGCAGATTATAGAAATCTCCGGTGGTGGCGTGCACTACGGGATCGAAGCAGTCGGGCGGCAAGCATCGGCTGATCTCGCCGTGGCTTCGCTGCGCCGTGGCGGCACCGCTATCATCCTCGGTATGATGCCCTTGGACTGCAAGGTCGGACTGGGCGCGATGGACTTGCTGTCAGGCAAGAAGCTGCAGGGCGCGATCATGGGCGAAAACCACTTCCCCGTGGACCTGCCGCGGCTGGTCGATTTCTATATGCGCGGATTGCTCGACCTCGACACGATCATCGCCGAGCGTATTCCGCTTGAGGATATCAACAATGGCTTCGACAAAATGCGCGAAGGTCATTCCGCGCGCAGCGTGGTGGTGTTCGACTGATGTCAGACCACGCCAGCGCAGAACAGCCGATCGACTTCGACAAGGAAATGGTCGGCACTGTGGAAGTGCCAGAGAACGACCGGCTCGACCTCGACCGGCTCACCGCATGGTTCGAGGCAAATGTCGAAGGCTATGCCGGGCCGATCAGCTATTCGAAGTTCAAAGGAGGCCAGTCGAACCCGACTTACCGGATCGACACGCCGGGCGCCTCCTATGTTTTGCGCCGCCAGCCGTTCGGCAAGCTGCTGCCGAGCGCGCACGCGGTCGACCGTGAATACAAGGCGATGACGGGTCTTTATCCGACCGGCTTCCCAGTGCCCCGCACTTATGGCCTGTGCGAGGATCCGCAAGTCATCGGATCCATGTTCTTTGTCATGAGCATGGCCGATGGCCGTTCGCTGTGGAACGGCGCCTTGCCCGGTTGCTCGAAAGCAGACAGGCGTGAAATCTATCACGACATGATCGACACGATGGCCGATCTTCACACCAAGAAGCCGAACGAGATCGGACTTGGTGATTTCGGCAAGCCACAGGACTATTGTGCGCGCCAGATCAGCCGCTGGACCAAGCAATACAAGCTGTCCGAAACCGAGCACCAGCCGAAGATGGAGCGGCTGATCGAATGGCTGCCGCAAACCATTCCGCCCCAGCATGAAAGCTCGGTCGTTCATGGCGATTACCGGCTCGACAATATGATCTTCCACAAGACCGAGAACCGCGTGATTGCAGTGCTCGATTGGGAATTGTCGACTCTGGGTGATCCGATCGCCGACTTCAGTTACCTGATGCTCAATTGGCACAATCCATCCGATGGCCGCGCCGGCCTGCTCGATCTCGATCTGGCCGAGCTAGGAATTCCGACGCAGCAAGAAGCGGTGGAACGCTACGTTTCGCGGACCGGTTACCCGGTTCCGCCGATGGACTGGTATTTCGCTTACAACCTGTTCCGCCTCGCCGGCATCATGCAGGGGATCAAGAAACGCGTGATCGACGGCACCGCCTCATCGGCACACGCCAAATCGATGAGCGAGCGCGTGACGCCTTTGATCGAGCGTGCTTACGACTTTGCCAAATCGGCCGGTATGCCTGAATAGAGAGCTGGGCTAGAACTGGCGCGACCAGCGTAGCACGACCCCCGCATCGTCGGATGCGTCTGCAATATGGCCCGGTTGGCGGCGGACAAACAGGCTCGTCGAAGCATCGCCACCCAGCAGACCGCCGCGCCACGACAGTTCGCCCATTATCTCCCGCCCTTCCGGTGTCAGAGAGAGGTGGCGCTCACCGAATTGCGCGCTTTCGGTTGCGTAATCATAGGCGATTGGCAGCTCGAGCAGCAGGCCGCCGCTTTCCACTCTCAGCGGCTGGGAAAGACGGAACGCGAGGATATCGCGGTCCTGCATCAGGCCGAAGCGCGAGACATCAAGCGACCACGCAAGACTCCCGAAGCTGGAGCCATCGATGATCCGGCCAACCCGTGCCGCATCGGTCGCTCCGTAGCGGACCGCCCCGCCCACGCGCCAATCGCTGGTCGGCTCGAACGCCGCGCTGCTATCGAAGAACAGCGTGCGCGCCCCGCCCGTCCCAATGCTGTTCGCGAAATATCCACCGAGCACCGTTTCTTTCTCGTCCATTGCGGTCAGGCCGAAAGCGGCAGAGAGTTTGCCGAACCGGCGGTCAACTGCAGCAGAATAGCTGCTCACATCCGTGTCTCTGCTCTGACGTGCCATCAGGTCGAACGCGTTGGCAGGACTTCCCAGCCACACTTCGCCCGATTGTGCCGCCAGAGTCAGGACCCATGGTCCGATCTGTCGACGAAGTGCAATCGCAGCATCGTTCGATTGCGTGAAACCGGTATCCCCAAGTGCATCGCGCGCAATCAGGAAGGCAGGCTGCTGATGGCCCTGCATCTGCGCGACAAGCCCGTCCGCGCTCTCCGCAAAGCCGAAGGCAACATCTGTATCCGAGGCTATTTTCAGGGCGACCCGGCCAGCCAGAACCCGCGCTTTCTCGGCGTCGCGACCTGTCAGGCGCAGAGGCGATGCAAGCTCGCCCCGTCCGTTATTCCCGACCGTGAAAGCAAATGACACCGCGTTGCCGACTGATGACACGCGGCGCGTTCCGCTTTCAACTACGCCCTGCATTCGTTGCTGTGCGAAGGCCGGGCGCAATTGCCGGCCGAGGTCGACATTGTATGCTCTGTCGTATTTGTCGGTGATAACAGTTTCGAGCGGGACATTCGTGAATGCATCGCCCATTGCTGTCGAGGCCTGACCGACATCGCTATTGAGCGGCACGGATGCCGTGGTCCCGGCGAGAGTGGAGGTTCCGGACGGCTGGAGCGCCCGCGCAATGTCGAGAATGCCCCGGCCAAAAACGGGGTCGGTCCCGCCAGCCCCTGCTTCGCGCGCGCTGTCGAGCAAAATCTCGACGATCTCTTCACCGGTCAGGTTCGGAAATGCCTGAGCCAGCAATGCTACCGCTCCGGCGACCTGTGGAGCAGCGAAGCTAGTGCCCGAGAACAGCGTTACAAACCGGTTTCCGTCGGCATCGGTGGTAATTTCCAAAACACCGTTATCGTAGGTGCAGCATATGCGCTCTCCTCTCGCGCTGAGGAAGCTGGCTGCCAGACTACCCGCACGATTGCTGAAGTCGGAGAACGCGCCATTCTCGTCGACCGATCCGACAATGATCACGTTCTGCTGCCCGGCGGATTGCAACCCGGCAGCAAAGGGGTCGGGCTGGTTCGGGTCGATCTGTGGATCGGTGGTATCGCCATCATTGCCTGCTGAAACCACAATCACCACACCGGCTGCTGCCGCGCGCTGGATCGCGGACCGCAACGCCGCGCTTGGCAGACTTCCACCCAGGCTCAGATTGATGACCCGCGCGCCCGAGGCAACCGCCTGATCGACGCCGCGTGCAACATCACGGTCGCTGAAACTGCACCCGTCGAGTGCCTCGTCGGTCTCTGTCGCACAGGTTCCTGGCGCGTCGGCCCGCAATGCGAGAATGCTCGCCCCGAAGGCAATCCCGACGACACCGGTGTTGTCCCGCGCTGCTGCCGCAACTAGCGCCACATTTGTCCCATGGTCGTCTTCGGCATTGAAGGTCGGATTGCCCGCAACATCCCGCGAGTCAGGGTGGATCCGGCCAGTGAACTCGGGGCTGTCCACATCGATACCGGTGTCGATAATGGCGATTGTGGCTCCGCTGCCGGTTATGCCGTCCTGCCACGCCGATACCGCATTATGAAAATCCGGGCCGTCCGAGCGGCGAAATTCAGCCGTGTCGAAAGATGATGTCGGAGTCGGAGTCGGAGTAGGGGTCGGAGTGGGTGTTGGCGTAGGAGTAGGGGTAGGGGTAGGAGTAGGCACCGGCTGCGGTGTCGAGATCGGGCGTCCGCCACCACCTCCGCCGCAGGATGCCAGCAGAGCCAGAGCCGTCATGGCCGCACCAATTTTAATTGAACGCGTGGGGCGTTTCATTGTCAGTCCTTCAATTCACCCCCGTGTGGCGATCCTATGCTAAAGATTTGCTGAATGGAAATAGGCGATCCATGCACTTGCCGCTGCAGCCGCCCGGGGCTAGCAGCCTCGCAAGACTTTTCAGGAGCCGCGAAGCATGTCTGCAGACCTAATCACCGCGATCGAAGCCGCATGGGAAAATCGTGCCGAAGTGACCCCGGCGAGCAAAGATGTGCGCGAACCGGTCGAGGCTGCACTACAGTTGCTCGATAGCGGCCAGGCCCGCGTCGCACAGCCGGACGGAAACGGCGGCTGGACCGTCAATCAATGGCTGAAAAAGGCAGTGCTGCTCTCCTTCCGGCTTTACGACAACGCCGTCGTCCCGGCTGGCGCTGCCGGTGCCCCGGCCTATGACAAAGTCCCGTCGAAGTTCGACGGCTGGGGCGCAAACCGCTTTCAAGATGCAGGGTTTCGTGTCGTCCCCGGCGCAGTAGCCCGGCGCGGCAGCCACATCGGCAAAGGCGTCGTCTTGATGCCGAGCTTCGTCAATATCGGTGCCTATGTCGATGAAGGCACCATGATCGACACCTGGGCGACAGTCGGCAGTTGTGCGCAAATCGGCAAGAACGTCCATATCTCCGGTGGGGCGGGGATTGGCGGTGTGCTCGAACCCTTGCAGGCCGATCCGGTGATTATCGGCGACGGTGCATTCATCGGCGCACGGTCGGAAGTGGCCGAAGGCGTGCGTGTTGGCGAAGGCGCCGTCTTGTCGATGGGCGTGTACCTAGGCGCATCGACCAAAATCGTCGACCGTGCCACGGGTGAGGTGCACCGCGGACAGGTTCCGCCCTATGCTGTCGTGGTGCCCGGGGCTTTGCCCGGCAAGCCGCTGGCTGACGGAACACCGGGACCATCGCTCTATTGCGCGGTCATAGTAAAGACGGTCGACGCACAAACCCGTTCGAAAACGGGTATCAATGAATTGTTGCGCGACTGAGGAACGGCTAGTCGCATCGCGAGTTTAACTAACAAGCATTAAGCCATCTCGGAGGGCATGACATGGCAGATCAAAATTCGAACAACGAAGAAATCCACATCGAAGATGATGACGCAATGGCCGGTGAAAAGTCAGGTCGGATGCGTTGGGTGCTGGGCGTCGGCCTGCTCTTCGCCGTTATCGCCATGTCTCTTGTCTGGATCATTCCCGCGGCGATGCAGGGCGATGCAGAGGAAGAGGCAACCGTCTCCGGCGCCGCAGATGCCATGGCCGAGAACAATCCGATGCTTTCCGAAACCGAAGCTGCCGAGCAAATTGCCGGTGACGAAGACCCGCTGGAAGTGGGCGAGGAACGGGCCGCTGGCGAGCAAGCGCCGGAACCGCAGTAAGTCTCAAGCGCTTCTCTCCTGTTAAATGCAGGAGAGAAGCATGAGCAATTCCCATAGCTACCAGACCGGTCAATACGTTCAGTGGGACTGGGGCAACGGGACTGGCAAAGGCCAGATCAAAGAGCGGTTCGAACGCGAAGTCACTCGGACCCTACAAGGGACCGAAGTCACCAAGGATGGCGACGAAGACAACCCCGCCTATCTGATCAAGCAAGATGATGGCGACGAAGTCCTCAAGCGCGGCTCGGAGCTCGAAGCGCAGGACTGATTGAACAGGCGCAATCGGCAACGCTATCGCAAGTCGATAGCCGGTTAGCGCTCCTCACCGGCAGCATGTTCATACGGAGGGATATCATCCATCGATGAACTTGCCGCTTCCGCTGCGCGCATCACGCGCATCATGTTGCGCGAACTGATCATTTCCAGGTCTTGCTGCGAATAGCCCCGGCGGGCGAGCTCGCCGAATAATGCCGGATAGGTCGAAACATCCTCCAGACCCGGCGGAGCAAACGGAATCCCGTCGTAGTCGCCGCCGATCCCGATCGCCTCAATTCCGGCAACCGAGCGAATGTGATCGATGTGATCTGCTGTTTCGGCAATCGAAGATTGCGGCAGAGGATTGGCTTCATCCCAGCTCGCGAGGCGATTGGCGACCTCGTCGGGCTGGCCCTGCCACAAGGCTTCCAGCCGTGCCTGTTCGGCGGCGCGATTGGCGTTCCATTGGCGCGCCGCCTCGCTCAGGAATCCCGGCACGAATGTGACCATGATGATCCCGCCATTTGCCGGAAGCCGCGCCAAGGCGCTGTCGGGAACATTGCGCGCGTGGCCGTTGAGGGCACGCGCAGACGAATGGCTGAAGATAACCGGTGCCTGCGCCACATCGAGCGCATCGTGCATCGCTTTCTCGCTGACATGGCTGAGGTCGACCAGCATGCCGATGCGATTCATCTCGCGCACCACGTCTTTGCCGAAGTCTGACAAGCCGTTGTTCTTCGGCTCATCGGTCGCGCTGTCCGCCCAGCTCAAGGTCTTGCCATGCGTCAGGGTCATGTAACGCGCGCCCATTGCATACATCTGGCGCAGCACGGCCAGGCTCGATCCGATCGAATGGCCGCCTTCCATTCCCATAAGCGATGCAATGCGTCCTTGCGCCATATGGCGCTCGACATCATCTGCTGTCAGCGCAAGGCCCAATTCGCCGGGATAGCGGGCGATCAGCCTTTTGGTCACGTCGATCTGCTCGATCGTCGCTTGCACCGCTTCCGGCTCTTCTAGCGAGGCCGAGACATAAACCGACCACCATTGTGCCCCGACTTTGCCGCGCTTCAGGCGCGCAATGTCAGTGTGCATCGCGCGCCGCCCGTCGGGACTTTCCGTCCCGGTCGTATCCTCGAAATCGAAGTCACCGATGACATTGCCGAACCGTCCGCGCAGCTGGATAGGCACGTCATTGTGTCCGTCCCATACCGGAGCGGCCTCGAGCGCCGCTTCGGCGGCTTCCTCAGGAGTATCCGCCAGAGCAGGTGCGGTCCAGACAAGCATGGCGGTGGCGAGGAGTAGGCGGCGCATTGTTTTCTCTCCGGGAAACTGTAATCGCGAGCACTCTAGCGCGGCGCGCGGCCAGTAGGAAAGCGAGAATGACAACGGCGAAAGATCTCATAGCCAGGCTTGATCTGCAGCCGCATCCCGAAGGTGGCTGGTATCGCGAGACCTGGCGAACACCAAGCCAAGACGGCGGACGCGCTGATGCCACTGCAATCCATTTCCTGCTGACAAATGGCCAGCGTTCGCATTGGCACACAGTCGATGCGGCAGAGATCTGGCTGTGGCACGCAGGCGATCCGCTGGCCCTGTCGTTCGCCCCAGGCGATGCAGGTCCTGTGGAGACGGTTACGCTCGGCGGCGATGTGATTGCCGGCCAGCAAGTCCAGCACGTGATTGCGCCAGGCCACTGGCAGGCTGCCGGGCCCGCTGCAGGACCGATTGGCTTTACGCTGGTCTCCTGCGTGGTCGCGCCCGGGTTTGAATTCTCCGGATTTCACTTGGCAGAAGCAGGCTGGGAGCCGGGGGCATGATCCGCGCGGGCCTGCGGTGGCTGCTCGCGCTGTTCTATGCGTTCGCCGGATATGCCCATCTGGCCGATCCCGCCCCGTTCCTCACGATCATGCCTTCGGCCGTGCCCTTTCCCGAAGCGATCGTCTTCTGGACAGGCATCGCGGAATTGGCGGGGGCTCTCGGCCTGATCCAGCCATGGTCAGCCAAGCTGCGCCGCGCAGCAGGGATCGGTCTCGCCCTCTACGCGCTTTGCGTCTGGCCTGCGAACATCAATCATTTTGTGATGGATATGGCGAGCAAGGATAGCGGACTGGGGCTTGCCTATCATGTCCCGCGCATGATCGCGCAGCCGGTCATTATCTGGCTGGCGCTATGGGTGAGCGGAACGACCGACTGGCCGTTCCGCCACCGTAGATAGTCTGACTTAGCTGAGGTGCTTGGACACCGCAGCCGTCATCTTGAACATCGAAATCTGGTCCTTGCCGATCACGGCACCCAGTTTCGCGTCCGGATTGATCTGACGCTTGTCCTTGCTGTCCTGCAGGTCGTTCGCCTTGATGTATTCCCACACCTTGGAGGTGACCTGAGCGCGGGTCATCGGGCCCTTGCCGATGACGTTCTCGAGATCGCCCGAGAGAGTTACCGGCTTCTGCAGTGCGTTGTTACCAGCCATAATAGATTCCTTTCCTTCTGGTCCATTCGATTATTCGAATTCTTCTTCGTCAACCCAACCCTCCTCTTCAGCGGCACGTTTGTATGTGCCTGTGAGGACGGCGGCGGCCACGACATGGCCTTCGATTGCCGCGATCACATCCGCCCGGTCGGCACCGGGCATCAGGGTCAGCGGCAGGTCGACTGCGAAAATCTGGAACACGAAGCTGTGCGCATCGTCTTCGCGCGGTGGTGCGGGGAGCAGCCATTCCGAATTGCCATGCGCGTTCTTGCCAACCCGGGGCGGCACTTCACCTTCAAGCAGCATGCCCTTTTGCGCGGGCAAACCCCACACGGCCCAATGGCATGCTGCATCGTCACCCGCTGAGTCAGCGTCTTCGACTATCAGAACCAGCTCCATCGCGCCGGGCGGCGGGACCGTCCATTCGAGCGGCGGAGCGACCGCATCTTCTTCGTCCGCAGTAAAGCAGGGGTCGAGCCCTTCATTGTTGCGAAACGCCGGGCTCGAGAGATTCCATCCGCCGCGACCCAAAGTCTTTTCATCGGCCAATCGGGCGACTGATAGCCGCGCATGTCCGGCGCCTGCATCAGGCAGGGCTGCGGCGAGCCAAGATGGCAGCGAAGACGACATTTTCTCTCCCGTGTATCCAGATGGTGTTCTACGCCCGTTGCCGAGGCGCGACGAGGGGGGACACCGCCTGAGGGCGGGTTTTCCACTGCTCGGCGGCAATTTGAGCATATTTTGCCCACTTTTCCGGCTTCTGCTTCGGGATATTACCCAAATTTGCGCCCGATGCCGCTTGCTCAGACGCGGTTCAGGCGGCATTGCTCCTAGTGCCCGTGCCGCGAGGGGGATGCTGCGCGGCCAGGAATAATGTCTCTCGGGAGCTTGTTTTCATGAAATTCGGTCGCGCTTCACTCTCCGCAATACTCGCTGTCTCGCTTGCCGCTTGCGGCGGCGGCGGTGGCAATTCCTCTGGCGGCGGCACTCCAATCGCCGGCGGCGGTTCTGGTGGCGGCGGAACCGGTACGTGCTCGCTATCTTCCCGGCAGGATTTCGTGAAAGCGGTGATCGACGAATGGTACCTGTTCCCGACATTGGTCGACAATTCGGTAAACAAGAGCAGCTTCAACGATGTCCAGTCCTACATAGACGCGCTGGTTGCCCCGGCGCGGGCACAATCGCGCGACCGGTTCTTCAGCTACATCACTTCGATCGAGGAAGAGAACGCCTTCTTCAATTCGGGGTCGAGCGCCGGCTTCGGCATACGGCTCGGCTATGACACGGGAGCCAATCGCGTCTTCGTGATCGAAAGCTTCGAAACCGGCCCGGCATTTCCGCAGGGGTTCGACCGCGGAACCGAACTCATCGCTGTCGGGACCAACGCCGGCAATTTGCAGTCGATCTCCAGCCTGATGGCAAGCGGGGGGCCGCAAGCAGTGATCGACGCACTCGGCCCGTCGGATCCGGGCGTCACGCGCAGTTTCGTGATCCGCCCGGTCGGCGGCGCGGATACCACCGTCACAGTCAGCAAGGCCGATTTCTCTCTCGATCCGGTGTCCAACCGCTACGGCGCCCAAATCATCAATGATGGCGGCAAGCTGGTCGGCTACATCAATCTGCGCACGTTCATCGATAGCGCCGATCCGGACCTGCGGGCAGCGTTCGACAATTTTCGCCAACAGGGTGTGACCGAAGTCATCCTCGACCTGCGCTATAACGGTGGCGGCCTGGTGCGCATTGCAGAATTGTTCGGCGATCTCCTGCGCCGCGACAATGTCGGTGATGTGTTCAGCCGGACCACTTTGCGGGCCAGCAAGTCGAGCGAGAATTCGACCGATCTGTTCGGCGCGCAACCACAAGCCATTACCGCAACCAAGATCGCGGTCATCGGCCGCCCCGGCACCGCATCCGCCAGCGAGCTGGTTACCAACTCGATGATCCCCTATCTCGGGAACAATATCGCGCTGGTCGGCAGCAACACCTTCGGCAAACCGGTTGGCCAGTTCGCTTTCGACAAGGCCGAATGCGATGACCGCCTGCGCGTGGTGACCTTCCGGACAGAGAACAGCGACGGCCAGGGCGATTACTACACCGGGCTTGCATCGGTGATGCCCAACACCTGCGCCGCGAGTGACGATATTTTCACGCAGCTGGGCGATCCGAACGAAGCGTCGGTCGCGCAGGCGCTCGCCTTCTTGCGTACCGGCGCCGCGTCCTGCTCCGCAATCAGCGGCGGCGGACAAGCCACACAGTCGCGCACCGCCGGTTCGCCGCAGCGCCAACTCCTCCAGCCGCGCTATCCTACGGCCGCGCAGCACGAGGTGCCCGGACTGTTCTAAGCCATTGCTTTAGGAATAAGGTGACACGTGTCACCCTGTTGGGTTTTCCAAAGCGTTGAAATCACGCGCTTTTCGAAATCCTACAGGGTGACACGGCAGGCGCCAAAGTGATCCCGGCGGCGGCTCAATCCGCGCTCGCGCGATGCTATGCGTCGTTCTCGCAACCGCTATCGTCACAGTCATCGGGGTATTCTTCGCTCGCCCAGCGGCCTGTATTGCCGCAGTTGCCCTCCGGCCCGAATTCTTCGATCCGGCCTAGCAGCCCGTCCCACGCATGGCGCCACTCATTGAGCTCGCTGCCGTGCCGCCCATATGCAGAGCGCCCGGCCATGTCCTTATTGCGCATCAGTGCCAGCGTCAGGTTCTCGTTGTAGCGGCGCGACGTGCCGATCATCTCGCCCTGATAGAAATGCGGCACTTCGACCCCGTTGATTGCGCGATCCAGCGCCGCTTGCGCCAATTGGTCGAAGCCATGGTGATAGGCCCCCTCCCACGCCTGGTCGAAGCTGGTATCCCTGAGCCGGGCGCGCAGTCGGTACGCCGACTGGCGCGACATGCCGACACGGCGTGCCGCCTCGACGACCGATTGCGAACCCGCCAGTGCGTCAATGAACGCCGCCATCTTCGCGCCGGTCCAATGCGGGGAACGCTGGAGCGGGACAGGCTCGGGCGAGACGTCAGCGTGGGTTTCGGGTGCGGCCGCCGGGGTGACGGTGACGGCAGTGTCAGAGGTGGAACGAATGCGGGCGGCGTAAGCGGCCAGCGGGTGCGGCGGGCGGTCTTTTGGGTTCGACATGGAAAGAAAGATAACCGATTTGGTTATATGTAGGAAGGCGCCTTTTTGCGCCATTTCGTACCTTCTGGGGATTTGGCGGTCACAGGATTCGGTCAAACGCGTCCTGAACTATTCTTCCCAACCTTGCTCGGGGTGGCTAAATATCCCGTTCAGGGGGTCAGTGAGGCGGGTGTTCGGATTGATGCAAACGAGGGACGCGACTTGCTTTGCCCGGGGCTCTCTAGTTTGCCGGAAATCGGCGTTGCGCTATCGAACCGGCGGATCTGCCAAGCCAGGGATTGTGAACTCATGAATAGCAGCCACACCACCTTCGCCTCATTCTGGCTCTACTACCTGCGCGAGCATTCGAAAGCCTCGACGCGGGCCTTGCATTATGTCGGGACCACCGTGGTTGTTGCAGTGGCGATTCTTGCAGTGCTGACTGCAAGCTGGTGGTGGCTACTTGCCATGCCGCTTGCCGGGTATTCCTTTGCCTGGCTGGCCCATTTTGCGATCGAGAAGAATCGCCCTGCGACTTTTACCTATCCGCTCTGGAGTCTCGCGGCGGATTTCCGTATGTGGGCACTGTGGCTGACCGGTCGGCTCGGCCCGGAGCTTGAGCGTGCCGGGGTCACCAAAGGCTAACCGGGATTACCCTCGAGCGCAGGCACCTCGCCCGTTTCGACCCAGCCCTGCTTGCTCTTCGCCCAGATATGCACCTGCGGCGTATAGCCATCGGTATCGTCCAGAGTGCCCGCCTTGACGAAGATCATTCCCGGCATCGTGTCGCTGAGCGTGAACAGCGGCGAGCCGCACCGGTCGCAGAACTGCCGGGTGATCATGTTGCCGCTGTCCGCTGTGTCGATGTAGCTGCTGATGTCGCCCGAGACGCTGCAATCGGATTTCGGCACCGCGACGATGGTGCTGAAAGCGCTTCCGCTTTGCCTCTGGCAGTGCTTGCAGTGGCATACCATCGGCATGGCTGGCTCGCTCGTCAGAGTATAGCGCACGGCGCCGCACAGGCATCCCCCGGTGTGTATTGTCGGTTTCGTCGTGTCGTCGGCCATCGGGCTTTCCCTCCCCTGTCATTGCGAACCCTAGCACAAGGCTTCGCGCCGTCACACTGCGCCTTCGCGCTCAGGCCTATTGCCGCGGTCCAGGCATTGGCGGCACCCTCCGCGAGCGCTGGCCCTTTTTCGTCACAGGCGCAACACCGCGGCAAGGGATATGCTTCGCCAGATACGATTGGGGCGCCGCCTGCTGATGCAAGCGGCGCCCCTCTGATCGGCCGATTTGTCCGGCTGATCGCGGTGTATCGTTTTAGCTTATTCGCTGGCGGGCATCACGACGGTATCGATCACATGGATCACGCCATTCGATGCTGCGACATCAGTCGCGGTAACCGTCGATGAGTTGCCGCTGGAATCGGTCAGCACGACGTTCTCTCCATCGACCTTTGCTGTCAGCACCCCGCCATTGACGGTGGTCAGTTCAGCGGAACCGCCATTGTCGGTGATCGCCTTAGTCAGAGCTGCGGCATCGGTGGTTCCGGCCACGACATGATAGGTGAGAATGCCGGTCAGCGTTGCCTGGTTTTCCGGCTTCAGCAGATCTTCAACAGTGCCTGCAGGCAGCTTTTCAAATGCCGCGTTGGTCGGCGCGAAGACAGTGAACGGGCCTTCGCCGCCCAGAGTTTCCGCCAGATTGGCTGCTCCGACTGCTGCGACGAGAGTCGAGAAATCAGGATTGCCCGATGCGACATCGACCACAGTGCCCGGCCCGTCGGTTACGGCATCGGTGGTTTCGGTGTCGTTTGCGTCAACCGCGTCGGTTGCCGGTTCGCCGCAGGCGGACAGCGCCATAGCGGAGGCAAGCATCGGTACGGCGAGAAACTTTGCACGAAAATTCATGAAATCTTTTCCTTGGTCGGTATGAAATGAAGAGCCGTCCCCGGCCCGTTACATCATCAACGACCGGAGCCTTGCCAAGTTCCGAGTTTCTGGGGTGGAGTGCTTTCCGGTCCGCAAAGACGAACCTCTACTGACCTTGCTCAAGCCCGGTGCGCGGCTGGCGATGGGTCCATGCACAGCCCTGACGCTGTTCTTCCCCGATGCGCAGCGTGGCAGTGAAAGGGTAATCGGTATCGGACATGGTATCGCTGCAATTACCTCGGGTCACCGTCATATCGAACGGTTGGCCATCCAGTTCGCCGCTGATGCCGATCCCGCTGTTGCCGGCGAACCGGGTCACCGGGAAGGTCGAACCTTCGATGTTTTCCGGCGTTGTATAGGTCAGCCGCCCGGCGCCGCTCTCCCCGCCCCAAAAGGGCTCGTTCCCGGTAAAATAAACGGTTTCATCCGCCGCAATCCCATCAAAAACCGGCGCGCGATCCGCCGGATCGGCAGGCGACTGGCAGGCTGCGAGCAGCAGCGGGGAAGCAAGCAGCAAAGCGGTTCTGGTCATGGCTGGGTTCATGGCAGGGGTCATGGCAAACACACTACGCATTTGCAGCCTGAGCGGCAATCGCGGTCTTGTGAAAAACCGGCCTATCCCACCAGCAATTCTGTCTGTTTTTCGCGCAAAGCCTCGATCCGGTCGGCAAAAGGAGCAATGTGTGCCGCATAGGGTGCCGCCCCGCGCGATCCCCCCTTGCCAACCGGTTTGCGCACTTGCGCTGCGCTGAAAGTCGGGATCGGCTGAGTCCGGTTCTCAGGCTTCAGATAGGCCTCGTCCCACTCGATCCCTAGCCAGCCGAACAGACGTTTGCTCTGCCCTTCAGGCTCTGCCACCAGAGCAGTATGGTCCAGCAGGATAAACTCCAGCCCGGCGTCGCGCCAGGCAGCAATGGCATCAACCATGTAGTCGAGGTGGTCGATTATCGCGCCAAAATCGCTGGCGTAGTCATAGGCCGCAGAGAACCCGCGCAGGTAGATCGATAGCGCAACATCAGCAGGATCCCGCAGCGAAGCACCGAACCGGGCCCGGGGATGCACTCGCGCAATGCTGCCTGCCACCGCCAGATTCGACGGGTTCTTGTCGACTATCAACTTGCTTTGATCACCCAACAGGCGGGAAAGTCCGCGGCGATCGGCCTGTTCCAGCTCGGCATAGAGCGACGCGCGCTGCGAAGGTTGCATCGCAGCGATCTCGTCTGTTCGCCACAAGAGATGCGGCAGTAAGGCTCCACGCTCGCCGGCACTGGAAATTTCAGGTGCGGCAGACAGGATGGACTGGACCAGCGACTGACCCGACCGCGGCGCCCCGCAGAGGTAGAAATGGGGCGGAGCATGCTTTGGCACCGCAACGGGCGCCATTTCGCGATAGAGTCTTACATGCTGCTTCAGTGTGCCGCGCCAGTCCCGTTTTTGCGGCACAGGAGCAAGCGCATTGCCTTGCTGTGCCAGATCCCAGGCTTGGTCCGTATCGCCTGCACGGTCGTGGTATTGCGCCAATGCCAGCAAAAGCTCCGCACGCGAATTCAGTGGAACCGACCCATCCTGCGCAATCGCGCGCACCTTGGCGAGCTGATCAGGATCGACCGCATCATTGTAGCCGAGAAGCTGGACCATCAATTCGGGTGAATTGATATTCCTTTCGAGCGCCCGCTCGATAATCGCACGCGCTGCTTCAGGTCCCTCGGTCCATAGCGAAAGCGGAGCGAGCAGCGCCGCTGCCTCGCCATCGCCCGGATCTCGCTTCATCAGCCCCTCTGCTATGTGTGTCGCGTCCGCATAATACATTGCGCCCTGATAGAGCCGGGCCAGCAGCAGCGCATCGCTCCGCCCTTCCCCGCCGGCCTTGACGATATCTGCAGGCATGAGCCGTTTGGCCTGATCGATTGCTCCATGCATGTCGCCGACTGCATGAAGGCATTGAGCATAGGCACGGACTATCGGTTTGGGGGCATTGTGGGCGCTGGAAAGAGGCTGCAGTAAAGGTAAGGCCTCACCATGCCTACCCGTCGCGACAAACGCATTTGCAAGGGCAGCTTTAAGCGGCGCCATCCCGCCCGACAGCCGGAC
This sequence comes from Parerythrobacter lutipelagi, assembly GCF_005434975.1. GTDB lineage: Bacteria > Pseudomonadota > Alphaproteobacteria > Sphingomonadales > Sphingomonadaceae > Parerythrobacter_A > Parerythrobacter_A lutipelagi. The sequence continues at coordinate 191,398 of NZ_SKCJ01000002.1, read as the reverse complement.
TGCTTCACTGTGCTCGGCAATCGCTGCATCCCATTGTCCGGCTTGCTCGTACCCCCGAGCAAGATTGTAGCGAAACATCGCTTCACCAGGCTCGGCGGCTGTTGCTGCCTGCAGCTCGCTCAGCGCACGTTGCAGATCACCCGACATCAACAATGACAGCCCGAGCATCGAACGGGCTTCGACGCGGGTCCGGTCGTCGAGCGTGCCTGACAGCGCCATCTCCAAAGCCTGTCGTGCCTCGCTGTAGCGCCCAGCGCGCAGCTCGCTTTCCGCCTTGTCCACCAATGCGCTCATGTTTGCCGTGCATCAAAGAGTAACTTCATGGCGGCTCCCTGCGCAGCAGCAGCCAAGCTGTCAACTTGCGCTCAACCCTCACGCGGAGCGACGGAGCAGCACATCCTTGTCGGTGCGAAGCCATGTCGTGACGAGTTTGCGCAACATTCTCCCTATCATCAAGCAATGAAAAGGGATCGGGAGCTTGTTGTATGACTGATGCGGCCAAGTTGAATGCGCCCAGTACAAGCCAGCGACTGTTGCGCACAGCGCCAGGCCCGACGCCGGCAAGTGCTCGCGCGGCAAGGAAATGTTGTAAAATCTGCGTTCCGTTTCGCTTTTCTCCAATTATTCGGGATTCTTTCGCGCCAATTGTCTGGTCAGGTCACGGTCGCACAAGGAATCGCACGTGGGAATTTGGAAAATGCGCAACGCCGATGGCGCGGTAGAAATTTATGTCAACGCGGCGGGTGACGGGCTCGTGACCGGCATGGTCGAGTTCGAGCACAAGAGCTACACAGTGACGGGCCAATGGGCCGCTGCGGGATCGGTCAAAGGGCGCAATTATTCCGCCTTCACACTGAGCGGAAGTGACGGACGCAGCGCCCCTGAATTCATTGCCGCCGCCGGTACGATGAAGGGCCCGGGCAATGCGCCTGAAACAATTTCGCTCAATCTGATCCGCACAGACTCGACCGACGGCCTCCAATACGGCTGGGATGGAGAGCTAAAGCCTGAATACGTGTGAACTGGACGTGATGATCAGTGCGGTTTGAGAAGGCATCCGTTGCGATCCTTCGCCCGGCTGATTGCTTTCTCTGGCGGCGTCACATCACCTTGTCTGGGCGCGGATCGTGCTTGTGGCGGGTTTCCTTGCCGAAATGCCGATCGAGACGTTGGGCCAGAGTATTGCCGGCGATCCGCGCGGCCGCGTCGACATCAGGCGCCTTACCGGTCACACCGATAGGTTTGCCGCCGCGCGGGCGCGCTTCGATTGTGCAATGCTTGTCATCCGGCCCGTGCTTGGCACCGTTAACGTCGGAGACATGAACTTCGATCCGCGTCAGCCGATCTTCATAGCGCGCCAGGCGGTGGCGCAGCTGAGTCTCGATCCGCTCGGCCACATTGTCCGTGCCCATAACGCTGCTGTCGGTGTTGAACTGGAATTGCATGCGCGACGCTCCTCTTTTCTCTAACTACCAATATTATTCATATAGGTAGCGGGATTGCGCTTTGCATCCTGTTCTTGGCGAGCGATCGAGAGGTGATCAGGCAATTTTCGCAGTAGCGTCAGGCTTCTTCGCTGGCTGCTGCTTCTTCGTCTGCAGCGCGCTGCTCGGCCTTTTCGCGTTCAATTTTTTCGCGCTGCTTGGCAACGGCGCGTGCCTGGTCGGCGAGACCGCGCCAGGTTTTTTCCGCACGCAATTCGCGGTCGCGGACATTGTCGAGCTGTGCTTTTCCAGCCGCCGTTGCAGCCTCTTTCGCACGCTCCATGTAGAAATCGTATGTTTGTGCCATTCGGATCGTCCCTTCATCGCGGGATAGAATGTGAGCGGGCGCGGCAATGGCCATAAGCCCGCCGCGCCCGGTCACGATGTGTCGTTAGTCAGCAGACGACAGGTTTACGGCGCTTTCCTTGCCGTTGCGGCCGATTTCAACGTCGTAGTTGAGACGCTGCTCTTTATCGAGCGAAGTCATGCCGGCTGCCTGGACGGCAGTGATGTGAACGAAGCTGTCGTTCGAACCGTCGTCCGGCTGGATGAAGCCATAGCCTTTGTCGGCGTTGAAGAATTTTACGGTGCCAGTCTTGGCCATGCGATGTTCCTTTCAAGAACGTATTATTGTCTGCGGGCAACATACCCCCAGGTCGTGCGTGAAATCGTCCGAAGAAAGGAAGTCGTCGTCTGGTTTACGCCGGGGCCCATAAGCGAAAAACGCAGGCAAACGGCGGAGCGCAAAAGTCGAAGTCCGTCGCAAATTTCGACGTCAGCAAAATGCCTTTAGCACAAGTGGGGCGAAACGCCTAACGATTGCTGCAACCGCACAATATGTGCCCGTGGCGCATTCTTCCAATCGCTAGATTGCCGTGACTGCGAACACACCTCCAGCAGCGCCGGATAGCGCACGAGAAACAATGGGAGAATACGATGTCGGTATGGAAAATGTGCAGCAAGAAATATGACGACGGCACCTGCCAGTTGATGATCGATTTCAACAATCAGGACGCCACTGGTGCGATGAGCGGCACGCTGACGTTTGAAGACCAGGTATTCAACATCACTGGAAACTGGGCTGCATCAGGCTCGGTCCCTGGCCGTAACGCGTCAGCTTTCGGCCTCTATGGCGTGAATCAGCAGGACGCGACCAGCTATGTCGCGGTCACCGGCACGATGGTGGGGCCCGGCAACGCGCCGGAAAGCATCGCCATGAACCTGATCCGGGCCAAATCCTCCGACGGAGACCAATACGGCTGGAGCGGAACATTGCTGCCGATGTAGCAGCCACAACTACGAGAGACGGTCATATACCGAGGGAACTTTCCCCACCGGCGCGGCATTTGATTGCCATGAAATTGAGCCGTATCCCATGCCTGCTTCTTCTCGCGCCCGCTTTGCTTGCGCTATCCGCTTGCGTTGGTTCTCCCGGGCCGGTGGGGAATGCGAGCGTGCCGGAACCCGCGAAGCCGGTCGCGCTCGAGAGCTATCTTGGCACATGGTTCGAATATGGCCGCTACGAAGCACCCTTCCAGAAGGGCTGCGAAGGGGTAACCGCCGAGTACAGTCTGCGCGATGACGGCAATATCCGTGTGGTCAATTCGTGCTACGAGGGCGGACTGGATGGCGAGTTCAACCAGGCGACCGGCAAAGCCAGGATTGTCGGCGGCAGCGATGGCGCGAAACTCAAGGTCAGCTTTTTCGGTCCGTTCTACGGCGACTATTGGGTGCTCGATCGCAGCGCCGTCGGGGCGGACGGCCTTTATGATTGGTCCATCGTGGGCGAACCGAGCGGGCGGTATCTGTGGATGCTCACCCGCGAAGCTCAGCCTGACGCGGCCCTGCGCGCGCAGCTCGAAGCGCGGGTCAAACAGCTCGGCTACGACTGGAGCCTTGTTCGCCTGACGCAGCAACCGGAACAGTGACAGCCGGCCCGACGATACTGGTCGATGCCGATGCCTGCCCGGTGAAGGACGAGGTTTACCGCGTGGCCGAACGCTATCAGGCGCATGTTCGCGTGGTCAGCAATTCGCCCTTCCGTGTGCCGGTGAGCGAGCGGGTGAAGCGCGTGGTGGTGGACGACAGCTTTGACGCGGCGGACGACTGGATCGCAGAAAACGCCGGACCGCGCAGCGTGGTGATAACCGCCGACATTCTATTGGCAGAACGCTGCCTCAAGGTCGGCGCGACAGTGCTGGCGCACAACGGCAAGCCGTTCGACACCGCCAGCATCGGCGCGGCGGTCGCGACCCGCGCCATCATGGCAGACCTGCGCGCCGGGATGGACGGAATGACCGGAGGCCCGCCCCCGTTCAGCAAGGCGGATCGCTCGCGCTTCCTGCAGGCGCTGGACAAGGTGCTGGTGGGGATGAAGCAGGCGTAACATTCGAAGTTCGGCATCGGTGCCCTCCCCCCGATCGCACGCGAGGCCGTACGCAAGAAAAGAGCGGGCACCTGGCCCGCTCCTGTTTCGCTTTATTCTGGCTCGCCTCAGTCGTTGACGATGAAAGTGATCTTCAGCGTGCAGCGCCATTCGGTGATTTCACCGTTGGACACAGTGGCCTTGGTGTCTTTCACCCATACACCCTGAATGCCCTTGATGGTCTTGGAGGCGCGCTTCACGCCTTCACGGACGGCATCTTCGACGCTGGTGGGTGACGAGGCAATGATTTCAGTGACTTTTGCAACTGACATGGAATTTTCCTTTTTTGTTCCGGTGATGCTTAATCAAGCTCTGGAAGTGCGCGTTGTTCCGAGAAGGCGGGATGGGCCAATGCCTCATACAACACCGAATAGAGGCCTGGCGCCGCTCGACAGGCACCCATGGCTGCCGCATAGCGCTGGCATGAACACATCCGATCACGACCCATCCGCCGATGATTACGTATATGACGAAGACAGCGGCGAATGGATGCCCGCATCCGAGCTCGCCGCAAAGCAGGCCGCCAGTGCCGACGCCGATCAGGTCGAGGTCCGCGATGCCGTCGGCAATCTGCTGGCGGACGGCGATCAGGTGACTCTGATCAAGGACCTCGACGTTAAAGGGGCCGGCAAGACGCTGAAACAGGGGACTGTGATCAAGAGCATCCGCCTGACCGGAGACGCGCAGGAAATCGACTGCAAATATCCCGGCATCAAAGGCCTCGTCCTCCGCGCGGAATTCGTCAGGAAGCGCTGAGCGGCGAGCAGCGCGCCCTGACCTTCACCTGAAGCACCCTAGCCTAGGAAGACGATGCAGCACCTGCCGCCGGATTGCGTGACAGCCACCACAGAACCACCGCGACCAGCAGCAGAGCCGGGACATCGCCGAGCAAATGTCCGCCATGCTCGGGCGCCTGAAATGCCTGCACCGCCATGATCAGCGCGTGAACCACGCTGGACCAGATGGTAAAACGGATCAGCGAAAGATGTTCTGCCGGGTTGCGTGCCGCCAGGATCAGGCACACGCCGAGCGTGGCATAAACGCCGACAATCATGGCGTAATACTGACTGGCGAAGGGCGCACCCTCATGCCACATCCAGCCCGCAGGCCACACCAGCGCAAGCGGATAGATGAGGCAGAAAACCACGCCGAAAACGAACAGTGCGACCTGCAGATAGGTGTATTTGCCAAGCATGACCGGGCCCTCTCCAAAAGCGACCCGGAACTGCGATACTACTCCCCCGTGCGGGCATTGGCAAATCGGCCGGTGGGCAAGCGTGGCGGGGAAAGGCCAGCAAGGTTCACGGCTGCCGCGCATGTTGACACACAAGTGTATTATATAGATACTACACCATGCCTTCCGAACTCATGCGCTCGCTCGCCATCATCATTTGCCTGCTGTTCCTCGCCTCCGGACTTGTCCGCATCGGAGTCAGCATCCTGATGATCGGGCAGGCATCCGGCTGGTGGATGTTCACCGGCGAAGCGGTGGAGGCGCTGGCCGACACACAACGCTTCATCGCCGAAGCTCCGCTCAATTTGGTGGGCTTCACGCCCCTCACCTATTTCGGCTTTATCGCCTTTATGGGCGTGACCATATGCCTTGGCGCCCTTGGCCAGATCTGGCGCAAGCGCTGGGGGCTGGCCCTGATCGGCATCTATCTGCTGAGCCACGGCTTCCTGTTCGTGAACTTCGCAACGGTAAACCCCAAACTGGGCCTGTGGGGACTGGCAGTGGCTCTGACGGCGATACTGGTATGGGCCAATCGCGCGCCTGAAGGCGCGCCCTAATCCGTTTCAGCTCGGTCGGGCGGGCGAAAGACTTCCTCGGGTTCGATCTTTACCCAACCCGGCGGAATTCCCAATCGCAGATGCATCTGAACAGCAAACTTCATAGGGTCATCTGCGCCGCCACCCAGTCCCTGACCGTAATCGCGAACGACATCGTCTACACGATATCCCATAGCTAGCAGCAACTCCGGGAAAATCTGGTAGTGACTGTTGGAATCACGCTTTGGATTCTTATCCAGCTGCGTTCCCGTCTCTAACACAACCAACGGAACCGCACCCTCTTCCATTGCAGCATCTTTGCGGCAATGTGTTATCGAGCCGGGATCCTCGTGCTCGTAGAAAGTCTGCCCGTGGTCGGAGGTATAGATGATCATCGCAGTGTCCGGGTTTTGCCCAGCCTCGCTAAACAGCCGGTCGAAGAACGCACCCACACTCCAATCCAGCGCGTTGCGATAATTGTTGCGGTAGAGCTTCCAGAATTGCTCATCCTTGGACAGCGTACTTATGTCGGCTTCGGGCATGAACCGCCCGCCACCAGCTGGGTACATGCCCGTCAGCGGGAAGTGCGCGCCAGCTTTGCTCGCCAGAATGAACTCGGGTTTCCCATTGTTTAACCGTCGGGCCAATTCATCCGCGATATACTGGTCCCGTTGGACCAGAGCGATATCGTCGAAATAGATTTCTTCATCGATCAGTTCGCGCTCCGCGTCAGTCATATAATTTTCATTTAGCCCGCCTCGCTGACCATATATATAGACAGTCCGCATTCCCGCATTCCGGGCATAGGCCCAAATTGAGGGCGCGCGAGCGATCTTTCTCTGGAAGTCTTCGCGCCCTGCGCCAAAGCGCAGTCCCACATTGGTTGTCATCGAACAATTGGTCATGCTCGCAGCGATCCCAAAATCGCGAGTGCTCCAGTTCGGTCGTTTCATCGCCAGACCGGAATAGGCACCGCCTACCGCATTCAGATCAAGGTAATTAGCCGAAACCGATTCATCGACGATCAGGATGATGTCGCGATCTGGTGGCGCTGAGTTTGCCATGATCGTTACATCGCTGCGTGCACCAGCGAGTCCGTGAAAACTGTCAACGACATACAGCCCGGCATAACCGATGCCCTGCCAAGATGCCGGAATACCGCGACCCTGACCGTTCCGTTCCACCAGTAAGCTGATGATACCTGCGCCCGCTACAATCGGGATCAGAGCAACAAGCACGGCTAAGCGCCGCGCAGTCGGCGGAGGCTTCAACGAAATCGCAAGGGCCGTCAACAGCGCCGCCCCGCCCGCAGCAAGTAACCCAAGCCAATGCAACGCGAACGCATCAATCAGCGAACTGCGCGCATCAACCACAGTTACAAAATCAAAATAGCTAGTGGCTGTCCCGACCGAGAAACGGTAACCCAAGACCATCCAGGCGCCGAGCGCCAAAACCAAACCATAGGTCCATCTCAGGACCACATTTTGCACCAAAGCTGCACAGAGAAGCGCACCCGCCAACACCGCAAATGCAGCGATCACACGCAGGAACAGCGAAGCCCCCATTTCCGCCCACAAGGCCGGCCAAGCGGCGATATCAATCACCAGCACTGCCGCGAGCAGCATTGATTTGACCAGCAGCCTACTCATTCCGGCACTGAAATTGCGCCGTGCCGCACGGCTTCAAGCTGCGCCCAAAGCACGGAGCGTGCCTACAAATTGCCACAGCTCGGGCTGAACCAGTTGTCGGTTAATCTCGCGCGCCACCTCTTTCGGGTCGCGGTCCGCGAAGGCGAACCAGTGGTCGCCGTAGTTCACGCGGAAATCGGCGCCGAGGCGGTGGCGTTCTTTCAGGTAGCGGCTTTTGGCCTTGGCGGCGGGGATATGTTTGCCGTGGAAGTCGAACCCGCTCGCAGCCACGCGGCCCAGCTCCACCACGAATGCCGCTCCGTCACGGCGAAACTGGAAGGTCAGCAAGTCCACCGCGCCCCCGCGCGGGCGATGGAAATCGGGCAGCGAGCCTTTGAAGCCGAGCGTGCGCAAATGGGGCACGACGATCTGCTTGATCGCCGTGTCCATGACTTCGCGCGGGGTTTCGGCGGTGCCTATTCGGTTTCGCTTTCCGGCAGATACAGCTGCTCGCCCTTCGCCTTATACAGCGCGCTCATTTCCTCCATGCCTTTCAGTGCGGCCTGACGACTGGCTTCCGCAGTGTCCGCGCCCGAGGCGGTCGCTTCGAGGAAGCTGTCAGGATCGGCGTTCTGCTTGCTGGCGAAATCGCGCACTTCCTGGCTGATCTTCATGCTGCAGAATTTCGGGCCGCACATGCTGCAGAAATGCGCGGTCTTGGCGCCTTCTGCGGGCAAGGTCTGGTCGTGATATTGCTCCGCCGTTTCAGGGTCCAGGCTGAGGTTGAACTGGTCGCGCCAGCGGAATTCGAAGCGGGCTTTTGACAGTGCGTCGTCGCGCACCTTGGAGGCCGGGTGGCCCTTCGCAAGGTCGGCGGCGTGGGCGGCCAGCTTGTACGTGATCACGCCGACTTTCACATCGTCACGGTCGGGCAGGCCGAGATGTTCTTTCGGCGTGACGTAGCAAAGCATCGCGGTGCCGTACCAGCCGATCTGCGCCGCGCCGATGCCGCTGGTGATGTGGTCATAACCCGGCGCGATATCGGTGACGAGCGGGCCGAGCGTATAGAACGGCGCTTCGCCGCACACCTCGAGCTGCTTGGTCATGTTTTCCTTGATCTTGTGCATCGGCACGTGGCCCGGCCCTTCGATCATCACCTGCACATCCGATTTCCACGCGCGGTGGGTCAGTTCGCCCAGCGTGTAGAGCTCGGCAAACTGCGCTTCGTCATTCGCGTCCGCGATGCTGCCGGGGCGCAGGCCGTCACCCAGCGAATAGGCGATATCATAGGCCTTCATGATCTCGGTGATGTCGTCGAAATGCTCGTAGAGAAACGACTCCTTGTGATGCGCGAGGCACCATTTCGCCATGATGCTGCCGCCGCGGCTGACGATGCCGGTGACCCGCTTGGCTGCCATCGGCACATAGGGCAGGCGTACGCCAGCATGGATGGTGAAGTAATCGACGCCCTGCTCGGCCTGTTCGATCAGCGTGTCGCGGAACACTTCCCACGTCAGGTCTTCGGCCACACCGCCGACCTTTTCCAACGCCTGGTAAATCGGCACGGTACCGATCGGCACTGGGCTGTTGCGGATGATCCATTCGCGCGTGTCGTGGATGTTGCGGCCCGTGCTGAGGTCCATCACCGTGTCCGCACCCCAGCGGGTGGACCAGACCATCTTGTCGACTTCGGTCGCGACATCCGATGCCACCGCGCTGTTGCCGATATTGGCGTTGATCTTGACCAGGAAATTGCGCCCGATCGCCATCGGCTCGCTTTCCGGGTGGTTGATGTTGTTGGGGATGATCGCCCGGCCACGCGCAACCTCGTCACGCACGAATTCGGGTGTGATCAGCTCCGGGATGGACGCACCCCAGCTTTCCGCGCCTGCACGGTTGGCGGCGATCAGTTCGGCATTCATTTCGCGGCCCAGGTTCTCGCGCTCGGCGACATACTCCATCTCGGGCGTGATGATGCCCTGGCGGGCATAGTGCATCTGGCTGACGTTCTGGCCCGATTTCGCGCGCAGCACGCGTTTGTGGACATTGGGGAAGGCTGGCACGCCGCCGCTGCGGTCCGGGCCGAGTTGGCCGTTGTCTTCCGGTTTCACTTCACGCGCGTCGTATTCCTCGACATCGCCGCGCGCTTCGATCCATTCGCGGCGCAGTTGCGGCAGGCCGCGATTGATGTCGATCGTGGCATTGGTGTCGGTGTAAGGGCCGGAGGTGTCGTAGACCCGTACAGGCTCTTCCCCGCCTTCCAGCTGGATCTCACGCATCGCCACGCGGACCCCGCTGCCGGTGCGAGCGCCGACATGGATCTTGCGGCTGCCGCGGATCGGGCCGGTGGTCACTCCAATGTCGAATTTGCTGTCGATGTCGGCCATGCGCGTATTCTCCTCGTGGCGGAGCGCGGATGTCCGGACAGACAGGCCCGCTCCCTCCGCCGATGCTAATCGGTTCAGGTTCGACGGGTCGGGCAGCGCAACCTGCCCCTCTCAGCGAAAGCTCGCTCCCCGGGGATGGGCAGGGTCTAGGGCGAAACGGCGCGCCAGTCCAGCAGAGCATCCAGTGGCGCATGCAGGGGCGCATTCAGGGCCTCAAGCTGATTGACTACCCCCGCCCCGATGCGCCACCACCGCAGCCATGCAGCCACTACCCGAACCCAAAATAAGCGTCCGCCAAATGGGGCGTGAAGGCGAACCGCTGGTGGTGATCGACCAGTTCAGCGGGATGGTCGATGAATTGCTGGAGGCGGGCTATGCCGCCGAATACCAGCACGCCGGCGCGTCCTATCCCGGCATCCGCTCATGGGCCGAGCCGAACTATCTCGACCGGCGGCGCGATTTGATGATGCAGGTGATGCAACGCGTCTTCGGCTTTACCAAGGGCGTCCGGCTCGATGCCTCGACCTTTTCGCTGGTCACTGTAGCGGAAACTGATCTCGCCCCGCTCCAGCGGATCCCGCATTACGACCATTCCGGCGGCGAAGTGGTGGCAGTGATGCACTATTTGCTCGGGCCGGAGACCGGCGGGACGGCGTTTTACCGCCACAAGCGCACCGGCTTCGAGACAGTCACGCCCGACCGCGAGGCCGCCTATAATGCCGCGCTGGCGCAGGACGAGCAGGAGCACGGGATGCCGCCCGCCAGCTTTCACCACGGTGACAGTGATTGGTTCGAATTGATCGACGAGGTCGAAGCGCAGCCCGACCGGCTGGTGCTGTATCGCGGGCGGCAGCTCCATTCGGGTGTCATTCCCGATCCGGCCGTGCTGTCGGACAATCCGCGCAAGGGCCGGCTGACGATCAACATGTTCCTCGTCGGGTCGTAACGCTGTCACCGACCGGGCACATGGCGTGACGCTGCTCTATCGCCTCGACGCATCCGCAGCCGCTGTGTCTGCGCGTTTCGGAGCGCGCGCGGGCGATGATCCGTGGGCCGGTGGCTACGCCGCGCCGGGCAAATTCGCCCCGGTGATAACCGCTGGGCGCGAGTTTATCGCCGGGCCACGTCCGGCGGGGAAGCCGCTCCAGCCGCGCATGGTGCCGCGCCTCTGGGGAGTGCTACCTCCGCCCTCGGCAGACGATCCCGCACGGTTGGTGGCGAGCGTGCGCAATCCGGACAGCCCGTTCTGGATCGGCAATCTGCGCAACAGCGAGTTCCGCTGCCTTGTGCCGGCAACTGCATTCATGGAGTGGGGCAGCGGCACCGACTACGAAGGGCGCCGCTTGCGGCACTGGTTCGCGCCGGATGACCAGCCGATGTTTGCCATGGCCGGCGTGTGGAAAGACAATGAAGTCCCCGGCTTTGCACTGCTGACGCGCGGCGCTGCCGGAGTGCCGAAGGAACTGGGCTGCAAGGCGATGCCGGTCGTCTTGCCGGACAGCGAAGAGGCGCGCCAGATCTGGTTGCACGGAGGATGGGACAGCGCGCGCAGACTTGTCGATGCACCGGCCCAACTGAGTCTGCGTAATGTATCCGACGAGGGTCACAAGGCAGGTCAGACGTAAGGCAAATTGTCTTGCCAGTTAGCTCTCAGTTGTCTGACTCGACCATATCGAAGGACTCGCAAGTCAGCGGATTGGCAAAACCCATGAAATAGACGAATCCGACCCGGTTCGCAGTATCGTAAAAAAGGCTGGCTTCAACCGGCTCAGAAGCTTCGTCCGGCTGATCTGCGATATCCTCCGGAAATTCCCGAGACAGATCTGCAAAATCGACACGGAAGTCTCCGCGCACGACTGCGGCTTCTATCTCCCCTGACCAGCAGCCCGAATAGGCACAGACCTGCAATGTGTCACCGCTACGCGAAACCGAAAAAGGCGTGAACGCATCGGTGGTCGCTTCGCAACTGCCGCCACCACAATTCACCTGAACAGCTTCGTTCCGGCACACGATGCCGCCGTTTGCCTGAGCATTACCCGTCAGCGCGACCGCAGACACCGCCAAAAGCATCGTTCTCACCATTTTCCATTCTCCAGTGCTTGCTGAAATTGCAGCGCATGCCTTGCAATCAAAAGGTTCTTGTCGGTCCCGTTGATGATCCGCCGGGCGCCCTTGAACTGGAGTTCCGTCGCCGGGCCGTTCTCAGGAAGATGCCTGGCAAAATCATGCCGCCCATGTCTGTCGCCAGCGAACCATCCCTCAATCATTCCGCACCGCATGATCCGTGCTGCGATATCCGGCTCAAGAGCGAGGTCGGGATTCTTCGTCAGCGAGCCGCCCAGCTCAAGTTCCTCGTCGGCACGTTCGTAATTGGTTTCCCAGGTCAGCTGGACGTAACCGCGACCGTACCACGGCCAGTAACGCAAATTCTTCTTGCGCCATGCCTCTGACAACCAATAGGCTTCGCGCACGGGAAGCATCGTTGCATTTGTTTCGTGGTACGCTGTAGCCAGCCCGTAGGCGCAATAAGCGAGAGGAAGATTCTCCATGGCAGCAAGAACCGCATTGCAGCCGTCAACTTCCTTGCGGCTCAAGGTTGGCCCGAGCAAACCACTTCGCAAAAGCGCGAAAAACTCTTTTGGATCGAAAGTCGCCACATTCACGCTCCCCCGTGTCTGGATAAATAGCGGCCCGACTTTTTATTGCCGCATTTCTAACACTGTAGACCGCCGCCCTCAAGTAAAAGTCCATCGCGTGATGCAACGAGAATTGGAGAGTGACCGCCAATTAATCCTGTGCCATGCTTTACCACTGAACAGGGAGCCGAAACTATGCCGTTTCGCATGACCGAGATGGTGGGATGCGAATTCCCGCTGTTCGCTTTTTCGCATTGCCGCGATGTCGTCGCTGCAGTCAGCCGCGCGGGCGGTTTCGGGGTGATCGGTGCGGTCAGTTTCACGCCCGAGCAATTGGAGCAGGAACTCAACTGGATCGACGACCACGTCGACGGCAAGCCTTACGGTGTCGATGTCCTGATCCCGGAAGTCCAGGCGGTCGAAAAGCAAGTGACGGCGGACGAGGTCGTGGCGATGATACCGCCGGAATATCGCGATTTCACGCGCCAGATATTGCGCGACTGCGGTGTTTCACAAGATGGCACCGCTCCGTTTGGTGGATCGCACCGGCCCAACACCTCGCTCGGTCAGGAATTGCTCGAAGTCAGCTTCAATCACCCAGTTCGGTTGATCGCCAACGCGCTGGGCACCGCTCCACCTGAAATGATCGCAGCGGGCAAGAAGCACGGAATACCGGTCGCAGCGCTGGTCGGCGCGAAGGAACACGCGATGAAACAGATCGACGCCGGGGTCGATATCATCGTCGCGCAGGGCGGCGAAGGCGGCGGGCATTGCGGCGAGGTTTCAACCATCGTGCTTATCCCGGAAGTCCTTCAGGCAATCCGCGATGCGGGCAAGGACATCCCCGTGCTCGCCGCCGGAGGGATCATGAACGGTCAGCAAATGGCCGGGATGATGGCGATGGGAGCAGCGGGCGCGTGGTGCGGCAGCGTATGGCTCGCGACCAGCGAATCCGAGACGACCGAAGTGTTTCGCGAGAAAATGGTCGCTGCGACCAGCCGCGACACGATCCGCAGCAAGCACCGTACCGGCAAATTCAGCCGCCAGCTGCGCAGCGGATGGCATGCCAGGTGGGAAGAGGCCGGCATCCCCGCCCTGCCCATGCCGTTGATGATGCTCCTGTCAGAGCCCGTATTGCGCGCGATCGACAAAGCCGCAGTGAACGGCAACCCGCAAGCGCAGGGGCTGTGCACCTATTTCGTCGGCCAGGGTGTGGGCCTGGTGAAGGAGGTGCGCGGCGCGGGCGCAGTTGTGCAGGATTTCAAGGAAGAATTCGCCGCCGGCTTCGAGGCGTTGGCAGGTAATTTCGATTAAGCGTCCTTATGCTTTCCGGTCACGATGATCGCGGCTGCAAGAAACAGCGTGGCGGCTGTTCCGCTGGCACCGGCAGGAAGCATCAAAGCCATACCTTGCGCCATTGCACCGGTGTTCGCCAGCATCGCGGCAGCGCCGGACACAACGGCAAGGCCGCCAAGCGCCTTGCCGATGCCGTTACCGCATTTCACAGCGCCAAGCCCGAATAGAATTGCGCCGAAACCGAACAGGAACTTGCCTGAGAAATAGAGGAAGAACGCGCCCGCAAGAATCGCTTCGAACGCGGGCGCCATTGCCTCGCCCGCGTCCTTTACCGGGCCGAACATGGCAAGGCCCATTCCGACCTGGATCGCGTTGATCATCCCGCCAGTGGCAATCGCCGCCCACGCTGCGGTCAAGGCGCGCCCCTTGGCCAATGCCACCAGGGCGAACACCGCGATGGCGAGAAAGGCGACCGCCTCAACCGTCCAGATGACCGGCCGGTTGATTTCGGCGCCCTGACTGGAGAGCGTAAAATAAACGAGTTGCGTCACGACCATCGAAACGAGGGCGACTGCAACGATTTGTGCCGAGCGGCGTGCACTGATTTCCATCGACTTTCCCCTTATAGCTGCACGCTATACGCTGAATGGAGCTGCTTGGTTACGCTTTGCGCTATTTCCGGTCGAGCGGGATGACCGCCATTGTCAGGCGCGAAATGCAGACAAGCTTGCCATTCTCGTCGGTTATACGGATCGACCATATCTGCGTGGTGCGTCCGATATTCTCCGCCTTGGCCGTTGCAGTCACATAACCTTGGTAGGCCGGGCGAACGTGGTTGGCGTTGATCTCCAGCCCGACAGCAACGTGCTTTTCCCGATCGACGCAAAAACTGGCCGCGACCGATCCCACTGTCTCTGCCAACACGACGGAAGCACCGCCATGCAGGCGTTTGAAAGGCTGCTGCGTGCGCTCGTTGACCGGCATGCGTGCCGAAATCCAGTCGTCGCCGGCTTCCAGAAATTCGATGCCGAGAAAGCCCGGCATGCAATCATCCCCGAGGCTGGTCATGGGTTCGAGCGGCGGGCGCTGGTCATTCCACCAAATGGTTTTTTTGCTCATGACAGGCGGTTTGGCGCAGCGCAGTCGCTGTGTAAATCATGCCGTAACGTCAAGCGGGTCCGTGCACCGCCGGGCCATCGAAGGGAATTCGCAGACGTGTGCCGGGCATGACATGGTCGGGGTCGTCCAGCCGGTCTCTGTTCGCTTCAAATATTTCCAGGTAGCGGGTCCGGGCACCGAGATAGCGCTCTGCGATCAGAGAGAGCGTCTCGCCCTGCAACACGATATGCTCTGATTTGAGTTCGGGCAGGCGGGCGTAAGGCCAATTCTCGATCTCTGCAGCAATCGGCAGCAGCGCTCCGGGACGATAGGGTTTGCCTTCGGACAGCGCGCTTGCCGGAGCGAACCAGCGCTGCAGCGTAGCAAGCGCCAGCGCTGACAGGCTTTGCGGCCCAGCCCTCGGCGAATGAAACAGCCGCCGGATCGTGCCAATCGGGAAGCGCTGACCGATTGTCTTGGCCGCCTGGTTCTGCACCGGGTCGAGGCTGTCGGGCCGAATCTGGAAGGCCTTGCTGTCATTGTCCGCCCTGAGTTCCAGCCCCGCCCGCTTCGCTCCGGTCAGGATCCATGCCAGCGCGCCGTCGGACAAGCCTCTGTGCGCGCCTCCCCCGCCGACCGCGCCATGCACACCGGGAAACCACTGTTCCTGATAGGGCTGTTCCCACGGGCTGAACGGTGTTGTGCGGCCCCGGGCCGCCCGCGCATTGAGTTCGTCCACTTTGGCGCGCCCGAAGAGGGTGGCCCGAAAGGTCGGGCGAAGTTCATCGAGTGCCACCGCATGGCGGGCCGCCTTGATCTTGCTGGTCAATACGGCATCATGAAAACCGTATTTGGCGTTGATCCATTTCGAACCGGGCACCAGTTGCGGCACGCCCAGCGCGCTGACAGTGTCCCACGCCCCGAGAAAACGAATATTGAGCAAGACCGCCTTTTCCGGATCGAAATCAGCATCGATGCGCTTGCGGAATTCAATGTCTTCATCGCTGACACAGATGGCCTTGCAATGGCGTGCACGAAAGCGAAGGGCGCTGCCCGATTCCTCCCCGGTGTTGCCGACGACCTTGCCAGCATTGCGGTAGATCTCGATCGCCTTGTCGATCTGGTTGGCACTGACAACATCGAGAATACCGGCGTGACGGATGAATCCGATGAATGTGCGAGCGGTAAACGCCCCGCGCGAGAAGCCGAAAGCGTAGATTTCATCGCCCGGTTCGTGATTGAAGATGAGAAAACGATAGGCTTCACGCAGATTGTTCATCAGCCCCTTGCCGGTGATCCCCTGCCAGCGCTGATTGACCCACGATGTGTTGGTGCCGATCCCTTCGTCATAATAGACGATCTGGTGCGTTCCGCTGCGCGCCACCGGGCGGACCATCTGAGCCACTGTCGCGACATTGGTCGGCACATCTGCAGAGAGCCTGTTCCATGTTCCGTCGAAACAGAAAATGAGCCGTTTCGCCATGTAAGTATTCCTCCCCGAGCGAAGGTTTTACTCCATTTTCCGGTCAAAAGCGAACAGGCATAAGAACAGGCCGCCCGGCAGCGCCGGACAGCCTGTTCTTTTTCTATTGGTCAATTTTCAACGCTGCGAAGCAATCCAGCGGTCGATCTTGGCTTCCAGCACCGGCAATGGCAGCGACCCGGTGTTGAGTACCTGATTGTGGAACTCGCGCAGATCGAATTTGTCGCCCAGCGCGGCTTCGCCCTTTTTGCGCAGCTCCTGGATTTTCAGCGCGCCGACCTTGTAAGCCAGCGCCTGGCTCGGGATTGCAATATAGCGTTCGACTTCGGACACGACTTCCGTCCGGGTCATGCCCGAGTTTTCCAGCATGAAGTCGATCGCCTGTTCGCGGGTCCAGCCCTTCGAATGGAGACCGGTATCGACCACCAGCCGCATGGCGCGCAGCTGTTCGTCCTGCAGCGTGCCGTAGCGGTTCCACGGATCGTCGAAGAAGCCCATCTCGTAGCCCAACGTCTCAGAATAGAGCGCCCAGCCTTCGACATAGGCGGTATTGCCGCCGAAGCGCATGAACGCCGGAAGGTCGGTGTTTTCCTGAGCAAGACTGATCTGGAAATGATGGCCCGGCGCGCCTTCGTGCAGGTACAGGGTGACATTGCCCGTCGTCAGCCTGCTCGGCAGGTCGTAGGCATTGAAATAGAAGGTCCCGGCACGCGACCCGTCGGGCGCGCCGGAGCTGTAGGAACCGCCAGCGCTGAACTGTTCGATCGACTCGTCATAGGGTTCGATGTTGAGCGGCGTCTTCGGAAGCACGGCGAAATACTCGCCGATCTTCTCGTCCACCTGTTCGCCGATATCGTAGTAGCTCTGCGTCAGCGCCTCGCGGCTTTCCGGCTTGAACTGCGGGTCGGTGCGGACATAGTCGAAGAATTCGGTGAGTGTGCCGCTGAAGCCCACCTCGTCCTTGATCTCCAGCATCCCGTTCTTGATCCGCGCAACTTCGGACAGACCGAGATTGTGCAAATAGTCGGCTTCCAGCGGCAGCGTGGTGGTCTGCTCGATCAGCTGTGCATAGAGCGCTTCGCCGCCCTTCATCTGGCTGAGCCCGACAGTTTCACGCGCCACCGGAAGGTATTCGTCGCGCAGGAAGTCGCGCATTTTCTCGTGCGCGGCGTAAATTTCCTGCGTTTTCGCTTCATAGGCGGCGGTCAGCCGCGCTTGGTCTTCCTCGGAAAAGTCTTCCGGGAATTGTTGCACCGGCTTCATGAACTGCGAGTCTGCAATCGGTACAGCCAGCTGGGTGTCGAACTGTTTTACCACATTGCCGATAGTGAGCGAGGTTTCGAGCACGCCGCTTTCCATCCCTTCGCGGAATTTGCCGATCGCGCGGTCGTTGATCGCGATATAATCGTCATGACGGCTGAGGTTGTCTTCGTAATTGGCGACTGTGTTGAACTGCGCCGCGCTGCCGCCGCTGGCGAAGGTCGGATAGAATGTGTGGAAGCCGGAGAAATGGTTCACCGGGCGCACTTCGGTCAGCGCGCGGATCTCGTCCGTCTGGCCGCGCAAGCTCGCTTCCTGACCATATTTGAAGACATCGTAGGCCAACTGGTCGGTCTCGTTCAGCTTGCTGCGGTCGATCAGTTCGAGCTTGGCAAGGTTGAGCTGCGTGTCCCGCTTGCTGGCATAGAAGCTGCTGTCCGTCAGGAAATCCCCGAGCCGGTCCGCATTCTTGTCATCACCGCGAAACAACCGGCCGATCGGATTGATCTCCAGCCCGCGGGCATCGGATTCAGCGAACAATGCTTTCAGCTTCTCGCCCTCGGTCTGCTCGGCAGGCGCTTCACTGGTGGCAATTTCAGCGTGATGATCGGCAAAGGCAGGCGCGGCGGGCAGCGCGATTGCAGCTGCAGTCGCCAGCAAGGCCCCGCCAAAGGAAATTGGGCGGACAGATTTCATAAAGATTCCCCGTTTGTATTCGTGATGACGCGGCATGGCGCGAATTTCAGCCAGCTAGAACGCCGATACCGAACGCGCGATGAACCCTCGACCAATAGCGCGTCCGCTTCGACAGGCGGTCAATCGAGACAGATACGGTCGCCCCGCCGGGCGACAGTGAACCCGCGCTCAACCACCTGCTTGCTTTCGGCGCTGTCGGGATCGCGGATCGGGTTGGTGTGGTTGTAATGGATGAAGCGGATTTTGCCGCGCTCCTCGCCCGGCAGGTCCTGAAGCAGGTCCATCGTTTCCGTCACGCGCGGGTGCGGGATCTCCGACATGTCGCGGCCGACGCCATTCTCGTCGAGTAATTCGTTGTCGTCCCAGAATGTCGCATCGACGAAGACCAGATCGACCTTCGCCACCAACGCTTCCAACGTGAAATCGGGCATGCGATCCTCCAGCTCGCTCCAACTGTCGATGTCAGGCAGGTAGAGGAAGGACCAGCTTTCGGGATCGGCCAGAACCCAGCCGACCGTCTCCGAATATTCGTCGCGATGGGGAACCGGTAGCGCGGTGGCGGCAATACCAGCGCCAAGGAATTGCGGCTCCGATGCGCGCCAGGCGTCGTTATCCAGCGGGGGAAATTTCCAGCTCGAATGCGGAACCGTGACGATTCGGATGTTTTCCAGTTCGACGAGCTGGTTCCACGGACCGTTGCTGCGGAGGAAATCTGCCATTCGAGGCATGGCGTAGACGCGAACATTCTGCGCGCCAGCCGCTTCGCGACCCAGATAGGCCAGTCCGAAGTAGTGTCCGATATGCGCGTGGGTCAGGAAGATGCCATCGATCCCGAGGCCCTGCTGAGGCGGCTCGATGGCATCGAGCATTGCCAGCTGCTGCGTGATCGCCGGCGTGGCATCGAACAGGTACCGTTTACCCTCTGTTCGGTCGATCAGCGCAAGCGAACTGGGGAGCAGCACCGGCCCATCGTCATCCGAATTGCCGATTTGCGGTGCGCCCGCATCCTGCCCTGCGCCAAGCACGACAATCTCGCGCTGGCATTGCGGACCGGGCTCTGCGGCGTTTGCCGGAACCGCTCCGGCCAACGCCACAAGAGCAGCGGCTGCGCGGATCATTCGATCACGCGTCCGCGCACCATCACCCAATCGACCTTTTCCAGCACAGCGACATCGCTCAGCGGGTTGCCCTCGACAGCGATGATGTCCGCTGAATATCCGGGTGCGAGTCTGCCGATTTCCTTCTCCATACCGATCACTTCGGCAGCAACGCTGGTGGCGCTTGCGAGAGCCTGACGGTCAGTCATCCCGCCCTTGCGCATAAGCGCGAATTCGCCTGCATTCTGACCATGCGGGAAAACCCCGGCATCGGTGCCGAATGCGACCTTCACGCCATACTCGCTCGCGCGCTCGACGATGCTCTCGGCATAAGGGCCGACCGCGCGGATCTTTTCTTCGACCACCGGCGTGTAAAAACCCGTGCCCAAATTCTCCTTGATCCCCTGGAAGGCCATCAGCGTCGGAACCAGAATAGTTCCGTTCTCACGCATGACCCGCCCTGCCTGGGCGTCGATATATGTGCCGTGCTCGATCGTGTGGACGCCCGCACGCGCCGCCGCCTCAATCCCGCGCGCACCGTGCGCATGGGCTGCAACCTTGAGGCCGAGCGAATTGGCGGTGTCGACGATCGCCTTCATCTCCGCATCTGAAAAATGCGCCTCCAGCCCGCGCCCCTGCTGGCTGAGCACGCCGCCGGTTGCGGTTATCTTGATCAGGTCCGCCCCGTATTTCGACGCCGTGCGGACCATCTCCGCGCACTGCACAGCGCCGGTGCATGCAAAGCTGGTGCCCAGCGCATCGTTTACTTCACGGCGGAAACCGTTGGTGTCGCCGTGCCCGCCGACGATGGCGATGGTCCGACCCGAAGTGACGATGCGCGGCCCCGGAAGCATGCCGTCCGCTGTCGCCATTCGCAGCGATTGTGTCACCTGGTCGCTGCGTGAACCGAGATCGCGCACAGTGGTGAAGCCCGCTTTCGCGGTAACGTGCGCATTCTTGGCCGCGACCAGAGTGGACCATTCGGGCGGATTGACAGCGGAACGCCAGAACTCGCCGCTCGGGTCGCCGGAAAGATGCGTGTGCAAATCGATCAGGCCGGGCAGCACAGTGTGCTCGGGCAAATGGATCATCGCTGCGCCTTCAGGCGTCGGCTGGAAACCGTCCACGATGCTGACGATCTTTCCGTCGGTGACGGTTATGGTCGCCGGACCGCTCGGGTTGCCCGATGCGTCGGTGATGACCGAGCCGGCATGGATGATTGTCGTGTCAGCCAGTGCCGGTGTCGCAATAAATGCCGCCCCGGCGACCAGTTTTGAAATGATGCGCATGAAGTCCTCTCCTGTTGCGCCAGTGATGCCGCCAAGCGGCCCGGTGCACAACCCCGCCTTTTGCTCATCCGGTTGCGTGTGAAACCACATTCGGTATGACGCGTTCACACAACAGTTCGTCACAAGAGGAAATTTCCGCATATGACCCGCAAGCTGCTGCTCGCCGCCACTCTGCTTGGCTCAGTCTCGATTGCCGCGACCGCCGCTGCGCGGCCGATGACGCCGGAGGATGTCGCCAAATTGAAAAGCGTTGGCGCAATTGCCGTTTCGCCTGACGGCCAGCGCGTCGCCTATACGACAGCGGCCTTGCCTGATGTCACCGAAGGCGAGGACAATGGCAGCACCACGCAGGAGCTGAAGATCGCCACCGGGCCGGATATGGCGAGCCTGTATTTGCCCGAAGATGTCAGCCCTTCGGGAGTCACCTTCTCGCCCGACGGAACCATGGTCAGTTTCACCTGGGCCAATGATGATGACGACCGGGCTGTATGGGGCGTGCCTGTCTACGGCGGCACCCATCGCAAGCTGGCCGGAGTCGAAGACAGCGACGTGCGATCCTATGTCTGGGCACCCGATGGCCACAGCATTTACATGCTGGTCGGCGCAGAGACCGACGAACAGCGCGACACGCAGCGCAAGGGCGGTTTCGACGCAATCGTGTATGAAGAAGAAGCACGCTTGCCGCGCATGTTTGTGGCGCAGGTCGGCGAGACGCCGGACGAAGACCCGCGCCAGATCCAGATCCCGGGCTATGTCAATTCATTCGATGTCGCGGCCGATGGCAAGACAGGCATCGTGATGAGCCAGCCGACCCCACAAATCGATGACACGTACACTTCGCAGCGGGTCCACATTATCGACCTTGGCACAGGCAATGTCCGGACCGTCGTTGAAACACCCGGCAAGCTGGGCGACGTTGAAATTTCGCCCGACGGCAGGCAGCTTTCGATGATCGCCGGTGTCGACAAGAACGATCCTGCCGATACGACGCTGCATCTGGTCGATGTAGCCACCGGCAGCTACCGCGCGCTCAACGAAGGCGCTGCCGAAGCGGCAGTCGATGCCGAATGGCTTGCCAACGGCTCGCTTGCCGCAGTGATCCACAAGGGCGCCTCTAGCCATATCCGCCTTTACGCGCCCAACGGCGCACTGCTGACCGAGGAGCCGGCAGAAGGGCTTTCGCTGTCTTCGGTCGAGACCGGCGGCAACAATATTGTCGTGAGAGCAAGCGCCCCGACTCATCCGTCCGAACTGTACTTTTACAGCAACGGCACGTTCGAGCGTTGGACCAACCACAATGCGTGGCTGTCGGAAATCGATTTCGGAACGCAGCGGACATTCACGTACACCGCGCGCGACGGTCAGGAAATCGAAGGCGTGCTGATCGAACCGGTTGGCGGAGCGCCCGCGGGCGGAGCCCCGCTGATCCTCAATGTCCACGGCGGTCCGGAAGCGCATGACAGCAATGGCTGGCAGACCGCTTACTCGAAACCGGGACATGTCGCAGCCGGGCAAGGCTATGCCGTTTTCCTGCCCAATTATCGCGGCTCGACCGGATACGGCACAGCGTTCTCAAAACAGCACCAGGGCAACTACACCGATCCGGAGTTCACCGATCTGGTCGACGCCAAACGGGCGCTGGTCGCTGAAGGCATAGCTGATGCCGACCGGGTCGGCGTAACGGGTGGTTCCTATGGCGGCTATGCCACAGCCTGGACCAGCACCTATTTCAGCGACGAATTCGTCGCCGGGGTGATGTTTGTCGGCATTTCGAACCAGATTTCGAAATTCGGCACGACCGACATTCCCTATGAAATGTACAATGTGCATAGCTTGGCATGGCCATGGGACAATTGGCAGAAGATGCTCGAAGTCAGCCCGATTTACCATGTCGACAAGGCCAACACCCCGCTGCTGATCATGCATGGCGAGGAAGACACGCGTGTCAGCCCGAGCCAGAGCTACGAACTCTATCGCAGCATCAAGGTGCGCAAGCCCGATGTGCCGGTGCGACTTGTCCTCTATCCCGGTGAAGGCCACGGCAATTCCAAGGCTGCCAGCCGTTACGACTACAATTTGCGCATGATGCGCTGGTTCGACACCTATCTCAAAACCGGCGACCGCAATGCCGAGATGCCGTCACCGCGCCCGATGCTGCCGGAAACGGCCAAAGGCGGCGGCGACGGTAGCGACGACTAAGCCAGCACACGCAATCTGGCAGAGACCGTGCAAAGCAAAAGGCCCGCCGCCCTATTGGGTAGCGGGCCTTTTTTCTCAGCCTATCGAGTGCCGCCGGCTAGAAGGTGTAGCCGATACCCGCAGCGATGAAGAACTGGTCTGCGTCACCCCGAAGGCTGGTGAACGGCGTGCGCTTGGCATCGCCGAGCATCCGCGAGTAGCCCCCGATGCCGACCAGCGAAAGGCCGCCATTGGTCGCATCGCCATCGAGATCGAAGCCCAGCAGGATGGTTGCGCTGGCTTTCGTGAAGCCACTATCTGCGCTGAATTGCGGCAATCCGCTGGTCACGCTGTCAGCTGCATCGATAGTGAAGTAATAGTCGGCATAGCTGTCATCGACATATTCCGCGCCCAGCGTCAGCGATGCGATCGCTCCGCGGCTGAGCGGGGTGAAATACGTCACCGACGGGTCGATCACCATGCCGTCATGCGCCCCGGCGACGTCCCACCGCGCGTCGACATTGAAACTCAGACTGTCATAGGGGTTGAGCAGGCCGGGAAAGCTTACACCTGCGGTTGGGCCGACTTCGATGGCCGTTTCCAATTCACCCAGGCTAGCCACCACCGCATCTTCGATCCGGCCGGCACGATTACGCCGGATACGCGCGGTCACACCCAGATCGAAGTTGGGTCCTGTTTCCGTGTCGGGGATGAAATCGAGTGCCAGACCGCCGGGACGAGGATTGATATCGACCCCGCCAAACGAGCCTTGGACAATCGGCAACACGGACACGACATAATCGTCAGACCCGTCATAGCTTGGCGAATACGCAGCGCCGATGCCAATGCTGACCCAGTCGCCATCGAAGACGGTTTCGCCAATCGGCGGCGGCCCCTGCCGCGTTTCGACGGCAACTTCGTCCTGTGCAAAAGCGGGCGAGGCGAGGCACAGCGCCAGCGCGGCGGAAGTAAATTTTTTCATCGGAATCCCTCGGTGTCTTTAGACACCAACGCCCCGCTGACCGACACGTTCCAATCGGAATGTGTTACATGCTCGTGCGTTCAGCCCATTCCCTGCCACTGCCTGATCGCTTCAATCGGCCAGAACAGCATGATGACGTTGAGCGTCAGGTTGTCGCGAATGATCCACAGCGTAAGCAACTCGAAGAAAATTGCGATGCCAAGGCTGATCTTCCACGGGATACGCGCCGCGAACAGGAAGCCGATCATCATCCAGCCGATATCCGACATGGAGTTGAGAATGGAATCTCCAGAATAGCCGAAGCTGATCGTCACTTCGCGATAGCGGTCAATCACCGCCGGAGTGTTCTCGGAAATTTCCCACGCCGCTTCGACCAGCACTGCGATCGGGAGCGCCCACGCCGCGGGCTTACCGCCAAACCACGCCCATTTGCGCCACAATAACACTGCGAGACCGTACATGATGATACCGTGGATGAAGTGGCTCGGGCTGTACCAGTCGGTGATATGCTGGCTGTTGCCAGAGCTTTGTACGCTGCCGTGCCATAGCTTGATCTCACCACAGGTGCAGATCGGCGGGCGATCCATCGCGATCAGCACCACGAGAGTGACTACCAGCACGGCAATTGTCGCGATGATCGCCTTGCGATGCGGCATGAGAGTGTTTTTCATGCGGACGGTGTCGTCAATTTGCCGCCGCATAACAAGCATCACGGCACAATTTCCCACCGTGCGCGCCTGGACGATTGCCCGCCTGCACAATCCTCCTTAGAGCAGCTTGCGATGACCGGGCGCGCCACCGATAGACGAACAGAAATCGCCATTGTCGGCGGCGGGCTTGCCGGCGGGCTGATTGCGCTTGCGTTGCGGCGCCACCATCCGGAAATGCAGGTGACGCTGATTGAAGCGGGCGAAGCGCTGGGCGGCAACCATCGCTGGAGCTGGTTCGACAACGATCTCGACGCCGAAGGGGCCGAACTGCTGGCCGGATTCCGCAAGACGCATTGGAGTGGATATTCAGTCCGCTTCCCCGCCTATCGCCGGCGGTTCGACACCGGCTATAATTCACTTGCCTCGCCCGATTTCGATGCCGGCCTTCGCCGCGATTTGTCTCAACAGACAATCCATACGAAGCGGCGGGTCGAACAGCTCGATGCGGGGGGCGTGACACTGGATGATGGCTCGCGCATTTCCGCCCGCACGGTGATCGATTGCCGGGACGCTGCGCCAAGCACTCACCTCACCGGCGGCTGGCAGGTCTTCATGGGCCGCCACATCCGCACGCCGCGATTGCACGGAATAGAGCGTCCGATCATCATGGACGCTTCAGTGGACCAGCATGCGCCGCACGGGACCGGCGGTTCCTACCGCTTCGTGTACGTGCTCCCGCTCGGTGCCGACGAATTGTTCGTCGAAGACACTTACTATGCCGATGCGGCAATGCTCGACCGCAATGCGGTCTCGGGCAGGATCGATCGCTATCTCGACGCGCATGGCTTGCAGGGTGACATTATCGGCGGCGAAACGGGTGTGCTCCCGGTGATCACCGGTGGCAATTTTGTCCGCCATCAGGAGGACATGCGGATCGAAGGCGTTGCTCTGGCGGGCGCGCGGGGTGGCTTCGTCCATCCGCTGACAAGTTACACATTGCCCTTCGCGGTAGAAACCGCGCTGGCCATCGCCAAAGATGCCACTCTCCCGGGCGAACAGCTTGCGGCCTGGCTCGAAGCGCGGGCCAGAAAGCACTGGGCGCGCACCGGGTTTTACCGCATGCTCGGCTCCATGTTGTTCGGAGCGGCAGAGCCCGCGGAACGCTACCGCATCTTCCAACGTTTCTATCGCCTGAATCCCGGACTGATCGAGCGCTTCTATGCCGGACAATCCAATTTGGCGGACAAGGCGCGCATCCTGACCGGGAAACCGCCCGTATCTGTCTTCAGGGCAATCGGGGCACTTGCGGGCAAAGGCGAACCTTTGGTCGCTGAAAAAGGAAACTCATGAATAACAAGCAGCCAGTATCTCAAGACGAAGCAAAGACGGCCTGCGTTGTCGGATCGGGTTTCGGCGGCATGGCGCTGGCAATGCGGCTGCAATCGGCCGGGATCCAGACCACCGTTATCGAAGGCCGCGACAAGCCCGGCGGCCGGGCCTATTTCTGGGAGAAGGAAGGCTTCACTTTCGATGGCGGCCCTACAGTGGTGACCGATCCCGATTGCCTGAAGGAACTCTGGGCCCTGTCCGGTCACAAGATGGAAGAAGACGTCGAACTAATGCCGGTCAGGCCGTTTTATCGGCTCAACTGGCCGGACGGGACAAACTTCGACTATTCGAACGACGAGGCTGAGCTCAATTCCGAGATCGCCAAGCTCGATCCCGCTGACATTGCCGGCTATGCGCGGTTCCTGGAATATGCAGCAGGGGTCTACGAGGAAGGCTATGTCAAGCTCGGCACAGTGCCGTTCCTCGATTTCAAATCGATGATCAAAGCCGCACCCGCTCTGGCCAAGAAGCAGGCATGGCGCAGCGTCTATTCGATGGTTTCCAGTTTTGTGAAGAGTGAGAAGCTGCGCGAAGCGCTGAGTTTCCATACCCTGCTGGTCGGCGGCAATCCGATGAAAACCAGCGCGATCTACGCTCTGATTCACAAGCTGGAGAAAGACGGCGGAGTATGGTGGACGCGCGGCGGCACCAACCGCCTGATTGCAGGGATGATCCGCCATTTCGAACGGCTTGGCGGCAGAATGGTTGTCGGTGATCCGGTAGTTCAGGTTCACACCATCGGCAAACGCGCGACAGAGGTCGAAACCGCGTCAGGCTGGCGCGAAAAGTTCCACGCGGTCGCTTCGAACGCCGATATCATGCACAGCTACCGCGACCTGTTGTCAGGCAGCCAGCGGGGGCCGCAATACGCCGGAAAACTCAAGCGCAAAAGCTTCAGCCCCGGACTGTTCGTGGTCCATTTCGGGCTGGAAGGCAGCTGGCCGGGTATTCCCCACCACATGATCCTGTTCGGCCCGCGCTACAAAGGCTTGCTGGAGGACATTTACGACAACGGTGTGCTGCCGGCCGATTTCTCGATCTACCTGCACCACCCGACGGTGACCGACCCCAGCATGGCCCCGCCGGGCAAGAGCACGTTCTATGCGCTGGTACCTGTCGCACACATGGGCAAGCTGGCGGTCGATTGGGACGAAGTCGGGCCGCAACTGGAAAAACGCATCCTCGACGAAGTCGGACGCCGCCTGATCCCCGACATCCATGACCGTATCGTGACCAAGTTCCACTATGCACCGAAGGATTTCGCGAGCGATCTCAACGCGCATCTGGGCAGCGCTTTCAGCCTTGAACCCGTGCTCACTCAAAGCGCGTGGTTCCGCGGGCATAATCGCGACGATGTTATCGACAATTTCTACCTGGTCGGTGCAGGCACGCATCCGGGTGCGGGTATTCCCGGGGTGGTCGGAAGCGCCAAGGCGACTGCGGGACTGATGATCGAGGATCTCAAGTGATGAAACGCCTCGCAATCTACTGCGGCTCTGCCACACCGGAAGATCCGCGCTATATCGAGTTAGCCCACGAAGTCGGGCAAGACCTTGCCGAGCGCGGGATCGGTGTCGTTTATGGCGGCGGGCGGCTCGGGCTGATGGGAGCGGTCGCCTCGGGCGCGCTTGAGGCGGGGGGCGAAGTGATCGGAGTCATCCCCGAAGCGCTGGCCAATAGCGAAGTCGCCAATCACGATTGCACCGAGCTTTACACCGTCGGCGGGATGCACGAACGCAAGCAGCGCTTCACCGATCTGTCCGATGGCTTCATCACCATTCCCGGCGGGGTCGGGACGATGGACGAATTATGGGAAGCGATGAGCTGGGCGCAGCTCGGCTATCACCAGAAGCCGGTCGGCCTGCTCAACTCATTCGGCTTTTACGACGATTTACTGGCCTTCAACCGCAAGATGGCGGACGTGGGATTTGTGCGGCCGGTGCATCAGGGAATCTTGATCGCCGCCGAAGCGCTCCCCCGCCTGCTGAAGCTTATGGCGGAATACCGGCCGCACACTCCGATTTTCCAGATGAAAGCTGACGATCTGTGAAGCGGCCAAGGCCCCTCGCGCCTAACTATGTGCGCTCCACCCCGCGCAAGGCCGGCGGCGGGCGCAATCGCGGACCCTTGGTCGAAAAAGCCCATGCTGCCATTCGCGAGGGGTCGAAGAGCTTCCACGCGGCCAGCTTGCTGTTCTCTCGCAGGACTCGCGAGCGTGTATGGCTTCTTTACGCATGGTGCCGGCGGTGTGATGACATCGCCGACGGGCAGGACATGGGTGGCGCGCTGGGCGACCAGTCGGATATTGCCGACCGGGTCAAGTCGATCCGCATCCTGACGGCTCGCGCCCTCGACCAGCAGCCGACAGGCGACCCGGCGTTCGATGCGTTCGGCCTTGTCGCGTCGGAGTGCGGTTTGACCATGGAGGATGCCGATGCCGTCATCGCCGGGTTCGAACTCGATGCGGAAGACTGGCGCCCCAGGTCCGAAATGGATTTGATGCGCTATTGCTGGCACGTCGCGGGTGCTGTAGGGGTGATGATGGCCAAGGTCATGGGCGTGAGCGCTCACGATGAGGACACCTTGGCCCAGAACACTCTCGACAGGGCGGCAGACCTCGGCTTCGCGTTTCAGCTGGCCAATATCGCGCGCGATATCGCCGAAGACGACGCAGCAGACCGGTGTTACCTGCCGATCGAATGGCTGGTCGAAGAAGACATCGAACCCGGCCAGCATATGAAACCGCATCACCGGCAAGAACTGGCCGACATGGCGCAGCGGCTCGTTTCACTGATGGAAACCCATGCCGCAGCATCGCGCATCGGTGCATCGCGCCTGCCGTTCCGCAGCCGTTGGGCGATTCTGACTGCCGCCCGCATTTACACGGCGATCGGTCACGAGGTCCGCCGCCGGGGAACCGAAGCGTGGGACCACCGGGTTTACACCAGCAAGCTCGACAAGATCCGCCATGCGGCGATTGCGTTTTTGGAAGCGCTGATAAATCGTCCGCCTGAACCTGCCGAGATGCCGCGTTGGACCCGGTCTGCGTTGGTGAAGCGGGCTTCTGGCTAAGGTCTTGTTTGTGTCTCTGCGAGAAACCCAATCAGTACACCATCTCGACACGCACCACGCCGGTGGCTAATCCCCCAGCCATGAGAGGAACTCCCATTATAGTCGGGCTTTTGTTCGCATTCGCATCGCCTGCTTGGTCGCGCTCGCTGACCAGCGAACAGTCAGACGTCATGATCGACGCGCATGCTTTCTTCGGTGCGCTTCGCAGCTCGGACAAAACCGCCCTTGCCAATCACATGGTGCCCGAGGCCACTATCTTCGTCCATAACCGGATGGATCCTGACGCACCGCGCTTGGATATCGTCCCCGTGACAGATCATCTGCAACGATGGCTGAGCTCTCCGCCCGACGTCGTTGAATGGGTTCATTTCGAAACTATTCTGGTCGATGGCGATATGGCCCAAGTTTGGGGTCCATACTACTTTACGGTCGCGAAAAAACTGAGCCATTGCGGCATCAATTCCCTCAGTATGGTCAAGACCGACGAAGGATGGAAAGTCGCCAATACAAGTTTCACGATGGAAGCTCCGGAAAACTGTGATGGGATTGTGAAGAAGGTCCAGTCAACTTTCGTACGAACCGAGGCAGACCCGCGATGATCAAGAAACTCCTCATCGCCAATCGCGGCGAAATCGCCTGCCGTATCATCCGCACCGCGTTCGGAATGGGGATTGCGACAGTCGCGGTCTATTCGGACGCCGATGCCAAGGCGCTGCATGTGCGGCAAGCCGACGAGGCGGTGCATATCGGCCCTTCGCCCGCTGCCGAGAGCTACCTCGTGGGCGAGAAGATCATCGCTGCGGCGAAGGAGACGGGCGCGGAGGCGATCCACCCGGGCTACGGATTCCTGTCGGAGAATGCGGACTTCGCGCAGGCCGTTATCGACGCAGGATTGATCTGGGTCGGGCCGAAGCCGGAAAGCATCCGGGCGATGGGGCTGAAGGATGCTGCAAAAGAGCGGATGATTGCCGCCGGTGTGCCCGTGACACCCGGTTATCTGGGTGAAGACCAGTCGGTCGAGCGCCTGAAGAAGGAAGCCGATGCCATCGGCTATCCCGTACTGATCAAGGCGGTCGCGGGCGGTGGCGGTAAGGGCATGCGCAAGGTCGATGCGCCGGAGAACTTCGAAGCCGATCTCGAAAGCTGTCGGCGCGAGGCCAAGGCCAGTTTCTCCAACGACGAAGTGCTGCTCGAAAAGTGGATCACCTCGCCCCGCCATATCGAGGTGCAGGTGTTCGGCGACAGCCACGGCAATGTCGTCCACCTGTTCGAACGCGACTGCTCATTGCAGCGCCGCCACCAGAAGGTGATCGAGGAAGCCCCCGCCCCCGGCATGGACGAGGCCACCCGCGAAGCCATCTGCGCCGCCGCCGTGCGCGCCGCGAAAGCGGTCGATTACGAGGGCGCAGGCACGATTGAGTTTATCGCCGACGCCAGCGAAGGCCTGCGCGCCGACCGCATCTTCTTCATGGAGATGAACACGCGGCTTCAGGTCGAGCACCCGGTGACCGAGGAGATCACCGGGGTCGATCTGGTGGAGTGGCAGCTGCGCGTGGCAAGCGGGCAGCCGATCCCGCTCCGCCAAGAGGAGCTGTCGATCAACGGCTGGGCTATTGAGGCGCGGCTTTATGCGGAAGACCCGGCGAAAGGGTTTTTGCCGAGTACTGGGCGTTTGGAATATCTCAATGTATCGGACTATCTGGCACGCGTCGACACGGGCGTAGGGCAAGGGGCAGATGTTAGCCCATTTTACGACCCCATGATCGCCAAAGTCATTTGTCACGGCGATGATCGTAAGAGCGCAATTGAGGCCTTGCGCCAGTCAACCGCCAACGTTCAAATCTATCCGATCAAGCAGAACGCGTGGTTCCTCCTTAGACTGCTTCACCTTGAAGAATTCGTTTCAGGTCAAATGACGACTGGATCGATTGGCGAGCATCTCGAAGCACTGACAGAAGCGCCGAAGGCACCAATTTCGCTTCTAGCTATGATGGCCAACGACCTGCTTTATGCAGATGTTTTCGGCGATGACTACATTAAGCTCGAAGGGATTGGCGGCTTCCGGCTCAATGCGTCTCGCAAGGAAACGATGACTGTTCTCGTGGATGGCGAGCCTATCGAGGTGACGCCAGACGATACGGACCCGGATGCGTTTGTCCTGAACCTCGACCACAGCGGATACAGCGGTCAATTGCTCTTCAAAAACGGGGCAACGTTCAAAATGGAGCCTTACCGCTTCAACGGAGGCAGCCACGCCTCAGCCGCAGACGGCGCCATCCTCGCGCCGATGCCGGGCAAGGTCATCGCGGTCGATGTGGCCGAGGGAGACATCGTCACCGCTGGCCAGCGACTGATGGTGCTCGAAGCGATGAAGATGGAACACGCGCTCACCGCGCCCTTCGACGGGACCGTGACCGAGCTTTCCGCCAGCGAAGGCGCGCAGGTGCAGGTCGAGGCGGTGCTGTGCGTGGTGGAGCCTGCGGAGGAGGGCTAATCAGGCCGCACCGTCACCCTGAACTTGTTTCAGGGTCGATTTCGCCCCATGCATCTTTGTTCGAAGCTGAAGGATGGATGCTGAAACAAGTTCAGCATGACGGGAGCGGGTGTTGAGCTGGGCCAAGGAACTCGAAGAACTGCGCCACCGCGAAGCGCTCGCCGAGCAGATGGGCGGCGAAGACAAAGTCGCGCGCCAGCATGGCCGGGGCAAGATGGATGCCCGCGCGCGGCTCGCGGCACTGGTGGATGACGGCTCCTTCCGCGAAATCGGCAAGATTGCGGGCAAGGCCTCCTACGATGAAAACGGCGATCTTCAGGGCGTAATCCCCGCCCCGTTCCTGTTCGGCAAAGCGCTGATCGAAGGCCGCCCGGTCGTGGCCACAGCGGACGACTTCACCATTCGCGGCGGCGCAGCGGATGCCGGGATCAGTCGCAAGATGGTGCAGGCGGAGAGGATGGCGCACGAGCTGAAGCTGCCCATCATCCGGATGATCGACGGCACCGGTGGCGGCGGCTCCGTGAAAACGCTAGAGCAGATCGGTGCAACCTATATCCCCGCCGTGCCCGGCTGGGGCGATGTGGTCGAGAATCTAGACACCGTGCCGGTGGTGGCGCTCGCTCTGGGTCCGACCGCCGGCCTTGGCGCGGCGCGGACGGTTGCCAGCCATTACTCGATCATGGTGCGCGGCCTCTCGCAGATTTTTGCCGCCGGCCCTGCCGTGGTAGGCGCAATGGGTGCGACCTACCAGCAGGCAAAGGACCATGGCCAAGCCAAGGAAGAGCTTGGCGGTGTCGATATCCACACCCGCAACGGCGTGGTCGATGACGAGGTCGCCAGCGAAGCCGAAGCCTTTGCCCGCGCGCGGCATTTTCTCAGCTTCATGCCCGAACACGTCGGACAGCTTGCCCGCCGCTCCAACTGCACCGATCCGGTTCATCGCCGTGAGGAAGAACTTCTCAACCTGGTCCCGCACGACGCCAAGCAGGTCTATTCGATGCGCCGCTGCCTCGACATGGTGTTCGACCAGGGCACGGTGTTCGAAATCGGCCGGCACTGGGGGCGCGCTGCTATCACCGCGCTTGCCCGGCTCGATGGCTTCCCGGTGTGCATCGTGGCAAGCGATCCGAGCTATCTCGGCGGATCATGGGAAGCCAAGACGTCGGAAAAGGTCGAGCGCTTCGTCAAGCTGGCCGACCAGTTCCGCCTGCCGATCGTCCACCTGGTCGACAATCCCGGCTTCATGATCGGGCGCGAGGCGGAAATGGCGGGCACGATTCGCTACGGGGTCAATGCGATGAACGCGATCTATCGCGCCTCCGTGCCGCTCGCCTCCGTTGTCCTGCGCCGCGCATACGGCATCGCGGGCAGCGCGATGAGCAATGCGGAACGCTATCAATACCGGTTCTGCTGGCCGAGCGGTGACTGGGGCAGCTTGCCGATCGCGGGCGGGCTGGAAGTTGCCTACAAGTCCGAGCTTGAAGCCGCAGAGGATCCCGCAGCCGAACTGGAAGCGATCAAGCAACGTCTGGCAAAGGTCACCTCACCCTTCCGCAGCGCAGAACGCTTCAATGTCGAGGACATTATCGACCCGCGCGACACGCGGCCCTTGCTGTGTGAATTTGCCGGGCTGGCCTGGCGCAAGCTGGAAAGCGAACCCTAGTCCAGCGACGGCTCCGGCGGACCGAACAGCTTGCCGCGTTCCGAAAACAGGACGAAAATCAGCGTCAGCACGGCGGTGACAAGCAGCGCGGTGGCCAGTGGGCGAGCGGTCCCGTCATAGCTGTAACCGATATAGGCCCCGAGCAGCGCGCCGCTGGTCATCCGCAAAAAGCCCTGCGCGCTCGAAGCAGCTCCGGCAATGTGGCGGAACGGCTGCATTGCGATCGACCCGAAATTCGCCCCGATAAAGCCGAGCAGGCTCATGTTCGCCGCCATCAAGGGAACGAAGGTCCACAGTGTTTCATTCGGCTGGTGTGCAAACCACAGCTGCGCCGCCGCGACCATGATGAACGCAAACAATGCCGCATGGCTGACACGCCGGGCGCCGAACCGCTCGACAATGCGCGAATTGGACCAGTTGGCCAGCGCCATGCATCCTGCGCAGATAGCGAAGATCAGCGGGAAGCGTTCGCCCGCACCGAAGGCTTCGCCAATCAGTTGCTGGCTTGAGTTGATGAACCCGAACAGACCGCCGAACACCAGTGCACTGCCGAGCGTATAGCCGATCGTATGGCGCAGAGTGATGGCGCTTTTCATATTGCGCGCAATCGCCCTGATGCGAATTTCCTGCCGGTCTTCCTCGTGCAGCGTTTCAGGCAGGCGAATAAATACCCACAAGGCCATCACGACCCCGGCAACCGCCATCGAGACAAAGATCCAGCGCCAGTCGCCAAAAGCTACCATCACCGCCTGCCCGATACTGGGCGCGACAGCCGGGACCAGCAGAAATATGACGAAGATCAGGCTCATCATGCGGGCCATCTTGTCGCCCCCCACCCGGTCACGAATGATCGCGGGAGGCAAGGCGATGATCCCGGCAGCGAAAAAGCCCTGTGCAGCACGCAAGGCTACCAGCATGTCAAAAGTGCTCGCCAAGGCGCAGGCAATCGACAGGACGATATAGCACCCGAGCGCGACGAACAGCACCGGCCTGCGACCGAAACGGTCGGCAAACGCACCCGGTACCAGCGTACCCAGACCCGCAGCGAGCAAATAGACCCCGACCACGAACTGACGGCTGTTGCCCGGCGCGCCAAGGTCGCTCGCCACCGCGTCCAGTGCAGGAAGAATGGCATCGATACCGAAGGCGTTGCACGCCATCAGCAGCGCCATCATCCAGATCAGCTCGCGCTCGCCGATGACCGCGCGGCGCCGCTTGGCAACGGCGGGCCGTTCACCGTGGGAGAAATGATCATTTCGCATCTGCACAAAACCGGCGTTGCCGCACAAGGTTCCAGTTTGCAACCCAAGCGCCTATCATTGGTTGATGAGCGATGCGCCGGACAGGGCTGATACCGAACAAGACGAGGAAGCCGCGATTGGCCTGCGCAAGATCATTCATGTCGATATGGATGCGTTTTTCGCCAGCGTCGAACAGCGCGACAATCCGGAGCTGCGCGGCAAGCCAGTTGCTGTCGGCGGCTCGGGCGGGCGCGGCGTGGTTGCCGCGGCCAGTTACGAGGCGCGCAAGTTCGGCGTGAAAAGCGCAATGCCATCGGTCACCGCGCGCAGGCTTTGCCCCGATCTCATCTTCGTGCGCCACCGGTTCGACGCCTACAAGGAAGCAAGCGCGCAGATCCGCGAAATATTCCGCTTTTTCACACCCCATGTCGAACCGCTCAGCCTGGACGAAGCCTATCTCGATGTTACGGAGGACTTGCGCGGCATCGGCAGCGCCACCCGCATAGCCGAGCTGATCCGTCAGCGTATTCGCGAAGAAACCCGTCTGACCGCCAGCGCCGGGGTGAGCTACAATAAGTTTCTCGCCAAGCTCGCAAGTGACCAGAACAAGCCCGACGGGATCTGCGTGATCAAACCCGGTGATGGTGCACGATTCGTCCAGTCATTACCGGTGCGCCGCTTTCATGGTGTGGGTCCGAAAGGCGCGGCCAAGATGGCGAAACTTGGCATCGAGACAGGCGCCGATCTGGCAGCAAAGGATGTCGCCTTCCTGCGCGCGAATTTCGGAAGTTTTGCCGATTACCTTTATCGTGCATCGCGCGGCATCGACCTGCGCCCGGTGCGCGCCAACCGCATCCGCAAGTCAGTCGGTGGAGAACGCACATTCAGCGAGGATATATCCAGCGGCACAGCCCTGCGCGAGACGCTGGATAGCATCGTGGATATCGTGTGGGGAAGTATCGAGCGGTCGCAGGCAAAAGGCCGGACGATCACATTGAAAATGAAGTATACCGACTTTCAGACTGTGACGCGGGCCAGGTCGTTACCGCACAACGTGACAGGCAAGCCCGAGTTCTCTCAGACAGCGCACGCCTTGCTGGACGAGTCGCTGCCATTGCCCCTGCCGATCCGGCTGATGGGGCTAACCCTGTCAAACCTCGAACGCGCCGGAAAGGAAGAACCGCCGCGCGACGACGCGCAACTGTCGCTATTGTGATTTACCGTCCTGCTGTTCGCGCCAAAGTTGAAGCCTGCGGCGCGTTGCTGGCAGCAATGGTTCGGGCAGCGAATGTGTCGGGAAGAAGCGCGCTTCGACAATTTCGCGCCCATCGGGTTTAAGCTGACCGGAAACGCGGGTGAAAAAGACATGCACCGAATTGCTCGCACCCGAGAGTTCTTCGCACTGAATACCAAGATCTGTCATTCTGCCCGCTTCGCAGCCTGTCTCCTCGAGCAATTCCCGCCTGGCAGCCTCTTCCGGGCCTTCATCGCCCCTCACTCCACCGCTGGGGACTGCCCACCCGTGCGCACCATAACTGTGACGGACGAGCAGCAACTGATCGGACAGATTGAACGCCACCACGGCCACCCCGGTCAGTTCCGGCTTGGTGATCCGCCACACCAGCTTGCGGAGCGAATGCGCAGCAGGCATCAGCGCGCGCTGGATGGATGGCGGGATCAGGCGAAGCATGTGACCGGCTGGTTCGCTGCACCAAGGAAGCGCGCAATTGGCAAATCGTGATCACCGCGCATGGCCTGATCGAAGACCTCGCGCTTGTCGTCGCCGCGGATCACAAACATCACCTCATCGCTGTCGAGCAAGGCGGGAATTGTCAGCGTAATGCGATCAAACGGGGCCTCGGGCGGCAGCGGGTCGGGCGTGAGCTGCCGGATCGGAGCGGGATCGCTTACTTGAGGGTCGGTGTTGGGGAACAGCGACGCGATGTGTCCATCGCCCCCCATGCCGAGCCAGGCAATTGCGAAGTGCGGCACCTTTTCCATGATTGTCAGCGTAACCACCTGTGCTCCGACCGGATCGAACAGCGCGCGGATCTTGCCCGTGTTGCTGGCGGGATGATCTTCCGGAACGATCCGGTCGTCCCCTGGCCAGACTAGCAAGCGGGAGAAATCGAGATCGTGCTTCACCAGTTCTTCAAAAATGGGAAATGGGGTCGATCCGCCCGGAACCGTCATTGCGACGGGCCCGCGAGATTCGCGCAGCTTTGTCTCCAATCGCTGTGCGATCCAGCCGGCAATTCCTTCAGCGTCGATGTTCTGTTTGATCGTGATATTCTTCATGACGGACAGCCATAACAAAAAACCCGCCTCCGCACAGCGCAGAAGCGGGTTCTCTTGAGGGAATAGTGAAACGGTTTATTTAAGCGTCTGCGTCAGAAACCAGACACGTTCTTCAGCCATGTCGGTCCAATCATCCAGCAGCCCGTCGGTCGCATTGTCGCCTGCCTGTTCGGCCAGCGGCTTCATGGCCTTGAGGCGCTTGACCATTGCAGCATTGTCATCGCGCAATTCTTCGACCATTTTCTCGGGTGAAAGCGCTGCATCGTCCTGATCCTTGACCTGGGTCGCCTTGGCTACCGAACCGATCGAAGTCAGCGTGTTCTCACCCAGTTTGCGGACCCGTTCTCCAATCGCATCGATCTGGTCCCGCACCTCGATCGCCTGCTCGTCAAACATCAAATGCAGATCGCGGAAACGCGGCCCAGCTACATGCCAGTGAAAGTTCTTCGTCTTGAAATAAAGCGCCAGGTGATCGGCCAACAAACCGTTCAGTTCGCCAACCAATGCCGTTTTCGAATTATCGCCCGTGTTCGCCATGGGAATTCCTCCTTGCTATGCTGATGTATAAAAAACAAACACCGCAAATCGGCTCTGGCTCCCGGAGCAATTCCCCTTTCTGTGATCGACTGAAGCGATTAATCGATTAAGCCTCTGGCGGATAATCCGATTACAATGGAAGCCACCATCAACACCCCGGCTAACAACAGGCGCAACATTCGCAGCGGCATCCGCCCGATCTTTTCCGGTGCTGACCAGGCCGCCGCGAGTGCCAGACACCCGCCGATCGCGCCGCCCGCTGCTGCCAGCGCGGTCGCTGGGAGCGCCGCGGCCAACGCAAAAATCAGGAAGCGCGCGCCATCGGTGATCTGGTAACCTGCCAGCACGATTGCCATCGCCCCGACACTGCGCGTGGGCTCGACCAGCGCCCGCCTGCGGTTGGGCCAAGCGAGTTCGACCGCCGCGAGGAGCAGCGCCAGGGCGACAAGCATAGACTTCGCGGCCGGCGGCAACATGGCCGAGACTGTCCATCCCCCCCACGCCATCAGCCCTGCGGTCGCCGTCGAGACCACTAGCGCAGCGACGAGCAATCCGACGTGCCTGCCGAGCCGATCGGACAGCCGAGAGACCAGCAACTGGTCCCGGCTACCGAGCGATGTCAGGACAACCGCGACGAGCGCGAAGAGGAAAGCCGACACGCCTGAGCCCGGTCAGCCCCGCCGCAACCAGGGCCATGGCCCGGTAATCGCGAGCGTTGCTGTCGGGCTGTAGGCATTGACGAACAGCACGCGGCCATCGGGAGAGAAACAGGCACCAGCCGGTTCAGTCTGAAGCCGTAGCAGCGCTAGTGGATAGACTTTGCCGTCCGGCGCGATTCCCCGCAGATGGTTGGTCACCACTTCCGAGTACTGGTCTTCGCACACCACCAGGTGGCCGTCAGGGGCGATCGTCAGGTTGTCGCCGTAATTGAACTGGTCCGGGCTTGTGCTCTCGAAAAAGAGATCGAGCATGTCAGGTTCGCCGCCCTGCCCGACCTTCAGGCGGAATATCTGGCCGAGCTTGGCCGCGCCCCCGCTGGTGCAGGCGAAATACATCTCCCCGTCACCCATCCAGATGCCCTCCCCCCGAGCGAATAGGAGCCCGCCCATGGCCGCTCCGCGCAAACGCAGATCGTCTTCGGGTGCCTCCACATTGTCCATTGGAATCCAGCTCACCGCATGGCTCGACCCCGCAACCAAGGTGGGCGCGATGCCGGGTGCATCCCAATTGCGCGAGTCCGATATGCCGTCGACCAGCATCAAAGCTTCAAGCTTCCCGCCTTCGGCCAGCTTGCCCGGAACATTCGGAATGAAACGATAGAGCAGCGATTCGTTGCGATCCTCCGTCAGGTAGACGATGCCCGTCTCCGGATCGACGCAGGCTGCTTCGTGGTTGAACCTGCCCATCGCTTTCAATGGCACCGGATCGACCTGTTTCCCGGCATTGGCAGGCACTTCGAACACCCAGCCGTGGTCGCGATTGATCCGGCCATCGGCTTTGGCGGTGTTCTCCTCGCAGGTCAGCCAGCTACCCCATGGGGTGACCCCGCCAGCGCAATTTCGGATAGTCCCGGCAAGCGATCGGTACTGCTGTTCCACTTCAAGCGTCTTCGCATCGAGCACTAGCGTCGTGGTCCCGCCCGGCAGCGGGATCAGGCTGCGCGCGACCGTATCAAAGGCGGGCCCGCGCGCGCCGCCCGTGTCAGCGCCCGGCGAAAGCTCATGATTGCGCACCAGCGCGATCTTGCCCTTGCCCAGATCGAAGCAGCCCATGCCGTCGGCCTGGTCGGGCACAGTGCCGCCATCGTCCATCGCGTCGCCAAGCCGCGAAATGGCGCGGTAGGAAAAGCCAGCGGGCAGATCGAGAATGCCCTGCGGATCGGGGACCAAAGGACCGTAGTCGAACGGCTTGCTTGCCAGTCCGCCCGCACCACTGGCGGTGCAACCACTGGCAGCAAGCGCGGCGAAGGACGCAGCGGTCCCGGCGAGAAACTGGCGACGGTCGGCTGACGGGAAACTCATCTGGGCGAACTCCGGTTACTGTGTGGCCAACAGATATGCGTCTGCTCGACGAAGCGCAAATGACAGACGGCGTTTTCCGGTCTATCGCCGATTGCAAGGATCAGGGAGAGAGCAATATGGACTTCGCGCATAACCACGCAGCGGTTGTAACCGGAGGCGCCTCGGGCCTTGGGCAGGCGAGCGCGCGAGCGCTGGCAGAGGCGGGATTCAAAGTCGCAATTTTCGACATCAACGACGATGCCGGCGCAGCGACCGCGAAGGAAATCGGTGGTACGTTTCATCATGTCGACATCATGGACGAACAATCCGTGCAGGGCGGATTCGAGGCCGCACGCGCTGCGCATGGTCAGGAACGCCTGACGCTGCACTGCGCAATGGCGAGCAAGCGCGGCAAGACGCTCGGTTGGGACAAGGAAGCGGGCGGCTACAAGCGCCTTTCTACCGAAGACTACGAATTCGGCGCGCAGGGCATCCTCGTGGCCAGTTACCGCATCGCATCGATTTCCGCACTCGGCATGGCGAACAGCGAACCGGTTACCGATGATGGCGAGCGTGGTTCGATCATCCTGACCGCCAGTGTCGCCGCGCAAGATGGCCAGATCGGGCAGGTCATCTATGGCAGCTGCAAATCGGGCGTGAACGGCCTTGTCCTGCCCATGGCGCGCGATCTGATGGACATGGGCATTCGGGTGAACTCGATTATGCCGGGGATTTTCGCCACCCCGCTGATGCTGGGCATGAAGGATCGCAACCCCGCAATGTGGGCACAGCTCAATGCCAGCGTCCCTTTCCCCAAGCGGCTCGGCAATCCGGAAGAATTCGCTTCGCTGGTCCTTGAAATCGCCCGCAACGGCTACATCAACGGCCACCAGTTCAGGTTGGACGGCGCCATTCGGATGCCGCCGAAATAAAGATTCGAAAGGACCCCGATGAACATCGAATTCGGCCCCGAGCTTGAAGCCTTCCGTGCAGAAGTCTGCGCTTTTCTCGACACCGCACCAACGCCCGCAATCCGCGAGGCAGGGCGCAAGCTGACCAGCGTCTTCGGCCAGTTCGAGCAGGTGATGGAATGGCACCGCATTCTGTACAAACAGGGCTGGGCCGCGCCGCACTGGCCGGCCGAGCATGGCGGCACCGGCTGGTCGGTCGAACAGAAGTACATTTTCGCCGAGGAATACCGCAAGCGCGACCTGCCGCCCTTGCTGCCGCAAGGCGTGGGCATGGTCGGCCCGCTGCTGATCGACATCGGCACGCAGGAGCAGAAGGCGAAATATCTGCCGGGTATCCTGCAGGGCGATGATTTCTGGGCGCAGGGCTATTCCGAACCTAATTCGGGATCTGACCTTGCCTCGCTGCAATGCCGGGCAGAAGCAGACGGTGAGGACTACATCATCAATGGCTCCAAGATCTGGACCACTTACGCCCATCACGCGAACCGCATGTTCATGCTCGTGCGGACGGATAACAGCGGCAAGAAACAGCACGGCATCACTTTCCTCCTGCTCGACCGGATGGATTATCCGGGCATGACGGTGCGCCCGATCGTCGGGCTCGACGGATTCCCCGAGCAATGCGAAGTGTTCTTCGAGGATGTCCGGGTGCCGCAATCGGGCCGCGTCGGGGCGGAGAACGACGGCTGGTCGGTCGCCAAACACCTGCTCAAACACGAACGCGGCGGCGGGGCGCAAAGCCCGACCCTGAAACGCGGGCTCGAACGCATTCGTGAGGCTGCGCAGCACACGCCGAGCGGGTTCGGCACCGTGCTGGCAGAAGATCCGGTCTTCCAGCGCGATATGGGGGAACTGGAAGCAGATATCGCCAGCTTCGAACATTTTGAAAAGCTTGCCGTAAGCGGTCATCCGATCGCGAGCGATCCGGCCTATCCGTCGATGAACAAGACGATGAATTCAGAGCTGACCCAGCGGGTAACTGTCATGCTGACGCAGACCATCGGCAACGAAGCGCTGCCGCTGCAACTCGAAGCTTTGCGGGTCGGCGCCAATGCCCGGCCGCTCGGAACCGACCTCGAGCTCATCGCGATGCCGTGGTACCTCAACAGCCGCGCAACCACGATCTATGCCGGCAGCAACGAAGTTCAGCGCGACCTGATTGCCCGCACTGTCGGGCGGGAGGGATAAGGTCATGGATTTCACCTTCTCCGGCGAACAGCAGATGCTGCGCGACAGTGTATCCGCGTTCCTGCTGAAGCATTACGACTTTGACAAACGCAACGCGATTGTCCGTTCCGAGGCTGGCTGGTCGCGCGACGTGTGGGGCCAGTTCGCAGAACTCGGCCTGCTTGCCCTGCCTTTTGCAGAGGACCACGGCGGCCTTGGCGGATCGATGGCAGACCTGATTGCCATTGCCGAACCTTTCGGCGCGCATCTTCTGGCCGAGCCGTATCTCGCTTCGGTCATGCTCGGCGGCGCAGCGCTGGCGAAAGCGCCAGACGGATCGAGCGCAGCGGAGTGGCTCGAAAAGATCATGACGGGCGAGGCGATAGCCGCCTTGGCCTACGAAGAAGGGGCCGGGACGCCCGACCCGGCAATGGTCGGCCTCAAGGCCGCAAAAACCGCCGATGGCTTCGCGCTTTCAGGCGAGAAGCGCATGGTGCTAAGCGGCAGGGATGCGGATGTGATCGTGGTCGCGGCAAGAGGCGGGGACGGCAAACTTGCGCTGCTGACAGTCGATCCTGCAGCATACGGCCTCACCATCACACCGTTTGCCACCATCGATGGCAGGCGGGCAGCCCATCTCCGCTTCGACACGGTTGCCTTGCCCACCGACGCGCTGATCCTCGACGACGCCGAAACTGCACTGCGCAGCCTGCTCGACCGAGCAATTCTGGCCCTGTGCGCTGAAAGCGTCGGGGCGATGGGTGCGCTGCTCAAACAGACCGCCGAATATGCTGCCACCCGCAAGCAATTCGGTGTGGCCATCGGCACCTTCCAGACCGTCGCGCACCGGCTGGCAGACATGAAAATCGCTTACAGCAAAGCCCGAGCAACGCTGCTTTACACCACCGCTCTGATCGATGCAGGCCAGTCAGGTGCGAAGGACATCGCGATCCTGAAAGGCCAGACCGGCAAGCTGGGGCGCGAAATCGGCGAAGCGGCAATCCAGACCCATGGCGGCGTCGGCATGACCGACGAGCTGAGCATCAGCCATTTTCACAAGCGCATCCTTGCGAACGACGCCCTGCTGGGCAATGCGGAGTATCACCTGCGGAAAACAGGCACGCTCTGATCTAACAAGGTAGCATTGCAGAGCGCGGAGCATGCCCTTGCGCAACGCCATTCATCCCCGGAGACAGGACAAGTCTAGCCCATATGAAGGAGTGATCTGTCAGGCCCGGTATTCACTGCGATCGTGCCGAAACGTTCAAGCATTGTCGCGGAACGCGACCAGAAACGCTCGCCTGACTTGACTTGAGAGCCAAAGAATCCCTCAGTTTCAGGCGTGTTGAATTCGCCAAGCAAATCGACTGAGCTCAGCCAGTTCTTCAGTTCCGACTGAAAACCTTCCATCAGGGCAAGGACTTCAGCGACCTGAGACTGGAAGATTTTTATTTGCGCCGCCAACAAGGTTAGCGTCGCATAGTCGGCTTTGTCAGTCGCAATCTGAGTTGTGACAGACACGATCTGACGTCCGATCTCGGCCTGCTTCTTGTATGTTTCGCTGATTTCCGAGTTGTAAGCCGCGACTTCTTTCCCAAAGCCGTAAACGGAGACTGCACCACCGACGATACCCCCGGCGACCTCGCCGCCGAGTACTAACGAACCGATTTCAAATCCGAAGGCGATTGCATCGGGAATCTTGTCGACCGCACCAGCCGCGATCTGGCCGTTGATTTCGGCAAGCTGCGCCTGCAGGTCTTCCTGCTGTTGCTTCAGCTTGCCGATAAGGTTTTGGTCTTCGGCTTCCTGCATGGCCGTCTCGAGGCGGACATAGTCATCGTCAATCGACTGCGTCAGGACCCTTAGGTCGGACGTCATGTTCATCATGCGCGTGAAGTTGTTTTGCCGCCCTTGATCGGTGCTGACAACAGATTCGATCGAATCGAGAACGAAGCGGAAGTTCTTCAAATCGGATTTGTAATCGTCGGTTGACGGGTCTGCTAGGTCCAGCTCGTCTGCCAATTCCGCGGTACTGTTTCCGAGCAACGCGCCGATAGAAACAGCCACGGATTTCAGCGTGTTGATTGTGCCACTCGCGTAGCCAAAACCTCCGCCATTCTGATACTCACGCGCATGTTCCGCGGCAAGAGCCTCATCTTCCGGCAACGTTGCAAGCAGCCCATTGGTCATCGGGGATTGCAGGATCAGCGTCTGCGCACATGCCTGCGTCACCGAAGCGCTCTTGTTTATTTGACTGAATTGGGTCGCCAGACTTGCCCCAAGTTCGCCCCCGGGCACCAGATAATTGCTTGCCATTGTAATGTCTCCCAGTCTTCATCCACCGATGGTTTTTGCTTGATTGGCTGCCGCTGCCACGTCTTCAGCGAACACTTTGAGCAACGTCAGCGCGACTGCTGGATTCTGCGATGACTGCTGAATTACATCGTTCAATTGATTGGAAAGTTGCTGCAGCGCATTGTCGAGCGTCTGCAAGACATCCAGCAGGACCGAGACCGCTGTATTCACGTTGTAAAAGCCTGCCAGCACGGCCTGATAGCCCTGCTGGTTCACCATGAGCTGATATTCTTCGGCTCCTAACTCGCTCTGTTTCTTCCGGATTTCGATGATCTGGTGAATGATTGTTCCACCAAAAGTCACAATACCCAGAATGACGCTGCCAGCGGAATTGAGACTGTTGATCCTGGACTGCAAGTCCTTGATGTGCATGTCAATTTGCTGCTTTTCCTGATTGATTGCAGTTTGGGCGACCTGGTTGGCATTTGCACCCGACTGGTAAGCAGCCTGAACTCCGTCGCGAAATGTCGTGCCAGCTTGAGCCAGACCGGTCGCTTTGGGCTGAATATCGTTCAGTACTTCGACCAGCTTTTTCGACATTTCCGATACGGTCTGCTCATCGGCCTGATTGACCACATGTTTCGTCAAGCGATCCAGCCTCTCGACCGAAGCCGCCACCATCGGCATGTGTTTCTTAAGGCCAGACCATTGCGACAAAGCCGCCTGCATGTTTTGTGCGGCTGTCTCCATCTGGTTTTCACCGGTGAATGTCCACGGCAGGCCATGGATCGTGCCAATCTCCTGTTCAACAAGACTGAGAGCCTGAGTGACCCCTGCAGTCGCCTGCGAGAAAGTCACTGCAGTGGAGCCTGCCTGCGCGAGATTGGCGGATGATTCCATTGCAGCCGCGGCACGAATCTGCCCGGCACTGCTTTCTTTTGTTTGCTCCGACAACGAGTCCACTAGGGGTGCGTATTGCTGCAAAAGGGCTTCGGCGGTTGCATCGTCGGGATAGCCTTCAGGCATAGGGATTTCCTCGGTAATGATTAGGTGCCTGTCCGGAATCCTGGAGACCGGACAGGCTACATCTGGGTCAGGTCAGGCGCCGGAGTGTGATCGCGCAAATTCCGCGACCTCATCGTAGGTCGGGTACGGCGCATCGCCCTTGATCTTCGGTTTCATTTCCTGCGTGCTTGCAAGATTATTGAGGATAGTTTCCGCTGTATTCTCAGCGGCCGCCCAATCGGCCTGCGGGGATTTGAACAAAGCTTCCAAGATCGTGCCCATGACCATGTAGGACGGATTCTTGGTTGGATCCTGCTGTTGAATCCAGTTCTTCAGATCCGCCTCCGGCAGAGATAGCGCGCTGACGACGCTGGACAGGTTGT
The DNA here is from genome assembly GCF_005434975.1 of Parerythrobacter lutipelagi. Lineage (GTDB taxonomy): Bacteria > Pseudomonadota > Alphaproteobacteria > Sphingomonadales > Sphingomonadaceae > Parerythrobacter_A > Parerythrobacter_A lutipelagi. The sequence continues at coordinate 146,524 of NZ_SKCJ01000002.1, read as the reverse complement.
TGTCCATCTGCTGCCAAACCGTCACGATTTCCTCCAGCGCGGTATAAATGCTGCTGGTCAGTGTGGAAATCGTGGTCGCGGTGTTGCCGATCGTGTTGAGAGCCGCGAGTTCGGCACGGTCCGTAGCCAACTCCTGGGTCTTCTTGACGATATCCGCTTCCTTGTTCGCCAGATCGACTGCGCCGTAAATCGACGTCCCCACCCCACCGGCAATCACGACAGCGCCAGCTACGATGATCGCGGTGGAAGCGCCCGCGGTTTCAAATTCAAGCAGTGCTCCGACCGCTACAATCAGGATCCCGACAATAACCGCGGTCGCACCACCGGCGATCACAGCCCTGTCCGAATTGATCGCTTCGTTGTCGGCCTTGATATCGGCCAGCTTGTTTTTGATGTCCGCCGCGATGCCGGTACTCGAATTCATCGCCAGTTCGTGGAAATGGTTGAACGCTTTTTCGTCGAGGCTCACCGCCTGCTCATAGGCAGTGATCGCCTTGTACACTCCAAGCGCACTCGTGGCCTTCGGATCGCTGGTGCTGCCTCCGTCACCATACAGCAGGGAACCGACTTGCTGCTGGAGCGCCTGTAGCTCTGCGGCAAGATTGGTCATCGTTCCACTGCTCGGCGGATTCTCGTCAGTCGCCGTTTTGATTTCATCGATGGCGGCATTGATGCTGCTAGCAAGTCCGGAGTAGAGACGATTGTAGTCAACTATGGCCTGCATCTGGTTCTGTATGCCTGCCGTAATGTTGTCCGACCAGTTCTGGGCATTACCCTGCGCTGTTTTCAAGGCGGGGTTCACGCCATCGAAGTCTGGCAGAGCAATCTTTGGCACATCGGGTTGACTTCTGATGCGCTTATTCGCCGCCTGAATAGCAATGAATGCGCCAGCAATGGCTTTTTGTTGATCAAGAGTGGGCGGGTTCACTGGTTTGGTTTTTACGTCGTCTGCCATTTTTGGTCTCCATTGGGGATGAATATCCCGGTCCGTTCAATCGCGACCCACACGATTATTTTATGACGAGTTAATACGATTTGCAGCGAGGCAAAAAATGCCCCGCCTTAAGTTCATGATCAATTCGTTGGACAGACTATACTTGGGAAATAGCATCGGTAATTGTAAAAATACGAACCTTAGTTGATTCGCTTTTCATCAAGCATAGTTGCGCATTGAAGCGGGTGTCAAAGGGCACCCGCGCGACAGACTGCTTGTTCAGATCAAATGGATTGGAGCGGGTGAAGGGAATCGAACCCTCGTCGTCAGCTTGGGAAGCTGCTGCTCTACCATTGAGCTACACCCGCATCATCCGCACTGTGTCGGAGGCGGGCATTTGCCGCAGAGGTCCAATCAGGTCAACGCCGGATAGTGCGCCGATAGCAAAAGGCGCGACGGATCGCTCCGCCGCGCCTTTGCGCTATAGGTCGTTAATTGTCAGAAGTCCTTTCGAACCCGGATGCCGATCTGGCGCGGCGGGGCAACGAAGGTGCCATAAGTCCGCGTGTACACCGGATCGCCGTTTATATCCGAAACAGACTGGTCGAACAGCGGCGTGCCGCGCACGCCGGTCTCGCCGAACTCGTTGAAGATATTGTTGACATAGGCCGTAATCGACAGGCTGCCGTCGCTCAGGTTGAGCGAGAAATTGTGCGTGTCGAAGCCCGGCAACACAAGGCCGCCTGCACGGCTGCCGGTACGCGTCAGAACGTCGGAATGCGCGGTCATGCCGTAGCTCAGGGTCAAGTCCCAATCGTTTGACACAGGCATTTCGTAGTCAGCGAAGAAACTGCCCTGGTGTTTGGGCGAACCCGGCAAGCGGTCGCCGTCCTGCCCGGCAACCGGACTTGTGCCAAAGCCCGGAGGCGTCAACAGGTTGAGCAGCGATGGAGAAAGGGCGGTCAATTGCGCATCGGTGTAGCTGTAAGCTCCACGGAAGCTCAGCCGCTCCGTTGCCTGCAGCGCACCATAAAGCTCGAAGCCCTTCGATTCCGCACCGGCACCGTTGATGGTAATGGGTGAAGAACCGTTGATTGTGGCCGACGCCACCTGCGGGCCCTTCCAGTCGATGTAATAGACCGCGCCGTTCAGCGTCAGTCGGCGATCCATCCACTGGGTCTTGAAGCCAATCTCGTAATTGGTCGTCTTGTCCGCGGAGTATTCGAGCTCGTTCGGCAAGCCGCAGATATTCTGCACCTGGCCGCTGTTCGGATCGCATGGGTCCAGTCCGTTGGAATTCCCGATACGGAAACCCTGGCTGACGGTCGCGTAAAGCAGAGCGTCAGTGGTGAATTCGTAGGACGTGTTGAATTTGAACAGGAAGCCATTGTCTTTCTGGTTCGCCGGCGTGAAATTGAGGATGATCTGGTCTTGCGGATCGCCGAAGAACACAGTGTTGAGTAGCGGCAGATCAACTGCGCTTTCCGTCTGCAGATCGTAATCATAGTACCGTCCGCCCGCCGTCACCTGCCAGGCATCGGTGATCTGAAAGCTGAGCTCACCAAATACGGCGGCCTCTCGCAGATCGGAATTGAACGGCGCGATATATTCGATCGCATCCGGACGCAGCTGCACGCCGCCAAACTCATCGACGGCAAACTGGTCGAAGCCCGGCGCGAATTCCGTACTCAGCGCGCGGACTTTTTCCTTGTTGTAGAAACCGCCGATAATGAAGCTGAGCGGGCCATCGATGTCCGACACCAGCCGCACTTCCTGTGTGAAGATCGTCGTCTTGTCGCGTTCTTCGGTGAAGGCGGTGAAGTTGGGGAACTGCTCGTAGCTGTATTCAAGGGTGATCAGCAGATCGGTCTGGTCGCGGTTGCCCAGCTCCCGATGGTCGGAGTATCCGGTCGCCGACACCAGGCTGGCAAATCCGAGGTCGAGCTCTGCCTCTAGTGCCACCAGCTGGGTTTTCCGGCGGTTTGGCTCCGGCACGCGCAGAGCGTTCTCGTATTTGCCGATCTGAACCGGAAAATTGCTCAACCGGAACTGCGAAAACTGGCGGCCGTCGGTGCGCGCGTCCTGAAAATAGTAAGTCAGTGTCGCATCAAACGCATCCGACGGGTTGAAGCGCAGCGCAGCGCGAGCCGAAAGCGTATCGTCCGTATTGAGATCTCGCAGCGGGGTGAAGTTCGCCGGATTGCCGATGTCGTCAGGGTTGACCAGCCCGACAGTCTGGATGTTCGGGTTGCTGGTCACGGCATAGGGATAGTCGATGAAGCCGCGGTCATTTGTGTAATCAATCGAACCACGGAACGCGATGGTGTTGGTCAGCGGAATGTTGATCGTCAGGCCGGTATCGCTGCTAAGCCCGTGACCGGATTTGTAGGTGTAGAGATCCGCTCGCACCTGGCCGCTAATACCGTCGAACTTCGGCTTCACCGGGATATAACGGATCGCCCCCCCGAGCGTGCCGGCACCGTAGAGCGTGCCTTGCGGCCCGAGCAGAAACTCGACGCGCTCCATGTCGTTCAGGCGCAGGTCGACGTAGAGCGGAATGTCACCAACGTAGGTGGAGACCGCGCCACCTCCATCATTGTTGCCGTCAAACGAACCAAGGCCGGTCGCATTGAGGCCGCGGAAGACAATCGGCGTGCCAGCGCGGTTGCCCTGGTCGAGGATGTAGACACCGGGAACTGTGGCGGCGACTTCGCGCAGATTGTCGAGACCCTGTGCTTCGATCTGCGCACCGCCGACTGCCGAGATGTTGATTGGAACGTCCTGCACCGTGCCTTCGCGGCGGGTGGCGGTAACGATAATGATATCGTCGTCGATCTCTTCGGCACCCTCAGGGCTGACAGGTTGAGCTTGCGCCGCGAACGGGATAGTGCTCGCCGCAGCAAACAGCAGCGACCGAGCCGGTATTTTTGTGAACTTCATTATTTTCTGTCCTGCCCTGTTGGTGAACTGTATGAATCTGTCGCAATTCTATCGATGCTGCAACTGCGAAGCCATGTCGTAGGTCGAGAAATGTCAATCGTTGAGGCAAAAAAGCAACTACGCGCAGGGGCGCTGAAAAAGGCGTATGATCTGGCGCTGGATGCACTCGCGCTTGACCGGGCGGACGCTGAGGCATGGGGCGTCATGTCGCTGGTCGCGCTCGAAGGCGGGAATGTAGCCAAGGCGCTGGATATTTCTGACAAGGCAATAGCACTGGGCAATCAGTCGCCTTTGGTCCTGGGTGGGCGCGGGCGCGCGTTGCTCGCGACCGGCAGGCAGGACGAAGCGCGCGAACTTGCGGCTTCGATACCGCTCGACGCATGCGGCGATGCGCTCGAAGCTGACACCGTCGGCGTTATTCTGGCCCGGACCGGATTGCACGAACAGGCAGTGCCATATTTCGAGCGCGCCTTGAGCACTCAGCCATCCAACGCTCAATTCGGATACAATCTCGCCACCTCGTTGCAGTTCGTTGGCCGGCTGGATGAAGCCAGGCTGGCCTATGCGCGGGTGCTCGATGCCGATCCGGCCTTCCACCGAGCACGCCTCGCGCTGGTCCAGCTGCAATCGCGCGGCGAGCACGATCTCGCAGCTGTCGAAACCCTTTTCGAACAGTGCTCGGGCGATGCCGATAGCGCGCTTCAACTGGGCCACGCCGCCGCACGGATTCTTGAAAGCAGAGGCGATCACACTGGCGCCTTGGACTGGCTGTTCAAGGCCAAACACGGCAAGGCGGCAGCAGTCGAACACAATCGCGCCTGGGCGGAGAAACTGTTCGCCGCCGCCAGGGAACGCAACCCGGCATCGCTTCAACCTGTGGCCGAAACCAGTGAAGACGAATGCGCGCCCGTCTTCGTCCTTGGTATGCCGCGAAGCGGCACAACGCTGGTCGAACGGATACTCTCAAGCCATGCCAAAATTGCGACCGCTGGCGAACTTCCCGACTTTGCTTTGCTGGTCAAACGCAGCAGCGATACCACCGGGCCCCACACGCTTTCGCCCGAATTGTTGTCCGCTGCCTATGACCCCGAGCAAGTCGGCAAGGCATATCTTGCCCGCACCGAACCAATGGCAGGGGCAAACCTCAGGCTGATCGACAAGATGCCGTTCAACCTCTTCTTCGCCGCCCATATCCTCGAGAGCCTGCCGGCGGCACGCATCGTGATGGTCCGGCGCGACCCGCGCGACACGGTGTTCGCCAATTTCCGGCAGCTGTTCGCAACCGATTTTGGCTATTATGACTATGCCTATGACCTTGCGGACACCGCGCACTTCGTTGCCGGTTTCACTGACCTGGCTGAGCATTGGCGCGCGGCCTTGCCGGCGGGTCGCTATACCGAAGTCCACTACGAAACGCTTGTTGCCGAGCAAGAAAGCGAAAGCCGCCGGCTAATCGATTTTCTCGGGTTACAGTGGGATGATGCCTGCCTTCATTTCCATCGCAACGCAGCGCCGGTGGCGACGGCCAGTTCGGTTCAAGTGCGCGCGCCGATCCACAACAAGTCGGTCGGCCAGTGGCAGCGCTACGGCAAGTATGGCGAGCAAGTCGATGCCGATTTGCGGCGTTTCGGCGTGAGTTTTGCCGACAATTAACCAGCAGGCATGGCCAACTGTCACTGGCCGCCCTAGCGTTCATCCGGCAGCAGAGATTTGGGAACACGCACTTCATGATTACTGACGACCGGATCATCCTCGGCCTGCTGGCCGCTGTCCTGGCATTTGTATTCTTCACCCGCGACCGTGCGGGCTGGAAGAAGTTCTACACCTTCATTCCGATCATCCTGGTGTGTTACCTTTTGCCATCATTGATGGTCACATTCCGCCTGATCGACGTCAGCGAGAGCAATCTGTGGACCATCGCCAAGGACTATTTCCTGCCCGCCGCGCTGTTTCTGATGACCCTGAGTATCGACATGAAAGGGATCCTCGGGCTTGGCTCAAAGGCGCTCATCATGTTCTTTACCGCCACCATCGGGATTATCCTGGGCGGGCCGATCGCCCTGTGGATTGTCGCTCAGTTCGATCCTGCAATCATCGGTTCGGGCAGCGACGCGGCTTGGCGCGGTCTGGCGACCCTGGCAGGCAGCTGGATCGGTGGCGGCGCAAACCAGACCGCGATGCTGGAAGTGTATGGCTACAACATCGAGAACTATTCGGCTCTCATTGCGGTCGACATTATCGTGGCCAATATCTGGATGGCGTTCCTGCTCTACGGGGCTGGCAGCAGCAAGCGCGTCGACGGCTGGCTGAAAGCGGATAGCAGCGCAATCGATCGCCTGCGGGACAAGATGGCCGACTACACTGCGTCGGTCGAGCGGGTCGCCAGCGCAAACGACTATGTGCTGTTGTTTGGTGCGACTTTCGCCGTGGTCGGATTGTGTCATCTGGCGGGAACATTCCTCGGCGGGTTCTTCAGCCAATTGCAGGGCGAAGATGCCACACTGGCGAGCAGCTTCTTCTGGGTCGTGGTCGTATCGACCACGCTCGGCCTCGCGGCCAGTTTCACCCGGGCACGCAATCTCGAAGGGGTTGGTGCGAGCAAGTTCGGAACGGTGTTTATCTTCCTGCTCGTCGCCGTAATCGGTACAAAAATGGATGTGACCAAACTGGCCGATACACCTTCGTTCATGGCAATCGGCGTTATCTGGATGCTGTTTCACACCATCTTGCTGCTGGTCGTCGCGCGCATCATCCGAGCGCCGTTCTTTTTTGTTGCCGTGGGGAGCAAGGCCAATGTCGGCGGGGCTGCGTCCGCGCCAGTCCTCGCCAGCGCATTCCATCCGGCGCTCGCTCCTGTCGGCGTATTGCTCGCGGTGCTCGGTTATGCGGTCGGCACATACGGCGCGATTCTGTGCGCACAAATGATGGCCGGCATCGGATAGCCGGAACAGGCCATGACGGATTCGCATTGAGTCCGCGAACGCGCTAAGAGGCGCGCAACATTAGAACAACAAACTTTGCAGGAGATGCGCGATGCGTCAGGTCGATCACTTCATGGCAGGGGGAGCCGGTGGCTCCGCAAGCCGGACCCACAAAATCTGGAATCCTTCGACCGGTGAAGTCCAGGCCGAAGTCGGACTCGGCGATGCCGCACTGCTCCAACGCGCCGTCGATGCGGCAAAGAAAGTGCAGCCGGAATGGGCCGCTACCAACCCGCAGAAGCGCGCGCGGGTCATGTTCGAGTACAAGCGGCTGGTCGAAGCGCACAAGCAGGAACTCGCCGAATTGCTATCGAGCGAGCACGGCAAGGTCGTTGACGACGCGCATGGCGATGTGCAGCGCGGACTCGAAGTGATCGAGTTTGCCTGCGGCATTCCGCAGGCGCTCAAGGGAGAATACACTCAGGGCGCAGGTCCGGGCATCGATGTCTATTCGATGCGCCAGCCGCTCGGCATCTGCGCAGGCATCACTCCATTCAACTTCCCTGCGATGATCCCGATGTGGATGTTCGGCATGGCGATCGCGGCGGGTAACGCTTTCATTCTCAAGCCATCCGAACGCGATCCCAGCGTGCCGGTGCGCCTCGCCGAGCTGTTTGTCGAAGCGGGTGCGCCGGAAGGCCTGCTGCAGGTCGTCCATGGCGACAAGGAAATGGTCGACGCGATCCTGGACCATCCCGACGTTCCGGCGATCAGCTTCGTCGGGAGCTCGGACATCGCGCAATACATCTACTCGCGCGGCACCGCGAACGCAAAGCGGGTGCAAGCGTTCGGCGGCGCGAAGAACCATGGTATCGTTATGCCTGACGCCGATCTCGATCAGGTGGTGAACGATTTGGCCGGAGCGGCCTTCGGCTCGGCAGGCGAGCGCTGCATGGCGCTGCCTGTCGTTGTGCCGGTGGGCGAGGACACCGCCGATCGTCTGCGCGAGAAGCTGATCCCGGCAATCAACGCCCTGCGCGTGGGCGTATCGAATGACCCCGACGCGCATTATGGTCCGGTTGTCACTCCCGAGCATAAGGCCAGCATTGAGCGCTGGATCGGTACTGCTGAAGACGAAGGCGCCGAAGTCGTTATCGACGGTCGCGGGTTCAGCCTGCAGGGTCACGAAAAAGGCTTCTTTATCGGCCCGACACTGCTCGACCGCGTGACGCCGAAGATGAAGAGCTATCAGGAAGAAATATTCGGCCCGGTGCTCCAGATAGTGCGTGCGGCCGACTTCGAAGATGCCGTGCGCCTGCCAAGCGAACACCAGTACGGCAATGGCGTGGCGATCTTCACCCGCAATGGCCACGCCGCTCGCGAGTTCGCGAGCCGGGTCAATGTCGGCATGGTCGGCATCAATGTGCCGATTCCGGTGCCTGTCAGCTACCACAGCTTCGGCGGCTGGAAGCGGAGTGGCTTCGGCGACATCGACCAGTACGGGATGGAAGGACTGCGATTCTGGACGAAGACCAAAAAGGTCACTCAGCGCTGGCCGGATGGAACAGCGGATGGCAGCAATGAAAACGCCTTTGTCATCCCGACCATGGGCTGAAGCAGCTCAGCCCGCAGTCCGGGCGCCCGCTTGACAATTGTTACAATCGGGCGCTTGCTAGGGTTTCGGGTCAGTCGAACCGGGAAGTGGAAACATCCACGAGCGGCCTTGAAATCCCTTGGGGGGAGACTGAACGTGAAACGCATTATCCTAATCTCTATCGCTTCCGCGGCTGCTTTGGCGGCCATGCCGGCTGGCGCTGTGCCGGAAAACAAGCCGGTCAACGCCGCCGAGCAAATTCGCAACACCGGCTGCATTGTTCGCGGAGGCGAAGATCAGCCCTACCAGTTCGATGCCGAGTGCGAGGCGAAGATCACGAATAAACGCGACAAGGACGGCGTGCTGCAATTCCAGGTCTATCGCGACAAAGGCACATTGCAGCCGGGCCAGGAAATCGACACCGCGTTCAACTTCCGTGAGGATTCGACCATCGGTCCGTTTGAATGCACCACTGTCGAAACAGCGACACCGGGCGGCCAATACAGTTCGTTCCGCCACTGCCGCCGCGCAGACTAAACGAATTGCGAATTGCGAAAGAGGCCGGTGCAGGAATACCTGCGCCGGCCTCTTTTTTGGTCTGGACGTGGACCGAAAAACTTGGAGGATAAAACGCTGCGCCGGAAACGAAATCAGGCAGGAGCGCCCCACGTGAAGCACGCGATAATTCTACCGTTGTTATGTTTGGCCTTGCACGCCTGCGATGCGCAACCGGAGCATGCCGATGATGAGCTCAACCCGTCGCTGGACGAGCAGATGATGCCAGTCGAACCCGATGGCGGAATTGGCGATGGTGCAGAGCCACTTACCGGAACCGCTTCCGCCGATGTCGCGGACGAGAATACCGTCCCGAACCGGTTCATCGGGGTATGGGACTATATCAAGGGCACTTGCGACCCCGCCTCGGACATGCGGCTGGAAATCGGACAGACCGAATTCGGCTTCTACGAATCGGTCGGCCAGCTGGCCGGCGTGCGCCATGAGGGCGAAGCAATCGTCGTCGATCTCGACATGGCAGGCGAAGGTGAAACCTGGACTGAGTCTCTGCGACTGGTCCTGAAAGATGAGGGTACCCGGCTGCACGTCACCGAACCGCAAGCAGAAAGCGATGTTGACGAGTATCCACGCCGTCGTTGCCCGGCATGAACCGCAATCATGCGACATCGGGCTCGCCCTACGAAGCGCAGTTCGGCTTCAGCCGCGCGATCCGCATCGACAACCGCATCGTGGTCGCCGGGACCGGACCAATCGAACAGGACGGCTCGACCACACCGGGCGATGCCGCTGCGCAAGCCGAGCGCTGTTGCGCACTGATTGTCCGCGCGATCGAAGAGCTGGGCGGCCGTGCATCGGATGTCGTGCGCACGCGAATGCTCCTGACCGACCCGGCCGATCAGGATGCGGTAGGCGCTGTCCACGCGCGTTTCTTCGGCGAGGCAAGGCCCGCGGCGACCATGATGGGCGTAGCATGGCTGTGCCGTCCGGAATGGAAAGTCGAAATCGAAGCCGAAGCGGTGCTTTTTTCCGACTGACGCCGCCCCGTCCGATTGTTTGCGCGGCAAAATCTTGCTTCTGCTTCGGCCATGTTGAGAATCCTTTTCGCGCTGGTCGCTATCGCTACGGCTTTCACCGCCCCTCCTGCCATGGCTCAGAAGCGCGTAGCGCTCTCGTTCGATGACATCCCGCGACAGGCGGGCGCGTTCATGACTCCGGAGGAGCGAACTGAAAGGATCCTTGCGGCGCTGAGCGCGGCTGAAATCGAGCAGGTCGCATTCTTCGTTAATCCGGGCCATCTCGAAGCGCCGGAAAAGGCTGGGGCCGAACGCTTGATTGCTGCCTACACTGCGGCCGGACACGTCATCGCCAATCATTCTTACAGCCATGGACACCTCAGCAAGACCAGCGCTGAGAATTATCTCGCCGATATCGATCTCGCGCAGGAATGGCTGGTCGGGCGCGAGGGCTATCGTCCGTGGTTTCGCTTTCCCTATCTCGACGAAGGCGCGGGCGACTTGGAGAAGCGCGACACCGTGAGAGCGGGTCTTGCAACGCGGGGGCTGTCAAATGGCTACGTCACAGCCGACGGATCCGACTGGCACCTCGAAGCGCTGACCGTTCAGGCCCAGCGCAGCGGCAAGGCGATGAACGAGAAACATCTGCGCCGTCTCTATGTCGCGTCGCAAATGAGCGGACTGGAATATCATGATCAGCTGGCGCGTGACACGTTGGGCCGGTCGCCGGCACATGTCATGCTGCTGCACGAAACCGATCTCGCCGCTCTGTTTCTGCCAGACCTGATCGCCGAAATGCGTAAACAGGGGTGGACCATCATCACGACAGACGAGGCATACGCGGACCCGATTGCACAGGAGCAACCCAATGTGCCTTATGCCTGGGGTACGCTGATCGGATCAATGGCGTGGCAGCGCGATGTCCCTCCCCCGCTCCATCCGCAGTGGATGTCCACCGGCATGATCACGCATCTGTTCGAGACACGCGTGATCGAACAGAAATAGGCGACAGTCGCTGGCATTTGCCGCCAGCCGCCGCTAAACGCGCTGCCCATGACAGGTCAATTTCAGCTCACCGACGACCAGCTGGCCATCCAGGAGATGGCGCAGCGGTTCACCGCAGACAATATCACCCCGCATGCCGGAGAATGGGACGAGAAACACCACTTTCCCAAGGACGTGATCCAGCAAACCGGCGAACTCGGCTTCGGCGCGATCTACGTGTCCGAGGAATCGGGCGGGATCGCACTCGGCCGGCTCGAGGCGGCGCTGATTATGGAAGCGATGGCTTACGGCTGTCCTGCGACCAGCAGCTACATCTCGATCCATAATATGGCGGCATGGATGATCGACAGTTTTGGCAGCCAGGCAGTGAAGGACAAATATCTGCCTGACCTGGTGACGCTGGAAAAGATCGCCAGCTACGCTTTGACCGAGCCTGGCAGCGGTTCCGACGCGGCGGGGCTGAAGACCACCGCGCGGCTGGACGGCGACCACTATGTGCTCAACGGAACCAAGCAATTCATCAGCGGTGGCGGGTTCAACGATGTTTATGTCACTATGGTTCGCACCAGCGAACACAAGACCAAGGGCATCACGTGCCTGGTAATCGACAAGGACACGCCGGGCGTCAGCTTCGGCAAGCCGGAGAAGAAGCTCGGCTGGAATGCCAGCCCGACCGCGCAGGTAGTCTTCGAGGATGCCCGCGTCCCGGTCGAGAACCGCGTCGGTGATGAAGGCGAGGGGTTCCGGTTTGCCATGATGGGCCTCGATGGCGGCCGCCTCAACATCGGCGCGTGTTCGCTGGGCGGCGCGCAACGCTGTCTCGACGAAGCGATTGCCTATACCAAGGACCGCAAACAGTTCGACACGCCGATTGCCGATTTTCAGAACACCCAGTTCATGCTCGCCGACATGGCGACCGAGCTAGAAGCGGCGCGTGCGCTGCTGTATCTGGCCGCCGCCAAAGTAACCGACGGCGCACCTGACAAGAGCCGCTTTTCCGCGATGGCCAAGCGCCTCGCGACCGACAGCGGCAGCAATGTCGTCAACAACGCGCTGCAATTGTTCGGCGGTTACGGCTATCTCAAGGAATACCCGATCGAACGCTTCTGGCGCGACCTGCGCGTCCACTCGATCCTCGAAGGCACCAATCAGGTCATGCGAATGATCGTCGGCAGGGACTTGCTGCGCCAATGACCGATCAGATCCTCATTCACCGCCATGGCGCGGTCGGCCATATTTCGCTCAACCGGCCCAAGGCGCTCCATGCGCTGACGCTCGACATGTGCCATGCGATGAGCGCGGCTTTGACCGAGTGGGCCGACGACGACGAGATCGAGGCTGTGATCCTCGACCATGCCGAAGGGCGCGGCTTTTGCGCCGGCGGCGATATCCAGATGCTGCGAAATTCAGCGCTGAACGATGGCGGCGTGACGGGGCGCGCGTTCTTCCACGATGAATACCAGCTCAACCACCAGATGATGACCTATCCGAAGCCGATTGTGGCCTTCATGGACGGCATCACCATGGGCGGCGGGGTCGGTATTGCCTTGCCGTGCAAGTTCCGTGTCGCGACGGAAAACACGCGCTTCGCCATGCCGGAAACCGGTATCGGGCTGTTCCCCGATGTCGGCGGCGGTTGGCACTTGTCTCGGCTTGGGGGTCGGCTCGGCCAGTTCCTCGCGCTGACCGGCGCGCGGCTCGACGGGGCTGAGTGTTTATGGGCGGGCATAGCAACGCATTATTTGCCCTCGGAAATGGCGGCAGAGGCAAAGTCACGCATTGTCGAGAAGCCGGGCCGGATACCCGGCGTGCTCTCCGAAATGGTCGGCACCCCGCCCAAGGCGAGGATCGAGGACAACGCCGACAAGATCATCAAGCACTTTGCCTCGGACCGTTATGAAGACATCCTCGCCTCGCTCGAGGCCGATGCCAAAGACAATGGGAGCGAATGGGCGGCCAAGGAGCGCGATACACTCGGCACCAAGAGCCCGCAGACCTGCAAGGTTGCGCTGCGCCAGCTGACCGAGAGTGCGCAAATGAGCGATTTCGCGGAGAATATGCGGATGGAATATCGCATTGCCAGCCGCGTGCTGACGCGTCCCGACTTCGCCGAGGGCGTCCGCGCTGTGATCGTCGACAAAACAGGCGACCCCAAATGGGATCCGCCAACCCCCGAAGGCGTGACTGAGGAACTGCTCGACAGCATCTTCGCCCCGTTGCCCGCCGATGAAGAATGGAAGCCCCTATGACCGACCAAAGCGCGAGCTACGAAACCATCCTGACTGAAACCGATGGCGCGGTGACGATCATCACCCTCAATCGTCCGCAGGCATTGAATGCGCTCTCGAGCGTAGTGCTGGAAGAACTGATCGGCGCATTTGCCGCCTACCAGGCCGACGACACGCAGCTGTGTGCAGTGTTGACCGGCAGCGGCGACAAGGCGTTTGCTGCGGGCGCGGATATCAAGGAGATGTCGGACAAGGCCTCGGCCGATTTCTATCTCGACGACTTCTTCTCCAAATGGACCAGTCACATCGTCAAGACCACGCGCAAGCCGTGGATCGCGGCGGTCAACGGCTTCGCGCTGGGGGGCGGGTGCGAACTCGCCATGATGGCCGATTTCATCATTGCGAGCGAAAACGCGAAGTTCGGCCAGCCGGAAATCAAGCTCGGCGTTGCCCCCGGCATGGGCGGCAGCCAGCGCCTGACCCGTGCGGTCGGCAAGTCGAAGGCAATGGAAATGTGCCTGACAGGCCGGATGATGGGCGCGGAAGAGGCCGAACGCAGCAATCTGGTCGCTAAGGTCGTGCCGCATGAGGAGCTGATGACCGAAGCCAAAAAGACCGCCGCGCTGATCGCCTCGATGCCGCCAATGGCAGCGATCGCGAACAAGGAAATGGTCAATTCAGCCTACGAGATGACGCTCGAACAGGGCCTCGTGCAGGAACGCCGCCTGTTCCAGATCCTCACCGCGAGCGAGGACAAGGCCGAGGGCATGGCCGCTTTCATCGAGAAACGCGAGGGCAACTGGAAGGGTAGGTGAAGTGCGTACTCTGACGAAGATTGCGCTCTGCTTCCTTACAGCAGAGATCACTTCATTGGTGTTCGTTTCCATCGCCAGACCGGAATATGACGGCAATAACCTGTCAGCTTTGATCTTCTGGTTGGCGTATTTTCACGTCTTTCTGCTCGTGGCTGTGGTGTTGTTCGCTATCGTTATTGTGCAGGGTATCAAGCGCGGCTCCTAGCCGTGGAGAGGAACTCGAAATGAAAATCGCATTCATCGGCCTCGGCAATATGGGCGGCGGGATGGCCGCGAACCTCGTAAAGGCGGGACACGACGTCAGCGCGTTCGACCTCAGCGAGGAGGCACTCGCGGCAGCGAAGGACAATGGCTGCGCCACCTTCACCGATGCAAGCGAGGCCGTGCTGGGTGCAGAAGCGGTGGTGACCATGCTGCCCAACGGCGCAATCGTAAAGTCGGTCTACACCGACAGCGTGATCGGCAAGGCACCAGAAGGTGCGGTACTGCTCGACTGTTCAACCATCGATGTGGCGACCGCCAAGGAGGTTACCGCTGCCGCCGAAGCCGCCGGATACGACATGGTCGATGCGCCTGTTTCAGGCGGGATTGCCGCGGCCAATGGTGGCACGCTCACATTCATGGTCGGCGGGACCGACAAGGCATTCAAGCGTGCCGAAGCGGTGCTGAACGCGATGGGCAAGGCCGTGATCCACGCTGGCGATGCCGGGGCGGGCCAGACCGCGAAGATCTGCAACAACATGTTGCTCGCCATCTCGATGATCGGCACGGCGGAAGCCATGAAGATGGCGCAGAAGCTCGGTCTCGATCCGCAAAAATTCTATGAGATCAGCTCGCAGTCTTCGGGCTACTGCTGGTCGCTCAATGCCTACACGCCGATGCCCGGCGTTGGTGTCGAGAGCCCGGCGGATAACGACTATCAAGGTGGTTTTGCCACCGGCCTGATGCTCAAAGACTTGCGGCTGGCGATGGAAGCGGCGGAAAACGCCGATGCCAATGTTCCGATGGGGCAGCGTGCAGCCTCGCTCTACGAAGATTTTAACGGCGCAGGCAACGGCGGGCTCGATTTCTCGGCCATTATCAAAATGCTATGAATTGAAAGGGAAAGTTGCACCGTGGCCGAGCCGCCTTTTCTTGTGGTAACGGACCCGAAGGGCTGGAAACAGCCACGATGCAATAGACTGTTTAGTAGTTAATTTCCAAAACACCAACAGCTTCAATCACTATTTGCACGTTATTGCGACGACCTGCCCGTGATTTCCGTCAGTATGCTCTCCAGCCAGTCACGCGGAGCAGCTCGTTGTCCGATATCTGCGACGAATTCCTGGCCGCGTGCCACACTGCGCAGCATTCCCCCTCGTATCCAGCGATCTGCCCGGTCGTGGTAGGTCAGTCCCCCACGCTTGAGCCATGCCGGACGCGTCCACCGGCTGGGCGGGCCTCCGTCGATGGACAGGCGCAGCCTGCTCGTCGCTCTTCGTGCCGTCTCGCCGGGCCCAGAATAGATGACATCGTTCCGAGCATGCATTCCAATGGCGTGTGGATGGTGATGGGCCGCGAACTCCGCTATCCGATCCTCCTCACAGGCCGCGAGCCGGGTGATATGCTCTACCTGCAAATAGCCGAAAATCCGATGGTGTCGTTCGCCTGTCGCCTCTTCCCGAAAGAGGCCGAAAAACAGGAAAACATCGCCTTTACCGACATGCTGATTGTCAAGATGCGTCTGCGCCGCTCCGCATTGGCCGAACAGGCATTTACCCTCCGGCAGAAACATGGGGTCATGGTGGCACAATTCGTCGGAACCGAACCTGCCCCTGCTTGCTTCACTGGCAAGGTCGCCCAGGCCCAGGTCACCATAGGTGGTACGGGAATAGCCACCACTCGGTATCGGCAGGCTCACCGGGCGGCCATCGACAATCGGCGATGGGCCACCGCCGGCCGCACTGTCGAACCCTTTCCGGCTGAATATTATTCGCATGCGTCTCGCACTGCCCCGCGCTTCCGGACATGACAAGGCTTGCACTACAGGCAACCTCCTATACGTAACGCGGTGTGAAACGGCTCTTACGCAATATCGGCTGGCTTCTAAGCGGCCGTGCGGTCAACGCCCTGCTGAGCCTGCTCTATCTCGCCCTTGCAACGCGCTCGCTCGGGCTCGAAGCCTTCGGATATTTCGCTCTTATTGTCGCGCTCGGCCAGACTGTCACAGGGCTGGCGAACTTCCAGACCTGGCAATTCGTTGTTCGCTGGGGTGCCAATGGCGACGGCGCTGGCGAAGCGACCGGGTTTGCAATCGCGCTTGACGCGGTTTCCGTGGTGATCGGCGCGGTCCTCGCCGCAGGTCTGGTTTATAGCGCGCAGTTCTGGCTCCCGCTGCCGCATGACCTGCTGTGGGTGGCATTTGGATTCTGTATTCTTTCGCTATTGTTTATGCGGTCGACCCCGACAGGGCTGCTGAGGCTCCGCTTTCGCTTTGCCGAAGCAACGGCAGCCGAAGCCGTTCAGCCGATCGTTCGCGCCATCGGAGCAATTGCCGCATTCTTCTACATGCCGACCGTTTTGGGGTTCATCTTCGCATGGGCAGCGGCGGAAGTGGCGGTTGCGCTGGCTCTATGGTGGGCCGCAGCGCGCAAGGACACCATCGATTTTTCCCAGATCAGCCTCACAAAACTGCCCCGCGCGCATCCCGATGCTTGGCGGTTTGTCCTCTCCACCAACGCCATGGGGAGCCTCAATGTGGGCGGGAAGCAGGTTATGATCCTGCTCGTCGGCGCCATCGGCGGGGAAGCGTTTGCCGGGGGCTTCAGGGTTGCTGCACAGCTCGGTCAGGCGCTGGTCTCCTTGGCGCAAACTGTATCGAAAGCAATCTATCCGGAACTGGTCCATGCAAAGGACGATGCGGTCGAAATCGCGCGCAAGATGGCCAATCTCTCTCTGATTGGTGGCTTTCTGGCGGTTCTCTTCGCTGTACTGTTCGGCCGCTGGGGCCTTGAAGCGATCGCCGGGGAAGCCTTCGGCGTCGTTTACTGGACGATGGTGATCCTGGCCGTGGCAGGCGCGATCGAACTGGTCGGAGCGAGTCTGGAATCGCTTCTGGTGTCCGCCAACCGAGCCGGAACGGCATTTCTTGCGCGCGCTTTTCCCATGGGTCTGGCGTTCGCCCTGCTGCCGGTTGCGATGGGCTGGCAAGGCCTCAAGGGTGCTGCCATTACGGTGCTCGGATCAAGCGCACTGGCTGTCTTCGCGTTCTGGGTTGCGATCCTTTCTTTGCAGCAGATCAAGATTATCCTCGAGCCCAACCGGGACGGCACACCCCCACCCCGGTGAGCAGGATCAGGCGCCGGGCACGCCCAACGCCGAAGCTTCCGCGCGCAGACGATCCGCAGTGCCCGGGTTGGCCGCCACACCATCTTTCAGCGCAGCTGCTGCTTTCTCCGGCTCGCCCAGAGTCATCCGGCTGCGCATCAGCATTACCCAGCCGTCTGGGTTCTTCGGGTTGGCGCGAAGCTTCCCTTCAAGACTCTCGACCATGCCGACAGCCATATCGCGCTGCTCACCCGGCGGAATAGCACTGGCCGCGTCGATCTGCTGACGGCTCGGGCCCGGTATTGCTTCGCCGGCAGTCAGTTGCGGCGCTTCCGGGCGGCCTTGCATCGCTTCTGCGATACGGCTTGCGGTTTCGATGTCGTACTTCTTGCCGCTTTGTTCGATTGTCCGCTGGAGATTACCATCCCATGGTGCCCCCTCAGGCGTATCTTCCAGCAAGGCCAGCCAGTCTGTGATTGCGCCCTCGTGATCGCCCGATATGTCTTTCTGGACCGCAAGAAAATAGCGCGCCCGTGGTTCTTGCGGGTCAAGCTTGATCGCTTGCTGGAATGCCGTCAACGCAGCTTGCGGCAACGGATCATTTTCGCTGGCGTAGACACGCATCTCACCAACGGCAGACCACAGGGCGGCATTGGTCTTGTCGCCTTCTATAGCCTGGCGGTATGCGCGCGCTGCTCCATCGAAATCGCCGGTGTCGGACAAAGCCAGACCAAGATCTGTCCACGCGGCGGAGTCGAGCGGATCGGCCTCGGCCCGCTCCCGCAATTGCTCGATCGACAAGGGACCCTGATCGGTGGCGGCAACCTGTTCGGGCTCTTCCTGGCCCGACAAGGTGCGGTAGCCAATCAGTCCTGCGACCAGCAATGCGCCACCAGCGAGAAGCGCAATCCCGCCTTTCGACACCCCCGATGAATGTGCCTTTTCGGTATCTTGCGAATCCATATCCCCGCCTCTCAAATACGCGCCATGTGCGGGGGGTGCTATCAAGCATGGCACTTCGCGGCAATTGGCGCTGGAGGTTTGCTGTCAATTCCTTATGATGCCACAAATAAGAACAAGAAGGTCGCGGGATCATATCGGGGGGACTGATGCCGGAACCATACCGCGTAGCCATTATCGGATCCGGACCAGCGGGCTTAAGCGCCGCTGCCCGTGCGGCTGCGCTCGGCATGAGTCATGTCTTGCTCGAGAAGACGGATCATTTGTCCGACACGATTTTCAAATATCAGAAGGGCAAGCATGTCATGGCGACGCCCAGCAATCTGGTGTTACGCTCTGACTGCGACTTCGAAGCGGGCAAGCGAGAGACAATCCTCGGAAAATGGGATAACCAGGCCGAAGAATACGAGGTCAATGTCAAATACAATGCCGAAGCCAAGGCGATCAAAGGAACCGGACCTGCGATCGCCGGCAGCGTGCACAATATTGTCATGCGCGCGCGCGATGGCACCAAGTCGACCAAGGAAGTTCAAAGGCACGAACCGCCGTACGAAATCGAGCTGACCAATGGTGAGAAAATCATCGCCGAGAACATCGTTCTCGCCATTGGCACTCAAGGCAACCCAAACCGCATGCGCTGTGCTGGCGCAGATCTGCCGCATGTCCAGTATCAGCTCGACGATCCGACAGAATACGTCGATGAGCATATCGTTATTGTCGGCACGGGCGATGCCGGGATTGAAAATGCTCGCGGCTTGGCAGAGGATCCCGCGCAGGGAAACACGGTCTCGATCCTCAATCGCGGCACCGATTTTGCGACCGCAAAAGATGCCAACGTCAAGGCATTGCAGGCTGACAATGACGCTGGAAAACTGGCGATCAGGCTCGAAAGCGAGACCAAGGAGATCGAGCCTGGCTTCATCACGCTGAGCACCCGTGACGGCGAACTGCGCATACCTTGCGACAGGATCATAGCGCGCATCGGCTCCGCTCCCCCGCGGATGTTCGTCGAGGAGTGCGGAATTGAATTCGCCAGCGAAGACCGCAACGCGTTCCCGAAGCTTTCTCCAGTGTTCGAATCGACCACTGCAGGCATATTCGTGATTGGCGCACTAGCGGGATATCCGCTGATCAAGCACTGCATGAACCAGGGTTACGACGTAATCGAGTTCATCAACGGCAACACTGAACTCAAGCCGGCCGATGAACCGATAATGGTCGACAAGTTCAAGAACCTGCCAGGCAATCAGAGCACCGACGAATGGCTTGAGTTTCTCCGCGCCAATGTTTCGATTCTGAACGGCATGAACCCGCTTCAGATGCGTGAATTCATGCTCGAATCCGATGCCCGTTTCTATCGCAAGGGCGAGGTTATCTTTGAGCGCAACGCGCCGGGGAATTCATTGTTCGGGATTGCCAGCGGTTCAGTGCTGGTCGAAGTCGACCCCAAGGACTCTTCGATCACGATTCCGATCGGGACAGGCTCGATTTTCGGCGAAGTCGGTCTGATTTCCGGCCGCCGACGTGGTGCGACAGTTCGCGCGGCAGAAGACACTATCGTTGTCGAAATTTCTCGCCTCGCTGCCCTCAAGCTGCAATCGCAAGTGCCGACCGCTAAAGCTGCAATCGAACGCATTTCAACAGAGCGGCAGTTGCTGCAAATGTTCGGCTCGGGCCTGACTGGCGAAGACATCCGCGAAGTTGTGGACACATCCGAGATCATGCGGGTCCCGGCGGGCGAAGCAATCCTGACAGAAGGCGACGAAGGCAACGATATCTACGTGATCCGGGTCGGCTCGATGATAGTCGAGAAGGATATTGGCGGTAAGCCGGTGTTCCTGTCTTATCTCCCGGCCGGGTCTTATGTTGGTGAAATGGCGTTGATCGATGGCGGCAAGCGTACCGCAACCGTCAAGGCAGCGATCAAGTCCGAAGTGATCAAGATCAACGGTGATGCCTTCCGGCAAGTGCTCGAGGCCCACCCCAAGCTGCTCGAACGCGCCCGCGCCGACATGAAAGAGCGCCGCGAGATCAACAGTTTCATCGAGAGCCAGAAACACAGCTTTGGCGGGGCGGTCGATCTCTATTCCAAGACTGCGCAATTCCTGATCGATAACGGCATTGGTGAAGCCACCGATGTTCTTCTGATCGACGAAACGCTGTGTGTCGGGTGCGACAATTGCGAAAAAGCCTGCGCCGACAGC
Organism: Parerythrobacter lutipelagi; assembly: GCF_005434975.1. Classification (GTDB taxonomy): domain Bacteria; phylum Pseudomonadota; class Alphaproteobacteria; order Sphingomonadales; family Sphingomonadaceae; genus Parerythrobacter_A; species Parerythrobacter_A lutipelagi. The sequence goes on along the minus strand of NZ_SKCJ01000002.1, from coordinate 126,088 downwards.
CATGAGGGACTGAGCCGGTTAGACCGCGAGGCGGGCACGACCTATGCGCACCTGCACGTACCAACGTCCTGCCGCCATTGCGAGCATCCGCATTGTATGGCCGACTGCCCGCCCAACGCCATCAAGCGCGGCCCGGATGGTGAAGTCTTCATCGATGAGACCTGCATCGGCTGCGGCAACTGCCAGCGCAATTGCCCATACGGCGTGATCCGACTCGATCCCAAGCCGCCGGCCAAGCCATCGCTGTTCAGCTGGCTTTTGTTCGGCAGAGGTCCCGGTCCTGGCGAAGCGCCTTACAAGTGGCGGAAATCAAAGGCGGAAAAAGCCGGGATCGAGCAAGCCAAACTGGCAATCAAATGCGACATGTGTTCGGGCATCGAGGGCGGACCGGCTTGCGTGCGCGCCTGCCCGACCGGTGCCGCAATCCGGGTCGGACCGGAAAAATTCCTCACCTTCACGAAGCTGGTGCAGGAGGATGCTGACTGATGGCCAGTATGCCCAAAGCCAACTTTGCTTTCCATGAACGGCGCAGAGATACCGACCACGAAAGTTTCCTCGCCCACAAGAGTTTTCGCTGGCTGAAGATTGCGCTGGCTGTGTCGCTGATCGTGGTGCTCAGTTACTTTCTTGTCGATGTAGAGCCGCGCCACAATGGCGGCAGCTGGTACGGCTACACGCTTGGCACAATCGGCGTGCTGCTGATCCTGTGGCTATCACTGCTAGGTATTCGCAAGCGCAAGATGACAGAGAAGTATTTCAGTCTCAAAGGCTGGACCAGCGCGCATGTCTATCTCGGGATCGCGCTGAGTGTGATCGGCACATGGCACACCGGCTTCCAACTGGGCTGGAATGTCCACACGCTTGCCTGGGCTCTGATGATGCTGGTCATCGTATCCGGCGTTTACGGCATTGTCGTTTATTCCGTTTTGCCGCGATCATTGTCCAACAATCGCCGGGAAATGACCCGCGAGCAGATGGTGGAAGGATTGGAAGCGCTAGACCGGCAGCTCGAAACCGCCGCCCAGCCGCTCGATCGTGACCTGACCGACAAGGTCATTGTCGCACTTGGTCAGGACGTTTTCAAAGCCGGCTTCATCGCTCGGCTGACCGGTAAATACCCGCGATGCGCCACACGCAAAGCTGTCCGCGCGTTTGACACAGCGGGCCAGAGCGAAGCTGAAGAGAAAGTGCGTTCGCTGTTGGCACGGCGGCAGGCCCAACTTGAACAAATCCGCCGGCACATGCGCTACAAGGCGCTGCTCGAAGTCTGGCTGTTCATCCATATTCCCGCAACCATTCTGCTGATCGCGGCGCTGAGCGCGCATGTCGTCAGCGTGTTCTACTATTGGTGAGGTGCGGACGATGACCTTCCTAATTCGCACCATCGACATCACCTCGAGTGGCCGTGAAATTATCCGTGACCGCGAGGTCGACAAGGACACGGTGACGATCGGCCGGGCGGCGGAAAACGACATCCATCTGCCCGATCTTGCAGTCGAACAACAACATGCCCGGATTGTCCCGGCGAACGGTGAACAATTGACCGCTGAAGCGGTCGGAACACTGGGCTTCTCCGCCGATGGGCGGACCACAACCTCGGCGACCTTCAGCCCGCGCGAAGGGACCGAGCTTGGCTTCGGGACCTACCGCCTCTCAGTGACGCAGGAAGGCGAAGATCCGGTTGTCATCACAGTACAGCAAGTGGACGACAAGCCTGAAGGGATCGAAGCGGTCCAAGGCTTCGCACTCGCCTCTGCCTTGCCGAGCAAACGGGCCATGGCATGGACCGGCCTGATTGCCATCCTGCTCGCCTTCCTCGCGATACCGATTTACACCAATCAGACACGTGAACGGGTTGATCCCGACTATGAAGAGCCGGGCCAGACCCTGATGGATGCGAGCTGGAGCACCGGCAAGCTGAGCCTGGCGCATCACGGCCTGGAGGATAACTGCGAGGCGTGCCACGTTGATGCGTTTGTCTCGGTTCGCGACGAGACATGCCTGACCTGTCACGAGGAAATCGGCGACCACGCGAAAATCGACCGTCAACTGACCGGTCGCGGCCCGATGTCGGGCGGTGACCAGTTCCTGTGGGCTGTCGCTGAATCTTTCGGCAAGGAAGGTCCGGGCAATTGCACAACCTGCCACACGGAACATGAAGGCGCGGGCCGGATGGAACCGGCGGCGCAGAAGTTCTGCGCTGAATGCCACGACGGGATGGATACACGTCTGACCGACACCGATCTGGAGAATGCCGCAGATTTCGGTACCAGCCACCCGCAGTTCAAAGCGGTATTCTTCCCTGAGCTTGGCAGCGATCGCACTGTGCGCCTATCGCTCGACCAACCGATTTCCGAACAGCATGGCCTCAAGTTTCCGCATGCACTGCATATGAGCCGGACAGGCGGGGTCGCGCGAATGGCGGGTAATATTGGCGCAAAGCGCGGCTATGGATCCGCTTTGGAATGCAAGGACTGCCATACAGCTACGGCAGACCAATACGCCTTCGAACCGGTTGAGATGGAGGAGGCCTGCGAGGCATGTCACAGCCTCGTTTACGACAAGGTCGGCGACACCTTCCGCACGCTGCGCCATGGCGATGTCAGCCAGATGCGAGCCGATCTGGCGGCAATGGACCGTGCGCCTCGCCGCCCGATCACCACCGGTCGCAAACGGCCTGGCGAGTTTGGCGAGGGGCGCCGTTACTATCAGGACTTTGGCCGGCCATCGCGCAATTACATCGCGATCAACCAGGCTTTGAGCCCGAGAGGCGTGTGCGGCGAATGCCACATCCCGACGACCCGCAACGGACGCGCCGATGTCCAGCCGGTCAATCTGCGTGACGGATACCTGGTGCACAGCTGGTTCCCGCATGACGACCACGGCGTCGCCGCGTTCCGGCAGTTGGATGGCAAGCGCTGGTCGCGGGAAGAGACCTGCCTCAGCTGCCATGCAGCAGACACATCCAAGACCTCCGAAGACCTGTTGATGCCCAAGATCGCGCAATGCCGCGATTGCCACATGGGCGAACAGGCCAAGCAGGCTCCGGTCCCTTCAAGCTGCGCCATGTGCCATTCCTATCATCCCAAACCCATGGGGGTGCCGGATGACGGGGATGATGCTAGGGAAGACACAGTCGCGATGCTGAGCCGGAAGCCCGGATGATCGCGACGCGGGAGGGGGCCCGATGCTGATTGCGCAGATGACCGATATCCATATCGGCTTCGACCCGGCCGCCAAGCCGGAGGAGCTCAACCGCATCCGGTTCCGCAAGACGCTGGATCGCTTGATCGCGCAGCCCAATGCGATCGACTTGCTGGTGCTGACCGGTGATCTGACCGACCATGGCGACAAGGACAGCTTCGAGAAGACAGCTGCACTACTCGAAGTAATACCCTGCCCGATCCTGCCGATGGTCGGCAATCACGATAGCCGCGAAGGCCTGCTGCACGCCTTCCCCGACACGCCAACCGAGGGCGGTTTTGTCCATTATGCCCACGAGCAGGATGGCCTGCGCCTGTTGATGCTCGACACGCTCGAAGATGGGCGTCACGGCGGCGCTTTCTGCACAGATCGCCGTGACTGGTTGCGCGGGCAGCTCGATGCGCACCGGGACACGCCGACGCTGATCTTCATGCATCACCCGCCGGTCGTCTCCGGCGTGGACTGGATGGATCCCGATCCGGACGAAGACTGGATCGCCAACTTTGCCGATGCAATTGCCGGGCACGATCAGATCCTCGCGATTCATTGCGGCCACTTGCATCGACCGATCCAGACCACATTCCGCGGCGTGCCGTTGGGCGTAACAGCTTCGGTTGCTCCGCTTGTCTCACTCGATCTCAGACCGGTCGATCCCGACAGAGCCGACAACCGCGACCTCATCACAACCGAGCCGGCGACCTATGCGCTGCACCGGTGGGACGGCGAGAACCTCGTGACCCATTACGAGAAGACGAACAATTGGGACGTGCTGGCATTCTACGGTGAACACCTGAAGCCGATGATGAAGGACATGTTCAAGGAACGTCAATAGCCGCTGCTGGGTGGAACGGTCCGGGAAGTTTTCGAACCCGTGACCTTTGCGTAAAACCCCCTTCAAACAGGTGATTATCGAACATTTCGGCCGGGTCAGTGTGACCTTTCAGCACATGCGTGTTCCATCACGAAGCCACCTGTCTTGCGCCGCCGATACGCAAGTTCCGGATGGCACGAATCCTCCAGATTGCCGACAATGGGAAAGAGCCGGGCGATGATAGCATCCGGCTCGCGTGTAGGAAAATTGCCTCTGCGCTGCTTGCCCCCGGCGGCGTCAGTCAGGATCAATACTCGACTGAACCTTTGGCATCTTCACGCAAGTACGGTCCGCGTTTGCCGACCCAGCCGCGCAGATCGACCTCGTCCTTCACAGTCCACACACTGCCGCGCTTGAACAGGCGTTCCATTTCCTCGCGATTGAACGGGCGTGAGCCGAGCCGCCCGAAAACAGCCATCTGCCCGCCGGTCTCATCGACCGCCCGGTCCCGGTCGAGGCCCTTGCTCAGCGAAATTGCCGGTGACTTGGTTTTTGCCCAGGCGACAATCTCCGGCATCGGTGCAGGGCTGAAGCCATAGAAATTGGGCTGGCTGTCAGGGCTGGTCAGTTGCAGCACCTTCATCCCGCCGCGCCCGTCAGCAACATAGGCGAATAGCGAGGCGTTGGTCGATCCGGCGATCACATCTTCCGTATCGATCAGCCTGCCGCCCAGCGTGCTGTCATACGGCTGGCCATCGGGCTGGATCCCGCGATAGATTTTCGGCGCAAGCGGCTTGGTCATATCGACGATCACCAGCCCGTTCTGCTTGGCTGCGACATAAGCGTAGGTTCTGGCCAGATAGAGCCGTTGCGCCCCCGGAATATCGACATTGCCCTGCGGCAGCGGCACCGGGTTGCGCAGATCGGTCACGTCGAACAGCTTGAGGCCAGTTCCGTCGGTCACCCACAGATAGCGGAACTGGATCGCGCTCGCCCGGGCACCCGGAAGTTCGATCAGCTTCGCCTCGGGCGCCTCGGGCACCTTGAGGTCGACCATCACCAGACCTCGATCGGTCGCGATATAGGCAATTTCACCGGCCAGCTGGACATGCCTTGCCCCGGTCAGCACACCGCCTTCGTTCCAGGCCGTCTCGCCATTGGCGAAGGTCAGGCGTTCGAGCTTGTTGTTGCGAAATTCGCCATCGGCCATGGTGTTGATGTTGACGAGGATCAGCCCTTCGACCGCATCGGTGATGACCGCATAATTATACACCGGGAGGAACGGCTGCTCCTCGTTCGCATCACGCATTGCTTCGGTGTTGCGCAGCGGATTGATCGGCTGGTTCGTGGCCAGCGCCATGCAGGTCGCATTCTCGGTGTCGACATGGGTATCGTGCCCCATCGCGCTGAACGGCGCCGTGATGATCCGCTCGCTTACACCCTTGTTGCCGATCGACGCGACATCGTAGACGCGGAAGCCGCCCTTGCCCTCGGCGACGAACATATACTCGCCGCGCAATTGCAGGCAGCCGACGCGGTCGCTCGTCCCTTCATGGACATTGGCGAATTCCTCGAACGGCTTGGTCTCGCCCGACAAGTCCTCGTCAAACGCCTTGCCGCGCACCCAGTCCTTCAGTTCACGGTCGTTCTCTTCGACAAATTGGTCGTAATAATCCGGGTAAGCGTATTTGTGCAGATAGGAACCAAGCACGGCTTGAGGCTCGTCCCATTCGGTCACGCGGATGGCTTCAAAACCGCCTTCTTCGCCGGTCCAGGCATTCAGCCCGACGAAGTTCACATAATTGGTCCCGAGCAGCAGGAGCTGTGACATGATCGCATTGTTGTCACCCTCGTCGGCGACATGGCAATCCGAACATTGCTTGGTTTCGGTCTTGCGCACGGTGTGCGGGAAATGCGGCGCGAATGCCTGCGAGCTGAAACCGCTCGACGATATTGGCGGCTGCTGAACGTAGATCCGTTCCCGATTGATATTGGTCGAGCTGAGAATGAGCGCCGACGTCGAGCGGACAGGAGCGATCTCGTTGCCCTTGGTCGTCTGGTGCTTGCCCAGCTGGAACATCTGGTCGCGCGCAACCTGCGGATTGTACGTCGCGAAGTTGCGCGTGCTTCCGTTTTCGTAGTGATGGTCCTTGGTCTTCCAGTTCGCTTCGATCGGCAAGTGGCAGCCGCCGCACGATGTCGTCCAGGACAGGTGACAGGTGAAACAGGCCATCTCCTCATCGCCATGCGCGCGCTTGTCCGGCGCGATGCCGGTGCCGAATTCCATCACTTCCATGCCGGCGCTGTCTTTGCTGACGGTTTTAGCCCGGGCCGATTTTGCGTTGAAATAGGGGCTGTCGGGATCGACACTGTCCTTCGTCAGGCTGATTTCCCACTCCAGCTCCGGATCGACGATCGAGCGCTGTTTGAGCACGCGTTGCCCGTCTTCGTTCCAGACCCATTCAAACCGGCGTTTGCCGTCCGGATTGCGCAGCAAGGCAAGATCGTTGCCCTTGGGCGGAGCAGCCGGTCCGCTGGTGCGCAGCGTCGGATAGGCATCGGCGGTACCGTGGCAATCCTTGCAGCCGATCTCGATCGCATTGGCGACCTCGCCATAGATCATCCCGTTGCCGTGGCTGTCCTGCGCGAAGTGACAATCGGCGCATTGCATACCCTTTTCGGCATGGATGCTCATCAGATGGACCGACTTGCCCGGATTGGTCTTCGGCTCGACGAACTTCCCTTCGCCTTCCTTGCGCCATTTCTCCGGATCGTCGTTTTCCACGATGTTGCCCTCGGCATCGAGCAGATTGCCTTCGCGGTCCCGCTTGAAAATGCCGCGGAAATTCCACCCATGGCCGTGATAATCGGCGAATTGCGTGTCGTTGAGTTGCGGGTTCAGGTCGTAAACGTTGCGCAGAAAGTCGATGTCCGCCCATTTCCCTTTGGGCGAAGCGCCTTCCGGATTGCGCTCCATGACTTCGCGCACTTCGTCGGCCGTCGGGTATTTCTGCTTGGCCGGCCACATGAAGGGCGCATCGGATTCATAGTCCCACATGGTGTAGCCCAGGTAGGAATTGAGGAAGATATTCGGCTGGTGCATGTGGCAGTTCATGCACTGGGCGGTCGGGATCGAGCGGGTGAATACGTGCCGCAGCGGATGACCCCGCTCCTTGTCGGAATCGTCCATATTATCGGCATCGGCCGCGTGTTCGTCATCCCCCGCGTCTTCACCGTGATGGTCGCCTGGCTGTTTCACATCGCCATGGCCGCCCGCGTTGGCGCCGCCATGTGAATCGCCGCCGTGCCCGTCACCGTGTGTCGGCTCACGTTTGCCGGCAATCGTCGGATCGATCGTCTGGGTCTGACCGTCACGCCCATACTTGGCATAGATCAGCGAATGGCGCGGTTCGCGATCGTTCGCGTAAACCACGTGACACGCGGCGCAGCCCGAATGGCGATAGTCGCCCGGCTGGTCGTTCGTGCCCATGAACCACATGAACGGGTCGTTGAGGCGGGTCTTGTGGATGTTGAGCACCGGGATCGCGACGCGCAGGCCCGTGCCCATGCCGCGGTTCGACTGCTTCAGATCAGGCCGCCCCGGCTCGTCGAGACGCTGGATGCTGCCGGTCGGATTGGGCAGTCCGATCTCCGGGAACACCGGGTTGATCACGCGGCCTCCGCGCTCGAACACGCGGAACACATCGCCCGGGGGGGTCACCTGCCAGGTCGGCAACGGATAGAGCGCTTCGAGCGCGCCGCGCGCTTTCTGGTTTTCCGTGACTGTGCCGGCCGGGTCACCCGGAGAGAGCAGCTTGGCAGGTTCACCGTCGCGGGTGAAAGCTTCGCCGATGATGTAATTCTTGAATGGCAGAATACCGTTGTTGTAGGATGCCCCACCCCACAACATCGCGCCGGTGGCCATGATCGAGCGTTCACCCGCTTCGATGATCGGCAGGTGGCACGCCCCGCAGGCTTCGCGCGCGACGCGGTAGTCGCTCGGGTTGTTGAACCGGATAAACTCGGGCGTTTCCTTGTTCAGCAGCGTGTAGCTGCGTTTCGGATTGGCGGATGACGGAAAATGCCAGTCGTCCGGATACTGCGGCAGAACATGCGCGGCATCGCGCTTGGCGACATAGGCCGGATCGTCATGCTCGAGCTTGCTGTTGCCGAACACCTCTGCGTTGCCGCCATGGCAATCGACACACCCGAGCTGGACAGCCGGGGTCTCGTGCATCGAAGGCGCATCGGTCTTGACGTGGCAGCTGTAACAGCCGTCGGATTTCGCAGCGACTGCAGCCAGTTGCTCGCCTTCGGTTCGGCCGGGCTGCTGTGCCGGAGCAGGCTTGGTCCAGATTTCGCTGTAGTCGCGTTTGACCTTGCGCGATTTGTCCGCCGCCTGACTCTGGCTGGCGAACATCATCGCGCCCGCCATGCTGATGGCGGCGAGAAGGAGGAGAATCTGGCGCAGAGCTGGCATCAGTAGGTCAGGATCACATTGGCGAGCACCGAATAGTATTTGCTATCGTTGCCGAGGTTGTCGAACAGGTCCTGGAAGCCGTTCCCCGAAAGGAGCGTCGCTGCCGAGAGGCGGAATACGATGTTCTGGGTCGCCTTGGGACGCCAGATGGCGGAAGCGGACAGATCCCAGCCGATGTCTTTCGGGATCGAGCCCTCGTTGCGCAGGGCTTCGATGCTTGACGTGTCCTCGAACCACAAATGGTTGGCATTGGCGGTCAGGCGGATCTCCGGCGTCAGATCGAAGTCCGCGCCCGCGCCGAGCAGGATCAGCCCCGGATTGTTGAAGTTCGACTGGCCCTGTTCTTTCGAGCTGCGCAGGTTGTTCAGGATGCCGTTGCGCCCGTTGACGCTGACCGCGCGGCCACCGCCGGCAAAGGGGATCGTCTGGCGGATCCAGTAGGATGTGTCGGCCCCGGCAAAAATCGGGTTCTCGAACACCGCGTCGAAGCCGCCTTCCTTGTCGTCATACGGATCGCTGTCGCCGCTCTGATACAGGCCGGACAGGCGGAACCGCATCCAGTCCTTGTCATAGCTGAGCTCTGCCGCCGCAAAATAGGCTTCGATATCCGCCGGGCGGTCGGTGAAGAAGCTGTTCCGGTCTTCACCCAGTGCGGCGTAGGCGCTGGCCGTGATATTGATCCGGCCTACCCGCCCGTCGGCATTGTAGCCGAGGTAGAACACGTCATAGTCGCGCCCACGCAGCGAGCCGAGCAAAGCCGGCCGGACCGGGAAACCATTGTCGTCGATCTGAATATCGTCGGCTTCGCGATTGCGGTTGTATGCCAGCGTGATCTGGCTGGTCAGCGCGGGGATCAGGAAATCCTGGCGATAGGCATTGGCGATGAACAGGAAATCGTCGCGCGGCGTCTGCGCAATCGCATTCAAACCGCTGTTGGTGTCTTTCTCCAGCCGCCAGAATGCGCCGAGGTTGAACTGGAACCGATTGTTGTCGCGGTTGCCGAACAGGCGGATGCCAAGCTGATTGTCGTTGAACAGAAACCCGCGGAAATCGGCTTGAAACGGCTGGATACCAGCGCGGACCGAAATGAAATCGTAGCGGGAATTGTCGTAGCGACCGATGTGGTAATCGACGAACGCTTCCTGCACGCCAAGGAACTGGTCGAGCCGGTCGGTGCCCTTGCTCGGTTCGACGAACAGCACGCGCCGCTCGGGCACGTCGACATAGTTGATGTTGTAGGCGAATGTGACGCGGTACTCGACAGTCGGCGGCTTGTAGGCCGTGCTGCCTTTTTGCAGCGCCGCACCAGCAATGAAGGTCTGCGAGAACACCGTACTGAAATCATTTCCGAACACATCCAGCCGGTCAGGATCCTGCGTCGTTTGCACTCCGACCGGAATTGGAAACGTGCGCGGCTCGTAAACCGTATCGCTGATCCCCGACAGGATCAGGAACCAGTCGTCCTCTTTGAGAAATCCGGGCCGCTTGCCTTTGGGCAGCGGGCGATCGCCTTTGAGCACGTTCTGGCCGTAAGGGTCGAGCTTGCCGGTGCAATTGTACTGGAGCGCGCCGAAGATGCCGTAGGCTTCCGGATCGTTGCGCCGGTCTTTGGGCGGGCACAGCGACTGCAGCAAGCGCCAGCGGTCCGGGATCGGTATTCCGTCCGCTTCGATGAAGGCCTCTGGCGGTGGCGCACGAAAAGCGCCTTCATTGGTCTGATCGATCCGGTCAGGCAGCGGGCCTGAATAGCCAGGGCGGCGCCTGTCCTCGAGTTCGTTTTCACTATCGACCGGCGGCGGCGCCGAAGGCTCGACTTCGAACTCCGGCCTGGCCTCGGCGGGCGCTTCTTCCTCGGGCTCGGTCCCGCCGGGTCGCTGGCGTTCCTGCGCTGGCTGGGCGGCGAGCGCCGATGCAGCCTGCGGTTCTGGCCGTTCCAGCACCGTAGGCTGCATCGGCGCAGCGGCATGGAGGATCATGGGGAAGATCAGCGCCGTCGCCATCTAAAGCCCCTCGCAGACATTCTGCTCGGCGGTATCGAGGAACGGCGCAAACGGGCAGCTGACATAACGCAGCCGGACCTGACGGTTGCCCACCGGGACAAGAATTCTGTCAGCACGGATCGCAGGATCGGCATTGCCGATACCGCCGATGCGAAGGCCCGCGTTGTGCGTTCCGAGGAAGCTGACCATGTCGTCCTGGTCGATCCCGTCACCGGACACTCCGATGCCGCCGACCAGTGTGTTGCCCCGGTAAACCGGCACGGACCCGGGGAAGATCTGGATACCATTGGCGATCCGGGGCAGCCCGGCAGGGGATGCCGGCAGGCCAGTGCAGCCGACTGCGGTGTCTGCGCTGCCGCCATTGGAAACGATAAAGTTCAGATGTTCGACGATATTGCCTGCGATCAGATCGGATTGCAGCCCGACGGCAAACGGACTGAACTGCGCGCTCCGTTCGACCGATAGCGGTCCGGGAGGCCGCCCAACTTCACCGTCCGGGAAGTAGGGCCGCGACAGATTACCGCCGGACCGGTCGGCAAAAGCAAACGCGCCGGTCAGCGCATTGGGATCGTTTAGGAAAGTGCGAACCCGCTGGACATAAGGGGCGGAAGCCGGGCTAGCGAGCAATTGCTGCGCTGCGGTCTGGCTTGAAAACAGCGTTGCCGTGCGAGCCTTTTGCAAGGATACATCGGTGCCGAAGATCGGCCCGTCCGGCGATCGTACAATGCCGAGGATTTCACCATTGGTATCGACCAGACTGATGGTGGCTTGCATCCTGCTGTCGAGCGGACGGCGAATTTGCGCGCGGGAACGCGACAGCACTGTAAAGGCTTCCTCCAGCAACGCTCTCGCTTCGGCTGCGGTCAGCGGCTGGCCCACATTTGCCCCGTCGGTCCCGCCGCGAATGGGGTAACGCCCCGCGCCCGCACCGTTGCTCAGCACATAGGCATCGGGCAGAGCGAATTCTCCAGCGGTTGAACGGCGGATGCCCGAAGCCTCTGTCCCGTAGGCCGTACCCGCCCGGATCACACCGTCGGTGTATCCGGTTACCGCGACTACCGCGCCCGCCGGTCCGTTGACCGCGCCAAAACTGGTCTGGAGCGCTGAGAGGTCACTCACCGTCATGTCACTGAACCGCAGCGTCGTGCCGTCGACCGTTATCCGGTCAGCAAGTATGGAAATGGGCGGAGCCATCCCCTGAATCCCCGCCAGTGCGATTGCTTCTTCATCGTCGACGTCAATATCGAGGATATTGGGATCGGCGCCGTAATCCCCGTCACCGGAAACGCCGATCCCGCCAACGACCACTCCGTTCTTGTAGATCGGAAATCCGCCCGGATCGGCTGACAGGCCGAGCGGCGAACGTTTCGGACCGATGAACGCGCCAGACCCGGCTGCTCCGGTGAAGCGTGCGCTGAGGTCGGAACAGGGGAGCTGACTGAACTGGACACCGAACAGCGGCCCGCTCTCAAGCCCGACGGTGCTGGGTGCCGGCGGAAAATGCTCCTGCACGATCTGGCTGGCCGTCCGGCTGGAAAAGGCATTGCCCCCGCTGGAAAGATAAGCGCCTGTGATCGCTTTGGCGATGGCCGCAGTGGTCGACGGGACGACAGCACCCTGCAGGCCGATTTCATTGCCCGCGGTCGCCGTACCGCCAATCGTCTCCCGGCTGACCGTGGTGGTTCCGGGCGCTCCGTTCATGGCGAACACTGCAAGCACGTTTCCGACCCTGTCGGTCACGGCGATGGTCGAAGGAAGCCCCCTCGCCTGCGCTTCGCCAATTGCCTGCGCGAGGATTTGCTGCACCTCACCCACGGAAAGCGATTCAATCGCCGGATCCGCGAAAAGGCGGCCCGCAGGTGGCGGTGTCGGGGTCGGGGTCGGCCCGCCGCCGATCGGATTGCTATTGCCCCCGCCTCCGCCGCCGCAGCCCGAAAGCGCCAGCGACATGGCCGCAGTCATGCACGAGAAGTTCCCCCCGCGCCGCATCTTACCGCAACCTGCCGATCGCATTGGTCGCGCGGCCCAGTGCAGCGCGGAACTGAGCGGGCTTGAAACCCTCCGGGCTGCGGACAGCGGCATAGGCAACGTTGATGTCGCCTCTGATGCTGGCCGCCGCGCCAACGGTGATCCGCCCTTCGCGGACCAGCGCGTTCAGCAAGGTATCGACCGCCATTACCGCCTGTGCCGAACCCGAATAATCGGTGAAACGCGGCGCCGTTGCGGTGTTCGAGATCGTCTGGATCACAGTGAAAGCATCGTTGCCGGAATAGGACCGCCCGGCAAGCGCGCCGGACAGGGCAGCCGCCTCTCCGCGCAGCCGCTGTGCTGCGCTGGCAGCCTCTGCCCGGCCCTGGCCCATTGCGCGGTGGAAATCCTTGCTTGCGGCATCGAATGCGGACGCACGGCTTGGCGCAAGCGAACGGGCAACCGATGACAGCATGATAATATTCTCATCGTTGAACGGCGCCTGGCCAAACGGGATCGGCCGCCCGGGATTCGTCTCGAAAGTCAGCCGCCGCTGCGGCCCGTCGGTGATTTCGCGGTGGCAGCTGTGGCAGTCGTAGAAATAGTACTGCGGGAAAATGCCTTTCGTCCCGAAGTCAGGCCGCGCGAAAAGATCGGTCGCCCGCGCCACCGCCTCGGCTTGCCCGACGGCCCAGAGACGCACACTGTCAGTACGCGGCTTGCCGCGAAGGCCTGTGTAATCGGCATCTTCATCATGGTGCTGCTGAAGGGCGGAGAAAAGGTCGAGCTCGAACGACACGCGCGGGTGGCCCGCAGCCATCATCGCATGCGTCACGAACTGGCCCGTGTCCTTGCTGCCATAATGGCAATCGAGGCAAACGCCCGCACGAACCTGCGGATTGGTCAGCCGCTTCAGGCCGCGCGCTACATTGCTTTCATGGGTTACCTGCCCCCGCGCCCCGTCGCTCAGCACATAATGCGATGCCAGCCAGCCCGACGCGGGGCCGTGGCAGCTCTCGCACCCTACCCCGTCGGTGATCTGGTAACGCGGTCCCTTGGCCACGCCCGGCTCGTAAGTGGTGTGGCAGCCGAGGCAGTCGGAATCCTTGTAATTCCCCGCATTCTTCAGACTGGTGATAATCTGGCGACCGCGCGGGCTGGACAGCACCGCATAGGCCCGGCTGTGCGCACCGCTGGCGGCTGACGGTTCTTGCCAGGTGGCGATCTCGTCTTGCCGGACAGCTTCGCCATTGCCTTCTGCACGGCCATGACAGGTCGAACCGGCACAGGTCGCAACGCCTTCGATTCGCGCGCCGCTCGATTGTGCGTCCGCGCTCGATCCACCGCCCGCAAGCAGGGTGAGCCCTGTCAGCGCAGACAGGGCGCCGATAACAATGGATTTTCCCCCAAATCGCATCACGATCCGATCCCCCCTGCTGCGCAGACTAGGCAATCGGCGCAAGGCCGCAAGGGGCTTGTCGAGAAAAGAGGTGAAGCGAAGTTGTGCCCGGCGGACAAACCAAGCGCGCAATCGGTAAAATATCCGCAGTCCACTTCCGCACGCCTCCCCTCAGCCCCGATCCCCGGTGGCTGGATACTCACTTTACCTGCGCCGCCTTGTGACGTGTCGGCAGGTCCGTGCGACCCGGATTGGCTGGAGCGCTTCGCGGCTCCGGAATAGCCTATACCATCTTGTCTGCGAGCAGGTCCAACTGTGCGTCGCAACCGTTTGCGATCAGCTGTTCTGCCATCGCTTCCGGCAGCTGCGCGGGCTCTGCAATCACCTTGAAAGTGACCGTCCGCGCATCGCCGCTCGGTCCGGTGATGACGTAATTTGTATCTTCAGCGAGTTCCATGCGCCCGGCATCCCAGTCCGCCAGCCACTGGTCTTTCTCGAATGCGACATGCAGGTGTTCGGTGCTGGTGCTGCTTGCGATCATATAGGTCGCGGCCTGATCGCCGCCCGGGCGATACAGCTGGATTGCCGAGAGACTTGGCACGCACACGGCGCCCGACTTGGTGACATCGACATCCCACAGCTTCGGGCTGACTGATCCGCCGCCAGCCCCCCCTGCACCCGTGCGGAGCGCCCCGGTTGTCACGCGCGCAGTCGAGCGTTGACGGGTCAGCGCAGCATAGGCTGAGCGCCGGCTCGTGCCGCGCGCTGCCACCCGGTGCGTACCGGGTCCGCTGATGGTTCGGGTCCCGCCATTGGCGAGGATTGTCAGCGTATCCCCTCTCTCCAAGGTTACCGTGCCGGAGTCGGCCAGCTTTTTGCCGCGCGGATATTTTGCAGCCGACGGTCCGCTCGATTTCACGACCACCCCGGCCTGCGCCGCACCAGCCATGGCCAGCGCTGCGGCGCCTGTCGCCAGGGCCAGTGATTTGCTTAGTGATTTACCCGAGAACATAAGTGTTTTCCTCGCTGAGATTGCGCATCCGGTGCAGCAAATTAGCCAATGCCGCGTCGTTCGGATGCCGTGCAACGACTGTCTCTACCAGATTGATCGCCTCGGTATTGTTCTTTTCCGACAAAATCATGGCTTGATGGAGCACTTTGCGGTCTTCGTCCGGGAAATCCGGTGCCGGCTCCATGATGTCGACCGGGCGCGCACGGCCGCGCAGGACGACGCGGCCCATCGGTCGCCACCAGTCCAGCCCTGACCGTTCGGCAAACTCGCGGCTCGCCATGACACTGGATTCAAGCGCCTTGTTGGCTGCTTCCAGCCTCGCCGCCGTATTCATGCTGTCGCCCAGTGCGGTGTACTGGATACGCGTCTCGCCGCCGAAGTTGCCGACCACCGCATCGCCATAATGCAGACCGACGCGGGTCTTGCCGATCTTGGGCAGGTTCGGGTCCATCTTGGCGACTTCTTCACGGAATCGCTCGCCCGCCTGCCAGATGGCATAGCCGGCCTTGGCGGCGCGCATGGCGTCATCCTCTTTTGCGATCGGGGCGCCCCAAAAAGCGACCACCGCATCGCCGACGAACTTGTCGATCACGCCGCCATGGTCGAGCACCACTTGGCTGAGCATTTCAAGATAACGGTTGAGCAGCTTGGCAACCATCTCCGGCGAGACCGCGTGGCTCATTTTGGTGAAACCCTCGAGGTCGGAGAAGAGGACATAGATCGCCTTCTTTTCCCCATGCAGCGCAAGCAGCTTGGGATTGTCGATGATCTCCTGCGCCATTTCGCGCGGCAGATATTTGCCCAATGCGCCTTGCGCGAAATTACGCTGCACCGCGCCCGCTGCGCGCGCCGCCGAAGTGATCGCCGTGAACGCTACGATCCACCCGGCAAGCCAGCCCACTGCGGGCAGCCCATAGGTATCGACCCCGCGAAAATGCATCAGGAACGGGATACCCGTCATCACCGCGAACTGCACCCCGAGCAGCACGTAGATCCGCCAGCTGCCCCATTCGAGCAGCCCGGTCAGCACTGCCATGGTCACGAACAAGATGGCGAAAATCCACAAGGTAACCGGCAGCGGCTTGGCCAGCGCTGCGCGGTCGAGCATTTGAGCCATCATCTCGGCATGGACCTGGAGACCCGGCGGCTCTTTGCCGGTAAACTCGCTCAACGTCGTGGTCTTCCGGTCGACATCGACTAGATCGCCGCCAATGAGGATGTATTTGTCTTCGAAGGCCGGGCGCATCTCGTCCTGAACCTCTGGGATCGACAAGAATTCCTCGTCGGTCAGGTTGCGAATTTCGATCATCGGGAACAGGCTTTCCCCGATCGCGTCCTGCCCGCCTTCGACAAAATCGTTTTGCCCGCTGCGAGCGGACAGCCGATAGCGGATCGCACCGGTGTAGCCGGGCAGAATCTTGTCCCCATCACCGCCGGCCTGCAACATCGAACGGACCATCGTCATCGGCAGGCGCGGGTCCGGCTCGGGGAATAGCCGAACCACTCCCAGTTCATTATTGAGCTGGATGCTTTGCGAAGTCGCTTTGCTACCTTTCAAACGCTCGTGAAACGCATCCAGATATTGCTGCTGGTCCCACTTGATGTCGCCTTCATTCGCCTCTTGAAGCACATAGGCAACCGAGACCGGTGTCTTCATGTTGCGCAGCGTTTCAATCAGTTCATCATCTTCTGCCTGAGGCTGATCGAACAGAATATCGATCCCGATCGCCTTCGCGCCGAAATTGTCCAGATTCCGCAGTGCTGCGGCGAGCATTCCCCGATCGAGCGGTTGCCGCTTTTCCGCAGCAATCAGCGTCTGCTCGTCATAGACCACCATAACGATACGATCGTCCTGCTCGACCGCGGTTTGGGCAGCGGTGTAGTATGCGCGGAAATCGTGCAGGCCGGCTTCTGCTTGCGCAACGATCGGAACCGACCAGCCGAACCGCGCAACGGTCAGCGCAATCAGGACAAGCAGGATCGTCAGCCCGAGCCGGCGCGGACCGGCTTCGCGGACATTGCGCCACCCGCGAAGGATGAAGCTTCCCTTGTCTATGCCGACTTCATCGCTCAAATCCGCCCTCCCCCGCGGAGTTTGCGCGCCCCGTTTTATCTTTTTCTTGCTGTGCGTTGTGGCGGAAGAGGGGCGCGTTTGGCAACCCCGCTTCCGCCCATCACGGGGATCAGCTCAGATTGGGATCATTCCACGCGAGCACCGGCTTGCGCGCGGCTTGCGTTTCATCGAGCCTGCGGCGCGGTGCATAATAGGGCGCCTGCTTCAGCGCGTCATCGCCCGCTTTCGCCCGTTCAGCCACATTGCGGAATGCCGTGATGAACTGGTCGAGCGAATGCTTGCTTTCGGTTTCGGTCGGCTCAACCAGCATCGCGCCGTGAACCACCAGCGGGAAATAGACCGTCATCGGGTGATAGCCCTCGTCGATCAGCCCCTTGGCCAGATCGAGCGTCGACAAGCCGCCGCCAAATTCCGCATCGGAGAACAGTGCTTCGTGCATGCACGGACCGCTCGGACCGAATGGCGCATCGAGCAGGTCTTCCAGGCTGCGCAGGATGTAGTTGGCGTTGAGAACCGCATCCTCCGCCACTTGCGCCAGCCCGTCTGCCCCATGGCTGAGGATATAGGTCAGCGCGCGGGTGAACATGCCCATCTGGCCGTGAAACGCGGTCATCCGGCCGAATGCCTGTGTGTGGTCGAATTCGGCGGCGTTCTCTTCCTCCACCAGATGGACCACACCGTCCTTGGTCTTCGCCGTGAAGGGCAGCGGGCCGAAGGGTGCCAGCGCTTCCGACAGCACCACCGGACCCGAACCCGGGCCGCCGCCGCCATGCGGGGTGGAGAATGTCTTGTGCAGATTGATGTGCATCGCATCGACGCCCAGATCGCCGGGGCGCACCTTGCCGACGATGGCGTTGAAATTCGCCCCGTCGCAATAGACATAGCCGCCCGCCGCATGGACCGCGTCGGAGATCGCCTTCATGTCACGCTCGAACAGGCCGCACGTGTTTGGATTGGTGATCATCACGGCTGCCACATCGGGGCCCAGCCGCGCCTTCAGCGCCGCCAGATCGACCCGCCCATCCTTGTCCGCAGGAATGTCTTCGGTCTGATAGCCGGCAAAGGCTGCAGTCGCAGGGTTGGTACCATGCGCGCTTTCCGGACACAGCACGACCTTGCGCGCATCGCCGCGCGCTTCCAGCGCCGCACGAATGCACAACATGCCGCACAATTCACCATGCGCGCCCGCCTTGGGGCTCATCGCGACACCGTGCATGCCGGTCAGCTCGATCAGCCAGTGCGCCAGCTCGTTCACGACTTCCAGCGCGCCGCGCACCGTATCGACCGGCTGCAACGGATGGACATCGGCAAAGCCCGGCATCCGCGCGACTTTCTCGTTCAAGCGCGGATTGTGTTTCATGGTGCAGCTGCCAAGCGGGAACAGGCCGAGGTCGATGGCATAGTTCTGGCGGCTGAGTCGCGTATAGTGACGCACCGCCTCGCCTTCCTTCAGCGCGGGCAGGCCGATCGGTTCGCTACGGTCGAAGCCGCCGAGCCGGTTGGATGCATCGCTGCGCGGATCGGGCAGGTCGACTCCGGTTTCGTCCATGTGGCCGATTTCGAACAGCAACGGCTCTTCCAGCATCAGCGCGCGGTTGCCGGTCGCGGTAACAGGCCCATCGGAACCATTCGCGTGCATGCCGTCGCCGGATGCGTTCATTTCGGGCTTCCAGCCGGATTTGTTGGGCGCGCTCATGACAGCACCTCCTCAAGTGCAGAGGCCAGGGCGTCGATGTCCTCCTCCGTCGTGGTTTCAGTGACCGCGACCAGCAGCGCACCGTCGAGGCCATCGCTGTTCGGATAGAGCCTGCCGAGCGACACGCCGCCCAGAATGCCCCTGTCCGCCAGTGTGCGCACCACTTCGCGCGCGTCGCGGGCCAGTGTCACTGTGAACTCGTTGAAGAAACTGTCATTCAGCACAGCGATGCCCGGCACCTTCGCAAGCCGGTCGGCGGCATGACAGGCAAGGCGATGGTTCTCCGCAGCAAGCCTGCGAATGCCCTTTTCGCCAAGCAGCGTCATATGGACATTGAACGCCAGCGCGCACAGCCCGCTGTTGGTGCAGATGTTGGAGGTCGCCTTCTCGCGCCGGATATGCTGCTCGCGGGTGGAGAGCGTCAGCACAAACCCGCGTTTGTCCTCCGCATCCCGGGTCTCGCCGCACAGGCGGCCCGGCATCATGCGCACATGCTTTTCGTCGCGCACCGCAAACAGGCCGAGATAGGGGCCGCCGAATTGCAGGCCGACGCCGATCGACTGACCTTCACCGACCACAATGTCTGCACCCAGTTCACCGGGCGACTGGATCGCGCCGAGCGCCACCGGTTCGGTGTTCACCGCAATCAGCAAGGCGCCCTTCTCGTGCGCCGCCTCGGCTATCTTGGCCAAGTCGGGAATACGGCCGAGAATATCGGGATACTGGACGACGACACAGCTGGTGTTTTCGTCAATCCGCGCGATCAAACCGTCATTGTCGGGCTGCGGCTGCAGCGCGAGCGGCGCATCGGCGATCTCGTCCTCAGTGAATTTGGCCATGGTCCGCACGACTTCGGCATAATGAGGGTGGAGCGCGCCGGAGAGGACCACTTTGCGCTTCTTGCCGCGCGCCACGCGCCCTGCCATCGCCACCGCTTCCCAGCATGCGGTCGAGCCGTCGTACATCGACGCGTTGGCCACCGCGCAGCCATAAAGCCGCGCAACCTGCGTCTGGAATTCGAACAGCATTTGCAGCGTGCCCTGCGCGATTTCCGGCTGGTAGGGCGTGTAGGCGGTCAGAAACTCGCCGCGCTGGATGATATGATCGACAGAGGCCGGAACATGGTGCCGATAGGCCCCCGCCCCGATAAAGAACGGCGCATCGGCCGCCGCGAGGTTTTTCTTCGACAGCCGCCGCATATGCTTCTCGACCGCCATCTCGCTGGCGTGCATCGGCAGGCCTTCGATCGGGCCGGACAGCCGCGCCTCTTCGGGCACATCGACAAACAGGTCATCGATCGTGGAAGCACCGACTTTTGCGAGCATCTCGCCACGGTCGGTATCGGTCAGGGGTAGGTAGCGCATTATCTCAAAATCTCGATTGGAGTGAACTCATTTGCTCGATCAGCGGTGGCTACAATATAACCCTCCCCGCTATCATAGATGCTTGGCTTTCCTATCGACCCACGAATAACGACTCTTGTACCGCTCAGTCGGCGGACTTTCGCTTCAATCGGCGTGCCCCCTCCTAGTGAAACACTAGTTCCATCGCCGCCTCGGCGCTCGGAGTGCAGATGACATTCAGTGGATCGGCATTTTCGCGAAATGTAGCCGCTAACGGTTACAACCTGCCCTTCTGCATTTCGGTCGTCGATCAATCTTCGCAGTTCAGCGACCGAAAGCACGTCACTTGACGGCAATTCGACGGAAGTGCAGCCCGCTAGCAAGGCAATTGCGGTCATCGAGCGCAAAAACATCAGAGTGAATCGCAAAAGCTCTTGTAACTCTTGTCGTCCATCAGCCCTTCGAGCTGGCTCTTGTCGCCGATGGTCATCTTGAAGAACCAGCCGTCTTCCTCTGGGCTGGTGTTGACCAGTGCAGGGTCGTCTTCGAGCGAGCCATTGGCTTCCATCACTTCACCGCTGATCGGGGCGTAGACGTCGCTCGCCGCCTTGACGCTTTCAACCACTGCCGCATCGCCGCCCTTTTCCAGCATGGTGCCGGTGTCGGGCAATTCGACGAACACGATGTCGCCCAGCTGTTCCTGCGCATAATCGGTGATGCCGACCGTGGCGCTATCGCCTTCGACATCGATCCACTCATGCTCATCGGTAAAGTAACGGGCCATCCTCTCAACTCCCTCGGTAGTAATTGTGCGGTACGAACGGCATCGGCACGACCGTGGCCGGCAGACGCTTTTTTCTGACTTCGATTTCGAGCGCGGCGCCTGTCGCGGCGTGCTCCGCGGCGAGATATGCGACAGCGATCGGGTAGCCGAGTGATGGCGAGAAACCGCCACTGGTGATAACACCGACTTTTTCATCGCCTGAAAACACTTCAGCCCCTTCGCGCGCGGGCATGCGGCCTTCCACCTTGAGACCGGCCCACTTGCGCGCAGTGCCATCCACGATCTCGCGGGTGATCCGGTCTGCGCCGGGGAAGCCGCCTTCCGTCCGGCGGCGCTTGTTGATGCCGAAAATCAAACCGGCCTCGATCGGGCTGGTGTCTGGCGAAAGGTCATGCCCGTAGAGCGGCAGCCCGGCTTCAAGCCGCAGGCTGTCCCGCGCGCCGAGGCCGATTGGCTGCACCTCAGGTTCGCCGCACAGGAGCGTGGCGATCTCTTCCGCCGCTTCGCCGGGCAGTGATATCTCGAACCCGTCCTCGCCAGTGTAACCTGCCCGCGCGATGGTCACATCGTGTCCGGCGATCGTAAACTTGCCAAACCGCATGAAGGTGAGGTCGGGCAATTCGTGCTCGCCCTTGGCGTGGCGCGCCAGTGCATCTGCCGCCTTGGGGCCCTGCAACGCCAAGAGCGCGCGATCTTCCAGGTGATTGAGCGTAATCTCGTCAGGCAAATGCTCGCGCAGATGGCCGATATCGTCCCATTTCGTCGCTCCGTTCA
This sequence comes from Parerythrobacter lutipelagi, assembly GCF_005434975.1. Classification (GTDB taxonomy): domain Bacteria; phylum Pseudomonadota; class Alphaproteobacteria; order Sphingomonadales; family Sphingomonadaceae; genus Parerythrobacter_A; species Parerythrobacter_A lutipelagi. The sequence continues at coordinate 104,543 of NZ_SKCJ01000002.1, read as the reverse complement.
CCACAAGATAGAGATGCTCCGGCCAGCGCGAAACCATCAGGTCATCTAGCACGCCGCCATTCTCGTCGAGCAGCAACGAATAGCGTTGGCGGCCCGGCTTCAGCGTTGAAAGATCGATTGGCAGGACAGCCTCGACCGCAGCATCCAGATCCGGGCCGGACAACAGCAACTGCCCCATATGGCTGACATCGAACAGGCCCGCACTGGTCCGCGTCCATTCATGCTCGGCCACGATGCCGCCATGCTCACCCGCATACTGGATCGGCATTTCGTAGCCGGCAAACGGAACCATGCGCGCGCCCTGCGCGCGGTGCCACGCGTCGAGCGGGAGCACACCCGGTTCCACGATGTCGTCTTCGGTTTCGGTATCGCTCATTCTCAATCCCTGACAGACGCGCGGCGCTTCGGAGCGAAGCACCGTTTCACGCGCCCCCTCTGTCAGGAAGACCTGAGAGCTTGACCCGCGAATGAGCGGGCTTACCCCTTCGGTGGCCCGTGCCGAAACAAGGACGCTTTCCAGAGTGTCAAAACGGGCGAGCGGTCCCGTGTGCCTGAGAGTTTCCGGGGCGGTTGCTCCTTCGGCGTCGCGCCGCTTTCCGCGAACACGAACTCTCCCGCTCGTCCGCCTGCAGAATCGCTCCTGCAGAAGACGCCATCGCCCTGCGCGATTCGCAAGGAATGGTCAATCGGGCAATGCGCCTCACCCCCAATTGAGCCACAGCAGGTATAACGCGGAGACGACGATCCACATCCCGCCAGCTGTCTTGAGCTTGCGCGGACCCAGCCACAGCGCAATCGGCCGCCCGAGGAACGCGCCGAGCAGCGCGCCCGGTGCGGCCAGCAGCACAGCCTCCCACTGCACCGTCCCATGCTCCACATGCCAGACAAGCCCGGCGATGCAGCTCACCGCCGAGATGACACATGCCGTGCCGACGCACAGCACCATCGGGTAGTGCCGCAGGAACAGGTAAAACGCGACCAGCTCGCCGATACCGACCGAAAACAGGGCGGTGATTGCGCCGCCCGGGATGGCAATGAACGCCAGCATGGCGAGATCCGCCGGCGCAAGGTTGGGCCGCTCCGCAATTGTCCGGTTGAAAGTCCATGTCGCAGCTATCAGCGCAAGACCCAGCACAATCGAAAAGCTCTTGTAGCCAAGCAGGACAGCATCGCCGTCAAACGGGACCATTCGCTGGGTGGCCAGCATCGCGGGCAGCGACAGGGCGAGAACCAGACCGCACACGGCCCAGTAATCTCGGAGCTGCGTGCCCGCTTCGAGCGGCGCAGGTGCATGCTGGTGATACAGCCGATCAGTCCAGCGGAGCGCGCCCAGGGTCATGCCGAATGCCTGGATGCCCATGGAAACCGCCACCACACGGAGCGGATCGAGCGCCATGACCCCCAGATCGCGCATGGCGTTGAACACCGGCACGAATACCACTCCGCCACCTGTACCGCTGGCGTTGGCGATGATTGCGCCCACGACGCCGACACCGGGGAGAAACCAGAGCGCGTCTAGCAGCGCATCGTCGGTTCCCACCCCGAACCACAGAGCGCAATAAGCGGTCAGCAACATCGCCCCGCCCCAAATGGTCAGCCGCGAGCTATGCCGAAGAGTCGGCTGGACGGTGTTCAGTCGAGGTTCGGTCGCAGCCATCGTTCGGCGGTCGCCATATCGACCCCGCGCCGCGCCGCATAGTCCTCAAGCTGGTCACGCCCGATACGGGCAACGCCGAAATACTGGCTTTCAGGGTGGCCGAAATAGAAGCCGCTCACCGCTGCCGTCGGCCACATGGCGAAATTCTCGGTCAGGGTCAGGCCGGCATTGGCCGGCGCGTCGAGCAGATCGAACAGGATCGGCTTGAGACTATGGTCAGGGCACGCAGGATAGCCCGGTGCCGGTCGGATGCCGCGATACTGTTCCTTGATCAGAGCCGTGCCGGTCAATTGCTCGTCGGGTGAATAGCCCCACAGGTCGGTCCGCACATGCTGGTGCAGCCGCTCGGCAAAGGCTTCGGCAAACCGGTCCGCCAGCGCCTTGAGCAGAATGTCGGAATAGTCGTCCTTGTCCGCGAGGAACTTCGCCGAGTGCGATTCAATCCCGTGAATGCCGACCGCGAAGCCGCCGATCCAGTCACCCGCCGGATCGATGAAATCCGCGAGGCACATGTTGGCCCGGTCGCGGCTCTTCTTGACCTGCTGCCGCAGGAAGGGGAGCACGACATGCTCCTCCTCGTCAGGCAGGTGGACGGTCACATCATCGCCATCTCGCGCGCACGGCCACAGGCCGGCAACGCCCTTGGCCGTGAGCCATTTTTCGCCGATAATCTGGTCGAGCATGGCCGTTGCATCATCGAACAATTGCTGCGCAGTTTCGCCGACCACATCGTCAGTCAGGATCGCTGGATAATTGCCGTGGAGCTCCCATGCGCGGAAGAATGGCGTCCAGTCGATGTACTCGCGCAGATCCGCCAGATCCCAGTCGCCGAAGGTGTGAAGACCTGGCTGGAGCGGCGGCGCGGGCTTGTCGCTGAGAAACCCGTCATAAAAATTTGCCCTCGCTTCCTCGAGACTGAGAAGCACGCTTTGCGCTTTGCCTTCTCGCGCCTGGCGAACCTTGTCATATTCGCTTGCAGTGCCGGTAACGAAGTCATCCTTCTGCGTGTCGGACAGGAGGCGACTCGCGACTCCCACCGCACGGCTGGCATCCAGCACGTGAATAACCGGCCCTTCATAGGCCGGGTCGATCCGCAACGCTGTGTGGACCTTGCTGGTCGTGGCCCCGCCGATCAGCAGCGGCAAGTCCAGCCCGGAACCCTGCATCTCTTCGGCGACCGTCACCATCTCGTCGAGCGAAGGCGTGATCAGGCCGGATAGCCCGATAATATCGGCCTTTTCTTCGCGCGCCACTTCGAGGATTTTCTGCCACGGCACCATCACGCCGAGGTCGACCACATCATAGCCGTTACACTGAAGAACCACGCCGACGATGTTTTTGCCGATATCGTGCACATCGCCCTTCACCGTCGCCATCACGATCTTGCCCTTGGCTTTGCGCTGGGACTCGGGAAGCAGGTCTTTTTCCGCTTCGATGAAAGGAATAAGGTGCGCGACTGCCTTCTTCATCACGCGGGCGGATTTCACCACCTGGGGCAGGAACATCTTGCCGCTGCCGAAGAGGTCGCCAACGACATTCATCCCGTCCATCAGCGGCCCTTCGATCACTTCGATCGGCCTTCCGCCCTGATCTTCACGGCCCTGGCGCGCTTCTTCGGTATCTTCGACGACATAGGCGTCGATGCCTTTGACCAGCGCATGTTCGAGCCGGCGTTCGACCGGCCAGCCGCGCCATTCCTCCGCCTCTTTTTCCGCCCGCAGATCGACACCCTTGTAGCTTTCAGCAAGGTCGATCAGCCGTTCGGTCGCATCCGGGCGGCGCATCAGGATCACATCTTCACACGCTTCCCGCAGCGTGGCATCGATCTGGTCGTAAACGTCGAGCTGGCCGGCATTGACGATCGCCATGTCGAGCCCGGCCGGAATCGCGTGGTAGAGAAACACCGAATGCATCGCGCGGCGCACAGTCTCGTTCCCGCGAAAGCTGAAACTGAGGTTGGACAGGCCACCACTGGTTTTCGCGTGCGGACACGCGGCCTTGATTTCCGCCACTGCCTCGAGAAAGTCGAGACCGTAACGATCGTGTTCTTCTATCCCCGTCGCCACAGCGAAGATGTTGGGATCGAAAATGATGTCTTCCGCCGGAAAACCCATGCCGGTCAGCAAATCGTAAGCGCGTTTGCAGATATCCACCTTGCGCTGCTTCGTATCCGCTTGCCCTGTTTCGTCGAACGCCATGACGACGACTGCCGCGCCATAAGCCATGCAAATCCGGGCGTGTTCGAGAAACGCCTCTTCGCCTTCCTTCATGCTGATCGAGTTGACGATCGGCTTGCCGGAGACGCATTTCAGCCCGGCTTCGATGACTTCGAACTTGGAGCTGTCGACCATCACCGGCACGCTGGCAATATCGGGCTCGGCAGCAATCAGCTTGAGGAACGTGGTCATGGCTTCGACCGCATCGAGCAGTCCTTCGTCCATGTTGACGTCGATCACCTGCGCGCCGTTCTCGACCTGCTGGCGCGCGACTTCCACAGCCGTGGCGTAGTCGCCCGACATGATCAGTTTCTTGAATCGGGCGGACCCGGTCACGTTGGTGCGTTCGCCGATATTGACGAAGCGAGCTGTCGAATTCTGAGTCATTTATGCTGCGATCGTAAAGGGTTCGAGGCCGGCGAGGCGCATTTCAGGTTCAAGCGAAGGGATCTGCCGTGGCTCCAGGCCACCGACCGCTTTGGCGATGGCCGCGATATGTGCAGGGGTCGAGCCGCAACATCCGCCGAGGATATTGGCACGGCCGCTGTCCGCCCACTGGCGAACCAGTGATGCGGTTGTCTCAGGCAGTTCGTCATACTCGCCCAGCTCGTTGGGCAGACCCGCATTGGGGTAGACCATCAGCAATGTGTCCGCGATTGCGGACAGCAGCTGGACATGCGGGCGGAGCTGTTCCGCGCCGAAGCTGCAGTTGAGGCCGATGGTCACCGGCTTCGCGTGCCGCACAGTGTACCAGAATGCTTCGACCGTATGGCCCGACAGGTTGCGTCCGGACAGGTCGGTCAGAGTCAATGAGATCATCAGCGGAACATCGCGGCCCAGATCGGCCTCGAGCTGCTTCACCGCCATAATGGCAGCTTTGCAGTTCAGCGTGTCGAACACGGTTTCGATCAGGATCGTATCCACCCCGCCTTCGACGAGAGCTGCGGCCTGTTCTCGGTAGACCGATACGATGTCATCGAAGCTGACTTCGCGAAAACCGGGGTCTTCGACATTCGGGCTGAGCGACAAGGTTTTGTTCGTCGGCCCCATGGCTCCGCAGACGAAGCGCTTGCGCCCATCCTTTGCAGTAGCAGCTTCGCAGGCATCCCGGATCACTTTGGCAGCAGCGATGTTGATTTCACGCACCAGGCCTTCCGCGCCATAATCGGCCTGGCTGATGCGGTTGGCGTTGAAGGTGTTGGTCGCAAGGACGGTAGAACCGGCAGCAAGATATTCGTCACAGATGGAACGGATCACCTGTGGCTGGGTCAAATTGACCAGGTCGTTGTTGCCCTTCTGATCATGCGTCAGTCCGGTGTCGCCCGCATAATCCGCTTCCGACAGTTTCGCGTTCTGGATCGCGGTGCCATAGGGTCCGTCCTTGATCAGGATGCGCTGCGCCGCTTCGGCCAGCAATTCTTCGCGCACGCTCATGCGGATATCTCCTTTGGCCGCATCCCGAGCATGTGGCAGATCGCGTAACTCAGCTCGGCACGGTTGAGTGTGTAGAAGTGGAACTGGCGCACACCGCCAGCATAGAGGCGGCGGCAAAGTTCGGCAGCGATCGTCGCGCTGACCAGCTGGCGCGATTCAGGGCGTTCATCGAGACCGTCGAACAGGCCTTCCATCCAGGTCGGTATATCCGTCCCGCACAGCCCGCTCATCCGCTGAACCGCAGCAAAGCTGAGGACCGGCATCACGCCCGGCACAATCTCGCCCACGATACCCGCAGCCGCAGCACGGTCGCGGAATTCGAAGAAGCATTTGGTGTTGAAGAAGAACTGCGTAATCGCGCGCGTGGCCCCGGCGTCGAATTTGGCTTTCAGATTGTCGAGATCGGCCTGCGCGTCGGGGCTGTCGGGATGGACTTCCGGATAGGCAGCAACGGAAATCTCGAAATCGGCCACGTCCTTCAGACCGGCGATCAGCTCGACCGCATTGGCATAGCCGCCTGGATGCGGGGTATAGACGCCGCTGCCATCGGGCGAGTCGCCGCGCAGTGCCACGATGTGGCGAATGCCCTCTTCCCAGTAATGACGCGCAACTTCGTTCACTTCTTCCTTGGTTGCCGCGACGCATGTGAGGTGGGCTGCGGCAGGAATTCCCGCTTCCTTCTGGATGCGCACCACCTGTTCATGGGTACGCTCGCGGGTCGACCCGCCCGCTCCGTAGGTTACCGAAGCAAACCGGGGGCCGAGCGGCTTCAGCGTTTCGACGCTGTGCCACAGGGTTTCGCCCATCTTGTCGCTCTTGGGCGGGAAGAATTCAAACGACACGTCGATATCGCCCGGCAATCCCTTGAACAGCGGACTGTCGAGTGCCGTGCGCGCTTCATGCATCTGGTCGAGAGTCGGGCTCATGCGTTACTCACCGGGCGATTTTCCTCTTGATTGATTTTTCGTCCGCGCTGGCCGGGGCGCCTTGGCGCGTGCCGAGCCAGATCTTGACGACCAGCTCGCCGCCTTCCAGCGCGATTGGATCGCTTGGAACGTATCCTGCTTCGGTCAGCAGCGTGTAAATGGCACCATCTGTAAAGCCGAGCCGCGCGTGCGCATATCGTTCGCGCAATTCCTCGTGACCATGGGCTGCGAAATCGACAATCGCGATGCGCCCTCCCGGACAGGTCACGCGTGCGGCTTCAGTCAACGCAACGGAAGGGTCCTGAGCGAAATGGAGCACCTGATGGAGCAGCACTGTGTCGAACGTATGCGCCGTGAACGGCAGTGCTGCAAAATCGCCCTGCACCAGTTCGACTGTATCAGCGGGCAGGTTCTGCAGCTTTGCGCGGGCGAAGCGCAGCATGTCGAGACTCTTGTCCAGCGCTACGATCCGCTCTGCCTTCTCGGCAAACAATTCGGCCATCCGCCCGGTGCCTGTTCCGACATCGAGCAACTGACCGAGCGGAGCATCGCCCAGCGCCGCCACGAGCCGGTTCTCCACCAGCTGGTCCGGACTATGCAGTTGGCGCAGCTGGTCCCAGTCTTCCGCATGGCGCGCGAAATAGGCTTCCGCACTGCTTTCGCGCGCAGAGCGGATCGCCGCCAGGTTGTGGCGATCATCTTCGCAAGACCTGGCAAAATCGGCATCTTCCCGCTCAGCGGTGGCCAGCAGCCGGTCGACTGCTTCGCCGACAGGGTTTCCGCGCTCCTTGCCGATCGCAGCACGGAGGAACACCCAGCTTCCTTCGCGGTGCCGCTCCGCAAGGCCTGCATCGCACAGGATGCCGACATGGCGCGAGACGCGCGGCTGGCTTTGGCCGAGCACCTGCGCCATTTCCCCCACCGCCAGCTCCATCGCGGACAGCAACCGCATGATCCGCAGCCTGGTAGGGTCGGCAAGGGCCCGCATGATCGCTTCGATGTGCATTCTGGCAGGGCATATAAAGAATTCTTTATATGTGCAAGGCGCCGCAGTTGCAGGTCCGGCTACTTCGGCTATGCCAACACGAAAGGGAGCTATCGACGATGCAATATGTCCAGTTCGGGAACACCGGCCTTACTGTTTCGAAACTCTGCCTCGGCTGCATGAGTTTCGGCGATGCGGCCAAGGAAGGCCACGACTGGGCAATGGACCTTGAAAGCTCGCGCCCGTTTTTCCGCCAGGCGCTCGAAGCAGGGATCAATTTCTTCGACACCGCCAACGCCTATTCTGGCCGATCGAGCGAGGAATTCACCGGCAAGCTGCTGAAGGAAATGGCCAATCGCGACGAGATCGTGATCGCTACCAAGGGCTTCTTCCGCTGGCGGCAGGCGCCCAACACCGGCGGACTATCGGCCAAGGCGCTGATCCACGCGGTCGACGACAGTCTGCGGCGGCTCGGCACCGATTACATCGACCTGTACCAGATCCACCGGCTCGACCCGAACACACCGATGGAGGAAATCGTCGAGACTCTCGATGCCATCGTTCGGAGCGGGAAAGTCCGCTATGTCGGCGCTTCCAGCATGTATGCGTGGCAATTCCAGAAAATGCTGCATCTCGCGGAAAGTGCCGGCCTCAGGCAATTCATCTCCATGCAGAACTACGTCAACCTGCTCTACCGCGAAGAAGAGCGTGAAATGCTGCCACTTTGCGCCGATCGGAAAATTGCCGTCATGCCGTGGAGCCCGCTTGCTCGCGGCAAGCTCACCCGCCCGTGGGACAGCTCGACAGAGCGCTCCGAAAGCGATCTGGTGGGCAAAGCGCTTTACGCCCGCACGCAGGAGAATGACCGGCAGATCGTCGAAGCCGTCGAAGCCGTGGCAAAACAGCGTGGACTACCCATGGCTCAGATCGCGCTTGCATGGGTGTTGCAGAAGCCTGAAGTGACCAGCCCGATCATCGGCGCGACGAAGGCGAAGCATATTGACGATGCCGTGGCGGCGCTCGATCTCCATCTGACCGAGGACGAGATCAAACAGCTCGAAGCACCGTACCAGCCGCATCCGGTCATGGGCTTGTTCGCCATGCCCCCGGCAGAGCTGAAAGTGACAGTCAGGCCCTGACGCTGCCCCTGCTTAGCAAATGAACCGGAACACGCCGCTCGTCCGGGCTGCGCTTGTCGCCAAGGACACTGCGCACCAGCATGCTACCTGCGATTTCAAAATCCGGTTCGATACTGGTCAAAGGCGGCGTGCTGTATGAACCGGCACGAATGCCATCGAAGCCGATAATGCCGCACTGGTCCGGCACGGCAATGCCGCGCCTGGCAAGCTCCTCCAGAGCGCCCAGCGCAATATTGTCATTCGCCACGAACAACGCGTCGAATTCAATGCCTGCGTCGATCAGTGAAGATACCGCCTTGCGGCCCTGCTCTTCCCGGCTGTCGGATTCGTCGATCGCTTCGAGTTGCGGCTCAAGTCCGGCTTTCTCCATCGCCGCCGCATACCCTTCGTAACGCTCGGCGAACTGGCGGTGAGGTGAAGTGGTCGTGCCGACATGCACGATCTTGCGATACCCGGCTTCGAGCAAACTATGGGTCGCGATCTGACCGCCTTCGAAGTTGTCCGACCGCACCCATTCGATGTCTTCGTAGGGCGAACTCCAGAACGTCAGCGTAGCGCCCCGATCGTCCAGCTCGCGAAAATAGGCCCATGCTGCATCATTGGTGGTCGTGCCGATTACAATCACGCCATCGGCCTGACCGCGCTCCTGATATCGACCGGAAAGCGATTCCGGATCCGACTGGAAAGAGACCAGTGTTTCATAACCCGCCTCCGCAGCCGCAGCGCTGACCGATCCAAGCAGCGAGAAATAGAACGGGTTGATGTCCGACACCGCCGTTTCCCTGCGGCAGATCATCACCACGGCAATGGTTCCGGTTTGGCCCCGGCGCAGCATCGCAGCCCGCGCATCGACGACATATCCCAGCTTTTCCGCCGCCGCGACGACCTTCGCACGCGTTTCCTCGGTTATCGCGCTGGATCCTGCCAGAGCGCGCGAAACGGTCGACTGGCTGACACCGGCTTCGGCGGCAACGTCAAACGAAGTGACGCGGTGTGGCGCAGTTGTTCGTGTCATGCCCTCTCCCGGCGTTCCACAGGCCAATCACCCGCTTGCGCCGAGAATGCAAGACCCGCACCTACATTGAAGCCGGACAGTACTTGGCCAGATAGTCTGCATGGTTCGGCATGTGCTGGACCAGGAAGCGGATCGAGCGTTCGATCTCGTCGACTTCCTTCTTCAGCTCCATGCTGCCCAACGTGTCGGCCATCGCATTGTGGCCGCCCATCTGGACCCCCTGTCCCATCATGACCGCTGCCCAGCTTGTTTCAGTAAACAGCTCGTCGTCCTCGCGGAAAATCTGGCCGTTGCTGCGAAACAAGTCCATCTTCTCGGTCAGGCTGTCGGGCACGTCCATGGTCCGGCAATAATTCCAGAACTCGGAGTCGTCGCGAGCTGTCGCCTTGTAGTGCAGGATCAGGAAGTCGCGGATCTTGTCATATTCCTTGCCGGTGAGACGATTGAAGGCGTCTTCCTGCGCCTGAGTAATCCCGTCCAGCGAAAGCAGCGCGACAAGCTTGTTGATGCCGGTGTTGACCAGATGGATCGATGTCGACTCCAGCGGCTCCATGAATCCGGCGGAAAGGCCGAGCGCGATCACATTCTTGTTCCAGAACTTCTTGCGCCGTCCGGTGACGAAACGCAGGAAATTCGGCTCGGCAGTTGGCTTGCCGGCCATATGTTTGACCAGAATGTCGTGCGCTTCGTCCGCTTCCATATATTCGCTGCAATAGACGTGACCGTTGCCGTTGCGCGTCTGGAGCGGAACCTGCCACTGCCAGCCCGCTGAATGGGCCATGGCGCGGGTGTACGGCGGCGGCGGGCCGCCATCATCGCGGTTGCACGGCAAAGCGACCGCACGGTTGCAAGGAAGATAATGCGACCAGTCGTCATATCCGGTTTCCAGCGCCTGTTCGATCAGCAGCCCTCTGAAACCGGAGCAATCGATAAACAGGTCGCCTTCGATCACGGCGTCATCGTCCATTGTCAGCGATGCGACATAGCCGCTCTCGCTATCCAGTGTGACATCGGCCACCCGGCCTTCACGGCGCACGACGCCGCGCTTTTCGGCGTATTTGCGCAGGAACTGCGCGTACGCGGTGGCATCGATGTGATAAGCGTAATTGACCGGCGGCAGATCGTCGCGCTGATAATCTTCCGTGCGGGCAAACTTGCCGAAATGAGCAGCCATGGTCTCGACATTGAAGACCTGGATTGGCCGCTTGTCCCCGGCCTGACGGTATTTGTGCCACACGTGATGGAAGGAAACACCTTCGATTTCGTAGCCGTAATTGCCGAACGGGTGGATATAGCTGTCGCCGAGCTTGCCCCAGTTGATGAACTGAATGCCAAGCTTGAAGGTGCCCTGCACCGCAGAGAGCATCTCCGCCTCGCCAAGTTCCAGCAGCCGGTTGAAATCGACAAACGGAGGGATCGTCGCTTCACCAACGCCAACCGTGCCGATCTGTTCGGACTCGACGAGGATGATTTCCACATCGCGCCCGGTTTTCAGGCGGCTCAGCGTGGCAGCCGCCATCCATCCCGCTGTACCGCCGCCGACTATAATAATGCGTTCAATCGCCATGCCTGTTCCTGTTCCGGTTTAACCCGATGGCCTTGAAGCCCGATTCCGCTCTGCCCGCAAGAGGCGGGCCCGGAGGAAAGTGTTGCAGACTTCTAACACTGGCAAGTCAAATTGTGAACGTTCATTTTTATGGTTGTGAACGCTCCCAATCAGGGTTAGGCGCAGACCGAGAATACAAGAATTTTACGCGATGGAGGGGTATGTGACTCGCAATTTCCGCACTTTAGAATCCGAATCGGGCAAGCGTAACTGGGCGCTTGGCACCGCATCAAGCCTGGCAATCTGCCTTGCGCTTGGTACGCCTGCCGCAGCGCAGGAGGCCCCTGCCGACACTGATGCGACTGAAGACGCGACTGCGGATGACGGTGCGATTATCGTCAGCGGCTATCGCGCTTCGCTTGAATCCGCGCAGGATTTCAAGGAAAACGCAGACACCGTCGTCGACGTTATTACTGCGGAAGACATTGGCGCGCTGGCCGACCGCTCGGTCGCCGAAGCGCTGCAACGCGTACCCGGCGTAAACATCTCGCGCTTCGAACAGCGTGACGATCCCGACCGCTTCTCGGTCGAAGGGTCCAACGTGATCATTCGCGGCCTGCCCTATGTTCTTTCGAACCTGAACGGGCGCGACATCTTCTCGGCCAATGGCGGACGCACCCTGTCGTTCAACGATGTTTCGCCAGAGCTGCTCGGCCGCGTCGAAATCTACAAGAATGTCAGCGCCGACATGATCGAAGGCAATATTTCGGGCCTCGTCAATCTCGTCACCCGCAAGCCGCTTGATCAAGATGGTTTCCACATCGCCGGTACGGTCGAAGTCAATGTCGGCGACATGGCGGAAGAATGGTCGCCCGGTTTCTCCGGCCTTGTTTCCAACACCTGGAACACGGATGTCGGCACCTTCGGAATCCAGTTCGGTTATGCCCAGCAAGAGCTCGTGACGCGCACGGACGCCTCGCAGCTGACCGATCCTTGCTACCGCGCCGATACGCTTGACGGAGCGTGTTTTCGCGTCGCCAATGTCAATTCGGGCGGCTATTTCGGCAACCCCAATTTTGACGCCACGAATTTCCCGCCAGCCAATTCGGTCGTCGTGCCGAAGGGCGCCGGCGTCCGCACAACCACCCTCGAACGTGACCGCCAAGCCTATTCCGGTGTTGCGCAGTGGGAAAGCAATGACGGCAGCGCGCTGGTCACTCTCGAGTACCTGCGTGCTGAAACGCAGGGTGCGCTGGATGAGTTCGCCGTGCTGGCGCTCGTCAATGACGACAACCTGTTCCCCGTCCCGGTCGCCGGCACCACGCCGACGTTCGAGAACGGCATCTTCCAGAGCGGCAATCTGACGCAATTCCAGCCGTTCAATGGCGGCTTCGGGATTCCGACCGAATTGCTGCGCTTCCAGCGTGAAGACGAAGCAACGACCGAGGATTTCTCGATCGACATCGACCTTGCTCCGACAGATCGCCTGCGCTTCAATTTCGAAGTTCAGCACATCAAGTCCGACCGTACCGAAGACGGCTTCATCTCCGCGATGCAGACCTACACGGACCTGTTCATCGACAACACCAGCGGCACGCCGCAGGTGCAGTTCTTCGAGCCGACCACGCAGGGCGATTCGACCGGCTACTTCAATGATCCGTCAGCGACCTTCTATTGGTTCCTGCTCGACAATCAGGTCCGCAACGAAGGTGAGCTCACCTCGATGCGGTTTGACGCCGAATACGACGTCAGCGACACCGGCTTCCTGCGGACCGCCAAATTCGGCGCCCGGTTTGCCGACCGTGAGCGTATCACCCGCAGTGCGAACTTCTCGAACTGGGGCAACCTTGGTGCACCGTGGACCGGTCGCGGCGGCAACTGGAACTGCCAGGACTTCCAGCGTTTCGGATGTGGCGGCGCCTATGTCTTCGACTTCCCGGAAAGCGCGCAAATCCGTAATCCGTTCGGGGACAACTTCCAGCGCGGCAACGTGCCAATTCCACTCGGCAACGGTTCTGCCTTCTTCTTCGGCGGCGACAATCTAGTCGACGAATATCTCAACGGAACCGTCGATCAGGTCGCCGATGATATCAACGCGTTCACGCTGACCCCGAACCCATACGGCACGATCAGCCAGCGCAATGGCCTTGTCGACGGCACGAACTTCCTGCCGGGCGAAATTTCCGACGTCGAAGAATCGACCAATGCGTTCTACGCCCGGTTCGATTTCGGCAGCGACTTCAGCAATGGCTGGGAACTGTCGGGCAATATCGGCCTGCGCTATGTCGACACGACTGTTCGGACCGAAGGCGAGATCAATTTCCCCTTCGCGAACTTCTTCGATACGGACGGCAACAATCGGGTCTCCGTGGCTGAGATCAACGCCGCCTGTAACAATGCCCAACAGCAACAACCGAACCAGCAGCTCCCAGGATACTGCTCGCTTTCCGACGCTCGCAAGGCGGAGTTTGCGGCAACGTTCACCGGCGCGGTGATTGACGACAGTGAGAACATCAACTTCGACAACTGGTTGCCGAGCGCCAACGTCAAGCTCGACTTCGGTGGCGGTCTGCTGGCACGCTTTGCAGTGTCGAAGGGCATCTCTCGCCCGGATCTCGCTGCCTTCCGTACCGGTGGTTCGATCTTCGACAACACGACGGATCTGCGTCAAGCCGGGACTCAGGCACTCGAAACAGGGCCGCTGTTCCAGATCTTCACCGGCAACCGCTTGCTGACGCCGATCGAATCCTGGAACTACGATCTCAGCCTCGAGTATTATTTCGATGATGTGGGTTCGGTTACGGCCGCGTTCTTCTACAAGGAATTCGACAACCTGTTCGGTGACGGGCCGACAGTTCGGCCTTTCACCGATCCAGGCGGCATCACAACCGATGTCGAGGTCAACGGTCCGATCAACTTCGGCTCCGCGAAGCTGAAGGGTGTCGAGCTCGCCTATCAGGACGTGTTCGAGTTCCTTCCCGCTCCGCTCGACGGACTGGGTACGCAGCTGACCTACACCTATATCGATTCGAAGGACTTCAGCAGTTCGGGCGATGTCTTCGGTGAATTGCCGCAGCCGGGTGTTTCCAAGCATACGGTCAATGCGACAGTGTTCTACGAGAAGGGCCCGGTATCTGCCCGTGCCGCCTACAACTGGCGGTCGGACTTCCTGCAGACTCCGCGCGACGTGATCTTCCCGTTCTCGCCGATTTACGGCGAATCGACCGGACAGCTTGACGCATCGATCTTCTTCTCTGTCACGGATCAGATCAAACTCGGTGTCCAGGGCGTCAACCTGCTCGACGAAGTAACCAAGACCAGCTCGGTCGTCGATTTCGATGGAAACCGGATTATCCGTTCGGCCTATCGCAATGACCGCCGCTTCACCTTCCTGGCGCGCTTCGACTTCTAAGGTCGGCCCGCCTGTGATGTAGCAATTCCGGGCCCCCGTTTGTGCGGGGGCCCGTTTTTGTTTGCGATTGAAATCCGAATATGGGCGGAGTGCGAAATGCCTGCGATCAATCGAATTCTCGCTGCCGTATTGGCATTCTTTCTCGCTGCTTGCGGAAACTCTCTGACGAGCGACAAGCAGACTGAGGTCATCGACCAGGTATCGCTCCCCGCGCCGGGAGAGGGACGTATGCCCGCACTTGAAAGTGGCTGGGACCTTGTCTGGTCGGATGAATTCGACGGCGCTCTTATCGACACCGGAAAATGGAGCCTGGTGGCCGATTGCTGGGGCGGCGGCAACGAAGAGCGGCAATGCTATGTCGACAGGTCGGACAACGCATCGCTCGAAGATGGCAAGCTTGTGATCACCGCGCTGAGGCAAGAACATACCGGCGCAGCCTGGCCGGACCATATGCGCGGCAGTGTTCCGGATGCCGATGCACAGGCAACCAAGCCATTCACCTCGGCCAAGCTCGTCACGAAGGGTAAGGCCTCTTGGCGCTATGGGCGGATCGAAGTCTCGGCCCGCTTCCCGCAAGGCCAAGGCACCTGGCCGGCGATCTGGATGCTCCCGCAGGACGATGCCTATGGCGGCTGGGCAGCCTCGGGCGAAATTGACATTCTCGAGACGGTCAACCTCGGCGTTGATTGCGATGAATGTCCGGGCGGACGAGAGAATACGATCCTGGGCACCCTGCACTTTGGCGGCGAATGGCCGGACAACGCCTTCAACAGCACGGAAACACACGCACCCGCGGTACTCGACGGCCAGTTCCACACATATGGAATCATCTGGGCACCGGGCGTTATCGAATGGACTTTCGACGGCGTGGTTTTTGCGCGCAAGCAAGCGGGCGACTGGTGGAGCGGCAATGCACAGCATGCCAAAGCGCCCTTCGACCAGCCGTTCTACCTCATCTTGAACCTTGCGATTGGCGGCGGTTTGCCTGAAGGAAGGGGGCTTGGCGGTGTTTCGGAGGCAGGCTTCCCGAAACGCATGGAAGTTGACTGGGTCCGGGTGTGGGAATGCAATCCCGACCTGGCAGCGAAGCGCCATTGCGCTTCGAAGCAGGGGGAATAATCATGGCGCGGCGCAGGCAGGCCGTCACCATCAAACACGTAGCAGCCGACGCAGGTGTTTCGTTGCAGACTGTCAGCCGGGTCATCAACGACGGGCCGAATGTCCGCCCGGCAATGCGCGAGCGTGTTCAGGCTTCGATCGAGAAGCTCGGCTATGTTCCGTCGATTGCAGCCCAGCGGATGAGCGGTGCGAAATCCTATCTGATCCTGGCGCTCAATGATCGCGAGCGGACCATTGCAGACTGGCGCAAACGCGAAGGCGGCGACTGGGTCGACCAGATGCTTCTGGGCGGCATGCTGAAATGCGCCGAGTACGGATACCGCATGATCATCGAGCTGGTCGACACGCACAACGACCATGTCGAACGCGAACTTGGCGCAGCGATCGCTGCTTTGCAGCCCGATGGCGTGATTCTCACCCCGCCCCACTCCGAAAACCCCTTGATCACCAAGCTGCTGGCAGAGAGGCACATTCCTTTTGCGCGGATCGGCACGAGGGCCAGCGGACCCGGCATCGCACTGACGATGGATGACCAGGGTTCCGCGCGCAAAGCTACGCAACATCTGCTGGAGCTCGGACATCGGCGGATCGGGTTCATTGCGGGACCGGCGGACTATTCGCTGAGCGGTCGGCGCGAAAAAGGCTGGCGCAGCGAAATGGTCAATGCGGGGATCGATGTTGAAGATCTCTACGCAGTAGGTGATTTCGGTTTCGATTCCGGTCTTCGTGCTGCTCGCAAACTGCTCCAGCAATCGTCACCGCCAACAGCCATCCTCGCGAGCAACGACCAGATGGCGCTCGGCGCGATGCAGGTCGCCCGCGAAATGGGGCTTTCCATTCCGCACAACCTATCGTTGATCAGTTTCGACAACACGCCAGTGGTCCGGTTTACGAAGCCGCCATTGACGGCAGTCGACCAGCCAATTGCCGAAACCGCATCGCGTGCAGTCGAACTGCTGATCGGCAACGCGAAGGCAGGCGATGAACCGCTGGTCATAGAAGGCTCGCTGGTCATGCGTGAATCGACCGCGCCGCCTGCCCGGCCCGGAAATGAGTGACGCGGACGTTCGACAAAGCCGGCGCTTCCTTCTGCTCTACGGTATGGCGGCCGCCGGCGGCGCGGTCGCTTACGTGCCATTCCTGACAGTCCTGCTGCCCGTCAGGATCAACGAGCTTTCCGGAAGCGACAATATCGAATGGCTCGCCATGGTCACTTTCGGCGGCGCGATCGCAGCAAGTCTCGCGAACATCGGATTTGGCTGGCTGAGCGATTGGACCAGGCGCAGGCGCTTGTGGATTGCATTGGGGCTCGCCCTGTCCTGCGTCCTGTTGGTGGCGGTTGCGCAAGCGACGACCTTGTGGACTCTGATTGGCATCGTCTTCTGCTGGCAAATCTCGCTCAACATGATGCTTGCTCCGCTCGCCGCCTGGGCTGGCGACAGCGTTCCGGACAATCAGAAAGGATTGCTGGGAGGATTGCTGGCGTTCGCGCCCGCGCTTGGCGCATTAAGCGGCGCACTTGTAACCATGCCCGGCCTGGCGGCGCAGGATTTCCGGCTCGTGCTGGTCGCCGGGCTTGCTCTGGCGATGGTTGCGCCGGTTTTGGTATTCGGCAATCCGAAGCGGATGCCGCACCTTATGCGTTCAGCGCAGACCGCCGGACAGAACGGACGAGAAGCAACCGGATCGGGTCCGACCGCCGCGTGGAGCCAGACACTCCGTCAGAAAGCTGGCAACATTGTTTCGCGCATGTGGCTTGCACGTTTGCTAGTCCAGATCGCAGAGGCCGCCCTGTTCGCTTACCTGTTTTTCTGGCTGCGCACTTTCATCCCCGATTTTTCGGACAGCAGCACGGCACGGTTGTTCGGGGTGACGCTGGCGATTGCGATCCCGTTCTCTTTTCTTGCCGGTTGGTGGGCTGATCGGAAGAGCCGCCCCATCTTGCCCTTGGCGATTTCAGCCGGTCTCGGCTCTGTCGGCCTCGGCATCATGGCGCTGGCGCCAAATCTTGCAGCCGGAATTGTTGGCTATGTCGTTTTCAGTGTCGCAGCGAGCGTCTTCCTCGCCCAGCATTCCAGTCAAGTTCTGCAAGTCCTGCCGACCCCTGAAAGACGAGCGAGAGATCTGGGGATTTTTAACCTTACCAACACAGTACCGTCGTTGATCATGCCATGGATTGCGCTCGCCCTGGTGCCGAATTTCGGGTTCTCGGGACTGTTTGCCCTGCTCGCGGTACTGGCCGCAGTGGCGAGTACTCTGCTACTGCGCGCCAATCGCAAAACTTAGCCGCTTGATTTCCCTGTCCGACCGTGCCAATCGTCCTGTTTGAGAACGTTCCCAAGAAGTATTGGAGGGGTTGGGATGTATCGCGGATTTTCAGCGTTTGGATTGGCTCTGGCGCTGGCAGCATGTGCGGCTCCATCGGCGCAAATGGCGCCCGTTGCGGCTTCTGCCGAAGCAACCGCCACGCTTACCGAAGATCAGATGGTCGCAGCGATACTTGCCCGGATGTCGGTCGAACGCAAAGTCGGCCAGCTGATCCAGCCGCAGATAAATTCCTTCACTGCCGCAGACATGGAGCGCTATCGCTTCGGCAGCTACCTCAATGGCGGCAATGGCGGGCCTTACGGCGATGAATTCGCGCCAGCTTCCGAATGGCTCCGGCTAGCCGACGAAATGTACGAAGCATCGACCCGGCCGCTACCGGGCGATGAGCCGGTAATCCCGACCATATGGGGCACGGATGCGGTTCACGGGCACACGAATGTGATCGGCGCGACGATTTTCCCGCACAATATCGGGCTGGGAGCGACCGGCGATCCCGAGATCGTGCGGCAGATCGGTGCGGCAACCGCGACCGAGATCGAGATCACCGGAATCGACTGGAATTTTTCGCCAACCGTCGCAATTGCGCGCGATGATCGCTGGGGCCGCACCTACGAAAGCTATTCGGAAGATCCGCAAATCGTTGCTCGGATGGGCAAGGCATTGCTCGAGGGACTGCAGGGCGAAAAGGGTTCTGACGACTTTCTCGGGCGCGGGCGCGTGATTGCAACCGCCAAGCACTTTTTTGGCGACGGCGGAACAGACCAAGGCATCGATACCGGCGACGTTAACGGCGATATCGATGAACTGAAGACGATCCACGCAGTCCCTTACCCCGTCGCAATCGATGCCGGCGTGCAATCGGTGATGGCGAGCTTCAACTCGATCAACGGCCGCAAGATGCACGGCAACAAGGATTTGCTGACCGGCGTCCTGCGCGAAGAGATGGGCTTCGACGGGTTGGTGGTGGGTGACTGGAACGGCCATGGACAGGTCAAGGGTTGCACCGTGACCGACTGCCCGCAGGCCCTGCTGGCTGGGCTCGACATCTATATGGTCCCCGACGAGTGGAAGGATTTGATCGAGAACCTGGTCGCTCAGGTCGAAGACGGGACAATCCCGATGGAACGCCTTGACGAGGCGGTCGGCCGTATCCTCAAGGTCAAGATGCGCGCCGGGATCATGGGACCGGGCGCTGTCAAACCGTCGCTGCGCCCCAATGCGGGGGAATATGACAAGCTCGGCATGGCTGCACACCGTGCGGTCGCCCGGGAGGCTGTCGCCAAGTCGCAAGTGATCCTCAAGAACAACGGTGTTCTGCCGCTCAAGGCCGATGCAAACATCCTCGTCGCGGGCAAGGCTGCCGACAGCATCCAGCAAGCAGCTGGTGGATGGACCCTGACATGGCAGGGCGGGAGCGAACTCACCAACGATTACTTCCCCGGTGCCACTTCGATTTACCGCGGGATCGCCGATGAAGTTGAAGCGGCAGGCGGCAGTGTCGTGCTGTCCGAAGGCGCGGATCTGCCGAGCGGTTCGGTCGATGCGGCTATCGTGGTCTTCGGCGAAGAACCCTATGCGGAATTCTACGGTGACCGGAAGAATCTGGCCTTCCCCGATACCGAAGGCCTCGAACTGATCGGCAAGCTTAAAGCGGCGAACATTCCGGTGGTGGCGGTGTTCCTCTCTGGTCGCCCCTTGTGGATGAACCGCGAGCTCAACGCGGCTGACGGCTTTGTTGCAAGCTGGCTTCCGGGAAGTGAGGGCGCAGGCGTTTCGGACATTCTGTTCGGCAAGCGCGAGGCCACTGGACGATTGTCTTTCAGCTGGCCTGCAGAATGCGGCGGTACGCCGGTCAACGGTGCTGCGGGCGCACTGTTTCCGCGCGGCTATGGTCTTTCTCTGGCAGAGCGTTCCGCTACCGCTATGCTCGACGAATCCTGCGGCTACCTTGCGCAGGGACCATCGGCTGCGTGGTACGAGGCCGGACGGCTGTATCCCGGCATCACCGCCAATGCGGGCGGCACGGATTTGCCGAATCTTCGCGGCGAAGCTGGCGGCATCGTGTCCCGCGGGATTGACCGTGAGCGGCAGGAAGATGCGCGTGAGATCACCTTCGGTCCGGGTGCAAGCCTTACGCTTGCGCAGGACGGTGCCGGCTCCGGCGCGTACCGTATTCTCTACAACATCGCCAATCAGCCGGCCGGGAAAGTCACACTTGCGGTGGGAGATGACGTGGTCGACATCACCCGCAACCTCGCCTTGAGTGCAGGCAAGGGCTGGCGCGAGATGATTGTGTCGGCAGACTGCGTCCCCGGGCTGGAAGACAGCATAACGATAACAAGCGACGCGCCGCTGGTCCTGCAAATCGGACGCGTCGCGCGCGAGGAAATGCCGGACGGAACGGAGTGTTCGTTCTAAAGATTGTTTCGAATTCTGATGGACTGACGATAGAGAAGCACTGGTCCATCGGCATCGCCAGCAAGGCGAATTCTTGGGAGGAATATTGATGGCTTTGGCACCCGACGTTGCATCGAGCACTGACCCGCGTCCCGTCATCGATGACGATGCGCCGCCGGTCGATGCGCCGGGCTTGCAATATTTCGTCTTCGGGTTGTTTTTCATCTTCGGCGGCATCACGTCACTCAACGATGTTCTGATCCCGAAGCTGCGAGAGCTGTTTACTCTTTCCTACACGGAAGCGATGCTGGTGCAGTTCTGCTTCTTTGCGGCGTATCTGCTGATCGGAATTCCGGGGGCGAAGCTCGTCAAGAAGATCGGCTACATGCGCGGAGCGGTGGCGGGTCTCGCGACCATGATCCTGGGCTGCCTGCTGTTCATTCCGGCAAGCCAGACAGCCACCTATGCCCTTTTTCTCGGCGCGTTGTTCATCCTCGCGAGCGGGGTGGTCATCGTCCAGGTGGTGGCCAACCCACTCATCAGTCTGCTTGGGCCGCCCTCGACGACGCACAGCCGCCTGACCTTTGCGCAAGCTTTCAACTCGCTAGGCACGACGGTCTTCCCGATCGTGGGCGCAGCGCTCATTCTCGGTTCTCTGGCAAACGTCAGTGCGGAGGATCTCGAAGGTGCAGCCTTGCAGGCCTACCGCGCAGCGGAGAGCGAAGCGATCTGGCAGGGCTATCTTGGGGTTGCCGTGCTGATCGCACTGGTCGCAGCGGCGGTCTGGATGTTCCGCAACCGCTTGCCGCATGACTCGTCAGTTATGGGCGATGGCGAGTTGGTCTCGAACGGACGCTATTTGATGGGGCTGGCGTTGGTCGCTGCGGGCGCTTTTCTCTCGGTACAGGTCAATGCTTGGCTGGGTATGGCGGTCATTCTTGCGGCTCCCGTGCTATGGCTTTATGACAACGCTCTGTTGCGGGGACGCAAGCGCTTCGCTTTCGGCGCGCTGTGCATCTTTTTGTACGTCGGCGGCGAAGTCGCCATCGGCTCGATCATCATTAATTATCTTTCTACGGAGCGGGTTCTTGGCCAGCCGGAAAGTGTGATCGGCTGGATGATCGGAATATACTGGTTCGGCGCCATGGTTGGCCGTTTCATCGGCTCAGCGGCGCTGCGTGTGTTCAGCCCGGGCAAGATCCTCGCCTTCAACGCAATCGGCGCCATCCTGCTGATCATTGTCTCGACCCAGACTTCGGGTGAAGTTGCCGCGTACACGCTGCTGGCCGTGGGCCTGATGAACTCGATCATGTTCCCGACGATCTTCTCGCTCGCCTGCGAGAAGCTTGGCCCGCAGGCAGCGGACGGTTCGGGCATCATCAACGTCGCCATTTTTGGCGGTGCCGTGGTGCCCCTGCTCTACGGCGTGGTGGCCGATGCGACCGGGGGGAACCTTGCCTTGGCGATGATCATCCCGATCATCTGTTATGCGATCATCGCTGGTTTTGGGATATTCGCCAGACGGCCTGCCTAACCCCTTCTACCATCAGGACTCTTGCTGCGGGTCGCCCTTCGTCACCGAAGGGCGACCCGTAAACATTTGTAAATTGGCAGTCCTTTCACACACTTAGCCATGGCCAGGCACATCGGAAAATGTAAACTGCGAATGTAAAAAATAATCGAACCAGCACTTTCGTATGAGAGGACGATATGAAAATTGCAATCGCGGACGACGATCCCGACATCCTGGAGCAAGTCACCATGGCGCTGGAGGGCAGCGGCCATGACTTCGACACATTTCGCAACGGAACCGATCTAACGATTGCGCTTAAACGCAACACTTACGATGTTGTCTTGGCGGACTGGAACATGCCGGGCGAAACCGGCATCGGTGTCCTGAGCTGGGTCAGGGAATCGCTCGATCATCCTCCTGCATTCATCCTTCTCACAAGCCGAACCGAGAAGAGCGACATTGTGCGCGGACTGGAAATGGGCGCGACCGACTACATCGTAAAGCCGGAAAGCAGCGAAGTGATCCTGGCCCGTATCGAAGCCGCGGCGCGGCGCGGCAAACGCGATACCAAAGAGCGATTCGAAGAATTTGGCGACTACAAGATCGACCGGCTCAAACAATCGATCGAATTCAAGGCAGAGCAGATCAAACTCACCTCCAAGGAATTCAGCGTCGCCCTGCTCTTCTTCGAGAACGTCAACCGCCCGCTATCGCGCAGCTATATCTTCGGTCAGGTGTGGGGCGGGTCGCTCGATATCGAGACCCGGACCCTGGACATGCATATTTCACGGGTACGGTCGAAGCTGAGTTTGCGTCCGCAAAACGGATATGTCATTCAAACGGTATTCGGTTTCGGATATCGTATGGATCGGTATCAGGGGGGCGAGGAGGACGAATAGAATGATGCAATGGTGCGAACGGCTTGTGACACGCACCGCGCTTCTGATCGTCCCATCTCTTGGATTGGCGGCATGCGCTGTAGCAACACCTGTTGCGGTTGAGTCCACCGCCCCGGGATATGGTTCCTTTTCCAGCGTGGCCTTGCAACAGGCCGAATCCGGACAGACTCAGCGGATGGCTTTCGCGGACACACTCCGGCGCAAGTTTGGCGATCATGCCATTGTAATTAATGCCGACGCGCCGCTGCTGGCCGATTACGCGATATCGCTCCGCAATTCCGAAACCGGTCTCGCTGAACCGTCCGATGGTGCTGCGAGCGCGCAAGGGATCGACTGGCATTCCGCACCGCGCAAGGGCCGGTTGTTCGACAAATGCGAAGCCGTGCGGCTGCGCGCAACGCTCGTGTTGCTGAGCAAGACTGAAGGTTCGGTCGTTTATCGCGGGCACGGTGAAACCAATGCCTGTAATGCGTCAGAAAGCGATTTCGACCGTTTGGCAGCCACTCTGGTCGATGACGCAATGGCCAAGGCATCACGCTAGGCCGCAAGGCTAAGCTTCCGCGCCTCCACTGGCATCCGGCAAGTTGATCGTGAAACGCGTGCCTTTGCCCGGCGCGCTTCGCACGATGATAGTACCCTGATGCAATTCGACTGCCCGCTTGACGAAGGTCAGGCCGAGGCCCGCGCTGGGGCCTGCTTTCGTTTCATGGGCCCCGAAGCGCGCGAAGGGATCGGCCAGCCTTTCCATGGGAAGCCCGGGACCCTGGTCGGCCACGACCAATTCGAACTTTCCATCCTCCGTTTCGGCCAAACGAACCGTCACCGACGACCCGCCCGGCGCGAATTTGATGGCATTGCCGAGCAGGTTGTCGAGCAATCGGGCGATGATCGAGGCATCGACCCAGGCGAAGATCGGCATCTCCGGCAAGTCTTGCCTGATCTCGATCTTTGCCTTCCGCGCGAGCGAATAAAAACGGTCGCAGGCTTCTTCCACCAGCGCGGCCAGATCTGTATCTTCGTATTGCAGATGCGCTTCTTCCAGACGGGCGATCTGCACGAAGTCATCAGCCAGTTTCAACGTTCGCTCGGCCTGAGCGCGGATGCGCTTGAAGCGTTCCTGCTCGGTCGCGCGCTCTTTGCCGCGATCCGCCAGACCGATGATCGCGACTTGCGGCGAGCGCATATCGTGAGAGAGAAATTCCAGCATCTGTTGGCGCTCGTTCTCGCGGCGCCGAATTTGCGAAATATCTCGTAGAACGACAATCTCTCCGGTCTCCTCTTCGTCGCTCAGTCTGAATTTTGCGCGAGCTACGAGGTACGTCTGATCCGCACCGACGCTTAATTCCCCTTTATCGCCATCGAAGGAAGCGTTGATCAACATCAGCATTTCTTCCAATGTGGGCTGATCGCCTTCCACTTCCCAGCCTGGAAATAGCGCTGCACCGCGCTGATTCATCATTTGCAATGCGCCAAGCCGGTCGAAGACCATCATCGCGTCGGGCGCGAGTTCGATGACACGGCGCATGAAAGCGAAAGAATCGCTGACATTGGTCACCAGACTGCGCATTCGATCAACCTGTCGTGCAACAACGTCGAAGCCAGTCCCCGCCGGGGTTTCTCCTGATGTCGTAAGCAAACGCGCTGCTTCACGGTCAAGGTAGGCGCTGACCGCGCTCAGACGGCGCCAGTTCCACAGTGGGTACGCCAGCAGGAGCGTGATAAGCGTAGCGGCCGGCCCAACCCACACCCGCGCCACCAGAACGAGTATCACTGCAACGAGAAAGGTTGAGGCAATGATGCTGATCGTGGCCAGCAAGCCGCGCTTGGGATCGAGCAACCAGAATGCGCCAAAAAGCAGCGCAATGGCCAGCCATGCCAGCCCGCCGGACCAGAATTTCCCAGCAGGCGTTATCAGGCTTCCATCGCGTGCAGCCAGGAAGAAGCTGGCCTGCGTCTGCACCCCGGGCATCGATTCCCACGCGCCTGACGGGACAATGTAGCGATCCCCCATACCCAAGGCTGTCGCGCCCACGAAGACTGTTCTGCCTTGAACAAATTCGTCAGCCAGCGCGCCCTGAAGCACATCGGAAGCAGAGATGGTGGTGACGGCACCGGGATCCTGAAAGGGCACCACCGGCCGACCGATGCAATTTTCCGCCGTCTCGCCCGCCGCCTGCGCCTGAAGAGCAGCGATGATCATATGCGGGTAGGTCTCGCCATCCGTCTGTTCGCGGCAGGAGAACCGACGTAGCGTGCCGTCGGCATCCTGTGCGGCCGAGACATGTCCGATCGCCTGTGCGGCGGCTGCCAGTTCGGGCAAGGGCAGCTCGGCGACAACGCCATCCTCGCTATTGCCCATTCGAATGAAAGAGTGCGGCAGCACGACTTTGCCCGATTCGATCGTTGCTCTGGCTAGCTCGCCGTCCGCTGCGGAATTGGTCGGCTCGACAAACAGGACATCGTAAATGATCTGCTCTGGCCCGGCAGCGTCGATCCGGTCGATCAGTTCGGCATGGAGATCGCGCGACCATGGCCATGCGCCGACTTGTTCGAGGCTCTGCTCATCGATCGCAATGACAAGAACATCATCGGCCGGTGGCTTGGCAACCAGCGATGTGGCAAAATCCAGTATCCGCGAATCGAGCTTGCTGTTCAGCCCCGTCGCGACCGAATAGGAAGCCAGCGCAAAGCTGCAAAGGAGCAGCAACCACCACTCGAAAACTAACCGTTTGGCAGACATGTGTTGCGCGCTGGCCAATCGTCAGCCGCAGGTCAATCCGACACGGTCAGCTTCTGCACCGGCGCCCAGACCTTGATCAACCCATCCTCTGGATCGGCCTGCATCACCGCGACGCGCCACTCGTAGGCTCCTTGGTCCAACCCGGAAAGGACCATGCCCGATCCGTCCAGCCCGACTTCGTCAACCAGCAAGGACTCGTTACTGCCCGCTGGCCACAACTGGAAAGCGTAATAGCTTTTGCCTTCACCTTC
The DNA here is from genome assembly GCF_005434975.1 of Parerythrobacter lutipelagi. Taxonomy (GTDB): domain Bacteria; phylum Pseudomonadota; class Alphaproteobacteria; order Sphingomonadales; family Sphingomonadaceae; genus Parerythrobacter_A; species Parerythrobacter_A lutipelagi. Next base: position 78,966 of record NZ_SKCJ01000002.1, on the reverse strand, counting down.
CTGGAGCCACGCAAACAGAAAACCGTCAGCGAGCGGAGATGGCGCGACAGACGGTGCAACACCAAGTCGTTTCCTGCGGAAGGTGTTGGCCTCTGTAGACTTTCCTTCGATGCCCTGAGCCGAAATTGCCCTCGCACGGACGAAGTAGCGCCCATTCTCGATGTTCGCGAAAGTTGCGGCCGCGGCGTTATCGATGCTCTCCGCTATGATATCGACAAAGCCGGCATCGCGGGCGATCTGCGTACGGTAGGCGGTGCTGCCGACCGGAAGATCAGCCACGAAACTGACTTGAGGATCCGTCTGGATTGCACCAGGTTTGTCCAGCGTCGGGGGCGGCAAAAGCGCCTCTTTTGCGCCCAAGCCAGTGGGAGAGCTGGCGATGCCAAATCCGGCATCGGTCAGGTCTGAACCGTCGCCGCTTGCAACCGTCACAGTACCCTCGACAACTTCGGTAATGCTGACGCTTGCGTCAGCATCATGGGCAACGCGAAACTCCGTTCCGCGCACTGCAGTCACGGCGAGCGGAGTGCGGACGCGGAAGCGTTCCTGATCGCGCAATTTCGGCGCTTGAATCGCTCCACGGCCGCCCAGCACTGCAAAATCGACATCCAGCGTCTGCCCCAGAAAATAGCGCCGCGCACGCACCAAGCGGGCTCGCGAACTGGACGGTATGGTGATCAGCGATCCGTCTGCACCGCCGAATGAAACGAAACCGTTGGCACCGGTTTGCACTTCCGTGCCTTCGGCCAGCAGGCTTCCGACAGAGGCCGCGCGCCCGGCAATTCGCACCGGCCCGCTGAATTTCCGAACACGCAGCGAAATATCTTCGTAGCGTGCAAGTTCGCGCGGAATGCGCAGCGTGGAACCGATTTTCAACCGGCGCGGATTTGCTACGCGGTTGAGGCTTTGCACGCGCGCCACCACATTTCGGCCATCCAGATACCGGTCGGCCAAAGCATAGAGCGTGTCGCCCGTCTGGACGCGATAGACCAGCGGAGGGTCATCCTGCGCATGAAGTGCGGGTGCCAGCGCAAATGCCAGGACTGCGGCCAAGACAAAGCGCAGTATCCGTTCCCATCTCGCCATCATCCGCCCTTGTCTCCCGCTATGCTTTTTCTCAGCTTGGCGCATTACCGCCGGATTGCCAACAAAGCATGCTGAAGCTGCTGGTTGTGACAAGTTCTTACAAGCGAACACTTTGATGCGTATGCTGGTGATCGCCAGAGGTATCGATTTGTCGCAACGCAAATTTTTGGTGCGCGATGACTATTGCTGATCGTTCTCCAGCATCCCCAACAGTGCGAAACTCGCCAGCCAATGTTCGCCCATATAGTCACCGGTCACGTGCGGCAGAGCGCTTGCCATGTGCGTATTGGCGGTCTCGCGGGCGATCGCGGCTTGTTTGCCCATATCCCTCGACAAGGATCGCCATGCCCAGGCGCGGCTGAGGTTGAGGCCGTCCAAGTGGGCTATCTTACCATCGGTGCGGTCACTCACGGTCGCGGGAGTGAACAGACTTGCGGGCTGGCGGCGGGCTAGATCGGGCAGAAAAGCTCTGAACCACGCGGCGAAGTCCCCCGCGTTGAGCGCACGCTGCATCAACATTGCTTCAGTCAGTGCGGAAGAGAGAAACTCGTCGCCGCCCGGTTCCCATGCCTGGCAGGCGCGGTCTGCATCGAACCAGCGGCATGCCTTGTCGTCGATCATCGGGACAAGAGCGAGATCATGTGCTTCCGCCCATTCGCGTGACAGCACCAACGCGAAGGCGCTGTTGAAATGCGTGCCGGTGCGGATCGGATAGGTCAGGATACCGAGATAATGCCGCAGCCGCGCGGCGAAGGCGCGGGCGAGCGGTTCGAGCCTCGCGCCCCACTCCGCATCGCCATGCCGGGTCGCTTCGAGGTGCAGATAGAGCAGCCACGCCCAGCCATAGGGTCGCTCGAACCCCGCCGAGCCGGGCCGGTCGAGATAGGCCAGTTCCACCGCCAGCTTGTCCGGCGTGAAGGTGTTCTCCGCCAGCGCGGTAATCTCGCTCGCCTCGGGCATATCGGGATAGAGCCGTCGCAGCGTCAGCAGGGTCCACCAGCCGTGGACGCAGCTGTGCCAGTCGAAACTGCCGAAGAAGCACGGATGCAGCACGCGCGGCGGCTGCGCATCTGCGTCCGCCGCCAGCACATGGTCGAGCTTGTGCGGGTACTCGCGCGCAACATGGCCCAACGCGGTGCGCGCGAAATGGCGGGCGATGTCCTCCGTCAGTTCGCCGCTCAGGTCCACAGGAGGAACGCCCCGACATAGATGATCACGACATTGCACACCCACAGCGGGATTGCGGTGCCGATCTGCTGCTTGATCACCCCGTTCTGGTCTTTCAGTTCGAGCAGCGCGGCGGGCACGATGTTGAAGTTGGCCGCCATCGGCGTCATCAGCGTGCCGCAGAAGCCTGCGAGCATGCCCACCGCGCCGATCACCGCAGGGTTGCCGCCATAATCCTCCACCAGCAGCGGTATGCCGATCGCAGCCGCCATCACCGGGAAGGCGGCAAAGGCGTTGCCCATGATCATGGTGAACAGCGCCATTCCGAGTGCGAAAACGATCACGGTGAGCAGGATACTGCCTTCGGGGATCACCGCGCCCGCCATGGCGCCGATTATGTCCCCCACCCCGGCAAGCGCGAAGACCGCGCCCAGCGCCGCGAGCATCTGGGGCAAGATCGCCGCCCAACCGATCGAGTCGAGCAGGCGGCGGCCTTCCTCTGCCGGGGCGAGCACCGGCGGCCGAAGCCACACCATCGCCGCGGCCAGCGCGAACAGCACGCCGATGCCGAACAGGATCAGCGTCTCGCGCCGTTCCTCGAACAGGCCGGTCTCGCCGAACGGGGTGTAATTGTAGAGCAGCGTGCCCGCGACGGCGGTGATCGGCACGATTAGCGCCGGGACGAACAGCTTGTTGCCGAGCAGCGCGGAGAAGTTCAGCCGCTCCTCGAGCGTGGTGGTCGGCGGATCGCTGCGTTTCAGACCGCCCACGCCCGCGATGCCGACCATGGCGAGCACGAGGACGCCATTGGCAAAGTCACTGAGATGGCTGCCGAAGAAGAAGCTGGCCGCAAGCAGGCCCCAGAAGGCAGCATTGCCCCATTTCCGATCGCGCAGCGACAACAGCGCCCAGATCGCGAAGAAGGCACCGGCGAGGATGAAGAGCCATTCGTAGGTGATCATCGGCCCGCCTCCGTTTCAACCGCGGGCAGCTTGCCGAGCCTCCGGTCCATCGCGAGCAGCCGCCCGCCGTGGATCAGGAAGGCGCAGATCGCGGTCGGGATCGCCCACACCGAGAGTTGCAGCGGGGTGAGCGGGTAGCCCGCGCTTTCGAACACGCCCTGAATCAGCAGGATCGAAGCGATGGCGAAGAAGATGTCCTCGCCGAAAAACAGCCCGACGTTGTCGGTCGCCGCCGACATCGCCTTGACCTTCTCACGCTCTTCGTCAGGCAAGTCGCCGTGTGATTTCTCCGCCGCCGCTTCGGCCATCGGCGCGACCAGCGGGCGAACCGCCTGCGGGTGACCACCGATATCCTTCATTCCGATTGCGGCGGTGATCTGGCGGAAGCCGAGATAGACGACCAGCAGCTTGCCCATGGTTGCACCGCGCATATTCTCGATCAGCCCGCGCGCGCGCTGCTGCAAACCGTATCGTTCGAGCAGGCCGATGACCGGCAGGATGATCCATGTGACCGAGATATATCGGTTGTCGTTGAAAGCCTTGCCCAGCGCCTCCACCACGGCGACGAAATCGAGGCCTGCCAGCAAGCCTGTCGCGAGCGCGGAGACGACCACCACCAGCAGCGGATTGAACCGCAGGGCAAATCCGGCGACGACAATGGCGATGCCCGCCAATGGCCAGTAGTTCATTCCGATGCCTCCCCGAAGCCGCCCCCGCCAGGCGTAAGTATAACAAAGGCGTCACCCGCTTCCATTTCTGCCGATGCGGTGGCGCTGAGCTCTTCCACTGTGCCATCCCTGCGCTCGACCCAATTGCGCCCCGGTAAAGCATCCCCCCCTCCAGCCAGCCCGCGAGGTGCAATCTTGCGGCGATTGGCCAGCATGTTCGCACGCACCGGTTCAAGGAAAGTCATTTTGCGCTCAACCCCGTCGCCGCCGCGATGCGCGCCTGAGCCGCCAGAGCCCCGCCGGATTGCGAACCGGTCAAGCCGCACCGGCAGGCGCGTTTCGAGGATTTCGGGATCGGTCAGGCGGCTGTTGGTCATATGCGTTTGCACTGCGCTGGTCCCGTCATGGTCCGGCCCCGCGCCCGATCCGCCCGCGATGGTCTCGTAATACTGGTGCGTCTCGTTGCCGAAGGTGAAATTGTTCATCGTCCCTTGGCTCGGTGCCAGGCGGCCGGTGGCGGCGAACAGCGCGTCGGTGACGACCTGGCTCGTCTCGACATTGCCCGCGACCACCGCAGCGGGCGGCGCGGGACTCAGCATCGAGCCTTCGGGCACGATGAGCTCGACCGGCCGCAGGCAACCATCGTTCATCGGGATCGGATCGTCGATCAGCGTGCGCAGCACATAGAGCGCAGCGGCGCGGGTGATCGATCGCGGGGCGTTGAAATTGTTCGGCAGTTGCGCGCTGGTGCCGGTAAAATCGAACACGGCGGAGCGGCGCTCGCGGTCGATACGGATCGCGACCGAGACCTGCGCGCCATTGTCCATTGCGTAGGTAAAACTGCCGTCCTCCAGCGTGCCGAGCAGGCGGCGCACGCTTTCCTCCGCATTGGCGAGCACGTGGTCCATGTAGGCGGCGATGACTTCGCGGGTCTGGTCGCGTGCGGCCTGCTGGAGCAATTCCGAGCCGCGCGTGCAGGCGGCAAGCTGAGCGCGCAGGTCTGAGATATTGCGATCGGGATTGCGCGCGGGCCATTCGCCCCATCTGAGCTCTTCGCGGATCGCGCTCTCGCGGAAACGCCCTTCGTCGACCAGCAGGACGTCGTCGAGCAGTACGCCTTCCTCATCGATAGTCGAACTTTCGGGAGGCATGGAGCCGGGGGCGATCCCGCCGATATCGGCATGGTGGCCCCTCGCAGCGACGAAAGCGTCGGGCGTATCGGAGGTGTCGTCGTAGAACACCGGGACGATCAACGTGATGTCGGGCAAATGCGTCCCGCCGCGATAGGGATCGTTGAGCACATAGGCGTCGCCGCGCCTTATGCCGCGATCGTCGCGATTGTCTCCGCGCACTTCGACCACGCGGCGGATCGAATCCGCCATGCTGCCGAGGTGGACCGGGATATGCGGCGCATTGGCAATCAGCGAACCGTCTGCGGCGAACAGCGCGCAGGAGAAATCGAGCCGCTCCTTGATATTGACCGAGGAGGCGGTCGACTGGAGGACCATCCCCATTTCCTCGGCAATCGCCATGAACAGGTTGTGGAATATCTCCAGCCGGACCGGATCGGCTTCGGTCCCCGCCGCGCGGCTTCGGTAGAGCGCGGTGTGACGGGTCAGGACAAGGCTGGTGTCCTCGCCGAGCCTCGCCTGCCAGCCCTCTTCGACCACGGTGGTGGAGCCTGGGTCGATGACCAGCGCCGGGCCATGGGTCGTCTCGCCCGCGCTCATCCCGCCGCGCTCGATCGTGCGCCAATGGCCGCTTGGCTGCGCGCCTGCGCTGTCCCCGACCAGCGGCTGCGCCCGGTCGAGGCCGCCCGAATCGCCACTGGCCTCGACGCTCAGGGCCTCAAGGATAATCAACGCCGTATCGTCCGAATAGCCGAAACGCTGGCGGTGGAGTTTGCGAAAATCCGCATCCATCGACGCTGCATCGGCAATATCGAGCGTGAGCGTGCTGTCGCTCCCCTCGAAGCGCAGCCGCGCGCGGGGGACCACGCTGATCGCTTCCTCGGCAATGCCCTGATCGCGCAAATCGCCGCGCGCCGCATCTACCAGCTCCGCCAGCTCCGCTTCGAACCCGTCCGCCAGCGCGCGCACCACGCTCGCCTCGCGAATCGCTTTCACCGGGGCAAGCCCGATACCGAAGGCCGACAGGATTCCCGCCAGCGGGTGCACCAGCACGGTCTCGATGCCGAGCATGTCAGCCACCTTGCACGCATGCTGCCCGCCCGCGCCGCCGAAACAGGCGAGCGCGTATTCGGCGACGTCGTGCCCGCGTGCGACGCTGATCTTGCGGATGGCGCCGGCCATATTGTCGACCGCGATGGCGAGGAATCCTTCAGCGATTCCCTCCAGCGGCATCGGCTCGGGCAAGGCCGCAGCAACTTCGCGCAATCGCTCTTCGCTCGCTGCCGGGTCGAGCGGCTCGTCGCCGCCCGGCCCGAAACTGGCAGGGAAGAATGCGGGATCGATGCGCCCGAGGAACAGGTTGCAGTCGGTTACCGTCAGCGGGCCGCCCTTGCGATAGCACGCCGGGCCGGGATTGGCCCCGGCGCTTTCAGGCCCCACGCGGAAGCGCGCGCCGTCGAAGCGGCAGATCGAGCCGCCGCCGGCCGCCACAGTGTGGATCTGCATCATCGGCGCGGCGATCCGGACGCCCGCGATCACGCTGTCTCCGGTCAGCTCGTACTCGCCAGCGTAATGGCACACGTCGGTGCTGGTCCCGCCCATATCGAAACCGATCAACTTGCGGAAACCGATGGGTTTGCTGGCAGCGACCATCCCGACCACGCCGCCCGCCGGGCCGGAAAGAATCGCATCCTTGCCGCGAAAGGCGCTCGCTTCCGCCAGTCCTCCGTTCGACTGCATGAAACGCATCCGCCCGGTTTGCGGCATCTGCCCCGCTACCTGCTCGACATATCGGCGGATTACAGGTGACAGGTACGCATCCACCACTGTCGTATCGCCGCGCGGCACCAGCTTGATCAGCGGCGAAACCTCGTGGCTGACACTGACTTGCGTAAAACCGATTTCGCGCGCAATTTGCGCCAGCCGGGCTTCGTGTGCTGTGTGCTTCCATCCGTGCATCAGTACGATGGCGAGCGCGTCGATCCCTCGCTCATGCACTGCCTGCAGGTCGGCGCGCGCCTTGCCCTCGTCAAGCGCGACCTGGACACTGCCATTCACATCGACCCGCTCGGCAATTTCGACCACAGTTTGCGGCAATTGCTCGGGCAGCACGATGTTCCGGGCGAAGATCTCGGGCCGTGCCTGCGTGCCGATGCGCAACGCGTCGCCAAACCCGGCAGTGATCGCGAGGGCGAGCGGCGCGCCTTTGTGTTCGAGCAGCGCATTTGTCGCCACAGTGGTGCCGATGCGGACTTCCGCAATCGGCGCCTTTCCGTGACGTGCCATGAGACGGCGCACCGCCTCGCTGGCGGCATCGGGATAGTGCTCCGGATTTTCCGACAGGAGCTTTTCCGTCACCAGCCGCCCATCCGGCGTGCTCGCGACGACATCGGTGAAGGTGCCGCCGCGATCGATTGCGATCCGCCAGGAAGGGCTATCCGCCATGCCTGACGTCGATCAGGCAGCCCGGCCCGTCTGCTGGGCGCTGAGTTCGATGAAACGCGCCAGATGCTCGTCCTCGTCACCCAGCACATGACCGAGCATGATGAGACGTTTGGCATAGTGCGAGAGCGGCAGTTCCCATGTCATGCCGATTCCGCCATGCAGCTGGATGGCTTCCTCGGCGACCAGCCGTCCGACCTTGCCGAGGGTGTATTTGGCCGCTGCGCCAAACCGGTCGCGCTCCTTCGCATTGCCATCAAAGAATGCCGCCGCGTTGATCGCCGCCGAACGCGCCTGCTCGATTTCGAGCGAAACGGTTGCCATCCGGTGCTGCAGCGCCTGAAATTTGCCGATCGGGATGCCAAATTGCTTGCGGGTGCGCAGATATTCCAGCGTCTGGTCACGCAGGACTTCCATCACCGCCGCCGCTTCCCATGCAGTGGCCACGACACCGGCAGCCAGCGCGGCGTCGATCGCGGTCGCATCTTCGGTCAACAGCTTGGCAGGTGCACTGGAAAGCGTCAGTTCCCCCGCTGCGCCGCCATCGACCAGCGGATAGTCACGCACCTCGACACCGGACGCGCCGGTTTCGACGAGAAACGCCGCAAGGCCGCCCCCTGTTTCAGCCGTGACAACCACGATATCAGCGCTGCCGAGATAATCGACCACGCCTTTGGCACCAGTCAGCGTCCAGCTATCGCCGGATTTTGTCGCTGTCGTTTGCTCTGCGACCGAGCCATCAGCCCCGACCGCAGCTTCATGCGCGAAACTGGCGATGCTCGCTCCGCCGATCACATCGCCCAGTGTTTCCTCATCGCCAGCCGCCTCGAGCAGCTTGCCCGCCAGCAAGGTCGCGAGAAACGGGCCGGTCGGCAGACCGCGCCCGACTTCGCCGAACACCACGCCGATGTCGAACGGCGAGCCGCCGAAGCCACCCACTTCTTCGCCAAACAGCGCGCCCAGGATGCCAAGCTCGGCCATGCCTTGCCACATGTCCTTGTCGTAGCCGGCTTCGCTTTCCAGCGCGGCCTCGCGCGCTTTCCAGTCAGCCTTGTCCGCAAGATAGCGGGACAGCGTATCGACCAGCATCTGCCGGTCTTCACCAATCGAAAAATCCATCTGTCTGTGTCCCGTATCTTAGAGGCCGAGGACGGCCTTGGTGATAATCTCGCGCTGCACTTCATTCGATCCGCCAAAGATCGAGAGCTTGCGATTGTTGAAATATTGCGATGCTACCGGGCCCGCCCATTCGGGACCGACCGGCTCACCGTTGAAACCTTCTTCGAGTGCTTCGGCGACGAACGGCCGCGCGTAACGGCCCGCAGCACGGCGCATCAGATCGTTGATCTCCTGCCGGATCTCCGTCCCGCGGATTTTCAGCATCGAGCTTTCAGCGACCGGGGCATGGCCCGCACCTGCCGCATCGAGCACGCGCAAATTGGTGGTCTTCATATTCTCCAGATCGATCTCCAACTTCGCGAGCCGCGCAGCGTAGAACGGGTCTTCGCTCAGCGGCTTGCCGCCTCGCATGGTGGACTGTGCGACATCTTTCAACGTATCGAGCAACGCCATCGACGCGCCGACCCCGGCGATATTGGTTCGCTCGTAAGTCAGCAGATATTTGGCGTAGGTCCAGCCCTTGTTCTCTTCGCCGACCAGATTGGCAACGGGCACCTTCACATCGGTGAAGAACACTTCGTTCACTTCATAGTCGCCGTCGAGCAGCTTGATCGGGCGTACTTCGATGCCCGGGCTTTTCATGTCGATCAGCAGGAAAGAGATGCCTTCCTGGCGCTTTCCTTCATTGCTCGTGCGCACGAGGCAGAAGATCCAGTCGGCATGCTGGCCGAGCGTCGTCCAGGTCTTCTGGCCATTGACAATATAATGGTCGCCCTCTCGCACGGCCTGCGTCTTGAGGCTGGCCAGGTCCGAACCGGCACCCGGCTCCGAATAGCCTTGGCACCACCAGTCGGTGCCATCGAGAATGCGCGGCAAATAATGGCGGCATTGTTCTTCACTGCCGTATTTGATCAGCACAGGTGCCAGCATGGACAATCCGAAAGGCACCACGCGCGGCGCGTGTGCGATTGCCGTTTCGGTTTCGAAAATGAACCGCTGCATCACACTCCAGCCAGTACCGCCCCATTCTTTCGGCCAGTGATTGGCCAGCCAGCCGCGGTCATTAAGGATGGCGTGCCATTCCTCCATGTCCGCCTTGGTCAAATTCTGGCCGGTGCGCACCTTTTCGGACAGGCGCTTCGGCAACTTCTCTTTTAGGAACTCGCGCACTTCCTCGCGGAAGGCTTCGTCTTCGGGGGTGAAATCGAGGTTCATATCGCTTGTCCAATGCTTGTGTGCAGGCAGGGGAAAGTGCCTAGCCCAAAGTTGACGTATCCGTAAAGCAGCTCCGCCAGATTGCTACTCCCCGGTCAGGAGGAGGCATGGATGAATATCGCGCCAGTGCAAAATGTAACACACGCTGTAGCGCAAAGCCCGTGCGATCGGGTACATGGTCAACACAATGACTTTGCGCCTGCCACCTCTAGTGCGACAATTCTTGCGAATACCGTGCGCGCTGCTTGCTGCGATGGTCCTATTCGTACCGCAAACGGCCCATGCGGACTTTCCCCGCCTGCGGGTCATTCCCGAAAGCGAGCTTCGATTCGGAGAATTCGCAGTCATGGATCGGGGGTACCGGATCGTCGGCCCGACCGGGACCGTGCAAAGCGTCGGGATCTTCTCAACCACGAATTCGGGAACCGGGCCTGCTCGGTTCAAAGTCAGCTACGACCGCGGAAACAACAGCCGCAGGCGGCTCGACCTCAAGATCGAATTGCGCTTTTCCGCCACGCCGATGCAGACGCAAGGCGGCCTTGTGACCCGGCTGACGCAATACCAGACCGATCTGCCAGGGTATTCGACCGTCTCCGCAGGTCAGGCGATCGAAATCACCATCCCCAATTGCGTCCAGCGCGCGTGCGAAACCACGTTCAATCTTGGCGGCCGGCTGGATGTGGAGCGCGACTCCGGCGGCGGAACAGTCGCGTTAGGAATTCCGGTCGATGCTGTCCTGATATCGGTCAAGTGATCTCTGCGCGCTGGAACAGCGCCAATTGTCCAATAGTCAGCGGCACATGACGCGTGCTGCTCACCGCCCTGAATTTGTCCGCCGACACGCAATCGCAGCACTGGTCCTGTTGTGTCTCTTCCCCAGCGTGGCGGCAGCGCAGCCAGGCAGAGCGACCGCGCAAGGTTCGGCTTCGGCTGTCATTGTCGAGCCATTGGCAGTTACTGCGATCACTGATCTGCAATTCGGGGCGGTAGCGGTTTCCGACCTGCAACCAGGGACTGTAACGGTTCCTGCCGGCAGCGGCACGGCAAGCTACACCGGCGGAGCAAGGGCGGCATGCAGCGAGCAAAATGACTGCGCCGCTGGAGCAGCCTTGTTCACGGTAAGGGGCGAGCAAGGACGGGATTACGACATTCTCCTCCCGGCTCAGGTCACCGCAGCTGCACGAGGCGGCGGCGGCGCTCTTTTCGTAACCGGCCTGCATTCGCAAAGCCGCAACCGCCCGGGAGACAACCTGATGGGCAAGCTCGATATGAACGGCAGCGACGATGTCCGTATTGGCGGCACATTGGAAATTCCGGCCGGATCCGAGCCCGGAACCTACTCGGCACAGGTGCCTATAGTTGTGTCGTATGGTTAGCGCCGGCTTAAATTTGGGGTTAAACCCCTGATATCGCCTCAAACCCGGAAGTAAGTCTTCTTTAAGACCTAAGGGCTATCCCCTAATTTGTAACACGAAAGGTCAACTCCCTTCGTGTTGTGGTGCGCAACAACGCATCGACCAGGACCAAGCCTTTTGGGGAAGACCGAAAATGAAAAAGATTGTTCTCGCAGCGTTCGCAGCTGCCATTGCTACCCCGGCTGCTGCCGCACCGGGCGACACTGACACCACGCAGGGTACCGCAACGGCTACCATTGTGGCTCCAATAACCATTACCCATGATACGGGCGCTGCGCTCGCATTCGGCACGATGACTGCCGGCGGCGGCGGCACTGTGACGGTAACTGCAGCTGGCGCACCGACTGCAGGCGGCGATGTTACGCTCCTGACCGGTTCGACCAGCTCGGCTGACTCGTTCACTGTCACCGGTAGCGCGAACCGCAGCTTCACCATCGCGACTGCGCCCGGAAGTGTGACTTCGGGCACGAACTCGATGGCCTTCACGACTGCCGCCAGCGGATCGACCGGCACGCTTTCGAGCACCGGTTCTGCCACGTTCACCGTCGGAGGCATTCTGACCGTCGGTGCGAGCCAGGCCGCTGGTGCCTACACCGGCAGCTACGACGCGACCGTCACCTACAACTAAGTCTTAGCGAGTGCGGGCGGACCCATCTCGGGTTCGCCCGCAACTTGTAGAGGCACAATTAACCATGTTCTCCCGGCCAACCCACAGCGCCGCTTTGCGGATCGCCCTTGCTGCCGTCGCATTTGCGACTGGCGGTACGGCCATGGCTGCGCCGGGCGACACATTCACGCTACCCGGACAGGCTCAGGCCCGTGTTGTCGAGCCGGTCGACATTCAGTCGGTCGCAGACCTGCGCTTCGGGCGCATCATGCAACCCGCCTCGGCAGGCACGCTGACAGTGCGGCCCGATGGCACGACCGCCACCACCGGCGGCGTCACGGGCAATGCCAACACCCCGCAGGCGGTTAACGGACGCGGCCCGGCGGTATTTGCGCTGTTTGGTGATCCAAACCGGCGGTTCAATGCCAGCACGACTACAAACACCAGCCTTCAGATCACCGTCACCAGCAGCACGGCTTCGATGTCGGTCAACCAGTTCCGCGACAACACCGGCCCAGGTTTCGACCAGCTCGACAGCAGTGGCTATTTCGCGCTGTTCGTTGGTGCCCGGCTCAATGTCGGCGCAAACCAGCAGGTCGGCAACTACACCGGCAATTTCCTGGTCACTGTGCGTTACAACTGATCCTTCGGGGACAGTCGACGCAGACTCTTTACCTGTGATTCCATCATGGTGTATGGCTGGCCCGATCGTGAGATCCGGGTTCGCATCACGGGGTTACAAATGAAATCGATCCAATCTTCCCGGCGATACCGCACTGCGGGATTCGCCCTTATCGCTTCGCTCGCCTGTCTGGCGACGACAGCCACTGCCCAATCGCAGTCCGCGCCCGAGGCCGAAGCACCCGAGCCGCCGGTAGATTCAGTCGGCGGGATGGGCGATATCAACCTGTTCCCCAAGCGCGTGGTGATCAACGGACGGCGCGATATCGCAACCATCGGCCTGTACAACAAGACCGTGAACGACGGCGATTACGAGATCCTCGTGCAGGACATGATTATGACCCCGCAGGGCCAACTGATCGAATTCAACAATGGCGTGAGCGAGACTGACAAGGCGCGCGTTCGCACCGCAAGCCCGTTTCTGCGTTATTCCCCGCGCCGTGTCACGCTGCGCGGCAGCGAATCCCAGACAATTCGCATGATGGCTCGCGCAACCAATGACCTGCCGGACGGAGAATACCGTTCGCACTTTCTTGCCATGTCGATTCCGCGTGATCAGGATGACGGCTTCTCGATCGACGATGCGATTGGCGGGCAGGAGGCAGAAGGCATCGGCGTCACCATCCGCCCGCGTTTTGGCATCTCGATTCCGGTCATTGTGCGCATCGGAGAAACGTCGCTGGACGTCGGTATCAGCCATGCGGCGCTTGTTGCCCTGCCCGACGGAACGCAAGGCGTTGGCGTTACCATCGACCGCACCGGAACGCGCTCCGCATTTGGCGATTTCGTCGTCACTGCCCCAGGTGCCAGCAAGCCCATAGCCATTTCCCGTGGCATCGGCGTCTATCCGGAAATCAACCAGCGCAAGGTTTTACTGCCGATCGATCCGGAAACAGAGCCGCGCTTTCTCGCCCCCGGTGTCGAATTGACGATAACTTATACGGACGATGACTTCGCGCCCGGTGCGGAGCTGGCCGAGCATAAATTCGTCATCAGGTGACCAGAACCAGAGCCCGCAATGTAGGAACGGTTGCCCTTGGCACTGTCCTGCTCGGGCTCGGCTGCAGCCAGCGCGACCAAACAGACAGCAATGCCGGCCTCGCCTTCCCGGAAGAGGAAGCCTCCGATCCGGGCGCGGTGCCGCGCAAGCAGGGTTATCCGGAACCGGAGTTCGGCCCGGTGGCACGCCGCGCGATCAAACAGCGCGAGATTAAAGAGCCCGCTATCGGGCGTATGCGCGATCCGGTTGCGCCCGCTGCAGACCTGCGCGAGCAAGGGTCTCTAAAGGATCGCAAGCGCGCATTGCTGGAAACGACCAGCGACCGGACGCTCGTTGCGGTCGAGCCGAAGCCGGTGACCGGCCCTGCCGCTTTAGCCACCGCCGCCCCGCCGGACGACAACCCGGCGCCGCCAAGCCCGCTAGCCGAAGCGGCCGCTCCGGGAGACGGAACAAAGGTTCCGGAGTCAGTCCTGGAGGCTGAAGGCGATTTCGTGGCCGCATTTGCAGCGGCCAAGGATGCTGCCGGCGACCCTGGTGAACATCTGGCGGAACCGGCGCCATCCAGTCCCGCAGGAATTGCGCAAGCACCGGACGAAGCAATTGTCTGGCCCGAGGTCGATTTCACCCCAGAAACAAAGCCTGCACAGAACACTTCCGAGGAACTCGCCGCGATATCGCTTGCCGGCGAGAGCGCCGCCGACGAGGAAGCGCCAGCGCTGTCCAAACCGGCATCGGGCGATCCGCAGTCAGCACAAGCGAGCTCCCCTCCGGTCTATGCTCCTCCTTCTTCCACCCCTCCCCAAGCGGAAACGCTTGCGATTGCAGAAGTGCCAGCAAACCCGCCGCTCAGGCAGGATCCGGACAATCAAGAGCCCTCCCAGACAGGCTCGAGCAGCACCGTAAACCAGGCGCAGCGCGTCAATCCGCCGGCGGAATCGTCGCCTGAACCGATTTCGCAATCCCCAGTGGAAGCGCCAATGCAAGCCCCGGCGCAGTCGGATGAGCAGGCATTTGCGGCCGCGCCGCCCTCCCCTGCATCGCAGGCGGTCTATGCCGATGTGATCGACCAAACGTCTTTTGTCCCGCCATCGGCTCTACCGGCCGACGATGATGCGACCGTTCGGCGCCGAACGATTGATCGCGGCGCAACTGCACAGGCTGCGCAAGGCAGGCCCGCTGAAGAAGCACCGGCGATCCAGCCATCGACAGTGCCCGAACTGGCGTCGGTCGTCCCGCCGCGCCGCAGCCCTATCCCGATGACCACCGCGACCACGCCGCAGCCCGATGCCGCGGAGCTGGAAGCGGCCAACGATACCGGCATCAACACAACGCAAGCTTCCTCAGCTGCCAGCACTTCCGAGCTCCTCCCGGCAGCACGCAGCCAGCCGACCCTCGGACTGAATAGCGGCGGCGCAGATCAGCGCCCGGACCCTGCCGCCGCGGGGATGACCGAAAGCCGGCAATCGGGTTTCACCGCATCCGCTCAGCCACCCGCGCTGAGCTATCAGGACGAGCTCATCCTTGAGTTGAAGGTCAAGGATGTCGAAGCGGCCGACACCATTATCGCTTATGGTACGCGAAGCGGCGTTTATTTACCGCTCGGCACGCTCGCACGTATCCTCGATCTGGCAATTGTGGTGAGCGATGACGGTCACTATGCCAATGGCTGGGTGCTGGAAGAAGATCAGACACTGACGATCGACCTGAGGCAGGGCATTCTGGTCCAGCGGGGCGAGGAAACCCCACTCGCGCCCGATGCCGCTGCCGCTTTCGAAGGCGATCTGTATGTTCGCGATAGCCAGTTCGAGCAATTGATGCCGCTGCGGATCAAGACAGACTTGCGCTCGCAAGCGGTACTCGTCGAAACGCTCCAGCCTTTCCCGTTCGAAGAACGGATGAAGCGCGAGGCCGATCGCAGGCGGCTCGCAAACCGGGCCAGTCCGAACACGCGCCAGACATGGCCGCGCGAAGATACGCCATATCGGGCGGCCACGTTGCCGCTGGCCGATATCGAACTCCGCGCCCTGTCGGACAGCGCATTCGGACCGCGCCTCGAAACCGATATCCAGCTAGCCAATGATCTGGGGTTCCTGACCGCACAGGTGTTTTTCAGCGCCGACACAGAGCGCGGTCTCACCGCTTCGCTGATCGAACTGGGCCGGATGGATCCCGATGCGGAATTGCTGGGACCGCTTGCCGCGACTGAATTTGCGGTTGGCGACGTCTCGACCACGTCGATGCCGATAGGGCTGCGAAGCGTTTCGGGGCGCGGCATCAGCATCACCAATTCCCCGCCGGAGACGTTCTCCGTCTTCGAGAAGATCGACCTGCGAGGCATTCTCCAGGAAGGCTATGAGGTCGAGCTGTACCGCAACGAAATCCTGATCGGATCAACCCGCGAACGGGTCAACGGGCAATATGAATTCCTGCAGGTCCCGGTCGACTTCGGCCTCAACGCTTTCCGCCTGGTGTTCTTCGGCCCACAAGGCCAGCGCAGCGAGCAAGTGCGCCGGATCACAGTGGGTGACGGGCGGTTGCCCGAGGGCAAATTAGTCTATCGCTTCGGCGCTGTGCAGAAGGACGAAAATGTCCTCGGCATACGCAATCCCGATTTCATTCCTGCGCAGGACTTCGGCGCCTGGCGGGCAAGCGGCGAGCTGGCTTACGGCCTGACATCGGACATCACCGCCCTGGTCAGTGGCGCTTGGTTCGAGACAGCGATAGAAGAACGGTGGGTCGCCTCTGCAGGAGTTCGCACCGGGCTCGGACGGTTTGCCATCAAGGGGGATCTCGCGGCTGCCAGCGGCGGCGCCTTTGCCGTCAGCGGCGGCATTGGAGGCAGGTTCGGCAATTCCGCAGTAACAGTGAGCCATGCCGAGTACTCCGGCAATTTCATCGACGAGACCCGAAGCGTCGGCTCGGAGTTTCTCCGCCGCGCGACGGAAATCGACTTCAATTCCTCGTTGAATCTGGGCGATCCCGTATCGGGGCTGACAATTCCGTTGACCGCACGCATTCGGCATACCGAGAGCGCTGCCGGAAGGGCCCAGACCAATGCCGCGTTGCGCGCATCGGCACGGCTGCCCCACTTCCTTGTCTCGAATACACTCGAATATTCGCGGTCATCGGTCCCCGGCCTCTCCACCCAATCGCAACTGTTCGGCAATTTCGATCTCGCAACGGCCACGCGTTCGAAAACCCGCGGGCGGCTGTCACTCGGCTATCAGATTGTGCCCGATCCAGATCTTGTCTCTGCGGCGGTGGAGGTCGATCGCGCGATCGACAGCAACACCGCGATCCGCGGATCGGTTGGCTATTCCTTCACTTCGAAATCGGCCCAAGTGGGGCTTTCCGCCGTTCGCGATTTCGATCGTTTCACAGCGGCGCTGGACGGGAGCTACGGTTTTCGCGACGATACCTATTCGATCGGATTGCGGCTGGGACTAAGTTTCGGGCGCGATCCGCTACGGGGCAATTTCTTCATTGCCCGGCCGGGTCTAGCGACATCGGGCGGGGTGTCTGCGCGCGCTTTCCGCGACATGGATGGAGATGGCGCTTTCGGCCCCGGAGACAGCGTGTTGCCTGAAGTCGATTTCGCCGCATATAACCAGACCGCAACCACGGGCGGCGATGGCATCGCCCGTCTTGCGGGCCTTGGCGAAGGGCGCGGCGTGAGCATTCAGGTCGACACTTCCACACTCCCCGACATCGATCTGGCGGCGATCAAACCGGGTATCGAAGTGGTGCCGCGCCCGGGCCGCATCCATGCCGCAGACTTCCCGATTGTCTCTGTCAGCGAAGTCGACGGGACCGTGACGTTCCGGCAGGAGGGACGCGCGCGCGGCGTTTCCGGGGTGCGGTTGCTGTTGAAGGATACGAACGGCAAAGTCGTCAAATACGCCCGCACTGAAGTGGAGGGCTATTACTTCTTCGAGCGCGTTTTGCCCGGCAGCTACACAATCACGCTCGAACCTGACCAGTCGGCCAAGCTCAATCTGTGCGCGCAGCAGGACTACACGCTGAATGTCGGCTTTGAAGCCGATCTGATCAGCAAGGATATCGACATCGCGCTGTGCAATTGACGCGCCGCGCTCTCTGATTGCTCGAATGGCGCACCTGATAGACAAGATTTCTTCCATCATCGGCGCAGCGCTGCCATCTGCCTTGGCACCATGACTCCAGGATTGACCCATCTCCAACGGCTCGAAGCCGAAAGCATCCACATCATGCGCGAGGTGGTTGCCGAGGCTGAAAAGCCGGGAATGCTTTACTCGATCGGCAAGGATAGCGCTGTGATGCTGCACCTCGCCAAGAAAGCCTTCTTTCCTTCGTCGCCGCCCTTTCCGCTGCTGCATGTCGATACCACCTGGAAATTCCGGGAAATGTACGATCTGCGCGCCAAGAGCGCGGACGATGCAGGCATGGAATTGCTGGTGCATCAAAATCCTGAAGCGCTGAAAGCCGGCATCAATCCGTTCGATCACGGACCTGCCCACACCGACATGTGGAAGACGCAGGGACTGAAACAGGCGCTCGACAAATTTGGCTTCGACGCAGCCTTCGGCGGCGCGCGCCGTGACGAAGAGAAGAGCCGCGCGAAAGAGCGGATATTCTCGTTCCGCAGCGCGAGCCACGGCTGGGACCCAAAGAACCAGCGGCCCGAGCTTTGGAACCTCTACAACACGCGGAAAAACAAGGGTGAGAGCATCCGTGTCTTCCCGCTTTCCAACTGGACCGAACTCGATATCTGGCAATATATCATGGCTGAGAATATCGAGATCGTACCACTCTATTTTGCCGCTCCACGCCCGACCTATGAATACGAGGGCGGGCTGTTCATGGCCGACGATATCGAACGGCTTGAGCAAGTGCTCGGCCATCGCCCCCGGATTACCGAACGGTCTGTCCGGTTTCGCACGCTCGGCTGCTTCCCGCTGACCGGTGCAGTTGAGAGCACCGCTTCGACCTTGTCCGAAGTGGTGCAGGAAATGCTGCTCACAACTACCTCCGAACGGCAAGGCCGCGTGATCGACAAGGATGCTGGCGACGCGTCGATGGAGCAAAAGAAGCGGGAAGGATATTTCTGATGACCACTCCCGCTTACGCAACCGATGCGCTCATCGCAGATGACATCGACGCCTATCTCGACCAGCATCAGAACAAGTCGATGCTGCGCTTCATCACCTGCGGTAGTGTGGATGACGGCAAGTCCACCCTGATCGGGCGGTTACTTTACGACAGCAAAATGATCTTCGAGGATCAGTTGGCGGCGCTCGAAAGCGACAGCAAGCGCGTCGGCACACAGGGTCAGGAAATCGACTTTGCATTGCTGGTCGACGGGCTCGCCGCAGAGCGCGAACAGGGCATCACGATCGACGTTGCTTATCGTTTCTTCACTACGGAGAAACGCAAATTCATCGTCGCCGACTGCCCGGGCCATGAACAATACACACGCAATATGGTGACCGGGGCTTCGACAGCCGATCTGGCCGTCATTCTGATCGATGCGCGCAAGGGCGTTCTGGTCCAGACCCGCCGACACAGCTTTCTGTGCCATCAATTGGGCATCACAAATATCGTGCTGGCGGTGAACAAGATGGATCTGATCGACTACGATCAGACGGCCTTTGACTCGATCGTCGCGGACTACGCCGCTTTCGCGGCCGAAATTGGCATCGCAGACTTCACGGCCATTCCGATCTCCGGCCTTGCTGGCGACAATATCACGCAAGGGTCCGGCAACACCGCGTGGTATGGAGGTCCATCGCTGATCGACCATCTAGAGTCGGTCGAAGTTCGCAGCACGGCCAATCTCGAGAAGCCGTTTCGCATGCCGGTGCAATGGGTCAATCGGCCCAACCTCGATTTCCGCGGCTTCGCAGGACAGATTGCCACCGGCAGCGTCAAGCAGGGCGACACCGTCCGCGTGTTGCCATCGGGCAAGACCAGCACCGTAAAGTCCATCGTCACTTTCGCCGGCGAGCTGGATGAAGCGCAATCCGGTCAGTCTGTAACGCTGTGTTTCGATGACGAGGTCGATTGCTCGCGCGGGGATGTGATCGCGGTGGCCGATGCGCCGCCCGAAGTCTCGGACCAGTTCGAAGCGACTATCGTCTGGCTCGACGATGAGCCCATGATGCCCGGGCGTGCCTATGCCATGAAGCTCGCGTCGCAGACTGTCTCAGCAACGGTCCAGCCGCCGAAATACGAAATCAATGTCAATGATCCGACCGGCGCGGGGTCGCACTTGGCGGCCAAGACGCTGGAGCTCAATGCCATCGGCGTGGCCGAGATCATGACCGACAAGCCGGTCGTGTTCGAGCCTTATCGGGAGAACCGAAGCCTTGGCGGGTTTATCCTGATCGACAAGCTGACCAATCGTACGGTCGGCGCAGGGATGCTCCACTTCAGCTTGCGCCGGGCGCAGAACGTGCATTGGCAGGCGGTCGACATCACCCGCGACGATCACGCCGCATTGAAAAACCAGAAGCCACGCGTGTTGTGGTTCACCGGGCTTTCCGGCTCGGGGAAATCCACCATTGCGAACGAAGTGGAAAAGAAGCTGGCGATGATGAACCGCCACACCTTCCTGCTCGACGGCGACAATGTCCGGCACGGTCTCAACAAGGATCTGGGTTTCACGGAAAGCGACCGGATCGAAAACATTCGCCGGATCGGCGAGGTCGCCAAGCTGATGACCGATGCCGGCCTGATTGTACTCACTGCCTTTATCTCCCCCTTCCGCGCAGACCGGCAGCTGGTTCGCGATATGATGGGCGACGGCGAATTTATCGAGATTCACGTCGATACCCCGCTCGAAGTGGCAGAGGCGCGCGATGTCAAAGGGCTCTACAAGAAAGCGCGGGCCGGTGAGCTGAAGAACTTTACCGGGATCGACAGTCCTTACGAGGAGCCCGAGGAGCCCGAAATTCGCGTGAACACTGTCGAGATGACGCCCGAAGAGGCCGCCAGCTATATTATCGAACAAGTCCTTCCGCTCAAATGAGCAAGCTGATGACCGCTGATACGTCCGATGCTGAACTGGCGGCGCAGCTGGCCTATGAAGCGGGCCGCATCTTGCTCGATATCCGCGCAACGTCGGGCCTCAACGGCAAAGCGCTTGGCAAGGCGGGGGATGATGCCGCCAACCGCTATCTGTGCGAGCAAATCCGCAGGCTCCGGCCCGACGACGGCCTCTTGTCCGAAGAGGAAAAGGACAGTGAAGAGCGGCTCGGCAAGGCCCGCGTATGGATCGTCGACCCGGTTGATGGGACGCGTGAATACGGCGAAACCCGCACGGACTGGGCGGTCCATGTTGCCTTGTCGATCGACGGCCAGCCCAGCATTGGCGCGGTTGGCCTGCCCGGTCTGGATGCAGTCCTGCGCACCGACAGGCCGCAAGTATTGCCGGAGGCGGCACAAACCCCGCGCCTAGTGGTAAGCCGGACCCGGCCGGCAAAGGAAGCGGTCGAAGTGGCCAAACGCATTGGCGGTGATCTGGTACCGATGGGCAGCGCGGGCGCTAAAGCCATGGCCGTGGTGCGCGGCGAGGCAGAAATCTATCTCCATTCAGGCGGACAATATGAATGGGACAATTGCGCCCCCGCCGCCGTCGCACTGGCCCATGGCCTGCATGCCAGCCGGATCGACGGGTCGCCGCTACGCTACAACAATGCCGACACTTACATGCCCGATCTGCTGATCTGCCGCCCCGAATGGGCCGGGCGCGTGCTCAGCGAAGTCGCGGCGATTTCCCGCTGATCAGTCCTCGACCTGCGCCAGCAATTGCTGCGCGCGCGACAGATGCGGACGATCCAGCATCTTGCCGTTCCAGCCAATTGTGCCCGCACCGGGATTGGCCGCGAACAGTGCGATGATCTCGCGCGCTTCGGCAATGTCGTCGGCGCTCGGGCTGAAGGCCGCGTTGATCACCGGCACCTGAGCCGGGTGGATCGCCAGCATCCCGCGATAGCCCTCGCGCCGGACCTGCTCGGCCCGTGCCTGCAAGCCTTCGAGATTGCGAAAGTCAGTATCGATTGTCTCTATCGGCAGAACTTCCGCCGCCGCTGCCCCAAGCAAGCATAGGCTGCGCGCCATCTTGTAGGTGAAAGAAAATTCGCCATCGGGATCGCGATTGGTCTGCGCACCGATGGAATCGGCCAAATCCTCTGCACCCCAGGTCATCGCGGCGAGGCGCGGCGAACCGGCATAGTCTCCAGTGGTGAACATTGCCGCGGCGGTTTCCGTAACCAGTGCGATAACCGGAGTGCTTCCCGGTTCGATTTCGTGTTCACCCTCAAGCGCAGAGAGCAGCCGGTCCAGTTGCTCCACATCGTGCCGTCCGCGTGACTTCGGCAGCATGATGCCGCCGGGCTTTCCGGGCATGATTGCTGCAAGATCGTGCGCCGTATGCGGTCCATCGAGCGGGTTCACCCGGACCCAAAGCCGCGCACGGTCAGCTGGGTTGGCGCGGAGAAAATGGTACACCGATGCTCTCGCCGCGGGCTTGTTCTCCTCCGCGACGGCATCCTCCAGATCGAAGATGACCACGTCGGCCTCGCCTTCGGCAGCCTTGGCCATTTTTCGGTCGCTGTCCCCCGGTGCAAACAACCATGAACGCGCTTTTCCAATCATGTTCGCTTTCATGCCATCATCTTTCGCCAAGCAAATTGCACAGGACTCGGATCTTGCGATGGATATTTTGCAGGCTGGACGCAACCCCAGTCGCTGCGATACCCGGTCGATACTGAACAGACATCTATGTTCCTGCCTGCCCGCACGCGGCCGCAAACCGGACAACGTGCTCCTCTCGAACGAGAGTTCTGCCATCCAGCGCAGTGAAAACCAGTTCCAGTGAGTATTCCGCGTCTGCGCCGGGAGCCGAAACCCGGACGGACGGGAAGCTGGCTGCAAGAATGACTGGTTGGCCATTAACGAAGGACCCGGTGCGCGAATAGAGGATCACGTCGCCGTCGATCAGGCGAACGCTCAGCGCCGCTTTGCTCGCCTGCTCTGTTCGCGCTGGAATAGCCGTCACTGACAGCATGCCGGACCTGCCGTTTGTCGAAATAGCTGTATCGATAGCCAGTTCGGCGATGTCGTTGCTCACCAATTGGCGGGTGTCACCGCACTCCGGCCCGGATTGTGCCGACGCAATTGGTACGGGACCCGCATGGCTCGTGGCACAAGCGGACACAACCATCGCCAAAAACAGGACTGTAAAACCGCGTGTGCTCATCGCCAAGCCATAGCCCAACCACCAGCGCAATTGATAGCGAGTCAGAGAGAATGAGGCCAGTAGGACCACGCCAGATCAGCCTGACGTGCAATCCGCTGCCTTCAACACTTACCGAAATTGGTGCCCAGAAGAGGCATCACATTCGGCCTCTTTTTCAACCTATTCTCAGATATTTAGAAAATTCGGTCTATGCGAAGAGCCCGCAAAAGGCCCTCAAAAACCGACTAATGCATTGGTTCGATGCCTTTTTAGGGACTCGAATCGTTGTTTTTTCGACGCCTCACACGACAGACTGGAGGCTTGCACCCGATAGAAACACACGACCGTGAATAGATCTGTGACTGCTCAGATTGGATGGTTTCTTAACCTAAGCGAATTGATCACGACCGAAACCGACGACGCGCTCATGGCACAGGCCGCCAACATCGGGCTGATGAGGATGCCGAAAAACGGATATAACACGCCGGCAGCGATTGGTACGCCTATTCCATTATAGACAATGGCGAAGAACAGATTTTGCCGGATGTTGCGCATGGTTGCGCGCGCTAGCCTCCGCGCGCGAACGATCCCATCAAGATTGCCTTTGACGAGAGTAATTCCGGCGCTCTCGATTGCCACATCAGCTCCGGTCCCCATTGCGATGCCGACATTCGCTTGCGCCAGTGCGGGGGCGTCATTCACCCCATCGCCCGCCATCGCGACTCGCCGACCCTCGCCTTGTAGTTCGCGAATAATCCGCGCCTTGTCTTCGGGTAGCACATCGGCTCGGATTTCATCGATCCCGAGTTTTGCCGCAACTGCCCGCGCGGTGCACTCATTGTCGCCGGTCGCCATTATGATACGAAAGCCCAAACCACGAAGGTCCCTGAGCGCGGTTGGTGACGTCTTCTTGATCGGATCGGCGACGCTGAGGAGACCAGCCATTTCGCCTGAGACCAAGACGAACATCACCGTTTCGCCTTCATCGCGGCGAGCGTCCGCTGCATCTGCAAGCACCGGTGGCTCGATTCGAAGGTCTTGCAATAGCTTGAGATTGCCCAAAGCCACAGACCTGCCATCGACCTCTCCCAGTACCCCCTTGCCTGTGACCGCTTCGAAATTCTTGGCTGACCCAAGGACAATGCCGCGTGCTTTGGCGCCTTCGACGATGGCTTCGGCAAGCGGGTGTTCCGATCCTCGCTCTAGAGTCGCGGCCAGCCGTAGAATGTCGTTTTCATGATAGCCCTCGCTAGGGAGTACCGCGACCAGGCGCGGTTTGCCATGGGTCAACGTCCCGGTCTTATCGACAAGCAGTGTATCGACAGTCGCGAAGCGTTCGAGCGCTTCGGCATTCTTAATCAGCACTCCCGCCTGTGCGCCGCGCCCGGTTGCCGTCATCACCGACATCGGCGTTGCCAGTCCGAGCGCACAGGGACAGGCGATAATCAGGACTGATACAGCCGTGATCAGTGCATGGGAAAAGGCTGGCGGCGGCCCCCAGATTGCCCAGGCTATGAAAGCACACACCGCAATGCCAATGACCGCCGGAACGAACCATCCGGCAACTCTATCGGCATATCTCTGGATCGGCGCGCGCGATCTCTGGGCTGCGGCGACCATCTCGACGATCTGACTTAGCATCGTGTCGGCGCCAACGCGCCGCGCCTCAATCACCAGGCTGCCTGTACCATTGATTGTAGCGCCCGTGACCATATCGCCGGTCTGCTTTTCGACTGGAAGCGGCTCGCCCGATAGCATGCTTTCGTCAAGCGAAGAGTGGCCTTCGACCACGATCCCGTCGATTGGAATCTTCTCGCCCGGGCGAACACGAACAAGGTCGCCGATTGTGACCCGGTCGAGCGCGACATCTTCTTCGCTGCCATCCGCTCGCACAATCCGTGCTGTTTTCGCAGCGAGATCAAGCAGCGCTCGGATCGCCTTGCTCGTTCCTTCGCGCGCCCGTAGTTCCATAATTTGTCCAAGTAAGACCAGCACCACGATCACCGCGGCAGCCTCGAAATAGACAGGGACAATACCGTGTGTGTCGCGGAAGCTTGCTGGGAAAATTTCCGGGGCAATGACCGCAGCAATGCTGAACAGCCAGGATGCGGCAACGCCCATCGCGATCAGCGAGAACATGTTGAGGTTCCAAGATAGAAACGATTTCCAGCCGCGCTCAAGGAAAGGCCAGCCGCAATACCAGACCACAGGAGTTGCCAAGGCAAGCTCAACCCATTGGCCCGTGCGATGCCCTAGCGCTTCGCGGATCGCACCAAGTCCGATCATCGGACCCATGGCGAGAAGCAGGACCGGAAGCGTTAGGATCGCACCCACCCAGAACCGGCGCGCGAAATCATTCAGTTCCGGATTGGGTTCATGAAGCGCCATAGCCGCGCTCTGCGGTTCAAGCGCCATACCGCAAAAGGGGCATGGGCCAGGTGCGGCCTGTCTTACATCAGGATGCATTGGACACGTGTAAACCGCGCCTGCGCAGCCTTCGGAAATCGCATCGTATCGGGCGCCGCTTTGCGGCGTTTCAGCGCAACCCTTATGCTTTTCATGGTGGCAGTGCTGATCGCTCACGGTTCGATTAAACCGCCGAACTGAAACGGCCGGGCGGGTGATCGAGATAGGGATCGAACAAGGCCGCAATCGCCCGTGAGTATGGAAGCCCATGAGGTGTTATTGAGATGGCACCCTCTTCACAGCACGCGAGACCTCGCTCAAGAAATGGCATCAAAAACGGCATTACCTGGGCTTCAGTTTCCGAGGATATCTGAGCCTTCCCCGAACACAGGAGTTGCTCGATTACCTGGCCCCGAGTGCGGTCATCCGTTGATCTGGACCTACCTCGCACGGTGGCTAGACGGCCATCCGATGCTAGCATACGGTATCGGCCGCTATTCTTCTCGTTCTGGGCGAGGAGGGTCTCGAATGAACTGATGGCCGATGCACCCAAGCCTATCAAGGCGCGCGCATTGTCATCGGTGAAGCCTTGGAAATTACGCCGGAGAGTTCCCGCTTGAGCAGCAATTGCAAGCGGATCGTCTTCCGAGCGTGCGAAATGGTCAAACCCGATGGCACGAAAGCCGTTGGAGCAAAGATAGGTGAACCCGATTTGCGCCATTTCGAAACGCGCGGCCCGGTCAGGCATGAAGCGGGCATCGACCGCGCGTTGCCGCGGCACCAAATTCGGCATGTGCGCATAACCAAACAGGGCAATTCGGTCGGCACCGAACGCCACTGCCCGCTGCAAGCTTTCGGACAGATCATCGTTGGATTGCTGTGGCAACCCGTACATCAAGTCGAAGTTGAGCGATGTCACGCCAGCGTTACGCAAAAGATCGGTCGTTTCGGCTATCAATGTCTCAGATTGGACACGCCCTATCGCTTCCTGGCAATGCGGCGCGAAGGTCTGAACGCCAAGGCTTGCGCGATCGATCTCAAGCGCTCTTATGACCTCGGCCCATTCACGAGACATTGTGCGTGGATCAAGTTCGATGGAGAAAACCGGATCAGAGATTCCGAAGCGGATGATCAGATCATCGACGAGGCGGACGAAATCCGTGGGTGCGAGCGCATTGGGACTACCGCCGCCAAATGCAATTCGGCGCACCTGCGAGTTCGAAGGGAGCAAGCGCGAGACCGTCTCGATCTCACGATGCAGCGCTTCGAGATATGATTCCAGTCTGTGTCGGCGTCCTGCAGCACCCGTGTTACAACCACAGTAATGGCAGATCTTTTCACAAAAAGGGATATGCACGTAGAGCGAGACGTCTCCGGACGTGCTCTCAATCGCAGTGCTGTAATCGCCTGCGTCGATCGCCTCGAACTCGGCTGCAGTCGGAAAGCTGGTGTAGCGCGGGACAGGCTGTTCGAGCAATTCGGGATGGTAAGGCCACATGGCCAACGGATGCGCTCTCCCTTTTCGGAAGTCCTTGATCTGTATCAAATCATACGACGCGCCGGTCGCAACTTCCAAACACCAAGGCAATGCAGAGCATTTCCACGTGCCGGGTCGGCGTCGCTCTCAGCTCAAGCCGGAGAGATGACCTGCCTCTTGCTTGAGCGCGGCAAGATCAAGGATTTTGACCTGCGATCTCCCAGAAGTGGATACGAGGCCCGCATTTCGCAGTTCCGTCATTTGGCGGCTTACGGTTTCGATCGTAAGACCAATATTGTCGCCGATATCACGACGAGACATGGGAAGGTCGAGCAGGGCTCCATTTGAGAACGGAGCTCCGATACGCTCCGCCATACTGACCAGGAACGTCGCGACCCGCTCCCGCGCAGTCTTTTGCCCAAGAGCAAGAGATTTTTCGCGACAACGACTGAGGGCGCGCAGCAGGTGACTCAGGAAATTGTTGTTGAGGGTCTTGTCGCTTTGAGCCAGACGAATGAATTCCGTGGCCGGAAAGGCGACAAGCTCGCAGTCCTTCAAGGCGCAGAGATTATAGGCATGCGTTTCTCGTGCGGGCACGTAGATGAAGTCGTCCTTGAAGTAGAACCCCATCACCTGAGTGCGTCCGGCTGACGCACTGGCTATGAGCTTGACCGCACCCTCAACGACAAGAACCACCTGGCTGGCGCTGTTATCAGTTACTCGAGAGTCTCCGGAGCGAGCGCCGACATATCTGGTAAGCGCCTGCAGACGAAGATGCGTTGCTTCGTTAGCGCCAAGAGAAGCCACAGGTGCTGTCGCTCCCGTGAAAACGATCGAAGTCGGCGAGGCCGCAGCTGATTGCTTTGCATGCATCAGCGAAATCTGGATGATCAACGAGGCGACGTCATTGATTTCGGTCAAACCGAACGTTTCGTATTCGGTCTCGTGGAAGCACCGGTTGGTGCGGGGGTCCGAAACTTATAACACGGCCAGCTTGCTTCTCAGCTGGCCTGGGCCAGACTAACCCCCTCGTTCTGCGAGAGCCTTCAACGAATTGATTGTCAGTTCGCGTCGGCCTGGAAGACCGATCAACCCATCATTCTTCAGCTTGGTCATGTGCCGACTAACCGTCTCAATCGTGAGGCCAAGAACGTCAGCCATTTGCTGGCGGGAAAGAGGTAAGGTCAGCGATCGCTCATCACCCAGTTCCGACTCTTTGCAGTTTGCAGGAATGAGCCTTTCTGCCGTCTCGACAAGATAGGTGGCCAATTTCTGCTCGGCATTCATTCGCCCCAGCAGCACCATCCAGCGCCGCGTGCGATCCAATTCGGCCAGCGTCCGCTCAAGGAGCTTGTGCTCAAGCCGGGGGTGCTCTCGGGCAAACCTGTCGAAATCGGTGCGCCGAAATACACAGACCTGCGCATCGGTAATCGCCTCGACGCCATAGGGTGTGGTCTCACCGAAGGGTCGACCTAGGAAGTCCGACGGATAGACAATCCCAAGGATTTGTTCTCTTCCATCCGCCGTCTGCGTCGAAAGCTTGAGGACACCTTCCACCACATTGGCGACGATGATCGCGTCATCGCCTTCCCAAAGTAACTGTTCACCTGCTTGAAGCCGTTTTCGCCGACCGATTGCGTTCAGCAATCCTAATTCATCCTCGTCGAGGTCAGCACAGATCGCACGGTTGCGGACAGCACAAGCCTGGCAGAAGTTTAATGATGGCTCGATTTCGAGAGAATCCATATTGTTGGAATAGCGCGTTTAATTAGGCTCGCCAAGCCAAAGAGGGTTTTGGCCCGGAAACAACCAAGAGAAACTCTGAGAACTGTCACCCACCGCTCACCAAAAGGGGGTAGCAGCCTGTGAGCCATGCATTCGTGACTGGACAGCTATTTCCCCAGAGCCCCTCTTCTCGGCGAATTGAGTATCGGGCCAAAGACAACCAGGAAGAGCCCGAATGCTCCTAGCCACCCAAAGCCCGCAACAACAAGAAGAACAAAGGACTGCCCAATTTGCAGCCCGGCCACGACGCGAGCAATAGCAGCTAGGGTAATCAAAACGCATGCCGATGCGATGGCCAAATTAAAACTCGGTTCGCGCGCTGTCATTGCAAGCGACGTGCGGCTCATGACGCCAAGTATCATCGTCGCCATCGCCCCTGTCGAAAGCGCATGAATTGCAGGGCTCTCGCTGATCCATCCGAATTGCGCGGCTCCGAGGAGGAGCAGGCCGAGTGCGAGCCAAAAATATCCCAGGTGAAGAACAAATACCGGTAGGCAAGGCAAACAGCGCCAGCCCTGCCACCTGGCCAACCGCGCGAAGTTGGCAAGGCCCGCGAGCATCAGCAGGGTTCCGGATGCGCCGCTTGCGCGAGCAAGAATCCAGACGAGCAAGCCGCCAATCGTGACGGCCATGACAATGGCGTCTGTCAGGTCCGGCTGGGTCGGGGTGGGGTCCAGCCTGACTTGCTTCAGCAACCAATTGTGCGTGAAGCTGGGAATAAGCCGCCCTCCGATCAGCATGACAAGAGCGGTCACGAGAGCTATTCCCGCTCGCCACCCCAGGCCCGCGCTATCGATCCATTTTGCCATCTCCATCCGATCAAGAATGTCGGCTAAACCAAACGCCGCAATAACCATGCAAATGGTGAGACTTCGTTTGCGACCGTGGGTCTCTTCGCGCCCGATCAGAAAAGAGAGAAAAAGGTAGAACCCTCCATCGAGGGCAATAAGGGCCGCACTCGTATCCGCTAGGCCAAACGGGAGAACCCGCCCTACACACCAAAAGAAAAATAGCGTTGCAAGCGGCCATCCGGCGATGGGCAAGCGTCCGGTCCAGTTGGGCGCGGACGTTAGCGCAAAGCCAGTGATTGCAGCTCCGACAAATCCGAACAGCATCTCGTGGCGATGCCACGCCAGTGCGTCAGACACGAAACCGCCAGGGATTTGTCCAAGTACATGTCCCAGCCATAGGCACATGGTGAAGATAGCCCAAAACGCGGCGCCGAGAAAGAACGGGCGAAAAGCCCCGCGGAAAATCGCTGGTCCGCTTTCCATCCGACGGCGCCGCAATGCGAGGCGCTCCGCGTTGCTCCCTTTTGGTTCATTCCCGGCTTTGGCGTTCATAGGCAGGCCTGTTGATCCGGGCACTTCTAGAAGGGAAGCGGGCCTTGCCACGAGAAATCGCGCAGGTGCGCTAGTCGCTCAGGAAGAATCGGGTCGTAGGCCTGCTCTAAAGAGAAATTAGCTGGCTTGTCACTCCAGATATTTTCATGCCGACCGCCGACGAAACGGATCACAGAAACGGCGCCCCAGCGTGAGCCATATGGGCCGTGGGGAACGGCTGGTGGCCGCCAGAAGTAGGCGCCTGGATGCATTGTTCCGGGAGGCCCTGTGAGCGAGCCAGCAATCATGTAACATTCCTCGACAACCGGGTGACTTTCCTGCGGCCCATTGCCTGCCGGCGGTTCAGATTGAGGAAGAATCAATGAGAGGAGCGTGCGTTCGCCGGTCTCAGGATCAGTCCGCAGATCCTTTCGCGAAATTCCCAGATGGCGTAGATTGGGGTCATTGAGCGTCATGTCCCAGTCCATTTGTCGGGTTTTGAGATGCGGTATTGCACGCAACATATCGCACTCGCTTTCATCTCCTACCAGCAGTGGCTCTTGGCTGTAAAACGCCAACAGCACGCAGCCTGTCTTGCTGACCATGCTTTTGCGGGTCCAACCTGCAGGTAGAAAGGCATAGCTGTCCGGTTCATAGAACTCGCCGTCCATTTCCAGCGATCCGTCGAGAACGAAAAACTCCTCGTCTGCCTGAATGTGCTCCGGCCCAATACGCGACCAGCCCGGTGGGTAGCGCATCAATGCACTGCATGCGCCGCATTCCGCATCACGACTTAGCATTTTGTATTCAGCATTGGGTCGCGCAAGGCCCGCCCCGATACGTTGCCAGGGAAGCAACTGCGACTGCACAAACTCGACATGATCGCGACGATCCATACTGGTCTTTAAAGATCAAATTTCTCTGACCGGCTTTGACCTAAATCAATTCGAAATTCCGGACAAAGTCTATCTCTAGGGGCCAGTAAAACACTTCAGCAAAGCGCCCTCTCGATGGACTTCAGCCTTTCAAACAATCAGTCCCATTGGCGGGACCGCGTGCGCGACTTCATGCACGCGCATATTTATCGCGCAGAAGAAGTATACCGAGACCAACTAGGCAAGCACGAAGGCGAGCGCTGGCAAGTTCCGCCGGTTGTCGAAGAATTGAAGGCACGGGCCTATTCCGCGGGATTGTGGAACCTGTTCCTGCCGCCGTCGGACCATGATGACGGAGACTATCGCGGAGCAGGGCTCAGCAATCTCGATTATGCGCTGTGCGCGGAGGAAATGGGCAGGGTCGGCTTCGCTTCGGAAGCGTTCAACTGCTCGGCCCCCGACACCGGAAACATGGAAGTGCTCCACCGCTACGGTACGCCAGAGCAAAAGGCACAATGGCTACGGCCTCTGCTCGACGGGGAAATTCGGTCGGCATTCCTGATGACCGAGCCCGATGTCGCTTCCTCCGATGCGACCAATATCCAGACCTCGATCCGCCGCGAAGGCGACGAATACGTCATCAACGGGCGCAAATGGTGGTCTTCCGGAGTTGGTGATCCACGCTGCAAGCTCGCCATCGTCATGGGCAAGACTGACCCGGACGCGAACACGCACCAGCAGCAATCTCAGATCCTCGTTCCGCTCGACGCGCCGGGCGTGGAGATTGTGCGCATGCTACCAGTATTCGGGTATGACGGGGCTCCACACGGCCATGGCGAAGTGGTGCTGCGCAACGTGCGGGTTCCTGCGGCCAACATTATACTGGGTGAAGGACGCGGTTTCGAGATCGCTCAAGGAAGGCTTGGACCCGGTCGCATTCATCACTGCATGCGCGCAATCGGTGCCGCCGAGCGCGCACTAGAGAAGATGGCCGAACGTCTTCAGTCGCGCATCGCATTTGGGAAGAGACTGTCCGAGCAGTCGGTATGGGAACAAAGGCTGGGAGAAGCACGCCTCGATATCGAGATGACAAGACTGCTGTGTCTTAAGGCCGCCGACATGATGGACAAAGCAGGCAATAAGGCTGCCAAGCTCGAGATCGCTCTGATCAAGGTCGCTGCACCCAGAACGGCTCTACGAGTTCTCGATCACGCAATGCAGGCGCATGGCGCGGGTGGGCTCTCAGATGATTTCGGCCTGGCTGAAGTCTATGCCGGTATGCGCGCGCTGCGGATTGCCGATGGACCTGACGAGGTTCACTTGCGATCGATCGCCCGTATTGAGCTGGCACAGGTTGGATCGCGCTTGGCGGAATGGCGAGATCGCTGACGCGTCAGATGGGATCGAACCATGACCAGGCAAGCTGCAGATCCTTTCGCCAAATTCACCGACTGGTTTTCTCAGGCCACGCGCGAGCTAGGGGCTGAGCAAGCCTCGGCAGTCAATCTGGCGACCGTATCGGGCGAAGGGAAGCCATCCAGCCGAATGGTCTTACTCAAGGAGCACGATGAGCGAGGCTTCGTATTCTATACCAATCTCAAGAGCCGCAAAGCCACCGAGCTGGCCGAGAATTCGGCCGTGGCGATGTGCTTCCACTGGTCAGACCTTGGCAAGCAAGTGCGGATCGAAGGTCGCGCCATGTCAGTGAGCGATGTTGAAGCAGATCGCTACTTCGCGACCCGCCCGCTGGCCAGCCGCTATGGCGCATGGGCATCCCAACAATCATCGCAGCTCAAGAACCGGCGCGAGCTGGCCGGGCGGCTGACCAGCGTAGTCGCCAGGTTCAAGTCTTGGGATGTTCCTCGTCCGCCATTCTGGTCAGGTTTCCGGGTTCGTGCCGAGCGGATCGAATTCTGGAGCAATGCCAAGTTCAGGCTGCATGATCGCATTTGCTATCAACGCACCTGCGATGGCGCATGGCAGCAATTCCTGCTCTATCCATGATTTTAGGCATGCCGAGGACCTCTTGAAACCATGGCGCATACAAATTTGGAAAAGTCAGTCGCCAGCAAGGTTGATTCAACTGTTCCGATCGTGATCGCCGCCGGGGGCAACGGTTCGCGTATCGGTGGCTCTAAACATGCGCGGCTGCTGGCAGGCCAATCGCTTCTTGATCGGGCGATCGACTGGGCCAACACACATGCCAATAAAATTGCAATTGCGGTGCGCAGCGTCGATCAAATCGTGATCCCGGGCATACCGCTCTTGACCGACGAGCAAGTCGATATCGGTCCCATCAGCGCGTTGAGCAGCGCATTTGCGTTCGCGGCGACGCACAATCATCTCCGTGTGCTTGTCATCGGGTGCGATATGCCATTCCTGCCCGATGATCTCCTACTTCGGCTCAAGGAGGCAATCGGGGAAGGCGGTTGCGCAATGCCAGTCAGCGCTGGAAAGGATCATCCGATGGCGGCCATGTGGCGCGTCGATCGGCCAGTATTGAAAGATTATATCGCCAATGGAGGACGATCGCTCTGGAGCTTTGCCGAAGCGTCAGGTGCGGTGCGGGTTTCGTGGGAATCCGAGCCCAAGCAAGACCCCTTTGCCAACATCAATGACGAGAGAGCGCTCACAGAAGCGAGGCATCGGCTCAAAAGGCAAGCGCGCTAACATGCTCTCCTGCGCGGCAGACTGGCGCGTTGGGCAGACGACGAATAAGCCAGTCCGCCTGCATCAATGCACGCTGCGCACCGCTATCCTGGTTGGTGACCGGGACAAGGCCGTCTTTCTCCCAGCTGGCGCGAATGAAGGTTTCCCGCCCCCCTGTCGTCGGTAGTTCCTCCGCCAGAACCATTTTTCGCCAGCAATTGACTTCGGCAATCGATTGTCCCTGCAGCCGCGCGAGCAGTGGCATCAGGAACAGACGCGCAGTAACCATGGCGGAGGTTGGATTGCCGGGAAGCCCCAAGACCCACTTGCCTTTGGCGCGTCCGAGCCAGACCGGTTTTCCAGGCTTGATCGCAGCTTTCGCGAACACCAATTCCAGTCCATGCGGGGCAAACATCGGCTTGGCGAAATCGCGTTCGCCGACAGATGCGCCGCCCGTTACTATAACCACGTCAGCACAGCTGAGCATTGTACCGGCCAGATCCTCAAGCGCGGGAAGATCGTCGGAGGCCAATGCTCGTTCGATCACCTCAGCCCCTGATGCGGCAGCCATGGCGGCGACCCCGTAGGTTACGCTCTCGGCAATGGCGTCAGCGCGCGTGTATGCAGTTCCTGGCACCATCAACTCGTCGCCCGTGCCGATGATGGCCACACGCGGCTGCACGCTCACGCTAACGGTGGCAAGGTCGGCTGCGGCCGCAGCAACCATTGCCCGGGCTCCCAGACGGGTGCCCGGCGATACGAGCCGGTCACCTTTGCGGAAGTCGCTGCCCGGCGGACGAACGTGCCAGCCTGGCCCATAATCCTCCTTGAAAACCACCAAATCGCCATTCCGCTCGGCATATTCCTGCATGATGCAGCGGTCACTACCCTGGGGCATGGGAGCCCCGGTAAAAATCCGCACAGCGTCGCCGGGCTTTAAAGCATCAGTAAAGCCCGTTCCGGCTGCAGATTGCCCAATAACCCGCAATGCCTCGCCGGGACGTGTGGCACTATCGATGACGGCATAGCCATCCATCGCGGCAACTGCGCTGAATGGAGCATCCCGTCTGGCGTCCAGAGCTCTTGTGAGAACACGGCCGGCTGCTCGTTCGAAAGGTACGACCTCTTCACCAAGCGTAGTTGCTTGGTCGTTTATCAGTCCAATCGCCTCGTCGAAAGGAATCATCACGTCCCCCATGAGCTCGATTTGCCACCTGTCTTCGAAGTAACCTGGACCGCTTCGATCTGCATTGTTTGATCAATCGCCTTGAGCATGTCGAAGAGCGTGAGCGCAGCGATTGAGACTGCCGTAAGCGCTTCCATTTCAACACCGGTTTTCCCATCGCAGCGCGCGACGCCTTTTACAACGAAGCCCGGCAGGCTCTCGTCGAGCGTCACCTCAACCACGACGCTGGAAAGAGGAAGGGGATGACATAGCGGGATCAAGTCCGCCGTGCGCTTCGCACCCATGACCCCTGCCAATTCGGCAGTCGAAATCACGCTGCCCTTGGGCGTCCGGCCTTCCGATACCGCGACAAGCGTTGCCGGTGCGCACCGAAGGCGACCTAAGGCCTCGGCGCTCCTCCTCGTCGGCAATTTCTCGCCGACATCAACCATTCTTGCGCGACCTTCTCGATCGAGATGAGTAAGGTCGGTCATGCGCAAAGGTGTCTCAGGCGGGGTACTTGGCCTGCGATCGAGCAAGGACGATAACGGCTATCGAACTCGAGCGCGAGAATGCGATCCCAAGCATCGCGGCAGGCTCCTGTGGAGCCGGGAACACAGAATATGAACGTGTCATCGGCCTGGCCTGCGAATGCGCGGGATTGCAGCGTGGAAACGCCGATCGTGTCCATGCTTACCTGATGGAAGACGACGCTGAAGCCGTCCATCACTCTGCGCAGCAACGGACCTACGGCTTCAGGCGTGACATCGCGGGGCGTGAATCCGGTTCCTCCGGTGCTGACAATAACGTCCACGTCCGGATTTGCGACCCAGGCAGATACCTGCTTGCGGATTGAGTCGACCTCATCAGGCACGATAGCGCGGCCTGCGAGATGATGCCCAGCCTCCTGGAGGCGTGTGGCGAAGAGCGCGCCCGACGTGTCGGTCTCCGGTGTCCGCGTATCCGATACGGTAAGAACTGCAACCTTAAGTGGATGAAACTCCAGGCTATCGTCTATTCCGGGCACGACATACTTCCTTTGATTGACTGGTGTTTTCTTTGTCCGGGATTTGCTCACGCGTATTTGACGCGGATCAATGACTGACTGGTGGCTTTATGGCATGATAATCAAATGGAGGTGACCTCACATACTCCAACTGGGCTTCGAGGCTTTGCAGCCAGCCGTCTCGCGACCCACTGAGAATGAAGTGATGCCTCCGCCATCAAGGAGGTTATTATGACCAAAGCAACCAATACGAAGCCTGCCACAAGACGCAGTGATGATAATGGCCAGGGAACAGGCCCCCCTACCCTTGCAGAACTCAAAGCCTGCAACATCATGAGCGGATCGGTGATCTCGATACACACGGATGTATCGATCCATGACGCTGCAGAAATGCTGATCGATCACGGAGTCAGCGCGCTGCCCGTCGTTTCCGGTCGCAAGGTTGTCGGCATTCTAAGCGAAACCGATTTGCTCCACCGGGAGGAGTTGGGCAACCCGCCCGACACCTGCGACGTTGATTCCCCGGAACCTGAATGCGTGAAGGCATTCGGACACACGGTTGGCGAGGTCATGACACCGGTCGTCGTCAGCGTCGAAGAGACCACCACCCTGTCCGAAATCGCGAACCTCATGGATGAACATCGGATCAAGCACCTGCCGGTCCTGCGCGACGACAATCTCGTCGGTATCGTCAGTCGTGCTGATATCGTGCGAGCGCTGATCGTGCGACCAGTAGGCTCGCATGGACCGATGACCAATGATGACGACATCATTCGTGCACGGGTGATCGAGAAGCTTCTGACCATTAAGGGTGCAAGCGCGTGGCTGACTGACGTGGCCGTTTCAGAGGGCGTCGTTACCCTGACAGGAACCGTGCAGGACGAGGACGCACTGCTGCCTTCGCGCGAGGCGGTGGCGGCGATCCCATTTGTCAAAGCGGTCGATGATCACCGCGCAGTCACTCAAGCATTCTGGGGCTGAACCAAACAAAGCAAAGGCATATTGCAGCGCGTTTTGTCGCAGGCTGCATCGCAGCTGATCCGGATGACGTGCTTCACCAGCGCGCAACATCGCTCCTGTCCGCATCGGTCGGCTCGATCCAGGCCGAGCCGTTTGCATGCTCCTCGCGCTTCCAAAAAACTGCTTCTGTCTTGAGCCTGTCCATCAGATAGTCGGCCGCTTCGAACGCCGCTCTGCGGTGGGGTGAGGCCGTTGCCACAAACACTATCGCCTCCAGCGGTTTGATCCGGCCCGCGCGATGAATGACATGGCTTGCGGTTATTGCGAACTTTGCGTGCGCGTCTGCTGCGATTTGCTGCATAGAGGCCAATGTGACGCCCCGGTAGCTTTCAAGGACCAGCGCGTTGATCGGCAAACCGTCCTTGGTCTGCCCTCTGGCTCTTCCGGTGAAGCTTACGACGGCCCCTTCATCACCGATCCGCCCTGTAAACTGCGAAAGGCATACAGACGGATCGAACACCTCCTGCTTTACTTCGACAAACGCCGTCATCCGCCCGAAACCGGAGGAAAAAGCGCCGCTGTATCGCCTTGGCGAATGATCGCATCATCGGGTACGATCGTCTCGTTGACGCAAGCCCGAATGCGACCGCCAGCGAGGATCGGTGCGAGCAAGGGATACGCACTGCTTACCGCCTCGAAGAGCTCCCTGACCGGCAAGCCGCTAGGTGAAATGTCGAGCGTGACAGAGCCCCCGTAGCTGTCTGCCAGCTTGCCGCAAAGTTCAACATTAAGCGACTGGTTCAATTCAACCTCCGATGGATGCCAGGTGCGGCGTGGCACCGCTATTTCCTTGATGAAGCCGATGCGCCGGAGCCTTGGTCGCTGTAAGCTTGCGGATGCGTTCGATCAGTTCGTCCCCTGCGCCATCGTTCTGGAGCAGAGGGCGCAGATTGATGCCAGCATCGCCAAACAAGCACAGATGCAGTTTTCCAAGCGAAGAGACGCGCAGGCGATTGCAACTGGAACAGAAATCCTTCGAATAAGGCGCGATTATGCCGATCCGTCCTTTCGCGTGCTCATGCCCGAACTCGACTGCGGGACCGGCGCCAGCCTGTCGCGGTAGGCGCGACCACCCCAGAGCCTGCAGGCGGTCGATGACAGACTGACCCGTGACGTGCCGCTCGGCAAAGAACTCGGCATTGTCGTTGGTGCGCATGACTTCGATAAACCGGAGTGAAAGATCGCGCGACGAAACGAAATCGACCATTGCCTCGAGTTCCCGGTCGTTGATACCACGCATCAGCACCGCGTTGAGCTTAATGCTGTCAAAACCCGCTGCTTGTGCCGCGTCGATACCAGCGAGGACTTGCCGCAACCTGTCATGCCCGGTAATTTCGGCGAACCGGGCCGGATCGAGCGAGTCCACGCTTACATTGATCGCGCTGATCCCTGCCGCCCGCCAGGCGGCTGCCTTTTCTGCCAGCCGATACCCGTTGGTCGTCATCGCCACGCGCCGGATGCCCGGTACATTTGCAACTGTCCGGGCGATCTCGTCGAAGTCGCGGCGCAAAGTTGGCTCGCCGCCTGTCAGGCGCACCTTCCACAGCCCGAGTCTGGCAAAGGCTGTCACAATACGGCGCACTTCGTCGGCGGAAAGCTCAGTCGGGCGACTGCAGGGCTTCTTGTAGCCGTCGGGCAGGCAATAGGTGCAGCGAAAATTGCAGACATCGGTCAAGGACAGGCGCAGATACTCGAACCGCCGTCCGATCCCGTCGAACAACTGGTCAACACGCCGGTCACTGGCAGGGGCACCGAAGTCGCGATTATCCGTCACTGAACCAATGGTCCTTCTGCTGCAGCCAAGTCCACGCCCTCGATCTCCGTCTGGCTCGCCAGAATCGACAGATATTGCGCAACGGCTTTCCGATAGCTGGCTTCTTCGAGATAATTGCGGATCGATTGCTCGACCACTTCGAACGGCAGTTGCTTGCCTTCCGCCCGCCGCCCGGCACGGATCACGTGAACGCCGAAAGGCGATTTTACCGGAGACAAGCACAGCTCGCCCTCCGATAGGGCAAACAACGCTGTTTCGAACTCGGCGACCGTTTGTCCTTTGCCGATCTGGCCGAGATTGCCGCCTTGTTCTTTCGATGGACAGGCAGATCTGGCCTTGGCCAGTTCGCCAAAGCGCGACGGGTCCTTTTCCAATTCACGGATCGCCATACGCGCATCACCGACTGCCAAACCATAATTGAATGAGTCATCGGGGCTGGCAGAAAACAGGATATGTTCTGCTTCGACCAGCGGTTCGCTGGCGAAGCGATCGCGGTGCTGGTCGTAGAAGCGCTTTGCTTCCTCTTCGTTCGCCACAGGAACGTCGACTTCCTGGCTAAGGAGGGCATCCATCCGGGCATCCTCGCTTGCGAGCTTGCGTCCCTCATCATCGAAGCGCTCGTCGGCAGAGATTTCCAGCCGGTCAGCTTCCGCAAGTAGAAGCTGACGGATTGCCAGCGCTTCGGCCGCGGCCGTCCAGGCGGCCTCCGCGTCGGGAGCCGGATGATTTTGGGCTTCGGCGGCGATAGCGGCTTCGGCAATCTCTACACCGCCGACGCTGACCTGCACGCGTTCCATCACATCATCCATGGCTCAGATCCTTACGCGAACGCACGATCTGGTAGCCGCCCCGCCATAGGTAGCGGACCGGAGCAGACAGCATGTGGACCAAACGGGTGAATGGGAAGAGCAGAAAGATTGTAAGGCCCAGGAAGATATGGACACGGAAAATCCAGTGCGAGCCATCGAGCCAGAGCGAAGCCGTCGGGTTGAAAGTGAATATCCCGTTGGCCCAAGCCATGAAGCGAACCATTTGCTCGCCATCCATATGGCCTAGGGAAATTGGAACGGTTGCGAGGCCAATAGCCAGTTGCAGCCACAGGAGGAAAATGATCCCTGTATCAGAGAAACTCGAATTCGCCCTTATGCGTGCATCGAACAGACGGCGATGGAGAAGCAATGTTGCGCCGATGAAGGCGAGGGTTCCCGCAAAGCCACCTCCGAACACCGCCAGCGCCTGCTTCCATTCATGCTTGATTGCAAAAGAGTCGAAAATCCAGATGGGGACCAACAGTCCGACGATATGGCCGAAGAGCACGAACAGCACACCGACATGGAACAGCACAGACCCCCACATCAGCTGTTTGCGTCGAAGCAGCTGGCTCGAACCCGAGCGCCAGCTATAAGGCTCTCTGTCAAAACGAATAATCGATCCCACCACCAGAGTGGCGAGTGCGATATACGGGTAAATTCCGAAAAGCAGATGGTTAAGATAGGTGTCCATGGACTAATCCCCCGCTGATGTCTTGGTGACGGGAAGCTCGCGCATTCTTTCGAGTATCTCCCCAACTTTGGGGCATGCTGCATTCGGGTCTGGAGCGGCTTCGGCTCCAAACCGGATTTCTTCTTCTTCCCACTGCGCATCGAGCGCCTCGAGATCCTGCGGGTCGTCAACCGGAGAGAGCGCCAGCTGCGCTTCTTCGTCCATTTCCACTCCGGCAATGGCGCAGAGCGATTCGAAAAGCGGCGCATAGTCCGATTCCCGCTCGGCCAGACGCGCGGCGATGGCCACCATAACGACGCCAGGCTCTGAAAGCGCTTCGCGGGCGGCCTGCTCCGGCAGGGTCGAGCAATAGTCGAGGAACAGCGGCAGGTAGTCAGGCAATTCGTTGCCGCTGGGTTCCAGTCCCGCAGCAAGATAACGTTCGCGCAGGTCGACCATTGCCTGGCCACGGTCGCGGCTTTCACCATGGACGTGTTCGAACAGGTGCAGGCTGTGCGCCCGGCCCCGGTCGAAGAGTTCCACATAGATCTCCTGCGCATCATAGATGTCGCTGGTCGCCAGCCGCGTGAGTAGCGGAGCGAGCGACTTCACCGACGCGGACGGAAGCGACGGATCGGCATCCAGCCGCTGGCGGATTTCGCCGATAACAGATTGCAGGTCCTTGGTCGGATATTGCAGCAGCAGCGACATCAGGTGAAGCGATTGCATCAGAACACCTCCGTTGGGGTCTGGAGTTTTTTGCGGGTTTGGGTTGCGAACAGATTGGTCTTGCTTGACCCACCCGAGCACCCGTTGCCGAAGGAGAAGCCGCACGAACCGCGTTCTTCGAACATGTCCTCGGCATCCTCGCGGTGTCCGGTCGGGATCACGAAGCGATCCTCGTAATCGGCCAGCGCCATGATCTTGTACATTTCCTCGATCTGCGCGCCGGTCAGCCCAACATCGGTGGCAATGCTTTCGTTATGGACGCCGTCGATCGATTTGGCCCGCATGTAGCCGCGCATGGCGAGCATGCGCTCGAGGCAGACCGCAATCGGTTCCTCGTCGCCCGCCGTGAGAAGATTGGCGAGATACTTGAGCGGAATGCGCAAAGACCGGATGTCGGGCATATTGTTGTTCACGGAAATCTGCCCGGCGTTTGCCGCAGCGTTGATCGGCGACAGCGGCGGTACGTACCAGACCATCGGCAGGGTCCGGTATTCGGGGTGCAGCGGGAAGGCGACCTTCCATTCCATGGCCATCTTCCATACCGGCGAATGCCGCGCAGCCTCAAGCCAGGCTTCGGGCACTCCGTCCTTGCGGGCCTGTTCAATTACCTCGGGATCATTGGGATCGAGGAAGATATCGAGCTGGGCCTGATACAGATCTTCGACATTTTCCGCCGATGCAGCTTCTTCGATACGATCAGCATCATAAAGCATCACGCCTAGGTAGCGGATGCGGCCAACGCAGGTTTCAGAACAAACGGTCGGTTGACCAGCCTCGATACGCGGATAACAGAACGTGCACTTTTCCGATTTGCCGCTTTTCCAGTTGTAGTAGATCTTCTTGTAAGGACATCCCGATACGCACATGCGCCAGCCACGACAGGCCTCCTGATCGATCAGAACGATGCCGTCTTCCTCGCGCTTGTAGATCGCGCCTGAGGGACAGGCCGCGACGCAAGTCGGGTTGAGGCAGTGCTCGCACAGCCTTGGCAGATACATCATGAAGGTGTTTTCGAACTGGCCGTAAATCTCCTTCTGAACACCTTCGAAGTTGTAGTCCTCCGAACGTTTGGAGAACTCGCCGCCAAGAATTTCTTCCCAGTTCGGACCCCATTCGATCTTCTCCATCCGCTTGCCCGATATCAGGCTCCGCGCGCGTGCGGTCGGAAAGGCCTTACTCTCACCCGCCTGCTGAAGATGGGCGTAGTCGAAAGTGAAGGGTTCATAATAATCGTCGATCTCTGGCAGATCGGGATTGGCAAAAATCTTCGCCAGCACCCGCCACTTGCCGCCCATCCTGGGCCGGATTGATCCTCCTGGAACCCGCTCCCAGCCCCCTTTCCAGCGTTTCTGGTTCTCCCAGTCCTTGGGGTAGCCAATGCCGGGCTTGGTTTCGACATTGTTGAACCAAGCGTATTCCATCCCTTCACGGCTGGTCCATACATTCTTGCAGGTGACCGAGCAGGTGTGACAGCCAATGCATTTGTCGAGGTTCAGAACCTTGCCGATTTGCGCGCGAATTTTCATGCTACGGTCTCCCCTTCAGGCAGAGCTTCTTCGAGCCAGTCGACCTTACTGAGTTTGCGGACGATGACATATTCATCGCGGTTTGAGCCCACCGTGCCGTAATAGTTGAAGCCGTAGGCAAGCTGGACATAACCGCCGATCATATGGGTGGGTTTCAGTACAGCGCGCGTCACTGAATTATGAATGCCGCCGCGCTGGCCGGTCAGCGGCGAGCCGGGCATATTGGTGAGCTTCTCCTGCGCATGATACATGAACAGGGTGCCTTCCTTCATGCGCTGCGAGACCACCACCCGGGCTACCAGTGCGCCATTGCTGTTGAAGGTTTCCACCCAGTCATTATCAACCAGTCCTGCCTTGGCGGCATCGACCTCGCTCATCCACACGATCGGCCCACCACGTGACAAAGTCAGCATCAAGAGGTTGTCGGTGTAGGTCGAGTGGATGCCCCACTTCTGGTGCGGAGTGATGAAGTTCAGGATTACGTGCGGCGCATCCTTGGCTTCATCGAGCATCGGCTTGACCGCCTTCGTATCGATCGGCGGGCGATAAACGCAGAACCCTTCGCCAAAGGCGCGCATCCATTTGTGATCCTGATAGAGCTGCTGCCTCCCGGTCAGCGTGCGCCAAGGGATCAACTCGTGCACGTTGGTATAGCCTGCGTTGTAGCAGACATGCTCGCTCTCAAGCCCCGACCATGTCGGCGAGGAGATGATCTTCCTCGGTTGGGCCTGGATGTCGCGGAAGCGGATCTTCTCCTCTTCCTTGGGCAATGCAAGATGAGTGTGATCGCGGCCGGTGTTCTTCGAAATCGCTTCCCATGCTTTGACTGCGACCTCGCCATTGGTCTCCGGCGCCAGCATCAGGATCACTTCAGCAGCATCGATAGCGGAATCGATACGGGGCGCACCCTTGGCCGAGCCCTCCTCGCTTCTGGCTCCGTTGAGCTTGCGAAGGTTCTCGACCTCGGTTTCAGTGTTCCAGGCGATCCCCTTGCCGCCATTACCGAGCTTGTCCATCAGCGGCCCAAGCGAAGAAAATCGCTCGTAGAGCCCCGGATAATCGCGCTCTACTACGGCAACCGTCGCCATCGTCTTGCCGGGTATCGGCTCGACATCTCCTTTGCCCCAATCGGCCACATCATAGGGCTGCGCGATCTCGTTCGGAGTATCGTGCTGGATCGGGGTCAACACCACGTCCTGTTCGACGCCAAGCACTTCGGGCGCCACTTCGGAGAATTTCTTCGCTATCCCCTTGTAGATGTCCCAGTCGCTGCGCGATTCCCAGACCGGATCGACTGCAGCCGACAGTGGGTGGATGAACGGGTGCATATCGGACGTGTTGAGATCGTCTTTCTCATACCAGCTCGCGGTCGGCAGCACGATGTCGGAGTAGACGCAGGTCGTCGACATGCGGAAATCGAGCGTTACCAGCAGGTCAAGTTTGCCTTTCGGCGCATCGTCATGCCACTTTACTTCCTTCGGTTTCTGCGCGCCGGTTTCACCCAGGTCCTTGCCCTGCACGCCGTGGGCTGTGCCAAGCAGGTGTTTGAGGAAGTATTCGTGGCCCTTGCCAGACGACCCCAGCAGGTTGGAGCGCCACACAAACATGTTGCGCGGCCAATTTGCCGGATCATCCGGATCGAAGCAGGACATTTCAAGCTCGCCGGATTTGAGCGCATCGGCAACGTAGTCTTTGGCCTCCTTGCCTGACGCCTTGGCGGCCTTGCCCACTTCGAGCGGGTTCGTCTTCAATTGCGGCGCTGACGGCAACCAACCCATCCGTTCGGCCCGCACATTGTAATCGATCAGGCTTGCATCCCAATCACCCTCGGGCGCGGTTGGCGACAGGATCTCCTCCACATCGAGGGTTTCGTATCGCCATTGGTCGGTGTGTGCGTAGAAAAAGCTCGTGGAGTTCATCTGCCGCGGCGGACGGTTCCAGTCCAAGGCGAATGCCAGAGGAAGCCATCCTGTCTGCGGACGCAGCTTCTCCTGTCCGACATAATGCGACCAGCCGCCGCCAGACTGGCCGACGCAGCCGCACATCACCAACAGGTTGATAATGCCGCGATAATTCATGTCCATGTGATACCAGTGGTTGAGCCCGGCTCCGAGAATGACCATCGATTTGCCGTTGGTCGTCTCGGCATTACCCGCGAACTCGCGCGCAATCGTAATGATCTGGTCTGCCGGCACGCCGGTAATCTTCTCGGCCCAAGCGGGAGTGTAGGGCACCATTTCACTGTAATCACGGGCGACATGCTCGCCGCCGAGGCCCCGGTCGAGGCCATAATTGGCGCAAAAGAGGTCGAACACAGTTGCGACAAAGGCTTTGCCTTCTTTCAGCTGCAGCTGGCGTACTGGCACGCGTCGCTTGAGCACGCTGGGATGGTCTGTGCCTTGGAAATGATCATGCTCGCGGTTGCCGAAGTACGGAAAGGCTACTTCGATCGTTTCGTCGTGATGGGCATCGAGGATGTTGGTTAGGCGGAGCACTGTGTCGTTTCCGCGGCCATCTTTTTCC
Source organism: Parerythrobacter lutipelagi (assembly GCF_005434975.1). Lineage (GTDB taxonomy): Bacteria > Pseudomonadota > Alphaproteobacteria > Sphingomonadales > Sphingomonadaceae > Parerythrobacter_A > Parerythrobacter_A lutipelagi. The sequence goes on along the minus strand of NZ_SKCJ01000002.1, from coordinate 34,518 downwards.
TCGAGATTCCATTTGCCCTGTTCGCCCCAGCGAAAGCCTGCCGAACCATTGGGCGCAACGACTTCATCGGTGTTTTCATCGATTGCGACTGTCTTCCAGTCGGGGTTGTTCTCCTCTTCCAAACCGTCAAGGAAGTCAGCCGCACGCAGCAGGTTCTCGGGTACGTAGGCGCCATCTTTCTCGACCAGTCGCACCAGCATCGGCATGTCGGAATATTTGCGACAGTAATCCTCGAAATATTCCGCCTGACGATCGAGGTGATATTCGCGCAGGATGACATGGCCCATGGCCATCGCCAGGGCCGCATCGGTGCCTTGCTTGGGATTGAGCCAGAGGTCGGCGAACTTGGTGGCTTCGGCATAGTCAGGTGAGACAACCGCCACCTTGGTGCCGCGATAGCGGGCTTCGGTCATGAAGTGCGCATCAGGAGTTCTCGTCTGCGGAACGTTCGAACCCCACATCATCAGGAATCCGGCGTTGTACCAGTCGGCGCTTTCGGGAACATCGGTCTGTTCGCCCCAGGTTTGCGGGGATGAGGGAGGAAGGTCGCAATACCAATCGTAGAAGCTCATGCAGGTACCACCGAGCAGCGAGAGATAGCGCGAACCAGCGGCGTAGGAGACCATCGACATCGCCGGGATCGGCGAGAAACCAATGACCCGGTCAGGGCCATAAGTCTTGGCAGTGTAGGCGTTCGCCGCAGCGATGATCTCGTTGACTTCATCCCATGTCGAGCGAACAAATCCGCCATGGCCGCGAATGGCCGTATAGCTCTTGCGCTTGACCGGATCCTCGACGATCGACGCCCAGGCTGCAACCGGGGTGCGAACCACCCGCGCCTCACGCCACAGCTTGAGCAAGCGCGAGCGTATCATCGGATATTTCAGCCGCTGGGCCGAATAGATGTACCAGCTATAGCTCGCCCCGCGCGGACAACCGCGCGGCTCATGGTTGGGCAGATCGGGCCTTGTTCGCGGATAATCGGTCTGCTGCGTTTCCCACGTAATGATCCCGCCCTTGACGTAGATTTTCCAGGAACACGAGCCGGTGCAGTTCACTCCGTGGGTGCTGCGCACGATCTTATCGTGCTGCCAACGCCTGCGATAGCTATCCTCCCAGTCGCGGTTCTCATTGGTGGTGACGCCGTGGCCTTCGGAAAAGGCGACTTTCTTCTGGTTGAAAAAGGTCAGGCGGTCGAGAAGCTTGCTCATGCGGTTGCTCCCTTGAGCTGGTTGGTTGGTTCAGCGGGGACAGGCGCCCGGCCACGTTCGATATCGTGCAGCAGGCCGCCGCGACGGGAATAAGCCCACCAGGTCAGCGCTGCGCAACTGGCGTAGAAGATGAAGAAGCCCCAGAGCGCCGCCATTGGAGAGCCGGTCGCCGAGATCGCGCTGCCAAAGCTTTTCGGGATGAAGAAGGCCCCGTAGGCGGCGATGGCGGAGGTGAAGCCGACAATCGCTGCCGATTCCTTCTCCGATTGGCGCAGGCTTGCTTCCCGAGACAGCTGCGGCATCAACCGCGGCACTTCCTGACGCATGATGTTGGGGATCATCTGGAAAGTGGAGGCATTGCCCACCCCGGTCATAAAGAACATGAAGATGAACGCTGCGAGGAAGCCCCACCAGCTGCCCGCTTCGATGAAGTACGCCACTGCGAGCACACCGAGCATCATGAGGACGAAAACCCAGAAGGTCACCCGCGCCCCGCCCCAGCGATCCGAAACCCATCCGGTCGCAGCACGACTGAGTGCACCGACCAAAGGCCCGAGGAAAACGAACTGGAGCACATCAATTTGAGGGAACTGGTGTTTGGCAAGCAAAGGCAGACCGGCCGAAAAGCCGATAAAGCTGCCAAAGGTCCCTGTGTAGAGCCAGCACATGAGCCAATTGTGCTTGCGCTGGAAAATCACGGACTGCTCGGCGAAGCTGGCCTTGGCATCGGCAATGTCGTTCATCCCGAACCATGCCAGCATGGTCGCAACGATAATGAACGGCACCCAGATGAAGCCGGCATTCTGCAGCCATAACTCGCCACCTTCTGCGGTCTGCTGCGGTTCGCCGCCCAAGACGCCGAACACTCCAGCGACAATGACAAGCGGTACGGCAAACTGCATCACCGAAACGCCAAGATTGCCAAGCCCGGCATTGAGGGCGAGCGCGTTGCCCTTCTGCGCCTTCGGAAAGAAGAAACTGATGTTAGACATCGACGAGGCGAAATTGCCTCCGCCAAACCCGCACAACAGCGCCAGCACCAGGAAAATGACGTAAGGCGTCTCCGGGTTCTGGACTGCATACCCAATCCCGAAGGCCGGGATCAGTAGCGATGCGGTGGACAAAGTGGTCCACAGTCGACCCCCAAAAATCGGGACCATGAAACTATAGAAGATCCGCAGTGTCGCCCCTGAAAGTCCAGGCAAGGCTGCCAGCCAGAACAATTGGTCAGTGCTGTAGTCGAAGCCGATGGAAGGCAACTTGGCGACCACGACCGACCACACCATCCAGACTGCAAAGGCCAAGAGCAGGGCCGGGATTGATATGAAAAGATTGCGCCGGGCAATTCTCTCGCCGGTTTGTTCCCAGAACTCGGAGTCCTCCGGTTTCCACTCCGCGAGCACCTTGCTCGGCTTCGCTGCTGCATGCTTCTTCTCTTCATGCAGATCGGCCATTTCTGGGAATTCAGGCAGCGAGCGGTTATCCATCCCTGCTGCCTTCTGCTCCATCTGCCGAATGGCTATATGCATCCATGCGAGGGCAATGCCGACGAGGGCAAACAGCACCATGAAGCAGCTGGTCCAGATTCCGGTGAGATCGCTAACGGCGCCAAAGACGATCGGCAGGATGAAGCCACCCAGGCCGCCAACCATGCCCACCATGCCGCCAACCGAACCCACGTGGTCGGGGTAGTAGACCGGGATATGCTTGTAGACCGCTGCTTTCCCAAGCGACATGAAGAAGCCCAGCACGAACACCGTGATGACGAAGGGAACCAGGCTCATCGAAGTCGAAAATACGATGTCGCCGCGGATGCCATGAATGACATAGTCGGTTGCCGGGTAAGACAGCATGAACAGGCACACCAACGACACGCCGAAGGTCGCATACATGATCCGCCGCGCGCCGTACTTGTCCGACAGCATCCCGCCATATGCGCGAAACAGGCTGGCCGAGAGCGAGAAGGTCGCCGCCAGCATCCCGGCCGTTTTAACGTCGACGCCATAGAGGCTGACCATGTATTGCGGCAGCCACAGCGCCAGCGCGACGAACGCGCCAAAGACAAAGAAGTAATAGAGCGAGAAACGCCAGACCTGCTCGCTCTTGAGCGGTTCGAGCTGCTCCTTCAGACTCCGCGCTTTGGTCCCATCCGCTTTGCGCGCGGCAAATTCCGGATCATCCCTGGCAAACAGGTAGAACAATACGGCGACGAGTGCGAGCGCACCCGCCCACACCTGGGCGACGCCTTGCCAGCCGATTGCGACCATGACCCATGGGGCCAGGAATTTGGTTACCGCCGCACCCACATTGCCCATGCCGAAAAAGCCTAGAGCCGCACCCTGTCGCTCTTGCGGGTAGAATTTGGAAACATAGGCAACGCCGACGGCAAAGCCGCCACCGGCCAGGCCGAGGCCCAGCGCTGCCAGGAGCATGACGTAGTAATTCTCGGCGTAAGACAGCAAAAAGGTTGATGCGGCTGACGCCAGCATGGTGAGCGGGAACACGATCCTGCCGCCACGCTGGTCGGTCCAGATGCCCAGCATGAGCCGGGTCAGCGAACCGGTCAGGATCGGAGTGCCGACCAACAATCCAAATTGCGTGTCGTTAAGCCCCAGATCGGCTTTGATTTCGATCCCGACGATGGCGAAGATCGTCCAGACGGCGAAACAGATTGTAAACGCAAACGTACTCAAGCCGAGAGCTCGGTTCTGGTCGGCGGCGTTTAGCGCGTGCTGTTTTGGCATGCTCGGCTTCCTCGTGGATCAGCGATCAGTCGTCTTTCGCTGAGCCAAGAAAGCGGAATACTATTTGACCAAGATCAAAGAGCGCCTTGAAAGACTGCAAAACTCGCGGTCGCTTGCTATTTTCGGGAAGAGCGAATTTTGGATATCAAGTCTTCGGTTGATGAATATCAATCGGTGGGCTAGCCAGAGCAGATCAAGTTGTAAGGGAAGCCAATTCGGGTGCGAATCGAAGAAAAGCCGGAAATCGCGCGACTTCCCCTGTTTCGCGACATGGATGATGCCAGACGCGAGGACATCTTCTCCGGTTCATTCCTGCAGGTATTCCCTGCGCAGCTTACGCTTTTCGAAGCAGGCCAGCAGGCGGATTTTTTGCATGTGCTCGTCGATGGCTTGATCGAGCTCTATGTTCCCGGGACAGCGCGCGATACGACGATCCAGCTGATTGAGCCGGTAAAGAGCTTTATCCTCGCTGCAGCGGTCAACGATATGCCCTATCTGATGTCGGCGCGTACGCTTACGTCATCAAGAGTTCTGCTCGTTCCAGCTGCACGTATCCGCGGTGCGATCAAGGAAGATGCTGCCTTGATGCAGGCGACTATGACTAAGCTTGCGCTTGGGTACCGGGACATGGTCAGAGCGCTTGTCGATATGAAGATCCGACAATCTGCCGAGCGGCTGGGCAATTATCTGCTTGGATACAGTGCGAAGCACGGCGATGCGTGGCAATTCGAACTTAGTGGAGAAAAGCGGGTTCTGGCATCTCTGCTCGGTATGACACCGGAAAATCTGTCGCGCGCCTTCGGGACCTTGAAGCAGCACGGGGTAAACGTAGTCGGAGCAAGAGTGCGGATCGAGGACAGGGAAGCTCTGACTGCATTTGCCCGTCCCGATTCAGTACCCGCCGATCCAAATTGAGGAACCACCCGTGTGAGCTCGCCGCCGCAGACACGATTGTTCGTTACTCCAGAAGAAGAGAGGCGGATACGATCAGCTGTAAAAGGCGCGGATGTAGCTTTGCTGGGTCCCGGCTATCGTCCAGCCACTGCTCAAGACGCCGAAGGCCTGCTTGAGCTTCTCGCTGATCCTGAAGTGTCGTATCCGATCTACGATCTTCCGCGACCGTTGACGCATGAAAGCATTCGAAGTTGGGTTCTCGATGCACAGGCGAGACAGCGTCAGGGTGAAGCCGTCTTTGCGATAATGATCGATAGCACTGACGAGATCGTGAGCTACTCCTACTTCACGGTATGGCCGGAGCGCTCCTCAGCCGAAATCGCAGGTGCCTATCGCGGTGACGCGCAAAGCATGGGTGCCGGCAAGGCGGGCGCTGCGTGCAGCTTTGACTGGATGTTTGAGCACTTGGGAGTGCGACTCATCGGCGTCACAGCTGCGATAGATAATGTGCGCTCAGCAAAGGTGATCGAAGCTGCTGGATTCACGTTTTTCGGCGAGCGCGACAGTGTCCGGCCAGATGGTTCGACGCGCCAATCGCGCTACTGGGAGATGATGCGCAAGGATTGGCAAAAGCTAAAAGCACAAGGTCACTAGCAGCTTAGTCGCCAACGGCCTGACGATAGGTCGCCATATCAAAATAATCGCGCCAGACCGCGATTTTTCCATCCTTCATCTCAAAGACCCCGCAGCACGGCAAACTAACCGGCTTTCCATTCACGATCGTACGATCCAACCGCTCTACGAATACGGTGTTTCCAGAGGCAGCAATCGACAAAATGTCCCATTGTGTCCTGGACCAGCCGTGCAGGAATGCAGCGATAAATTGCCGCAAAGCATGGTGGCCCTGAATGGGGTCTATCGGCATGTTGTGGTAAATGCCATCCTTGGCGAAATAGCCCACTAGTTCCTCAGGATCGAGCCGCGACCAGGCGGCTATGAACTCGCGCAAGGTAGCGATGTTGTCTTGCTCCTCCATCAAGTCGAATCCTCAATCAGCATCAAAAAGTCATTTGCAAGGATAGCCACCCTTTGGTCGTATCGACCGCGAACTCATCCGCTTTGTAGTGCGCAAATTTCAGCAAGACCTTGAGGTTTGCCTGGATCGGATAAACGGCGAGCAGATTAATCTCCTGCCCATAGGACTGATCCGTCGAAGTCGCATCAAAATCGTGGACGATACCGCGGAGCAGCAATCCGTTGAGCGGTGAGCCATCGCCAAAGCGGTAGCTGATGTCTCCATAAAGGTCGCGCAAGCCACCGGGCGGCGTCACAAGAAACTTGTCTGCCCAGCCGTTGAAGGCATGCAATGTTGCGAGCGGGGTTTGCAGGGCGAATGCACCATTACCCTCAAGTCGCTCGTAACCTGTCTTGATCGTGAAGCCTCCGAAGGAGATTCCCGGCTCAAGCAACAGATAGTCGAGTGAGAACTCAGCCGGATTCAGCCCTAAATCGCGCTGGTTTGCGTATTCGGCTGCGTAGAGGATCTTTGTCGATCCGCCGATGGGCTGCGCGCCAGAAAGCCGCACTCCAAGCGTCTGCGAACTGTTGGCTGGCGACACCGGAATGTCGAGGAAATAGCCATAGGCGGACACCGTGCCTACCGATGGTATCGCATAAGTCGCATGGACATTGTGGATGTCTGTATCGCGCCATATCCCTTGCGGCGAATCCGGCCCGAAGATGCGATTGACCCGCCAGGCATGGAAATAATCCACGGATGCGCCTTCCACCGGGTTCACCGTGACCTGCGCCAAGTCGAAAGTCTGATCGTTCTGGCGCCAGTCGACCGAACCAATCCAGCGCTGATTGTCGAGGTTGATTTTCTGGCGTCCGGCGAGCACTTCGACAGCAGGGTCCGGTCGCCAGCGAACAAATGCCCGGTTGAGCAATAGGTCCGAGGGATCCGCAATAACCGGGAACTGTACTTGGCCGTTGACGGTATCGTTGAAGTTTTCCGGTCCCAGACGAACCACTGCCTCTCCTTCGACGAGCGCGCTGAGGCCGTTCCACTCATAGGTTTCGACCCCGCCTCTTATCCTGAGCGTCGACGCGGTAGCATCTTCGGGCAGGTTTTCCTGGTCGACCACTTCAAGCCGGTAGCGCAGGTCTAAATATGGATCGAATGGCAGGGCATCACCGTCTTGCGCCAACACTGGCGTGGACATCGTGATCGCCAATGAGGTGGCACCGAGCGTGAGAAGAGTCTTGTTCATGGCCGCTCAGATAGAGGGCAGGCAGCCAAAGTATTTGATCCGTGTCAAAGTCGCGCGCATCCAATTCCACCAAAAGGGCGAGATGATATTTGATGATTTCACTCTGGCCCGCGTGCTCCACATCGTATCCATTGTCGGCTGGATAGGAGGCGTCTGGTTCGTAACATTCGTCGTAATGCCTTCGATCGCGAGGACTGCTTCGCCGGCGGACAGGCTCCATGCCTTTCACCGGATCGAGCAGGGGTTTTCTGTGCAAGCAAAGTTCTGGGTAATTCTTGCCGGAGCATCTGGTTTCTGGATGACCTGGCGCGCTGATATGTGGTCGCGATTTGCGGAAACGTCTTACTGGTGGATGCACGCCATGCTCGGACTCTGGCTCGTTTTCGCTGCTATGCTTTTCATCGCGGAACCGCTCGTACTCCACCGGCGCATGGCAGAATCGCCGTCACCGGAACGCGACTTCAACCTGATGGTATGGGTGCATCGCGTGCTTTCGGTCATCGCTCTCGTCACTGTGCTGGGTGCGATGGCGGGCGCGCACGGGCTTATGTAGGGGGCAAGCGCGAGATATGATGTCACCCTCGATCTTGCTGGCCGCACCGCACCGCCTTCCCTTCCTTGGCGGCGCGATCGGCATTGGCGGACTGGCTTCGTGGTGGCTGATCCAGGTGCTGGGGCTGTATGGGGACGGGCCACTGCCGCCCCAGACCGAGCTGCCCGCGTCCCTGCTTCATGGCCCCGCCATGATCTACCTCGGATTGGCACCGTTCATCTTCGGCTTCCTGCTCACGGTATTTCCGCGCTGGATGAGTCTGCCCGATCTCTCTGCCAAGCAGGTTGGTCCAGCCGCATGCGCACTGTTTGCCGGGGTCGTGACGGCCCAACTTGGGCTGTGGACCGGGTCAGACAGATTGGTTTTGGCTGGCTTCGGGCTTGCGGGTGCAGGGTGGGTCTTGGCGTCAATCATGCTGGCCATTGTCCTTTACCGCAACCGGGCGCAAAGCGGACCGCGCTGCACTCATGGCTGGTCGGCCATGGCGGGCATTCTTTTCGGGCTGGCCGGTATATTGTGTGCGGTTGCCTTCATTGCGCTGAGAGACCCGGCCTGGCTGCCCATCGCCAACCGCATCGGCATATCGGGCTTTCTGCTGCCGGTGTTCCTGACGGTTGCCCATAGAATGGTGCCGTTCTTCGCCGGGAATGTCGTGAAGGATTACATTAGCTGGCGACCAGACTGGCTGCTCGCGCTGCTCTGGGCCTTGCTTCTTGCTCGCCTTGTGGGGGAAGTGCTGAACCTTGGGCACATGCAGACAGGCGCTAATGCCGGCTTGGCTGTTACCACCGCCGTGATGTGCTGGAGATGGTGGCCAAAAGCAAGCGCGCCTGGCTTGTTAAATGTCCTGATTTGGGGTTTCGCTTGGGCGCCGGTGGGCTTCGCTTTCGCTGCGGTTGACGCAGCATTTGGCTTGTTTGGGCGCGGGCCGGACCACGCGCTGATGATTGGTTTCTGCTGCAGCCTGTTGGTCGCGATGGTGACCCGCGTCACGCAAGGACATTCGGGTCGGCCGCTGGTCATGCCGATGGTATCATGGGTTGCCTTTTACGGCATACAGATCGCGGCCATCAGCCGGGCAGCGGCCGCTTTGCAGAGTGAAAGCGGCAGCTGGCTTATGCTTGGAGCTGCGGCATTTGCCGTCAGCCTATTGCCGTGGGTGATACGCAACGGCGCAATTTATCTGTCTCCCCGGATTGATGGCAAGCAAGGATAGCGACGACTTATGCCTGATGAGCCCGCACTCGCCCCGGATCAAGCGCTTGACCTGCTAAAAGAGGGCAATCGACGTTTTCTGGAGGATACATCCTATGAACCTATAATGGACCGAATGCGGCGTCTCGAGATTGCAGCCGCTCAGCGTCCTTTTGCTGCCTACTTGAGCTGCTCGGATTCGCGCGTCCCGCCAGAGCTGCTGTTCGAGCGGGGGCTGGGCGAACTCTTCATTATCCGCAATGCAGGCAACACGCTCTGCGCCACAGCACTCGGTAGCCTGGAGTTCGCGGTGGCCCATCTTCAAGTTCCGCTGATCGTCGTGATGGGCCATGAGGCCTGCGGAGCGCTGAACGCCGCCGTCTCGCTTGCGCGCGGTCAGGCCAGTTTCTCCGGCAACATTGCAAAAGTGCTTCAGTCACTGCTGCCTGCCGTGCTCGAGACCGATCCCTGGGCCGACAACATCGTCGATTCCGCAGCGCTTTCAAATGTTCGCCGCGTGGTAAACGAATTGCGCGAAGAAGCCTCTCCTGCCCTGCTCGAGCCCCAGCAGAGCGGGATGCTCAAAGTGGTGGGAGCATTCTATCATCTCGATAGCGGCAAGGTGGATTTCCTCGAGCCGGACAAGTGACGGTTCTTAGTCTTGGGGGAAAGCGAAGTATGTTTCCCGAAGGAGTATAACAGGTATGGCACCCGTCCGCCCGATCGAAACACTCGGCACACACGAGGTCACTAACCAGCCTCCCCCATTGAAGAATTTCAACCGGTTTCGATCGGATCGGGCGCTGCACGAAGCTGTCGTTATGGCCGGTGCTGGCCGTCATCTCGACAAGTTAGAGAGGTTTGGAGACCGCACAGGCTCGGCTGAAGTCATCGACTGGGGCATTGAAGCGAACCGATCACCGCCAGTGCTTGAGACCCATGACCGTTTCGGGCATCGCATCGACGAAGTGCGGTTTCATCCGGATTATCATCACCTGATGGCGCTTGGACTGGACGCAGGCGTGGCATCAGTCGCATGGGACGGGACCGAGGCGGGGCACACCCTCCATGCCACCCTGAGCTTTCTGTCGGGCCAGACAGATGCCGGGACAAGTTGCCCGATGACGATGACATATGCGGCTGTTGCAGCGCTGAACCTCGATCCTGAAGTCGGGATGAATTGGGTGCCCAGGATTACAGCGTCGCGGTATGATCCCTCCAATCGTCCGGCATCAAAGAAGACCGGTGTGACCATCGGTATGGCGATGACCGAAAAGCAGGGCGGTTCTGATGTTCGGGCAAACACAACGAAAGCCGAGACTGCTGATGGCGCCTACCGGTTAACCGGGCACAAATGGTTCTGTTCAGCACCGATGTGCGATGCATTCCTTACGCTGGCCTACACCCCATCTGGCCTTACCTGCTTCCTCGTGCCCCGCTGGACGCCAGACGGCGAACGCAATGCTGGCTTCCAGATCATGCGGCTCAAGAACAAGCTTGGTGATCGTTCCAACGCGTCGTCGGAGGTCGAATATCGTGGTGCCTACGCTGAGCGTATCGGGGAAGAGGGCCGCGGCGTCTCAACTATCCTCCAAATGGTTCAGCACACCCGGCTTGACTGCGTTGTTGGCTCTGCTGCTACAATGCGCGCGGCACTTGCCGAGGCGCTATGGCACACCCATCATCGCTCTGCCTTTCAGCGTATGCTCGCAGATCAGCCGGCGATGGCAGCGGTGCTGGCTGATCTGGCGGTTGAGAGCGAGGCGGCAACCGCGCTTGCTTTTCGACTGGCGGCTGCGTTCGACCAGAAGGAACCGCTCGCACGTCTGCTGACGCCAATCGCAAAATACTGGGTCTGCAAGCGCGCGCCGGGAATGGTTTACGAGGCGATGGAATGTCTGGGCGGCGGCGGTTACGTCGAGGACGGGCCGATGCCGCGCCTGTTCCGGCAATCGCCTTTGAACGCAATCTGGGAAGGCTCAGGCAATGTCATCGCGCTTGATGTCATGCGAGCGTTAGGCCGCGAGCCAGATGCGCTGGACGCCTTGCAGACGTTTCTCGCCAAAGCGCGCGGACGCTATGCAGCCTATGACAAATGGGCCGACACCCTCCGGTTCGATGATGCTAGCGAGCACCATGCGCGTAACACCGTCGAACGGCTGGCTCTAGCGGCCCAAGGCGCGGCTCTCATCAATGCGAATAGTCCGCTCGCCGAAGCGTTTTGCCGATTGCGTCTTGCCCGGCCATCTCTTGCCTATGGTGGATCGGACGCCGTGATCGACACGCGCGCAATCGTCGAGCGAGCAATGCCCATAGAGGGATGACGCTGGCAATCGCAGAAACCGCTACTCAAATGAGGCTGAACACCGTTATTCATTCTTCATCGCTGAGAGGTTGCGCATCGCCCGCGTGAATTTATGCAGAGACATGGATGTTCTACTGCGAGGCAACATCGCTTCGATCAGATAGAAGCTACTCTCATCATCTATGGCCAGATCCAGCGCACGCTTCAGTTCAGCGCAGGTCTCTACCCTGATCCCGCGGCCGCCAAGCGACGGAGCGATGTCGGCAAAGTGCCAGTCATCCAGATCGTGATAAGTCTGATTGGGCTGAAACCCGCGGAGCATTTCCCAGCTCTGGTTGTTCAGGACGATGACAATTGGAGACCAGCCATATTTCCGGCAGTTTCCCAACTCCCAGCCGGTCATCTGAAATGCGCCATCACCGACGAGAACGATCGGGCGACGCCCGGTAACGGCATTGATCGCAAGGCCTGCCGGAACTCCCATTCCCATCGAGGCATAATAACCCGGCGCGACCAGCGCCGTGTCCGCAATCTCCAACCCGATGAACAGACTATCGCCAACATCGGCTGCGATCGGAGACGATCCTTTGCTATTAAAGAGATCATTGACGGCAATCGCGATATGCGTTGGTTCCAAGGGCGTTTCGTCGTCGGGCAATCCGGTCGCGTAGACAGGTTCCGGTTGCGGCTCCGGAACGCCGATTGTCTCAGCAATTTCGAGCAGGGCATCAACCAGTGCCTCAAGAGAAACGTCCGGATAGAGGTGATGGCCGAGTACAACCGTACGATCCAGGGCACGGATAGAAGCTCGCATATCTATGGCACGACCGGAGACACCGAAATTGGTGTCGCATGTAATAACACCTAGCATCAGCAAGCAGTCTGCACCTTCAATTGCGCTCGCAATATTCATGTCACCTGCGGAGCCGAGATATGGCCCCAGCAATGGAAGTGTGAAGTCGGCAAACAGCCCGCGCCCCATGAAGCTGGTTGCGACTGGCACCCCCAGTTTTCGGCAAAGGCTCGCGATCTTGTCTTCAAGACCATATCGGCGCGCCTCGACGCCCACCAGAATTGCGGGCGACTTTGCCGAGCGCAGTCTGTCGAGCACTTCCTTGGCACAGGCGCGCGCTGCATCGTGATTAGCCGCCGGCAACGCTATGGCCGGGGCTGACGCGCAAGGCTGATCGACCAGATCACGGGAGATCTCGATGTAGACAGGGCGTGAGAGGCTCAGCGCCGTATTGAGCACTCTGGCAATTTCGATTGGAGCGGTTTCGAGATCGTTCAAAATGCATTGCGCACAGGTCAGTTCGCGAAAGATCTCGAATTGCGAGCTCAACGTCTTCACCTGGTGGTGGAGGCTGAGCCCGAGTTTGCCCTCGTCGGCCCCCGGTCCCCCCGATATGACCACCAGTGGAGACTTCTCCGCATAGGCCTGCGCCACGGCATTAACCATGTTAAGAGCGCCCGCGCCATAGGTCACCACCGCTACGCCCAGCGAACTACCAATCCGTCCGGCCGCATCTGCCGCATAGCCAACAGAGGGCTCATGGCTGAGCGTGTGCAAGGGAAGGATGCCGCTTTCGGCAATAGTGCGGAAAAATGGCAGGACGAAATCGCCGGGGAGCCCGAAGATGCGGTCCGCTCCGCGTTCTTTCATCGCGTTCAGAAGGACAGTTCCGAGCGTTTCTGACAATGAGATTTCCTTCCAAACGGCGTGCTCGGGAGAGCATCGCTGGCGCAGCTATGGTGGCCAACTGCCGGGCTCTCCTTGACCAAAATCAAAGGTAGGAGGTCATCGCCCTGAACTTCTCCCAAAAACCTTCTCGGTTTGACATTTATCAAATGAGCCTCGGAATTTTGTGCTTAAGCATACGTGCGCAACACAACATCTTGTGGTTTGGCGGCGCAATCCGCGGTCGCGCCACTGTCGGGAGGAAAAGCGATTATGACACTTGAACTGCAAGAGAAGAACTTCGGCGATGCAATTGCGGCTAATGATCAATTGGGTTTTGGCGACCCAATGCCAGGCCCAGTCTGGTCGGGGAGCAAGATCGATTGTTCGGATACTGTCGGCGAATATATCTCTGGTGCCGATTGGCGGATCAAGGCAAATGCCAATGTCGGTTACTCGCATGCCGGATTGATAAGCAATGTGGCAGGTAAGGTGATCGCCAATTACTGGCTCGACGAAATCTACGCCCCTGAAGAAGGTCTGGCCCATCGCCAGGGCGACATCCATATCCATGATCTCGACTGCCTGACCGGCTATTGCGCGGGCTGGTCCTTGCGTGCGCTCCTCAACGATGGGTTTAACGGGGTCGCTGGCCGCGTATCCTCACGCCCGCCGCGGCATTTCCGAGAAGCGCTGGGGCAGATGAGCAATTTCCTCGGCATCCTTCAATCCGAGTGGGCTGGTGCTCAGGCTTTTTCAAGCTTCGACACCTATCTTGCGCCCTACGTCTTCTATGACAATCTGAGCTTCGCCGAGGTCAAAAAGGCGATCCGGCAATTCGTCTACAATCTCAATGTACCGGCACGGTGGGGGCAGTCCCCCTTCACCAACATCACGCTCGATATCGTGGTGCCAGACGATTTGCGTGAGCTATATCCGACATACAGAGACGAGCATTTGTTCAAAGGGATCAGGAACGAAGAGCTGCTCGCGCAGGCACAGACGCGCGACATGGGGCTACGCAATCTGGAAGACATGTCCTTTGCTCATTTCGAGCCGGAAATGGAGCTGATCAATCTCGCTTACTATGAAGTGATGACGGAAGGCGACGCCACGGGACAACCGTTCACCTTTCCGATCCCGACGGTAAACATCACCGAGGATTTCCAATGGGACAGCAAGGTTGCAATTGCGATCTTTGAAAATGCTGCCAAAGTTGGTTCTTCATATTTCCAGAATTTCATTGGTAGCCAGTACCTGCGCGACCCCGTCACGGGCGAGCGACGCCCCAATCCCGAGGCGTATTCGCCCGGCGCTGTTCGCTCGATGTGCTGCCGCCTCCAGCTGGATCTGCGCGAATTGCTGAAACGCGGAAATGGTCTGTTCGGATCAGCGGAGATGACCGGATCGCTGGGGGTTGTCACCATCAACATGGCGGCGCTCGGATACCGTTTCAGAGGAGACCTGCCCGGACTGATGGCGGAGCTCGACCGGCTGATGGATATCGCGCAGTCCACGCTGGAGAAAAAGCGCGCCTTTGTGCAACAGATGTATGATCGCGGGCTTTATCCATTCACGGCGCGCTATTTGCCATTCCTGCGGAACCATTTCTCGACCATCGGGGTCAACGGAATGAACGAAATGGTTCGCAACTTCACTGAGGACGCGTCTGACCTGACACAGCAGGGCGGTATCGATATGGCGCTGGCGATCCTTGACCATATGCGCGAACGGCTGGTCGGCTTTCAGGAGCAAACCGGCAACCTCTACAATCTGGAAGCAACCCCGGCGGAAGGCACCACCTACCGGTTTGCCAAGGAAGATGCTAAACGGTTTCCAGACATTCTTCAGGCGGGCAGCGATGAAAACATCTACTACACGAATTCCTCGCAGATCCCCGTCGAACACACTGATGACCCGTTCGAGGCATTGGAACTGCAGAATGATTTGCAATGCAAATATACCGGCGGAACGGTGCTCCATCTCTATATGAACGAGAAGCTCTCGAGCGCGGACGCGGCCCGTAATTTCCTGAAAAAGGTACTGAGCAATTACCGTCTGCCCTATGTCACGCTCACGCCGGTATTTTCAGTCTGTGACACGCATGGCTATCTCGATGGCGAACAGCCTGAATGTCCCGAATGCGGAGAACGGACCAAAGTCTGGACCCGGGTGATGGGTTATTTCCGGCCCGTGGACAGCTTCAACAAGGGTAAGCAGGGTGAACACCGGCAGCGCCGCCACTTTACCGAAGATGCTGCCATGGTCGGCGATTTGTTCGCACCACAACGCTGAAATGGGAGCTGTTGCGCCAGTGGAGAGGAATGCGCGGCACGGGACGACCCGTGTCGCCACGCCCTTTTATGCCGTAACGCCTTTCACCATGCTCGATTTCCCAGATCGTATTGCCTGCATCCTGTGGATCGCAGGATGCAATATGCGCTGCGGATATTGCCACAATCCGCAAATCGTACTGGGCAGGGGAAGCATCGACGAAGACCGGGTGATCGAGTTTCTGACCCGCCGTAAGGGATTACTGGACGGTGTAGTGTTCTCCGGTGGTGAGGCAACAAGTTGGAAGCATCTTGCGCGCTTCGCCGCTCAGGTGAAATCGATGGGATTTGCGATCAAGCTCGACACTAACGGCCTTAGGCCGGACGTTGTTCAATGCCTGCTCGATGAACAATTGGTCGA
Organism: Parerythrobacter lutipelagi; assembly: GCF_005434975.1. Lineage (GTDB taxonomy): Bacteria > Pseudomonadota > Alphaproteobacteria > Sphingomonadales > Sphingomonadaceae > Parerythrobacter_A > Parerythrobacter_A lutipelagi. The sequence goes on along the minus strand of NZ_SKCJ01000002.1, from coordinate 18,972 downwards.
CCGTATCGCGCTCGATTACAAGGCGCCTCGGTCGCATTTTCACAAGGTCACCGGGGTAACAGCCTATTCGCGCTTCTCGGCGACGCTCGACCTGCTTTGCACGCAAGGGAAAATACTTTTTGACGTGCGGACCACGGTGCACACCGATCTGCTGGACGAGGAAGCCATCGTCGCGATGGCAAACGATCTTTTCCAGCGCGGATATCGCGGAGTCTATGCCATCCAGTCGGCGGTGATCGACCCTGATCGCCCCACTCTCGACGGCTTAGCCGCGCAGTCCCGCCCGCTTGATACGGAGCGGCTGCGCAATGGAAGTCCGCTGCAACTCGAATTTCGTTAGAGTGTTAGCGGTTTGTAGCAGAACTCACGTCGGCAACGGCCATGTGATTATGCACAAAAATAGTTTCTGCTAAGCTGCGAACACGATAGCGGAGCCCACCTTGTTTATGAAGAAGGTGTTTGAGATGGAGTGGAGCGTCGATGGTCCTCTTCTCAAGCTTTCTCAGTAGCCAGCTGCTGGAGAAAGCGAGACCGTGATCCGGTAATCTGCGCAAGATCGAATTGGTCGAGATGCGCCAGAAAAGCGTTCAGAGCGCCCGATAATGCGGGCTTGAGGCCGCAAGCGCCGTCAATAACACAGTCTTCCTTGCCGCCCATGCAGGCAACAAAGCCTGTCGTGTTCTCCAGCTTCCGCACCACGTCACCGACATTGATTTGCGAGGGAGGGCGAGCCAAGCGCAGTCCTCCGCCTCTGCCGCGCTGCGTCTCGACAAACCCGGCGGCAGAAGAGGCATCGCACAATTGACTTATCAGATTGATTTCGCGTGATAATTTGATGCGGGTTTTCAGAAAAGCCCCCAAAATGGCTTCAAATTCCTTATAAGTGACTGGTTCGATGCCTTTTTGGGGACTCAAATCTGCAAAAAGTGGCAGAATTGCGTTGGTCCATCATAGCGAATCCAGACACTTTTGAGGTGCAATCATCGAGGCTGTCCAGCCGTCATTTTCGGGCTCGGCGAAGCATCAAACGTCACCATGACATGGCGATGTGGCTGGCTCCCGCGAAACTTGCCGACGCCAGACCTGCCTGATCAGCGACCTTCTTTCCCGTCGATTGGCAGGATATCGAGTCCGACGATACCGAGCGGCTTTCAGTGGCTTTGCGCGAAGCAATTGCCGATCCGCAGTTTGACGGCGAAATAGGCGCAGACGATCTGACGCGTCTGGCTGAGCAGCAGCCTGCTTTTGCAAAACGGTTTGTCGATTTGCACTCGCTTTATCGTCGGACTTCGCAGCGCCTTGCCATGATTGACGATGCCATATCTGCCGACAACTCGACCGGCGCACGGCTTCCATGGGAGGAAGTGAGAGACTGGTTCCACCTGTCGAACAACTATGTCGACAGTCTCGACCGCGCCGCCGAGAGATTGGCGAACTCACTAGTCGATGAGCATTCTCACCTCACCGGATCAGCCATGAGGCAGCATCTCCTTGCCCAGCACGGGATCATGGTAATTCTGGAGAGATCGGACCGGGTTCGCAAGTTCGATACAAAGGCGAGCGCGCTGGTAATCGATGCCGGCCAGCCGGCATCAGGAGTCCGCTTCCAGCTTGCCTACCAGATTGCAGTGATGACGCTGGGAGAGACCATCACTCAGGTGGCTGCGGATGCCGAACTTCGATCGCAGGCCGCGCGCGAACTCCTCAAGGTAGGTCTCGCCAATTATGCAGCTGGGGCCATGCTGATGCCATACGAGCATTTCAGGCAGGCGGCCCGCGCCGAACGCCACGACGTGGACAGATTGACGCTACTCTATCGGGCAAGCTTCGAGCAGGTCTGTCATCGCCTGTCGACATTGCAACGCGAGGGCTCCCGAGGCGTGCCTGTCTTCTTCTGCCGCGTCGATATGGCGGGCAACATCACCAAGCGTCACAGCGCCACCAGACTGCAGTTTGCGCGATTTGGCGGTGCCTGCCCGCTGTGGATCGTCCATGAAGCCGTGGCCATTCCCGATCGGGTGCAGGTCCAGCTGGCCGAGACGCCCGATGGGGTGCGTTATGTTTCCATGGCCAAAGGGCTGATCAAGGCCTCAGGAGGATTTGATCGGAATCCGCGCCGTTATGCTGTCGCGCTCGGTTGCGAGGTCGAGCATGCTAGCGAATTCGTTTACGCCGACGGTATCGACCTGATCTCAGCTGGAGTGGCCACCGAGATCGGGGCATCATGCAGGATCTGCCCACGAACGGGCTGCGACCAACGCGCATATCCTCCAAGCGACCAGCAGATCGAAGTCGATCTGTTCGAAAGAGGCGTTGTTCCCTATTCGATGCGGCAAAACGGCTAGATGGTGATCTGGCGAAACGGATGAGAGCGATGGGCGAAGAGCGATCGCAAGAGATAGAGAACGAACAAGCCAAGATGAATACAGCGAGCGCAGCCCATGGATGGCGAGAGATGGTTGCAGGCGATCTTCCCCGAGTGCTTGCCATCGCGGACAAGTGCCATCCCGATCACCCTGAAGACGAGGCTGTGTTTCGAGAGCGGCTCGAACTTTTCGCAGGAGGATGCTGTGTTCTCGAGCAAGACGGAGAGACGGTTGGATACATCATTTGTCACCCCGCTACTTTCGGCCATCCGGTGCCACTGGACACACTGCTAGGCGAACTGCCTGACAATGCGGATGTGCTCTACATTCATGATATCTCGATCGACCTGGGTATGCGCGGTCAAGGGCTTGCAAGCGAGGCGGTTGATCATGCAAAGCTACTTGCGCGCAATCACGGTTTCGACCGGGTGGCATTGGTGGCGGTCAACCGGTCTCAGATTTTTTGGGCAAAACATGACTTTGTGACCGTAGCCGACGAGGACATCAGGGAAGCGCTGGTCGGATATGGCGGAGCCAGTAGCTATATGGTCTGCGATCTCACCTAGGCTGGAGCGAGCCTTTGCATGATTTGCGACTTCGACCCAGTGATCTGTCCCAGATCGAACTGGTCGAGGTGGGATAGAAAAGCCTCCAACGCCCCCGCGAGGGCGGGTTTGAGTCCGCACACTCCATCGATGGCGCAGGTTTCCTTGCCTCCCATACAGGCGACGAAACCGTGCGTATTTTCCAGCGACCGGACAACCTCGCCTACATTGATTTGCGAAGCCTGCCGCGCGAGCCGCAGGCCACCGCTCCTGCCTCGCAAGGTTTCTACAAAGCCCGCGGCTGCGAGATCCTGTGCCACTTTGGCCAAGTGGTTGCGTGAGATCCCATAGCGATCAGCAATCCAGTCGATCGAGACCACATCGTCTTTGGCGGCAAGCGCCATGAGCATTCGCAACGCATAATCGGTTCGAAGGTTTAACTGCATAAAAGCGGTATATCAGATGTTGCTTTTACCACAAAACGGGATATAAGAGGTATATCATATACCTGTTTTAAGGTTCAAGAGATGACCGCGAACTTCAATGATTCTCGCGCAGATGTGCTCGATGCACGAGCAGCGAAGCGCGCTCACGCTGAATCGCTCGGCGTCACCGCCCAGTTCGTGTCGCAACTGGTGGACGAATTCTACGGACGCATTCGCGAGGACGACCTGCTTGGCCCCATTTTCGCGGACCGTATTTCGCAGTGGCCCGCGCATCTTGAGCGCATGAAGTCCTTCTGGCGCTCCGTACTGTTCAACAGCGGTGAGTTCGCAGGCAATCCCATGCGCAAGCACATCGAGATTACTGGTCTGGAGGAGCCCCATTTCACCCGTTGGCTGGACCACTTCTACGCAACGCTCCGCACGCTCTCGAGCCAACCAGAGTCGATAAGACTGGTTGCCGACCGAGCCCGCGCAATCGCTGACAGTCTCCTGACAGGCATCGCGATCGGAAAAACCGGAATCTCGGGGTCAGCAGCAGGAAGGAACCTCCCTCATGTTTGAACAGCACACCTTACTCGCGGAGCGCGAGGTCCATCCGGCAAACGAAGTCGAGGCTCTCGACGGCATTCTGCAGCCGCTCTCGGTTGCACCAGTAGCTCCCGAGAATGCAGGCTTTCAGCTCCCAGCACGGGTCTGGCAGATCATGCTCTCATGCTACGGAATATTCTTCTTCGCGATATTCTTGGCGACGGGCGGTAGTACGGCGGCGCGCTTCGCGATCGTGATTTCCGTCTTGTACACGGCAATGTATTTCGGGGTCGCACGCCTGGGTGCGCGTCAAGCGGGACGTGAAGAGACTTCACCGCTCGATTGCGGTGGAAAGCTTCCAACGTGGACCGGCCCGATGGATCGCAAGGCGGTCTTCGTGCAGGTGCTCGTTGTACCGGCAACAGTCTCGCTGTTCGGGATCGGCATATTGATCATTGTCTTGGCGGTTGGACCTGGCGCGTGACCCAGTCGGTCGAATTGCCGCCAGGCGTGGTCAAATACGCCGAAAGCCCGGTGTTTTCCTCAGCAACCGTTCCAGAAAAACTCACGTCCAAACATAACTTGAAGTCCGATGTTTGGGGCAGGCCTTGCGTTGATGCTGGGTCGGTGGAGTATCACGCTCTCGCACCCTCGAGCTGGACAGTCACCGCTAGCGCGGGGGAAAGCATCGTGATCGAACCTTTACAGGAACATTTCGTAAGACCTTCGGACGACGCCATATTCCAGGTCGAATTTTATCGGCGTTTTCATACATAATAATCAGGCTGAAGCGTGTGTTCCGCCAAGCGTCACAATCGACGCTCAATCTCGCATACTAGCAGCACACCTGTTGTTTTATTGGCCGTAAATTTTGCGTTGCTTTGTTTAGCTCTCAGCCCCTCTCCAATCGCGTAGCGATCCAGGCCTCAACCTCGCTCTCCACCCAGGCAACCGCATGTCCTCCGAGTGGGACCGGTTGAGGGAATTCTCCTTCAGCCATCCATCTGTAGATCGTCGAGCGCCCCAGACCGACACGATGCTGTACCTCTTTGAGGCGAATGAGGCGGGTTTTGGGAACCGCGTTCTGTTGGCTTTCAGCCATGTCCGATGCCTCCCTCTCCATCAAGAAGTCCATCGCGGCGTTCAAGCTCGTCAATATGATCCGAAAGAAGTCTCGCGACCCGGTGGGCAGTGCCCTTGGCCCAGCGTGGCCGGACATCCACCAACTGGTTGCCAAGCACCCGCTCGAGAGCGGCGGGCAGCTCGGACAGGAAGCCATCAAGAAAATGCGCCACTGGCTGATCCAGCCATTCATCGCCCCGAACCCGATCTCCAGAGAGTGTGAGCATGAGAGTTGAGACAGCCGCGGCATCGGATGCATCGAGAATCCGCAAGGCTTCGGATAGCGTCGGTGACCGTTGGCCTGAAAGAATACGTCTGAGCGCATCCTTGTGAATGCCGGTGCGCGCCGCGATGGCCCGGCGCGTTCTTCCGCTTTGACTTACGGCCTTCTCGAGAACCTTGCTGACCATTCCATGGTCAGCAGCGGTCTGCCTCTCGACCGGGCAAAGGTCATTATGGTTCATAGGAAAGCTCCCTTGATGCGAAGTGATGCCTGAAGGAATCACTCGATAGTCACTGGCTGGAGGTGTAGGAAAACAAAAAGAACAATAAGAGAACATCTAGGAAAGCGTTCGATTGTTTTCTCTCGTGATTCGCGCACGATCCGGCCTTGCCGTCGCAGCATCCGGCCTCCTTGACGCGGCAGACAGCCACCCAGCGCAACAGGGGCCGCGCAGTGGCTCGATTGCCGGCAATCCGTGTTCAATCCTTCGATTTTTCTTGGATGCAAGGACAGCCACGCTGCTTTCCGATTTCCTACACCCTGCTTGGGAATCGAGGAAAGAACATACAGCGAACGCATCGCTGCCATTGTTCGAAACGGAGTTCCTCGATGACCAAGACACTCGCTCTTCCCACCCGGCCCAAGAGCACCATTCGCGCCCGTGATTACGTCCTTCCTGCGGCGATCGCGTTGGCGTGTGCGGGCGCCGCCTATGCCGGTGCCGACACCACCTTCGATCCGGCGCTGCAGAAGTTCACGGACTTTCTCGAAGGTTCGGGCGGCAAGATCATCACCGTCCTCAGCCTGGCAGGTGGTCTCATCGCGCTCGCATCCGGGCGCTTCGCACTCGGCCAGGTCGCCGTGCCGGTCGGTGTCGGGATCGGCGTCGGCACCGGCGTTCCGATCGTCACTTCGGTCGTGACCGCGACCATCTGATCGCGGTCTAACGACGGGAGGGCGGCATGGCCGACACGTACCTTGTTCCACGGCGGCTCGACGATCCGGAGCTCATCGGCTTCTGGACAATCGACGAGTTCGCGGGACTGCTCGTCCCGTTCGCATGGGGCATTCTCGCGCAGCACATCATCATCGGCACTGGCCTATCGGTCATAACCTGGTTCGCCTTGCGGAAGGCGAAAGCTTCAGGCGCAGGCTCGAAACTGGTGCACGCTGCCTACTGGTACCTTCCGAGGAGCTTCCTCGGGTTGAAAGCCACGCCGCCCTCCCATTGCCGCCTGCTCGCAGGCTGAGGGAGGACATCGATGGAACACGAATTCGCCTACGAGGAAGCGCAGCGACACTTGAAGCAGCGCAATCGCTTTGCAGCGCTTGCCGCCGTGCTTGGTCTCACCGCCGTGCTCGCAGTCGGCGCGGCAGCGACGCGCGACGAAACGGTCGTACTCGTGCCGATCACGTCCGAACGGATCGCGCTCGGCAGCGGCGGTATCGAAGCGCACTATCTCGAACTCGTCACTCGTGACACCGCGCTGATGCTCCTCAACCGCGCGCCGGAAAGCCTCGACTACTGGATGGAGCAAATCCTGAAGGTGGCCGACCCTGCGGCCCGCGGACACCTCAAGTCCGAGCTTGTCAAAATCGTCGACGAGCAGCGCGGCTCAGACATCAGCCAGGCCTTCGTCATCGCCACCATGCGCGTCGACACAGAGGCGCTGACCTCCACTGTCACCGGCACGCTCAAGACCTTCGTCGGAGCGGAGGTGATCGCGAGCCAGGAGCGCAGCTTCGAATTCACCTGGAACCGCCGCGGTCTCAGCCTCGGCCTCTCGGGTTTCCGCCAGCTTCCTAACGCCAACGAGGAGGAAGACCTATGAGTCTCCTTGCCCGACCCTTCCCGGCCGCATTGACCAGCGTCGCGCTTGCCGCCCTGAGCTGCGCTTTTGCTGCGCCAGCCCAGGCGGACCAGTTCGTCGAAGCCGCCGACGGCGCGACCATCGACTGCGTGCTTGCCCGCGGCGCGCTCACTCGAATAGCGCTCGTCGAAGACGGCTTCGCCAATGTCTCCAAGATGGCGAGCGGCTTCCCCTACAATGATTTCGAAGTGACGCACGAGCCGGTGCGCGGCGACATCTATATCTCCGTGCCGCTGCAATATGCGAGCGCCCGAGTCAGCTTCTTCGCGACCAGCACCGCGGGCCATGTCTACAAGTTTGCCTGCCGCGTCGAGGGCGACGAAGCGAGCCAGCTGTTCGTGACCAACCCGGCGTTCGCCAAGTCCGAGGCCGCCGACTGGGCAGAAGGCGAACCGAGCCGCGACGAAGCCACACTTCGCCTGATTGAGTCCATGGCGAATGACGCGGTGCTGCCCGGGTTTCGCGCACGGGCTGCGCTTTCGCGTCCGCGCCGGACAGGCAATCTCGAAGTCCAACAAGTCGCCGAATACGAAGGCGCCGAGCTGACCGGCCAGGCATTCACCCTGCGCAACCTTGGTTCCGAAACCATCGATCTTGCCAACGAGCGAGCGGCTCCTGCGGGCGCACTGGCCTTTGCCTATGGCCGGGACGCGCTTGCTCCCGGCGAGACGACGCAAGCCTTCCTTGTGTTCGCCAAGGGAGGGCTCGAGTGATGGCAGACAATACTTCCCCGACATCAGGAAGCCCGAACGCCAGAGATCAGGGCGGCGCCAAACGCTCCAACCTCAACTCCGCAATCGCGCAGCGCCAGAAGCTTTTGCTCGGCGGGATTGGAGCCGTCGCTCTGATCGCCGGATCGATGTTCATCTTCGGCGGCGACGACGCCCAGGACGGCGAAGAGGGCGGTGCAACCACCATCGACACCGGCGGCCTCGTCAATCGCAATCTGTCGCAGCGCGAATTCGTTGCCACCTACGGCAACCGCCTCGACGCGCAGGGCAAGGCGATCAAGGACCTCCAGGACAGCCAGCTTCCCAAGAGCGCAATCGAGCAGGAGCTCGAAACCCTGCGCGGCGAGAACGCGAGGATGCTGAGCGAAGGCCAGGCCGCGATCGACGCCATCTCGGCCGAGAATGCGGCGCTGCGCAGCGAGCTCCAAACCGTCCGGGCCAATCCGCCTGCCGCGCCCATCGCTGCAGTCGATCCGCGTCACCCCGGCACCTCGCCCTCCGCGCTCGATCCCACAGCACTGGCCGAGCCAAAAGCCAGCTTGCTGAACTTCGAAGGCGAGAAAGCGAAAACTTCACTTGCGAGATCGAGCGACGGTTCTCCGCCGCTGCTGCTCGAGGCAAGCCGCGACTACCTTCCACCCAACAGCTATGCGCCCGCGACCGTCATCGTCGGCGTCGATGCATCGACCGGCGTCACCAGCCAGAGCGATCCCTTGCCCGTGGTGCTGCGCATCACCGGACCAGCCCGCTCGGTGCTCAAGGGCAATCGCCTGCTGACCACCGACCTCACCGGCTGCCTCGTCAACGGCGCGGCACGCGGGGATCTCTCGGCCGAGAAGGTCTACGTGAAGCTCGTGCGCATGACCTGCGCGCAGCCCGGCGGTCGCTACGCGGTGAGCGAGGTCAAGGGGTTCATCGCCTTTGCCGGCAAGTCCGGCGTGCGCGGCCGCGTTGTCAGCCGCGAAGGCAGCCTTGTCAGCCAGGCGCTGCTCGCCGGGATCGTCGGCGGCTTCGGGCGCGGCTTCTCGGCCAATGCCAACGGCGTCTTTGCAGGGCGTGTCGGCGAAGACGGGACGCGCGAGGCGCTCTCCCCCACCGACATCCTAGCAGGCGGCTTCGGCCAGGGCGCGGGCGAGGCTGCCGACACGGTCAGCAAGTACCTCATCGAACGCGCAGAACAATATCAACCCGTCGTCGAGATGCCGACGGGCATCGCAGTCGAGATCGTCTTCCTCGACGGCGTCCATGTCAGGAGCACTTCCCAATGAATTTCAATGAATTCCAGCCGGGTCTGAAGGCCCGCTTCGCCCACCTCTCACTTGCCGCAGCGAGCGCAGCGGCGCTTCTTACCAGCGGCGTTGCGGTGGTCACCGCCATGCCGGCTCAGGCCGCTATTGCGCGCGATGTCGCACTGGCCTTGAAGCTGCGCCTGCCCAAGACGCCGATCGACGCGCTCGACTGCACGACGTTCGCACCATGGTGCGAGGTCGTCTCGGGCGAGAGCCTGTTCTATATCGACGAAGCCGCCCGCTATCTCTTCGTCGGGCGCCTATACGACCTCGAAGAGCGTCGCGACGTCACTGCCGCGCGGCTGCTCGAACTCAATCCGGACCTGCTCGTTGCCGGGGCAGCGCGGGCGGCAGGCCATGCGGAAACGCATTCTCCCGAAGCGCGAACCGCACAAGCGAAGACCCGGGTGGACCTCTCAGTCCTGCCCGAGGATGGCGGAGTGCTCTGGGGCAACCGCAGGGGTCCACGGCTCGTTGTCTTCTCCGATTTCCAGTGCGGCTACTGCCAGCGGCTGACGGGCGAGCTCAAACAGGCCGGCGTGCTGGTCGAAGAACGCCCGATCTCGATCTTCGGAGCAGCGAGCCGCCGCATGTCCGAAGGCGTGCTCTGCGCCAAGGACAAGGCAAAGGCGCTCCATGCTGCCTATGCCGGGCGCGCACCTTCGGCCCAGGCCGATTGCGACGCTGGCGAGGTGCTCGATGCCAACGAAGCCTTCGCGCGAGCCAATGGTTTTGCCGGGACCCCGGTCATCGTGCGCGCGAGCGACGGCGCAGTCCTCCACGGCTACCGCGATGCGGCAACGCTGCGGGAGTTCGCAGGCGCCAAGCCGGGAACTGACCAATGAGCCCGCGCCTCATCAAACTCAGCGCGCTGGCGGGGATTGCTTTGGCGATCGGCGGTTGCACAACGCTCGGCAGCAACGTCAAAGGCGATTTCGCGTGCCGCGCGCCCGAAGGCAGCTGTGCGCCCACCTCCGCGATCGACGACCAGGCGACGAAAGCCATGCAACAGCAGGGCGCGAACGCACCTTCTTCGTCACCAGCGAATGGTCGCACGTTGCGTGTTTTCCTCGCAGCCTCGCGTGACGCGAATGGCCGCGAGCACGAAGCGCGCGTCGTGCATGTCCCTCTTGCAGATAAACCTTCAACGGACTGGCGAGCCCCGCTTTCGACCGGCGATGTCCTGCGTGCGCTCGGCCGTGCGAGCCAGAACCAGCCTGAGACCGCCGACACCGGCGATGCAACCGGCGCCGCCAACATCCCGTCTTCCCTCCCCCAGCAGCTTCCGGATGTCCTGGTTATCCCCTCCCAGGGTGCGCCGGAGCTGCCCGGCGCTTCGGCGCCGGACCAAGGGGCACCTGGCCGTTCCCCCTCCCCCGGCCGGGTGCCCCACCCTGTTACGCCTGAAGGAGACACGCGATGAACCTTTCGCTTGCTTCCGCGCGCGATGCGCTGCTCTCCGGGCTATTCGGCGACGCAAAGCGCGCCGACCATCCCCAGGCGCACTTCTCGCTCGACATGCTGTCGGACTGGCTGCCCTATCGCGTCTACGACGAGGGGCCAGGGCTCTATCGCAACGCGCATTCGAAGGGCTTCGTCCTCGAAGTCACCCCGCTGATCGGGGCGGACGAGCGCACCGGCGAGATCCTTGGCCAGTTCTTTTCCGAGAGCCTGCCGCAAGGTGCCTGCCTCCAAGTCTTGAACTTTGCCTCCCCGCGTATCGGCGCAATCGTTGGACCCTGGTTCGCGCCGCGCTACGAACAGGGCGGCATCTACGAAGCCATCGCGAAAGCGCGCGTGGGCCGGCTCTACGATCTCGTGTGGCAATCGGGCTCTGCGCATGCGCCGTTCCACGCACGCCATGTCCGCCTGATCATCTCGCTCGGTGTCCCGGTTTCCGGCCATGTCACCGATGCAGAACTGACCGAATGCCGCAACGGGCTCATGGGAATGCTCAATTCGCTGGGGCTGTCGTCGAACGCGCTCGAGCCGGCGGGTCTGCTCGAACTCGTCGATGAGCTGACCTCGCCGACAACGGCGCGCGAACCCGAACGCACGCACTGGAACCGCGAAGACACGCTCGATGTCCAGGCGATCCGCCGCGACATCGAACTCGAAGTGGAGGACGACCGCCTGATCCTGCGCACCGAGCGTTTCCGCGAGACGGGACGCACCCGCGACGGGGTGCCGCAAATGGGCGAGTGCTATCCAGACCGCTTCGACGTACGCCATTACGGTGTGCGCTCGACGCCCGAGCGCTGGGCTCCGTGGGAATGCGCGCGGCTGATCGGCGACATGTTCACCGACAAGCTGCGCTTCCCTTGCCCTGCCGCCACCATGCTGTGCCTGCACTTTCCCGACCAGGAAGCGGCAGCCGCGCGCGCAGGCTACAAGTTCATGCGCACCACCAGTCTTTCGGAGACGAAGAGCGCACGCTTCCTGCCAAAGCTCTCCGAGCAGTCGGCCGAATGGAAACACGTCCAGGCCGAACTCCAGGCCGGCAAGAAGCTGGTCAAGCTGTTCTACGGCCTCACCACCATATCGCCGCTCGGCGAAGGCGATGCGCATGAGCGCACGGTCAAGGCGATCTACAAGGCGGCCGGATGGGACCTTGCCGACGAACGTTTCCTGCAATTGCAGGGTTTCGTCGCCGCCTTCCCCTTGAGCCTTGCCGACGGGCTCGTCCACGACATGGCGCGCCTCAAGCGCTTCCGCACGATGCTTTCGACCACGGCGGCGAACATCGCGCCGATGCAGGGCGAGTATCTCGGAGGCGAGATCCCACACTTGCTGCTGCTTGGACGGCGCGGCCAGCCCTTCTTCTGGTCTCCCTTCGAGAACAAGGCAGGCAATCACAACATCGCGATTTGCGGGAAGTCGGGCTCGGGCAAATCGGTGCTGCTGCAAGAGCTGTGCACCGCCCTGCGCGGTGCCGGCGCCAAGGTCGTGGTGATCGACGACGGGCGCAGCTTCGAGCACTCGGTCAAACTGCAAGGCGGCCGCTTCGTCGAGTTTACGCTCGCCTCGGGCTTCTCCTTGAACCCCTTCTCGATGGTCGACGATGCCCGCGCGCATGAAGACGAGGACTACCGGCTCGATTGCTTTGCGATGATCAAGGCAATCGTGGGCCAGATGGCACGGCCGAGCGCAGCCCCCTCGGACACCGAACGCGGCCTGATCGACCGCGCGGTAACGCAGGTCTGGGAAGCGCTCGGCAGCGGCGGCGCGATCGACGATGTCGCGCATGCGCTGCTCTCAAGCGAGAACGAGGCGGGCAAAGACCTTGCCACTGCGATCGCGCCCTTCTGCCGCGGTGGAAGCTATGCCGGGTTCTTCTCGGGGAAAGCGAGTTTCGCGCTCGAGGACGATTTCACCGTCTTCGAGATGAGCGACCTTGCTGCCAGAGAGGAACTCAGAAGCGTCGTCCTCTCGGCGATCATGTTCATGACCGGCCAGGCGATGACGAGGAGCTCACGCGCAACCAAGAAGCTGCTGTTGATCGACGAAGCCTGGGCGATGCTCAAGGGCGGCTCGATGGGCGAGTTCGTCGAAACCTATGCCCGCACCGCGCGCAAGTATGGCGGCGCGCTCGCCACTGCCACCCAGTCCTTGAACGATTACTACAAGTCCGATGGCGCGCGCGCCGCACTCGAAAACAGCGACTGGATGCTGGTGCTCCAGCAGAAGCCCGAGACCATCGCCGATTTCCGCAAGGAAGCGCGGCTTGACATGGACGACCGGACCGAGACGCTGATCCGCAGCCTCAAGCGCTCGGGCACCGAATACAGCGAGATCTATCTGAAAGGTCCCGAAATGGAGGCCGTCGGACGGCTCGTGCTCGATCCGCTCTCGGCAACCATCTTCTCCTCCGATCCCGACACCTATGCCGAGATCCACCGCCATGTCGAAAACGGCATGCCGCTGGAGCGCGCTGTGGCGCTGGTCGCGGGCATTGAAGGAGACGGGTGATGACGCTCGAAACCACAACGCTCGTCGATCGCGTTCCACTCCCGACACCCAAGCGGACAAGGGCCAACCGTCAACCCATCAACTGGCTTGCGCTGTTCCAGGGCACCTGCCTCGTCCTGATCGAAGCGGCAGGCTTCGCGGCGAGCACGCTGCTGCTCGTGCTTGGGACCCCGCTGTTCGTGTTTCTCCTGATCGCAGGCTGGGATCTGGGATCACTCTTCGCCCAGCTCGGCAATCTCGCCGACCATTACCGCACCGCCGAACCGCTTGCGCGGCACTTCTTTGCGCAGGACCTCCAGATCGCATTTCTCATCGCGGCGGGAGGCCTCGCACTGCTGCGCTTGCCCGCTTTCCTACGCCGTCTCGATCGCCGTCTCAATGAAGGAAACAATGCCCATGCCTGATCAGCTCCACACGTCGCACTCGCTCGCACTCAAACTGCTCGCCACCGCAGCCCTGGTTGCGGCGCTGCTCTGGGGCGCCTGGATCACCCGCGAGGTCGCCAGCTCGCCTGAGCAGCGCATCGTTACCGTCCGCCTCGCCAAAACGATCGGAAGCTTCGTCGAGGAGGCCGCGCGCGCAGATGCCGATCCGGCAGCGGTCCAGGCCGCAAGCCTTGCCTACCTCAAGGCGGCGGAGAGCGCGGTTGCCGAGATGGGGAACGATGGCCGCGTGGTGCTGATGGCCGAAGCCGTGCTTGCAGGGGCCGCCGAAGATGCGACCCCCGAACTTGAACGCCGCATCGCCGACAAGCTCGAAGCCAGGACAATCGAAGAAGGAGAGCAGCCATGAGACTGCCGCTCCGCCTGCGCCGACCCTTGCTCCTCTCGAGCCTCGTCCTGCTGCCTCTGGCGTGGGCACCGCTCGATGCTTTCAGCAAGGACCACGCCTTCCTCATCAATGCCAGCCCGAGCCTCCCCAATTGGGCATTCTGGCTCGACAAAAAGGCACCAATCGCGCGCGGTAGCCTGATCTTCTTCGAGCCGCCGCACAGCGATCTCGTCGAGGCACACTTCGGACAAGAACCACAGATGTTCGGCAAGCGCGTGCTGGGCATGCCCGGCGATGTGGTGACCCACGAGGCCGATGCGGTCTTCATCAATGGCAAGAAGGTCGCGACGCGGCTCGAAGCCACCCGCCTTGGCATTCCGCTCACGCGCGGTCCCGAAGGCGTGATCCCTCAGGGCTGCTATTACACCGGCACCAGCCATCCGCGCGGGCTCGACAGCCGCTACGCAGAGATCGGGTTCGTGTGTCGCGGGCAAATACTCGGCAGCGGGAGGGCGATCCTGTGATTTGCTGCCTCCTTCCGCTCAGCGCGCTTCTCTTGGCCGCGCTCCCGGCCAGCTTGCAGGCACGCGACTATGGTCAACGCGGCGCGGTCTTCCCGGTGATCGAGCGCGACCTGCTCGAGCAAATCCATTCGCGCCTCACGGCAATGGAAAAGTCGGGCGAGACCGCCCGTCTCAACCAGGAATTGAAGCGACGTACCATAGCGCGGGTCAACCGGCCCGATCCGGTTGACGGCCTGATCCGTGCCAGCGAAAGCCGCAGCTGGCTGTTCGATCCGACGATCACGCTCGCCGCCGATATCCGCGGTGCCAAGGGCGAGCTGATCCATGCTGCCGGGACGCGGGTCAATCCACTCGACAGCGTCAAACTGCGTGGCCCCCTCCTCTTCCTCGACGGCGATGATCCCGCGCAGATCCAATGGGCCCTTAGGCAACAGGCCAATGCCAAGCTGATCCTCGTGAAAGGCGCGCCGCTCGAGCTGATGAAGGCCCGCCAGCGGCGGTTCTATTTCGACCAGGGCGGCAAGCTGACCGAAAAATTCGGCATCACGGCCGTCCCCGCGCGTGTGCGCCAGAATGGGCGAATGCTCGAAATAAGCGAGATCGTGCTCCCGCCTCGGAAGGTCCGGCCATGAGCAGCATCCGCGCCTTCCTCATCCTCATCACAGCGACATTGTCACTCGCCCTTTCCTCGCCCGCCTCGGCCGATGCCGGGCCGGGCAAATGCACCGGGCAGTTTGTCAATCCGATCACCGACATCTGCTGGTCGTGCTTGTTCCCGATATCGGTCGGCGGGCTCGAAATCTGGCCGAGCAACCGGCCCGATCCCGACAATCCCGACCTGCCTGTGTGCCTGTGCGGTCTTCGACCCGGCATCGCCATGGGGTTCTGGGAGCCGGTGCGGCTCGCCGATGTCAGCATGAAGCCGTGGTGCTTCGTGAACCTCGGCGGGATGAAGCTCGATCCCGGCTTCGATATCGGCTTCCGCTCGATCTCGGGTTCCTCGGCGGTGGGCGGCGCAAGCCAGTATTATTCGAGCTGGCACGTCCACTGGTACGCCTATCCGCTGATCTACTGGATGGAGATCGTCGCCGATTTCCTGTGCCTCGAGCCGGGTTCGATCGACATCCTCTACATCTCCGAGATCGATCCGCTGTGGCAGGACAGCGAGCTCACCGCGATCATCAACCCCGAAGCGGTGCTCTTCGCCAACCCGCTGGCACTGGCCGCCTGCGCTGCGGATTGCGCGGCATCGACCGCGAACCTGCCGCTCGACGAGATGTTCTGGTGCGCGGGCTGCCAGGGGTCGATGTACCCCATGAACGGCAATGTTTCGGCTTCGATCGGGCACGTCCAGGCCTCGCGGCTCGTGCTTTCGCGATTCGCTTACAAGCTTCACCGCGAACTCGTCTCGTGGGGCACGATGGGCTCCAAAGGCCTGTGCGGCAAATACCTGATGCCGGTGATGCGAAAGCAGCAATACCGCTTCCAGGCCACCAACCCCAACCCGGCGACCAAGGGCCGCTACGCCTGCCCGCCCATCGGTGCCTCCACCACTTTCCAGTCCCCCGGACAGGTGATCCCCGCCATCGGCGAAGACATGGGATACCTCGTCTGGCGCAAGAGGAATTGCTGCGCGCTATGAGAAACGCCTTCCCCCTGCTCGTCGTTATCAGCCTTGCAACCGCCGCCGCCTTTGCTGCCGCGTCTGCGCAGGAGAGTTCGCCCGAACTCGACCTTGCCGAAATCCGCGCTCGCGCCAGCGAGCATAGCGCCGATGCCGAAGCGCTCGCCACGTCGGTGAGGACAAAAGCCGATGCGCTGGCAGAGGACGCGCGCGCCGCTCAGCAAACGGCCTATGATAACCGCACCGCCTATGCAGAAACGGCGCACGCGACTGCGGATACCGGCCCGCTCGATCTTGATGGCATGATCCGCGCCCAGGCCGATGCGGAAGTAGCCGCGATGGGCGAGACGCCCCGGTTCATTGCATTCGCCTCGCTGGGAATGCCCGAGCCCTCGCTAAAGGCGCTCGTTCGCGATGTCGCGAGAGCCGGCGGCGTCACCGTGCTGCGCGGCTTTCCGCAAGGCGACAGCGCGCGCTTCAAGAAACGCATCGCCGCCATCTGGAGCGATGGCAGCGACGCTGGCGCGCTGGGGATAGACCCGCGCCTGTTCCGGGCCTTCGATATCGAGGTCGCTCCGAGCTTCGTGATGATCGCGAGCGACTTCGCCCCGTGCGACGGGTTCGACTGCAGCGACATCCTGCCGCCGCACGACCGCATCGCAGGCAATATCAGCGTTGCCGAAGTGCTCGACACCTTCGCTTCGGGAGGCGGTCCGGGCGCACAGCTCGCACGGCTCCATCTCCGCCGCCTCGAAGGAGAGCGGCCATGAGGCTCACACAATCGCTTCGCCTGGCACTGCTCGTCGTTCTCGCCGTCGCCGCGCCCCTTTCCGCGCAGCAGCAGGATGCGCGGGCTGACGGAAAGGCCTTTGGCGAAAGCCTTCGCAGCGAAGCGCAGGCAGCCGCCAGGTCGCAGCCCGACGCAGCCACGCTCCCCAACTATGATCGCAATGCCGTGCGTGACCTCGAAACGCTCGCCCAGGATCCCGACCGGATCGAAAGCAATGCGGCAGCAGCGGCCACCGGACACCAGGGCTATCGCGCCATGCGCGACAGCATCGCCAACCGCGCGCGCTTCGATCCAGACGACATCGAAGACGTGATCGCGCGCAGTCTCGCGATCAACGAGACGCCGCTCGATTACACCAGCGGCATGGATATCTCGGGCAGCCAGGGCAATTGCGTTGCCCTGCCGCCCGGCTCGGGCTCGGCGGGAACCTACACCGCGACCTGCAACACCGGCACGCGGATCGACCAGTCGGCGGGCCAATGCGCGGTGCCGCTTGTCGCTACCGTGACCCAGCGCCAACGATGGCATTACCTCTGCAACGACACCGGCATCTACCAGGGACTTCCATGGTGCTCGGCATTCGATGGCGGCTCGTGCCGCATAACCGGCTATCGCCCAGGTCCGTGCCTCCAATGGTGGCAGGACCAGTTTACCCGCTACTGCACCGAGCCTGGCGATCCGATTGCAGAGATTTCCTGCGATGCGCCCGATCCTCGCTACACGCCCTATGCGGTCACCACCGACAGCACGGTCGATACCATTCCCGATGAGAGCCAGTGCACGGGCTTTGCCGACAATGGAGATTGCACACTCGATGCAGAGATCTGCACCGACGCCGACCCGCAGGCCCGCGTGGTCGACGGCGTCTCGGTGACGCGGCCGTGCTGGGAATGGCAGCGCAGCTACACCTGCACGTCGCGCGAAGCGGCAACCGACTGCTCGGACGTAGAGAGCCAGGGCACCTGCCGGTTTATCCGCGAGGAATGTCTCACCGAAGAGACGCCTTGCGAGACCTGGGAACGCATCTACGAATGCCCGCTGCCCGATACAGAGAGCACAACGCAGTATGTTTGCGATGGCGATGTCTATTGCATCGATGGCAGCTGCGAGACGATCGAGCGTACCGCCAATGACGAGTTCAAGGATGCGGTCACCGCGCTCCATGCGATGGACGAGGCACGCGGGCAGTTCGATCCGAACACGCTGACGCTGTTCCGGGGAACGCGCAACACCTGCTCGTCCAAGGTCTTCGGCGTGCTCAACTGCTGCAAGGGCAAGGGTTTCCCGCTCATTCCAGGGATCAGCCTGCTGGTCGCGCTCGGCTGCGACCGCGAAGAAGTGCTGCTCCACCAGCGCGATGCGCAGGGGCTTTGCGCCTATGTCGGGACCTACTGTTCGGACAAGTTCCTCGGCGTCTGCCTCACCAAGAAAAAGGTCTACTGCTGCTTCGAGAGCAAGCTGTCGCGCATCCTGCAAGAACAGGGCCGCGAGCAACTCCCGAAGCCCTGGGACAAACCCAAGGAAGAACAGTGCGAGGGCTTCTCCCTCGACGAGTTTGCGCAGCTCGATCTTTCCCGCATGGATTTCAGCGAGGTTTATGCAGAGTTCACCGAGGCCGCGCGGCTGCCCGACGAACTCGAGACCAGCATCCTCATCCAGCAAAAGATCGACGATTATTACGCAAGGGGCGGCCAATGACCCATTTCTATCGCACGGCACTCGTCCTGGGGGTTGCTGCCCTCTCCGCTACGTCGACCCAGGCCCAGGAACGGCAAGGCACTCCATCGACCACCGCAGCCGACACGCTCTACTGCGAAGAGCGCCGGCTCGGCTACTGGTTCTACTGCGTCAAACCACCTCCCGCACAAGAGCTGCAACAGCCCGAGGTCGAACCGGTCCCGGCCAGCCAAGAACTCGACGCGATCACGTCCGAGTTGCGCGAGTTGAAGGCGCGGGCGATCCTCTATCCGACCGAAGCGAATGTCGCGGCCTATATCCGCTTCCAGCGTGCGCAGCTCGACCGCGCCTCGCTTTTCTCCGATGTCTGGCAACGGGCGATCTGGCAGGATCCCGAACTCGACTACACGCTCGAACGCCCGGTCGGCGCGGTCGCCAAGAAGCAGTGGCAGGATGCCCGCAGCGCCGAGCGCGATCACGTCATGGCACGGCTCTC
>NZ_SKCJ01000001.1:630000-1702330 GCF_005434975.1 Parerythrobacter lutipelagi | reverse complement strand
CGAGCGCTACGGCCTGTTCTATTTCTTCAGCGCCACCTGCGGCCCGTGCGAAGTGATGAGCCCCATCGTCAAGGGAGTCGCCGACCGCTGGCGGATCACTGTGCGCGCCATCTCGACCGATGGCGGTCCTTCGCGCCATTTCCCGGACTACAAGGTCGAGACCAACCAGCGCGCCAGGCTCGGTCTTGAAGGCAAGGCCACCCCGGCGCTCGTGCTGTGGGACAGCGCGACCAAGCGCCCGATCCCGATCGGATACGGCGTGCTCTCGGCCGACGAGCTCCAGGACCGCATCTATCTCCTCACCTCGAAGGAAGCCGGACATGATTACTAGCATTCGCAACGCGGCGCTGACCCTCGCCGCTGCCAGCATGGTCGCATCACCCGTCGCCGCCAATGTCGGCGACAGCATGGACCGGTTCATGGACGACATGGGCGCGGCGGCCAATGTCATCGGCCCGACCGCTTTCGAAGGCCAGTCGGCGGGCTATTACAGCCTCGGCAATGTCTGGACGCGCTTCCCCCAGAAGACCACCAACGTGGCCAACCTACAGCTGCCCCGCGCCCGCGCGGGCTGCGGCGGGATCGACATCTTCGCGGGCTCCTTCTCCTTCATCAATGCGAGCGAGATGGTCGCGCTCCTGAAAGCCGTGGCGAACAACGCGGTCGGGTTCGCCTTCAGCCTCGCGATCGACACCGTTTGCCCCGAGTGCAACAAGATCATGCAGGAGTTTTCGCAGAAGGCGCAGCTCATGAACAACCTCTCGATCAACTCCTGCGAAATGGCGCAGGGGCTGGTCGGAGGCCTGTGGCCCAAGGGCGATCTCGCCGACAAGGCGATCTGCGAAGCGATCGGGAATTCCGAAGGCATCTTCACCGACTATGCCGCAGCCAAACACGGCTGCGGCACGCGCGGGCAGCGCGCCTCAACGAATGAAGGCGCCGGCGCCGACTACGCCGACATCAATCCGGGCGTGGCGCGCAACTACACCTGGCACGTTCTGAAAAAGAGCGCCTTCTTCAACCCCGGCGGCACATTCGACCGCGAGCTTGCCGAATACGCCATGACGCTGATCGGCACGGTGATCTATGTGCCGCCCAGGGACGACGAGGCAGGCAAGTTCGTGCCTTTCGCAGGCGATGCTTCATCCACCCTGGTGAGCGCACTGCTCGACGGGACGCAGGGCCAGACTGTTCGCGTTTTCCGCTGCGACGAGACCGATCTTTGCCTCAATCCCACCTTCGAGCAGATGAGCCTATCGAATGCAAAGGCCATCCGCCCGCGGGTCACGCTCCTGATCGGGAACATGGTCGATGCGATCCGGGCCGACACCGCGATCGGCAATGCCGAAAAGGAACTTCTGCAGGTCGCCTCGGTCCCCTTGTACAAGATCCTCACGGTCCAGGCCGCCTATGGCCGCGGCATGCCGACCGACGACCGCGACACGCTCGCCGAGATCGCCAGCATCGATCTGCTCTATGCCGTTCTCGACCGCATCGTGTCGGAAGCCGGGCGCTCGATGGCGAGCTTCATCGCCGCCGATGAAGCCAAGCTCGCGATCTGGCGCGGCCAGATTGCCGAAGTGCGTTCGGGTCTCGTCCAGCGTCAGGCGACGGGACAGGCCAAGGTCTCGGCGATCATGCAGATCATCGAGAAGACCGCGATGATCGAGAACGCGCTTGCCGCCTCGATGTCGCCCTCGATGTCCGCCGCGCTCGACTGGTCGCGCGGGCTCCAGTCGCGCTCGATCGTCCCCTGAGGCGAGCGCCATGGTCGAGATCTTCACAACTGGCGGCGGCGAGTACATCGTCAACGTCCTCAACGCTGTCGCCGCATGGACTGGCGCTGGCGGTTACAAGAGCCTGATTCAGGTCGCACTGGTGATGGGGTTCGCGCTTGCGGTGATCGTGGTGGCGTTTAACCAGGACTGGCGTGCCTGGCTCAATTGGTTTCTGGGCGCGACGCTGATCTACATGTGCCTGATGGTGCCGCGGATGGATGTGCAGGTCACCGACCGCGTCAATCCGAGCCTCGCTCCGGCTACCGTCGCGAACGTGCCGCTCGGTCTTGCCCTGATGGCAAGCTTCACCAGCCAGGCGGGCGACTACCTCACCCGCTCGGCCGAGACCGTGTTCGGGCTTCCCGACGATCTCAACTATTCAAAGAACGGCATGATCTACGGCGCGCGCCTGCTCGAGGCGACACGCTCCCTGCGCATCGCCGATCCCGAGTTCGCCGCCAATTTCGACGAGCACGTCCGCCAATGCGTGTTCTACGACCTGCTGCTCGGCCGCTATTCGATGAAGGAATTGTCCGAGAGCAACGACATCTGGACAACCATTGCGCCCGGGAGTGCGGCGCGTGCGCAGAAGTTCCTGACCCGCGAGGCCGATGACAGCGTCACTGCATCAATCGTCACCTGCCGGGAGGCCTACACCGCGCTCTCGAACCAGTGGGCGGGTATGATCGACGATATGACGCTCGTTGCCGGTCGTCAGCTCTATCCCAAGCAGACCGAAGCGCTCGCCAAGGCCAAGCTCATAGCGGACCTACCGGTGGCCTACCAATATCTCACCGGCATTTCGAAGGACGCGAGCAGCATCTTTCGCCAGGTCCTGACAATCAACGCGATGAACCAGGCGATGCATGGCTTTGCAGGTGCAAGCGGTGCATCGAGCGTCGATGTGTTCGCGCAGACCCGCGCGGACATCCAGACCGAGCGAACATATTCCTCGATCGCGCACAATGCGATGAAGTGGGTACCGATCCTCAATGTTGTTCTGACGGTTGTCTTCTACGCGCTCTTCCCGGTGCTTTTCCCGCTGTTCCTGATGCCAAGGACCGGGCCGATCGCACTCAGAGGCTATGTCACGGGGTTTTTCTACCTCGCCGCCTGGGGACCACTCTTCGTCATCCTGCACATGATCCTGATGCTCAAAGGCGCAGGCGATGTTGCGGCAGCAGGCGGCGCGAGCGGCCTCACGCTCGCGACCTTCTCGGGGATGACCGACGTCAACAACGATATCGGCATTCTTGCCGGTTATCTCGTCGCCTCGATACCGTTCCTCGCAGGCGGCGTTGCGCGCGGAGCCATGGCGATCTCGGGCCAGGCGACGAGCTACCTCAATCCGAGCCAGAATGCGGCCGAAGAAGCCGCACGCGAAGCGAGCACGGGCAACGTCTCGCTCGGGAACACCAATCTCGACAATTCGAGCGTGTTCTCGCGGCAATTCGCGCAGGCCAGCCTTGCGCCAAACATCGCCTATGGCGCGGCCCAGACACGAGGATTTGGTGAGAGCGGCACGCAGACAACCGGCTTTCCGCAGGCAGAATTCGCCACCGTGCCGACCTCCAGCTATCCTTTCACACCCACGCTCGGGCAGGACTTTTCGAGCCGGCTGTCGACCATGGCGAGCCAGAGCCGCGGCCAGAGCGAGACCTTCTCCAACCTTGCCCAGCAATCGACCAGCTCGGCGGTCACGCGGTTCAGCGAACTGCGCGATGCCTACACCCGTTCGCGCTCGAACGAGAGTGTCAGCGGCACTTCCATCAGCGACAGCATCGGCAGCGCATTCAGCGAGGTCGACAATGCTTCGAAGACACTCCAGCAGCAATTCGGACTCTCGCGCCGCGCGGCGGATGATATCACAGTGTCGTGGTTCTTGAATGGAGATGCAGGGCTCGGCGTGAAAGGAGAGCGCGGTTCTGTCAGTGGCAATCTTGGTCTCAAGGGAGGTCGCAATCAGAGCTGGACCGACAGCGATATCGGAATTGCCTCTGAAGACCGGTCACGGATCATGGGCGCGCTGCGCCAGATCTCGGACAGCCGTAGCTGGTCGAACACGCGCGAAGGGTTCCTGCGCGAGACGAGCTCGAGTTCCGAGGCACTGGTCTCGAGCAGTTCTGCCGGGATCACAACTTCGATCACAGAGGCGCAGAGCTACACGCGCGAAGCGCGCCGCGCAGAGGAGATCGCCAGCCGTCTCGAAAACCAGGCAAGCTGGTACGAAAGCGCCAATGCCGCAGGCACGCTCAATCTCAGCCAGGCCTATCGGGAATGGGGCATGACGGAGATCGATGCCAACCGCGATTACTACGGCCAAGTCCGTTTCGACGATATCGATTTCCAGATGAGCGCGCGCGGCCAGCAGCTCCAGGCGCGGTTCGTCGAGAGCTACGCCGAGCAGCTCAACGAGGATATTGCGAGCGAACTCGTACTTCCAGACAATGCCCCTGTCGCCCGACCCTCCGTGAGTAGCGCAAACGGCGTGCGCGGATCGGTCAGTCTTGGCGGGGTGCCCGATTCACTAGCGGAACCCTCGGGCGGTCGTGACGAGATCGCACGCGATGTCGAACGGGTACAGCAACAAGGCGAGCGAAGGGTGGGAAGCGTCAAGGGTTACCTCGACCGGAAGACGCGCGATGCGAAGGGCGCGTCTGCGGACGCTGCCGATGATGTGAAGGAATGGTAGCCTAAATCAGACCGTCGTAGATCGCGACATACACTGCAAAAGCAACGAAAAGGATGCCAAAGAGGATCAGGCCCGCTTTACCCCACGGGTCAGCCCAGGTCTTCTTCCACGTGTAGGATGTGACACGGTTCTCGGCGATCGCGCGATCGATCTCGCGAAAACCCTCCCAGTCCTTGTTGCCCTTGGGTGGTGTGTTTTCGGGTCCGCTCATCGCTTCTTCTCCTTCGCGAAAAAGGGAGCCCCCTCTTCTCCACTCTTCCCACTGATCGTTCGCACGAAAGTAGCTCAAAACTATCGGGAAAGCGAGTTCGCAAGGCTTGGCGATGTTCAAGGAAAGTGAAAGAACACACGGTATTGAAGAGCAGATCATGAGCACGAACGAACCATCAGAACCAAACGTCGTCGATTTTCGCGGCGGAGCCGTCCGCCAGAAGCGAGACAAGAGGCGCAAACTTTTGCTTCTCGTCTTGGGCGGATTGTTCGCCGGGATTCTTGGGGGTGTAATCGGGATCAATTGGCCCTTTGGTTCTGCCAGCGCCGAGGCGCGAACCACACATACCTTTGGCGTATGCGGGCTGGTGAGGAATACCTGTGTGGTCGATGGCGATACGATCTGGCTCGAAGGCGTAAAGATCCGCGTGGCAGACATCGATACGCCGGAAATCTCGCAACCCAGGTGCGACTACGAATACGAGCTCGGCATCAAGGCTCGTGACCGGCTGGTTGTCTTGCTTAACCAAGGCGAATTTTCCGCAGTACCGATCGGCAACCGGGACGAAGACCAGTACGGTCGCAAATTGCGTGTCCTGATGCGTGACGGACGGTCTCTGGGCGATCAATTGGTTAGCGAAGGTCTTGCACGGACATGGACCGGGCGACGGGAGCCTTGGTGCTGATGCGTGTCTGGCCGGATAGAGACGAACCGCTGGCGAGCGGTACGAACGAGAGGAAGCTAAAGCTTGAAGCCTGGATTCTCGGCATTCCGATCATCCTCGGTATCGCCGTAGCTATCCGGTCGCTGCTTTGACACTCAATCGCGACCAGGAATTGTGGGGAATGGCGCTCTGGGTCGAGAAGCATCACGGCGATAGTGGCCGTGATTTCATCGATGCGAAGATCGACCAGCTGACCCGCGCGAACGAGCCGGACGGCGCGAAACTTTGGCAGCAGGTTGCGCGTCGGTGGGAACAGTTGAGCGATCACACTCAGCGTTCCTGATAGCGCCATTACTCACCGACGATTGGGATGATGCGAGATAAGCTTCCAGCCGTTCGATGGTTCGGCGACGGGGTCTGCGCCCCATTCTCAAGTCGAGCACGAATCGCGGATCGCCGACCGCTCTCCTGCCGAAACGGGTTGCCGAAATATGGTTTTCTTTCAGATGCTTCTCGATCTGTTCAAGCAGGCTCATTTCCGTTCCGCTCCGACTCGCAATTCTCTTGTGTTCTTGTTATGTTCCTACTAGGATCGCGTCCGCGAGTCTAGGAAAATTCCTACGCTCGTGATTGGAAGGACAGGCGAATGGAACATGTCAGAGAAGAGCTCGACCGGCTGATCCTGAAGGGCGGATACGGCTACGCATCGATCTCGCGGCTGCTCGGTCGCAACCCGGCGTACGTCCAGCAGTTCATCAAGCGCGGCTCACCTCGCAAGCTCGATGACGAGGATCGCAAGACACTGGCGAGCTTCTTCGGTGTCGACGAGCAGGTTTTGGGCGGACCGGCCAATCCTGTGAGCGATGGCATGGTCGAGATACCCGTGCTCGATGTGGAAGCGTCCGCAGGTTTCGGCGCGGTGGCGGCAAGCGAAACAGCGCAAACGCGCTTCGGGTTCGATGAGCGCTGGCTCCGCCGACTGACCTCGGCGAAAAGCGCAAGCCTTTCGATTGTCGGTGTCATGGGCGATTCCATGGAGCCAACCCTCAGCGATGGTGATGAGGTACTCGTCGATGCATCCGATCACGGCTCACGGCTGCGTGACGGCATTTATGTGCTGCGCGCCGATGATGCGCTTGTCGTCAAGCGTATCGCCATCAAGCCCGGTGCCAAGCAGATTACAATCTCAAGCGACAATCCGGCCTACCCGACCTGGCACGACATGGATCGCTCCCAAGTCCATGTGGTTGGACGCGTGATCTGGTTTGGCCGGGCGATGTGACGCTCGGTTTCGGGGCCGTGCCGGCGCCGAAACGCGCGCTGCACATAGCCATACACTCCGCAAAGCCGGCCCCGGCATTGGACGCGATGGTGGATTCTCCGAAGAAGCTGTGGGATAACCACGCAGTTGGATTTAGGGGACCGAAGTGGAAAATAGCAGCGCGCCGCAGTCAGATGTTTTCGGAATATTTCGCGAGAACATGGAACGTGTGATCGGCCCGGCTGGGCCTTTCGCATCCTACCTCAAAGCGGTGAACCCCAAATCGCTGATCGAAGCCAACCTCCAGTTCTACAAGGCGCTGTTCGAGATCGGCATCGGAAAGTCTGAGATCGAGCCCGACGGCAGGGACTGGCGTTTCAAGGACGAAACCTGGACCAAGAATCCTCTCTACAAGCGACTCTCCCAAGCTTATCTGGCAATGTGTGAAGCCGTCGAGGCCATGATCCCCGACGACCTTCCGCTGGAAGAAAAGTCGCGCGCCGAACTCGCTGCATCGATTGTTACGAGCTCGCTTTCGCCCACCAACACGCTTGCAGGCAACCCGGCCGCACTGAAGCGCACCATGGAAACGCGTGGCAGCAACCTTGCTCGCGGCTTCCAGGCATTCCTCAAGGATCTCCAGTCGAACGACGGTCTGCCTCGCCAGGTGGACACTTCCAGTTTCGAGGTCGGCAAGAACCTTGCCGTGACGCCGGGAAAAATCATCCACAGGACGCGCATGTTCGAACTCATCCAGTATGCGCCCAGCACGGACAAGGTGCACGAAGTTCCCGTCATGCTCGTCCCGCCGCAGATCGGACGGTACTATTTCACCGACCTTGCTCCGGGACGCAGCTTTGCAGAGTTCGCCGTGTCTCAAGGCCTGCAGTATTTCACGATCAGCTGGCGCAACCCGTCGCCGAACGAGCGTGATTTCGGCCTCGCCGATTATGCCGAGGCCGTCCTCGAGGCGACCGAGGTCGTCGCGGAAGTAACGGGCCAGCCCAAGATCAACATCCTCGGCTTTTGCGCAGGCGGCATACTGTCAGGCATGGTCGCAGGCCATCTTGCATCGAAGGGCGATAATCGCCTCAACAGTCTGACCTTGTGCGTCGCCATGCTCGATTTCCAGACCGATGCCAGCCTTGGCGCCTTCCGGTTTCCGGCGATGCTCAGCATGGCCAAGGCGCAATCGCGGATGAAAGGCATCCTGCCAGGCAGTGAACTCGGCAAGATCTTTACATGGCTGCGTCCGAACGACCTCGTCTGGAACTACTGGGTCAACAACTACCTTATGGGCGACGAACCGCCCGCCTTCGACATTCTCGCCTGGAACGCTGACTCGAGCAACATGGCCGCCCAGCTGCACGAGGATTTCCTGAAGCTATTCGAAGACAACGATCTGGCCGAACCGGGTAAATATCGCCTGCTCGACGAGACGGTCGACCTCGCCGCGATCGAGTGCGACAAGTTCTTTGTCGGGGCTGTCACGGATCACCTGACCCCGTGGAAGGCCTGCTACCAGTCAGGCAAGCTCTTCGGAGGATCGAAGACGTTTGCGCTGAGCAACGGGGGACATATCGCCGCCCTGGTAAACCCCCCCGGTAATCCGAAGGCCTACCACAACATCGGCCCGCTCGATGAGGACGATGCCGATCATTGGCTGGAAAGCAGCGAGAGAAGGCCCGGCAGCTGGTGGGAGAGCTGGACAAAGTGGTGCGGTGAACGCAGCGGCAGCATGATCGCGGCGAAGCAGGAACTGGGTTCCAAGAAGCACAAGCCGCTGATGGATGCTCCCGGCGAATATGTGAAACAATAATAAAGCAAACTTGCTATCTGAACCACATACGTTACCGCTTGGCCTTATCGACCGTAATATCGCGCAAAAACGGGGTGACTTTTGATCTATTTCGCGCACGAGGCCACGCGCCTTGCGACACGCCCATTGGCAGCCTGGCTGGAGGTCGGCACGCAAATGGCGCGCAGCGAACTCAACCCTTTGCGCTCCAGCCTGACCATGCGGACCATGGCAACGCTGTTCGAACTCCCGCACCGGCAACTGAAAGACTACGGAAAGCCAAAGTACGAGGTCCGCGACCATCTCGGCGATGTCGACGTGCTTATCGAGCCCGAAGTCGTGGCGACCCAGCCCTTTGCCGATCTGTTGCGCTTCAGCGCTCCCGACGGGCGCGAAAAGCAGAAGGTCCTGATCGCAGCAGCGCTGTCAGGACATCACGCGACATTGCTCCAGGGGACGATTACGGCGTTCGCCCAGTATTTCGACACGCACATCACGGACTGGAAAAACGCCCGCGACGTTCCCTTGTCAGAAGGCGAGTTCGGCTTCGACGAGTACGTCGATCACCTCATCGCCTTCATCGAGGCAATGGGCCCGGGCACGCATCTTGTCGCAACCTGCCAGGCCGCCCCGCCCGCCATGGTCGCCGCTGCGATCCTCGCCAAGCGCAATCCCGAACTCGTTCCTCCAACCATTACGCTCATGGGCGGGCCGGTCGATACGCGCATCAATCCGGGCAAGATCAACAAGCTGAGTAACAAGCTGCCGTTGAAGCTGTTCGAGTTGAACAACATCCACAAGGTTCCCCCGGGCTATCCCGGAAGCGGCAGGCGGGTGTATCCGGGGTTCTACCAGCTGACTGGTTTTATCGGCCTCAATCCCAAACCCCATTTCCGCCAGTACGCCCAGTTCGCCAAGAACTCGATCAGGGGCGAGGAGGAAGCCACCGACAAGTTCCGCAGCTTCTATGACGAGTACTTTGCGGTGCTCGACATGACCGAAGAGTTCTACATCGAGAGCCTGCGCAAGGTCTTCATGGAGCATCATATCCCGCGCGGACTGATGGAATACCGCGGAGAGAAGGTGGACTTTGCTTCCGTCGAAGGGATGCGTGTTCTGACCGTGGAGGGCGCAAACGACCACCTTTGCCCCCCAGGCCAGACAGAAGCGGCACACCATATTTTCTCGGGGATCCCGGCGAAGCATAAGCACAACCACATCCAGGAAGGGGTCGGGCACTACGGTGTCTTTTCAGGATCGAAGTTCGCCGCTGAAATCTTCCCGGTAATTCGGACCCATATCGAAGCTTGAATGGCGCTTTCTGGGCCGTAAGCGGATAGTCCGGTTCTGGCCGACAATGCGCGGAAAGCGGACTTTCGCCTTGCGACCCGATCGCGGACGGTCAGGTCCTATCCAGCGGGCCCCACTAGGCATGCATTTCGCGCGAGGGGCCAAAACTATTGGAGATGTACCGTCTGCTCAATTCCTCCGGCAATCTATCCCACGGCGCCAGGATTGAACGCGAATTTGGGGCCCTGGGCAAATGCAGCAAGTTGGCCGGGACTGCGCAGATGAAGATCGAGCAGCGCGGTATTTGGACCGCCATTGGCAAGCTTTACCAGTTCTGCGACTACAAGCGCCCCTGCCAATGCCCCAACAAACGGCGCACCTACTGTTCGACCAGCCAGCTGGACGAGCCCGCACCGGTCTGCGCCGCGGTCTTCCAGGTTACGATAGGCAGGCCGGTTGAGCACATCGAGTTTGGCTGCCTCTTCGCCGCTCCACAGTTGTCGCGCAGCCTTTGGCCCCGGGAAGCTGTGCAGGCGCAATGCGAGATAATCCGAGATGCCATTGCCTAACCCAGCTTCGAAAACCCGACAGAACCCCGCATCTTCGAGCGCCGAGCGTGCCAGCGCATTATCCACTCCGCACAGCGCTACGGGAGGATCTTCCCCGTTGACCTTCAATTCACTATTGAACCGCCTTTCGACGATCGTTGTCGAGAAGCCCCTGGCTTCGGCCCAATCGGCCATCGCGCGGCTCTTATGGCGCCCCACCATCGACAAATCCGTTAGAAGCGAGGTACTGTCATTCGATCCCGCCAGCTTGTCGAAATCCTGCAAGGTCAACGAACAGCCGGACGGATCGGCGTAGGGTAGCCATCCCAGCGCCCACAGGTAAGCCTGCCCGAGATTTCCCAAGCCGATGAGCCACGCCGAAGACGGCAGAAGAGAGGGGCGCTCGCCCCGCGCCCGCGGATCGTCCACCGGGAGATCGGGCCGCCAAAGAGAAAGCGCGATCCGCCGCCGTCCAGCGGCGGGATTGCTTTTGCGAACGAGCTGAAAGCATTCGGCGACGGTGAGGCCGGCGGCCGCAATTCCGGTCAGGACGAAAGCTTCTTCCGGGCGGTCGGTGCAATCGGCTCCCTCGACACAGCAGCCGGCCACCCAGCCATCCATCGTCGCACGCAATCCATTCGCCCGCCGACCGATCGCCATGTGACTTGCCGCAGGTCTGACCGCATTTACGCAGTGCCCGCCGAGTTCCTCGACAAGCTCCCGCAGTCGTGTTTCGCCGTTCACCGGCACGCACAATGTGACATCGGGAACCCCGCTGACGGTGACCCCACCAAGAAACGACCGTCGCGCCGCATTGACCGCTGTCGCCAAAGCAGCCTGTCCCGCCGCGCTTTCCATCGTCCAGGGATCGACATCCACATGCAACGAATAGCCTTCCAGCATTCTCATCGCTTCTTCGATAGTCGTCGCTTCCCCGGTATCGAGCGTCAGCTTGGCCAGCCGATGCAGTTGGTCTCCGATGGTCGCGGTGTCGATGAAAGACATGATCAAGGTCCGATAATAAGGTGATTGGAAAGACGGTCGTGCCCTAGGCTCTTCCAGCGATGCCGCCCGCGATACTCGTAGAGTCCGATCTGATCGCCCGCGATCGGCGTGCGCGCCATGCTGGGCAGGATCATAGCCAAATGACGCTTCTGCGCGATCATCGGGTTTTGCTTGTCGGCCAAGCTCTGACGCGCGCTGCCGCCATGGACATGGACGTCGGCGACAACCTGCAGGCCGCTGCCGCGGCATCGGTCCCATAGCGGTCCGAAGCTGGCGCCACGCATGACGACGACGCCGGTTTCATATGCCGCCGGATCGAGATCGTCGTAAAAGACGATCTCCTCGACCAAGCGCCGCCGCTTCGAGACCCGACCAAGAAGAAAGGCGCCGCTCTCGTGGTAGCCCTGCGTTCGCTGATGGAGTTCGTCGACCAGGCGCACCCATTCGGCTGCGCGAAAGTGCAGCTCGCTTTTAGGCAGCCACAGCACGGCGCCCTCCATATTCACCGGAGTTGAGAAGTTCGTGGACGATTGCGAGATATTTGCAGATCCCTTTCGATGGGTCCCAAAGCAATTGCGGGTGCTTCGTACGCCAGGGGTCATGGCCCTGGACCGAAATCCGGTCGCAGGGGAGGTACAGGCAGGTGGCGTTCTTCCACTGCGGATTGAAGGCGAGCGGAATACGGCTCGTGCCCTTGGGCCACATCTCCGGCGCCAGGGGCTGATCGCGCTCGACGTCCCATGGGCAGGCAGTGACCGCAGTCCGGGGGTAATCGCTGCATTCGAATCGCAGGCCATAGGCAATGCCGTCGGCGGCGATGACCGATACGACAGCGTGGGGAAAGGCGATGCTTTCGAGCCGCCAGCGGCCCGTAGCTACGCCGAGGAGGAAACGCCCCGCGGCGAGGTCGCGCCGCAGCGCGACCTCATCGGGACGGTTAGCAAGCGGATCACCCATCCGCTTATCCTTCCACGCGCACGAGAGGCACAAGATCGAATGCGACCGCGCAGTCCGACGCAAGCGAACCGACATGCGTATCGGCATCCGGCCGGTCCTTGCTTCCGGGGAGCTGCAGCACATGCTCGGCGGCGTCGTGCTTGCTTAGGTCGAAAAGCTTGGTCGCGACGTGCGTCTTGACCGCGCCCACTGTACGCGCGGGCGAGAACTCGGCCGGCTTAGTGACGCCGTTGTAGTTCACCGATACCGCGATCTTGCGGCAACGGTGAACATGCAGGCACAGCGGCTGCCCGCCCTTCGGGCGCGGCAGCTTGCCGTCTTTCAGCGGCTTGTCCTCGTCCTGGACGAATACCAGCATTCCAGCCTCGGGAGTGGGTTCGGTGTGGCAGCCGCTTGCTGCCTTGAGCAGCGCAGCGAGATCGGAGTCTTCGGGCAGGCTGAGCAGCTGGACATCGTCGATGCCTTCGCCCTGCAGCAGGATATCAATCGTCTTCATGGCAATGCCTCCTTTTGCGGATCCTCCGGACCATCCGGATTTTTCCGCTCACCGGATAAGTCCGGCGGAAGGCGCGTTTGCGGAACCTACTACAAGCTGGGGCAGACGAAATATTGCGGGCATCTCGGACAGATGCGATCGTCCGGCTGCGGCGGATAGTGTCCCGCAGCGATCCCATCGATTGCCTTGCGGTATTTCTCCAATCGGTTGGCGATGACCCGCTCGGTCATCGGAACGCCGAGCTTGGTGTCGCACCCCAGGTAATGCGCGCTGACGCTCCCGCCATCGTGCGCAGCAGACGCGCAATGATAGAGCGCAAAAATGTCGTTGTCGGGCGGCCGCTTCGGCGCACGGCCGGTCCGAAGCCGGATGAGTTCGACACTACCCTTCGAGCGATCGATCATATCGGGGGTGATCTGGACCATGCTATCGCCGACGGGCTGTTCGAACGGTTCGGGTCGGCCTCCGGCCTTGAGCCAACGCGTGACCGCACGCTCGGTTACCAGTTCCGCCTGACGACGATAGATTGCTTCGAAGGGATGGCCCCTGGGGCCGATCTTATCCCAGGCCTCTGCCAGCGCCACGCGTGCCGCATCGAGCGGCGAAGGCTCCTCGGCAAGAGTATCGAGCTCCCGGATTACTGAATATGCCGCGCGGTGAAACCGGACATAGCCCTCGTCTTCTCGTCCGCCGCTAAGCCCGAGGACACGCTGATAAAGATAGGCGCGCGGACACAGGAGATACTGGTCCAAGTCCTCGGCCCTATGGCTGTCCAGCCTGCGCTCGCATCCGGTCGTGCATTGCGGAAGCTCGGGGTCATCGTGCGCGGCGACCCAATCCGGTGCGCCGTCGGGCACGCGGGGCAAACGCCCTGCGATCGTACCAAGGAAATCGGACGGTCCGCGCGCCGTCCCATAATGCGTCGCGCGCGACAAGATAAGCCGCTCCTGCGCCCGCGACAGAGCCACAAAGAATAGGCATTCCTCTTCTTCAAGCCGCACCTCGTCGGGAGTTCGCGCAGCAAGGCCCGGCGGGGGAGGGGATGGATCGTAGCGGCGGCTCGCCGGAAACTGGCCCTTGGCCAGCCCCGGCAAATAGACGGC
Organism: Parerythrobacter lutipelagi; assembly: GCF_005434975.1. Classification (GTDB taxonomy): domain Bacteria; phylum Pseudomonadota; class Alphaproteobacteria; order Sphingomonadales; family Sphingomonadaceae; genus Parerythrobacter_A; species Parerythrobacter_A lutipelagi. The sequence continues at coordinate 1,688,527 of NZ_SKCJ01000001.1, read as the reverse complement.
CCGAAATTCCAAGCCCTTGCTCGCATGGACCGTCATCAGCCTGACAGCATCGATTCCCGCAGCTTCTGCAGGCGGCGCGCGCAGCTGTCGCTCCTCGCCGAGCAGTTCGAGCCGCCTGACCCAGTCGAGAAACCGGCCAATGCCGGCACCGGGCTCGGCTGCGGCGAATGCGTCGGCCGCCTGGAGGAGCTGATAGATGGCGAGCCGTTTTTGAGCGCCCTGAACGGTGTCGTCGAGAAGAAGCGGTCTAAGCCAGCGACTGCGAACGAACAGGAATTCCTTGAGCGCCCGGGCGGCAGACTTGTGCCGATCGATCCCGCCCAACTCGTCGCGCAAGCGCGTCAGACTTTGCCGCCCGCTCTCCGACAGCATCGAGCTGTCGGCTTCGACGAGCGCCTCGAAGGCAGAATTCGGCGATTCAATCTGGCGGTCAAGCAGAACGCGCAGATCATCGAGGTCGAGCGCGTAATCGGCAAATTCGGACAGGCGCACCAGGCCACTCGAGGTGGATTCGCCCACCAGCGACAACATAGCGAGCAAGTCGCGCACCTCGTCTCGCTCGAAGATGTCGCCGAGATAAAGGACCGGTATGCCCTCACTCTCCAGTACAGCGGCATAACGCGCAAGCTGGGTGTGCGAGCGGCACAAGACGGCTTGATCACGGTATGCGAAGCCTTCCTTGCGCGTGCGCCTCATTGCCTGCGCCAGGCCCAGCGCTTCGCTTTCAAGCGAATTGGCAATATGAAATGCGAGGGGCTCGCCTTCGCCCTTGTTTGCATCCCAGTCGCATGGGGTTGAGCCTGACGCCGACATCTGGGTCCCGAATTCGGCGAAGACTTTGACGATGGGCTCGCGCGAGCGGTAATTCACTGCGAGCGCCAACTGGTTGGCGCCATTGAATTGGTTCGGGAAAGAAAGAATATTGTCGGGCGAAGCACCCCTGAACCGATAGATCGATTGGCGGGCGTCCCCCACCACCCACAGACCCCTTGCATTACCCGCGATCCGCTCCAGCAACACCGAACTCGCCCGATTGACGTCCTGGAACTCGTCCACGAGTATATGTGGACGCTCTTCGTTCAGTTCGGCTGCAATCTCGGGATGCGCGTCGAGAAGTTCGACCGATCGCATGATCAGGTCCCCGAAATCGAGCCGACCAGTTTCGCGCAAGGCTTTTTCATAGGCAAAATAGATCGCGGCGACCTCAAGCGCCCGCTCACGCGCGCGCAGGTCATCGTCAGTCGAAGAAGGCATCGTCTCGCAAAGCTCGCGATAGCGCCGTGGACCAACCAGTTCATCCTTCGCCCGCGAGATAGCTTTCAGAATATGCACCAGCCCTTCGCTGGGCTGGTGCAGAACGAGATAGTGATCGAGAGGAAGCTCGGGCAACAGCTTCTCGAGCAGCGCGATCGATTCATTGAGGTCGGCCAGCTTGGGAGCGGCAGGCAGGCCGATCAGGTGACCGTATTTGCGTAGTAGTTCCAGTCCAAAAGCATGGAATGTCCCTGACCACATTTGCGTTGCCGCTTCCGTCGCGGCCCGCTGCACTCGTTCGCGCAGCTCTTCTGCAGCTTTGTTGGAATAGGTGAGGACCAACATATTGCTGGCGGCAACGCCCTCGGCGAGCAAGTGCTCGATTCGCGCGACGAGGGTGCGGGTCTTACCCGTTCCCGGTCCCGCCTCTAGCAGAAGCGGTCCTGTAGGAACCTCGGCAGCTTCCTTTTGTGAATCGTCGAGCGGAGGTTGCGGCCGATCATCTCGAGCTTCGATCAAAGGCTCAGGAGCTGGCAAAAGCGTGCCGCGCAAAAGCTGCGCGAATACCAAGGCTAGCGGCACCTCGAAGTTGACGGCGAGTTCGTCGGGAGTCCACCCCTCCTCGACGAACTTGTTGGCTGCGATTTCTGTGGGGAGAAGCATCTCGCGCGCGAATACATTCGCCTGCGCTTCGCGGCGTTCCTTCGGGCTGTAGCTGTCCACCCGCGCAGCACCGAGATCGGCGAGGTCTCCTGCCGTGTGACTGAAAGAAGATGCTTCGCAATCGGAAGTTTCGCCGTCGAGCCAGAAATGCCCCAGCTCGTGCGCAATCTGGAAATGGGCAAGCGGACGCGGCGTGCTAGACTTGTAGAAAATCGTATCGAGATCGCGATCAAGTACCGCTTCTGCTCCCCTCAGACAGCCGTCATCATCATTGACAGCGCAAAGGTGCAGATCGGCATCGCGGGTAGCGGATTCCAAAAGACGCCGTGTACCTTCATTTTCGCGGCAACCTTCAACCGCGGCCTGACGCTTTTCCAGCGCCAGAGCGCGGGCGGCGGCAAACAATTCCACTCAGTCCTCCATCAACAGGGCGGCTTTGTCTTCGTCCGGCAAATTGCTTTGGCGGACCGCATCAACAAAATCGCGCTGCGGTCCGCTCTCAGGCTTGCCTTTCGCCATGTATGACATGGTTCTCTTCATGACTGGTGGACCGGTCCAGGAAGCCCGAATTTGATCGGCTCCGACCTTGAGCGATCTTGCCAATCTGCTCGCGAGGTGACCGGGAATTGTCTCAGGAATGAAATTCCTCGCGTTGAGCTGCGACATGAAAGACAACGGAATCCTCGTCTCTCGCGCTACATCGTGCAACGATATTCCAGCAGAGCGAGCTAGTCTCGCAAGGTTAGCGCCCGCAGCGTTTGCGTTGCCTTGAGCCACCTCGCCGGTACCTCTGGCGTCCTCTTGCGAGCGCGCATAGAGCGCGTTTTGCAGAGCGCTTTGCGCTCGTGCATCGAGTCGTTCCTCGCTTTCCTTGCTAAGCGGCGGAGGCGGGGCAAGTGCCTCCTCTTCGGCCCACGCGGCGGCAAACCGCAGAAAATCGGTCCTGTAGTGCGGGTACTGTTTCGAGAATGCGGCGATGGCCTCACCGCTCGGCGTTTCAAATTCGTCGAGCAGCATGTCCAGCACCTCATCCAACGGTAGAGGAGTTGCGTCGGTCATGCGGGGTCCTTCCTACAATATTGATCGAGAAGTTCTTGCGCCTTCGCGAGCCGCTTGTGCATCGCGCGCCGACCGATCTTGTAATACTCCATCAGAGTTAACTCGGTCTCGGCGACTTCCGGCTTGCGCTCGTCGCCGACGCGCCAGCCAGCGTAGTGCCGCAAGATGTAAGCTTCGCGAAAGTGCGGTGGCAAAGAATTCAATGCGTCATGCATTAGAATAAGGTCTTCGGGCGAGAGCCTTGCTTGGCCTTGCTTTGCACGCACCGCCTCAGCGAATTCCTCGCTATCTTCTGTAAAATCGTCGAGCAGCGCATCCTTCTGCTGGTCGCGTTTGAAATTGGTAATTGCTGTCAACACGCGGCGTTGAATGTAATCTCCAAAACGAGATTCCGCGTAGTCTGCTGCCTTGCCGTCTGCGAAAAGATGCTGCGTGACCTTTTCGAGAACAGCGCTGAGGATATCCAGCCGATCTTCTTCGCTGAAACCCTTCGCCTTACCAGCCACCGCCCTGAAGCAACGGGCTTTGAATGTATCGAAAAGCATTTCGATTTCACGGTCATCAGAATGCCGAATGGCGCGTCGCACGAAGAAAACAAGGGCCTCGCTCGTGCGGTAATTTGGAGCCTTGTGATCGGTTTGTGCGAACTTCTCGATCAGTGCCGTGCCGCTTAGAAGAAGGCACTCCTGAATGTCGCGTTTCACGCGCTCGGTTCTGGAATAGTGATTAAGTGGAGGTGGATCCGACGATCCTCTCGCCTCGTCTAAATTGACCGTACTCTGTTGTGACAAGGCCGCCTCCGGTCATGCATGGATTTACTGGGATCTAAGTCTGAGTGGTTTGCGCATTGCGGAACCGTTGGATAAAATTTTTCTGCCCCACTCATCCAGTTCACTTCCTGCTCTCAACCCTGACCTTTCTGTTACAAGGGGCCGAGCGCCTTCTTGTATCCGCTTGCGATGTGCGTGCCGCCAGGATGACGGAAAGATCGTTCACGACAGGTGAAGAGTATTACCTGCATTCGCTCCGCAGCTTCAGTGAGCATGAGGCTTTCCTTATTACCAGTCGGCGGTGTGGATGAGCCGAACATCTTTTCCCCTGTTTGATCGAAGCATTCGGCCTGCGCTCAAGCTTCGACACATTTTTGCTCCTTTTGTCTTCGCCATCCCGCGCGCGACGGCTTTCGCTTTCATCGACTTCATTGCGTACTACCTATAGCTAGTGAGAGAAACGAAGAGTTGCTAGAAAATCCGAATAATGCGTCTGTAGCGAGACGAAATCTAATGGAGTGCACAAATGGATATTGAAGGCGCGCTAGCTGATGTCGATGAAGCCGACCTTCGGGCCGAAACTATAGCGTTTCTGCAAAACTTTATGGCACCAGCGTTCGGAGCCTTGCCCAAAAGGGAGATAGAACTCGGGGTGTTTGATCTTTTGCGCAATCTCGGTATCCTTCAGACCGAGGCTACGATCTACAGCCTGATGACGGACCTGAAGGTCACGAGGACCAAGGCTTCACAACTGATCTTTGACCTGGAAATTCGCCGACATGGGAGCGACCGCGCGCGATTGGATGACCTCGTTAAACAGGCACTTATTGAGACAAAATTTGCAAAGGACGGCGACTATTTCGTGATGGAGATCGAGAATCCGTTGACCATTGCGCACATGCGACAACGGATCCGCGAGGTTGGACATTTTTCCGACACTTCCTTCAACTCTTCGCTGGTCAGGGCGCCGCTCAGCGCTGTGACGGACCTCATGCTGAGCATTATCCCAGACGATCAACATCAGGCGATCAAAGCCGCGTTGGTCGATGCCGGGGCACCCGACAACAGTGTCAAAGCAGTCGTCAAAGGCGCGCTGAAAACCCTCGGAAGTAAGGTCATTGGCGAGGCAGCCGACCAAGTCGCTGAAGGCATTGTGAACAGATCAGCCGATTTCCTTGGTCCGCTTGTGAACGCGGGAATTGAGCAGATACGCGACCGCTGGAGCGCATTGTATCCCGCGGACGATGCCGAGAATTGAACACTGTAATGAGGTGAAGAGAGCGCTGCCTCTTGGCGAACGTGCATTGCGCTGCCTCAATCCGCGAACGACGTGCTTAGGTGACTGCTCCAGACTGATCTTCAGCGGCGCTTGGGCATTTAGACGAGATACCAAGAGCGAGAGACGGGAAAAGCACGAGGGAACGTGGCGAAGCTGCGAATTTGCCACAATTGCTTTGCGGCCAAAAATAAGCGGAATTCCCGCCAATTGCGCAAATAGCTCATAGTGAACGTCTAGTGATAGGCCGGTTTGTCATCATGGGTGAGAATCTCACCGTTCCTGACACGGAATCCTGTTTTCGATGACATTTGTCACGATGCTCGGTGACTGATGCTCTTGTCGTCGAATAATGCGGCGCGCGGAACGGCAGCATTTGTGGCCAAACTTTAACGAGCCAAACGACCGAAACGAGGGCGCAAAGCGGCCGCTAGCCAATGCTGTCAGCTAAATCCCGAAATCCAGATTCTTGCTGCGTTCCTTCGACAGGTCTTGCGCTGCCGTCCCCTTCGGCCCCTGGTCCACCGTAGCTTTTCCGCTGCCTATCTTCGCTGCCGAACCCAGACGTTGCGTCACCTCCAGAGCGGATGACTTCTCGCCCTTGTTTCGCGCAACAGCCGCGCCGAGGCGTGAAGCGTTGTCGACCACGAGGGTCAGCCGGTCGCGAAGGCGGGTGACGGTCACGAGGAAGGTCTTCTGGTTGGAGAGATTGCGTTCCCGGCTGTCCATGACCGCTATCCCTTTGTCCGATGTCAGCCCTTGCGCCATGTGGGCGTTAAGCGCGTAGGCAAGGTCGAGACGCTTCAGCATCGGATCATCGTGCCGCAGGGTGATCTCCGTGCCCTTCGACGTTTCGACGGTCACCTTGCCCCGATCAATCGCTGTTACGCGCGCCCGGTCCGCGTTGTATAGCTCCCTTCGATGATCGTTTCGTGTCCAGCGCACGCGATCCCCGCGATGCAGTTCAAGCGGGCGTTTCTCGAAGAGCGCAACATTGTCTTCCTTACCAGTGCGTCCGATGCGCGACGGCTTGAACTGCAGCTTGCGACCGCGTGGATCCCGAAGCTCGACGGTATCGGTTCGCTGATCGACCTTGGAAACCGCGTATTCGCCGCGCTTCAGCCCGAGCGTCCGCTCGAGCTTCGAGACCTTTAGAACCATGCCCGTTCTGTAGGCCGCCAGATATCGGAGTTCCTCGCGCGTGAGATTGACACGGTCGAGAACCTCGACCTTGAGTTTTTCTGGTCCGATTTCGCCATTGGCGGTAAGTCCGGTTTGGACTGCGGCGTTGACCGCCGCGCGGATCTTGCGCCCCGAAGCATAGATCGCGGTGCGATTCCTTTCCTCCGGAGAAAGCGAGAGCCAGTGCTCTGCTGCAACGATCGCTCCGTCGCCCGTTGCCTCGACCGTATGATCTTTGAGAAAGCCAAGCGCCTCATGCACTTTGCCAGCCTGCGCAGAAGCTTGCGCCTTCCTCAAAAGCGGATCGCGCCCTCGAAGGTTCGTATTCATCCGTGCTTGGGCGATGCCGCCTTGCTGCAGCAAGTCGAAGGGCTTTCCGGCATCGACTGCGCCCAATTGCTTCCTGTCGCCCATGAGAACCAGCCGCCTGACACCGGCGCTGTTAGCTATGCGGATCAGTTGCTCCTTGTCCGCATTGGCCACCATGGACGCTTCATCGAGCACGACGACCGCATCCTTGAGCTCCTTGCGGGCCTCACGGATGAGTTTGGCTGATTGATCGCCTACGGGCAGCGCTTCCCACCGCCTAAGGAAACTCGCGAGCGTTTGTGACCGGATACCCGTGTCTCGCTCTAGCATCTGCACGAGCGTGTTCTGAACCGCGAGCCCGAGAACCTTGTGTCCCTCTTCTCGCAAGACCTGCGATACCGGCTCGAGGACGCTCGACTTTCCTGCACCAGCAACACCCTGCACCGCGACAGTGCGATCCTTCGAGGCCAGTATCAGCTGCGCTGCAGAAAGCTGGCCCTCGTTGAGCTTGAAACCGCGATTGATCTGGGCCGAGGCATCGACGCGAGCCCTGGCTTCGTCTTCGTGCAGAACCGGTTCGACGGCACCCTTGCCTTCGTTCGCCCAGGCAAGAATGCGCTCTTCGCGCTCGACTTCTTCGCGGCTGGCCAGCCACCCCTTGTGCATGCCACTCCCTCTGACAAGGGCTCCAGAGCGCACGAGTGATCGGACCGATTTCTCGACATGCTGGATCGTGGTCGGCAGCCCGTAATCCAAGGCCGCCTTGTAGAGAGCTTCGCGCTCGAAACCGGCTTCGCGCTGCGAGAGCTGTCGCACAGCAGAAGCCACTGCCTGCGCCGCAGCAATCTCTTGCGGACCTTTCTTGAGGATATGGTCCGGCACAAGGGGATCGCGCTCCGTGCCCTTTATACGCGATGCAAAGTCCTGAAGCAGAGCCAGGCCGCGCTCGACAAGGTCAGGTGTCTTGCCCGCATCCTCCTTTCGGTTTCCGGTTCTCGCGATCGCTGCCTCGACAAGGCGATCAAGGTCGAGGCCTTCTCGCCGTGCGGCTACCTCCCATTGCTCTGCCAAGGCATCGCGATCTTTGATCGGCTCCTTTGCCGAACGGGTTGCAAGCGCAGCAATCTTGCCGGCCTCAAGACCTTGCCCTCGCCGAGCTTCGAGGACTTCCTTTCGCCGGGTCGAGAAAGCCATGATCTGCTCACGCGATATCCCGCGCGCTTCGAAGTTTCCGTGTTTGCCGACGGGCCCCGGCTCATATCCGAGCTTCTCGACGGCAATGCGAAAGCGGGCCATGGTCATCGAATTGAACAAGGTGTTGAGCGCCCACAGACGATCATTCTTGAGCGTACGCCACACCCCGTCAGTGCCGCGCGTAGCGTTGGCAACCACGGCGTGGAAGTGAAGGTTGGGCTCCTGGCTACGGTTGGTGTCGTGCTGGAATAGGCCGACGGCGAGATTGTCGGTTGCGACGGTGGTCAGCTTGCCGTTCCGCACAAGGCGCGTCTCGGCAGCGTTCTTCTCGGCCCACCCGAGCGTTTCGATGACGGCTTCGCGATACGCTTCCACAATCCGCTGGTCCTTCCCGACGAGCGCCAGCAGCGACCAGCTCTTGGGGAGCGAAAAGGTAAGATCGGTGCCGGGCCGATGCGCTTGGCCGGGGTTCCCAACGCGCGACCCTTCGGGCAGTTCGCCGCGCAGAAGCGCATCGAAATCCTTGGTCTCGACCTGCCCCTTGAGGCCCAACATCGCGGCACCCTGGCCGACCCATTGGCCGGACCGGTCGGCGTCGGCCCTGGCATAGTAGTTATCGGCCGCGAAGTAGTTGGCAGCGGCCGAGGGGGATCGCACATTGGCAACAGACAGCATGTCGATGTCACTCCAGATCTCCCCTCGGATGGTTCAACAAGGGATCAGATATCGGGTTCGATATCGCCCACATCGCGTTCCTCATGTTCGCGCGCGGCACCTCCCAGAAGGCCGCGCTGATGTTCCTCCTGCCGTTTCGCGTCTTCGCGGTTTCGATCGTTGTCCTGGGCCATCGCTTTCTCAGGGTCGGGAGCATCCTTTCGCGAAAGCGAAAGGTCAGGAGAACCGGATTGAGGCCGGTCACTCTCACGATCCAGCGGCAGCTCGCTCTGCATCGGAGCATCGCGATCAGGAACCCGTGCACGGTCGCCTATCTGCTTGTTTCGCGTTGGCTGTGTCTCGCCCGGAGCGCGCCTGTCCTGCTTTTGATCACGGGTGGTATCCCGTTCTCCGTGTCGCTGTGATGGGATCTTTTCAGCGGTGCGGGTGCGTTTCACGGCGGGCGGTTTGCGGCGCTTCTTTGCCGCGCGTTTCCCGCCGTCCTCGTCCTCGCCGGCGGCGCCTTCGTCGTCGCTCGATCCGTTTTCATTTGCCGACCCAGCGTCATCGGCTTCAACAGGGTCAGGCGCGACGGCCGAGAGATCCCGCTCGATAAACCCTTCGGCGATGCGCGGCCAGTCGCGGGGAACGAGGGTGACCGGAGCGGCGGGAAAGCCGTCCGGAAACTTGATGTATCCGGCAAGGCTCGGCAGACCCATGAACTCGTCGGGCAGGAGGAGCGGGACGACCTGACGTCGCGGCGTCAGGCTGACCGCATCGCGGGCATTGTTGTAGCCATAGCTGTAGCCCTCTTCCATTTCGCGCACTTCGCGGTGCCCGACGATGTCCGAGCACCAGGTGGCGGTTTCGCGGTCGGCTGTGGCAAGGATCAGCTTGGTGCGCGCCAGCGAGGACAGGGTCATGGCCAGGTTCTCGCCGTAGACTTCCTTGAGCTTGGCGTAGGTATGTATGCCGGTGACGATCGCACCTCCGAAATTGCGCGCTGTCTGGAGACCCTTCTCGAGCGAGGGAAGGCGGTGAAGAGCTCCCAGTTCGTCGACCAGGAACCACAGTTTCAGATCGCGCGTGCGGCGTCCTGTCATCAGCGTATTGATGGCGGTATCGAGCCACAGCGTGAGCATCTGGGAAAGCACGCTCATGTCGACGTAGCGCGCCGAGAGGAACAGCAGCGAGCCTTCGGCGCAGTCTCCCTTGATCCATTTGCGGATCGAGAAAGCGTCGCCTTGGGACGGCAGCATCTGCATGGCCTTGGCGTTCACGTTGAACACCGCACGCACTGATTCCGCCATCTTCGCAGCACTTGGCGTGGTGATGGGACCAGCCATGGTATCTTCGAGCATCTTGTGCAGATCGGAGAGATCGGCGTTCATCAGATCGCTGGCCAACGCGGCGTTGCTGCCCCTGCCTTCCTCGGCAAGCTTGAGACAGGTTTCGACAAACATCGTGCGCGCGGCGAGCACCCAGAATTGCTCTGCGCCGCCGCCGTCGTGCGGCACAAGGGATTCCGCGGCCGCATGGAATTCGGCGCGTGAAGTGCAATCGTCGAACACGCTCCAGGCAGGACAACGCTCATCGAGCGGGTTCAGGATGATATCGCGTTCTGGCTCGTAAAAGCTCTCGATGAAGGCGCCTGTGAGGTCGAAGATGACCGCGCGCTCTCTCCTTTCCCGGATCTCCTTGACGAGCTCGAACAACGCGACTGTCTTGCCCGTCCCGGTCGTGCCGACGAGCATGGTATGGCTTTGCTCGCGGCGCCATGGCCAGCTAATTCCGGCGAGATGCGCAGGTGCATAGAGCCCTGCGCCTTGCAACGCGCTCGACCCGGCCAGACGCCACTTCCAGCCGATTTCGGTACCGTATTCGCGCGCGCGTTCCTGCTTGTTGTGATGGGCGATATCCGCCTCGAGCTCGCTCAGCGTAGCGAGCGATGCACCGCGCACATGGCGTTTGCGCTTGGATCGTTCGCCGAAGTGCTCGGCCACCCACCAGAACATTAGGAACAGAGGCAGAAGGATGGCAAGTGAGAGCCACATCGCATCCTGCAGTGAGGCGGAGAATGCGGCCCACGCTTCACGCATGGGAGGATATTGCGTGATGACCGAGATCGGGAACGCGACCATGTCTCCGTCGGGCATTCGAAGATTGACGAGCTTTTCCCGATCGAACTCCATGAACGTGTATCCGGAAGCGTAGATATGCATCCAGAGCAGGTAGGTCTGGTAGTCATCGAGGGCACCTGAGACTTCCCACCAGGTGAGTGCTAATACCAGTACGATAGCGACGATAAGTGGGCCCTTCAGGCCAGCTGCAAACATGAAGCCGAAGTGTCCAAGCAACTGGCTTCCGCGGGTGAAGTTGACGAGACTAGTCTTCATGGCCGGCCTCCTTTTTTGGAGATGGAATGAAGCCAAGTGTGACCAGTCGGCGATGGTAGGCAGCGATTGTCTTTTCGCGCAAAGAGGTATCCGCATGAGCGGCGAGAAGCGCGTCGAGCGCGACCGTCATGAACACCATCTGTCGTCCGGGATCGGTTCCGCCCGGCCGGTCTGCGGTATCGTTCTCGCGGTTCCATGCCGCGATCAGGAGGTCGCGCACGACCACGCTGACGCTGACTTCCTTGGTCTGCGCCAGGCCCTTGATCCAGTCCGCGATAAGCGGCGGAACGTAAGACTGTACACTTTGGTGACGTTGCAATGTTCCAAGCTCCTCTTGCTCAAGAAGCCTGGTTCACCCTGCGGAAGGCGAGGATCACACTAAATCAGGCGGGGCCTGTAGGAAAATGGAAAATTCACGCGTTATTCCCGTGGTTTACTCGCAGGTGATTTACATCTGCAGCGCGAATCCAAAGCGTAAATCGCCGTCAAATCAGTCGATGCATACGGCCAGTTTTCCGTGCAAGATACTGAACATCAATAGAAAAATCATGCTGCACCGCTGCGTACGGTGTGCCCAATTTCCCAACTGCGCAGGTCGCTCCAGCTACGATGGCGGTTTTCAGATAGCGGGTAGTTTCCCATCCCAATTTATAGCGCGCGAGCAACCAGCCAGAGGCGGCCTAGATCAGGGAAAATCGAATCTTTCTTGGCCGGTCGAAACAGGAAACCGCACCCCCGGAAGGGCATAGGCAAACGAGCGCGTGCGGTGCCAGGGACCGGGGTCTGTCGGTCCCGCCAGCATTGCGCCGCTCCGACCCGGTGCCCGTCGGGAGTGCGTGCGGGGCCCGAAACAGAAATGCCGCGCCCGCAGGAGCACCGCCGCAGGTGGTGCGGGACCGAGCGCGTCGCCAGCCCCGCGCAGTGATCCATCGCGACCCTCGTAAGGCGAACAGAAAAAAGGGCAGGAACCGGAACCGGCTCCTGCCCGATGGGATATCTCAGAATTCATCCAGCATCGCACCGTGGACCGTATGAACAACGCGGCTCGCCAGATGTACCGGGAGGGCGTAGTAGTCGCCCTCGTCCAGCGCGAAGTAGCCTAAGTCATCGTCCTCTATGACGTGCTGGTCGAAGAAGCTGTGCAGCGCCCGCCGTTCAGCAGTGGCAAGCGCTTGAAAATAGCTGTTTGAGTTCGATTGAAGATTGCCGAGTGAAGTCATGATTTCCTCCTGATGTCTGTCGGTGAGACGACAGGAGAAAGGCGGATGGGTGTGCGGCCGGTGGGTCAGGGATCACCCGGTCGGGTGACCGCGAAGCGGCGGTGGGGGAAACGATTTTGCCGGACCGAAGCGTAAGCGAAGGGGAGGGAAAATGGTGGGGCCCTGCCGTCCTTGACGCGCCGGCTGCACGCCCATCATCCTTGAAAGGTCCGTGAGCCAGGCCCCTCTCTTTGGTTGGAGGTCATCCTGGAGACGATTCAAGAACGCGCTTTCCTACAGAGCCCTTGCTGGTTCAATTGAACACCACGGAGGAACATTCGAGGGGGCGAAGAAAGTATCCAAAATGCCAACCAAACGAAGCGCTGTGGCTGCTCTCAAGAAGCTGGAGGCCGATCGGGCAGCGCTCGACATACGTCAGACGGAACTTGAGGAAGAAGCTGCCCTTGAATTGGGACGGGTGATCCTTGGAACGGGCCTCGAAAGCTTCTCCAAGAAGTGTCTTGCAAGAATGGCGGTAGAGCTTGCAAAGCTGGGTGAAGAAGAGGCCTTGAAGCGGCTGGCTATGGCACCTGCCTCCTCTCCTCAGACTGGTGCACCAGCAGCAAAGTAGGCACAAAGAAGGGGCCCTGTCCGACATGGACAGGACCCCTTCGGGGAGGATCGACGGGACAGTTCAGTCGATCTCGGGGGCATCCTTGTTACCCTCGTCTTCATTAGCACCGTTGCCGCGCGAGAGGAAGTCGACCTTGTCGGCGAGGATCTCGGTGCCGTAGCGGGTGACTCCGTCCTTGTCTTCCCACTGGGTGTAGTGGATGCGGCCCTGGACGCTGACCAGCTGGCCCTTGGAGCAGTACTGACCGACGGTCTTGGCGAGGCCGTTAAAGCAGGTCACCCGGTGGAACTCGCTTTCCTTGGCAGTGTAGCCGTTCTCATCCTTGTAGGTCTTGCCGTCCTTGTCGCGCGCAGGGCGATCGGTGACGACGGTGATCCCGGTGACATTGGTGCCACCCTTGGTCTCGCGGGTTTCCGGATCGCGGGCGATGCGGCCGGTGAGGATTGCGATATTGGTCATGATGAAAGTTCCTTCAGTTCCTCAAACCGGAGACCATCTCCGGCTTGCGAACATCCAGAAGAAGCAGGGCATGGGAGGACTGCACCGCAGGCCAACAGACATCGTCTGGGGGCCGAAGGGAAACCTGTTCATGACGGGTGGTGCGGGCAGGCGCGCGAAGCGCGACAACACGGCCGTCAAAGGAACGGGTTGCGGCTCCTCAACTGACCTGGTTCAGGACTGTTCGCGAAGAAAGCCGGATGGGTATCGGGTGCGGGTCTGAAGGTGCCAAGACCCTGTTGCAATCAGCCTGCTCCATCGCCTTCCGATGCCGCCAGGAGATCCATCAAGTTGCGGGCTGCTTCCCGGTCCTTCTCGTTCTCGAACGCTACTTCGAGGTCGGGGGCAGACCCGAACATGTGCAGGAACGACCACAGTGCAAAGCGCTTGCCCCGGTCCTGCTCAAGGCCGAAATCGACGCGGCAATGCTCGATACCGGCTGCAAGTGTGTCAGGAGCAACCGAGGAAAGGTCGGTCGAGGCAAAGTAGCGCTGCAGCAGATCGTCGAGTTGCATGAAAGACCCTGTAGCGCGGAATGAATGATCCGAGAACGCCCAGTGATGATCTGGCGAAAGATTCCGAGAATTTACGTCGCTGAGTAAACGCCGGTCAGTTCATTAGGCGCAGGAAGTGCAGACAAGAGCCGCATTCAAAAGCGTATCTATTCGGGCCTGTCGTAACCCTTCAATCGACTTGATCGGGTTCGGTGCTATGTAGCTAAGGCGACCCGAAGGGCTCGGAGCAGCAATGCGATGAGTTCTCTCCTTATGGGCGGCCTCGAGAGGGGCCGCCCTTTTTTCGCCGACGCAGATTGATCCGACCGGGAGTGATTAAACCCTACGTCGGGGAGGTTGGGCTGGTACCGAGCGGTCCGCGGCGATCGACTACGGTGATGCGCTGCTTCTTGGCCTCGATCACCAAGCGCTCGGTCACGCCATTGCCAGGAAATGCCACCACGTAGCGAGGGTTAAGGCCGAGCATTTGCTCGTTGCGCTTAAATCCGGCGCGGGCACCGAGACGGCGTTCAAGCCCGAAGGTCAATTGCTGAACTTCATGACGCTCAGCCCAGGATGCGGCCAGTCTGTCGGCTCCCTTGCCGTCGCCGCCGTGCACGAGAAACAGGTCGGGAACGACCTCGCGCACCTTCTCGAGAGTAGCCCAGATGTTGGCCGCGTAGGTCTTGGCGTCAGTCTCGCTTTCGAAGCGATTGCGACCACCGGCGAACACGACCGGAGTACCCTCGGGTGAATGTGCAGCCTGACGATTTTCCTTTCGCACGCGCAGAAAATCGCGGGCGTCGATCACGGCCGAAGTCATGTTCCTCGAATGGCGCGCACGCGATCCCGATACTGGCTTCCACGAGGAACCGGTTTCGTCGCGATAAAGACCTGCTGCAACCTCGCGCATCTGCTCGAAGGCTTGCATGCTGGCTTCGGCCGACTGGGCCCGCAGGGTTTGCTCTTCAAGGCTCGACGAATGCACTTCGGACCCGTCGCCGGATGCCAGAAGGGCACGGATTTCATCCGAGGCCCGGTCCACCTGGGCCGATTTGCGGCTGGCGGCGCGGTGGAAGAGATTGACGAAGCCCCAGGCGAGATCCTCGGCGTCGGCTTCGAGCGCGGTGTCGGCAAACAGCGCAAAGAGATCGGACCATACCGCTCCCAGCGTGTGAGCCATGGCATCCTCACATGGAAAGTCGCATTCGTTGAAAGGGGCAGGCGTGATCGAGAAGCCGGATAGATCGAGGCCCGCAAGCTGGCTGGCGAAACTGTCATACATATCGGTAGTCCTCCTTAAGACCGGCGAATGCCGGCAGAGGAATTTCCGCGCGGGCCTGTTCGCCGTGCCTGACAAGGACCGGGACAAGGGAACGCCGCACCGCGGCAGCGGGAAACCCCGCAAGGCAAGGCTGGCGCGGGCCACACGGGCCGCAGCCTTGCGCGGGTTGCGGTGGGACCTGACCGGTCCAGGGCACGAGGACCAGCGAACAGGTTCGTGCTGGACAGTGCCGGGGTGGTGCTGGAGTTGTCTCGGAGGTGTCCCGGATCGACTCAGGAGCGCTCTTGGAGGCCAAACTGCCCCGGCGTGAAGGCGAGCACTTCCGCGTGCGGGAAAGCCGCGATCGCGGTTAGTCGGTCTCCCTCGTGACGCAAGTGCCACCCCCGACCGTGATCTGGTTCCGATTTCGTAAAGCCGGCCGGATCGAGCAATGCCAGGTTGATGCCGTCCGGGTCACGCGCGGAGCATGCCCGAATGGCCTGACCGCCCGCTTCGCGCACCGACGCAGCAAGGTCCTGGCAGTGCGAGTAGTTGTCCGGGTCAAGCCATCGGTTGGCATCGGCCTCAAGCGGCGCTCTGGTCGTATCAGTCAGCCGCGTGACCGATATGGGCACGGAAAAGCTCAGGTGCTCGCTGGTCCGATTGCCTGGAACGAAGCCCGGCGAGCGGCTGTAGAACTTGAGCCGCCAGTAGGCGGTCTCGGTAATCGCAGTGCTTTCGGCTTCGCTTGCGTAGAATATCCCGGGCCGCTCGTTCGCTCGGCGAAAACGGCTGGCAACCGTGTGGCCATAACGAAAGGGTGAAGCGAGGAGATAATGCAACCCGTGCGCGGTCTTCGGCAGATCCGGCTTTGCGCTATCTGCCAGTTCCTCAAGGCGCTGTTGCTCGCCAAGATCAGAGGTCAATCGATTGGTCGAGATACGATGCTGTGCTTCAACTACCCGCCATACCGTCCGGCGGTAGCGGCGGAATTCAGACGCGAGCGCGGTGGGCGTCCACATAGTCGCAAACGGTGATGAGGCCCTTGAAACTGTCGACGAGATCGATCGGGCGCGCATCGAGATCGAGATTGACGGTCGTCAGCCATGCGCGCGCAGACATGTCATCGCTCCCGAGCAGGGCGTCAAGCGAGCGGAATAGCCGCAGGAGGAACTGAGCAGCTTCGAAAGACTTCGATGCAGGGTCGAGCTGCGCCTTGCCCGAACGCAGGCGCGAGGCGGTCGATTCCGATACACCAAGGATTGCACCAAGCTTAGGATTGGTGAGACCCCAGAACTCGGCGATGCGCGCGATAGCAGATGTCAGCACCTTGCCATCGTCGGGCTGCAATTCGAGTGGCTTCGTCGCCATAGGCTATCCTTTCAATTGCAAGATATACGGGTTATCCCGTCAAATGCAAGGTGGTAGGCGTTCGAAGATCGCCTCTCCGTTCGAAAAACACCCGACCATCTTGAGCTCGCCGAACAGTCGTTCGAAATGCGGCCCTACTTGTGCGATCCAGTGACGCGCCCGCGCCGCCCGCGGGCAAGACGAGTCCGCTTCCCAGAAGAGAGCGTCATCGCGCGGGGCGATCCAGATCGCAGCAAGACCGGAATAGGTCGATATCCCGCAATCGGCAAAGGCGTTGCGCAGGAGGATACGGTCCTCGCGGCCGCGCCATCCATCGAAGGTGTCGAAAGAAGGAAAGGATGCCTTTGTGGTATCGATGATTTCGCCGACGAGGCACTCATAGACCCAGTCCGCATCGTCGTCTTCGCCGTCCTCGAGCAGGCGAAAGGCTACCACGGCGCCGGTCGGATAACTGACGGAACGTCCCATCTTCCAGCTCCTCAGGCTGCACTAGCAAGATCGACGTCGGTCTCGCCCTCACATGTTTGGAGTCCACCCAGCTCGAGCAGCAAGGTGGCTGCCTCCTCGGCCTTTGCTGCGGCGGTCAGGATCGCGCGCTCGTCCGATTTGAGGATTTTGAGCCAGGACGCGATGTAGCTGGCGTGATGGTCGAGGTGGCTGACCGGAAGCCCTAGTTCGGCACCCAGAATGGCTGACGATAACTCGGCGATCAGTTCTTCGGCAGCATAGGCTTCGCTGCCGAAGCGGTTCTTGAGATCGCGATCGAGCCGCGAAGAATGTCCGGTCCAGTGCGACAGCTCGTGAGCGAGCGTCGCGTAGTAGTGGTCGAAGGCTCCGAAGAGTTCCACCGGCGGCATGGTGACCCGGTCGCGCAGTGGCTCGTAATAGGCCTGGGCTCCATGATGGCGCAGGTTGGCGCCTACTTGCCCGAAGAAGGCATCGAGCCGCTCTTCGCGGCCTTCGGGTTCAAGCGCGGCAACCAGCGGGTTGGGATAGTAGAACTCGGGGAGGCCATCGCATTGGTCGGCATTGAATACGGCATATGCCTTCAGCACGCGCTGGTTTTCCGTATCCTGACCGCCGTCAGCTGTCTCAATTTCCTTTTTGTAGCTCTTGTAAAAGATCGCGATGGTCGACTTCTCGCCTTTGCGGACCTGACCACCAAGCTTCTGGCACTGGCGATAGGTCATCCAGAAGGGAGAAGCGTATGCGCAGGCATCGGCGACCATCCACAGCCAGAAGGTATTCATGCCGCGATACGGCGTTCCGCAGTATCTCAGTGGGCGAGAAAGCGGCACACCGCGCCACGGCTTGACCCAAGGCTTGGTGCCTTGCTCTAGCTTTTCAATGATGGCGGCAGTGATGCGCTGAGCTGGCGATGTCGAAGCTGTGCGGAGGGACTTAGTCATCGATGGTCTCCTGATCACCGGAACGGACGTGCCCGGGTTCAGGACGAGCAAAGCGCCCTCCCCTCTCCACCTCTTCAAGCGACCAATATCGAAAGAAGTACGTAAAAGCAGCTCGCCCCTGATGGGACGGCCCGCCCGCCGAGCGACGGATCTGTCAGGAGGGGGCAGGCAGCCTGTTCGGCAATTTCGTCTGCTGCTTCGTCCACGGTCGGATCGGCAGTTTCATCCCCGACCGGCGCCTCAGATGAACCGAAGCGCATGATCTCGGGCAGCCACGCTCCCGCTCGCGCTTTCACATCCGCTTCGCCGAAGAAATCGCCTGAGAAGACACGCTCGACGCCACTTGATTTGTTCGTTCGAACGAACTACGCTCATATAATGATTCGAGAACACCTGCTTGAAACCGCTATCCGTCACTTTGGCGAGCGCGGATTTGACGGAGCTTCGACCCGCTCCATCGCTGCGGCGGCCGATACCGCCATGTCTTCGATCACCTATCACTTCGGCGGGAAGGAAGGACTGTACCTCGCGTGCGCCGACTATATCGTCGATAAGGTTCGCACCCGGATCACGCCGTTATTGAATACCGTTGAGGTAGACGACAGCGACCGGTCAGGTGCGACGGAGGCAGTCTGTTTTCTGCTGCGAGGTTTCGCTAACACAATGATGTCTGAAGAAGCGGCGCCATGGGCGCGCTTCGTTTCCAACGAGTTACAAAAGCCCACCGACGCTTTCGAGTGCATCGCCACCGGGGCGATAGACCTCATCATGGCGAAGGTCGTCGAACTGGTGGGTATCGCCCGCCCCGATCTGGACGAGATCGACCGCCGTAGCGTCGCGATCACGATCTGGGGTCAGGCCATCTTTCTGCGCCTCGGTCGTGCCTCGATAGAACGACTGCTTGAGACCGAAGCCATGAACGCGGCGGCCGCCGATCTCATGATTGATCGGGTCGTCGCGAATGCCCGGTGCATCCTCACCCAGAGCCCGGAGTGCCCCCAATGAGCCGTAGACGTATCATCGGCCTCGCCGCGCTCGCAGCGCTGGTCATCGCTTTCGTCCTGACGTCCGGTTTCGGCCTCTGGACCGCTGAGAGCGAAGGTGAGCTCACGCTCTACGGCAATGTCGACATTAGGGAGGTCGATCTTGCATTCGAGAACAGCGGCAGGGTCGAAGAAATCCAGGTGGAAGAAGGTGACCGGGTCGAAAGCGGCGCAGTCCTGGCCTTCCTCGATCCCGCCCGGAGCAAGGACCGGATGCGGCAGGCAGAAGCCGACGTCGCCCAGGCCCGCGCCGCACTTACCAGGGCGCGAAACGGCAATCGACCGCAGGACATCGCCCAAGGACAGGCTCGCCTCGATGCCGCGCGTATCACGCTGGCCAAATCCGAGAGCGACGTCGACCGCCGTCGACCGCTGGTGGCCGAAGGCGCGATCAGTCGCGAGCTCTGGGATCGAACGCTCGCCGAGGCCCGGCGCGCGCGAGCCCAGCTGCGCGAAGCCGAGCAGGCCTTGGCGCTCTTGCGGGCCGGAACACGCAACGAGGATATCGCTGTGGCGCAGGCTCGCGTGGACGCCGCGCTGGCGCAGCAATCGAGCGTCCAGACCGATCTCAATGACACTCGGCTCAAGGCGCCGGTAGCGGGTATCGTGGTGACCCGCGCCGTAGAACCCGGCACGCTGGTGCAGCCAGGGACGCCGGCCTTCACGCTCGCAATAGATCGCCCGGTGCGAATCCGCGCTTATGTCGCAGAGCCAGACCTCACACGGATCGAACCGGGAATGCGCGTGAACGTCATGGTTGATGGCAGAACTGAGCCCTACCGTGGCCAGATCGGTTACATCTCCCCGCAAGCCGAGTTCACACCGAAGTCAGTCGAGACCGAAGAGTTGCGATCCGACCTCGTTTACCGCGTCCGGATCGTAGTGGACAATGCCGATGGCGGCCTGCGGCAGGGTCAGCCCGTTACTGTCACCATCCCGCAGGCGCGCCCTGCTGGGGACGAGTGACATGGGCGAAACTGTCGCCAGCATACGCGATCTGACCATGCGTTTTGGCGGTGCGGAAGACGATGCGCTCAAGGGCATCGATCTTGCCGTCGAGACCGGCCAGATTACCGGACTTGTCGGCCCCGACGGGGCCGGGAAGACGACGCTTATCCGGATACTCGCCAATCTCCTGCCCCCCACCGAGGGAAGCGTCGTGGTGCTCGGAGGCGAGCCGGGCACCAACCGTTTCGATCTGGGATACATGCCGCAACGCTTCGGCCTGTACGAAGATCTCTCTGTTATCGAGAACCTGACGCTTTATGCCCGGATGCGCGGGCTTCCGCAAAGCGAGTGGGATGCAGCTTTTACGCGCCTGCTCGACTTCACCGACCTCGCCCGATTCAAGTCACGTCTGGGAGGCAAGCTGTCGGGCGGGATGAAACAGAAGCTCGGCCTTGCCTGCGCCCTCGTCCGGACCCCCAAGCTGCTGCTGCTCGACGAGCCGAGCGTGGGCGTAGACCCGGTATCGCGCCGCGAACTTTGGGCCATGGTCGAGCAACTCGTCGACGAGGGGATCGGCGTGCTGTGGTCGACCGCTTATCTCGACGAGGCCGAGCAGTGCGAGGTCGTCTACCTGCTCAACAAAGGCGAATTGCTCTTTGCCGGCAATCCATCAAATCTGACCGATGAGGTCGCCGGACGTGTTGCGGTCGTCACAGGGTTCGAGGGACGGCGGCGAGAACTGCTCACGCGGATGCTCGACCGTGACGACGTGATCGACGGGACGCTTCAAGGACGTTCGATCCGCTTATTGTTCGATCGCCCTGCGGCGAACGACGCGGTCGTGCTGGACCTTGACGACGGCTCCCAGGTGGAACCTGCCCGGCCGCGCTTCGAGGACGGGTTCATCAACCGGCTTGGCGGCGGTCCTGACGGAACGAGCGAACTCGCGCGAAGGTACCGCATGATCGATGGTGGCGATGGATGCGCGATCGAGGCCAAGGGGCTGACCAAGCGCTTCGGTGATTTCACGGCGGCGGACAACATGGACTTCGCTATACCTTACGGCAAGATCTACGGACTTCTCGGCCCCAACGGCGCCGGAAAATCCACCACCTTCAAGATGCTCTGTGGTCTTCTCACCCCGACAGAAGGTTCGGGAGCGGTGGCAGGGCATGATCTGCGGACCGCCGGACCGGAGGCGCGCCGCTCCCTCGGTTACATGGCGCAGAAGTTCTCGCTCTACGGCGATCTCAGCGTGCGCCAGAACCTCAATTTCTTCGCTGGCGCCTACGGGCTCTCGCGCGGCGAAGCGCGCAACGCGATCGACAGCACCATCGAAGTCTTCGACCTTGGCGGTGACCTGAACAGAAGCGCGGGCGAAATGCCGCTGGGTTACAAGCAGCGGCTGTCGCTCGCGTGCGCAGTGATGCACCAGCCACCGGTGCTCTTTCTCGACGAGCCGACCTCGGGTGTCGATCCTGTCGCCCGCCGGGAGTTCTGGACGCATATCAATGGCCTCGTAGAGAAGGGTGCCACGGTTCTGGTGACGACGCATTTCATGGAGGAGGCCGAGTATTGCGACGACATTTCGCTGATCTACCGCTCGCAACTGATCGCTCAAGGCACTCCCGATGAATTGAAGCGCCGCGCTCAGGTTGTGGCGCCTCGCCTGCAGGCCCCGACGATGGAAGACGCGTTTATTGCCTTGGTCGAGGACAGGGATGCGGCGGTTGAGAAAGCCGCATGAAAGAGCAGACCGAAGCCTCCGTGCCGCCACCACAGACGAAGCGGATAGTAGATCGCGAGAAGTTCGACGTCCGTCGCCTTTCCGCGATGTCGCGCAAAGAAGTCCTTCAGGTGTCGCGCGATCCGTCGACCTATATTATCGCCTTCGTACTTCCGCTGATCCTTCTCCTGTTGTTTGGCTACGGGTTGAATTTGGATACGGGCACCACCCGGATCGGCCTTGTCGTTCAGGACGATAGCGAGGCAGCCCAGTCCTTGGCAGCCGCCTATCACAACAGCGATTGGTTCGAGGTCGAGCAGGCTCGCAGCGTAGCCGAGATCGAGGACGATCTCGTCAGCGGAGATATCTTCGCGATGGTAGTCATCCCGCAAGGCTTCGGTGAAGGCGTGCTGCGCGGCAATGCGCCGCCCATCCAGATCGTTACCGACGGATCGCAGCCCAACAACGCAACTTTCGCGACCGGATATGCCGAAGGGCTGCGCGCCAATTGGGCTGCGGGCCGCGGGCTGGAGGCCGGGCAGCCAGATGGCGGCAATGTTCGCGTCGCAACAAGGTACTGGTTCAACCCCGAACTCAAGAGCCGCTATTCGTTGGTTATCGGCTCGATCGCCATCGTGATGGTGATAATCGGAACCTTGCAGACGTCACTTGTCATCGCGCGCGAGTGGGAGCGCGGGACGATGGAGGCCATGATGGCAACGCCGATGCTGATGAGCGAATTCCTTATCAGCAAGATCGTGCCCTATTTCGTCCTGTCGCTGATCTCGATCGCGCTGTGTACCGTGCTCGCGGTGACGGTATTCGGCGTTCCATTCCGCGGCTCGATCCTGGCGCTGTTCGTCATCTCCTGCGCCTTTCTCCTGCCCGCCCTTGGTCTGGGCCTTCTCATCAGTGCAGTCACCAAAAACCAGTTCGTGGCGAGCCAGGCGGGTCTGCTCAGCGGATTTCTGCCAACCCTCCTGTTGTCGGGATTTCTCTACGAGATCTCGTCCATGCCGCTGCCGATCCAAGCCATCACCTACGTCATTCCCGCGCGCTATCTGGTCCCTTCATTGCAGACCGTCTTCATGGCCGGAGACGTCTGGTCGCTGTTCCTCCCGAATATCGCCGCGCTTGTCGGGTTCGGCGTTCTCCTGCTGTTTCTCACCTTTCGGGTCAATCGCCGGAGTCTCATGTGATGGAGCGCTTGAAGGCCATCATCGTTAAGGAGGCCTGGGCGCTGCTGCGGGACCCGCGAGCACGCATTACCCTGTTCGTGCCGCCACTGGTCCAACTCCTGCTGTTTTCCTTCGCCGCTACGCTCGAGGTCAAGAATGCGGATGTCGGCTTTCTTGATCTGTCGGGCGGCGTCCAGAGCGTCGAGATCCTCAGGCGGCTCGATGCAAGCAACAATTTCGACGAAGTCCGCAGGCTGCGCTCCTACGAGGAGCTAAAGAGTGCGATCGACCGGCAGGAGATCATCGCCGCGATTGTCTTCGATCAGCAATTCGACAGGTCTGTGCTTTCGTCCGATCCGGCGACACTCGGCGTGATTCTCGATGGGAGACGGATCAACGCCGCGCAAATCGTATCGCGCTACATCTCCGAAGTCGCCTCTTCGGTCGGTATGGAAGCCACATCAGCGCGGACAATGCATCAACCCAGCATCGCGCGCAGCTGGTTCAATCCCAATCTTGACTTCATCTGGTTCAACATTCCGGCACTCGCCTGCATTATCGTATCGGTTTCGGCGCTTTCGATTACCGCGCAGAGCGTCGCGCGCGAGCGCGAACTCGGCACCTTCGATCAGTTGATGGTTTCGCCGCTCCGCGTCCACGAAATCCTGATCGGCAAGATCATCCCGCCATTCCTCGTAGCCGTCCTCGCCGGGATGGTCTTCGTGGTGGCGGCCCCGATCTACGGCGTGCCGTTCACCGGGTCGATCCTCCTGTTCGTTCTCGGCCTCTCCTTTTACGCGCTCGCGCTGGGCGGTTTCGGAATGTTCGTGTCCAGCCTGTCGACGACACAGCAGCAAGCCTTCCTCGGCTCCTTTGTACTTACCGTTCCCATCGTATTGCTTTCAGGCTTCGCTGCCCCGATCGCGAACATGCCTGAATGGCTGCAACCTCTCACCTACATCATCCCCGCCCGGTATTTCCTCGAGATGTCGCTTGGCATCTTCCTCAAGGACATGCCCCTTTCCGACGTGCTCGGCCTGCTCTGGCCGCTCGTTCTGCTCGCGATCGCGACACTCGGTGCTTCCGCCTGGTTGTTCCGCGCTCGCATGGAGTGATCATGAAATATCGTGCCCATCTTCTCGCTATCGTGATGGCCCTCGGCCTCGCCGGCTGCACCACCGTGGGACCCGACTACCAGCGCCCGGGACTCGACCCGGCAATCGCTGCGAACTGGATCGAACCGGGCGACCCGGGACCCGTCGAAACCGCCTGGTGGGCACACTTCGACGACCCGGTCCTGTCATCCCTGATCGAGCGCCTCCTTACCGATAGTCCGGATATCGCCGAAGCGAGCGCACGATTACGACAGGCACGAGCAAACCGTGACGCTGTGGTCGGCCGGGCCCTTCCCCGAGTCGACCTGACCGCGTCCGCGACGGAGAACCGAATAAGCGAGAAAGGGCAACTCCCCGTATCGAATATCCCTGGTTACTCTCCCGAATTCTCCCTGTTTGACATTGGCTTCGACGCGAATTGGGAAATCGATTTCTGGGGGCGCCAGATTCGCTCTCGGCAAGCCGCGGAGGCAAGGCTGGAATCGGCTGTCGAGGCGCGGCGAGATGTCATAGTCCAGCTTACCGGCGAACTCGCCCGCGCCTATGTCGATCTGCGCCAGGCGCAGGCGGAGGCCCGTGTGGCCCGAGGGGCAGCCGGTGCCGCTGCGGAACTCGAGCGACTGACCCGTCTGCGCTATGAAGCTGGCGAGTCCTCGCGCATCGAGGCTGCCGAGGCTACGACCTACGCCCGGGCGCAACGCGAGGCGGTCTTGCGGCGGGAGGCGAGTGCACGCAGTGCGGCCTACCGCATCGCCACCATTATCGGCATCGCGCCCGAATCCATTTTGCCGGACCTCGTAGTCGATGCGCCGATACCGCAGGCGCCCGACACGATCCTCGTCGGGCTTCGCTCGGACCTGCTGGCGCGGCGTCCGGATGTGCGCCGCGCAGAGCGCGATCTTGCTGCCCATGTGGCCGATATCGGTGTCGCCACCGCCGACCTTTATCCCCGCTTCTCGGTCCTGGGCGGTCTCGGTTTCCAGTCCCAATCCCTCGACGATCTCGCAAGCGGCGAGACGCTTCGTTTCAGCATCGGGCCGAGCTTTTCATGGCCAGTCTTCAGCGGAGGGCGCATCCGTGCGCAAATCCGTGCTGCTGGTGCCGAGGCGGATACAGAAGCAGCGCGCTTCGAGAGGAGCGTCGCCGAAGCTCTGTCGGAAACCGAGGATGCCATCAATGGCTTCCAGGCCGCGGGCCGCCGACTCCAGGCTGCGCGCGAAGCGGCTGCTGCTGCAGAGACGACCTTTCGTCTGGCGGAAAGCCGCTATCGTGCGGGCGAGGACGATAGACTCGCCTTGGAGCGGCAACGCTTGCAATTCCTTGAAACGGTTCGATTGGTCGTGCTTTCAGAAGCGGACCGGGCCTCGTCTGCCGCGACGCTCTACAAGGCGCTCGGCGGCGCCTGGGTTGACCTGGACGAAGATGAGCTGGCTGATCGCACCCACGCGCCCGAGGCTCCGAGCGAATGATGGTGCATTTGCGCGCTCTCACTATCCTCGCAGCTGCCTCCCTGACCGGGGCATGCGCGACCCTTCCGGAGAGGACACCGGCGACGGCGGAGTTGCAAGCGCGTGCCGAGGTGCCTGGCTTCCCCGCCGTCAGGTTCGACTTCGATGCACCGGTGGCAACGCTCGAGCGCTGGCGCAATGACTTGCTCCGCGATCGCGCAAACGCGACGGTTTTGCACCCCCTGAACCTCCTCGCCATATCGAGCGGTTCCGACGACGGTGCTTTTGGAGCGGGATATCTCGTCGGTTGGACCGGAGCGGGAACCCGTCCCGACTTCGACATTGTGATCGGAGTAAGCACGGGCGCGATGATCGCTCCTTTCGCTTTCGTCGGTTCCGCGAAGGACCCGACATTATCCCGCCTTTATACCGGCATCGGAGCTGACGATATATTTCGTCTGCGTCCGGTTTCGGGAGTGCTCGGTGGCCCTGCCCTGGCGTCGAGCCGTCCCCTGCGCGAGCTGATCGAGCGCGAGATCACGCCTGCGCTTCTGCGCGAGATTGCAGAGGCGCACACGGCGGGTCGTCGCCTGCTCGTTCTGACGACCAATCTCGATACCCAGCGCGGCACGATCTGGGACATTGGCGCGATCGCTCAACAAGACACTCATGAAGCGGAGAGGCTTGTCGAGCGCGTGCTGCTCGCGTCAGCTAGCATTCCGGTCTTGTTGCCACCTGTGTTGATAGAGGTGACGGCCGACGGCGAGACCTTCACCGAGATGCATGTCGATGGCGGCACAACTGCGAGCGTTCTCGCAGTGCCGCAAGCTCTGCTATGGAACGAGGATGTCGGCGATCGCCGGGAAGTGACCGAAGGAGGCTCGCTTACCGTCCTGTACAACGGTTTCATGCAGCCACGCTACGAGATCGTCGAACCCCGCACCTTCCCGCTTCTTAACCGATCGCTTCAAACGATGATTGCCGCTGCCGACAGGCGAATGCTGCGAAGCTACCGGGGATTTGCCGAGAGAAACGGTATGATTTTCTCTATCCTCGCGATCGAGGAGGACTTCGACGACGAAGAGTTTCTGGATC
The DNA here is from genome assembly GCF_005434975.1 of Parerythrobacter lutipelagi. Lineage (GTDB taxonomy): Bacteria > Pseudomonadota > Alphaproteobacteria > Sphingomonadales > Sphingomonadaceae > Parerythrobacter_A > Parerythrobacter_A lutipelagi. The sequence goes on along the minus strand of NZ_SKCJ01000001.1, from coordinate 1,662,348 downwards.
GGGAGCGCTTCGACCGCGCCTACATGAACGCTCTTTTCCAGTATGCTCGTCGGCGCGCAATCGAGCGGGGCAGATGAGCCTTCAAGGAAAGACACCTATGCGACACAGAAAGGCCGCCAAGCCCCCAATCCCAGCCTACTCGCTCGCATCCGAGGATCTGGAGTTCCTCAATATCGAGGACCTTCGCCCGCTACGCCTTCAACTCGAACTGCTGAAGCCCGAATGGTATCTGCGCCAGGAAGGGATCCGCTCCACCATTGTCGTGTTTGGAAGCGCACGGATACCGTCGCCGGAGGTGGCTCGAACAAGTGTTGCGGAGCTCGAGCGTGCCGTTTGCGAGAGCCCGGATGAGAGCCAATTGCGAGCGGAACTCAGGCGCGCTCGCAAGCAGCGGGCTTATTCTCACTCTTACGAGGAAGCCCGGAAATTTTCCTCGCTGGTCTCGCGCAAATTGGAGGATGCGGGCCTACACGATTTCGTCGTCGTCACCGGCGGTGGCCCCGGGATCATGGAAGCTGCAAACAGAGGCGCGCAAGACGCCAATTCCAGAAGCGTGGGCCTGAACATTTCGCTGCCGCACGAGCAAGAACCAAACCCTTACGTCAGCCACGAACTCTGCTTTCAGTTCCGCTATTTCGCGATTCGAAAGATGCACTTTTTCCTTCGCGCCAAGGCTCTTGTCGCTTTCCCGGGAGGCTACGGCACTCTTGACGAGGTATTTGAAGTCCTGACCTTGATCCAAACCGGGAAAATCGCCCCGATCCCGGTCGTTCTGGTCGGTCGCGACTATTGGGCGAAAGCGGTGACTTTCGATTTCCTCGTCGAAGAAGAGTTTATCGACGCCGACGACATCACTTCCTTCGAAATCGTCGACAGCGGCGAGGAGGCAATTGGCGTCATCCAAGAGTTCTATGGTGGCAATCCGCCACAATGAGCGCGATCCACTACGCAAACCGACTCGTTGGAAGGAGAATCTCGTGAAAGTTGTGTTCAACGGCGCCGCACAGGAAGTCACCGGGTCTTGTACGCTGATCGAAACCGAAAAGACTCGGTTTCTGGTCGACTGCGGGATGTTCCAAGGTGGCCGCGAGGCGAGCGATAAGAACCGGAACCGCTTTGCGTTCGAACCATCCGACATCGATTTCGTGCTGCTGACCCACGCGCATATCGATCACAGTGGGCTGCTGCCCAAGCTTTACCGAGAGGGCTTTCGCGGACCGATCCACACAACCACGGCCACTGCGGAACTGCTAGAGATCATGCTGCGCGACAGCGCGCATATTCAGGAAACGGAGGCCAAGCGAAGGGCGCGTCGCCGCCGAAATCGCAGCAAGCCGCTGAAAGAGCCGATTTACACGCTCCCCGATGCAGAAGCGGTCCTAAGCCAGGTGCGCCCGCTGGACTACGAAGAGCGTTTGCAACTGCAGGGCGGCATCGACGTTCGGTTCCGCGATGCCGGTCATATTCTCGGCTCGGCGATTGTGGAAATTTGGGTCACCGAGAAGGGGCATTCGCGAAAGCTGGTCTTTTCGGGCGATCTGGGGCAGCCGGGACGCCCGATCCTGCGGGATCCCGCGATCGTCGAGGAAGCCGATATCCTCTTCATCGAATCAACCTATGGCAACCGCCTGCACAAGAACCTCACCGATACCGTCGACGAATTCGTGGATGTAGTGACGGAGACGCTGCAGGCAAAGCAAGGCAACGTCATTATTCCGGCCTTCGCCGTCGGCCGCACACAGGAACTCCTCTACTACTTTCATCAGCTGGTGTGCGAAGGTCGCCTCGGCGATCTCGATATTTTCGTGGACTCGCCCATGGCAACCGCAGTCACCGAGCTTACCTCCCGGCATATGAGTCTTTTCGACGAGCAAGCTCGCAGGCTGGCGCGATGGCATGCCAAGGGAGAAAATATCCCGAACCTGAAGTTCGTCGGGAGCGTCGAGGAGTCGAGGGCACTCAACGCCATTCGCGCGGGCGCAATCATCATCGCAGCGAGCGGGATGTGCACCGCTGGTCGCATCAAATATCACTTGCAGGAGAACTTACCGCGCCCAGGGAGCGCTATCCTCATAACCGGATTTCAGGCCCAGGGGACGCTGGGACGCAAGCTGGTGGACGGAGCCGATCAGGTCCGCATCTTCGGACAGGATGTGCCCGTCCGCGCCAGCATTCACACGCTGAACGGGTTTTCCGCGCATGCTGATCAGGCCGCGCTTCTGGACTGGCTCGGTGGATTCAAGAAGCCCCCCTCCACGACCTTTGTCGTTCACGGCGAGATGTCTTCGTCGATCGCTTTTGCGGAGGAGATTACAAACAAGCTGGGGTGGAAAACATCAATACCGGAACGCGGACAGATCGAGGAGATTGCGTGACTGGTAACGCATCCGGCTATCGGAAAGGACCGTAAGCTGCCGTTTGCAGCCCAAGCAAGGCTTTACCCAGGCATCAATTGGTGAAGTAGGCGTTGTCGCGGCCCGGTAATCTGCGCAAGGTCGAATTGATCGAGATGGGCCAGAAAGGCCTCAAGAGCACCTGACAGCGCGGGCTTCAGGCCGCACGCTCCATCGATTGCGCAGTCTTCCCTGCCACCCATGCAAGCCACGAAGCCGGTCGTATTCTCCAATGTTCGCACAACGTCGCCAACAATGATCTGTGATGGTGGGCGCGCCAGGCGCAGACCCCCACCCCTTCCGCGCTGGGTTTCGACGAAACCCGCCGCGGCCAGATCCTGTGCGACTTTGGCCAAGTGATTGCGCGAGATATCGTAATGATCGGCAATCCAGTCGATCGAGACCACCTCATCCTTAGCGGCAAGCGCCATGAGCATTCGCAGAGCATAATCGGTTCGAAGGTTTAACTGCATAAAACAGGCATATCAGATGTTGCTTTTCTCGCAAAGTGACTATAAGTGGTATATTAGATACCTGTTTAGAGTGAGACCGTCACCATGCTTGGCACTATCGAAAATTCGCGTGAGCATGTGCACGCCGCGAGAACTGCGAAACGTACAAATGCTGAGGCGTGCGGAGTCGATGAGAAGTTCATCTCGCTCATGGTCGAGCGCTTCTACGCCAGAATCCGGGAAGATGATCTGCTTGCCCCGATCTTTGCCGCACGGATTGCCGATTGGCCCGAGCATCTGGAGCGTATGAAGGCTTTCTGGCGCTCCATTCTGTTCAATAGCGGCGAGTTTTCGGGAAATCCCATGCTCAAACATATGGCCATCCCGAGTCTGGAAGAAATGCATTTCGCGCGCTGGCTCGAACTTTTCTACGCAACTCTGAACGATCTCGCACCATCGCCCGAAGGCATCACGCTGGTAGCCGAACGGGCGCGCGCCATTGCCGATAGCCTCCTCACCGGCATCAAGGTCCGGCGTGACGGCATCTCCGGATCCCAAGCAGGAAGGCCTCTCCCCCATGTTTGAACAACGTGCCATTGTCGCCGAACGTGCGACCGAGCTGGACGTGGAAGTCGAAGCGCTGGAGCATACGCTACAGCCGCTGGCTGCTGCACCCGTTGCCCCGCGGAATGCAGGATATCAGCTTCCTCGGGGCGTTTGGACGGCGATGCTGGCCTGCTATGCAGTGTTCTTTGGAGCGATTGCCATCGCGACAGGAGAAAGCGGGCCAGCGCGTTTCGCGATCGTGGTCTCGGTGCTGTACACCATGGTATATTTCGGAGTCGCGAGGATCGGCGCCCGGCAGGCGGGGGCAGAAGACAAGTCTCCGCTCGACCAAGACAAGATGCTCGATACCTGGACCGGCCTGATGGACAAAAAGGCCGTCTACGGTCAGATATTGATAGTTCCGCTGGCGGTTGCCTTTTTCGGCCTGGGCATACTGGTTATCACAACGTTTGTTGGCATCGACGGATAGGGATGCGCAAGAACCTCCCTCAGAGCGTAGCCAAATACGCAGAATCGCCATTGTTCAACGAACACACTGTGCCCGACAAGCTCACGTCAAATCATGACCTCAAACCTGGAGTGTGGGGCAGGATTTGCGTGATGTCCGGGACTCTCGAATATAACGTCTGCGGTGATCCGCCGAGAGCATACCCTATCAAAGCGGGCCAGCACGTAATCATCGAACCTGGACTGGTGCATTTTGTCACACCGACTGGGAAAGTGGAGTTCAAGGTCGAATTCTATCGATGATAAGGAGTAAGCTAAGGACTTCCCGAGGGTTGTTGATGTCGATTGCCAGCGTCATTTAATGGGGCGATAGTGGGCGGTCTTCGCTTTCTAAACGATACGCCGATATTTCGAGTGAGAGGATTGACCTAAGAAAGAGCGGTCCGCCCTTGTAGGAACGGACCGCCCACCGAGTGACCTGGACCTGTCAGGAGGGGTCAGGCAGCCTGCTTGGCAATTTCGTTCGCGGTCTCGTCTTCGGTCGAGTCCGCAGTTTCATCCTCGACCGGTGCCTCAGATGAACCGAACCGCATGATCTCGGGCACCCACGCTTCCGCGCGCGCCTTCACATCCGCCTCGCCGATGAAATTGCCGGAGAAGATGCGCTCGGCTGCGCTCGCCAGCTCTGCCTTCTTCGAACCTGCATAGCGACTGACGAGTTCGGGACCGCCTGCTGCATCGAGCGCTTCTAGCGTACGCGCCTTCGCCACGCGATCGAAATAGTTCGCCGCCGTTGGCCGCCACCAATGCGCGGTTTCGATCTCGAGCAGCGACCCGAGGATCTCGTGCAGCGGCGCCGAGCGATCGCCCTCACACGCAAGGCTCGCGACCAGCGTTCGGGATACGACATGGCCGAGCCAGGCGGAACGTGCTTCATCGCTCAATGCACGGAAGCGTTCGAACCGTTCGACGTCGGTCTCGCCGGCGCGCCAGCTTTCGTCGAGCGAAGCGGCAAATTCGGCAAGCGCAGCGCTTGCTGGGGCGTCCTTGGCCTCGAAGCCGGCCACCGGTCCCGATGCTACCGAGCCGACCAGCGTCGATGCCTTCTTCGCGCGCCAGTCATGCCCATCGGCATCCGCGAGGGTGAAAACCATGAAGTCGAGCGCAAGTGCGGGATCATTGGCCAAGTGGATTGCCAGGATATCGCGGCGCTGCATCGCGAGCTCGTCGAGCAAACGCTGCGAAAGCGCGCCGATCTTGCGCTTGGTATCAGCCCCAGCATCAACCGGTTCGACTGCTCCGTCATCAGCGTCGACGACTTCAACTTCGGTGTAGAATTGCGGCACCAATGCCGGTTCGCCATTGCGAGAGAGCACGAGGAACGCCCCAGCCTCTGACCTGAGCTCATCGGCAAGCACCGGCGGTCGGTCGTTGAGATCGCGCATCGCGCGGTCGATCGAGACCAGTTCTTCTTCCGCCTTGGCGATCTCGCTTTCGTCGCTGTCCTCATCCTCGAGGATGGCGGCCGTCCGATCGTAGTCGGCTTCAAGGTCGCTGAGCTCGCGGGCCTCGTCTTCGGTTAGCGGAGCCGCTTCGCATGGGAGCCGATTGAGCCCCTCGACGAGATCGTGGCTGACATAGTTGCCAAGCGTGGGTCGCACCCATGAAAGTCCGTGTTCTTCCGCGACCCTTTTTGCGGCATCATCCATCGCTTTCTGGGCCAGGTCTTCGAGCAGCGCGACATCGATCCAGCTTTCGCTGGCTTCGTCGTCGAAGAGTTCGCGTTCGATGCGGCCACCTGCAGCAAGGTACGCATCGCGCCCGACCAGAACCGCGCGCGGATCGGAGCCACGAACAGTGGCATCGAGCACCATTCGCCGGATCGTGTCAGGCGTGACCTGGTACCAAGCATCCTGCAGTTCGGCAAAGACGTGCGCCTGACGATCGATGTCCGAGATTGCCCCATATGCCTTGGCCATGTCGAGCGTGATCGCGCCTTCGGCGAGCGCTTCGAAGACACAAGGTGCGAGACCCGCCAAACGCAGACGACCCTCGACAAAGCGGACCGTGAGACCAAACCGGCGGGCCACGTCTTCAGTGCTGGCTCCCGCCTCGATGATCGCAGCAAACGCCTGTGCCTCGTCGGCCGGGTTCATTGCGAGGCGCTGGAAGTTTTCGGCGAGGCTTGCTTCGCGCACCTCGCTTTCCTCGCCTTCGATGACGAGACAAGTCACCTCGTGATTCTTGGGAAGAGTACCCTCCTCGGCCAGCGCCTGGAGCTGAGCCAGACGGCGACCACCGGCCTCGACTTCGAACTTGCCGCGCTTTGCTTTTCGCACGACGAGGTTCTGCAACAGGCCGCGCGCGGCAATGTCCGCCCGCAGCTGCAGGTCTGCGAGAACGTCGCTCGACTTGCGAACATTCCGCGGGCTTGGGACGAGCTTCTTCAAAGGAATAGACTGGATCATGGATTGTCTCCTGATGGATTGAAGAGCCACGCGAAGATGCATGGCCCGACAAGCCACCGGCTCCCTCCCCTCTCTCACGCTTGGTCGTGGATTAGCCCTTCAGGCCGCAACGGCCGGGAGAATAGAGGATGCCTTCGAAACGGGGACGAAAAGGCGCGTGCGGTAACGAATGATCTCGGTGAAACAGCCCCTAGTCTTGTACCAGTCGAGTCGCTCAGGCGCATACCCGGTGAGTTCAAGGCGCTGCTCGCCGCCGACCAGAGAGCGCTTGATGGTCAGTGCATCATGACTGGCAAGCGGCTGGGGTGTTCCGCTCGACAGGACAAGTTTCCCGAGTTCGGCCGGAGCCGGGCCGCACACACCCTTCAAGCCGAACGTTTGGGCAATCTTGGCGAGGTCGATATCGAGGACTTCGCGCCCGATGATCGAGCTGCCGTCCTCGGCGACAAGCCGGGTGACGCGGACATGGTCGCCAGGCAGCCGCTTCCAGACCGGAAGCAGCAGTCCCGTTGCCAGATGCACTCGTTCGGTCACCGGTGAAGCAGCTGCGGCGCTTTCTTCTTGTGTCCAGAGCTGGGAGAACTTGGTCACGCCGACCTCTTCCCACAAGCTTTCACCGAGCGCGTCTAGCGTCCAGTTGGCGGACTTAAGCGGGCGGAGAAGGCGGCGACGTTCGATCACCGCGCCATCATCGGCAATGAGACGCCGCGCCGGAACTGACAGAGCCACCTTGCCCGAGCGCGCATTGCGCATTGGAATGGCCTGGGGGGATCCGATCTCGTGCATCCTCACGAGACGTTTGAAGCGCAGCGGGCGCAATTGGCGTTTCACTTCGAGCGAAACCAGGCGGGTTTCGGCGCCCGAAACAGGATCTGTGCGGAGAACTTCATCAGACAGCACCGCGAAGCTGTCGGCGCGGACCGTCTCCAGCCCCAGATCGAGTGTGCCAGCCTCGCGTGCGGCCTCGATGCGCGATTCCACAAGTCCGAGATATTCCTCGAAGATGCAGTTTTGCAGTGCGATCGGGAGCGCAAGTAGGCGATTGAGCCAGCGTTGGATCGGGGGAGGGTTATCGCTCAGGCCGCCATCGGGGTTCTCGAGCTTGAGTCCCGTCCTCTCGACGAAGTCCCCGAAACCAACTGCCTCGAGTTTGCCATCATAAAGCAGGTGGAACCAGCGCGAGAGCGCGTCCTTCGCATAATCGCTTTCGAGATTGTCGGCAGGGTCGAACAGGTTCTGTCCCCCTGTCTGACGCTGGCCGCGTGTGAGAGCGCCCAATCTGTCGAGCCTTCGCGCGATGGTCGAGATGAAGCGGCGTTCGCCCTTCACATCGGTCGTGACCGGGCGGAACAGCGGCGCAGAAGCCTGGTTGGTGCGGTTTGTCCGGCCGAGACCCTGGATTGCATTGTCCGCGCGCCAGCCCGGTTCGAGGAGAAAATGGACGCGGCGCTGCTGGTTCTGAGCATCAAGGTCGGCGTGATAGGATCGTCCCGTACCCCCTGCGTCCGAGAAGACCAGAATACGCTTCGTCCCGTCCATGAAGCACTGTGCTTCAGCGACGTTGGCGCTTGCGCTTCGACGTTCAAGCCGCTGCTGACCGTCGCGTCCCAAGACCAACCTGCGCATGCGGCCTGTGACTTCCGCCACGGCCTCGGTCCCGAAGTGCTCGATGATTGCATCGAGTGCAGTGGCGATTGGCGGGAGGGCGCAAAGCTGCTCGATTAGCGCGTCGCGCGCGGCGATGGCCCGCGAGCAGAGAACGGGATTGCCGTGATCGTCGCTCATCGCTTCGGAACGCAGGTTGCCCTCCTCGTCAGTGAAGACCTGCATCAGGCGCACCGGAAAGCTCTTCGCCAGATAATCGATGACATATTCGCGCGGAGAGAGATCGATATCGAGCGCTTCTCGCTCCTCGTCGGAGAGATCGGCCAGGCGCCGGTCGAGCATGGCCTCGGCGGTCGAGACCAGCTGCACGACAACCGATTTGTCCTCTCCAAGCGACGCTTCGATAGCGGGGATCAGGCTCGGCAGTTTCATCGAGAGCAGAAGCTGCGCAAAGAAGCGCTGCTTGGTGCCTTCGAATATCGAGAGCGCCGCAGCCTTGGCGTTGCGATTGAGCGTATCACCACTGTCCTCGTCAACCACTCTTGTGGCTTCGAGCGCTTGGTCGAGATTTCGGTGGATGATCGCCCAGGCATCGGCGTAGGCATCGTAGATCCGCACCTGCGCTTCTGTGAGCTGATGTTCGAGGATCTCGTATTCGACCCCCGCAAAGGACAACGCACGGGCAAGGTAGAGTCCCTGTGCCTTGAGATCGCGGGCAACAAGTTCCATCGCCGCAACACCGCCGGCGCGGATTTCGGTCATGAATGCCTCATGCGTCGGAAATGCGGTCTCGGGACCCCACAGTCCGAGCCGGGCTGTATAGCAGAGATTGGCAATGTCTGAGGCACCGGTGGCCGACGCGTAGAGCACGCGGGCGCGCGGCAGGTGGTTCTGAAGCCTGAGCCCTGCCATCCCTTGCTCTGAACCTTTGACCTTGCCGCGGGTTGAGGAAGAGCCAAGCGCATTGGCCATGGCATGCGCTTCGTCGAAGGCAATCACGCCCTCGAATTGCTCGGCGGCCCAGTCGAGGATCTGGTCGAGTCTTGTGTCCTCGGCGCGTCCCGAACGAAGCGTTGGATAGGTCACGAACAGGATACCCTCGGACATCGTCACCGGACTTCCGAGCTTCCATCGGGAGAGCGGCTGGATGTCGAGCGGGAGCCCGCCAAGCGCTTCCCAGTCGCGGCGCGCATCTTCGAGCAGTGCCTCGTTCTTGGTGATCCAGATATGACGGCGTTCGCCCGAGAGCCAGCGGTCCATCATGACGCCTGCGATCTGGCGGCCCTTGCCTGCACCCGTGCCGTCACCGAGGAAAAAGCCCTGCCGGTAGGAGTAGCCGTCTTCCGCGAGTTCGACCGTGGTACCTTGTTGGCTCGGTCGAAACTGCCCGGGAAGATCGCGCGCGAATGCCTCGCAAGCGTAGATCAGAGTCTCGCATTGGGCGGCCGAGAGCAGTTTGCCCTCCTGCCAGTTCGCGGGAAGCAAGGGGCGCATTTTCGGCACCGGTGCCGCGACCGAGCCCATCGCAACCGATTCTACGAGCGGTGTCGGGTGAACGGCAGCATCCTGCATGATGACGCGGCTCGGTCGGTAAGGCAGGTAGATACCCGCCTGCTCGGGAACAGGCGCGGGCTCGTCAAGGGCCTGATAGTCAAGCGCGACTGCCGCGCTTTCTTGGGCGGCTTTGGTCTCGAAAGGAGCGACCGGCTTGCGCGAAGCAGCGCCGCTCACCGAAGTTGCGACCGAACGTACCGGAAGCCGATGGACCTTGGCCTGCAAGGGCACACGATTGGGCAAATCCACCAGACAGGAATTCAGTTCGGCGAGATCGGCGAACTCTCCCGAAATCGTGGAAATGTCCTGAAGATTCGCCTTCTCGATCACGACCATTCTGACCGCGATCCCGGTTCCGCTTCGCGAGAATGCGCCCGACAGCCGGACGTTGAGCAGCAGCGAAGCCTGTTCCTGATCCGCGATAAAAGCCATGGCATCAAAGCCATCCGGGAGAATGGTGACGAGGCGACCTCCCACAGCGCAAATCCGCAGCGCACTGCGCAAGTGGCGCATTGCCGTGCGGCCATCGACGCCCCGCTCGCGGCTTCGGGCGAAGGGAGGGTTCATCAGGATGACACTGGGGTTGAGGCTGGGACTGAGGCCATTGGCGAGTTCGGCGATCAACTCGCCATCTTGGGCTGACAGTCCAGCATGCGGGAAGAGATGCGCGAGCGCATCGCGGCGCGTGCGATCAATCTCGTTCAGCGTCAACGAGCAATCTCGAACGTCACCCCAGAACGCGAGCGCACCATTCCCGGCTGACGGTTCCAGAACGTGATCGCGCGAGGCAAGGCAAGCCGCCTTGGCCATCAGCCATGCAAGGATCGGAGGCGTCGAGAATTGCTGAAGCTCGACCTGGCTCTCGCTGCGCACGTGGCGAGGCGGTAAGGCTGCCTCGAGCCAATCGAACCGTGCTGCAGCCTCGTGGAAACCCGTATCGAGGTCGATCCGTGAAAATTCGCGAAGCCAGAGCAAGGCTCCAATCTCGACCGCGTTGTTGTAGTCATCGATGGTCCAGGCACTGCCCCAGTCCTGCGCGCTGGTCTGAGCGGCGAAGAGCTCGGCAATGTCAGGTCGCGTAAGGTGGCATCCATCCGCAAGTCGCCGGGAAACTTGTTCACCGATTGCGAAAGCGAGCGGAATTGTGCTCGATGTCTCGCGGTCTGGGAAAAAGTCTGACTGAAACATGGCTTGTCGTCCTCCTGATTGAGGCATCGGGACATGCGCCCTCTGCCGGGTCAGGAATTCGAGAAGCTCTCTCTCCTCTTATCGACACGCCTTGCGGCGAAGCCATGACTGGAGTTCGTCGTTCCAGTCGGTCCCGCGCGAATTGGGCCGTCGGACTTGGATGAGCCGCCCTTCACGGAGATAAGAATCGCGCCCACGTTCAGCTGCAGGGTCGCCGCCAGAATCGTGATCGACGAAGAGATGAAGGTCGCTCACGCTCTCCGGAATGGCAACCAGCCCGAAGCGTTCATTGCCCAGCGTTGCCCACGTCGGGATGCCGGTGAGCGCATAGGCCGACATCGCGCTTTCAATGCCTTCGGCAAGACCGAGCCTTCCCTCGGCGGGTGAGAACAGACGTACTGCCGCCTCGCCGAGTGACCCTAGTGCGCGTTTCGGCTTGGCAAACGAGGCCTAAGTATGGCCGGAATGCGACAGGAAGGTCCGGTGAACGGCAATCGGTCCCTCGTCGAGGCTGACCGCAGCGATCATCGCTGGCAGGAAGCGGGCGCGCCCCTTCGGACCAAGCGGTGTGCGCGGGTGAAACCTCAGTGCATGGGACGTTGCGAGGATGCCGCGCTCTTCGAGATATGCCTTGGCAGGACTTCGCAGGAGCGGCCGGGCATCGCGCCAGATACGGAGCGCTGCAGCCGATGGCTTGTTGGAACAGCTCGGCTGGATCGGAAATTCGTCGGACGAGCCGGAGAATAGTGTTGAGCTCGCTATCCCCTCTCGAGCGAAGGCGGCGAGCACGCTAGCTTGGTCGCAGCCAGCAAAGCAGTGGAAAAGGATGGCTTTCCGGCCGAGCGTGACACCGAGCGAAGGTGTGCTGTCGTCATGTGCTGGGCAACGGGCCATGCCCTTGGTGCCGGACCATTTCCCACCTCGGTTCTCGCAAATCTTGCGAGCAGTATCCTCAAGCGAGGTGCGTGCGAGAGTAGAATTTGTAACGGACATATTGGCTCCATCGTCACTCAACAGCCCCTATTCGCGATCTCTCTCCTCTGGCCTGTCGACCATCGCACTTTCCTACATGTTCTATTTATGTTCTATCTCGAGTCGAAGCAAGCGAAGCGAGAGTTCGATGAGACCAAGATTGATTCCCTTTCTGTGCTGCGGTCTCGCAATCGCGACTCCCAGCATCGCACAAGCACAAGAGTTTCGGCTTTTCAGGCACAGCCTAGGCGCATCTCAACAGGCAGTTGGAGAAGCGGACGAAAGACTTCCACCGGAGTATCTCCACAGAGCAAGCGCAGAACCGGCGCCCCTTGATCGGACATTCAAGGAAGCATTGTACGAGCCATTGATCCGACAGGCCGAAGCGCGGTACTCCCTGCCGCCTCGACTGCTTCAGGCGGTCGTTTGGCAGGAATCGCGGTTCAACCCGCTCGCGATTAGCCCAGCAGGCGCGGCGGGACTTGCACAACTTATGCCGGCGACTGCACGCGAACTCGGCGTCGCAAACAGGCACGATCCAGCCCAGAACATTGATGGAGGCGCACGTTATCTCAGGCAAATGCTGGATCGCTTCGGTGCAATCCACCTCGCGCTGGCAGCCTACAATGCTGGCCCTGACGCGGTTTCACGAGCACGTGGGATTCCGAAAAATCGGGAAACGCCGGGATATGTGAGGAGCGTTATCGAGCGTTGGATGGCATATAGCGTCCAATGAACACGAATCGGAAAAGAATCAGCGGACGGCTCGAGCATCTCCCGCGCGGGGCAGCGATCGTGACAAATGCAGGCGACCACTGGGTTCTCGAAGACTATGAACCCTCAAATGATGATTTCGGCTTCGAAGTCACCGCTGAAGGCACCGTCGTTGGCTTGGATCGCCTTCGTGTCGAATGGCTCGGAGCGGTTTCGTGATCAGCTTGCTTTGAGCAACAAGCCGCGGCCGCCAGCTTTCAATTCATCGAGATAGTCACTCCACCACTGCGCCATTTTCACACGCTCTGGCCAGTGCTTGCCACGGTGATAGATCCCTCGAACAGCATCACTGTCACCATGGGCGAGCGCGCGTTCAATGGCATCCGGACTCCAGATGCCGGCCTCGTTTAGAAGGGTCGAGGCCGTAGCTCTAAGCCCGTGTGCCGTGATCTCCTCCTTGCTGTAGCCCATCCTACGGAATGCGGCGTTGAGCGCATTCTCGCTCATCGGCCGAGTGCCCGACCTTGCTGAGGGAAATACATAACCAGATCGGCCCATCATCGCGGCGAGCTCTTCCAGCAATTTGATCACTTGCTTCGACAAAGGAACAGCGTGAGCGCGGCGGGCTTTCATCTTGCCAGCTGGGATTCTCCAGATGCCTTCTTCGAGATCAAACTCATCCCAATCGGCATGCCTGAGTTCACCAGGCCGAACGAAAATGTGGGGCGCTATCTGCAGCGCGTATTTGGTAAGCTTAAAGCCTTCGAAGTCATCGATCGCCCGCAGCAAGCCACCCAGTTTTTCCGGATCCACGATAGCCGCATAATGAGTTGGTCGCGGTGCTCTCAACGCTCCTTTCAAAAGTGACGTCGGGTCTGACGAACATCTCGTCGTGCCAACACCATACCGGAAGACCCGGCCTGCAAAGGATCGACACTTCTTGGCGGTTTCGTGCTTACCTCGCGCCTCGAGGCGCTTGAGCGGTGCAAGCACCTCGAATGGCTCGATGTCATCGAGCGGGCGTTTTCCAATCGAAGGCGCTAGTTGCTCCAGGAAATAGTTGGCCTTCACGATCGTAGCTTCAGCAAGGCCAGCTTTTCTCATCATTTCTTCGATGTACTCGCGAGCAACCGTCTCAAACGTGTTCGCAGCGAGATACTCATTCCTGATCTTCTGTTTGCGTTTCTCGAGCGCCGGATCCTCGCCAGACGCAACCTTTTGGCGCGCTCCGAAAGCCAAATCCCTTGCATCCTTGAGACTGATCTCAGGGAAGCTTCCAAGGCAGATCTTCTTCTGACGATTTCCAATGCGATATCTGAAGCGCCATAGCTTACCACCCGAAGGAGTGACTTCTATGTAGAGGCCGTAGCCATCCGTGACCTTGTATGGTTTGGCCTTCGGCTTGAAAGCGTTGAGTCGCGTTATGGTCAAAGCCATGTGTGGGCCTTTCAAATGGGGGCTTTTGTGAAAAGCCCCCAAAAGGCCCACAAAAGTGTCTGGAACGGCCGAGATTGAGCGGAACGTTCCGAGACGATCCAGGGGCGGAATCCCTTGGATTTCTGCGGCTTTTATAGACTATTTGGGAGAACGTGAGAAGAACAAATGGTGCCCAGAAGAGGACTCGAACCTCCACACCCTTGCGAGTACTAGCACCTGAAGCTAGCGCGTCTACCAATTCCGCCATCTGGGCACCGGAGCAGCGCGGTCATCTTCGACCGGGCTGTAGGTAGGGGCGGGCCGATAGCGAAGGCGCTTGCATGCTGTCAATCGAATTGCGCATTTCGCCAAGCCGTATCGTCACTTGCAGGCGGGATCCGTAGAATCCCCTACTTGCCGAACAGCGCGCCAAACGTGAGAGTTGGCGGGGTCATGCCGAATGGAGATGTCAGTGCGCTGGTCCCGCATCATTATGGAGACAAGCGCAATGGGACGACACCGTCCCCAGCCTGAATGGTGCCGGTTTTCAATCGACGCCCCCCTCTTGACCGATGGGCGGATCCGATATCATGAAGCGCAGGCCTTGCAGGACAAGTGCAAAGTCGAACGCTTCAAGCCCGACGAAGGACATTACGAGGGCCGCCTGGCTCTGAATGACTATCGGTTGACGATCGTCTGGCCGGACCGATCGAGGCTGGCGCTGCTGCCCGTCAGGGTCTTCGGCACTCACTTCACAAAAGGCCGTCTTGTAGCGCTGAGGCCCGGCTTCGGGCCTGCACAGCTGTTCGAGATAACCGGGGTTGAACACCTTCCGACCAACGAGCACACCATGAGCGATAAGCTTTCCATCAGCTCAATGCATTAAGCGGCTGTGTCCTGCTGATCCATCAAGCCGCTGAGAAAAGCGATATGGAGCAACTCCGACAAGGCGTGCACTTCCGTTTTCTTCATCGCATTGGCGCGGTGCACTTCGACTGTGCGCGGGCTGATCCCCAGATCGAAAGCGATCCTTTTGTTCAGATGGCCTTTGACGAGACCGTCAACGACTTCGAGTTCCCGTTTTGTCAGTAGGCCAATACGGGCCAATGCGCTTTGCCTGGCCTGAGGAGGCACGGGCGGATGCTCCAGATAATCGCGCGCCGCATCGATGGCGGCCATCAGGTCAGCTTTGGTGAAAGGCTTCTCAAGAAAATCGATCGCGCCCTCTTTCATCGCCCTCACCGCGCTGGACACGTCACCATGACCGGTCATCAGTACGACCGGCAGGTTGCAGCCCATCTCATGCAATCGAAGCTGCAGGGCCAATCCGCTCATGCCCGGCATTCTCATGTCTACAAGCAGGCATCCGGGTGTCACATGCGGCAACTGATCGACAAAATCCTCGGCGCTGTCATAGCCTTTGCTTTCGATTCTCTCCGACTTGAGCATGAAGGACAATGAATGCCGTATCTCAGGCTCATCGTCGATAATATGCACTTGCATAGTCTTCCCTCCTAACCCGCTGTCGCAGCACCGATGGGCAAGGTAAAATGCAAGCGGGCTCCACCAAGCTTGTCGGCCTTCGTCGGCCAGATTGAACCGCCATTGGCCTCGACGATCTGGCGGCAAATTGCCAAGCCGACACCCAGCCCTCCGCCCTTTGTTGTGACAAAGTTCTCGAACATGCGATCAGCCACTGCTGGATCAATTCCCGGTCCGCTGTCTTCGACAATAAATTCGATTTGGCGGTCATCGTGAATCCGCGCGTCAATGCGCAGCTTGTGCCCGCCGCTTTCACTTGCATGCATCGCCTCGAATGCATTGCTAATGAGATTGAACAGGACCTGCTGCGCCTGGAGCGGATCGGCGGCAACGAGCGGCAAGTCCTGCTGAATGTCGCGCTCGACAATGACATTCTGGCGGAAACCGTCGATCAGTGCGAGGGTCAATGAGTTGTCGATCAGGCTGTCTGCATCGACCAGCTCGACATGTGGTTCTCCCCGGCGAACAAAATCACGCAACCGGTGAAGCAATTCACCAGCGCGCACAGCTTGCTTGCTACAGGTGTCAAGGATGTCGACGTATTCTTGGCGGTTCTCAATATCGCTCCTGCCAGACAAGAGATCGCGGAGACCCTCTGTGTAATTGGCAATGGCCGTCAAAGGCTGGTTCAATTCATGAGCAATCGCCGTCGCAAACGCTCCCATGGTTGACACGCGCGAAGCGTGCGCGAGTTCTGCAAGCATTTCGCGCGTTTGCCTGCGGTCGGCCAATTGCTCGGTCACATCGCGCAGGAAGCCGACAAAATAGGTCGTGCCTTGCGAACGCGCCTCTCCAAGCGATATCTCGACCGGGAAAATCTTGCCGTCCCGGTCGCGAGCGTTTTCCACCCGGGTGTGCCCGATCATCCTGCGCTCGCCGGTCTCGGCATAGCGTTTGAGATAGAAATCGTGCCGCTCCGCATTTTCCGAGGCCATCAGCATGCTGACATTCTGGCCGATCGCTTCGTTTGCGGCATAACCAAACAAGCGTTGAGCGGCCTTGCCAAAGCCGTGAATTCTTCCCTGCCCATCGATTACGACCATTGCAGCAGGCGACGTTTCGAGAATGACGCGAAGCTGCACGCTTTGCGTCATTCTTGAGACAAAGTGCTCTTTCAAAACACGCTGGTGCAAACTTGCCCCCTCCTCAAGGAACTTCTCGCCTGCGACCGCTCTATTCGTCTTGTTTTGTTAGTGTGTTGTTGGTCACGAACCAAATATCGTTAACCGGTTCTCCGGCTGCCTCGGATCCCCCTACAGTTTGCCATGTAGCATCAAGCCATTACTGCAGCAATCTACGTAATTCTACGTAAACGCATCGAGTCGCAATTACGAGCGCTTCGAGACTCAGGCAATTAGCTTGCCCTGCCTGTCATTCAGGCACGGAATTACCCGCCGCAAAAATCGGTTTTTCTTCGAAAATTCAGACACCTGCCGCGCTCTCGTCCGAATTGGACTGTATCGGCATGGGACAAATCCGCGTGTACGCAGATTCCCTTATTATCGCATCGCCCGGTTCGGCCTTAACTTACTCTTTACCAAGTCAATTGGTGCCATTCGTTGGCCCAAGCATGCTGAGAACCGGTCGGTTCACTATGCATCGTTTGGCGCATTTTCGGACTGGCACCCAACAGATTGAGGTGAGTTTGGTTCGTTCGTCGCACAAACAAGGAAAACGGATGGGGGCTCTGGTCTTCGGTCTGATCCTGTATGCGGCTGCAAGCGCCAACGCGCAGGATATTTCGCCAACCGTCTATGCGCCGGGGGACATCCCGCCTGGCAGTGGCGCTGGCACCAGCATCACATTGACGCCGATATATGTTCGCGCATCGGTCGGTGGCCGATGCGGATTTGCTGACGGGCAATTGCCTGATGGCACAGTGTCCCAGCCGGACTTCGATGTCACCGGTTTCGATGCGACATTCAATTTCGTGCTCGACTGCAGCGGCCCTGCCCGCGTCGCGGTGGTCTCGTCCAATGGTGGGCTGTTCCAGAATGCGACCTTGCCCACAGGCTATACCAACATTGCTCCATATGATGTCGGGCTGGCGCTTGAAGGCGATTCCGGCGTGACCGCCACGGCAAGTTGCCAAGCTGCTTCGCTGATCGCCGGATCGACTGCGTGCAGCACTGTATACGGCGGTGCTGGCGGACCACAGACCAACTTTACAGGTCCGGCAGACGAAACGACTGGATTGTTGTTGAACGGACCTTCCACGTCCGGCGCCGTGTCCAGCATCCGCGTGCTGGCCGGTCCCTACAACGCCGGAAACGTGCTGGTCAGCGGTAGCTACCAGGACGTGCTGACCGTCACTCTGAGCGCATCACCATGACAAAACGAGTTTTTCATCAAGCATCAGACAACCAAGGAGAGTAACCATGAAGTACACTGCAGGAGCAATCGCCATTCTGGCATTCGCCGCAGCAGCGGGCCCGGCCATGGCGCAAAGCGTCAGCGGTACTGTGACAATTAACGGCACTGTCGGCGAGAAATGCATAGTCACGGATGCGGGTGACGATCCCAACACCGATTTCGGCGGGATCATCGATCTTGGTCAGCTCGACGACACTGACGGCACGCTCCGCACCATCGCCGATATCGGTGCGACGAGCGATCTCGCCAACCTGGGCTTCAGGATCGTCTGCACGACTGCCAGCCCGGCAGTATCGGTGACCGCTGCGCCGCTGACAACGGCTGCAACTGCGCCGACCGGTTACGCCAACACGGTGCACTTCACGGCCGACGCCAACTTCAGCGTCGTGGGCGGAACAGATACCTTCCAGGTCGTAACCGACGGAACGGCAACCAACGGGGGCTCCCTGTCCAATCGCCTGGCGACCGGCCCTGACAATGTTCAGGTCGATCTCAGCGCATTCCACACTGCGGCAACGACCGATGTGCTTGTTGCAGGCAGCTACACCGGCACGGTCCAGATCACGATTTCGCCAAGCTGATTTCGCAAGATCCGAGGAGAAGACGCTATGAAAAAGCTGATCGCATCCAGCGCCGTTGCTATGGGAATCGTGCTGTGTTCGCAGAGCGCGGCTGCCCAAACGGCCCCAGCTACAGGCGAAGTAACTATCTTGGGCCGGGTCGCTGATCGCTGCCTGTTCACCTTGCCCTCAAAGATCATCGATCTCGGGGAGCTTTCGCTGCCTGGAACCGATGCAAGCGCAGGCCGGCTCGATCCGAGCCGGGTAAACGGCGCGAGCGAAACGCTGGAAGGTTGGTGCAATGGCACAGCCGCTACGATGACCGTAGAGGCCTTGCCCATTACCAACATCACCTTTGTTGCGGCGCCGCCGAGCGGCTTCGATACAGTCGTCAACTATACCGCAACGGCAACGGCCAATTCGGTCGACGGCACGGATACTTCAGCCAATGCCGGTCCAGGTTCCGCGGTATCCATCGGAATGTTTGCCGGCTCCATCCCTGTTGTGCTGAGCGGGGCGAGTACGCCGACCGGAGGCATCATGGTGGCCGGCGACTATCAAGGACTGGTCAAGGTGACGTTGACGCCAAACGTCAGCTTTGGCCAGCCGACCTGACGCCATGTACGCCCCGGGAAATCGAGCCGGTACGCTGCGCGGCCTGTTTGCGCTTGCAACCGCCGCGCTGTGCATGATGCCGTCCTCATTGTCCGCTCAGGAAGCGGGTGAAAGCGATGAAGGCGAAGTGCAGATAGTCGGCACAGTCGCGCCGATTTGCGTGCTCGGCGAACCGTCAGAAAGTGTCATCGACCTCGGCACGCTGATCGATCTATCAGGGCCACGCATCGGCCGGACGGCAGCGCTTGCACCGCGCGAAGTGACCATGCCTGGCAGCTTCTGCAACTATGCCAACACCATGATCTCCATCTCGGCCAGTGCGATGACCGAACAAACCGGAGCGCCGCTGAACTCAGGATTCTCCAGGGCGGTGAATTACCGGGTCGTGGTCAGCCCGTGGGCCAGCGTTGAGGCGGATTTGCTCACGGCCGCCGCGTTCGATGGAAGTGGTATTTCGGGCAGCGCCGAAAGTTCTGCCCAGCCGCTGCCGCAAGTGTCCGATCTGACCATGCAGCTGTCCGGATTTGCAGCCCCTTCCGATGCGCTGCTCATCGCGGGTGAATATTCGGGCCTGATCACGGTGACGCTCGGTCCGGCAACGCAATTGTGAAGGAAATGACGATGCACAGGTATCAATTCGCTCTCGCCGCATTGGCCACGGCCCTGCTTCCAGGCGCGGTCGCTGCCCAGGAGGGCGAGGCTTCCATTTCAGACAGCGAGTCCTTCCAGGTCATCGGGACGGTCCCTGTGCTGTGTTCGATTGGCATCCCCGACAATAGCGGCGGGGTGTTCGATATGGGTGTGCTGGTCGACACGACCACCGGCCTTTTGCGAACCGACCTTGCCGCACCGGACAAGATACTGGGCGGTGCATTCTGTACCTCGCGCAGCACGATTGCAATCGATGCAACCCCCATGTTGGCGCTCAACTTCGCCGGGACGCCGCCGGCCGGATTTGCCAGCTCGGTTGATTATGTCGCTGCGGCAACCGGCTGGACAGTGACCCCTGCGTCATTCGACACCGCCGCGTCGAGCAACCCGGCAGCATCGCAAAGCCGCGCGAGCGCATTTACCGGCAATATTGCAGTGGGAGTATCGGATTTCGCGACCTCGGGTGGAGCCAACTTGCGCCCAGTCGCCGACGATGAATATCTCGGCGAAATCACAGTCACTCTTTCGGCATCGGAGTGATTGCGATGCCGTGCCTCCGCACCATGCGTTTGTGCCTGATGATTGCAGCGCCGATTGCGTTGCCGGCGGGCTTGAATGCGCAGGAAACCGGAACTCAGGATACGGCGGATTTCGAAGTCGCAGGCAACACACCGGTGATCTGCACCCTGGCGTTGGACTCTGGCGCGGAAGACGGCCTGATCAACTTCAGCACAGCAGATCGCAACGTCTATCGAGTTGACCAGATGCTCGATGCGACGACACTTTCAACCCGCGCGGCATCGTTCGAAGTCACACTCGACGGGGTCTGCAACAGCGCTCACCGAATTCGGGTCGAAAGCCTCAACAACGGTCTTTGGCAAGTGTCGGAAACGCCGCCTGCCCGACCGAGCGGTTTCGGCACGGCGGTCCCGTATGACGTAACGGCGCGATGGACTGACCAGGTGCTGCTGCTGCCAGCTGATGCAGCCATCCGGCAGCCCCGGGAGCGAAGCGTCCCGATCAACAGACCCGCGAGCGGCGGCCTGACCTTGCGGTTCGAGATCGCAGCCGGTGCAACCAATCTGGCAGCGAATGCTCCGATGGTTGCAGGTGCATATGCCGATACCCTCACAATAGTACTGGAGCCCCTGCAATGAATTTGCTCCAACTTACCACGGCAAGCCTGGTCGGCATCCTTCCTCTGGTTCCGGTCGGAGCAACTGCTCAGGACCGAGCAACGGGACTGGTCGACACGAGCGGCCGCCAGCAATTCGAGATTGTCGCGGCCGCGGCCCCTGCATGCAATGTCTCTCCCGGCGCTGCTGCCAGTGTGGAGAACGCAAGCTTCCAGGATAGCGGCACAAGTGGCGGTACCGTTTCAATCACGGCACTCGCCGATCCGGAAACGGCTGAGGCCAACCCGGTATCGGTTCAGGTGGAAATCCCGGTCGTCTGCAATAGCGCGCATGACATCACGGTGCGCAGCGCCAACGGAGGCTTGCTTCGCGATGGCGGGACACGCGCAGCAATGGGCGGTTTTGTCCAGTTTCTGCCTTACGCGGTGCGGGTTGATTGGGTCGGGCAGTCGCAAACTGGCCAGTCGGACGAGTTGGAAGCGCTCACAATGAATGTTCCCAATGCAGGCGAAGGAATGCTTTCGGTCGACATAGCGCTCGGCGCCACCGGCGCAGTGCTGGTTGCCGGTTCATACGAGGACACGCTTCGCATCGAAATCACCGCAGCAGATTGACAATAACGGATCGGGCAGGGGCAAACGCAATGGGTATTTTCAAGAGAATAATGGCAGCGACCGCACTAGTCGCCGGAGCTCTCTTGCTGACGGGGCCGGCTTTGACCATGACCGTGCAGCCGGTTGTACTCGACCTGACATCGTACGGTAGCGGGATGTCACGCGTAGTGACGGTGGAAAACACTTTTGCGACCAAGTTACCCGTCGAGCTGCGGATCGAGGAACTGAAGTTCGACGACAGCCAATTGGTCAATACCCAGTCCGACACGGGCGACTTGCTGGTATTCCCACCGCAGGCAATGATAGAGCCCGGTGAAACGCAGAGTTTTCGCATCCAGTACGTCGGCGATCCCGAACTGGACCAGAGCAAACATTTCTACGTCACTGTGGCGCAATTGCCGGTTCAGCTCGCGGAAGGCCAGTCGGCCATCCAGATCCTGTACAATTTTCAGGTGCTCGTCAGTGTCGCACCAGCCGCGGAAAAACCGGCACTCGAGATCGTCTCAAGCTCTGTGGCAACGAACCGCGAAGGCAAACCGGTTCCATCGGTAACGGTTTCCAACGCTTCGAACGCGCACGGATACCTGTCAAACGGGCGGCTCCGCATCACCCAGCGCGATGCTGCTGGCAAACAGATTTTCAGTCGGTCAATCTCGGGTCCCGAGATGCTCCAGATCGTCGGCTTTGGGCTCGTCGGGGCCAACAGCACTCGAACGATCCAGATTCCGGTAGAATTGCCATCAGCAGAGGGGAGTTTGGATGCAAATTTCACGCCCCAATAAAACTCGTGCCATTCGCTCCGGAGTTTCGCTCCTGGCACTGTTGCTTGGCGGAGCACTGGCAGTTGCGCCGCTGCGAGCGGCTGAACAGGAAGACCTGACCAGCGCATCTCAACCCGCCGAAATCATCCTCCCGGCGACCCGCGGGGCCGGTGTCGCGCCGATCGACCTCAATCCGACGGAGCGCGATATTCGCCTGACGATTTCCGCAGTCGACGGACCGGTTATTCTTGGTGACATCCCGATCATCGTCACTGCTGACGACCGCCTGCGGATCGGCACCCGCCGCGTGCTCGATCTGCTCGCTGAATCGGTCGACCCAGACCGTCTTCGCGCGATGGAAGGTGCAATCCTCGGCCGCCGCGAGATAAGCGCTGAAGAATTCGAGCAGTCCGGTATCGGACTGCGCTTCGACCCGCAGAAACTGACGCTTGAATTTGTCATTCCCAGCGAGTTGCGTGCCAGCCGCAATCTGCAGGTCAGCGCACTGAACCGAGGGCGGGTCGGGGATTACCTTCAGCCCGAGAAATTCAGTGCCTATGTCAATGTCCGCGGCGCGCTAGACTATGTCAGCGATGGACCGGTCACCGGGATCCAGGAACCGACCTTTTTCCTCGACGGCGCGGCACGACTGGGCGATGTCGTTTTCGAGAGCGAGGCATTCTGGCAACCGGGAGCTGACAATGCGCCCGATTTCCAGCGCCAGGGATCCCGCATCGTCTATGACGACCTCAACCGGCTGTTCCGCCTCACCGCCGGCGACCTGCGGCCGGTAGCACGCGCTTTCCAGGTTACGCCGAATATCGCCGGCCTCTCGATTGCGCGGTCTTACAGCGAATTGCGGCCGCAGCAGATTATTCGCCCCCGTGGCAGCCGGAGCTTCCTGCTCGAGCGCCCGGCGACAGTGGAAATTTTCGTCAATGGCTCGCTCGCCCGCCGCACCCGTCTCAATCCGGGCAATTACAACCTCAGCGATTTTCCCTATACGCAAGGCGCCAACGATATCCGGGTGAATATCGTCGACGATAGCGGGCGTCAGGAAACTCTGCGGTTCAACATCTTCCTCGACCAGACACAGCTCGCCAAGGGGCTGACGGAATTCGGCATTTACGCTGGCGTTCAAGCTCCTCTGGGCATTGATGGCCCTGACTATTCGGACGACCTCGTGTTCACGGGCTTCGTTCGCCATGGCGTGTCCGATGAGCTGACACTTGGTGCCAATCTTCAACTGGACGAACAGTCTGCAATGGGCGGTGTAGAGGCGGTGTTCGGGACATCGTTCGGTACATTTTCAAGCAATCTGGCAGCTTCCCATGTCGACGGCATCGGGGAAGGCTGGGCGGCAACGGTTTCTTTCCAGCGCGTATTCCAACGGCCCCAGGGGTTCGCCGATGCCCTCAATCTGTTCGTCGAGACGCGAAGCGAGAAATTCGCCCCGATCTCCACTTTCCTTCCGACCAATCCGTTCGAATTCGAACTCGGTGGCGGCTATTCTCATGCACTCAACGAGCGCGCCTTTGTCGGGATCGATTCCCGGTTTTCCAAAGGCAGGAACGGCTTTTCGGACCAGCACAACTATCGGCTATCGGGTGGTTACCGGGTCAACGACCGGATCAGCCTGAATGCAGAAGCGCGCTACGAAAAGAACAATTTCCGTGACGAAGTCAGCGCCATGTTCTCGCTCAACATTCGCCTGGGCGGCTTTTCGAGCGCTCGAGTGCAATATGACACACGCGACAATCGCGCCCGCGCTTCGTACCAGACACTCACTGGACAAGGGGTCGGTTCGTTCAACCTGAGCGCGGACGTTGAGCGCAGCGACTTTGGCAGCGGATTCAATGTCAACGGCAACTACTATTCGAATGTCGGCGAGTTCGGATTGGCGCATTTCGGCGATTTCGCGGGCGACTTCGGACAGTCACGCAGCCAGCGGACCACCTTCCGCATGGCCAGTTCTCTCGCCCTTGCCGGAGACAGCCTCGCAATTGGCAGACCGATTTACGACAGCTTTGCGATCATCAAGCCGCACGAGAAGCTGAAGGGGGAGAAAATTCTCATCGATCCCACCATTTCGGGCCGCGTGGCGGACACCGAGCCTTTCGGCTCTGGCCTGCATCCCAGCCTCAACAGTTATTCCGAGCGGACGATAACTGTAGAGGCGCCGGAAGCGCCGGCCGGGACAGATCTCGGAACCGGCACCTATCGGGTAATTCCGCAGTATCGCAGCGGCTACAAGATGATCGTCGGGTCGGAGTATTCGATGACAGCTATCGGCACCCTGCTGGACAGTCAGGGCGCACCGGTTGCCCTGGCAATCGGGACGATCACGGAACTCGAAAGCGACAACCCGATGACGTACGAGGTGTTCACCAACCGCGAAGGCAGGTTCGGAATTCCCGGTCTCGCACCGGGCAAGTGGCGGCTCGAAATGCTCGATGATGATCGCAGCACCGTGATCATCGAAATACCGGATGAACCGGAACTCACTATCGTTCGCCTCGGCAATGTCCGTGGAACCGGAAGGCAATAAGATGATCACATCTCTCGCCCGCAAACTCGTCTTGACGCTAATTGCCAGCGTTTCAGCAACGCTCGCGGCTGCTCCGGCAGTTGCCCAATCGGTAACCTGCGGCATCACGGGCAGCGCCACTGCGCAAGCGGCCATCTATGATCCTTTCAGTCCGGTCGGGCTCCCAACCACGCGGATCACTCTCACCATGCAGCGGATCAATCCGGGTGGCGGGGCGAAGACTTCACATGTTGGCTTCTTTCTCACCGGGCAGGGGCCGGAGACGAACAATTCCATCGTCGTACCAATCAGTGCCGCTGGCAGCGTCAACATCTATGGCACCAACCAGAACGTGTTTTACAATTTCGGCACTCCCGGGCCGGTGCTGAATCTGGAGACCAACACTCCGGCTGGCTACATGATCGTCGAATTTACCGGCAACAACACCGCTTCCGATTTCGTGACCGTGGTGTTCGACATCACCCTGCCACCCAATCTCGATATTGCCGCGTCGCAGACACTCGATTTCGACGTGAACTATCACTGCAAAGGCACTGGTGGCGGCCCACCGTTTGAAGACAATGGAATCATTCCGAATGCGGTCAGCTTCCCGATCAAGGTATTGAGCGGGCTTCAGGCGAGCTATTCGGGCCACATCCTGGACTTTGGCGAAATCGGCGACAAGACGGATCTCGATATCGCCAACGATCAAGCCACCTACACCAAGGATGGCTGGGTCAATGTCCGAAGCTCGGGCCCATATACAGTCGATATGGTTTCGCAGAACGGCTACCGTATGACGTTCCCCGGCGGGAACCTCGCCGATGCCTCGCAGCGATTGCTATATACGGCCCGCTTCGCGGGGCAGACAGTCAACAATGCCAGCCCGACCTTCAACACGGTAGTCTGTCTACGCGCAGGATTGTCAGCAAAACAGCTGCCGCTGTCCGCAGAATTGAATGAAGGCGGTACGGCGAAAGCTCCGAGCCCGGACTATCAGGACATCCTGAGCATCACGCTTGCGCCCTTGGCAGGCGGCACACCGGGCGGCCTGAATTGTCCTGCGCTATAGAAGAGGGACGCACGCACACGGGCGAACCCGCAAGGTGCGTCAAGCTTCAGCGCGGAACCATCCGGAACGAAATTGCCAGGTTCTGATTATCGGCAGCGTTCGCGAGATCGAGCCGAACTGCGTTCGCCTGGATCGAAGGACCATTCTCGCTGGCAATGGCCACGGTGCCCGCGCCATCCAGTTGGAACATGCGATCACCGATCGTGACCGTACCGCCAGCCAGTTCCGGCGAATAGTCGAGGTAAAGATCGTAGCCTGCGGCGTTGTTGCAGAACTCACGCACGATACCCAGGTCGGCCGTCGTATCGGTGATGTCGACAATCGAGGCATCGCTTTTCACGTGGCAGCTAACGGGCACATTGCCGCGGAGCTGCACTCCGTAGTTCGAAGCCATTGCAGGCGTCGCAAGGATCATCGCAGCAAGGCTCAGGGCCATGGATTTCTTGATCATGTTTGGCACTCACTCTCTAAGGACCGCCATCTCCTAGATCGACATGCTTGGGACCACCCTAACGAGTAAGGTTAAGAGGTCGTGAGGACATCGGCAGAGCACGAACAAATTGCTAGGTAACAAGCAATTGCGGCTGGCACAGAGTGGTGAATTTTTTCGGGTCTCTTGTCAGAAAGGGCGCTGAATACGCTTGCGGCGTGAAAACATCGCAGCGCCGCATTGAGGAACGGTTGCGGCGGCCGACACGTTACGGCAAAGAGACCAGCATCCGCAGTAGTCCGAGTTCAGATCACCAATGGCCAACACACATCCCCTCAACGGCAAGCTTGTCGTCGTCACCGGCGGCAGCGGCTTTCTTGGTCAATATGTTGCGCAAGCGCTGCTCGAGCGGGGGGCACGGGTTCGGATTGCCGGCAAGAATCCGGAGAAAGCGCATGGGTTGAAGCCGCTGGCCAATCTGGGCCAGCTGCAATTCGCGCGTTTCAACATGAACGATGCGGCAAGCCGGAAGGCAGTCGTCCACGGTGCCGATGCAGTGGTCAACCTGGTGGGTTCGTTCGAAGGCGATCTGGTTCAATTGATGGGCAAGAGCGCAGGCGCGCTGGCCGAAGCGGCGAAGGATGCCGGCGCGAGTGCCTTCGTCCAGATCAGCGCGATCGGCGCGGATGCGGACAGCGAAGTCGACTATGCGCGCGGCAAGGCGCTGGGCGAGCGATTGGTGCTTGAAGCCTTCCCGAAAGCCACCGTGCTGCGTCCCTCGATCATCTTCGGCAAGGACGACAACTTCCTCAACATGTTTGCCGGGCTGATCCGGATGATGCCGGTGCTGCCGGTGTTCGGACCCGACGCGAAGCTGCAGCTGGTGTTCGTCGACGACGTGGCTGAAGCGGTCGCGGCGGCGCTGGCAGACCCGGCGAAACATGGCGGCAAGATTTACGAGCTGGGCGGGCCTGAAGTGCTCAACATGATGGAAGTCAACCAGCGGATCGCCAAGGCGCAAGGCCGGGAGCGCAGGTTCATCCCTGTGCCAGATGCCGCGTCGGGCGTGTTTGCCGCGTTGCCCGGCACACCGATGTCGAGCGACCAGTGGAGCCTGCTCAAGGCGGGCAGCGTAGTGGGCGAGCGTGCGAAGGGCTTTGCCGCGCTGGGCATCGAACCGCGACCGTTGGGCCTGTTCCTCGATCGGTGGATGGTCCGCTACAAGAAGCACGGCCGCTTCACCGGCCGCAAGCAAATCGCCTGAACTGACGGGCCCCGGCCCTCAGTCGATTGCTTCTACCAGCAACACCGATCCGTCGCTCCCGGTGATCCGTACGCGGGTGCCGACACCGGCATCCGTTCCGCGCGCGAGCCATTCGCTGTCGCCGTGCTTTACCCGGCCCGATCCGGATTCGATCGCCTGCACCACGATCGCCGTTTCCCCCGCCAGCCGCATGCCGCGCCGGTTCATCATCGGGTCGGCTTCGGTAATCGGGTGATCCCTGAGGTAGCGCCGCCCCGCGAACACCGCGAGGATCGCCAGCACGCCGAAAATGCCGACCTGCAACGCCAGGCCGATCGGCAGCATGAAGGTCAGCACACCGGTTATCAGCGCCGCGCCCGCAAGCCAGATCAGGAAGACACCCGGCACGAGCATTTCCGCCGCCGCAAGCAGCAGGCCGATCGCCAGCCACACCATGTGCGGGTCGAGGTTCTCGATCCAGTCCATTACCGGCCACCACTCGGCGGCGTGCTGCGCGGCACGCTTGGCTGCTGGGCCGAACGGCGCGGCGACGCTTGCGTTGCTGCCGGAGGTGTCGGGCGTGGCCCGTCGCCAATCGCATCCTTCACCAGTTCACCGATCCCGCCGAGCGAGCCGATCAGCTGAGTCGCTTCAACCGGGAACAGGATCGTCTTCGCGTTCGGGCTGGTGGCAAACTGGCTGATCGCCTTGGTGTATTCCTGCGCCACGAAGTAATTGATCGCCTGATTGCCGGAACCGGCAATCGCATCGGACACCATCTGGGTTGCCTTTGCTTCGGCTTCGGCCAGACGCTCGCGCGCTTCAGCGTCACGGAACGCGGCTTCCTTCTGGCCTTCAGCGGTCAGGATGGCGCTCTGCTTGTCACCTTCGGCGCGCAGGATGTTCGATGCCCGGTCACCTTCGGCTTCGAGGATCTCGGCACGCTTCAGGCGCTCTGCCTTCATCTGCCGCGCCATGGCTTCGCTGATGTCGAGCGGCGGACGGATATCCTTGATCTCGACCCGGGTGATCTTCACGCCCCACGGGCTGGTCGCATGGTCGACCACGGACAGCAGCCGGGCGTTGATCTCGTCCCGCTTGGACAGCGTTTCATCGAGGTCCATCGAACCCATCACTGTCCGAAGATTGGTCGTGGTGAGCGCCATGATCGCCTGATAGAGATTGGACACTTCGTAGGCCGCCTTGCCGGCGTCGAGCACCTGGAAGAAGACGACCGCATCGACCCCGACCATGGCGTTGTCGGCGGTGATGATTTCCTGCCCCGGAATATCCATCACCTGTTCCATCATGTTCACCTTGCGCCCCACGCGATCGACGAACGGGATGATCAGGTGGAAGCCCGGCTCTGCCGCCAGGCTGAACTTGCCCAGCCGCTCGATCGTGTAGACGAAACCCTGCTTCACGATGCGAACACCCATGATCAGGAAAATAAACGCCATTACCAGCAGCGCGAATGCAGTCTCAAGCATTGGTCAGACCCCCAGAAAAACTGTTGCTTACAGAGTAACGCCCCTGCGCTGACGGGCAAGCAAAACCGGAATCGGCGAGCAGGGTTTTGCTAACCTTCTGGCGTGGCAAGCCGCCGCTGTGCTGCCAAGTGGAACACTGAAGCCCTGTTTTAAGCACTAGCATAAGCCCGCTATTCGCAAATATCGCCATGCGCCTGATCCAGCCGGGCGAGCAGCTGCAACAGCGCAGAATTGCAAGGTTTGCGCGCGATGCGAACAATTCGCCTATTGAGAATGATCGGGCGCCACAACCCTGTCTCGAAACGCCAGAAAAGTTCTTCGACGTTGACTTTCGGTTTTCGGCCAGATTTGTACGCGGGGGAAGCGTTTGCGCCGGGAATGCATTTGCTCGGTGCGTCTGGCTGCGTCTGGCTGAGCTGCCGATCCAGCGCAACATCCTACGCGGCACAAAACCCCGCCGACCATGCCCGCTGCCGCAATCGATAAGCCCCTTCCCGCGCCATCCCGATTGCCGCTGCAGCTTGGGCGACCGTCCCGGTCTGCGCCAGCAAGCCAATAAAGGGCACCTACCGCGCAGGGGACCACCCATCATGGCGCTCGGCCGTCAGCACCGGAAAGAACTACGAAATACGGCGGCGGCGTTGAACGGGAATGAGGTCCGGAGCAAGTGAGGGAGAAGCCATCCGCCAGGCTAATGCAGATTTTGGCGGTGTAGGGAAGTTTCCGGCAATGACGCTCTCATCAGGCCATGCGAAGCCGGACAGAGCAACTCGATCCTTCGCAATCAGATTGGAACAACTTTCTCATAAGGCGCGATAAACGAGCAGGAAATACCGGCTGGATCGAAAACCATTTCCACTTTGCAACCGAACTGCTGCGCAAGGCTTTGCTCGATCATGAAAGAGCCGAAGCCGCGGGCTTCAGGCGAAATGACTTCAGGCCCTCCCCGTTCAACCCATTTGAGTTCGAGGAATTTTTCGCCCGCCTCTGTGACCGTATCCCGCCACGAGATATCGACGCGGCCCTCTTCGTTCGAAAGCGCACCGTATTTTGCCGCATTGGTCGAAAGTTCATGAAGGGCGAGCCCAAAGGCTTGCGCTACAGTTGTCTTGAACTTGGTCGCAGGCCCGGAAAGATTGATCCGGTCCCCGATTAGCGGTTCGAAGTGTCCCAACTGCGACTGCACCAGTTCATCCAGCGGAATATCTTGCCATGAATTGTGCACGAGCACATCGTGACTTGCAGCCAAGGCCGCGATGCGGGCTTCAAGCCGGCTAATGTAGTCATCGGGATTGCGCTTCGCGGTTTGACGGGCGAGCACTTGAACCACAGCAAGGACATTTTTTGCGCGATGATTCATTTCGTGCAAGATCAAGCGCTCACGCTCTTCGCGTTTTTTTCTCTCCGTCTCATCGATTATCGAAGCAAAAAACACATCCCCGGCCTCAGGAAAATACTGAAGCTGGACGGAAACTGGATAAGTCGTTCCGTCCTTTCGCTCGTGCACCGTTTCGAACGTCAATACAGACAATCTTGCATCCAGAAGTGGCTCGACGAATTCGATGAACTGTTCACGCGAAAATTCGGGCTTCAAGTCCCATGGTGTGAGAGCGCGCATTTCCTCCATCGAATAGCCAAGATTTTCGCGAGCGCCGCGATTGACCAGCTCAAAGCGATATGTGCGCTTGTCGAAAACGTAGGCTTCGCTGACCGAAGCTTCGACGATCTTCCCAAGCCGCTCATTCAACGATGATGTCGAAAGTCGTTCAAGCTCGGCGGCGGCCCTTCCCGAAAACAGGCTGACTATTTCTTCAACCATCCCCGGATCACAAAATGGCTTGTCGTCCATAACAGCGATCAAACCAAGGACCCGGCCGTCTGACGATCGCAAGGCTATGCCAGCATAGCTCTGCGCGCCCAGATCGGTGAGCATCTGGTCCATAGGGTATTGGCTCGCAATATCCTCTGCAAAACAACATACACCCTCCGACGCGACATCGGCGCAGGGCGTGTTTGCAAGCGGATAAACGAAATTCTCGGCTGGGCCGTTGTCCCAGAACGCCAGTGTCGTGGCTTCGCCCGGCTGGGCCGTAGGGAGATTGCAGATGAACGCCCATCGCACAGCCAAGGCTTCCGCCAATCCCTCGACCAGAACCGGAAAGTATTTTTCTCCAACTACCCGCGAGGTTTCAGCCAATATGGACAGCGCATTGGAGAAGCTCGGCAAGGCGGGAAATCGAATCGTATCGACCTGATTCATGCTACACTCCGAGCAGGGAGCCAAAAGCATACTTGTTTCGCAAAATTCGAGCAAACGAATTTGCATCAAGTTGTAAACCGCGCGGGCCTGCAAATCATTCAGCCCACAGCCAGTATCAAGCCAGATGTCCCACCGAGATCGACGGACGGATCGATCTCGCTCGAATTACAAAGCCGCCTCATACAGTTCCATCAGATCCGCCCACGCCTTTTCCGCCGCCGCTTCGTTGTAGGCCGGGCTGTCCGGCACGCACCAGCCGTGGTCGCCGGCGTATACTTCGACCTTGGCCTGATGGCCGGTCGCGTCAAAGCTTTCGCGCAGCACCACCTTGTCGTTCGGCGCTTCCGCATCGTCATCCTGCGCAATGGCGACGAGGAAACTCGCCTTGGTTTTGTCGATCAATTTGTGCGGGCTCATCGGATCATCGGGCTTGACCAGCCCGCCGCCGTGGAAGCTGCCTGCCGCGCGCACCCGCCCCGGAACTGCGGCGGCAGTCCAGAAAGTAAACGGGCCGCCCATGCAATAGCCTTGCGTCCCGATACCCCTGCGCGTGTCGACTTCTTTCTGCTCGTCTAGCCAGGATACCGCCGCCTTGGCATCGTGCATGACCGCTTCGGCATTAAGCTTGCCGCGCATCTCGCGCGCGATCGGCCAACCGCCATTGCCCGCGAAATCGGCAAAATCCTCCCAGATCTGGCCCTGGCGGTCGCGGTAATAGGGATTGATGACAAAGGTCGAATAGCCGCGCCCGGCCAGCCGCCGCGCCATCTCGCGCTTGCTTTCGCGCAGGCCTGCAATGTCGGGCCATAGCAGCACGGCCGGTGCCGGACCCGAAGTCGGCGCAACGAAGAAGCCGTCGATCGTCTCACTCCCGGCGGCAAAACTGACGTTGCGTTCGGTCCAGGCGGGAAAGCCGCCGGGCGAAGCGGTGGTGACATCTTGCGGCTCCTGCGTATCAGACCTGCCACCCATCGGGGCGCAGGCTGCAATTGCCGCCATCCCGCCGAGCACACCGAAGTGCCGCCGGCTGATCGTTTCCTTCGCCCATTTCTCGAGCTTCGCTTTATCACACATAATAACTCTCCCGGTCGCACCTGACTGCCAAACGATGGGCCAGCCCGCATAGTTCCATGTCCGGCAGCGATGGACAAGACTTCGCGCACGCGGCAATAAAGGTTTCATTGAGCGACCGACAGAGTCGCCGAAAGGGAGAGTCTCGGATGAAACGCTGTGCGATTCTTGCTGTCACTGCACTTGCGCTTGCCGCGTGCGGCGACATCGAAATGCCCGAGGGGGGCATCGACAATGCAGCCTTGCTCGCTGCGGGTGACGATACCGCCAACTGGATCACCCATGGGCGCACCTATGATGAACAGCGTTTCTCCCCGCTCGATCAGGTAAACACCGAAACGGTCGAGAATCTGGGTCTTTCCTGGTTTGCCGATATGGACACCGCGCGAGGGCAGGAAGCGACGCCGCTGGTGATCGATGGCAAGCTTTATCTCACCACCGCATGGAGCAAGGTGAAAGCATTCGACGCTGCCACCGGGGAGAAGCTGTGGGAATACGATCCCGAAGTGCCCGGCGAAACCGCCGTCAAAGCATGCTGCGACGTTGTCAATCGCGGCCTCGCTACATGGGGTGACAGCCTCTACCTCGGCACGCTCGACGGGCGGCTGGTCGCGCTCGACCGCGAAACCGGCGCGGTGAAGTGGGAAAAGCAGACCACCGATCCCGAGATGGCCTACACGGTCACCGGTGCACCGCGGGTGATCGACGGCAAGGTTCTGATCGGCAATGGCGGCGCAGAGTTTGGCGTGCGCGGCTATATCGCTGCCTATGATGCTGCCGATGGCGAGGAGCTTTGGCGCTTCTACACGGTGCCCGACGGCGATTCCTCGGACGATCCGGAGTATCTGCAGAAAGCATCGGAAACCTGGTTCGGCGATGTGCTCGGCAGCGAGAACGGCATCGGCGGCGGCGGGACGGTGTGGGATTCGATGGCCTACGATCCGGACCTCAACCTGCTGTATATCGGCGTCGGCAACGGGTCCCCGTGGAACCGCGCTTACCGGTCGCCGGGTGAAGACGGCACCGGCAAGGGGGACAATCTCTATCTTTCCTCGATCGTCGCAATCCGTCCCGATACCGGCGAATATGTCTGGCACTACCAGACCACCCCGGGCGAAACATGGGATTACACCGCGACCCAGCACATCATCCTTGCCGACCTCGAAATCGACGGGGCGGAGCGCAAGGTTCTGATGCAGGCCCCGAAGAACGGGTTCTTCTATGTGATCGACCGCGAGACGGGCGAGTTTCTATCGGGCAAGGAATATATTCCGCAAAACTGGGCCAGCGGCATCGACGAGAACGGCCGGCCGATCGAAAACCCCGAAGCGCGGATCGATGTGACGGGCAAGGCGGCGATGGTCATGCCCGGCCCGCTTGGCGGCCACAACTGGCACCCGATGGCATTCAACCCGGAGGAAGGGCTGGTGTATATTCCGGCTTTCGAAGCCGCGACGATCTATGAACCCCAGGCCGACTGGAAAGCCGACCGGGCGCGCGGCTTCAACGTCGGTTTCAATCTGGGCGCAGGCGATCTGCCGCCCGACCTCGGTATTCGCAAGCAGGTCTACGGCACAGTCAAAGGCAAGCTGATGGCGTGGGACCCGGTCAAGCAGGAAGCCCGCTGGACGGTCGAGTTTCCCGGCCCGTGGAACGGCGGCATCCTGACCACCGGCGGCGGGCTGGTGTTCCAGGGCAACAGCTCGAGCGAGTTCAGCGCCTACAACGCGAAGACCGGCGACAAGCTGTGGAGCTTCCCGGCACAGACCGGCATCGTTGCCCCGCCGATCACCTACACGGTCGACGGCGAACAGTATGTCGCAGTGCTGGCCGGTTGGGGCGGCGCCTATGCCATCACCGCCGATGGCGATCTGGTGAATTCGCAAGGACCGGTGCGCAACGTCAGCCGTTTGCTGGTGTTCAAGCTCGGCGCGACCGGCGAGCTTCCGGCGGAGAAAGAGCTGGCCGAACTGCCGCTGGATCCGCCGCCGAGCCGCGCCGATGCGCAGACGATTGCGGCAGGCGGCACAAGCTATGCCCGGTATTGCGCGGTGTGCCACGCTCCAGCAGCGGTCGGCTCGACCGTGCTGCCCGATCTGCGCCGCAGCGGCACCCTCCAGTCGAAGGATGCTTTCCTCGCGGTCGTCCGTGACGGTGTGCTGAAAGATCGCGGCATGGTCAGCTTCAGGGACTCGCTGACCAAGGACCAGATGGATGCCATCCGCGAATACATCATCTTCCGCGCCAACCAGGACAAGGATGCGGGTGTGAAGTGAGGAATCGAGGCGGTGTGAAGCCTTTTTCAGGCCTCCACCGCCTCGACCCCGACTTGATCAATCGCTGTCGGTCTTGGTCTGGCAAGCCCATCCGAGGAAACGCCAAGCGCCATCGCGCTTGATCAGCGTGTCGGCGCAGCGCTCAACCGAGGTCTCTCGCTCACCCTTGTAATTCTTTTCGACAAGGTTTGCGTAATAGTACGCTATGGCTGTATCGCCGTTCACGGAGATTTTGACCGGGTCTAGCTGCCGATACAGGATTTCGCCTTCTTGGCCGAAGACATTGTTGCGGGCACGCATTTGGTCGCGTGAAGACGGGACGGGATAATCCGAATTCCAGCCATAGCCGTTTGGATCGACGACTTCATACCAAGTGCCGTTTTCCGCATGTTCAGCCCATGCATCAGAAACGAAAGTCCAGACTTCGCTTTGCTCCGAACTCCAGCTCTGAGCATGCACCGGGCTCACTGCAATGGTCGCCGCTACAGCAGCTATAAGAAGCTTCGTACTCATGAAAATTCCCCCAAGTTGAAGCCCGACGAGGATCGCCGGGTAAACCCCCGAGGAGAATGGCGACCCAATAAAATTGCATCAGCCTCTGAGTAACAACACAATGAGGTATTCCGGAACGGAGTCAATGGCCCGTCACCAACCCAATCGCCAGCCCGACTGGCGGCCTCGTGTTCGGCCAATGGCGCTGATGCAACGACATACCCTTACGTTTGCGTAAAGCGCGTGTTAGGTCACAGCCAACAACACAAGCGAGTCGCGATCGGCCGCTTGGACAATGAGTATGTGGGAGATTGTGATGACCAAAACTTACGCGAATCTGATTGATGGCGAACTGGTGACGACCGGCGAAACGCTGGAAGTGCTCAACCCGGCAAACGAGCAGGTCGTCGGGCTGGTCCCCGCGTGCGGCCAGGATGAGCTGGATCGCGCGGTCACCGCAGCGCGCCGGGCGTTCAAGGACTGGCGGAAGACCAGCCAGGAAGAACGCCAGAAAGTCGTTCAGGGCATCGCCGCTGCGATCAAGGACAATGCCGACGAGCTGTTTCGCTTGCTCACCACCGAACAGGGCAAGCCGCATGCCCAGGCGCAGCAGGAGATTTACGGCGCCGCCGGTCTTGCCGCTGCGCAATCCACGCTGACGCTGGACGATGTGATCAATCAGGATGACGATCAGCGCCTGAGCCGCACTCGCCGTGTGCCGGTTGGCGTGGTCGGCGGGATCGTGCCGTGGAACTTCCCCGTAATGATGGCGATCCAGAAGATCGTCCCTGCGCTGGTTGCAGGCTGCACCATCGTGCTCAAGCCTTCGCCGTTTACGCCGCTGACCACGCTGCGCATCGCGGAACTGATCAAGGATGTCGTGCCGGCTGGCACCGTCAACATCATAACCGGTGAGGACAGCCTCGGCCCGATGATCACCAGCCACCCGGATATCGACAAGATCACCTTCACCGGCTCGACCGCGACCGGCAAGAAGATCATGGAAGGCGCGAGCCACGACCTGAAGCGCATCACGCTGGAGTTGGGCGGAAACGATGCCTCGATCGTCCTGCCCGATGCCGACGTGGAAAAAGTCGCTGAACAACTCTTCTGGTCGAGCTTCTCCAACGCCGGTCAGGTCTGCATCGCAGCCAAGCGCGTCTACATCCACGAGGATATCTATGACGAACTGAGCGCTGCTATTGCCGAGTATGCCAAGGGCGTAACCGTGGGTGACGGATCGCAGCAGGGCACCGGCGTCGGCCCGATCCAGAACAAGAAGCAGTTCGAGCGGGTGTGCGAGCTGATCCAAGATGCCAAGGACCAGGGTTATAACTTCCTCGTCGGCGGCGAAGGCGGTGACCCGTCGGGCAGCGGCTATTACGTGCCGATCACCATTCTCGACAATCCGCCCGAAGATGCGCGGATCGTGGCGGAAGAACAGTTCGGCCCGGTCATGCCGCTGATGAAATTCTCCACCAATGACGAAGTGATCGAGCGGGCCAACAACTCCGAATATGGCCTGGCCGGTGCGGTCTGGACAAAAGACACCGAGAAGGGTGTGGAGATTGCCGAACAGCTCGAGACCGGCACGGTGTGGATCAACGAGTTCATGCACCTCTCGCCCTTCGCACCGTTTGGCGGACACAAGCAGTCCGGCTTCGGCGCGGAATACGGCATCGACGGGTTGAAAGAGTTCACCTACCCGCAGGTAATCACGGTCAAGCGCGACGCGGTGGTCTGACCTGATAGCCTGACCAACGAACAAGGGGCGCCGGTCTGAACCGGCGCCCCTTTTCTTTGCGCAACAGAATTTCGCCTAGCCGACTGCGGTCGCTTCCAGTTCGATCATCACCGCCGGATCATAAAGCCGCGTCACGCCGAGCAATGTGGCGACGATCTGCGCGCCCTCCTCGACATGGATCGGCATGATCTGCTCCGCCGCAGCCATGAAGCCATCCACATCGGTGGTGTAAAAATTCAACCGCACAAGATTTGCAGGGGTCATGTCTGCCGCCGCCAGTGCCTCCTTCAGGCATTGCCAAGCGGATTTGTACTGCGCCACCATATCGCCCGGGTGCAGCGGCGATCCGTCAGCTGCCGATGCGGTCTGGCCTGACAGATAGAGTGTCCGCGAGTGGCCTGATACTTCCACCGCATGATTGAGGCCGAAGCCTTGCATCCACGGTGTCGGGTTGTGCGTTTTCTTGTCCATTCCTACCCCCTTGGCGTCATCAAATTCTTGTCACATCCGCATCCGCGCGCTCTGGCCGTCGTCGACCTTGATGACCGCGCCGGTCACGCACTCGCTTGCCGGGCTACACAGATAAAGCAGCGTCGAGTCGAGCTGGGCTGCCACCGGAATGCGTTTGCGCGCGACATGTTCTGACGGGTCGCCGATGCGCTCGAACATGCCGTCGGTCATTTCGCTGACGAACATGCCCGGCGCAATCGCATTGACGTTGATATTGGCATAGGCCCATTCGGTGCTCAGCGTTTCCGTCATCCGGGCAACCGCAGTCTTGGTCACGGCATAGAGCGCCGCCCCGCCGCCATCGTAGCGGTAGTGCGCGGTCGAGCTGATGTTGACGATATTGCCCGGCCTCTTCGCTTCGATCAGCCGCCGCGCGACTTCGATTGCAAGCAGCCAGGGCGCGCGCAAATTCACGCCGAGCACGTGATCGACCAGATCGACCGACATCTTGTGTGCCCGCTGCGCATCGGGAACCCCGGCATTGTTGACGAGAATATCGACCGTGCCGAACGCTGCCTCCGCGGCATCGACCGCAGCCACAAGAGCATCCGCATCGCGCGCATCCATCGCGACCGGTATCGCTCTGCCGCCTGCTTGCTCGATCTCCTTTGCCAGCGCCTCCAGCCGGTCGACCCGCCGCGCGCACAGCGCCACCGCCGCGCCTTGTGATGCAAGCACGCGGGCGAAGCGTTCTCCCAAACCCGATGATGCTCCTGTCACGAGGGCCACGCGGCCGGTAAGATCGTGGGAGGCGTTCGATAAGGGAAAATCGGGCATCTCTATCTCCGTGTCAGCGCTTCCTCGCTTTGGGTCATCAGCTTCTGCATGATGTCGGCGACCGACTCTTCTTCCTTGAGCATGCCAACCGATTGGCCCGCCATGATCGAGCCGTTTTCGACATCACCATCGATCACCGCGCGGCGCAATGCACCGGCCCAATAATGTTCGATCTGCAACTGGGCCTCGCCCATCTCGATCTCGCCGGAATCGAGCCGCTTTGCGACTTCGATCTGCTTGGCGGTGAATTCCTCCGTCCCCTTGTTTTTCAGTGCGCGGACGGGGATCACCGGCAAGCGCGGATCGACCTGCACGCTGGTTATCGCGTCGCGGGCGTTGGCGCGGAAGAACGCTTTCTTGAAGTTCTCATGCGCGATTGATTCAGTCGCGCAGGCGAAACGCGTGCCGAGCTGTACGCCGACCGCGCCCATTTCCAGATAGCCCGCAATCGCCTGCCCGCGCCCGATCCCGCCGGCGACGAAGACGAGATGGTCCTCGGACAATTCAGGCAGGAATTCCTGCGCCAGCACGCTGGTCGAAACCGGGCCGATATGGCCGCCCGCTTCCATCCCTTCGATCACCAGGGCATCGCCGCCAGCCCCGCGATCCTGGCGCAGCAGCTTCTTGGCGAGCGCAAGGGTGGGCGCAAACACGATCACCTTCGCTCCGAAATCTTTGATCGCTTCGACACTTCCCTTGGGCGGGATGCCGCCTGCCAGCACGACATGGCTGACACCGTGCTTGCTGCACACATCGATCAGGTCGAACAGCTGGGGGTGCATGGTGATGAGGTTTACGCCGAACGGCTTGTCCGTCAGTTTTCTGGTCTCGGCAATCTCCGTGTCGAGCAGATCGGGCGTCATCGCGCCGCACGCGATCACCCCGAAGCCGCCGGCATTGCTGATGGCAGAGACGAGATTGCGCTCGCTGACCCAGCTCATCGCACCGCACAGGATGGCATATTCGGAACCAAGGAAATCGATGCCGCGTTGCATCAGCATGGTGGTTTTCGGAAAGCTTGTCATGGCAGCAGCGCTTAAGCGCGCGCGCCACTCACCGCAAGTCCTGCACACTGCATCCGGCCAAGTCTGGATATGCAACTCAGACGATTACTATCTGACATTTAATCGATTGGACTAATCACAAGCCCGGGCCCATTATCTCGGCATAGAACATGAAATCTGGAGGATTCGATATGGATATCAAGACTGGCGAAATGAGCGGCGGCTGCCCCTTTACCGGAAATGGCGGGACGCGCGGCCTGCTCGGCCGAACAAATCGCGACTGGTGGCCCGATGCGCTGCAGCTCGAGATTCTTACAGAGAACGGTCAATCACCCGATCCGCTGGGCGACGATTTCGATTACGCGGAAGCTTTCAATGCGCTGGATTACAACGCGCTCAAAGCCGATCTGACCGCGCTGATGACTGACAGCCAGGATTGGTGGCCGGCGGATTACGGCCATTACGGCCCGTTCTTCATCCGCATGGCGTGGCACGCGGCAGGCACCTATCGCACCGGTGACGGTCGCGGCGGTTCCTCCAGCGGGCAGCAGCGTTTCGCACCGCTCAACAGCTGGCCCGACAATGGCAACCTCGACAAGGCGCGCCGTCTGCTGTGGCCCGTCAAGCAGAAGTATGGCCGCAATATCAGCTGGGCCGATCTGTTCATTCTTACCGGCAATGTGGCGATTGAATCGATGGGCGGCCCGGTGTTCGGCTTTGGCGGCGGCCGTGCCGATGTGTTCGTTCCGGAAACTGTCTATTGGGGCACGGAAGAGAAATGGGTCGATACCGGCGCAGAAACCCGCATTCTTCCGGATGAAGGCCGCGCGCTGGAAAACCCGCTCGCCGCAATCCAGATGGGGCTCATCTACGTCAATCCGGAAGGTCCCGGCGGCAACCCGCATGACGCCGAAGGCATGGCGCGCGACATGCGCGAAACCTTTGCCCGGATGGCGATGAACGACGAGGAAACCGTTGCTCTGACAGCTGGCGGCCACGCTTTCGGCAAGGCGCATGGCGCCAAGCCGATCGATACATTCGGCGGGGCACCGGAAAGCGAAGATCTCGCTCTGCAAGGCTTTGGCTGGCTGACCGACAAGGATGAGATCGGCAAGGGCCACATCACGACATCGGGCATCGAAGGTGCCTGGACGCCGAACCCGACCGAATGGGGCGGCGATTATTTCCGTCTGCTGTTCAAATATGACTACGAGCTCGTCCAGAGCCCGGCCGGTGCAAACCAGTGGCAGCCGGTCAATCCGGACCCGGAAGACATGGCGCCGGACGCGCGGGACCCGAACAAGAAGGTCCCGACCATGATGACCACCGCCGACATGGCGCTGAAGCGTGATCCGGAATATCGCAAGATTTCCGAGCGTTTCCGTGACGATCAGGCCGCGCTCGACGATGCCTTCGCCCGCGCGTGGTTCAAGCTGTGCCACCGCGATATGGGGCCGAAAGCCCGTTATCAGGGCCCGGAAGTGCCGGCAGAAGATCTGATCTGGCAGGATCCGGTACCGCAAGGCTCGACCCCGTCGGCCAGCGCAGTCTCTGACTTCAAGTCGGCGATCCTCGGCAGCGGACTGAGCGTTAGCGAGCTGGTCAAGGCCGCCTGGTCCTCGGCTTCGACCTATCGCAATTCCGACCATCGAGGCGGTGCCAACGGCGCACGCGTTCGCTTGGCCCCGCAGAAGGACTGGGCAGCCAACGATCCGGCTGAATTGTCCAAAGTTCTGGCC
Source organism: Parerythrobacter lutipelagi (assembly GCF_005434975.1). GTDB lineage: Bacteria > Pseudomonadota > Alphaproteobacteria > Sphingomonadales > Sphingomonadaceae > Parerythrobacter_A > Parerythrobacter_A lutipelagi. The sequence goes on along the minus strand of NZ_SKCJ01000001.1, from coordinate 1,621,685 downwards.
AAAATCGATGAATTGCGCGGCGACCTGTCGATGGCGGATGCCATCGTGCTGGCCGGTAGCGCAGCGGTCGAGAAAGCAGCCAGCGACGGCGGCTTCGACGTAAGTGTCGATGTCTCGACCGGTCGCGGCGATGCCGGGGACGAGCACACCGATGCAGAGAGCTTCGAACCGCTCGAGCCGTTCGCTGATGCATTCCGCAACTACCTCAAGACCAAGGCTTCGGTGAAAACCGAGGACATGATGATCGACAAGGCGCATTTGCTCGGCCTGACCATCCCTGAAATGACCGCACTGGTCGGCGGGATGCGCGTGCTCGGCGCTAACAGCGGCAATTCCACGCACGGTGTGTTGACCGACCGTGTCGGCACCTTGTCGAACGACTTCTTCGTGAACCTGCTCGACATGAGCACGGAATGGGCAGTTGTCGACGAAAGCGGTGACGAGGAATTCCAAGGCAAGTGCCGCAAGACCGGTGCCGACAAGTGGACCGCGACCCGCACTGACCTCGTGTTCGGCTCGAATTCGCAGTTGCGCGCTCAGGCAGAAGTCTTCGCTGAAGCGGGCGGGGAACAAAACTTCGCTGAGACCTTTGTTCGCGCATGGACAAAGGTGATGGACGCAGGTCGCTTTTGACTTGAACTGATCCCAATGCCGCGGCCGCTTGCGGTCGCGGAACAGACCCCGAAGGCACCTCCCCCCTCGTCCTTCGGGTCGCACGAAGCCCCCGGTAATCCCTCAAGAATGGATGCCGGGGGCTTTTTGGTTTTGCGCTGCGCCGTGATGCGGCTAGTTGGCGGTGATGCCGCAAGCGATGTCTTTCCAATTTGCCGGAGCTGCCCGGATGCTTGCTGCAATCATTGCGGCAGTGGTGTTCCTGACACTGGCGCTTCAGACCACGCTCAATCTCGAGCGCGATGGTTCGCCCTTTGCCGCGTTCGCCCTGCTGATGCGGTATTTCACGATCTGGACAAATTTTGCGGCGGGCCTGATACTGGCCTGGATCGCATGGCGCGGGCGGATTGACGAACGCGTGATCTTTGCGCTCGCGACCGCGATCACCATCGTCGGGGCGGTCTATCACCTGCTGCTGTCAGCCGAGCATCATCCGGTGGGCGCAGACTGGTGGACCAATCTGATGTTCCACTCGGTGCTGCCGGTCGCAACAGTGCTTTGGTGGCTTGCGTTTTCGCGCCCGTCGGAAATGGGGTGGCGTTCGATCCCGTGGGTGATGGTGGTTCCGGTGATCTACACGATATTTGCTCAGATCGTCGGTGCAGCGACCGGGTTTTATCCGTATTTCTTTGTCGATCTGCCCAAGCTTGGCTGGGTGATGCTGTTGGTCAACCTGCTGGGTCTGTCAGTGGTTTTCATGCTGATCGCTGCCGCCCTGCTGGGCCTGCGAAGGCTTGTTGTTCGGGCATTCGCTCGACAGGTCAGATCCAGCCCGCGTCCTTGAGAACAGCGACATTCGGCCGGCTGACCGGTGCTTCGATGCCGGTATCGAGCAGCAGCCGGACATTGCGCCCCTCGCGTTTCACGCCGCCAACTGCATGGCGCGCGACCCACCAGCTGCGGTGCACCTGCATACCCTCGATCCCGTCCAGTTCCGCCATCGCATCGCGCAGACGCATGAGCACCAGCTCCGAACCCAGCGCGGTGTGCGCGCGGACATAATGGTCTTCCATCTCCAGCGCGATAAGCTCGCTGCCCAGCGCCGGCGGCAAGCGGTCGAGAAAGCCCGGTTTGGTGTCCAGTTCGACCACGGGCATTGCTGATGCTGTTGCGGCTGCAGCTGAGGGATCGGGCTTCCCGCGCTCGATCAGATGGAACAGAACGGTGATGCTCGCGCCGATTACCAGCACGTTGATATAGGTCTCGAGCGCCTGTTGCGGAGTGGGCCATGGCGGCGCATCGGGCAGGAAACCAATGGTCCAGATAATTGCCGCCAGAGGAATCGTGGCCAGCATGACGGCCGCAACCCACAGGCCGGTGGTCGGCAGGTTGAGCGATGTGTGCAACCGCTCGACGATCCAGCCCATCGGGCTGTAAACCGCATAGCCGACATAGGCGAGGCTGAGCCAGCTAAGCAGCCGAACGCCAAGTGGCGCTCCCGAGCTTCCAAATGGTCCGATAATCGCCAGCACCACGCCAATCACTGTCATGATTGCAAGGTCGATCAACAGCTTCCGCGCAAGCTGGGCAGTGGGTCCGGGTAGATCATCACTCATATCTTGCGCGAAACTAGCGCCCGTTCGCGCTTCGTAAAGTGACCACGGCCTTCAAATCCGCGCATTTCGCGAATGACCGGTCCCGTCCGCTGATCGGCGATTGCGCGCGAGCCGGCATGCGGCAGTTTGCAATCCAACGGAACAAACACGGAGATCAGCCATGACCACAGCTACACTGCCCCTCGCCGCAACGCGCAAAAACACAGGCGGCTTCGACATCGGACCCGTCACACGCATCGGCGTGGCGCTTATCGGCGGGCTTTTGACGACGCTGGCCCTGTTGGCGATTGGCCGCGGCCTGCTCGGTTTTGCCCCGGCGCATCCGAATGTCCGCGAGCTGGCGATTGTCATCCACGTCGCGACCGTCCTGCCGGCCATACCGCTCGGTGCATTCCTGCTGCTGACCCGCAAGGGCGGCAAGCGGCACAAGCAGCTCGGCAAACTCTGGATCGGCCTGATGGTAACCACCGCAGCATCGGCTATCTTCATCAAGACCAGCGGCAGCTTCAGCTTCATCCATATCTTCGTGCCGCTGACCCTGTGGAGTTCCTACAAGGTGATCGCCTCTGCGCGCCGCGGTGACATTGCGACGCACAAGAAAGAAATCCTCGGACTGTTCTTCGGCGCGCTGACCATTCCGGGGATTGTGGCGTTTGCCCTCCCGGGCCGGTTGATGAACGTCTGGCTGTTCGGCTGGCCCGCGATGTGAGGTGCGAGCGATCCGCCGCCAAACAACACAATCACGGCAGACGGAAATTATTTCGCGGCGGCGACGGATGGAATCTGCGCCGCCGCTCGTTGTTTCCTTGAACGGGCCGCAACGGATGTTGCCCGATAGATCAAGGAGACGACCGATGAACAAGCTTACCCTCGCCGCCGCACTAAGTGCACTCGTAATTTCCGCCAGCGCTGCCGCCAGCGTCGGCATGCTCTATGAGGAACAGCTTGCCCGCGCCGAAGAAGGAAAGATCCTGACTCGCCCGATTGCAGGAATCGAGAACAACCGCTGGTTCGACTACCGCAGCGATGTGCTGGAAGCCCAGAAGGAACTTACCAGCGACCTGCGTCGCGCAAGCGATCTCGAAGACCGCCGCGATGCATGGGAAGAATACGGTCACGAACTGCGCCATGAACGGCTCGACTACATTCACGACATGGCCAAGAAGGGCTATCGCGACGGAACCGTCAGCATCGGGCAGTAAACGCTCGCAAGAAAGCCGCCAATGAGAGAAAGGGCCGGAGCGATCCGGCCCTTTCTTTTTGTGTTGTACACATCTGCCAAGTGAAACCGCAGCGCGCGACTAGCGCCAGCCCGCTTCCTTGGCGGCAGCTTCGGCTTCAGCATCAAGCGCTGCGCCCTTCGCCATCCCCTGTGCCGCTTCGAGTAGGTTTGCGTCCGATGCGCCCGCCTGACGGTAGTCGGTTGACTGCGCCTCGCCGCTTGCACCGATGCGCTGCAATTGCCAGCCGCTGTTGTCGCGACACGCAATTCCCGCACTCTCACCGCTGAAGGCACGGCAGAAGCGATCGCCTTTGTCGCGGAAGCTGAGCAGAATGCGCGTATTTGCAGTCTGCCCCTGCTCTGCAACGAGTTGGTCGTTCAGCACTGAGGCCAGCTGCGCATCGGCATAGTCGCCCGTCGCCGGAGATTCCGGTCCGCCGCGCAAGGAAAACACCGCGACCGCAACCAGCGACGCGGCGAGTGCCGGCCCGGCGATGTAGCTCCAGCGCGGCAGGCGGCGTTTCGCTTCCAACCCTTCGATCTGCTCGTCGCGTGCGGCCCTGGCTTCAGCGAAGCTGACCACTTCTGCCGTCTCCGGCTCGGTCATCTCGGTTTCGTCCGGCGCTGGCGCCGTGCGACGTACGGCTTCGATCAGCGTCTCGGGCACATGCTGTTCGAGGATGGGATCGTAATGCGCCGCAAGGACGGTCTTCAGTTGCCGATGCACTTCCAGCTGGTGGCGCAGATCGGGATCGGCCGCGAGCGCTTTCGAGACACGGGCGTGTTCCGCCGCTTCCAGTTCGCCGTCGGCAAAGGCCGCCAGTTCTTCACGGGTTACGGTCATGCCGCTTCTCCCAGGAGTTCCATTAATGCATCGCGCCCCCGCACGAGCCGCGAATTCATTGTGCCGACCGGGCAGCCGACGATTTCGGCAGCTTCCTTGTAGGCGTAGCCTTCAACCATCACGAGCAAGACGGCTTCGCGCTGGTCTTCGGGCAGGCGCTGCATCGCGCGATCGATGTGATTCAATTCGACCACTGCTTCCTGCGCGCCCATGCCGCCTTGTCCCGCACCGGCCTCTTCAGCCAGGAAGGTTTGCGAGCGGCGGCCGCGCGCGCGGGTTTCATCGATCCATAAATTGCGCATGATGCGATACATCCAGCTGTCGAGCCGGGTGCCTTGCTGCCACTTATCCTGGCTCGTCAGCGCCCGTTCGACGGTCATCTGGCAAAGATCATCGGCATCGCTCGCGTGGCCGGTCAGCCCGGTCGCGAAGCGTCGCAAACGGGGCAGCAGGTCCAGCATATCGCGTTCGAAACCCGTGCTCAGTGTCCTTGCCTTTCATGGATTAAACGTACGAGCTCATGCGTTTAATCCATGCTTAATGCGAAATCTGCGAAGGACAAAACAATGTGGTGGAGATTTGCACGACTGGTCATGCCTTTGGTGGCAGCGTTTGCGCTGCTGCCTTCAGGTGCGATGGCGCAACTGGGCGCGCTGCCACAGGTCAACCTGCCGCCGGTGGGGCCGACAGTGGGTGGCGCGCTTGAGACGACCACCCGCGAAGTCGGCGCACTGGACCGCAGGACGCAGCGCCTGGTCGACCAGCTCGCGCGGGAGAGGTTGCGCGATATCGACCGACTGGTCCGCCGCAATGCCGACCGGATCGAACAAGATACCTCAGGCGCACCGGCGCGGCGCGGTGAATTGCTCGCCATGGCCTTGACTGATGGCCAGCAAGCAACGCTCGAGCGCGCGGGCTTTCGTGTGCTCGGAACCGAACGGATTGAAGATCTGTCGCTCAGTGTGACCCGCCTGAGCACGCCTGAAGGGCTCAACCTCGCTGACGCGCAGGCCGTCGTCTCGAGCCTCGCGCCCGATGCCAGCATCACCCCAGACCACCTCTATTTCCAGGCCGGAGCGGCCTCCGCCACACTGGCAATATCGATGCAGGGAACAGCCTCTATCTCTACCCCGGTGGGCGTCATCGACGGCGGACCGAGCAGCGCAGTACCAGTTACCGACCGCAAGGGCTTCGCGAACGGCGCACCAATGGCCAGCAACCATGGAACCGCCGTTGCAGGCCTGCTGCGCGAGGCGGGCGTGCGCACGATTTATGCCGCCGATGTATACGGCAACGATCCGGCGGGCGGAAATGCACTCGCCATTGCCAAGGCGCTCGGCTGGACGGTGGGGCGGGGAAGCAAGGTCGTGACGATCAGCCTGGTCGGGCCGCGCAACCCGGTTCTCGAAGGGGCGATTCGTGCAGCTCAACGTCGCGGAGCTACGGTGGTCGCTGCCGTCGGTAACGATGGTCCCGCCGCCCCGCCCGCTTTTCCTGCGTCGTATGACGGGGTGATCGCGGTGACCGCTGTCGACCGGCGCAACCGCGCGCTGATCGAAGCAGGCCGTGCGCTGCATCTCGACTACGCCGCCCCCGGCGCGGATTTCCACGGTCTCGACGCGCGTGGAAAGCGGATCAAGCTGCGCGGCACTTCCTATGCGGCACCGCTGGTGACCGCCCGCATCGCAGCGCATGGTGCGGGGAATTGGCGCAGCAAACTCGACCGCGAAGCACGCGATCTCGGAGCCAAAGGTCCTGATTCCACGTACGGACGCGGCCTCGTGTGTGAACGGTGTGTCGCGCGCTAAAACGAAAAATGGAAAAATTTTCCAGTCTGATGGATTAAACGCAAACCGGCATCCGTTGTCTTCTCGAACAGGACGAGAACCCGCTCCTGCGAAAGAATGACGAAAGGACAAGCCATGAAGAAGACCCTGATTGCAGCAACCGCTCTGACCTTGGCGAGCGCAGCCTTTTCCGCTCCGGCCCACGCCCAGCTACTCGGCGGCGGGGGCCTTGGCGGCACAATCGGCGGAACCGTCGGCTCGGTCAGCGATGTTGCCCCGACCGTCCGCGGCACCACTTCAACGATCCGATCCACCACCAACAGCGCCGTTCGCGGAAGCGCCCGCACTGAAGGCAGCCAGTCGGTTGACCGCCGCTCGGGCCGCGTGGAAGCGAACCGTAGCGCTGACGGCAATGTCACCACCAGTGTAACTCAGCTCGCTACTACGCCCATCGGTGCCGTTGGCGGTTCTGCAACCGGCGAGGGCTCGGCTTCAGGCAACGGCAACGCCGAATCACAGCTTATCGGCACCGATGCCGCGCGCCGCGCTGCGCAGCAGACGGTTGGTCAAGCACGTAACCTTGCCGCCCCACTCGTTCAGCAGGCTCGCCAGGCTCCCGGCGCTGCGACGAACACCGTCGGCGGTATGGGATCAGCGAGCGGTGAAGGCTCGGCTTCGGGCTCGGGCAATGGCTCCGTCAATCTCGCCGGATCGACCCTTGCCGCAGCGGGCAGCGTAGCAGCAGCCGGTCAGGGCATGACCGCCATTTCGCCCGGCATGCCGGTGATTGCGCCGAACGGCGAACAGCTCGGACGCGTGCGCCAGGTCATCACGAACAATCGTGGCCGCATCCAGCAGGTGCTGGTCGAAAACCGCAATGGCGAGTTCTTCATGCCCGCCGGAGACCTGACCGCCAGCGGCAACGCGCTGTTCGCCGGCTCGGGCTCTGCATCGGGCGGCACGCAGCCGACCGAAGACCAGCCGGTCGATGGACGCGAAGACACCGCACAGTAAGCACCTCCCTGGTTGCCGACCTACCCTGCGGCAACCAACCCTGCAGAGCCCCCGGACGACGATCCGTCGCCCGGGGGCTTGCATCAGGGGATTATCGACTCAAGCCGCTTCGTCGGCAGCATCCAGCCCATAGGCGGTGTGCAGCACGCGCACGGCCAGTTCGGTTTCGTCCTCGTCGATCATGACGCTGATCTTGATTTCCGAGGTCGAGATCGCCTGGATGTTGATGCCGCGATCGGACAGCGCGCGGAACATGCTGCTGGCGACGCCCGCGTGGCTCTTCATGCCGACACCGACGACGCTGATCTTCGCAATGCTGCTGTCGGTAATGATGCGATTGAAACCGATTTCTCCGCGCTTGTCTTCCAGCAACGCCTGCGCGCGCGCGAGATCGGTTTGCGGGACAGTGAAGGTTACGTCGGTCTCGCCCTTGTCGCGGCCAACGTTCTGGATGATCATATCGACATTGATCGAGGCTGCGGCGAGGGGTTCGAAAATATGCGCCACCGCACCCGGCTTGTCGGGCACGCGGGTGAGGATGATCTTCGCCTCGTTCTTGTCATGCGCTATGCCGGTCACGTGCTGGCGTTCCATGTCGCCTTCCTCCAAAATGCGGTCCATCTCCTCTTCGGAGACGATCAGGGTTCCAGGTAATTCGTCGGCAGGTGTCGCGTCATCGTCGATGAAGCTGGACAGGACCTGGACCCGTACGCCCTCTTTCATCGCGAGCCCGACAGAGCGGGTTTGCAAGACCTTCGCGCCCACGCTCGCAAGTTCGAGCATTTCCTCGTAAGTCACGGCTTTCAGCTTGCGCGCCTTCGCCACAATCCGCGGGTCGGTGGTGTAGACCCCGTCGACATCGGTGTAGATGTCGCAGCGGTCGGCACCGATTGCGGCAGCCACTGCCACGGCCGAAGTGTCGGACCCCCCGCGCCCCAGTGTCGCTATGCGTCCGTCGTCGGTGACACCCTGAAAACCCGGGATCACAGCCACCTCGCCCGCTTCCATCGCTGCAATCATGCCGGGCGCGTCCATGCTTTCGATCCGCGCCTTGGCGTGCGCGTCGCTGGTCCGCATCGGCATCTGCCAGCCAAGCCAGCTGCGCGCCTTGCAGCCCAGTCCTTGCAGGGTGAGCGCGAGAAGCCCGCTGGTCACTTGCTCGCCGCTGGAAACAACGACATCGTATTCTGCCGGATCGTACAGCGCGTGCGCTTCGCGGCAGAAATTGACCAGCCGGTCGGTTTCGCCGGCCATTGCAGAGACAACCACGGCCACCTGATGCCCCGCAGCCTGCTGGCGGCGGACGATATTGGCCACGCGCCGGATGCGCTCGGTTCCGGCCATCGAAGTGCCGCCGAATTTCATCACGATACGCGCCAAGGGATTGCCTCCGGTCTCGCTGGTGCGGGTCTGTTGCGGCTGTTAGGGTGCACACATGAGTGATGCAACAGAATCGGCGAAAACGAAAACTTCAGGCGCTTCAAATGCGCCGATGACAAGTGGCACGACCATTCGCCCGGAAGAAGCGGCGCATTTCGGCCAGCTGGCGGCGGAATGGTGGGATCCGAAGGGTTCGTCGGCCATGCTTCACAAGCTCAACCCCGTCCGGCTGCGATTCGTCCGCGAGGCGATCGACATGCACTGGGCGGGCGATATTGAAAGCGTGCGCCCGCTAGCGGGCAAGAGCGCGCTCGACGTGGGTTGCGGCGCGGGCCTACTGTGCGAACCGCTTGCGCGGCTCGGTGCGGATGTCACCGGGGTCGATGCTGCGCCGGAGAACGTGGCAGCTGCCGCCGCGCATGCAGAGGGTGCGGGGCTCGATATCCGTTACATGGCTGGCGAGATCGGCAGCCTCGACATCGGCCAGTTCGATCTGGTCACCAGCATGGAAGTGATCGAGCACGTCGCTGACAAACGCGCCTTTGTTGCTGCCTTGGCAGACCGGCTGGCACCCGGCGGGCTGATGGTGCTTTCGACGCCGAACCGCACCGCTGCCAGCCGATTGCTCCTGATCGGCGCAGCCGAAGCTGTTGGCGCAATCCCGCGCGGGACGCATCACTGGGACGATTTCATCACCCCTGACGAGTTGGCAGCCTTGCTGGAAGATGCAGGCATGACGGTGACCGCACGCAAGGGTATCGGCTTCAGCGTAGCCAAGGGACTTCACCTGTCAGACGATGAAAACCTGAATTACATACTGAGCGCCAGGCGCAGTTGAGCCGGACCTAATTGCAGTTCGCAATGGTCACCGGCGGTGAAGCCTTGCCGGTGTTGGAAATGAATTCCACCCGGAATTTGCCGCCTGCATCGATCACGCTGCGATTGCCTGAATTGTCGCAGATGCTGGGGCGCAGCATTTTGCGCATGACATTTGGGTCCATCACCTGATTACCGGTCGGCAGATTCTCGATCTTCAACACCAGCGTATCGCCGCCTTCGGCAGCGGCGCTAACCTGAGCGTTGCCCATTTCGCCGGCGAGCATTGCCTGCCCGTCCGTGTTGATGAAATTGGCCGCACCTTCGAGCGTTTGCGGCAGGTTCTGTTCACTCACGCCCGGCCCGCAAGCGGTCAGCGTTGCAGCAAGGACGGAAATGGTAACAATGCGCATCATGCGGCCCCCTTCGTAAACTCACTGGCGGCGATAGGCTGAATTGATGAAGGTTTTGTAAGACCAGCCGAACTATTCGATCAGGCCTTCGGCACAAGCCCGACCGCCAAAGATCGGATCGTCCATGAACAGCCCGTCAACGCCGATTTTTTCCAGCTTGAAAGCCATCTGGATGTCACCGCAGCCGGTACCGGCAGGATCGGTTCCCGATTGCAGCGCGGGCGGCAGAAAAGTGTTCTCTTTGCGCAATGTCCAGGCATGGACTTTCAATCCGGCGGCATGGGCATCTCGTACCAGCGAAGTCGCATTTGCCTCTCCGTTCAGGATCAGCCGGATATCCACCCCGATCGCATCGGCATAGGTCGCAATTTCAGCGAGGCCCGTAGGGGTTATCATTTCGGCATAACGCATCTCCGGCTCGTCCGCCGGGCCGCCCTCGGTGCCGACCAGTTGCACCAGCTTGAAATCGCTCCGCTTGTCGAGCCGTTGCAGCGGACCGACTTCGAAGCTCTGGATGAACACCGGATCGCCCGGCGTCACGCCCAGCCGCTTCAGCTCGAGCAGCAGCAGATCGACCATATCGATTCCTTCTTCCTGCAACAGGAAATCGGAATGCTTGAGTTCGGGATAGAGGCCCACCTTGCGCCCGGTTAGCGCTTCCTTAGCGCGGATCAGCTTGACGATCTCTTCCAGCGTGGGAACCTGATACAGCCCGTCGAACCGCGCGTTCAGCGGCCGGATACCCGGAATGCGTTCCTTCGCGCGCAAGGTGCGCAATTCGGCGAGAGTGAAGTCCTCTGCGAAAAAACCGTTGATCAGCTCGCCGTCGATCTCCTTCGAGCGGCGGCGGCTGGAAAACTCCTCGCGGCTGGCGACATCGGTGGTTTGCGAAATCTCGTTTTCATGCCGTGCCACCAGCGCGCCGTCCTTCGTCACGACCAGATCGGGCTCGATGTAATCCGCCCCATGATCGATTGCGAGCTCGTAAGCCGCAAGCGTGTGCTCGGGCCGCTCGCCGCTCGCCCCGCGATGCGCGATGATGATGGGTGTCTCGGCCACAGCGGGCGCCGCAACAGCAAAAGCCAGCGCGGCCAGGATGACATTCTTCAAAAGGCAGCTTCCCATTCTTCCGGCTTGAAGCCGACCAGCAGGCCGCCCCCGGTATCGCCATCATGCTCCACAATCGGCCGCTTGATCATCGATGGATGCTGAACCAGCAATGACACAGCCTTGGCGGGATCGATATCGGCCTTGTCCTCGTCGGGCAGCTTGCGGAAAGTGGTGCCGCGCCGGTTGAGCACGGTATCGACACCGGCGGCATCGATCCACCCGGCGACCTTGCCCGCATCGGCGCCTTCTTTCTTGTAGTCATGGAAGGTGTAATCGCGGCCCTTCGCCTCCAGCCAGTTTCGCGCCTTCTTGACGGTGTCGCAATTGGGGATGCCGTAAAGGTGTATGGTCATGGGTCTTTCCTACCAGGATTTGCTCAGATGCGCGTCGGCGATCGCGGCGGCCAGCGCATCGGCCGCATCGGCGCCCGCGATAGCCGCACCGGGCAGCAAAACTTTCAGCATCGCCTGCACCTGGGCCTTGTCCGCCGCGCCCGTGCCGACGACCGCCTTCTTGACCAGCCGCGCCGCATGTTCGTTGACCGGCAGGTTTGCAGCCCCGCACGCGGCCAGCACCGCGCCGCGCGCTTGCGCCAGCTTGAGCGTGGATTGCGGGTTCTTGTTGACGAACACTTCCTCGCAGGCGGCGCGATCGGGGCGGTGAGAAACGATCACATCGGCAAGCGCGGTCTGCAGATGCGCCAGCCGCAGCGCCATCGGCGCTTTGGCGTCGGTTTTGACCTGACCGTTGGCGACATGGCTCAGGCGCGATCCCTCTGCCCGGATGACGCCCCAGCCGGTGCAACTGAGCGAAGGATCGAGGCCGAGGATTATCACCAGGCTCAATCGCCGAGTTTGGCCATCACTTCGTCGGAAATCTCGTAATTGCCCCAAACGGTCTGCACATCGTCATCATCGTCGAGCACATCGATCAGCTTGAGCAGGGTCGAGGCGTTCTTCTCGTCCATTTCAACCGTCAGGTTGGGTTTCCATGCCAGCTTGACTTCCTTCGCTTCGCCCAGCGCTTTCTCCAGGCTTGTGGCGACTTCGTGGAGATCCTCCGGTGCGGTCCAGATCTCGTGCCCCTCGTCCGACGAAGCGATGTCTTCAGCACCCGCTTCCATCGCCGCTTCGAGCACCTTGTCCTCGCTTCCGGCATCGGCGCCATATTCGATGTAGCCGAGCCGTTCGAAGCCATGCGCAACCGAGCCTTCCGTACCCAAATTCCCGCCGTGCTTGCTGAACGCGGTGCGCACGGCGGTTGCAGTGCGGTTGCGGTTGTCGGTCAGGGCTTCGACAATCATTGCGCTGCCGCCCGGGCCATAGCCTTCGTAACGGACTTCTTCGTAATTCTCGTCATCCCCGGTGCTTGCCTTGTCGATTGCGCGCTGGATGTTATCCTTCGGCATCGACTGAGCCTTGGCCGTGTTGACCGCCAGCCGCAGTCGCGGGTTCATGTCCGGATCGGGCGTGCCCATCTTCGCCGCAACGGTAATTTCGCGGGATAGCTTGGAAAACAGGTTGGAGCGCTTCTTGTCCTGCGCACCCTTGCGGTGCATGATATTCTTGAATTTGGAATGGCCTGCCATGGGTCTGCCCGGTTTTTTAACGATTGGATGGCAGGCGCATTAGCCCCATGACAGGCACTATAACAACCCCGGATACACCCGGCACCGAAACACGCGAATTCGCCGGAAGCACGCGCGGCGAATGGCGATCGTATCTCGCGTTTCTGCGCAGTCCCGCACTGCCCGCGAATGTCACCGGGATCAGCCAGTTCTCGCTGGTCGCAACGCTGCAGATGCTGGTGCTCGACCTGCTGATCATCGGCGGCCTCATCATCTGCGCCATGACGGCGGCCGCGTTGCTTGGATTTGAACCGCCCGCCAATGCGCTGGACGAGCTTGAATGGACGCCGCTGATCATCATCGCGGTCGTGCTCGTCGCCCCGATTATCGAAGAAATCGCGTTTCGCGGCTGGCTGTCAGGCAGGCCCGCAGCCGTATTGTCGCTGGTTGTGCTGGGTGCCGGCGTTGCAGGGCTGGTGCTCGCTGGTGAAGCGAACCCTCTGGCGGGATCAGGGCTGTTTTTCGTGTCGCTTCTCGGCGCAGTTCTTGTCGCAGTGCTGCTGCGCAAACAGCTACCGTGGGGCTGGTTCAGCCGCGCTTTTCCGCTGTTTTTCTGGATCAGCACGCTCGCCTTCGCGCTGGTCCACCTGAGCAACTACACCGAGGGTTCGCTCGCCACTCTGCTGCCGTTCGTCATTCCGCAATTCATCAGTGGCTCTATCTTCGGCTACGCGCGGGTCCGTTACGGACTGTGGTCGAGCATTCTGCTCCACATCGCGCACAACGGTGCGCTGGTGGCGGTGATCGTTACCGCGATCAAATTCGCAGTCTAGGAACCGGAAGTCTGGCGCCTGAGTTTGGCGGTTCCGCCTTCCGGCAATCCTTCCCGCCGCGCGTTCTTGCGCGGCGGAAGTCCGGATGGGCGGTCTCTACTTAGCCTAGGCCGAGCGCCGCCTTGTAGGTGTCGAGCACCATTTCCATCTCGTTGCGGTCGTTGGCGTCCATCTTCCGCAGGCGAACGACCTGGCGCATGATCTTGGGGTCGTAGCCGACGGCCTTGGCCTCTGCGTAAACGTCCCGGATGTCGTCGGCGATGCCCTTTTTCTCTTCTTCGAGGCGTTCGATGCGTTCGATCAGCAGGCGCAGGCGGTCGTCGGTGGCTTCAGCCATTATGAGTCTCCAAGAATCGGATGTGAATCGGTTGGCCACCCGATAGCGAGGAGCAACGCCGGATTGAACAGGGGTTGGAAATTATTCCTGTGCGTTCTTCAGAAGGCTTGCCTCCATTGCCGCAACCTGTTCATCGGTCGCGGGCCTCTGGCGGGTGGCTTTCCACTCCTCCATCGGCATTCCGTGGATGAGCGCGCGTGCCGCAGGCTTGTCACCGTCAAACCCTGCGTCCCTGATCCAGTCGGCGAGGCAATTTCGGCAGAACCCGGCCAGACCCATCAGTTCAATGTTCTGGGCATCGTGGCGGTGGCGCAGGTGGCGCACCAGCCGCCGAAACGCGGCAGCTGCTACGGCATCGGGCAATTGATCGAGGCTGTCGGTTGAATTCGTATCCATTGGCGCTTTTCCTTGTCTTGCAACACGGCTGTGCCATAGCTCTGCCCCTATGACAAAAGCCGAGCAGAAGCCCGACCACACCCAGATCGACCCGCGCGGCCGCAAGGTGAAAATCCTCGCCACGACCGGTCCGGCGACCAAAGACCCGGCCATGCTGCGCAAGCTGTTCAAGGCAGGGGTCGATGCGTTCCGCGTCAATATGAGCCATGGCGACCACGCCACCCACGCCAACACAATCAAGGCCATCCGCGATCTGGAGAAAGAATTCCACCGCCCGATCGCCATTTTCTGCGATTTGCAGGGCCCCAAACTGCGCGTTGGCAAGTTCAAGGACGGCAAGGCAGTCATCCGCCATTCGGGCCATTTCACGCTCGATCGCAATCCCGAACCGGGCGATGAAACCCGGGTCGAATTGCCGCACCCCGAACTGTTCGGCCTGCTGGAAAAGGGCCAGCGATTGCTGATCAACGATGGCAAGATCCGCTTGCGGGTGATCGAAGCAAAAGACGACGCCATCCTGTGTTCGGCAGAAGTCGGCGGGGTCATTTCGGACCGCAAGGGCGTGAACGTGCCCGATGCGGAGATCCCCATTCCGGCGCTGACCGACAAGGACCGCAAGGACCTTGCATTCGCTGTCCAGCAAGGGGCCGACTGGATCGGTCTCAGCTTTGTCCAGCGGCCGGAAGATCTGGCCGAGGCACGCAAGCTGATGGGCGGGCATGGCGCGCTGTGTGCGAAGATCGAAAAGCCGATGGCAGTGCGCCGGCTGGATGAAATCATCGAGATGTCCGACGGCGTGATGGTCGCGCGCGGGGATCTGGGCGTCGAGCTGGAGCCGCAGGAAGTCCCGCCGCTGCAGAAGCGCATCGTCAACAAGACGCGGCTGATGGGCAAGCCGGTGATCGTCGCGACCCAGATGCTCGAAAGCATGATCGAAAGCCCTGCCCCGACCCGCGCTGAAGTGTCCGACGTGGCGAACGCGGTCTATGACGGGGCCGATGCAGTCATGCTGTCTGCTGAAACCGCAGCGGGCGACTGGCCGGAAGAAGCGGTGACGATCATGGACAAGATTGCCGTTCAGGTGGAGGATGACGAAGCCTATCTGGAACGGGTGCGCATGCTCGACACCCCGCCCGATCCGACCACGGCCGACGCATTGAGCCATGCCTGCATGACCATTGCCGACACAGTGCCGATCAGCGCGATCACCGTGTTCACCGGCAGTGGCTCGACCGCAAGGCGCGTGGCGCGCGAACGGCCGAGCGTACCGATGCTGGTGCTCACCCCGTCAATGCGCACCGCGCGCCGGCTGGCCTTGCTGTGGGGAACCCATGCGGTTGCGACGAAGGACATCGGCAGTTTCGAAGAGATGATCGCGAAGGGCAAGCGCATGGCGCTGCGCCACCGTTTCGCCAAAGCGGGGAGCAAGATGATCGCCTTGGCCGGGGTGCCGTTCGGGACACCGGGCAGCACAAATCTGCTCCATGTCGTGACGCTGCGCGGCGACGAGCTCGACAGGCACGAGAAATAAGGACCGGAGCGCATCGGCACAAGCGATGAGAGGCCGCTTCGATTCCCGCCCGCTGCTCTGGCTGGTCCTTGCATTGCCGGGGATATGGATTCTAGGCCGCTGGGCCGCGACGCCGGATACTTATGGGTATGGCCACGCAATCGGCGATAGCGGCGACTGGTCGGCGTGGCTGCTCATGGTGACGCTGGCTGTCACCCCGGTCCGGCTGCTGTTCCGGCGAGCGGGATGGGCCAAGTGGCTGATGCGGCGGCGGCGCGATCTGGGCGTGGCAAGCTTTGCCTATGCCGCTGGTCACACAGCCATCTATCTGTGGCGCAAAGGCTCGCTCGACACCGTTCTTTCCGAGCTTTCCACCGACTACATTCTGGTCGGCTGGCTTGCGTTTGCACTGTTCGTCCCGCTGGCCGTCACGTCCAACGATGTGTCGATGCGGGCACTCAAGCAATCATGGAAGACACTGCACCGGCTGGTCTATCCGGCGGCGATCCTCGTCTTCCTGCATTGGGTCTGGTCTGCCTTCGACCCGACCACGGCCTGGATCCATATCGGAATCCTGGCCGCGATCGAGATCGTCAGGGTCGCCATTCAGGTCCGTCAGAGAGTGACGTAATTCTTGAAGCGCGCGACTTCGGCTTCATCGACATATTTGCCGATCTCGCGGTCGAAATCGCCCATTTCAGCATAGGGCCGGTATTCCTCGAATTCATGGACCATCTTGTCGGTCATGCCGGGGATGAGGCGGATTTCTTCTTCGCTGCCGTTGTTGAGGCTTACCGGAACGAAAACCGCAGTGAGGATCTTCGCCGCATCTTCCTTCGAAACGGTTTCCAGCAACTTGGTGTTGAGGTCGGTCACGCTCGCGTAGGGCTGGCCGGCAACGATTGCTTCGGCGAGTTCGGCGGTCATACCGTCAACCGCAGCAAGCTGTTCTGCCGTCGCACTGTTCGGGTCGAGCACGGCGGATTCAGCGGCAGCATCCGCCGCAGCAGTGTCGCCGGCAACCGCTTCCCCATTGGTCTCGGCGGTTTCGCCACCCTCTCCGGCTCCCGGAGAACAGGCTGCGAGGGCCAGAACGGAGCCGGTAAGTGCGGCGGCGGCAATCAGTTTGCGCATGGGCGAATCTTTCTTGTTGCTAAAGGTTCTCAATATCAGAATGCAGTGCGATGCGAAGCGGTTTCTGGCAAGAGGCTATTTTGCGGCCGCCCGTTCAAGCCGTTGCCGTGCGCGCTCTTCTCCGATCAACGGCAGCAGTTCCCCCATGTCCGGGCCGTGGTTCATGCCGGTAAGCGCCTGCCGCAGGGGCAGAAACAGAGCCTTGCCCTTACGCCCGGTCTGCTCCTTCAGCGCACCGGTTAAAGCGTGCCAGGGATCGTCGCCCCAGACCAGAGCCTCGGCCGCTGCCGCGAGGTAAGCACGGTCTTCGACCGCAAGGTCCACCGGATCGATCGGGCCGGTCACCAGCTGCCACCACTGGGCCGCTTCGCCTAGGTGGGACAGGTTCGGCCGGACAGCGTGCCAGCCCGCCTCATCCATACCTTCGGGCAAGCGCCCGGAAACCTCCGCAAATTCGAGTTGATGCACGATAGCCGCATTGATCCGGTCAAGTTCGGTATCATCGAACTTGGCTGGCGCGCGGCCAAAGGTCGATAGATCGAAACTGTCGATCAGAACCTGCACATTGGCAATCGGTTCGACCGGCTGAGACGTGCCCAGCCGCGCGAGCAGTGCGATGACCGCTTCGGGTTCGATATCGCGTTCACGAAAGGCATCGCAGCCGAGCGATCCGAGCCGTTTTGAAAGTTTGCCCTCGCGCCCGACCAGCAGCGCTTCGTGCGCGAAATCGGGATGCGCTTTTGCTGCATCTTTTGCTGCACCAAAGCCTGCAGCATAAAGTGCGGTAAACATCTGAATTTGCACGGCAGTGTTAGAAACATGATCTTCCCCGCGCAACACGTTCGTGACGCCCATGTCGATATCGTCCACCGCGCTGGGCAGCATGTAAAGCCATGAGCCGTCGGCGCGGCGGATGACCGGGTCTGACAATTGTGCCGGATCGAATTTCTGCGCCCCCCGCACTCCGTCTTGCCACGCAATCGTCTCGCCATGGTCGAGCTGGAAACGCCAATGCGGGGCGATGCCTTGTGCCTCCTTCGCCGCCCGTTCCTCAGCCGTCAGCCGGAGCGAACCACGATCGTAAATTGGCGGCATGCCGCGTCCAAGCTGGATCTTCCGCTTGAGCTCCAGTTCCTGTGCGGTTTCATAGCAGGGATAGACCCGGCCTGCTTTTTTCAGCGCGGCGAAGGCATCCTCGTATTTTTCAAGCCGCGCCGATTGCCTTTCCTCGCCATCGGGTTCGAGGCCCAGCCACGCGAGATCCGCGCGGATCGCATCAACATACTCTTCCCTCGACCGCTCTGCATCGGTGTCGTCGATCCGCAGTAGGAAGCGTCCACCGGTGGAGCGGGCGAGCATCCAATTGTGCAGCGCGGTGCGGATATTGCCGACATGGAGCCGCCCGGTGGGCGACGGGGCGAAGCGCGTGATCGTGGTCATGCGGCGCTCAATAGCGGGTCCGGCAAGGCAATGCGAGACAGCAAAGCCGCCGCAACCAGAAAGCAGCGGCACGGACGAGATGGCGATCGATGGGTTAGCGCCCCGCGACGCAAGCAAAAACGGGCACAGAGTGCCAAACTGCACAAAATGTTACAAATGATTTTCCATCCCAGGAGGAATGTAAGATTCCCAACTTCAATGCTTTAGATGGTTAATGCGGAGACAATTTAAGCAAATCTTAGCCATGTACGTTAGTGCTTTTTTGCAGACCCATCCCCCACAAGAGCCACCATAAAGATGGCATTCCCGCAGTTGGAGGTGGAAGAGATGCTCGACGGGTTACTCGCGACAATGAAACGGCTCCGCCGTGACGCCAAAGGCAACACGCTGGCGGTCTTCGGACTTTCGCTGATCCCGCTGATCGGCGCAGTCGGCCTCGGGGTCGATGCGACGCAATGGATCCTCTGGAAACGGCAGCTACATAGCGCTGCGGATCTGGGCGCACTCGCCGGGGCACGCGCATTGGCCGATGGCCATACCGTAAACAACGCCGTTCGCCGTTCGCTTGCGCACAACGATCTGCGCAATTTCACGATCAAGGAAATCAACAACGCGCCGACTTCAGGCCCGCACACAGGCAACGATCAGGCGGTCCAGGTCGTCCTGACCACGCAGGAAAAGCTCCCTTTCTCCGGCCTGTTCATGGATGCGGCCCCGGTAATCCAGATTTCTGCCATTGCCGAGAACGCAGTAACCGTCCCCAACTGCGTGATCACGCTCGACACCGCTTCGACCGGGATCGAGATTGTCGGCAGCTCGAGAGTGCAGATGAATTGCGGCCTCGCGTCCAATTCCAATTTCGATGCAACCACTTCGGACTTGATCGATGCAGGGGCGCTTTCTGCCGTCGGCACCGTGAATACGGGTGGCGGAATCACTTCCGATACCAAGGTCAATGACGGGATCACCAGTGTGGCCGATCCCTATGCCGGCAAGTTGCCTACGCCAAACGCCCAGTCTTCCTGTTCGCCGAACTCGTGGCCGCTGATCAAGGGCAACACGACGATCAACCCTGCGACCGGACGATGCTTCGCCGGCTTGCAGATCCAGGGCGGCACGACCACGCTGTTGCCCGGCACCTATCTGATTGGCGAAAAGGGCATCTCGATTGCCGCCGGGGCAACGCTGAAAGGTGATGGCGTCACCATCATCTTCACCAGCACTGCGTCGACATTCAACGACAGGAAGATCGGCACCTTCAGTATCGCCGGCGGCGCAACTGTGCAGCTGAGTGC
Source organism: Parerythrobacter lutipelagi (assembly GCF_005434975.1). Lineage (GTDB taxonomy): Bacteria > Pseudomonadota > Alphaproteobacteria > Sphingomonadales > Sphingomonadaceae > Parerythrobacter_A > Parerythrobacter_A lutipelagi. The sequence continues at coordinate 1,602,359 of NZ_SKCJ01000001.1, read as the reverse complement.
GCCGACAACCGGCACATACAAGGGCGTGATCATCTATCAGGATCCGCGTACGCCGGACAAATCGACCAATAATCTCAACGTTACCGGCAATTCGGATTCCTATTTCGAGGGCGCCATTTACGCGCCCAGCGTCGGTGTGAAATTCACCGGCAACAGCGATCTTGGAATGAGTGCCGCCTGCATGCAGATAGTCGCCAAATACGCCTTCTTCGAGGGCAACACCGACGTGACCAACAATTGCCCCTCGGGCTCTGGCGCGGCTGCTTATGGCGGCGGCGGAACTGTAAGGCTCATCGCATGATCACCCCCCTTGCCAATCTGATCCGCCGGGCAAACCCTTTCCTCGGCGACCGCCGCGGAACTGCAACCATCGAACTGGCCATCGTGCTGCCAGTGTTATCGATGGTTGCGCTGGGCGCAGTCGATCTGGTGTCCGGTTTTGCCCACAAGATGCATTTGCAGCAGCACGCGCAGGCCGGGGCAGATTTCGTAATCGCCAATGGCGAGACGCTGCCGTCGGAAAGCGACATAAAAGCGCAGATCACCGCGCTGAGCGGGCTGAATACGTCGGCCATCACGATCACCAAATGGACCGAATGCAACGCGGCTAAATACACTAGTGGTCTGGTCGATTGCCCTGGTCTGTCCGACCTCGAAGCGCAGTATATGCAGATTGACGTCAAGGATGAATATCAGCCGATTCTGGACATCGATGGCATCGCGGACTTCGTCCAGACCTCGACCCTCAGCGGATCTGTTGTCGTAAGGTTGCCGATATCATGATCCGGAAGACCGCCACACTTGCCCGCGACAGCCGCGGCGCAGCTCTCACCGAATTTGCTTTGATTCTGCCGGTGCTGATCACGCTGCTACTCGGCGTGCTCAACATGGGGGTCTATTTCTTCGCCAAGAACTCGGTCGAGAATGCGATCGACGAGGTTGCACGCGACGCGGCAATCTTTCCCACTCCGAGCCAGAGCGAGATGCAGACGATCTTCGATGACGAACTGCTCAAGACCGAGGCATCGGGCACCGTCACGTTGTCGATCCAGAACGGCACTTCGTCGAACGGGACGAAATATGTCGATCTGTCAACACGTTACTCCATCCCTGTCAATCTGGTGTTCGTAGACCTCGGATCGATCCCAGCCAAGGCAGAACGGCGCGTCTACCTTCCCGAATGACGAGCCACTCAGCCGAAGGACCTCCCAACTTCCCTTCGGTGTCGCAATAACCCCGCCGGAGCCTCCAACTCTCCGGCGGGGTTATTCTTTGCCTCCGCCAAACTCCCTGCAAAAGAAAACCCCGCCGGAGCGCGAACTCCGGCGGGGTCTTTTCTGGCTGCCTGTTGAGGCAGGCTAAGCGATTATTCCTCGCTTGCGCCCTCTTCGGTTGCCGGAGCGTCAACTGCGACACCCATGGCCGCCTTCATCGCCTCTTCACTCATCGGCGCATCGGGCTCTGGCTCGGCTTCCTTGGCATTGGCTGCTTCAAGCGCGGTTTGCTGTTTCTTCCACGCAGCGCGCAAGGCAGCGTCGCGGCTGGAGGCGGTGACGCGCATCCGGTTCATGCCCGCGCCGGTACCGGCGGGGATGAGACGGCCCACGATCACGTTTTCCTTCAGGCCGACCAGCGTGTCTTTCTTACCCTCGACCGAAGCCTGAGTGAGAACGCGGGTCGTTTCCTGGAACGACGCAGCCGAGATGAAGGAACGCGTCTGCAGGCTCGCCTTGGTGATCCCGAGCAGGATCGGCTTGCCCTGAGCCGGCTTTTTCGACCGGGTCAACTTGGCGTTGGCTTCCTTCATTTCTTCCATGTCGACCTGTTCGCCCGGCAGCAGCACGGTGTCGCCGCCATCGGTGATCTCGACCTTCTGCAGCATCTGACGAACGATCGTCTCGATGTGCTTGTCGTTGATCTTCACGCCCTGCAGTCGGTAGACTTCCTGGATCTCGTCGACGAGATATTCCGCCAGCGCTTCCACGCCGAGCACTTCCAGAATGTCATGCGGGTTGGGCGAGCCGGAAATCAGGGTATCCCCCTTCTTCACGAAGTCGCCTTCCTGCACGTCGATCACCTTGGTCTTGGGGATCAGATACTCGACTGCTTCGCCTTCCTCCGGCACGATCGCGATCTTGCGCTTGGCCTTGTATTCGCGAACGAATTCGATCTTGCCGGAAATCTTGGCAATGACCGACACATCCTTGGGCATGCGCGCTTCGAACAATTCGGCAACCCGCGGCAGACCGCCGGTGATGTCACGGTTCTTGGCCGCTTCACGCGAGGCACGGGCGAGAATGTCACCCGCCTGGACTTCCTGACCGTCATCGACCGACAGCGAGGTACCCGGTGCAAGCGTGTAGCGTGCAGCTTCGCTCTCGTCGCCAGCGTCGAGCCACAGAGTAAGCCGCGGACGCAGTTCCTCTTTCGCCTTGCGGCCAGTGGTCTTCGTCTCGGTCACTACACGCTGAGCGATACCGGTGGCATCGTCGACGCGTTCTTCCATGGTCGTGCCGTCGATCAGGTCCTGGAATTTCACCACGCCCGACTGTTCAGTGATGATCGGCAGTGAGAACGGATCCCATTCAGCGAGCCGGTCCCCTTCCTTCACCTTCGCACCGTCCTTGAACATGAGCACGGTACCGTAAGGCACCTTGTGCATTTCACGTTCGCGGCCCTCGGTGTCGATCACAGCGATTTCGCCGTTGCGAGCGAGCGAGAGGATGCGGCCCTTCTTGTCGGTGATGGTCGGCATATCGCGATATTCGATCTTGCCGTCCGAGATCGATTCCAGATGGCTGGTTTCGTTGAGCTGCGCCGCGCCGCCGATGTGGAAGGTCCGCATCGTCAGCTGAGTGCCCGGCTCACCGATCGACTGTGCGGCGATGACGCCGACAGCTTCACCGATATTGACCGGCGTACCGCGCGCAAGGTCACGGCCGTAACAGGTCGCGCAAACGCCCTGTTCCGCTTCGCATACCAGCGGCGAACGGATCTTCGCGGACTGGACTTCGGCGGCTTCGATTTCCTTGACCATCGCTTCGTCGACCAGCGTACCGGCCTTGACGATGACTTCATCGGTCTTGGCGTTGACGAGGTCTTCGGCGGTGGTGCGGCCGAGGATACGCTCACCGAGCGAGGCGATAACACTACCGCCCTGCACGATGGCGCGCATTTCGAGCGCGTTTTCGGTCTTGCAGTTTTCCTGCACGATCACGCAGTCCTGCGACACATCGACCAGGCGGCGGGTCAGATAACCCGAGTTCGCCGTCTTGAGCGCGGTGTCGGCGAGACCTTTACGGGCACCGTGAGTCGAGTTGAAGTATTCAAGAACGGTCAGACCTTCCTTGAAGTTCGAGATGATCGGCTGCTCGATGATTTCACCCGACGGCTTGGCCATCAGGCCGCGCATACCGGCAAGCTGCTTCATCTGTGCGGGGCTACCACGCGCGCCGGAGTGGCTCATCATGTAGATCGAGTTGATCTGCGCTTCCTTGCCGTCCTTGTCGATCGGCTGGCTGCGAATCTTCTCCATCATGGCTTCGGCCACGGTGTCGCCGCAACGGCTCCACGCGTCGATCACCTTGTTGTATTTTTCCTGCTGCGTGATGAGACCGTCTTGATACTGCTGCTCGTAATCCGAGACCAGCGCCTTCGTATCGTCGACCAGCTTGTCCTTCTCGTGCGGGATGATCATGTCGTCCTTGCCGAACGAGATGCCCGCCTTGAACGCGTGCCGGAAGCCCAGCGCCATGATCGCGTCAGCGAACAGCACCGTGTCCTTCTGGCCGGTGTGGCGGTACACTTCGTCGATCACATCGCCGATGTCCTTCTTGGTCAGCAGGCGATTGATGATGTCGAACGGAACCTTGTGGTTCTTCGGCAGGCATTCACCGATCAGCATGCGGCCCGGCGTGGTGACGAAACGCTGCAGCGATACCTTGCCCTTTTCATCGGCCTGCGGGACGCGGGCGATGACTTTCGTGTGCAGGGTGACCGATTTGGTCTCAAGCGCCTGGTGCACTTCAGCCATGCCGGAGAAACGCGGCAGCTTCTCGATCTTCGTGCCGTCCTTCTCTTCGATGAATTCCGGAGTCGTCTCCTGACGCTCCATCGAAAGATAGTAGAGACCAAGGACCATGTCCTGCGAAGGAACGATGATCGGCTTGCCGTTGGCGGGCGAGAGGATGTTGTTGGTCGACATCATCAGCACGCGCGCTTCGAGCTGGGCTTCCAGCGAAAGCGGCACGTGGACCGCCATCTGGTCACCGTCGAAGTCGGCGTTGAAGGCGGAACAGACCAGCGGGTGAAGCTGGATTGCCTTGCCTTCGATCAGCACGGGCTCGAACGCCTGGATGCCAAGACGGTGAAGCGTCGGCGCACGGTTCAGCAGAACCGGGTGCTCGCGGATCACTTCGTCGAGGATGTCCCAGACTTCCTTGCGTTCTTTCTCGACCCACTTCTTCGCCTGCTTCAGAGTCATCGACAGACCCTTGGCGTCGAGGCGGGCGTAAATGAACGGCTTGAACAGTTCGAGCGCCATCTTCTTCGGCAGGCCGCACTGGTGCAGCTTGAGTTCCGGACCGGTTACGATGACCGAACGGCCCGAATAGTCGACGCGCTTGCCCAGAAGGTTCTGGCGGAAACGGCCCTGCTTGCCCTTGAGCATGTCGGACAGCGATTTGAGCGGACGCTTGTTGGCACCGGTGATGACCCGGCCGCGGCGACCGTTGTCGAACAGCGCATCGACCGATTCCTGCAGCATGCGCTTTTCGTTGCGGACGATGATGTCCGGCGCGCGCAGCTCGATCAGGCGCTTGAGGCGGTTGTTGCGGTTGATCACGCGGCGATAGAGATCGTTGAGATCGGACGTCGCGAAACGGCCGCCGTCGAGCGGGACAAGCGGGCGCAGTTCGGGCGGAATGACCGGCACGACTTCGAGGATCATCCATTCCGGGCGGTTGCCTGAATCGATGAAGCTTTCGACCACTTTCAGACGCTTGATGATCTTGGCCGGCTTGAGCTTGGACTTGGTCGTCGCCAGCTCTTCCATCAGATCGTCACGCTCTTGCTCGAGATCGAGATCCATCAGCATGATCTTGACCGCTTCCGCACCGATGCCGGCGGAGAACGCGTCTTCACCATATTCATCCTGCGCTTCGAGCAGTTCGTCTTCGGTCATCAGCTGGTACTTCTCCAGCGGAGTCAGACCGGGTTCGACGACGATGTAGCTTTCGAAGTAGAGCACGCGCTCAAGCTGCTTGAGCTGCATGTCGAGCAACAGGCCGATGCGCGAAGGCAGCGACTTGAGGAACCAGATGTGTGCAACCGGTGCGGCCAGTTCGATGTGGCCCATCCGCTCACGGCGGACCTTGGTCACAGTCACTTCGACGCCGCATTTTTCGCACACGACGCCCTTGTACTTCATCCGCTTGTACTTGCCGCACAGGCATTCGTAGTCCTTCACCGGACCGAAGATGCGGGCGCAGAACAGGCCGTCACGTTCGGGCTTGAACGTGCGGTAGTTGATGGTTTCCGGCTTCTTGATCTCGCCGAACGACCACGAACGGATGCGCTCTGGCGAGGCGATCCCGATCTGGATCTGGTCGAAGGTTTCCGGCTTGGCCAGCTGGTTGGTGAATTTGGTCAGTTCGTTCATGACTTATTCCCTGTCGGGTGAATTTCTCGGGGCGGAAGCGGTGGAGGGAAGGTTAAAAACCTTGGTCCCCCTATTCCGCCGCGATCTGCATTGCGCCGTCATCGTCCTCGCCATTATCCAGCGAGGTCAATTCGACATTCAGGCCGAGGCTGCGCATTTCCTTCACGAGCACGTTGAAGCTCTCCGGAATGCCGGCCTCGAAGGTGTCGTCGCCTTTGACGATCGCTTCGTAGACCTTGGTTCGTCCGACAACATCGTCCGATTTCACGGTGAGCATTTCCTGCAGCGTGTAAGCGGCGCCGTAGGCCTGGAGCGCCCAGACCTCCATCTCGCCGAAGCGCTGGCCGCCGAACTGCGCCTTACCGCCCAGTGGCTGCTGGGTGACGAGCGAGTACGGCCCGATCGAACGGGCATGGATCTTGTCGTCGACCAGATGGTGCAGTTTGAGCATGTAGATGTAGCCCACGGTGACCTTGCGGTCGAAGGCTTCACCGGTGCGCCCGTCATGCAAGACAACCTGGCCCGAAGCATCGAGCCCGGCCTTTTCAAGCTGAATGGTCACGTCGCCTTCGCGCGCGCCGTCGAACACCGGCGTGCCCATCGGAACGCCCATGCGCAGGTTTCCGGCCAGTTCGACGACTTCCTCGGTGCTGCGTGCCTCGATTTCCTCGTGATACTGTTCGCCGTAAACTTCCTTCAGCTTGTCGACCACGGCAGACGGCGGTTTCGCGCCGGCATAGTCTTCGGCGGCATTCGGATTGGCCGCTTTCCACTCTTCAAGCGCGGCAGTGACCTGCTGGCCGAGGCCGCGGGCAGCCATGCCCAGATGCGTTTCGAAGATTTGCCCGACGTTCATGCGCGAGGGCACGCCCAGCGGGTTGAGCACGATATCGACCGGCGTACCGTCTTCGAGGAACGGCATGTCTTCGGCCGGCAGGATGCGCGAAATGACACCCTTGTTGCCGTGGCGGCCAGCCATCTTGTCGCCCGGCTGAAGCTTGCGCTTCACCGCCACGAAGACCTTGACCATCTTGAGCACGCCCGGGGCGAGTTCGTCACCGCGTTCGAGCTTTTCCTTACGGTCGGCAAACTTGTCGTCGATGAACTTGACGCTCTCGTCGTACTGGCTCTTGACCGCTTCGATCTGCGCCTGACGGCTGTCTTCAGCGACCGCGAATTTGAACCACTCGTGCTTGTCCACACCGTCGAGCACTTCGTCGGTGATCTCAGAGCCTTTCTTCACGCCCTTCGGAGCCGCAGAAGCGGTCTGGCCGGTGAGCATGTCGCGCAGGCGGTTGTACGTCGCACGGTTGAGAATCGAACGCTCGTCCTGGCTATCCTTCTTGAGGCGTTCGATTTCCTCGTTCTGGATGGCCCGGGTACGGTCGTCGATCTCGATCCCGTGGCGGTTGAACACGCGTACTTCGACCACGGTTCCGGCCACACCTGGCGGCAGGCGAAGCGACGTGTCGCGCACATCGCTGGCCTTTTCGCCGAAGATCGCACGGAGCAGTTTTTCCTCCGGCGTCATCGGGCTTTCACCCTTCGGCGTGATCTTGCCCGCCAGAATATCGCCCGGGTGCACTTCGGCGCCGATGTAGACGATGCCCGCTTCGTCGAGGTTGCGCAGGGCTTCCTCGCCGACGTTCGGGATGTCGCGGGTGATGTCTTCCGGGCCGAGCTTGGTGTCACGCGCCATCACTTCGAATTCTTCGATATGGATCGACGTGAACACGTCGTCTTTCACGATGCGTTCGGAGATCAGGATCGAATCTTCGTAGTTGTAACCGTTCCACGGCATGAAGGCGACGAGGCTGTTCTTGCCCAGTGCCAGCTCGCCCAGATCGGTCGACGGACCATCGGCGATGATGTCGCCCGGCTCGACGATGTCGTTCACCTTCACCAGCGGACGCTGGTTGATGCAGGTGTTCTGGTTCGAGCGCTGGAACTTCTGCAGACGGTAGATATCGACGCCGGACTGACCGGCTTCGACATCGCCGATCGCACGGATGACGATACGGGTCGCATCGACCTGATCGACCACGCCGCCGCGGGTGGCGGAAATTGCCGCACCCGAATCGCGGGCAACCGTTTCTTCCATCCCGGTACCGACAAACGGTGCTTCGGCTTTCACCAGCGGCACGGCCTGACGTTGCATGTTGGAGCCCATCAGCGCGCGGTTGGCGTCATCGTTCTCCAGGAACGGGATCAGCGAAGCCGCGACGGAAACCAGCTGTTTGGGCGAAACATCCATCAAAGTGATCTGTTCGCGCGGAAGCATCACGAACTCGCCTTCCTGACGAGCCGAAACCATTTCCTCGACGAACGAACCGTCCTTGTTAAGCTCGGCGGAAGCCTGCGCAACGGCGTTCTTCTGCTCTTCCATCGCAGACAGATAAACGACATCGGCAGTAACCTTGCCGTCCTTTACCTGGCGATAGGGCGTTTCAATGAAGCCGTATTTGTTGACCCGGCTAAACGACGCGAGGCTGTTGATCAGACCGATGTTCGGGCCTTCCGGCGTCTCAATCGGGCAGATTCGGCCATAGTGGGTCGGGTGAACATCGCGCACTTCGAAGCCTGCGCGCTCACGCGTGAGACCACCTGGGCCGAGCGCTGAAACGCGGCGTTTGTGCGTCACTTCGGACAGCGGGTTGGTCTGGTCCATGAACTGCGACAGCTGCGAAGAACCGAAGAACTCGCGCACGGCGGCAACCGCCGGCTTCGCATTGATCAGATCGTTCGGCATCACGGTCGACACATCGACGCTGCTCATGCGTTCCTTGACGGCGCGCTCCATGCGCAGCAGGCCGACGCGGTACTGGTTCTCGAGCAGCTCGCCAACCGAACGGACACGGCGGTTGCCGAGGTTGTCGATATCGTCGACCTCGCCCTTGCCGTCCTTCAGATCGACCATTTCCTTGACCACGGCGAGGATGTCTTCCTTGCGCAGTGTGGTCACTGTGTCTTCAGCGTCGAGTTCAAGACGCATGTTGAGCTTCACACGGCCAACGGCGGAAAGGTCGTAACGTTCGCCATCGAAGAACAGGCCTTCAAACAGCGCTTCCGCCGTTTCCTTGGTCGGCGGTTCACCCGGACGCATGACCTTGTAGATCGCCTCCAGGCCTTCGTCACGGTTCTCCGCCTTGTCGACCGCCAGCGTGTTGCGGATCCATGGGCCGGTGGTGACGTGGTCGATGTCGAGCAATTCGAGCTTGTCGACCCCGGCAGCGTCCATCACTTCAAGATTGTCTGGCGAAACTTCGTCACCGGCTTCGATGTAAATCCGGCCGGTCTTTTCGTCGATCAGGTCGCGGGCTGAATAGCGGCCGAAGATTTCCTCGGTCGGGATCAGCAAATTGGCAAGACCGTCTTTCGCAGCCTTGTTGGCGGCGCGCGGCGAGATCTTCTGATTGGCTGCGAAAACTTCTTCACCGGTCTTCGCATCGACCAGCGGGAACGCCGGCTTCTGGTTGCGCCACTGCTCGGGATTGAACGGCATTTTCCAGCCGTCACCCTTCTTGCCCGAGACGCGGTCCCAGGTAACAGCTTCGTAAAAGTGATCGAGAATGCCTTCGCTGTCGAGGCCGAGGGCGTAGAGCAGCGATGTAACCGGCATCTTGCGCTTGCGGTCGATCCGCACATTCACGATGTCTTTCGCGTCGAACTCGAAATCGAGCCACGAGCCGCGATACGGAATCACGCGGGCAGCAAAGAGAAGCTTGCCCGAGGAATGGGTCTTGCCGCGGTCATGGTCGAACAGCACACCCGGCGAACGGTGCATCTGCGACACGATAACGCGTTCGGTACCGTTGATGATGAACGTGCCGTTCCCGGTCATGAGCGGCATGTCGCCCATGTACACGTCCTGCTCCTTGATATCGAGCACGCTGCGGGTTTCGGTTTCCTGGTCGACTTCGAACACGATCAGGCGCAGCGTGACCTTCATCGGTGCCGCGTAAGTGATGCCGCGCTGGCGGCATTCGGTCGTGTCGTATTTCGGCGGCTCTAGTTCGTAATGGACGAAATCAAGCTCGGCAGTGCCGGCGAAATCGCGAATCGGGAACACGCTGCGAAGCGTCTTTTCGAGACCTGAAACATAATCAATCGAAGGGTCGGAGCGGAGGAACTGTTCGTAGCTCTCACGCTGGACTTCGATCAGGTTCGGCATCTCTACCACTTCGTGGATGTCGCCGAAAATCTTCCGGATGCGCTTTTTCGCGGTTCCCGAAGTCTTCAGAGCCGACTTCGTTTTCTTCGCCTTGGTCGCCATAGGAGGGTAAGCCTCTTTATATTGAGATCGGCCGCGCGTCGGCCGATATGAAATTGTTGTCCTGCGCGGTGGGACACCATGTCCGGGACGCGGAAAAAGCCGCAGCAAAAAGGCACCGCTCCTGCGGTGTTGCTGCAGCTTGCTGCGTCGCGAATATGGAAACGCCGCTTCCATCCTGAGGCCGATTCCCGCGCTTGAATCAGCCTTGCTCGAAGCGAGCGATTGCGCGCCATGTAGGATTTGCCCCCGGCCATGTCAAATGGTGGAATGGCAAATTCGCTCTACAATTTCGGTGGTGGCATTGCGCGCAGCGATTTGCCATGACGCCGAAATGACTGACAGGGCGGCACATACGACACTGAACGATCCAGCGCAGCTGTTGCAGCGCGGCAGCGAACTGCTGGCCGAGCGCGGGCGGGCGATGGCCTTGCAACTGGTCGAACGCGCCCGCGCTGCGAACACTGGCGATCCGCGCATCGAACAGGTCTGCCGCATCCTCGAAACCCACCGGGTGCCGCGTTTCCACGCCAAGATGCTGGAGGACGCGCGGCGCAACCGGGCCTATCGCACCGCGATCGAAGCGCTGGTCCCGGGCCGCCGGGTACTCGATATCGGTACCGGGTCAGGACTGCTGGCAATGATGGCCGCGCGCGCGGGCGCCGCGTCGGTGATCGCCTGCGAACAGGACCCGCGCCTTGCCGCGACGGCGCGCGAGATCATCGCCCGCAACGGATTTGCCGACCGGATCACAGTCATCGACCGCCCGTCATTCCAGCTCGAACGGGGGCGCGATCTGAGCGGCGGAGTCGATTGCGTGATTTCGGAAATCTTCTCCGACAATCTATTGAGCGAAGGCGTGTTGACCGCTCTGGCCCATGCGCGGGCCGAATTGTGCACCGCTGATGCAATCTTCATCCCCGAACACGCGAGCATCGAAATCGCGCTCGCCAGCCACCCGGATATCGACCCGCCGCTGGCCGATGTCGAAGGGCTCGATCTGTCGCCATTCGCGCGGCATTTCCCGCTGGTGCAGACAATCCGCTGCAACAACCCCCGCCTCCACTTGCGGAGCGAGCCACAGTCCGCGTTCGGCTATCGCTGGACCGCACAGGCGGACCCCGCACTGAGCGCCGATTCCGCAGTGGAGCTGATCAGCAGCGGCGGCGAGATCAGCGCCATCGCACAGTGGATCGAACTGCGTTTCCTGCCCGACGTGATCTATGCGAACGGGCCCGGGTCGGAGGATGAAATCAGCTGGCTCAACCGGCTGACGCCGATCACCCGGCGCGGCAGCCAGGCGGGTGAAGCCATTCGGGTGAAAAACTGGTATTGCGACGAACATGTCATGCACTGGGAAGCCTGAGTCGTGAGCAGCGCGCGGATCAAGAGGCTGGCCGCTTTGATTCGCCTGACGTTCGCCGCAGTCGCCGCTGCGCTTTGTCTGGCGGTCCCGGCCACCGCTATCGCACAGGAAGAGCCGCGCCGGATCGTGGCCATCGGCGACCTGCACGGCGACTTTGAAGCGTGGCAACGCATCGCCCGGGCGGCAGGCCTGATCGACGAGGATGGCAATTGGACCGGCGGCGATACGGCGCTGGTGCAGCTGGGCGACATTACCGATCGCGGACCCGACTCGCTCAAGATCATTCGGCACTTGCAAGAGCTTGAAACCGCAGCACCACAGAGCGGCGGCCAAGTGATTGTCTTGCTGGGCAATCACGAAGCGATGAATGTGTCCGGCGATCTGCGCTACGTCCATCCGGGTGAATACGCTGCCTTTGCTGACAATCGATCGGCCTATCGGCGCGGCCGGGCGTGGCGGGAAAACCGAACGGCGATCGAAGCATATTATGCATCGCGCAATCCGCCGGTTGGCGCGGATGAAGCAAAGGATCGATGGTATGCCGAAACGCCGCTTGGCGCGATTGAGCATCGGGCCAAGTGGTCCCCCGGCGGCGAACTGGGTCAATGGTCTGCGAGCCGCCCCGCCGTGGTCAAGCTGGGCGGCGTGCTGTTTGTGCATGGCGGCCTGAGTGCTGAACGCGGACTGGTGCCGGTGGAAATGCTCAACGCGCAAATTGCTGCCGCGCTGGCGCCGGGCAATGAGATCGATCGCACCATCCTGGAAGATCCGCTGGGCCCGTTGTGGTATCGCGGCCATGTGATGCGGGGAGAAGGCGATAGCGGACGAGTGTCCGTCGATGACGAGCTGGCGCAGATACTGGCCTATCACGGGGCGCGGCGACTGGTGGTCGGGCATACGCCATCGATAGGAGGTATCGCGGCTTCGCATGATGGCCGGCTGATCCGCGCCGACACCGGTATTTCTGCGCATTATGGCGGCCCGCCAAGCTATCTCGAATTGATCGGCGGCAAGGCACTGGCGCACCGGATGGCAAAGGACGGGCAATGGTCGGCCACTGCGCTTGACGATGCCAAGCCGGTGATCAGCCCATGATCCGCTGGCTGGTCTTGCTCGGCATTTCGGCCTTGCTTGCCTTGAGCGCGCCGACAGTCGCCCTTGCCAAAGAGGATAAGACAACGGCGCTGTTCGCTGACGACGCTCCTCTGGACCTGACGATTTCCGGGCCGCTGCGCTCTATCGTTCGTTCGGCGGAGAGGTCGACCGCGCCCGAACCGGGGACGCTTTCCGCTGCAGGCGAGACTCACACCATCGCGCTGTCCGCTCGCGGAATCTCGCGGCGTCAGCGGGAAAAATGCAAATTCCCGCCGCTGATGCTCGACCTTGAAACCAAGCCGGGCGAAGCTTCGCTGTTCCATCGCCAGAACCGGATCAAGCTGGTGACCCACTGCAATGACGGTGCCAGTGCAGAGCAGCAAACGCTGCGCGAATATGCCGCTTACCGGCTTTACGCCGCGATCACGCCGGACAGTCTGAAAACCCGGCTGGTACGGGTGAGCTATGTCGATGACGAACAGATGATGGATGCCAAATGGGGCTTCCTGATCGAGGATGCCGATGACGCCGCGCGGCGCGTCGGGCGTAAGGAAGCCGATAGTGGCAATATCCCTCTAGGCACGCTCGACCAGCAAGATGCCGCACGCTTTGCCCTCTTCCAGTACATGATCGGCAACACCGACTGGGCGATGATCCGCGGACCCGATCCGGCCGACTGCTGCCACAACACCAAACTGCTTGGTGCCGCAAAGGATGCAGCGAACGACCTCACACCCGTCCCCTATGATTTCGACAACTCCGGCTGGGTCGATGCGCCCTATGCCTACGTCAATCCGCAGTTCCGGATCCGCACGGTAAAAACGCGCGTTTATCGCGGCTTTTGCAGCTTCAACGCGCTGATCCCTCAGCAGGTCGAGGCATTTCGTGCAGCGCGGCCGGCCATGGAGGCCGAGTTGCGCGCCATCCCCGGGTTGCAGACGCGGACCCGCGACACGCTGCTACGGTATCTCGGCAGCTTTTTCGAGGATGTTGCGACGGCCGATCGAATCGAAAGCCGCCTGCTCGGCAGGTGCCGGGAATAGGCTCGAAATCGTAAGCTTAGGTCAACGACCCTCGCCCGATTGCTCGTGCGGGTCCGATGCTTTTGCCGGGTCTTTCTCATGATCCTCGGCAGCAACCGATTCCGCGTCGTGCGCGCGCATGTAGCGATGCCCGCCAATCAGCGCGCCGTAATCCGCTACCCACAGGGTCGTGAACGCGTAATTGAACATGACGGTCATCACCAGCGCGATCTCCAGCGCCCCGATACCGGCAGCAAGCCCGATCGCGATGGCGAGCAGGATGTAGATCGCATCGCCCGAGCTCTTGAGCGTATTGCGGAACCGTACGCCGCCAACAATGCCCGCCAGCGAAAACGCCAGCGCGAGCGAATTGTGCACCATCACCACGATGGATGTGACCGCAATGGGCAGGACGATCATGGTCTCGACCAGCGCCTGATCATATTCCTTCCGCGCACGGCTGGCGATGTAGGTCCAGGTGACCGGAATGGTGGTTAACAATGCGCCAGATACCGCGATGAACAGCCACAGGATCGAGCTGCCGAGGTTGGCCACCCGGGTGGCATCGATCCGCACACTGCTCAGCGGGTCGGACACCGGGCCACTGAGCAGTGTCTGCGCACCGCCAATCGGAAGGAAATCGACCAACGCCGGGTTGAGCGTGACCGCACCGAACACCAGCCCGGTGACCAATGCGTAGAACAGCGTAAGTCGGACAAATAGCCGGCGCACGATCATCTGCGGTGTCCCCTCCGATGCGGCATGAGCCGCCATTGGCCAGCATCTATGGGACAATCCCGCGGGGGTCCAGCCGCTTGCGTCGACCGACCCATCTCCGATGCCAGCGAAAATATTGCTAAACAATCAAGGGCATATTGTTTTTCGATATTATCGTTTGACAATAAATCGAATCGCCCTTATTGATTATCGATATTGAACATCAAGGAGATCGATAATGACACGTTTCGCACACAACTCGCTGGCCGCTTTCGCAGCCGTCTTCATCGTCATCGCCACCTGGGCTCCGGTCATCACCGTACCGGCAGCCGAAGCGGCCACTTTCGCCATGCCCGCCCTAGCCTGATCCGCCGGACTGAAAGGAAACCGATAATGTCCGAATCCCGCTCGAACGATCCGCTGCTTCTCGCCGCCAAGGTCGTCCTCGCTTTCGTCATGGGCGTGTGCGCCTTTGCCGCGTTCTTCGTTTTGCTAGGCGCTGTAGCCATCCCGATTTTCCAGGGTACGATTGCCGCAGAAATGGTCGCCGAAGGCAAAGGGCCCGTCCCCGCCACCTTTTTCTGGATCCTGAGCCTGCTGCTGCTCGGAGTAACCGGCTTGCTTGGTCTGCTGGTCCATTTTCTCTCCCTTCTGTGGAAGATAATCGGCACTGTCGGCGAGGGCGATCCCTTCGTGCCAGAAAACGCCAGGCGTCTGAACCGGATGGGCTGGGTCGCTGTGGCAGGCAATGTCCTCGCATTGATTGTCGGCGGCATCGCGACCTGGATTGCGGGCGTCGCGGGCGATCTTGGCGAAGATGTTCACTTCAACGCGGATGTCGATTTTGCAGGCGGCGGGCTGCTGCTCATCCTTGTCCTGTTCATCCTCGCCCGTGTCTTCCGCCACGGCGCCGCGATGCGCGAAGATCTGGAAGGAACCGTCTGATGGCACCTGCAACAACAAGCGAACAAGGAACACGGATCATGGTCAAACTGGACGACCTGCTGCACGAGCGGCGCATGACGCTGACCGAGCTGGCCGAACGGGTCGGCCTCACCCTCGCCAATTTGTCGATCCTGAAAACCGGCAAGGCCAAGGCGATCCGTTTTTCGACGCTGGAGGCGATCTGCCGCGAACTCGATTGCCAGCCGGGCGACCTGCTCGCTTTCGAAAACTAATTGCGGAACCAATCGGCGAGCGAGGGATTGCTTTTCAATCCAACAGGAGGAATTCCACATGAAGAAACTTGCACTTGCCATGATCCCGTTCGCTTTCACCATTGCAGCCTGCGAAGGCCCGAATGAAGAAGCAGGGGAAGAAATGGACGAAGCCATGGGCAATGATCCCGTTCTCGGTGATGGCCCGATGGAAGAAGCCGGCGAAGATGCGGATGACGCCATGAACGCCAAGGGCGAAGCCATGGAAGCGCAAGGCGAAGCCACCGGCAACGAAGCTCTGGAAGAAGCTGGCGACGAAATGGAAGAAGCAGCAGGCGCTCAATAAGCGTTCCGCATTCCGACATAGTCGTAAAGTTAGAGAGAGGGTCCGCTGTCGTGGCGGGCCCTTTCTTGTTGAAAGATTTGCTCGCCCGCGCGGAATCGATTGACTCCTTTCCCAGTTGAAGCTTGATGCGCGGCGGAAATTTTTTTCCGAAAAGGGGATACCACATGAAGAAGTTCGCAATTGCCATTCTGCCCGTCGCTTTCGCGATGGCCGCCTGCAACTCGCCCGCCGAAGAAGCCGCAGAAGAGCAGGCTGACGTAGCGGAAGTAACTGAAGAAGCCGCCGGCGAAGTTCTCGACGAGCAGGCCGAAGCAGCCGATGCGGAAGCCGATGCCATGGAAGCCGCTGGCAATGAAGCCGGTGCCGCAGCCATGGAAGAGAAAGCTGAAGCCATGGAAGACAAAGCCGACGAAATGTAATCGGTACGTTTTCGAACGTTTGAGAAAAAGGTCCGTCACGCAATGTGGCGGGCCTTTTTTCTTGCCGGAAAAGCGGAACATTCGGCGGCTTCGCCCATTTCGAGTGTGAATATCACAGGGGAAATACAATGAAGAAATTTGCGTCAATCGCCATTCCGGCCGCTTTCGCGCTCTCACTCGCTGCATGCGATGGTCCGGCAGAAGAGGCCGGCGAAATGCAGGATGACATCAACGAAGCTGCAGGTGAAGTCGTCGACGAGCAGGCTGAACTGGCGGAAGCGCAGGCTGACCTCGCTGAAGAGAAAGCCGATGCGGCAACCGGCGTCGCAGAGGCCGAGTACGAGCAGCGCTCCGACGAATTGAAGCAGAAGGCAGAAGCGCTCGAAGACAAGGCTGACGAAATGTAAATCACAAGTTCGGTGATGCGGGCGCCCGCTCGCCGCGCAGTTTACGGAGACCCCGCGATCCACAGGATGGGCCGCGGGGTCTCTTGCATTTCTGGCAGGCACGACGCAGCCATGCCGCAGCAAAGGGGCGCGCATGACTTTCCTGCAAGGGTTCAAATTCGTTCATCGTGAAAGCTGGGCATTCCTGCTCGCTTGCCCGCTTATCGCGTTGATCCCGGTCATCGCGGAACTGGCGCAGCACATCGCCGAAATGCAGGCCGGCATGTATAACGGCCTCGAAGGCGCACAGGCTGCGGAGAGCGATCCGCAGCGGATGGCCTTCGGCTTCGTCAAGACGCTCGCGATCTCGCTGATCGGCTATAGCGCTATCCGCTTCTTTGCTAGCAATGGCGATGCCGCATATGCCCGCCGCCTCGAATCCCGGCCGCTCAAGCTGTTCGCAATCGTGTTCGCGCTGCAAGCCTTGCTGTCGTATATATCCTTGTTCGCCCTGCCCGCATCCGCGGGCTTCATGATCGGGTTTTTCCTGTTTTTTCTGGTGTTGTCGCCGCTGCTGGTGCGTTTTGTGGTGGCGGCACCGCTCGGCGTGCTGATCACACCGCAAGCCTCGGCCGCGCAAATGTGGCGCCAATTGCCGTGGGCGGTCGCCTTCGGCCTGCTCGCTCCGCTGCCGCTGATGGCGCTGCATTATGCCCTCAGCATCGGTGCGATGTTGGCTGCGGGCGACGCGCTGAAATGGGTCATGCTGGTGGTGGACGCGTTGGTCGTCGGCTGGCTCGCGGCAGTGCTCAGCGCGGTGAGCTGGGTCATCGCAACGCGCAAGGATCCACCTGACGAACTGGCCCGCACCGCCTTGACTTGATCATCAGATCGGCTATTTGCGCCGCCGACCGGAAGACTCACGTCCGACGGTCATCCGTCCGAGACAGTTGGTGACCGGGATTTGCCGGTCTTAATTTCCAGCCTAGACGGGGACAGAGATTATTCGGCGGTACCCCCATGGTATCTCCACCGCGCGGCTCGCTTCGAACCGAACGCGCACCTCCTTCCCCATCAACGGACTCGTCTGTGTCGATCTGCGGCATGGGCAAATATGAGCCGGTCGTTCGGGAGCCATCCCGGGCGATCATATGTGAAGGAGTATGGCATGGATCGTTCGCAGAAAACCGAAGCGGTCGCCCAGCTCAACGCTGTTTTCAACGAGGCGGGCGTGGTCGTAGTGACCCGCAACCTCGGCCTGACCGTCGCTCAGTCGACGGATCTGCGCGGAAAAATGCGTGAAGTTGGTGCGTCCTACAAGGTTGCGAAGAACCGTCTTGCCACGCTCGCCCTGAAGGACACTCAGTATGAGGGGCTCGAAGAGCTTCTCTCCGGCCCGATCGCTCTCGGTTATTCCGAAGATCCGGTCGCGGCGGCAAAGGCTGCAGTGGAATTCGCCAAGTCGAACGACAAACTTGAAATTGTCGGCGGCTCGATGGGCGGGCAGATGCTCGACGAAGCAGGAGTGAAGGCACTCGCCTCCATGCCGAGCCTCGACGAGCTTCGCGGCACGATCATTGGCCTCGTCAACGCACCGGCGACGAAAATCGCCCGGGTCGTCAGCGAACCGGCCAACAAGCTCGCTCGCGTCTTCGGTGCCTATGGCGCCAAAGAAGCAGCGTAAGCGGTTCAGAGCAAACGCAGACATTCAATTGGGGCATCATCAATCCGCCCCGCCGATTATTTTTTGGAGTGAAACATCATGGCCGATATCGCCAAGCTTGTTGAAGAACTTTCGAAGCTGACCGTCCTCGAGGCGGCTGACCTTGCCAAGGCACTGGAAGAAGAGTGGGGCGTTAGCGCCGCTGCTGCTGTTGCCGTTGCTGGCCCCGCCGCTGGCGGCGCTGCTGAAGCCGTAGAAGAGAAGGACGAATTCGACGTCATTCTTACCGGCGACGGTGGCAAGAAGATCCAGGTGATCAAGGAAGTGCGCGCCATTACCGGGCTCGGCCTCGGCGAAGCCAAGGCACTTGTCGAAGGCGCACCGAAGGCAGTCAAGGAAGGCGTCAACAAGGCAGAAGCCGAAGAAATCAAGGGCAAGATCGAAGCAGCCGGCGGTACCGTTGAACTCAAGTAATTGAGTTCAAGGGATCGCTTGAGCTCGCTCAAGTAAGCCTTTGCTTGAATTTCGTGGGTGTCTTGAAGCGCCTGCGGACAGGAGGGCGGTACCGCAAGGTGCCGCCCTTTTCTTTGTCATTCGTCCGGTAACTGCGGATGGCCGAATGTTGCGAAAGCAGAACAATTTCATTGCGTTCTGATTACCACACCATTTACCAATACATGATGATTTATTGACTCCACCCTACAGTAAGTGATATTCGAGTCGCAATATTGGGGAGGAAGTGCATTGCGAATTTCTTCGCAAATAGCTCGGAATTTCTCGGCGCGGATCGACGTAGCCGATCCCCCTCAATCACTCTTCTTGGTTGCCGGAAAATCCGGCGCTCCTGACACGGCAGTCCGGTCCGTCGACGCCAAAGTCGTGACCCGGCTGGGCAATCGGACAGTTCTTGCCGTTGGGCAGTTTTCCGCACTGCGCCTGCTCAATTCGCATCCGGCGATCGAAACGGCAGGGCCGATAAACATCGACAGCGAACGCTTCGCCCAATTCGTGGCGATTGCGAAGCGGCGACACCAGGCATCGCGCTGATGCGCACGCGCACCCCGCGCGACCGTAAACTCTGTTGGAGGAGGAATGTATGGGACAAAGTGTAGGGCAGGAACTGCTGGACGTACCGCTGCCGGATATGGTGGCGAAGCTGGCCTTCGGCATTGCGGACGCACAGCGAGCGCTCGACGAAAACTCGGTTGAAACAGCCAAGGCTCTCGCTGATACCACGATCGAGGTCATCCCGGCGATCACGGAAACGATCAAGGCAGACGGGACGGTCGAATATGTCGCCGCCGACGAAATCGAAATGTCGCTGCTTCAGGTCGGACTGAACCCGACGTTCTACCAGTTCGCGGAAGCCACGATCGAAGTCTCGATGGACATCAAGACAACCACCGCGACCGAGACCAATGTGAAAGTGGGCGTGAAAGCCAAGGCCGGTTTCGCCATGTGGAGCGCGTCGATCGCGATCGACGTGGAACACAACCGCAAGTTCGGCAAGGAAGTCCACGGCACTAGCCGGCTGATCACGCGCATGGTGCCTGTGCCGCCGCCGCCGCGCATCTTCCCGCAGATCAACCGGGTCGACAATCGCACTCCGGCACCCGCACCGGGCGGCTGAGGACGAAGGCCCGACTGAATTGGTCTAGGGAGAAACGAAGATGCCTGAACTCACGCGCGCGGTCTTTCGCCCGGCGCTGGCCAAAGCCAATGTGCCGCAGCGCCCGACCGATATCGTCAGCTTTGCCGACCTGGTCCGCATGATGGCGGAAGGGGTTGCCGACGCGCAGCTGGCTCTCGACCGCACATCGGCGGAAATGACCAAGGAACTGGCTGAGACGACGGTCGAGATCGTCCCGCAAGTGACGGAGGTGATCGATAGGGACGGCAATGTCACCTACAAGCAGGGCAAAGCGCGCGAGGTATCGCTGCTGGAACTGGGGGTGGAACCGACCTTCTATCAGTTCTCCAGCGCAACGGTCGAAGCAACGATGGATCTGCATATCGTGGAAAGCGTGGATAGCACCACAAAGGAGAAGCGGCGGGTCGGTTTGTTCGCCGGGACGCAGGATATCAAGACCGACCGGGCGTTCAACCGCGATATGCGGTCGACTTCGAAACTGACCGCCACCATGGTGCCGGTGCCGCGGCCGGTGCGGATTGGTCCGCTTCGCACGACTGAAAACGAAGGGGGTTGATCCGCGATGCCGGATGAAGGTCTCACAATTGGCGAACTCGGTGCTGCGATCGGCAAATCCATTGCAGATGCGCAGACCGGGCTTACCGCCGGGATCGAAGAAGCTCCGCGTGTCATGGCGATCGCCGATGCCACGCTGGAGCTGAAAGTTGCCGCGTCAACGCCAAAAGGCGGCAGCGTCCAGCTCCACACCATTTCTCCCGACATGATCCGCAAGGGCACGGTCGAAGCGTCCGCTCTGTCGACCATATCCTTGCGCTTCGCCGCGCTCACATCGGAAGTCCGCCTGGCTGACAAGGCCAAGGCGGCTGACGCGGTGGTCAATGAAGACGTGTCCGGCCCGCTCATCGAAAAGCTCAACAAGAAGCCCGAGGTCAAACGCCTCAAGCGCATCCTCGGCGATGTTGAATTCCGCACTTTCGCGGCGGGTCCGGACCGTTTCCGCGTCGAAATGCTGACCGATGAAGGCCGGCCTGTGCGCGAATTCATGGTGGAAAGGGACAGCTAGTGCCTGCCCCCAATCCATCACCCCAGGCGAAGAAGCTGCAGACAGCCCTGTCGAAGGTCAAGGCGCTGCAGGATGGTGCGCGCGCGCTCAAAGGCCAGGTCGAAAAGCTCAGCAAAGAACGCGATCTTCAGAAAGCGGAGCTGGATGGGGCAAAGAAGGAACTGCTGGGCCACTCGAAGCAGGTCCAGGCCCTGATCGAAGAGAACCGCAAGCTTTCGGAAAATTTCGAGAACCTCAAGGAAGAACGCAAGGCACTGGTACTGGCAGCCAATCACGCGAACACCGGAGCGAAGCGAGCGGCCGAACGCGCGGAACAAGCGGAAAAGGATCTGCAAGCCGCGTCGGCCAGAGCGGACAAGCTGGCCGAAGAAGTCGATCAGCTGAAGAAGCAAATCGGCGCGGCCGAGGACAAGTCGGAAGTGGTCAGCGCAGAGAAGCTCGGCACGCTGATCGACGACCTGATACTGCGGGTTGAAAGTGGCGCGACCGGCCTGAGCCTGAGCGGCGGCAGGATGAAGCTGCAGGTCGGCGTGGCCGATAGCAAGGAAGGCGCGGCCTTCGTGCTGCCGTCCGCGACCAACCCTCCGGAGAAAAGCGGTCCGCTGCACGAGATGGAAATCTCGTTCGACAAGCTTGGCGGCCAGTCGGAATAAGTTCTCCTCAATCGCAGTAGGTGCTGCCGCGCTTTTGCGAGACATTCGTCTCCCGCAATAAGCGGTTCGCAGATATCGTGCATTTGCGTGCTTCCTTTGCCCGCGGCTTTGGCTATGCCATCGCGCAAGAACGCAGGGGACTGATTACAATGCCGAACAAATTCCATCTTCTCGCCACCGTTGCGTCCGCATCGCTTTTCGCAGCCGCTCCGGCCGCCGCCCAGGATGCGCCGATCGTGCAGCCGGGTGCGCCGGGGCAGGCCGCCAAGCGGATCGCTGCCGATGAAGCGGTCAAGATCGCCGGGGCGCGGTTCGTCCAGGCCGATATCGATTTCATGCAGGCCATGATCCCCCATCATTACCAGGCGAGCGAGATGGTCGCGCTGGTCAAGGACCGCACCAACAATGAAGATCTGGTCGCCATCTCGGGCAAGATTGCCGCGAGCCAGGATGACGAGATCGCCTTCATGCAGCAGTGGCTGCGCGATCGCGGAGCCACGCCCGCCGACCCGGCAGCGCATGCCGGGATGGGCCACAGTGTCGCGTCGATGCATGCCGGCATGTCCGGCATGTCCGGCATGGCGACCCCCGAACAGATGGCGATGCTGTCCGCCGCGTCCGGCACCGATTTCGACCGGCTGTTCCTCACATTGATGATCGCGCATCACAAGGGTGCACTGGATATGGTCAACGATCTGTTTGGCCAACAGGGCACCGCATACGACCCGGTGATGTACCGCTTCGTCACCGATGTGCGCAGCGACCAGAATTCTGAAATCGACCGGATGAACACCCTGCTCGAAGGCTTGTCCGAAGATCCGCGCACCAAGCTGGCAGCCGGTTTCCGTGATGCTGAAAGCGCGATCAAGGGGCTGGCGCTGATCGGCAGCCTGCCCAAACCGGCCGGTTTCTTCGATCCGGAAAACCCCGCCGGCCTGCGCCTCGAAGCAGCCAAGAGCAGCCCCATCGCAAAGCAGGATGCTGCCGCAGAGAAGGTAAGCGCCGAGAAAGAAGAAGAGGACAGCACACAAAAGGCGCTGGCCGCTTTGCGAACCGCGCTATCGACGCTGGAAGAGGCCGCCCGCGAGGGGGAAGAGCGCGATCCGGCAGGCAACTCCAAGACGGCGTTGAGCGAACGCGGCTCGCTGCTCGATTTCGCCAACACCGACATGGCCTTTAGCGGCGACACGCTGGTGGTTGGCAATTACCACGGTTTCAACATCTACAATATCTCCGGCAATCAGATGCCCCAGCTGGTCAGCTCGGTCGTCTGCCCGGGCGGCCAGGGCGATGTCTCCATCGTCGGCGACCTGCTGATCATGTCGGTCGAGCAAACCCGCGGGCGGGTCGACTGCGGCCTGCAGGGCATCGACGAAGACGTGAGCGAAGACCGCTTCCGCGGCTTGCGGATTTTCGACATTTCCAATCAGCGCAGCCCCCGCCAGGTCGGACAAGTGCAGACCTGCCGCGGCTCGCACACCCATTCAGTGGTGGCCGAGGACGCGAGCAGCATTCTGGTCTACAATTCGGGCACTGGCGGCGTGCGCGACGAAGAAGAGCTTGCCGGCTGCACGCTCTACGGCGCAGGGGAGCGCGGATCGTCGCTGTTCAGCATCGATGTAATCGAAATCCCCAAAGCCAATCCCGCCGCATCGCGGATCATCGACTCGCCGCGCGTCTTTGCGGATGACGGCAAGATCAACGGATTGTGGGACGGCGGCGACCACGGCGACGGCACGCAGCGCACTTCGCGCACCGACCAGTGTCATGACATCACCATCTTCCCGTCCAAGGCCATTGCCGCCGGTGCCTGTTCGGGCAACGGCATCGTGCTCGACATTTCCGACCCGCGCGCGCCCAAGCGGATCGACGACGCCACCGACAAGGGCTTTGCCTACTGGCACTCGGCCACCTTCAACAATGACGGCACAAAGGTCATTTTCACGGACGAATGGGGTGGTGGCGGCCGCCCGCGGTGCAAGACCTACGACCCGAAAGACTGGGGTGCGGATGCAATCTACGACATCGTCGATGGCGAGCTGGTCCCGCGCAGCCTCTACAAGCTGCCGGGCGCGCAGACCGAAATGGAAAATTGCGTTGCGCACAATGGTTCGATCGTACCGGTGCCGGGCCGCGATATCTTCGTTCAGGCGTGGTATCAGGGCGGTATCTCGCTGATGGATTTCACTGACAGCGCGAACCCCTATGAAATTGCCTATTTCGACCGTGGTCCGATCAACAAGGACCAAATGGTGGTGGGCGGCTTCTGGTCGGTCTACTGGTACAACGGCCGAATTTACGGCACGGAGATTGCCCGCGGCCTCGACGTCCTCGAACTCGCGCCGGGCGAATTCCTGACTGAGAACGAAATCGCCGCTGCCAAGCTTGCAAGCCAGGGCGAAACGTTCAATCCGCAGCAGCAAAACCCGGTCACCTGGCCCGATGAGCCGGTCGTGGCGCGCGCCTATATCGACCAGATGCAGCGGATCGAGCCCATGGATGAGAGCGCGCTCGCCCCGTACTACGCTGCGCTCGATGCAGCCGATCAGGGTGACGCCAGCGCAGCTCCGGAGCTGGAACAGCTGGCTGACGCCTTGTCCGAAGGTGAACCCCTGGTGCGCAAGCTGGCCGACACCATGCGCGGGATTGCGAGCAATCTGCGCAAGGGAGGATAAACCCGGCTTCAGCCGTGTTGCGTGATAGTCGCGGCGCCTGACAAAGCGCCGCGACCGCGCCGCCCTCCTCTATCCTTGCCCGCGCGCCGCGCCTATTCGGGCCGGCTGCATGACGCACATTGATGCCTTGAAGCCGGGTGACAAGCCCTGGCGCACAGAGCTGCTGGCCACTCTCCGGCTAAGCTGGCCGCTGGCGCTCGGCAATCTTCTGCAAATGCTGACATACGCAATCGACGTGATTTTCATAGCGCGACTGGGCGATGCGCCGCTGGCAGCCTCGGCCATTGCAGTGGCGCTGTTCGGCCTGGTGCTGTGGGCGCTGTCCGGCTTGACCGGCGCAGTCGCCCCGGTGATCGCCGCTGAACTGGGCGAGCGCGCGCCGGCCCTTCGCCCGGTCCGCCGCGCGACCCGCATGGCGCTGTGGCTTTCCGTGGTCGCCGGGGCCGCAGGGATGCTTGTGTGCCTGGCGCTCGGGCCGATGATGCGAGCAACGGGACAGCAGGAGAACGTGATCGCATTGGCGCTCAGCTACAACACCATCCTGATCGGCTCCATGATCCCGATGGTTATCGCCAACGTGCTGCGCAGCTTCGTTTCAGCGCTTGGCAGACCGGTGTTTGCGACAGCGATCACAGCGGGCGGTATCGCTGTTAACGCGCTGGCCAATTATGCATTCATCTTCGGCAATTTTGGCGCGCCCGAACTGGGTCTGCGCGGGGCCGCAGTGGCCACTATAATTACTTCGCTGAGCGTGGTTGCAGCCTTTGCCATTGTCATCCGCTTCACCCCGCTATTTCATCGCTATCGCATCGTTGGCAGATGGTGGAACGCGGACTGGCACCGTTTCTGGGAGATCGTCCGGATCGGAACGCCGATCGCGCTGACGATTACTGCCGAGGCGGGGATATTCGGAGCCGCCGCCTTCATGATGGGCAGCATCGGTGTGCCGCAACTCGCCGCGCACACCGTCGCGCTGCAGATTGCTGCCCTCGCCTTCCAGATACCGTTCGGCATCGGACAGGCAGCGACCATCCGGGTCGGGTATTTCTACGGCGCGCGTGACCCGCAGGGAATGGGCAGGGCGGGCTGGACCGCGATCGTTCTGGGTACCGGCTTCATGGCCACCACCGCACTCGCCATGATCGTTATCCCGAAGCCGTTGATCGCCATCTATATCGATCCGTGGGACGCGAACAACGCAGTGCTGGTGGGCTTTGCCCTCAAATACCTCGTCATCGCGGCCGCTTTCCAGCTGTTCGACGGGTTGCAGGCAGTCGCGGCAGGATCGCTGCGCGGATTGCAGGACACGCGCATTCCGATGTGGATCGCAATCTTCAGCTACTGGGTGCCGGGCATCGGGATAGCGCTATGGCTCGGTTTCCGCACGCCGCTGGAAGGGGTCGGCATCTGGATCGGCCTTGCGACGGGCCTGATGTCCGCAGCGATCCTGCTTAGCTGGCGCTGGTCGCGGCGCGACCGGCTGGGCCTGACGACGCGCCCTGCGCCCGGTTACTGACCGTAGGCTCCGACCAAGCCAGCCGACAGGGCGCACGACCCGTCGAATAGACGGGAAATATTTTCGGGCTCCACCCGTTGACTCCCTGAACGCGCATACACATATGCGCCCTGCTGGCACTCTCCTCCCGAGAGTGCCAATCGCACTTTTCAACCCTTCAAGAGAAAGGTCATCACTATGGCATTTCGTCCACTGCACGACCGGGTTCTGGTCCGTCGCATCGAAGCCGACCAGAAGACTTCCGGCGGCATCATCATCCCTGACAGCGCACAGGAAAAGCCGAGCGAAGGCGAAATCGTCGCTGTCGGTTCCGGCGCCAAGGCCGAAGACGGCAGCGTAACCCCGCTCGACGTGAACGCCGGCGACCGCATCCTGTTCGGCAAATGGTCCGGCACTGAAGTCAAGATCGACGGCGAAGACCTGCTGATCATGAAGGAAAGCGACATCATGGGGATCATTTCCTGATCCGCTGATCGCACCGCTTCCTACCACGAACAACCGATCCCGGCTTTCGCCGGGATGACGCAAACGGAGAAACCAAAATGGCAGCCAAGGACGTAAAGTTCGGCCGCGATGCCCGCGAAGGCATCCTCAGGGGCGTAGATACGCTCGCAAACGCAGTCAAAGTCACGCTCGGCCCGAAAGGCCGTAATGTCGTGATCGACAAGAGCTTCGGCGCACCGCGCATTACCAAGGACGGCGTTACCGTCGCCAAGGAAATCGAACTCAAGGACAAGTTCGAAAACATGGGCGCACAGATGCTGCGCGAAGTGGCCTCGAAGACCAATGATCTCGCCGGTGACGGCACCACCACTGCTACCGTGCTCGGCCAGGCCATCGTTCGCGAAGGCATGAAGTCGGTCGCCGCAGGCATGAACCCGATGGATCTCAAGCGCGGTATCGACCTCGCCGTGACCAAGGTGGTCGAAAACCTGAAAGCCCGTTCGAAGGACGTGGCCGGTTCGGAAGAGATTGCCCAGGTCGGCATCATCTCCGCCAATGGCGACCGTGAAGTCGGCGAGAAAATCGCTGAAGCCATGGAAAAGGTCGGCAAGGAAGGCGTCATCACCGTCGAAGAAGCCAAGGGCCTCGAGTTCGAACTCGATGTCGTCGAAGGCATGCAGTTCGACCGCGGTTACCTGTCGCCTTACTTCATCACCAATCCGGACAAGATGACGGTCGAACTCGACAATCCGTACATCCTGATCTTCGAAAAGAAGCTGTCCAACCTGCAGGCGATGCTGCCGATCCTCGAAGCGGCTGTCCAGTCGGGCCGTCCGCTGCTGATCATTGCAGAAGACATCGAAGGCGAAGCGCTGGCGACTCTCGTGGTCAACAAGCTGCGCGGCGGCCTCAAGGTTGCAGCGGTCAAGGCACCGGGCTTCGGCGATCGCCGCAAGGCCATGCTGCAGGACATCGCGATCCTGACCAAGGGCGAAATGATCAGCGAAGATCTCGGCATCAAGCTCGAGAACGTTACGCTGGGCATGCTCGGTGAAGCCAAGCGCGTCACCATCGACAAGGACAACACCACCATCGTCGACGGTGCCGGTGACGAAGCCGACATCAAGGCCCGCGTCAGCGAAATCAAGACGCAGATGGAAAACACGACCAGCGATTATGACAAGGAAAAGCTGCAAGAGCGCCTTGCCAAGCTCGCTGGCGGTGTTGCCGTGATCAAGGTCGGCGGCGCTTCGGAAGTCGAAGTGAAGGAACGCAAGGACCGTGTCGACGATGCGCTCCACGCAACCCGCGCTGCGGTCGAAGAAGGCATAGTCCCGGGCGGCGGTACTGCGCTGCTCTATGCCACCAAGTCCCTCGACGGACTGAAGGGCGAGAACGACGACCAGACCCGCGGTATCGACATAGTTCGCAAGGCGATCGTTTCCCCGGTTCGCCAGATTGCAACCAACGCCGGTCACGATGGCGCGGTCATCTCGGGCAATCTGCTGCGTGAAGACGACGAAACGCAGGGCTTCAACGCTGCAACCGACACCTATGAAGACCTGGTCAAGGCCGGCGTCATCGACCCGACCAAGGTTGTGCGCGTTGCCTTGCAGGACGCAGCCTCGGTTGCCGGCCTGCTGATCACCACCGAAGCGGCCATTTCGGAAGTTCCGGAAGACAAGCCAGCCGGTGGCGGCATGCCCGACATGGGCGGCATGGGCGGAATGGGCGGCATGGGCTTCTAAGCCAGCCACTCTACCGACACGAAAAAGAGAGGCCCGGCGGAGCGATCCGCCGGGCCTTTTTTGCTTGCCTCGCGTCCGGCAATGCGATGATTGCCTTGTGACCTTCGTCGCGCGGTGTGACCAAGGCCTCGAAGCGAACTGGAAACCGGTGCAATCCACCACAAGCCTTGACCGCTTCCGCAGCGCTGTGATGACCGACCACGCGCTCCAGGCCCGTCTGCTTGAACTGCAATCGGATACGGCGTTTGCCGCCGCCGCTGAGTATGAAGCACGCGCCTTGGGGCTCGAGCTGGAAGCTCGACACATTGTTCAGACGATTGACACCCGAACAACCGAATCACCGGCGGGACCGGCCGGTCTGCTGAAACTTTCCCGAGCGCCACCCAAACCGTGGATTCCTTTCGCCTTGAGCCTGCAGGGCGACGCGCTGGCATTGGAGTGGATTGCCATAGCGCCGGACGGCTTGCAGCATCCTTTCTTCAGTCAGTCCCTGGCCGCTGCGTTGCAATCGCCCTTTGGCCGCTTCATGCAATGCGAAACACCGATTGATGCGCTCGATGAATTTGCCGAAGCATCATCTCCCTCCGGACTGGTTCTGCATATGTCTCGTTGCGGCTCGACCCTGGTTTCGCAAATGCTGGCTTCGGTCCAGGAATTCACTTCAATCTCCGAAGCACCGGTGCTCGATGCGATGCTCCAGCTTGCAATTCACGGCATGGCCCAGGATCGCGATGTCCGTAATCTGGTCGCCGCGCTGGCCCGCAACCGGACCGGAGCAACAACCCACCGGTTCGTGAAGCTCGATTGCTGGCACATTCACGCGCTCCCGCACTTGCGCCGGATATTCCCGGGAGTGCCCTGGGTCTTCCTCTATCGCGACGCGCTGGAAGTGCTTGTTTCGCACCGCCGAAATCCCGGAATGCATGTCATCCCTGGCTACATGTCGCTCGAATGTTTCGGAATCAGAAACACTGGCCGGATTGCCGATGAAGACTATCCGGCATGGATTTTGGCTCAGTATTGCGAGGCAGCGCTCTCTGCAATCGACGATCCTTACGGCTTGTTTGTCGACTATCGCAACTTGCCGGATGCTGTTTCCAATTCGATCCTGCCCCATTTCGGGTGCTCGCCAAACACGAGACAACGTGCCCAAATGGACGCGGCATCACGGCGGAATGCAAAGCTGCCGAACGCGCTGTTCGTGCCCGACTCGGCGCTCAAGAAGCACGAGGCTTTGCACTATCCCGAGACGCCGTCACAAGCGCGCCTTATCAGCGCAATCGAGGCAATCGCAGGCACTTCCGCGACTGGCTGAGCCACGAAATCGTTCCGTCAGGCAGCACCGCTTGCGGGGCCAAGTCGATTTCTTACAATTCTTGCCGCGCATTTTCCGGCATGATTGCCAGATGCTCGAAGGGGCAGGCCATACCACTGGGTCGCTTCCCGACGCCGACCATGCGCCGGCGCCGAGTGAAACCTATGTCCGCCCCAAACAGAAACCACTGGTCCGTTTCGGCAAGCGGATGCGCGATCCGGTCAACGCGTTCCTCGCCCGCCAGTCTCGCGTCGGAACCTGCCCGATCATCGATCCCGCAAACGTGCCCGGCCTCGTTGAAGCCGGCGCAAACTGGCAAGCACTGCGTGCAGAAGTCGAGCCCCTGCTGCGTAATCGGGACGCCATCCCGCCGCTCGGGAAAATTTCGCCTGACCACCGCCGCATCGCATCGGGCCCCTCGTGGAAGAGCTTCTTTTTCCAGGGCTATGGCTATCACGCAAAGGACAACGAGGCGTGCTGCCCCAAAATCGTGGAAGCGATCGACCAAGTGCCGGGCGTGGTCGTTGCCTTCCTGTCCATCATGGAACCGGGCACTCACGTGCCGCAGCATCGCGGACTGACCAAGGCCTGGCTCAACTGTCATCTGCCGCTCAAACTACCGGGCACGCCGGGCCGCTGCGAGATAGCGATCGATGGAGAGATCCACCGCTGGCGCGAGGGTGAGTGGCTGGTGTTCGATGACACCTTCCCGCACGAAGTGTGGAACACGACATCGGACCCGCGCCTTGTCCTGTTCCTGCAAGTCAGGCGCGATATGCGTCTGCCGGGACGAATGCTGTCGAGCGCGATCTACCATGCAATCCGTCATTCAAGCTTTGTCGGCGACGTGAAACAAGCGGTCGGCGTCTGAGGCCGGGCAATCGGGACGCGGCATTTCGTCCATTTCGCAGCGCCAAACGCCGATGATCTGACCGGGCCGAACTACGTGTAATCCCTCGGCGATTTCTATCGGAAACGGATGAATCCCGATTCGTCAGCGACTCCGGCACCCTGTCATCCCCGGCTGACTGAAACGGGGGAAATCACTTGGCTCACCATGTTGCATTGAACGATCTTGTCGGCTCGGTCGCCGGTTCGATTGTCGATGCACAGGCGCAGGTCGAACGGCATTTCATCGAGCAGGTCAGCCGGTATTTCGACAAGGACGGAAAGCCGCTGTGCCTTGCAATCAAAATGCCCCGCGCCGGTGGCAGCAGCAGCGAGAACGAGGCCGATTACAACCAGATCGGCGTGCCGCTGCTTTCGCTGGTCGAAAGCAGCATGCTGGCGATCAAGGACCTCAGGATCGATCTCGATGTCGAGCTCGGCTCAATCGTCGGG
Source organism: Parerythrobacter lutipelagi (assembly GCF_005434975.1). Taxonomy (GTDB): domain Bacteria; phylum Pseudomonadota; class Alphaproteobacteria; order Sphingomonadales; family Sphingomonadaceae; genus Parerythrobacter_A; species Parerythrobacter_A lutipelagi. Next base: position 1,571,853 of record NZ_SKCJ01000001.1, on the reverse strand, counting down.
GGTGAGGATCCCGAAGTCGTCGAAGCGGCGGTCGCACCTGAGATGGATAACGCGATGGCCGCACCGATGACTGCGCCGGAACCGGTTGCAGCCCAGGTCCCGCCCTTCGTCACTGCCGGCGCCCCGATCGACGTCCCGCAGATCGGCCCGGTCGATCCGAAGCCCGATACCATCGGACCCGAACGCGACATGGCCCCGCAGCCAGCCCGCGCGCCATCCGGCGGTCCGAAGAAGATGCTCACCCTTGGCGTCGGGTCGCGCCAGGACAGTGGGCCGCGCGCCCAGCTGACCATCAACGTTGCCGCCACACGCCCGACAGAAGGCATGCTGCGGCTGATCACGCAACTCAACAAGATCGTCTGACACAAGGAGAAACAGAATGGCCTTTTCCATGGGTAACCAGTTTACCGGCCTGCCAATGCAGGAATTGATCGGCGCGCCGCTCAACGCCGCCGCCGATGCGCAGGTCCGTCTTGCCAACTCGACCGCAGAATTTATCCAGCAGATCGGCTTCCGACCCAGCCAGGCTGCGCTGACGAAAGCTGCGGCGGACAAGAAGCCGGTCGAATTCGACCCGGCGACCTTTGATATTCGCACGGTCGCCTTCAAGTTTGATCGTGCGACCGGCCCGGCCGATGACAAGGGCGTGATCCCCACCGAGCAGGTTTCGCTCGATGTGCCGCTGCTGGCGATCGTCAACATCCCGGCGCTGGGCATCCAGTCGGTCGACATCATCTTCGATATGGAAGTGAAGAACTCGGAATCGAGCAAGGAAAGCCTCGACAAATCAGGCAAGTTCTCTGCCGATGCCAGCATCGGCTGGGGCGTGTTCTCGCTCAAGGTCCATGTCGAAGGCTCGGTTTCGAGCCACAAGGAAAACACACGTTCGACCGACCAGAGCGCCAAATACCATGTCGAGGTTCACGCCGCCGATCGCGGGATGCCCGAGGGGCTGGCCCGCGTGCTCGACATGATGAACCAGTCGATCGCACCGAGAACCGTCGCCGCGAACGATCCGGCAACCGGCAAGCCAAAGGCCACCCATGGTCTGATGTCCGGGCCATCCGGCGATGATGACGGTGCCCCTGTGCTCGATCACGAAGGGGAAACCGTGCAAGCAGACCGCACCGTCCTCACCCCGGGCGACTACACCGTGGCGGCTGCCTGATCGATGAAAGTCGCGCATTCGGGGTTCGATCTGAGCGAAATCAGGTTCGTCAAACGCATCGGGGTCGGCAATCTCGATATCCGCGCCGGTGCGGCCGAACCCTCGAATGACGCGGCGATGCAGACCCTCAACCGCTGTCTGAGCGAGTATCCGCGCGGGACGATTATCGGACGTGAAATGTCGTTCGATGTTCTGACCACCAAGAGCGGCCATCAAGTGGTGCTGGAAAAGGTCACCTATCATGTCGGTTTCCCACGCAAGCCGGCATGGCTCGACGAAGAGCCGCAGCAACAGGCCGATCCCGCTGAAGCGGCGCTCGGCGCACTCGCATGAGACTGTTCGAGATCGCCCGCGCTATCGAGACAGTCGGCGGCATGGCGATGCCCGTCGGGACCGAGCTGCAATCGCTGCATCTGGTGGTGCCCGTCAGCCGTGAACCGAGCCGGGAGTTGCGCGCATTCTGGCGCACGGAAATCAAACAGATGCCCGGACGGCTCGCTCGCTGGATGGGTTTCCTGCAACTCGGCAGGCGTCGCAGCGATGCCTCACACCACGTCCGCATCAGCTGGGTCGAAGGCCGCATGACGGGCGCGATTCTGCGCGGTCCCTTCGGCCGCGAACCAACCCATCGATAGATAAGGAGCCTGACATGGCGAAGACAAAGCAAGTAGAAGGTCCGCATTGCGTCCCGGTTTCGCTGCCCGACCACAAGATCGTCGCCGCATCGCGTATTGCGCATGAGCAAAACCCGCTCAACCGGCCGCCAGAAGAACAGATGCATGCGCTTGCCGCGATGGATCTCGGACCGCCGCCATCGCCCGAAGCGATTGCCGTGGCGACGACCAAATACTGGCGCACCGACGGAGTGCGTCTGACCGTCGATTTTCTCGACAACCCGCCCAACGATCTGCGCGCGACGATTCTTTCGCACATGAATGCGTGGGGCAAATCGGCCAATGTGCAGTTCACGCAAAGCAGCACCGATCCGCAAGTGCGGATTTCGCGCGGCAAAGGCGGGTACTGGTCCTATCTCGGCACAGACATTCTTTCGATTGACGCCGGTGAGCAGACCATGAATCTCGAAGGCTTCACCATGAAGACGCCCGAGAGCGAATTTCGCCGGGTCGTGCGTCACGAGACCGGGCACACGCTCGGCTGCCCGCACGAACATATGCGCGCAGAGCTGATCGCGCAGATCGACGAGAAAAAAGCGATCGCATTTTTCAAGGCAACCCAGGGCTGGTCGGAACAGCAGGTGCGCGCACAGGTGCTGACCCCGCTGTCGAAGGATTCGATCTGGGGCACGGTCTCGGCCGACCGCCACTCGATCATGTGCTATTCGCTGCCCGGCACGATTACCGAGAGCGGCGATCCGATCGTCGGCGGGGCCGACATCGATCAGCTCGATTACGATTTCATGGCGAAGGTCTATCCCAAGCCGGCAGATTTGAAATCGGCTGCCGAAACCGCGCCGCCAAGCTCGGTCGGACATGAAGATGATCATCACGGGCACGCCGATGGCCATTGCGGCGCGGCCAGAAACCAGAACTTCCTCGGGATCGAAATGGCCAACGGAACGAAGATCTCTGTCCCGACCAGCATGGACGGCGAACTGATGCGCTCGATCATTGCCGAACTCTGACATTTGAGCAACGCTGCCCCATGGCGCTGGCCGCCGCGAGCGGTTAGGACCGTGGGGCATGTCCAGGATCACGCTATCGATTTTCGCCCGCTGGCCGGAACCCGGCAAAGCCAAGACCCGCCTCATTCCCGGCTTTGGCGAGGAAGGCGCGGCGCTGATCTATACCAAGCTGCTGGCACACACGGTCGAAGTTGCGCGGGCCAGCGGCATCCCGTTCGAATTGCGCGTCACCGGGGCACAGCCGGATGTGTTCAAGTCCGGCCTTGGCGAAGACCTGAACGTGGTCGAACAGGGTGACGGTGATCTGACCGACAAGCTGTCACGCGTCACCCCGCCGGCCCTCGTCATCGGCAGCGATTGCCCCGGCCTCACGCCTGCCGTGCTGTGGGCCGCGCATGACACGCTCGCGACCGAGGATATGGTGATCGGCCCGGCGAGCGACGGCGGATATTATCTGCTGGGCTACAATGCAGACGCGCGCTTCGCCTTCGAAGATATGGAATGGAGCACCGACACCGTGTTCGAGGAAACGCTGCGGCGGTTCATCGCCCAAGGCATCCGCCCGGCGGTTCTGCCTGAATTGAGCGATATCGACACCGCTGCCGATCTGGAAGACTGGCCGGAATTCCTGCCGTGAGCGGCCATGCGGGCGCCCGCCCCCAAGTCGCTCTCGTCATTCCCGTACTCGACGAGGAAAAGGCGCTGCCTGCGCTGGTCGATCTGATCAACTCGCTGAAGCCCAAACCGGCTGAGATCATTGTGGTCGATGGCGGCAGCACCGATCGGACCTGTGAATTGGTGCGCGCAGCGGGCTGGCGGCTGATCGAAACAGACGCGGGCCGCGGGCGGCAGATCAATGCCGGGGTCGAAGCTGCCAGCGCGCACTATGTTTGCGTGCTCCACGCCGACACCCGGCCGCCCGCCGACATGGTGGCGGTGATCTGTGAAACTCTGGCAGACGATCGCATTGCGCTGGCCAGTTTCACCCCGTTGATCCGGGGCGAGAAGACCCGCTGGGGCACGACCTTCCACAACTGGATCAAGACCTGGTACGCGCCGCTGATCACCCGCCCGCACCTGTTTTTTCGCGGCGTCCGCCTGCTGTTCGGCGACCACGCGATGTTTTTCCGCCGCGCGCAATTCCAGCAAATCGGCGGCTGCACACCGGGCGATGCGATCATGGAGGAGGCCGATCTGTGCGTGAAGTTCGCCCGGTTGGGCAAAATCCGCATGGTCCGCCGCTGGGTCGAGACAAGCGACCGCCGGATTGCGGCGTGGGGACCGCTGAAAGCCAACTGGATCTATTTCAAGGTCGGCATATTGTGGGCCGTCGGCGCGCGTTCACGGTTGGAGAAGAACTATCCGCACGTGCGGTGATGGCGCAGCGGCTCAGGCCTCCTCTGCAACCGGCTCCGCCAGAAACCCGACCTCGATGCAATGGTCGATCAGCCGCCTGATATAGGCCTCGCCCGTTTCCGGGCATTCCATTCCGGTCAGCGCGCGGAACGCAGCATCATCGAAATGCGGATCGCGCTGGAAATAGCTCGCATAGAGGCCTGCCACCCGGCGGAACAGCCTTCGTTCCAGCGCGGGCAGGTGGGTCGGGTCGAAATTTTCCGGTGCGACCAGCTCGGGTTCGTGGAAATGCGGATAGGCACCGATAGAGCCTGTGAACTGTTCAACTGGCAAAGGCTGGCCTGAGACGAGGTGGAAAACGCCAAGCCCCCCATCTGTTCTGGCCCCGCCGGATTCCACCTCGTCCATCCGTTCCGCCAGTGCGACGATCCCGGACGCGACATGGTCGATCGGCACGAAGTCGAGCGTTGCCCCGCTGCGCGCGGGCATATGGCGCACGCGGCCTTCGGCGATCAGCTTGAACGCGGCATAGGTGGTGTCGAACTGGCGGATGGCGCCGCTGTGATGTTCTCCGACCACGATCGAAGGGCGCGCAATGGCCCAGTTGAGCCCGCTTGCCTGAACCAGCCGCTCGCCCGCCGCCTTGCTTGCCTCATAGCCATTGGCAAAGCCGGTTTCCGGCAGCGGATCGGTTTCGCGGATTGCCCCGTCGCGGGTGCCGCAAACATAGGCGGTGCTGATATGGAGGAACGCCATGCCGCCCGCCTGTGCGAGCGCCAGCGCATTGGCGGTGCCGCCAACATTGACCGCGCGGTAGTCTTCCTCGTCGAGGTCGAAGCGAACTGTCGCGGCGCAGTGGATCAGCAGATCGTGTCTATCGGCAATCTCAGCGGATTGCGTATCGTCCCAGCCGAACTGCGGGGCAGAGACATCGCCTTTCAAAACGCCTGATACGGCAACCAGCGAGCCATCGTTGGCGCGCACTTCGGGATTGCGGTGAACCAGCGCGGTGACGCTATGCCCGCCAGCAACCAGCCGCGCGCAAACCTCGCCGCCGACAAGCCCGGCTGCTCCGGTGACCAATATGCGCATCAGCAACAGGCTGCCGGAGCGTCCGCCGCGATGGCTTCATCCGCACTGAAAGGCAGCGCTACGCCGCAATCGGGGAACACGCCGAAGTGGTGCGAGAAATCGCCGAAAAATTCGAAATGTTCGGCAAACCGCGTGTCGGCCAGCATCTTCCAGCTGTTGCCGCAGATCGGGAACATGCGCCCGCGCTCGATAGCGTGATGGCCATCGAGCTCGAACACCCGCTCCTGCCCCGGCACCGTGCCCTTGTATCGCACCGCCTGCCCGTAATCCTCGCACTGCATTTCCAGGTCGAGCTTGAACAGGCGGTAAGTCGCCGAATGGAAGGCGATACCGTCAAGCTTTTCAGCCACCGCAGCATCACCGATGCCGAGCGGACGACTGGTCACGAGGCGCGGATCGAGAAAGCCTGCGCGCTTGGCCTGATCGACAAAGTCGCCCCAATAGAGCGCGCCCGACAGGCATTCACCATGCAGCACCGGGTCATCCAGCAAATGCTGCGGCACCCGCCGGTCGGCATAGACGTCTGAGAAATAGAGCTCGCCGCCGGGCTTGAGCAATTTGAAAGCCGCATCGAACACCGCCTGCTTGTCAGCCACGAGGTTGATCACGCAATTGGACACGATGACATCGAAATGTCCGTCGGGCAGGCCCAGATCGCCCAGTCTCTCGATGTCGCCTTCGAGAAACCGCACGTTCGACTGCGCATAGCCGAATTTTTCGCGATGCCATTCGAGATGTTCGTTGGCCACCGCGAGCTGCTCTGGCGTGGTGTCGACACCGGTTACGCTGCCGTTCTCCCCGACCATCTGCGCGAGGATATAGGCGTCCTGCCCGCTGCCGCTGCCGAGATCGAGGATGTGGCACCCTTCGATCGCTTGCGGAGTGACAAGGCCGCAGCCGTAATAGCGCGCGCGCACGTCCTCGTGGACATTGCGCATCGCAGCCAGAATCTCGGCCGGAGGCGCTTCGGCGGTGCAGCAGGCATCGGTCTTCAGATCCTCGGAGCCGGTAAGCACTTTGCCATAGTAATCGCGGCTGTTTTCGATGTTCATGTAACTTCCCGCCTGATCGCGTCGAATTGAGGGCTGGACACGCGAGGTGCCAGAAAGGGTTTCGCGCGCAAGCCCTAATTGGTTACGGGAGGGGTGCAATGAAATTTACCCATGATGTTATCGTGATTGGTGGCGGTGCCGCCGGTCTGACTGCTGCAGGCGGTGTGGCGCTGTTCGGGCTCAAGGCCGTTCTGGTCGAAGGTCACAAGATGGGCGGCGAGTGCCTCAACAACGGCTGCGTGCCGAGCAAGGCGCTGATTACCGCTGCAAAGCGCGCGGCAGAGGCCCGCGTACCGACGAAGCACGGCGTGACGCTGGCGGAGCCCAAGGTCGACTGGCGCGGCGTGCACGAACACATCCACGACGCGATCGCGCATATCGAGCACCACGATTCGGTCGAGACGTTCGAGGGTATGGGCGTCGAAGTGATCAAGGGCTGGGCGACGGTCACCGGCAAGCACTCGGTCGAGGTGGACGGGCGGACCTTGCGCGCACCGCGCATCGTCATCGCGACCGGATCGAAGCCGGCGGTTCCGCCGATCGAAGGGCTGGACGGCGTGCCCTATCTGACCAACGAAAACCTGTTTGACCTGACCGAGCAGCCAGCCAATCTCGTCATCATCGGCGGCGGGGTGATCGGCATGGAGATGGCGCAAGCCTTCCGCCGGCTCGGCACCCATGTGACGGTGATCAATCCCGGTCCGCTGATGGGCCGCGACGATCCGGACTCGGTCGCGGTGGTGCGCGGCGTGATGGAAGAGGAAGGCGTGCGCTTCGTCGATGGCAAGGTCGCCCGGGTCGAAGGAAATGCGGGCGCGATCCGCGCGCATGTCACGCTGTCGGGTGGCGGCAGCGAAACGGTCGACGGCTCGCACCTGCTGGTCGCGGTCGGACGCAAGGCGAATGCGAGCGGTTTCGGGCTGGAAGACGTCGGCGTGGCAATCGGCAGGAACGGCATCGAGACCGACAAGCGCCGCCGCACCTCGGTCAAGTCGATCTACGCCATTGGCGATTGCCGCGACGGGCCGCGGCTGACCCATGTCTCGGGCTATGAAGGCTCCAACGTCGCGCTCGAGATCGTCACCGGACTGCCGACCAAGGTCGACTACACCGCCCTGCCCTGGGTCACCTTCACCGAGCCGGAAATCGCGCAGATCGGCCTGACCGAGAAAGACGCGCGTGAGCAGCACGGCGAGAAAATCACCGTGGTGCGGCAGGAATTCTCCGAAAACGAACGCGCCACCGCCGAAGGCTCGACGCTCGGCCATATGAAGATGGTGCTCAAGGGCAAGAAAGTGCTCGGCGTCAGCATCGTAGGCAAGAATGCGGGCGAACTTTTGCTTCCGTTCACCCAGACGATCACCGGCAAGAGCAGCACTTTTGCATTGGGCAGCGCGATCATCAGCTATCCGACCCGCAGCGAAATTTCCAAAGCCGCCGCCTTCGCCGCTTGGGAGCCGACGGTCTTCGGTAGCCTGCCGAAAAAATATGCGGCATTGGTCGCCAAAATGCGCAGGATGATGAATTGACGGAAACCCGCACGAAATCGAGAAATGCGCCGCAAGGCCCCTCGCCCTTCCGCGTCGAGGCTGATGCCCTGCCGGTCGAGAAATTCTCCGACCCCGAGTGGACCGCCAAGGGCGAGCGCCGCGCTTCCGTGCCGCTGACGCAGCTGGAAACGCTGTGGTTCAACACCGGCACGCTGTGCAATCTGGCGTGCGCGACCTGCTATATCGAAAGCAGCCCGACCAACGACGCGCTGGTCTATATCGGCGCGGGCGATGTCGCTCGTTTCATGGACGAAGCGCAAGGCCTGGAATCGGGTGGCGGCACGCGCGAGATCGGCTTCACCGGCGGCGAGCCGTTTATGAACCCCGAGTTCCTCACCATGCTCGAAGACACGCTAGCACGCGGGTTCGAGGCGCTGGTGCTGAGCAACGCAATGAAGCCGATGCGGCGGCACGAGGCGGCGCTGCTGGCATTGCGCGAGACCTTTGGCGACAAGCTGACCATCCGCGTCAGTCTCGACCACCACACGCAGGAAGGGCACGAAGGCGAGCGCGGCCCGCGCAGCTGGGAGCCTGGGCTGGCTGGGCTGAAGTGGCTGTCGGACAATGGCTTTTCCATCGCGGTGGCGGGTCGCTTGCTGCCCGGTGAAGGCATGGTCGAAGCGCGCGAAGGCTATGCCCGCCTGTTCGCCGCGGAGGATATACGCATCGATGCGGCTGACCCGATGGGCCTCGTGCTATTCCCGGAAATGGACGAAACCAAAGACATCGCCGAGATCACCACCGACTGCTGGGGCATCCTCGGCAAGTCACCGGCGGACATCATGTGCGCGACCAGCCGCATGGTCGTCCACCGCAAGGGCGAGCCCGCCCCCCGCGTAGCCGCCTGCACGCTCATCCCTTACGACGAGGGCTTCGACATGGGCGCGACCCTGGAGGAAGCGAGCGGCGAGGTGGCGCTCAACCACCCGCATTGCGCGCGGTTCTGTGTGTTGGGCGGGGCAAGTTGTTCGGCTTGAAATAGCCCCACCAGCCACCCCGTCACCCCGGACCTGATCCGGGGTCCCACTTCATTTTCAGAGCAAGCTGCCTGACAAGTCGCTCCAGTCCGGATTGCCCCGCTCGATCAGCTCGAACTTCCACTCGCGCCGCCAGCGCTTGATTCGCTTCTCATGCGCGATGCAGTCGCTGACGTCAGCGCCCTGCTCGGCCCACACGAGCCGATCCAACCCGTACTTTGTGCAGAAGTCCGAGCCGGAGCCCGATTGGTGTTGCTGGACACGTTCGGCGAGATAGGCCGTCACCCCGACATACATGGTCCCGCGATAGCGATCGGCCATTATGTAGACCCAGCCGCCTTTCGTTTCCGAGACCATGGCACCAGAAGAAGGAAAGCGGGACCCCGGGTCAAGCTCGGGGTGACGGGTTGGCAAGGGAAGTCATTACAACACCCGCCCCGCCACCGCATCCAGCCTTGCCAGCATTGCCGGATCGCGCGCGTCGGGCGACGTGATCAGCGCGTGGTCGAGCACCGTGTCGAGCGGTGAGGCTTCGCGCACCTCGGGCAGCGACGCGACCAGCGCCTCCACCGTTTTACGCGCCAGATCGCCATTCGCGTTCATCTGTTCGATCACTTCGCTGACCTCGACGAAGGCGGCATCCTCGCGCCAGCAATCGTAGTCGGTGACCATGCCGACCAGCGCATAGGGCATCTCGGCCTCGCGGCACAGTTTCGCCTCGGGCATGGCGGTCATGCCGATCACGTCGGCGCCCCACTGGCGGTAGAGGTGGCTTTCGGCACGGGTGGAGAATTGCGGGCCTTCCATCGCGAGATAGGTCCCGCCATGCGCGACCTTGCCGCCCGATTTCTCGACCGCCGCGGCGGCAAATGCCGACAGGCGCTCGCACACCGGTTCGGCCATGCTGACATGCGCGACCATGCCGCTGCCGAAGAAGCTGCTGGGCCTGCCTTTGGTGCGGTCGATGAACTGGTCGACCACCACGAAGCGGCCCGGCTCCAACTCTTCGCGCAGGGACCCGACAGCGCTGATCGCGACGATATCGGTGCAGCCCGCGCGCTTGAGCGCATCGATATTGGCGCGCGCGTTGACTTCGGATGGCGGAATGCGGTGGCCGCGGCCGTGGCGCGGCAGGAAGCGCAGCTGCACATGCCCTTTTTTGGTGGCGATCCGCCCGCAAAGAATTTCGTCCGATGCCTCCCCAAAGGGCGAGTTGACGCGGATCCACTGCGCGTCTTCCAAAGCGTCGATCTGGTAGAGGCCGCTGCCCCCGATGATGCCGATGGTCCAGTTGGTCATGCAGCCTTCCTAAAGCAGTCGCACATGACCGCAATGCCAATCAGTTTGGTTAGCAGGCCGTCGGCGCAGACTAGTGCCGGTTCGGCCCGAGATAGCCGAACAGATAGGCCGCCACCTTGCGCATCTGGATCTCCTCCGCACCCTCGGTGATGCGATAGCGGCGGTGGTGGCGGTAGATATGCTCGAACGGTTTGTGGCGGGAATAGCCGATGCCGCCATGCACCTGCATCGCACGGTCGGCGGCCTGGCACACCAGCCGGTTCGCCCAGTAATTGCACATGGAAACCTTGTCGGAAATGGTCCGCTCGATCTCCTCATGCGGCATGTTGTCCATTTCCCACGCGGTCTTGTAGATCAGCAGGCGGAGCATTTCGCACTGGGTCGCCAGTTCGACCAGTGGAAACTGGATCGCCTGGTTTTTCGCCAGCTCCTCGCCGAATGGTTTACGCTCGCGCGCGTATTTGACGCTTTCGTCGACGCAGAACTGCGCCGCTCCCAGGCTGCTCGCCGCTTGCCGAATGCGGTTTTGGTGGACGAAACTCTGCGCCAGCGCGAGGCCGCGCCCTTCCTGCCCGAGGATCGCGCTGTCCGGCACCCAGACATTGGTAACAGACAGACGCGGGTGGTCGGTCGGCATGTTGAAGGTCCACATCCACTCCTCGATCTCCAGCCCCTCGGTCGGGTTGGGGACAAGGAAGCAGGTGATCCCGCGCGCATTGCCATCCTCGCCGTCGGTGCGGGCGAACATTGCGCAATGGGTCGCGACATGCATGCCGGTGATCCACATCTTCTCGCCGTCGATCCGCCAGCCATCCACCCCGTCGCGGGTCTCGCGCACGGCCCTGGTTTCCATGTGGGTCGCATCGCTGCCGTGGTCCGGCTCGGTCAGGCCGAAGGCGACGCGCCTAGTCCCCTCGAACCCGCCGAGGATAAATTCCTGCTTCTGCGCCTCGGTGCCGAAATGCTCGAACATGGCGACGAAGGGGAAATTGCCGACGATGCTGTGTTCGTTCTGCAAATCGTTGTGCAGCCCCAGCCCGCGCCGGGCAAAGCGGTCGCGGATGACCGCCATCCAAAGGTTGGAGCCGTCCTTGCCGCCGTATTTCTTGGGCGCGGAGAAGCGCCAGTGGCCAGCTTCGTCTGCGGCCTTGCGCGCTTGGCGCAGCAGGTCTTCCCATTCGTGGCGCGGCAGACCGCCCTTGTCCCAATCGGTCCGGGCATGTTCGCGGCGATGGTCGAAGAAGCGGATGTTGTCATCCTTCGCCACCAGCGGCTCGATCTCCGCCTCGATAAAGGCGACAAGCTCGGCGTAGTAGTCTTCCAGATCCTGCGGGATGGTGAAGTCCATCGGTTATTCCTCTCCGGTCCATTTTTTTCGCGCGATGGCCAGCGCCGGGTATTTTGGCACGTCCGCTGCCAGCTTGTTGAGAGCTTGCCATTTGATCCGTTCGACCAGGCCCTTTTCCGCGACAGACCGCTCCCCGCACAGCAAGGCCTGAGCGAGCTCCCGATCTTCGGCTGACGCCTTGTTCTCATCCTGCCGCGCGATCATGCCAAGGGCATTGCGCGCGACGGCCAACTGGAAACGATCATGCCCCTCCATCCGGTCCTTGATCGACACCAGCCACTCCGAAATCGCGGTGGCAATCTCGCCAGAGCTGGCTTCGCCTTTTCGCGCATAGCGGTCGTGGGCGTCATTCACTGCGGTGCGGCTCGCAAAGAGTTCGTCGGCTTCGTCGAACAGCAGCAGCAGGTCGAGCTCCTGCTCGCTGGTCCGGCGCGAGATTACGACGCGTTCGAGCATCCGGTCCTCGCCGCGGCGCCAGAAGTCGGCCATGCGGATGCAGCCCAAGGCCCACCACACGGTGCGATAGACCGACCAGAAACGGAACCGCGCCGGGTCGACGGTGCGCCCGCTCTCCGCCTCATAGGAAGTGAAGTAGTCCTCGAGACTGCCCAGCCCCAGCGCCGGGCGATCGTAGCGGGCGAAGCGCCACACCGGCATGCAGCCGAAAGCGAGGTCTTCATGGGGGTCGCCGAAATGCGCCAGTTCCCAGTCGAGCACGCCGGTCAGGTGGCTGTCCTCGCACAGAATGTTGCCCAGCCGGTAGTCACCATGATTGAGCACCGGCTCGATCCGGTCAGGCACATTGTCCATCAGCCAGCGCAAGCCCAGCGCAATGATCGGCCGGTCGCCGCCCGCCTCCTCGAACTGCTGGCACAGTCCCTCGATGCCTTCGCGGTAATCGAGTTCGGGCACATCAGGCGGTACATCATCGCGCCCCAGCGAATGGATCCGGGCCAGGTCGCGTGCCACTTCGCGCAAGATCCGATCGGGCCGTTCCATAATCAGTATCTGGCGCGGATCGGGTGTGCCGGGCAGCGCGCGCATCACGAAGCCGCTGCCGATACCGTCATCCGGCTCCAGCACAGTTACAACTTCCGGCGCGGTGACCCCGGCCATTCGGGCCGCTTCGATAATCGCCGCTTCGGTGGCATGGCCGAACGGGCGGTCGTGCATAAATGCCAGGCTGGGGGCTCGGCGCAGCACAAAGGCATCGCCGCCTGCCTCGAACCGCCAGCTTTCCATCGTCGCCCCGCCGGTCAGACGGCTGAGGGCTCTCGGCGCTGCGAGTCCCGCCCGGTGCATCGTTTTGCCAAGGCCCGATACGAGTGCATCGGCGCTCAGATTGCTCTCTCCCATCTTGGCTGTGTTGCAGGCAGTAGTGGCGCGCACAAGCTGCGAATAACAATGTAAACGGGCGAAAAGCAGCCATTCGCGGCGCTCACGCAAGATTTGGTCGCTTGAGCGACACTTTTCGTCGTGATTGTGCTTGCTGGAAAGACTTTAGCGGGGTTAATGTTTTACAAAGGATAACATGGGTACGCTGGGCGGATGCTAATGGGACTGAAACAGCTCAAGACACTTGGTGCGGGCCTTGCGCTCGGCCTTGTCGCACTCGCTCCTGCGCAGGCGCGAGCCAGCGACTCAAATGATCTGCAAGCTGCTTTTGACAGCACCTTCGGCACACAGGAACGCGACCCCCAGACATTCGAGGCCCTCTACGAGAATGGTTTCGAGCAGCGCATCGCGCAGCTCGCCAATGGATCGGATGGAAGGATCGGCGTCTATGCGATGGATCTTTCGACCGGACAGGAAATCGGGATTCTGGCAGATCAGCGTTTCCCGATGGCGAGCACCAGCAAAGTTGCGATTGCAGCGACCTATCTTGCCGGTGTCGACAACGGGCGCTGGAGCCTGACGAGCGAATTCCGCTTGCCGCGCAGGGGTGGCGGGTATGTACCGGCCCATACTCTACTCGACCTGATGATCAGCAAGAGCTGCAACGATTGCACCGACGCGTTGCTCAGCGCTGTGGGCGGCCCGTCGGCAGTAAACGCCTGGATGCGCAACGCAGGTATCGGGGGCTTCCAGCTCAACCGCGATATTGCCACGCTGATCCGCGACGACGGGAAGCTCGATCCGGCCTCCAGAGTCGATTCGCGGGACAGCGCGACGCCGCGCGCAATGGGCCAGTTGCTGGCGGGAATTCATCAGGGCCGCTGGCTCAGCGCATCCTCGCGGCGCGTCCTGCTCAATGCAATGGCAGAGACAACGACGGGCAAGAACCGGATGCGCTCCGCCTTGCCGATGCATGCCAACCTGGCGCACAAGACCGGGACGCTCAGCCGGACCGCTAGCGATATCGGGATTTTCTACACGCCTGACGGGCGCGCCATTGCGGCGGCGATTTATGTCACCGGGCAAAGCCCGTCGCTCGCAGTAGAAAACGGCAGCCGGAGTGAAAAGCTTAGCGCAAGGCGCCAACGCGACCAGCGCATCGCCAGCATCACCGGCGCATTGTACAATGGCTTCGCCGCAAACCGCGGCAACGGTCGGGTCTATGCCGACGCCGCATATGGCGGAGAATAGAAGGCTGGGTGCTGAATGGGGGCAGACTGCCAGCTTGCTTGTGATCTGATTTGCAGACCCGGCACATAAAGAAAGGGCGGCGCCTCTCGGCACCGCCCTTCTTTGTTCACACGAAGTGAAGCGCGCTATTAGTCAGCAGCAGCTTCAGCTTCGGTTTCGCCTTCGACAGCTGCTTCAGCTTCGGTAGCAGCTTCTTCAGCGCCTTCAGCCATTGCGTCGGCGCCTTCGGCCATTGCGTCGGTTGCTTCGTCAGCAACTGCATCAGCGTCGGCAGCAGCCGAATCGGCGGTTGCTTCAGCAGCTTCCTGAGTGCCTTCCGAGCAAGCAGCGAGCGAGAGAGCAGCGGCCGAAGCAGCAGCGATAAGAGCGATCTTACGCATAAATATAATTCCTTAGTCAGCGAGTGAGTATCGCAAGCCCCCCTAAGGAACCTGCGCGAAACCGTCCTTGTGGCCGATCTCGTGGACTGTAAATAGTGGCGAGATTGTGACCTTGCAAGCGATTTCGCCATATTTCGCCTTTTTTTTGCCTTATTTCGGCCAAAGTCTTGGATTCCTGCGGGTTACAGCCGATTGCCGCCAGAGCGGATAAACCCCCGCTTTCCGGCTGACCGCGCCGCAGCGGGCTGCTAAGCGCGAATCATGGCAGAAAACACAACGGCAAATCGGCAACATCTCTATCTGGTCGACGGATCGGCCTATATCTTCCGTGCCTACCACCGGCTCCCGCCACTGACCGACCCCGAAGGCACGCCGGTCGGCGCAGTCTATGGCTACACCACCATGCTGTGGAAGCTGGCCGACGATTTGGACAAGGCCGACGGCCCGACCCATCTGGCCGTCGTGCTCGACAAATCGAGCCATTCGTTTCGCAACGAGATTTACGACCAGTACAAGGCCAATCGTCCCGATCCGCCGGAAGATCTGGTGCCGCAGTTTCCGCTGATCCGCGACGCCACCCGGGCGTTCAGCCTGCCGCTGATCGAAGAGCCGGACGTCGAGGCCGACGACATGATCGCATCCTACGCCCGAGCCGCACAGGAAAAGGGCTGGCACGTCACCATCGTCAGTTCCGACAAGGATCTGATGCAGCTCGTCGGCGAGAAAGGCGGCGCGAAGATCGACATGCTCGACACGATGAAAGGCGCGCGGATCTACATCGAGGAAGTCGAGGAGAAATTCGGAGTCCCGCCCGAGAAAGTTGGCGATGTGCTCGCTCTGATGGGCGACTCGGTCGATAATATCCCGGGTATCTTCGGTGTCGGGCCCAAGACAGCGAGCAAGCTGATCGCTGAACATGGCGACCTGACCGCCGCGCTCGATTCGGCCGATGAAATGAAGAAAAGCAAGCTCAAGGAACGCCTGCTCGAGCACCGCGGAGATGCGGAACTGAGCCGCGTCCTGGTTACGCTGAAGGAAGATTGCGGCCTGCCGATCGATATCGAGGACATGGCGCTCGATGGAGTGCCGCTGGAACCGCTCGCCGCATTCCTTGAAAAACACGGCTTCACCAGCTTGCTGCGGCGGCTCGGTGCAGGGTCGGGCAGCCCCGACCGGCCGAACAATCTCAACCCGGCAAAGGCCGAGAACAAAGGCGCCGACGCAAGCGCCGAAGGCAGCCGGCAACCACCCCCCGATTTCCCCGCTATCGACCGGTCCGCCTACGAAACCGTGCAGACCCGCGAAGCGCTCGACGCATGGATCGAGCGGGCATTTGCCGCGCGGCGGATCGCGGTCGACACGGAAACCAGCAGCCTCGATGCGATGCAAGCGGAACTCGTCGGAATCAGCCTAGCGACCGGCCCCAATGCGGCGTGCTACATCCCGCTGGGCCATGGCGGCACTGACATGTTTGCAGAGAAACCGCAGCAGCTGGACCGCGCCGAAGCGCTGGCGGCCTTGGCCCCGCTGTTCACCAGCGATGCGGTTCTGAAGGTGTTCCAGAACGGCAAATACGATCTCAACGTCCTCGCCCGCTACGGCGCCAATGTCACCCCGATCGACGACACGATGATCATCAGCTTCGCGCTCGATGCAGGGCGCAGTCTGGACGGTATCGGCGGAGGCCACGGAATGGACGAGCTTTCGCAGCGCCACCTCGGCCACACGCCGATCCCGTTCAAGGAAGTGTGCGGCACCGGCAAGAAGCAGATCCCGTTCGGCGAAGTCCCGCTCGACAAGGCGACCGAATATGCCGCCGAGGATGCCGATGTGACCTGGCGGCTGCACAAATTGCTCAAGCCGCGGCTGGCGGTGGAAGGCGGGACCACGGTTTACGAGCGGGTCGACCGCCCGCTGATACCGGTGGTGGCGCAGATGGAACGGCACGGGATCAAGGTCGACCGCGCCCGCCTGTCCAGACTGTCGGAAGAATTCGCGACTGAGACCGGCAAGCTCGAAAAACAGATCCACGAGATTGCAGGAGAAGAATTCACCATCGGCAGCCCCAAGCAGCTGGGCGATATCCTGTTCGACAAGCTCGGCTACAAGGGCGGGCGCAAGGGCAAGAGCGGGCAGTTTTCGACCGATCAGGCGATTCTGGAACGTTTGTCGGGCGAAGGCGCGGCAATTGCGGACAAAGTGCTCGAATGGCGCCAGCTGTCGAAACTGCGTTCCACCTATACCGAAGCCCTGCAGGCGGCGATCAACCCCGGTACCGGGCGGGTGCACACCAGCTACAGCCTGGTCGGTGCACAGACCGGGCGGCTCAGCTCGACCGATCCGAACCTGCAAAACATTCCCATCCGTACGCCGATCGGGCGGCAGATCCGCGAAGCCTTTGTGCCCGAAGACGGCAACGTGCTGCTCGCCGCCGACTATTCGCAGATCGAGCTGCGGCTGGCTGCGCATATGGCGGATGTGCCGGAACTGAGGGAAGCGTTCGAGCACGGCGAGGACATCCACGCGCGCACCGCGAAGGAAATGTATGGTGAAGTCGACCGTGACACCCGCGCCAAGGCGAAAACGATCAACTTCGCCATCCTCTACGGTATCTCGCGGTGGGGCCTGGCCGGGCGGCTCGGGGTCGAGCCTGACGAAGCGCAGGAAGTGATCGACACCTATTTCAAGCGTTTCCCGGGCATCCAGAGCTACATCCACGAGACGCTCGAGACCGTGCGCGAGCGCGGCTATTCGGAGACGCTGTTCGGGCGCAAGACGTGGTTTCCGCGGATCAATTCGAAGAACCAGGCGGAGCGGCAGGGCAGCGAACGCGCTGCGATAAACGCCCCGATCCAGGGCACCAGCGCCGACATCATCAAACGCGCGATGGTCCGCATGATGCCCGCGCTCGAGCAAGCCGGGCTCGGCGATGTAAAGATGCTGCTGCAAGTGCATGACGAACTGGTGTTCGAACTACCCAAGGATTGCGTCGAAGCGGCATCACCGATCATCGAGCAGGTGATGGCATCCGCAGCCCAGCCGGCGGTAAAGCTGGATGTGCCGCTGGGGATCGAGATCGGCACCGGCATGAGCTGGGACGCAGCGCATTAGGAGCTGAGGGTAATAGGCTGGCGGGGCAAATTGGCCCGGTTTGCTGTGCTCACGTCGACTACCGAAGGCCGGGATGGGCTGGGAAGCCGACGCTAGGGCTTCCCATCGAGTGAGCGACGAAATGCTCGCCAATAAGATGCGAGATTAATTCCGACTACGGTCGCTGCCCAAGCAATGCTGAGCCAAAGCCAAAAATACCAAACTAATCCGCGAGACCAGCCGATCTCATCCGTGATAATAAGAGGCGCGAATGGTACGAGCGCCAGCAGGAAGAACTTGGCATCGATACGTTCGGATTTGGCGAAGCCGGCAACCCGATTGCAGCCCGCAACACCCTCGCATCCGCAATCCGCCCCCAGATAAATCCGCTCACCGGCTTGCCCCGGTCACCGCCTTCGGGAATCACTCGCCTATGGCGATTCTTTCCGACAAGTGGATCCGCGAAAAGGCGCAGAACGAAGGCATGATCGAGCCGTTCGTCGAAGCGCAGCGGCGTGAAGGCGTGATCAGTTACGGCCTGTCGAGCTATGGCTATGACGCGCGGGTCGCACCGGAATTCAAGATCTTCACCAACGTCAATTCGTCGACGGTCGACCCGAAAAAATTCGATGCGGACAGCCTGGTCGACCGCGAAACCGATGTGTGCATCATCCCGCCCAACAGCTTCGCGCTGGCCCGCACGGTCGAGTATTTCCGCGTGCCGGAAGATGTGCTGGTGATCTGCCTCGGCAAGAGCACTTATGCGCGCTGCGGGATCATCGTGAATGTCACTCCGCTGGAGCCGGGCTGGGAAGGCAATGTGACGCTGGAGTTTTCCAACACCACCCCCCTGCCCGCCAAAATCTATGCCAACGAGGGCGCGTGCCAGTTCCTCTTCCTGCAAGGCAATGAACGGTGCGAGACGAGCTACAAGGACCGCGCCGGCAAATACATGGGCCAGCGCGGCGTAACGCTACCAAGGCTATAGGGCCGCGGCTGTGATGGCAGACGCTCCGCTCTTCGACCGCTGGCGCAGCCGCTCTCCGCATTACGACGACAGCCACGAGGCCGTATGCGGCAGCGTGCGCGCCTTTGTGACGCGCGAGATCCTGCCGTTTGTCGACGAGTGGGAGGCGGCGGGGGAATTGCCGCGCGACTTGCATCGCAAGGCCGCCAAAGCAGGTGTGCTCGGCCTCGGCTATCCGGTTGAATATGGTGGCAGCGGCGCGCTGGGGACCGCATCTGGTGTAGGGGACGATTTCGATATCTTCCACTCGCTGGTCCAGTCGGAAGAGCTGTGCCGCCCCGGCGCGGGCGGCATCCCAGCCTCGCTGCAAACTCACGGGATCGGTCTGCCGCCGGTGCTGGCTGCGGGCAGCGAGGAGCTGAAGCAGAGGATCGCGCCGCAAGTGCTCTCGGGCGAGAAGATCATCTGCCTCGGCATCACCGAGCCGGGCGGCGGGTCCGATGTCGCCAATCTGAAAACACGGGCGGAGCGGCGCGGCGACCACTATATCGTCAACGGGGCCAAGACGCTGATCACTTCGGGCATGCGCGCGGATTATATCACGCTGGCGGTGCGCACGGGCGATGCGGGCATGGGCGGTGTCTCGCTATTGCTGGTGGAGACCGACACAGCGGGTGTGACCCGGACGAAGCTCGACAAGATGGGTTGGCATGCGTCCGACACCGCGACGATCCATTTTGACGATGTCAAAGTGCCTGCGGACAACCTGATCGGCGCGGAGAATGCCGGGTTCGGGCCGATCATGCGCAATTTCAACGGCGAGCGGCTGGGCATGGCGCAACAGGCTGCGGCCTATTCCCGCGTGTGTTACGAGGATGCACTCGACTGGGCGCGGACACGCGAGACCTTCGGCAAGCCGCTGGTGACCCGGCAGGCGATCCGTCACAAGCTGGCGCGGATGCTGCAGATGATCCAAGCGACGCAGGCGATGATCGACCACGCGGCGTGGACGGTGAAGACAGGCTGCGCCTTCCCCGGCGACTTCGCCCTGCTCAAAGTGCAGGCGACCCAGACGATGGAATATTGCGCCCGCGAGGCATGCCAGATCCTCGGCGGTGCCAGCTTCGTCCGCGGCAGCCGCGTCGAGCGTATTTATCGCGAAGTCCGCGTGATGGCGATCGGCGGCGGCTCGGAAGAGATCATGTACGATCTGGCGAGCCGCCAGTTCGGGTTTTGAGGGTGGCGATCAGCGACTTAAAAACCCTATAGGCCCTTTGTCGTCCAGATCAGCATCGGGTAAATTAACTCGATGCCATGGCGTTGGATTCAAAGCCTATTGATCCTGATCTGGATCGATCGGCAGGCTATTGTCGAATGGAATTCTCTGAATGCAGTAATCGAACTTCTCTCGTTCACTCTCTGGCGGAAATTGCTTTGCGCAATTTGCCAGCACTCTGTCGCGCTCATCTGCCGCGAGCGGAGTTTTTTCGAGTGGGACTGCTTTCGACACCTGGTCATGAAGCGTTTGCCGTTGTGCTTGCACTTCTGTCGTTCGATCTTCTTTGCACCCCAACAAAAGCAAAACAACTAGAAATGTCAGCGCATATTTCATGCCATAGTTTCTATACAGAAATATCTCTCCTTACAACAGTGATCCGGAGAGCTATCTAAATAAAATGACTTTGGTTTGATTTACATATCAAGTGTTTAACCAATAACGAATTGAAATTGGGGGGTCTATCCCCTTGGCATAGGTATCGCGGGGTAACCCTCTGACTCCCTGAACGGCGCGGCATAGTTTCAGCGCCTTAGTTCAAGGGGGTAGACCCCCAAATTTAAGGCTATGTTTCATGATGATGAAACCCCGGAGACATAGTACTTGGCAACAGTTCCGGGGACACAACACTCAACTCGCGGTCATAGCCGGTATTTTCCTACAAGGCCCGTATCCGCTAAGCTTGCGCCCGCACTGCCTTAGCGTCAGATCCAACCGCCAAGCCACCGCATCGCCGCGCGCTGTGTGAGGGCATTTTGCAGCCCCCGCACCGCGAGGAGAATCTCCCAATGCAAAAGTCACACCTCCAGCGCCGCATTGCCGATCAAACCACTGTATTTGCATGGAACCTCCCAAAGGTCACGGGTTTACAAACACGCTTCCGTGTCCCACTTCGCCGCCGAGCCTCGATCGGTTCGCTGTCTGCCGATGGCCATGACGTAGCGGCTTTGACTCTCTCGCACGCCAAGGGCATCACTGCATGCAAAGGAGAGTTCACATGAGCAAGGCAGCACGCGAGTTCGACATCATCGTCTATGGCAGCACCGGTTATACCGGGCGGCTGGTCGCAGAGTATCTCGCGCATCACTATGCGGGCCGCGACGACGCGCCGAAATGGGCGATGGCGGGGCGCAGTCTCGACAAGCTGGAGGCGGTGCGCGATGAAATCGGGGCGCCGAAGGACACGCCGCTGGTGGTCGCCGATGCGGACGAGCCCGCGAGCCTCAAGGCGATGTGCGAACGCACGAAGGTCGTGCTGACCACGGTTGGCCCATACCAGCTCTATGGCGATGCGCTGGTCGCGGCCTGTGTCGAAACCGGGACCGACTACGCCGATTTGTGCGGCGAGCCGGGCTGGATGCGCGAACAGATCGACCAGCATCACGAAGCGGCAAAGGCTTCCGGCGCGCGCATCGCTTTCTCCAGCGGGTTTGATTCGATTCCGTTCGATCTCGGCGTGCTGATGCTGCAGAAAGAAGCCGTCGCGAAATTCGGCAAGCCCGCGCCGCGGGTGAAAGGGCGCGTTCGCGCCATGCAGGGCACATTCTCCGGCGGGACCGCAGCCAGCCTGACCGAGACGATGAAAGCGGTCGCGAAGAACCCCAAGCTGATCCCGATCCTGCAGAGCCCGTTCGGCCTGACCCCGGGTTTCGAAGGCCCCAACCAGCCCAACGGCCTGGTGCCGACCTATGACAAAGAGCTGGGCAAATGGGCCGCGCCGTTCATCATGGCGACGATCAACACGAAGAACGTCCACCGGACCAATTTCCTGCGCGGTTTCCCCTATGGCGAGGACTTCAAATACGACGAGATGATGCTCACCAGCCCGGGCGAGGCGGGCAAGGCGGCGGCCAATGCGGTGGCGGAAATGCTCAAGAACCCGTTCGGCGCGAAGCCGCCCAAGCCCGGCGAAGGTCCGAGCAAGGAAGAGCGTGAAAACGGCTATTACGACGTGCTGTTCATTGGCGAGATGCCGGCCGACGAAGACGGGAACGCCGAGACCCTGCACTACGGGGTGAAAGGCAAGTACGATCCCGGCTATGGCTCGACCAGCCGCATGCTGGCCGAAACCGGCATTGCCCTGCTGTCATGCGACGCGGACGGCGGCATCGGCACTCCCGGCTCGTTCCTGGGCGAGGCGTTGGTCGACCGGCTGCAAAAGCACGCCGAGATCAGCTTCGCCTTGGAAGATTAAGCGGCGAACCTAGAAGCTGGCGCGCAAGCTGACCTTGAAGTTGCGGCCAGCCAGCGGGACGTAGTCTTTCGTGAAGCTGGCGTGGCGGCGACCTTCTACGTCGAAGATGTTGTCGGCCTGAAACAGCACGGTGAGATTGTCGTCGCCGATAAAGGGTTTCCACGCGAGCGACGCGTTGACGAAGGTGAAGCTTTTGGTCGGCGTTTCGAACGCGGCGACGCGATCTTGCCCATCGTTGTACTGGACCTCTATCCGCCCGTCGAAGCGCGACGTCTGCGCCTCCAGCGCGCCGAGCAGGCTGAGCGGCGGAATGCGCGGGATCGGCGATCCGTCGGCGAGTTCCGCCTTAATGTAATCGCCGCGCAGATCGGCTGCGATGGTCAGATCGCTGTTGTCGAAGATGGTGTAGTAAATCTGCCCTTCGATGCCGAACCAGTCGGCGTCCGACTGGCCGTAAACGAAGATCGGCAGGTCATCTTCCTCGCCGCCGGTGGCAGTCAGGAAGACATAGTCGTCGAACCAGTTGCGGTAGACGGCAACACTGACGCTGGCCGGTCCGGCACGTCCGCGGATAAAGGCCTCCACGCCCAGCGCGCTTTCAGGCGACAGGTCGGGGTCCCCGATCTCGAATGCCTGGGTTGCGATGTGCGGGCCGTTTGAAAGCAATTCCTCCGCGCTAGGTGCGCGTTCCGCACGGCTGGCGTTGATCCCGAAGCGCAGTCCGTCGCTGGTTTCGTGCGACAGGCCGAGCGCGCCGGAAAACGTATCAAAACTCCGCCGGAAACCGGCCACCTGCGATTCGACATCGGTGGTTTCCCAGCGTCCGGCTGCTTCGAGCTCGACGGCGCCCAGGTCGATTTCCTGCAATGCGAACAGCGCGAACTGCTCGGTGCGGTTCTTAGGAACATAGGCTTCCGCACCATTCGCGTCGAAATCACGGAAGTAATATTGCGTGCCGAGCGAGCCGTACCACCCGCCCCGCGGATTCTGTTCCAGAACCGCGCGTGCTTCCAGGCCCTGGACGTCGAACACAGTGCCGACCTCATCGCCTTCGAATTCCGTGTGGGTATAGTCGCTGAAACCAACCCGTGTCTTGAGCGATTTGAAGAAACCATCGCCGAGCGCGAGTTGTCCGCGCAAGTCGGCCCGGAACTGACGCAGATCGATCGAGACGGTTTCCTCGCCTTCTTCACCGCCCGCCTCTTCTACTTCATCGCCTTCTTCGCCGTGATGATGACCGGCGCCGGGGCGCGTCGGCACGCCGTAATTGGTGTCGTATATGCCGATCGACGCACCGAGATTGCTGTCGCCCTCGAAGAAGGCAAAACCGGCATTGGTGGTCCAGGTGCGGGTTGCACTGTTGGGCAGAAAACCTCGTTGACCGGCCGCTTCGCGCAGTTCCTCGGCTTCTTCAAACTCGCCTTCGGCTTGTTCCTCATCTGCCTCTGCGAGCAAATCCGCCCGGAGCAGCGGCGATATGGCAAAGCCGGCAATGTCCGCGTCATCCGTATCGCGATAGCTGCCATCGAGGTGGAGCACGAAGCGCGAACCGAGCGGAAAATCGAGCGACGCCCCGCCTTCCAGCAAGTTGTAGGCGGTATCGGCAGAGGCCGTTGCATCGACATGGAAAGCTTCATTGAGCTTGCGCTGCGGGATCCGCTTGTCGATCACGTTGACCGCGCCGCCGATCGCTTGGCTGCCATACAATAGGACAGCCGATCCGCGCAGCACTTCGATACTTTCCGCTGTCAGCGGGTCGATTGTTGTCGCGTGATCGACAGAAGTGTTCGAGACATCGATCGAGCCGATGCCGTCGACCAACACGCGCACTCTTTCTCCCTGAAATCCGCGCAGAACAGGTCGCGAGGCCCCGGGAGAAAAGCTGGTCGCCGAAACGCCGGGCAGGTCGACCAGAACTTCGCCGATTTGCGTGTCGAGACTGCGCTGAAGTTCGATACCCTCAACAACCGAAGTGCCCGCAAGCACATCGAGCTGCGTCACGCCGATCGCGGTGACCACCAGCTCGCCGAACCGGTCGTAGCGGCGGTCATGAAAATCATCCGACACTTTCTCGGCTTCAGCAGCTTTGTCGGCCGTATCGTCCTGCGCCGCAGCTGGCTGTGCAAACGCCAGCGACAGTAGCGGCAAAGCCAGGATGGAGCGGTTCATCTCGGGAAATCTTGCAGCGGCCACAGCGCCCTCTTTATGTTACAACGTTACACGCGAGTTAGTCCGGTACGGCGAGGATGCAAGCGGTAACTGCGACAAACCGTCGATTCCCGTCGCCAGACGGCATTCTTGACTGAAATACACCTTGGGCTGAGCCCAATGACCGCTCACTGAACGACCCGGCCCGAAACACGCGGCGTGCAAATGAAATCTCGATTGTCGGGAGAAAATGGAGCGGGCGAGGCGATTCGAACGCCCGACCCCAACCTTGGCAAGGTTGTGCTCTACCCCTGAGCTACGCCCGCTCACTGGCGCTCACCGGAATCAAGCGATCCGGTGGGGAGGCGCGCAACTAGCAACCGTTTCACCCGCTATCAAGCGGAAAATCACGCCCTTGCAGCAACCGCGCGATTGCCCCTTCACATTGCGAGCGAAAAGCCCACATTGGGTCGGCAATTCCAGCCAGACGAACAACCAGGGGACAGAAACTTGGCGAGCATGGGCCTCAATATCGAAGAGCAGAAGGCAGTCGACAAATTCAAGAAGGACGTCGTCGAACCGTCGATGTCGAACCTTGTGATCCTCGATTTCTGGGCCGAATGGTGCGGCCCGTGCAAGGCCTTGACTC
The DNA here is from genome assembly GCF_005434975.1 of Parerythrobacter lutipelagi. Lineage (GTDB taxonomy): Bacteria > Pseudomonadota > Alphaproteobacteria > Sphingomonadales > Sphingomonadaceae > Parerythrobacter_A > Parerythrobacter_A lutipelagi. The sequence continues at coordinate 1,547,079 of NZ_SKCJ01000001.1, read as the reverse complement.
CGGTGCTGGAGAAGGTTGCGGCCGAATATGCCGACAAAGGCGTGATCCTGGCCAAGGTGAATGTCGATGAAGAACAATTCATCGCCAGCCAGTTTCAGGTTCGCTCGATCCCGACTGTCTATGCCATGTTCCAGGGGCAGCCGGTTGCCGATCTGACCAGTGCGCGCACCGAATCCCAGCTGAAAGAAATGCTCGACCAGATCCTCGAGAAGCTGCCGACGCAGCCCGGCGGCGAGAACGGTGGTCAACCGCAGCAGGATGTCGCTCAATTCATTGCCATGGCGGACCAGGTCATGAGCGAAGGCGATGCCGAACGCGCTGCAGGCATTTATGCGCAGGTCATCGATATGGCACCGTCCAACGCAGCAGCGCAGGCCGGGCTTGTCCGCGCGCTGGTTGCCCTGGGCCAGGTCGAGGAAGCCAAGCACATCCTCGACGCTGCGCTGCAAGACCCCGAAATTGCCGCCGACCCGTTGATCGAGCAGGCCAAGAGCGCTGTCGAACTGGCGGATACAAAAGTCGATGACAGCGAATTGCAGACGCTGCGCGAGAAGGCTGAGAGCGATCCCGCCGATATGGATGCAGGCCTTGCCTATGCCGAAGCGGCCTTCGCCGCCGGACAGCGCGACGATGCCGCGGACACGCTGCTGCGCATGGTCGAGGCCGACCGGGAGTGGAACGAAGGTGCGGCGCGAACGAAACTGCTGCAGATTTTCGAGGCTGTCGGGCTGGAAGACCCATGGGTCGTTGCCACCCGCCGCCGCCTGTCAAGAATCCTGTTCGGCTGATTGTGGCACAAACAGTCATGAGCAAGCGGCTGACCATATTCCCACTGACCGGGGCAATCCTGTTTCCCGGCCTGCAATTGCCGCTGCATCTGTTCGAGCCGCGCTATCGCGCGATGGTGAGCGATGCGCTTGCCCGCGACCGGCGCATCGGCATGATCCAGCCGCAGCAACCGGCAGAAGGGGCACCTCTGTTCAAGATCGGCTGTGTCGGGCGGATCGGCGAATTCGAAGCGCTCGAAGACGGGCGCTACAACCTCGTGCTCGAAGGCGAGAGCCGGTTTCGCATCCTGCGCGAGCTCGATGTCACGACTGCCTTCCGGCAAGTCGAGGCGGAATTGATTGAAGACAGTGCCGAAGGCGTGCTGTCGAGCATTGAACGCGCGAGCTTCGAGCAGGAAGCAAGACGCTTCGCTGCGGTTCAGGGCTACAGCGTGGATTGGGACTCGGTCGGCCGGCTGGACGACAACACGCTGATCGACGGGGTTTCGCAGATCGCACCTTTCGATCCGGCGGCCAAGCAGGCCTTGCTCGAAGCACCGGACCTCAATGCGCGCTGCGAATTGCTGATACAGCTGATGCAGTTCTTCACCCACCGCGACGATGGTGACGAGATCATCACTCTTCAGTAAGCGATCGGCTCAGAAGCCGAAGCTGCCTTTCAGCCCGTCGATCACATATTGCGCCGCGAGCGCGGCCAGCAACACGCCGAGCAGCCGGGTGATGACCGCCTCGACCCGGTCCCCGAGCAAGCGGATTAACGGCGCTGCAGCCACCAAGGCCGCTGCTGTCAGCACCAGCACTGCGGCCAATGCTCCGAGCACAACCAGAGTCTGTTCAGTACCTTTGGCTTCGTTGGTCAGCAGCATCACTGCCGCGATTGCGCCCGGCCCGGCGAGCATCGGCATCGCCATGGGAAATACGGAAACGTCCTCGACCTGCGGCGTCGCGGCGACTTTCTCCGCCCGTTCTTCGCGCCGCTGGGTGCGCTTCTCGAACACCATCTCGAACGCGATGAAAAACAGCATCAACCCGCCAGCGATGCGGAAACTGTCGAGCTCGATATGCAGCGCGGCGAGCAAGTCTTCACCGAACAGGGCGAAGATGACCAGAATGATCGCAGCGATCACACAGGCGCGCAGCGCCATGCTGCGTGATTGCGCCGGCGATGCGCCTTTGGTCAGACCAGCGTAAATCGGCGCGCAACCGGGCGGATCGATCACCACGAACAATGTGATGAAGGCGGAGATGAAGAGTTCGAGCATTACCGGGCCGTCGTCCTATTCGCTGTCCTGCGGCGGAATCGAGTGATCCACTGCTGTCTGCCAGATGCCTTCCGAGAAATACTGCGAGTAGAATCGCCGTGTGCCGTCCGCACGATGTTCCCACCGCCAACGCAAGGTTCCATCGGGTGAATTTCCACCGCGATAACGTGTCGTGTTTCCGACCACCGACATGGTCGGAGCGGGCATCAGATTTGGTTCCCCCGGGCAATCGGCAACATAGCCCTGGATAAGGTCTTCTGCTGAAACGACGATTCCGGCGTCGGCGGCCATTTCGGCCGCTGCGGGCTGCGGATCATCGGGCGCGCCGAGATCGTAGATCCAGCGGTACTCAAGATTTTCCTGCTGCTGCCATAGCGTGATGAAAGTGCCGACCTCGCCCTGCGGATCGAGGAAGCGTCCGCGGCTAATCGCAAGCGTCCCGTCGCAGCTCATCCAAACTGATCGCGCGGCCCATTTGACCGCAACCGGTGGGTTGCTCTGCGCTGAAAGCCACGGTCCGGCATCGAACGGCCCATTGCGTCCGTGGATCAATGCACCCGGTCCCATGAATTCCCGAAAGGCGGTCCATTGCCCGTCGTCCTGCGCGGCGCGAGCGAAGGCGAGTTCCGCGGCCACGATCTTGCTCGGTTGGGCCATGCCCGGCGCGCCGACCAGCGCGCGGTCGATTGCCTGGCGCGACATGCGCGGCGGCCCTGACGCACAGGAGGCGAGCAGCGAGATGGTGGCGACAAGGGCTATGGTCCGGATCATATCCGCCCCTTAGCCGCTCGATCTTTGCGCTGCTAGAGGCTGTCGGGAACCGTCAGACCTTCGTTACGGTACGCGGCAACAAGAGTATTGCGCAGCAGCACTGCGATTGTCATCGGTCCGACGCCGCCGGGCACTGGCGTAATCGCACTGGCAACCTCGCTCGCTTCGCCGAACGCGACATCTCCGACCAGCCTGCCCTTGGCTTCGCCTTCGGCGGGCGGCAGGCGATTGATACCGACATCGATCACCGTCGCGCCGGGCTTGAGCCATTCGGCCTTGACCATCTCGGGCCGCCCGACGGCCGCCACGACGATGTCTGCGCGTTTGACCACAGCCGGCAGATCCTTCGTCCGGCTATGCGCAATCGTGACGGTCGCATTCGCATCGACAAGCAGCTGTGCCATCGGCTTGCCGACGATGTTGGAGCGTCCGATTACCACCGCTTCGAGGCCTGAAAGATCGCCGAGCCGGTCGGTCAAAAGCATCATGCAGCCGAGCGGGGTGCAGGGAACAAATCCGTTCTGCCCGACTGAAAGCCGGCCAGCGTTGATCACATGGAAGCCGTCGACATCCTTGTCCGGCGAGATGGCGGAGATGATCGCCTGCTCGTCCAGATGGTCGGGCAGCGGCAGCTGGACCAGGATCCCGTCAACGGCATCGTCATTGTTCAGCTGCTCGACCAAGGCCAGCAACTGCGCTTCACCGGTGTCGTCCGGCAGGCGATGCTCGAAACTCTCCATATTGGCGGCGAGCGTCGCCTTGCCTTTGCTGCCGACATAGACCTGACTGGCCGGATCGTCCCCGACCAGCACGACTGCGAGCCCGGCTTTGCGCCCGGCTTGCTTGGCAAACTCCGCTGCCATCGCTCCCACACGCTCGCGCAGCCGTGCGGCGAAGGCCTTCCCGTCAATCCGTGAAGCAGTCATCGGTCAGAGATTTCCCAGCACGATCAGGACAGCGTTGATCAGCAGGATCAGCACCATCGGTGAAAAGTCGATTGCGCCGGTTTCCGGCATGACCCGGCGGATCGGGCTCAGTAAAGGGTCGAGCAAGGAGGCAATCGAACGTTCGACCTGCCACAGGAACTGGTTGTCCCGGCCGACAATATTGAACGCGAACAGCAGGCCGATAATGAACCAGATGATGATGATCATGCTCAGCGCGTTGGCCAGCATGTAGATAATTCCGATCAGGGCGTCCATTTTGTCCTCTGCAGCAACCTTGGGCTTGTTAGCCGAGATGGGGGTGGTGTATCAACATAGCAACACGCTTCGCGCCGGCTTTTCTATCAGCGATCAATCCGCCCGGACGAGCGTACCCGCGCCGCGGCTGGTGAAAAATTCGAGCAGCATTGCGTGAGCCACCCGGCCGTCAAGCACCACCGCAGCATCGCAGCCGGCCTCGACTGCCGAAACGCAGGTTTCAAGCTTGGGGATCATCCCGCCGCTGATCGTGCCATCATCGCGCAGTTCGGCAATCTGGCTCGGCGAAAGATCCGTCAGCAGCTTGCCCTGCTTGTCGAGCACGCCGGTCACGTCGGTCAGCAAAAACAACCGTGCAGCGCCGAGTGCGGCGGCGATCGCCCCCGCCATCGTGTCCGCATTGATATTGTAGGTTTGGCCATCCTTGTCCGCGCCGATCGGGGCGACAATCGGGATCATGCCCGCTGTCACAGCGGTGTCGAGGATTGTCGTGTCGACTTCGGACGGCGTGCCGACGAACCCCAGGTCGATCACGCTTTCGATATTGCTGTCGGGATCCTTTACCGTGCGTTCGACCTTGGTCGCGGTAACCAGCCCGCCATCCTTGCCGGAAATGCCGATCGCCTTGCCCCCGGCCTTCGCAATCCAGCCGACCAGTTCCTTGTTGATCGCGCCGGAGAGGACCATCTCCGCGATCTCGGCGGTCGCCTTGTCTGTCACCCGCAAACCGTCGACAAACGTGCTTTCGACGCCAAGCTTCTTGAGCATCGCACCGATTTGCGGTCCGCCGCCATGGACCACAACCGGATTGATGCCGACAGCTTTGAGCAGCACGATATCTTCCGCGAAGTCGCGCGCAGCTTGCGGATCGCCCATCGCATGGCCGCCGTATTTGACCACAAAGGTGCGTCCTGCATAGCGCTGGAAATAGGGCAGCGCCTCGATCAGCACTTCCGCCTTGGCCAGCATTGTCGCGTCTTCGCTCGCGCTCATCGGCAAATCCTCGTCGCCCGGTCGTGTTGGCGCCCCTAGCGGCTGGGGAAGACATGGGAAAGCGCTTTGCGCGCGGCACGATGCGCTGCGATAGGGCGTCATGGTCAAGCAACCCCGCTTCGATGCCCGCTGGCAGCGCCGCCGAGCATGGCGAAGGCGCTGGCAAGTGCTGCGAATCTGGTTGCTGCTGGCGGCGATCTTCGCGGCGAGCTGGTGGTTGATGCGCTGGTCGGTCACAGGCGGCGAATGGGACCAGGTCGACCAGCGATTCACTCTGTGTGCCGAGCGCGACAGCAACGCGTGTGTGATCGATGGAGATACGATCATGCTGGGCAAGCGCCGCATCCGCCTGACGGGTTTTGACGCGCCAGAGCTGGCAGGGGAATGCATCGCCGAACGCAAGCTTGCGCTCGCATCGCGCAATGCGCTGCTCGACTGGCTCAATCGCGGACCGTTGCTGATGGATGGCGGCGCAGAGCCGCCGCGTGACCAATATGGCCGTGAACTGCGCGGGCTTCGGCGCGAGGGCGCTGGCGGGGATGAGTGGCTGGCGGACTGGATGGAGAGCCGCGAACTGGCCCGAACTTCGGGTTGGGGCTTGCCCTCTCGCGATTGGTGTGTGGACAGCTGAAATGAGCTGGCCTTGTCCTTTCCTTCAGGCCAGCTAGAGTTGTAAAGTCCATTATCGAGGGGGGACACAGCATGTCAGACAACATCACGCCACCACCGCCTGCAGGCCCACCAGCACAAGGCGGATTCGACGCCAACCATCCGACGATCATCAGCCTGTGCTACCTTGGCAGCTTCATCACCGGCATCTCAGGCCTCGTCGGGATCGTTCTTGCGTATGTTTGGAAGGATGAAGCGCAGGATTGGGAGCGGTCGCACTATACCTATCTTATTCGCACATTCTGGATCGGTTTTGCCGCCTCAATCGTCAGCGCGATCCTGTGGGTCATCCTGATAGGCTTCTTTATGTCGCTGGCGGTCATGGTGTGGGTTGCCGTGCGCAGCGTGATGTCGCTGATCAAGGCGCAGAAACGTGAACCTATGCCGGATCCGGAGACATTGCTATTTTGAAACGCTGTCTGGCTTTTTGCACCTCGTCATTGCTCTTGGCGGGGTGCAACCCGCAGGTCGAGACCGAAACCGATTTCTGGACCGCCCTGCAATCGCATTGCGGCAAGGCCTATGCTGGCGAACTGGTCAGCGATGACGCAGCCGACAGTGACTTCGTCGGGGCGGACATGGTCATGCATGTTCGCGAATGCTCGGATGAACGGATCGCGATACCGTTTCATGTCCGCCAGCGGGGCGGTGAGTGGGACCGGTCGCGAACGTGGCTGATTACACGAACGGAAAATGGCTTCCGGCTCAAGCACGACCATCGCCATGAAGATGGCGAGCCCGATGCCGTGACGATGTACGGCGGTGACAGCGCGGCTCCGGGCACCTCCCGCACGCAGGATTTTCCGGTTGATGCTGAAAGCGTTGCCATGTTCGAGCGCGAAGGGCTGACTGCATCGGTGACCAATGTCTGGAGCGTCGAAGTCGATCCTGCCGGGGCGCAGAAACCGGTTTTCGCTTACCAGCTGCGCCGCTACGAATCCGAAGGGGCGCCAGAGGATCGCCAGTTCCGCGTCGAATTCGACCTGGCAAATCCGGTCGAAGCCCCGCCTCCGCCATGGGGCGCCGAGGAGTGAGACTGGCGCGGTTGCCGAGCCCGTAGCCGAAGCCTGACAACAGCCGGCATCCCGCCAACCCGCTTCGCTCAGCCGGCTGCTCGCTCAGACCGGGTCGAGTTCTGCCGCCAGCGCAGCGAAATCGGCATGCCCGGTGACCGGCAAGACCTGCTCTGCCCACATGGCGTCGATCTGCTCGGCGATCGCCGGGGGCACGGCCTTGCTATCGCTGCCGACCGCCTGCACCTTGGTTGAATCGCTGTCGGCCGGAATGCCGAGGCGCTGTTCCATCGCGGCACAGACCATTGCATCGTCGAACCGGTCCTTGTGCGCGTGCATGAACTCGCGGGTGGTCATTTCCTCCACCAGTGCAGACAGCTGAGGCGTGATTTCGATTTCCAGCAACGCCGCGAGCCGGGCGATCATGGCGGGGCGGTTCCTGGCCGCCCAGCGATAGGTCGTGAGCAGCGTGTCGGGCTCGCCGCGCCGGGTCCACCAGCTGAGCAAATGGGTGAAATAGTCGCACCCGCCCGGCCCTCCGCCGAGAAACAGCGGCCAGAATTCCTCCAGCGACAAGGCCCCGCGCTCCAGATGCCAGCCATCGAAGAAGCGGTGGAACGAGACATAGCATTCCTTTGGATCACGCAGCGTGACGACATAACGCTGGCCAGCCGGCAGCCGCTCGTACTCGCGGTGCGACTTGAAACCGCGAGGCTCTGCGCGCTGCGGCGCAGTCATATCGAAATCGAGCATGGCCGCCGTATCATCCCACGGGGTCATCCGGCTGATGTCGTCGAAATCCATGTCGCCCGCGCCGGTCGCTGCGGCCATCCGCAACTGGTGGAACATCTGCTGCATCATCGTGGTGCCGCTCTTGGCCCAGCTGGTGATGAAGACATCGGGCGGTCCGCCATCGGTGCGCGGGGCATAGGGCGTGAAAGACGACCGCTCGAACTCATGCAGCGCCTGCATGTTCATTCCGAATTCTTCGAGGTTGCGCGCGCGGCGCCCCAATCCGTTTGTCATCGAGATTTCCCCCATCATACCGACCCGCCCCACGTCTCGCATCCGGCGTCGCGGATGGCAAGCGGCTCACCCTACCGCCGGAGCCTGGTTCCCGCCGCCCTTCCCTTCCCACCGCCGAACCGCTAGATTTGCGGTACACGATCAGGGGAAACACGATGGAAAACACGATGGGAAACACTGGCGCGCCGCCCACACCCCAGCCGCAACCCGCCGGCAACACCGGGGTGACCATGCAGCGCCCGTTTATCATCGCGCTGCTGTACCTGCTCAACCTTGTGCTCGGCATCTCCGCCATCGTCGGCGTTATCCTGGCCTATGTCTGGCGCAATGAGCCGGAGACGCAGGAGTGGGAGAAGACCCACTACACGTACCTCATCCGCACCTTCTGGATCAGTTTCGCCGTCGGGGTCGCGTTTGTCATGCTGTGGTTCGGTGCGGTCTTCGGCTCGATCTTGCAGGCAGAGATGACGCAGCAGGGCGGGCCGAACGAGCCGCCGCCAGCCATGCTGTTTGTCGGTATGTTCGGCGGCATGCTGTTGTTGCTGCTCAATGTGATCTGGTTCAGCATCCGCAGCGTCCTGTCACTGGCCAAAGCCGGTAGCGCCAAGCCGATGCCCAAGCCGAAGACCTGGTGGTTCTAAGCGGCTTTAAGCACGATCCGATACCGCGCATACCCGCCCGGCGCGAAAGCCAAGTGGAACAAGTGGAACACTGTTCAAGCGGAGAAATTCTCGCAGGCCGAAACGGGCGCGCGAAGCAGGTTTCACGGCAGGGATATGGCGCGCTCATCCTGCCAGCATAGCGCAGGCGCGGCGCTGTAGGACAGCGCAGTGTGGCGCGTGCTGCCATGCGCGCCGACTGGCGCTGTCCGGTCCCCGCTATGGGTCCGCGCTAAACCCCGCGTGCGCTGGTCACGATCGCGGTGATCCGGTCGAGCAGGCCGAGCCGCTGCTTCTTGAGCGCTTCGGCCCGTTCGTCGCTCGCCGCTTCGGTTTCGCTTTCGATCCGGTGCACTTCGCGGTTCACCGCGTGATACTCGTCCGCGAGCTTCACATAATGCGCGTCGTCCGCCTTGAGGCGGGTGAGCAGATCGCGGTCCCGCTTGAAAATCTCGGTCAGTTCATTGGGCGTGTGCTGCGACATGGGGTTTCCTTCCGGTTGGGTTGGACAGCGTTTACCGCCGGTCGCGCGCGCAGGCATTGATGTGGATCAATTTCGTGCAACAGCGGGCAGACCCGCGCACTATCGGCCTGCCCATTTGCCAGCGCATGGGCCTCTAGGCATTCGCCCTTAACGATTTGCTGGTGGCTGCGGCGTAACCTGCGGCGATGGAACGCGACACGCCATTCCGCCGCAAGACGGCGGCCCGCAAACATGTGTGGCCGCAGCATATCCGCAAACCGGAACCGGCGCCGAAATCACCTTCGGCCCTGCCGGTGCTTGTGCTGGCGGCGATACTCGGCGCGGTGAGCGGGCTGTATCTGTGGGGCCCGGCAGGGACAAGCGCGGGTGCGGTGCCGCAGCCGGAGGGCATTGCTGCCGGACCGGAGAACCCGGCGGTGCCGCGCAGGCAAGCACGCGATGCGCCGACCGTCCGCTTCAGCCGCTGCAGCTTCGGGTCGCGGGCGAATTGCGTGGTCGATGGCGATACGGTGTGGCTCGGCGGCGAGAAGATCCGCCTGTCGGACATCAACACGCCGGAAATCGGCGATCCCGATTGCGCTTACGAGAAACAACTGGGCGAACGCGCGACCGAGCGGCTGATCGCGCTCCTGAACAGCGGACGGGTGCAGGTGATCGACCCGTCAGACAGCCCCGACCGCGACCGCTACGACCGGCTCTTGCGCGAACTGCACGTCAGCGGCGCAAGCGTCGGCGACACGCTGGTACGCGAAGGCCTGGCCGAGGAATGGCAGGGGTTTCGCAGGGACTGGTGTTGAGGAAACAGCGTCGTGGCTGCTCTGAGATAATCCGAAAAAGCTCAGAGATTGGAATAGATTTGTCGGCTATCCGGAAATGTGGACAGAATTGTTGGGAGCCTGAATGATGCTCATGGTTGAGGGACAATCATCTCCCTCATTCCAGTATGCAAGGGCGAGAATCGCTTCTTCTGCATAGCGTCGCTGAAACTTCAGATACGCCATCAACGAAAATACCGAGGCTGAGGAGAGAGCGAAAAGCTCCATAACACCTACACCATCACCAATCAGGTCCTCGCCAGGGAGAGGCCAAGTGCCATATTTGGTATGCGCGAGCAGATAAATGATAACCCACCAGCAAGAACTGAGAAATACGAAGGATAGACTTCGAAAAAGACCCGCGATCACCAGATAATTATACATCCGTGGAACGGCACTGGGAATGCGGTTTATAACAAAGTACTCAAGTGGCTTAAACCATTTCACATCGGTGGTTAGATCCTCTGCACAAATATGCTTTTTATATTTCTTCTGGGCTTCAAGTAGTGACGAATGAGGCACCCTGGTGTCGAAATATCCAAACACACCTATGATATAGACCAAAACATAGATCGGAAAGTTTGGTGTATGGAATAAGCCACGCACTGCGGACGAAAAAAGCGCGTTATCACGGTAAATATTCTTTGATCGGCTCTTTATTTCCCTTCTAACATGAGTGTTTCGATTTTTACTAGTAGAGCTAGAAGAAATTAATATGGCCGTGCTTATTTTACCAAAGAACCTATCAACTGTCTTTTCTATTAATTGACTGGACAAATAAGCGATAATATGGCCAAATACATAAACAAACGTAATAATTGTCAGAACTCTTATAATTTCGAGAACGACCTGATTGGATTCTTGGGTCAAAAACACTGGGTTTGGCAGGCCCAGTGGCATTGCTATATACCGAACGATAAAGGGAACCGAGAAGAGCCCTGCGCCAAAGTAAACCACCACATCGTAATTAGCGAATGGCGGCTTTATTAAGTCCCTGACCCCAATCAATGCACTGCTCCGATATGTAACTCGGCGCTAGTCGCATATTTCATTGAAGTAAAGTCAGCGAGTGCCGAGACTACTCCGCCGCAACGCCCTCGCCGAACATGTCGGGGCCTTCGTCGACCGCTTCTTCCTCGTTCGCGGCTTTGGCCTTGCTGCGTTTGTCGAACGTGCTCCACACGTTCTGCCAGTCGCCGGTGGTCGCGCCCTTTGAATATTCGGTCGCGCGGGTTTCGAAGAAGTTGGCGTGCTCCACACCGTTGAGCAGCGGGGCGAGCCAGGGCAGCGGGTGGTCTTCGACCATGTAGATCGTCGGCAGGCCCAGCTGTTGCAGGCGCCAGTCGGCGATGTAGCGGATGTATTTTTTGATTTCCTTCGGCGTCATGCCGGGCACGGGGCCGTCTTCGAACGCGAGGTCGATAAAGGCATCTTCCAGCCGCACCGTTTTCTGGCAGCAGTCCATGATGTCTTCCTTGACCGCCTTGGTCAGGCAATCGCGTTCCTTGCAGAAGGCGTGGAACATGCGGGTGATGCCTTCGCAGTGCAGGCTTTCATCGCGCACCGACCAGCTGACGATCTGGCCCATGCCCTTCATCTTGTTGAAGCGCGGGAAGTTCATCAGCATGGCGAAACTGGCGAACAGCTGAAGCCCTTCGGTGAAACCGCCGAACATGGCCAGCGTGCGGGCGATATCCTCGTCCGTGTCGACGCCGAATTCCTGCAAATAATCGTGCTTGTTCTTCATCTCCTCGTATTCGAGGAACATGCCGTATTCGCTTTCCGGCATGCCGATGGTGTCGAGCAGGTGGGAATAGGCCGCGATGTGCACCGTCTCCATATTGGAGAACGCGGCGAGCATCATCTTGATCTCGGTCGGCTTGAACACGCGGCTGTATTTCTCGTGGTAGCAATCCTGCACTTCCACGTCCGCCTGGGTGAAGAAACGGAAGATCTGCGTGAGCAGGTTGCGTTCGTGATCGGTCAGGTTCTGCGCCCAGTCGCGGCAGTCCTCGCCCAAGGGCACCTCTTCCGGCATCCAGTGGATCTGCTGCTGGCGTTTCCAGAAGTCGTAAGCCCATGGGTATTCGAAGGGCTTGTAGGTCTTACGGGCTTCCAACAACGACATCTTGTGCTTCCTCTCAACTGCGCGAACGACTCATATAGGGAATCAGAGAGCGGATTCGAAGGCAAGAACAAAGATTTCAGCGGGGATAAAACGGGCAAAGATTTTCGCGCTTTTCATGCACGGGGTGACATCGCGGTCACATCAGCGTCACATCAGCATCACATCACCGTGGCAAACCCGACAATCGCGCCGACCATCACCAGCGCGCCGATCAATCCGAACACCGCCTCGCGCGGGAAATCGTAGCTGCGCCAGTTGGGCAGGTCGCTGTCAGGATCGATCCCGGTCGCCAGCGCCCACAGGGCCAATCCGGCCAGAACCGCGCCGCCCGCGTAGAACAGGTTCGGGGCCGCATCGAACCACCGGCCGAACGCGGCCTTAAGCGGGCGCAGCGTGGTCACGGCAACAAAGCCGATAAACAGGAGATTGGCCGCGATAAGCCGCCAGCGCCGGGCGGGATCCATCGGCTGGCTCTCCTCGCCAACCTCCGCATCGAGCACCGGCGAGTTGTCGTCGCGCAGCAATGTCACCGTCGACCAGATCAGCGCCCCGGCAACCAGCACGAAAATCAGCCCGTCACTCTGGTACCAGGCGCCGACCAGCCAGATCGCGCCCAGCACCGCCGACATCGCGAGATCGAGCGGCAGCTGTTCCCGCTCTTCCTCGCTCACCGCATCGGGCAGATAGCCATCGGGTTCATCGTCCCACGTCAGCGCCTCGTAATCGCCCGAAGCAATCCGCTGCCGTTTGCGCCAGCGATGCAGCAACACATGCCGGTCACGAAACAGGTAGATGCCGAGCGTCAGCGCAGCCCCGCCCGCTGCGCCAAGTGCGGCGGTCAGCAAGGCCCCTGTGGTCAAGAGTTCAGGCGCGAACATCAGCGGCTTGGGTGCCACCATACCGCCCGAATTTCTAGTACGATCGCAAGCGGGGGCGTTTAGGCGAGCATCCCGCCGAGGAATATGCCGAGGCCCAGAGCGGCCGCGCCAACCACGGCCAGGATCGGCGCCTGCTTCTTGGCTTTGGCCGCTTTTTCCGGATCGCTGATGAGTTTCTCTGCGCCGAACATCATGATCATGCCGGCGGCCAGCAATCCAATTCCGCCATAGGTAAGCATTCTGTTTCTCCCCGTGTCCGGCCGCAAATGCTGCGGCGATACCGGAGACTTTCCAGCAGGTGCAGGAGGCTTCGCCCATGCCATAAATCTGGCCCCGGCGGGGTTCGGGCGCATCCCCGGCAAGCCGGTAAACCGGCCGTTCCATGACCCGTGGCTCAGCTTCGGCGAGTCGAGGAACGATGACGCTTCAAGCCCGTTAGTATAGTGTAACCCATTCAACAAAAAGGAAAAACATGTTTGAGAAGCTACGCATCAAGGAACATATGGAAGTCACCAATTCGAAGGGTGAGCACGTCGGCACAGTCGATGCGGTGCAGGACGAAGCGATCAAGCTGACCAAGTCGGACAGCATGGACGATATGCACCACTTCATCGCCCTGAGCGATGTCGACCGGTTGGATGACAACCGCATCTACCTCAAGGAGGATGCACGTATTCCGGAAGGTCTCGGGAACAAGGCGATGGCGGACGCCTGACACCTCCGCACCTGCAACTCGCCTGTCGGATTGGTCCGGCGGGAGGGTCGGCACCCCCCGGCAGCTCCCCTTTTACAGGGTCGAGCGCCGGGGTTTTTCGTGTTCAGCCGTCATGTTTGAGCGAAACCGAAACTATCCCTGCAGGCTGACAGATCATCAGTGGGGAGACGGGTCGAGCGGATCCGCCTGCCCGCAGGGTCCGGCTAATACCCCGCCCTGACGAAAGCCAGCAAAGCGAGGACACAGCCGAAGAACGAGAGCAACGGTCCTGCGGTCAAGGCGGTGCGCTTGTTCGCATTGTCGGGCCAACGCCCGGCAACGCCGATTATGCCGACACCAGCACTGAGCAGGATCGCGCCCATATTGAGCAACATGAAAAGTCTCCCGTCGCGATGGTCGAACTGACCGCTGCGATGAGAGCCTTGTGCCTTGTCGACAGGGGCTCAGGCTACGCCATGGATATGGCGCATGGCACTGAAAGTCATGCCGGAAATATGGCGGATGTTGCTGACGGGAGGAACGCGCAGCTAACCCTGCTTGAAAACGAGCAGCGCGACCATGAACAACATCATGGCCGCGCCGTACATCATCCGCTTGTTCGCTTGTCCGCGTGCGCCCTGTTTCATCAGAACCGCCCCGCGCCAGACGTTCGCCAGCGCAAGCACAGCGGCAATGATGATGCCAATCAGATAGAACTGATCGGGGTCCATCAGCGCTGGATCACTGGCAGCTCAGGCATTCCTCGTAATCGGTCTGTTCGCCTGCGCCTGCGGCCAGTTCGAACTTGGCCGCATCGGCCGTGTTGTCCGCTTCCACCCCGCCGGCAAAGCCAGCGCGCTGGACCGACTTCGAGCGGAGATAATAGAGCGACTTGATGCCCTTTTCCCACGCCTGAAAGTGCAGCATCATCAGGTCCCACTTGTCGACATCGGCCGGAATGAACAGGTTCAGCGATTGAGCCTGATCGATAAACGGTGCGCGATCGGCGGCGAATTCGAGCAGGTAACGCTGGTCGATCTCGAAGCTGGTCTTGAACGTCGCCTTTTCCTCGTCCGTGAGGAAATCGAGATGCTGGACCGAGCCGCCTTTCTCGAGAATCGAGTTCCACACATTGTTCGAATCCTTCGACTTCGCGCGGAGGACTTTCTCAAGATACGGGTTCTTGACCACGAAGCTGCCCGAGAGCGTCTTGTGGGTGTAGATGTTGGCCGGGATCGGCTCGATGCAGGCGCTGGTGCCGCCGCAGATGATGCTGATCGACGCGGTCGGCGCGATTGCCATCTTGCAGCTGAAACGTTCCATCGCGCCCATTTCTTCCGCATCGGGGCAAGCGCCGCGTTCCTGCGCGAGCAGCAGCGAGGCCTCTTCCGCCTTGCCGCTGATGTGCTTGAACATCTTGAGGTTCCACACCTTGGCCATGGTGCCTTCCATCGGCAGGTCTTTCGCCTGCAGGAAAGAATGGAAGCCCATTACGCCAAGGCCGACCGAACGTTCGCGCATCGCGCTGTATTTGGCGCGCGCCATTTCTTCCGGTGCGCGGTCGATATAATCCTGCAGGACATTGTCGAGGAAGCGCATGACGTCTTCGATGAAGGTCTTGTCGCCGTTCCACTCGTCCCATTTTTCCAGGTTCAGCGAGCTGAGGCAGCACACCGCCGTGCGGTCGTTGCCCAAGTGGTCGATGCCCGTCGGCAGGGTGATTTCCGAACACAGGTTGGAGGTCGAGACCTTCAGGCCCAGTTCGCGGTGATGCTTGGGCATCATGCGGTTCACTGTGTCGGAGAAGACAATGTAGGGCTCTCCGGTGGCGAGGCGGGTTTCAACCAGCTTCTGGAACAGGCTGCGCGCGTCGACTGTGGCGCGCACTTCGCCGGTCTTGGGCGATTTGAGATCGAATTTCTCGCCCGCGCGAACCGCTTCCATGAATTCGTCGGTCAACAGCACGCCGTGGTGCAGATTGAGCGCCTTGCGGTTGAAATCGCCGGAAGGTTTGCGGATTTCGAGGAATTCCTCGATCTCCGGATGGCTGACATCGAGATAGCAGGCCGCCGAGCCGCGCCGCAGCGAGCCCTGCGAAATCGCCAGCGTCAGGCTGTCCATCACGCGAACGAACGGGATGATCCCGCTGGTCTTGCCGTTGAGGCCGACCGGCTCGCCAATGCCGCGAACATTACCCCAATAGGTACCGATGCCGCCGCCCTTGGAGGCCAGCCAGACGTTTTCGTTCCAGGTGCCGACAATGCCGTCCAGGCTGTCGGACACGGAATTGAGATAGCAGGAAATCGGCAGGCCGCGCGCAGTGCCGCCGTTCGACAACACCGGGGTCGCCGGCATGAACCACAGCCGTGAGATATAGTCGTAGAGACGCTGCGCGTGCTCCTGATCGTCGGCATAGGCATCCGCGACGCGGGCAAACAGGTCCTGGAAGTTTTCGCCCGGCAGCAGGTAGCGGTCGATCAGCGTTTCCTTGCCGAAATCGGTCAGGTTCGCGTCACGGCTTTCATCGGTGGTGATGGTGAAGCGGCGGTCGTTGACCTTCTTGCTGTCTTCATCGGGCCCGGTCGAACTGCTTTGGGCAGCCGCCTTGGCCACCGTGCCCAGCGCTTCAGCCATGGCTTCGCCGGCCTTCTCGGCCACCAGCTCGTCAGAACCCTTGTCTGCCTTGTCCATGCTTACCGCGACCTTCTGTTTTTCCGGTGCTGAAGTGATGTCTGTGTCGGTTGCATTGCTATCCTGATCGAGCCCCATGGCTTCGTCGTCCCCGGTCCTGAATTCCATTTATACGCCCCGCCTTTATTCAACACCGCGCTGTGCCCGATGTTCCTCATCCGTTCGATTCGGCGGGATGTGTCCCACCTAGCATTTTTTCAGGTTCCAGATGGAGCATTACTTCTCCCCCACCTATCCACAGGAGACCGAATCTCTCTGCCGCCACGCCTTAGGCGCGATCGCCAAAACAACAAGGTCTAGTAGGTGCCCCCGGGACCCGAACCACTAGATACTGAATCAGACCGGTCTCAGGTGCAATAGGGTAAATCGCAATTAACCGTGTTCCGGTCCGGTGTATTAGCTTGCTGCAACGCAGCGACGCGCCGGAAATCCTAGGCTTGCGGACCACGCAAGCCCAAAAATGAATCCGTGAAAAAATTTATATGCGGAAAATGGGTATTGCAGGGGTTTGAATCAAACGAATCCTGTGACGCAATTTTCGAATCCGCGCACATTGGGGCAAAGGGCCCCGACATTCACATTCCGGCCCGAATCGCTACGCAGCACGGCCGGCACGAAAGGACCATTCATGTTCAACATTATCGGCGCCATCTTCACCGGACTGATTGTCGGAGCACTGGCGCGCTGGTTTTATCCCGGCGCTGTCGAGATGGGCTGGCTTGGGACCATTGCTCTGGGCATCGGCGGCTCGCTGCTCGCCGGTCTGCTGGCCCACCGCGGGCGAGAGGGATTCAATCGCGCGGGCTGCCTTGCTTCGATTCTGGGCGCGATGGCGCTGATCCTCGCGGCGCGGCTTATCGGCTGGGGCGAGTTCTAAGCCGCGCTTGTGCCGCCAGCTTTGCCGGCCGCCGTTTTCGCATGCTCTGCAATTGCATCGGCCATCGGATCGACCAGTTCGAGCGGCAAATCGTGGCCCATGCCGGGAAAGGTCTTCAGTCGCGCGCCCGGAATATGCGCCGCCGTATCCTCCCCGCCCGGTAGCGGGACCAGCGGATCGGCTTCGCCATGGATGACCAGGCTCGGCACTTCCACCGCCTTCAGCCGCTCGCGGCGGCATCCGTCGGCGACGATCGCCGCCAGCTGGCGCGGCATGCCTTCGGGATAGGTGCTGCGCCGGATAGTGCTGAGAATGTCGCTGCGCAGCCGCTCGTCGCTCAACGGATAATCCGGACTGCCGATGGTCCGCCAGAGCGACATGCCGTGTTCGACCAGCACATCTTCTTCCATCGATTTCGGCCGCTGGGTCAGCGCCTTCATCGCTTTCGGTGTCGCTTGCGGCAGTTTGCGGTTTCCGGTGGTCGACATGATCGAGGTCATCGAAGCCAGGCGGTTCGAATGTTCGATCGCCATGGTCTGGACGATCATCCCGCCCATGCTCGCGCCGACAACATGCGCACGTTCGATGTCCAGCGCATCCAGCAGGCCGATCCCGTCTGCCGCCATGTCGCTGAGCGTGTAGGGTGATCGAATTGGCAGCCCGAGCTTGCTCCAGATCACCATCTTGAGAATGCCGGGACCCTTCACCCCGTCGAACTTTTCGCTCAGCCCGATGTCGCGATTGTCATAGCGGATCACGCGGTGGCCGCGCGCGACCAGCGCGTCGACCAGTTCCATCGGCCACAGCGTCATCTGCGCGCCGAGACCCATCACCAGCAACACAGGCGGCGCCGCCGGATCGCCGTGCTCGTCATAATGGATCTGCAATCCGTTCGCTTGGGTCGTGGGCATGGTCTCTCCGCGGTTGCGCGTGGCTCAGTTCTCGTCCGGTTCTACCGCACCGACCGGTATCAGCAAACTGTTCCCGTCGAAATCTTCCTCGTCCGCGCATTCGGTCCGCACCAGCTGCACCGGCGCGAACCCTTGCGGGCGTCGCGCAAAATCATCGGCAGCGTAGCTGCAGGCGGCCGAGACGAATCGCCGCAGCGCGAATTGTTCGCGTGTGCTGATTGATTCGAGGCGCGGATAGTCGGGGATGGATGCGGCCAGCAGGCTGGATGAGAATGCCGTGTAAGCGATTGCATCGACCTTCGGCAGGACAAAGCGTTCGCCGCCTTTGTAGATCAGTGACACAGCACCCATGCTTTCCAGCACCATCGGCGGCCCGGCCCAATGCGTTCCGCCCGATGCCGCCCGCCATGGTACGCCGCCGCGTTCGCGCAGCACGTCAAAGGCATTGGCAAACGCGATCCCGTCATCCCGCTTGATAATCTTGCGGTCGCCATCGGCGGTCTCACCGAATTGCGTGGTGATGTGGACCGAATCGACGTGCCACAGCATCTGCTCGCGGGTTTCGAGATTGGTCGCGACAAGGAACGTCTCGTGCCGCGCGTCGAAATGCGAACCGAGATTGTCGGTCGTCGTGCGCAGCGCGAAGAATTCCGTCTCGCTCAGGCCGAAGGGCTCGTCCTCGACCTGCATCACAGTGGGCGGAGTTGCGCCGACCGGGCTGGCTGCAAACAAGGCAACTGCGCCTGCCAAGGCTGCCAGCCGCTTCACGGCACCAAGACCGTATCGCGCGCGACATCGTCGGTCTCCGGGTAGTCGAGCGTGAAATGCAGGCCGCGGCTTTCCTGGCGGGCGAGCGCGCTGTTCACGATCAATTCTGCGGATTGCAGCAAATTGCGCAATTCGATCAGATCGGTGGTGACGACGAAGTGACCGTAGTAATCATCCACCTCCGATTTCAGCAGTCTGATCCGGTGCGCCGCGCGTTCCAGCCGCTTGGTGGTGCGCACGATGCCGACATAATTCCACATGAACCGGCGGATCTCCGTCCAGTTCTGCTTGATCACCACCTCTTCATCGGAATCGGTCACGCGGCTTTCGTCCCAATCCTTGATCGCCGGCGGCTCGGACAGATCGGCCCAGTTCGCGAGAATGTCTTTCGCCGCTGCCTCGCCGAAGACGAAACACTCCAGCAGGCTGTTGGAAGCCAGCCGGTTCGCGCCGTGTAGCCCGCTTTCCGTGCACTCGCCCGCCGCCCACAGGCCCGGCAGGTCAGTGCGCGCGTCGAGCCCGACAACGATCCCGCCGCAGGTGTAATGCTGCGCCGGGACGACCGGGATCGGCTGCTTCGTCATATCGATGCCGAGGCCCATCAGCTTGTCGTAGATGGTCGGGAAGTGTCCCTTCACGAATTCCGGCGATTGATGGCTGATATCGAGATGGACATAGTCGAGCCCATAGCGCTTGATCTGATCGTCATTCGCCCGCGCGACGATATCGCGCGGTGCCAGTTCCATCCGATCAGCGTCGTAATCGGCCATATAGCGATGGCCGGTTTCCGGATGCAGCAGATGGCCGCCTTCGCCGCGCACCGCCTCTGTGATGAGGAAATTCTTGACCTCCAGATTGTACAGGCAGGTCGGGTGGAACTGCATCATCTCCATGTTGGAGACACGGCAGCCGGCGCGCCACGCCATGGCGATGCCGTCCCCCGTCGCACCGCGCGGCGCGGTGGAGAACAGATAGACCCGCCCTGCGCCGCCCGCCGCCATGATCGTTGCCTTGGCCAGATGCTTCTCAACCTTGCCGGTCGCTTCGTCGAGCGCATAGGCACCCCACACCCGGCCTTCGCCGGAGAATTTCTCCGCATTGCGCCCGGTAATCAGGTCGACACAGGTGCGGCCCGGCAGCATGGTGATGTTGTCGTTTGCGTCTGCCGCCTTGAGCAGCGCTTCCTGCACCGCCCAGCCGGTCGCATCGTCGACATGGACGATCCGGCGGTGGCTGTGACCGCCCTCGCGGGTGAGATGGAGATCGCCGCTTTCCCGGTTGAACGGCACACCCAGTTCGATCAGCCGGTCGATCGAAGCCGGGGCGTTCTCGATCACGAACTCGACCGTTGCGCGATCGTTGAGGCCCGCGCCCGCAATCATCGTATCGCGAATATGATCTTCGAATGTATCGCCTGCATCGAGCACAGCGGCGATGCCGCCCTGCGCCCATGCGGTCGAGCCGCCGGTAAGCGACCCCTTGGCCAGCACCAGCACTTTCTTGTGCTCGGCCAGCGCCAGCGCTGCGGTCAGCCCGGCGGCGCCGGAGCCGATGATCAGGACGTCATAATCTGTCGTTGCTTGATTCATGCGTCTCTCATCTAGAGTTGGCTCGCGTTTCCGGCTTCGAACAGCTTCAGATCGCGGTCGTGAATCCCGAAGCGCTCCCAGTTCGCGCGCCATTCAGCCAGATGCTCGGATGCGAAATGGGCGTCGAGCGCTTCACGGTCACGCCAGATCTCCGCAACATGGATCAGCCCGGGCTCTGCCACATCCTCCGAATAGGCATAGGACACGCACCCCTCCTCTTCGCGGCTGGCCTCGATCATTTCCTGCATCGCGAAACGCGCATCGTTGAGATTTTCCGGCGGCATCCGGACTGTGCCGAGAACAATCAGCATTACGAAGTCCCCCCGGATATCTCGCTGGTCAGGGAGACGAACACGTCTTCCAGATCGGCTTCGCGGGTCGTCACATCTTCGATCGTGTAGCCATGGCTCTGGATGATGGTCAGTACCTGTCCGGCACTCATCACGTCGCGATTGTAAGTGATCTCCAGCGTGCGCGGGTCGATCACTTCAGCCTTGGTGAAGCCTTCCTCGACCACAGGTCCGGCGAAATCCTTGTCCACGCTCACCCGGACAATTTTCTCCCGCGCCATGCCGATCAGTTCCTGCGTCGGCTTGTGCGCGATCAGCTCTCCGTGATTGATGATGGCGATTTCGTCGCACAATTCCTCGGCTTCCTCGAGGTAATGGGTGGTCAGGACAATCGTCACGCCTTCGGAATTGAGCTCGCGCACCAGTTCCCACAATTGCGTGCGCAATTCCACATCGACTCCGGCGGTCGGTTCGTCGAGCACGAGGATCGGCGGCGTGTGGACCATGGCCTTGGCGATCAACAGGCGGCGCTTCATTCCCCCTGAGAGGGTCCGCGCGTAGGCGTCACGCTTGTCGCTCAGCCGCACCGCTTCGAGCAATTCCTCGCTCCGCCGGTCCGCCTTGGGGATGCCGTAAAAACCGCCCTGGTTCTCCAACACTTCGAACGGAGTGAAAAACGGATCGAACACGATTTCCTGCGGCACGATCCCGATCGATCGCTTGGCGTTGCGCCGCTGGCTGTCGATATCGAAGCCCCAGATTTCAGCGCTGCCAGAAGTCTTGGTGACCAGCCCCGCAAGGATGTTGATCAGCGTCGATTTGCCCGCGCCATTGGGGCCAAGCAGGCCGAATATCCCGCCCTGCGGCACGTCGAAGCTCACGCCTTTCAGCGCCAGCTTGCCCTCTTCGCCCTTCGCCCCGGCATAGCGTTTGACAAGATTTTCGATGCGAATGGCGGGCGTATTGGTCATGTGCAGCGCAGTAGGCATTTCCAGCGCCGCTGCAAAGAGGGATGCAAACTGCTGCGACGTGCTGCGACCTGCTGCGAAGTGTCGAGGAGGCGTTGCGAATCCGCACATATCCCACTATCGGCCTGTCCATGAGCATTGCACCGCCCGAAGTGATCAAAACCACGTCCCGCCGCGTTAGCTGCGACGGCGCAACCGGCATTCGCGGCCCGAGAGACGGGAGCGGGACTTACCGCCCCGCCGCGCTCGGCCACCCGAAAATCTATCTCGAGATAGACGAACATGGCTATGTCGATTGCGGCTATTGCGACCGGCGCTTCGTGCTCGAAGGCGGACCGGCAGACGGTGCCGACCAGGCGAGCCTGCCGGATATTTCCGAAGGCGGCGATCCGGGTCACCGATAGGCAGCAGCCGTCGGGGCCGCTATGGACCAATCCATGACCGCACCCGATCCCCGCAGCCTGCTTTATGGCACCGGCCTGACTCCCGAAGACGCGCAGCGCGTTACAGCGGATGTACTTTCCCGCTGCGACGACGGCGAGTTGTACCTCCAGCATTCGTCCAGCGAGAGCTTCGTGTTCGACGACGGACGGCTGAAAGCAGCCGATTATTCACGCGATTCCGGTTTCGGCCTGCGCGGCGTGTCGGGCGAGATGACCGGCTTTGCCCATGCCAATGAAATCAGCGAGACGGCGATCCGCCGCGCCGGTGAGACGCTGCGACTGCTCGACCCTGCGGCGGGCAGCAAAGCCGCCCCACCGCGCCGCAGCAATCGCCATCTCTATACCGATGCCAGTCCGCTCGATCTGGTGACTTTCGAACAGAAAGTCGCTCTGTTGCAGACGATCGACGCTGTCGCCCGCGCGAAAGATCCGCGGGTGTCGCAAGTATCCGTTTCGCTGCTGGGCAGCTGGAGCGTGATCGAAGTTGTCCGCCCCGACGGTTTCATCGCGGCCGATATCAGGCCTCTCGTGCGGCTGAATGTCTCGATCGTGGCGGAAGCAAACGGCCGGCGCGAGCGCGGCAGCCATGGTTTCGGAGGCCGTTATCTTTACGACCGTTTGTTTGACGAAACCGCTTGGCGGCACGGCATCGACGAAGCTGTCCAGCAAGCCTTGGTCAATCTGGACAGCGTCGACGCGCCCGCGGGTGAGATGCCGGTCCTGCTGGCACCCGGCTGGCCCGGAATTATCCTGCACGAGGCCGTCGGCCATGGTCTGGAAGGCGATTTCAACCGCAAAGGCACCAGCGCCTTTTCCGGCCGGATCGGAGAGCGGGTTGCAGCGGCTGGCGTGACAGTGGTCGACGATGGCAGCTTAACCGACAGGCGCGGTTCGCTCAGCATCGACGATGAGGGCACGCCGACGGGAGAGACCGTCCTGATCGAGGATGGTCTCCTCAAAGGATACATGCAGGACCGGCTCAACGCGCGGCTGATGGGCACCCAGCCAACCGGCAACGGCCGCCGCGAGAGCTATCAGCACGCGCCGATGCCGCGCATGACCAACACTTTCATGCGCGGCGGGACGGATGATCCGGCAGAACTGCTGGCACGGATGAAGCGCGGCATCTTCGCCAAGAGCTTCGGCGGCGGGCAAGTCGATATCGTCTCGGGCCGCTTCACCTTCTCCTGCACAGAGGCTTATCTGGTCGAGGACGGCAAGATCGGCGCCCCGATCAAGGGCGCGACGCTGATCGGCGATGGGCCAAGCGTGTTGACCAAAGTCGAAGGCATCGGGAACGACATGGCGCTCGATCAAGGCATCGGCGTCTGCGGCAAAGGCGGGCAAAGCGTGCCGGCAGGGGTAGGCCAGCCGACATTGCTGGTCGGCGGGCTCACCGTCGGTGGAACCGCCTGACCGCTGCAACAGCCTTCGCCGGTCTGCAATCGGCCATCCGCCTGCCGCATGGCAATGAATGGGGCAGGACTGCCACCACCTTTGTTCTCGGCTGCCTGGCTGTCGCGCTGGCCGGTCACTTGTCGGGCCTCGCCGGCTGGCAACCTGTACCGCTCTCGCTGACAATGTTCGGCATCGCCATCGTGTTGCTGATTGTCCCTTCCCTGTTCGAGGAACTGCTTTTTCGCGGGGTGCTGCATCCCGCGCGGCAAGCTCGCCATCGCCTTTCAAGGATACTTCTCGCGGCGGGGTTGTTCGTCCTGTGGCATCCGCTGCAATTCTGGACCGGCCTCGGTCCGCCCTGGTCGTCGCTGTTTGCTGCACCCGATTTTTTGCTGACAGTTTCAGTTGCCGCTCTGGCGCTCGGCATTCTGCGCGAGGTTTCGGGATCGATCTGGCCCCCGGTGGCGTTGCACTGGGTAATGGTTTGCGGATGGAAATTCGCGTTCGGCGGTCCATTCTGAGCGAGTCAGGCGCAATTCAGACAAGTGTGCTAACTTGATCACCTGAGGAATTGAACCATGAAACACGCCCTCCCGCTGACATTGGCCGCCGCACTGCTGGCTGCGCCCGCTTTCGCCGACGAACCGGCCCAATCCGAACCGGCCCAATCCGAAGCTTCTGAACCGACCGCCGGCGAGATCGAGCTTGCCGAAATGCTTGAAGGCCGCGTCGCCGGTGAGCCGGTCAAATGCCTGCGCCGCAGCCAGCGCGACAGCTTGCGGGTTGTCGACCGCACCGCGCTTGTCTTCCGGGACGGCAACACGCTGTATGTCAATCGCCCGAATGGCGCGCGCTTCCTGGATAACTGGGACGTTCCGGTTTTCCGCCAGTTCACGTCCAGCCTGTGCCGGCTCGATCAGGTCGAACTGCGCGACCGGACAAGCTTGATGCCCGGCCCGGTGCTTTTTCTCGGCGATTTTGTGCCTTACACCAAACCCGCGAAGGAAGGTTGATCACATGAAATTCACGACCACCGCATTCGCCGCAGCGGCCGCCGCCTTGCTGGCGGCTCCGGCAATCCAGGCTGAAGATCACTCCGAAGGCGCGATGACCGAAGGTCAGATCAAGCTGGAAAAACTGCTCGAAGGGCGTGTTGCCGGCGAACCGCAGAGCTGCATTCGCATGTTGCGCAATGTCGATCTGACGATCATCGATGAGACCGCTCTGGTCTACAAGAGCGGCGGCACGCTTTACGTCAACATCCCGCGCAACGCAGAGGACATCGACGACCGTGACACGCTGGTCACTCGGCGCAGCTCCAGCAGTCTGTGCCGGACCGATATCGTCACAACGCAAAACAGCATGAACGGCTTCTACACCGGCAACATCATGCTCGGTGATTTCGTGCCTTACCGCAGAGCCGATAGCTAAGTAGCGTGAGCTAGCCTCCTGACGCAGCGGCCTTGCGGCGTTTCTTCTCCGCCGCTTCGGCTTGCTTGCGCTCGAGATAGGTCAACCGCCCTGCGTCTGCGTCCATCTCCAGCGGGTAAACGTCCCACCGGCGCGAGTTCGAGGGCTTTTCCAACATATAGGCAAGCACGATCTTGCGCCCGTCGGAGCGCAGGTTGATCGAGCCATAAACCGTGACGTTGGTTTTCTTCTCGTCCTCTTCCAGCCTGGCGATCTCGGCTTCCTGTGCTGCGCGCCGTTCGGGATCGTCGATCGCCGTCAGCTCTCCGCGCAGCTTTGCCGCCTGAAACCACGGCGTATCTTCGCGCTTGGTAAACTCGAGCGTGCTGCGAGACAGTTCGGTCGAAAAAATCAGCGGCCGTTCGCCGCGGCCATGCAGCCCGATCGCGCCCAGCGTGTCGCAGCGCGGATGCGCGTGGCTTTCCTCGTCACCGCTCGAAATTACTGTCGCCGCCGGATTGATCGCTGACAGGAACAGGTCGGTGAAATCTGCGCTGCCATGGTGGCAAGCCTTCGCCACATCGGCACCGTAGCGCGTTCTGACAGTCTGGCGCACCGCCGCTTGTCCCGCTTCGTCGAGATTCTTTGGGTCGACATAGGGCCCGCCCGAAGCCTGCGTCATCAGGAAACATTCCGCCGGACTGTTGAGATCGCCGCCGAACAGCAGCGTGACATCGCGGTATCTCAGCCGGAGCAGGACCGAGTGGCCATTCTTGGTCTTGCCGCTGTCCATGCTGGTGGTTTTGGGTGCCGGGTTCTCACCGAAGGTCCGCAAGCGCGGCGTTCCGTCGCTGGCCGGCTCGACCACCGGACCGACAATCTCGATCTCGCACTCGGTCGCATTGGCAGGGGCGAAACCGGGCAGGTAGCTGCGCCCGCCGGACAGCTCTCCATGGATGGTCGAAAGCATCGCAATATCGGGGAAGCGGCGCTCTCCGTTTTCGTGCAGGCTGGTGCGCGCGGTCTCAAGCAGGTCGGGATATTTCTTCGGCCTCCCGCTGCTGTTCTTCACCCACCGGGTCCGGTTGTCGAGCATCGCCGACAGGGCCGCATCGTCGGTACACAGGTCGACGATATAGCTCTGCCCGGCGCTCGTTTCGCGCTTGCCCAGCAAATGGTCCTTCGATGTCAGCTGATCGCCATCGGATGATGTCCCGAACTGTTCGACCACGCCATTGTGCCAGATGTGGCTCGCGTGGACAGCGCCGTCCTCGATCAGGCGGCGGAACCCCTCGTAATGGTCCATGTCCGGATGCGTGATGATCAGCCCGTCGAAATCGGTGTGTGCCTTTTCGAAATTGCGGAACCGCCAGCGCAAATAACGGTACATGTTTTCGCCTTCGCCGGCATCGATGACATATTTCTTGTCATCCGGCGTCACCAGCAAGGCACCGTCGCCCTGCCCGACATCGACGAACACCACTTCGAGCAGCCGCTCGCGCTCAAGATCTTCGGGATGCATATAGCCCGAGACCCCGCGCACCCGGACCGGCACCATTCCGGCTATCAGATCGCGCAGGGCGTCATGTTCATCGCTGGTGAGAGGCGGGTCGAGTGCGTGACCGGTCCCGTCGGCGATAAAATCGTCGTCGGTGACCTGTGTCCAGTCGCCCCACAGCAAGTGCTTTGCCTTGCTCAGCGTCAGCTTCTTCTTCGAATTGCGCGTTACAATGTGAACGTGCGCGGTCGGATACCCCGCATAGGCGGTGTCACCCGGATGGAATTCATCGGCCATGGCAGATCCCCCGCTGCCGTTGTGCCCTCATCGGCCGCTGGCGTAGACCACGCGCACGAGTCGCACCAAATGGCTGCGACCTATCCCTTCGCCATGCCGTTCATACGCGCGAGAATATCATCCGCTTCACCCATGATCCGGTCGATCAGTTCCTGGCAGGTCGGGATATCGTTGATCAGGCCCGCGACCATGCCGCAGCTCCACGCACCGGCATCCATGTCGCCTTCGGTCATGATCCGCGGATAGACCCCGGCGACCTGTTCGATCACGTCTTCGAACTTGAGATCGTCGCCCTTTTCCTTCTCGATCCGGAGCAATTCCTCGACCGCGTCATTGGTCATCACCCGTTCGGTGTTGCGCAGCGGACGCATGACCAGCCGCGTGTCGAGCTCCGAAGCGGCGACGATGGCGGCTTTCACATTCTCATGCACCGGCGCTTCCTTTGTCGCGATGAAACGCGTGCCCATGTTCATGCCTTCCGCACCCATAGCGAGGCTGGCGATCAGGCTGCGTCCGTCGGCCATGCCGCCCGATGAAACGAACGGGATTTCCAGTTCATCGGCCGCGCGTGGCAGCAGGATGAAGTTCGGGATGTCGTCTTCGCCCGGGTGGCCGCCGCATTCGAAACCGTCGACCGATACCGCATCGCAGCCGATCGACTGGGCCTTCAGCGCGTGGCGCACCGCAGTGCATTTGTGAATCACCTTGACCCCGGCATCCTTGAAGAAGGGCAGCACCTGCACTGGGTTGTTGCCCGCCGTTTCGACCACTTTCACCCCGCCATCGATGATCGCTTTGACCAGCCCGGGATAATCCGGCGCGTTGACCGTCGGCAGGAAGGTGAGGTTCACACCGAACGGCTTGTCGGTCATGTCCTTGCAGCGCGCGATCTCGTTGGCGAGCTTCTCCGGCGTGCCCAGGGTCAGCGCGGTAATAATGCCCAGCCCGCCCGCGTTGGAAACCGCCGAAGCCATTTCGGCAAACCCGACATAGTGCATCCCGCCCTGGATAATCGGGTGCTTGATGCCGAACATTTCGGTGATGGCGGTTTTCATGAGGCTTTCTCCCTGTCGCGATTCGTTGTCCGCCTTCGGGCTGCAGGGTTTCGCCGCCGGGCGCAAGCGTGACGCAACGGAAACAGGGTTGCGTGTGCGTATTTTCCTAATTAGGAAACTATCTATGGAAAAGGCGTTCAAGGCTCTTGCCTCTACCCCGCGGCGGCGCATCCTCAACCATCTTGCCGGTGGTCCGATGACAGTTGGCGAGATCGCGGCGAAATTCGACATGGCGATGCCTTCGATCTCCAAGCATATCGCCATACTGCACAATGCCGGCCTGCTGCACCGCCAGAAACGCGGACAGGAAGTGATCTATTCGATCGCTGCCGACCGGCTGGCAAACAATCTCTATTCTTTCCTCACCCCGTTCTGCCCCGAGGCCCGCGCCCTCGCGACCGAACGCAAACTGCAGCGCGAAGACTTGAGGGAGGCCGAATGAGCGCAATGTCAGGCGAAGCAGCCAGCGGCGCGTTCAAGGTGAACTCGCTGAACGGGCTCGACACCGCAAGCGCAGCGGCAGGCCATGTCGCATGGGACTGGCCACGTTCGCTGTGGAACACCGCTATGTTCTCCGGAGCAATTGCTCTCGGCCCGCTGTTCTTCAGCTGGAGCGCCTTGGCCGTGTTCCTCGCGCTGTCTGCGGTAACCCTGTGCATGGGCCATTCGGTCGGATTTCACCGGCGCATGATCCATCGCAGTTTTGATTGCCCAAAATGGCTCGAGCGAATGCTGGTCTATGCCGGTACGCTGGTCGGCATGGGTGGCCCGATCTGGACAGTTCGCCTGCATGACACGCGTGACTGGGCGCAGCGTCAGCCCGATTGTCACTGGTTCATGCGCCACGGCAAACCATTCCTGCTCGAGGGATTTTACTACCTGAATTTCCGGATTGTGCTCGACCACCCTCCACAGTTCGATCCGGGACCGGAGATTGGCGAGGATCGATTCTATCTCTTCCTCCAGCGCACCTGGATGCTGCAGCAATTGCCGCTCGCTGCGCTGCTCTTCTGGCTTGGCGGTTGGCCATGGGTTGTGTGGGGCATCTTTGTCCGGGTGGCAGCCTGCGTCTCGATGCACTGGTGCATTTCGTATTTCGCACACACCGGCGATCCCGATGACTGGTCGGTCGACGGGGCGGCGATCCAGGCTTCGAATGTCTGGTGGCTGGCGATCCCGACCATGGGCGAGGCATGGCATTCGAACCACCACGCCTTCCCCGCCTCCGCCCGTCACGGGATCTACAAGGGACAGATCGACCTTGGCTGGAACTTCGTCCAGCTGCTCGAAAAGCTCGGCCTCGCATGGAATGTGAAAACGCCTGACAACCTGCCCGCGCGCACTGGCCTGACCCCCGTCAGCCAGCGCGCACTCGAAGCTGTTGGCCATGAACAGGCTGAACTCGCACGGCAGCCTGCCGAGTAGCGTCTACCTTTTTGGTTTGAGTAGCTTGTCGGGCCGGATGCGGCGGGCTTCGCCGAACAGCGAATAGGTCTTGTTGACGTAGTTCGACACGTCGACGATCGAGTCGAGATACTTCTCCAGTTCCTCGGTCATTTCCTGTTCGACGAGCCGCACATGCGCGCCCGGATTTTCAGTCTCGAAACGGACGTAGAACCATGGCTCGCCGCGCTTCAGCTTGAGCGGTTTCGACAGGTCGTGCCATTCGAAGCCCCAGCTCAGCGGGCGCGGCCAGATGTGGACCGGGAAGCGCCCACCCATCTGCAGACCCGGGCGCTGCTCGGGCAGCCAGTCGAGATAGGGTGGAGTTTGAACCACGTAGCACGGCTCGTCCGCCACGAACACATAGGGCGCGACGATCTGGATAATAGGGCGTTCGGGATGGCGCCATTCGCTTTGCGGGTGGAGCATCATCATGTTCGCGCGGCCCTGCGGACGCATGCCCGATTTCTCGCCATCGGCGTCGATCATCTGCAGCTGGCCGTTGGGCTGCTTCTGGAAAGACAGGTTGATGTCGATCGGGCAGGGAATGACGAAGTGCCGCCGGTCGAAATCGATCGCCGCCGGGCACACCTGTACCGATTTCGCCGAGGCCGGCTTGGGATCGTTGCGGCTGAAGGGTTTGGGCGCGGACCAGATCGCGTCGCCGCCCTGCGGGAAACGCACTGTCCAACCGACCGTTACCGAGCGCGACTTGCCCTTCGCATCGCCCTCGCGCCGATCGGCATCTTCGGCAAATTGGTCTTCCCAGCTCATTCTTCCTCCGGCCCGATGGCATTTGCGTGCGCGTCACGGATCGACGAGATTGCCCCGCGATGCAAGCCCGTGATCAGCTCGCGTCGAAATCCCGGGGAATCAGCACAGCGAGCGAATTGCGTTCATGCCGGGGCACGAGACCCGGCAATCGTTCGACCTTGGCGCAAGGGTCACGGTGATCGCACCAGTAGAGCGTGTAGCCAAGCGCGAGAAAGGGCGCGACGACCGCTGCATTGCTGCTGCCATGTGCTGCAAGTTTCTCGGGCCGATCAAGCTCCAGCAGGACGATGGCTTGGCGCTGCGCCAGTTCATCGGCGGCCTGCGGCAGGAACCGCGCTTGATAGCCTTCGGTGTCGATCTTGAGAATTTCAGTCACCCCGTCGCGCCTCGGCAGCAATATATCCTGCAACGCGGCGGTCTGGATGGGCGAACCGGAAGGAGCGGCCTGATAGCGGAAGCCTTGTGCGGCGAAGGACCCGGTGCCTGCCTGGCCGGTCAACAGCACTTGCTTCACGTGGGCGCCGCACCCATTCGCTCTGGCCAGAGCTGCGACATAGCGTGCCGCCTCGGCTTCGGGCTCGACTGCAACCAGTTCGGCACCGGCAAACAACTTACCTGCCAGAATGCCGAAGAAGCCGAACAGCGCACCGATATCGTAGAAGCGGACCAGCCGGCCCGCCAATCGGACTGACAGTTCGACCAGCAAATCGACCAGTCGCGGCTCGTGCACGCTGCCGTTGGCAAACTTACTCGCAAACCAGTCGCTCGGCTGCAGCGCGCGATCGAGCGGGATGTGCGGAATGATCAGCCTGTGACCCGCAATCCCGATCTCGCTGTGCAGGTCAAACGCCGCGAAGCGCGAACCGGAACTGTGCGACGGGAGATTTGCGAAGAGGTCAGACACACAGCCTCTGTGCCAGACGCGCGCATCACTCGCCAGCGCGATTGGCGGCATACCACAGGCAAAGATCGCTCACCGGACAGGCCGCGCATTTGGGTGCACGCGACGTGCACACCCGCTTCCCGAACTGGATCAGCCAGAAATGACCATCCGCCAGCGTCCATTGGGGGGAGCGTTCCTCCAGCTGCTGGGCGGTTTTCTCCGCCACCTTCGCATCGGTCAGCCCGATCCGGTTGCACACGCGGTGTACATGGGTGTCGACCGCAATCACGTCTTGGCCAAAGGTGAAACTCATGACGATGTCGGCGCATTTGCGGCCGATCCCCGGCAGGCTCATCAACCCTTCGCGGGTGTCGGGCACCACTCCGCCATGCTCGGCCAGTAGCGCTTCGTTGAACCTGCGGATGTTGCGCGCCTTGTTGTTGTACAGCCCGCACGGCTTGATCGCGGCGGCAACGTCGCGGTCGTCAAGCTCGAGCATGTCTTCCGGCGTGGTCGCCAGCGCGAACAGCGCCCGCGTTGCAGCGGCGGTGTTGCGATCGAGCGACTGGGCAGACAGCATGCAGGAAACGCAGCTGCGATAGGCGTCGGGCTGGCCTTTCGGCCCTTTTGCGCCGGCGGTGCGCCCGGGCATGGCTTCGGCAAGCCGCCGGTAGACGGTTTCGACAGCAGCAGGTTCGAGCAGGCGGGCCATGGCGGATCAGCGCTTGGCAAGCGCTCCGGTTCCGGTCGCGCAATCGCTGCGGAGCGGACAGGCTTCGCAGTGCGGCGCGCGCGGGCGGCAAAAACTCTGGCCCAATTTCTTCAGCAGCAGGTGATGCTCGTCCATGTCGGCGGCGGACCATTCTTGCGGCACGACCGGCATCAGCGCGTCATAGGTCTTGGCCGTATCGGCCTTCGCGGGCACGATCCCCATCCGCTGCATGATCCGGCGATGGTGCCCGTCGATTACCATCGCCTTGCGGGCGAAGGTGGAGGCGTTCATCACCCCCGCACTGTTCTTGCGCGCCACACCGGGAAGCGTTTCGAGCCAGGCCATAGCGTCCGCGGTTTCGAGATTGGACAGATGCCGCAAATCGACCGCGCCGCGCTGGTCAATGATCGCGTTGAGGCACTGCTTCAGCCGGTTTGCCGCGACCGAAGGAAAGGTCTGCCGCTGGAGCCGCGTCTCCAGCTCCGCAAGCGGCACCGCCGCAACCGCCTCCCATGACCCGTATTCGGCGAGCAGACCCTCGGTCGAGGCATTGCTCGCCGCCGTCTTGGTCTGCGCCCCGATTACGCCGTGGACCAGCACCCACTCGGGCGCCCGGCGTTTCTCGGGCGGGCGAACAATCCGCCCAAAATGTCCGATCAACGCAGCCTGCGTACGGCGAAGGATATCGGTACGCGGATCAGAGCCGAGGGGGAGCTGCATTCCGATCAAGGGTTCCCGGAATCGACTGACCGGATGCCCAACCTCCACCGGTCGATCCTTGACGGCGGAGGCGGGATGGAACCGCCGGGCGCGCGGTCCCCCTCATTGACCACCCAACTCGTACGACCGGACAGGCTTCGATCGGCAAACAGATGGTGGTTTTGAGCTTTAATCGCGTTGCACGCTGCGTGCGCCGATCGCGCCACCAACAACCGCTTGTCGGAACTTAGTCTTTCCAGAACGGAGAGGGAGTCACGATTCAAGGAATAGGCGAGAAGGCCGCAGGCACGATACCGCACCATATAGGAACGATCACTTGCGGCCAGAATACCGAGCCGAACGGCATCGTCGGAGATGCGGGCATAGCGGGTGGCATAGTAGACCAGCGCCGTCCGACCCTGCCAAGTTCGGAATTGGGGAAAGGCTGCAAGCAAGTATCGCACAATGCCGAAGCCGAGCGGCCGCAAATTGGCCCATGCCGCATCTTGACGATCGCTCGCAGCAATATCGAGCTGCGAAACGGCGTTAGCAATCTGCTCGTCCCGCGACAAAAATCACTCCCATTCGATCGTGCCCGGCGGCTTGCTGGTATAGTCATAGACCACCCGGTTCACGCCCTGAACTTCATTGACGATGCGCGTGGCGCAGCCGGTCAGGAAGCTTGCGTCGAAGGGATAGACATCCGCCGTCATCCCGTCGGTGCTGGTCACCGCTCGCAGGCCGCAGACGCTGTCATAGGTGCGGTGATCGCCCATCACGCCAACGGTTTTGACCGGCAATAGCACGGCGAAGGCCTGCCAGATGGCATCGTAGAGACCGGCCTTGCGGATTTCATCGAGATAGATCGCGTCTGCCTTGCGCAGGATATCGCAGCGTTCCTTGGTCACTTCACCCGGGATGCGGATCGCCAGGCCGGGGCCGGGGAAGGGATGACGGCCGACGAACATGTCGGGCAGGCCCAGCTCGCGGCCGAGCTCGCGAACCTCGTCCTTGAACAGTTCGCGCAAGGGTTCGACCAGCTGCATGTTCATCCGTTCGGGCAGCCCGCCGACATTGTGGTGGCTCTTGATCGTCACGCTTGGTCCGCCGGTGAAACTGACGCTTTCGATCACGTCGGGGTAGAGCGTACCCTGAGCGAGAAAATCCGCCCCGCCGATCTTCTGTGCCTCTTCCTCGAACACATTGATGAACTCGCCGCCGATGAACTTGCGCTTCTTCTCCGGGTCGGTCTGGCCCGCGAGGCCCGCCATGAAGCGCTCCTCTGCATCGACCACCACCAGCGGGATGTTGTAATGGTCGCGGAACATGGTCTCGACCTGCTCGCGCTCGTTCAGCCGTAGCAGGCCATGATCGACGAACACGCAGGTCAGCTGTTCGCCGATCGCCTCGTGGATCAGGATTGCCGCGACAGAGCTGTCGACTCCGCCGCTTAGGCCGCAGATGACTTTGCCATCGCCCACCTGCTCGCGGATTTCGCGGATCTTCGTCTCGCGATAGGCGGCCATGGTCCAGTCGCCCGCCAGTCCGCACACCTTGTGCACGAAATTGGCCAGCAGCTTGCCGCCGTCAGGGGTGTGGACGACTTCAGGGTGGAACTGCG
The DNA here is from genome assembly GCF_005434975.1 of Parerythrobacter lutipelagi. Taxonomy (GTDB): domain Bacteria; phylum Pseudomonadota; class Alphaproteobacteria; order Sphingomonadales; family Sphingomonadaceae; genus Parerythrobacter_A; species Parerythrobacter_A lutipelagi. The sequence continues at coordinate 1,513,370 of NZ_SKCJ01000001.1, read as the reverse complement.
TGCCGTAATATCGGCGTGCCTCGTCGGCGATCACCGCGAAGGGTGCGCCATCGCTGGTGGCGACGATTTCGAAACCGGGGGCAAACTGCGTGACCTTGTCGCCGTGGCTCATCCACACCTGGTGGCGTTCACCCTCGGCCCACAGCCCGTCGAACAGCGCGCAATCCTTGGTCACGGTCAGGAAAGCGCGGCCGAATTCGCCGCCGCGGTATCCGTCTTCTGGCCCGGTCTCATGGCCCGGGCGAACTTCACCGCCGAGCTGGTGGCTCATCACTTGCTGACCGTAACAGATGCCGAGGATCGGCAGGCCGCTGTCGAACAGGATCTGCGGCGCGCGGGGCGAGCCGTCATCCGGCACGCTGGCGGGCGATCCCGACAGGATGATCCCCTTGGGTTTCATCCGGTGGAACGCCTCTTCTGCGAGGCTGAAAGGCGCGATCTCGGAATAGACCCCCGCTTCGCGCACCCGGCGCGCGATAAGCTGAGTCACCTGGCTGCCGAAATCGACGATCAGGATGGAGTCGGGGTGGATGGATTCGGTGGGGTCTGTTTCGTCCATGGCGGCGGATTAAAGGGGCCGCCGAGCGCTGGCAAGCAATGCTCAGCCGCTAATCACAGCGCAGTCGTCGAGCCCGCTACAATCGGTAGCGAGCGCATGGATCAATTGCGCGCGCAAAGCCCTGGCTTGCGCGATCTGATCGTCGAGCTCGATGATCTTGCTGCGAGCGAAGCTTTTGGCCTCGTCGCAATAGGTTTCCGCCCCGCCGTCGCCGCGCATGAGGCCCACAAGGTCACGGATTTCCGCGATCGAGAACCCGCTCGAACGCGCTCGCGTGATGAAAGCCAGCTGCTTCAGCGCTGCCGCATCGTAAACCCGGCGGCCGGACCGGCGGCCCGGTGGACGCAGCAATCCCGCCCCCTCGTAGTAGCGGACGGCAGAAGCGCTGACCCCGGCGTGTTCGGCCAATTGCCCGATTGATAGCCCCATGCACGAACGCCCCTTGACTTAAACTGCGCTTTAAGTGGTAGCTGATGCTCCGGACCACAACAAGCCGGAGAATCCCATGCAAAGAATACCATTTGTCGCTCTGCCCTTCTGGACCAAGCTTGCAGTCATGCTCGTGCCGTTCAGCGGATGGATAATGTTTGCCGAATTCGTGATCGACCGGAACGGGTGGGACAGATTTCTGCCGTTCTACAGATTGGGCCAGTTCTGCCCGTATGAAGTGATTGTGCTATCCATCCTCGGCTTGATCTGGTGGCGGTTGGAGCAACGCGCGAAGCAGGATGAAACCACTCGCCGCGAGGTCGCCGCAGCCGCAAAGGCTGCAACGGGCCGGTGCTGTTGACAGCGGGCGACAGAAGTGGATGTTGCAAAAAACTGAACTAATGTCGATTTTTTCTCATTTGTGAATAGTCAGGCGCAACATTATTACAGCATCAGAGCCGGTCGACAGAAACCTCTCCCTCCCATCTGTCGCCGACCAGCAGGCACCTGACCTCCTCCCTTGCGAAGGTCTCCTGGCCACTGCGGAACCGCCCGGTAACGACACCGGTGCCCGCCTGGCAAAAATTGAGACGCGGCTGCCCGGACATTCAGTCCTCCCCCCCAAAGATCCGGGCGGCCGCGTCCCCTTTCTTTCAAAAACCTCTGTATTTAAAGGCTCGCGAGCAAGCGATCGATGTGTTCGCGCTGTTCCGGACCGGCAAACTCGCGCACACCTTGCGCAAGCTTGCGGGCTTCTGCTTTCTGACCCCCTGCAGCCAGTGCCGCCGCGAGGTGCCAGCGAAATTCGAGATTGCCCGGGACCTGAGCCACCGCGCTGCGCAACAGCCGCTGTGCCTCTGCCGCCGAGCCCCCGCTGCGCACAATCACCCAGCCAAGAGTGTCCGTCACCTGCGGATCGTCCGGAGTCAGCGCATGAGCCCGACGCGCGAGCTGCAACGCGTCGCCTTTGCGCCCAGCCTCTAGCGCGGCAAGCGCACCATTGTTGAGCACCAGTGCATGGGCATCCATGCCTTGCCCGAGCAATTTCTGATAGATGCTGTCGGCTTCGTCCCACTTGCCGGCGGCAATGGCCGTGTCAGCCTGCGACAGGCGGGCCGCGTAATCGCTCGGCAGTGCAACTTTTGCCAGCCGCGCGGCGTAGGGATCGGGCTCGCCGAGTTCCTGCGCGAGCCGGGACGCCAGCGCCAGGATCTGCGGCCCGGCAACCGCGCGCTTGGCCGGATCGCTGACGGTTTCGAACGCAGCGCGTTTTTCCCCGAGCGCGAGCCGCGCCTGCGCCATCACCATGGCACCATGAATATGGTCGGGACTGACCTGCAGGAACTGGCGCAGGATCGCTATCGCCTGTTCCTGATTGCCGCGTAGATGCGCGATTTCACCAAGCAGCAACTGCGCTGCGGGGATCTTGCGCAAGCTGCGCTCGTTCTCCTGCATCAGCGCGTTGGCTTTATCGAGATCGCCGGTCACGAAAGCGAGCTTGGCATCGAGGAAGACGCCGAGCGGATGCGCCGGGGCCACTTCGCGAACTTGCGCGATTGTATCGGCTGCCTGTTCGATCTGACCCCGGTCCGCCTGGACTGCGCCTAGCGCGATCAAGGGACCGAGCACGCCCTTGTGCGTTTTCGACGCGGCGGAATAATGCTTCTCAGCTTGCGCCAGATCCTCGCGCAGGACAGCAATCTTGCCCGCCAACATCAGAGCCGGCAGCGAGCCTGGCTCTGCCTGCAGTGCGCGATCTGCCAGCCGCCGTGCGGATTCGACCGAACGCTGCTGCAATGCCATCTCTCCGCGCAAAGCCAGAATCCGCGCGTCCTTCGGATGGGCGGCAACCGCTGCATCGGCCATCTCGACCGCCTGCTCGAAATCGTCTTTGGCCAAGGTCGCGCCGATACGGGCCCACACCGCAAGCGGATGCGAGGTGCCCGCCTTTGCCGCCCAGTCGAGCGCTTCTTCGGGCTTGTCCTGCAACAGCGCCGCATGCGCGTGAAGCGCTGCCGCGTCTGGCGAGGTGGCGTCTTCGCGGGACAATTGATCGAGCGCAGCTTCGGCCCCGATTCCGTCACCCAGCGCGAGGAGCACTTCCGCATAGCGCAGCCGCAGATCAGCCGAATCAGGCGTTTCAGCGAGCAGTTTGGCCAGATGGACGCGGGCCGCGCGATAGTCGTTCTCGGCAAGCGCGCTCTCGGCCGCCGACTGACTGTCTTGCTCCAGCATGCCGCAAGCCGGGAGGGAGGCGGCCAGAGCAAGCAGCCCGGCCATTTTCAAATGCATCGGTTTCATGGCTCTTCGCATAGCCTCACGGACCCTAAATTTCCGCAAACGTCGCGCAAAAGGCAGCTGGGCCGACGCAGCCATTGCCGCGCCGGCCCAGAAAATGTGCCACTATAACCGGGTAAAGACCCTGGTTTAAGCAAACATCCGGCGACGCCGTGCCCACAGGCCGAACAGTGCGAGACCGAAAAGGGCCATGCCGCCAGGTGCCGGAACCGGATTGCCCGGACGCTGGGAAAGGTTGAAATTGATATCCCAGTGCCGGAGTGCCCAGCCCGACGGGTCGAGCATATTCAGCCAGGCCGAACCACCAAATGCACTGGTCTTGTCATTCGCGCCATCACCGATCTGGAGCGTGGTCGAACCGGCCAGCGGGTCAGACGGTTTCAGCGTATAGACCGCACCGTCGATCGTGATCGTGCCTGAAGCGCCGGAATAGAAATCCATCGTCGAGGCATCATAGGCGCCGCCCCCGCCCTTGTAGGTCTGGCTGCCGGTCAGCGCGTCCTGAAACCCGTCGAACGACAGGTCGAGCGTAGCAACTTGTCCTTCGTCGTTGATCGCAGTCCCGGTGAAGCTTGCAGTGCCGGCGTCTGTATCCTGGGTGAAGGTCGTGCCGTCCTGGAAGGAGAAATTGCGCGAACAATCACTGTGCAGCGCGTTGTTGGTCCACAGACCATGCGAACAGCCCGAACCGGCATTATAGTCCGATACATCGTACTCGACGACCGAAGCGAAAGCCGGAGTGGCTGCAATAAGTACGGCTGAAGCGCCGCCGAGCGCTGCTAGTTTGATCGTGTTCATGGCCAAGGCCCCCTGATCCAATTGATTCGCCGCAAGGCTGCCGCAAGAACCGGATGCAGGACATTGCATATTCGCGAGTGTCCCGATTCAGGGCAACCCGCTGCGTATTTCCTATGCTGGCAGGCCGAGGAGCTCCGCCTCTGTGCGCAGCTGAGTCTTGAGCAGCTTGCCGATGTGGCTGCGGGGCATTTCGTCGATCGCATGCAATTGTGCCAGACGCTGGGTCTTGCCGAGCCGGGCGTTGACCGCGCCGAGGATTTCACCGGTGTCGCCGCCAGCCGACAAGGTCACGAAACCGACCGGAGTTTCGCCCCATCGACGGCTCGGCACACCGACCACCGCTGCTTCGATCACATGGGCTTCCTTGAGCAGTTCGTTCTCCAGATCAACCGGATAGATGTTGAATCCGCCGGAGATAATCATGTCTTTCGAGCGGCCGACCAGCTCGAGAAAACCGTCTGCATCGACCCGCCCGATATCGCCCATCCGCTGCCATACGTCCCCGGTTTCCGGATCGGTCCAATAGCCTTCGCGGGTCTTGTCCGGCTGGTTCCTGTAGCCCGCCATCATCGTCTGGCTGCGCCCGATGAGATTGCCCGCTGTTCCCGGCGGTGCGGGTTTGTCCTGATCGTCGAGCACGCGCAGCTCGCTGCCCGGAGCGGGCCGTCCGACGGTGTGCAGCTTGTCCGGAAACTCGTGGCAGGGGAGCAGGCAGACCACACCGCCTTCCGTCATCGAATATATTTCGATCAGTGCGCCCGGCATCCGGCGCAGCACATCATTTTTCAGCTCTGCGGAGAACGGCGCGGAGGTGCAGTATTTGAGCGCGAGCGACGACAGGTCGAATTCGCCAAACCGCGGCTCGTCCATCAGGCGCTGATATTGCACCGGCACCAGCATAGTGATCGTGGTCTTGTCCGCCTGCGAGTTTTCCAGCCAGTGGATGGTGCTGAACTTGCCCATGATCCGCACCGTTCCCCCCGCCAGCAGCGGCGGCAGGAAAGCGACCATTGTGGTGTTGGAATAGAGCGGGGTCGATGTGAGCGAGCGCACCGGCAGACCGGCTTCGAGATAGCTCGACGCGGTTGCCGCAAATTGCCGCCAGCGCATCTGGTGCGAATGGACGATGCCTTTGGGCACGCCGGTGGTGCCGCTCGAATAGATGATATTGAATTCGTCTTTCGGATCAGGCGTAAACTTGGGCGCCGGCCCCATTGCCGCCGCTATCTCCGTCTCCACATCCTGATCCAGCACGACGACCTGCATTTCAGGCAGGAAATCTTCGCCCAGTTCTGCCCGTTTGGCGCTGTCGATGAACAGGTGCCGGGCACCGCAATCCTTCGCCATGCCTTCAAGCTGCTCGCGGCTGGCGCTGGTGGTCAGCGGTGCGGCAACGCCGCCAGCGCGGACCGCTGCAAGGAAGACCAGAGCATAATCGATTGAACTCGTACCGAGAATCGCCACCGCCTGCCCGCGTTCCAGCCCGGTTTCGACCAGCCGCGCAGCCAGCCGCTCGACCTTCTCGACCAGCTCCGCCCAGCTGATCTCGCGGCTGTCGTCGCGCAGAGCAATGGCATCGGGCTGGAGCCTGGCCCACTGTGCGAGGATGTCCGGGAACGAGCCGAACGGCTCCTGCAACTGTTCGAGGATGGTCACTGATTTCTCCCGGATACTTGTCATTGGCGCGGCAGTTATGCAGTCTTGCCGCAAATTGCCAAGGAGACTGCGCATGCGATTGCCGAGAATGGTCATTGCCGCGGCAGCGTTGCTGACCGGCTTTATAGCGCAGGCAGAGGAAGCGCCGACGAAGCCGCGCCTGCTGTTCGTCTTTGCCCATCCCGATGACGAGGTGTTCGTCGCCCCCGTGCTTGCGCGGGCCGCTCGCAAGGGCCAGCCGGTCACCGTCGTCTACGCGACCAGTGGGGACATGGGGCCGGGCGTTTCGTCGATGAAGCGAGGCGAAGCGCTCGCCAACCATCGTGAAAGTGAGGCGCGCTGCGCGATGCAGGCGTTGGGCAATCCCGATGTCAGGTTCCTGCGGCTCGGCGACGGCACGCTGGGCGTAAACGCCCACCATCCGGAAAGCCCTGCGAAGAAGCTTGCAGCCGCCTTGAAGCCGATCATCGACGAAGGCGGATACGAGATCGTCTTCACGTGGGGCCCGGACGGTGGATATGGCCATGCCGATCATCGCATGGTCAGCGCGATCACCACGCAAATCGTCCAGTCGATAGAGGAAGGTCGCCCGGGATTGATGTATCCTGGCATTCCGAAAGGTACGCTGCCTCCCATCGCCGAAATGCAGACGTGGGGAGAAACCGATCGCGCGCTGTTGCAGGTGCCTTACGAATATTCGCCCGAAGACCTCGCCGCCTCAGCCCGCGCGGTCGACTGCCACAAGACCCAGTTCGATGCGGCGACGCGTGCGGGGATGATGCAGCTGTTCGACCATACCATCTGGCAGGGGTCCGTCCATTTCCGCATCGGCTTGCCCGAGCTGCCGATAGAAGGATCGGAAGTGCGCGCCGTTCCAGGGCCTCCACCCGGCCACTAATGACGCATCAACACTCGATTACATTGACCGCCAAGCCGCCCTGGCTCGTTTCCTTGTATTTGGTCGACATGTCGAGACCGGTCTGACGCATCGTCTCGATCACCTGGTCGAGGCTGACGCAGCTTTCCGCAGCCGTCCGGTGCAAGGCCAGCCGCGCGGCGTTGACCGCCTTGACCGCGCCGATCGCGTTGCGTTCGATGCACGGCACCTGCACCAGTCCGCCGACCGGGTCGCAGGTCAGCCCGAGATTGTGCTCCATGCCGATCTCCGCTGCGCTGGCGACTTGTTCGGGCGTGGCGCCCCACAAAGCCGCAAGTCCGCCCGCGGCCATCGAACAGGCGACACCGACTTCCCCCTGGCAACCCATTTCAGCGCCGGAAATACTCGCGCGCTGCTTGTAGAGCAGGCCGATTGCCCCCGCCGTCAGCAGGAAGTTGCGGCGGCTTTCAGTGCACGCCTGGTCATCCACGTCGCGGCAATAGAACCGCATCACTGCGGGGATGATGCCGGCGGCACCGTTGGTCGGGGCCGTGACCACGCGTCCGCCGGCAGCGTTTTCCTCGTTCACTGCCATGGCAAAGCAATTGAGCCAGTCGAACAATTGTTCGCGCTCGTTCGATTGCGGGTTGGCGGAGAGCTTCTCCCACAAATCGGGCGCGCGGCGGGCGACCTTCAGGCCCCCCGGCAAAATGCCGCGCTGATGCAGGCCGCGCTCGATGCACTGGTCCATCGCTTCGGCAATCCGGTCCAGGCCGGCGACGGTCTTGGCGCGAGGGCGGGCCGCGTCTTCATTGGCCAGCACCAGCTCGGCGATGGATTGTCCGGTCGCAGCGCAGATAGCCAGCAGTTCCTCGGCCGAGCCGAAATCATGCGGCACTTGGGCCCCGGTCTTGACGATATCGTTCTTGAGTTTGCGCCTGAGCTGCGCCTCGGAAGCGACGAACCCGCCGCCGGTCGAATAATATGTCCGCCTGAGGAGCTCCGCCCCGTCTTTATCGAACGCGGTCAGCTGCATGCCGTTGGGATGCAGTTCGGGAATGATGTGACCGGCAAGGTCGATATCGGATCGCGGATCGAAATCGATTGGCTGCTTGCCGCCCAGCATCATCCGTTTCGTTTCGCGCAGATTGCTCAGGGCATGCGCCGCTTCGTCCGGGCAGGTACGCTCCGGATGGAAGCCCAGCAGGCCCAGCATCGTGGCCTCGACTGTGCCGTGGCCGACCCCGGTAAGCGCGAGTGACCCGCGCAATTCGGCCGCAACCCGCGCCACCCGATCCAGCTTGCCGGACTTGCCCAGAGCGCGCACGAACATGGCCGAAATTCGCATCGGCCCGACTGTGTGCGAGCTGGAGGGACCGATCCCGATCCGGAAAATATCGAGCACCGAAAGCATGGATGGTTCGATGCGCTGCAAGCAGCCGCGCGTCAACCGGTTTCAACTGTAACCAAAGGGGCTGGAACTGTGGGTAAAACGGGCGTTTCCGCTTTGGTTATGCCCTGCGCGCGCCTATATAATCGGTATGAATAATGACACTCCAGAAACTGGTGAAAACAAGCCGGAAAAAGTCGTCCAGATGGGCGAGTACGGCGCCGATTCAATCAAGGTTCTCAAGGGCCTGGATGCAGTCCGCAAACGCCCCGGCATGTATATCGGTGATACCGACGATGGCTCGGGCCTGCATCACATGGTGTTCGAAGTGTCGGACAATGCGATCGATGAAGCACTCGCCGGACATTGCGATCTTGTCCTGATCGAACTGAACCCCGATGGATCGGTCAGCGTCGAAGACAATGGCCGCGGCATCCCGGTGGACATGCATAAGGGAGAGGGCGTGTCGGCGGCAGAGGTCATCATGACTCAGCTGCACGCCGGCGGTAAGTTCGAAAACACCTCTGACGACAACGCTTACAAGGTCTCCGGCGGCCTGCACGGCGTCGGAGTTTCCGTGGTCAACGCGCTGAGCCAGTGGCTTGAACTGATGATCTGGCGCGACGGCAAGCAGTACTGGATGCGGTTCGAGCATGGCGATGCAGTTGCATCTCTCGAAGAGCGCGGCGATGCGCCGGAAGTCGAATCGAATGGCGACAAGAACGGCCTGAAGAAGGGCACCCGCGTCACCTTCATGCCAAGCCACGACACGTTCAAGAACGTGACCGAGTTTGATTTCGACCGGCTGGAGCATCGCTACCGCGAGCTTGCTTTCCTCAATTCGGGCGTGCGCATCTTGCTGCGCGATAACCGCCATGAAGAGCCGCTGGAGCACGATCTCTATTACGAAGGCGGGATCGCCGCATTCGTCAAATATCTCGACCGCAACAAGCAGGCGCTGATCCCGGAGCCGATCTCCGTTTCCGCAGAGAAAGACGGGATCGGGATCGATGTCGCGCTGGAGTGGAACGACAGCTATTACGAAAACGTCCTCACCTTCACCAACAACATCCCGCAGCGCGATGGCGGCACGCATCTGGCGGCCTTCCGCACGGCACTGACCCGCACGCTGAACAATTACGCGCAAAGCTCCGGCCTGATGAAGAAGGAAAAGGTCAGCCTTTCGGGCGAGGACATGCGCGAGGGCCTGACCGCCATCGTATCCGTCAAGCTGCCCGATCCCAAATTCGGCTCGCAGACGAAAGACAAGCTCGTCAGCAGCGAGGTGCGCCAGCCGCTCGAAAGCCTGATGGGCGAAAAGATGAGCGAATGGCTGGAAGAAAACCCGGCCGATGCCAAATCGATCATTCAAAAGATCATCGACGCTGCCGCTGCCCGCGAAGCCGCCCGCCGCGCGCGCGAAATGAGCCGCAAGGGCGCAATGAGCGTCGCTTCGCTGCCGGGCAAGCTGGCCGATTGCCAGGAACGCGATCCTGCCAAGTCGGAACTGTTTCTGGTCGAGGGCGATTCCGCAGGCGGCTCCGCCAAGCAGGGGCGCGACCGCAAGACGCAGGCCATTCTCCCGCTCAAGGGCAAGATCCTAAATGTCGAGCGCGCCCGGTTCGACCGGATCATTTCATCGAAAGAAGTCGGCACGCTGATTCAGGCAATGGGCACCGGCCTGCGGGACGAATTCACGATCGAGAAGCTGCGCTATCACAAAGTCGTGATCATGACCGACGCCGATGTCGACGGGGCGCATATCCGCACGCTGCTGCTGACCTTCTTCCACCGCCAGATGCCGGAAATCATCAAAGCCGGCCACTTGTTCATCGCCCAGCCGCCATTGTTCAAGGTCAGCAAGGGGCGCAGCGAGGTCTATCTGAAAGATCAGGCGGCGCTCGACCGCTATCTGGTCGATGCCGGACTGCAGGGCCGCTACCTCGAAGCAACCGGCGGCGCGCGCAGCGGTGAAGACCTGCGCGGCCTGGTCGAACACGCGCTGCGCGTGCGCAATCTGCTCGCGTTCGTCCCGCGCAAATACAACACCGATATCATCGAGCAGATGGCCCTGTCCGGCGCGCTCGACCCGGGATTGAGCGACGATGTGCGGCGTCAGGCGCTCGAGCTGGCAGCGCAGCGCCTTGCCCTGGCTGACGAAGATGCGAAGTGGACCGCGCAATTGCGCGATGACGGTTCGGTGCGGTTCGACCGTCTGTGGCGCGGCGTCACCGATGTGCATGAAATCGAAGCCAAGTTCCTTTCCAGCGCCGAGGCGCGCAAACTGCACAGCCTGACGTCCGAACATGCCGAGGTCTACGCTCAGGCCGCGCAGTTGGTGAAAGTCTCTGCCGCCAGCAGCGATGCCGCGGAAGAACCGGCTGCGGTCAACGCGGATGGCGAGGAAGAGGAAGTGATCGACGCGAGTTCCGACGATGCGATCTTCCGGCCGACCGAATTGCTCGACAATGTGCTTGCCGCCGGGCGCAAAGGCCTCGCCATCGCCCGCTACAAGGGTCTTGGTGAGATGAACGCCGAGCAGTTGTGGGAGACCACGCTCGATCCCGACCACCGGATCCTGTTGCAGGTGAAGGTCGAAGACGCCGATGTGACCGACGAGATATTCACCCGCCTGATGGGCGATGTGGTCGAACCGCGCCGCGAATTCATTCAGGACAACGCACTGAATGTCGCCAACCTCGACGTGTAAGGCGCGGTGAACGCGCAAGGAGCAGACCCGCGATGAATATCGACCAGGCACGGATCGAACGCCGCGGTTTCTTCCTGTTCCTCGCTCTCGCCACTATTGCACTGCTGTATATTTCGTGGCCGTTTGCGGCTCCGCTGCTGTGGGCGACGCTCGCGGCGATCATGTTCCAGCCGCTCAACCAGTGGTTCCTGAAGCAGCGCTATTTCGGCGCCAACCGCGCCGCCATCGCGACGCTGCTGGTGATCACATTCGCAGTGATCCTGCCGTCTTTCCTGATCGGCAGCGCGATCATCGATCAGGCGATCGGTGTCGTCATCGCATTTCGCGAAGGGCGGATCGATGTGACCGACTGGTTCGCGACAATCATGGCTGCTTTACCCGGCAATGTGCAGACATCGCTCGATGATTCCGGGTTCGGAAACCTCGGCGAAGTGCGCGACCGGGCGCAGGAATTCGCCGAGGAATCGGTCGGGCTGATTGCGCAACAGGCGCTGTCGATCGGCGGCAGCGTGTTCGGCTTTGTGCTGGCCTTCGGGGTCGGCATCTACGTTACCTATTTCCTCCTGCGCGACGGCAAGGCGATCGGCGAAAGCGTGATGGCATCGGTTCCGCTGGAACGCAGCATCGCCGAACGGCTGACAGAGAAATTTCTCGGCATCGTTCGCGCAACCATCAAGGGCTCGGTCGTCGTCGGCCTGGTCCAGGGCGCATTGGGTGCGATCACTTTCTGGATCGTCGGCGTCCCTTCCGCGCTGCTGCTCGGCCTGCTGATGGCGATTGCTTCGCTGATCCCCGCTCTGGGACCGGCGCTGATCTGGGTCCCGGCGGCGGTTTATCTGCTGGCGACCGGAGAAATCTGGCAAGGCGTTGTCGTCATCGTCTCCGGCGTCGCTCTGATCGGCATGGCGGACAATGTGCTGCGCCCGCTGCTGGTCGGGCGCGACACCGGAATTCCCGACTGGATGATCCTGATCACGACACTCGGCGGGATTGCGCTGATTGGCCTCTCGGGCATCGTGCTGGGGCCACTGGCCGCCGGGCTGTTCCTCGCCGGATGGGCGATTTACCGCGAGCAGCGCGCACCGGCGAACAAGCCGGCGGCTGACTGACACCTTGAGCTGGAGCCCCCGCCCGCAGACCCAGCAACAGCAGGTCGGCATGCTGTTGATCGCTGCAGTGATCGTCACCAGCGGACCTGGCCTCCCGGTCGTCGGCTATCTGCTCTACCCGTTCACCATCCTGACAACCTGGTTCCATGAAATGGGACACGGCCTGACTGCCCTGCTCATGGGTCTGACTTTCGAAGAGCTGGTGATTTACCCCGACGGATCAGGCTTTGCGCAATCGAGCGGCGCGCAGGACCCGTCCGCCCTGTCCAGCGCGCTGATCGCCATGGGGGGGCCGCTTGGCCCCAGCATCGCCGGCAGCGGATTGATTCTCGCCACCGGCAATCACCGCTTCTGGCGTCCGGCCCTATATGGTCTGGCCGCCGTTATCGCGCTGTCGGTGGCGATCTGGGTGCGCAGCCCGGTCGGGTTGGTGGTCCTGCCGATAGTCGGCGCTGTGATGGTGGTGATCGCGCTGTTCGGGCGCGACTGGATGCTGCGATTCTCGCTCCAGTTCCTCGGCGTGCTCGCCGCTCTGAGCATGTTCCGGGACTGGGATTACCTGTTCACGGAAAACATCGTGCTCGGCGGAGAACCGATGCTGTCCGATACCGGAGCGATGGAAGCCGCCTTGTGGCTGCCGCACTGGTTCTGGGCCGTGATCATCATCCTGATCTCCGGCGCGATGATCGGGTGGAGCCTGAAACGCGCACTGGCGGAAGAAGGCGGCCCACCCCGTATGCCGCCTCGCAACATCGGCCAGTGGCTTTGAGCACATTCGACGCAATAATTTTGGGCGGCGGAGCTGCGGGCCTGTTCTGCGCCGCCATCGCAGGTCAGCGCGGCAAGCGGGTGCTGGTGCTGGAAAAGGCCGACCGGGTGGGCAGAAAGATCCTCATCTCCGGCGGCGGGCGGTGCAATTTCACCAACATCGGTGCCGGGCCGGGCAATTACCTTTCCGCCAACCCCCATTTCGCGAAATCCGCTCTGGCACGATACACGCCGCGCGACTTTCTCGATCTGATCGAAAGCCACGCCATCGCCTGGCACGAAAAGACACTGGGCCAGCTGTTCTGCGACGGCAGCGCGCAGCAAGTGGTCGATATGCTGCTCGCTGAATGCGACGCCGCCGAAAGCAAGGGCGGCGATGTGACGATCCTCACCGGGCAGGACATTGGCGAAGTCGAGCACCGCGATGGCGCCTATCTCGTGAGCGCCAATGGCCAGATGCACGGGGCGCACAATCTCGTGATCGCCACCGGCGGGCCGTCGATCCCGAAAATGGGCGCAACCGGTTACGCCTATGATCTGGCCCGCCTGTTCGGCCTCAAGATCGTCGAGCCGCGTCCTGCGCTGGTGCCGCTGACGCTGGGCGGGGAAGATGTGCTGTTCCGCGAGCTGTCCGGCGTGGCAGCCGATGTGAAGGCTGCCGCGGGAAAGGCGGCATTCCACGAAGCCGCGCTGTTTACCCATCGCGGGCTTTCAGGGCCGGCCATTTTGCAGGTCAGTTCCTATTGGCGTCACGGCGAAACGGTGGCGGTCGATTTTCTGCCCGGACGGCCGCGTGACTGGCTGCTTGAAGCGAAGCGCACCAGCCCGCGCGGGCAAGTACGCTCGTTGCTGCGTGAAGACCTGCCGCAGCGGCTGGCAGACACGCTGTGCGACCGGCTCGGGCTGGATGGCGATCTGGGCAATCTCTCCGACAAGGCATTGCGCGAGGCCGAAGAACGGCTGCGCCAATGGACTTTCCGGCCCAACGGCAGCGAGGGATATGCCAAGGCGGAGGTCACGGCCGGCGGCATCAGCACCGCCGAATTGTCTTCACAAACGATGGAAGCGAAAAAATCCCCCGGCCTCTACGTGATCGGCGAAGCCGTCGATGTGACCGGCTGGCTCGGCGGGTACAATTTCCAATGGGCATGGGCGAGCGGCCATGCTTGCGCACAGGCGCTATAGCGCTGTCTTTACATTGCCGCATTCGCAGCGCATCGAATGCACCATGATCCGCCGTATCCTGACCGCCTCCGCCACGCTCGCGCTTGCCGCCTGTGCCACTGTCCCCCAGCCACAGCAGGCCGCACAGCCGCAGCAAGCCGCACAGCCGGTGCCGGTGCGGATCGTGGGGCTCAACGATTTTCACGGCAATCTCCAGCCGATCGCACGCCGGATCCGCCTGGTCGAGAACGACGGGACCGAGCGCGAAGTATACGCCGCAGGCGCGGCCTATCTGGCCAGCGCGGTCGCTGAAACCCGCGCGAAGAACGAGCATTCGCTGGTCATCGCGGCAGGCGATCTGATCGGCGGCAGCCCGCTGATCTCCTCGATCTTCCTTGACGAACCGGCGATCGGCGCGATGAACCGGATCGGGCTCGATTTCAACGCGGTGGGCAATCACGAATTCGACCGCGGGTGGAAAGAACTCAAGCGCATCCAGAACGGCGGCTGCGAACAGAACACCCTGCGCACGCCCTGCGCGGTCGAACAATACACCGGCGCAGACTTCGCCTTCCTCGCCGCCAATGTGATCCAGCCCGATGGCGAAACACTGTTCCCGGCCTATGGCCTGCGCACATTCGGCGAAGGTGCCGCCCGGGTTTCGGTCGGCGTGATCGGGCTGACGCTGAAGGAAACGCCCACGCTGGTGACACCGAGCGGTGTTGCGGGCCTCAGTTTTGAAGACGAGGCGGCGACCATCAATCAGGCGGTGGAAGAACTGGCGAGCCAGGGCGCGGACGCCATCGTGGTCTCGATCCACCAAGGCCTCTACACCGAAGTCGGCTACAACGATAAAAGTTGCGGCGGCGTATCGGGCCCGCTGATCGAAATTCTCAAGCAGGTCGATCCGCGGGTCGATCTCGTAATCTCAGGTCACACCCACCGCGCCTATGTGTGTGATTTCACCGATATCGATCCCGAGCGCCGTTTCTGGGTGACGAGCGCAGGATATGGTGGCTCGATGCTGACCGACATCCTGCTCGAAGTCGATCCCGCCGCTGGTGATGCGCGCGTAATCGCAGCCGACAACATCGTCGTTCAGAGCGTGAACCCGGCAGCCATGCCGGGCGAACCTACCCCGATCTTCTGGCGGGCCGACCGCGAAGTCGCGGCCTATGTTGCACGCTATGCCGATGCATCGCGCGAAGCGGCGGAACGTCCGGTCGGCCGGATTTCCGGCCCGGCACCCGATCCCGGCCCGGCGACCGAGGAAACCCCGCTCGGCAATCTGATCGCCGATGCGCAATTGTTCGGCACGCGCGATGCCGGGGCGCAGATCGCTTTCATGAACAATTCGGGCGTGCGCACTGCACTGATCCCGGATGCCGACGGCGCGATCAGTTACGGCGACATCTACGCGGTCCAGCCGTTCGGCAACACGCTGGTGACGAAGACTTTCACCGGCGCACAATTGCTCGCTTTGCTCGAACAGCAGTTCGACGATGAAGGCTTCGTCCAGACATTCAGCCCGTCCGAAGGGTTTGCAATGACCTATGATCTGCGCCGCCCCGCCGGGCAGCGGCTGGTATCCGCGGCGCTGGACGCAGAGCCGATCGATCCCGCCCGGACCTACCGCGTGACGATGAACAGTTTCCTCGCTGCGGGAGGCGACAGTTTCACGGTGTTCGAGCAGGGCACCGATGTGACAGTCGGCGCAATCGATCTCGACGCGATGGAAGAATATTTGCGCGCCGTGGACGTGCGGCAATTACCGGCAACGGGCCGGGTTACGGAATTGACCGACTAACTCGCGGCCCGCAGCCCGGATACGCCCTTGGCCCCCCGGTCGGTGCCGGACAGGCCTTCGAATAGCGTATCGATAATCCGCGCGAGCTTGTCTTCGCTCAGCCGGTCTTCCAGCATGGCGATGTGATAGGGCTGGATATAGCAGTTCACGATCTGGTTGATCAGCGACAGCGCATCATTGATCGCCAGATCGGGGAAATACCCCTCCACCTGCGCCTCGGCGATCAGTTCACACAGATAGTGATCGGCCAGATCGATAAAGCTGCGCGCGCGCTCGAAATGCTGTTCGCCCATCTCGATATAAAGCCGGAACGCTGCGGGGTCCGCGCGGAAATTGTCCCGCAGCAGGATAAAGCGCCGGGCGAAAAATTCGTACACCTTGCGGCGGACGGGCAAATCGCTCGCCATGACCTCGTCCATCACGGCCAGCTTGGGTGCGAACCATTCTGCGACCACCGCATCGAAGAGCGCGTTGTCGTCGGGGAACAGCGTGTCGAGGCGGACCCGTGCGATGCCCAGTTCGGCGACAAGCTTCGAACGGGTGAGTTCTTCGCCGCGGCGTTCCATCGCGTCCATGGCGGCGCGCACCACCTTGTGGCGTTCCTGGTCCAGTTCCTCTTCGCTCACCGCAATTGGTCCCTCATCGCCTGTCGCTGCAATTTAGGGAATGGTTCGGCCGGTTAAAAGGCCGATCGCTCAATTCTTCGGCGGCCACGGAAAGAAGGCCGAAGTGCGCTCGATATATTCGGAATATTTGTCGCCGCGTTTCTTCTTCATGCCCGATTCGAGCAGCGCCGCGCCCGACCATTTGGTCAGCGTGAAGGTCAGGAAGATCGGCCCCGCTACAGTATAGAGCGCCCAGTCCCAGCCGACCGACGCAACAACCAGCCAGATGCCCCACCACGCGCACGCATCGCCGAAATAATTCGGATGGCGGGTGTAGCGCCACAGCCCGGTGTTGAGGATCTTGCCTTCGTTCGACGGGTCTGCCTTGAACTGCGCCAACTGCCAGTCGCCGACCCATTCGAAGAAAATCCCGACGAGGAACAGCGCAATCCCGGCCCATGCCAGCGGGCCGATCGCATCGCTGTCGCCCGATGCGAGGATGCCGACCTGCGCCGGGCTGGATACGAGGAACAAGAGCAGCGCTTGCCCGAGCCAGATCTTGAACAGCGCCGACAAAGCAAACGCCCAGCGGCCTTTCTCGCGCGCCTTGCGCATCATCCGCTTGTATCGCTGGTCCTCGCCTTCGCGCCACCAGCGGCGCAACAGGTGGATGCCAAGCCGGAAGCCCCAGGCCGTGGTCATCGCCAGCAGGATAGCAGCGACCAGACCGGGCTCGCCCACTTGCATGAAGCTGGTGATCGCCATGATCCCCATCCCGGCGCCCCAGAAACTGTCGATGAACGACACGTCGTCGATCTGGACGGAAATCGCCCACAGGATCAGCACGATCCCGACAAGTATGACCGCATTGGTCAGCAGAGCATCAAGCATGTTTCGCCTCTTCAATCAGCCTTAGCGCCTGTGCCTCCAGCACTTTGTAACGCTCGTAATCGGGCAGTTTGGAGCGCATGAACTGCGCGATTTTGAGCAGGTCTTCGCCGTAATTGCCCGTGGTGTAGATCGGCGGGCCGAAGCCAAGTACGCGGCGCGCGTTGCATACCCATGCGGGCACGACCGGCACCTGTGCCGCCTGCGCTATATGGTAGAAACCCGATTTCCATTCGCCGTTCGAACTGCGCGTTCCCTCTGCCGCGATGACCAGCGCCAGCTTCTCGCGCCGCTCAAATTCGGCCGCGACCTGCTGCGTCACATTGGCACGCTTGGTCCGGTCGACCGAGATGCCGCCCATGTCGAACATGAAATTGCGCATGATGCCCTTGAACAGCGTGTGCTTGCCCATGAAACTGGGTTCGACCCCCTCTTCGGCGGTTGCACCGATAAAGAACACGAAATCCCAATTGGAGCTATGCGGCGCGCCGGCGATAACGAACTTGTCGAGATCGGGCAGGTGGCCGTCGAGCTTCCAGCCCTTCCAGCGATAAATCGCCATGATAATCCGCCGCACGAGGCGCGACAGAAGCGTGGGCTTCCGCGTGTGGTCTTCAGCCATGGTCTCTCCCTGTCGATGCCCCTAGCAGCTACGCAACGGATTGCGAGAAGGTTTCAGGTTTACATCCTGAACACGCCGAACGCGGGTCGCTCGGGAATCGGGGCTTCAAGCGCGGCAGAAAAGGCGAGGCCGAGCACGTCGCGGGTCTGGACCGGATCGATCACGCCATCGTCCCACAGGCGGGCGGTAGCGTAATAGGGATTGCCTTCGTCTTCGTATTTCTGGCGGATCGGGGCCTTAAATTCCTCGGCCTCGGCCTCGCTCCATTTGTCGGCATCGCGGTGGACGGTGGCAAGCACGCTGGCCGCCTGTTCGCCGCCCATCACGCTGATGCGGGCATTAGGCCAGGTGAACAGGAAGCGCGGGGAATAGGCGCGGCCGCACATGCCGTAATTGCCCGCGCCGAAGCTGCCGCCGATCACCACGGTCACCTTGGGCACGGTGGCGGTGGCAACCGCGGTCACCAGCTTGGCACCGTGCTTGGCGATGCCTTCCGCTTCGTATTTGCCCCCGACCATGAAGCCGGAAATGTTCTGCAGGAACAGCAGCGGGATGCGGCGCTGGCAGGCCAGCTCGATGAAATGCGCGCCTTTCTGCGCGCTTTCTGAAAACAGCACGCCATTGTTGGCGAGGATCGCCACGGGCATGCCCCAGATATGCGCGAAACCGCACACCAGCGTGCTGCCGTAATGCGCCTTGAATTCATGAAATTCGCTGCCGTCGACCAGCCGCGCGATCACCTCATGCACATCATAAGGCGCCCGGACATCGTCCGGCACCAGCGCGTAAAGATCATCCGCGTCGAATTTCGGCGGGCGCGGGTCGCGCAGTTCCACATCCTTCGCCGCGCCCGTGTTCGCGCCCAGATGGCTGACGATGTCGCGCACGATGGTCAGCGCATGCTCGTCATTCTCCGCCAGATGGTCGACCACGCCCGATTTCTTCGCGTGCAGATCGCCGCCGCCCAGATCCTCGGCGGTGATTTCCTCGCCCGTTGCCGCCTTCACCAGCGGCGGACCGGCGAGGAAAATCGTGCCCTGTTCGCGCACAATCACCGTCTCGTCGGACATGGCGGGCACATAGGCCCCGCCTGCGGTGCAGCTTCCCATCACGCAGGCGATCTGCGGGATGCCCAGCGCAGACATGTTCGCCTGATTGAAGAAGATGCGCCCGAAATGGTCGCGATCGGGGAAGACTTCTGCCTGATAGGGCAGGTTCGCCCCGCCGCTGTCGACCAGGTAGATGCACGGCAAGCGGTTTTCCTGCGCGATTTCCTGCGCGCGCAAGTGCTTCTTGACGGTCATCGGGTAGTAGGAGCCGCCCTTCACCGTCGGATCGTTGCACACGATCATGCACTGGCGGCCAGAGACGCGCCCGATGCCGCAAATCATCGACGCGCCCGACACATCGCCTTCATACATCCCGTTGGCGGCCAGCTGGCCGACCTCGAGGAACGGCGAGCCCGGATCGAGCAACCGCTCGACGCGGTCGCGTGGCAGCAGTTTGCCGCGCGACACATGCCGATCGCGGTGCTTTTCCGGCCCGCCCAGCGCAGCCTCGGCTACCGCTGCGCGCAGGTCATCGGCGAGCGCCTTGTTGTGCTCGAACCGCGCCTTGGCATCAGGAGCCTCGCGGTCGAGTGTCGAAGTGAGAACAGGTGCGGTCATTCAATCATCCTGTAGATCGTCAGCCTCGCTGCGCAAGTCGTCTGGCACGTCTGTGCCGTCGAGCCAGCGACCTTTGATCCATTGTTTCGCCGCTGCGCGGGTTCGCGCGGCGTAGTCCTGCGTGCCGGGGCCGATCAACGGCAGATCGAATTTCCGCGCAAAACCGGAAATGCCCGCATCGTCGATCGACGTTCCGTCTTTCGCCAGGTGCCGCGCAATCTCCAGCTCCTGACCCCAGAAATAGACTGCCTCCGCGCCGACATTGTCCTGCATCTCGCGCACTTCCTCGGCGCGCTCCCAGCTGACCATATCGAGCCAGATGTCGGGCATCAGCAAATCGACCTTGCCGTCCGGCTTCCATTCCAGCGCATCGGAGTGAACGATTGTCACCTTGTCGCCCGCTCCATCCGGCAGCCGAGCGAACAGGTCGAGCTTCTCGTGCATGGCGATCACATCTTCGTCGAGCTCGACCACAGTGACCCGCTCGACTTCCGGGCGCAGCGCGCTGACCGCTGCTGCCCAGCCCATCCCCAGTCCGTAAATCACGACATGCCCGCACGCGGCATCGACCCCGATCTGCTGGCTCTCGATTTCCATCGGACTGAGCGACATCCACACATTCTGCCGCCGCGTCAGCAGCGGCATGCGGTAGACTTGCTGCAGCCCGCTCCAGTATCCCGCGCAGACCGAAAACGGCAGCCGGTTGAGCGCCCACGCGCCCGACATCATCGGAGTGTAATATTCCTCCAGCGAATCCCCCGCAAAGCGCGGCAGGCTGTCGATATCGACCCCGCCGATATCAGGCACACCCGCGCGGGGATCAGGCGTACCGCCGATCTGACCGGTCATCGCCGAGGTCCTGTCACCCCGCCGCCCCGATCAGTTCGCGGCCGATCAGCATCCGCCTGATTTCGTTGGTGCCCGCGCCGATGTCGAGCAGCTTTGCGTCCCGCAGATAACGTTCGACCGGCCAGTCAAGCGTATAGCCCGCGCCGCCCAGCGCCTGGACCGCTTCGCCGGCTACCCGGAAGGCATTCTCGCTGGCGAGCAGGATGCAGCCCGCCGCGTCGAACCGGGTCGTCTGGTCGGCGTCGCACGCCTTGGCCACGGCATAGGTGTAAGCGCGGGCCGATTGCAGCGCGACATACATGTCCGCCACCTTGGCCTGCATCAGCTGGAAGCTGCCGATCGGTTTGCCGAATTGCTTGCGCTCACGCAGGTAAGGGATGACTGTGTCGAGGCAGGCCTGCATAATGCCGAGCTGCAATCCGGCGAGGACCACGCGCTCGTAATCGAGCCCGCTCATCAGCACGCCGACGCCGCCGTTGAGCGGTCCCATCACCCGGTCTTCCGGCACGAAGCAATCGTCGAACACCAGTTCCGCCGTGGGGCTGCCGCGCATCCCCATCTTCTCGATCTTCTGCCCGATGGAGAACCCTTCATCGCCCCGCTCGATCAGGAAAGCGGTGATGCCGCGCGATCCGGCCGAACCATCGGTCTTGGCATAAACCACCAGCGTGTCCGCGCAGGTCGCGTTGGTGATCCAGAACTTGGTCCCGTTTAGGCGGTATCCGCCATCTACCGCGTCGGCCTTCAGCTTCATTGAAACCACGTCCGAACCGGCGCCCGCTTCCGACATGGCGAGCGAGCCGACATGTTCGCCGCTGATCAGCCCCGGCAAGTATTTCGCCTTCTGCTCCGGATTGCCCCAGCGGCGGATCTGGTTGACGCAGAGGTTGGAATGCGCGCCGTAGGAAAGCCCTAGCGAAGCGGAGGCGCGGCTGACTTCCTCGACCGCGATGACATGTTCGAGATAGCCGAGGCCGAGCCC
Organism: Parerythrobacter lutipelagi; assembly: GCF_005434975.1. Classification (GTDB taxonomy): domain Bacteria; phylum Pseudomonadota; class Alphaproteobacteria; order Sphingomonadales; family Sphingomonadaceae; genus Parerythrobacter_A; species Parerythrobacter_A lutipelagi. Next base: position 1,492,192 of record NZ_SKCJ01000001.1, on the reverse strand, counting down.
GCCATCCTCTTCATCGACCGTCAGGCCGTGCAGGCCGAGCTCGCCCATCTGGCGCCACAAATCGTCCTTCGGAAACCAGTCTTCACGGTCGATCCTGTCTGCCAGCGGAATGATCTGCTCGTCGGCGAAACGGCCGACGCTTTCGCGGATCATCTCCGCACTTTCGCCAAGCTGGAAATCGAACTCTGGGGTCGCGCGCATGATTGCTCCTGTTCTTCTTTCCGTTGCGCATAGCGGGGTGCGGGGCGGGCCGCAAATTGCGTATGTTGTTGAATCACACACGGATTAAGGTCTTTGACAAAAGCCTATGAAATCGCTGGCGAACCGTCTATTTTGCTGCGCGTGAAACCCGGTCGCAACCCCACCACTCTCCCATGGCCGGCGGGGAAAGCCCCGTCGCAGGAATTCTGTGATGAAGCCTCGCGCGCTTTCGTTCTGGAAAGCTACGGTCTCGACGCGCTTGAAGACGACGAGGAACTGGCCGGGATTACCCGGTTCGCGGCACAATTGTGCGGCGCACCGATTGCGCTGGTTTCACTGGTCGAAAAAGAACGCCAGCGGTTTCTCTCACGCGAGGGTTTGAAAGAACGCGAAACACCGCGATCAACCTCGTTCTGCGCACATGCCATGCTTCATCCCGAGCCAATGGTGGTGCGCGACGCCACGCAGGACCCGCGCTTTGCCGACAATCCGTTGGTCACTAAAGGCCCCGGCATCCGGTTCTATGCCGGGGCGCCGCTGGTCAGCGACGAAGGCGCGCCGCTCGGCTCGCTATGCGTGATCGATACCGAACCGCGACCCGAAGGCCTCGATGATTTGCAAATCGCCGGGCTCAGGACGCTGGCCGCTGCTGTAATGCGCCGCCTGCGCAACCGGCGCGATGCACTGGAAGCCCAGGGCCTGCTGCATAATAGCGAAAAGCAATTGCGGATGCTGGCCGACAACATGCCCGACCTCGCGTGGTCGTGCGACGCGGAGGGCAATTTCGATTTCTACAACGCGCGATGGAAACTGTTCACCGGCATAGACGGGCCGAAGAATGCCGAAGGATGGCGGCAACTGGTGCACCCGGATGATGAAGCAGCAGCGATGGACCTGTGGTACCGGTGCGCGGGCGAAGGCATAGCGTTCGACGCCGAATACCGGATGATGCACACATCGGGCGAATGGCGCTGGGTCCTGAGCCGCGCGCATCCGTTGCGCGACCCGGCCGGAGAGATTGAACGCTGGTTTGGCACCGTGACCGACATCGATGTTTCGCGCAAAGTCTCCGAACAGCGCGACCTGCTGGCACGCGAATTGTCCCACCGGATCAAGAATATCTTCGCGGTTGTTTCCAGTCTGGTGTCGCTCCACGCACGCAACTTGCCGGAAGTGAAGCCATTCACCGACAACCTTACAGCGGCGATTGCTGCGCTTGGCCGCGCACATGATTACGTGCGGCCGCTCGACGGACGCAAGAGCGACAATCTTGCCGGCCTGATCAAGGAATTGATGGAACCCTATCGCCTCAAGGAAATCGGACACATTACCATCTCCGGGGACAAATGCAGGGTCGGCGCAAGTGCCGCCACACCCATGGCGCTGGTGTTTCACGAACTCGCGACCAATTCCGCCAAATATGGCGCGCTCTCGTCTGCCCAGGGCACGATAGATGTTGTGATCGGGGTCGACGAGGAGGAAGGCAAGGTTTCTGCAGTCTGGCGCGAACGCGGCGGCCCTGCGCCAAAGCCGGGTGCGCCCGAGGGGTTCGGATCCCGGCTGCTGCGGATGTCTGTCGAGGGGCAACTGGGCGGAACGATCAAGCGCCGCTGGACGCAGGACGGTGTCGTTGTGGAATTGAGCGCACCGATCGAGGCGATTTCCACCTGACCCCTTTCGATTGACACGCGGGGCGCTACAGTCGGCCTATGCCCGGCACAAACAGCCCCTTTCTGGCCATCGATCAGGTCACCAGAAGCTTTGATCGAACCGTGGCTGTCGACCGGGTCAGCCTGGATATCCTAGAAAACCAGTTCGTCGCGCTGGTCGGGGCTTCGGGTTCGGGCAAATCGACCTTGCTCAAGACGATCAACCGGCTGGTGGAGCCGGACGCGGGCACGATCCGTTTCGATGGTGAGGATATAAGGCAGGGTGAGCCGCACGCGCTGCGCCGCCGAATGGGCTATGTCTTCCAAGGCATCGGACTGTTCCCGCATATGGATGTGGCGCAGAATATCGGGATCGGCCCGAAGCTGGCGGGCGCGCCGATTGGTTCCGGCCGGGTGGCTGAACTGCTCGAACTGGTCGATCTGGGCAGCGATTATGCCGCGCGCATGCCGCACGAGCTGTCCGGCGGTCAGCGCCAGCGCATCGGTGTCGCCCGGGCGCTGGCGGGCGATCCGCATCTGCTGCTGATGGACGAACCGTTCGGCGCGCTTGATCCGGTGACGCGTGATGCGCTGGGCAAGCGGGTGCGCGAATTGCATGATCGGCTCGGCCTGACCTCGCTGATGGTCACGCACGACATGGCGGAGGCGCTGCTGCTGGCGGACCGTATTCTGGTGATGGAGGCCGGGCGCATCGTAGCCGATTGCACACCGGGCCAGCTGCTGGCCGGTGAAGGCGGCGACACGGCACAGGCGCTGGTGGCGGTACCGCGCGATCAGGCCAGAGCGCTGGCCGGAATGGCACCGTGAACGAAATTTTAGAGATCCTTTTCGGCCTCGGGGGCAAGCTCGCCGCCCATGTGGTGCTGGCCGCTGCCGCCATCGCGCTGGGCATTGCGGTCGCTTTGCCGCTGGCGGTGTGGGCCAGCCGCAATGCTGCGGTAAGCCGCATTGCTCTGGGCTTCGCCAGCCTCGTCCAGACGATCCCGGCGCTGGCGCTGCTCGCGCTGTTCTTCCCGATCCTGCTCAGCCTTCGCGCGGTGTTCGGTGAAGGCTTGCCCACGCTCGGCTTCCTGCCAGCCCTGCTCGCGCTGGCGCTCTATGCCCTGCTGCCGATCCTGCGCAATGCGGTCACCGCGCGCGAACAAATGGATGCGGGGGTGCTCGAAGCAGCCGACGGGGTCGGGATGACCGGATGGCAGAAACTGCGACTGGTCGAGGCACCGCTTGCCGCGCCATACATCATGGCGGGCATCCGCACCGCCGCCGTGTGGACGATTGGCGCCGCGACGCTTTCGACCACCATCGGCCAGCCAAGCCTGGGCGATCCGATCTTCGCCGGTCTGCAGACGCAGAACTGGGCGCTGGTGCTCGCAGGCTGTATTGCCTCTGCCGGATTGGCGATGGTTGCCGATAGTCTGCTCGGGCTGGTCGAGCGCGGCTTTGCCCAGCGCAAGCGGTGGCTGGTGTGGGGCGGGCTGGGCGTGGCGGTGGCAGGCGTGCTTCTGTCGGCGTGGACCTTGCGTCCGGCGGAGCGCGGAGCCGACACCATCGTCATCGGCACCAAAAGCTTTTCCGAACAATATATCCTTGCGCGGCTGATCGGATCGCAGCTTGAGGATGCCGGCTTCGCTGTCGACTACCGTGACGGGCTGGGCAGCGCTGTGGTGCACGAGGCGGTAACCACCGGCGCGATCGATATTGCGATCGATTACACCGGCACGCTGTGGACCAACCAGCTGAAGCGCGACGACAATCCGGGCCGCGAGGAAATGTACCGTGCGCTCAGCGAATGGGAACGCGAGACGAGCGGCACGCTGGTGCTCGGGCGGCTCGGCTTCGAGAACGCCTATGCCTTCGCCATGCGGCAGGATCGGGCGGACGAGCTTGGCCTGCGAACCATGGACGATCTCGCCCGCGCATCGTCCCGGCTGACCATCGGCGGCGATGTCGAGTTCTTTCGCCGTCCCGAATGGTTTGCCGTGCGCGACGCCTACGGCTTCGACTTCGCCCGGCAGCGCAATTTCACTGCGACTTTCATGTATGACGCGCTGACCGGGGGCGAGGCCGATGTGATCAGCGCCTATACCTCCGACGGGCGGATCGCAGCCGACCGGCTGGTGGTGCTGGAAGACACGAGGGGCGCGTTCCCGTCCTATGATGCGATCCTGCTGGTTGCGCCCGACCAAGCCGGCAATACGCAGCTGGTTAGCGCGCTCGAACCGCTGATCGGCGCGATCGATGTCGACGCGATGCGCGAAGCCAATTTCGCTGTCGACCGGCTTGAAGACAAGAAATCGCCGAAACAGGCGGCAGCGGATCTGGCTGAACGGATCGGGCTTTAAGCGTCCGGGAAGCCCACACCGCCGGGCCAGCGGTCGGACGCCAGCCCCATCACTTTGAACAAGGTGCCCATCTGGTCGTCGGCGGTCAGCCGTTCGAGCGCGGCGTGAATTTCCTGCTGATATTGCGGCGCTTTGTCCGCCAGACTCTTCGCGCGGGTCTCTATGCCCAGCGCGCGCAGCCAGTCGCCTTGCGTCACTGTGCCGAGATGGCGCACGTCGCGCGACTGGGCGATCCGTGCGAGGGTGGCGAAATCGACATGCGCGGTCAGGTCCGCGTCACCCGGCGCGGCGAATGGATCGACCTTCTGATGCGCTCGCACCGCCTGCAGGGTTGAGCCGGTCCGCGTGGCATCGTGCCCGTAATCGATAAACAGCGCGCAGCCGCCCTGCTCGTCCAGCCTGCCGGCCACTTCAAACAGGATGGCGGCAGCAGCCGGGCAGGTTTCGATGATCGTGCCCTCCTCCGCTTCGCGCAAATCGACCGGCACGGCGGGGTCCATCGGCTGCCCGCCCGCGACGAATGCGAAATCGTCACCCGACAGGCCGACCATCCGTTCGCGCCAGCCGTTCGGCGTGCGCACCAGCTGGCGCACCGGCAGCGCATCGAGAAACTCGTTGGCGATCAGCAGGATTGGCCCTTCCTGCGGCAGAGTGGACAGATCGTCGTGCCAGATCGCGCCGGGTACAGTCGTCAGCTGGATGTCTTTCAGCGCCTGCGAGGTCTCCACGAAATGCACCCGCGGCTCCAGCCCGTAACGCCGCGCAGAGCGCAGAGCGTCGGACGCCAAGGTTCCGCGGCCCGGGCCCAGTTCGACATAATGCACTGGCTCGTCGCGCCCGGCGTTGATCCACATATCGGCCAGCCACAGTCCGATCAGTTCGCCGAACATCTGGCTGATTTCGGGCGCGGTGATGAAGTCGCCGGTCCCGCCCAGCGGGTCTTTGCCGCTGTAATAGAACGCGTTGCTTTCCCCCATGAAATGGGTCAGCGAAACCGGGCCGGTGTTGCGGATCAGCCGGCGAAAACGGTCGCCTAGACCAAGCTGCTCGTAATCGATCATGCGGTCTTCGCGCCTGTCCCTTCACCCTTCCCGCTGCCGAGTTCGGGCCGCCGCATGGTCCACACCATGATGATCAGTCCGACGACGATCAGCGGGATCGACAGCCACTGACCCATCGAAAGCCCGGTGTCCTGCGCAAATTCCAGCAATTGCGCGTCGGGCTGGCGGAAGAATTCGTTGATGAAGCGCGCCAGCCCCATGCCTGCGGCAAAGGTCGCCACGAGGAAGCCCGGGCGGAAGCGCGAGCGCGTTTTCCAGAACAGCAGCAGCATGATGACAATCAGCGCCAGCCCTTCAAGACCCGCCTGATAGAGCTGCGAGGGATGGCGCGGCGGCCCGTTGATCAGCGCGCCGTTGATGACTTCGGGAAAGCTCATCGCCCACGGCACATCGGTCGTGCGTCCGTAGAGCTCGCCGTTGACGAAGTTTGCCAGCCGGCCGAGGAACATGCCGACCGGGACATTGACCGACACGTAATCGCACACCCGGATGAAATTCAGCCCGGCGCGCCACGAGACCCAGCCGATGGCCAGCACCACACCGATCAGTCCGCCGTGGAAGCTCATCCCGCCGTCCCACAGACGCAGCAGTTTCCACGTGACGAAACCTTCGTCCGCAAAGCCGGTGAACAGGCTCTGGTCGTAAAACGCCGCATAGCCCAGCCGTCCGCCGAGGATCACGCCGAGGAAACAGTAGAAGAACAGGTCCTCGACATGCCGCGCAGCCATCGGCGCGCCCGGTGCCTTGATCATCTTCGACAGATGCCAGTAAGCAAACAGGATTCCGAACAGATAGGCGAGCGAATAGAAACGCAGCTGGAAAAAGCCGAGATCGATCCCGTCGGTAAGACCGAACGAGCTCCACTCAAGCGGCGGATTGGCTGCCGTTGCGGCGAGTAGTGACAGCAAAGGATTGACCCCCTAGAGACTTTGACAAATCACGCGATTCCGTGTCGCACGATCCACAGGCGCTGGCTGGCCTTTGGCACAGGCAAGAGACGGGGGAAACCCTCGCTTTGCTCGCCGGGCCGGCATTTCCCCCTGCACCTGCGGACAAAGTGCTGCGAGCGGACCGATTTGAGGAGAGAGACGCCGATGCCCACTGAACTCGACAACACGCTGGTCGCCATCATGAACGAAATGGTCAAACCCGGCCAGCCGTTTGAAACCGTCCCGGTCGAAATGTACGGCGTCGAAATGCCGGCCTTCAAGAATGCGCCGCCTACGCTGGCGCATTACTTTGCCCATTTCTGCAACGAGCATAAGGATGTGACCTTCCTCGTCGATGGCGAGATGCGCCTGACGTTCGGCGAATGCTGGCAGGCGGCGACGCATGTCGCAGCCGGGCTCGCGCAGCATCACGGGGTGTCGAAAGGTGACCGGGTCGGGATTGCAGCGCGCAATTCGGCCAACTGGATCATCGCCTATATGGGCATCATCATGGCCGGCGGCTGCGCCACCCTGCTCAACGGTTTCTGGACCGGCGACGAGCTGGCCTATGGCGTGCGCCTGGCGGAATGCGATGTAGTGCTGGCCGATGCCGGGCGGGCGAAACGGCTCGAAGGCACCGATCACAGCGCAAAAGTCGTGCTGTTCGATCATGATTGCGATGCGGCCACCGGCCTGAAAGCCGTTTGGGCAGACGGCGACACGGCGATGGCCATGCTCGGCGAACTGGGCCCGGACGATCTGGCGACCATCCTCTACACTTCGGGTTCGACCGGCCAGTCGAAAGGCGCATGGTCCGATCATCGCGGGGTGGTGAACGGCACTTTCAGCTATGTCTCGCAAAGCGCGATGGCCAAGGTCCTGCTGGAAGGCCAGGGCCAGGATGTCAGCGCTCAACCCTGCGCGCTGATCGCGGTTCCGCTGTTCCATGTGACCGGCGAAGTGCCGCTGTTCCTGCAATCCTACGGCATTGCGCGCAAACTGGTGCTGATGCCCAAATGGGATGCAGAGCACGCGATGCAGCTGATGGAAGCCGAAGGCGTGACCTATTTCGTCGGCGTGCCGCTGATGAGCTATGAAATCGCCACCCATCCCAATCGCGAAAAATACGATCTGACCGCCTGCAAGAGCTTCGCCGCCGGCGGTGCGCCGCGACCGGTCGATCATGTGACCAAGATCAAGCAGGCGTTCCCTGAAGGATTCCCGCTGCTGGGTTACGGGCTGACGGAAACAAACGGAGTGGGCTGCGGCAATTTCAACGAAAACTACATGGCCAAGCCGGGCAGCACCGGGCGCGCCAGCCGGCCGCTGGTCGATCTCGCGATCCTCGACGATGATGGCAACAAGCTGGCCCAGGGTTCGGTCGGCGAAGTCTGCATCCGCACCGTCGCCAATTTCCGGGGTTACTGGAAGAACGACGAAGCGACAGACGCCGCCTTCACCAAGGACGGCTATTTCCGCACCGGCGACCTCGGCTATCTCGACGCGGACGAGTATCTGTTCATCGTCGACCGCAAGAAGGACATCATCATCCGGGGCGGCGAGAACATCGCCTGTCCCGAAGTCGAAGGCGGCATCTACGAGCATGAAGCGATCGCCGAATGTTCGGTTTTCGGCCTGCCCGACGAGCGTATGGGTGAAGTCCCGGCAGCGGTTTACCACACCAAGGACGGGCATGACCTCTCGCCCGAGCAATTGCGAGAGTTCATGCTGACCAAGCTCGCGCCGTTCAAAGTGCCGCTGCTCGAACACATCTGGCAGGCGGACACCGCCCTGCCGCGGCTGGGGACGCAGAAGATCGACAAGCGGACGGTGCGCACGCAGTTCGCGGGCGACCTGCTGGACGCTTGACCAAGCTCAAGATCACCAGCCAGCGGCGCGTTATCGACCGCCGCATGCTTGCCCAGCAGATCGACGCGATTCACGCCGAACAGGGCGAGAATGGCAGGCAGTCGGTTGTCGCATTGCTGCGCGGCGCGCTTGGCGATGGTCGGGCCGAGCTTGCAAAGCGGCTCGAAGCGCGCCCTTCCGCCGGGCATGATTGCTGTGCGGGCCATGCCTTTCTGGTCGACCAGATTGTCCGGCTGCTGCATGATCACGTGGTCGCCAATGTCTATCCGCCGGGCAACCGGTCCGCCGGGGAACACCTGACGATCATGGCGGTCGGCGGATACGGGCGCGCGGAAATGGCGCCGCAATCGGATGTCGATATTGCTTTCCTGACGCCTTCGCGCCGCACGCCGTGGTGCGAACAGGTGATCGAAGCGATCCTCTATTTCCTGTGGGACCTAGGCCTGAAAGTCGGCCATTCCAGCCGCACGCCCGACGATGTGGTGCGCATGGCGAAGGAAGACCTGACGATCCGCACCGCGCTGCTCGAAGGGCGCTATGTCTGGGGCGATCAGGATCTGTATGAAGAAGTCCGCCGGCGCTTCTGGGCGGAAGTGGTCACCGGGACCGAGCGCGAATTCCTGTCCGACAAGCTGGAAGAACGCAACGCACGGCACAAGCGCATGGGCGACAGCCGCTATGTCGTCGAACCCAATGTGAAAGACGGCAAAGGCGGCCTGCGCGATCTGCACACGCTCTACTGGATCGGCAAATACATCCACAAGGTGCGCGTGGCCGCCGAACTGGTCGATGTCGGCCTTCTCACCGCCAAGGAATATCGCAGCTTCCGCCGGGCCGAGAGTTTCCTGCTGGCGGTGCGTTGCCATCTGCACACTATCACCGGACGGCCTGAAGACCGGCTGACCTTCGACCTGCAGCGCGCGGTCGCGGAGCGGATGAATTTCGCTGACCGGACCGGCAAAAGCGCGGTCGAACGGTTCATGCAGTTCTATTTCCTCCAGGCCAAGCGGGTGGGCAGCCTGACCGGCGTGTTCCTGGCGCATATCGACGAACAGTTCGCTCAGAAGCGCGCGCGGCGCGGCTTTCTGGCCGGCTTCAAGGCGCGTCCGCGCGATCACAAGGGCTACCGCGTGTTCGGCGGCAAGATCGCCGCGCCGAGCGACGACTGGTTCCGCAAGGATCCGGTGCGTTTGATCGAGATTTTCCAGATCGCGGAAGCCGAAGGGTTTGCGATCCATCCTGAGACCATGCGTCAGGCGGATCGCGATTCGGGCCTGATCAAGGCCGATGTGCAGAACGATCCGCGCGCCAATGCGCTGTTCCTCGATCTGCTCGCCGGTCGCAATGATCCGGAAACGGTGCTGCGCTGGATGAACGAAGCCGGGGTCTTCGGGAAATTCGTGCCCGATTTCGGCAAGGTCAACGCGCAGATGCAGTTCGACATGTACCATCATTACACGGTGGACGAGCACACCATCCGCGCGATCGGCCTGCTGTCGAAGATCGAGCGCGGAGAATTGAACGAAGATCATCCGCGCTCGTCGAAACTGATCCACAAGGTCAATTCGCGCCGGGCAATCTATGTCGCGGTGCTGCTGCACGATATCGCCAAGGGGCGCGGCGGCGATCACTCGGTCCTCGGGGCAGAGGTTGCGGAAGAGCTCTGCCCGAGGTTCGGCCTGAACGAGGACGAGACGGAACTGGTCGCCTGGCTGGTCCGGTTTCATCTGCTGTTGAGTGCAACCGCGCAGAAACGCGATCTGACCGATCCCAAGACGATCGAGGATTTCGTCGGTGAAGTGCAGACGATGGAACGGCTGCGCAATCTGCTGATCCTGACGGTCGTCGATATCCGCGCGGTCGGGCCCGGCACGTGGAACAGCTGGAAACGGCAGTTGATCGGCGAGCTCTACGATGTCGCGAAAGAGCGGCTGCGGCTCGGCCATGTCAAACACGGGCGCGAAAACCGCGTGGCCGCAAAGAAGGAACTGGTCGAGGTCCTGCTCGGCGATCAGGCCGGACTGATCGGGAAGATCGGCAACGAATTCATCGATGCCTATTGGGTCGCAGAACCGGAAGACATCATCCAGCGCAACCTCGTGCAGTTTTCCGTCGCGCGCGGGCTGGAAGAACAGCTTTCGATCCATTGCGAATTTTACGAAGCGCGCGGTGCGACGCTGGTCAGCGTGATCGCAGCCGATCATCCCGGCCTGTTTTACCGCATTGCCGGCGGCATTCACCTGGCCGGGGCAAACATTATCGATGCGCGCATCCATACCACCCGCAACGGTTGGGCGGTCGACAATTTTCTTGTCCAGGATCCGCTCGGCAAGCCGTTCCGTGAAGAGAGCCAGCTGGCCCGCATCAAGACGGCAATTGCCGATGCGCTGGCCAACAAGATCGAGCTCGCGCCGCAGCTTGCCCGCCGTCCCTTGCCGCGCATGCGTGCCAGAGCATTCGAGGTCCGGCCCCGGGTCCTGTTCGACAATGGCGCCTCCAACCGGTTTACTGTGATCGAGGTGAACGCGCGCGACCGACCTGCCTTGCTCAACCGGCTCGCCCGAAGCCTGTTCGAGAACCAGCTGATGGTGCATTCCGCGCATATTACCGCCTACGGTGAGCGGGCGGCCGACACGTTCTACGTGACCGACCCCCTTGGTCAGAAGGTCACCGCGCCCGACCGGCTGTCGAGCATCGAAACATCATTGCTCGACGCCGCCAGCGATGCCCGGCAGGCCGAACTGGAAGACGCCTAAAAGCCACACTGAACGGTCATTTCCCGCGGTTTGTGAATTTCATTTTTGATAATGTTACACCTTGGTGTAGCAGCCTGCCCCTAACGTAAACGTTACCCCTTACGTTCACTTGTGGAGAGAGAACCCATGAAGAATTTTGCTTCGCTTCGCGCGATTGCCCTGCTTGGCGCGGGCATGATGCTCGCCCCCCAGGTCGCTTACGCACAGGACGCCGACCAGGAAGAAGAAACCACCCAGCGTGACAATGCGCTCGACGCATTCGGCGTTATCGTGGTGACGGGCACCAAGACCAAGGATGCCGAAAACGTGCAGGACGTTGCGGCAGCCGTCACTGCGTTCAATTCGGAAAGCCTCGAAGCGCTCAAGGTTCGCGATGTTCAGTCACTGACCTATTCGGCACCGAACGTTTCGCTCGACCAGATCGGCACCAGCCGCGGTACCGCCAACTTCTCGATCCGCGGTCTCGGCATCAACAGCTCGATCCCTTCGATCGATCCGACAGTCGGCGTGTTCGTCGACGGGGTCTATCTCGGCTTCAACGGCGGTGTCGTGTTCGACCTGTTCGACCTCGACAGCGTGGAAATCCTGCGCGGTCCGCAAGGCGTTTTGTTCGGCCGCAATGTGACCGGCGGCGCAGTGCTGATCAACACCGGCAACCCGACCAATGAATTTACCGGCAAGTTCCGCGCATCGGTAGACGGCCCGTTCGTCGATGGCGGTCGTGGCGGCGCGAACTACACCGTCAGCGGCGTCGTTTCCGGCCCGCTGGTGGAAGACACGCTGCTGTTCAAACTCGGCGGTTATTACAACAAGGATGAAGGGTACTTCACCAACCTGTTCAACGGTTCCAACCAGGGCCGTGCAGACACCAAGATCCTGCGCGGCGCGCTGGAAGGCCGCTTTGGCGACCTGATGGTTCGCGGCAAGGTCGATTACTTCACCAGCGATGGTGACGGACCGGCCGGCCAGAACCGCGGTCTCTTCCGCCGTGACAGCTTCGACCTGTCGATCGACGAGCGTGGCAATTACGACAACACGGTCTGGACGGCATCGCTGACCTCGGAGCTGGATATCGGCCCGGGCACGCTGACCAACATCTTCGGCTACCGTGATTACTCGGCCACCACGCTGGGCGATATCGACAGCCTGCCGTTCTTCGGCTTCCACTCCGGCACGGAAACCGAGCAGGACCAGATTTCGAACGAACTGCGTTACGCGATGAGCTTCGACAATCTCGAGCTGACCGTCGGCGGGTTCTATTTCGATCAGTCGATCGCGTACACCGAAACCCGTGACCTGCCCCCGCTCAGCCCGCTGACCTTCTATGGCGGCGGCACGCAGGACCATGAAGTGATCGGTGCCTTCGCCAATGCGAAGTTCAACGTCACGGATGCGCTGGCAATCATCGCCGGTCTCCGCTGGAGCAAGGAAGAAAAGGCCGCCGGCGTAACCTACGTCCGCCCGCGTCCGATGTGCTCGGTTGTCCAGGGCACTTGCCCGACCAGCGGCACCAACCCGTTCATCCCGACCGAGAACAACGGCTTCGTCGATGACAACAGCTGGTCCAACTGGTCGCCGAAATTCGGCCTGCAGTATGAATTCGGCCCCGGCCAGGTGTATGCTCACTGGACCCGCGGCTATCGTTCGGGCGGCTACAACTTCCGCATCACCAACGCGAACGTGTTCGAAAACGTCGTTGTCCCGGCAACCGGCGGCAACTTCTCGTTCGACGAGGAAAAGGTCGACAATTACGAGCTGGGCGGCAAGTTCCAGACCGATGACGGCGCGTTCACGCTGAACGCGGCGATCTACATGACCACGATCGAGAACATGCAGCGCGAAGTGAACCAGAGCTCGCCGACCGCCGGTGTCTCGCAGTTCATCCTCAACACCGCCGACGCGACGATCTTCGGTTTTGAAGCCGAGAGCCGGATGCGGGTGTCCGATTCGCTGCTGTTCACCGCCAATGTCGGCATCATCGACGACAAGTATGACGAAGTGCGCTTCGATATTTCGGGTGACGGCGTAATCAACGACGCCGATCTCGCGCTGCGTCTGCCGCGTGTGCCGGAAATCACCGCCGGTGTCGGGTTCATCCATGACTGGGATCTGGGCAACAGCTCGATCGTCAGCCGTGCGAACCTGCAGTATCGTGACGAATTCGCTTACACCGACAACAACTTCGGTTACATCCAGGACATCACCAATCTCGATGTCAACGTGACCTGGAACACGCCGATGGAAGGCCTCGCCTTCTCGATCTACGGCAAGAACCTGCTCGACGGTGTTCAGGCCGGTGGCGACACCCAGCTGCCGTTCGGCGGGCCGCTGTCCAACGGCGTGAACCGTCCGTTCGACTTCTTCCCGGCAGGCGGCACACTCTCGCCGCTGAGCAAGGGTCGTCAGGTCGGTGCGGAAGCCACCTTCGAATTCTGATCCAACCGATCAGTCGAACAAAGAAAAGGGCGCTCTTCGGGGCGCCCTTTTTTGTTGCGAGAAACTCTGGACACTTTGACCAATGCCGCTCGGCAACCAGCCGACCGCAAGCGCGACAGAGCGACCGCAGCGAAGGTCACGCAGTAAACAAGGAACCTACCCGCGCGCGCCGAACAGGGCGGTGCCGACGCGAATATGCGTCGCGCCGAGCATGATAGCTGTCGGGTAGTCGCCGCTCATGCCCATGCTCAGGCCGGACAGGCCGTTGTCCGCTGCCAGTTTGGCAAGAAAAGCAAAAAACGGCGCGGGCTCGATCTCGAACGGCGGAATGCACATCAGCCCCGCGACGGGAATATCGGCATCGCGCACCTGCGCCAGAAACGCGGGCAGATCCTTGGGCAGGCAGCCGCCCTTCTGGTCTTCTTCCCCCACATTGACCTGCACGAAGCACGGCACACGCTTGTCCGCCTTGTCCATCGCCTTTGCCAACGCCTTGAGCAGGCTCGGCCGGTCGAGCGCGTGGATACAGTCGAACAGCGCAACCGCATCGTCCGCCTTGTTGGACTGCAACTGACCGATCAGATGCAATTGCGTATCGGGATAACGCTCGATCAGCGCGGGCCATTTATCCTGCGCTTCCTGCACCCGGTTTTCGCCGAACAGCCGATGACCTTGCTCCAGCAGCGGGGCGATTTCCTCAGCCGAGCGGGTCTTGCTGACCGCGATCAGCGCGATGTCGCCCGGCTCGCGCCGCGAGGCCTTGCACGCCTTGGCAATTTCAGCGCGGACATGTTCGAGCGGAGTGGCTGCATTTTCCATCGCGCGCCGCTATAGCGACCTCGTGGCGAACCTCCAGTCCTTACCCGAACTCTGGCTGCTGTCGGACCAGCGCAACGATGCGTGTGTCGAGGAAGCTCTGGCCCGTCTGCCGCGCGGATCGGGCTTCGTTTTCCGGCACTACCATCTGGACCGCAGCGCCCGCCGGGCGCGCTTTGCCGCGCTGTCCGCCTGCGCACGGCGGCGCGACCATCTGGTGATTCTGGCCGGCAGCCCGGTTCTGGCAAAACAATGGCGGGCCGACGGTGTTTACGGTGCCGCATCCGGAATGCCGCGCGATGACAGCCTGCTCAAGCTGGTCACCGCGCATGACTGGAAAGAGATCGTCGCCGCTGAGCGCGCCGGTGCCGATGCGACCCTGCTCTCACCGGTGTTCCCGACCGCATCGCACCCGAATGCGGAGACACTCGGAGCGGTGCGGTTTCGCTTGCTCGCGCGCAAGACCGATGTGCCGGTGATCGCGCTGGGCGGGATGACGCCGGACACCGCAAAGCGGCTGGGCTGGCCGCGCTGGGCGGCGATCGACGGACTCTCCTGAACCGCACTCCGTCGCTTGGCGCTTGACGGCGAGTCGCTGCGGATTCATGGTGTATCACAAGTGTAGGACAGGGGTATTTCATGGCCAGCAGAGCCATCTCGAATTCGCAAAAAGCCGACTGGCGGATCGCTTTCCGCCGCTCGCTGCGCCGCGCGGCGCAGATGACCGGCGCGGTAGTGCTATTCGGCGCGATGGTATTCCTCGCGCTGGCGATGGTCAGCTATTCGCACACCGATCCCAGCCCGTCGACTGCCGCGTCGAGCGGTGATGTCGCCAATTGGATGGGCGTTTCCGGCGCGTGGGCTTCGGAGCGCCTGTTTTTCCTGTTCGGCTGGAGCTCGGTGCTGGTCCTTCCTCTGTTCTATGTCGGTGCGCGCAAGTTGTGGCGCGATGTCGAAGACGATGATGTCGATACCGAAACCCGCTGGTGGCGGCCGGTGCTGATGCTGCTTCTGGGCATGGCACTGCTGTCTACGGTGTTTTCGCTGGCGTTGGAGGCCTACAGCAAGGACTGGCCCGCATCTTTCGGCGGCGTCACAGGACTGCTCGGCGCGAGGGCATTCGAAGCGATAGCGGTCAAGCTGGCCGGCAGCGCGAGCGGCTGGGCGGTGCTCGGTATGGCGCTGCTCGCGCTGGCCGGCGGAATCGCGCTGGTTACGCGGGTCTTCGCGCTCGACTGGGCACAGCTGCTGACCCTGCCCGCCTTCCTCAAGCGCCGTCCTTCCCTGCCTGAAGCGGCAGAAGCACTCCTGCCCAAGCGCAAGGACCGCACTGCTAAGCGCTCGGCGACGGAAGATGAGCCGGTGATCGAACAAGCGTCCCGCCGTGCGCCGGAAATCACCGACCCCCGCGCACCGCCGAAAAAGGCCCAGCTGACCAAGGCAAAGCAGCGCGACATGTTCGCCAGCTACGACTTGCCGAGCCTGGACCTGCTGGAGGAGCCGCCCGAGGACAAAGGGCCGAAGCTCGACAAGCTGGCGCTGGAACGCAATGCGCGCCTGCTTGAAACCGTGCTCGACGATTTCAACGTCAAGGGAGAGATCACCGCCGTGCGCACCGGCCCAGTGGTTACCATGTACGAGCTTGAACCCGCGCCCGGGATCAAGGCCAGCCGCGTGATCGGGCTGGCAGAAGATATTGCGCGCAACATGTCCGCCATTTCCGCGCGCGTCTCCCCCATCCCGGGCAAGACGGTGATGGGCATCGAATTGCCCAATGCCGACCGCCAGATGGTCATGCTCAAGGAACTGGCCGCCTGCGCCGCCTTTGCCGATGCCAAGGGCGGACTGCCGATCATCCTGGGCAAGGATATCGCCGGCGAACCGGTTGTGGCCGATCTGGCCGCCATGCCCCACCTGCTCGTCGCCGGGACCACCGGCGCGGGTAAGTCGGTCGGGCTCAACTGCATCCTGCTGAGCCTGCTATACCGCTTCACGCCCGAGGAATGCCGCCTGATCCTGATCGATCCCAAGGTGCTCGAGCTGAAGACCTATGACGATATTCCGCACCTGCTCAGCCCGGTGGTGACCGAGCCGCACAAATCGGTCCGCGCGCTGAAATGGGCGGTCGAAGAGATGGAGCGGCGCTACCGGATGATGTCGTCGATCAATTCGCGCAATATCGCCGGTTTCAACGAGAAAGTCCGCACCGCTGCCGCCAAGGGCAAACCATTGGGGCGCCGGGTGCAGACCGGGTTCGATCCCGAAACGGGCGAAGAACTGTTCGAGGAAGAACAGCTCGACTACCAGCCGCTGCCGCAGATCGTGCTGATCGTCGACGAGCTGGCTGACTTGATGGTCACTGTCGGCAAGGAAATCGAAGTCCTGATCCAGCGCCTGTCGCAAAAGAGCCGTGCTGCCGGCATCCATCTGATCATGGCGACGCAGCGCCCCTCGGTCGACGTGATCACCGGCGTCATCAAAGCCAACCTGCCGACCCGCATCAGCTTCAAAGTGACCAGCCGGATCGACAGCCGCACCATCCTTGGCGAACAGGGCAGCGAGCAGTTGCTCGGCAAGGGCGACATGCTCTACAAGCCGAACACCGGCGCAATGGTCCGGGTCCACGGCCCGTTCGTGAGTGACGAGGAAGTCGAAGCGGTCGCCGACCACTGGCGCGCGCAAGGCAGCCCGGAATATATCGACGCCGTGACCGAAGAGCCCGAAGACGGCGGCGGCATGACCTTCGAAGACGACCTCACCGCCAGCGACGACCCGGTCGAGCGCAAGTACCGCCAGGCCTGTCAGGTCGTGATCGAGAACCAGAAAGCATCGGGCAGCTGGCTCCAGCGCCAGATGGGCGTCGGCTACAACACTGCGGCAAAGTGGATCGAGCGGATGGAGGAAGAAGGGCTGGTTGGCCCGGCCAACCACGTTGGGCGGCGCGAAATCTTCCGCGATCAGGACGGGAACCCGCTCTAGGCAATCCGGCTTGGCTTGCAGGTGATCAGCTGGCGGGGGCCGCACCGGGATGCAGCCCCCTGTCCTTCACTCAGTTTGTGTTCGTGAAAGTGTGATAGCACGGGGCGTAAGGCCCGCTTCGGCAACGGCTTCCGACATATACCCGTATGGACTGCTGCAGGTCAGGTATTCCTGCACCGTGCCACAGAGTTTGCGGCGTGGACGGCCTGTGCCGGTTCGATCGGATTCTAAGCTTTGAATCGACGGTCATCAGGCCCGCTCATCGGTATTCCATCCATCGGCTGCGCAGACAGCGGCATGGATGCGTTCGAAAGGAACAGTTCTGCGACACCAATACCGATTCTCAATTTCATTCTCCTTGGTTGAGATTGACTGCGAAAGCGCGGTCGGTTCCGCAGGCCTCTTCGGCCGCACGAAATGCAGGATATTCGGCGTTGAAACCGCCGATGAGCGTGATTTCCGATCCGATCTGGAAACTGGTGCCATCCGGCAGTCGCACACCCTCTGGTGTGCGCGAACTTCCTGTCGGCCAGATGAGGAAGATTCGTTCGGGACCTTGCAGAAAAACACATTTTCCCTGCTCTGCTAGAGTTCCGCTTGCAGTGGCCAGCAACTGGATGTCTGTCGCCGGGCGCGTGGGCAAACCGGCGCTAACGCAGCCAGAAAGCAAAAGTGCAGCTGACGTAGTAACAATTGATATTTTTCCCATTATTGCACTCCTTTTGCAAATGATGAGATCGGATGAATATCGTTCCCTTGTATATTTGATAATCTGGAAAGTTTATAGCTAAACACTCGATCAGCTCGAGCAAGCCGCACTGAGAGTGCGCAATTTTTAGGTTTCCTACACGCCGGTATTCGTGCCACACGAGCGCAATTCCGCCCGATCGAACATCCCTCGCGCATACGAAAAAGCCCCGCCATGCAGCGGGGCTTTTTGCTTTTTGGCGCCCTATGGATCGCAAAATCCGCCGCCCGTATGTATTTGATCAACTTGCGCCGGACGCAACGACCGTGCGGCTTGGGGTGGGTCTTTTACTTCAGGCTATTGCCGTCCAGCGCCGGGTATTCGACAGCAGCCTTGTCCATCGCCGCCATCGTCTCGTCAGGGTTGGCAACCAGTCCGATCTTGGCGAGCGGACCACCGGCCTTCCAGCTTTTGGCCCAATGGGCGACGAATTCCTTGAGGCCCGGGATTGCATCGAGGTGCTGCTTCTTCAGATAGACGAACAGAGGACGAGCCCCCGGATATTTGAAGGTCGAGATGTTCTCGTAAGTCGGATCGACGCCGTTCATCGCAAGGCCCTGCACCTTGTCGAGGTTTTCTTCCAGATAGCTGTAGCCGAACACGCCGACAGCGTTGCCGTTGCTATCCAGTTTGGAGACGATCAGATTGTCGTTCTCGCCCGGCTCGACATAGGAACCGTCCGAACGGACTTCCGTACACACCTGGTCGTACTGATCTTCATCGCTTTCCTTGAGCGCGGCCATTGCCGGGTCGGTTTTGCAGCCCGGTTCAAGGATCAGTTCCTTGAGCGCATCGCGCGTTCCCGAGGTCGACGGCGGGCCGTAGACAAGGATTTTCTGTGCCGGGAGCGAAGGATCGACATCGGCCCACGTCACTGCGGTCTGTTCCTTGCCATAAGGCTTGGCAGCCAGCGCCTTGTAGACGATCTCAGGGGTCAGGTTCATGGTGATGCCGCCTTGCTTCGAAGCAAAGGCAATCCCGTCGAGACCGACCTGGAGTTCGACGATTTCCGTCACGCCATTTGCCTGGCAGGTGTCGAACTCGCTCTTCTTCATGCGGCGCGAGGCGTTGGTCATGTCCGCCGTGTTCGGGCCTACGCCCTGGCAAAACAGGTTCATACCGGCGCCGGTGCCGGTCGATTCGATGACCGGCGCAGGGAAGTCGGGGTTAGACAGAGCGAAATCTTCCGCCACTTTCTTGGCAAAGGGCAGAACCGTCGAAGAGCCGACAACCTGGATCGATTCATTGGCGCTGCTGCCACCCCCGGCACCGCCGCACGCAGCGAGCGCAATCGAAGAGATGGCGGCAAAAGCGATTGTCTTGGTCAGTTTCATTTCAAATGGTTCCTGAAAAATTGGATTGGTCGCCGCATATGGGGCGAATGTGACATACAAATGACAGGCAGGTCAGAAGTCGATCTGCGCACGGATGCCGAAGCTGTCGACGCTGTAGGACGTATCTCCGAGAGCGGCGGCGAAAACGGCATCGTCGTATTCGAGCTTGCCGTAATTGGCGAGCAACAGAGTGTAATCGGTCGGCTTCCATGCCAGCGACAGCAGGTAACCGTTCTGCTTGCCGCCGATGATGTTGGCATCGTTCAGGTCGAGATAGTCGTAGCGAAGATTGACCTGAACCGAACCCATGCCGCCCTCGCCGACCGGGCTGTTCGGCTTAACGCGATCGAATTTCCCGCCTTTATAGCCGCGCGTATCGCCCGCCGTCAGGAAGTAGCCGACTTCGGCATAACCGCCGAAGAAGGTCGGATCATCCATCGCGCCGGGCATGTTGACCGACTGCCAGAAGCCTTCGGCAGCGGCATGGAACGGGCCGGAGATTACTGCGCCCTCGACCCCGAGGCC
Organism: Parerythrobacter lutipelagi; assembly: GCF_005434975.1. GTDB lineage: Bacteria > Pseudomonadota > Alphaproteobacteria > Sphingomonadales > Sphingomonadaceae > Parerythrobacter_A > Parerythrobacter_A lutipelagi. The sequence continues at coordinate 1,472,526 of NZ_SKCJ01000001.1, read as the reverse complement.
GAACTCGCTGTCCGCACCCAGATTGCCGGTGTTGATGAAACGCTCGCTGGTAAAATGCACCAGCGGACGCTGGCGATAGCGCACACTCGAACCGTTCTCGAGGTCGGCATAGTGGGCCGAAGCGCCAAGGTGCAGCGTGCTGTCGCCCAATTGCGGATTGATCACGACCCGCGCATCAGCGCCCCAGTTCTTGTTCGAAAGGTCATCGATATTGTCCGTGAACACACCGGCCTGGACCAGCAAATTGTCGCTGCTGAACTGGGCCGCTGCGCCCACGCGGCGTTCGAAACCGAACGCGTCGGTGAACGCGGCGCGTTCGATGAAGGTTGTGTGCAAGCTGCTGGTCAGCTCTTCGAGCGACTGGAAATTGTTCATCTGTCCGACCGACAGTTCGGTATCACCGGCCTCGTACGAGATGATGGCGTCGGTCACAGTGACTTCATTGCCCGCGAAATCGACTTCGAATTTATAGCCGAAACCGCCCGGCATATCGCCCGACACGCCCAGCCGCGCGCGGCGCGCTTCGTTGCCGAAACCGTCCGACCGTCCGGTCGACGAAGGGGCGGAAGTAAATCCGGCATCATACTGCAGGCGCCCGCGCGGCTTGAAGCTCCAGCCGCCTTCGCCCTTGATTTCAGGCGCGCCCTTGAATGCAATCGCCGGCCCATTGTTCTCAGCTGCCTGTTGGCTGGCGGCGCTGGCGGCTTCGACCGCCGACGCAGCGGACTGGCTGGCGCTATCCGCTTTGGCCTCTGCCTGTTCGAGTTCGATTTCCAGCGTGTCGATGCGCGCAGCCATGCGGGTCATTTCCGCACGCATCGCGTTAAGCTCTTCCAGCACGGATGGATCGACGGCCGACTGAGCGCTGGCGGGCATGGCCCATCCGCTGGCGACTGCGACCGCGAGGACCGATGCTTTAAGCGAAGTTTTCATTTCTATTACCCGTTTCCGACGATTGATTGACTGTCAGATGGCGCCGCTATTGATGTTTTGTGACAGGCCGGTGACAAAGCGCCGCAGAAGTTTTGCACAATCCCCCGCGTTCACTTGCTCCGGCCGAAGCAGTTGGCTTGCGGCAAGATAGTTTCAGTTGTAACGGCCTTGCCAGCGCCCCAGGAGACTCGACCAATGCGTATCGGCTGCCCGAAAGAGATCAAGAACCACGAATACCGCGTTGGCCTTACGCCTGAAAGTGCGCGCGAACTGGTATCGCGCGGCAACGAAGTGTGGATCCAGAGCGGCGCCGGTCTGGGCATTGGCGCAACCGACGAAGAATATGTCGCCGCCGGTGCGAAGATCGTCGATGGTCCCGACCCGATCTTTGCTGAGTGCGAAATGGTTGTGAAGGTCAAGGAACCGCAGGCGGTAGAGCGCGCCAAGCTGCGCTCGGACCAGATTCTTTATACCTATCTCCACCTCGCACCCGATCCCGAGCAGACAGAAGATCTGGTCAAGTCCGGCGTGACTGCGATTGCTTACGAGACCGTCACTGGCCGGGGCGGCAGCCTGCCGCTGCTGAAGCCGATGAGTCAGGTGGCCGGGCGCATGAGCATCCAGGCAGGCGCTGCAGCGCTGCAGAAGGAACACGGCGGCCGCGGCGTGTTGATTGGCGGCGTGCCGGGCGTTCTGCCGGGCAAGGTCGTGGTTATCGGTGGTGGTGTCGTCGGTTTCAACGCTGCGCAGATGGCGGTTGGTCTGGGCGGCGATGTCGAAATTCTCGACCGCGATCCGGAAGTCCTCGAAAAGGTCGGCACCTTCTTCGAAGCCCGCGCCAGCACGCGCTATTCCAATAAGACAAATCTGGAAGATTCGCTGCGGCAGGCCGATCTGGTTATCGGGGCGGTCCTGATCCCGGGGGCATCGGCCCCGAAGCTCGTGTCACGCGAGTTTCTCAGCGAAATGAAGCCCGGCGCGGTTCTGGTGGATGTTGCGATCGATCAAGGTGGCTGTTTTGAAACGTCGAAGGCCACCACCCACGCCGACCCGACTTATACGATCGACGGCATTGTCCATTACTGCGTTGCCAATATGCCCGGTGCGGTCGCCCGGACCAGCACCTATGCGCTGAACAATGTGACTCTGCCGCACGCGATGCGCATCGCCAAGCTGGGCTGGAAAGACGCCATGCGCGAGAACGAGCACCTAGCCGAAGGGCTCAATGTTCACGCAGGCAAGGTGACTTACAAGGCCGTTGCTGACGAGCTGGGCTATGAATACCGCTCGACCGCCGACTTTCTGGCATAATTGCAAGCGCTAGGCTGATCGCCACGCACGATAGCGCTTGGCCCGTTTCGCTGCGCGCACCTGATCGGCTATCAGCGCTTTGACCGGCCAGCCGCCCATGCCCGGCGCTTTGCCTTGCGCCATTCGCTCGATCTGCGCCTTGGTCAACGCCATGGTTGCGAGGCCTTTGAGCGATGCATTCTTCCAGCCGACTTGCGGCAATACGGCATCGGCATGCATTCCATCCCGCCAGTGTCTGGGCAGGTCCGGATCGCTCGCCATCGCCCGCGCAATGCCCAGCAGTTCGACCCCGAACCCGGCCTCGTCATGCTCCAGCGCGGCTTCTGCCGATGCGAGCTTGGTAATGCCGCCAGTGACCATGATCGGCATGTCGGCGACTTTGGCAATGTCGCGCGCGAAGGTGATGAAATAGGCCTCGCGCGCACCGGTCGAGCCTTCCTGCGGATTGCCCTGCATCGCCGGACTTTCGTAGCTGCCACCTGACAGCTCGACGAAATCGAGCCCATGACCGTTGAGCCATTCGACGACCTGCCGTGCATCTTCGAATGCGAAGCCGCCGCGCTGGAAGTCGGCGGAGTTGAGTTTGAGCCCGACGCCGAAAGACAGTTTCACCCGGCTCCGCACCGCTTCGACGATCCGGGTGAGGAACCGCGCACGATTCTCCAGGCTCCTGCCCCATTCATCGTCGCGCCGGTTGGTCAGCGGCGAGAGGAACTGACTGACAAGGTAACCGTGCGCACCGTGAATCTGCACACCGTCGAACCCCGCATCCTGTGCCGCCTCAGCGGTGTCGGCGAACCGGGTTATGATTGCCTCGATCTCAGGGACTGTCACAGCGCGAACCGGAGCGAACAGATCGGAGAATTTGCCCAGGTCGAGCGCGACGTTGCTCGGCGAGACCGCGGTTTCGCCGAGCGATTTGTACATCTGCCGCCCGGGATGGCTGATCTGCAACCAGAACTGCCCGCCGCCCGATTTGCCGATATCGGCCCATTTGCGGAACGGAGCGAGGTCGGTTCCCTTTTGCAGCACCACAGCGCCCGGACCGGTCAGCGCCGAAGGGTCGACCATGACATTGCCCGACAGGATCATTCCGACCCCGCCTCTTGCCCATCGATCATACAGCGCGAACAGCTTCTCGCCAGGATACTGCCCCGGCTGTTCAGCGAGGTTTTCCTCCATCGCCGCCTTGCACAGCCGGTTGGGAAGCGAGCTGCCGTTAGGCAGCTTGAGCGGTTCAAAGAGCGGCGAATGCGCCATAAATCAGTTTTCCTGTTCAATCCGGAAGGGAGCAATCACAGCGGGTCGGACGCGTACGAGCCGCTGCGTCTCGCGGTCGAGCATGGCCCATGTAGTCAGTGCCGAGACGATGACCTTGCCCTCGCGATTGCGGAAATCGACCCGCCGCGCCGATGTGGCGCCCTTGGGCTCGCCGGGAATCCATGTCTCCCCGGTCACACTTTCGCCCTCGGAAATATTGCCGCGATAGTCGATCTCGTGTCGGACCACGAGCCAGACGTAGTCACGCGCATCTTCGGGCCGGGCAACCGCATCCCAATGCGCGGTCGCCATGTCCTGCACCCATTGCACCCAGACGGCGTTGTTGACATGGCCCATCTCGTCGATCTGCTCGGGCGAAGCGGTAAAGGTTCTGCGATAGGGTTCGCTCACTTCCCGGCAAGCCCCAGCTGCCACAGGATGAACGCGTATTCCTCGGCTGTCTCGTAGAGCGACGCAAAGCGCCCCGACTTTCCGCCGTGGCCCGCTCCCATGTTCGTCTTGAGCAGCAGTTCGTTCTGGTCGGTTTTCACGTCACGCAACCGGGCGACCCATTTGGCGGGCTCCCAATAGGTCACACGCGGATCGTTGAGACCCGCAGTGACCAGAATCGGCGGATAGTCCTGCGCCATCACCTGGTCGTAGGGCGAGTAGCTGAGGATGTAGGCGAAGGCCTGCTTGCTCTCGATCGGATTGCCCCATTCCGGCCATTCGCCGGGCGTCAGCGGCAGGCTGTCATCGAGCATGGTGCTGAGCACGTCGACGAACGGCACATGCGCAACCACCGCGCCCCACAGGTCCGGATCGGTGTTTACGATCACGCCCATCAATTCGCCGCCCGCAGAACCGCCACTGGCGGACAGTTTGCCCTTCTCGGTGTAGCCTTTGTCGATCAGGCCCTGCGCGACATCGACGAAATCATTGAAAGTGTTCGTGCGCTCGTTGAGCTTGCCCTGCAAGTACCAGCGCCGCCCAAGGTCATCGCCGCCGCGAATATGCGCGATGGCAAAGGCCATGCCCCGGTCCAGCAGGCTCAGCCGCGAGGAAGAGAAGCCGGGCGGAACAGCATAGCCGTAAGCGCCGTAGGCATAGAGATGCAGCGGGCCGGGGCCTTCTGACCGATCTTTGCGGTAGACAACGCTGACCGGCACCATTGTGCCGTCGCGCGCTTCGATGGTCAGACGCTCGGTCGTGTATAGCGACGCATCATAACCGCTCGGGATTTCCTGTTGCTTGAGCAATTCAAGCCGGCCGTCCGCAAGATGATAATCATAGACCGAATCCGGCGTGACCATGCTCTCGTAGTCGAGCCGCAGCTTGTCGACATCATACTCGGGATTGTTCGACAGGCCTGCCGAATAACTCGCTTCGGGGAACGTGATCGGAGTTACCAGCGAAGGGTCTGCGTAGGAGCGTATCTGGACCTGGTCGAGGCCGCTCAGCCGCCCTTCAGTGACATAGAAATCCTTGTAGAGCTCGAAATCGGTCAGATAGAAATCATTCGATCCTTTGATCAGGGTTTGCCATTCTCCGGGGGTCTCCAGCTTTGCTGTCGCCAGGCGGAAATTGATATGTTCGTCATTGGTGTGAACGAACAGCACGCCATCACGGATATCGACATCATACTCGACACCTTTTTCGCGCGCGCGAACAAGGATCTGTTCGCCGGTCGGATCATCTGCCCGGACCAGCCTGACTTCGCTGGTCTCATTGTCGCCAGCGGATATGATCAGCCAGTCTTCCTGCGCTGAAAGTCCGCTTCCGACGCTGAACCCGATGTCTTCTTCGCTGTATATCTCGACATCCTCGGAGGCGTCCGTGCCGATGGTGTGGACGCGGACGTTGTCGACCCGCCAGTTCTCGTTCGCCCGGCCATAAACGATCACGCTGTCGTTCGCAGCCCAGACCAGCCCGGTGCGTGTTTCGAGGATCACGTCGTCGAGCAAATCGCCGGTCTCGAGATCCTTGATCCGCCCGGTGTAGCGTTCTGCCCCGCTGTCATCGCTTGAATAGGCCAGATAGCGCCCGTTCTCAGACACCGAAAACGCTCCGAGGCGGAAATAATCCTTGCCCTCGGCCAGCGCGTTCTCGTCAAGGATCAGCGTTTCGTCGCCGCCATTTGCTGGCTTCCGGTACCACTTGCGGTATTCCTGACCTTCGTCGAACTTTGTCCAGTAGACCCAGTCACCATCCTTTTGCGGTACGGAGGAATCGTCTTCCTTCACTCGGCCCCTGAGTTCGTCGTAGATTGTGTCGACCAGCTCTTTCTGCGGTGCCATGCGGGCTTCGAACCACGCATTCTCTGCCTTCACATAGTCGAGCACATCCTCGTCATCGACCACCGGATAGGACTGATCCTTCAACCAGTGATACGGATCGGAAATTGTGATCCCGTGATGCGTATAGTTGTGCTCGCGCTTTTCCGCGACAGGCGGTGCGGTTGGTACAGGTGCGGTCACGCTTTGAGTTTCCTTGTCTGCGCTCTGTGCCGACGCCGAATTTGGCAGCCAGAGCAGGCCGGCAGCCATTGCAAGGATGCTGATCTGGTGTGGTTTCATGCGCGGTTTCTCTTGGATGGGAAGAGCGGGTGGTCGAGCGGTTGCTAGGTGGGCATCGTCGGCGGCGCAAGAGCATGCTTGGCAGCTGGACGAGACAGTTTTACAGTCAGCGCCAGTGGAGGTCGCCCATGCAGATGTTACGCACGGCAATTCTTGCGCTCGCGCTCGCGCAATCAAGTGCCCTTGCTGCCGAGGATGGCACCCCCCACGCGCCAAGGGCTGTCCTCGATGGAAAGCCCGTCAGCATCGCAATCCTGATTAACGGGTATGGCACGAATTCCAACCGTGATGACGCCGCGATGCGGTTGGCACGTCCGGTGAATGAACCGTTCGAATGGTTCGAGGTTTCTTCTCGGCTGGTACGCGCGCATCTCGCTAATCCCGGACATCTGGGATACTCTCAACTGACGCTGGATATCGATGCCGGCGGTGCAGTCTCCGGTTGCACGTTGGGTAAAGACAGCAAACTCCCGGTCGATGAAGCCGCCATCTGCGGCGACATCATTAGGCAGCGTTTCATCCCTGCGCTGGATGACAACGGCAATCGGATCGAGGGAACATATCGCGTCACGATCATGCCTCGCCGGTACCCGGCGGATAAAGATCAGGCACACGCTCCCCTGCTCACTGGCGAGCGTGACCCGGCGCCTGTACCGATGCTGGCGCCCCGGGTCGATCAGCTGTTTTCCTTCCCCCCATCGCCGTTCTGGATGCGCGCTTTCTATGCCGATCCCGCATGGCGCATTGTGCCCCAAGTCGGTCTGCCGGCCGGCGTATCGGAAGCGGATCGTGCGTATACCGCCATCATCGTCTCACAGAAGGGCGGCAATCCGGCCTGCCGGGTCATCGAAAGGTCCGGTATCGCGGCACAGGACAATGGCGCATGCAGTTTCGCCACAACCGTTCTTGGACCCGTATGGGCCGATGCCTCGGCACAGAACCATCGCGGTGTTCCGCTTTACATTTCGCGGCAAGGGGAAAAGCTGACCGCCTATGCTCCCGATCCGGAGCATGAAAAATCCACGCGAATGGCCGACGAGGTCGAGCACCGCTTCATAGTCTCCCTGACCGAAGCGGGTATCTTTCCCGAAGGCCGCGAGGCCAGCCCCCTGCGCATAAATCTGACGCCCGATTCCAGTGGCCGCGTACGACATTGCCGCATTGTCACTTCGACCGGGAGCGACTCAGCCGACTACGCGACCTGCCGAATTGCGCGGCAGCTTGCCAGCTTGATACCGATGGAAGATATTTTCGGCCGGATATCACCCTACGCCGCGCTATTGTGGAAGGCGGACCCGACGGGCGAATAGCGCGCGGGTGGCAGATCGACACCCGATCCCCTATGTTCGGTCTTGAAAGATTCACACTGACCGGAATTGACGCCATGCTGATGCAAACCCACGAAGCCCGTCTCGCTGCCCTGCGCGAGGAACTGAAGCGACAGGACCTCGACGGGTTCGTCATCCCGATCAGCGACGAGCATATGTCCGAATATATCGGAAGCTATGCCCAGCGGCTGGCCTGGCTGACCGGTTTCGGTGGGTCCGCCGGGGCCGCGATCGTCCTGCGCGACCATGCCGCGATGTTCGTCGACGGACGCTACACCATTCAGGTCCGCGACCAGGTCGACGGGCAGTTCTACGACTATTGCATTATCCCTGGCGAAAGCATGGGCGACTGGCTCAAAGTCCACGCAGGCGAAGGTGCAAGGATCGGGTACGATGCCTGGCTGCACACACGTGGCTGGGTTTCGGCGACCAGCAAGGCGGTGGCCAAGCAGAAGATCGCATTGGTCCCCGTCACGGATAACCCCGTCGACGCTGTGTGGGACGACCGGCCAGAGCCCTCGACAGCCGTGGCCGAAGTGCATGGCGACCAATTCGCTGGCCGGTCGAGCGCGGAGAAGCGCGGCGAAGTCGCCGATTGGCTCAAGGCTGAAGGCTATGACGCAACGGTAATTTCGGCACTCGATTCGATTGCCTGGCTGCTCAACATCCGCGGCACCGATGTCGAACGCACGCCGGTCGCCTTGTCCTATGTCGTCGCACATGACGACGGCACTGCCGAACTGTTCATTGCGCCCGACAAGGTCACTCCCGAACTCGAGAAACATCTCGGCAATGCGGTGACGATCCGCGATCGTGCCGATTTCGAGCCAGCGCTGGGGGCCATGAAGGGCAAGACGGTTGCAGTGGACCCGGAATTCGGCGTCGCCGCCATTTATCAATTGCTGGAAGACGCCGGGGCAACGCCGGTGGCAGAACGCGACCCGGTCATCGTGCCCAAGGCGGTCAAGAACCGCGCCGAGCAGCAAGGACACCGTGATGCGCAAGCGCGTGACGGGGCTGCACTGGCAAAATTCCTGCACTGGATCTCGGTCGAAGCGCCCAAGGGCGGCGAGACCGAGCTTTCCGCAGTGGCCGCGTTGCGCGGGTTCCGCGAGGAAACCGGCCTGTTGCGCGACCAGAGCTTCGATACGATCTCTGCCGCCGGTCCGCATGCCGCGATACCGCATTACCGTGTGGACGAGGATTCGAACCTGCCGATCGAACCGGGCAGCGTTTTCCTGTGTGATTCCGGCGGGCAATACCGTGATGGCACGACTGATATCACCCGCACCGTGTGGATTGGCAATGCGGAGGGAAGTGCCGCACCGACGCAGGAGCACAAGGACCGGTTCACACGGGTACTCAAGGGGCACATCGCGCTGGCCATGGCGCGCTTTCCCGCTGGCACCAGCGGCGGCCAGCTTGATGCCCTTGCACGACAGTTCCTGTGGCAGGCAGGTGTGGACTACGCGCACGGGACCGGACACGGAGTGGGCAGCTATCTCGGGGTGCACGAAGGGCCGCAACGCATCGCGAAGGCGACCGGACCTCAGCCCGGCACGGGCGAGCCGCTGCGCGCAGGGATGATCCTGTCCAACGAGCCGGGCTATTACAAGGCAGGCGACTTCGGGATCAGGATCGAGAACCTGGTCTTGACTGTGCCGCAGGATATCGACGGGGCGGAAGGCGACTATCTCGGCTTCGAAACTCTGACATTCGTCCCGATCGATCGCTTGCTGGTTGACCGCAGTCTGATGACCGATGAGGAAATCGGCTGGTGGAACAGCTATCACGCGCGGGTTCGCGAAATCCTCGTTCCGCAGCTCGATGGCGACGTTCTTGCCTGGGTCGAGGAAGCCTGCACGCCACTGTAGTGGCTTGTGGCACTGGCGTTGTTCCACTAATGTTCCACCTGGTCGCGAGTCGCATCAGGGAGAATTTGCATGATCGGATACACTACGCTGGGAACCAACGACCTGGAGCGCGCGGCCGTATTCTACGACGCGATTGCCAAGGAAATGGGCGTCGGCCGGATGATGGAGTTCGACACATTCATCGCGTGGGGCGCGTGGGATGGCGGAGCCGGCATCGCCGCGACCAAACCGTTCGACGGCAAGGAAGCGACTGTCGGCAATGGCACTATGGTCGCCATTCAGGCGCAGGGCACTGACCAGGTTAAACGCCTTTACGATATCGCCTTGGCAAATGGCGGCAGCGACGAAGGTGAACCGGGCCCTCGCGGTGAACCGGATGAGAACGGCAACACTTTTTATGCCGGCTATTTCCGCGATCCCGACGGCAACAAGCTCAATGCGTTCTGCATGGTCAATGACGGCAGCTAGAACTGGCGGGGTGATTTGCTTTTCACCGCGATGAACAACCCAGCCTGTTTGATACAAAGAGCGACAAATCTCACTCCAAACGGCATAAAGCTGCGACATTGCGCGGCTAGAACGATATCACGAGCTGTGGCGGTCCCGAACCAGTCCCCCTCTCCCTAGAGGAACCGTCGCAGCTCAATCGTTACTTCGATTGGAGAATCCGAGATGAAAAAACTGACCCTCACCCTTTCGGCCGCAGCACTCGCCCTGGCAGGCGCAAGCGTAGCCTATGCCGACCATCATGGCGCAAAGCGTGGTCCCGATGCGGACCAGAATGGCGTGATAACCAGCGCCGAACACCAAGCGCACGCCGCGCAGATGTTCGAACGGATGGACGCCAATGGCGATGGCACGATCAATGCCGAAGACCGCAGCGCGAGACAGACAGAGCGGTTTGCCAAAATGGATGCCGATGGCAATGGCGAAGTCACTCTGACTGAAATGCAGGCTGCGCGCGAGGCGCGCGCCCAGCATATGCAGGAACGACGCGCCAAGCGCGGCGCTGAGCGCTTCGATCGGCTCGACACCGACAAGTCCGGCGGCCTGTCTCAGGCCGAACTCGATGCCGGGCGCGAAATGAAGCATGAACGCCGCGGCAAGCGTGGTGAGGGTGCCGAAGGCCGGCGCGGCGGCGACCACAGAATGCATGGCGGGCGGGGCGGCATGGCGATGCTCCGCATGGCCGACACCGATGGAGACAAATCGGTCTCCCGGGCAGAGTTCGCCGCTGCGATCGACAAGCGCTTCGCAGCGATGGACAGCAACGGCGACGGCCAGGTATCTGCAGAAGAACGCAGTGCCGCACGCGAGGCACGTCAGGAACGCCGCATGGAACGCCGCGCGGGGCGGCGCGGCGAGTAAGCCGCCGCGTGCATCTTTGCCGCCTCCAAGACCAGGTGCAGTGGATATCCGATGACTGAAACTGCCCTGACCTCCCTTTTGCTGGTCGATGACGAAGCCAGTCTGCGCGAACCCCTGGCGGAATATCTTGTCCGCCAGGGGTTCGACGTGCAGCAGGCCGTTAGTGCCGCAGCCGCGCGCAGTCTCTTGCGTGAAACAGTGCCCGATCTGGTCCTGCTTGATGTCATGATGCCGGGAGAAGACGGGCTTTCGCTGTGCCGACATCTGGTCGAAGCACGGCAACTTCCGGTGATACTTCTGACGGCAAAAGGTGAAGCGACCGACCGGATCATCGGGCTGGAAATCGGCGCAGACGACTATGTGACCAAGCCGTTCGAGCCGCGCGAACTTGTGGCCCGCATACGTTCTGTGCTGCGCCGTGCAGGCCGCGCCTCATCAACGCGGCTTGCAGATTCCCCTTACGAGTTCGAAGGCTGGCAGCTCGATCCTCTCAAGCGCCGTTTGACTGACCCGGAAGGCGTGCTGGTTTCCATCTCGACTGCGGAATTCCGGCTCTTGCGGGCATTTCTCGATCATCCACGCCAAGTCCTCGACCGCGATCAATTGCTCAATATGGTCCAAGGCCGCGAAGCACATTTGTTCGACCGCGCGGTGGACAACCAGATCAGCCGGCTGCGACGCAAAATCGAAGCCGATAGCCGCAACCCGGAGTATATCGTGACCGTCCGCGGGGGTGGCTATCGCTTTGCTGCGAAGGTCTCTCGGCCGCTGCCGGACAAGGACTGACGTGCGCCTGTGGCCCAGAAGCCTGCGCGGTCAAATCTTGCTCGCGGCAACGCTGGCGATACTGCTGGCGCAATGCGTAACAGCAGTCCTGCTCTACCGCGCAGCTGAAAACCGGCGCGACAGTGCGATGCTGAACGCCGCCGCTCTCCAGCTTGTCCGCATATCTGAACCGCAGGAAACCACGCGCTTTGAACGCCGCAGAGTTCAGCGTGCCCGGCGCAATCGCGGCGAAACTATCGACCGGCCGCGTTTGGCACCACGCCTGCCCCGGCCAATACGGCTGGAATGGGTCGACAAACCGGCGCAGGTCGAAGGTGACCAACCGCAGTACGGACGCGAAGAGGAATTGCTTGCGCTGCTTCAATCGCAAGGCGTGGCAGTGGCCGAGATTCTCGTAATAGAGCGCAAGGCAAGTGCCGATCCGATCGTCGCAGCCAGGCCCCGCCTTCGTGCACGGATGGGCCGAGAGGGGCTGGACAATCGAAATTTTCTTGTCGCTGCGGTTCGGCGCGAAGGCGCAGCGCAATGGGCCGTCGCGCGAGTACCAGAGCCGGAAGTTCAGCGCGGAGTCCAGCGAACGATCCTGTTCCAGACCCTGGTGATATTCCTCTTGCTCACATCATCGCTGTTCTTTTTCCTGCGCCGCATAACCCGTCCACTTGCTGCGCTGGCCGACCGGACGGAGCGTTTTACCGCCAGGCAGCAGGCGGGCGAACCGTTGGCTGCGGAAGGCCCGGAAGATATCCAGCGCCTGATCCGGGCCCACAACGCGATGGAAGCGCGCATTTCCGGATTGATCGACGAGAAGGACGTGATGCTTGGCGCGATCGGCCATGACCTCAAGACACCCTTGGCCGCGCTTCGCGTGCGCATCGAGAGCGTCGAAGATGAAAGCGAACGCGAAAAAATGGCGGCGGTGATCGAGGACATCACCCGGTCGCTGGACGATATTCTGTCGCTGGCCCGGGTGGGTAAAGGCAATGAGCCGCCCGAACTTACCGACCTTGCTGCTCTCACCGCTGCGGTGGTCGAAGAATTCGAGGATCGCGGCATGCCGGTCCACATCATCGACCATCCGCGCATCGTTCGGCCGGTGTATGTCACCTGGCTGCGCCGCGCGCTGCGCAATCTGATTTCCAACGCTGTGCGCTATGGCAACGAGGCCACGGTCAGTCTGCTGGAGGACAACAAAAAGATCATTCTGCGCATTGATGACACCGGCCCCGGCATTGACGACGACCGGATCGCTGACATGCTGGAACCGTTCACGCGCGGCGAGGCTTCACGCAATCGTGCAACTGGCGGGGCGGGATTGGGACTGACGCTTGCCCGCTCCATTGCCGAACAGCACGGCGGCGAGCTCGTGCTGACAAACCGCGCAGAGGGCGGCTTGCGCGCAGAAATCAGCCTGCCGAACGCTTAACGCATCAATCCGCCGATCATGTTCCGGACGAAAGCCGTCGCTCCGGTGCGCATCGGATCGGCTCGAGACTTTTTGCCCAGCGCAGTCGCCACAGCGATCGAAGCGATGGAGCCTGCTGCCGCCCTGAAAGCTCCCTTGCTGGCCTTTTCCCAGACAGACGGGGTCTTCCGACTTCTCCTGGATACTTCTTCGCGGCCCTTCTCATCGACCTCTTTGGCCGTTTCGGCCGCATCCAGAGTTTTCTGTGCCAGCACTTCTTCGGCACTCTCGCGGTCCACCGCCGTATCGTATTTTCCATCCACCGGACTGATCGACTGCATGATAGCGCGTTCCTTGACCGTCACCGGGCCAAGGCGGCTTCGCGGCGGTTTGATCAAGGTGCGCTGCACGATTGTCGGTGCGCCGTCCTCGTCGAGCGTGGACACCAGCGCTTCACCGACTTTCAGCTCGGTGATCGCTTGCGCCACATCGAGATCCGGGTTGATCCGGAACGTCTCCGCCGCTGCCTTGATGGCGCGTTGATCGCGCGGAGTGAATGCTCGCAAGGCGTGCTGGATTTTGCTGCCCAGCTGGCCGGCCACCTCGTCCGGTATGTCGACCGGATTCTGAGTGCTGAAAAACACCCCGACTCCCTTAGACCGGATCAGGCGCACAACCTGCTCGATCTTGTCCTGCAAGGCATCCGGAGCATCATCGAACAACAGGTGCGCTTCATCGAAAAAGAACACGAGTTTGGGCTTTTCCGGATCGCCCACTTCCGGCAGGCTTTCGAAAAGTTCAGCCAGCAACCACAGCAGGAAGGTGGCGTAGAGTTTGGGACTGCGCATCAGCTTGTCGGCAGCAAGGATGTTGATGTATCCGCGGCCCTGCTCGTCACATTTGAGGAAGTCGTCGATTTCCAGCGCCGGTTCACCGAAGAACAGATCTGCCCCTTGGCTTTCGAAGCTCAGCAATTGCCGCTGGATAGCGCCGACACTCTGTTTGCTGACATTGCCATAGACACCGGACAGCTCCTTTGCATTTGCCGATGCCCAAGCGAGCACTGACTGCAGATCTCCAAAATCGAGCAACAGCAGCCCGTTTTCGTCGGCATGGCGAAAGACAATTTGCAGCACGCCTTCCTGCGTGTCGTTCAGGTCCAGCAAGCGGCTGAGCAGAAGCGGGCCCATCTCCGACACTGTGGTCCGGATCGGGTGGCCCTGTTCACCGAACAGGTCCCAGAAGACGGACGGGTTGTCCGAATACGCATAGTCTTCCATGCCGAGGTCTTTCGCCCGCCCCTCCAGCTTGTCGGCATGTTTGAAAGTCGGTGAGCCCGGCATGGAAACGCCAGACAGGTCGCCTTTCACATCGGCAAGGAAGACCGGGACGCCTGCAGCGGAGAAACTCTCCGCCATGCCCTGCAAGGTCACTGTCTTGCCGGTCCCGGTGGCCCCGGCAATCAGTCCGTGCCGGTTGGCCCGGCCAAGATCGAGATACTGCTTCTCGCCATTGGCTGCGAGCCCGAGAAAGATTTGTCCCATGTGCGTTTGTTCTCCAAACCTGTGTTTCGCCGGACACTGGCCAGCACGGCCCTTGCGGTCAAGCACTCGACTTGAGGGCGAAAGCCATTATGTCGGGGGCGATGGCAGAGACAGCATCCAAGGCGCGGCAACCTTTCGTCCTGCTCGACGATGCTCGTTCAGAGGGTGCGGTCGATGCCCATTTGTACCAGAACCCGTCTCAGATCTTCATTGCCCGCTATGCGTGCGAGGTCGAGCCGATCCTTGCCCAGGCCGATGCTGCCCGGCGCGAGACTGGCAAACCGCTGGTCGGGTATATCGCGTATGAAGCCGGGCTGGCGCTCGAACCGAAGCTGCGCGATCTGGCCGATGCGCGCACCGGAGGAAGCGGACCCCTGGTTTGGCTTGGCCTGTTCGACGATCAGACAGTCTTGCCACAAGATGAATCGGCGCGGTGGCTCGAAGCCAGTGGCACGGGCCAAGCCTCGCTCGGCCCGCTCGAACCGCAACTCTCGTTTGGCGGTTATTCCACGGCCTTTGAGACAATGCAGGCCGCAATCGAAGCAGGCGAGATTTATCAGGCCAATCTGACTTTTCCGCTGGCCGGATCTTATCGCGGTGACCCGGTTGCGCTCTATCGTCAATTGCGACCGGCTGCGCAGGCAGGCTACGGCGGTTTGCTCTATGATGGTTCGCACTGGCTGCTGAGCCTGAGCCCCGAGCTTTTCGTCTCGCTGAGGGGATCGGAAGCCAAAGCCAAGCCGATGAAAGGCACCCGCCCGCGCGGCGGCGACGCAGCCCATGACCAGGCGCTTGCGAGTGAACTGGCCGGGTCGGTCAAAGACAAGGCCGAGAACCTGATGATCGTCGACTTGATGCGCAACGATCTCAGCCGGGTGTCCAAGCCAGGCAGTGTCAGCGTCGATGCGCCGTTCGCGATCGAAACCTATCCGACGGTCCACCAGATGGTCTCCACCGTGCGCGCGGAATTGGAAGACGGCAGAGGTCCGATTGACCTGATCCGGGCAATTTTCCCGTGCGGCTCGATCACCGGCGCACCCAAGATTCGCGCGATGGAACTGATCAATCAGGTCGAACGCGACCCGCGCGGGCCGTATTGCGGCGCGATCGGACGAATTGACGGCGATGGCGACGCAGCCTTCAATGTCGCAATCCGAACCTTGCGGTTGACTCCGAGCGAGAATGACCATGGCACCGCAGTGCTGGGAGTGGGATCTGCCATCGTCGCCGACAGTGAAGTCGAAACCGAATGGCGCGAATGCATTCTCAAGGGCAGCTTCGCACGGAAGAGCTCGCCGGAACTGCACGGCGCCCAGTTCGATCTGATCGAGACCATGCGGTTCACACCTGACGCGGGCATAGAACTGCTCGAATTGCATCTCGATCGGCTCAAGTCGAGCGCAGCTGAACTCGGCTTTTCGTTTGACCGTCACGCCGCCCGCAATCAGATCCACGCGCTATGTTTCGAACTCGAGCGAGCGGCAAAGGTGCGCCTGCTGGCGGCGCGCAGCGGTGCAACTTCGCTGACCACATCCGATTATCCTCCGATGCGCGAACAGCAGCTCGACTGTATCGCCTTGCCTCTGCCGGTCGATGCGGGCGACTGGCGGCTGAGGCACAAGACCACTGACAGAGGTTTTTATTGCGATGCCCGGAATGCGGCCGAAGATGCCGGCGCGCAGGAAGCGGTTCTGGTGCGCGACGATGGCCTGCTGACAGAAGGCAGCTGGACCTCCATATTCATCGAGCGCGATGGCAAGCTGCTAACGCCGCGTGCTTCACTCGGCCTGCTGCCCGGCGTGCTTCGGCGTTCCCTGCTCGAATCCGGCAAGGCTGAAGAAGCCGATCTCACTCTCGACGATCTCTCCAACGGCTTCCTGCTCGGCAACGCGCTACGCGGCCTCATGCCAGCAAGGCTCCTGTAATGATTGATATCCTTTTCGAAGACGGCGAAGCACTTGTAATCGACAAGCCTGCAGGGCTTCCAATCGAGCAGCCCCGCAAAGGTGGCAAAAGCCTCGACGATCATATGGAAGAGCTGAAACTCGGATTCCAGCGTGCGCCGATGCCGGTGCACCGCCTCGACACCGACACTTCGGGTTGCCTGCTGCTTGCGCGCAACCCCAAGGCTTTGAAACGCTTCGGACGCGCGTTCGAGGATCGCCGCGTCGGCAAGCGCTATCTCGGGGTACTCGCCGGGGAGATCGCAGAGAGCGAGGGCGCGATCGAACTCGCGCTCTCGAAAATCAGCAGTGCCGAGAAAGGTTGGCGCATGATCGCTGCGAAAAAGGGCAAGCCGTCGACTACCCACTGGCGCACTTTGGCGGTTCGAGACGGGCTTACGCTGGTCGAATTCAGACCTGAAACCGGACGCACGCACCAGATCCGGATTCATGCGCTGGCGGGGCTGGGTGTGCCTCTGCTTGGTGATCCGGTTTATGGCAAACGCGATGCGAGGGTTTCGCGCGCGATGCTTCACGCAGCGGGACTTAATGTGGGGCGCGACGGCAAACCTGCCATTGCTGCGGTTTCGCCGCTGCCGGAGGATTTCATGCGGCTCGGCTTCAGCGATGAGTGACATCATCGACCGGGCGCATGCGCTGTCCGAGGAAAGTTTCCTCGCAGGCAGCGGCCCCGGCGGTCAAAATGCCAACAAGGTTGCAACCGAAGTCCAGTTGCGGGTGAACATTTACGCTCTGCGCCTGCCTCCGGCAGTGTTCAATCGTCTGAAAACGCTGGCGGGGAGCAAGCTTACCACGGGCGGCGATCTGCTCATTACCGCCCGGTCTCACCGGACTCAGGATGCAAACCGCAGCGAAGCGCGCGAGAAGCTCGAATCGGTCTTGCGCGCGGCACTCACACCGCCCAAAGCGCGCAAGAAAGTCCGCGTGAACAGAGTCGGCAAGACCAAGCGGCTGAAGGCAAAGAAAGAGCGCGGCCAGGTCAAGGCCGGGCGCGGCAAAGTGAGCCGCAGCGACTGGTAAGTCGCTTGACAATTTCAGGGGAATCGCCCAATGGCCGCGCCGATAAGGGCGGTGCTGCGCGTGCCGCCTTATGTTTTTCTGGCCGCACGGCCCTCAAAAGATCTTTAGGAACACGCCATGGCGAAGCCCGCAACCGTCAAGATCAAGCTCGTCTCGACCGCCGACACGGGCTTCTATTACGTGACGAAAAAGAATCCGCGGAACATCACTGAGAAGATGACCTTCCGCAAATACGATCCGGTCGTGCGCAAGCACGTCGAGTTCAAGGAAGCGAAGATCAAGTAAGCTGAACGGCGGGAACCGCACAAGTTCAGTGACCGTTCAACGCTCCGACGCTATTTCACGGAGCATGAACATGATCTCAAACCTAAAATCGAAGCCACTGCTCGGCGCGCTTGCCGCCGCGCTGGCCATTGGCGCACCAGCGGCGACCCTCACGACAGCTGCTCCTGCCTCCGCGCAGCAAGGCGATCTGGACCGCGCGGTGACCGCATTGCGCGGCATTTCGACCATGCAGGCGGACTTCACGCAGACTGACCGTCAGGGACAGACTGTGGCCGGAAAGCTTACGCTCAAGCGTCCCGGCAAGATTCGCTTCCAGTATGAAGAAGGCGTCCCGATGCTGCTTGTCTCCAATGGCAAGTCGCTGACGCTGATCGATTACGAGGTAAACCAGGTCCAGCGCTGGCCAATCAGCAACTCGCCGCTCGGTGCGCTGCTCGATCCCAATCGCGACGTGAAGCGCTATGGCAAGCTGGTCCCGACCAGCAATCCCGATGTCATCAGCGTGGAAGTGCGCGACCCCAATCGCCCGGAATACGGCATCATCACGCTGATCTTCGTGCCCAGTGCGAAAGCCCCGGGCGGACTGCAGCTGACCAATTGGGTCTCGCTCGACTCGCAGAACAATCGCACGACTGTGCGGCTGCGCAATCATCGCTACGGAGTCGCGGTCGCTGACAGCGCATTCACCTACAAGGATCCGCGCCGTTCGTCTCGTCGCCCGAGATAATCGCTTCGGCGGCTGATTGTTGGAAGAATACGACAAGCCGCGGTCGATTGTTCATTGGCGAGCAAGCACGACAGGAATAGATTGTAACCAACAAAGCGGTCGGAGGCGGGTTTCCCCCCTGTTGCCTCAGTCTCCCTAGAAAGACCGCTTTGTCAAAGCGTGACGAACGCTAACATGGAACCCTCGTGCCAATGCCCCCGGCACGAGGGTTTTTTTGGAACAGTGCTGCCATCCTGAAGACCGGCCGCTTGCTGCTCGCAACCAACGTACCTAAAGCATCCGCTATGGTCTCTATAACTACCTGGAACATCAACTCCGTTCGCCTGCGCATGCCGATCGTGGAGCGCTTTCTCGAACAGCATGCGCCCGATGTGCTGTGCCTTCAGGAAATCAAATGCCAGGAACACCAGTTCCCGTTCGAGGCATTCGCGCGACTTGGCTATGAACACACTGCGGTGCATGGCCAGAAGGGTTACCATGGCGTCGCTACGGTCAGCCGCATTCCCCTGACCGAATTTTCGCGCCACGACTGGCAGGACAATGGTGAAGCGCGCCATGTCGGGGTGGAACTGCATGGTGCAGGCAAGGGCATGATTGTCGAGAATGTCTACATCCCGGCAGGAGGGGATGAGCCGAACCGGGAGATCAATCCCAAGTTCGGCCAGAAGCTTGATTTTTTCGAGCGGATGACGCGCTGGGCGGACAAGATCGACCGGCCGACATTGATAACCGGTGATTTCAACGTTGCGCCGCTCGAAAGCGATGTGTGGAATCACAAGCAGTTGCTCAAGGTCGTCAGCCATACGCCGGTCGAGGTAGAGACGCTCCAGCGGTTCAAGGATGCGCATGGCTGGACCGACATCGGACGCGAGCACATCCGCGATCCGGAGCGGTATTTCAGCTGGTGGAGCTACCGCGCGAAGGATTGGCGCAAGGGCGATCGCGGTCGCCGGCTCGACCATATGTGGGCAAGCCCCGACCTCGCCGGGCAGGCTGTCCGGCACCATGTGTTCGAGGAAGCGCGCGATTGGGAGAAGCCGTCCGATCATATTCCTCTGACGACGGAGTTTGATCTCTGAACAGCGAACGCCCCCCATCCGATACCCAGCCTTCCGATAGCAGGTCTTCCAATATTGGCCCCGGCACCGCTTCGCCTTCCCGCCGCGTGGCGCGCGCAATCGATGCGCTGCGGCACGGCTGGCCGATTGCGCTGGACGGCGGCCCGGTTCTCTTGCCGGTCGAAACAGCGATTGCAGGAGAAGCGAAGGCCGAGACAATGCTGATTTCCGCAGCACGCGCAGCAACGCTCAAGCTCGCCAACCAGCGTGACGCGGCGGAGCCCCATGCACCGGTCCTGATTGGCGGGGCCGAGGCGTTGGATCTTGTTGCGGCACGGCCAATTGCCGATCCTGCGCTCGACATGGCCAATCCGTTCAAGGGACCATTCATGGCGATGCCGCTCGACTGGCATGATCATGCGGTCGCCGCGATGGAGCTGGCCAGGCTGGCCGGCATCCTGCCCGCTTTTCTCGTCGACCCCCGGGATGCCGGCGAAAGCGAAACCGTTTCAGGGGCCGATTTGATCGCGTGGACCGATACGGACCGGCTCGTCATCGCAACCCGCGCCCGCTTGCCAGTCTCAGCCAGCGAAAACGCGGAGATTGTCGCTTTTCGCAGTGCCGACGACACGCGCGAGCATGTCGCGCTGGTCATCGGCAAGCAATCGTCCGAGCGCACACCCTTGGTCCGCTTGCACTCCGAGTGCCTGACAGGCGATATTTTCTCCAGCCTCAAATGCGATTGCGGACCGCAACTCGATGCAGCGCTGCACGCTATGGCCGAAGAAGCAAACAAGGGCGGCTGGGGCGTGTTGCTTTACTTGCGGCAGGAAGGTCGCGGGATTGGCTTGGTCAACAAGCTGCGCGCCTACCGCTTGCAGGATCAGGGCTTCGACACTGTCGATGCCAACCGCAGGCTCGGCCTGCCCAACGAAGCGCGCGACTTTCCCGTGGCGGCGCGTATGCTTGAACTGATCGGCCAGAACAAGATCCGCCTGATGACCAACAATCCCGCCAAGGTTGCAGCGCTTGAGGCAGCAGGCATCGTCGTAACCGAACGCGTCCAGCATCAATTGCCGGACAATCCGCATAACGCGCGCTACCTCGCGACCAAACGTGATCGCTCGGGCCATTTGCTTTCATGAAGGCGATCGAACTTCGGCTTGAAACGCCAGGCGATCAAGAAACCATATACGCCCTGACCGGCGCCGCCTTTCGGGACATGCCGTTCAGCGATGGCGACGAAGCCGAACTGGTCGACAAATTGCGCGATGCCGGAGACCTCGCACTTTCGCTAGTTGCTTTGGATTCCGACAGAATCGTCGGGCACATTGCGTTCTCGCCGGTCAGCATCACTGACGGCACTTGCAACTGGTACGGCCTCGGCCCTGTCAGCGTCTGGCCCGAACGCCAGCGCCAGCGTATCGGCTCCAGCTTGATCGAGCACGGACTTGCCGAGATCAGGGCGCGTGGCGCACGCGGTGTGGTCTTGCTGGGGAATCCGGCATTCTATTCGCGCTTCGGATTCGAGCACGACCCCCGGCTGCTGTATCCCGGCCCGCCCCCGGAATATTTTCAGCGGCTGATTTTTGCAGGAGCAAGCCCGCAAGGCACGGTTTCCTATCCCCCGGCTTTCGGCTAACCTCCCAATCGGAAGGGAAATTCACCAATGAATCGAATCTGGCTCGCCGCGCTGGCACTGCTGCTGATCGCCAACACGCCGAAAGAGCAGGCGATGGACCTGATAGAGCAAGGCAAGGAAGCCGATGCCTTCGCCTTGATCGAGAAATCGGCCAATCAGGGTGATGCGGAGTCGATCGCCTACCTCGCATGGTTTTACGACAACGGGCGGCATGTTGAACAAGACATAGCGCGCGCATCCACGCTCTATCGCAAGGCGGCAGAACAGGGCGATTCCTATGCGCAATGGCGCCTTGGCGTGCTGATCGACGAGGGTTTGACCGAAGGGTCGGTGGAGCAGGCGGTCGAATTATTCCGTCAGGCGGTCGCGCAAGGGAGCACCAACGCCATGACCAGCCTTGCGGTCATGCATGCAACCGGTCGCGGCGTGGCCAAGGATTACGCGGCAACCCGGCGCTATTACCAAATGGCTGCGGAGAACGGCAATCCGCATGCGTTGCAGGGACTCGGCGTTCTCTACATGAATGGCGAAGGGGTCGAGAAAAGCAGGGTCGAAGCCATGGCCTACTGGCTGCTGGCTCTATCTCTCGGCAGCGAAACCGCTTCAGGTTATTACCAGTTGGTTTCGAAACAGATCGACGACGCGGAAATGCACGCGATCTTCAAGCGGGCGAACGCGCTGGCGGAACAATATGGTTATGAAAACCGGTTTGAAGCCTGGGACGGTGCCGAAGAATAGCGTCTAGCGACGCTCGAAGCTCTTCAGGCCGGTGCCGAGATTGTTCGGACCGAGCTCGATGTCCGCACCACTCCAGTCAGCAACAAACACAGTGTTGCGGCTGACGTTTGGAGCCAGCCGAGCATCGTTCCCGGCGATCAGCAGCCCGTCGGATGCGTGAAGTTTCTTCTCTGCGCCAACCGCGATGAAGGCGGAGTAATTTTCCTTGCTGCGCCCCTGCACAAACCAGTTGTTGGTGATCTGGCCAACTGCGCCTGCCGGCAGGTCGATCATGTAATTGGTGTTGCGGCCATTGCTGTCGTCGAAGCTTGATGCGGCCACATCGACCCGTGCGGCGCGTGCTTTGAGGTAATGCCCCCCTGCCCCTTTTTCGAAGCGGCTGCGGGTCACACGCAGGTGTCCATAATCGCCGATATAGATCGAGTGCGCACAGCCTCCCGGGCCCTCGCATGTGCCGAGACCGGTGAACGTCGACTTGTCGATCACGATCACGCCGGCGGGATCATTGGCGGTCAGAATGCCTTGCTGACTATCTGCAAACCAGCTCTGCGATACAGTCAGATTGCCTTTTTCGAGGCGGATGCCGGCGCCGTTGAAATCCGGCACAGCCATGCCGCGAAAGACCACGCCAGACACTTTGGCGGACGCGCCGCGTAGCACCAGCGCAGCCTTGCCTTCACAAGTCACGCCATCGAACACCGCACGGCCTGGCTCGCTGGCCATGAAAGAAATATTGCCACCTTTCTGCACCGCGCATTGGCGGTGTGATCCGCTCGCAATGGCAATCGTCCCGGTCCCATTGCCAATCGCATCGACCGCCGCCTGAAGCTGCGCATAGCTGCGGCCAGTTTCGACAACAGTGAAAGCGCCGTTCGGCTGAGCGAGCGCCGCGCCGACAGGGATAGCGGCTACTGCAACGGCAGCAACGATCAGCAGCATTTTCGAAATGCGGCGTGATTCGATAGGGAGAGCGCGATTTTCCATGCATCACGCGATAGCGCGAAAGGGTTAACGCGCCGCTAAGGCTTTCAGCGCGGCTATGTGTCCCTTGGCGGCCGACCTCGCTTGGCTGGCTTTGCAATCGGCATTTTCACCCCGCGCGCTGACAGAGCTTCGCGCAACAGAATCTCTATCTGCGCGTTGGCACTCCTGAGCTCCGCAGCAGCGATCCGTTCGACCGCAGCGTGAACGCCGGGATCGAGACGCAGTGCAAAAGCTTTTTTCTTCGGTGAGGCCATTGGCCTGTCCCCGTGATTTGTGCGGTCAGTAAAGCGAGCCGGCGTTGACGACCGGATGCGCCTCGCGGTCGCCACACAATACGACCATCAAATTGGAAACCATCGCCGCCTTTCTTTCATCATCCAAGTGCACAACATCATCAGCGCTCAGCTTCTGCAAGGCGTCTTCGACCATGCCCACCGCGCCCAGAACTATCTTCGCACGCGCTGCAATGATTGCATCGGCTTGCTGACGCTTGAGCATTGCGCTGGCAATTTCCGGCGCATAGGCGAGATGCGTGAGACCCGCCTCGTCGACGACGATACCGGCCACCTTCAGCCGATCGTTGAGCTCTTCGAGCAGTTCTCGATTGATCGCGTCTCCGCCGCCTCGCAGCGTGATTTCCTCGCCTTCGAAATCGTCATAGGGATGACGTGAGCCGACCGTGCGCAGACCGGCCTCGATCTGGATGTTCACGAATTCCTTGTAATCATCGACATCGAACGCCGCCTGGGCGGTGTCGGAGACACGCCACACGACGTTGCAGGCGATCTCGATCGGGTTACCGCGTACGTCGTTGATTTTCACACGCTCCGAATGGATGTTGTGCGCGCGGGCGCTGATTTTCTTGCGCATCATCCAAGGCCATACCCAGCGCAAGCCCTCCCGCCGCTCGGTCCCGCGATACTCGCCGAACAAGGTTATGACAGTCGCCTGGTTCGGCTGGATCATGAAGAAGCCGCTCCCGACCAGCAGCAGCGCGGCAACCGATCCGATCAGCGATCCGACGAAGCCCAGCTTGGCCAGTTTGCTTGCCCCGTCGGGCGGGAAACCATTGCTCACCACGACCGCCCCGAGCACGGCGATCAGCGCCAAAACCAACAGCATGATGTAACCGTTGTAGCTATTCGCCCTGCGCTCGCGACTGATATTCATCCCACCCACAACGTCCGACATGACCTTCCCTTTCGATATAATAGTGATATTACTTTTATATCAACCCACGGGAGAGTCAATGGAAACCGGTCAGTGCTGGCGGATGACGGCCAGGAATGCATCGCCGTAGGCTTCCAGCTTCTTGGTTCCGATGCCGCTCAAATTGCTCATCTCTGCAAGACTGGACGGTTTGAACCGCGCCATTTCACGCAAAGTCGCGTCGTGGCAGATGACATAGGGCGGCACCTTCCCTTCCTGCGCCAGATCGCGCCGCAATTCGCGCAGCGCGTCGAACAGCGGATCGCCCACCGGATTGGGTGTCGCATCCCGGCGCTTGCGCCCGCGTTCGCGCTTCGGCGGCAAAACGATCATCACTTCTGCGTCGCCCTTGAGAATGCTGGCGGCATCTCCCCCCAGCGCAAGGCCGCCATGCTCAGTCGCGATAAGTGATCCTCTCGCCTGCAACGCGCGGGATAGCGGTTGAAGCACCCGCATTTCCTCGCCCTCCACGATGCCGAATACGCTCAGGCGGTCGTGCCCGCGTTGACGCACCCGTTCATCCTCAACACCGGTCAGGACTTTCTGAATGTGGCCAAAGCCGAAGCTTTGGCCGGTCCGGTACACGGCAGACAACAATTTGCGCGCTGTCGTTGTGGCGTCGGTAACGCCCGGCGGCGACAGGCAATTGTCGCAATTGCCGCATTCGCGGGGTGGATCTTCGCCAAAATGGCGCAGCAGGATGGCCCGCCGACAGCCAGCCGTCTCGACCAGACCGGCCAAGGCATCGAGCCGGGTGCGTTCCTCACCCTGCCGGGCCTGAGGCAATTCAGCGAGCCGCTGGCGCGCTTGCGCAAAATCGCCCGCGCCCCACATCATCTCGGCTCGCGCAGGGTCTCCATCCCGCCCTGCGCGACCTGTTTCCTGGTAATATGCTTCGATCGACTTGGGAATTCCGGCATGCGCCACAAACCGGACATCGGGCTTGTCGATCCCCATGCCGAACGCAATCGTAGCGACGATCACCATCTCCTCGCTGGCCACGAACGCTGCCTGGTTCCGAGCGCGAACGTCCGGATCGAGACCCGCGTGATACGGCAGAACCGGCTTGCCCGACGCTGCGGCCAGCTTCGCAGCGAGATCTTCCACCTTCTTGCGCGTGGGCGCGTAAACAATGCCCGGGCCGGGGTTCTCGGCCATGATCTGCGTTATCTGCCGCACCGGATTATCGCGGTGACGGATGGAGTAACGGATGTTGGGCCGGTCGAACCCGGCGAGCACCAGGCCTTCCTCCGGAATGCCGAGCTGCTGGAGAATATCGGCCCGCGTGCGCTGGTCGGCGGTTGCAGTCAGCGCCAGTCGCGGCACATCGGCGAAAGCATCGAGCAGCGGCCGCAGCGCGCGATAATCCGGTCGGAAATCATGCCCCCACTCGGACACGCAATGCGCCTCGTCGATGGCGAACAGCACGATCGGTGAAGCGGTCAGAAAGTCGAGAAACTGTGGCTGGCTTGCCCGCTCCGGAGCGACATAGAGCAAGTCCAGTTCACCGGCGCGGTACGCGTCCATCGTCTCCCGCCAATCGGCATCGGCACTCGTCAGGGTGGCGGCCCGAATGCCATTCGCGCGAGCGGACCGAAGCTGATCATGCATCAATGCTATCAACGGAGAGATCACCACACAGGTGCCGTCAAGCATGGCAGCCGGCAGCTGGTAGGTGAGTGACTTACCCGCCCCGGTGGGCATCACCGCCAGGGCTGATTGCCCGTCCAGTACGCGCGACACGACGTCGGCCTGCCGCCCGCGAAAGCTGTCAAAACCGAACAGACGGCGCAGCGTTTCGCGCGCTTTCTCCAGCTGCTCCTGCTCGATCGTTTCCTGAGGCATCGTTGGTCCTTGGCAGAGGTCAGGGCGCGGGCAAACCTTGCACCCACGAATTTGGTCTTTGCGGTGGGGAAAAGCACAGGTTATCGTGCAATCAACTGCAACACTGCGCTCCGCGCGTCAGTCATTCTCCGAAAGGGAGCCCACGAATTATGAAAAAGATTGTCCTTACCGCCTTCGTTTCCGGCACCGCGCTGGCCCTGGCAGCATGCGGAGATTCAAGCGACGCCTCCAATGACGCCGAGGCCGTGACTGTTGAAGAACCGGCTGCCGCAGCGCTGGAAGATGTCACTGAAGAACCGGTCGAGGATGTCGAAGTGGCACAAGAAGCCGTGGCGCCGCCGGTGAGTCGTTCGGTAGAAGTCGAGGCGGAGACCGCAACCGAAGAGGCCGAAGCGACAGTGGCGGACATCGAAGCGTTGCTCAACGAGGCCGAGAACAACTCGGAAGTCTCTCAAGACACTTCCGACTCCATGTGAAATCGACCGTGTGACGCACGAAAACGCGGGCGGTTCGCGGCGACGCGGACCGCCCGCTTTACGGCTGCGTAAAGCGCACTATGGTGAGAGCATGACCATACTCCGTAGCAACAGGCTCGCTGCCAGTTTCGCCGCTGTGCTCCTGGCAGCCTGCGGCTCATCGAGCAGTCAGTCCGGCGGCGGCACCGAAGGCGAAGCCCAGGCGCTGGACGACGCGGCTGAGATCATCGAACAGCGACGAATCCCTGCACCCGGTGATGGCTCCGGGGCGCCGGTTGGCGATGAGCCAGTCACGCAAGACACCGATAACTGAGCGCGATCGCGCCGGGCAGGGAGATGAAAGCGATGGCCGAAAACGGTATGGATCCCGATGTATTCTCCCAGTTTTCCGAGCAACTTGAACGCTATGTCCGGGAACGCCTGATCCCGGCCGAGAAGGATGTGATCGCCAACGACCGCATTCCCGCCGATATCCTGCAGGAAATGCGCGAGATGGGGCTGTTCGGCCTGTCGATCCCTGAAGAATACGGCGGGGCAGGCCTCAACATGCAGCAATATGCCCGCGTGATAAATATCATGGGCTATGCCGCACCGGCCTATCGTTCGATTTTCTCGATCAACATCGGCATGTTCAGCTCGGCGCTGAAGAACGGCGGAACCGAGGCGCAGAAGGCGGAATGGTGGCCCCGTGTAGCAGGCGGCGAGATTGCCTGCTTCGGCCTGACCGAGCCCGGCTCAGGCTCCGACAGCGCCGGCCTGCAAACGACTGCCAAACCCGATCCCGACGGCCCAAATGGTTCTGGGGGCTGGATCCTGAGCGGCACCAAGCGCTATATCACCAACGCGCCGAGCGCCGATGTTGCATTGATCATGGCGCGCACCGAGAAGGAAAACCTGCCCAAGAACGCGCATGTCAGCGCCTTCATCGTGCCGATGGACACGCCGGGCGTCTCCACCGGTTCACCCGACAAGAAAATGGGCCAGGCCGGCGCGCATATTGCGGACATCATGCTCGACGATGTGCATGTCCCGGGTAGTGCACTGCTCGGCGGGGAAACCGGCAAGGGTTTTCGCCATGCCATGATGAGCCTGGACAACGGACGCATTTCGGTCGGCGCCATGGCAGCGGGCCTGGCACGGCGCGCGCTTGATTCCGCGATCCGCTATGCCAGCGAACGCAAGGCCTTTGGCGAACCGATCGCGAATTTCCAGCTGATCCAGCAGATGCTCGCTGAGAGCGAGATGGAAATCTACGCCGCCGAATGCATGATGCACGACGTGACCTCTCGCGCCGACCGCGGAGAGAATGTCGTGCGCAAGGCGGCCGCGTTCAAGGTCTTTGCTTCCGAGATGTGCGGCCGCGTGGTGGACCGGGTGGTGCAGGTTTACGGCGGCGCAGGCTATCTGGCCGAATATGATGCGGAACGTTTTTTCCGCGATGCGCGCATTTTCCGCATCTACGAAGGGACCACACAAATACTGCTGCTGCAAATCGCCAAGCATATGCTGCGCGACTGGAATGCGGGGATAGAAAGCTAAGCCATGTACAAGCTTCTTGCCGACCTTTCCGTCATCGAAGTCTCCAGCTTCGTCGCTTCGCCGACTATCGGGCTTTATTGTGCCCAGATGGGTGCCGAAGTGATCCGCGTGGACCATAAGGCAGGCGGGCTCGATTACGACCGCTACATGCTGACCGAGGAAGGTCGCTCGCTCAGCTGGGAAAACCTCAATCGCGGGAAGAAGAGCGTTGCACTCGACCTGCGCAGCGGTGAAGGGCGTGAACTCTGCGCTGAGCTGGCACGCAAGACCGGCACGCTGGTGACCAATCTTCCCGAGCAGAGCTTTCTTTCCCATGCCAAGGTGGCCGAAGGGCGTGATGACATGGTGAGCTTGCGCATCATGGGCTGGCACGACGGGCGGCAAGCGATGGATTTCACAGTCAACGCCGCCAGCGGATACCCGCTGATGTGCGGGCCTGAAGAATGGGATCCGGGCCCGGATGGCCGGGGTGCCCCGCCGGTCAACCAGGTGCTGCCTGCATGGGATTTCATCACCGGAGCCTATGGCGCCTTCGCCCTGATGGCTGCGGTCCACCACCGGACCCGGACCGGCGAGGGCAGCGAATTGCGCATCCCGCTGGGCGATGTTGCAATCGGCACCATGGCCAATAGCGGAGCGATGGCGGAGATGCTTTTCCGCGGGGCAGACCGGGAGCGGTTGGGCAACGCCATCTGGGGAGCGTTCGGGCGCGATTTCCGTAGCCGTGACGGCGAGCGTTTCATGGTCGCCGCGCTAACTCCGAAGCAGTGGGATGGCCTGGTTGCGGCATTCGGTATCGAGCGCGAGATTGCGTCGCTCGAGAACGAGCTAAGCGTTCGCTTCGCCGATGGCGATACCCCTCGCTTCAACCATCGCAAGCCCCTGTTTGCGTTGTTTCAGTCGGCTGCCGAGAAGCACGATTATGCCGATCTGGCCGACCGCATGGCGCAACATGGCTGCACGTTCGAACGGTACCGCACCATGCACCAGGCAGCCAATGATCCGGTTCTGGTGGGCAACAATCCGCTGTTTGGCCCCTCGCCAGCCAACCCCAGCGGTTTCGAATATCCCGCCACGCGCAGCTTTGCCAAACGCCACGGTCACGATGCGGGCGATCCTGCCCCGGCGCCCTATCTGGGTGAACATAGCGAGCAAGTGCTGGCCGAACGCCTCGGCCTATCATCGGGCGCGATCGGCCAGCTTGTCGATGCCGGAACCGTCGCCCTGTCTGACAAGGAATAAGATATGACCCTCCGCCGCGTCGCCATTTGTTCGCCCCTGCGCACGCCGGTCGGGCGCTATCTCGGTAGCCTTGCCCCGCTCGAGGCAGGCCAGCTCGGAGCGGTCATCCTCAAAGCGTTGATCGAACGCAGCGGCGTCGATCCAGAGCGCGTCGATGATGTGGTCTTCAGCCAGGGCTATGGCAGCGGCGAAGCGCCGGCCATCGGTCACTGGAGCTGGCTGGCCGCGGGCTTGCCGATGGAAGTGCCCGGCTATCAGGTCGACCGGCGCTGCGGCTCGGGCCTGCAGGCGGTCGTCAACGCGGCGATGATGGTCCAGACCGGCGCGGCTGATTGCGTCGTTGCGGGCGGTGTCGAGAGCATGTCCAACGTGGAACATTACACCACCAAGGCCCGCCACGGTGCACGGATGGGCGACATGGTGCTGTGGGACCGTCTGACGCGCGGCCGCCTGATGAGCCAGCCGGTCGAACGCTTCGGGGTGATCACCGGCATGATCGAGACAGCGGAGAACCTCGCGAAGGACTATGACATAACCCGCGAACAGGCCGATGCCTTTGCGGTACGGTCACACCGGAACGCCGCTGCCGCATGGGACGCGGGCAAATTCGATGACCAGTTGGTCACTGTAGAGATCCCCCAACGCAAGGGCGATCCGGTTGTGTTTGCGAAAGACGAAGGCTTCCGGCCCGATGCCAGCATGGAGAGCCTCGGAGCGTTGCGCGCAATCGATCTCAAGCGCGACCCGCAAGCAATCGTAACAGCGGGCAATGCCAGCCAGCAAAACGATGCGGCAGCGGCCTGCCTGGTGGTGGCGGAAGACAAGGTCGAGGAACTGGGCCTGACCCCGCTGCTGTGGTTCACCGGCTGGGCGGCCGCGGGTTGCGACCCGAGCCGGATGGGGATCGGCCCCGTCCCGGCGGTCGAGCGCCTGTTCACGCGCACCGGCATGGGCTGGAACCAGATCGAAATGGTCGAGCTGAACGAAGCCTTCGCGCCGCAGGCGCTCGCGGTGCTCAAGGGGTGGGGCTGGTCGGACGACGACAGCCGGAGGGATATCTTGAACGTCAACGGTTCGGGCATCTCGCTCGGCCATCCGATCGGCGCGACCGGAGGGCGCATTCTGGCCGATATGGCGCATGAGATGCACCGCCGGGGTGCGCGCTACGGGCTTGAAACGATGTGCATCGGCGGCGGGCAGGGCATGGCCGCGATTTTCGAGCGCGCGGCCTGATGGGACAGTGGGACGCCTGGATCGGGCGGCAGCAGACGCAGAGCGATATCGTCGACCAGGCGCTGGCTGCACGGTGGCTGGCAACCTTCAATCGCACTTCGATCAATCACCGCGCTCTACCGCAGGGCATCCATTTCGCGCTCTGCACGCCGCTGAGCCCGACCGGCGAACTCGGCGTAGACGGCCATCCGCTGCGCAGCGATGCGCCTGACAGCCTGCTCCCGCCGATCCCGCTGCCCCGCCGCATGTGGGCATCGAGCGAAATCGAGTTTCTACGCCCGATCAGCAGGGCTCAGCGAATAGAGCGCACCAGCACGGTCCGTTCGATCACTGAAAAATCGGGCAGCAGCGGCAGTCTCGCCTTCGTCGAAGTCGAACATGCTACGCGCGCCGATGGCAGCGATGCGATCCGCGAGGTGCAAACACTGGTCTATCGCGAAGCGGCTGCGCCTGACGCTCCGCTCAGCCCGCCTGCACCGGAAGCAGGTGAATTTGCCGAAGACGATTGGGACGCAGCGACGACACTCGTTCCATCGGAAACGCTGTTGTTTCGCTATTCCGCGCTGACTTTCAACACGCATCGTATCCACTACGATCTGCCCTATGCCCGCGACGTGGAGCGCTATCGCGGGCTGGTGGTCCATGGTCCGCTGATCGCCAGTCTGCTGCTCAAGCTGGCGGCTGAAACCTATGGCGAGAATGCTCTTGCGAGCTTCGGCTTTCGTGCGATCAGTCCGGCGATTTGCGGCGAAGCCTTGCACCTGGCCATGCGCGCAGACGGCGATGGGGTCGAGCTGGGTGCGTTTGCAGCGGACGGGCGGCAGACGTTGAAGGCGAATGCCACGCTCGCATGAGCGTCAGTCGATCGGGTAATCCGCGATGGGCAGGATGACGCCGTAGCTTTCGCTGAGCGGCTTGTGACCCAAATCAGGAAAATCGAGTGGCTCAGGTTCGATCTCGGTTTCCGGCAGCCGCTCGAGCAGGTGACGGATGAGCGTCAGCCGTCCGCGTTTCTGATCATTGAAATCGACCAGGGTCCACGGCGCCCAATCAGTATGCGTCGCCTCGAGCATCGTTTCGCGCGCAGCGGTATAGGCGCTGTACTGCTCGCGAGCGGCCAGGTCGATCGGTGACAGTTTCCAGCGCTTGAGCGGGTCTTCGAGCCGTTCGGCCAGCCGTTCCTCCTGTTGCTGCTGGTCAGTCGTCAGCCAGTATTTGAACAGCAATATCCCGTCGTCGACCAGCATGCGTTCGAAGCGCGGGGCATCGGCCAGAAAGCTGGCGACCTGTTCCGCAGACGCAAAGCCCATGACCTTCTCGACCCCGGCGCGATTGTACCAGCTGCGGTCGAACAAAACGATTTCTCCGGCTGACGGCAGATGCGTGACGTAGCGCTGGAAATACCACTGGGTTTTCTCGTCGTCGCTCGGCTTGCTGAGCGCGACCACCCTGCATTGCCGCGGATTGAGCCGCTGGCTGACAGCGCGGATTGCGCCGCCCTTGCCAGCCGTATCGCGGCCCTCGAAGATCACGCAAATGCGCGCGCCGGTGGCCTTGGCCCAGCGCGCCATCAACACGAGTTCTTCCTCCAGCGGCTCGAGCAGGTCGTCGTATTCCTTGCCTTTGAGCTTTCCCAAAACCCTCTCCCGCAATTGTAAGCCTTGCTTCATCCTGCTACTGGTATCAGTTGAAACTATGGCAACGATAGCAGAAACCGAACAGGACTTTAGCGTCCTGCCCGAATTGCCCGCGGATGTCTTCACTGCACCGCTGCAAAAACCCGCGCATGTCGGGGATGACTGGCTGGAGCCCAGGCAAACCGAATACTCGTCAGGAGACGACGCGATCTGGGACGATCTGTTCGCGCGCCAGATGGAAGTGCTGCCCGGGCGCGCGGCGACGGCCTTTCTCCATGGCCTGGAGAAGCTTGATCTGGGTAAGGGCGGCGTGCCCGAATTCGGGCAAATGTCGGAAGAACTGGACAAGCTTACGGGCTGGAGCGTGGTTCCGGTACCCATGCTGATCCCCGATCACGTGTTCTTCTGGCACTTGGCCAATCGGCGTTTTCCTGCGGGCAATTTCATCCGCACGCGCGAGACCTTCGATTACATTCAGGAACCCGATGTGTTCCACGATGTGTTCGGCCATGTGCCGATGCTGACTGACCCGGTGTTTGCCGATTATATGCAGGAATACGGCAAGGCAGGGTGGAAGGCGATGCGCTACAACCATCTCAAGGCGCTTGGGTCACTCTATTGGTACACAGTCGAATTTGGACTGATCCTGGAGCAGGGCAAGGACCTGCGTGCTTATGGAGCGGGCATCCTGTCCGGCCCGACCGAGGCGATCTTCTCGGTCGAGGCGGAGAGCCCCAACCGCATCATGCTCAATGTCGACCGGGTCATGCGCACCGATTACGTGATCAGCGACTTGCAGCCGACATATTTCGTTATCGAGAGTTTCGAGGACCTGTTCCGGCAGACGGTCGAACGTGATTTCGACCGGCTCTACCGGTCACTCGGACAGAGCTTCACCTATGCCAATACGGCGGTGATCGATGTCGACAATGTGTACACCCGCGGGACTCAGGAATATCTCTTGCGTGGTGGGCGGTGCAGCGGCGCAAAGCCGGTCTGACAACAGTCAGTCGCGCTTGCGCGGGCCAGTTTGTTCGATGCCATGGCTGCGAAATGTCGTGACAGCAGCCAGCACGATCGCACAGGCGAGCGACGCAGCGACAAATGCTTGCGGACTCAGCCCGGTAAGGACCGATCCGTCGTATACGGCAAGCCCGGCAACCGTGGCGCTCAGCACACCGCTTGCGATCAGAACCATGTCAGCGCCCGTTCCCGGCAACCGCGTCATAATCGACGCTAGCCAGCCGAACACAGCGCCGACGGCGACAAGTAAAATCAAGCCCATTGAATCAAATATCCGGTTTTCGTCTCTGATAACAAAAACCGCCAGCGCCCGATTTGTTCCGCAGTTGCGGGGTCAGCACATCGTCAGCCAAATTAGGCCGGCGACCCCGACGACGATGCGATACCAGGCAAATGGAGCGAACCCGACACGGGTGATGATTTCGACAAACAGCTTCACCACCACCAGAGCCACCACGAAGCCGACGGCCGAGCCGATCCCGATCAATTGGTAATCGTCGGCCGTCAGCGACGCACCGTGCTTGTAAAGCTGATAGACGGTCGCACCGCTCAGCGTCGGAACAGCGAGGAAAAAGCTGAACTCGGCTGCGGTCTTGCGATCGACACCGAATGCCATGGCACCGAGGATCGTCGCGCCTGACCGGCTGACACCGGGGATCATCGCAAGGCATTGGACCAGGCCGATAATGACGGAGGTTCGCAGTGGCACGCCGGCGACACCGGGGCCGGTAGCGGGCGGATTGGCCCAGCGCTCTATTGCGAGGATCGCGATCCCGCCGATGATCAAAGTCCAGCAGACCAGCACCGCGTTGCCCAGCATCATCTCGATTGCATCGCCAAAGGCGAGCCCCAGCAGCACCGCCGGAAAGAACGCCACCAGCAGATTGCGCACGAAATGCAGGGCACCCTTTTCAAGGCCGAACAGCCCTTTCGCCACATCCCAGAACGTGCGCCAGTACAGCACGACGATCGCAAGGATCGCGGCGGGCTGGATGGCAATATTGAAAACCTCCCAATCCTCTTGATCGAAACCGAGCAATTCGGTCGCGAGGATCAGGTGGCCGGTCGAGGAGACCGGAAGAAATTCGGTCAGCCCTTCGACAATGCCGAGGATGATTGCGGTCAGTATCGGATCCATGGCTGCGCCTCATGCCGTCTGAAGCCGCCAAGTCAAATCCTATCAATAACGACCACGAAAAAAGGCGCCCTCCCGGCTAGGGGAGAGCGCCTGTTTCTTGGTCGCGGTTTGCCTTACCAGATCGATACGCGCTCTTCCGGCGGCAGGTAGAGATCATCGTCTGCCGTAACGCCGAACGCTTCATACCATTCATCGATGTTCCGCACGACGCCGTTGGTCCGATACTCTTCCGGGCTATGGCTATCGGTGCGCAGGCGGTTGCGATAATTTTCCTCACGCTGTGCCGAACGCCAGACCTGAGCCCAGGCCATGAAGAAGCGCTGGTCCCCGGTGAGCCCGTCGATCACCTTGTCTTCCTTGCCATCCAGATGGATCTTGTAGGCACGGTAGGCCAGGCTCAGCCCGCCAAGATCGCCAATGTTCTCGCCCAGGGTCAGCCGCCCGTTGACGCAGGTTTCCCCGTCATCGAGCGGGCAATAGGCGTTGTATTGCGCCACCAGCGCATCTCCGCGTTCATCGAAAGCTTCGCGATCGGCATCGGTCCACCAGTTGCGCAGCGCGCCCTCGGCATCGAATTTCGAACCCTGGTCGTCGAAGCCATGACCGATTTCATGGCCGATCACGCCGCCGATTGCGCCGTAATTGACTGCCGGATCCGCCGCCGCGCCGAAGAACGGCTGCTGCAGAATACCTGCCGGGAACACGATCTCGTTCTTCAGCGGGTTGTAATACGCGTTCACTGTCTGCGGGAGCATCCCCCATTCGGTCCGGTCGATCGGGCCGCCAAGGTTCTCCAGCATATCGCGCCACGCCCAATGCGCTGCAGCCATGCGGTTGCCGATAGGGTCGCCGGCCTTCACATTGAGACCTTCATAGGTATCGAGATTGTTGCGATAACCGATTTTCGGATCGAAGCTGTTGAGCTTGGCCATCGCTTGTTCTTTCGAATCATCGCCCATCCAGTCGATTTCTTCGAGCGACTCGGCAAGCGCGAGACGGAGGTTCTTCACCAGCTCGTCCATCGCGGTCTTGCTGGCCGGCGGGAAGTAACGCTCGACGTAGGACTTGCCGAGCAATTCGCCCATCAGCCCTTCGGTCTCGCCTACCGCCCGCTTCCAGCGTTCGCGCTGTTCAGGCGTGCCGCGAAGCGTCTGGCCAAAGAATGCGAAGTCGGCCTGATCGATCTCGCTTGGCAGGACCGACGCATTGTTCTCGAGAAACTCCTTCACCGTCCATGCCTTGAGCGTTTCGATCGGCGTTGTCTGGAGCAATGCGGTCATGCCGGTGAAACCCTTGCCGATCTTCGACATGAATTCATCGTCGAGACCAAGTTCCTTGGCTTTCTCGTCGCTCGGGCGGATGTTGGTGACGATAAAACGATCGGTTTCGCCAAAGCCCGATGCTTCGATCATCGTTTCAATCGGGAAGTCGCCGACCAGTTCACCAAGCTCGGCAGGCGTATAGGCGTTATAGATAAGGTCGAGGTTGCGGCTTGCGGCACGGTCCCATGAAATGGTCCGCGCGATGTCGTCCTCGAAGCCGAATACAGCGGCAGCGGTGGACTCAGGATCATCGTAACCGGCCTTGGTGAAAAGAAACGCGAGATAGTCGCGATACTTCGCCTTGATGTCCTCGCCCTTCTCGCTCTCGTCGAGGTAATAGTCACGGTCGGGGAGGCCGAGGCCGCCGGACGAAAGATAGACCGAATAGCGGCTCGTTTCCTTGGCATCTACATTGACCCCGCCGCCGAGCGGCGAGGCGTAACCGGGTGTCGACCAGAGAGTGACCAGCGCGTCGAGGTTGCCGGCACCTTGTATCCGGTCGAGATATGGCTGTGCCGGAGCAAGGCCGGCCGCGTCGATCGCGTCAGTGTCGAGAAAAGACGAATACACCGCTGCGATGCGCTGCTCGTCATAGCTGAGATCCGACGCGTCTTTCGCCATCAGTTCATCGACCAGGGTCTTGACGTCGGAGGTCGATTTTTCGCGGAGAAGGTTGAAGGCACCGAAGCGGCTGAATTCTGCCGGCAGCGGGTTGGCATCGAGCCATGCCTGATTGACATAACCGAAGAAGTCATCGCCCGGATCGATATCATCGGACAGCAATTCCGGGTCGACGCCCCATTCGCCGAAGCTCATGGTCGGCGTTGCAGGCTCAGCCGCCTCTGCCTCCATGTGATCGTCGGCAAGAGCAGGTGTGGCGATGGCGAGCGCGGCGGCGCTGGCCGTGACCGCAAGCATTGTGCGTAGCATGTTACAAATCTCCCGAAATTTCCGAGCCCGTGGTTAGGGCATCAGTGCGTGACGTTGCAATAGACGGGCCGGGCGCGAAAAGGGCGCATTTGTCGGTGCAAACGGGCGGTTGGTCGAAAAGCGAGGCTGCGCGCGCGATTCTGGGGGCCCGATTTTGCGGGCCCGATTCTGTGAGCGCGATCAGGCCACTTGCGCAGAGGTAAACTGCAGGTTGGCCAGATGGCTGTAGAGCCCGCCCGCTGCCGACAATTGCGCATGCGTGCCTTGCTCCACGATCCGGCCTTCTTCCATTACCACAATGCGGTCTGCTGCCCGGACTGTCGCCAGCCGGTGCGCGATAACCAGAGTCGTGCGATTCTGCATCAGCCGGTCGAGCGCTTCCTGGACCAGACGTTCACTCTCCGCATCCAACGCGCTGGTTGCTTCGTCGAGCAGCAGGATCGGTGCATCGCGCAGCAGAGCGCGGGCAATTGCGACGCGTTGTTGCTGGCCGCCCGAGAGCCGCGTTCCGCTTTCACCGAGATAGGTGTCGAGACCTTGCGGCAACTCGCGGAGGAATTGTTCAGCATTGGCCGCACGGGCGGCATCCCAGATCTGCTCGTCGCTCGCGCCCCAATTCCCATAACGCAGATTGTCGCGAGCATCGGCGCTGAACAGCACGCCTTCCTGAGGGACGAGCGCGATCCGCTGGCGGAGCTCTGCCGGGTCCGCACTCGGCAAAGGAATTCCATCGATCCTGATCGATCCGGCCTGCGGATCGTAAAACCGCTCGACCAGCTGAAATATCGTCGATTTGCCCGCACCTGATGGCCCCACGATGGCCACTGTCTCGCCCGGTTCCACCTCGAGCGTGAAGTCCTTGAGCGCCGCTGTCTCCAGCCGGGTCGGATAGCGAAACGTGACATTGCGAAATGACAGGCTTCCGCGCGGCGGCTGGGGCAGCGATAGCGGCCGATCCGGGACGGAAATTGTCGGCTCTTCTTCCAGCAGCTCGCTCAGGCGGCTCGCGGCCCCAGCCCCGCGCAGAAGATCGCCATACACCTCTGTCAGCGAGCCAAACGCGCCGGCAACCAGCCCCCCGACGAGAACAAAAGCAGCGATCGTGCCGCCGCTGATCTCGCCGGTGGCCACACCATTGGCGCCGCGCCACATCAGAAGGGTGATCGATCCGAAGATCATCAGGATGATCACCGAAGTCATGATCGCACGGATCAGGATGCGTTTCTTGGCAACCACGAATGTGCGTTCGACAGCCCCTTCGAACCGGGTTGCTTCCCGCGCCTCCTGATTGAAGGCCTGAACGATCTTCATCGCGCCAAGCACTTCTGTGACCATGGCGCCGACATCGGCGACGCGGTCCTGGCTGGTGCGCGAGACATTGCGCAGTCGCCGCCCGAAAATCGTGATCGGAATGACGATCGCAGGAATGACCAACGCCAGACCGAGAGTCATTTGCGGGGCGAGCCAGAACAGATACGCGGTACCGCCGATGGCCATGAGAGTGTTTCGCAGCGCAACCGATGCCGTTGTCCCGACGACCTGCTCTATCAGGGTCGTATCGGAGGTCATCCGGCTGGATATTTCCTTCGGGCTGTTCTCTTCGTAGAAGCCCGGGTGCAGGCGAAGCAGGTTCTGCTGCACTTTCAATCGTATATCGGCGACCACACGCTCGCCAATCCAGCTGACGAAATAGAACCTCATCGCTGTCCCCATCGCGAGGACCACTACGATAAGCAAAACTGTCTCGAATGTGTCGGCTATCTGCTCTGCGCTGCCTGCTCCGGCGAAGCCCTTGTCGATGATGTCTTTGAAATAGGCGGGAATAGCCAGTGTTGCTGCAGCGGTGATCAACAGCGATACAAAGGCCAGCGATACATAAACCGGATATTGTGCGGCAGCCTGATAAACCATTCCCAATGGCTTGAGCGAGCGAGACGGCTTCGGCTCGCCATCTGCACGGCGTTTCCGGCGGGAAAGGAATGAACGCCGCGGCTCTGCTGGCGATTCCGCGATTTCGTCCTTCGGTCCATCCATTCACGCCAAGTAGCGATGGCGGGCAGCAAATTCCACTGCTCCCGAGGCCTTTTTCCCGATGCAGGGCAATGATGCGTTGCATATCGGCACTGAACCAGCCATTGTGCAATGCACAAGAGACCCGAGAGAGGTCCGTTACCAATCAGAACGCAGGGGACTTCGGTTTGCTTTATCATGCATATGAATTGCAGCGCTCGTGGATGAACAGCGCCAGCGCATGGGCATCCATCGGCGCTGAAATGCTGTCCAATCCGCGCCTGCCGATGGGCTATATGGGCACGGGCTCGATGATGGCATCGGCGCTGGAGGTGTTCGCCCATGCGGCCGCGCCCTACGGCAAACCGGCGTTCGGCATCGAACATGTCTCGATCGGCGCGAAGCAGTATCCCGTCAGCGAAGCAACCGTGGTCAACAAGCCGTTCGGCGATTTGAAGCGCTTTGCCCGCGAAGGCCTGCCGGCCGATGCGCCGAAACTCCTGATCGTTGCTCCGATGAGCGGCCACTACGCTACATTGCTGCGCGGCACTGTCGCCCGCATGGTCGAAAACTGCGAAGTCTATATTACCGATTGGGCCGATGCGCGGAATGTGCCGTTGCATGAGGGCCACTTCGATCTCGACGATTACATCGATTATCTGATCGAGTTCCTCGAATTCATCGGCCCGGGTGCGAACATGATGGCGGTGTGCCAGCCGTCGGTCCCAGCGCTTGCCGCCACCGCTCTGATGAACCGCGACAAGAACCCGGCATTGCCCCGGACATTGACGATGATGGGCGGCCCGATCGACACGCGCGAAAGCCCGACCACGGTAAATGATCTGGCGATGGAGCGCCCACTCGAATGGTTCCGGCACACTGTCATTGCCACCGTCCCGATGCAGCATCGCGGGGCCGGCCGGCGGGTTTATCCCGGCTTCCTTCAGCTCGCCAGCTTCATGAGCATGAACCTCGGTCAGCACATGATGAGCCATTACGAGATGTTCAAACACCTCAATGTCGGCGACGACGACAGTGCGCAGGCGACCAAGGATTTCTACGACGAATATCGCAGCGTGTGCGACATGACGGCGGAGTTTTACCTCCAGACGGTCGAAGAAGTGTTCCAGAAGCATTCGATTCCGAACGGCACGTTCGAACATCGCGGAACGCGGGTCGATCTGGCTGACATCAAACAAACAGCAATCCTCGCCATCGAAGGCGAGCGTGACGATATTTCAGGCCTTGGTCAGACGAAAGCCGCGCTGAAGCTGGCAACCGGCCTGAGCGCGAGCAAGAAGCGCTATTACATGGCCGAAGGAGCCGGGCACTACGGGATCTTCAACGGCAGCCGCTGGCGCAGCAAAGTGGCTCCGGTGGTCGAGGAATTCATCGCCGAACACGCCAAAGCGAAGCTGAAGGCAGTGGCCTAAACCTCTTCGGTTTTCGGCTTCCCGCCCAGCACCCGTTTGATAATTCGCCGGGCGATCAGCAGCAGCCACACCGTGAGCGCGAGCAGGGCCAGCGCGACGCCGCCTGCGACATAGGGATATTCGTAAGCAACGTAGAGCAAGCCAACCGTCGCCACATCCTCCACCGTCGAAACGGCAAGATTGCTGACCGGCTCCGGACTTGTGTTTACCACGCCGCGGGTCCCAGCCTTGCTAGCATGCGATGCCAGCGCCGCGCTGCCGCCCAGGATGAAAGCGATTACCTGCGTGGCAGGGTCGGACGGGTCGATAATCGCCAATGCAAGCAGCGCGCCGCCAATCGGGCGGACAAAGGTGTGGACCGCATCCCAGATCGAATCGAGCCACATGACCTTGTCGGCAAAAAATTCGCAGACTGCGGCAATGCCGGCAATGCCCATGACCCACGGGTTCTCAAGCGCTCCGAGGCTGGCGAGGTGTTCCGGCACAGGAAGGATTTCCGACCGCATCGCCAAACCGGTCGCAAAAATGCACAGGTAAAGCCGCCAGCCGGCAAGCAGGCTGACGCTACCTGCAATTCCGATGATTTCCATTATTCCCATTGGCTTGCCTCCCCCTCCCGCAAAGGCATGATGCGCGGCATGATGCGCGCTACAGGGATGACAGGCAAGTGCTCAGGACCGGGACCCTAGCTTGCCGCGCCAATGTACTCAGGCCGTTCCGGGCAGACGAAACTGTCCTCTGCAGCTATGTCTGCCATTTCGCGTGCCTTGCTGTTTGCCTCGGGCGTATCGCCTGAAATTTGCGCCACGCGGCATCCTGGCAGCTTTTCCGCTCCGACCGTCTCGACGGCCAGCACAGTTCTGCCCTTTCCTTCCATCGACACATCGCGATAGCGGAAGATCACTGCGAAGGGTTTGCCGTCCTTCAGCCGCCATTCGACAGTTTCGGCGATATCGTTGAACGCGCCGACGGTCTGGAAGTCTTCATCATCGACACCGGCATCGAGATCGAACCGGCCATCGCCTTCCTGCACGAGAAGCGCCGTCTTGCCGAAACCGGGGCATTCATATTCCGCCGAGGAACCCTCTTCGCGCTCTTCGCTCAGCACTTTGCAATTTGCGAGATCGAAATCGGTATAGGTCGAGGCGAAAGCGGGGGCTGCGGTCTGTTCTGCCTGCTCGGCAGTCGGGGCAGGCACGTCGGTTTCCGATGACGCATCCTTCCCGCCGCAAGCCGCCAGAACCAGAGCAGCGCCCGCTGCGATCGAAATGCTTGACGCCTTCATGGGACTTTCTCCTGTTCGCCCAAAACGGAACGGGCGGCACCCGGTTTCCCGAATGCCGCCCGAATTTGCAAGTCCAAGTCTGGATCAGAGAACTTCGAACATCCCGGCTGCGCCCATGCCGCCGCCGACGCACATGGTCACGACGACATACTTCGCGCCGCGACGCTTGCCTTCGATCAGCGCGTGGCCAACGCAGCGCGCGCCGGTCATGCCATAAGGATGACCGATCGAAATCGACCCGCCGTTGACGTTGAGGATATCGTTGTCGATGCCGAGCTTGTCGCGGCAATAGAGCACTTGCACTGCGAACGCTTCGTTGAGTTCCCACAGGCCGACTTCGTCCATCTTTACGCCGGTCTGTTCGAGCAGCTTCGGGATCGCGAAGACCGGGCCAATGCCCATTTCGTCAGGTTCGGTCCCCGCCACCGCCATGCCGACATAACGGCCGAGCGGGCTCAGGCCTTTTTTCTCGGCAAGCTTGGCTTCCATCAGGATCGAAGCCGACGAACCATCGGACAGCTGGCTGGCATTGCCTGCGGTGATCACGGCATCAGGGCCCATGACAGCGTTGAGCGACTGGAGACCCTCGAGCGTGGTCGAAGGGCGGTTGCCTTCATCCTTGGTGAGGGTGACTTCCTGCTGGCTGACTTCGCCGCTAGCCTTGTCTTTCACCATCATGGTGGTGGTGACCGGAACGATCTCGTCGTCGAACTTGCCTGATTCCTGCCCGGCAGCGGTGCGTTGCTGGCTCTGGAGCGCGTATTCATCCTGCGCATCGCGGCTGATGTTGTAGCGCTTGGCCACGGTTTCCGCTGTCTGCAGCATCGGCATGTATACGTTCGGATGCATTTCGATCAGCGAACGGTCCGGCGCGACACGCATTTCCGGCGTCTGCACCATGCTGATGGAATCCTGCCCGCCACCGACGACCACATCCATATTGTCGACGATGATCTGCTTGGCAGCTGTCGAAATGGCCATCAGGCCCGACGAACACTGACGGTCGATCGTCTGGGCTGCGACGGAGACGGGGCAGCCGGCACGCAAAGCGACCTGGCGGGCGATGTTGCCTGCCTGTGTGCCCTGAGTGAGGACTGCACCCCACACCACATCGTCGATCTCACCGGCATCGATACCGGCGCGTTCGATCGCGGGGGCCAGTGAGTATGAGCCGAGCGTGGCGCCAGGCGTGGCGTTGAAAGCGCCCTTGTAAGCGCGCCCGATAGGGGTGCGGGCGGTGGATACGATAACTGCGTCGCGCATGGCGAACTCCTTTGATTGCTATGTCCGGCTTCGTCCTGGGGAGGGGTCCCGGGGAGGGGTCCCGGGGAGGGGAAGGTCGGGATCAGACGAAGAACTGGGTAATCCACTCGCAGATCAGGGCGGGCTTGTCCTCGCCTTCGATCTCGATGGTAATCTCGCAGGTCTGTTGCCACTGGCCGGGGCGCTTCTCGACCATTTCAACCAGTTTCCAGTGGCCGCGGATCCGCTTGCCGCTGCGGACAGGCGAGATGAACCGGGTTTTGTTGCCGCCATAGTTGACGCCCATCTTGACGCCTTCCATCCGCGGCATGTCGGACTTGGCAGACAGGTATGGGATCATCGACAGGGTCAGGAAGCCATGCGCGATGGTGCCGCCGAACGGCGTCATCTTGGCTTTTTCCTCGTCGATATGGATGAACTGGTGATCGCCGGTCGCTTCTGCGAACTGGTTGATGCGCTCCTGGCTCATCTCGGCCCATTCGCTGGTGCCGATCACTTCGCCGGTCTTCGCTGCAATATCCTGCGGGCTCATGCGCCTCTCCTTGTAACCGAGTCTGTTGAACTGGCGGCTACATGGCGCATCGGGGCGTTTAGCGCAACGAAGTTTCCGTAAACGTCAACTTGCCGTTACGGCATGGCGTGCCGGAATCGCGTTCGCTGCCATTCGCTCTGCACGCCTGGCGCGGGCTTCATGCGCAGCGATCCGCTTGCAATAGGTCCACAACCCGCACTGCAAGGCGATAATCATCAGCACGAATGGCTGGTATGCGATGCCCTGGAACAAAGAGCCGACGAGATAGACGATCTGCGCATATTGCAGTGCCGTGGCGAGCGGCGCGATCCATTCGCGCCCTTCGGCCTCGCCATTGCTCTGGCGTTTGCGCCACCGGCGGCGCACCAGCTCCATCTGGATCAGGCCGAGCCCATGCAGCGCCAGCCACATGAACAAGCCCGGCCAGCCTTGCTCACCCAGCATTTCGAACACGGCGGAATGATAGGCCCGGCCGCTATCGGTCACTTCCTCAAATTCGACCGCCGTGGTATTTCCCTGCTGCTCGGTTACCTGCATGTCGTATTCGAACTTGTTTCCGCGATAGGCGTCGAATCCGCCGCCCCACGGGTTGTTCATCGCGTAATCGATCGTCCATTCCCATACCGCGACGCGGGTCGAGGCCGACTGGTCGCCCTGCGGACTGCCGATGGTGGCCATCCGATCATAGTAACTCGATGGGAGGAACGGCAACGCGACCAGAGCCATCGTCGCACCGGCGACAATGAAAGTCAGCCGCCGCTTCACATCGCGCAGGCCGAGCACCAGCAATACCGCAATGCAGATCAAACCGGTGCGTGCTTCCGTCCCGACGGGCATCAGCAGGCAAGCAAAGATCAGCCCGGCTGAAAACAGTTTTACCCGCCAATCGGGTTTGAACACCGTGCCGTATTTGTTGAACCACAGAATGATCGGGATGATGCAGACGGCAACCGTCGAGAGCGTCGAGCTTTCATACAGCCCGCTGTTGTCGTTGACGAAGAACAGTCGCCGCTCATATCCGCCACCGCCCAGCGTAACCTTGATTCCGGCCGATATGATGATCGCCGACACGGTGAGCACCATTGTCAGAAGGACGCTCTCCAGCCGCAATCGGGTGGTCAGCGTCAGAGGCAGGAAAATCGCAAAAACCATCGCCTTCCACACCCACCCCCATTTGTCGGCTGCGAATTCGGGGAAGTCGGCGCGGCCGGTGGTCCAGAATATATAGAGCAGCATTGCCAGCAAAATGCCCTGTCGCAAGGTCACCCGGCTGCCATGCTTGGGATCGGTCAGCAGCCATCCGGCAAAGGCGGCAATGAATGTGACAAGCGAGGATTGCAGGAGCGGCATGAAGGTCCACCCCATTTTCCCCGGCGCCAGAATATCGACATAGATAAAGGCCAGCACCCACACGAACGGGCGGCGGAATCCGACTGCGATAAATCCGATCAGGAACAGGAACAGCGCGAGATCAAGCATCGCCGCCGCTTTCGTTGTCCGCAGAGACGGGCCGCAAACGCTTGGGCTTGTCGTCGAGTTCGTCCTCGTGATCGAGCTCGGGCCTGCCGACCACGCGCAAAACCGCGATCACGATCAGCGTGTGCGCAATACCAAGGGCGAAATAGTCGATCACAGCGGTTGTCGGTGCCTTTCCGGCGATGCCTTTCCGGCGGTTCCAGTCCGCATCCGTTACCAGCCAGCGGTTGACGCGCCGTTAAGGCTATTGTGGCAAGGC
Source organism: Parerythrobacter lutipelagi (assembly GCF_005434975.1). Taxonomy (GTDB): domain Bacteria; phylum Pseudomonadota; class Alphaproteobacteria; order Sphingomonadales; family Sphingomonadaceae; genus Parerythrobacter_A; species Parerythrobacter_A lutipelagi. The sequence continues at coordinate 1,427,874 of NZ_SKCJ01000001.1, read as the reverse complement.
TGCGCCACATGACACGTGTGCTCCATATCCTCGACCATTCGCTACCGCTGCACAGCGGCTACACCTTTCGCACCCGCGCGATCCTGACAGCGCAGCAGCAGGCCGGGATGGATGTGCGCGGAATCACCGGCGTGCGCCACGCGAAAGACGGGCCCGCTACCGAGACGATCGACGGCCTCACCTTCCATCGCACCGAAGCCGCAGTCTCCGGGCCGGTCGGCCTGCGCGAATGGCGCGAGATTTCCGCTTTGGCGAATGCGGTCGAAAGGCTGGCACAGGAATGGCGGCCCAATGTACTGCACGCGCACTCGCCCGCATTGTGCGGCGAGGCGGGCCTGGCCGCTTCGCGCAAGCTGGGCATCCCGCTGGTCTACGAGATCCGTGCATTCTGGGAAGACGCAGCGGTCGGCAATGGCACCGGGCACGAAAAGTCGCTCAAATACCGCCTTACCCGTGCGATGGAGAACCACGTCGTCAACAAAGCCGATGCGGTGTTCACGATCTGCGAAGGTCTGCGTGACGATTTGATCGAGCGCGGCTTCGATGGCGGCAAGATCGGACTTTCACCCAACGGGGTCGATCTGGCTCTGTTCGGCGATCCGCCGCCGCGCGCCAACGCGTTGGCGGCCGAACTCGGCATTCGCAGCGGCGAGCCTGTCATTGGTTTCATCGGCAGCTTTTATGACTACGAGGGCCTCGATGATCTGATCGCCGCGCTGCCAATCCTGCGCGAAAGCCAGCCGAATGCGCGACTGCTGCTGATTGGCGGCGGCCCGCGCGAAGAATCGCTCAAGGCGCAGGCAGCTGCCTCGTCAGCCAATGACGCAATAATCTTCACAGGCCGGGTCCCGCATCAAGAAGTCGAACGATATTATTCGCTGATCGATGTGCTGGCCTATCCGCGCAAACAGAGCCGGTTGACCGACCTGGTGACGCCGCTGAAGCCGCTCGAAGCCATGGCTCAGCGGCGGATAGTCGCCGCCTCGGACGTCGGCGGACATCGCGAGTTGATCGAAGACGGCGTTTCCGGTCTGCTCTTTCCTGCTGACGATCCCGCAGCATGCGCCGCCGCGCTTTCCAACCTGATTGCACAGCAAGGAAATTGGGACACCATGCGCGATCGCGCCCGCGCCCACGTCGCCGAACGGCACGACTGGTCGAAGAACATTCATCGTTATCAAAGCGTTTACCATCAATTGCTATCCCGTGCTGCGAATAAGGGGATTCCTGCTGCCGCTTGAGGCTCAGGAGGACGCTGAAAAACGAGAGGCGATTGCCGCAGTGAGCACGAAGAAAGCCAAATCCGGAAAACAGGCGTCGATCAGCGCCCACCCCGCTTTCCCGGCGGTCGTGGCGTCGTGGTTCGCTGCACTCCTCGGGCTTGGCTGCCTGGTGGTGCCGGTCGTCCTGTTCGAGACACTGATCAGTGCTTCGGGCGTGGCGAGTGTCGTGCCCGCAGCCGCACCGCCGCTCGGTCTGACCGCGCGGATGGCCATAGCGCTTGCCGCCGCACTTACCGGAGCGGGGATAGGCCTGTTTCTGGCGCGTAAGGTGGCAGCAGCTTCGGGCGAGACCAAAGGACCGCGCGAGCGCCAGTTCGTCGCCGATGCCGATGCAAAGCTTGCACCCAAGCGCCCGATTTCTGCGCGCGACGAACTTGGCAGCGATAGCCTGGACGAACCGGTGACATCCGACGAGCATGAGCAGGAAAAGCCCGCGCCCGCTGTGTTGCCCGGACGCCGCCGCGCTCTGTCGGTAACCGATGAAAGCGAGCGCAGCGAATATCTCGATGCTGCGCCTCTCCCCGGCGGACACGTGACCTTCGATGAAAAGGCTTTCGGCAATCTCGGCGGTAGTTTCAGTGGCAACGACGACGCAGCGCTCGACCTTGGAGACTTTGCAGCCGAGGACGACAATGAGGAAAATGACCTGGCGGCGCAGGAACTGCTCGAAACCCTGTCTCTACGCAACCTGCAGCATGCTGAGACTTCGCCTCAAGAGCGGCCCTTCGACAGTCCGGGGCAGCCGGAAGCCGTGGTACCAGACAGCATTTCAGCCGGCGATCACGCCTCCAGCCCACACCGCCCGTTTGATGCCGCGTCCGGAAGCGGTTCTGCCCAGCCCATATTCGAAGCCAGCCCGCAGGACATCTTGCGAGAGGAACTCACAGCCATGAGCACCACCAGCAACGTCGATGTAACCATGAAACCCGCCGATACCACCGACACAGCATACAATCCGCTGTCCGGTCATGCCGCGCGGGAAGAACAGCTCGCGGCACCGTTCCGCGCACCTGCAGCGCCAACCCAAGCTGCTGCGCCAGTTCAGGCCGAGCCTGCCCCGCAGGATATGGGAATGGTCGAGCTGGTCGAGCGATTTGCGCGCGCATTGCAGCAGTCCGGTGCGCCAGTACCCTCTGCCATGCCGCAAATCGCTGCCGCACAACCTGCTGCTATCGGCAATGAGCCGGAGCCTGCCGCGACGGAAACTGCGCCTGCGCAGACAGGGGCGCCCGCACCTGCCGCGCCCGCCGCGCTCGCCGCACCTGCAATGCCAGCATTTGCCGTACCTGCACCGACACCTGCCCCAGGAGTGGCAACGACGTTCGCTTCCGGTCCGGGCCAAGCAGCTGAAATCCAGACGCCTTCGCCCGCCCCTCTTTCCGCGCCTTTCTCCGCACCGGAGGCACCTGAGGAGGCGCCGCAACCTATGGTCTTTCGCCGACAGACTGCCGCGGAGGTGCCCGCCCCGTTTGCAGCGCCGCCTGTCGAAGGCGCCGCAGTCTCATCGAGTTTCGCCGAAGCCGAAACGAATGCCATCCCGCAGGCGCTTCAGCCGCTTGCTTTCAACGAACCCGAAGCCGATGTGGAAGATGAGAGCGAACCGCTCAATCTGGCTTTCCCCAGCCGCCCGGCATCGCCTGCTCCCGGAACATTCCAGGCGCCTGAAATGGCACCTCCAGGCGCAGATGACGACGATGATGACAGCGAAGCCTATTCTTCGCTTCTCAGCATGAAAGGCCGTTTCGGCCAGCAGCAATCCTTCGTTCGCATTGATGATGACGAGCCGGCTGCAGCCGGGCAACCGGTCGTGGTTTTCCCGGGACAGGAAAACCGCCGCGCAGAACCCGCCAGCGACGGTCCGACACGCGATCCATTGGCCGCTCCGGCAGCAACGCCGCAAGCACCGGCAGCGATGCGACCCTTCGATGGCCCCGCTCAGGCCCCGGTCGCGGGCGCGGTTCCTGCGGAACGGGCCAACGCCGGAGAGACCGAGAAGGCGCTGCGCGACGCATTGGAGAAGCTCCAGCGGATGTCCGGCACGGGCTAAGCCGCGACGCCACAAGAAGTCACAAAGGCCCGCCCGGTCCGCCGCGGCGGGCCTTGCTGCATCCGGGCATGGAGCCCGCCGCCCGAGTGCTTAATCCAGCTTACGGCGTGCATACGATATCTTGCCTCTTCGCAGTTGCAATAATCACATCCTGTCGTCATGAACGCCGCTTACGACAGTTTTACTGCGCGTTGCGGCACGATTCGCCGCCATTCGTTGCCTGAGCGACCCAACCGGGGCGTTCGGAAGGCTGAGACAATGGGGTTTGTGAATGGGTAATGTGACACCCGAAGGCTTGGACAGACAGGGCCTGTATGATCCGCGAAACGAGCATGATGCCTGCGGCGTCGGCATGGTCGCGAATATCAAAGGTGCGAAATCCCATTCCATCATTCGCCAGGGTCTGGAAATCCTTGCCAATCTCGATCACCGCGGCGCGGTCGGGGCTGATCCGCTCTTGGGTGATGGCGCGGGCATCCTGCTGCAGGTGCCGGATCGTCTGATCCGCAGATGGGCCGACGCCGAAGGCCATGACTTGCCGCAACAGGGACACTACGCAGTCGCGCAGTGTTTCCTGCCGCAGGACGCCGAAGCCCGTGCGTTCGTGATCGAGCAGCTTGAGAAATTTGCCGCCAAGGAAGGCCAGCGCGTGCTTGGCTGGCGCGATGTGCCGACCACGCTTGACGGGCTCGGCAAGGCGGTGATCGAAAGCATGCCGGTGTTACGCCAGTGCATCGTCGCGCGGGGCGAAAACTGCGCCGACCAGGACGCCTTCGAGCGCAAGCTGATCGTGATCCGCAAGCAGACACTCAACCCGCTCGCCCGCTTGGCAGAAAAGCACGGGCTGCCCGGCTTGGTGAAGACCTATATCCCGAGCTTCTCCAGCCGAACCATAGTATACAAGGGCTTGCTCCTCGCGAACCAGGTCGGTTCGTTCTACGATGATTTGCGCGACGAGGATTGCCAGTCCGCTCTCAGCCTGGTGCATCAGCGATTTTCGACCAACACCTTCCCCAGCTGGCGGCTGGCCCACCCCTATCGCTTCATGGCGCACAACGGGGAAATCAACACGGTTCGCGGCAATGTGAACTGGATGAACGCTCGCCGCCGGACCATGGAAAGCGAGCTACTCGGTGCCGATCTCGACAAGATGTGGCCGCTGATCCCGCATGGCCAGTCGGACACCGCCTGCCTCGACAACGCACTCGAACTGTTGCTCGCGGGCGGCTTCAGCCTCAGCCATGCAATGATGATGTTGATGCCCGAAGCATGGGCGAAAGATCCGCTGATCGACCCCGCACGGCGCGCGTTCTACGAATATCATGCTGCACTTATGGAGCCGTGGGACGGGCCCGCTGCCGTGTGCTTCACCGACGGCCGCCAGATCGGCGCCTGTCTTGATCGCAACGGCCTCAGGCCCGCGCGCTATTGCGTGACGAAGGACGATCTCGTCTGCCTCTCGTCCGAGAGCGGCGTGCTGCCGTTCGCCGAGGAAGACATCACCCGCAAATGGCGTCTGCAGCCGGGCAAGATGCTGCTGATCGACCTTGATGAAGGCCGCATCGTCGAGGACGCGGAGCTGAAGCAGGATCTGGCCGACGCGCACCCGTATGAAAAGTGGCTCGAGCAGACCCAGTACAAACTCGAAGATCTGGATACGATCGAGCCCGAGCTGTCCGAAGTACCGGACCAAGCCGGCAGCCAGCAAGCCAGCAGTCTTTTGCAGCGCCAGCAAGCGTTTGGTTACACGCAGGAGGACATTTCGCGCTTCCTCGAACCGATGGCGCAAGCGGGTGATGATCCGATTGGATCGATGGGCACCGATACGCCGATCGCGGTACTCTCTGCCAAGAGCCGCCTGCTCTACGATTATTTCAAACAGAACTTCGCGCAGGTCACCAACCCGCCGATCGATCCGATCCGCGAAGAGCTGGTGATGAGCCTGCTGTCGATTATCGGCCCGCGCCCGAATCTGCTGGGCCGAGAGGCTGGTACGCACAAACGCCTGGAAGTCAGCCAGCCAATTCTGACCAACACCGACCTGGCCAAGATCCGCTCGGTCGAAGCCGCGCTCGACGGGGCGTTCCGCACGGAAACGATCGACACCACATGGGATGCCAGCACCGGCGCAGACGGGCTGGCACTCGCGCTCAAGGAAATGTGCTGGGCGGCAACCGAGGCGGTGCTGCAGGATCACAACATCCTGATCCTGTCCGACCGCGCGCAAGGGCCGGAGCGCATCGCCATTCCCGCTGCACTCGCCACCTCGGCGGTGCATCATCATCTGGTCCGGCAGGGCTTGCGGATGCAGACCGGGCTGGTGATTGAAACCGGCGAAGCGCGCGAAGTGCATCATTTCTGCGTGCTCGCAGGCTACGGCGCGGAAGCGATCAATCCCTACATCGCGCTGGAGACGCTCGAGGATTTGCGCGCGCGCAAATTCCCCGACCTGACTGCACGGGAAGTACAGACCAATTACGTCAAGGCGGTCGGCAAGGGGATCCTCAAGGTCATGTCCAAGATGGGCATTTCGACCTACCAGTCCTATTGCGGCGCGCAGATCTTCGATGCTGTCGGCCTGTCGAGCGAGCTGGTCGATGCCTATTTCAAGGGTACGGCAACCACCATCGAAGGAATCGGCCTGATCGAAGTGGCCGAAGAAGCTGTGAAGCGGCACGCCGTGGCCTATGGCAATGATCCGCTGTACAAAGGCATGCTCGATGTCGGCGGGATATACCAGTATCGCCTGCGCGGCGAAGACCACGCCTGGACGCCGGCCAATGTCGCACATTTGCAGCATGCCGTGCGCGGCAATGATCCGAAGAATTACGAGGAATTCGCGAAGTCGATCAACGAGCAATCCGAACGCTTGCTGACGATCCGCGGTCTGATGGAGCTGACTCCGGCGGACCAGCCTGTCCCGCTCGGCGAAGTCGAACCGGCGGTCGAAATCGTCAAACGGTTCAGCACTGGTGCGATGAGCTTCGGCTCGATCAGCCATGAAGCCCACTCGACTCTGGCAATTGCGATGAACCGCATCGGCGGGCGGTCGAACACCGGCGAAGGCGGCGAAGAGACCGCGCGTTTCCAGCCGCTGCCCAATGGCGACACGATGCGCAGCCGGATCAAGCAAGTGGCTTCCGGGCGGTTTGGCGTCACGACCGAATATCTGGTCAATTCCGACGATATCCAGATCAAGATGGCACAAGGTGCAAAGCCCGGTGAAGGCGGGCAATTGCCCGGACACAAGGTCGACAAGCGCATTGGCGCAGTGCGTCATTCGACGCCCGGGGTAGGCTTGATTTCGCCCCCGCCGCACCACGATATCTATTCCATCGAAGATCTGGCTCAGCTGATCCACGACCTCAAGAACGTGCAGCCAAGTGCGCGCATTTCGGTAAAGCTGGTATCCGAAGTGGGCGTCGGCACGGTTGCCGCCGGCGTGTCCAAATGCAAGGCCGACCATGTCACGATCTCGGGCTATGAAGGCGGCACGGGCGCTTCGCCGCTGACATCGCTGACCCATGCGGGTTCCCCGTGGGAAATCGGACTGGCCGAGACTCAGCAGACGCTGCTGCTCAACGATTTGCGCAGCCGTATCGCAGTGCAGGTCGATGGCGGCCTGCGCACCGGGCGCGATGTGGCAATCGGCGCACTGCTCGGCGCGGACGAATTCGGCTTCGCCACCGCTCCCCTGATTGCGGCAGGCTGCATCATGATGCGCAAGTGCCATTTGAACACCTGTCCGGTCGGCGTCGCGACGCAGGATCCCGTGCTGCGCAAACGTTTCACCGGCACGCCCGAGCACGTGATCAATTACTTCTTCTTCGTGGCGGAAGAACTCCGCCTGATCATGGCGGAGATGGGCTTCCGCACGGTCGAGGAAATGGTCGGCCGGGTCGATCGGATCGACATGCGCCGGGTTGAACGACACTGGAAAGCCGAGGGTGTCGATCTGAAGCGTCTGCTTCACCCGGTGGCGCTCGCGGCTGGCCAAAAGCCCTATCACACCGAGACTCAGGACCATGGCCTCGGCGCCGCTCTCGACAACGAGTTGATCGAAGCCTGCTCGCCGGCAATCCGGACCGGCCAGCCGATCGAGATTTCGCGCGAAATTCGCAATGTGAACCGCACTGTCGGCGCCATGCTGTCAGGCGAGGTCGCACGGGCACATGGCCACGGCGGCCTTTCGCCTGACACGATCCGGATCAATTTCACCGGTGTTGCCGGCCAGAGCTTTGGCGCCTGGCTTGCGCACGGGGTCACCATCAGCCTGACCGGGGATGCCAACGATTATGTCGGCAAGGGTTTGTCGGGCGGCCGGATTATCGTCCGTCAGCCTGACGGTACCGGCCGCGAGCCAACGCAAAACATTATCGTCGGCAACACAGTGCTCTACGGCGCGATTTCTGGCGAAGCTTACTTCAACGGCGTCGCCGGTGAGCGATTTGCGGTGCGCAATTCAGGCGCCGTCGCAGTCGTCGAAGGCACCGGAGACCATGGCTGCGAATATATGACCGGCGGCGTCGTCTGCGTGCTCGGCAAGACGGGCCGCAATTTCGCTGCCGGGATGAGCGGCGGGGTGGCCTATGTCTACGATCCCGACGGAGACTTCGCTCAGCTGTGCAACGGCGCGCAAGTCGAGCTTGGGCCGATCGCGCGCGAGCCGGACGCAGAGGATGGCACGGGCCGGCCAAAACAGCGCCCGGTCAGCGTCAACGACCTCGGCATGGGCGATATGCTGCGCCACGACGCGGAGCGGCTGAAGATCCTCGTCGAGCGGCACAAGCTTCATACCGGCTCCGCCCGGGCGAGCGATTTGCTGGCCAACTGGGACACAGCGCTTGAGAAGTTCGTGAAGGTCATGCCGACCGATTATCGCCGCGCGTTGCAGGCGCTTGAGGCCGAGCGGGACGAAGCCTCCTCGGTGGCAGCAGAATAAGGGTCAGGACATGGGCAAGGAAACAGGCTTCCTCGAACTTGATCGGCGCGATCGGGATTATCTCGATCCGCAGGAACGGCTGACGAATTACAAGGAATTCGCCATCCCGATGAGCGAGGATGCGTTGAAGGCGCAGGCCAGCCGCTGCATGAATTGCGGTATCCCTTACTGCCACAACGGCTGTCCGGTGAACAACATCATCCCGGACTGGAACCACCTGGTCTACGAAGGTGACTGGCGCAATGCGCTCGAAGTGCTGCATTCGACCAACAACTTCCCTGAATTCACCGGCCGGATCTGCCCTGCTCCGTGCGAAGCCAGCTGCACGCTCAACATCAACGACCAGCCGGTGACCATCAAGAGTATCGAATGCGCGATTGTCGATCGCGGTTGGGAAGAAGGCTGGATCAAGCCGCAGGTACCTGAAAAGCAGACCGGAAAGTCAGTTGCCGTGATCGGCTCCGGCCCCGCAGGCCTGGCCGCGGCACAGCAACTGGCGCGCGCAGGTCACGCGGTAACAGTGTTCGAGAAGAGCGACCGGATTGGCGGGCTGCTGCGTTACGGCATTCCCGATTTCAAGATGGAGAAGCATCTGATCAACCGCCGCGCGGTGCAGATGGAAGCTGAAGGTGTAACCTTCAAAACCAGCGCGGAAGTCGGTGTCGAAATCAGTTTCAAGGCATTGCGAGAGAATTTTGACGCGATCGTGCTGGCCGGCGGCGCGGAAGAACCGCGACTGCTCGAAATTCCCGGTGCGGAATTGCCCGGTGTGCGCATGGCCATGGAATTCCTGTCCCAGCAGAACAAGCGGAACGCGGGTGACGACGAAGTGCGCGCCGCGCCGCGTGGTTCGCTGACGGCAACCGGCAAGCATGTGATCGTGATCGGCGGCGGCGACACCGGCAGTGACTGTGTCGGCACCAGCAACCGGCAAGGTGCGGCCAGCGTGACGCAGCTGGAAATCATGCCCAAGCCGCCCGAGCACGAGGACAAGGGGCTGACCTGGCCCGATTGGCCGGTCAAACTGCGCACGTCCTCCAGCCACGAGGAAGGCGCCGATCGCGACTGGTCCGTGCTGACCAAGCGCGTGATCGGCGAAGGCGGCGAAGTGACCGGTCTCGAATGCGTCAGGATCGAATGGGCTGACGGGAAGATTCAAGAGATCGAGGGCAGCGAGTTCATCCTCAAGGCCGACCTGATCCTGCTCGCGATGGGCTTCACCGGCCCCAAGCGGCGCGGCTTGCTCGACCGCGCCGGCGTCGAGCTCGACGGACGCGGCAACGTCGCCGCGAATACCGACGACTATTCTACCAGCGAAGCGGAAGTGTTCGCCTGCGGTGACATGCGCCGCGGGCAGAGCCTGGTCGTATGGGCCATCCGCGAGGGCCGTCAGGCAGCGCGCGCGGTGGACGAAGCATTGATGGGCGTGAGCGACCTGCCGCGCTAGCAATCAGTCAAAGCTCTGGAAAATATCCCGATTTCGGACACGACCGCGCTTGCTTTCAGCGCGTGAAACGAGGATATTCATCAGCAGAGACAGCTCAGGACGTGGCTGGCCGAAAAATTACACTGTGCCAGAACCAACTGGTCGCATTTGGCAAGCAGGAGGGTCAACTGGCCTACGTCTTGAAATCGATTGCACGCTGCATTGCGGGGGCATCCCTGCTCGCAGCGGCTCCCGCATTGGCGCGGCCGCTTGACGATGCAGCGGCGGACAACCTTGCCGAGATTCAGCCTGAGCAGGACGAACAGGTCGGGTCCGGAACGCAGAGTTTGCCTACTGCGCAGTCGGATATTCGCAAGCGGATCGATGCCCTGCCGCAGGCCCCTGCCAAGGCAGCGCCGCCCGATCCGGTTGCGATCAAACTGATCGCGTCGCAATTCGCTGATGTGCCCGTTTCCGGAGACGCCGACAGCACGCTTCGCTACGGAGGCAAGGTCGACCTTTATGTCGATCTGAAAGGCAGCGCATTCGGCCTGGATGACAGCATCAAACTGCACTTCCATCCCGAGTTCAAATATGGCGAAAGCGCCAATGGCACGGTTGGCCTGATCCCTTCCAATACCCAGCTGTTCTATCCCGGCGAGGGCGAGGTGTTCGACCTGTCGATCAATGTCACCAAAACCTGGCAAAGCGGCACAAGCCTGACCGTCGGCAAGGTCAATGTGCTCGATATCGCAACCCAACTGCCGGTTGCAGGCGGGGGCGGCCACGAAGGCTTCCAGAACCTCGCCATGGCTCTGCCGCCCAGCGCCATCGTACCGGGCTCGATCACCGGTGCCCTGCTCAACATACCGACCGAGAAGGCACTGTTTCGGCTGTGGGTTTTCGATCCCGAACTGCAATCGCGCAAGACGGGGTTTGAAAGCCCGTTCGACAAGGGCGTCGGATTTCTCGGCTCTGTCACTTTTCCGGTCAAGATCGATGGCAGGCGCGGGTATTACGCGATCAAGCTTGCCGGATCGACCCGCAGTGAAGTTGCTGCCGAAGCCTTGCCAGCGGCGCTCGTTCCCCCGCCAGGTTCCGCTTTCGGCAACCGCAAGGGAGAGTTCAGTGCGGTACTGGCGTTCGCTCAATTCATCACGGAATATGACGACGCGCCGGGCAAGGGCATCGGAATTTTCGGGCAGGTCTATGTCTCCAATGGCGATCCGACCTTTCTCGATCGCAGCGGGTTTATCGGCATCGCGGGCAATCCGCGCTTTCGCCCGCAAGACAAATTCGGCATCGCCTATTTCCGCTATTCCCTGACAGACAGCCTGATTGACGTTCTGAGCGGCAGGCTCGCGCTGGAGACGGAGGACGGGATCGAAGCGTTCTACACCTATGGCCTGAGCGATCGGTTTCGCCTGACCGCCGATGTGCAAGTGGTCGATAGCGCCGTCAGCGCGCGCGATGTGGGTGTGATCGCAGGCATGCGGCTCACGGCAAGCTTCTAGCGCGTTTGCACCAAGGCTGCGGTGCCGACAATTATTTGGCCCATCGTCATCTTTCTTACTGGTTTCTGCCGCGCTGCTGTACCGCCGCGCGGCGCGCTTCGATTTCTTCGCGAGCAACCTGCGCATTGGCTGCGCCCGACAAGCGCGCTTCGATTGCCATCGCCTCGCCAAAAGAGGCCGCGTAACCTGCATCGATCAGCGCCTTGTACTGCGCGAGGAAATCCCGGTCGATCGTCGTCATGTCGTTCGCCAGCTGGCGGGCCCGCGGCAACAACTCGTCAGGCTCGACGACATGATTGACCAAGCCCCAGTCGCGGGCGGTATGCGCGTCGAGGAAATTGCCGGTGAAGGCGAGTTCCTTCGCCCGGCCGATCCCGATCATGCGCGAGAGTTTTTGCGACAAGCCCCAGCCGGGCACGATCCCGACCCGCGCGTGCGTGTCGGCAAAGCGCGCATTGGTGCTGGCGATGAGCACATCGCACGCCAGCGCGACTTCGAAGCCACCCGTAATCGCAACCCCGTTGATCGCACCGATCACAGGCTTGCGGCAGGTCTCGATGGCTTTCACAGGATTGTCTGCCGGATCGGTTGCGTTGGCCGAACCAAGCGCGCCGTCCTCGCTGCCCAATTCCTTCAGGTCGAGCCCGGCGGTGAATGCCCGCTCGCCCGCACCGGTCAGAATGACAGCCTGCACGCAGTCATCTCCGTCGACCTGTTGCATCACCTCATAGAGCCGGCGGCGCAATTGGCGCGAGATCGCATTCATCGCGGCCGGACGGTTGAGCGTGACCATCGCTATGCCATCCGCGATTTCGAGCAACACTGTATCCGCCATCGTCGTTTCCCTGCAGCTTGCGTCTTGCGGCGGAGACTACCCAGCCCGCACAGGCCGGTCCATCCCGGTCTGGCAGAGCTGGCATCGCGCGGCTATTGCCCCAAGCTTGCGCCGCTCCTGCCACGCCCGTTGGGCTAATCGAAACAATGTAATCATGCCCCGCAGCAATTCCTCCCAAGCCAATCTCGGCCTCGCCGCCAAAGCGCGCAATGCCTGGGGTCTCCTGCGCAACCGCCTGCGGATGGCATCGGGCGATGAAGCGGCGGCGATGCAAATTGCCGAAATTGAGCAGCATGTGGAAACGTTCCGCCACGTGACCGGCAAGGACCCGGCCGAATCGACCGTGCTGGAAATCGGCTTTGGCGCGAGGCCGCGCAGGGCGTTCCTGCTCAGCGGCTATTTCAAGCAGGTCTATGCGATCGACCTTGATGCGCCGGTTCTTTCGCTGCGCGATGCGTTCAGCACATGGCAAAGCAACGGTATTGAACGCGCGGTCAAAAGCGTGGTGCGCCATGCCTTGTTCGATGCGCGCGACTGGCCAAGATTTCACGCCGCTGCACGCCGGCGCCTTGCGGCATATGATCCGGCGAAGGTGCGCTTTGTTGTCGGGCCGGCAGGCGATGCCGGGAGCTGGACGGAAATCCCGCCGGTCGACTTTGTGTTTTCCGCCGACGTCTTCGAACACATCCCGCCGGCCGAACTCGATGCGATGCTTGCCTTGTTACGCAAACGGCTGTCGCGCGAAGGACTGGTGATCACTCTTCCGATGGTGTTCACTGGCATTCTCGGCGGCCATGACCCGGCATGGACCAGATGGACGGTCGCCGCGCGGCCGCCATCGGAGGCGTGGCGACACCTGATCGATCCCGATTTTGCCGCCGACACTTATCTAAACAAGTTGAGCCGGAAGGATTTTGTCGAGGCTTTCACCCGGGCCGGCTTTTCTGTCGAACGGGACGCGGCTGTACTCGGCAGGCTGGGGACAGAGCATCTGACCGAAGCCAAGCTCACGGCCCTGCCGATTACGGACGAGTACGAACTGTTTTCCAATCGGGTGGAATTCCACCTTCGCTAAGAGGGCGTGCCGGAAGCGCAGCCGAGGCACTGGCTCGCGGCAGGATCGTTGACGAGACGCTTTTCAGCGATCTCCTCTCCACAGGTCAGGCAGTACCCCCATTCCTCGCCATCGAGCCGCTTGAGCGCGGCTTTTATCCGGGTGCGTTCGGCCTTGCGGCGGCGCTCCGCAGCGAGTGCCATCGCCTGCTGCTGCATCGCATCCATTCGGCTGAGGCGTCCGACACTGTCCTGTTGCAAAGTCACCGGCGCGCGGGATTCGTCGCTCAAACGGTCTTGTTCGTCGAGCTCGGACAGGCGAGCTTTCAGAGCGGCGCGGGCTTCGGTTTCCCTCATTGCCATTTTCCTACACCGCATGGCGATGCTAACACCAGACCCGATGTCTCCCGGCGGGCGGTCGAGCATGCGGCGCCCCCGGGGGGGGTGCGGTTGCGGGAACAACACTGCCAATATGAAATAAATTATTTAATATCAGTATCTTCGGTAAGATGCGCTAGCTTGACACAGTGTCAACTTCGACAAGCGATTGTCAAGCGGGCGCGCTCCAGTCCACCGGTTCGCGCCCGTTCTGTTCGAGGAAAGTGTTGATCTGGCTGAACGGTTTCGATCCGAAGAACCCGCGATAGGCGGACAATGGGCTCGGATGCGGGCCTTTCAGGACAAGATGCCGCTGCGACTGCGCGATGGCGGGAATGCGCGCGGCCTTGCCCTGTGCATGGCTGCCCCACAGTACGAAAGCGCTCGGCACATCGCGCTGTGCCACGGCTGCGACGCAGGCATCCGTGATTGCGTCCCACCCCTTGCCTGCATGGCTGCCCGCCTTGTGCGCTTCGACCGTCAACGAATTGTTGAGCAGCAGCACGCCCTGGCGCGCCCAATGCTCGAGATTGCCGTGCCCCGGCGGCGCGGCACCAAGATCGCTGGCCAGCTCTTTGTAGATATTCACCAGCGATGGCGGAACTTTTACCCCATCCGGCACGGAGAAACACAATCCGTGCGCCTGCCCGGGACCGTGGTACGGATCCTGCCCGAGGATCACGACCTTCACTCGGTCGAGCGGCGTCAGCTCCAGCGCGCGCAGCCGAGTTCCGCGGGGCGGATAGACTTGCTTGCCGGCATCTTCCTCTGCCTTGATCCAGCCTCCCAGCCGCCGTGCTTCGGGCGTCTGCAGCACCGGCCCGAGCACCCGCTTCCAGCTGTCAGGGATCGTCTCGCTCATGCGGTGACGAATACCGCTTCGCGCTGCACCCCACCAGCACCTCTTCCCTCCCATCCCCAATCAGCCTAAAGGCACAGGCCTATGACAGTGCATTTTCATGAAGAAGACCTGCCCGCAGGCGTGCTCGCGCCCGGGCCGATTGCAATCGATACCGAAACCATGGGCCTGATCACCCATCGCGACCGCTTGTGTGTTGTCCAGATCAGCGACGGACAGGGGGACGAACACCTGGTCCGCTTCAAGGTCGGCAGCAGCTACGATGCGCCGAACCTGAAAGCGGTTCTGGCCGATCCCGCCAGGCTCAAACTCTATCATTTCGCGCGCTTTGATCTTGCGGCGATCGAATATTACCTCGGCGTGATGGCCGCTCCGGTTTTCTGCACCAAGATCGCCAGCAAGCTGACCCGCACTTACACCGACCGCCACGGCCTGAAGTATATCGTCGACGAGCTGCTCAGTGAGAATATCTCCAAGGCGCAGCAGTCGAGCGACTGGGGCGCGCCGGAGATCACTGAAGCGCAGCGTGATTACGCCGCAAGCGACGTGCGCTATCTGCACCGGTTGCATGATGTTTTCGTGACCCGGCTGGCGCGCGAAGGGCGGATGGAAATCGCGCAGGCCTGTTTTGATTTTCTACCCACCCGCGCGCGGCTCGATATGGCCGGTTGGCCCGAGCACGACATTTTCAGCCACATGTAAAGGGCAGGCGCCGAGCCAACCATCATGGTCATCAAGCGACGCATCGAAACCGACAAGGCCAAGGAGCGGCGTAACAAGCGCCAGCACTTCGCCGCGCCCGGCGGTTCACATGACAGGCTGGTCAGCTTTCTTGCCAAGGCGCTGCCGATGGGCGTCGGCGTGCTCGCCGCCTTCATGGTGATCACGCCTTTAAGCCCGCGTGGCGAAATCAGTTTCCTGCTCGATCGCAATAAGGTGGCTGTCGTGCAGGACCGGCTGCGCGTGGATAATGCGATGTATCGCGGTCAGGACAACCAGGGCCGACCGTTTTCGCTGACGGCGGGAGAAGCGGTCCAGCGGTCCAGCCGCGAGGGCATAGTGCGGATGGAAGATCTTGTCGCACGACTGCTCTTGTCGGAAGGGCCGGCGCGGATCGTGGCGCCTTCGGGCGCTTATGACATCGACCAGGAAATCGTCACCGTGGACGGCGATGTCAGGATGGTTGCGGCCGACGGCTATCGCATGCGCGTCAGCGGTGTATCGGTCGACCTGCAAAACAGGCGGATGTTCGGCGGCGGCGGCGTCGAAGGCGAAATACCCGCTGGTTCTTTTTCCGCAAACACGATTGAAGTCGATATGAACCAGAGGACCGTGGCGCTCGATGGCAAGGCCCGCTTGCGCATGGTCCCCGGCAAGTTGAGGATGCCATGACGAAATCCACTCTCCGCACCGCAACGCAGAATGCGCTGATCGGTTTTACGCTGACCGTGGCCGCTTTCGCCGGCATCCAGGCTGGCGCGCAAGCCATCGCCGGGCACAATTCACGTGCGCCGGTCAATTTCGACGCTGGCCGAATTGAATTGCAGGATCGGCAGAACCGCGTCGCGCTGTCAGGCAATGTCACGCTGACTCAAGCCGGATTGACGGTCAAATCGAACCGCATGCTGATCAATTACACCGACAGCGGTTCGCTTCAGATTCAGCGCATGACTGCGACCGGCGGTGTTCAGGTCTCGCGCGGCAACGAAGCCGCCAGCGGCGACGTGGCAGTGTATGATTTCAATCGCCGGATCATCACCATGGCAGGCAATGTTCGCCTGCGCCGCGGCTCGGACAACCTCAGCGGCGGACGGCTGGTAATCGATCTTGCGAGCGGTGTTTCGAGCGTCGACGGACGCGCGAGCGGCTCTTCTTCCGTCACCGGCGAAGTGGGCAGCAACAGCGGCGGCCGCGTGACAGGTACTTTCACAGTCCCGCAGGACTGATCGGACGGACCGCGCAGTGGCGCGTCTGGATCGCCTGAAGATCGGTCGGATGCTATTGCGATTGATCGGCAGACCGCAGCACCGCAAGCACCTGCGAATCGAATCCGATTCACAATGGTTTGATATTCTGGCCATGGCGGGCGAGCATCGTCTGATGCCTCTGCTGCACGCGCGGATCGAGCGCGGCGAGATCGACCTGCCGGTACCGCCGCATCACCGGGAGCAACTGCGCATCGCCCATCGGGAAAGCGCGTTGCGCAATCTCGCCTTTCGCTCCGAACTCTATTCAGCAACCGAACTGATGGCGAGCGAAGGCCTGAGCGGTGTCACGCTGAAAGGGGGATGGCTCGCTTGGTACGCCTATCCCGCAGCGGCGGAGAGGCCGATGCGGGATATCGACCTTCTTATGCCGGCGGAACAGGCGCTGGATGCCTTCAATGTTCTGCGCGCAAACGGATATCAGCAGAGTGAAGCGTCGGCGAAGTCGCCCGCAGCGATGATCGAGACCGCCAAGCATCTCCCCCCGCTGATTTCGCCCTCGGGGGTCGAGTTTGAAATTCACATGCACGCGTGGGAGCCGCCCGGTTCGATGGAATGGGGAATGCCGCCCCTGCTCGACGCACGTATCCTGAACCACGCCGGCCCCGGCGAAGCAGGCGATCCCTGCCTCTATCCCAAGCCCCAGCATATGCTGATGCATCTGTGCATTCACGCTGCGTATAGTCACCGCTTCGATATCGGGCCGCTGCTTCTTGCCGATATCGATTTCCTGATCCACCGCGAAACGATCGACTGGAAGAGTTTCTGGCGCGATGCCGAAGAAGGCGGGTGGAGCCGTGGCGCCGCGCTGGTCCTGCGGCTTTACTGGATGTGGATGCGCACCGATATCCAGGTGCTCAGCGCATGCCCGCACATTGCTCCGATCGAGGCAGTTCATTCGGCAGAGGCACTGATGCTGCAGGACCCGTTGCAGCGCCGGAACCTGGGCGTCACCGCTTCGGTCCTCGGCGCCAGCGAGGCCGACGGACTTGGTGGAGGCCTGCAGCGGGTCGGGCAGCGATTGCGAGGCAAGCATCGCGCACGCATTGCGCCGGATGGAGAGAGTTCAGAGAATTTCGCCAACTGGTTCCTGCGCCGGAGCAAAGAGACGCTTTCGGCATTCGGCAACAAGGAATTGCGCGGTGCTGCGCGCCACCACACGGCGGTCGGCCGGTGGCTCGAGCAAGGCGAGGCGTAGACAAGTGACCGGCCCATATTGCCCACGCGAGCCATTCCGCTAGGTCTGAGGGATGGCCAGCGAGACCAAACGTGCACTCATCACCGGCGTTACCGGGCAAGACGGCGCGTATCTCGCGCAGCTGTTGCTCGACAAGGGATACGAGGTGCACGGCATAAAACGCCGTTCGTCCTCGTTCAACACCGGACGGATCGAGGACATTTATCAAGACCCGCACGAGCAGAACCAGCGGTTGATCTTGCATTACGGCGACCTGACCGATGCGACCAATCTGATCCGTATCGTGCAGGAAGTGAGGCCGCAGGAGATTTACAATCTCGCTGCGCAAAGCCACGTACAGGTCAGCTTTGAAACCCCTGAATGGCAATTGTCAAAAAAAGCGGCAAGATCAACTGCGCTTCAAGCAGCGCCTGCCCGTCTGGATAGTCCCCGCGGTAAATCAGGCCGGCCAAGGCAAATCCGGCCAGGATCATCAGGACATCCGAGGCTATGATGGCAATATACGCACGTAGCCTCTTGCGCTCGAGCGAAGGGACTGTCGGCCCAATCGGGTCGTTCTCCACTTTTCTGGCGAATGCCGGCGCGTTCATTGTCACTCCCCGACGCGTCCGTCCTTGTGTGACGGGCTCGAACCGCTTGGTAACAGGCGCGGACTCAGTCGCCTTGCTACGTGGTTTCACTTATCAACAGATGAAAGTTAACCGGCCGTTTGCGATGGGTAGTCAGCGGCGCGGTGCTGCGGCGCGCGCAATCTCGGCAAGTTCTTGAGAAAGAAGCAATTCTGCTGACTGGTTGTTGGCCAGTAGCGCCTGATGCAATGCGACGAGGCGCGCCACAAGCCGGTCGAGTTTTGCTCCGCGCCAGCGGCGGACTTGGACTGAGAGGTCGCGCTCATCCTTCCAGAAGATGCGCCGCGCCCGTTTTTCAGCCTGGATGGTGGCGTTGATATCGCCTCGCGGCCCGATCTTGGCAGATAGCTGCGCGAGCTGCGCGGCACGGCGTTCGAATGCCAGCAAAAGCCCGACCGGATTGATCGCCAGCTCGTGGAGACGCCGTAATTCGGCCTGCAGCTTGTTTAGATCGCCGGCGAGAACAGCGTTTACAGCCGGCATGAAGCCATCATCCTCGGTCTTCGCGCCGATTTCCTCAAGATGCTCTGGATTTACGGTCACAGGCCGTTGCGGCGACGCGTCGAGGAACAGAGCGAGTTTCTCGACCTCTGACTGCGCGAGCCGCACATCAAGGCCCGCAGCACGGGCAACGCGTTCAGCCAGGTCACCGCTGAACTGCAAACCGGCCGTATCGCCCATCGTGCGGACGGATGCCGTCACATCGCGCAGGTCCG
The DNA here is from genome assembly GCF_005434975.1 of Parerythrobacter lutipelagi. Taxonomy (GTDB): domain Bacteria; phylum Pseudomonadota; class Alphaproteobacteria; order Sphingomonadales; family Sphingomonadaceae; genus Parerythrobacter_A; species Parerythrobacter_A lutipelagi. The sequence goes on along the minus strand of NZ_SKCJ01000001.1, from coordinate 1,409,009 downwards.
GCGGATAGAACATCGCCACCAGCGCATCATCGCGCTTCTCCAGAAGTTTGGCCGTGCGCGACTTGTCTGTCGCCGAAGTCGCGACGATCAGCACCGGACAAGCATCGCCGGTTCCGATCAGGAGATTGCCGACCGCGTCGAGCACTTCATCGCCATTCGCCCGGACGAAGATGTGCCGGGCATCTCCGAAAAGCGATCCGGACCGGGCTTCGTCGCCCAATAACACCGGGTCTTTGCGCAAGTCCGCACCGGCGATTTCGACCCGCTCACCAGGATCGTCCAGCAACGATGTGATGCGAGCTGCTGCTGCCGATGCCCCCGCTTCATCCGGACCGCAAAAGAAGAAGATCGAACAGTTTTGAGCGGCCCGTTTTGCCTGACCGGCAAAGTCTCGCTGACTGGCTTTCACGTCGCAGCCTTCATACCACTGCCATCATTGGGCCTCGCGCAGGACCAGCGCTACCTGTGTCGCAATCCGGCCCGCGACATCCTGCGCCAGATTTTCCAGTGCACGCTCCTCCGCCGCAATCGTGGCATATTCGCTCGAGACGACATCGATGCCCGCATCAGATCCCGCTGTCCGGTCGAGCAGGATATCGCCATTGGCCAAATCGATCAGCTGGAAGCGCGCCCGGAGTATACGACGTTCACGGCCAACCGTGTCGTCGCTCAGGACGCCAAGACCTTCGATCTGATCATCCAGCCGCACGTCGAGGCGATATTGTGGTGTAGCATTCCCGGCCACGCCGAACCGGTCGTTGAGCGCGTTCTGCATCAGCCAGCCCGCCTTGCCCTGAATCGGCGCGACTTCGATCGCCGCAAGTCCCTGCGCCACTTGTCCGCTGCTTCCGCCTGCGTACATTGGCTGCAGTCCGCAGGCAGACAGCGTGAAAACGATAGCAGCAAGGATGAGAGCGCGGATCACGTAACGATATTCACCAGCCTGTCAGGTACGACGATCACCTTGCGTAGCGCGGCCCCGTCAATCGAACGCTGCACTTTCTCGCTGGCGAGCGCAAGCGCTTCAAGTTCGTCCTTCGGGAGTCCCTTGGCAACGGTGAGGGTATCGCGCAGCTTGCCCTTGTGCTGGATCGCGATGGTCACTTCGTCATCGACCAGCAACGCGGGATCGACCGCGGGCCAGCTGTCTTGCGCGACCAGCTTCGTGCCGAGGTTGAACCGCGCACGCGCTTCTTCCGCCAAATGCGGCATCATCGGGCCGACAAGGATTGCCAGTTTGCGGATCGCGTCCGAACGGCTCGCTGAAAGCTCGGCCTTCTCGATCGCACCAGTCAGTTCGTAGATCCGCGCGACCGCCTTGTTGAACGACAGCGCTTCGATATCCTCCGCGACGGCGGCGACGGTCTGGTGGACCTTGCGGTCGAGCGCCTTGTCGTGGTTCGCATCAGCGCCAGCACCGCCATTTCCGATTTGTGCAAACAGGCGCCAAAGGCGCTGGACAAAGCGCCAGCAACCTTCGATTCCCGCTTCAGACCACGGCAGATCGCGTTCGGGCGGGCTGTCGCTGAGCATGAACCAGCGTACCGCATCAGCACCGTATTGGGCGATGATGGTGTCTGGATCGACAACGTTTTTCTTCGACTTGGACATCTTGATGACCCGGCCGATCTCCACCGGTTGCCCATCCTCTTTCAGCGTCGCACCGTCACCCGTGCGGTCGACTTCGCTCGGCATGAAATAGGTTTCGCGACCTTCGACGACCCGCGAGTAGGTCTCGTGCGTTACCATCCCTTGCGTGAACAGCGAGGCGAAGGGCTCCTTCACGTCGATCATGCCGCAATGTGCCAGGGCGCGGGTCCAGAAGCGCGCGTAGAGCAAGTGGAGGATCGCATGCTCGATCCCGCCGATATACTGTTCGACCGGGAGCCATTTGGCGATCTCTTCGCGGTCAAACGGCTTGTCGGGCGGCTGGCTGGCGAAGCGGAGAAAATACCACGAACTGTTGGTGAAGGTGTCTAGTGTGTCGGTCTCCCGTTCGGCCTTGCCGCCACACGACGGGCAATCGACATGCTTCCACGAAGGATGGCGCAAAAGCGGGTTGCCCGGGGTCTGGAAATCGACATCTTCCGGCAGAGTGATTGGCAGGCTTTGCTTCGGTGCAGGAACAACCCCGCATTTTTGGCAATGAATGAAAGGGATCGGTGTACCCCAGTACCGCTGGCGCGAAACACCCCAGTCGCGCAGGCGCCACACGGTCTTGCCTTCGCCCCGGCCCTGCTGTTCGATCCGGCGAATGATCTCGCGCTTGGCGTCTTCGACCTCCATCCCGTCGAGAAAGTCGGAGTTGACGATCACGCCGTCACCAGCCTCGGCTTCGCCATCGAAAGGCTTACCTGCTTCTTCGACGCTTGCTGCGACGACGCGCGGGATCGGAAGGCCATATTTGGTCGCGAAATCGAAATCGCGCTGGTCGTGGCCCGGCACCGCCATGATAGCTCCGGTGCCGTAATCCATCAGCACGAAGTTCGCGATGTAGACCGGCAGGTCCGTCCCGTTGAAAGGATGCTTCGCGGTGATGCCGGTGTCGAACCCGAGCTTCTCCGCAGTTTCGAGTTCGGCAGCGGTCGTCCCGCCCTTCTTACACTCGGCAATGAACGCCTGCGCCTCATCGCTGTCGATGCCCTGCGCCACTGGATGATCTGCCGCCACCGCAACGAAGCTGGCGCCGAAGATCGTATCGGGCCTTGTGGTATAGACCGGCAGATTGCTACCGTTCGACAGGTCGAAGCTGAATTCGAGACCCTTGGACTTGCCAATCCAGTTTTCCTGCATCAGCCGGACCTTTTCGGGCCAGTCCTTGAGGCTGCCAAGTCCGTCGAGCAATTCCTCGGCAAAATCGGTGATCTTGAGAAACCACTGGTTGAGCTTGCGCTTCTCGACTTCTGCGCCGCTTCGCCAGCCCTTGCCGTCGATCACCTGCTCGTTGGCCAGCACGGTCATGTCGACCGGGTCCCAATTGACCTCGCTTTCCTTGCGATACACCAGACCCGCTTCGTACAGGTCGAGGAAGAGCGCCTGCTCGTGGCCGTAATATTCTGGATCGCAAGTGGCGAATTCTCGCGACCAGTCGAGCGCAAAGCCGATGCGCTTGAGTTGCGCTTTCATGTTGGTGATATTGTCACGCGTCCAACCGCCGGGATGGACGCCCATTTCCATCGCCGCATTTTCTGCCGGCATGCCGAATGCATCCCAACCCATTGGATGGAGCACCTCGTGCCCGCGCATCTTCTTGTAGCGCGCCAGCACGTCTCCCATGGTGTAGTTGCGCACGTGGCCAATGTGGATGCGCCCGCTGGGATACGGGAACATCTCTAGCACGTAGCTCTTGGGCTTGTCTGAATTGCTATCGGCTTCGAAACAGCGCGCTTCGTCCCATGCGGCTTGCCACCGACCGTCGGCCTGCGACGGATCGAATCGATTCTCGGTCATGTCGCCCCTGTTAGGGATAGAGGAATCAGGAAGAAACGGCTTGCCTGCGCAGTTCGCGCGCCTTGGTGAGGATTATATCCTCCAGCTTCTGTACGGTAGCGGCCTGAACCGGAGCTTCGACCCATGTCTGGCCCTGAAGGACCTGGCGGCTCGCGGCAACGCGCAGGGCATCGGCGCGCAAATCCTGATCGAGGATCGAGACGGTTAGCTTCACCCGTTCACGCGGGTTCTGCGGATTGGCGTACCAATCCGTTACGATCACTCCGCCCGCGCTATCGGCCTGAAGCAGCGGTGCGAAACTGACAGTTTCAACCGAAGCACGCCAGAGATAGGAATTCACACCAATCGTTGTGACCTGAGAAGCAGCAAGATCTGCAATCGGACGTTCGCGCCCTCCGCAGGCTGCAAGACTGGCCAGTGCGGCTGTCGCCATGATGGTGCGTCCGGTGAAACGCGCGAAGCGGCTGTGTGATGACGTCATGGTTTTTCGGGTTCTCTTTCCTGCTTGCCCTGCCTCTAATCGCGCCAGCCCCGAGCGGCAAGGCCCGAGAAGAATGGCACCACAGCAAAAAGCCCGGGCGATCGCTGCACCCTGCCGTTTGCAACTTAATCCTGGCTGAAGCGCAATCCAGAGTGTGGACCGCTGGCAACACATTCTCATCGCTTGCAAAATGAGTGCCGGAATCTCTGGTATTGGGCCGAAGCGAGTCGTAACATTGCGACTCGGAGCAGGACTTTTGGGCACGCGGTCATCCGCCGTTCAGTCGCAAAATGCTTCACAGGGGAAGAGGTAGCGCAACGAATCATGGCGTGGAAACTGAACAGGATGGCAAAAGCCAAGACGGGCGCCGCGCTTAGCGCGGTCGCTGCGCTTGGCCTCGTGCTGCCCAGTTCCGGCCTCGCGCTACCCTCGCTCACTTCAACCGATGGCGCTTCGTTCGGCGTGTTTACGCCAGCTACGGTAGATCCGCAGCTGGCACGCCGTGTGTCCGAAAGCATCCGCAAGAAGGGTATGGCCGCCCGTTTTACACCCGCCGGCACCAAAGCCGGTGAAGAGCGGACAGTCACTGTCGCTGTTCGTGTCGATGAAGGGGCCGCCCGCGCGATTTCGGTGCGCACTGCGACCGCCGCTGCGAAGAGCGCGCCGGGCCTTGGCTCGGGTCTGTTGTCATCGACCCGGTACAATCTCGGTATCGCACGTGGTTATCAAGGCTTTGCCAAGACGCCGAGCCTGCCGGAAACCGTCAGCCGCATCGACATGCCAGATCTCGCCGACTTCGAACCATCGCGCGGGTCTGCCGCCGACAAGCCGAGTCGTTTCCAGCCGCGCCTTTCGCTTGAGAAAGAAGAGCGTATCGGGCGCTCACCGCGTTCGCTCGATGCAGCGGGTGAACAGTCTGTCGACCTTGGTGGCGCTTACCGCATTACGCGGAATCTCGATGTGACTGCGGGGGTCCGCCTATCGCAGGATCGCGATCGCCTCGACCTGTTGGCCGATGATGCGCAAGACAGTCAGGCGGTTTATGTCGGGACGCAGTTCCGCTTCTAATTCGGCGCTCCATGTGAATTCGTATTTCAAGCCCCGCTTCGGCGGGGTTTTTCTTTGCCTGACGTGACCGCTCGCCTAAGGCTTACGTAACGTAAAAGCGAACGAGAGGATTGGGTTCATGGCACGAGTGGCAATTGTAACTGGCGGCACACGCGGTATCGGAGAGGCCATTTGCCAGCGGCTCAAGCGCCAGGGTCACACCGTTGTGGCGAACTTTGGCGGTGACGAGGAAAAGGCGAAGATATTCACGAACGAAACCGGCATTCCGGCCTACAAATGGGATGTGGGTGACCATCAGGCCTGCCTCGATGGCTGCGAGCGCGTAGAAGCCGAGCACGGCCCGATCGACATCGTGATCAACAACGCGGGGATTACCCGCGACGGTACGCTGCACAAGATGAGCTTCGACGACTGGAACGACGTGATGCGCGTCAATCTCGGCGGGTGCTTCAACATGGCCAAAGCGACGTTCCCCGGAATGCGCGAGCGCAGCTGGGGCCGGATCGTCAACATCGGCTCGATCAACGGCCAGGCCGGACAATACGGCCAGGTCAATTATGCCGCTGCCAAATCAGGCATTCACGGCTTCACCAAGGCGCTGGCACAGGAAGGTGCGAAATTCGGCGTGACCGTCAACGCTATCGCGCCCGGTTACATCGATACGGACATGGTCGCCGCCGTGCCCGAGCCGGTGCTGCAAAAGATCGTCGCCAAGATCCCGGTCGGCCGCCTCGGCCACGCCGAGGAAATCGCCCGCGGCGTTGCGTTCCTGACATCGGACAATGGCGGCTTTGTGACCGGTTCGACCATGAGCATCAACGGCGGCCAGCACATGTATTGATGGAGCGCCCATGGCACCACCATATCACCCGCCGGTCAAACGCTCGGTCGAGATCGCCGGTCACAAGACGTCGATCAGCCTCGAGCCGTTGTTCTGGGATATGCTTCGCGCCGCGGCCGAAGCCGAGTCCGTGCCGATCAACGCTCTGGTCGCGCGTATCGATGAAGAGCGCATAAAGTCACCCACACCTCCGGGTCTGGCGAGCGCCGTCCGGCTTTGGGTGGTTGCCAATATGAAGCGGGGTGACACTTGATCTCTGACAGACTGGCTCAGTTCACTGTTGAGCAGCGCCTCCGATCCCGCTTCGCGGAACGGGGCGGCGAAGCCGCCAGGGCGTAATCACTCGTCGCCGACACGCTCAATGTCAGCGCCGACCAGCTGCAGCTTTTCTTCGAGCCGTTCGTAGCCGCGATCGAGATGGTACAGGCGGCGAACCTGTGTTTCACCTTCGGCTGCCAGACCCGCAATCACGAGACTCATCGACGCGCGAAGATCCGTGGCCATGACTTCCGCCCCGGTCAGCCGTTCGACGCCCTTGACGATTGCGGTGCGCCCCGTGGTTTCGATGTCCGCCCCCATACGGTTGAGCTCCGGTACATGCATGAAGCGGTTCTCGAAGATCGTTTCAGTCAGCACGCTGGTACCTTCCGCCTTGGACAGCAGCGCCATCAACTGGGCCTGCATATCTGTGGCCAGACCCGGGAACGGTGCCGTGGTCAGGTCGACCGCCTTGAGTGGGCCATTCGCGGCAACGCTGACTCCGTCCTTGTCGCTTTCCACCTCGACACCGATGGTGCGAAGCGCCTGCAGGGAAGAAACCATGTCCTTCGCCTCGGCACCTTCCAGCCTGACTTCGCCGCCAGTGATCGCTGCCGCGCAGGCATAGGAGCCCGCCTCGATCCTGTCGGGCATCACCTTGTAGGTTGCTCCGTTGAGTTTCCTGACCCCATGGATCGTCAGGTCGGATGTCCCGATCCCTTCGATTTCGGCGCCCATAGCGGTCAGGAGATTGCACAGATCGACAATTTCAGGCTCCCGCGCAGCGTTGGTCAAACGGCTCGTGCCATTCGCAAGGACAGCGCCCATCAGGGCGTTCTCTGTCGCTCCAACCGAGACGACCGGGAAGTCATAGTCGCCCCCTGGCAAGCCGCCGTCGGGCGCGCTCGCTTTGACATAGCCTTGCGCCAGCTCGATTTCGGCACCAAAAGCTTCGAGCACTTTCAGATGCAGATCGATCGGACGGTTGCCGATCGCACAGCCGCCGGGCAGCGAGACGGTCGCTTCGCCTGCACGCGCCAGCATCGGCCCGAGGACAAGGATGGAGGCGCGCATCTTGCGGACCAGGTCATATGGCGCGACGCTCGAAGTCAGGCGAGAGGCTTCGAATGTCACCACCCTGCCGAATTCCTCGGGCCGCTTCCCGCGGATCGAAACGGATGTGCCGAACTGACCCATCAAATGCTGGAAGCCATCGATATCGGCCAGCCGCGGCAGATTGCGCAGGGTCAGGGGCTCTTCCGTAAGCAGCGCGCAAGGTATGAGCGTCAGCGCCGCATTCTTTGCGCCGGAAATCGGGATAGTCCCTGACAGGCGATTGCCGCCGCGTACGATGATTTTGTCCATGGAAACGCGTTTAGCCGGATTCGCCGGAGTGGCAACCATCACGCTTGTCCGATCCATGGTGGCCGGTTGACGCTCGCATGACAGCGGCCGATAACTGCGCGCATGAGTCACAAACCGATCCGCAAAGCTGTGTTCCCCGTTGCCGGTCTTGGCACGCGCTTCCTTCCGGCCACGAAAGCCATACCGAAAGAGCTCTTGCCGATCGTCGACCGGCCCCTGATCCAGTACGCCGTCGACGAAGCGCGCGAAGCGGGGATCGAGCAGATGATCTTCGTCACCGGACGCGGGAAGACCGCCATCGTCGAGCATTTCGATGTCGCCTACGAACTGGAAGACACGATGAGCGAGCGCGGCAAGGACCTCGGCGTGCTCGATTCGAGCCGCTTCACACCGGGCGATATCATCACCGTCCGCCAGCAGGTCCCGCTGGGCCTTGGTCATGCGATCTGGTGCGCGCGCGCCATTGTGGGTAACGAGCCGTTTGCGATTTTCCTGCCCGATGAACTGATGATCGGCGATACCAGCGGTTCGGGGGCGGGCACCGGCTGCATGAAACAGATGGTGGATGCCTATGCTGATGTCGGCGGCAATCTGATCAGCGTGCTCGAAGTGCCGGAAGACGAAGTCTCGAGCTATGGCGTGATCGACCCGGGCAAAACGAAGGGCGCGTTGACCGAGGTCAAAGGGCTGGTCGAAAAGCCGCCGATTGCGCAAGCGCCTTCGAACAAGATCATCTCGGGCCGTTATATCCTCCAGCCCGAAGTCATGCGAACGCTGGAAGGCCAGGGTAAGGGCGCAGGCGGCGAGATCCAGCTAACCGATGCGATGGCGAAGATGATCGGCACTCAGCCGTTTCATGCGGTGACTTTCGCCGGGCGCCGGTTCGACTGCGGCAACAAACTCGGCTTCGTCGAAGCGACACTGGCGCTGGCGCTTGAGCGCGAAGACATGGGCGCAGAAGTGCGCGCGATGGCACAGCGTTTACTGGGCTAGATCTGGCCGCTGCAACGACCGGGAGTGGAACACGATTCGTGCATTTCGAACCCGTGACTTTTCATTAAATCCGATGTTTTTCAACGATTTATGGCTGGTTTTATTGCGACACGTGTGACCTTTGGGCAAATGTGTGTGCCACTCAGGCAATCAGTGAACCGCGTGGCCTTTTGGGCAAGCTGACAATGGGAAAGAGCACGCAGAAGTTATCGTGCAAATCGCTTGTAGGACAGGCGAATGTCCGACTCTGGGGTGGGGTACGGAAGTTCAACGTAGCCAATACCTGAACACAAACGGTTGGTGATGCTAATTCTTTGGTTTCCACCAAGCCCAAGCGATAAGCCAAAAAGCGAGGAGGAAAAAGAAAATCGCCGGAAACTCAAAATAGTCCCCCGGGTACGTACCCCAGCCGTAACAATCGTAAGCGCAATTAGCTGGCGGAATTACACCGAACACCTCTTGCATTGTTTCTTCGTCATGGCCGCCCCAAGCCATGGACCATTGGGCCAGCCTCACCGCATGCATCATATGCAAGATTGCCGCCGCCAAAAGCAAAGGAAGTGTAGCGACGAGCCGCCAGTCTCTTTTCATGCTTGCAGCCTCGCATAGATTGACGACGTCTACAATTGGGTCGGCAACAGCTCCTCCCAAATCCGTCGCAGGCATCCACCAAAAAAGAGCGCCGCGCTGTGTAGGCGCGGCGCTCCCGGCTGTCTCAAGCGGGTTTACGCATCTCCATCACCCTTGGGCTTCGTCAGCCTGGCGGCGGGCTCCGCTTTTGGAGCCGGTTCCGCCTTTTTGGGCTTGGCCTCCTCTTTGGGCGCAGCCTTGGCCTCTGACTCGGCGCTGTCAGCGATCATGGCCGTACCCTTGGCAAGGTTTTCCAGCGAGCTGCCGTCCAAACCCAGTTCTTTCATCAAGCCATCCAGAACCGGCGCCTGCGCGCGGTAAGCCAGCGCTGCGGAAACGGCATCGGTGGCGAGATTGCCTGAGCCGCCGCCGGCACCTGCGGCACCGGAGTTGCCGCCCGAGCCGCCATTGGTAAGCCCGTCCACCTGGACGATTTTGATCGAGTCGATTGCTTCCATAGGCTTCGCGCTTTCGCGGATGACTTCGGGCAGGACCTTGAGCAGCGCCATTTTGGTCTGCAGGCTGATCTGGTCCATCGACAGGATATTTGCCGCTTCGTTGATCGCGCGCTGACCGGCTGCCTCCACTTCGAACCGGACCCGTGCGGCCTCTGCGCGAAGCTTTTCGGCTTCGGCCTCACCCGATGCTTCGAGCCGTGCGGCTTCAGCGCGGTTGGACGCGGCATCCTTCTCGGCCTCGGCATCGACGCGGATCTTGATCGCGTCGCGCTCGGCCTGTTTGGCCGCTTCGATCAGTTCGATCTTCTTCTCGCGTTCAGCGATCTCGCTTTCACGCGCGGTCGCAACCCGCTCTTCGGCCTCGACCGCCTTGGCGCGTGCATCATCCGCTTCGGCCTTGGCCTGGCTTTCCTCGCGTGACTTGTTCTGCACTGCGATCTGCTGTTCCTGCCGGGCGATTTCCAGCGCGCGGACCTGATCGATCCGGGCTTCCTCGACCATTCTGTCAGCTTCGATCTGCTGGGCATCGACCTGCTTTTTCGCTTCGATCCGGGCGGCATCGGCCTCGCGCTGACGCTCCGCCTGTTCACGGGCTATCTCGGACATCTGGCTGGCGCGGCGCACTTCGACTTCGCGTTCCTGCCCCAAGCGGGCGTATTCGGTGTCGCGGCTGATCTCGAAGGACCGGGCGTCGGCTTCGAGGTTCTTGGCCTCCATCTGCACGCGTGTGTCCTGCTCGATATCGTTGCGCAGTTTCTTGCGCGCTTCGATCTGTTCGGTCAGCTTGGTCAGACCTTCGGCGTCGAACGCGTTGTTCGCGTTGAAATGCTCGATACTCGTCTGGTCGAGACCGGTCAGCGAGACCGATTCAAGCTCAAGCCCGTTCATCGCCAGATCGCTGGACGAAACCTGCTGCACTTTCTGGACGAAATCGGCCCGTTGTTCATGCAGCTCGTTCATTGTCATGCCAGCCGCAACCGAGCGCAGCGCATCGACGAACTTGCCTTCGACCAGATCCTTCAGCGCCTCCGGCTGCATCGTGCGGTGGCCCAGCGTCTGCGCGGCCATGCCAATTGCTTCTGCATCGGGCTTCACACGGACGTAGAATTCCGCCTTTACGTCGATCCGCAGACGGTCGAGCGTAATCAGCGCTTCGCCATCGCGCCGGATGACCGACAGCACCAGCGTGTTCATGTTGACCGGCATCGTTTCATGAAAGACCGGCAGCACCAGGGCGCCGCCATTCATCACCACTTTCTCACCGCCCACACCGGTCCGCACGAAAGCGGTTTCCTTCGATGCACGGTGGTACAGCTTGATGAGGAATATGAAGATCGCAAGGACAGCAACTGCCCCTGATACGATCATGACTGTTCCGGTGTTTAGCAGGTCTTCCATTTCTTCTCCTTGTGAACAAACTGCGATGAAGCTGTGATCAGGTCGTGGGCGCAAGCCTGCGCTCAGCCACTGCCGTGGCGTAGAATAACTGTCGTTCGCGGCGGACGAGCAGCACCTCGTCGCCTTCGAGCATTTCGCTCGCATCTTCGTGCGGCTCGACCATCACGTGATGAACATGGCCGTGGCGATCACGCACACTGGCCCGTGCCGGCGAGCCGCGTGACGCGCGCCCGGTCGACAGGATCGCCCGCCGGCCGACGAGGCTGTCGAGGCCGACGGCGCTGGTCTCGTCCTGCGGCATGATCCGCCCGAGTGGACGCACCAGCGTCGCTGTCACCGGCAAGGTCGCGACAAGCGCCAGAACCGATGCCAGCAACGGGTCGAACGGCGCCCCCAGCAAGCTGTCGGCAAGACCCTGAATCCCGAAACCTATGCCGGCAAACAGGAACAGGAACGCCACGAGCCAGACGAAGAACGGCACCTGCCCGATGCCGAGCAGCGTCGTCAGAGCTCCGCCCATTCCGGCAGCACCCGACGCATCGAAATCGGCCTCCAGATCGACATCCGTGTCGAAGAAATCCCCGACTCCGACGATCTGAAGCAGCGCGATCACGAGCATCACTCCGAGCGCAATCGCGAACGGCATATTGTAATCCGCGAGCCACGTCATAGGCGAACTCCAGCAGGCGTGCCGAACAGATCGACCGCCTTGAAAACATCGTGTTTTTCCATGTCAATTATGTAGCAGAAATCATGGTGATCCGGTAGGAAAATCGGACCGGCGGATGCCGGTTTTCGGAGCGCGGCCAGAGTTTTCCCGCGCTGATTACTGCAGCGTCAGCCCGCCATCGACGACGAGTGTTTGACCAAGGATGTAAGACGCAAGAGGTGAGGCGAGAAACAGTGATGCACCGGCCATCTCCGATGGTTCGCCCATCCGCCGCAGCGGAATACGCTTGAGCGCTCCTTCGAGCCGCTCAGGATTGTCGGTCGTGACCCTGGTCATCTTGGTGGCAACAAACCCCGGAGCGATCCCATTGACCCTGATCCCCTCACGCGCCCATGCAGCAGCAAGATTGCGCACCAGCGCAATGGCGGCAGCTTTCGATGCGCCATAGGCCGGGTTCCCGATGGTCGCGTGATAGCCCGCAGTGGAACTGACGATCTGAAGCGAGCCACCGGCCGCGCCGAGAGCGGCGCGATGCTTGCGGGCGCAGTCCATGACCGAATTGAGATTGACCTGGACGACCCTGTCCCACCCTTCACGCTCGAATTCCGCGCGCCCATATTCGACCGCGCCCTGGCACAGCACGCACACATCCAGCGACGCGTAGACAGGGGCAGCATCGACCTGCGCAGGATCGGACACATCGACCTGCGAATAGTGCAGTCCGCTGAGATCGGACCCGGCTTCGTCGGCATAGTCCGAAGCGGACCGCCGCGTGCCCCAGACATGGACTTCGGCTCCCCTCGCGCGGAACGCTTGGGCAATGCCATTGCCGATCCCGCTGGAGCCGCCGACCACCAGCACAGCCTTGCTGGCGAAATCGAGCGGGTCGCTCATGATGTTGCCGGTTCTGCGGTGATCCTGAGCGGGAGCGTCTTGAGCCCGCCGACAAAGGTCGATTTCGAACGCGCATACTCGCCCGCGAGTTCGACTGACTCGATCCGGTCGAGCAACGTTTCGAACAGGATGCGCATTTCCAGACGTGCCAGGTGCAATCCGAGGCATTGGTGCGCACCGGCCCCGAAAGCGAGGTGGCGATTGGGGCTGCGCGCCGCATCGAACTGGCGCGGATTGTCGAACACGCCCGGGTCGTGGTTCGCCGCGACATAGTTGATCATCAGCCAGTCACCCTTGGCAATCGCCTGCCCGCCGATTTCGGTATCTTCGGCTGCCGTGCGCATGAAATGCTGCACCGGGCTGGTCCAGCGGATCGCCTCCTCGACAATCCCCGGCAGTAGCGAGCGGTCGGCCTTTACCCTGGTCCATTGCTCAGGATCCTGCGCCAAGGCGAGCATCGCACCTGCGGTGCTGGCAGAGGTCGTATCGTGGCCCGCAGCGGCAACGATGATGTAGTATCCCATCATGTCGCGGTCGTTGAGCGGTTCACCGTCGACCACCGCATTTGCGATAGTGCTGGCCACGTCACCGGTCGGGTTGGCGCGTTTCTCTGCTGTCAGCTTGGCGAAATAGGCCTCGAAGTCCCGCACCGCTCCGGCCACGATCTGAGTGATCATCTCCGGCGGCAGGTCTTTCATCCCGGACTGGTTGAGATCTTCGTCGGAGCCGCCGAACATCTGCTGTGTGAGAGTAAGCATGCGCTGCTCATCTTCCTCCGGCACGCCGAGTATTTGCATCACCACATGGAGCGGATAGGGCTGCGAGACGAGCTTGCAGAAATCGATTTCCGATCCTGCTTCCAGCATCCGGTCGACCGTCGAATGCGCGATTGCCCGTATTTCATCTTCGATCCCGCGCAGGTTCTTGGGCATGAACCAGTCCTGCGTCAGCTTGCGATACTTCATGTGAACGGGCGCATCGAAGGTGACGAGCGAGGCGACCATATGCTCGCTTCCGCCGCTGAACTGCTTGGCGAACTCGATTCCCTCGGTCAGCGAGAAAACCACCGTTCGCGGGTTGTTGAGGAATGTCGCATTGTCCTTCGAAATGCGCATCACATCATCGTACCGCGTCACCAGCCAGAATGGCGGATGGACGAACTCCTCATCGGCTTCGACCCACGCAATCGGCGTCTCTTCGCGCAGCCGGTCGAAGGTGTCGAGCAGCGGATCCCATGCAGCGTAGCTTTGCGGGTCGATCACCGCCCGGGCCGTTGCCGGATCGAGCACCGGCTTGCCGAGCGCTGTCATTGCTCTGCCGCTTCCGCCTTGGCGGCGAATTCGTCCCGCAGTTCACGCTTGTAGAGCTTGCCGTTCGCCTCGCGCGGCAATTCAGGCCGGAAATCATACAAACGCGGCAATTTGATCCGCGACAGCTGACCATCGAGGAAATCGCGCAGCTCATCCTCCAGCGCAGCACCCGCATCGGCCATGTCCAGCGGTTGGACCACTGCGACAACCTTTTCGCCCAGATCGGGGCATGGCGCACCGATCACTGCCGCATCCATCACCTTGTCGTGCGTGATCAGGAGGTTTTCGATCTCCTGCGGATAGATGTTGACCCCGCCCGAGATGATCATGTGGCTCTTGCGATCGGTCAGGTAAAGAAAGCCGTCCTCGTCGAGATGACCGATATCGCCGAGCGTCATCCAGCCCTTGGGATGCATCGCATCGGCGGTCTTGCCCGGATCGTTGTGATAGGTCGGCAGGATATCGTTCTCGAAATAGATCAGTCCGTCTTGCCCGGTCGGCACCTCTTCGCCGTCGGGCCCGCAGATATGCAGCTTGCCGTATATTGTCGGGCCGACCGAGCCGGGATGGGCAAGCCAGGCTTCGCTGCCTGTCATGGTCATGCCGATGCCCTCTGATCCGGCATAATATTCCAGGATGATGGGGCCCCACCATTCGATCATCTCGCGCTTGACCGGGATCGGGCACGGAGCCGCCGCGTGCATCGCGCGCTGGTGCGACGAAAGATCGAATTTCGTGCGCACTTCTGGCGGGAGCTTGAGCATCCGCACGAAATGCGTGGGCACCCATTGGCTGTCGGTGACCTGATACTTCTCGATCATCCGGAGCGCGTCTTCCGGATCGAATTTCTCCATCATCACGACCGTGCCGCCGAGCCGGTGGACGCATGAACACCAGCCCATTGGCGCTGCATGATAGAGCGGTGCCGGCGACAGATAGACCATGCTCCCATCGCTCGGCATGCCTGCACCCATCGTGGCGAGGGCGATCAGCGGGACCGGGGCCGTCACAGCCGGATCTTGCGGCGGCTTCGGGCGCACGCCTTTCGGCCGCCCTGTGGTGCCGGAACTGTAAAGCATCGCGAGCCCCGAGGCCTGGTCTGCGATTGGTTCAGCGGGCTGCGCGGCGAGCGCTGCTTCGAAATCTTCCTCGCCTGCGCCGCCAATCACCAGGATCGGCAGGTCGGGGCAGGCTTCGCGGATACCGGGCAAGACGTCGTCGAACTTGCGCGAAGTTATGAGCAGCTTCGAGCCGCTGTCTTCAAGGATATAGGCGATCTCGGGCACGGTCAGCCTGGTCGAGATCGGCACCATCAGGCAACCCGACCGCTGAGAACCCCAGATGATATCGAAAAAGCGCGGGTGGTTCTCGAGCAATACACCGTAGGCATCGTCCGGCTGCAGTCCCCGTGCGCGCAGAAGATGCGCAAACCGGTTCGCCGATGCGTCCATTTCACCGTAGGTAATGGTTTCGCCGCTTCCGCCCATGATGACGGCCGGATGATCTGGCTTGGACTGCGCGTGCAGGATCGGGTGCATAGTCGAATCTCTCCCTTCGGGCCTCTGTCGGGCCGATTGGTTGTGAGACGAAACCTACCGTTCCTGCCAGTTGCGGCAAGCAAAAAGGGCGCCGGATCGCTCCGCCGCCCTCAGCTTTGGCCGCTAGCGACCAATATGTTGGCAGGATTATTCCGGGCCGCCCTGGCCGCCGGTGCCACGGTCCAGCGCGTAAGCCTGCTGGGCATCGCTTTCCACCATGTAGGGGATCGGATTGACCGCTTTGCCATCGACGCGCACTTCATAATGCAGGTGCGGCCCGGTGGAGCGGCCAGTGGAGCCAACAAATCCGATGAGCTCGCCTTTCTTGATCTGTTGACCGGCAGAAACGTTCAGGCGCGACAGGTGGGCGAAGCGCGTCTGCAGTTTGCCGCCATGCTCGATCGAGATGTACAGGCCGTAGCTGCTGAAGCGATCGGCCCGGCTCACCACGCCATCAGCGGTCGCATAAACCGGCGTGCCGGTAGGAGCGGAAAGATCCACGCCTTTGTGCGAACGGCGGCCGCCGAGCACGGGATGGGTCCGCATGCCATAGTCACTGGTGAGGACCGAATTATCGAGCGGCATACGCGAAGGCACAGCAACCGACACGGCAGCCTTGGGTGCCCGACGATCTGTCGCACCATCGAGCGTTTCCCACTGCGTGAAAAGCTGGCTGAAGTCTTCATCGCCGCCGGTTATACCTGCCTGGCCAGCTTCCTTGACCGGTGCGGTGATATCAGCAGCATTGGCTGCACTGGTATTGGCGAGAGCTGGCTGCGCTGCGAGTGAGGCAAACCCCACGAGCGCAATACCTATCGCCTTCGCAGCGCGTGAAATCGTGTTAACTACCAATGACCCGTCCTTATGTTTTTTGCCCGATCCCGCGGGCCGTCATGCGACAATTTTTTATCGTCACGGAACCTTTTGTGACGATGTGTATTGTGGGTTTGACGCTAAATTATCAGGACGCAAGGCTTTCATAGAAGTCTCGCGACAAACCGGCTGCGAACCGCGCCGAGTCGTTGAATGGCGGCTTTATCGCTCCACGAAAATACGTTTTTACGAGGGTTTTCCAGTGATTCTGGGGAACAAGCCGTCGCATCTCGCAAATGCTCAGAAAGTGCTTTGTGCCGAAACCGACATGACGAATTTCGTCGTCAAGGATTCGCTCGAGCAATTTGGCCCCATTTGCGTCACCTTGGTCCCGCACCCTGGCAATCATCGCCGGAGTGACATCGAGTCCGCGTGCTTCGAGGACCATCGGGACGATCGCCAATCGGGCGGCGACGTCATGACGCGTTTCCTCCGCTGCCTGCCACAAGCCTTCATGGGCCGGCAGCGCGCCATAGTGGCTTCCGAGTGAGCGCAATTTCCGGTCGAGCAAAGCGAAATGCATGGCCTCGTCGGCGGCCACGGACAGGAAATCATCGACAAACCTGCGCCCCATTGCTGCGCCGAACCGGCCAACGATGTCGAGCGCCAGATCGATCGCGACAAACTCAATATGCGCCAGCGCATGCCATAACGCGATGCGGCCGCGCTCGGATCCGCCCTTGCCTCGTCTGGGCATATCGCGCGGCTGGCACAGCTCGGGCCGGTCAGGCCATGCTGGCCGATCAGGCATGGCTCCATCGAACCGATATGCCAGCCGCCCGAGCCGCCAGTTGCGCGCGACCTGGCGCGCCGCGAACACTTTACCAGTGGGATCGGCTGTCAGGAGAGCCCCGGAAATGGCGGACGAAAGCGCAAGCGTACCGGTGGTCAAAGCGCCTGTGTCGCAGCCAGCACCTCGTCGGCATGCCCTTTGACCTTCACCTTGTTCCAGGCTTGTGCGATCATTCCATCGGCGTCCACGAGATAGGTCGAGCGGACCATCCCCATGTAAGATTTTCCGTACATCTTCTTCTCTGTCCAGATGCCGAGCGCATCGGATAGCCCGCCTGCTTCGGGATCGGTCGCCAGATCGACCGTGAGATCATGCTTGGCGATGAAATTCTGATGCTTCTTGGGCGAATCCTTGCTTACGCCGAGCAGCGCGCATCCGGCTTTCTCGAACTCGCTCTTAAGCTCCGAGAAATCCTTTGCTTCAGTCGTGCAGCCGGGCGTGTTGTCCTTGGGGTAGAAGAACAGCACAAGTTTGCGGCCCGCAAAGTCGGAAGGCTTCACGCTTCCCCCGTCAGGTGTCTCCATCGCAATATCGGGCATCGGCCAACCCGCCTGAGTGAATTCGCTCATTCATCAATCTCCAGTTTCTGTCCGAAAGTGGCTTCCCACTGTGTGCCAACGCAATGACGCGCCCTATCGATCGCGTCCAGATGCGCCGCATGGCTTGCAAACCCGCAAATCCGTGCCAGCGCGTCTCTCGCGCTGGCATGCGGGATCTGAAGATCGGGCGCCATCAGCCGCGCGCCAACGAGTGTACGCGTCAACAATTGGTGGGCGTCAAGCAGTTCAGACGCAACCAGCCCTTGGGCGGTCAGCAGCTCGATCGCACAGCTCAGATCCGGGTCGAATGCCGTGCTTTCGCGCAATTGCAGGAAATGGACGATAAATTCGATATCGACCAGCCCGCCGCGTCGGAGTTTGACATCCATCGGCCCGCCGGGCTGTTTGTGCGCCGCCATCTCGGCGCGCATGCCGAGTATCTCGCTCCGCAGCTTGTCAGCCTCGCGCGGGGATGCCAGAATCCCGTCGATGATCGTTTGCAAGGCTGCGCGATCATCCGGTTCGCCGCCGACTACGCGCGCGCGGGTGAGAGCCATATGTTCCCATGTCCATGCATCATCGCGCTGATAACGTTCGAAGCTTTCGAAACTGACCGCGAGCGGCCCCTGCACACCTTGCGGCCGCAAGCGCGTATCGATTTCATACAGCGCGCCTTCCGCAGTCGGCACGCTAAGCGCCGCGCTCACGCGCTGGGCAAGCCGGTTGAAATAGAGCGTCGGACCAATCGGCCGCGCGCCGTCGCTTTCCCCGTCGAAATCACCGCTGAAGAGATAGACGATATCAAGGTCCGACGCGTGGGTCAGGCCACCCCCGCCGAGCCGTCCGAGCCCGACGATAGCCAGACGTTTGTCCTGAAACACACCATGCGCTTGGGCAAATTCGGATTCCGCCGCTCTCAGCGCGACACGCAGAGCCGCCTCTGCCAGCCGGGACAAGGCAGCAGCGATGTCCAGCGGGTCATGCGCCCCGGTAATAAGTTGCACCCCCAGAGCAAACCGCGTTTCGCCTGTGACAATCCGGATTCGGTCGAGCCGCTGCTCGTAATCGGCATCCGGTCCATCCGATTCCATGGCGGCAACCAGCTGTTCGACGCCGCCCGGCAGATCGAAAGCACTGCGATCGATCAACGCGTCGAGCAAGGCGGGGCGGTGTCCAAGCGCTTCGGCCAGCGGGTCAGCGAGCGTGAGAATTTGCACCAGCTGCTCGAGCAGGCCGGGGCGCGCTTCGATCAGGCGAAAGAAATTGATCGCGCTCGAAGCCGTTTCAAGCAGTCGCTCCCAGCGCATCAACGCGCGCTCCGGATCGGGTGCCTCTGCAAGCGATCCCAAGAGCGAAGGGCGGATTGCTTCGAACGCTGACAAGGCAGCCGGACTGCGCAGCGTACGAAAGCGTCCGTCGCCCCAGGCCCGCACCCGTTCCGCTGTCGCCTTGGGGTCCTTGAAGCCGAGTTGGTCGAGCTCCTGCGGAAGACTGACGCCGGTGGTGGCCGTACCGCCGCGTTCGACGTCGATCAGCCGGTCGAACCGTTGTGCAACGGGATCGGTCAGCGTGCGGCAATGCGCCAGAAAGCTTTCCGCGTCGTCGAAGCCTGACAATCCCGCCACGCGGGCGAGCGCATCGTCAGCGGGTATCGAATGGGTCTGGCGGTCCTCGACCATTTGCAGCCGGTGCTCGATTTCTCGCAGCCCGTCATAGCATTGGCCAAGCACCAGAGCGTCTTCAGCCGCAATCACGCCTGCTGCTGCCAGGGCATCGAGCGCTGGCCGCGTGCCGCGCATCCGCAGCGATCGGTCACGACCGCCGCGGATCAGCTGGTGCGTCTGCGCGAAAAACTCGACTTCGCGAATACCGCCGCGACCTTGTTTGAGGTTGAAGCCGGGGCCCACCTGGCGCGGGCCATCATAATTGTCGCGAATGCGCGCGGTCAGGCGCTCGATTTGCTGAATTGCCCCGAAATCCAGGCTCCGCCGCCAGATGAACGGGCGGATTGCGGCAAGGAACTCTTCACCGGCGCCAACGTCTCCTGCACAGGATCGCGCCCGGATGAAAGCCGCCTGCTCCCACGTCAGCGCGCTCGATTCGTAATGCGAGAGCGCTGCACCGCATGAAACTGCTAGCGGGCTGACTTCCGAAGCCGGGCGCAGTCGCAGGTCGACCCGAAAGACATAGCCTTCAGGCGTGGTATCCGACAGCAGCCGCATGACTTCTCGCGCGTATCGCTGCGCCGCTTCGCCTGGTTCATCCCGCTCTCTGCGCGGCATGACTGCGGGATCGAACAACAGAATAGGATCGATATCGGAGCTGTAGTTGAGCTCGTTCGCCCCGTGCTTGCCCAGCGCGAGTGCAATGAAACCCTCAGGCTCCGCGCCGGCGACACGTTTCTCGATCGCTGCCCTGATCGCCGTGTCGAGCGCCCGGTCGGCAAAGGCGGAAAGTTCGACCATGACCTTGCCGGTCGAGAAGGCGCCCGCGAGATCGCCAATCGCCAGCGCTGTAGCCAGCGCCAGCCGCTCACGCCGGAGCGCGATGCCTACATCGTCGCTGGCGTCCGCCTGCGCGCGCGCCCAGTCCAGCGCGGCATCGCCGTTTCCGTTCGCCAGAATTCCCGCGAGTTCCGGCTGCCGCTCGAGAGCGCGAGCGAGGAAAGGCGCATATCTGCGCGCGCGTTCGATCGCCTCCTGCCATTCAGCACTCATCCCACCGCCCTGCCTCCGCATCCGGCGCAGCGCAAGCATTGCGCTTGCGAGGAAGCCGCCGCTTTGCAATGGAGGGGCATCACAGATCCTGAAGGGACGAGGGAATTTCCATGATCCGCACAATACTCGCAGCAGCTGGCGCTTTGACGCTTGGCGCATGCAACCTCAGCGGCGACGCCGGCAGCGGCGCAGACGCATCACTCGATGTACCCGAGGTCGAAGACGGCGATATCTCAGAAGCGACCATGATCGATATCACGCGTGAATTGTCGTCCGACGAATTCGAAGGCCGGATGCCCGGCACCGAAGGCGAGACAAAGACGGTTGCGCTGCTGACGGAGAAATTCGCAGCGGCCGGTCTGGAACCAGGCAATAACGGGTCGTGGACGCAGAAAGTGCCGCTGGTCGAGATTACCGGCAAGGATTTCGCACCGCTCACGGTCACCGGTGACAACACCGAACTGTCTTTCGAGAGCAGGAAAGACTGGGTCGGCGTTTCCTATCGTGAGGACGTCCAGACGAGCCTCGAAGACAGCGAACTCGTCTTTGTCGGATACGGGATCAACGCGCCCGAACGCGAATGGAATGACTACGAAGGTCTCGACATGAAGGGGAAGACCGCGGTCATCCTCGTCAACGACCCCGATTTCGGCACTGAAAGTCTCGAAGGTCCGTTCAATGGCAAGGCGATGACCTATTATGGCCGCTGGACCTACAAATACGAAGAAGCCGCGCGCCAAGGTGCCGCAGGCGCGCTCATCATCCACGAGACCGAACCCGCGTCCTATGGCTGGAATGTGGTCGAAAGTTCGTGGAGCGGGCCGCAGGCCTATGCCCAGCGCGGCGAGAACGCCGCCCCGCTGACGGTCATGAACGGCTGGATCCAGAAGCCCGTCGCCGAACAGATTTTCAAGGCGGCCGGACAGGACCTGTCAGCCCTCAGCACCGCTGCGAAGAGCAAGGGTTTCAAGCCTGTCGCATTGGGGCTGAAAGCCGCAACCAGTTTCCGCAACGACATCAGGACATTCGAATCGCAGAACGTGATCGGTGTCCTCAAGGGCAAAACCCGGCCTGACGAGTATGTCATCCACACGGCGCACTGGGATCACCTGGGCCGCTGCACGGCCGCACCCGATGGCGATGACATCTGCAATGGCGCGGTCGACAACGCCACCGGCACGGCCGCTCTGGTTGCGCTGGCAGAAGCGCATGGCAAGGCAGGCGCACCGGACCGAAGCCTCGTCTTTCTGGCGGTGACGGCTGAAGAGTCCGGCCTGCTCGGCGCCTATTACTACGCATCGAATCCGGTGTTTCCGCTCAGCCAGACTGTAGGCGGAATCAATATGGATGCGTTTCTCGTCGGCGGCCCGTCCAAGGACGTGACCGTGGTCGGACCCGGCAAATCGCAACTGGATGCTTTCCTCAACAAGGCACTGGAAACGGATGGCCGTACGCCAACCCCCAACCCCAACCCCGAAGCTGGATACTATTACCGTTCGGATCACTTCGCTTTTGCCAAGCAGGGCGTGCCGATGTTGTATGTCGATGGCGGGGAAGATCTTGTCGAAGGCGGGCGAGAAGCGGGCGCTGCACTAGGCACTGAATATCGCGAAAACCGCTATCACGGCCCCAAAGACGAGTTCGACGAGAGCTGGGACTGGTCCGGCGTGATGCAGGACCTGCAACTGTTCTATCGCATCGGGCGTATGCTCGCGATGAGCGAAAGCTGGCCGAACTGGAACGAGGGCGACGAATTCAAAGCGACCCGCGACGCCAGTTGCGAGGCTGGCGAAGGCTGCTGAGGCCCGCTGGCCAAAAGGCACCGGAAGACCGATCCATGGCCATTACCATGCCCCCCGAATGGGCACAGCAGGACTGGTTGTGGATCGGTTTCCCGCATGACGCGGACGAATGGCCGGGTTATCTAGCGCGCGCGCAGGAGCAGATCGCGGCTTTCGCCAATGCGGTTGCCGAAAGCGGGCAAGAAGTTCGCCTGCTGGTGCGCGATGCGGCCAATGAGGCGCGGGCGCGTGACCTGACATCCGCCTCTGTCAGACTGGAAATTCGCGGTTATGGCGATATCTGGCTGCGCGACACCGGGCCATTGGTACGGGCTGACGGTTCGGCCTTGCGCTGCCGCTTCAACGGTTGGGGCGGCAAATATCTGATGCAGGGCGACCAGACCATCGGCGCCGAGCTGGCGCGCGATGCCGGGCTACCTGTGACCGAAAGCGACTGGGTTCTCGAAGGCGGGGCAATCGACGGCGACGGGACAGGCATTGTCGTTACGACAGAGCAATGCCTGCTCAATCCCAACCGCAACCCCGAATTGTCGCGCCGCGATATCGAACAGCGACTGGCGCGCGATCTGGCCTTCGAGCGGGTCCTGTGGCTGGGCGACGGATTGGTGAACGATCACACCGACGGGCATGTCGACAACCTCGCGCGCTTCGTTGGTCCGGGGCGCTTGTGCCTCCCGCAAGCCACAGGGCCAGACGATCCCAATGCAGAGGTCTATGCCGATGCCAAGCGGCGCATCCAGGCCTACGGCCTTGAACTGTCGGAAATACCCTCGCCCGGCCTGATCACACGCGGCGATATGATCGAACCGGCGAGCTATGTGAATTTCGCGATCACCAGCCATCTGGTGGTGGTGCCGACCTTTGGATCGGTCCATGACGAAGACGGCGTGGCGGCGGTGGCCGAACTTTTTCCGGATCGGGCGACTATCGGACTGCCGGCCGATGCCGTGCTGGCAGGCGGCGGCGGATTTCATTGCGCCAGCCAGCAAATGCCTTCGCTTTAAGACTTCCTTAGCATGTTGCCCGCCAGGATCGGCGCATGA
Organism: Parerythrobacter lutipelagi; assembly: GCF_005434975.1. Taxonomy (GTDB): domain Bacteria; phylum Pseudomonadota; class Alphaproteobacteria; order Sphingomonadales; family Sphingomonadaceae; genus Parerythrobacter_A; species Parerythrobacter_A lutipelagi. The sequence continues at coordinate 1,385,888 of NZ_SKCJ01000001.1, read as the reverse complement.
GCAAGGCCGTAACCATCATCCGCAATCAATCGCAGGCGCACGATGCATTGCGCGCCGCAATCGTCACTTTTTGCGCTGCCGCCCTGATGTTCGCAGGCCAGGCGTTTCCTGTCCTAACTCTGTAAGAGCTTCGCCAGTGCAGCAAGGGCTGCGGCCGCGAGAGTAAAAGCGACGAAGCCGCGCCACAGGCCGTCGCTGACTTTGCCGAATGCTTTTGCCCCCAGCCAATTGCCGATCAGCACCGCCGGGAACAACAGCAGGCCGAAGACCAGCAAGCGCCATTCCATCACACCGATAGCGACGCCCGAGCCCAGCCCGGCGAAGGCCGCGATGGTGAAGATCAGCAGCATGGATGCCTTGGCGGTTATCCGGGGAATGGATCGCCCGACATAATACGGCACCACCGGCGGCCCCGGCATTCCGGCAAATCCGGTCAGCAGACCGCTTGAGATGCCGACCGCGCCGGTGGCGAAAGGGCCCGGCTGGGCCGCGGCGCGCTGAGGCAGCAGGATCGCCCCGAACGCTGACAGTGCGACGAGGGCGATCAGGAAGCGGGCGAGGTTTTCAGGTGTCGCCGCAAGCGCAATCAACCCCGGCGCTGTCGCGACGAGGACCAAGGCGCCGATCACAAGTGCCGATTGCTCGGCTTCTCGCAAAATGGTCCGGATCTCGCTGAAGCCGATCAGGAACGCGAGGACATTGGTCAGCAAGACCGCCTCGATCGGCGTCAGAGCAAGCGCGAGGATCGGGACCAGCAGTATCGCCATGCCAAATCCCGCGAGGCCGCGAACGAAAGCGGAGACGAATGTCGCCAACACCGCCGCGCCGATCTGTAGGGCGGTGAAGCCCGCAAGGATCTCCACGCTCTATCCGGCGCGCAGGTCGGGCGGAGTGGCGGCATCCGTGAGCATCGCGATCGCATCATCGAGGCTCATCACGCGCTGTTCTTTCTCACCGAGCGTGCGCACTGCGACGGTGCCTTCTTCCGCTTCGCGCATGCCGACGACGAGCAAGTGCGGGACTTTGGCCACCGAGTGTTCGCGGACCTTGTAGTTGATCTTCTCGTTGCGCAGGTCGCTGTCGACCCGGATGCCTGCGGCTTCGAGCTTTGCAACAGCTTCAGAGGCATAGTCGTCGGCATCGGAAACGATCGTTGCGACGACAGCCTGCACCGGAGCGAGCCAGACGGGCAATCGACCGGCATAGTGCTCGATCAACACGCCGATAAAGCGCTCGAACGTGCCGAAAATTGCACGGTGGAGCATGACCGGACGGTGTTTGTCCCCGTCTTCGCCGACATAGGTCGCGTCAAGCCGTTCGGGCAGCACCCGATCACCCTGGATCGTACCAACCTGCCACGTGCGGCCGATCGCGTCGGTCAGGTGCCATTCGAGCTTGGGCGCATAGAAAGCGCCTTCGCCGGGCAGTTCTTCCCAACCGAAATCGTCGTTCGCCATGCCCGCTTCGGCCACGGCGTCACGCAGTTCCTGCTCGGCCTTGTCCCACATTTCGTCAGAGCCGAAGCGCTTGTCCGGACGCAGCGCGAGCTTCACCTGATAGCTGAAGCCGAAGTCCGAATAGACTTCGTCAACCAGCTCGCAGAATTTGCGCACTTCTTCGACGACCTGATTTTCCGTGCAGAAGATATGCGCATCGTCCTGCGTGAACTGGCGCACACGCATGATCCCGTGGAGCGCGCCGTGCGGTTCGTTGCGGTGACAGCAGCCCATTTCACCCAGCCGGATCGGCAGGTCGCGATACGAAGTGATGCCTTGCTTGAACACCAGCACATGCGCGGGACAGTTCATCGGTTTCAGCGCCATCCAGTCGGCATCGTCGGCAACTCTGGGCGCTGCAGCCGCTTCGCCCTGCTCGTCCACATCCGGAACGATGTCGGGCACCGCGAACATGTTTTCCGCATATTTTCCCCAATGGCCGGACTGGGTCCATTGGCGCACATCCATCAGCTGCGGGGTCTTGATCTCCTGATAGCCGGCGCGGTCCATCTTGCGCCGCATATAAGCCTCCAGCTCGCGCCAGATGAGATAGCCGTTGGGGTGCCAGAAGACGCTGCCGTGCGCCTCTTCCTGCAAGTGGAACAGGTCCATTTCGCGGCCCAGCTTGCGATGGTCGCGCTTGGCCGCCTCTTCCAGCCGCATCAGGTGCTGGTTGAGCTGCTTCTTGTTGAGCCAGCCGGTGCCGTAGATCCGCGTCAGCTGCGCATTGCGCTGGTCGCCGCGCCAGTAAGCCCCGGCCACGCGCATCAGCTTGAACGCCTGCGGATCGAGCTTGCCTGTGCTGGCGAGGTGCGGACCGCGGCACATGTCGAGCCAGTCTTCACCTGACCGGTAGACCGTCAGCTCTTCACCTTCGGGCAGTTCCCTGGCCCATTCTGCCTTGAAGCTTTCACCCTCGGCGTCCCACTTGTCGATCAGCTGCTGGCGGCTCCAGACCTCGCGGCGCAAGGGTTTGTCCGCCTTGATGATCCGCCGCATCTCTTCTTCGATGGCCGGCAGGTCGTCCATGCTGAAGGGCTCACGACCCTCGGGCGCCTTGACGTCATAGTAGAACCCGTCGTCCGTTGCCGGACCGAACGTGATCTGCGTCCCGGGGAAGAGTGACTGCACTGCCTCTGCCAGGACGTGCGCGAAGTCGTGACGCGCCAGTTCCAGCGCGTCGTCCTCGTCACGGCTCGTCACCAGCGCTAACTCGGCATCGCCATCGAACGGGCGATTGATATCGCGCAGCTCGCCGTCGATCCGCGCTGCGATGGCAGCTTTGGCCAGGCCTGGTCCGATCGCAGCTGCGACATCTGCCGGCGTACTGCCCGGCTCCACTTCGCGCACCGAACCATCGGGCAGACTGATTTTCAGTAGTTCCGTCATGTCTCAAACGTCCTGCATCTATGCGCGGGCCTTTTGCACAAGCGGGCGCGCGCCGAAAGGGGCGACGAGTGAGTTTGGGGATTTAACCGGGCAGCTTCGCCGCTCGCCGCCCGATCCCGGGCAGCGATCGGCTGGCTTAACGCACGTCCGACCGCCCCCGGAACCCGGGAGTAGTGAGGCTAGTCGTTGCGGAGCGAACAGCGTCTTGCATGGCTGGAATGTAGCGAACCCGGGTTAATTTTCAATCGCGCACGAAAAAGGGGCCCGCGCCTGTTCGGCGGAGCCCCTGTTGCATCGATCGGCCAGTTTATGCCGCGGTCGGTTGCGGGATCGAAGCAGGCTGCGACGGTTCCATATCGGTTGTCGTGGCCTGTTGCGGTTCCTTTTTGTCGAAATACTTTTTCACCACGTAGCCGCCGACACCCATCGCGATCATCGCCGGGATGCTCATGCGGCTGATCACGAACGGCACGGCAGCGCCGATCGCAGCACCCGTGGTCCCGCCGATCTTCGTTGTTTCCTTTGCCAGTCGTCCGCCCACCAGGGCGCCAAATACCTTGCCAATCATTGTCTACTCCTTTGTTGCAAAATCAACGAAGTAAGAGACGATCGGTTCCGTTTTGACCACAAGTGGCGCCGATCAGATGTCGAGCGCTTGGCTACCGGCAGAAGATGTTATCCGTTTCGTGCCGGCCAGAGCTGTCGTTCGGCTGCGGACTGTTTCGAGGAACCGATACTCGGCGGTCGCGCGCTGCGGCGTGAGCTCGATCGCCATATAGCCGCGGTGGCCGGTTTCCGCCCATTTCAATTGCGGGTTCTCAGCCACCGATTGCGCCGCCAGTTTTTCTGGTGGGACCCACCCAAGGTAACCTTCGAAGCCGGGCGAGCTGACGGAGTGACCCGCGAACTCGATCCCCGCAGCAGCTCCGGCGTTATCCAGCTCCGACGCCCAGGCATTGTGGCTGTCGCCCGCGAGCACGATCAGATTGGCATCGGCTTCCTGTGCCGATTGCAGCAACCGTTCGCGTGCTGCCGGATAGCCGTCCCATGCGTCCATATTGAACGGCAGCCCGACCTTGCTGTTGAGCACGCCCGCGCGAATCCGCTGGCGCAGATAATCCGGCACGGCGTCGGTCATGCCCTCTGCGATGTCGCCAGAACTTCGCAGGTTTGCCATGATCACCTGCTGCAGCAAGACCTGCCATGTCTTGCCCGAGCGGCGCGATGTCTCAAATCCTTTGGCAAGCCAGTCTTCCTGAATCTCGCCCATCAACGTGTGTGACGGATCGCGCCACTCGCCATCGCGGAAAGCTTCAAGAGCGGCGATGGTGCGCGCCGGATCGCCGCCACCACGGCGCATGATCTGGCCGAGATCGAACGGTTTGGTTCGGGCAGTCAGGCGGGTTTCAAGGCGGAAAAGCGTGGCAAGATCGCCGATTTCATAGGCCGCCCAGGGATCATCGGACACCGGCAGCCATTCCAGACGCGCGCGGATCGCCGCACGCTTGCGCGCTTCCCATGGTCCTTCGGTGGCCGGATCGTGGTTCTCCGCGCCCAGCGCATAGCTGTCATTGGCGCTTTCATGATCGTCCGGCACATGCAGCATCGGATAGAGCTGATGCAGCCGCTGCAGATCCGGGTCGGTGCGGTAATTGGCGTAGCGCGCCCGGTAATCTGCCAGCGCAATAATCTCGTGCGCGGGGTCGAGCTTTCGTCCGGCGAGCGCTTCGGCGGCCGATGGATAAGTGCCGACGGGATATTCATAGAGATAGTCGCCGGTGTGCAGCACCAGGTCGAAATCGCCTTGCTCGGCAATATGCGCGTAGGCGTTGAACCAGCCGAATCCCTTGTTCGAACAGCCAACCACCGCCATCCGGAAGCTGTCGACCGATCCAACCGGCAAGGTCCGGGTGCTGCCGGTGCAGGATGTCGACCCATCGGGCGCGATGAACCGGAAATAGTACCAGCTGTCGGGCTCAAGATTTTCTGCGACCTGTTTGACGCACCAGTCATGATCCGGCGTCGCCAGCACCGTACCGCCCGCTACAACCTTGCGAAATGAATCGTCCTGCGAAACCTCCCAGCGCAGCGTGGTCGGCTGGCCCGCCGCGTAGCGCGACCACAGGAGCACACTCGACGGCCCCGGTTCACCGCTCGCCACACCATGGGTGAAGCCGAGCGGATATTTGGCGGCCAGCGGGGCGGCGGCGAGCGCCCCACCGACGATGCCAAGCTGGAACAGGTTGCGGCGCGACAGCGCAAAAGCGGCAGAAGGTGTGCGGGTTTCCATGCAATCTCGTTACGCCGCAAAAATTGCGGAGGGAAGTGCCGTTGGCCTAAGACTCTCAGCAAGGCTCCCAATCTTTTTGTAAAGGGACATTGACATTGGAGATACCATGTGTAAATGATGCTTGACATAAGGAAAGGGACCATTGACCATGACCACCATCCAAAGATCGCTCATTCTTGCTGCCGCCATGATCCTCGTGGCACTTGCGGCCGTTGTTGGAGTTCTGCCTGAAACGGCTGCACAATATTCGCCGCTGGCAATGATGGTGTTTCTGCCATGGGCGCTGCGCGGCGAACGCAGTTCCTGCGGAGCCGCATGATGGCCGGGAAGACCGAAACGAACGGAGGCGGGCGCAGTCCGTTCTTCTATGCCGGGCTCATCCTCTTTGCCTATGCGATAATCATCGCGCTGGCTTCGACCGACGCGATCAATTCCGTCACCGCGCTCATACTCATGGTTGCGCCTCTCGGCCTTGTCTGGCCGATGATGAAGGCGGCCACTCGCCGAATCGATTCGGGCGGCCCAGGGTGCTTTGCCAAGGGAGAAGCCCAGAAGCGCTATATGAAGCGAGTGGCCATTTCGACGTCACTCTATCTGATTGCTCTGGCGGCGATGACATTTGGCGAGAAGCAATACGAGCTGACGGAACCGGTCAGGGTTGTACTGGCGACATTGCCGGGCCTCGCAATCGTGGGGGTTTTCTGGGCGGTCGGCCGCTTGATTATCGAGGAGCAGGATGAGTTCATCCGCATGCTCGTCATCCGCCAGGCCTTGATCGCAACCGGCTTTGCTATGAGCGCAGCTTCGGTTTGGGGTTTTCTCGAAACCGCTGACATCGTCGTCCATTTGGATGCGTATTGGTGGGCCGTCGTTTGGTTCTTCGGCCTGTTCGTTGGAGCGGTGATGAACCGCATCCAATACGGCACCTGGGGTGCAGCATGACAGGAGGCGATGCATGAAAAACCGCCTCAAGGTGCTGCGCGCCGAGAACGATTGGAGCCAGCAGGATCTGGCCGATCATCTCGGCGTATCGCGCCAGAGCGTCAACGCCATCGAAACCGGCAAATACGATCCGTCTCTACCGCTGGCATTCAAGATCGCGGATGTTTTCTCGCTCAGAATTGAAGACATTTTCCAGTGGAACTGATAAGGAGGCGCATCATGCGATTGCTGGCTTTCCTGTTGTTTATCACGCTTTCTGCCTGCCATGGCGGACCGCAAGAGAGCGATCACGAAGTGCCGCACCATGTGCCGCAATTGTACTGAGCGGATTGCTGCCCCTGCTTGCCTCTGCCGTCATGATGGGTGACAAGCCCGACGCATGAAAGAGATCGCATTCCACGACATGCCCGACGGGCGGCGCATCGCCTATCGGTTCACGCCCGGTGCAGGCCCTGCGCTAGTCTTCCTTCCGGGCTATATGTCCGACATGGACGGCGGCAAGGCGACCGCACTGTTCGAATGGTGCCGCCAATCGGGGCGCCCCTGCCTGCTGCTCGATTACTCGGGCTGCGGCCGTAGCGAGGGCGAATTCGCCAATGGCACGTTGACCCGTTGGCGCAACGAAGTGCTGGCGCTGGTCGAACAGCTGAACCTCGACCGGGTGGTCGTTGTCGGGTCGTCGATGGGCGGCTGGTTGATGCTGGCTGTCGGCCTCAAGCTTGGGCCCAAACTCGCCGGAGTAATGGGCATCGCTTCCGCCCCGGACTTCACCGATTGGGGGCGCAGCGCGGAAGACAAAGCCAAATTGCGCAACGGCGAGACTGTGTACGACGAGAATCCCTACGGCCCCGACCCGACGCCGATGCACCCCGCATTCTTTGGCGACGGGCAAGCCAATCTGTTGCTCGCCGACTCGATTGATATCGATTGTCCGGTCAGTCTGCTGCACGGCCAGCGCGATGCCGATGTGCCGTGGGATATCACCATGCGGCTTGCTGACGCGCTCCGTTCGGACAATGTACAGGTCACTTTGGTCAAAGACGGCGACCACCGTCTGTCCCGCGAACAAGATATTGCCCTGTTGTTGCGTCTGATCGAAAATCTGCTGCACAACACAGGCTGACCTTCCGGAGTTTGAATGCTTTCCCCGCTGATCTTCGCCGCCCTTCTTCAGGTTGGGCCCAATCCCGATCCGGATTCGATTGCCAATACGATCCCGCGCTCGCCGCGCGAAGAGGTGGAAATCCAGGCGAACCGCCCTGATCTGCGAGCTGTGCCGGCCAGCTGTCCGCTCGCCAATGGAGCATCGGCAATCGAAGTGTTCGAACTGGCCGTCCGTCAGGCCGGGGTGACTTCCGGGGACGAACAGATTGCCGCGCTGCAATGCGCGGCGATGGCGCAGGCCGAATTGCGCCAGTGGAACGAAGCGGCTGCGAGTTTCCTGAAAGCGCGCGACCTGGCTCAGGGAAAATCCGATTGGCAGGCGCGAATCGGCACGCAGCGCGCGCACGCGCTCGTCGAAGCCGGGCGCATCATCGAAGCGCGCGCGGTATTTCGCGACGCTATCGATGATGCCATACTGGCAGGTGATCCCGTCACCGCCGGCCAGATCGCTGCCGATCAGGCGATTGTCGAAGTTGCGGCAGGCGATCAGTCTGCGGCAGCGGCAACGCTTGCCGCTGCGCGCGAACGCTCGCCGGGCGAATATCGAATCTGGCTGCTGTCAGCGACGCTCGCGCGCCGCAATGGCCAGCTGGACGATGCGCAAAGCTTTATCGAGCAGGCGGCCGACCTTGACGCGATCGACCCGGAGGTCGGGCTCGAAGCCGGAGTCATCGCCGCGCTTTCCGGCCGACTGGCTGCTGCCCGCGCCAGTTTCGAATCGGTTGCCGCGCAGCCGCATGCCGGTGCGCGGGCCCAGACCGCCCGGCAATATCTGGCGCAGCTGGATGAAATGGAAGCTTCGCCCCAGTGAGTATCACCCTATCGGTTCTCGATCTCGTCCCGGTGCGCGAAGGCGGCACGGTTGCCGAGGCCCTCAGCGCGGCGACCATGCTGGCGAAGACCGCAGAAGATGCCGGATATGCGCGGTTCTGGGTCGCGGAACACCACGCAATGGAAGGGATCGCCGGCGGCGCCACCTCCGTGGTTCTGGCTCACCTGGGCAATGCCACTTCGACCATCCGGATCGGCTCGGGCGGGATCATGCTGCCCAATCACACCCCGTTCCAGATTGCCGAGCAATTCGGCACGCTCGATGCCCTGTTTCCCGGCCGGGTCGATCTCGGGCTCGGGCGCGCTCCGGGCGCCGGGCCGGAATTGCAACGCGCCCTGCGCAAGGATTTGCACCGAGCCGCAGAAATGTTCCCGCATGATGTGATCGAGCTGATGGCGCTGATGCGCGGGGATGCAGAAATCCACCCGACGCCGGGCCTCGGCGCAAAACCGGAATTCTGGATGCTGGGTTCGAGCCTGTTCGGCGCCCAGCTCGCGGCCAAGCTTGGCCTGCCCTATGCCTTCGCGTCGCATTTCGCGCCCGACCACCTCGATGCCGCTCTGGCGATGTATCGGCGCGACTTCCAGCCATCCGAAGCCTTCGACAAACCATACGTCATGGCGGCTATGCAGGTCGTCGCAGCGGACAGCGACGAACAGGCCGAGCTGATCGCTTCCTCGCAATTGCAGGCTTTCGTTCGCTTGCGGACAGGGAGCCCGGGCAAACTGCCGCCACCGGTCCAAGGCTATCGGGAAACGTTGCCTCCCACGGCACGCGCCATGCTCGATCATATCGGCCAGGCAAGCGCCGTCGGCTCGGTGGCAACGGTCAGGCAAAAGATCGCAGCGTTCAGCGCGCGCACGCGGGCGGATGAGATCATCGTCGCCGGATCCAGCTACGACCCGATGGACCGCATCCGGTCGCTCGAACTGACAATCGAAGCGGTCGCGCAAATCTAGCTCTACGCGAGAGCTGAAAGCTCTGCTAGGCAAGACGCTGGCTGCGCTTGCAGCCGGGAGACAATAGGCCTAACGCGCGCAGCATAGCTGCACAGTGTGGCAACATAATAACAAGGGGCCGACCCCTTACGGAGCATGCGCGATGGGTGCGAAAAAGGCCGCCTCTTCCCGTCAACCGCAACGACGGCTCGCCGGTGACGGCGCGATGGTCGAAGCACTTTCCAGGCATATGGATGCATCGCTTTTGCCCGGCGATACACCGTTCGCCAAGGACAGGTTCGAACAGGCCGCTCGCTTCGTCCTCGATACGGCAGCACGGCGCGATGCGCAGCGTTCGGCGATGGCTGTGGCCTCTGCCAGTGACGAAAAACGTTACACCCGCATTGCCATAGTCAATGACGACATGCCATTTCTGGTCGATTCTGTTGCGGCAACCATAGCCAGCCAGGGTTTGGCAATCGACCGGCTGGTCCACCCTGTCTTGCCGGTAAAGCGAACCGGCGACGGTTTGCTGCGGGAAATTTGCGCGGGGAATGTCGGCGGCTGCACGCGCGAATCAATGATCTATATCGAGACCGCGCGTGTCGATGCGCGCGAAAGAAGAGCGCTTGAAAGCGCGCTTCGCACGACGCTGGCGGACGTAAGGGCAGCCGTGACCGACTGGTCCGAGATGCGCGCCGCGATGCTGAAAGATGCTGAACGCATTCAGGATCAGGAAGGCTCCGCGCTGCTCAAATGGCTCGAAGGCGGGATGCTGACGCAGCTCGGCCACGTTACCCGCCATCGCGACGGATCTCAGACCGGCAAGCTGGGCATCTGCCGTAAAAGTGCCAAGCAAATTCTCGCTGACGCATCGTTCGAACGAGCCTTTGCATGGTTTGACGATCCAAAGCTGCGCGACACCCGCGTCCCGCTGGTGATCAAGGCAAACATCGTTTCGAATGTGCACCGCCGCGTCCCGCTGGACCTGTTCCTCATACCCGTCCTGCAAGGGGGGAAGGTGACAGCCATATCGGTCCATGCCGGGGTCTGGACGAGTGCCGCTCTGGCCGCCTCGCCGGCAGACATTCCGGGCTTGCGCAAGAGCCTTGACGGCCTGATGGACAAGTTCGGGTTCGATGCCGGCGGGCATGCCGGAAAAGCCCTGGTGCATGCCATGACCACTTTGCCGCACGATCTCGTCATTGGCTTTGGCAAGAGCGATATCGAGCGCGTGGCAACGACCATGATGAGCCTGGTCGATCGGCCGCGCCCCCGGCTGTCGCTGGTCGAAGCACCGCTCGCTCGGCATCTGTTCGCGTTCGTCTGGCTACCGCGAGACACGCTTTCGACTCAGCTGCGCACTCAGATCCAGATGCTGCTGGAGGATTCGACCAGCGCGGCCCTGCTGGACTGGAGCCTTACGGTCGAAGGCGGCAACCTGGCCATGTTGCGCTTCGTCCTCGATCTTCGCTTTGGCGTCAGCAAGCATGACGAGAAAGCAATCGAACACCAGTTGCAGTCGATGCTGCGCGGCTGGACCGAAGAGGTCGAGCACGAGCTGGCCAAGACCGAAGACGCAGGCCGCGCCGCTGCCATTGCCAGCCGCTATGCCGACGCATTCCCGAGCGCCTATCGCGCCGAATACGGAGCGGATGAGGCCGCGAGAGACATCGGCCGGATGCGGCACCTCATGGCAATCGACGCCGACCGCATGGATCGTCCGCCGCTCAAGCGCGACGCAAGACTGTTCCGTCGCGCTGGCGACCGCGAAGGCACGCTGCGCCTGAAAATCTACGAACACGAAGGCGCGTTGCCGCTGTCCGATGCCGTGCCTGCGCTGGAGAATTTCGGCTTTACCGTGATGCAGGAATTCCCGACACCGCTCGACGAACAGCGTCTCGGTACGATCCACGATTTTACTGTCGGCCTGCCTGCGGGTGACGATGCCGACGCCCTGCTTGAACGAGCGGATGTGATTGAGAGGGCAATTGCCGCAGTTCTCAACCATGAAGCCGAGAATGATCCGTTCAACCGGCTTGTCCTCGGCACCGGCCTGGCAGCTTCCGAAGCGGAGTGGCTCCGCGCATTTTATCGGTACCTGCGTCAGACCGGCATGGGTTTTACAATCTATACGGTGGTCGATGCGCTGAGCCGGGCACCGGTCGTGACCGCGGCATTGATCGACCTGTTTCATGCGCTGCACGATCCGGATTTCGAAGGCGACCGGGACGCCGCTGCCAAGTCAGCGAATGCTCAGGTGAAAACCGGCCTGGCAAAAGTCACAGCAATCAATGACGACCGGCTTCTGCGTCTGTACCATGCGGTAATCGGGGCCATCCTGCGCACGAATGCATTTGCCCCGGCGGCGACCGAGGCTTTGGCGTTCAAGATCGATTCGAAACTCGTCCCCAACCTGCCCAAGCCAATCCCATGGCGTGAAATATTTGTCTATTCGCGGCGGGTCGAGGGCATCCATCTGCGCGCTGGCCCGGTTGCTCGCGGCGGCTTGCGCTGGTCCGACCGGCGCGACGACTTCCGCACGGAAATCCTTGGCCTGATGAAGGCCCAGCGGGTCAAGAACGCGGTGATTGTCCCGACCGGCGCGAAGGGCGGGTTTTATCCCAAGCAATTGCCCAATCCGGCGATCGACCGCGACGGTTGGGCCGCCGAAGGGCAGGCAAGCTACGAAGTGTTCATCCGCACGCTGCTGTCGATTACAGACAATTATGTCGGTGATCAGGTCGTGCACCCCGATAAGGTGGTCATTCGCGATGGCGAGGATCCTTACTTCGTGGTTGCAGCCGACAAGGGCACAGCGCGGTTTTCAGATGTCGCCAATGGCATTGCGCAGACCCGCGATTTCTGGCTCGACGACGCATTCGCAAGCGGTGGCTCCAACGGATACGACCACAAGGCGATGGGAATCACCGCCAAGGGCGCATGGGTCTGCGTCCAGCGGCATTTCCTCGAAATGGGCGTCGACGTGCAGAGCGATCCGGTCGATGTCGTGGGCTGTGGCGACATGTCGGGCGACGTCTTCGGCAATGGGATGCTGCTGTCGAAGGCGATCCGCCTGAAGGCCGCATTCGACCACCGGCATATCTTTCTGGACCCGGATCCCGATCCGGCCGCCAGCTGGAAAGAGCGCAAGCGCGTGTTCGAGCTGCCACGTTCAAGCTGGGAAGATTACGACCCGAAGCTGATCTCGCGCGGCGGCGGTGTTTTCTCCCGCACCATGAAGAGCATTCCGGTCTCTGCAGCGGTACGCAAGATGCTCGCCATCGAAGACAAGGAGCTAGAGCCTGATGCGCTGATTGCGGCGATCCTCAAGGCACCGGTCGATCTTATCTGGTTCGGCGGTATCGGCACTTACATCAAAGCTGCGAACGAGAACAACGTTCAGGTCGGCGATCCCGCAAACGACGCGCTGCGCATCAATGGCTGCGACGTGCGGGCAAAAGTAATCGGTGAAGGCGCAAACCTCGGCATAACGCAGGCTGGACGGATTGAGTTTGCGCTCAGCGCCAACGGTTCGGGCGGGCGGATCAACACCGATTTCATCGACAACGCTGCCGGTGTGAATTGCTCGGACAACGAAGTGAACATCAAGATTGCGCTCGCGGCGGCGAAACGCGGTGGCAAACTTTCCGAGAAGAAGCGCATCGCGCTGCTCGAATCGATGACCGACGAGGTCGCGCATCTGGTGCTGGAAGATAATCGGCTGCAAGCGCTCGCCCTGTCGATTGCCGAGGCCGGCGGTGCCCCTGCCGTGGCGGCGCAACTGCACTTGATCGACACTTTGGAAGAGCGCGGTGCACTCGACCGCCAGACAGAGGGTCTTGCCTCGGGCGATCATCTCTCCCGCCGCGCTGGCGAAGGGTATGGCCTGACCCGGCCGGAACTCGCGGTGCTGCTGTCCTCGACCAAGCTGGTCCTGCAGGAAGCGATCGAGAAGACCGCACTGCCCGACGACCCGAGCCTGACCGATCTGCTGGTCCGCTATTTCCCGTCGGACATGCGCAAGACATTCAAGCGAGAGATCGAAGGGCACCAGCTTCGCCGCGAGATCATTGCCACCTCGCTTGCCAATCTATTCATCAATCGCATGGGACTGATCCATCCATTCGAACTTTCGGAAGAAGAGGGCGTCGGGCTCGCAGACATTTGCGCATCTTTCGTTGCGGCAGAAAAGCTGTTCAATGTGAGTGAGTTATGGGCTGAACTGGAAAAAGCGAAAATGCCGGAAGAGGCACGTCTGCTGCTGTTCCGCCATACTGCTGGCGCGCTGCGCAGCCAGATGTCCGACCTGATCCGGGTCGGAGCCAGCGTAACGCTGCCAAGCGAGATGATTGCCGGTCTTTCGAAACGCGTCACGCAGCTTTCGACCGGTACGGATGAATTGCTGACCATGGCTTCGCGCCAGCAATCCGATCAGTTGATTGCTGAACTGACCGCGACCGGCGCACCGGAAAAGCTCGCCGCCAAAGTGGCAAATCTGTACGATCTGGACGGCGCAATCGGCCTCGCATGGCTATCCAAGCTGGCGGAAATCGATGCGCGCAAACTGACCGCAGCATTCACTGACCTGGGCGATCGGCTGGGCCTCGACTGGGCTCAAAGCACTGCGGCCATGATGAACCCGTCGGACGTGTGGGAGCGATTGCTCGTCGCCGGCCTGTCGCGCGATTTCCAGCAGATGCGGCTGGATTACCTGCGCCGGATATCACGCCGCAAGGGCGCGAAACAGGATCCGCTGGGTGCCGTTGCCAACTGGGCGGAAGAGCACACCGCGGCAATCCGCCAGTTCCGCGGGATGATCGGTCGTGCGCAGGCCAGCACACCGGTCACCCCCGCCATGCTGGCGCAGATTGCCAGCCAGGCACGCAACCTGTTGGGGCGCTGACGGCAGGCGTTTTGCCGCGCACCGCTTGACCGCAAGCGAATTTGCGCCAATTCGCACGCGTATGGAGCATTTCGACACCATCATCGTGGGCGCGGGACATGGCGGCGCACAGGCAGCTATCGCGCTAAGGCAGAATGGCCTGGACGGATCTATCGCGCTGATTGGCCGTGAACGCGAATTGCCTTACGAGCGCCCGCCGCTGTCGAAGGAATATCTCTCCGGCGAAAAGCCGTTTGAGCGCATCCAGATCCGCCCGGAAAAGTTCTGGGCAGACAAGGGCATCACACTGATGCCCGGGACCAATGTGGCCGAAATCGACCCGGCGGGACACATTCTGACGCTGGGTGACGATAGCAAGATATCGTATCGCAAGCTGATCTGGGCGACCGGTGGCGATGCGCGGCGGCTTTCCTGCAGCGGTGCAGATCTCGGCGGAATCCATACCGTGCGGACACGCTCCGACGTCGACCGGATACAGGCCGAGCTCGACGGCGGCGTGCAGAAAATCGTCGTGGTCGGCGGGGGCTATATCGGGCTTGAAGCGGCGGCTGTGCTGCGCAAACTCGGGCGTGAAGTCGTTCTGGTGGAAGCTTTGCCGCGGTTGCTTGCGCGCGTGGCCGGTCCCGAGCTTTCGCAGTTCTATCTGGACGAGCACCGGCGGCAGGGGGTAGATGTTCGTCTTGAGGCCCAGGTCGAACGCCTTGAGGGCGACGATGGCAAGGTTGAACGCGTGGTCCTGGCCGATGGCACTGCGATCGAGGCCGAAATGGTGGTTGTCGGCATAGGCATCATTCCGTCGGTCGGCCCGCTTATCGCTGCCGGAGCAAGCGGCTCGAACGGGGTGGATGTCGACCAGTATTGCCGCACCGTGCTCGATGATATCTATGCCATTGGCGACTGCGCAGCGCATGCCAATGATTGGGCCGATGGTGCGATCATTCGCGTCGAGTCGGTTCAGAACGCCCACGATATGGCTGCCACCGCTGCCAAGGCAATCTGCGGCGACAAGCAGCCCTATCGCGCGTTTCCCTGGTTCTGGTCGAACCAGTATGATCTCAGACTTCAGACCGCCGGACTTTCCATCGATCACGACGAAACCGTCTTGCGCGGCGATCCGGCAGAGCGGAAATTTTCAGTGATCTACCTGAAGGAAGGGCGGGTGATCGCGCTCGACTGTGTCAACAGCACTAAGGACTATGTGCAGGGCCGCAAGTTGGTCGAAGCCAGGATGGCACCCGACCGCGAAGCCCTGGCCAATCCCGAGATACCGCTCAAAGAGCTGTTGTAAGCCTGCGGCGTGCCCACCGGGCAGCTTCCGCCACAACCGGGTCGGGATCGTCGCATAACTGTGTCACCGATGGGAGCAATTCCGGCGCATCGCTGTTTCCAGCAGCAATCAGACAGTTGCGCACGAACCGGTCGCGGCCGATCCGCTTGATCGGAGAACCGGAGAATTTTTGCCGAAAGCCGGCATCGTCGAGCGTCAGGAGATCGGCAATGTCGGGCGCGACCAGGTCTTCGCGCGGTGCGAACGCCTTGTGGCGCGCGGCTGTCTCGGCAAATTTGTTCCATGGGCATACCGCCAGACAATCGTCGCAACCGTAGATGCGGTTACCCATCGGCGCGCGAAATTCCTCCGGGATCGGGCCCTTGTGCTCGATGGTCAGGTACGAAATACATCGCCGTGCATCGACCACATAGGGCTGCGGAAAGGCATCGGTCGGGCAAGCGGTCTGGCACGCGGTGCACGACCCGCATCGATCTTCATGGGGCTCGTCAGGCTTGAATGTGAGCGTGGTGTATATCGCCCCCAGGAACAACCAGCTGCCATGATCGCGGCTGACAAGGTTCGAGTGCTTGCCCTGCCAGCCGAGCCCCGCCGCCTCACCGAGGGGTTTTTCCATTACCGGCGCGGTGTCGACGAAAACTTTCAACGCGGGCTCTTCCAGCCCACGCTTGCCAGCCTCCGCCACCAGCCAGCGAGCAAGCGCTTTGAGCGCTTTCTTGACCGTATCATGATAATCACGGCCTTGCGCATAAACGGAGATGCGCGCTTTCTCCGGCTCCGCTTCAAGCGCCAGCGGATCGTGTTCCGGCGCGTAGCTCATTCCCAGCGCGATCACGCTCTGCGCCTCTGGCCACATCGATTGCGGACCCTGCCGCACGTCGGCGCGGTCCTCCATCCATTGCATCGAACCATGGTGCCCGGCTTCCAGCCATTGCGTCAGGCGTTCCGCGCGCTGCGGATCATCGGCGGCAGGAGCAAAGCCGATCGAAGCGAAGCCCAACCGGGCGGCTTCGGCCTTCAAATCCTGCTTAAGCGCATCGATGAGCGACAAATTAACCAAGCTTGGGGTTGCTCCCGTTCACATGCCAAGGTTAACCGGCAGGCATGGACATGCCGCTAAGCCAAAGCCCCTCGCAAAACAATGCTGCGCAAGAGAACGCAGTACCCAATCGCGACCCGACCGAGCCGCTCGCAATCGAAGCGCGCGGGCTGGTCAAGCGATTCAGCGGAACGCTGGCGGTCGACGGAGTCGATATCTCGGTCCGGCAGGGCGCGATCTATGGCATTCTCGGTCCCAACGGTGCGGGCAAGACAACCACGCTGCGGATGTTGCTCGGGATAATCGACCCGGATGAAGGCGTGCGCCGCGTCTTCGGCCAGGACAATCCGCACGAAATTGCTCAATTGATCGGTTACCTGCCGGAGGAGCGCGGGCTGTATCCGGCCATGAAAGGCGTCGAAGCGATTGCATTCATGGGCGCATTGCGCGGATTGACGCTCGCCGAAGGGCGCGAACGCGGGCGCGAGCTGTTGATCAACCACGGCATGGAATTCGCCATCGAGCGTCAAATCCGTCAGATGTCCAAGGGGCAGGCACAGACTGTGCAATTGCTCGGTACGCTGGTGCACCGCCCAAAACTGGTTGTACTCGACGAACCGTTCAGCGGTCTCGACGCGATCAACCAGGGCAAGCTAGAACGCATGATCCGCGATCTCGCAGACGCCGGCACCACGGTGATTTTTTCGACCCACGTGATCCATCACGCCGAACGATTGTGCGAAGGCGTGGCAATCATCGCCGGGGGCAAAGTGCCCTATGCCGGGTCTGTCGAAGCAGCGCGGGACCGCATCCCAGCACAAGTCCGGCTGGAAACGCGTTCGCGCGAAGGCGCTTGGCTCAAGGCATTACCTGAAGATGCACGGCGCGAAGGCGACTTCTTTCATTTCCCGCTGCCGGAAACCGGTATCGAAAGCCTGCTCAAGGTGTTGATCGAAGGGAAGGCCGGCATCCAGACACTGTCGATCGAACGTGCCGGACTGCACGATGCGTTTGTCCACATTGCAGGTGAAGCCGCAGCGCGCGCGCTGGAAGACGGAACGATGGAGGACGGACAATGACGGTGACGGCCGGCGCAAAATCACGCCTTTCCATCTGGCAGGCGGCTTTCGTTGTCGCGCGGCGGGATTTCACCGCCGTCTTGTTCAGCAAGGCTTTCTTCTTTTTCCTACTCGGCCCGCTGTTCTTCATCGGCATGATCGGCGCGGGCGGTATGCTTGGCGCTGCATCGGTTGAGAATGCCGATCCGCCCAAACTGGCGGTCGCCATGAGCGGACCCGACAGCGAAGCCTTTATCGCGGCCCATGCAGAACTGGCTGAGCTGACCCGGTTGCCGGATCTCGTGACCGGACCAGACTTTTTCACCACCCCTACCGAAGAGCTGCTCAGCGGCAGCGAGAGCAACATCGCCGCTGTCCTGACAGGGTCGCTCAACGCACCAAAGCTCACAGGACCGGATGAGCGGATCGAGAACTGGCGCGGAGAAGTTGCGCTGATCGCAGCACGGGCGCTCGCTGACAATGGCGCGGTCTATCCGGAGGTTGCGCTAGACCCTACAGTCAGCAGCGTCGCGAGCCAACGCAGCAACAAAGCCTCCGTGGCAACAGCTTCCATTACTCTGCTGTTCCTGCTGACGATGCTGTTGGCCGGCATGGTGCTTTCCAATCTGGTGGAGGAGAAGGGCAACAAGATTATCGAAGTGCTGGCCGCCGCCATTCCGATGGACGCCGTGTTCCTCGGCAAGCTGTTTGCGATGCTGGGCATCAGCTTTGTCGGGATTACGGTCTGGGGCAGCGTGATCGGGACGATATTGCTGGCTGGTGGTGAATCGCTCCCGCCGATGCCTGAGCCGGGCGTTGGCTGGCCGCTCTTCGTCGCCCTCTTCCTGATCTATTTCTCTATGGCCTATTTGCTGATCGGATCGATCTTTCTTGCAGTCGGCTCGCTGGCGCCCACCGTGCGCGATGTGCAGACAATGTCCATGCCGGCCACCATTCTGCAACTGGTGGTATTCTTTCTCGTCACTTTCGCCATGCGGGACATTGGTTCACCGGTTGAACTGTTCGCGGTTATCTTCCCTCTTAGCTCGCCCTTCGCGATGGTGGCCAGGGCAGCGCAGGAGAGCACGCTCTGGTGGCATGCCGCCGCACTTGGCTGGCAAGTGCTGTGGGTTTCGATTTTCGTCCGTGCAGGCGCATCTCTGTTCCGCCGCAAGGTCATGCAATCGGGGCCGCGCGGCGCAAAGAAGAGGCGCGGCCTGTTGAGGCGCAAAGCCGCCGCGGACGCCTGAGACGCATCATCCTTTCGCCCCGACGCAAAGATCAGTCGCAAATAGCAACCCACTATTGACATTGTGGTAAGTAAGGGCAGGATGTTGCCCGTCGACTCCCTGGCACAAGCGGGAGCGACCAAGGAGAGAGAAAGTATGGCCACGATCGCCCCGCAACGCCCGGAATGCCGCAGCGAACCGAGTGCTTACGACGCGCTCAAAAAGCATTTTGAAGAGCATCCCGAGCAGCGGCTGGACCATCCACACAAGTGGGATGTGAGCCGAAGCGATATCTATGCGGACAACACGTGGCATCCCATCTTCCGGGAAATGCGCCAGGCTGGCCCACTCCATTACATTCCGGAAAGCCCGTTCGGCCCCTATTGGGCGGTTGTCGGACACAAGGCGATCCAGCACATCGAAGCCCTGCCAGAGACATTCTCGTCCAGCTGGGAATATGGCGGGATCACAATCCTCAATCGCCTGACGGAAGAAGAACTTGCGGAAAGCGGTGTCGACCGGCGCGAGCTACCGATGTTCATCGCCATGGACCGGCCGCAGCACACCGGTCAGCGCCGCACGGTCGCGCCCAAGTTCACACCGAGCGGCATGAAGGAAATGGAAGGCGACATTCGCCAGCGCACCGGCGAATTGCTCGACAGCCTGCCGCGCGGCGAAGTGTTCGACTGGGTCGACAAGGTCTCGATCGAACTGACCACCGGGATGCTGGCCCTGCTGTTCGGCTTCCCCTGGGAAGACCGCCATCTGTTGACATTCTGGTCCGACTGGTCGGGCGATACCGAGCTTGCGACCGTGCGCGAACTCGATGAGATGCGCTGGAGCTTTCTCCACGAAATGGGCGCCTATTTCCAGTCGCTGTGGGTCGAGCGGACGCACGACAAGGAGCCGGGTGACGATCTCATCTCCATGATGCTTCACTCGGAAGCGATGAACCAGATGCGGCCAGAGGAATTCATGGGCAATCTGGTGCTGCTGATCGTTGGCGGCAACGACACCACGCGCAATTCGATGAGCGGGATCATCTACCAACTCGACAAGAACCCCGACCAGCGCAAGCTGTTCGAACAGCAGCCCGAGCTCATTCCCAATGCTGTGCAGGAAATCCTGCGCATGCAGACCCCGCTGGCCCATATGCGCCGCACCTGCACGGAAGACACAGAGGTTTTCGGCCAGCAGATCAAGAAAGGCGACAAGGTCGTCCTGTGGTATCTCTCGGCCAATCGGGACGAAGAGGTCTTCGAGAATCCCGACAAGCTCGATATCACGCGCGAGAATGCGCGGCGGCACATCGCTTTCGGCTATGGGATTCACCGGTGTGTCGGTGCGCGGCTAGCCGAATTGCAGCTGCGCGTCTTGCTCGAGGAACTGCACAAGCGCCGGATGCGCGTGCATGTCGCGGGCGACATAGAAAGAGTGCGGGCGAATTTTGTCCATGGCTTCCGCAAACTCGAGGTCGAAGTCACCGAGTTCTGATCTGGCCTGAGTGAAACCTTTTGCGCCGCGCATCCGTATATACGGGTAGAGAAGCGCAGCGCGAAAGGACCCGATCATGAGCCATTTCAACCCGCAAGACCGCCGTTCCATTCTGGGCTGGCTTGGTGCTGGCTGCGCACTGCCGGTTCTTGCCGCGTGCGGCAGTTCGCCTGCCGAAGCGAAAAGCTGGCCGGTTTCGCGTAGCGATGCAGAATGGAAGCGCCGTCTGACGGGCGCCGAGTACCGTATTCTGCGCCAGGCCGGGACCGAGCGGCCTTACAGTTCGCCGCTCAACAAGGAAAAGCGCACGGGCACATATGTCTGCGCTGGCTGCCAAAACCGGCTCTACTCATCGAGCACCAAGTTCGAAAGCGGCACCGGCTGGCCCAGCTTCTGGAAACCACTAGCCAGCGGGATCGCGACCGACACCGATTACAAGCTGGGATATCCGCGGACGGAAGTGCTGTGCGCAGACTGCGGCGGGCATCTCGGCCACGTGTTCAACGACGGCCCTCGCCCCACCGGCAAACGCTATTGCATGAACGGTGCGGCGATGGACTTCATTCCGGCTTAGGCACTGGACTCAACCGCCACACCCTGAAACTTTCAGGGCCGTCCATATCGACCGGAACGAGCCATTCCGGCGGCTTCCCTTGCATCAACTGCGCCATCAGGCCGTCAGAATTGGCGGCAGCAAGAATGCGCGGCTCGGCGAGATCGGTGCACAGCACGACATAATCTGCGCCATGATCGGTGACGATCTGGCGGGCTTCGGCAGAGGGCGCTGTAAAGGCAAGGATCACGTCGCGCATGGCATTCTGCGCACGGTGGTGACTGGTCGCGACGACTGCATGCCGGCTTTCGAGCAGGATGGCAGGGCCAATGTCGAACGGCGCGAAAATGACTCCCTTTGGCAAACCTGCCAGCTTGGCTGTCTGAGTTGTCACATCACATTGCGACTGCCGAACGGGTACGGGCATTTCAGTGCGCGGCAATACGGACTGCACGGCGCGCAGCGGGGCTGACGGCAGCAGAACAATGAAGATGCCCGACGCCAATACCAATTTGTCCCGCAGGCTCTCTGTCTTGCGCAGCCGGTCGAGCCATTGCGCAATCAACCAGCCCAGCGGAACAGTAGCGATCACAGCTGTGAAAGCGGCGGAGCGCCAGACGAAAATTGACAGCGCAATCATGGCTATCAGCAGCACGGCATAATCGCTCCACCAGCCAGCCAGCCAGTCGCGCGAGCGGGCGCGGATCATCAGCGTGGCGATGAGCCCGACGAGCAGCTGGAACAGGACCGG
Source organism: Parerythrobacter lutipelagi (assembly GCF_005434975.1). Taxonomy (GTDB): domain Bacteria; phylum Pseudomonadota; class Alphaproteobacteria; order Sphingomonadales; family Sphingomonadaceae; genus Parerythrobacter_A; species Parerythrobacter_A lutipelagi. The sequence continues at coordinate 1,364,519 of NZ_SKCJ01000001.1, read as the reverse complement.
GAGCGCGGCGAAAAGATCCTGTTCCCACAGCGGCCGGCCTTCAGCGATGTTGCGATACCAGAAATCATACACCACCGGATCGAGCGCGCCGAACGGTGTCTGCAGGCAGTCGGGTGAGCTCACCGCGAAGAAGCCCGCTGCGGCCAGGGCGGCGGCTGAAAAGAAACCAAGCAGCACCAATGCCGGCAAACGCGGAAGCACAGCGATGAATCCTGTGGCCAGCGCTGTGACGACGAAAAAACCGAGATGTGCAGGCGACAATGCATCGCAATGTTGCGCCAGATCGGTGACGCCGCGAGTCAGGAGGAACAAGCCAACCTGCCCCAGCGCGAACGCCTGCATGAAGGCGACCAGCCACCAGCGTTGGTGATAGTCGCGAATCCACCGCAGCAGCAATACGCCGCCGAAGGCAGCCGCAACCGGCAGGATTTCGAGCGAAATCGTTGCCCCTGCGGCAAGTGCAAGACCCGCCAGCGCCCCGCCCAGCACCGCGTTGCGACCGGCGAGAGCCCATAGCGCCAAGGCGGTCGAGGCGATCTGCCAGCCGTGATGGTCGATCCGCATGGGTTGCAACTGAAACACCAGCGGGCCGAGCAACCCGCACGCGAGGCAGGCAAAAGTCGCCACGCGAATATCGAATAGCCGCCAAGCAAGGCGGCCGATTGCCAAGAGCACTACGCCGAGCGTCAGCAGCGGAACCGCCACGGAAGCGATGACTTCAGCGGCTGCTTGCCCGAAGATCGGAGACAGGAGCACGATCAGTGCGGCCAGCGGAATATCGACCAGGCGTGACCAGTGCATCAAGGTGCCGTCAGGAGGGGCGATCCGGTATTGGTGGAGATCAAACCAGCCCTGCCCGGCTATCAAATCGCGCACCTGCACCAGCCGCAAGGCGTCGTCCGGGTCGGGAAATTCACCCGCCACGATCCGCTGGTATCCCAGAATAAGGAACAGCACTGAAAGCGCTGCCCACACAATCGCAATGCGCAGATTTGGCTTCTCGAAGCGGCGGAGGCGCCGGTCGGTTGGCATCTCAGGCCTGACCGATGACAGATGTACGAAAAACAATCTTGCTGCGGAGGAGCCAGGTCAGCGCAAAGCTGATTGCAATGGCGACCAGTTTTGCCGGACGCGGGTCAATGGCGAGCCAGTCTGCAGCTCCGACGATCGCAATCGTCACGCCCAGACCGAGCAAGGCCGAGACGACAAACAGGGCTTTCTGCTGAGTCCGCTTCATTCCGCGAGCGGCCACGCCTTCTGTGAACACCGTACGGCTCGACAGCAACCAGTGCGCCACGATACCGGCACTGTAGCCGATGGCCGAGGCCAGTGCAGGCAGCGTCCCGCCCGCCAGCAGCAGGAGAAAGCAACCGACATCGATCGCAAGCGCGCCGACGCTCGCTACGAGGTAGCGCGCGAAACGAATGTCCTGCAATGTGCGCAGTGCATTGATCACCGCCTGCCCCTTTCTGCGATTATGCGACCTTGCGATCATCATCCCCGGTTTCTGATGCAATACGTTCCGGAACCTCGCGCAGCGAACTCAGCGCAGCCGCCTGGTCTTCGGTCAGCGTTTCGCGGGCCGGCAGGGCTTTCTCAGCCCCTTCATCACCGGTTTCGTGATACTCGGCGTCCTCATTGACGCACCAAGTGTCGTAGATCCGTTTGTCGGCGATGATATTCTCGACCGTCAACATGGCGGTCATCATCGCGTGGTCCTGATTGTTGTAGCGGTGCATCCCGTTGCGGCCGACAAGATGCAGCGCCGGATGCTTTTCCTCCAGCTCGCGGCGCATTGCTTCGACATTGGCGGCGTAATCCTCGTCATAGACCGGATAAGCCTTTTCCTGCCGGACCACCGCCCCGCTCCTGACCTTCTTGCGGTCGACCAGGCCGAGAATTTCCATCTCGTCGGTTGCCAGCTTGACCAGGTCCTCGTCGGACATTGACCAAAGGCCGTCACCTTCGAAGCAGAAGTATTCCAGACCAACGCAGGCCATGTTCTCATCGGGGATCATTTCCGGCGACCAGCTGCGGAAGTTTTGCACGCGGCCAACCTTCACTTTGCTGTCATGGATGTAGATCCAGTTGTCCGGGAACAGGTCTTCGCCTTCGACCATCAGCGCCACCGTCAGGAAGTCGCGATATTTGAGCTTCGACGCGTTCCATGTCGTGTCGGGCAGCGGATGCAGACGCGCGGCGAGCTCACGCATCGGCGCCGAGCTGATCGCATGCTTCGCTTTCACCACCAGCTTGCCTTCGGGCCCGGTGGCGGTCATCCGCCAGCCGCCCTGTCCGTCCGCCGAAAGCTGTTCGAGGCCGTGGCCCATGAAAACCTGACCATTGCCGCTGGCAAGAATCTTGTCGCGCGCGGCCTCCCACATCATGCCCGGGCCGAGACGCGGATAGCGGAAGGTTTCGAGCAGCGTCTTCACCGCTTGCCCGTCATTCGGCCGCTTGTTCAATCCGAGCGAACGTTTGAGACCGTCGATCACCGCGTTCCACAGGCTCAGGCCCTTGATCCGCTGGGCCGCCCAGTCCGAGCTCATTTCATTGCATGGCATGCCCCACACTTTCTCAGTGTAGGTCTTGAAGAAGATAGAATAGAGTTTCTCGCCGAACTGGTTGGTGGTCCAGTCCTCGAAGCTCTTCACATTACGGCGCGGGAAAGCCTTGTAACGCAGGTAACTCGCCATGCACGCGGTCGAGCGCCAGATGCCGAGGTTCCACAAGGCTTCGAAAGCCCGCAGTGGATAGCTGTAGAATTTGCCTTCGTAATAGATGCGGCTCATTCGCGGGCGCTGGATAAAGTCGTCCGGCAGGATCTCGTTCCAGAGATCGACCACGGCAGCGCTCTTCGAGAAGAAGCGATGGCCACCGATATCGAAGCGATAGCCTTCGTGCTGGACCGTCCGGCTGATGCCGCCAACATAGGTGGCGTCTTTCTCGATAATCGCGACCGATTTGCCTTGCTTGGTCAGCAGGTATCCGGCGGTAAGGCCGGCCGGCCCCGCCCCGACAATCGCGACGTCGACATTCAGTTCATTGGCTTGCGAAACGCTCATCCGTGCCCCCGATTAGATTCTCCAACCGGAAGTGAAGGAAAATGGTTAGGAGAAGGTTAAGACGGGGTCGGACCGGCGGGCGTCGATACCTGGCCCGGCGAAGTGCGAAACCCCTCGGCCTGGAGCCGTTCAATGAGCACTGCCAGTTCGGCCAACGAAAAGGTCGTGTCGAACACAAGACCAAACTGGTTGCCGCGCCGCCAGCGTACACGCGCCTCGATCGTCGGAAAGCCTCTGGCTTCGAGCATTATGGGCTGGCTCACTGCGAGCTTGCTGTCACATTCCAGCAAGGCGCCCTGCCGCGAAAGATTGGCGATACTTGCAGTGTACGCGACCCCGCCGCTCTGGAATGTGATCGGCATTGCGATATCGAAGCGGAGGTCACGCTTGGGGTAAAGGCTGCAATGTCCGATGATGTTATCGACTTCGACCTGGTCCATGAACTGGAGCCCGACTTCGGTCGCGCGATTCCATACGAATTCCAGCGAATGCCTGTCGCCGGTCTGCAGCTCGAGCGTGATCGGTCCCTTCCATTCGATATCGTGAAACAGGCGCAGGCTGACACCTGTCGCGGAAATATCGCGGATGATGCAGACGAACTGCGACTCGCCGACATGCAGCTTTGCTGGACGGATAAGCAATGTGAAGCGCGGTGCCGCGCGGTCCTCGATATCAACCGGCTGCATGCCTTCGCCTTCCGTCTCCGGCAGCGGAAAATTCATTTCATCGGACCCCTTTGCCATTCCCCGGCTCACCTCGCTGACTAGGCGCAAAGGGTTAGCAAGCCTTGGTCAGGACATCCCTACCGCCGCATTAGGGATTTGTACGCAGGACTGGAGAATGTTGATGGTGCGGGTGGTGGGACTCGAACCCACACGATCAAGGATCAGGGGATTTTAAGTCCCCGGCGTCTACCATTCCGCCACACCCGCACGCGCAAGACCTCGCAGCGCAAAGCGCGTGCGCGGTCAAGTGTCTGCGGTGGAATTAAACCGGGAAGCGCGTTAGCTCTCGTTCAGCCGCTCGCGCATTTCCTTGCCCGGCTTGAAATATGGCACGCGCTTTGCCGGCACGTCGACCGTTTCTCCGGTGCGCGGATTGCGCCCCTTGCGCGCATCTCTTTCCCGCGTGGAAAAGGCGCCGAAGCCACGCAATTCGACCCGGCCGCCCTCAGTCAGTCGCTGAGAGATTTCCTCGAAGAATATGTCGACAACCTGTTCGATCTCGTCCGCACGCAAGTCCGGGTTGTCCTTGGCAAGCGCCTGCAACAGTTCCGACCTGATCATTTGCCTCTCCTCACGGGATGGCTGGCTGCAATTCGATTGGCCAAACTCTAACCCCGTCCGATCCCTGCTGCTTGCGACGCAGCTTTCTACGCGACCCTTGTTGCTTACGTGCCAGATGCCAGCGTCTCACGCAATCTTTGAAAGAGGGAATCTTTCGCCGCAGTGTCGATCAGGCTCGTTGCGTGAAAGGATTAGGCGGACTGAAGGAGTTCCGCCGGATCGATGCCGAGGCGATCCATACGGGAGCGAATCTCCGGCCATTCCTCCTCGACGAACTGGAGCCGTTCCGCCCGGCGCAGCTTTTCGGCTGCTCCGCGTACAACAAACATTCCGACGCCGCGCAGAACCTCCACCAGCCCATCGGTCTGGAATTGCTGATAGGCCTTGGCAACCGTCAGCGGGTTTGCCCCCTGCTGTGCGGCGAAAGCCCTGACCGACGGCAACATTTCACCCTCGGCATACTCGCCCTCGATAATTGCCGCAGCGATATGATCGCGCAATTTGAGATAAACGGGGCGGCTTTGCTGGGTCATAGCGGCTTGCTCATGGCATTTGTCCTCTTAGAGGTGCTTCAGTGCCATAATACAGCGGGGCGCGTCAAGGTTCCCGCATTTGATCATTTTCTGACCGACAAGCTGGTTTCGCCTGAAACTAGCGCTTCACATGAAGAAAACAGGCGCTAGGGTGCGCGCGTTCACAGCTCCTACAATGCGGGCGTTTAAGACAAGAATTCGGGGATCGATACCATATGAAGGATTTCGCGCTTTGGGCAGAGGCGGACTGGATTGCCGCGATAGCGGCTGCGGTTCTGGGACTTTTCCTACTTGGAGGGGCCTATGCGGTCACTCGCAAGGAACCGGAATTTGGAGGCCACCCCAAAGGCCTTTATATGCTTTTCTTTGCCGAAATGTGGGAGCGGTTCTCCTACTACGGCATGCGCGCGTTGCTGATCTTCTATCTGACGCAGCATTGGCTGTTCGATAATGGTTCCTCGAATGTAATTTACGGCGCTTACATCAGTCTTGTGTACATCACTCCCGTGCTCGGCGGGTGGCTTGCCGACAATTACCTTGGGCAGAGAAAGGCCGTGCTGTTCGGCGCCATTCTCCTGACTTTCGGGCATTTCCTGATGGCGTTCGAAGGCACCGGCGGCCAGAGCGATCCAACCATCAACATCTTCTGGCTGGCGCTGGCCTTCATTATTGTTGGCTCGGGTTTTCTGAAAGCCAATATTTCGGTGATGGTCGGTCAGCTTTATCCGAAGACCGATATACGTCGCGACGGCGCGTACACGATTTTCTACATGGGCATCAACGTGGGCGCCGCCGTGGGCGCGATCCTCGCAGGCTATCTCGGTATCGTTAAAGGCTGGGAATACGGCTTTGGTGCCGCCGGGCTTGGTATGCTGGCAGGACTGATTGTCTTCGTACTCGGCAAGCCGCTGCTTATGGGCAAGGGCGAGCCAGCCAAACCCTTGGCAAAAAACATCGAATTGACCGTATATGGCGTAGGCATCGTTGGCGTTGCCGTGATGTGGGTCTTGATTCAATACCAATCGCTGGTTGGCGGCCTGATGTTGATCGCGGGTGCGATCCTGCTCGGTTATGTTCTGTTCGAGGCCTTTAAACTCGACAAGCATCCCCGCGAACGCATTTTTGCGGCTCTCTTCTTGATCGCATTGCAACCGCTGTTCTGGGGCCTGTTCGAACAGGGAGGCGGCTCGCTGAATCTCTTCACGAATGAGTTTATCGATCTCCAAGGCGTTCCCGCCCCGATCTTCCAGTCAATCAATCCAATCTACATTATCTTGCTCGCTCCTGTCTTTGCTGGCCTTTGGACTTGGCTAGGAAGAAAGGGTCTTGAGCCTTCTACTCCGGCAAAATTCGGACTTGGGCTAGTCCAGCTCGGCTTTGGATTTCTGGTACTCGTTTGGGGTGCAGCAACTGTCGGGATCGATGCGAAAATCCCGGTCATCTTCCTGTTCGGAATTTATCTCTTTCACACGACTGGCGAATTGTGCCTCAGCCCAGTCGGATTGTCTGCCATGAACCGGCTCTCGCCCAAGCATCTTGCCAGCTTGATTATGGGGGCTTGGTTCTTTGCGACGGCTGGCGGTGGTTTTGTTGCCGGAATCATCGGTGCTGCCACAGGCGGTGAAGACGGTGAAATGGGACGAGAAGCCGCTTTGAATGTTTACTGGACTATTGGCCTAATCGCGATCGGAGTCGGCGTATTTGTCGTACTGATCGCGCGGTTCGTAGCCAAGTACATGCACCTCGACACGCTCAACGACGACAATGTCGGAGATGATCTGTTGGGTGGAAGCGAAGTCGGCGAGCCACAGGCCGCGGGCATCCATCCGGCGACCAAGAACGATTAAGGGGACACCGACAATGCGCTATCGTGCCTTTGCCATTCTGGGAGGCGCGATAGCGCTTGCCGCCTGTTCTACTGACGGCGGAAATGGCGCGGTCAAATCTGCCAGTTCTGCGGATGCCGCCGCCGAAGCGGATGCGCCGTTCCCCTCGACCTATTCGGCCTACCCCGGCACGCCGACTGCATTGGTCGGTGCGACGGTCTACGACGGGGCTGGCAATGTCATTCCCGGGGGCACAGTGTTGTTCTCCGGTGGCAAGGTCGAAGCGGTCGGGCTGAATCTTGCAACCGATGGCTACGCTGTGGTCGACGGCAGCGGCAAATTCGTCACGCCCGGGATTATCGACATTCATAGCCATCTGGGCGACTATCCTTCGCCTTCGGTCGATGCGCATTCGGACGGCAATGAAGCGACCAGCCCGACCACTCCCGAAGTATGGGCGGAGCATTCCGTCTGGCCGCAGGATCCCGGCTTCAGCCGCGCCATGGCCAATGGCGGGGTTACGTCGCTGCAAATTCTTCCCGGCTCTGCCAATCTGATGGGCGGACGTTCGGCCACGCTCAAGAACGTACCCAGCCGTACGGTCCAGGGCATGAAGTTCCCCGGCGCGCCGTACGGCTTCAAGATGGCCTGCGGTGAGAATCCCAAGCGCGTCTATGGCGGTCGCGGACGCATGCCTTCCACGCGTATGGGCAATTTCGCGGTCAACCGGCAGACCTGGCTCGATGCCAAGGTCTATGCCGAGGGCGACCGGGAGAAACGTGATCTGGCTAAAGAGACTCTGGCCGGTGTGCTCGACGGCGACATCCTCGTCCACAACCATTGCTACCGCGCCGACGAAATGGCGCTGGTCATGGATATGGCCAAGGAGATGGGCTACAAGGTTAGCGCATTTCACCACGCGGTCGAAAGCTACAAGATCGGCGACTTGCTGCGCGAGAATGACGTCTGCAGCGCCATCTGGGCCGATTGGTACGGCTTCAAGATGGAAAGCTATGACGGCATACCCGAGAACGGGGCCTTCCTGTGGAAGGCGGGCGCCTGCGTGGTCATCCATTCGGACGATGCCAACGGCATTCAAAGACTCAATCAGGAAGCGGCCAAGGCACAGGCGGCAGGCAAGCGGGTCGGCATGGACATTCCCGATGCCGAAGTGATCCGCTGGATTACGCTCAACCCGGCAAAAGCCATGGGCATCGACGAGCAGACCGGTAGCCTGGAAACCGGCAAGATGGCCGATGTCGTGCTGTGGAACGGTGACCCTCTGAGCGTTTATTCGCGGCCAGAGAAGGTGTGGGTCGACGGCGCTCTGCTTTATGATGCGAACGATCCCAAACGCAGGGCGGTGAGTGATTTCGAGCTTGGTCAGCCCGGTGAAGGAGATGTGAAATGATCCGTCTCACAATGCTTGCCGCAACTGCGATTGCCACCCTCTCCGCTCTCGCGGGTCCGGCCACTGCGCAGGACATGGTGATCGTCAACGCCAAACTCGCCACAGGCGACGGCAGCGCGCCGATCGATCAGGGCGCGGTTGTGATAGACGATGGCAAGGTGGTCTATGCGGGGCCGCAATCCGGCGTCGGCTCGTTCGAGACCGATACTGTCATCGATGTCGCTGGCCAGTGGGTCACACCGGGTATTTTCGCTTCGGCAACGACGCTTGGCCTGTGGGACGTGGGCGCAGTCAGCGACAGCAACGATGCCGCTGCGAGCAGCTCGGACTTTGGCGCGGCTCTCGATGTGGCCCCTGCTCTCAATCCATCGTCTCAGCATGTCGCGGTAAGCCGGGCCAGCGGGGTCACCCGCGCGAGCGTCTATTCGCGCCCGACCGGCTCGATTTTCGGCGGACAAGGCGCGGTCGTTGACCTCGGCGCCGATGCGAACATGGTCAGCAAGCCGCGCGCATTCCAGATGGTGGCACTCGGTGAATATGGCGCGCGTATCGCAGGTGGCAGCCGGACCGCCACCTATGTCGAACTGGCGAATGCATTGCGCGAAGCGCGCGAAATCGCTGGTGGCCGCCGGGTCCCGGAAGACTCGCGGTTGACACGTCAGGATGCCGAAGCGCTTGCAGCTGTACTTTCAGGTGAGCAGTCGCTTTACATCGTGGTCAACCGTGCCTCTGACATCCGGCAGGTGCTCGCGCTTCGCTCGGACTATCCGCGTATTCGGATGGTGCTGGTCGGCGCCGCTGAAGGCTGGATGGTCGCGGAGACCATCGCCGCTGCAGATGTGCCGGTGATCACCGATCCGATGCAGGATCTTCCCGGCAGTTTTGAATCGCTGGCGGCAACGCAAAGCAATGTCGGCCGCATGGTTGATGCCGGGGTCAAGGTTGCAATCGGCACGCTTGACGGCGGAACCGGCGAACAGCCGCGCAACGCCGCGCAGTTTGCGGGTAATCTCGTGTCGCTGCAGCGCGTGCCGCGCGCCAACGGGCTGACCTGGGGCGAGGCTTTTGCCGCGATCTCTTCAGTCCCCGCTGAGATCGCCGGGTTCGGCGGTCTGCTCGGTGTGCTTGCCCCGGGGGCGACTGCCGACGTGGTGATCTGGGACGGCGACCCGCTCGAAGTCTCCTCAGCGGCAGTCAAAGTCTTTATCGACGGGATCGAGCAACCGCTTACCAACCACCAGACGCGTTTGCGTGACCGCTATCTCGACCTTGACGAGAGCGACTTGCCCAAGGCTTATGATTGGTGAGTGCCCGGTCGGAGATGAAGGGTACATTGCTGGCCCTGGGTGCAGCGGGCCTCGCCATTGCCGGATTTGCTGCCTTCGCGCAGGATGGAACACCTGACTATTCGCAGGACTATGCTTGGCAGAGCGCGCAGCAGATCGCCTTGGCGGAGCGGGCCGCGAGCGACGAGTGGTTCGGGCTTGAGGGCGGCGTCATGTGGCGGCGTATCGATGGGGACGGGACCGGCAAGCATCCGAAAGTCAGCGACACCGTGACGGTGCACTATGCCGGCACTTTTGTCGACGGGACGACTTTCGACAGCTCATATGATCGCGGCGAGCCCGCCACTTTCCCGCTTGGCCGGCTGATCAAAGCCTGGCAGCTGGCCATCCCGCAAATGGGCGTGGGTGATACGATCGAGATCGCCGTTCCAGCCGACCAGGGATATGGCCCGCAAGGCAAGGGCCCGATCCCGGGCGGCGCGACACTGTTGTTCAAGATCGAGCTGATTTCGATAGCAAACGGCACATGATCGCCAATTAGGTTTTGATTTGATACTCATTGCGACCTGACCTGTGGGAGGGTGACATGGAATCTGCAATGACATCGCTGATTGCCGCCAGCATTGCTTTCGTCGGCACGCATTTCGCAATGTCGCACCCGCTGCGCGCACCGATGGTTCGGGCCTTCGGAATTAGCGGCTTCTTGGGAGTTTACTCGCTGGTCAGCGCGGGCTGCATGGCGTGGATGTACTTTGCCTTTGACGCGGTCGACGCAGGTCTGGCGCTGTGGGGAGGCTTCGGCGATGCTGTATGGATCGTCGCCTCGATCCTGACGCTCTTGGCGATGATCCTGTTTGCCGGATCGCTCATCGGCAATCCGGCGCTGCCTGCACCCGGCGCTGAAGCTGCTGCCCGCGCCGAACCGGGCGGCGTGTTCAAGGTGACCCGCCATCCGATGATGTGGGGCTTCGCACTGTGGGCGCTGAGCCATATGATAGCCGCCCCGACACCGCGTACCCTGGTGGTGGCGCTGGCGGTTCTCGTCCTCGCACTGGTGGGCGCGCATCTGCAGGACCGCAAGAAGGCGGTACTGATGGGCGAGGCATGGCGCGAATGGGAAAGCAAGACGAGCTATTGGCCGCGCTGGGGCAAGCTGCTGACGGTCGGGCTGTTCCCGCTAATCGGCGGCAGCGCGATCTGGCTGGCTACAACCTGGGCGCATATCCCGCTCGGCGGGTGGGAAGCCGGGATCTGGCGCTGGCTGTGATTCGCACTTGTTCAGCTTTGCAGGCCGAAAGCTGAGCAAGTGGAACACATGGAACACAGTCCAAAGGCTGAAATCCGATCGGCCCGGACGAATTCTCGGCGCGCATCGACAATGGGAAAGAGCGCGGCGAAACTACCATGCCGCGCCGCCTGTAGGACAGCTTTAACGGGTCGGTAGCGCTTGGACCCACGCCAGCCGTGCAGCCTGCGATTGCGGTGCAAAGGTCAGCTCATGGCCCTCCCCCTCAAACGGCTGGAAGGTCACATCCCTGACCAAGACTGCCAACTCTTGACCATGAGCGAAGGGTACGACCGGGTCTGCCGTGCCATGCTGAATCAGCACCGGCATAGCGAGCTCCGGGACTTTCGCCGCATTGTCATAGCTGTCGCGCAGCAGCCAGCGCACCGGCAGCCATGGCGCGATCTCGCGCGCGCGGTTCGCAAGGCTGGTGAAAGGCGCAACCAGGATCAGCGCTCGGACGGGATATTCGCTCGCCATCTGCACCGCCGTGCCGCCACCGATCGAATTGGCCGCGATAATCGTGTCGTCAGGTGCAATACCCTGTGCGGAGAGCCACTCCATCGCCGCGCGCCCGTCTCGGTAGAAGCCCGCCTCCGAAGGCGCCCCCGGATTGCCGCCATAACCGCGATAATTGACCAGCAGCAGACCGTATCCCGCTTCGGCAAACGCCTTGTTCGCAGCCATGCTGCCTGCCAGCGTGCCGCCATTGCCGTGAAAATAGACCAGAGTTGGCTCCCCCGGATCAGCTGCGCGGGCAAAGGCACGCAAAGCGAGCCCGTCAGAGGATTGCAGCGAGACAGCGCGATAGCCGGGCGCCGGCTCCACCCGATCTTGCGTGGCCGGATAGATCAGCCGGTCCTGCATCGCCCAGGCCATCAGCGCGACGAGTCCATAAAGCCCGAGGAAGACCAACGGCACGATAACCAGCAGGCGAGTCACGTCACTCGCCCGTAAAGTTTGGCACGCGCTTTTCGAGCAGCGCGTCGACGCCCTCCATATGGTCTGCGGTGACATGCATCAGCGCCTGCGCATTGGCCGCCATCTCCAGCGCGGTGTCATAGCTGGTGCGCCGCCCCTGCCGCATCAGGTTCTTCGCCTGCCGCAATGCGTGCGGCGGCATGGCGGCGACCTTGGCGGCGAGCGCGCGGGCTTCGTCCATCAGTGCGTCGGCCTCGACCGCGCGGCTGACGAGGCCCCATTCGAGTGCTGTCACCGCGTCGATAACGTCGCCGGTGTAGAACAGTTCTGCCGCACGCGCTTCGCCGATGATGCGCGGCAGGATCCATGTGCCGCCGTCACCCGGAATAATGCCGAGCTTGAGGAAGGTGACGCCAAACTTCGCTTTCTCGCTCGCGATGCGCATGTCGGCCAAGCATGCGAGATCGCAGCCCAGCCCGATCGCCGGGCCATTGACCGCCGCGATCAGCGGCACGCGCAGCCCGTAAAGCGCGCGCAGAATCTTATGAATATTATTGCGATAGCCGTCCGCGATGGCAGGCGGCGTGCCACCGAAATTGCCCGTCCGCTCTTTCATCGCCTTGACGTCGCCGCCCGCGGAAAACGCCCGACCCGCCCCGGTCAGGATGACACAGCGGACGTCCATATCCGCATTGATCGCATCGCAGGCAGCGGTGAAGGCATCGCCGTCACCAGCGGCGCCGAGCGGGTTCATCGTGTCGGGCCGGTTGAGCGTGAGAGTGGTGATATGGTCGGCGGTTTCGGTGGTGAGGAGGGTCATGGGCGAATGGTCCTTTCGGGCCGCTTTGCCATCAGCGCATTACCGCGTCACCCTTAACTCGTCAGGCGGCCCGAAATAGGAAGGGAGTTGTTCGACGCCCTAGCTCTGCCGGGCCCGACGCAGCGAATGCCAGTGAACCGCGATAAGCCCAAATTAATCGTTCTGAAGAACCGATTGATGACAGTCGGATAGCTATCGCAAGGTTCCGGCCAAATCATTGCAATGCAGCTTGAACCACTATGTCGAAAGTCAGCCTAGGTCTTCTGTCGATCACGATTGGACTGATAGTCCTGGCTACACTCTTGGAATTGCCGTTTGCTGCAAACGGTAGCGGCCTGCTATTCGTGGCCGGACTGGTCTATGCCTATTGGGTGGCACGGCGCGAGCTGCAACTGCTGACCTACATCAAGAATACGCCCGACAACGGTGAAGCGAAACCGCGCAGAGCCGCCTCGGTAGTACCGCAAGGTTACTCTCCAGAATGATCGAAGTCCGCAGATCCGCCACCTGACCCCACTCGCTAGTGGGGTTCTGCCGGTTCGACCTGCTTTGCATTGACGACAGAACCGATGGAAAATTCCGCGAGGGGCGCGGCATTGAACACCGGGGCCAAGGCCCCTGGACCTGCACCAGTTTCTACCGCCAATCCTTGCAGCCAATCGTATGACACCATCGGCACGCCGTGTTCACGGGTGAATGCTCAGGCCCGCGCTTCTTCCACGCCCGCCGAATTGTGCCGCAGTGCTTTCAGCACTGTCTCGACGATCTGCGGCGCGTTGAGGCCGGCTTCGTCATACTGCTTCATCGGATCGTCGTGGTCCTGGAACACATCGGGCAGGCGCATGGTGCGCACCTTCAGCCCGCTGTCCGTCAGGCCCTCGTCCGACGCATAGGTCAGCACATGCGCGCCAAGGCCGCCAATCGCGCCTTCCTCGACCGTCACCACAATTTCATGCGTGCGCATCAGGCGTTCGATCAGTTCTTCATCGAGCGGCTTGGCGAAGCGCATATCGGCGACGGTGGTGGAAAGGCCTTTCGCCTCCAGCTGGTCGGCGGCTTTCTTCGCCTCTTCCAGCCGCGCACCCAATGACAGGATCGCAACCTTGGTGCCTTCACGCACGACCCGGCCCTTGCCGATTTCGAGCTTCTCCAGTTTTTCCGGGATGGCCACGCCGGTGCCCGCGCCGCGCGGATAGCGGAAGGCGATCGGGCCATCGTCATATTCCACCGCCGTGTAGGTCATATGCGCCAGTTCCGCTTCGTCAGCGGCGGCCATGACCACGAAATTGGGCAATGTCGCGAGGTAAGTGACGTCGAACGCGCCCGCATGGGTGCAGCCGTCAGCACCGACCAGCCCGGCGCGATCAATCGCGAAGCGGACCGGCAGGTTCTGGATCGCGACGTCATGCACCACCTGGTCATAGGCGCGCTGCAGGAAGGTCGAATAAATCGCGGCAAACGGGCGCATACCCTGCGCGGCAAGACCCGCTGCAAAGGTGACGCCGTGCTGTTCCGCAATGCCGACGTCGAAGCTGCGTTCGGGATGGGCCTGGGCGAACTTGTCGACGCCGGTCCCGCTCGGCATGGCCGCGGTGATCGCGCAGATGCGCTTGTCGGTCTCTGCCAGCTTGGCGAGTGTTTCGCCGAACACGTTCTGATAAGCGGGCGGGCCGCCCTTCGACTTCTTCTGCTCGCCGGTAATCACGTCGAACTTGGCGACGCCATGATATTTGTCGGCACTGCTTTCAGCCGGCTCGTAACCCTTGCCCTTTTTCGTGACGACATGGATCAGGACCGGGCCCTGTTCGCTGTCACGCACATTTTCCAGCACGGGTATCAGATGTTCCAGATTGTGCCCGTCGATCGGTCCGACATAGTAGAACCCCAGCTCTTCGAACAAGGTCCCGCCGGTCACCATGCCGCGGGTGTATTCCTCCGCCTTGTCGAGCGCCTTGTGGACACGGCGCGAGATCTTGGCGACCGCCTTCGACGCGAGGCTGCGCAGGCCGAGATATTCGCTGCTCGATACCATCCGCGCGAGATATGCCGAAAGGCCGCCCACCGGCGGGGCGATCGACATGTCGTTGTCGTTCAGAATGACCACCAGCCGGTTGCCCGCCTGCTCGGCATTGTTCATCGCTTCGTAGGCCATGCCGGCGCTCATCGCGCCATCGCCGATCACGGCAATTCCGCGGCCCGGCTTGTCGTTGAGCTTGTTTGCCACGGCGAAACCGAGCGCGGCCGAGATCGAGGTCGAGCTGTGCGCCGCACCAAACGGGTCGTATTCGCTCTCCGCGCGCTTGGTGAAGCCGCTCAGGCCGCCGCCCTGACGCAGAGTGCGGATGCGGTCACGCCGCCCGGTGATGATCTTGTGCGGGTAGCACTGGTGGCCAACATCCCAGATCAGTTTGTCGTCCGGTGTGTTGAACACGTAATGGATGGCAGTGGTCAGCTCGACCACGCCGAGACCGGAGCCAAGATGGCCACCGGAAATGCTGACCGCATCGATCATCTCAGCGCGCAATTCGTCGGCAAATTGCCGCAATTGCGACTTGTCCAGCTTGCGCAGGTCGGCGGGATAGGTGACCGTGTCGAGCAGCGGCGTTTCAGGCGTAGAATTCATGGCTCCGGCTGTAGCCGCAGCACAGAGGCTTGTCGATTCCGTTGCAGCAGGACCTTCGCCTGGCGTCCTTACCTCGGCTGCTGCCGGTGCGGCGTCATGGCCCCTTCCAGACACCATCCTCTTCGTCCGGGCCCTTGGGCGGTGCGGATACCCGCTGGTTGCATCCTTCGCCCCCGTAAGTGATCAAGCCGCCGCCATCGAGCCTTTCGAACGTGATGAAGCGCACGTTGGTCGGAAAACAGATTCGGCCCGATACCGGCACGATACGGCCAATCGGGTACCATCTGACCGCATCGGCGGATCCGCGGACGACCTGCATTTGCGGCGCTTGGGGCGGGGGCATCTCCGCCATCGGGGGCGGTGGTGGGGGAGGCGGCGGTGGTCTCGTGGCGCAGCCAGCGAGTGCGAGCCCTCCGACTGCGGTCAACAGACCCATCGTCGTTTTTGCACTGATCGCTCTTTTGCACATGCTCATCGACGCATTTTCCTTTTCGTCCATTGCTTCGTTGGCATCATGGACCCTTCCACACACCGTCCGCTTCATTGGGACTTGGCGGGGGCGCAATAACTTGATTGTTGCAGCCCATCCCACCGTAAGTGACAAAGCCAGCTCCATCGAGCCGTTCAAAGGTAATGAACCGGACCTCGCTGGGGAAGCATATCTCGCCTGATACCGGCACGATCCGGCCGATCGGGTACCATTTAATCGCATCGGCAGAGCCGCGAATTACCTGCATTTCGGGCCGTGTGCTCTTGCCGCCAGCCCTCTCTCCCATGTAACCAAGTAGCTCATCGTTGGTCGGTGGAGGGGCAACCCGCTTGTTGCAGCCGCCGCCTCCGTAAGTGATCTGGCCACCCCCATCGAGCCGCTCGAAGGTAATGAATCGTGCAGCTTCCGGGAGGCAAACTTGAGCTGATGAGTCTACGACTCTGCCAATAGGATAAAACGTCAGCGCAAAATCAGAGCCGCGGACCACCTGCATTGATACAGCTGGGTTTGGGGGCGCCTCTGCAATCGGCGGAAGCGGTGCCGACTCAGTCGCGCAGCCCGTGACTGCAAGTGCTCCGATCGCGGCCAAAAGTGCCATCACTAGCGCTGGCCGGCTCTCGTTCTTGCGCCTGTTCACGTTTGCATCCCTTTGTCCGATTGCTGAAGCAGGGTCACGGACCGCGCCACACACCATCTTCTTCGTCGTCGCCTTTGGCCGGCGGCGTCGCAACCTTGTTGCAGTCGCCGCCGCCATAAGTGATTTGTCCGCCGCCATCGAGCCGCTCGAAAGTGATGAACCGCGCTGTCTCGGGCAGGCAAACTCGCGCATCGACCGGCACCGTGCGCCCGATGCCATACCATGCAAGCGCGCCCGGATCGCCGCGCACCACCTGCATTCGCGGCGCGGGTGGCGGGCCGGGCGAAGCGCCCCTCACCGCGCCTGTCCGGACACGCGCTCTGGGCCGACTGCTGGTCAGTGCCGCATAGGCCGAGCGTCGAGAGGCGCCCCGTGCAGCGATGCTGAAAGTTCCGGGGCCGGTCAGCACTCGCGTACCCGATTTATCGAGAACGGTTACGCGATCGCCTGCCGCCAGCGTGATCCGCCCTGCCGGATTGAGGCTGCGCCCGATAGGAAACTGTGCCGCGCTAGGCCCGGTTGATTTGACGATCACCGCGCCGGAACCCCCTATCGTGGGCACTGCGTAGCAGCCAAACCCGTCGTCGGGATTCTCGCAATCAGCGTCGGCATTGGATGTATCGCCCGATGCTGAGGCGACTGAGACGACTTCTTCCTTGCCCGGAGACGGGCCAGCACCTTCTGTTGCCACAGCGGTCGAGGCTTGAATCTCCTCGTCGCCGGCTGTGGTGCAAGCGCTGAGACACAGCATCAGCAAAAGCCCCAAAAATGACGCGCTTCGACCGCCCTTGGCGAGATTATTTGGATCCGAGAACATACGGCTTCTCCCCGGCGACAATGTCCCACCGTTCAAGCAATTTTTCAATGGCTCCTGGCGGATCGGAAATTTCATCGAGCTTTGCACGCGATTGGGCATCACCGGACAGCGCCTTTCGGACGAGGTCAGCGAGAATTCCGTCGCGCACCGGTTCGAACACGGGGATAGGCGTGTCGACCCCCGACAGCACGATCTCGCCGAGCGGCAGATAGTCGAAATCCCCCGCCGCCTCGCGCACGGCCTCGCTGACCAATATGCTGCTGCCGAGATATTTGTTTGCGCCTTCCAGCCGTGCCGCAGTGTTCATCGCATCGCCAAGGGCTGTGTACTGGATGCGTTGGCGGCCGCCGAAATTGCCTACGATAACCGCGCCGCGATGCAGGCCAATGCGGGTCCGGCCGAGCTGTTCCCCTTGGTCTGCGAGTTCGCCGCGCAGGCGTTCGGCACATTCATCCAGCGCCAGCGCGCAGGCCACGGCATTCACGCTGTCCTTGTCGCTGGCAAACGGCGCACCCCAGAACGCAACAATCGCATCGCCGACATATTTGTCGATCGTACCCTGATGCGCGAGGATGATTTCGCTCATCTCGTCGAGATAATGATTGAGAATTCGCGCCGTCGTTCGCGGCGGCTGGCTGTGGCTGATCCGGGTGAAGCCTTCCAGGTCGGTGAACAGCATGGTCAGCACGCGTTCCTCGCCTTCGAGCGAGAGCTTGTCCGGATCAGCGAGAATTTCTCGCGCCACGGTTTCAGGCAGGTATTTGCCGAGGGCGCCTTGGGCAAAGGCGCGCTCTCTGGATGTTCGCTGGCGGGCAAGATAACCGGAGCCGAAAATCACCAGCAGCCAGCCGATGGCCCATCCCGCAACCGGCACTTCGAGCAGGTCGTAACCGGCATAATGCAGCGCGATCGGCAGCAGAGCCAGAATCGCTATCTGGGCTATGATCGCTGTGCCTTGGACAACATAACGCCGATCCAGCTGGGCCGACGCCGCAGCGGCCAAGGCCAGAACCAGAGCGACCAGGACTATCAGCCAGATCGGAACCGGTTTGCGATAGTCCTGATCGAGCAATTGGCGCAGCATATGGGCATGGACTTCAACCCCCGGGAGCGATTCTTCGCCCACCATCCGCGTAATCGGGGTGGCAAGGCGGTCGGCGCGAAACATATTCAGACCGATCAGCACATATTTGCCGCGCATCTGTTCAGCACGCGCTTCCGCAAACCGGGGATCGGCCAGAGAAGAAATTGCGAACGCGGGAAACATGCCGCGCGTGTTGGTGTCGTTCGATCGATCGCGGATTTGCGCCAAGCGCGTGAAAGCGATCGATCCTTCATAGCCAAACCCGCTGCCTTCTTCGAAACCCGCAACCGCTGCGGCGAAAGGCAGTTGCGCCTTGTCATCCCGAACCGGCCAGCTCCGTGCGACCCGGTCGCTGCCAACGCCGATCTTCGCTGCCGAGCGCCTGACCCGTGGATTGCCGATTGCATTCCAGAAACCATCCTGCGCCCGGATCGAATCGTCTGCGATCGCCGGGTCCCAAAATTGCCCCCCATCGCGATCCGGATCGGCATAGACAATCGTCGTTGGCGCTGAGATCGAAGACAGGACATCGGTCAATTGTGCCTGATCGTCGGTTGTCTGAGCGAAGAAGAAATCGATCCCGATGGCCTTTGCACCGGCCGCATCCACCGCCGCGATGGCCTTGGCCAGTATGGCCCGGTCTATCGGGCTGGTCTTGCCGGTCTCCAGCGCAACCTGATCGTTGTAATACAGAATCCGGATATCGGGGTCCTGACCGACCCTGTCAGCGAGTGTCGTGGCGTAGAAATCGTGGAGCAGGCGTTCCACATCGTCCGTGATCGGCGTATGGTGCGAGACAAGCGGCGGTATCAGGCTTGCCAGCAGAACCAGGGCAGTTGCTGCCAGGCCGAGCAGCCGCGGCTTGCGCGAACTACCGGTTCCGCCCGGCTGAAGCCAGCTCAGCTGCACGCGGCGCAGAGACCCCTGATTTCGATTATCGGTCGCTCGGGCATGAAGCCCTGACCCTGGGCAACGTTGCGCACCGAGTTTGCAATGGCATCATCATCGACATGCGTCGCTTCCCCGCAATCATCGCACACCAGGAAGATGCAATCGTGCAGGCAGCCCGGATGGCTGTTTGCGAGGAAGGCGTTCGCGCTCTCGACCCTCAACGCAAGGTTGTTGGCCACAAACAGGTCGAGAATGCGATACACGCTGTTGGGGGCCACGCGTTTGCCCCGCTTGGCCGAGAGATTGTCAGCGATATCATAGGCCGAGGCGGGTTTTTCATGGCGCGCCAGCTCCTCGAACACATCGGCGCGCAAGCCGGTCCATTGCTCGCCGGCCGTGGTCAACGCCTCGCGCGCAGCATCGATGAGCGTTGCGCCCGAATGTTCTTTGTGGGTGTGTTCGTGGCTTGCCATGGGCTCGATATAGCGAGCCTGCGGGCGAACGCCAATCGCCGCGCGATTTTGCGCTCAGTTGCGGATGAAGCTCGAGCGGTAATTCTTCGGGTACATGCGTTCGAGCGCGGCGATCTTGGGCGCATCCCACCGCACGATGTAGCGGTGGCGCGGGTTCTTGAGCGCAAAGTCCTGATGATAGGCTTCTGCTTTGTAGAACGCGCGGTAAGGGGTGATATCGGTCACGATGCGGCCTGACCATTTGCCCGATGCCTGCATCTGGCTGAGATAGGCCGAAGCAACCTTGCGCTGTTCGGCGTTCACGGGGATCAATTCAGCGTTGTAATGTGCGCCGCGATCCGGGCCCTGACGGTTCTTCAAAGTGGGATCGGCAACTACCGAGAAGAAAATCCGCAGCAGTTCGTCATAACGCACGATCTTGGGGTCGTAGGTGATCTTCACCGCTTCCGTGTGGTTGGTCATCCCGCTGCTCACGAGATCGTATTTCGCAGTGGAGGATTTGCCGCCGTGATACCCCGACACCGCGCTTTTCACGCCCTTCACATGGCTGAACACAGCCTCCACACCCCAGAAGCATCCGCCCGCAAACACGGCTGTCTTGAGCCCCATGCCTTCATTGGCAAAGCGCTTGGCCGCAGGTGCAGCAACAGGCTTGTCGAGCGCTGAAGCGGGCTGGCTGCAACCGGCAGCCATCAGCGTCAACGGGAGGATCGCACCGAGGAAACGCTTCACTGGACTGTCTCCGCTGCGGCCGCTGGAATCGGCGAACCGATCAGGTCTGGCCCGATCTGCGCGAGCATGATCAGCGCCCCGGCGAGAAAGCCGATCGCGAAATTGCGGGTGAGGTCCGATTTGAGAAAATTCATGGTTCTTCTTCGATTTGTCTGCGTTGCAGTCGGGCTTAGCGCGGGCCCGCTTGCAATCGGGTGAATGGCGGCGTTGTCGCGAGTTCATTCGCACAAGCGCCGCCTCCGGTTACACACGAAGATACGTGCAACCGGCCATTTCGGATGCAATCCGGTGCGGATCAGTGGCGGAAGTGGCGCATTCCCGTGAAGACCATCGCCAGACCCTGCTCGTTCGCAGCGGCGATCACTTCGTCGTCGCGGATCGATCCGCCCGGCTGGATAATCGCCGTTGCGCCCGCCTCTGCTGCCGCGAGCAAGCCGTCGGCAAAGGGGAAGAACGCGTCCGAGGCAACTGCGCTGCCCTGCGTGCGCGGGGCATCCCAGCCATAGGTTTCAGCAGCCTCTGCGGCCTTCATCGCGGCGATGCGAGAGCTGTCGCGGCGATTCATCTGCCCCGCACCGATGCCGGCGGTGGCGCCGTCCTTGGCATAGACGATAGCGTTGGATTTGACGTGACGCGCGACAGTCCAGGCAAACAGGCAATCTTTCAATTCCTGCGACGTGGGCGCACGCTCGGTAACCACTTTCAGCGCGTCTTCCGTGATGGTCGCGCTGTCCCGGCTCTGGACCAGCAGACCGCCTGTGATCGGCTTGACCGCCAGCCCGCCGCGGCGGGGATCGGGCAGGTCCCCGGTGACCAGCAGGCGCAGGTTCTTTTTCTTCGCAAACACTTCACGCGCTTCGTCCGAGACCGACGGGGCGATGACCACTTCAGTGAAAATCTTGGCGATGGCTTCTGCGGTTGCTCCGTCCAGTTCGGTGTTGACCGCAACGATGCCGCCGAACGCCGATACGCTGTCGCAGGTCAACGCCTCTTCCCACGCTTCAGCCAAGGTGCCGCGCTGGGCCACTCCGCAAGGGTTGGCATGTTTGACGATCACCACGGCGGGATCGCCACCGGCGAACTCGGCACACAGTTCGAGCGCGGCGTCAGCATCGTTGTAATTGTTGTAGCTGAGCGCCTTGCCCTGCAGTTGCTCGGCCTGCGCGATACCGCGCCCGTGCGGCCCCACCGGCAGGTAAAGCGCGGCCTTCTGATGCGGGTTTTCACCATAGCGCAGTTCGACCGGCGCCTTGCCGTTGACCGCGAGGAAATCAGGAAAAAGCTGCTGCTGGTCGGCGAAACCGAACCATTGGCTGATCATCGAATCATAGGCAGCCGTCGCCGCGAAAGCCTTGGCTGCGCACCGCTTGCGGAAGTCGAGCGAGGTCGAACCATCAGCGCCTTCCAATTCGCTCAAAAGCTCGGCGTAATCGCTCGGATCGGTCACGATGGTGACGAATTGGTGATTTTTTGCTGCCGAACGAACCATGCTGGGACCGCCGATATCGATATTCTCGATAATTTCGGGCCGCTCGGCGCCGCGCATGACGGTCGCTTCGAATGGATAAAGGTTCACCACCACGAGATCGATCGCGCCGATCCCGTGTTCCTCCATCGCTCCGGAGTGTTCGGGATTGTCGCGCACGGCGAGCAGGCCGCCATGGACCATCGGGTGGAGTGTCTTGACCCTGCCATCCATCATCTCGGGAAAGCCGGTCAGATCGGACACGTCCTTCACTTCCAGCCCGGCCTCGCGCAATGCCTTCGCCGTTCCGCCGGTCGACACCAGTTCAACTCCGCGCGCGCCGAGCGCCTGCCCCAGCTCGACCAATCCGCTCTTGTCTGACACTGAGAGCAGCGCCCGTTTAATCGTCACATCCGTCACGTTTGCCATCCTCTAATGCCTTCGGGCTTGCAGTGATTGCCTTGAAAAGTCTGTCGATTGAGCGGGGCACACGGGCCATTGATCGCTCCGCACAAGTACCGCAACTGCGTTCAACGGGCTTGTCAAGAAAACCTCGAAGCGGCGGGCAGGTCTTGCCCGCTCACCGCGTTG
Organism: Parerythrobacter lutipelagi; assembly: GCF_005434975.1. Classification (GTDB taxonomy): domain Bacteria; phylum Pseudomonadota; class Alphaproteobacteria; order Sphingomonadales; family Sphingomonadaceae; genus Parerythrobacter_A; species Parerythrobacter_A lutipelagi. The sequence continues at coordinate 1,342,283 of NZ_SKCJ01000001.1, read as the reverse complement.
CCCGTCTCTTTCGCTAAACCCTGTATCGCGCGTTTCCCGCGCCTCGCAAGCGAACAAATTCTGCTCCGTCACGGCTGGCCCAAAGGCATTTGGGGATGACCCTATCCCATTTGTTTGAGCAACCAGGAAAAGCTTCCCCCGCTGCGCGATGTCATGCCCTGGATTACCAGTTGCTGGATCGGCTGCGGACGACCGTTTCCGTCGACCCACATGCTTTCCTCGATCGAAACCTCGCCGCCGTCGTCACCCGAGATGCGGAACTGCCAATAGCTGCCGTCCGATGCCGCCAAGCCCGCCCCTCGCTTGTCTTCCGAAAGACGCAGCTCGACGCCCGGCCCGATGTGGAAGCGGATGGCAAAACCGATCTTGCCGCGTTTGCCGCGCTTGCCAGATGGCACCAGCAGGTCTTCGCCGCGCAGCTCGGATCCGTTGTCCCGCAGGATCAGCACGCGGCGATGCACAAGACCGTAGCGCGCGGCGTAGCCGTCGTGGCTCGCTTCGATCCGGGTGGCCGTGCCCTGCGCATTCTTGAGCGTCCGGCGATCGACCTCGACTTCGTTCACCCCTGCACCAAGCCGTCCGTTGATATGGACCGCCGTCGAATTGGCGTCGTCGAGCACCAGCGTCGAATGCGCCGCGGTTGCGCGGAGCCCCTGCTCGATGCGCGCTGGCACCTGACCGCCGGCAAATGCAGCGCCGCCGCAATTGACGATCAGACGCTGCCCTTTCGCGCAGAACTCGAACGCCAGTGTGGATGCACAACCAAACCGGGCATGACGAGACAGTGGCGGCGGTGCTGCATCGAAGATCAGCGTCGATTTGCTGGCGAGCACGCGCTGGTATCCCCATTGGCGCACGTTGGCGAGCGGGCGTGTGCGCACGCCGCTCGCATCGATCAGCGCGGCGAGCCGGTCATGCCGCACTGCGCCCGCGCCCTGCCAGCTACCCAGCGCGCCGTCCGAATGAACCAGCGTCAACAGCGGCGGAACCAGCAGCTCCAGCATATGTTCGATCAGTTCGGGCGGGTCACGCTCGACCGCGCGATAGCATGCTGACAGATCGACCAGCAGCATTATCGCGTCCATTTGCGCAAGCGGACTGCGCGACAAAGTGCCGCCATCGTCCGCCACCAGTTCGCCCAGCGCACGCGACAGGCCCGCTTCGCCGAACAGCCGGCGCGGCCGGCCCTCAGGCATGAGCAGACCGGCAGCAATAATCCCGCACCAGCCGGCGATCTCGCCCAAACGATCGGACGAATTCTTCACATTTCGGTCGAGCCAGCGCGCAGTCGTCGCGATCGCTTCGAGCCGGTCCTTGCGTTGACGCTTGTCGGCCGCAGACAGAACCAGAGGCGCGTGCACCAGCCAGTTCAAAAGCCGCAGGCCGACATTCTCGACCCGCCACGCCGGCCCCTTCGCCGGCTTCGGGTTTGCATCGAGCCACGCCTGCACAATCCGGCTCGCGGTCGGAGCGCCTTGCTCTTTCGGCCCGGAGGCCGCGATATCACGCAGCCAGGTGAAACCATGTAGTGCCCGCTCGAACGGTGCCGTCAAATGTGCGGCGGGCGCGAAATCCATCTGCGCAATCGGCGCTTTCACACCGTGCACCAGAAAATGCCCCGCCCTGAGCGCGACGCCTCCCGCGCGATCCCCTGTCAGCGGCGTTTCAACTGCGGCCAACAGACGGGGTCGGGTTGGCTTGCTGAACGGCGACGCCAATGTCGATGGCGGGACGCCAAGACGATATGCCACGCGGATCAGCCGCTCGACCGCATTGTGCGCCGGGTTGGAAAAATCGCTTACGACCAGCGATCGGCCCGGCTCCAGCGTTTCACGCTTGGCGAAATGGGCTGCGCTTTCACCTGCGACGAGCGCCTCCTCACCGCCCGCGTTTAGCGGAACGGCGCTGGCCTGATCATCGAATTCGAGCTCTGGCGATTCCGCTTCAACCACCGATGCTGAGGCGCGCTCGGGTTGCCGCGTTGTCGCATCAACCATCAATTGCCCCCCTTCAATGCCGCGATATTGGCGGCATATTGGCTCGGACCGCCTTTGAAAGTGGCGCTGCCGGCAACCAGCACATCGGCCCCTGCGTCGACGCATTGCCGCGCAGTTTCGGAATTGACCCCGCCATCGACCTCAAGGTGGATGGGCTTCCCGATGCGCCCGATACGCTCACGAATGGCCTCGACCTTGCGCAGCTGGCTGTCGATGAAGCTCTGCCCGCCGAAACCCGGATTGACGCTCATCACCAGCACCAGATCGGTCAGGTCGAGCAAGTAATCGAGCGCTTCGACCGGCGTTCCCGGGTTGAGCACGACCCCGGCTTTCTTGCCCAGCTTGCCGATAGCCTGCAGCGTGCGATGCGCGTGCGGCCCCGCTTCGGGATGGATCGTGATGATATCCGCCCCGGCCTCGGCGAATTCTTCGAGATAGGGATCAACCGGCGCAATCATCAGATGGACATCGAACGGCTTCGATGTGTGCGGCCGCAAGGCTTTAACCACCGCCGGGCCGATAGTGATATTGGGCACATAATGCCCGTCCATCACATCGACATGGATCCAGTCCGCCCCGGCCTCGTCGATCGCCCGCACTTCTTCGCCCAGCCGAGCGAAATCGGCAGACAGGATCGAAGGAGATATTAGCGGACGGGCCATGGCCAACTTTGGTTACGTGTCTCGGGTCACAGTCCGGCGTAGAGCGCGCGAATCGCTGCCACAAGCTGGTGGCGGGCGTTTTTCCACACTGTCCCCGCAATTCGGCCCATGGCCCCCAAGCGGTTTTGCGATTAGAACTGGCGAATGAAGAAGATCCGCAAGGCCTGCAGCGACCTCATCGAGACGGATGTCGATGACGAGACGATCATCGTCCAGCTCGATAATGGACAGATGTATTCGGTCGAAGGCACAGCACGAGCGATCTGGCGTGAGCTGGACGCAGGTCCGACGCGCGACACACTTATCTCAGCCCTGGCAGAGCAATTCGATATGGAGCGAGCGGCCCTGGAACCTGACGTTGATCGATTTCTTCACGATGCAAGAAGCGCGGGTATTGTAACATCTTAAGCTGCGCATTGCGCGAAATGGGTCGAAGGCGTAGAGTAACACAATGCGCAAGAAAAGTGCCTCGAAAACCGGCAGGATGCCACAGGCCGAACCTTGGTCTACACCCGAGCTCAAGCACGTCGGGTCGATCGCCGATGTGGCGGGCAGACCAGTTCCGGTCGATCAAGATGCCGGCAATCGAAAATCCTGACAGCCGCCGATCTGGCGGGAATTGGGATTGAGCGTTGATCGCCGCATGGCAGCAATGGGGCAGGCCTGACCGCAAGCCTCCTGCCGAACTGAAGCGCCAGATGCGAGGATTTGCAGATCCCTCGCTCATGACCGTAGATCACGGTATGGCGGTGCCCGGCGCTGCTCTCGATATTGCAATTCTGGGGACAATCGACGGCCCGGATTGGCTGATCGAACAGGCGAACGACAACCCGCGGCAAGCCTATGCACTGGCTCTGAACCGGTGGGGCGATCAGGCAGACGCACATCTGCTAGGAAACTACGCAGCCATTGCGCGACTGGTTGACGGCAGTTGGCGCTTGTCGCGTTCGCCCTGGGATGCGCCACCGCTGCATTTTGCGAGCAATGATCGGCATTTTGCTGCTTCGCCTCTGCTGCGCTTGTTGTTTGCTGCTGGGGTCGAAAAAGTCCTCGACTACGACAAAATCGTCGATCAGCTGGCTTACGACTTTCGCGATGGCGAGGCACACAGCTGGTACCGCGGCATACACTCCGTGCCGTTGGGCAGCGTCGTACACTGCGCGCCGGGCAAATGGTCGGTCGGTCGCTGGTACGATCCGGCTCAGTTCCTCTCAGACCACACTGAAGCTCCGCCCGATGCGGCCGACCAGACCTATGCCTTGCTGTGCGAAGCGGCAGGCAAGGCGCTCCGCATCTCGCAGAGACCGGCAATCGCACTGTCCGGCGGGCTGGACTCGCCGCTGGCAGCCTGCGCTCTGCTTGACGCAATGGTACCGGGCGCTTCGCTGCCATCGATCACCTTCACCCCCAGCCCAGATTGGCAAGGGGCGGACGCGCCGGGCACGATGAGCGACGAATCCGGCTATGTCCGATCATTCGCCAGACTGCATACGCGCATCGAACCGCACTTCGTTGTCCGCGACACCGCACGCACCGGCGAGACCAACCGGGAAATGCTGCGCGCCATGCAAGTGTTTGCTCCGGGCTTGGCCAATGTCGAAGCCTTCCACGCAGTCTTTGCCAAAGCGAAGGGGCTTGGGCGCGATACGCTGATGGTCGCAGACCTCGCCAACCAGAGCTTTAGCCAGGATGGACGGTGGGCCTATGTTGAATATGCGCGCAGCGGGCGATGGGCCGAACTTGCCAGACTTCTGGACAACCGCCCTGGTGACAGTCGTTCTCTGGCCCGCAAACTGCTCGCACTCAGCATCCTGCCTCAACTGCCGCATCCGGTACGATCGGGGCTCAGGTCGCTGGTTCACCCGAAACGGCGCGATATGGTTGCTTTGCTGACTCCGCTTTCGAAGCAGGCGGCGGCGACGCAGGCTGAGCGCGCACGTGAGCGCGGCAGTGGCTCCGATTGGGCGGATCAGACATTCTCCCCAGACCGCGTGGCGGCGTTGAGGCACGATCATTTTGCTGCCGATAGCGAGAAAGCCGATGTCATGCTGGCATTTGAACAATTGTATCGGGTGAACCGGCGCGACGTGACAGCCTATCGCCCGCTGATCGAATATTGCATCGGCTTGCCGACAGAGAGTTTTGCAAGCGAGGGTATGGAAAGAAAGCTAGCTCGGGGCTTGGGCAAAGGCCGCATGCCGGACGCGCAGCGGCTCAACACGGACTACGGTCGCCACAATGCGGACTGGCACCAAGCAATAGGGTGTAAGCGGGAAGAATATCGCACCGCCCTGAACACCATGCGGAGCCATGATTTTCTGAGCCAAGTTCTCGATATTGACCGGCTTGACCGGATGCTGCGCGAATGGCCCGAACAAGGCGGGCATGACATCGAGCAGGACTGGCCGCGCATGCTCGCGATACCGCGCGCGATACTCGCCGCACAATTCGTTGCCGTGATCGAAGGGCGAAACGACCTTTGACAGCGCGGTCGAATTGCGGGCAAGCCTTGCACCGACCATGCGCGCAACTCTCTCCGACCTGATCCGCCTCGCACGAGGACCGCGCCTGTGGGCGCTGGGCGCGTTGAGTGTTCTGGGTGCAGCGCTCGAAGGGGCCGGTTTCGTCATGCTCGTCCCGCTGGTCGATGCCACGCTGGGAGGCCGGGCGACCGGTCAGCTGGCGGGGGCGATGGAATGGCTTGGCCCTCTGCCCTCTCTCGGGACTCTGCTCGGCATATTCGTCGGCCTGCTCGCGCTGCGGGCTTGCGCCGAATTCCTGCGCAAGCTGATCGCTTTCGACATCCGGATGGGCATCGTTGACGGGTTGCGTCACCGGGCGATTGCAGCTCTGGTCGCCGCTGACTGGCGTTTCCTCGCGCGACAGCGTCAGAGCGATAATCGCGCGCTTTTGCTGACTGCGGTGGAACGGGCCGGGCTGGCGTCGGCAAGCCTCTTCTCGCTGGTCACGACAGGGCTCAATCTTGTTGCAGTTGCCCTGGCCGCGCTGGTGATCTCGCCGCTCTTCGCCTTGGCGGGCGTGCTTGCTGGCGGCCTTGTGCTGCTGCTCTATCGCGGACTTCGCCGCAATGCCGGCAAGCTTGGCGAGGCGCTGACGGGGCGCAACAAGGCCGTGTTCGGCAATCTGGAGAAAACACTCGACGGGTTGCGGATCATCAAGAGCTTCGGAGCCGAAGATCGCATGGTCGAGGAAGCCCGAAGCGGCTTTACCGATATGCGCAAGGTGCAGCGCCGCTATATTGCGCAGTCGAGCCTCGCCCGGCTGATGCTCCAGATCGCAGGGGCAATCGTGCTCGCCGCGATAGTTTGGTTCGCTGTGACACGCTGGAGCTTCGACAGCGCCATGCTGTTGCCGCTGATTGCGATTTTCGCGCGGGCCGTACCGCAACTCGCTGGCTTGCAAGAGCAATGGCAGGACTGGTCGCACGCTGCACCAGCCCTGCACGAAGTCAGGGCGCTGATCGAAACCGCAGAGGCTGCAAGGGAGCAGCAGGGAGCGGGGCCTGCGCAAGCCCACACACTCGAACAAGCGTTTGAAGTGCGGAACATTACAGTCCAGCACCGCGCAGGCTTGCCCGCAGTCGACCGCGTCTCTCTCGAAGGGGCAGCCAATTCCATCATCGCTCTGACCGGCCCGTCTGGCTGCGGCAAAAGCACCCTGGCCGATGTGCTAGGAGGACTGATCGCGCCGGACAGTGGCGAAATCCTGCTCGACGGGAAAGTGATGCAACCGGGCGACCGCCATGGCTGGCGCAGCCGTGTCGCCTATGTCCAGCAGGAAGCGGTGCTGTTCCATGGCTCGGTGCGGGACAATCTGCTCTGGGCTGATCAGGACGCAGATGACGCCGCATTGCACGCAGCACTGCGCCGGGCCCACGCGGCGTTCGTCCTCGACCTGCCCCAGGGCCTCGATACACCCGTTGGCGATTCCGGACGGCACCTTTCAGGCGGCGAGCGTCAGCGCATCGTCCTGGCGCGCGGCTTACTGCGCGATCCGTCCCTGCTGATCCTCGATGAAGCCACCAGCGCGCTCGATGCCGCGGCAGAACGGGAAGTGGCAGACGCGATCGAGGCCATGCGGGGAAGCTGTACGATCCTCGTCATCACCCATCGCGGGGTCCTGTCCGAACTCGCCGACCGGACGGTGGCGATGGACGCGGGGCGCGTTGTTTCGTGACCAGCTTGAACGCAGCTTAACCTTCGAATTCAGGCGCAATTCAGGGGCTGCGGCTTACCCGGTTTGCAACACAGGGGTATCCCGACACAGATTCTTCAGGCGCCGCGACTGCGCCGCATAGCCAGATATTTCCAGGGACTTTCGAGCATGAGCATCAAGCAGACCTTAAAATTCGGGACCATGGCGCTTGCCGCAGCAGGCCTCGTGCTCGCTGGTCCGGCAGCCGCACAATATCGCCAGAAGATTGCCCACGATCCCGGCAAATGCCGCTCGGGCTCGTCCGTTAAAGTGAATATCACCGGCATCGAGACCTCGTCCGGAAACATTCGCGTCCAGAGCTATCGCGGCACGAAGGCCGACTGGCTGGAAAAGGGCCGTTGGATCAATCGCATCGAACTGCCAGCAAGCAAGGGATCGATGACGGTGTGCATGCCGCTGCCGGGGCCGGGCGTGTACGGCATCGCCGTACGCCACGACACCAACGGCAATGGCAAGACCGACCTGTCGCAGGACGGCGGGGGCATGTCGAACAATCCGTCGATCAACATCTTCAATCTGGGCAAACCAAGTTACAAGAAGACGCAGTTTTCGGTTGGCGACAGCCCGAGCTCGATCACCATCCGGATGCGCTATATGTGATCGGCATCACTGCTTGCGCTGTGCCCGCCACAGTTTGAACAGCACGCCGGGAGCGGCAAGCAACGGATGCTTTTCGCGCCAAGGCGTCACTTCCATGGCAATGCCCGTATGACGTTCGATCTTCCATGCGGCGTAGCGCGCGGCGCCGTCGAAGGTGGTGCTGGCCTTTGCCAGCCGTATCAGGTTGAGCGGCTTGCCCCACCGCCTCCGTGACCCCCACCACCGCTTGATCTGGCGGCGCCGGGCCGCCTCGATCTGCGGGGTAAGAACGCCGCTTTCCTGCGAAAACGCCACTCCATCCGCTCCCCATGCGAGCGGCAAAAGGCCATCGAAATGCGCTTGGTTGACTGACAGGATCGAGTCTTCACGGCCCGATTTCTCAACCCGGAATTCAGCCTGGTATGTGGCGCGGAACAGCGCACGCCAATAGTCGGCCGCCAATCCGCTTTCCGGGCCCAGCGCGGCAGCCAGCCGGGCGGCCGTTCTGGCCGCCTCGGCCAGCGCATCGATGACTTGCGAGCGAAAATCAGCACTTCGCGCCCAGACCAGCGCGCTGGGTTGCACGAACCGGGCCCAAATCGTCGTATCCCGGGAATCGCCGGCAGCAGCTCGCCTGAACTGCTCGAGCGACATCGCAGCCACTTTGGCGCGTAGCACGGTCCCGCCGGTCTCCCATTCGTGATAGCTGACCCGCGGCCAGATCCGCTCGCGCTGCGGGCCTGGCTGGAGCAGGTAGAAATCAAGCACGCCTTCAAGTTCGCCGGTGCGCAAGTTGGAACCATAAAACAGCGCCGCATCCGCACCCGCTGCTGCAGCCAGATTCTCCGCAAATTGCGCGACCTCGGGCCTGACAGGCGCATCCAGCCGCGCGGCTATTCGGCTTCCGAGCGTCTCGTTCACGGTACGACGAAGCGCAGCGCTGGTCCGGGATCAACCCGGTAATGCCCGCCTGCAAACGCTTCGCCATCGAGAATGAAATCGTCTTCGATGGCAAATTCGAATGTCTCGACCGCATGCTGATGAAGGCCGCGCGCTGCAGCTTTCTCGCCCGGACCGGCAAACAGGATTTTGGGCAGCGCGGCCAGCAAAGCGCGGCGCGGCCGGTCCATCGCAGTGATCTTGAGCCCGGTTTTGTGCTTGCCGAACAGCTTCAGGCCGACCGGGAAACGTTCAAGCGTCGACGCCAACATCACCGCGCGCCGTCCTTCATATCCATGCCCGGTATGCGGCAACGGCGTGCGACCGGGGCCAATCAACAGTTCCATCCTGGACCCGCGGCGCCATTTGTTGGCATCGCTTCCGAACAGCGCCTGAATCACGCCCCAGGCTGCTGTAACGCCGACCGCCAGACTGTTGAAAGCGCCCATGCGGTGCGCGTCCTGTCCAGCCTGAATCCCCAATGTAAAGCCCCCGGTGCCAAGGATAAAGCCAGCCAGCGGCGTGCCGCCACCGTCAAGCGGCGTCACCACAAGAGGGCGGCGAAGCACTCGACTGCCGCGCTCGTAGGCATCGATCGCGTCGATCAGATTGTAGCCATTGGGCGCCCCCAAATCGACGTTCAGCGCATTGGTCTTGCCTTTGGGAAGCACGGCGATTGCGGGCCAGTTGTCGCCAAATACGCCCATTCCGCAGGTCAGCACGTCACGCACCGTGCCGTCACCGCCATTGATGATCAGATACTCGATGCCGCGCTCGACAAAATCTTCCAAGGTCGACCGGATCTCTGCATGATCGCGCGGTTGTGCGAAGTGGACATTTTCTCGCGAAGCGAAGTCGAGGTCCTTGCCTTGGTTGCGATGGCTGCGCGGATTGTAAATCACGCCCACGACAGGCGAATTCGCGTGTGATTCCTGCAATCGGGGAGGGTCGGGTCGAGCCATCGAGCGCCGCTTTAGACGTTTTGCAGCTGCGAAAACCACTTTTTTCTGCCGACTGGGCACACGGTTTGGGATAGGGCGGGAACATGTTGCATCCAGACCTGCTCGAATCAGCCCGTCATCTGTCAGACCGCATCGTGGCGCTGCGCCGCGCCATTCATGCCGAGCCGGAGCTGGGCCTGCAGACGCCGAAGACGAGCGCGAAAGTGCGTCAGGCGCTCGAGCATTTGCCGCTCGAGTGGAAAGAAGGCGGATCGACGACCGGCATGGTCGCAACGCTGAAAGGGGCCAAACCAGGGAGACGGGTCCTGCTGCGCGGCGATATGGACGCATTGCCGATGCCGGAGGAAACGGGGCTCGAATTTGCTTCAACCATTGCTGGCCGAATGCACGCTTGCGGCCACGACACGCACACCGCGATGCTGGCGGGCGCGGCCGAGCTCCTGGCGCAGAAATCCGCCGAATTTGCGGGAGAGGTGCAATTCATGTTTCAGCCCGGCGAGGAGGGCTTCCATGGCGCGCGATACATGCTCGATGACGGGCTGATCGATCCGCTGCCTGATGCCGCCTTTGCGCTCCATATCATGCCCAACGCCCCGCATGGCGTCATCGCCGGACGTGCCGGCGCGCTTATGGCGGCGGCGGACCAGATCGATATCACCGTAACGGGCAAGGGCGGCCACGCATCGATGCCGCACGATACGCTCGACCCCATTCCCGCTGCCGCGCAGATCATCACCGCACTGCAATCCGCGGTCACACGCCGGTTCAACGCAGCTGATGCTGTGGTCCTTACGATCACTCAGCTTGAAGCCGGCACAGCACACAATATCATTCCCAATCATGCGACCATGCGCGGCACGATGCGAACCCTGTCGCCGCAAAACCGGCTGAGATTGCAACAGCTGGTCCGCCAGATCGCGAGCGGCATAGCGCAGGCCCACGGAATGGAGGCCGAAGTGACAGTGACCGAAGGTTTCCCGGTCACCATCTGCGACGAACGCGCGGTTGCGCTTGGGCGTACAGTTGCGGAAACGGCACTCGGCGAAGCGAAGTGGCGCGATTTGCCGGCTCCGATCATGGGCGCAGAAGATTTTGCCTATTTGCTGGAGAAAGTGCCCGGCGCCATGTTCTTCCTTGGCGTCGCGCAGGAAGGCGATGACTGGCATCAGTGCTGCGGGATCCATTCCTCGCGCATGATGGTCGACGAGAGCGCGCTGCCTCACGGCACGGCTACTCTGGCTGGCTGTGCGCTTCAGTTCCTCGAATGCGGCTTCGCCTGAAAGCACGCAGCAGCTTTACGTCGCAAAACAAAACCGACACAGTCTGCGTCAAACAGGGCCGACCGAATCGGCCCGTGAAGACGGAGAGGATGCCGGATGAGCGACGACACCTATGATGAGCGCTATTTCCCTACCTATGGCGAAGCCTTGGCCGCCCATGCAGCGGAGCGCCCGGATCAGGTCGCTCTGCGCCATGGAGAGCGGACAACCACTTATCGCGAGTACGATCGCCATGTGACGCAAATTGCCAACGGGTTGGCTTCGATGGGCCTCTCCAAGGGAGACCGCATCGCCTATTTCGGCAAGAACACCGATCACGCAGTCGAGCTTTGCCTCGGAGCTGCGCGTGCCGGAATTGTCTTCATCCCGATTATCTGGCGGCTGGCACCAGCCGAAGTCGAATTCATCATGCAGGATGCCGGCGCGGCAGTGCTGTTTCGCGAAGACGAATTCTCCCAAGTCACTTTTGACGGCCGCATTGTTTCGATGGAACAGGAATTCGCAGCCTGGCGTGATGCGCAGTCGGACGAGCCGGTCTTCACCGAAGTCGGCCCGCAAGACCCGCTGATCCAGCTTTATACCTCAGGCACGACCGGTCTGCCCAAAGGTGTGGTGCTGAGCCATCACAACGGCACCAACACCAGGCCGCTGATGAAGAAGCACGGAATATACTGGTATGCCGCAGATCCGGGGGACAGCATGGTCTTTGCCATGCCCTATGGCCATATTGCCGGCGTCGGCAGCGCTCTGGGTGCGACGCTGGGCGCGCAGGAACTGATCGTCCACCGCGAGTTTGATCCGGCATTGCTGATCAAGGATGTGCAGCAATACGGGGTCAAGTGGATGTTTCTCGTCCCCGCTGCAATCCGGCTGCTGCTGGCGCATCCCGATGCGCAAAACGCCGACTTCTCGAGCGTCAAAGGGCTGACCTATGGCGCGAGTCCGATTCCGCTTGATCTTCTCAAGGAAGGGGTCGAACGGCTCAAGTGCGATTTCGCGCAACTGTATGGCCTGACGGAAACCTTCGGCACCGTCGTGACCCTCTCGCCCGATGACCACAAGCCTGAGAACGTCAAAGGGCGCGAGCATGTGATGAAATCTGCCGGAAAGCCTTTGCCCGGAACCGATATCGCGATCCTCGACGAAAACCTGAAACCGCTGCCTGCCAACACGATCGGCGAAGTCGCAATCCGCAGCGATGCCGTGATGCTTGGCTACTGGAACCGGCCGGAGGAAAATGAAAAAGCACTGATCGGTGACGGCTGGTTCCGGACAGGCGATGCAGGCATCCTCGACGACGAGGGCTATCTGTTCATCCAGGACCGGATCAAGGATATGATCATCACCGGGGGCGAGAACGTCTACCCGGCTGAGGTCGAAAGCGCGCTGTTCGGCCATCCCGATATCTCCGATATCGCAATCATCGGTATTCCCGACGAGAAATGGGGCGAAGCGGTAAAAGCTGTCATCGTACCGCGTGACGGATGCGACCTCGATGAAGCAAGCGTCATCGCCTATGCCAAGGAGAGGATTGCCGGGTTCAAATGCCCCAAATCGGTCGATTTCATCGAAGCGCTGCCCCGCAACCCCTCAGGAAAAATCCTGCGGCGCGAACTGCGCGCACCCTATTGGGAAGGGCAGGAGAGGCAAGTCGGCTGACCGGAGTGGGCTACGCCATGATTTGCGCCTCAACCCAAATGTAGTAGGGTTGCGCCAACCACCCTGGAGGGGACACGGGGTTTGAGCGACATATTCATCTCCTACAATCGGGAGGATCAGGAAAAGGCCGCGCTATTCGCGCACGCATTCAAGGCCGCCGGCCTCGATGTGTGGTGGGACGTGTCGCTCAAGGCGGGACAGGTCTATGACGAGGTCACTGAGAACGCCCTGCGGAGCGCGCGAGCCGTAATCGTGCTGTGGTCGCCTCGCTCGGCCGTCTCGCGGTGGGTCAGAGCGGAAGCCACCCTGGCTCAGCGCGCCGAAACTTTTGTCCCGTGCATGATCGAACCGTGTGAGCGTCCGATCATGTTCGAGCTCACCCAGACCCCCGATCTATCGCATTGGCAAGGCGATCAAGCGGATCCTGCATGGTGCGCGTTTCTCGAGCATGTCCGCGAATTCACGGGATCGGGCGACCGGGCGGAGACAGACGATGCCCGGCTTCCGCAAAAGAACAAAGCCGCAGCCGCACCAATCGACGAACGACGCCAGGTCACTTTCCTTGCGGCCTCGCTAGCGGGCGGAGAAAGTCTCGCATCGTCGCTCGACCCGGAGGATTGGCGCGATCTGCTCGCCAGTTTTCACGATCTGGCAACACCGATAATCGACCAGTTCGGCGGCGGGGTGACATATTCAGGCCACAGGCTTTCGGCGACCTTCGGATACCCGCTGGTGCAGGAACACGCTGCCGAACGCGCAATCCGGGCAGCGCTGGCGCTGGTTGCGGAAACCGCCAGCATGTCGCGCGGCATTGCCGGGGTCACGCCTGATGATCTTGCGCTGCAGGTCGGAGTTCACACTGCAACAGTGCTGGTGACGGCCGATTCCGGCGGCGAAGCGGAAATGTTCGGTGACGGCGCCACCGGTGCCGAAGCCGCAGCGCAGTCCGCAAGCGGCAATGCAGTGCATGTGACGCAGCCCGTGCGCCAGCTCGCCGGTGGAGCATTCGAGCTTGAGCCGGTCGCCGGATCGGATGTCTTTCGGGTCGGTGACGCAAGAAAAAGGGTCGAACTCGTACGCGGCTGGGCCGCCGGGGCGAACCACGGTTTCGTCGGTCGGACAGATGAAATTGCAGCGCTCAGGACAAGGTGGGAGCGAACCGAGAGCGGCGAGGGGCAACATGTGCTGGTTCGCGGCGAGCCGGGGATCGGCAAGACCCGACTGGTCGAGGAATTCCACGCATGGTTGGGGGGCCGCGAGCACCACTGGATTACGCTGCAAGGCGCATCGCTGTTCGCCAACACGCCCTATCACGCGATTGGACAGTTCGTGGCGCAGCAGGCGGAAGGGCGCAGCGCAGACGCCGGCGAATGGCTGCGCAGCAAGACGGCTGAACGCGACCTGCCTGCACGACTGTTGCCGCTGCTTGCGCCGGTCATCGGCATCTCGCTGCCCGATGGCGTGCAACCGACCAGCGCGGCGCAGGACCAGCAGCGGGTCCAGCTGCTGTCGGCTCTGGTGGAAACAGCGTTTGCGCTGGCGCGGCGCAAGCCATTGCTGCTGCTGGTGGACGATATCCAGTGGATTGATCCCTCGACACTCGAGCTGGTGCAGATGCTGGTCGACCAGGCGCAGGACGACCGGATCATGGTGCTGGCAACCGCACGGCCAGAATTCGAGCCGCCGTGGGGCGAAGGCGAGCATCATCTCAGAGTGACGCTCGGCCCGCTTGGCCGGAAGGAAATGCGCGCGCTAGTCGCGGAGATGGCGGGTGAGCGTGTGGTCGATGACGCAGTCCTCACCCGCGTGCTGGAACGCGCCAACGGCGTCCCGCTCTTTGCAGAAGAACTGGCGCGGCTGATGGCCGATGAGCCCGATCAGGCAGCCGATGCGATGCCGCCGACTTTGCGGGACCTGCTTGCTGCACGGCTTGCACGGCTGGGGGAAACGCGCGAGACGCTGCAGGTCGCCGCGGTTCTGGGGCTGGAATTCGATCAGGCGCTGCTCGCAGCCTTGGCACCCGATGATCCGTCCGGCCTCGAAACGCCACTGGCGCATCTCGTCAGGGAGCGGTTTCTCATCATGCGCGGTGTACCGCCGATGGCGAGTTATCGGTTCAAACACGCCTTGGTGCGCGACGCGGCATATGAGACCTTGCCGAAACGTCGCCAGAAGGTTCTACACCGGCTTGCCGCGGAAACGCTTGCCCGGCGGCCAGAGGATGGTGCGCAGATTGCGCGCGAGGTGCTCGCCTCGCACTGGATGCAGGCCGGCGATCACACACGAGCGCTGACAGAGTGGCAGGCGGCAGGCGACGAAGCGTATCGGCGCGGTGCCTGTAAGGAAGCCGTGGTGCATTTCCAGCGCGGGATCGATGCTGCCACGATGCTGTCCGAGGGGCCGGAGCGTTACGACGCAGAATTGCGGCTGTGGAGCGCTCTCAACCGCGCGTTGCAACAGACCCGCGGCTATTCCGACCCGCAGACTGTGGATGCTGCCAACCGCGCGCTCGCCCTGGCCAAGGAAGGTGGCTTGCTGGTCAAGACGATGATCGAAGAAGCCCAGCTCTGGCGCGCTGTAATCACTTCGGGCGACTATCGCGAGGCTGATGCGATTGCCGAGCGGGTCATCACGCTGGGTTCTGAAATCCAGAATGATGATAGACCCGCCTGGCTCGATTATTTTGCCGCCAATGCGGTGCTGCAGACCGATTTCTACAGCGGGAGGCTGCATGATTTGCCCGGCCACTATGCCCGGTTTGAGGAAATCGTGGCGCAGTCCGGTGCCGGACGGCATGTGATGGACGATATCGTTGGCATGGGCATCGGTGCGCTAGGGGCATGGATGCGGGCCCGGCAAGACGTGGCTCAGCAACGAATGGACGATGCTGTCGCCCGCGGTGAAGCGAGCGGTCAGCCCTACGCCGCGGCGGTTGGACATCACTTTGCGAGTACACTCGCGTGGTTGCAGCGTGACTATGCCGGAACCCGGTTCCATGCGCAGACGGCGCTGGATCTCACGCAGGAGCATGGCCTGGCCTATATCGGTCATCTCGTGCGCGGCAAGCTGGCCTGGGCATCTGCCGAAGACAGGCCAACCGAAGAGGCCGCCGAGGTGATCCGCCAGTCGATTGAAGAAATGGTAGCGTCGAATGGGCGCGTCGGGATGATTTTTTATCTCAACCGGCTGGCTGAGATACTCTCCAGACTGGGGCGGCTCGATGAGGCGAACGAGGCAATTGAACAAGCTCTGGTCGCCAACCCGCAGGAACGGATCGTCCGGCCGCAGAGCCTGATCATTCGTGCCGGGCTGCGGGTTGCCCAAGGCGATATCGAGGCTGCGGAAGACGACCTCCTTTCAGCGCACGATCTCGCGGCCGAAATGGGAGCTTTGGCGATCGAGCTCGAAGCGGCAACGCAGCTAGGCGGATTGCTCGAGCAATCGGGCCGGATGGAGGAAGCGCGCCGTGCCATCGAGCTAACGCTCGCCAAATGCGACAGTTCAAGCAATTGCCCTGCGCTGCCCGAGGTCCGGGCGGCACTCGCTCGCCTGTCAACGTGACCCACAGCCTACCGGCGCGATAGCTCGCGCGTGTAATCGACCAGTTCAAGCAGCACGCCCGGGTCGCCGGTGTTCACTTGTGCTTCCCATTTGGCATCGGTCGCGATCTGATCGAGATGCGCTTCGGCGTCGGGCAAGCGATCAAGCATCTCTTTCGAAATACGCTGGAGGTCCGCGTCGGAGGGATTCTCCCGGCAGAAGAGTTCGCAGATATCCTCGTCCTCGATCGCCAGAGCAGCGGGAAGCGTAAGGATGCCATCGCGCAAATCCTCCTCGCCCCCGCCGCCAAGCGATTCAAGCCCCTTCACGTCGCCCACGTCGTCACACCCGTGATAGAGCATCCCGATCAGTCGGCCGAACTTGCGCATGCTCTCGTCACGCGTCGCGAGGCAAGCGCAGGTCTCGAACATCGAGCCAGTGTCCTCGCCTGCGATCATCTCCCAGTCCTTCACGCCGAGCGGTTGTCGGCGCAAGCGCCACTGCGCGCATTCGGCGACACCCAACCGTTTGACGAGATCGGCAATCAGGCGGATATCGTGCGCGTCATCCGCCACCAGCGCAAAACCGTCTGCCGCGATAAATCCAGACGCCATCAGCGCGGGCAGATTGCCGAATTTCGCATGCATGGTCGGCTTGCCGCGCCGCTCGTCCGACAGGTCGAGGATATCGTCGATCACCAGCGTCATGTTATGCATCATCTCGAGCACTGCGGCTGAGCGGATGATGCTGTCCGGAATCTCCCCCCCCTGTTGCGCGCGGTAGCAGCCAAAAATCGTCAACGGCCGGAAGTATTTTGATCCGGCGTTGAACTGCCATTCGAGCAGCGGCCGCATTTCCTCGCTGGAATCCGCGATCCACGCGAATAACCGTTCGCGCAGCCGGTCCATCTCCGGGACGAAGCCGAGGTCTGCAACGATGCCTTTGGTGACTGTGTCCAAGTCCAGAGCTCCTTCAGCGCTTCACACGCCAGCGGCGCTTGGTCGAACAGGATTGATCGGCCGCAGCGCGCATGGTGCCATAGGCCCTGCCCGCGATACCGGCGATCTGGCCGAGCACGCCCTCAAAGGCCTGCCCCGCTGCGGTCTCGGGCGCAGCGCGTTTCTCGCCGCCGACTTGCGATGCGGCATAATCCGCGATCTCGCCCAGCACCATGAGCGCAGCGGCACTCAGGCCGATCTTCTCATCGCCTGGATCTTCTTCGTCCCGATCGACGAGACTGCGATAAAACGAGTAGGCGCCCTGCCCCAGCTCGGTCGCCGCTTTGGGCGGAACAAGCGCCAGATCCTCGATTAGGGTCGCCAGCGCTTCACCCGCATGGTCGCCGCCCGAAGCCTTTGCAGCGCGATACCGTTTGAGCGCCACGAGCGAATAGGCGGCGTAAGCGGCCGGCAGCAGGAGCAGCTTCGCCGCGCGAAACGTGGTCGGGGAATAGAGCCTGTGCGGGACATCTTCTATCGGGTTGCCGCGTGCCTTGCCGGTCTGCGCGGCATCCTGCGCCTGGACTGCCGCTGCGGCCAGCGTGCCGCTCTGAACTGCGCCTTCCATTGTCGCCATCTCGACATCAGTGCGGCACAGATCGCCGGCAAAGGTGAGCCGTGGCAGACCTTCCGGGTAGCTCGCCCTGGGCCGCCAGCTCCAGCTGCCGGTATCATCGAGGAACAGCTTGTAGTCGAGGTTCAGCCGCATATGCGACTTGTCCCAGTCGATGATGCTGTCGGGATCACCCCAATGCTTCACCCCTTCGAACTGCGGATAGAAACGTGCGAGCTCGGCCAGCATCAGCATCGCGGCTTCGTGCGGATTTTCGGACGGGATCGCATCGCCATCGGACGCAGCGATGATCAGTGCGGACTTGCCGTCGAACAATTCTGCTGGCCACAACTGCGAGATATCGAGCGCGGTGAGACCATAATTCGATCCGGCGAGACCGATACTGTCGATCGGGAAATCGTCCAGCTTTTCCTTCAGATACAGGTCGAGCACCGGGATGGCCGCGCTCGACAGGCGGCGCAGATTCGCCAGCTCGGGCTCGCAATCGATGATCCGTTTGCCGCCGATACCGGCCTTGCGGCACATCACGATGTCCGCCAGCACAGCCGAAGGGACGGCAAGCACACCAAAGTCAAAGGTCTTTGCGCTGGTTCGTTTAGCCCCATCCGCCTGCCAGCGCAGCATCGGGCGCTGGTCGTCATCGAGGCGGACCGACTGCACATCCGCGTTGGTGCGGATCGAGCAACCCAGTTCTTCCAGCTTCGCCCGCAAGGGTTCCACGAGCCCGGCGTTCAGGCTGTTCTTCAGCAGCCAGTCGAACGGTGAATGGTCGGGAAAGCGCAGCGAGTGCTGGAGGAAATTTCCGTAGGTCCGGGCCGAAGTCTTCGCACTGTCGATCGACCAAACCAGTGTCAGGAGATAGTTCTGCATCTCTGCCACGGCTTCGGTCGCGTAGCCGCGCGAATAGAGGAAGCCGTTTACGTCGAGCTTTTCCATCTGGTTAAGCCCGTCGGAATCGAATCCCTGCGCCGCCAGATCGACCCCCGAGTAGCCCAGCAGCACCAGCTCGGCCGGGGACATCGAACCCGACTTCATGTTCGCAACCACTGCTTCAAGCGAAGTCGGGTTGAGCATGTTCACATAGTCATCCGATCCCGGCGCCAGCATCATGCTACCGGGGTGCGCGACAAAATGATCTTCGCGCTTCAGGCCGAGATCTTGCTCGAAGAGGCTCCAGAAATTGGCATACCAGTCGCAGAACATGTGCGGATATACATCGTGTTCGACCCCGTTCACCGCCTGCGACGACGTGTTGCCGCCAAGCCGGTCGTAGCGCTCGAACAGAGTAACCTTGAAACCGGCCTGCAACAGTTTGAGCGCCGCGGTCATCCCGGCGAGCCCGCCGCCAACCACGGCCACTTCCGGCGCGGCGAGCGCATTACGCGCTGTTGCCGCACCCGACTTGGCTGTCTTCGGCTTGCTCTTCGGCGCGGATTTCTTTGCAGCGGGCCTTTTCGCCTTCGAGGCGGCTTTCTTCGGTTTGACCTTGGTCTTCGTGCTCATGATGTGCCCTCCACAAAAGCGAATGGTCCGCGCAGCCGGGGATTCTCGTCCATCAGGAACGACGGGCCAAGCTCGCCGGCGGCCTTCGCGATGTCCCCCAGCCAGGACATATGCCACGGCAAGTCATCTGCCGTCGAGGCGCGCCAACCGCGCTGCCAGGCGAGAAGGTCCTCAACCGCCCCGTTGGCGGTAAACCCGCGGCCGCGCAGCGCATCGGTCAATGCCGCCGCACCGCCGCGCAGGAAATGGTCGGCCAGACTCCACAGCAGCTGGCCCGTCATCGCCAGCGGCTGAACATTAAGCCCGCCGAAGCTGGTTCCGGAGATTTCGCCGAAGCTGCTTTCCACCTGCGCCTTTTCGAAACCCTTGCGGGTCGCGGTGAATACGCTTTCATGAAAATGCCGGTTGCGCAGCAGTTGCGCCAGCAGCACGAGATAACGCATTGCCGGATCGAAATAGGCGCGGAAATCGTGTTCGAAGCTGGCAAACTGGTCTTGGCCGAATTGCCCGGCCTCGAGCGCCGCCGCCACGCTGCGCGCACCGAGGATCGAGCTTTCCATCCCCTGCGTAATGCCCTCTCCGGTCATCGGGTCGACAAAACTGCCTGCATCGCCGACCAGTATCCCGCCTGCAAAATGGTTGCGCGTCACCCCGCCGTACATGTGCACCGCACCGCCCAGCGGCTTGGATGCCACGCGCGCGTTGCGGCAGCCGGGATGGCGAAAGCGCAGCCGCTCGACAGCGTCGCGAAAACACTGTTGAACGGACATGTCGAACCGGTCGCAGGTTTCGGTCAGCAGGCCGATGCCCATATTGGCGCGCCCGCCGTTCATCGGGAACATCCAGCCGTAACCGGGGATCTGGTCCTCGTCGAACCAGATCGTCGCCTCGCCCTCCTCGATGTCGAGGTTGTCGAGATAAACCCGCTGCGACGCGCCAATGTGCCGCCGGTCGGTGCGCCGCAGGTCTTTGGCCTTGGCGACCATCGATTGCACCCCGTCAGCCCCGACGACTACGGGCGCTTCGATCCTCAGTTCTTCCTTGCCCTGCTTCGCGGTGAGGATGTTCGCGCCACCCTCACGCTCGAGCGCTTTGGCCGAGGTGCCGCGAAACACCGTTGCACCGGCGTCCTCCGCGTTCTGCAACAGCACCGTATCCAGCTGATCACGCGGGATGATGTAGCCATGAGGCGGCATACCATGCGCACCGTCGTAATACGGAATTTCGCCGTGATATGGCAGGCGCGCTTCGTAATAGACCCGGTTGCGTGTGATCGGCAGCCGCTTGCCCAAATCGAGCGCTTGCGTGCAGCCCATGGTCTCGATGATGCGCAAGCCTGCCGGCTCGACGAAGTCGCCGCACACTTTTTCGCGCGGGAAGACCGCGCGTTCGACAATTGCGACATTGATCCCGCGTTTGGCGAGCGACCAGCCCATTGCTGATCCGGCCGGACCACCGCCCACTACAATTGCGTCGATCCGCTGCGTGCGCGCCATCTGTTCTGCTAAGCCCCCATCCGCAGTCTGCGATTCCCTGTAAAATTACTTAACAGCCTGAGCGGGCTTGGAAAGCCGGGATTTCAAATGCCGGTGGAAGAGCGGAGATTTGCCCGCTTCAGACGGGCACCGCCATTTTTTTCGTGCCGAAAATCGATTGCCAACTTTCAATTTCCTCGATCACTACGTCGCTCATCGCATGGGCAAGATCGACGAAATCATGATAATTCACGTCACGCTCGTCGCCTTCGATCAGCAGGTCAGCCCTGCGGCGCAACCGGTCCAGCTTGGTCGCAGTGACATCGGAGATGGCCGCAAAACGTTCGAAATCGCCGAAATACCGAATGCCCGCCAATGCGGCACCCAGCGTCGGAAAGGCAACGCCGAAGAAAGTCAGCAGCTTGCTCAGCCCGTCGGGGATCGAAGGATCGATCAACGACAACGCCGCCAGCAACTTGAGCACAAGGTAACCGCCGACCGAAATGATCGCGGCGACAAACAGCCATTCGGATACATGGTCCAGATTGGCGTGCACTTTTTCCAGTCGTTCCGCCTTGCCGCGATGGTAATCGCGCTGACCGACAAGATAGGGCCGCAGCACGCGCCGCGCATGCTCTTTGAGATATTCGTGGGTAATGGTCATGGCCGGCAGGCCCGGCACCATCGTTCTGGCCCGCGCATCGAGTTCAGGCCAGCTGGCATCGCGCGATTTGGGCCAGCGCCCGATCGGCCGCGCACAGCCGAGCGTCAGCATGATCGGCGTGTGCCGCAGATACTCCGCCACCCGGCGCGTGCCGAACCAACGCCGGTGCCAATTGCCCCGCGTCCCTGCAATGGTAATGCCCACAATGGCGCACAGAATCAGGAATTCGAGCAGCGCGAAAGGCCATTTGAGCTCCGGACCGACCAGCGGCAGATAGGCAATGCCGCCTATGATCGCAGCCGCCGATAGCAGGAAGCTTGCGGTCATGCCCCCGCGATAGGCATCGGAGAGGTAGGTGGCGATCCCGTCTGCCATGGCAAAGCGGGGCACCACCGACTGCCGCACTCTATCGACGAAATCGCGGTCCGCCCCGGGCAGTGCCTCCATTTCGCGCAGCACCGGCCCGAGGCTTGTTTCATCCGGCCGGTCTGGATTTTCGTACTGCTGGACGATTGATCCGAACGCTTTCCCGCCGCCGCCGAACATGGCTTCGATCCGGCGGTAGGCATGAAGATGCGAGGAGGATTTCTCGCGCCAGTGGAGCGGGTCGATATGGTCACGCGCCTGCTCCATTTCTTCCCACGCGCTTTCCGCCGCCTGAGACAGCGCCTCGACGATCAGGTCGAGCCCGTCGGGCCGTGGATTCTCCAACGCAGCCACAAGGTCCGCCGGATCGGCGAGCATCCGCATCATTGCCGGATTGCGCGCGTCGATCCACACCACCGGCACTTCTGCCGCCAGCGCTTTGGTCATGGTATCGCGTGTGCCGCCCGATGCGCTGGGCGACAGGCCGTCCCACACGGCAACCAACACATCCGACTGCTCGATCGTCACCATGCTTGCCGCGCGCGTGCGCTCGGCCACCAGAAGCCAGACATCCTGTGCTGCGCGTGATCCTGGTGCAACCCGGGTCAGGATCTGCAAACCTTCGCGCACGAAGCTGTCCTGATCTGCCAGCTCGAGGCAGCGCGCACGTTCGCTGACGGCATGCAGGCGTTCGTATTCACGGTGCGCGTTCTGGTCCTGCGGAATTCCCCCGTTTGCCACCGCCACGATTTCATCGTTCGAAAGTCCGGGTGTGTTGAGTGCCAGGTTGATCTGTTTGCCGAACGGAAGCGGCGCCAACAGGTCCCATCCGCGCTTCAGCGCGTTCTCGGCGGCCATCAAGTCGAAGCCATGCGCCAGATTGGTCAGCAAGCGGAAAGTCGGCGCCTCGCGCGGCTCCCCGTCCGATTGGCTACCCGATTGGCCGCCCGATTGCCCGCCTGATTTTTGGCCTGCCAGCCTTTGCTCCAGCGCCGCGAACAAGCGCGAAATCGCCGATTCTATCTCAGCCGCATGGGCATCATACGCGGCATTGCCTTCCCGATGGCCGGTTACCCCCAGATGCAGGATGCGCGGCGCTGTGCCGTCCGAAGCCCCCTCAGTTCCCATGCATAGCGGTGTAGCATCACGGAGCGTGGTGGCAATCACGCATTGAAGGCATTGATCCTATGGATCATTCATCCGGACAACTCGGCCGCTGGCTGCGGCGATTTTCGCGTTGGCGATCCACTGCGAATAATGGCTGACATCGGTGTATACGGTTGGCACGCCTTCCAGGGCGCAGCCCGGAGCATAGGAAACCACCCCGAGCAGGCGCGGTGCGCCGCGACGGGTCCGATCCACCAACGGGCCGCCACTGTCGCCACGGCAACTGGCCTGTCCATCGTCCGAGCCGACGCACAGCTGACCCGTCGTGATCGAATATCTTCTCTGCTTGAACTTCGCGTTGTTGTTGCATGCGCTGCGCGGCCAGAGAGACAATTCCGCTTGCTGCAGCAGGTCCGACAGGCGTTGCGGATTCTTGTTGATATCCAGCAGATTGCTGCCTCGCGTCGATGGGCTGGTATAGCCCCAACCGCTGACCAGCGCCTTGTTGCCGGAAGCAGTGCTGGGCGCGCTGCTGAAAACACTGACCGGCCGCGGGAGGCCGGCGGCATTTTTCAGACGCAGCAGCGCGATATCTTTGCCGCCCTGAACGCTTCTATAGGCAGCGTGGATGACCACAGCATCAATCGCATAAAGCTTCCCGCCCCTTGCCAGCTGTCGCGCGCCGAGCCTGACCTGAAGCTCTCTGAAAACACGCGCATCGGGTGAAAAATGATTGGTCAGGCAATGAGCGGCGGTCAGCACCCACCCGCCGCCAATATCAACCGCGCCGCAGATGTGGGAGTTTTCCCATTTGTTGGCGGTGAAACCGGTCACGCGGCGGATGTCTGCGAGCACGTCTGCGCTAACCCGGTCGTTGTAGCCTCGCTCGGTCAGCAGGATCTGTGCCTGCCATTTTTCGACCCCCGGATCGGCTCTGGAGCCGCGCACTACCCGTTGGACCGAAGTGTTCCAAACCCCCAAGAAGTCCTTCGAAGGTGTCGTGCATTGAAAGACCGCCCCTGTCGCGTGGCCATCGACGACATATGTGTCGGGGCAGTACCGGGCATTGCCGCTGAAAAGTACCGTCTTGCGCACCTCTTCGGGCGGCGCAGCGCGCAAGAACTCGAACAGACCCTGCCACCGATCAGTCGAGCGCGCTTGCAACATATTCGCCACCAGCGCCTTCTCGTCGCGCGATAGCAAGCCGACAAAATAGACAAAGCGCGCCTGCTCTTGCGCAGGCAATCGAAGTACTTCCTCGACCAGCGGCCCGCGCTCGCCGCGTTCCTGTGTTTGTGCGAACTGCACGACTGTCTGTTGCTGGTGCTCGCTGAGCGATTCGTAGAAATCTGCGAAGGCCGGCCTCGTTTCAGCCTGCAGCTCGGCATCGATAATCCCGGTCGACGGCACTTGCCGGGTCGATGCAGTGGCAGGAGAATATGGCGTGCCTGATTGGCCCTGAGCGCCAATCAGGAATAATCCGGTGAGCGACGCCATGCCGGCGCGCAGCAAGCGCCGCCTCGTGGAGTGGCGTGGCGAGGTCATAGGGGACTAGGTGGACCGGGCGCACCCACGCCCGGTCCTGCCTTTCTTATTCGCCGGACGGAGTGCGGATCACGCCGCCGCCTTGGCCGTCGCCCTCGCCACCTTCTTCGGCCCCGCCTTCTTCAGCGGCACCTTCTTCAGCAGTGCTGTCGTCAGCGGCCATTTCTTCTCCGCCTTCAGCCATCGCGTCACCCTCAGCCATGGCGTCGGCAGCAGGCTCTTCTGCTACTTCTTCGGCCACCACTTCTTCGGTCGACTCGTCAACCGGTTCGGCACACGCAGCCAGTGCGAGGGCCGGAGCAGCGGCAGCAAATATAAGTTTTTTCATCAGAAATTCCCCCATCAAGAAACTGTCGAGCCTACTCGAAACCCAACGTGCGAGAGAGTGCCGCAAAACGCGGGGTCTGTCGAATCGGGTCAAGCAACGGATTTGTATACATCAACGGCATTCCCGCATCGCCCCCGGCATAGCCCCGCTCCAGCGCTTCGAGCGCGTCGTCGGTCCGGCCCCACTGCGCGAGCACCTGCGCCTGTTGATAGAGGCTGTTGTCTCCAAACCGTTCGACCATCGCCGAAAACGCGCGCTCGCCCGCTTCGGCTCCGTCCAGCTTGGCAGTGGTAATTATCAGCCCTGGAAGTGCGGAAATCTCTGTGGTCTCGGCCTCGTAATGCTCCCGCGCGGCTTCGATCTGACCTTCGAGCAGGGCAATATCACCCAGAATGCGATGCGCATTGCTGATCCTGTCATTCATCGACAGCGCCCGCTCAGCCGCGACACCCGCGGCAGGGTAATTGCGTGCGGCAAATTCGACGATCGCCTCTGTCCGGTAGATCGAGGGATTGAGCGGGTCGAGCCGCTCGGCCCGGGCCAGCGCATCACGTGCATCGTCGAAACTGGCCGTTACGCCAGCGAAGATCGCAAAGCTGGACAGGATCGCAGCGTTGCCAAAACCCAGTTCAAAGCTTTTCTGATACGGCTCGCGCGCGGCGGCAATGTCTAGCTGCCCGTTGGTCAGGACAAACCCCAATGCCGAATGGCCTTCCGCCAGTTCCGGGGCGAGTTCGACCGCACGCTGCGCGGCCTTCATCGACCGCTCGAAATACTCTTCGAGCTCGGCCCCGGTCGTGTAGGCACTGCCGATGACCGTGAGAGCGCGCGACCGGGCGGCGTGAGCGGCAGCATATTCCGGGTCGCGCTCGATTGCTCGCTCAAACTCGGCCAGTGCCTGGCGGTCAGTCTGCTCGCTCGCCGCCAGATCATACAGCGCTGCGCCTTTCAAAAACGCATCGAGCGCGTCTGCATCGGAGGTGCCGCCGATACGGACTGTGCCGGCGGCCTCTCCATCCGCCATCGTCGCCACCAGCGAATCCACCACTTTGCTGGCAATCTCGCGCTGAACCTGGAGGACATTTTCCAGCGGGCGCTCGAATGCTTCGGACCAGGTCTGAAAGCCGCTCGTTCCATCGATCATCCGGGTCGTGATCCGGACCGCATCGGTCGAGCGCCGGACGCTCCCTTCAAGAATGAATGCGACACCAAGCGCGGTCGCGATTTCGTCGGCAGTAGCTTCCTTCTCGCGAAAACTGTTGGAAGATGTCTGCGCAGCCACCGCGATCTGCGGGTTGAGGCTGAGCGTCGTGCGCAGCTCTTCTGACAGGCCATCGGAGAAATAGGCCTGCTCGGCGTCCCCGCTCAAATTCTCAAACGGCATCACAGCGATGCTGTTGGCACTGGCCGCGCGCTCGAAAAAGCCGCCGCGCCAGACCGCCAATCCACCGCCTGCCACAAGGATGGCGGCGCCGCCCGCCAGCAATACTCCCCGCCGGGTGGCTCCCTGTCTGGCGGGTTCAACGGCGCGCTGTCCGAAGGTCAGCTCCGTGCCGGGATGGTCAGCGACATGGTCAATCGCTTGCAGGACAGCGCTGACTTCCGGCGCGTCCGGCTTCCCGCTCCAGCCGGAAAGATCGATATACTGAATCTGGCGAAAGCCCAGCGGCGGCTCCGATCCATCAAGCGAGATCGACACCATGCACCCGCGATCGCGCCCACGGGTAGCTTCGTCCCGCACCCAGTGCGACTGGAGCGACTTTTCGCTCCACAGCACCACCACCGCATCGCATGTTTCCAGCGCATGTTCGGTGGTTTCGGCAAATCGGTCGCCACCCGCAAGCAAGCCATCCCACCACACGTCGATGCCTTGTCGCTCAAGTACAGTGATGATCTCGAGCGCGCGCGGGCGCTCGTCGCGGGTGTAGCTGAGGAAGGCGGTTCGGCGCGTGCCGCCCGATACTTCGCTGGCCATGCCTGTGTCGTCCTCACCGCCGCTCATTGCGTTCCCATCGAAATCGCTGCGACCCAGTGCCCAAGTTGCCGTGATAACGGAGGCGTGGCAAGCGAAAGCAAGTGGAAACGCTTAAGCACGGCAAGGCGAGCAGTTTTCACTGCTTCAAGCCAAAACCCGCGCCGCGAATATGGCGCACCCGACAGGATTCGAACCTGTGACCTCTGCCTTCGGAGGGCAGCGCTCTATCCAGCTGAGCTACGGGTGCCGAAGCGAGGGCGCGCTTAGCAAAGGCCTTCACGCCTTGCCAGCGCAAAGTCTTACCGCGTAGAGTTACAGCCAATGGCCAGTGTCAGCGACCGCGATGAACTTTTCCGATCCAGTGTTGTCGTTACCGGTACGCACTACTCGATGACGACACTTGTCGGCCGCATCCTTGGCGCGTCACCCGATTTCCACCTGGTGCATGAGCCGACCAATGCTAGCCCGACATTGAGCTACGATTCGATCCGGCCTGATGGCTGGTACAGGTTCTACGATGGCGCAGAGTACGAGGAACTGCGCGGTTTCCTGATCCGGATAATGCGGGGCGAGGGCATTGCCGGTTCTGCCGCGCGCCGGATTTCGGAGGCTCGGACTTCGAAAGAATGTTTGCAGGTCGCGCGTTATCTGCAGCGCAAACTGCCAATGCGCCTGTCGCGCAAGCGCGCGGTTTTCAAAGACCCTTTTCTTCTCTTCTCAGCCCGGAATCTTCAGCGTCAGGACGGGTTGAAAGTCATCCTCACCGTTCGCCACCCGGCAGCATTTGCGGAAAGCTTCATGCGCGCCGGCAACGGTTTCGACTTCACCGACTTGGTCCAGCCACCATTGCTCGCGGCCGTCCCCGAACTTGCCTGCGATTTGCGCCAAGCAGCTGCGTCGCCGCCGCCAATCATCGTGCAGGCCGGATTGCTATGGCGTGCGGTATACGGCTTTGCCGATGCGTATCTGCGCGACGATCCGCGAACGCTGGTTCTGGTGCAGGACGAATTGATAGCTGACATACCCGGCACTCTGAGCCGCCTGTTCGAGTTTGCTGGCGCTCGGCAGAATTCGTCGACCGCAAAGCTCGTCGCCAAAGCGTTCGGGGGTACCGGGCGCGACTTTGCCGGCACGGGCTCCTACATAACGCGCAACCCGTCGGGCATTCTTGGGAAATGGAAATCGCGGCTATCGGCTGATGACATTGCTCACCTTCGTGCGGCCACGGGCGATCTGGCCGAGCGCTATGGCTACGATAGGTCGAGCTGGGAACATTAGCGATTTGGTAGGGCGGCTGGCGCTATGGCTGGCAAAATGGGCAGTGAAGGAACCAAATTCGCGCAACCGCCGGAAGGCGCAAACGCGCGCGCAGCGAGCAGCCAGCTTGCGAAGCAGTTTGCCGCTGTGGAGGATGCAGCTGCGGCAATTGCCATGTTGGCTGGTCTTGCGGCGGAAAAACCAGGGCCGAGTCAACGCAATTTTGTCGCTCAGTTACTGTCGCTTGGTGGTGCACGCCTCAAGCTGGCGGAGAACCACCTGACCGACATGGCCGCTGTCATGCAGCCCGGCCTCGCCGCCTTGCTGGCGGTGAATGCCCGCGGTCAGGATGCAACTGCTCCCGCGCTCGCGCTGTGGCGTGAATATTATTCTGCCCGCGAGGCGTTGCTCGCGCTAGCCCCCGAAAGCGGCTCCATGGGCCCCCGCCGGAGCGCATAGATCCCGAGCGGCGCGGAGCCAGTTCAGACCATTTGCCGCGAAGAAGCTTGACCGGGTTCCTGCTATGTTCCAAAGTTGGGCATGGCTACGAAACCGGATTTAAAACCCCAATTGGATGGGCCTGATGCGCTTTCCGTCTGTCGCGGGATCACGCGACTGTTTGCCCGCAACGATATTTGGGTCCTCCCCGAGATGCCCTTGCGCAACGGGCGTCGGGCCGACCTGATGGGCGTAGATGCCAAGGGCAGAATAATTATCGTCGAAATCAAGGTCAGTCGGGCGGACCTGTTGAGTGACGCGAAATGGCCCGACTATCTCGATTTTTGTGACCGGTTTTACTGGGGCCTGCCGCCTCAAATTGATCGGGCTCCGCTGGAAAATGCCGGCTTCATGCCTGAGTGTTGCGGCCTGATCGTTGCCGATGGCTACGATGCTGAAATTGTCCGTCCTGCGCCCAGCCGCCCGCTTGCTGCTGCCCGCCGCAAAGTCGAGGTTGAACGGCTGGCCCGCGCCGCGCTGCGCAGGTCGGTGGTTGCCTCGGATCCGGAATGCTCCGCATGGGGACAGGTCGCAGGCTGACATTGAGGGCTGACAGCATGCGGCAATCTCGGGCATAGGCTATGCCCATGACGCTTGCGATCATACTTTCCGCACTTGCGATGACATTGATCGTTGCACTGCGCTATCTCGCGGCGAGCGGCGTTTTCGCTTGGGCGACTTCGCGGGTGAAGCCAGGCTTTTATGCCACGCTCGGCCCGCAAATCCGCAAAGAGATCGCCTGGTCACTCGCTTCGGCGGGAATCTACGGCATCCCGGCAGGTGTCGTCGCATGGGGCTGGCAGAACCTTGGCTGGACCCGGATCTACACCGACTGGAACGCTCTGCCCCTGTGGTATGCGCCGCTGTCGGTGTTGGCCTATCTGTTCGCGCATGATACCTGGTTTTACTGGACCCACCGCTACATGCACCGGCCAAAGCCGTTTCGCATCGCCCATGCCGTTCACCATGCCAGCCGTCCGCCAACAGCATGGGCTGCGATGAGTTTCCACCCGATCGAGGCACTGACCGGAGCGGTGGTTATCCCGCTGCTGGTTTTCCTCATCCCGATCCATGTCGCCATGCTCGGCCTCGTTCTGACCGTGATGACAGTGATGGGCGTGACCAATCATATGGGGTGGGAGATGTTTCCTCGCGCGGTTGTTCATTCGAGGTTGGGTAACTGGCTGATAACGGCTAGCCACCACCAGCGTCATCACGAGAGCTATCAATGCAACTACGGCCTGTATTTTCGTTTCTGGGATCGCCTCTGCGGCACCGACAAAGGTCTGTCGGACGCGTATTTGCGCTGACCGGCCTCGTTGCGGGCGGCTTCATGCTGCAAGCTTTCACCGAAGTGGAGACTTCGACGATCAATGTGACAGTAACCGACCTGCGCAACACCAAAGGTGTCGTGCGGGCCTGCCTGACGCCTGATCCCGACGATTTCCCGAAATGCAAAAAGGCAAGCGCGAACAGCGTCGTGGTTCCGGCCGGCAAGTCGGTGACCTTGCGCTTTGAAGGCGTCAAGCCGGGCAACTATGCCATCGCGCTGCTGCATGACGAGAACAACAACAACAAGGCAGACCGCGCCTTGATGATGATGCCGACCGAAGGGTTCGGCTTTTCGCGCGACGCCAAGGTGCGTATGGGGCCGCCAAAATTCAAATCAGCTTCTTTCAAGGTCGAGCAGGGCAATTCGCGCCAGACCATCCGTATGCGGTACATGTTATAGGCGCCAGCCTGCGGCCACCCTGGCCGCGACAAATGTAAACGCACTTAACGCTATGTTTACTACGGGCGGCCACAAGGTTCCTTCGAGGTATTACGAAGGGGGCCTGAAAAGCTCATGGACACGCTGCGCGGAAATTTCGGAGTGCCCGATGCCAATGATATTGGGGACGACGACGAACGCGAATGGGATAGCGGTGAGGACGAGACCGGCCGTGAACTGCCGCCGGCCTCGATCGGGACCGACGAACGTCGCATGCAAGTGCGCGCCTACAACCATTGGGCGAGCCTGCTCGCCGACCGTTCATTCCCGTCGATCGAGGACCTAGAGCCGGCCGAACTGAACGATTTCGGACCTTACAGCGTGCTGCTCGACTTCAGCACGGGTATCGAAGACCCCGCCATTCAGTACCTTGGCCAGGAACTGGCTCAGGAATGCGGCACGAACGTACAGATCGAGCGCCTGTCCGATATCCCCAGCCGATCGCTGCTGAGCCGGATCACCGACCACTATCTCCAGATTCTCGCCAATCAGGCGCCGATCGGCTTCGAAGCCGAGTTCGTCAATCAGCGCGAGGCAACGATACTCTACCGTGGAATCCTGTTGCCCTATTCGAGCGACGGAGAGACCATCGATTTCATCTATGGCGTGATCAATTGGAAGGAAATGGCCGATCAGATCACCTCCGATGAGTTGCTGCTGGAGATCGAGCAGGCGCTCGATGCCGAAGATGGCGAAGCTGGAGACGAAGCGGGCGACGATGGTGAGATCTACGAACTGAGTGCCAAGCTCGAAGATATCAGCCGGCTGGCCGACAACCCCTCCGAGGTTCCCGACTGGGCCGATGGCCCGGCAAATACATTCGACGATGCGATTGCAGACTTGCCCGATAGCGACGAGCAGGACGATGAATCAGAAGATAGCTATCCGGTGCCTGATTTCGGCATCGGGCTGTCGCCTATCGGTGTCGGCGAAAAATTGGACGAGCACGACGACGAGGACGAAGAAGACAGCGAAGGCAAATACGCTGTCGACTATGGCAATAGTCCGGAAGAAGAAGATGTCTATGATGATGACGACGCGGTCGTCGCTCGCCTTTCATCGCTGATCCAGCCACGCTCTGGTGCGGGTGCGGCCATCGATGATGAAGAGGACGAAGATTACGACGACGATGAAACAAGCCTCGGGCTGAGCGAGCTGTCGAGCGACGTGTTTGCACCTCGCTCCCCGCTACTGAGCAAGAAACCTGCACTGCCCATCCCAGGCGATGAGCAGCTCCAGCCAGAGGTGGCTTACGAAGAAATTGCAGAAGTTCAGGCACCTGAGGTTCCGGTCGCCTTCGATCCAGACCTCAGCGAGCATGCGCCGCGCGAAACCGATGCTGGCGCTACCGCTATGTCGCAGTCACCGGTCGAAGATGTGTCCGATACGCCGGATGCCGCGCCGGTTGAAGATCTGGCGGCCAAGCCTGCTACTTCTCCCATCGCCGACGATATGCTGCCGCTTGGCACAGCCAGCGCAGCACCCGTTGGCGGCGATGGCGACGGTGGCAACGATAGCGGCGTTATCGACGAGGGGGGGCTGTACGATTGCCTCGCTGAAGCGCGCGAGCTGGCGCAGGCGGCCCGATCATCCGAAGATCGCACACGCCACGCACTTTATGCTGCGGTCAGCCGCGCTTACGACGTTTGTCTCGCTGCCGAAGACGATCCCGACGAATTCGGCGAACTCGTCGCTGAGAGCGGCCTGACGGTTCAGGACCGGGCGCCGATGACTCCGGTGGTCAAGCTGGTGTTCGGCGTCGATTACGACAAATCGCGCATTGCTGAATATGCGAGCGTGCTGGCGCATGCTCGCCGCCTCGAAATTGAACGCGGCAAACTGGCGGATTTCCTGTCCACGGCAGAAGGCGGGCTGAAGGGGGTGGTCCAGGCAGAGCGCCGCTTACGCAAGGAAGAGGCCGGCAAGGCCGTCGATCCGGTCGATGCCATGCGTCCGGACCTTGCACAGAAGCTGCGCGAGCTGGATGGCGAGGGCTTCGATACGCTTGATGCCGATGGTGCGGAATTCGGTGTGGTGATGATCCGCCGTCTGGGCGATGGTACGATCGTGATGCTGGGCGAGGTGTCGGATGATATCCCGCTGATTGAAAAGGTCGCGCGCAAGCTCGTTTGAACCCGTCAGTCCAGTGAATTGCCAGTAAATCCATTGCGGTAAAAGGCTATGCCTGACGGCATGCAGTCGCTAGCGGTGCGCGCATGCCTTTCCGGTCAGACCATCCCGTCCGTATTCAGCCCTATTACGGCTATCGCAGCACCAGCCGCCTGGTGCTTTCCGCGCGCGCGTTGCGAACCGGCGTGCCGAGATTCAATGCCGGGGGCCGCTGGCAGGCATTTCGCACCATGGTGGCGCAGTTTGCCTCGCGCGAGGAAGGCGATCTGGACGTAGAGCTGGGTATCAGCAACAGTGATGGCAACGAGCTGAGGCACAAGGGCCGGACCGATCGCGAAGGTTTTGTCCATTTCGACATACCTCTGGAACACCGCGACCTTCCATCCCAAACCAGTTGGGAAACTGTCGCGTTCTATTGGCGAGACGCGCGCGGCGAGCAATGCGCTGAAGGATTTGTCCTGGCTCCGGCGACCGGCTCCCGGCTCGGGGTCATTTCCGATATCGATGACACGATAATCGAAACCGGCATTACCGGCGGCCCGCGCTCGCTGCTCAGAAATTGGCGGCGGGTTCTGGCGGAAATGCCCGATGAGCGTCTGCAGGTGCCCGGCGCAGACCATTTTTACGGTGCGCTTGGCGGAGCGCGGATCGATGCCGGCAACACCGAAGCTGTCGGCAAGCAACTGCCAGGCGCGACCGAGCGGCCCTTCTTCTATGTTTCCTCCAGCCCGTGGAACCTGTTTTCCTATCTTGTCGCCTTCAAAAAGGCGCGCGGGCTGCCATTGGGTCCGATCAAGCTGCGCGACTGGGGCCTCAACGCCGAAACTTTTGGGTCCGGCAGTCATGGTTCGCACAAGACCGATGCGATACGCGATATCCTCGCGCATTATCCGGATATGAAATTTGCGCTCGTCGGCGACGACTCGCAGGGCGACCTGATCGCTTTCGGAGAGATCGTGGAACAGCATCCGCAAAGGATCGCCGCGGTGTTCATCCGGCAGGCAGGCGAAGCTCACTCGGCAGAAGAAATCGCCGCACGGGCGGCGATCGAAGCCAGCGACACGCCATTCTGGACGGGCTCGGATTATGCGACCGGGCAGGCTTTCCTGCGCGAGGCCGGACTGGCGCAGGATAGCGACGCTGAAAAGATCGTCGAGATTGTCGAACAGGCTGGAAATGGAGCTACGCAGACATGACCAAGAGGAGAAAGCGCGTGCTAACTGCAATCGGGGTTGTGGCAGTCATCGGGCTCGTGGGCTTCCTCGTCGTGCAATATGCGATCGCGCGAAATGGCCCTGCTGTGCTCGATACGGTGGATAGGCTGACCGCAGGTGCGCGCGACACGCAAATGCTCGAAAAACATGTTTTCGGCGCAGCGCCGGCGCAGAAACTGGCGGTGTACGGACCAATCGAGCCGGATTCGAGTCGGCCGGTGCTGATCTTCAGTCATGGCGGCAGCTGGCGTGCGGGGGACCCCGACGATTACGGTTTTGTCGCCCGAACATTTGTCCCCGAGGGGTTCGTTGTGGTGCTGGCCGGCTACCGTCTCAATCCCGAAGTCGAATTCCCTGCCATGCTGGAAGACACGGCGAGCGTTGTCGCGTGGACCCGCCAGAACATACATCGCCACGGAGGTGATCCCGATGCGATTTTCATCGCCGGGCATTCTGCAGGCGCATACAATGCGGTTATGACTGCGCTGGACAGCCAATGGCTGGCACGCGAAGGCCTGCAGACCGAAGTCCTCGCCGGGGTGATCGGCCTCGCCGGACCGTATGATTTCTATCCCTTCGATAGCGACTCGACCCGCGCGAGTTTCAGTGGCGCACCCGATCCGGGCACAACGACACAGCCTGTGGCGTTCGTGCGCGGCGATGCCCCGCCCATGCTGCTGATGACGGGAGAGAAAGACACCACTGTCAAACCGCGCAACAGCCGGGTGCTGGCCCGGCAACTCGAGGCCGCCGGTGGCCGTGCCGACCTGAGACTGTTCAGCGAGATGGATCACTATGACATACTGGTCAGGACCGCGAGCCCGTGGAGCGACCGCCAGATCATCGATGAAGTCCGCGATTTCGCTCTGCCCATTGCCAGCTCGCGTCAGTCCGGCAGGGAAGCTTCAGTTCCGGTTCAGGGGAAAACGCGCTAGCAATCACGCAATGCGCCTTCTCGCTCACATCCTTGCATTGCTCGCGACCGCGACGATGTTTGCGCAGCCTGTCGCCGCGCAGTCGGTCCTGCGCGATGCGGAAACCGAAGCGCTGCTGAACGACATGGCCGCGCCGCTGGTCGAGGCTGCCGGGCTTGAGCCCGGAAATGTCGATGTGGTGCTGGTCAACGATCCCTCGATCAATGCTTTCGTCGCCGGTGGCCAGGTCGTTTACATTCACGCAGGCCTGATCGATGCGGCAGACACCGCCAATGAAGTGCAAGGCGTGATCGCGCACGAGCTAGGACATATTACCGGCGGGCATATCATCCGGCACTCCGAAGGTGTCGGTGCTGCAACCAACATATCGCTGCTGTCCATGCTGCTGGGTGTCGGCGCCGCCTTGGCCGGCGCAGGCGATGCGGCGATGGGCATCATCATGGCCGGGCAGCGGGCAGCCTTGGGCAAATATCTCGCATTCAGCCGGGTCCAGGAAAGCTCCGCCGACGCGGCGGGCGCAGAATATCTTTCCAAGGCCGGAATCAGCGGTAAGGGTTCGCTCGATTTCTTCAAGAAATTGCAGAACCAGGAATTCCGCTACGGGGTCAGCCAAGATGACGATCAGGCATTCGTCCGCACCCACCCGATGTCCGGCGATCGCATCGCGACATTGCGCGAAAGCTACACCATTGATCCTGCATGGGACACGCCGACAGACCCAGCGATTCAGGCGCGCTTCGAACGCGTCAAAGCGAAGCTGTTCGGCTATATCAACGAACCGGGCCGTACGCTGCAGGAGTATCCGGAGAGCCGTCAGGATATACCCGCCCGCTATGCCAGGGCCTATGCCTATCATAAAAGCGCGCTGATCGAAGCTGCTCTGATCGAGGCCGATAAACTGCTCGTCACCAACCCCGATGATCCGTATTTTCTTGAGCTCAAGGGCCAGGTTCTGCTGGAATCGGGCCGGCCGGTCGAAGCCCTCGAGCCATTGCGACGCGCGACCGATCTCACTTTGAACCAGCCTCTGATCGCATCGATGTTCGGTCACGCGCTGATCGCGACGGAGGACAAGTCGCATCACGAAGAGGCCGAGCGTGTGCTGCGCGCAGCAGTGGCGCGCGACCGGCTCAACCCCTTTGCCTGGTACCAGTTGGGTGTGGTTTACGCCGCCAAGGGCGACATGGCACGCGCACGCCTGGCCAGCGCCGAACAGCAGGTGATGACCCGCCAGTACGCCGCCGCGATCAACAGTGCGCGTATTGCTGAAAATGGCCTGCCGACAGGATCGCCCGACTGGCTGAGGGCACAGGACATTGGTCTGCAAGCGCGAGCTGCGCTTGAAGATATGCGCGACCAACGCTAGCGGCTGTCGACATGGGCAGTTTCCGTTCTTCACTCTTCGTCGCGCTGCTGGCGCTGGTCTTCGGTTTCATCGGGGCCGGGGTGTGGCAATACACGCTCGGTCATCAACAGACCCGCGAGTACCTGCTCGCCAATCCCGAAATCCTGCCCGATCTGGCGAACAGCTATGACCGCAAGCAGGCGCGCGAACGTCTTGCCGATATCGAGGGCGAGGTTCTCTCGCCCTTCCCCGGTGCCGTGCTGGGCAATCCGGATGGCGCAGTAACGTTGGTCGAGTTTACCGACTATGGCTGCACTTATTGCCGGATGAGCCGCGAACATGTTGCCGCATTGGTTGCGGCCAATCCCGACTTGAAGGTCGTGATCCGCGAATGGCCGATCTTCGATGGGAGCGAGCGCGCCGCGCGCATGGCACTGGCAGCAGCCAAACAGGGCAAGTTCACCGAATTCCATGATGCCATGTTCCGCTTGGGCCCTCCTGATGACGAAAGCGTCGCGCGCGCCGCCGCAGCAGCCGGGCTCGACGTGACGCAGGCCGAAGCGGTCGCCGCCTCGCAGGAGGTCGACTTTGAAATTGCCAAGAACCTCGGCCTCGCACGGCAACTGGCATTCACCGGAACACCGAGCTGGGTGGTCGGCGATCAGGTTCTCCAGGGCGCGGTCGGGCAAGAAGCGCTGGCTGAAGCGATCGCTGAAGCGCGTGGCTCTTGAAGCCATTTCTTGCATTGGCGCTGCTGGCTGCAACTTCATCTGCGGCTGCGAGCGCCAGCCAGGCTGGCGAGCCACGAGCCGCTTTTTCTGAAGATTTCGAAGCGTTCCGCGTGCTCGATACCCGGGTGCACGATATCGGCTGGAAGCTCAGAACCGGCAACGCTGCCATTTGTCATGAAACGGATAATGAGACCGGCCTTCTTGTGCAGGACGCTGCGGGATACGCCAAGCCGGACGCGGTAAGAAAGCAGTTGAGCCTCACAGGCGACATATACATCCATACAATCGCTGCGGATTCGCCGGCGATTCAGACTGGATTGGAGCGCGGCGCATCGCTGCTGGCTATCAACGGTGTTGCACTCAAGGACATCGACTGGTCACCCGACAAGCCATGGATGCGACTTTACAAGGTCGAATATCTTTTCCGAGTCGCGGCAAAGGACCGGAAGCCTGTCGCTTTACAGCTTTCGAGCGGGCCTGAGCTTATCGTCGTGCCAACTGTTCCGGCATGTCGCACCCGCTTCGAAGTGGTCTATTCCGGCGACGACATGGGTGCGGATGGGGGCCGGGTCAGGATCGGGCGAGGATTCCCGGGCTTTGTGTACCCGGACGATGAACTGGCTGCTGCCATGGCGCACGAGCTGGCGCACAACATTCTGCGCCATCCGCAATGGCTCAATGCCAACGGCCGCAAGCGGCGCGATGTGCGCGAAACCGAGCGCGAGGCGGACCGGATGATGCCCTGGCTGCTCGCCAATGCCGGATACGATCCGCAAGCGGCCATCCGGTTCATGGAGCGCTGGGGCCCCGAGCATAACGGGGGCCTGTTCCGCAATCGCACGCATGACGGGTGGGATGAACGAATCGAATCAATCAGGGCGGAAGTGCCGAAAATCGAAGCGGCGCGAGTGGCGTCAGCCACTCTGAATTGGGCAGAACACTTCAGCCCGCGCCCGTCGGAAGAGCCCCAATAACGCTCAGGCGGCTTCCTCGTCCGTCACATACATCGAAGCGAGCGGTTTCGCGAGGACCCGGCGCACCATGGGTTCGAAAAATTCCAGCGGCTCGCTCTCGTAGGCGGGATCGAATGCGGCCTGATCGTATTTCTCACAGAATTCCGCGCACGTATCATAATAGGGATTGTCCGCGAACTTGTCGCGCAGGTTCCGATCCATTCCCAAGTGATGGAAGTAGTAATAGCCCTGAAATGCGCCGTGGTTCTGGCATATCCAGTGTTCTTCCTCAGTCACGAAAGGCTTGAGAATCGCTGCGGCGACATCGGGGTGATTGTAGGTGCCCAACGTGTCGCCGATATCGTGCAGTAGCGCCATCACCACATACCGCTCACCGCGCCCGTCACGGTGAGCGCGAGTTGCGGTTTGGAGCGAGTGCTCGAGCCGGCAGATCGGAAAGCCGCCAAAATCGCCTTTGAGCAGTTTGAGATGCGCAAGCACGCGGTCGGCCAGCCCTTCGGCGAACTCGAAATATTGTTTGGAGATGATCGCCCAATCTTCCTGTGTGCCTTCTTTCATCTCCCGGAACTTGGCGTGCTCACCCTTCGCGTGCAGCTCTTCAGCGGTCATGTCGTTCATCGGTTTCTCCGGTCATATCTCGCTTGGTCTCATGCAGGATACCGCAAGCCGCAGGGTCAGTAAATTCCCTTCACAGCTGCTCGATCGAGACCTTATTGGTGACCTTTACGCCAATTTTGCGCTAAAGGCACACCATGGCCGTCTTACCCTTCCAGCCCACGCCGTTCTTCGCGAACAAGAACCGGGCGTTCTGGAACCTGCAATTTGCAGGCTGGGGCGGCGCTTTCTTGCTGCGCGCAGTGTCAGGCCTTGTCGCGGGTCAGGACGGCGCGTTTTTTCTCAATATCCTGATTGAATCGATTCTCGGTCTGTCGACCAGCACGGTGCTGTCGGTTGTTTTCCGCCAGCTTATCAATCGCCGCCCGCTGATCGCGTGGGGGGTCAGCGCGGTGGTGTTGGCCAGCGCGGTGTTGATGTTCGCCTTCATCGGAGCATGGGTCATCAGCCTCACACGCGGCATGGGCGAGAACAGCTTCACGGCTTTGGTTATCGCCTACATGATTTACCCGCTGACGCTGCTGGGAGCGTGGTCGGCGCTCTATTATGCAATCAACTTCTTCCTCCAGGTCGAAGAACAGGCTGACCGGCTGGAGCGGCTCGAGGCGCAGGCGACTTCCGCGCAGCTGGCGATGCTGCGCTATCAGCTCAATCCGCATTTCCTGTTCAACACGCTCAATTCGATCAGCACGCTGGTGCTGCTGAAACAGACCGAGCCGGCCAATGCCATGCTGACCCGGCTGTCCAGCTTCTTGCGGCACACCCTGATCACCGACCCCGGCGGCAAGGTAACGCTGGCACAGGAAGTCGAGACACTGAAACTCTATCTGGGAATAGAGAAGATGCGCTTCGAGGAGCGGTTGCGCACGGATTTCCAGGTTGAGCCGGAAGCCGCCAAGGCATGCCTGCCGGCCATGTTGCTCCAGCCTCTGGTCGAGAACGCCATCAAATATGCTGTATCGCCGCAAGAAGAGGGCGCGCGAATAAGCCTGTCAGCGCGGCTGGTCGGGCAAAGGCTGCGGGTCACCGTATCCGATACCGGGCCGGGCTTGCCTGCAGACGGGCAAAGGCACAGTTTGCCGGACGCCCTGACAGGCCAAGGACATACGGTTTCGACCGGGGTCGGACTCGCCAATATCCGCGACCGGCTGGCGCAAGCGTATGGTGAGGAACATCTGTTTGAGATTCGCACCCCGGCAACCGGTGGGTTTACCGTAATGATCGAACTACCGTTCGAGCCCGCCGAAGAGGACGCGGAAAGCGCCGCGCTGCCGAGACCTGTCACCAACCAGAATCCCCCGCCGTTGCTTCCCCCGGCAACGGCCCGTCACCCGATTGGAACCTGACCATGACTATTCGCACAATCCTCGTCGATGACGAGAAGCTCGCGATCCAGGGCTTGCAACTGCGCCTGGAGCCGTTCGACGATGTCGAAGTAATCGACACCTGTGCCAACGGGCGCGAAGCAATCCGGAAGATCAAGACCGAAAAGCCCGACCTGGTCTTCCTCGACATCCAGATGCCCGGCTTCGACGGCTTCAGCGTGGTCAAAGGCATCATGGAAATCGACCCGCCGCTGATCGTGTTCGTGACTGCATATCAGGAACACGCAATCCGCGCGTTCGAAGCCAATGCGGTCAATTATCTGATGAAGCCGGTCGATGAAGACAAGCTGGCCGATACGATCGAGCGCGTGCGCCAGCGTATTGCCGAAAAGAAAAGCACGGAAGAAGCCGAAAAACTGATGAACGTGCTGAGCGAAGTCGCGCCCGAGGCGGCGGAGGAATTTGCCGATGCCGATCCTGAAAGCACCGACCGCTATGAAAAGCTGATCAACGTCAAGGATCGCGGGCAAATCTTCCGCGTCGAGACCGACTCGATCGAGCACATCGAAGCTGCGGGCGATTACATGTGCATCTACACGGGCGACAATTCGCTGATCCTGCGTGAAACCATGAAAGACCTCGAGCGCCGGCTCGATCCGCGCAAATTCCAGCGCGTCCACCGCTCGACCATCGTCAATCTCGATCAGGTTCGGCAGGTGAAGCCGCACACCAATGGTGAGTGCTTCCTGGTGCTGGATAGCGGGGCCGAAGTGAAAGTGAGCCGCAGCTACCGCGATGTCGTGGCGAGATTTGTGCACTGATGGCTTTCGCACTCACAGGCTTCGACCTCGACACATTTGTTCGCGAAACCCTTGCCGAAGACCTTGGCGAAAGCCTGCCTGGCGGCGGGCATGACGTTACCTCCGAAAGCGTAATCCCGGCAGACGCACGCTTCGCCGGGGTCATGGACAGCCGCGACCCGATCGTGGTTGCAGGTTTGCCTGTGGCAGAAGCTTTCTTCCGTGCGCTCGATCCCGAGATGGAGATCGAGGTTCTTGTTGAAGAAGGCGCACAGGTCGCAGCCGGAACCGATCTGATGCGGCTGGAAGGCAATGCCCGCGCCATGCTGACCGCGGAACGCAGCGCATTGAACACCGTCCAGCACCTTTCCGGCATCGCCACCATGGCGCGCGAGTATGTGACTGCGATGGATAATCCCGACTGTACGCTGCTCGATACACGCAAGACCATTCCCGGCCTGCGCCATCTGGAGAAATACGCCACTCGGATGGGCGGCGCAGCAAACCACCGCATGGGACTGTGGGATGCAGCGATGATCAAGGACAACCACGTTCTGGTCGCCGGGAGCGTCGGCGAGGCAGTGCGCCGTGCGG
This sequence comes from Parerythrobacter lutipelagi, assembly GCF_005434975.1. Classification (GTDB taxonomy): domain Bacteria; phylum Pseudomonadota; class Alphaproteobacteria; order Sphingomonadales; family Sphingomonadaceae; genus Parerythrobacter_A; species Parerythrobacter_A lutipelagi. The sequence goes on along the minus strand of NZ_SKCJ01000001.1, from coordinate 1,301,705 downwards.
TTGAGGCGGGGGTGCAAGAAATCATCTGCGAGGTGGACCGGCTCGACCAGATCGAACCTGCGTTGCAGGCTGGCGCCACACGCTTGTTGCTCGATAATATGGCGCCGCCAATTTTGCGTGAAGCGGTCGCGCTGGTCGCAGGACGCGTTCCGACCGAGGCAAGCGGCGGCATCAACCTTCAGACGATCAAGGCCAAGGCCGCGACCGGGGTGAACTTCGTTTCCGTAGGCCGCCTGACACAAAGTGCGCCGGCCGCCGATATCGGGCTGGACTTCACGCCAATATGATTTCTCTCGCGGCGAATATGCTGCGCCAATGGGTTCGGCGGTTTAGCCTTCCGGCTCACAGGCAGACCGCCTCTTGGGCCGGCTGGCTCGGCGCAGCCTTGCTTCTGCCTCTCAGCGGAGTGGCTCACGCACAGGCTTACCAATGCCGCATGCCAGAGCGGATTTCGGTGCCGCGCATCACGCCGGAGGCGCCCGAACGCCGGTTGCCCGTCACCGGCTATACTCTGGCAATCAGCTGGTCGCCGGAGTTCTGCAAGGCGCGTGAAGGCCAGGCCAGGCACCGGGCGCAATGCTCGGGCCGCAACGGGCGCTTTGCCTTCGTGGTTCATGGCCTATGGCCGGAAAGCCGGAGCAGCTGGCCGCAATGGTGCCGCACTCCGCGCAGCCTCTCACCAGCTGAAGCGCGCAAGAATATGTGCATGAGCCCTTCCTCCGCGCTGCTCGCGCGCCAATGGAGCAAGCACGGCAGCTGTATGGTCCGCAAGCCGGAGACCTATTTTAAGGTTACCCGCATCCTCTACAACTCGCTGAATTTCCCGGATATGGACCGAATGTCTCGAGACGATGGCCTCAAGGCAGGCCGCCTGCGAGAGGAATTCGTGCGGCTAAACAGCGGCTGGCGCGCCGATGCCGTCGGCCTCAAGCTCAACCGCCGCGGCTGGCTGGAGGAAATGCGCCTGTGCTATGGCAAGGACTTCAGGCCGACAAAATGCGACCGGCAGCGGTTCGGGGCAAAAGACGGTGCAGCCATGAAGGTCTGGCGAGGGTTGTAGTGGCTCTCACCGCCGCTCCCTGAAAAAACCGCGCAGCAGTTTTGCCGCTTCTGCCACGCCCATGCCCGAATAGACTTCGGGCCGGTGGAGGCATTGCGGATGATCGAACACGCGCGCGCCATGTTCCACTGCGCCGCCTTTTGGGTCACTCGCGGCATAGTACAGCTTGGCTATGCGGGCGTGGGCGATTGCACCGGCGCACATTGCACAAGGCTCCAGCGTGACCCACAATTCGCAATTGTCGAGGCGTTCGTTCCCGAGCATTTTGGCGGCGGCGCGGATGGCGGCGATTTCTGCGTGGGCAGTCGGATCGTGGTCGGCCCGAGGGCTATTTCCGCCTGTACCGAGCACCTTTCCATCCTTGATTACGACCGCACCGATCGGCACTTCGCCTGCATCCGCTGCCTCTTGCGCCAGGGCAAGAGCCTGTTTCATGGAATCCGGAAGCGGCCATTTGGTCATCGCCACGGCGCTAGCGGGCCTCGATCGGCGGCGCAATCCGCTTGACGATTCGATAGCCCACCGCTATGCGCGCGCCTTTCCGGGACATCCCGAACAACTGCGGCCATCGAATCGGTGGCCCTCCACTTTGAACGCCAAACTTTTTTAGCGAGCGAGAGATATCATGTCGCGCATTTGCGAACTGACCGGCAAGGGCCGCCTGACAGGCAACAACGTCAGCCATGCCAACAACAAGACCAAGCGCGTCTTCCTGCCGAACCTGCAGCACGTCACCTTGCTGAGCGAGAAGCTGGACCGCGCGTTCAAGTTTCGCGTCAGCACGCACGGCCTGCGGTCGGTCGAGCACAATGGCGGGCTCGACAACTGGCTGCTCAAGACCAAGGACGAAAAGCTTTCGCCGCGCGCGCTCAAGGTGAAGCGTGAGCTGAAGAAGGCTGCAAAAGAAGCCGCATAACTGGCTGAGCCGCCCTTCGGGGCCTCGCCATACTGCGAAAAGAAACAGGCGTGCGGCTTACCCGCGCGCCTTTTCTTTTGCGCCGTCTGATGGCTTGGATGGAAGCCATCGCAGCTTCATGAGCAAAGTGCGCTGGAAGGCAGAATTGTTGTCGTCCGAGATCAGCCATAGCTCGACCGAGCCATCGCTTTGCGGAATCGCTGCCAGCCCTTCGAAGTTGTCGCTTGGCAGAGGCTCTGCGATGGATGCGATGACATCGCCTGACCATTCTTCACCCTCGACGATATCCGCCGGATCGGCGAGCACCAGCTTGACCGGAAATCGCGGCGGAAATCCCCACGCGACTCTTCGCACAAGGATCATCAGTCGCCCGTCCGGCAGCTGCGCCAGATCGGTCGGGCGATAGCCTTCGGGCGAGCGAAAAGCGGTGCGGATCGAAGCGCTTCCTTCGACCGGATCGCCGGCAAACAGATAGGCCGAGTGGATATTGCCCATGAAGGTCCGCGGGCCTTCGGATAGGACGAGGAAGCGCCCGTCGGACAGGCGCTCGAACGCTTCCGGTCCCTGGTTGTTGCCGAACCCGGCGATCGCCTCGGGCGCGGCACGGGTCGGAGCGCTCGATACGCTGCCACGCCGTTCGATCGTGTTGGTGCCCTCGTAGGCCGCCCAGATGCGGCCGCTTTCCGCATCGCGGGTCAGCGCTTCTATGTCGATGAGGTTCTTGAGTGTATCGGCATCGCCCGAAAACCAGCCGAAATGGGTGTCGCCGTCGCTCCCGGGAATGGGGAAGCGTACATAACGACCACGGTCACTTGCCGCGAACAGCTCTCCGCCGGGCAAGGCAAGAAGCGCGGAGTAGCTGCCGAAGTGGCCATTCCGGCTCTCCAGTTCCCATGCGCCGACAATCTCGACATCGCCGGGTAATGCCTGACCGAAGGCAATCGGCGTTACCGCCAGCCCGCTGGTATAATCGGGCGGTGCGGGTTTCGTGCGCAGCCATGTCCCCGGCGCAAGCAGAGCCATGAGCAAGGCGATCAGGAAAAGTCGGCGCATCGACCGCCGGTCAGTTCATCGGACCCGTGAACAGCAACGGGTCGAGCCGCGCGTCGCGCCACTTCAGGCTCCAGTGCAGATGCGGTCCGGTCGCTCGCCCCGACGAGCCGATGTTGCCGATATACTGCCCTTGGTTCACCTTCTCGCCTTCGCGAACGGCGATCCTGGACATATGCAGGAATGCGCTATTCAACCCCTGCCCATGATCAATAATCAGCAGATTGCCCTCGAGCGAGAAGCCGCTTGCCGCGAGGGTTACAATCCCGTCGGCCGGCGCGACGAAGGGCACTCCGTTGCCCGGTGCAATATCGATACCGGAATGGTAACTGCCCGGTTCGCCGCGATAGATCCGCTGCGAGCCAAAGCGCCCGGATATCCTGCCCTTGGCCGGCCAGATGAAATCCTGCGCCCAGCCGCTGCTGTCAGCGTCGACACCGCGCGCGGCGTTGATCCGCTTCAATTCAGGTTCACGGATTTTCCAGAACGCATCGGTAATCCCGCCGCTGCGGCGCGCCACATTGACCCGTTCGATATTCCATTCGCGAGGCGCAATCGCCACCGGACTCTCGACAGTCCGTCCATCGCGCAGCTGGGCAGTCAACACTGCCTGCGAACCGAGGTCGCGGTCAAACGCAGCAAAAAAGCGCCCCTCATCGTCCAGAACCAGATTCTGTCCGTCGAGATCGGCGGTGACCGTGCCTTCAGGCGCCCGACCGCGCAACCATCCGCCCTGCGTCAGCTCGCCCTCGTATACAAAGGTCGCAGGCCCGACCGGTGACGATCTGGAAACGGGCGCGGCGGTGGGAGTGGTATTGGCAACGAGAATCGCGGTCGCTACCGGCTGCACCACTTCGGCGCTTTGTGCCGGTGTCTGCTCCGCCACTGGTACAACCGCGCTGCAGGCTGCGAGAGTTATCGCCGCAGCCAGAACGGCGGCCTTGCGCAGACCCATCAATTGCCGTCTGCGAGGCGCTGGGTCGCGGCCTCTGCGCTGGCGTATGGCTCTTGGTGATCCACGCTCCAATAGCGCAGCTCTTCCAGCGGAATCGCATCGCCGGTGACCGCGCAATAGACGTGTTGCCCTGGCCGCATCACACGGAACCCGTTCGGCCCGTAAGCCAATTTCGCTTCATTATTACCGGATGACATCAACATGGGCGCGCCCTTAGCATTGCGTGGCTCGCCAGACAATCAGCTGAACAGGTCGTCCTGCGTGGGCTTGCCCGGACTTGCAATTTTCGGCTTACGCGGTCGCGGTTTAGCGGTTGCTGAATGACTTTCTGAGCCGATTGGAACAACGCCAAGCACACCATCGGCGAATTCGATATCGAGGCGTGATTGCTGCGCGGCAACCTCGCGGCTGCGGAGCAATTCGCCCCTTTCTGCCTTCACCAGCACGAACCCCCGTTTGAGCGGGGCCTTGGGGTTGAGGGACAGGTAGAGCCTTTCCAGCGCGGCAAAGCGTTCGCCATCGCGCTCGATCCGCAGACCGGCCAGCGCCGGAGTCAGCCTCATCTCGCTGTAACGGCGCTGTGCATCGCGCAATCCGCGCTCGAGCATGGTGGGGGACAAACGCAGTCTCGCCAGCCGCTCACGCCCATGCGCCGCCCGATCACGCAGCCCGCGGCGCAAGCGATCGGACAAATCATCGAGCTTCTGGGCTTGCGGCTGAAGCAAGGCTTCCATCGTCGGCAAACGCTGTGCCCGCGCCTCCAGCCGTTCGCGCCCCAAAGTTACCGGACGCAGAATGGCGCGCTTCTGCCGGGCCGAGAAATCCTCCAGCGTCGCGGCCAGTTCGGCCCGCACCGGTACGGCGATCTCTGCTGCGGCGGTCGGTGTCGGCGCGCGGCGATCAGCCGCGAAATCGGCCAGCGTTGTGTCGGTCTCGTGACCGATGGCGCTGATGACCGGTATCGGGCTCTCAGCGATGGCGCGGACCACGATTTCCTCGTTGAAGCCCCACAGGTCCTCGATCGATCCGCCCCCGCGCGCGACGATCAAGAGGTCGGGGCGAGTGACCTGATCGCTTTCCCGCAATGCCCCAAAACCCCGGATTGCCTGGGCAACCTGCTCTGCCGAGCCCTGACCCTGCACCAGCACCGGCCACACGATCACATGGCTCGGAAACCGGTCTGCGAGGCGGTGAAGAATATCGCGAATCACCGAGCCGGTGGGCGATGTGACCACGCCGATGGTACGCGGAAGAAACGGAAGCGAGCGCTTGCGCTGCTCGTCGAACAGGCCCTCTGCCGCCAGTCGCACGCGTGTCTTTTCGAGCAGCGCAAGCAGGGCACCTTCGCCCGCCACTTCCATCCGGTCGATCACGATCTGGTATTTCGAACGGCCCGGATAGGTTGTCAGCTTGCCGCTTGCCACCACTTCCAGCCCATCTTCCGGATTGAACGACAGCCGCCCGGCGTTCCCGCGCCACATCACGCCGTCGATCACCGCTTGTTCGTCTTTCAGCGCGCAATACATATGGCCGGAAGCCGCACGCTTCACGCCTGACAACTCGCCGCGCAGGCGGACATGGCCGAAGCGGTCCTCGACCGTGCGCTTGAGCAGGTTGGATATTTCGGTGATCGACAGGGGTGCGGCGTTGTCGCCTGCCGTCTCGCGCGCTACCAGCCCGCCAGAATTGTCGTCATCGGAATAGGGGTTGGGCATGAACATCCTTCTGCTTGGATCGGGCGGGCGCGAACATGCGCTGGCGTGGAAGCTGGCGCAATCCCGCCTGCTTTCCGGAGCCGAGGATAAGTTCTTCGCTGCCCCGGGCAACCCGGGAATTGCAGAACACGCCGAATGTGTTGCGCTCGACGCGGGCGATCACGCGGCAGTGGCGGCGTTCTGTGACGTAAACCGCATCGGGCTGGTTGTCATCGGTCCCGAGGCCCCGCTGGTCGACGGGTTGGGCGATACGTTGCGCGGTGAAGGCATATCAGTGTTCGGTCCATCGAAAGCGGCAGCGCAGCTAGAAGGCAGCAAAGGCTTTACCAAGGATCTGTGCGAACGCGCAGGTATACCGACCGCAGGCTATGTCCGCACGTCTTCTCTCGCTGAGGCGACCAATGCGCTGGACAAATTCGGTGCCCCTTATGTGCTTAAGGCCGATGGGCTGGCAGCGGGCAAGGGCGTGGTCATCGCGCCAACGCGGGCCAAAGCTGCCGAAGCGCTTACTGGAATGTTCAGCGGCGTGTTCGGCGGAGCGGGCACGGAAGTGGTGATCGAAGAATTCATGGAAGGCGAGGAGGCAAGCTTCTTCGCGCTGACCGACGGGGCAACAATCCTGTCGTTCGGCGGTGCGCAGGATCACAAGCGTGTGGGAGACGGCGATACCGGCCCCAACACTGGAGGAATGGGCGCCTACAGCCCTGCTCCCGTGCTGACACCGATGCTGCGCGGCGAAGTGCTTGAAAAGATCATTGTGCCGACCGTGAAGACGCTGGCCGATGAAGGCATGCCTTATTCAGGAGTATTGTTTGCCGGGCTTATGCTGACTGAAGAAGGCCCCAAGCTGATCGAATACAATTGCCGGTTTGGCGATCCGGAATGCCAGGTTCTGATGATGCGGCTGGAGGACGATCTGGGCGAGCTGATGCTTGCATGTGCCGACAGCAAGCTTTCGTCGTGCCCGCCGGTCAAACTGCGCAACGAGACTGCGCTGACTGTGGTGATGGCGGCGAACGGCTATCCCGGCACGCCCGAAAAGGGCGGAGCGATCGAGTTCGGCGAAGCAGAGGAGGACGGCGCAAAAGTCTTCCACGCCGGGACCTCTCGCGGCCAAGACGGCACGCTACGCGCGAGCGGCGGCCGGGTACTCAATGTTACTGCGCTTGGTGCCAATGCGACCGAAGCGCAGGCCAAAGCCTACGCCGCTGTCGATGCGATTGATTTCCCGAGCGGTTTCTGCCGCAAAGATATCGGCTGGCGTGAGGTGGAGCGGGAAACCGGGCGGGCAAAGCAGTAACCCGGCAGACGTCAGGCCAATTGCGCAAATGGCCCTACACAATTGGTGAATTTGTTAACCTTCCTGCTTTACCAAGATGGTCATCACAGGACGGACCAGAAGACAATGACCGACCGCCAATCATCCCGGCACGACGTGCGCATTCTCGGCCGTTATCGCTCCGGCGCGGGCATCAAGCGCGATGTCACCATGCTTGATGTGTCCGAAACAGGCTGCCGGTTTTACGACCGGCGCTGCGTGCTTCGGCCGGATATGTCGATCACCATCAGGATTGAAACGCTCGGCCCGTTCGACGCGCAAGTGCGCTGGGTGCGCGACGATCTTGTTGGCGTTCAGTTCGCCAATCCCGTTTACGGCCCCGTGTTCGAATTCATCCGCGATTCGCTCGACAATATAAACTGGAAGCCGCCCAAGGCAGCCTGAGATCTTAGCCGAGCTTTTCTACCATTAAAGCCTTCAAGTCTGCTTCAGGGCGTGCGCCGTAGTGCGAAATGATCTCTGCCGCAGCGATTGCGCCACGATGCAGACAGCGGCCGAGCGGCTCTTCGCGAACGTGGCCATAGAGGAATCCCGAAGCGAACAGGTCCCCTGCTCCGGTTGTGTCGATGACTTTATCGATCGGTTCAGCCGCCACTTCTGCGCGCTCCCCACCTTGCAGTGCGACAGCACCGTCCGGCCCTTTGGTGACCACCAATGTGGGTACCTTGTCTTTGATTGAAGCAATTCCCGCTTCGAAGTCGTCTTCACCCGTTAGCGCGGCCAGTTCCGTGTGATTGGCAAACAGGATATCGATCAGCCCGTCCGCAATCAGCGCGCGGAAATCATCACCATGGCGATCGATCACAAAGACTTCGCTGAGCGTAAACGCGACTTTTCGGCCGGCGGAGCGAGCGGCTTCGATCGCCCGACGCATCGCAGCGCGCGGTTCTTCAGGATCCCACAGGTATCCCTCAAGATAAAGAATCTTGGCTGCAGCAACCGCATTGGCGTCGAGAGTCTCAGGCGGCAAAAACTGGCTCGCACCGAGGAATGTGTTCATCGTGCGCTGTGCATCGGGAGTCACGAAAATCAGGCAACGTGCGGTCGCAGGCTGACCGGCCCGCACCGGAGTGTCGAAATCAATGCCGACAGCGCGAATATCATGTGCGAAAACCTCGCCCAATTGATCGTCCGCAACCTGGCCGATGAAAGCGCACTGCGCGCCCATCGCCGACAGGCCGGCCAGCGTATTGGCCGCCGAACCACCTGAAATCTCGCGCGCGGGGCCCATCGCACCGTAGAGCCGCTTTGCGCCCTCCTCGTCGACCAGCGTCATCCCGCCCTTGTTAAGCGACAGTTCTTTGATCAAATCGTCGGAGCAGGGAGCCATCACGTCGACAATGGCATTTCCGATGGCGATCACGTCGTAGCGCGGGTCTTGGGGGGCTTCGGTCACTTTGATTCCTTGGGTTCAGGCAAAACGTGCGGCGCGCCTAGCCGCTTCCTCGGCTCAGGCCAAGGCTTTGCGATTGACAGTTGGGCACAGCCGGATTCATGGACTCTTTCATGCTTTCGCTCCCTGCCGCCCTGGGCCGCTCTGTCGGTCAACTGACCGACCCGGCCATTCTGAAAGTGCTGGCAAAGAGCATCGCCATCACATTGGTTTTGCTGCTCGCCATCGGCTTTGCCGCCGGCGCAGCTACTGATGCGCTCCTTTCATCCAGCCAGTTCGAATATGGCAGCGAGATTGGCGCGCTTGTCGCGGTCTTGCTGACAGTGGTCGGCGGCTGGCTGCTGTTCCGGATAATTGCGCTGGCCGTTGTCCAGTTCTTTGCCGACGAGATCGTTCAGGCGGTTGAGCGCAAGCACTATCCCGAAGCGCGATCGAGTGCCCGGTCGCTCGACTGGCGTGAGGAACTGGCGAACAGCGCAAAGTCCACCGGGCGCACGATTCTCGTCAATCTGGGGGCGCTGATCGTTGCGATACCTCTGTTGCTGACTGCGATCGGACCAGCGATACTGTTTTTCGTGGTCAATGCCTGGCTACTTGGCCGGGAATTGCTGGATCTCGCCTGGATCCGCCACCGTCACAGCGTCGATGCCAGACCGCCAATCGGCGCGCTCGAACGTCTGCTGCTGGGCGCAACGATTGCCGGACTACTCCTGGTACCCTTCGTCAACCTGCTTGCCCCGGTCATCGGGGCCGCCGCCGCCTGCCATCTGGTCCACCGCAAGAAAGGAACGGCAATGGCCGCAAATCCCGATGCTGCGTAGCCGCCTGATCACGCTATTCGCTTTGCCGCTGTTGGCCGCATGTGCCTCCACTGCCAAGCCGCCAGTCGCGCGGGAGCCGGCGCCTTCGACGCAGCAGGCCCCACCTGTGCGCATTGCGCCGCCCCCGCAAACCAGTCCGCAGGTGCGACCAGGTACGACGCCCGGCTTTCGCGCACCTCGAATTATGAATTTGCGCGGCGTTGACGGACTGATTGGAGCGACAGCCCCGCGCATAGTGCAGCAATTCGGCCCGCCACGGCTGGATGTCTACGAAGGCGATGTACGCAAATTGCAGTTCACTGGCGAGGCCTGCGTGCTCGACATCTATCTGTACCCGACAAGCCCCGGTGCGGAGCCGACTGCGACCTATGTCGATGCGCGACGGGCCTCTGACGGGCTCGATGTTGACCGAGTGGCCTGCATTCGCGCCCTGCTCGGTCAGTAGCTCCGCAAAAACCGGGGAAGTAACCCGGGCTTAAGGCTCCTCTGGCATAATCCCGCGCATGACACAGGGGATTATAAAGAGATGAGCATCCATTTTGCCGATCTGGCACGGTCCGTTGCAGCCGATGGCCAGGTTGCACCCGAAGAATTGCTGGCATTGCGGCGCCTGGGCTGGGGTGACGGGCAGATCACCCGTGAAGAAGCGGAATCCATCTTCGCGATAAACCGCGCCCTGAGCGAAACCAGTGGCGAATGGGTCGATTTCTTTGTTGAAGCGCTCGGCGAGTTTGTTCTCAACGGAACCGAACCGCGCGGCATGTGCGATGAAGATGAAGCGCAATGGCTAATCGGCGCGCTCGATGCCGATGGCCGGCTTGAAACCATGGCCGAGCTCGAACTGCTGGTGCGCGTGATCGAGAAGGCACGAAACGTGCCCGATAGCCTCAAGCATTACGCGCTCAAGCAGATCGAGAATGCTGTTCTGACCGGCACCGGGCCGACTCGTTGCGGCGGCGAGCTTGCAGACAGTCATATCACCGGAGCGGAATGCCGTCTGGTCCGCAGGATCGCGTTCGCCAGCGGTGGACATGGCCCGGCGGCGGTATCGCGGTTCGACGCAGAAATGCTGTTCCGCCTGAAGGACGCGACGCTGGGTGCAAACAATTCCGGCGAATGGAAGCCACTGTTCGTCGACGGAGTGGCCAATTATCTCAAGGGATTCACGCTGCCCAATGCGCAGCTCAGCCATGACCGGGTGAAGGAGCTCGAAGCCTTCATTTCCGACGAGAAGCATGGCATCGGCCGCTTCATGGGGCGGATGTTCAACGAAGCGCCGCAAGTGCGGAACCACTTCGGCAAGGTGTTCGGCCAGCGCGATGCCAGCTGGGGAGTTACCGAGCGAGAAGCGGAAGGCAATCTGGTGACAGAGAACGAGGACGCGTGGCTCGACAAGATGATCAAGGCCGACGGTGAAGTAGACGCGCTGGAACGCGCGCTGATCGAGCGGATCAAGTCGGAAAGCTGATCCTGAACTGCGTCAGGCTGAAGCAGAAAGCGTGCTGGTCAGGAACGAAACTTGGCGCCCACGATGCGTAGTGCACGCATGACTGCCATTGGCTGCCGAAACCAGCACAAGTTCAAACCATAAAGCTTTCGCCGCAGCCACATGCGCCCTTGGCGTTGGGGTTCTCGAACACGAATCCGGCGGTAAAATCGTCTTCACGCCAATCCATCGTGCTGCCGACGAGATAAAGCACGCTCGCTCCGTCGATGTAGAACGTCCCTCCCGGCGTCTCGATCTTCTCGTCGAATTTCACCTCTTCGGTGACATAATCGACTGAATAGGCAAGCCCCGAGCATCCGCGCCGCGGAGTCGAGAGTTTGACTCCGATCGCATCCTCGGGTGCTTTGCCCATCAGATCGGCGATGCGTGCTTCAGCACCGGGCGTCAGCTTGACCGCTGCGGGAATTTCGCGGGTTTTCAATTCGGCCATCACAGCATCCCCAATTCCAGGCGCGCTTCGTCGCTCATTTTTGCCGGATCCCACGGAGGGTCCCAGACGAGATTGACCTCGGCATCGCGCACTCCGGGTACACTTGCCGCACGCAGTTCAACTTCGGCCGGCATGCTTTCGGCAACCGGGCAATGCGGCGTGGTCAGGGTCATGATCACGGTCACATCGCTCTCGTCATCGACTTCGACGCCGTAAATCAGCCCAAGGTCATAGATATTGACCGGAATTTCCGGATCATAAATTTCCTTCAGCGCCGCGACCACGGCTTCCTGCAGCTCGCCGCCAGCGCCGGATGCCTCGCTGCTCTCCGGCCGCTTTTGCAAGAATCCTTCAAGATAGTCGCGCTTGCGCTCGAGTTTCGCCGACGGTGTTTCGTCTTCAACAACATCGGAGACGCGTGCGCGCGGTGGCTTCTCAGCCGCTGTCACGACATCTTCGTTCGGCGCTGGGGCGGCGATAAAGTCCTTCTCGTCACTCGCCTTGTTCATCCGAAAATCCTCTTGGTTCGATCAATACCGCGCAACAAAGCGTCGATATCGCTTTCATCACTATACAGCCCGAAGCTCGCCCGCGCTGTGGCAGGGACACCGAGATGGTCCATCAGCGGCTGCGCGCAGTGGTGCCCGGCACGTATCGCGACGTTCTCTTCGTCCAATATGGTGCCGAGATCGTGCGGGTGAACCCCTTCCATCTCGAAAGAGACGATACCCGCGCTCTTGTCAGGTCCGAACAGGCGGATGGAATTCAGCTGGCGCAGTTCGTCACGCAACCTTGTCGCGAGGCCGCTTTCATGCGCGAACAGCGTCTCTGGACCGATCGCATCGACATAGTCGATCGCCGCATGCAGCGCGATGGCTTCGGTGATCATCGGCGTGCCCGCTTCGAACCGCTGCGGCGGCGGGGCGTAGGTTGTTTGCTCGAAAGTGACTTTGTCGATCATCGCGCCGCCGCCCTGGTAAGGGGGCATTGCTTCTAGCAATTCCTCACGTGCCCACAGCACGCCGATCCCGGTCGGACCGTAGAGCTTGTGTGCGCTGAACACGTAGAAATCGCAGTCGAGCTCCTGCATTGCCAGCCGCATCCGGGGCGCGGCCTGGCACCCGTCGAGGAGCAGCTTCGCGCCAACGCCGTGTGCCGCTTTGGCCGCTCGCTTCGCGCCCAGGATCGATCCGAGAACGTTCGAGACATGCGCCAGTGCGACCAGCTTGTGCTGGTCAGTCAAATTCGCCTCGAGCCAGTCGAGATCGATCAGACCGTCTTCAGTCAGCGGACACACGTCGATTTTGGCACCCGTGCGCTCGGCGACCATCTGCCACGGCACGATGTTTGAATGGTGTTCGAGCATCGACAGCATGATGCGGTCGCCGGACTTGAGGTTCGCCCCGCCCCAGCTTTCCGCGACCAGGTTGATCCCTTCGGTCGCGCCGCGCACGAAGACGATCTCGCCATCGGATTTCGCGCCGATAAAGTCGGCTGTCCGGCGCCGCGCCGCTTCATAGGCGCGGGTCATGTCCGCCGATCGCGCATAAACGCCCCGGTGGACCGTCGCATAATCGCGCCCGAGCGCATTGCTCATTGCATCGATTACCACCTGCGGCTTCTGCGCGGTGGCGGCGGTGTCGAGATAGTGCCAAGCCTTGCCGTCCGGCGTCACCAGGCCCGGAAAGTCTCCCTTGCGGTCGAGGGTCGCGGTTTCGCTCACAGGTGCCGATCCAGCTTGTCGAGAGCAACCTGCATCAGGCGCTCGCGCTCGCTTTCGTCGTCCATCGCAACCAGCGCATCGCCGATGAAAGCCTGCACCAGCAGCCGGCGCGACTGTTCCGGCGACAGGCCGCGACTGGCCATGTAATAGCGTGCCGATTCGTCCAGTTGACCGACGGTCGCACCATGGGCGCACTTCACGTCGTCGGCGAAAATTTCCAGTTGGGGGACGCAGTTCACGCTCGCGCCCTTGTCGAGCAGCAGCCCCTTGAAGCTTTGTGCCGCATCGGTTTTCTGCGCATCGCGAACAACGTCGATCCGGCCAAGGAAATTGCCCGTGCCCTGACCCCAATGGACGCTGCGAATGGTCTGGTTGCTCGTCGCCTCAGGCTCCGCATGGACCGCATGGGTCACAAATTCGCGAACGGTGTCGCGCCCGCCGACGGTGATGCCGCCAAATTCGAAATGCGCGCCTCGGCCCAAGCGCACATCGATCTGCACGCGCGCGAAATCGCTGGCCGCCAGCACCGCGAACAGATCGCACCGGGCCCCCGGCTGCAAATCGATCTCGTAACGCACAATTGCGTCCGTGCCGCTGGCGACTCTGATGTCGTCGATCACGATGCAATCGCGGTATTTCTCATCCGCCTCGACACGGATCGTATGGTGATGATCGAGATCGGCAGGCGTCAGCTTGCCGACCGCGGAATAGCGCCAGTCTTCGTCCTTGCGTGTGGGGAGAACGGCTGTCTCAGACATTTTCAGTCTCAGATGCCATCACCGCGTCATAGCCCTCGTTCTCAAGCCGGACTGCGAGATCCGGGCCGCCGGTCTGAACGATCCGGCCGGCCGACAGGATCGAGACCTTGTCCGGCCGCACCACGTCAAGCAGGCGCTGATAGTGCGTGATCAGCAGCACGCCCTTCGCTGGATTGCGCATGATCGCGTTGATCCCGTCACCCACTACGCGCAACGCGTCGATGTCGAGGCCGGAGTCGGTCTCGTCCAGCACGGCAAATTGTGGATCGAGAATGCCCATCTGAACCATCTCGGCGCGCTTCTTTTCGCCGCCCGAGAAGCCGACGTTCACGTGCCGCTTGAGCATGTCCATATCGAGCTTGAGCAGGCCCGCTTTCTCCTTGGCCAGCTTGAGGAAATCACCACCTGAAAGCGGCTCCTCGCCGCGCGCCTTGCGCTGCGCATTAAGCGCCTCACGCAGGAACTGGACGTTCGATACGCCCGGAATCTCCACGGGATACTGGAACCCGAGAAACAGCCCGGCAGCAGCGCGCTCGTGGGTTTCCAGTTCGAGCAGGTCGACCATCTGACCATCGGGGCCCAGAAACTCGACCGAGCCCCCGGTCACTTCGTATCCGGGCCGCCCGCCCAGCACATAGGCAAGCGTCGATTTGCCCGCTCCGTTGGGGCCCATGATCGCATGAATCTCGCCCGCGTTCACGGTGAGCGTCAATCCGTTGAGGATTTGCTTGCCGTCTATTTCGGCGTGAAGGTCTTCAATCTTGAGCATCGTAGTTCCTATCGCGGCTGCGCGTATTGTCGCGCGGCCGGCTGTTGCGGTGGTGTTCGCGGCGGGCATCCTGCTTGTCAGCGATGCGCATGCGCATGCCGGCGGTGATGCGGGCGAGGACTTCGTCCATATTTTCCAGAATGTCCGCCGCCTTGATCCGCATGACGCGTATGCCGACAGCTTCAAGACTCTTGTCACGGCGCTTTGCGAGAGCTTCTTCCTCGCCTTCCTCGTCGATGTCGATCGCCATGCCGAGCGTGTGGCAGCCGAAATCGACGATGGCGCTGCCGATCACCATATGGCGGATAAACTTGTGCCGACCGAGATCGGCCTTGGAAAACCGCTCGGCCAGCGCTTTGTGGGCGGGCGTCGAATGACGGCGCAAGTCGCGAGCCTGCTCATGCAGCGCATCGAGCCGCTTGTCGGAGATTTCCCACCCGCGACCTTTCTTTTTAATCGTCGGAGAATCCGCAGTTTCCGACGGATCGGGGAGCTTGAGGGTTTTTCGTTCGGTCATGACAATTCCCCAGACCCTGATTCAGCCTGAAACTTGCGGTATTCAGCGCCTTCGTGCCGATCGCCGAATTTCTCCAGAAACTCAGCCTCTGTCATTTTCTCATTGACCTGGGTCGAGCCATGATGGCCGGTGACGCCTTCACGATGGATCATCACGTCATCGCCGCTGACGAAAACGGTCCACACGTCATAATCATCCATGCTGCCCCAATCGAGGAATATGCCCGTCCTAATCGTCACCCCACGCTCCCTTCGAGCGAGATCGCCAGCAGCTTCTGCGCTTCGACGGCGAATTCCATCGGCAGCTCTTTCAGAACCTCTTTCGCGAAACCATTGACAATCAGCGCAACCGCCTCTTCTTCGCCCAACCCGCGCTGCATCGCGTAGAACAGCTGATCGTCGCTGATCTTGCTGGTCGTCGCCTCGTGCTCGATCTGCGCGGTTGGATTTTTGACCTCGATATAAGGCACAGTGTGCGCGCCGCACTCGCTGCCCAGCAGCAGGCTGTCGCACTGAGTAAAGTTGCGGACATTGTCGGCATTCGGCCCGACGCGGACGAGACCGCGATAGGTGTTGCTCGATTTGCCCGCCGAGATGCCCTTGGAGATGATTGTCGAACGAGAGCCTTTTCCGTTGTGAATCATCTTTGTGCCGGTATCGGCCTGCTGGAAATTATTGGTCACCGCAACCGAGTAGAATTCGCCCACGCTGTCTTCGCCATTGAGCACGCAGCTGGGGTATTTCCATGTCACCGCGCTGCCGGTTTCGACCTGGGTCCATGAAATCTTGCTGCGCGCGCCCTGGCACAGCCCGCGCTTGGTGACGAAATTGTAGATCCCGCCCACGCCCTCGGCATTGCCGGGATACCAGTTCTGCACGGTCGAATATTTGATCTCCGCATCTTCCATTGCGACCAATTCAACCACGGCGGCATGGAGCTGGTTCTCGTCACGCATCGGTGCGGTGCAGCCTTCGAGATAGCTGACGTAAGCGCCCTTCTCGGCGATGATCAGTGTGCGTTCGAACTGGCCGGTGTTCTCGGCATTGATACGGAAATAGGTGCTGAGCTCCATTGGACAGCGCACGCCCTCCGGAATGTAGACGAAAGTGCCGTCGGAAAAGACTGCGCAATTCAGCGTGGCGAAGTAATTGTCATGCTGCGGCACAACCTTGCCGAGCCACTTCTTCACCAGCTCGGGATATTCGCGGATCGCTTCACTGATCGAACGGAAGATGACGCCAGCCGCCTCCAGTTCCTTGCGGAATGTGGTGGCGACCGAAACGCTGTCGAACACGGCGTCCACCGCAACCTTGCGCGCACCCTTGACCCCGGCAAGCACCTCTTGCTCAGCGATGGGAATCCCCAGCTTCTCGTAAACGCGCAGGATTTCCGGATCGACTTCGTCGAGCGAATCGAGCTCCGGCTTCTTCGTCGGTTCGGCGTAGTAATATGCGTCCTGATAATCGATTTTCGGGTAGCCGACCTTGGCCCAATCCGGCTCTTCCATCGTCTGCCACAGGCGGAACGCCTTGAGCCGCCATTCGAGCATCCATTCCGGCTCGTTTTTCTTGCCTGAAATGAAGCGGACAGTGTCTTCGTTCAACCCTTTCGGCGCAAAGGTCTGCTCGATGTCGGACGCCCAGCCATGTTCGTATTCGGCAGCCTTGGCAGCCGCTTCCTTGGCTTCGCGATCCATTTCAGGGGCATCCTGATCTGGATTGGGCCGCAGGTCGATGTTGTCACTCATGCTATTTCTCTTTGTCCCGCAAGCTGCGTCAGCGGGATGTCCGCCAGCGCCTTGCGCAGGGTTTCGTTGACCAGCGGCCAATGCGGTTTGACGCTGCAATTGTGATCGACCGCGCAATCGTGCCCGTCGATACAGGCGGTGAGAGCAATCGGCCCTTCGACCGCCTCGACAATGTCGGCAAGGCTGATTGCCGCGGCAGGGCGGGCCAGTTGCAGGCCACCGCCTGCGCCGCGGGTCGAACGCAAGAGGCCCGCCGCAGTCAGCTTGCTGACGACTTTTTGCACAGTGGGTGCGGGCAAACCGGTTTCGCTCGCCAGTTCGGACGCACTCACCCTGCCACCGCCGCAATGGCGGGACGCAGCGCTCATCGTGACGACAGCGTAATCAGCTAGGTTTGACAGGCGCACAAGCGTCTCAATTGTTAATCGGACTAATTCGTTCCGATTTCACCTATGCATGACTTGTGGCTCTTTCAACTGAAAAAGCCCTGTTGCGAGTCGTTTGCATCTCGAGAGTTATTTGATCGCTTTGAAAGCATGCAGGCGATCAAAGTTCTTCATCCGAAGCAGCGTCTGGAACAGCTTGTCGGAAGGCCCCCCGAGGCGCGACGGGGTGTAACCGCAATAGCGCCGGATTTCGCGCACCATATGTGGCTGATCGTGAAAGGCGCTGGCAATCTCCGCCACGGCGTGATCGGACAAATCGCCTTCGCCGAGCAAGGCAGATGCGCGAATCGCGCGATACTTTCGGGCCAGAGCTGCCGGCGGGAAGCCAAAATAGCGCTCGACCAGCCGTTCTGCCTGACGCCGCGAGTAGTTGATCGATTCCACCAGTTCGTCAATCGGCGGATTCAGAGAGCTGCCGAGCCAGGCGAGCGTTCGCTCGATGACGCGCTGATGCGTCAGCGATACGTCGCTCATTCTCGGCTCGATCCACTCCGTCAGCAGCATTGCGGCATCTTTCCCGGACAAATCGCCGGCACGATATCCGGCGTTCGTCTCCGCCGCAAAATTGCGGATTTCTGGCCCGAGCAATTCATTCGCGGGAATAAACCGGTCAAGACATTCGTTCTTCGGCCTGCCCGTCAGCGCAGCCCATCCCAGCGGGGAAAGCGAAACGCCCACGGCGTGCCACGGGCCAAGCATAGTGAACGGCGCCGCCTTTGAAAACCCGGCGAGCAAATGCGCTTCACCTTCAATCGCCTGCCTCCGGTCGCCAAAGTCGATTGCGCCGGTGCCGTGGGGGAACAACACCAGCTGACCCAAGGCGCCGGGATGCCGGTCCAGTATCTCGCGCTCGTCCCAGGCGAAATGGAATAGCGCAAGGACATGCCGATGCAGCCGCTCCGGCGGTTCGAAATAAGAGAGGGAAAAACGGGGCGGCATGGCTAGTCGATTGCGACCCAACTGACCCAGCACCGCCCCGAGCTCGGTGAGCAAGGATCTGCGACATCCCTGCCCGGCCAGGCTTCGGAGCCTCTCCTAGCCGTGTTTTCCGCAATGCCATTGTATACCAGCGACATCAGGATTCTCCTGCCACCAATGTCCGCTTGGTTCCGCCAAACAAGTCTATCACCCCGTATCCTTCGGGACCAAGCGTGTTGCGCGTGACGTTTTCCTGTTCGGAGCTGAGTGCGGTGGGTGTGCGGCCGGTAAAGTGGCGAATGTCGCGGATCATATGTGCCTGGTCGAAGAAGGCATTGGTCGCCTCATCGACGATTTCGGCTGGCACTCCGTCCTGCGATAGAATGGTGGCGGCGCGGATCGCCCGGTAGCGGCGCACCAGCCCAGTCGGGGGTTTCCCGAAATAGCGCCTAGCGAGGCGCTGTATTTGCCTCGGCGAGAGGCCAGTCGAAACGGTTAGCTGTTCAATATCCGGATTGAGCGACGAGTTCAGCCATTCGGTCATGGCGAGAATGAATTGCACATGCTGCGCAATCGGCGGCGCAATATGTGCACGCATGACCGATACAAGCAGGTCGCACACGCCTTCGGCGGAGAGGTTCCCGTCCGCAAAACTGCCCCCGATCGCCGACAGGCGGCTGACTGTTTGCGCGTCCAGTATTTCAGCGGCGTCCATCTTCAGATGGCCGTACCGGTCGACCGGCAGTCGGGACAGCGCGGCCCATCCCAGCGTCGTCAGCGAGATGCCGCAGGCGCGCACAGGCCCTTCCATCGAGAATGGAGCCGCCTGCTGCATCGGCGTGAGGAAAAAAGCCTCACTCGATTCGGCAACCCGGTCCGGCGCAAGCTGCATCCGCGCCCTGCCCCGACCGAAGCAGATCAGCTGCGCCGAATAGGCCGGCAGAATATCATCGAACTGCGCCTGATCGGTCTCGAACAGGAACAGGGTGTTGACATAGGCCGCCAGATCATCGGGCGCAGCGATAAAACAAAAGCGAAACGGCTGCTCCATCACTCGCCAGCAGCAGGCCCGTTCATGATCGGCTCCGGCCGCGCTTTGACTTCGGCGATCCACTGATCAACATTCTCTTCAAGGATATCGAGCGGCACCGGTCCGCTGAGCAAAACCGCATCGTGGAAACCGCGAATATCGAAGCGGCCGCCAAGCTCATTGCGTGCTTTGTCACGCAGTTCCATGATCTTCAGCTTGCCGATCATATAGGCCGTCGCTTGGCCCGGATAGACAACGTAGCGTTCGATCGCCTTGCGAATGTCACCGTCGGGATTGGGCGTGTTGTCCGTCAGGTACTGGATCGCTTCCTCGCGGCTCCAGCGCTTGTGGTGAATCCCGGTATCCACAACCAGCCTGCAGGCTCTCCACAGTTCCATCCCCAGCCGTCCGAAGTCGGAATAGGGGTCGGTGTAGAATCCCATGTCCTTGCCCAGCTCTTCCGAATAGAGGCCCCAGCCTTCCGTGTACGCAGTGACTCCGCCGAATCGGCGGAACGGCGGGACATCGCCCAATTCGGTCTGGATCGTGCGCTGCAAGTGGTGGCCCGGAAGCCCCTCGTGATAGGCAAGCGCTTCCAGCTCGTTCTTCGACATATCACGCAAGTTGTAGAGATTGACGTAATAGGTTCCCGGGCGCGATCCGTCGGGCGCCGGGCTGCTGTAAAACGCCTTGCCTGCACTCTGTTCGCGGAACGCCTCGACCGGCTTGATCACCATCGGCGCCTTCGGCAGCGTAGCGAAAAACTCAGGCAGCTTTGCTTCGATTGCTTCGAGTTTTTGCTCCGCCTCGGCGAGGTAGGCTTCACGCGTATCATAGTAAAAGCGGTCGTTCGTACGGGTATATTCGAAGAATTCCTGCAGAGTGCCTTCGAAACCAACCTGCGCCATGATTTCGCGCATTTCGCCGTGAATGCGCGCCACTTCGCGCAGACCGATGTCGTGGATCTGGTCTGCGGTGAGGTCAGTGGTGGTGTAGTTGGCGAGGAGCGCTGTGTAGTAATCCGCCCCATCGGCAAACCGCCAGATCCCATCATCAGTCGGCGCGATCGCTTGCTGACGCTTCATCTCGGCAAGGAGGCGCTCGTAGGCCGGGCGGGCAGAGTTGAACCACGCCAATTGCGCATCACCGCGCAAGGCTCCGCCTTCGTCCACCGGCAGCTCCAATGCATCCACCTTGTCACTGAAGTCAGACAGAATGGGGTTGGGGGTCTCTGTCGACAGGAGGTTCTCGATGTCCGAGATCACGTAGGGATAGACCCAGTCAGGCGGCATGATCCCGCGGCCGGACCGTTCGCGAGACTGCTCGGTCAGCTGGTCGAGCGCCGGTCCGATCCCCTCGATCCGCTCGATATAGGCCTGCGCATCACCCAAATTGGACACCCGGTGGATATTGATCAGAAAAGCGGGGAAGCTGCTCTGAGCGCCATTCATCTGGTCAAAGATATAGCCATAGTCGCGGTATGGCCAACGCATCGCGTTGCGCTCGGCAACCGCATTGAACAATCTGTAGGACAGCCGGTCCTCGTCAGGCAATTCGGCCGCGCCGTATGTCTCACGCATGGTTTGCGCGGTCGACTGGAGCAGCTGATAGTCGCGCAGCTCAGCCTCGGCGGAGGTGTCATTCCATTTGCCGTAATCTTCGTCACGGACCCCGCGATAGGCCTTGCCTTGCGGCGAATTCGCCAACTGGGCAGCATCGTAATCGTCAAACACCGTATTTATGCTCGCGAGCGCAACCTCTTCTGCCTCAACCTCTGCAACCACCAGCTCCGGCTCGGCCTGAGTGACCGTACATCCGGCCAGCGCGAGCGCCGGGAGAGCGGTGGCGACCAGAAATCGGGCCGAAGATTGGGCAGTACGACGCATGCGATTGTCTCCTCTTGGGGTTTGAGACGAGGATAAGACACATCGAATTGGATTTGGCCAGAGCTGCCGTCGAACCCGGCGCCGGGGTCCAATCAAAAAAAGGGGCGGCCCTCCAGGAGAGAGCCGCCCTTAAAGTCAAGAACTCTTGCATTGCTGCATCGAGCCCTTCGGGTCGCACAGGCTGTTTAGGGTGAGTCGCATTTTGAGGATTGTATGGAAACGACACCTCTGGTTTGAATCTACCCGATTTCTTGAAATGAACTTGTCTCAATTGCCCGGATTCGGCCCGAAATTAACGCAATCGACACCGGAGGTGGGCGATGTATAGGCTCACCCCCATGATATTTTCGTTGCTGCGCCCTGCGCTGTTCACTCTCGATCCGGAACGAGCCCATCGGCTGACAATCGCCGGTTTGCGGATGATGCCGGCAGCGCCCAAGTCACGCTTCGGCGCACTCGAAACAGAAGTGGCGGGCATCCGCTTCCCAAATCCGGTCGGCATGGCCGCTGGCTTCGACAAAGATGGTGAAGTGCCCGACGCAGTCATGGGACTGGGCTTCGGATTTGCCGAGGTCGGCTCGATCACGCCGCTACCTCAGGAGGGGAACCCGAAACCGCGCCTGTTCCGTCTGGTGGAAGACCGCGCCGTGATAAACCGCATGGGTTTCAACAATGGCGGAGCACAGGCAGCGGAGCACAGGCTGGCCGCACGCAAGGATCGCGGCGGCATTCTCGGAATCAATATCGGGGCGAACAAGGATTCGACCGACCGCATCGCCGACTATGCCACGATGACCCGGATCATGGCGCCGCTCGCGACATATCTTGCGGTCAATATCTCCAGCCCGAACACACCCGGCCTGCGCGCGCTGCAGGATGAAAACGCGCTTGTCGATCTGCTCGATGCGGTCTTCGACGCACGCGGCGCGGACGGCCCGCCGGTCTTTCTCAAGGTCGCCCCTGATCTTGAGCCTGCCGATATCGACTCCATTGCCCGTATCGCAATCGACAAAGGGCTCGGTGCCTTGATCGTGTCGAACACGACGATCGACCGGCCGGGGCTACAATCGCGCCACGCCGGTGAAACGGGCGGGCTATCGGGGGCCCCGCTGCGGCAAAAAGCGCTCGACCGGCTGCGCGATTTCCGCAAGGCAACGGGCGGGGCTGTCCCTCTGGTGGGTGTTGGCGGCATCGCCAGCGCCGATCATGCGTGGGAACGCATCCGGGCCGGAGCGAGCCTCGTCCAGCTCTACAGCGCGCTGGTCTATGAAGGCCCGGGTCTCGCTTCCCGAATCGTGTCCGGCCTCGAGAGGCGGATGAAACGCGACGGCTTCAAATCGATTGCGGAGGCGGTTGGGACCGAATAGCGAGTTAAGCCATGCTCAAACGTATCATACTATCTCTCGCCGCGGCGTCGCTCCTCACTGCATGTACGTTGACGCAGGGTGTCGCCGTCGAAGCCGCGCCGCCTCGGCTGCCATCTTTCGCCGGAACCGTCAGCGCCGCCGATCCGAGGGCTGAAGCCGCCGGAATGGAAATCCTCTCAGCAGGCGGCAGCTCCGTCGATGCCGCGATCGCGACAATGCTCGCGCTCACCGTGGTAGAGCCGCAAAGTTCAGGCATAGGCGGCGGCGGCTTTATGCTGCGCGGTACCCCGGGCGGCGTGGTTGAGAGTTTCGACGGCCGGGAGAAAGCACCTGCCGGGGCTGGTCCCGACTGGTTTCTGGAGGATGACGGCTCGTTGCCACCATTCGGCGAATCGGTCCGCAGCGGACTAAGCGTTGGCGTGCCGGGCAACATCGCCCTGGCGGCACTGGCGCATGAGAAGCATGGCAAACTGCCTTGGGCCAAATTGTTCGAGCCCGCGATCCGGCTTTCGCGCGAAGGCTTTCTGGTGAATCCCCGGCTCAATGCATCGCTGACCCGTGCGAAAGATCGCGCCGCGGCAAGCCTCAAGGGTCAGGAGCTCTTTTTCGACAGCGCAGGCAACGCGCTTGCCGTGGGGACGCGCATTACCAACGAAGACCTCGCCAAGACCTTCGAGCGGATCGCGGCACGTGGCCCCGAAGCATTCTATGAAGGCACGGATGCGGCGGTGCTCGCTGCAACAGTGGCCGCCGCGACCCCGCGCGAGGGCGCGATGACTGAAACCGATCTGAGCGGCTACGAAGCTCTGCTGCGCGCGCCGGTTTGTGGCGGCTATCGCGGCTACCGCATCTGCGGGATGGGTCCGCCGACCTCGGGCGGGGTCGCGGTGATCCAGATATTGGGCCAGCTTGAGCGTTTCGACTTGGCTGCGCTGGGCAAGGAAAATCCGGTTACTTGGCACCTTTTCGTCGAATCGCAGCGGCTCGCATATGCCGACCGGGAACTGTATCTCGCCGACAGCGATTTCGTGTCGGTGCCTCTCGAGGGCCTGACCGACAATGGCTATCTTGCGAGCAGGAGCGCGCTGATCGATCCCGCGTCCACCTTGGCTTCGGTCGAGCCGGGCCAGCCAACTGGCGCACCTTTGGCGCTGGCCGATGGTGACGAGCCGGAAGAGCGCGGGACATCGCATTTTGCCGTGGTCGATTCGAACCATGTGATGGTGAGCTATACCTCCACCATCGAAGGTGCGTTCGGTTCCGGCCTGATGGTCGGCGGCTTCTACCTGAACAACGAACTGACCGATTTCAGCCGCGCGCCGGAAATCGGCGGGCGCATGGTCGCCAATCGGGTCGAGGGCGGCAAGCGTCCGCGCAGTTCCATGTCGCCGTTCGTTGTATGGAACCCCGATGGTCGTCCGGTCCTGGCAGTCGGCGCGGCGGGCGGCGGGACTATTCCGGTGCAGACCGCACGAAGCATCATCGGAGTGATCGATTTCGGCCTTTCTGCCAAGGAAGCCCTCGGCCTGCCGTTTATCATGGCATTCGGTGACCGGGTGCTGCTCGAAGAAGGGACCTGGCTGGAATCCTCTGCCGAAGCATTCAAGGCACTCGGGCACGATCAAACCATGATTCGGGCAGCTCCGGTGAAAGCAAACGCCGTGCTGCGTCAAGGCGACGTCTGGGTCAGTGCCCGCGATCCGCGGCTCGAGGCGCAGCTGGAAATGCCCTGACGCCGCCAGCCGCTCTGCGCTTGCCGCTACGGCGCAGCGAGCCTAAGTCACTCCGATAAGATAAGACACAGCAGTGGGAGCCGTTGCCTTGCAACTTTCGGATTTCGATTCGGCAAAGAACCTCGTCGAACTTTTTCTCAAGCGCGCCGACGAGAAGGGCGATGAACCGTTTCTCGGCGCAAAACGAGATGGCGACTGGCACACCCAGAGCTGGCACGAAGTGGCCGACCAGGTCTGTTTGCTGGCTGAAAATCTGCGGCGGATCGGAATTACAGACGGCGACCGGGTGGTCCTTGTTTCGGAGAACCGGCCCGAATGGTGTATCTCCGACCTTGCGGTCATGGCAGCGGGCGCGATCACTGTGCCAGCCTACATTACCAACACAGAACGCGACCACGTTCATATCCTCGACAATTCGGGCGCCAAAGCGGTCATCGTCTCGACTGAAAAGCTGCTCAGGCCGCTGCATGGTGCATTGCAGGCAAGCGGCGTCGCCGAGCATGTGATCGGGATCGAGGACCTGCATCGCCAGCAGTCCGGCAGCTTCGATTATCACGGCTGGGACAGCATGACCGCCGGCAACGCAGCTGAAGCTCGCAAAGCGGTTGAAGGCCGGATCGCCGCTATCGGGCGCGATTCGACCGCCTGCATCATTTACACCAGCGGCACGGGAGGCGCGCCTCGCGGTGTGTTGCAGCACCACGGCATGATCCTGTGCAATGTGAAAGGCGCGGCGGAAATCCTGCTGCATGATTTCGGCCTGGATGAGGAAGAACGCTTCCTGAGCTTCCTGCCACTCAGTCACGCTTACGAACATACCGGCGGGCAGTATCTGCCGATCGGTGTCGGCGCGCAGATCTATTATTCGGAAGGGCTGGAAAAGCTCGCCAGCAATATCGAAGAGGTCCGTCCGACAATCATGGTTGTGGTCCCGCGCCTGTTCGAAGTGCTGCGCAGCCGGATCATCAAGCAGGTGGAAAAGCAGGGCCGCTTCCCGAATTACCTGATGGACCGCGCCATTTCGATCAGCGAAAGATCTGTCGAAGGCCGGACGCGTCTGCGCGACAAGCCGATGGACGCCTTGCTCGAACGCACACTCAGACCGAAAATCCGCCAGCGGTTCGGCGGACGAATAAAGGCGATGGTTTCAGGCGGTGCGCCGCTCAACCCGGATGTCGGCAATTTCTTCGATGCGATGGGCCTGACAATGCTGCAGGGTTATGGCCAGACCGAATCCGGTCCGGTCATCAGCTGCAACCGGCCCAAGGTCGGGCTCAAGATGGACACCGTCGGCCCACCAATGGACGGAGTCGAAGTCAAGATCGGTGAGGATGGCGAGATCCTCGTTCGGGGCGAACTGGTGATGCACGGCTATTGGCAGAACGAGACCGAGACCCGGCGCGCCCTGCAAAACGGCTGGCTCCACACCGGCGACATCGGCCATATTGACGATAAGGGCCGGATCAAGATCACCGACCGCAAGAAGGACATGATCGTCAACGACAAGGGTGACAATGTCGCGCCGCAGAAGATCGAAGGCATGCTCACCTTGCAGCCCGAGATCGCGCAGGCGATGGTGAGCGGTGACAAGCGGCCCTATATCGTAGGGCTGATCGTGCCTGACGCGGAATGGGCGCTCGACTGGGCGCGCGCCAATGACGAAAAATTCGATATCAAGGAGCTGCAGGAAACGCCCGCCTTCAAGAAAGCGGTGAGTGAAGCCGTCACGCGCGTGAACAAGGACCTGTCAGTGATCGAAAAAGTCCGCCAGTTCACTTTTGCCGATGAAGCCTTCGCGATCGAGAACGAGGAAATGACGCCGAGCATGAAGATCCGCCGCCATAAGATACGCGAGCGGTATCAGGAACGGCTGGACGGACTCTATCGCAGTTGACCCCGAAGAAGCTTTTTCCTGAACAGGGTCAGTCGGGCGGACAATCTTCCTCCCTTTGATTTAAAATGCTGGTATAAGAGACTGGCACGAAGAGGCGTGAGGTTCACACTGGTCCAATGTGCCTTGCCATTCACAATTTGTAGCTCGGACATCGTCCAAGAGACTTGTTCCGCGTTGAATGCAAGTATGCGGCTGTGCGCCATCATATTGCGCCAACGCTTGGCGCGCTTCCAATCGTCCAATAGCGTGATGAGAGGTGCGTTATATTGGGAGCAATCAAGTTTATCGATGAGCTGTGCAAGGCGTAGGCCGGCGCCTGATTGGATGGCGAACCTTTGTCCCGTCCGTAACTGCGCGAGTGTCAGCGCGATTTCGATTTCAACATTGGAGAATGTTGCAATGCACTGTCCGCGCCACTCATCTATGTCTCGTCGGCCAGTCGGTAACAAGGCAATCAAGCCGCCTCTTTCTCGATAAACTCGGGATAAAAACTGGGGCGGGCATCGCTCCAGCCCGGCGCGGTGGCGGCGGCTTCGCTTAACGACTGCAGCAATTCCTTGCGGCGGGCGGGCCGGATCTGCGGCAGCGCGGCGGCGGCGCAAAAGGCACTCGGCAGCCATGGGCGGGCGTCCGCACCGAGCAGGCGTTCGTAGAGGAAGCGGAAGGCGGAAAAGCCCTCGATGCGTTCCTGCGCCAGATCGAAAGCCGCGACACGGGTCAGCTTGCCGATGAAACCTTCGATCGCATCGAAACCGCTTTCGCGCGGCACGCTGTCGCGCAGAAGCTTGAGTTCCTGATAGGCAACATACTGGCTGCGAATTGCTGCGTTCTCGCTCGCGTCGCGCGCCCACAGCTTGAAAGCATCCTGCCGGCCAAGCCCGATATCGAGGCTGCGGCGAATGTAGCGCTGTTCGGCTGGCGTAAAACCAGCGAATTCACGCATTTCTGCGATGGTGAGCGAAGCAGTTGTGGTCGACATAGCGATACGGTTCCCTGTTACAGGGCTGTTGTCGCTGAATATGGTTAACGTCGGGTAAGCGGGAACGCGCGGCGCATAAAGAAAGGGCCACGGTTTCCCGCAGCCCTCGCATTGCATGAAGCGAAGTGCGTTAGACCTTGTCGCCCAGCGCGCCCTCCACCTTGCCCTTCAGGTTCTGGGCCTCGCCTTTGCGCTCTTGCACATGACCTTCGGCTTCGAGGCTTTCGTTGTCGGTCGCATCGCCCACGGCCTGCTTGGTATTGCCGGCGATTTCATTGCCGAGGCCTTTCGCTTTGTCTTTCAGTTCGCCCATTTTCTAACTCCTGCATGGTGTGAGCTGTGCGCCGGGAGGGGGCCCGAGAACAGCAAGCCGCAGGATCGGCGGCTCGAAAAAACAACGGCTTGAGGGCGCTCGCGTTCCACAACTTGCGCCAGACAGCGCTGTTTCAACGCCAGTCAGATCAGTCCGGCCAACGGGCTGCTTGGGTCAGCATATTTCCGCGTCGCCATGCGCCCCGCGAGATAGGCTTGCCGTCCCGCCTCCACGCTCAGCTTCATAGCCCTCGCCATCCGGATCGGATCCTTTGCCTCGGCTATTGCGGTGTTCATCAATACGCCGTCGCAGCCCAGCTCCATCGCCACCGCAGCATCGCTTGCGGTGCCGACGCCGGCATCGACTAGCACAGGTACGCTCGCCCCCTCGACAATCAGGCGGATGGTTACGCGGTTCTGGATGCCCAGGCCTGATCCGATTGGGGCGCCGAGCGGCATCACGGCTACCGCGCCGGCGTCCTCCAACTGCTTCGCCGCGATCGGGTCGTCAGTGCAATAGACCATGGGATGAAACCCCTCTTTCGCCAGCACTTCACAGGCGCGGATCGTTTCGACCATGTTCGGATAGAGCGTGCGTGCCTCGCCGAGCACTTCCAGCTTGACCAGATCCCAGCCGCCGGCCTCACGTGCCAGCCGCAGCGTCCGGATTGCATCATCGGCGGTAAAACAGCCAGCGGTGTTGGGCAGGTAAGTAGTTGATTTGGGATCGATATAGTCGGTCAGCATCGGCGCTTTTGGGTCACTGACATTGACCCGGCGTACCGCTACAGTGACGATTTCCGCCCCCGAAGCTTCCACCGCAGCGGCGTTCTGGGCGAAATCCTTGTATTTGCCTGTGCCGACAATCAGCCGCGAATTGAATGTGCGACCGGCGACGGTCCATCTGTCATCCTGCGTTACTGCGTCACCGCTTCCGCCACCGACGAAATGGACGATTTCCAGCACGTCTCCATCGCCAAGCGCGACATCGGCCAGAGTCGATCGCGCAGCAATCTCGCCGTTGCACTCGACAGCGACCTTAGCGGGCTCGAGATCAAGCTCGCGCACCAGCTCGGCGATAGTGGCGGCGGATGTACGGCGGATGTCGCCGTTGACGGTAACACTGATTGGCTTGCTCATGCCCTGCCAGATAGCGGCCAGCGCGCGGTGCGCAAGCCGCGTCAGTGCGCGTGGCGCAAGTTGAGTATGTGACCGATCGACACAAGAGCGACCCCGATAATCGTCAGCACAGCTTCGAACACGCCATGCGGAAGCGCCAGCGCGCCGCCCATGAACGACAGCCCGGTCATCGCGATGACAAAGGGCGCCGCACGGCGGTGCTGGATGGCGCCCCAACCGATCGCGACAGCAGCAACAACAAGCGCAATCACCAGGCCGACTTCATGAATTATCGGATTGAGCAAGATCTCCCCGCCCAATCCGAATGAAGAAACTATCACAATGCTTGCCAGGCAATGCGCCGCACACAGGCCCGAAAGAGCCACACCGGCACGATCAAGCCGAAGTCGAATCGAAGAAAGCGCAGATCGCATTGCACTTCCCCATTTATGTGATGGTGTAACATTCTGCAAGTGTTGTTGCGGAATATGTTCTTGCTTCGAAACATCGAGCCAAGCATTGGAGCGCCATGACTGACGATACGCGAGGATCTGCAGTGGCGGCGACCGGACGACCGCGAGCGATTGCCAACTGGTTGTATTGTGTGGCGGTCATGGTTGTGATCATGGTGATCGTTGGTGGCATCACCCGGCTGACCGAATCCGGCCTGTCGATCACGCAATGGAAGCCGATAACAGGTGCCCTTCCCCCGCTCAGCGAAGCGGACTGGCGCGCTGAATTCGAACTATACAAACAGATCCCGGAGTACAAATACGTCACCGGCCCCGCCGGGATAACGCTGGCAGACTTCAAGTTCATCTTTTTCTGGGAGTGGTTCCACCGTCTATGGGGCCGCTTGATCGGATTTGCCTTTGCCTTGCCGCTGGCATGGTTCTGGATCAGACAGGCCATTCCCCCCAAATACAAGGTGCGGCTGGTCGCCCTGCTCGCTCTCGGCGGGCTGCAGGGTGCGTTCGGCTGGTTCATGGTCCGCTCCGGCCTGTCGGGCGAAATGACCGATGTCAGTCACTTCTGGCTTTCGATCCACCTGCTGACAGCGCTTTTCACGCTCGCCGGGCTGGTTTGGACTGCACTGGACCTGCGCCGCCTGGCTGACATTCCCGGCGCACGTCCGGCGCGCCTCACCGGGCTATCATGTGCGGTAGCGGCGATCCTGTTTGTCCAATTGCTGCTGGGCGCATGGGTGGCCGGTCTCAATGCCGGACACGCCTCCTATACCTGGCCGTTGATGAACGGCGGGTTCTTTACCCATTTCGATCAGTCGCGCGGGATGTTTTACGCGGTTACGCATGATCCTTTCCTGATCCATTTCCTGCATCGCTGGTGGGCGTGGGTCGCAGTGGCGGCACTCATTATCCTGGCCCGCAAGGTGAGGCCGTTCGACCGGCGCGCTTCCGTGGCCATCCACTCTGCCTTTGGCATCCAGATCATTCTCGGCATTGCGACAGTGCTGACGCAAGTGGAGCTGTGGGTTGCCACCGCGCATCAGGCCGTCGGCGCGCTGCTGGTCGCAGCTGCGGCCTGGGGGATGCACGTGGTCGGGCGGAAACCATGACGGCTCTGATCTGGAGCACTTTCGGAGACAGGCAGAAAGCGAAGGCCGTTGCCGAAGTGTTGCTCAAGGAAAAGCAGATCGGTTGCGCAAATATCTTTCCTGAAGTTCATTCGGTTTTTGAATGGAATGGCGAAATATCCGAAGAAACCGAAGTTTCTGTGCTATTCAAGACCGACGCAAGACTGCTCGCTTCGGCAGTAAAGCGCATCGAGGAATTGCATCCTTACGAAACTCCCGCCATTGTCGGGTGGTTGGCAGACAAGGCCGGCGAGGCGACCGGCCGATGGCTCAGCCAGCTTGTAGGGGCAATCGATGCAGAGGACTGATCGACGCAGCGTGATCGCCGGGCTGGGCGCCTTGGTAGTCGCGGGCCATGCGTACCCGGCATATGCTCTCGGCGCTGCTGCGGAACTGGAGTTCCTGCCACCAGCAGGAATTGTCTCGCTTAAGCGTTCGCTTGTTCGCGGCCTGTCGGATGGCAATCAGATCGTTGTGGTCCGCGAATGGATTGTGCAATTCATATCGCATCCCTCCGGATTCCGACTTGAAGGACACCAGTCTGAAGTGACAGTCGATGCACCCCGAGGGTTGGAGGCGCTGACCGATATTGAACGGGCGCGCCAGGAAAACGGGTTTCTTCCTCTGGCAATCAACAAGCTGGGATTGATCGACGGCGACGAGAACGACGTGGCTAGTAAAGGAGTCGGCCAGGCTGCCGAAGCTGCCATGCAGATCCTCAAGGAAAGCGATCTGGAGAGCACGGAGGAAGTAGCCGCGGGCGCATTCCTGCGGCAAGTTCACGCGAACGCCTCGCAGGGAATCAGCAAAATGCCCCGGGATCTCTTCTTTCCGCGCCAGCTGGCTTACGGTGAGGAGCGTACGTTCCCGCTTCCAGGAGAGATGCAAGGCGTTCTTTCGATCGACTTTTCCGCACGCCTCGCTCCGTCAGGCCACTGCCTCGAACAAGCCAAACGCCGTGTGACAACCCGCGCCGCCGGCAAGATTTTGACTTCGGAAGAGAGCTGGCACCTCCAGATGTAAGCCCTATGGTATTATTTTACCTCCTCGGCGACCCTCGGATTCGCTTGACTTGCGGCCACTAAACGAACAAATGGCCCTCGCTTTGTGGGTCCGGTCACTGACCCTCCCGCGATTCTTCTCCCGGATCGGCTTTGTTGAACCAGCCGGGTGGATTGTAACACTGGAACGGATACATCAGCCATGAAGGCTCTCACTAAGACGACCCGGTCAATCAAACCGGCTGAGGTCGAAAAGAAATGGCACTTGATCGACGCCGAAGGACTCGTCGTTGGTCGTGTTGCATCGATCATTGCGAACATCCTGCGCGGCAAGCACAAGCCGAGCTACACGCCGCACGTCGACTGCGGTGATCACGTGATCGTGATCAATGCCGACAAAGTGAAATTCACCGGCAAGAAGCTGACCGACAAGCGCTATTACAAGCACACCGGTTATCCCGGCGGCATCAAGGAAGTCAGCCCGGAGAAGGTCCTTGAAGGCCGCTTCCCTGAGCGCGTGATGGAAAAAGCTGTCGAGCGGATGATTCCGCGCGGTCCTCTTGGCCGGGCGCAGATGAAATCGCTCCACCTTTATGCCGGCACCGAGCATCCGCACGACGGCCAGAAGCCCGAAGTGCTCGACGTTGCCTCTATGAACCGCAAGAACAAGGCTACCGCGTGATGGCTCCCGAAGAAGATACTGGCTCCAAGAACACCGTGTCCGATCTGTCGGACCTGAAGGACATTGCCGGCGACGCGCCCGAAGGTGATGCAGCAGAGATTGCTGTTTCGACCGCCCCTTTGCGCGAGCAGCAACTCGACAAGCAGGGCCGCGCCTATGCGACCGGTCGCCGCAAAGACGCCAAGGCTCGCGTCTGGCTGAAGCCAGGCACTGGCAAGGTCACTGTCAATGGCCGCGACCAGGAAGTGTATTTTGCACGCCCGACACTGCGCCTGATCATCGATCAGCCATTTACGATCACCGATCGTCAAGGGCAGTACGATGTTGTCGCCACAGTCAAGGGCGGCGGGCTTTCAGGGCAGGCCGGCGCTGTGAAGCACGGCATCTCCCAAGCGCTAACCCGCTACGAGCCCGAACTGCGCGCAACGGTCAAAGCTGCAGGCTTCCTGACCCGCGACAGCCGCGTTGTAGAGCGTAAGAAGTACGGCCGTGCGAAGGCGCGCCGGAGCTTCCAGTTCTCCAAGCGCTGATTTTCGATCTTCACGATCACCGATGGAGGGCGGTTCCGCAAGGAGCCGCCCTCTTCATTTGTGCGAAAGACGGTCAGCGCTGCATCATCATCAGGCCCCATGCCAGTCCTGTTCCGGCAAGGAACAGCGGCCAGGACCACCACAGATCGTAAGAGCCGACCGCCATGTGGTGAATGGCCAATTGTCCGCCGCGCGATCCGGTCGAACCGATAACCAGTGAAACGATTCCGGTAAGCAAACCGCCCAGAGGTATCGCCTTTACCAGTTCCATAAATTCCCGCCTTGTCGAGATTCTGCTGACACTGAATTGACTATGACCAAACGGGTTTTCGATTTCGAGAGCAAGCTTGATGAACCCGGAAGGTTACGCGAGCTGAAACCCTACTTTGACAGGTCCCTACGCTCGACTTCGATGGTGCCGGTATTGCCCACGAAAACGACATTGTATGACGGGTCTGCCCCGCGCAGGCGCGTTGAAAGCGTACCCGCCCCTATCATACGCATCGAGCGATTTTCGCGTGATCGCTGCTGGTCGAATGGCAAATGGACGTGGCCGGTCAGCACGGCGCTTGCCCCGGCAGCGGCCAGTTCGGCAAATGCAACATCGCCGCGAATGGTCGGGTTCTTTCGGGCATCGTCAGCCGGCAAGAGGGGGTGGTGGCATGCCACCAGCTTTGTACGGGGATCATCAGCCAGCTGGGCAAGCGCCGCCAGCGCTGCGTCGAGGTTGCGCCGGGTGACAACTCCGTCGGACCATGGCCAGCGCAATTGCGCCGGAACATTGGTATCGAATGGCACGACCACCGTATGGTCGAGAACAAGTTCAGAGGAAACCGCCGCTTCGAGCGTGCCGAAGCGCGCGTAAGGCCGCCGAAACCGCTCCCATAAATTGTAGTAGGGCATGTCGTGATTGCCCGGTTGCAACATAATCGGCACGCCGAGCCCGCCAAACCATTCCTGCGCAGCCTGGTATTGTGATCTTGTTGCGCGCTGCGTCAGGTCCCCGGTGCAGATCACCGCATCCGGCTGCTCGGCAACGACGGCCGCAGCGAACCAATCGAGAGCTGTCTGGTCCTCGACCCCGAAATGGACATCACTGACATGAAATATTGTTGTTCGGGGCAGGCTCATCGGTTCCGCAATAGCAAACGCACGCAGCGTTAGATACGTCCCGTAAGGATCAACCAGGCAGAGATGCCGTTGAGCGCGGAATAGACTGCGTAGGCCCATGCGATGCCGAGCCAGCCATTGGAGGCGAGGGCAAGCGCTGCGAGCAGAATCAGGAACTCGCTGCCAAAGGCAAGGCGCCGACCCAGGCCGCCAGAAGTAAAGGCCATGCGCCCTAGCAGCGGATGACCGCTCTCCATCACAGCGCGATGCACCGCAAAATTGCCGATGCCGAAGATAAAGATGATGATCCAGGCCATCGTTACCGTTTCGCATAAACGCCGGTCCGATGCCAACTGCCGTTTATCGGCGATTCGAAGCATTCGGTCTGGAATCATGTCCGCCTGTCGAACGAATGACGCCTGTAATCGACCCACACGTGAAAGAATTATGCGCACGACGTATTCAAACAATCGCGGCAAGCCTTTCACCCCCTTCATCGGAAAGGCCCGCAAGTGGAGGAATACTTATGAAACGCCCCCTGATTGCAACTCTTGGCGCCGCATTGGCATTCAGTGCCGTCGCCGCCCCTGCCCATGCCGACGAACTGAAGGTCGCCTTCTCCGATCTCAATCTGGCGAGCTCTGAAGGTCAAGCCACGCTGGAGGCGCGCATCGATCGTGCCGCCAAGGATGTTTGCGGCTACAACGATATCAACACCGGCAGTCGCATGTTCAGCCGCGAGATCAAGCAGTGCTACGAGAAAGCCAAGAAGAGCGCCACTCGCCAGATGGCTTCGGTGGTCGACGACAGCCGTCTCGGCGGCTGATCGCCAGCACTTGAACGGAACAACGCCGCACGTCCCCGAAGAAAAGCGTGCGGCGGATCGGTCCGGACCGGTTCAGTCCCCCGGTCCGGGCCAACTTCTTGTCTGTTAAGGACGAAATTCGGAGATGCTTAGGCCGGATTCAACGGCCGGCCATGGCCTTGACCTTGCTCAGGTAGGTGCGCCCGATCCGCAAAGCCTCTCCATCTTCCAATTCGACCGACCACACACCAAGGCCGTCATGGCGCAGCCCGCGAATGGAATCGCGGCGGAGAATTGTCGATCGGTGAATCCGGATGAATTCGGCAGGGTCCAGGCGCTGCTCCAGGCCGGCAATGGTCTGCAGCAGCAGATAGGTCCGCGCCTGTTCGCCAGGCGGCCCGACAAACAATCGGACGTAATCTCGCTCTGCATCGATCCGGCTTACCTGGCCAACATCGATCCGCAATAGTTCGGACCGGTGCGGCACCCACAATTCCGCCAGCCACTCACTTGCCTTTCCGCCGGTCTCGCCGCGACGCGCAAGCGCACGATCAATCGCGCGTTCCAGGCGATCGGGCGTTACCGGCTTGAGTACATAGTCGACTGCATCAAGATCAAAGGCTTCGACCGCAAAATGGTCGTGTGCGGTGACGAAAATTACCGCCGGGCGGCGCGAGCGCTTGGCAAGCTTTCGAGCGACGGACAAACCGTCCATCTCCGGCATCGTCATATCCAGCAATACGAGATCGGGCTCAATCGCATCGACCAGCCTGAGCGCGGCGGCACCATCGTTCGCTGTGCCGACGACCGAAAGATCCTTCAGCTTGGCGCAGATCACCTGCATTCGCTCAACCGCGAGCGGCTCATCGTCGACAATGAGCGTGCGCAGGGTATCGGTATGTTCCTGATCAGCCATGGGTTCTCAAAGGCATGCGAATCTCCGTGCAGTAACCCGCCTCGGTGGGGCCGGAAGTGATGCTGGCATCCTTGCCGAACAGCGCTTCCAGCCGGTCGCGAACATTGGTCAGGCCGATACCAAACCCCGGTTCGCCAAGACCCTTCGCCCCCGGACCATCATCGCAAACAGTCACAGCCAGGCGACCGAAGTCCTCACGGGCCGAGACAGTTATCGTGACGGGTTTTGTTTGCGAGGCAACGCCATATTTGACCGAATTTTCGATCAATGGCTGCAGGATCATGCCCGGGATGCGTGCGCCAGCGAGTTCAGGAGGCAATTCGAAGATCGGAACCAGTCGTTCGGGAAAGCGCACCGACTCGATCTCGAGATAATGTGCCTGGAGAGCAAATTCGTCTTCCAGCGCAACGCTGCTGGTGGGTTCATCGGCCAGGCTGTGGCGATAGAAACTGCTCATCGCCTGAATCATCGCCTCTGCACGGTCGGGCTTGCCGGTCATGACCAGCGCGCTCAGCGAATTGAGTGAATTGAACAGGAAGTGCGGGTTGACTTGATAGCGGAGCGATCTGAGCTCTGCCTGCTTGGCCGCACTGCGGAAACGTTCGCCGCGTCGCTCAGCCGCGCGGGTTTGCGAAACAGCCAGCATGGCGAAGTAGAGCGATGCCCATGCGACAAGCAGGAAATACCGGCCGAGCGCGAGGTCGATAAGCTGAAGCCACTGGATGCCTTCACTCTCTTCGCCCGGCAGCAGGGGAGAACGATCACTTTGGTCCGGGGCGCCGGATGCATCCCCTCGCGTGGCGCCGTCATCGATAACTGCGCCAGCGTCCTTCTGCTCCCAGCTGTAACCGGCCTTCTCCCGCATGGCTTCGCCAATTTGTTTCTGGACCGGCGCAAACATGATCTGGTTGACCTGCGCGATGAGGCCTGAAGCTGGCAAGGCAAGGATAAGGACCGCGATGATCTTGGCGCGCATCTGTCGCTGATCAAACAGCCGAAGAATAAGCCACAATACCACTGTGACCGCAATCCCGGCAGCACAGACAATTGCGCGGCGCCACAGCATGTCGCCATGCAGGTCAAGGCCAACCGATTGCTGGATTTCATACGACAGGATCATGCCGCGCATGGTCGTCAGCACGAAATAGGTTAGCCAAAGGCCGATGATCGACAGCAAGACCGCCCGGACAGACAATCCGTCGTTTTCATTAATGTGGGGTTCACGCTGCATACAGCGCCGCTTCTACCGCCTGCGGCCCCCGAGGGCTAGCGCGACAGTCGGATCGACTCATCCGTTCGTCGAGCAACCATGCCGTTCGTCCGATGCTTTTTGCATCCGGCCATCCGGACAGGTTCAAGCAAGCAGTTTTTCTTCCGCAATGCGCTTCTTCCAGTGCGCAGGCGCGAGCGTGTGGACATTGTTGCCCCGGCTGTCGACCGCGACCGTGACCGGCATATTCTCGACCGTGAACTCGTAGATCGCTTCCATGCCAAGATCTTCGAATCCGACGACTTCCGCCTCCTTGATTGCGCGCGCGACCAGATAGGCTGCACCGCCTGTCGCCATCAGGTAAGCAACTTTGAAACGGCTGATGACATCAACGGCATCAGCACCACGTTCGGCCTTGCCGATCATGGCCAGCAGACCAAGGTCGAGCATCATCTCTGTGAACTTGTCCATGCGCGTGGCCGTGGTTGGTCCGGCCGGACCGACAACTTCGCCCAGTACGGGATCGACCGGACCGACATAGTAGATCGCGCGGCCTCTGAAGTTGACCGGCAGATCTTCGCCCTTTGCCAGCATATCGTGAATGCGCTTGTGCGCTGCATCGCGTCCGGTCAGCATCTTGCCTGACAGCAGCAGGCGATCACCATGCTCCCAGCTGGCAACTTCCTCAGATGTGAGATTGTCGAGATCGACCCGTTTCGCTGCGCTGTCCGGCTGCCAGTGGACGTCGGGCCATGCGTCGAGATCGGGCTTTTCCAAATAGGTGGGGCCAGAACCATCCAAGGTAAAATGGGCGTGCCGCGTGGCTGCGCAATTGGGTATCATCGCAAGCGGCTTTCCAGCCGCATGACACGGTGCGTCGAGAATTTTCACATCGAGCACGGTGGAAAGCCCGCCCAGACCCTGGGCGCCGACCCCCTGTGCATTGACCGCATCGAATATGTCGATGCGAAGCTTTTCAAGATCGTTCTGCGGTCCGCGCTGTTTGAGCTGCGCCATATCGATCGGCTCCATCAACGAGAGCTTGGCGAGCTTCATGCAATGTTCTGCGGTGCCGCCGATGCCGATCCCCAGCATCCCCGGAGGGCACCAGCCTGCACCCATCGACGGGATCTGTTCGATCACCCAGTCGATGATATTGTCGGACGGGTTCATCATCTTGAATTTC
This sequence comes from Parerythrobacter lutipelagi, assembly GCF_005434975.1. Lineage (GTDB taxonomy): Bacteria > Pseudomonadota > Alphaproteobacteria > Sphingomonadales > Sphingomonadaceae > Parerythrobacter_A > Parerythrobacter_A lutipelagi. The sequence continues at coordinate 1,264,287 of NZ_SKCJ01000001.1, read as the reverse complement.
GACTTGTTTTCGCTGCCGCCACCCTTGGCTGCAACATCTATTTCCACTTCGCCGCCCGGCACCATTTCAACCGAAAGCACACAAGGCGTGTTGTCGCGCGTGTTCCGGCGCGTGAACGCCGGGTCCGCCAAGATCGAAGCGCGGAGCTTGTTGTCCGGATTGTTATAGGCGCGGCGCACGCCTTCATCGACCACCTCTTGCAGGCTCATCGCCGAATCGAGCCGGCAATTCTGGCCCCATTTCACGAAGACATTGACGATGCCGGTGTCCTGGCAGATCGGGCGATGCCCTTCGGCACACATCCGGCTATTGGTCAGGATCTGTGCGATTGCGTCTTTCGCCGCCGGACCCTGTTCTGCCTCATAGGCAACGCCAAGAGCGCGGATATAATCCATCGGGTGATAGTAGGAGATGAACTGTAGTGCGTCGGCCACACTTTCGATCAGGTCGGCTTCTTTGATGGTCACCATGTCGCTCATCGAATCCATACTCCTTCCGGTCGAATGCAACCTCCCATAGAACTGCCCCGCCCCTAGCGTCAAAGAACTTGGCCAGCTGCCGACAAGCGCTTAAAGACCAAGGCAATTGACCACCTGTGTTATTGGTGTAATACACATGACTGTGATGGAATTTCAAACTGCCCGCCGATCGATGATCGACAGCCAGCTGCGTACGAGCGGCGTAAACGAAGACTTCGTGCTGGAACGGATGGGCACTGTCCCGCGTGAAGATTTCGTGCCTGCAGCGTCGCGCGGCGTGGCCTATAATGATCGCTCGATCCCGCTGGACAATGGCCGCCGGCTAGCGGCTCCGCTGTTCTACGCTATGGCGCTGGCGGAGGCCCGCCCACAGCGCGACGATAGCGTTCTCGTGGTCGACGCCGGCAGCGGTTATCTCGTCGAATTGGTGAAACCGCTCGTCAGTTCGGTCGATGCGATCGCACCGGAAGATGCGGTTGCCAAGTCGCGCAAGCGCAAGACCTATTCGCTCATCCTGGTCGACGGAGCGATCGAGCAAGTGCCGCCCGAGCTGGCCAGGAGGCTGGACGAGAATGGGCGGATCGTGACCGGGATCGCGAAAGACAGCGTGACCCGCCTTGCTATCGGCCGCTGGTCTACTGAAGATGTCGCCTTGTTGCCGCTGGCCGAAATCGGCATTCCGCGGCTGGCCGAATTCGACAAACCCAAAGCCTGGAGCTTTTGAACATGTCGCTCCGGGGAGGTCTGGCAACGCTGCTGGCGGGCGCTGCCTGCGTCGCTGCCCCGGCTCAGGCCGACACGCTGCGTGAAGCCCTGACGGGTGCCTATGTGAACAATCCGACGCTCGAGTCGGCACGGGCCCAGCAGCGCGCGAATGACGAGAATGTCCAGATCGAGCGCTCGGCCGGACTGCCTTCAGTCGATGGTTCTGGCGCGCTGACCGAGTTCTTGCGGCAGAACACGACAAGTTTCTTCACTCCCGACCGCGTGCTGACGGCCGGACTCGATCTTGCAGTGCCGATTTATTCGGGCGGCGCGGTCAAGAATTCGGTACGCGCTGCGAAAGAGCGGGTCGAAGCCGGGCGCGCCGATTTGCGCGGCACCGAGAGCGCGATCTTCACGCAGGTGGTCGCCGCCTATATGGACATCTTGCGAGCTCAGGCGCTGGTGGGTCTGTCTTCGAATCAAGTCGATGTCCTGGCGGTCAACCTAGAAGCGACCTCGGACCGGTTCGAGATTGGCGACCTGACCCGAACAGATATCGCACAATCGCAATCACGCCTGGCCTTGGCGCAGAGCGACCTGCGCAGTGCAGAGGCTGCGCTTGTCTCGGCACGAGAGGACTATATCGCACTGACCGGCTCTGCGCCGGACGATCTGCAGCCACCGCCGCCGCTGCCCGGCCTGCCAGACAGCCCGCAGAACGCGGTCGACTATGCCCTCGACAACAATCCAGACATTATTGCTGCTCGTGAGCGAGCTCAGGCCTCGGGCTATGACATTGAAGTCGCCGGGTCGCAGCGCCTGCCCCGGCTCTCTTTCTTCGCCGGTTACGACTACCAGAACACGCTGGGCAGTGTTGCCGACAGGCCGCTCGACCCGACCGACCCGAACAGCCCGACCGTGCCGAGCGACCAGACCGCAACCGCCGCGCAAGCCGGTATTTCGCTCCGCATCCCGATATTCCAGGGCGGGCGGCCCGCAGCTATCCAGCGGCAAGCGCAGGCCCGGGCATCGGCAGCGTTCGAGAACGTCATCGCGGCAGAGCGCAATGTCATTGCTCAGGTGCGCGCTTCCTATTCGAGCTGGCAGGCCGCACGCTCCATAATCGAGAGCTCTCAGAGCGCTGTTGCCGCTGCCGAACTCAGCCTCGAAGGTGTTCGCGCTGAAAACTCGATCGGCAACCGCACAATTCTCGACGTGCTGAACGCCGAGCAGGAACTTCTCTCGGCCCGGGTCCAGCTCGTGACTGCACGGCGCAACGCCTATGTCGCGGGATTCAGTCTGCTGGCAGCAATGGGGCGTGCCGAGGCGCGCGACCTGGGGCTCGACGGCGAAGGTATGTTGTACGATCCGGTCGTCAATTACGACCGGGTAAGCGGACGCCTCTGGGACTGGGACCGCGATCCCGATCCGGCTGCAAAGACCACACGCACCGTTGACATTCCCGCCCCCACCGCAGAAATTGGCGGCAGTGATTCACCAACCGAACAATAGTCGGTCGTAGCGGGGGCTGGGAAGCAATGCGTCAAGCAAGTGAAGCATCGGTCGAGGAGATTCTCGAATCGATCAAGAAGGTAATCGCGCGCGACAATCGTGCGGACGCTGCCACCGCGCGTCAACGGCGCGAGACCGCAGGCGTGGTCGAACGCGCCCCCGAGCCCGTTGATGAAGACGAAGCCGATGAAATTCTCGACCTTGGTGAAGCCGGCTTCGTCGCGGCAGAGGATTATGAGGAAGAAGACAGCGACGAAACGCTGACAAACGCTGCGTCGCGCAAAGCCATGCGGGACAATCTGGCCGCGCTTGCGATGCTGGCCGAGCCCGGAGCGCAGCCGCAGATCGTGCGCTCGGGCGAGACCTCGCTCGAAGGGATGGCGCGCGATATGCTGCGCCCGATGCTGGCCGAATGGCTAGACGCCAATCTGCCCGGCATGGTCGAACAGATGGTGCGCGACGAGATCGCCCGCATTGCCGGGAAAAAGGGCTAAGGCCGCTTCCTGCAAATTGCTTGCGTCGCCGGACTGAAAGAGTAGTCCTGCTGCGCATGAAGACAATGCTCGGGCTGACTGCCTCTTTCGCCGCGCTTGCGCTAGCCGCACCCGCTTTCGCCGATGACCATATGAGCGAAGGTCGCGCGCCGATGAGCGCGCTCGACCTTGTGACAATGCCGCGGCTCGGCAGTCCAGTCGTTTCGGGCAACGGGCGCTACGCCGTCTACACCGTCACCACGACAGACGATGACACCTTGGCCAGGCGGACGACGCCTTATTTGCGCGATCTGAATGATCTCGACGCCGATCCCGTCATGCTCGACCTGAGTGGCGATGCCTGGAGCTTCTCCTTCGGCGCCGATGATTGGCTGTATTTCCTGTCCGACATGGTGGTCGGCGAGGAAGACGAGAGCTACGCACGCGTGTGGCGGGTGGCGCTGGAGGCGAATGGCAATGTGACCGGCCCGGTGCTGGTGCTTGACCCTGGCAACGCCATCGATGGATACAAACTTTCGCCAGATGCGAAGAATATCGCCGTATGGGCGGAGATTGCCCGTGATTGCGAAAAATTCGGCTGTGATTCCGACGGCGAAGGCGGCCTGCCCGGACCCGGCACTGGCCGGTTGTACGATGGCTCTGAAGGATTCTACCGCCATTGGGACCAGTGGGAGACGCCGGGCACTTTCAGCCGGGCGTTCGTGTTCGGGCTGGAGGATGGTGAGGCGGTCGGCGATGCCTATGCCCTCGATGGTCCAGCAGATGAAAGTCCGATTACAGGCGACACGCCGACCAAGCCTTTTGGCGGCGGTGAGGATGTTGCCTGGGCTGCCGATTCCGCAGGAGTGTGGTTCGTTGCGCGGCAGGCCGACGGGCAGGAGCCCCATTCGACCAATACCGACATCTGGTGGAACGACCTTTCCGGCGCGCTGCCGGTCAATGTGACTGAAGCGAACGAGGCGTTCGACCTTTCGCCTGTGCCGTCACCCGATGGCAAATACCTCGCTTATCTCGCCATGGCGCGTCCGAAATATGAAGCGGACAAGCAGGTCATTCACCTGCGTGATCTTGCAACCGGCCAAACACGTGCGCTGACCGGGGATTTCGATCGAAGCTTTGGTTCGATTGCGTGGACGCCGGATTCGCAGTGGATTGTCGCCAGCGCTCAGGACGTGCTCGACACGCCCGTGTTCCGGATCAGTCCAACCAGCGGCACCGTGGAGAAGCTCGATCTTATGGCGGGCAACGAAGCCCATATTGGAAATATTCTGCCTTTGCCGGGCGGGCGCATGTTGTTCACGCGCGACGCGATCAGTTCTCCGGCCGAACTCTATCTTTCAAGCAATTGGCAACAGGCGCGCCCGCTAACGTCCGTCGGCGCACCGATCCTTGGCGCCCGCGCCTCTGTCAGAACAACCCGCTTCAGTTTTGCCGGGGCCGGCGGCGACACGGTGTGGGGCCAGATCACCAAGCTCGAGGGTCATGACGGAGCGATGCCGGCAATCCTCTACGTTCATGGCGGACCGCAGGGATCGTTCAACGATGGCTGGTCGAGCCGCTGGAACCCGCGGGTCGTGGCAAGCCAGGGCTACGCGGTGATCTCGGTCGATTTCCACGGTAGCACCGGTTACGGTCAGGCCTTTACCGACAGCATCAACCGCGATTGGGGCGGCAAGCCGCTGGAAGACCTGCAAAAAGGTCTGTCTGCTGCACTTGCGCTGGACCCGCAGATCGATGGAAAGAATGTCTGTGCGATGGGCGCAAGTTACGGCGGATACATGATGAACTGGATTGCCGGCCAGTGGCCCGACCGGTTCAAATGCCTCGTCCAGCACGACGGGCTGTTTGACATGCGCAGCTTCTATTACGCAACCGAAGAGCTGTGGTTTCCCAAGTGGGATTTCGGCGGATCCTATTCGGAGCAGAAAGAACTGTATGAAAAGTGGAACCCGGTAAATCACGTCGACAGCTGGCAGACACCGATGCTCGTTATCACCGGAGAGAAAGACTACCGCGTACCCTATACGCAAGGACTGCAAAGCTTCACCGCGCTTCAAGAGCGCGAAATTCCCTCTCAGCTGCTGGTCTTCCCGGACGAGAACCATTGGGTGCTCAAGCCGAAGAACTCGCTGCAGTGGCACAACACCGTGTTCGACTGGCTGGGCCGCTGGCTCAAAGAGGAAAGCGGCGCTGAGTGAGCAAGACGGAGAAACTGCGCAAGGCGCGGCGCGCACTTCACTCCATCGGGGCCGAAACGCTCGACCGGCAAATCTTTCTCTGCGCGATTTCCGAGAAGCAAAAATGCTGCAAACGCGACGAAGGCAAGGCGGCCTGGGGCTTTCTGAAGACGCGGCTCAAGGAATTGGGGCTGGTGGGGCCCAAGACCGAAGATGGACGTGGCGGGATTCAGCGTGCGAAAGCCGACTGCCTGCAAGTGTGCGCCGCCGGGCCCATCGCGGTCGTCTGGCCGGACAATGTCTGGTACCATTCGTGTTCGCCCGAAGTGCTGGAACAGATTATCCAGCGCCATCTGATCGGCGGGGTGCCGGTCGAGGAATACCGCCTGACACCCCTGGGCAAAACAAGCGTCTAATCGTCGTCGCTGTCGCCGATTTTGTTGTCAGGCAAGCGGTTATCGACTGCTGAATCGTGCCCGGTGCCGTTCGACAGGAAAACGAGCCCCATGAGCGCCGCAGCCATCAACATGGTGAAGCCGATGCCAAGCGCGATTGCGATGTAGTAATGTACCGTCGCTTCGCTCTCTCCGTCATACAGCAGAGCGAGGGCAATCAGAACCACGCCGATCGTAAGCAACAGCATGAAGCGCATGATCCGGCGATAACGCGCCCATGCGAAAGCAGCCTGTTCCGGATCATCGAGGGGGGAATTGCCAGCCATGGGCGGCCTCATGCGCGTGTTGGAACCTTGGCGCAACCGGTCAATGCAGGCCCGTTTGGAGGAATCGCCAATCCGTGGCACAACTGCAAGCGGAGAAGGAGAGCCGACCGATGGAAATCGCACAGATCATTGCCGGGCGTGCCAGCAGCGAGATTATAACTTGCGACGTATCGATGTCGGTGCGGCAAGTTATCGGTATTCTAGCCGACAAACGCATTGGTGCCATTCCCGTCATGGAAAATGGCGGCGTAGCGGGCATTTTCTCAGAGCGTGATGTCGTTTACCGCATGGCGGATGAAGGCGCTGCCTGCCTCGATCGGCCGGTGAGCGAAGTCATGACTGCGCCGGCCATCAGTGTCGATCCGCGAACCACTGTGCTTGAAGCGCTGGGCCTGATGACCCGCCGCCGGATCCGCCATCTTCCGGTGGTCGACAACGGCCATATGAGCGGCTTCATCTCGATCGGCGATCTGGTCAAATCGCGGATCGACGAAGTGGAGCATGAGGCCGAAGCATTACGCGAATATATCCAGACCGCTTGAGAAGGACGGTGCAGGCTCCTACATCCGCTTCATGGCACAAACACTCTCCTTAACTGACGCAGCCGCAAAGCGCGTCGCATGGATTGCCGAAAAACAGGGCCAGCCCGCCATCCTGCGCCTCTCGGTAGAAGGCGGCGGGTGCTCGGGTTTCCAGTACAAATTCGATTTGGCAGGTGCGCCCGACGCGGACGACGCGGTCAGCGAAACCGGCGGAGTCAAGCTGGTGGTCGACCCGATATCGCTGGATCTTGTTTCCGGCAGTGTGGTCGATTTCGTCGAGTCGCTCGGCGGAGCGGCGTTCAAGGTTGAAAACCCGCAAGCCGCTGCAGGGTGCGGGTGCGGATCCAGCTTCGGCATTTAGATTAGACCTGCAAGCGCAGTTAGGGCATCAGTTCGCCCATGAAAATTGCCAGCTTCAATATCAACGGGATCAAGGCACGCCTGCCGCGGCTCAAGGAATGGCTGGAGGAAACTCGCCCCGCCGTCGCCTGCTTGCAGGAAATCAAGACGATGGACGAGGGTTTTCCGGCCGATGAATTCGAAGCCATCGGCTACAAAGCGATTTGGCACGGTCAGAAGAGCTTCAATGGCGTGGCGATTCTCGCCGACGGGATTGAACCGAAGGAAATTCAGCGCGGGCTGTGCATTGACGGTCCGAAAGACGGCGAAGGCGAACAGGCCCGCTATCTTGAAGCGGACGTAAACGGCGTGCGAATTTGCAACCTTTACCTGCCCAACGGCAACCCCCATCCGGGCCCCAAATTCGATTACAAGCTTGCGTGGATGGAGAGGTTGCACGCGCGCATGCGGCAGATATGGGCGGAGGAAGTTCCGGCAATCGTGCTCGGTGATTTCAACGTGATTCCCGAAGACAAGGATGTCTGGTCGCCCAAGGCCATGGCATCCGACGCATTGATGCAACCAGAATCGCGCGATGCCTACTTCCGGTTTCTCAGCGATGGCTGGACCGATGCGATCGATGCACTCAACCCGCGCGGCGGCGTGTGGACTTATTGGGACTACCAGGCCGGGGCGTGGCAACGCGACCACGGCTTCCGGATCGATCATTTGCTGCTTTCGCCGGAGCTGGCTGACCGTCTGCTCGCTGCCGGTGTCGACAAGGATCATCGCGGCCGGGAGAAGGCCAGCGATCACGCACCGGTTTGGGCGGAAATCCGCAATTGATGACAAAGTATGAAAAAGCCCCTCCCCGCCGAAGCGGAAAGGGGCTCGAACTGAACCGCGAGACGCTATCTCAGCGGTAGAATATATGCGTGTTGATCGTGGCGCGCGCCTGCTTGCTTCGGCTCCAGCGCGGGCTGACATATTTCGCGTGGAAATACAGCGAGTCTTGCGCTTCGCTATCCCACAGACCTTCGTGTGCGATCCGGGCCACTGCCTTGGCATTGCGCCAGGCCTGCGAGCCACGGCGAATGTTCGGCATCCGTCCTCCGCGAACGAAGGAAAACTGCTTGCGCTGGTAGACGACGCCGCAATAGCTTGACGGGAAGACATCGGACTCGGCGCGATTGATCACAACTTGCGCGACAGCCAACTGGCCAACGAGCGGTTCACCGCGCGATTCAAAATAGACCGTCCCGGCGAGGCATTCCATTTCACGCGAAAGCGATGCTGGTGTGTCGATGGTCGAAACCAGCTCGCGCAAGGATGCGGCGGAGGGAACGGTTTCGACGGGGGTTTCTGATTCTTCAGGAAGCGGCTGAACCACTTCTTCGGAAACGAATTCCGGTACGACCTCTTCGGTAAGAGGTGCGACGATGATTTCCTGTTCGTCGCCCGACTGGGCGTTCGCGCCGGAAATCTCAGCGCTGGCAAATCCGACTGTGACTGTCGCGGCAAGTGCAACAAAGCCGGTGAGGTGTGTCTTGCGACTCATATTTCATCGTCATTGAGCGGTGGACGAGCACTGGCGCAGGTTGGGACCTGGTTCGCGTTATTTGCGATGTAGGAATTGGGTCCGGTTGTTCAGCCTGCCGGCTGTCCCCCGTCTGCGTGCTAGCCGAGCGACCGATTTGTCACCCGAACCGCCTGCGCACTCGGAAGTTCGTGGAGCCAAATAGTTTCAATTGAAATCAAGTCAACCTATTTATGCTGCAGTGCGACAAAACGTTCTGCTTCCGCGATATCCAGCTCCACAATCCAGATATCGCGATCTTGGTGACGCCGTTTGGTTAGGTAATCGTTAAAATCCCCCGGATTTTCGGGGTCCTGCGATCGTGTGAGCGAGAATTTCCGTTCGCCTTCCAGGCTCGGCATACGTTCGTAGAGCTTTGCATTCTGGCCCTTTTCGACGGTCACAACCAAGATTGTCCCGGCATCACGCTCGCCCTTGGCCAAGACAGTTGCAAAGCCGCCAGCCGCCTGGACCGAGCGGATCAATCCGTTAACTTCGACATGTGCCGGGAGGCGTCCTTCCACCGTGTCGGCCTATTCAGCCCGGTAGCCGGGCAAGCCGGACAAGGCGATGTGCGAGCGCATGAAGGTCCCTGTACCGCGTCCGATTTCATCACCTTCGCTATCGACCAGTCGCGATTCTGCAACAAACACGCGGCGCCGCCCGCTGACCCACCGCCCCTCGGCTATGACTTCGCCCTCCCGAACGGGCTTCGTGAAATGCAGGTTGAACGAGGTCGTCAGCAGGAAGCGGTCGCTAACCAGCGTATTGGCGGCATAGAACGCCGCATCGTCGAGCATCTTGAAATAGATTGTCCCGTGGGCCGCCCCGGCGGCATGAAAAGACCGTTCGGTAACCTGGAAAACAACCCGGGATCGCCCGCGCTGCGGAATTTCGAGATGGGATTCGAACAGTCCATTGACCGGTGCGGAGGCATAAAGCGCTTCGAGGGCGCGAAAATGACGCTCTGCCCCAGCTGCATCGCTGCCCTGGGCATCGGGCGAAGAGCTGTCAGGCGGCGTCACGGTCGGAGACATTGGTGAGCAGGGCATAGAGCGCTTCCGGGCCAGTCGCGTCAGCCAGCGCCTGACGCATGGCATCATCGCGCACCAGCCGTGAAATTGCGGCCAGTGCATGCAAGTGACTGGCTCCGGCATTCTCCGGTGAAAGCAGGCCGAACACAAGATCGACCGGCATGCCGTCGGCAGCAGCGAAATCGACCGGGTGTTCCAGCCGCAACAGGACCGCAACGGGGCGCTGGAAGTCGCGCGTTCGCGCATGGGGGATTGCTACCCCGCGGCCAAAGCCCGTGCTTCCCAAGGCTTCGCGCTCCTGCAGAGATTCAAGCACGACAAAGCCGTCTACGCCGTAGATCGCAGCGAAGTGCTGTGCCACCGTTTCAAGGATGGCCGGTTTGCTCTCCGGTGCTGCAGTGATGACTGCATCGGGCAGAAGTTTAAAATGCGCGTCCATAAGTCGAAAAGGGTATCCGGTTGTATTCGAACGAAAGCGGCACCGCCACCGCGGCTAGCTGGAAAGCAGTGCCGTACCGAAGGTGCGACTGTTCCGATGCCCGCGCTCTATCTCGGGCAAGGCTGAAAACTGGTCACCTGAAGGGGATTTTCAGGTCAATGCGGCTCAACCCATCCGATTGAACCATCGCGGCGGCGATAAACCATATTGTGCCGTCCGGTGCCAGCGTTTTTGAAGAACAAAGCGTTGGTGTCCCGCAGGTCGAGCATCATCACAGCGTCAGCAACGCTAGCCTCTGGAATGTCGACTTTGGTCTCGGCAATGACTGGCGGTGCATCGCCCGTCATATCATCGGTTTCGGGCTCCGGCTCTTGACTGGCGAAGATGGTGTAGGCTGCTGCTTCTTCGCGCGCTGCATGATCCGCCTGTTCGTGCCGGTCATGGAGCCGCCGCTTGTAGCGGCGCAATTGCTTGTCGATCTTTGCGGCCGCCTGATCGAGCGCCTGATGCGCATCGTGTGCTTCCGCGTGTCCTTTCACGATCGTGCCCTGCATCACATGGGTCACGATATCGCAACTGAATGCGGCCCCTGCCGCTTTGCCAAATGTCACATGCGAAGAGATTGCGCGATTGAAGTATTTCTCGACGATGCCGTTGAGCCGTTCGGTTGCGTGATCCTGCAAGGCTGCGCCCGTTTCCATCTGGTGGCCCGAAATACGAATATCCATCGTCTCTCCTACTCCTTGTTGGTGAGACCGCGCGATCTCAGCCTTATTGACCCCAAAGGGGCGATTCGATCGTGGCCACGAATGCCGCATGGCGCGCAATCTCTACCTCGCTCGCAGTGTGCGGGCGCGCCTCTCTCAACGGCTTGTCGCCAATACCGCGTTCCGGAGTGTCTGCGATCTGACCGACCGGGTTTGCTTCTGCCGCGAGTTCAAGTCCTATCTGTCTTCCGCCGGTAAGCTCGACATAGACTTGGGCCAACAATTCGGCATCGAGCAAAGCGCCATGCTTGACCCGGTGGCTACGGTCCACACCGTAGCGGTTGCACAACGCGTCGAGCGACAGTTTGGCGCCGGGATGGCGTTTGCGGGCAATCGCAACCGTATCCACCATGCGGTCGAGGCCGACCGGCTCACATTGGCAAATCTCCAGCTCGGTGTTTAGGAAGCCGAAGTCGAAGCTCGCGTTGTGCGCCACCAGCGGCGCATCACCGAGAAATTCGAGTAATTCGCCTGCCGTTTCAGCAAACAGGGGCTTGTCCGCCAGGAACGTGCTGGACAGGCCGTGCACGGCTTCGGCGCCTGCGGGCATATCGCGTTGCGGATTGAAATAGGCGTGGAACGTCGCACCGGTTGCGACGCGATTGACCATTTCGACGCAACCAATCTCGACCATGCGATCCCCCGACCTGGGGTCGAGACCGGTGGTTTCCGTATCGAAAACAATTTCACGCATCGGAGGTACTATCGGCCTGTCGAGGCTGCCAAGCAAGAGGGCTTAACGCGAATTTTTCTGGTCGGTTTCTGCCGAAAGCAGAGCGATGAGTGCGCGCACCTGTGCTTCGGTTTCCGCCAGCGTGGTTCCTGTATCGAGCACATGATCAGCCTTGGCGCGTTTCTCGCTGTCGGGCACCTGCAACGAGAGGATGTGGGCGAATTTCTCCTCCGTCATCCCTGGTCGTGCAAGTACGCGATCTCGCTGGATATCCGCCGGAGCAGACACGACTACCACACGGTCGACCTGCTTGTGACCGCCCTTCTCGAATAACAAAGGGATGTCGAACACCACAATCGGCGCCCCCGCATGTTCGATCAGGAATGCTTCGCGCTTCCGCGCAACAGCAGGATGAACGATCGTTTCGAGCCGGGCCAGCGCATCCTTGTCCGCGAAGACCAGTCGCCCGACCAAATCGCGATCGAGCCCGCCTGGCCCGGTCGTACCGGGAAACGCAGCTTCGATCGCGGGCAACAATTCGCCCTGCGGCCCCTGCATCGCGCGGACTACGGCATCGGCATCGAATACCGGAGTCCCGGCGCGTTCAAACATCTCGGCAACGGTGGATTTACCCATCCCGATGGAGCCGGTGAGACCAATGATGACCGGGCGGCTCATCCGTTCAGCCTTTCACGCAATTCGGCATCATGCTCTCGTGGCGGTTTGACCCCGAAAAACAATTCGAAAGCCTTCGCCGCCTGCCCGATCAGCATCGACAGGCCGTCGATAGTGCCATGGCCCGATGCTGCTGCTGAACCGAGAAAACCAGTGTTAACCGGGTCGGTGACAATGTCATAGGCAATCGCTCCTGGCGGGGCATGGCTCCAATCGAAATCCAGCGCGGGTTGCCCCTTCATGCCGAGCGGGCTGGCATTGACCACAAGATCAAACATGCCTTGGCGATCATCGAAAGCGAAATCGGTCGCTTCGGCAAAATACGCGAGATCGACTGCGTGGTGCTCGTCCCCCGGGGCCAGCTCGTCGAGCATTTGCTTCGCCTTGCCCGGATCGCGTCCCGCCAAGACCAGGGTGAAGCCCTCGGCGGCCAGTCCCGATACAATTGCCCGCGCTGCCCCGCCCGTGCCAAGGATCCGCGCCATACGGAACAAATGGGTCTGCCCAAGATGCTCTCGCAGTGGCTCGAGAAAACCGGAACAATCGGTATTGTGCCCAGCGAGCGTGCCGTCTGCCTCTCGCACGACAGTGTTGACCGCCCCGATCCGTTCGGCCAGCGGATCAATCCGGTCGAGCATAGGCACAATAGCCTGCTTGTGCGGCATGGTGACATTGCATCCGCGCCAGGCCGGGTGCTTGCGCCGTCCCTCGAGATAATCCTGCAAACGCCCAGGCCCGACCAGTTCGCGCTGGTAGCTCGCATCGGTCCCGGTTTTTTCCAGCCAGAAATTATGGATCAGAGGCGATTTCGATTGTGCAATGGGATCGCCGATCACATCGGCGAAGGGGGGGGCTTCAAGCCGCTCTTCCGGGCTCATCGCGGCAGGACCCCATGTTCGCGCAGCGCTGCGAGAACCTGCAGCAAAGGCATTCCGAGGACGGTAAACTGGTTCCCGCGTATCGCTTCGAACAGCTGGACACCAAGCGCCTCTATCCGGAAGACGCCGACACAATAGCCGACTTCGGGCCATTCGGCGTCGAGATAGTCAGCAATGAAAGTCTCGCTCAACTCGCGCACAACGAGGCGGGCAACATCGTGTCCAACCCAAAGAACCTTTTCATCTCGCACGAGGCTCGCCGCGCTGTGAAGCTCCATGACCTTGCCGGAGAAGAAGCGCAGATGTTCAGCAGCATTCTCCCGGGAGGATGGCTTGTCGAACCGTTGGCCATTGACCACCACGAGCGAGTCGCTTCCGAGTACCACATCGCCCGGACGTATGTGCGAAACGGCGGCGGCCTTCGCCACCGCCAGTGCCTGTGCCACTTCGTCGGCGGGTGCCGAAACCATTTCGTTCTCGAGACCGCGTTCGTCGATTTCTGCCGGGAGCGACTCATACGCCAGCCCCGCCGCATCGAGCATTGCCCGGCGTGACGCGCTCTTCGACGCGAGCACAAAACCTCTACCGCTGAGATCGGGAGTGCTCATATCGGCTTGCTGCCTTCGAACAGATCTTCACCACGCCGGTCGCGTTCGCCCAGCAGCCGGATAACCGCCGCTGCGGTCTCTTCGATCGAGCGGCGGGTCACATCTATCACCGGCCAGCCATTGTCGGCGAACATGCGCCGGGCAAACTGGATCTCGTCGCGCACTTTCTCATTGTCGACATAGGATGTTTCCGTGCCTTCGTTGAGGCTGAGTAACCGGTTCCGGCGGATCTGGACTAGTCGTTCCGGCGCAGTCGTGAGCCCAACCACGAGCGGCTTCTTGAGCTGGAACAGGCTTTGCGGCGGAGGGCTTTCGATCACCAGCGGAATATTGGCCGTCTTGTATCCGCGATTGGCGAGATAGATGCTGGTGGGTGTTTTCGAACAACGTGAAACACCGGCCAGGACAATATCCGCCTCCTCCCAATTATCCCATCCGATCCCGTCATCATGTGCGATTGTATAATGGATTGCGTCGACCCGGCGGAAATAGGCATCGTCCATCAAGTGCTGGCGGCCCGGGCGCCCGTGAGCCTCCTGCCCGAGCTGCGATTCGAGGGCTTCAGTGACCGCATCAAGCGCAGGTACGGCGGGCAGGCCCAGCTGACGGCAATGTTCCTCCAGCCGTGCCCGGGTTTCCGGATTGACCAGGGTAAAGAGAACGAGTCCGGGATTGCCGGCAAGCTCAGGCACGATCCGGTCGAGATGCTGGCGAGACCGGACCATAGGCCAGAAATGCCTTACAATATCCGCGTCTTCAAACTGCGCGAGCGCGGCCTTGGCGACCATTTCCAGCGTCTCGCCAGTGGAGTCGGATACGAGATGAAGATGGAGGCGGCTCATTCTGGGGTGGATCGCAATGCGGGCTGTGGACAATGACCGGCATAAACCATGGCACAAGACTGACGACAAGTTTCAAGGTCAATTCCATGCCCGCTACGAGTCCGCGAACAGCCAGTTTGTGGACAGGACGGAGCTGTTTTGGACAGGCTGGTGATAGTGAGGAAAACTCTCGTTTGACTCACTGTTTGTGCAGAGTCGGCTGGTCATCAGCCACTGTTCAAATCGGGAGAAATCGGGCAGGGCGCGCTTGTCCCCGAAATCCACAGGGCCAACAGACTCCATCTACCTTATTATAAAATTCAATTATTTTGTTAGGACGACCCGATGGGCGGTATTCTCCTTGAAACCTTGCGCGGAAAACGCGGCGATCGAGTGCCGATCTGGCTGATGCGCCAAGCGGGCCGCTATCTGCCCGAATATCGCGAACTTCGTGCACAGAAAGGCGGCTTTCTCGAGCTGGCATATGACAGCCCATCGGCGTCGGAGGTGACACTCCAGCCGATCCGGCGATTTGGTTTCGACGGCGCGATCTTGTTTTCCGACATCCTCGTCATCCCGCACGCCATGGGACAAGACCTGTGGTTCGAAGCGGGCGAAGGTCCGCGACTTGCTCCGCCTCTGGTGGATGGCGCATGGAAAGCGCTGGAAACGGCCAAAGCGCGGCTTGACCCGGTGTATGAAACTGTCCGTCTCACACGTGCTGCGCTGGACAAGGACAAGACCATGCTTGGCTTTGCCGGGAGCCCGTGGACCGTCGCGACCTATATGGTTGCCGGGCAGGGATCGAAGGACCAGGCAGACACCCGCGAACTGGCCTACCGTGATCCGGCGGCCTTTGCTTCACTGGTCGAAGCGATCGAGATCGCGACGATAGATTATTTGATTGGCCAGATCGATGCCGGGGTCGAAGCGGTGCAACTGTTCGACAGCTGGGCGGGTAGTCTCGCACCCGATCAGTTCGAACAATGGGTGATCGCCCCCAATGCGCGGATCACGGCGCGATTGCACGCGGCCCGGCCAGGTATTCCCGTGATCGGCTTTCCCAAGGGCTCGGGCGCGAAACTGCCCGCCTATGCGCGCGAGACCGGTGTCGATGCGGTCGGCGTTGACGAGACAGTCGATCCTGCATGGGCTGCGCAGGAGCTGCCTGCCGGCATGCCGGTGCAGGGCAATCTCGATCCGCTGCTGCTGCTCGCAGGAGGCGATGCGCTGGGGTCGAGGATCGACTATATCCTCGAGGCGTTTGCCGATCGGCCGCATGTGTTCAATCTGGGCCACGGGATCGGCCAGTTCACTCCGATCGAACATGTTGAAAAGCTTGTCGCACAGGTGCGCGGCTGGAGGGGGTGACGCGGACGTTCCGAACGCCTATCTCGCACTCATGCTCGACGTACTGTCAAACATCTATGGATGGATCCTCGCCGGTCATGTGATCTTCGTGATCTTCTGGATGGCTGGCCTGTTCATGCTCCCGCGCTTCTTCGTGTACCATCAGGAATCTGAGGCGGGCTCGGCAGAAGACAGTGCCTGGGTGGAGCGTGAAAAACGCCTGCTCAAGATCATTCTGACGCCGTCGATGATCACGGTATGGCTGTTCGGTTTGTTGATGATCGTTGTCAGCTATCACATCGGGCGGCCGATCCTGCAGGAAGGCTGGCTGCACGCGAAACTGCTGATGGTGATTCTGCTTTCGGGCTATCATGGCTGGATGGCCGCCTATGCGAAGAAGCTTGCGCGGGGGGAACGCGCCCTCGAAGGCAAGACTTTGCGCTTGCTCAACGAGGTGCCGGGCCTGGCTGCCGCGGTCATCGTTGTTCTGGTCATCGTCAAGCCGTTCTGACCGCGCGACAATCGTAGCGCCGACGGCGTTTGCTCGATTGACGGGCCGCGGGCGCAGGCGTATCTGAGCCCCATCTACCGGCTAAAGTTCCGACTCTGCGGAACGGGTCTGCTTTCTCCAAGCCCATACTGACCTGCCGGCCACTCCATTTCTGGATACAGACTATGCATCTCAAAGAACTCAAAGAAAAAACCCCGGCCGCGCTTGTCAGCATGGCCGAAGAACTTGGCGTTGAAGGCGCTTCGACCATGCGCCGACAGGACCTGATGTTCTGCATCTTGCGCGAACTTGCCGAAGACGAAGAATATGATGAAAAAATCATGGGGATCGGCACGATCGAAGTGCTGCAGGACGGCTTCGGTTTTCTGCGTAGCCCCGAGGCGAATTACCTCGCCGGTCCCGACGATATTTATGTTTCGCCCAATCAGGTCCGCAAATGGGGTCTGCGCACCGGTGATACGGTCGAAGGTGAAATCCGCGCGCCAAGGGAAGGTGAGCGCTATTTCGCGCTGACCAGTCTTTCCAGCGTCAATTTCGAAGATCCCGAGCAGGTTCGCCTGCGGACCAATTTCGACAACCTGACCCCGCTATATCCGGAAGAGAAGCTGTCGCTCGATACGCTCGACCCGACGGTGAAGGACAAGTCGGCCCGAGTGATCGATATCATTTCGCCGCAGGGCAAGGGTCAGCGCGCGTTGATTGTCGCTCCGCCGCGTACCGGTAAGACGGTTCTGTTGCAGAATATCGCCAAGGCAATCACGGACAATCACCCCGAGGTATTCCTGCTGGTGCTGCTGGTCGACGAACGTCCGGAAGAAGTGACCGACATGCAGCGCAGCGTGAAAGGCGAGGTCATTTCCTCGACTTTCGACGAACCCGCGACGCGCCACGTTCAGGTCGCGGAGATGGTCATCGAGAAGGCCAAACGCCTCGTCGAACACAAGCGCGACGTGGTGATCCTGCTCGACTCGATCACCCGTCTTGGCCGTGCTTACAACACGGTGGTGCCGAGCAGCGGCAAGGTGCTGACCGGCGGTGTCGACGCCAACGCATTGCAGCGTCCGAAGCGCTTCTTTGGTGCAGCGCGTAATATCGAGGAAGGCGGTTCGCTGTCGATCATCGCGACCGCACTGATCGACACCGGCAGCCGGATGGACGAGGTGATCTTCGAGGAATTCAAGGGTACGGGTAACAGCGAAATCGTTCTCGATCGCAAGGTTGCCGACAAGCGCATTTTCCCGGCACTCGACGTCGGCAAGTCCGGCACCCGCAAGGAAGAATTGCTGGTCGAAAAGGACAAGCTCTCGAAAATGTGGGTCCTGCGCCGGATTCTCATGCAGATGGGCACGATCGACGCGATGGAGTTCCTGCTCGACAAGATGAAGGATTCGAAGACCAACGAAGACTTCTTCGACACCATGAACCAGTAAGGATGCCGCAGAGGGCTAAGGTTCCTGGCGTCCGGTAACGAATGGGATCGAGCGGATTGCGGCGCGATGGATTCGCTCTGCTCGCTATCATCCATGGGACGCCGGAACCGGCCGATAGGGCTTCAGTCCTCTGATCTCTCGAGCTGCGCCGCCATCATTTCCCACACCTTGTTCACGGCCTTGAGCGGGCGGACCATGACCTTGAAATCGGCAATCATGCCGTCATCATCGAACTGGATCAGGTCGATCCCGTTGACGTGGATACCATCCATCTCCGTCGTGAATTCCAGCAACGCATTGTTTCCATCGACCACCTCGCGGACGTAGGCGAAGCTGTTGTTGCCCAGCGTCTGTCCGGCAGCAGAAAGATAAGCGACAACCAGCGCGCGGCCTTCTTGCGGCGAATGGACGACCGGCGAGTGAAACACTGCGTCCTCTCGAATGATCGCTGCGAGCTGCAGCGGATCACTCCCACTCTCTACAATCGTGTGCCACTTCTGCAGCCCTTTCAACGCGCTCATTGTCTGCGTCTCTCCCGTTTCACATTGCTGCGAGCGTGCCATCACACACGGTGAATTGTCCAGCACGGGCATTGTGTCAACGGTTCCCCCGTATCTGCTTTCAAATCAACTTGTTGCACTCAACCCTCTGTAACTAAAGGGTAGAACGGTCTATTGCCTTTCTTGATTGGTCCGCTATTCGGTTTGCCATGCGCCAGTATCTTTATATCAGCACGGCAAGCGGTTTGGACGACGATGCAGTTGCGGCAATCCTCGAAGCATGCGAGCACAACAACAAGCAACGCAACGTGACCGGCCTGCTGTTGTATAACGGGCGCAATTTCATGCAGTTGCTGGAAGGCGAGGCAGCCGATCTGTTTCATGTCATGCGCAAAATAGGCAGTGACACGAGGCACACAGGTGTCTCTCGCCTGGCCGATATCGCCATCGAAGAGCGTGTGTGCCCGGATTGGCTGATGCGCCATGTTAAACTTGCCGAGGATGTAGACCAGAGGAGATCTTCGCTCGAGCAGGAGCTTCCTGACGGCCTCGATGAGAAGATCCGCGAACTGATCCTGAATTTTGCAGCTTTGAACTGATCGCCCGCACTGGGCGTCTCGCCAGCATATGTTTTGCTTGCGGCGCCGCTTGCAGCGCTCGGTGTGCCGGTCAATCCGCAGGGCCGACCCTACTTTCCCCCCGCAGACGCTGATTGCGAGTAGTCAGCTTGCGCGGGCGAAGGAATTCGCCTGCGCGGCCCGCCAATGACGGATAAATGCGGTTGAATCAGGATCGGCGAGGAGTGCGCCGTCTTCGAGAAACGGATAGATCTTGTCGATCGGATCGGAGCGGGCACCGTTGATCCGTTCGCGCATGTCCATTGGTCTTATCTGCCACGGATTGTCGAGCCCCATGGCGACGACAATTTCGCGCAAAGAATGCAGTGTTTGCTTGTGGAATCGCGCCACACGCGGGCCCTTGTCTTCGACCACCAGCCCGGCCTGGCGCCATTTCTCCTGTGTGGCGACGCCGGTTGGACAATTACCTGTATGGCATTGCATCGACTGGACACAGCCGAGCGAGAACATGAAAGGGCGCGCGGCATTGCACCAGTCTGCCCCCATGGCGAAAGCCTTGGCCATTTGCGCGCCTGAATGAAGTTTGCCCGACGCAGCCATCTTGACGCGAGATTTCAACCCTGTGCCGACCAAGGCATTGCGCACGAAGACCAGTCCTTCGCGCAAGGGCATTCCAACGCTGTTGGATAGCTCTAACGGTGCTGCGCCAGTGCCGCCTTCCGCCCCATCTACCGTGATGAAATCGGGAGCTATGCCGGTTTCGAGGATGGCCTTGGCAATCGCGAACACTTCGTGCGGCTGGCCTACGCATAGCTTGATGCCAACCGGCTTCCCACCACAAAGCCCGCGCAATTCCGCAAGCCACTCAAGCATTTCGATGGGATTTGAAAAAGTCGAGTGCGCGGCCGGTGAAAGGCAGTCTTCGCCCACCTCTACGTCGCGCGCTTCAGCGATCTCTGCGGTGACTTTCGATCCTGGCAGGACCCCGCCATGGCCAGGCTTCGCGCCCTGGCTGAGCTTGATCTCTACCATTTTCACCTGATCGTCTTGCGCACGTTCTGCGAACTCGCCTGAGTCGAATCCGCCATTTTTCGTCCGGCACCCGAAATAGCCGCTACCGATTTCCCAGATCAGATCACCACCATGGCTACGGTGATACCGGCTGATCCCGCCTTCGCCGGTGTTGTGTGCAAAGTCTCCGATGCTGGCCCCGTAGTTTAGCGCTTCGATCGCCCGGGCCGAGAGGGAGCCGAAGCTCATCGCAGAAATGTTGAGCAGAGAAGAGGAATAGGGCTGTGAACTATCCCCGCTGCCGATATCCACCCGCCATTGCTCGGGCGCGGATTCGTTGGGCTTGATCGAATGACCGAGCCATTCGTATTCGTCTGAATAGACATCGAGCTCGGTGCCCATCGGATGGGAATCGAGCTGCCCCTTGGCCCGGGCATAGACCAGCGCGCGAGCCTGATGGCTGAATGGCCGACCGTCGAGATCGTCTTCGACAATGTAGGCTTGAGCGAACGGGCGAAGATCTTCCATTATCCAGCGAATACGCGCGATCAATGGATAGTTTCGCCGAAGCGTATGCTTGTGCTGAAAGAAATCCCACAGAGCGATCAGCGCAAGCGGCAGGAGCAAAACCAGCCCCCACCGCATCGGAGCCCACACGCTCGCCGCTAGCGTCAGAGCCAGCAACAGCGCCGGGATCACAATGCGAAAGGAAGTCACCAAGGATCAGCCGAGGTGCTGGGCAAAGAATTCCCAGGTTCGGCGGTCGGCCAGTTGCGCGCCGTCCTCGTCACGGCGCTTGCCATGTTCGGTCGCGAAGCCGTGATCGAGACCTTCGTAATCGTACAGCGTCACCCTGTCGTGGTTATCGAGCCCGTCATGCATGGCTTTTTGCGCAGCCTTGTCGACGAAATGGTCTTCAGTGGGAATGTGCAGCAACAGCGGGTTGGCGATGGCCTTGGATTCATTAAGCATTTGGTCGATCATCACGCCGTAATATCCTACAGAAGCATCGATATCGGTCCGGGCGGCAGTCATGTAAGCGAGCTTTCCGCCGAGGCAGTAGCCGACGCAACCAACCTTTTTGACGCCTGCCTTTTCGCGGATCCAGCGAATGGTGGCTTCAATATCGCGAACGCCGTTGTCGGGATCATATTTGCCAAACAGCTCGAGCGCTTGGTTGAATTGCGGCTCTATGTCCGGATCAAGCTGCAAATTCGGCTCCATCCGGAAAAACAGGTCGGGGGCGACTGCGACGTAGCCTTCTTCAGCCCATTTGTCGCATTTGCGCCGGATGCCGGCATTCACGCCGAATATCTCCTGAATGACGATAATGGCGGCCTTCGGGGTACCCGCGGGCTTGGCAAAATAGGCTGTGAACGTTTCATCGCCATCGAGACCCTGTATGGTCACCGTCTCACTCATATCCGCTCCTGTCGGTTTGATTTGGGTTTTTACCGGATTCGACTTATCGCTTGTGAGACGATCATGACAAACCCAGATTGTAATCAGTCTAGTGTCATAACGGAGAAAACGCGATGAAGGTCCAGATTGAAATCGATTGTACGCCCGAAGAGGCCCGGACCTTCATGGGTTTGCCCGACGTGGACAAGGCAAACGCAGTCTATGTCGATACGATCACCAAGGCGATGAAAGGCGTATCGAACCCGGACCAGCTGCAGCAATACGCCAAGCAGCTTGCCCCCATGGGACAGATCGGCATGAAGCTGTTCCAGAATTTCGTCGAAGGCGCTGCGTCTGCCGGGATGGGTGCGGCAAAACCGACAAAGCCCAAGTCGGACGACTGAGCACGCCGGTTCGTCCCCATGGACACGATCTTTGCTCTATCTAGCGGGCGGCCTCCGGCAGCTATTGCGGTTGTTCGCATCAGCGGACCAGAGGCCGGCGTCGCCCTTGATACCTTGGCCGGTTCGCGCACGCCGCCGAGAGAAGCAAAGCTCAGGTCCTTGTCGAATTCCTCGGGCGAGCTGCTCGACAGGGCAATGGTGCTGTGGCTACCCGGCCCGCACAGCGCAACGGGCGAGGACACAGCCGAACTGTTCCTCCATGGCGGAGCTGCCGTTGTAAAGGCAGTCGAAGCAGCCCTTGGTACGATCGCCGGGCTGCGAATGGCTGAGCCGGGCGAGTTTACCCGGCGCGCTTTTGCCAACGGTAAGATCGACCTGTCGGAAGCAGAGGGTCTGGCGGACCTGCTCGAAGCGGAAACCGAGCTGCAGCGCCGTCACGCGATGGCGATTGCTGGCGGACGTTTGTCGCGGCAATTCGAAAAATGGCGCGAGGTGGTGCTGGGCTTTTCTGCTGAAGTGGAAAGCGCACTCGACTTTTCCGATGAGGAGGATGTGGAAGGGCTGCCAGACGCGTTCTCGGAAGGGATCGAAGCGCTGAGCCAGGAAGTTGCGATGTGGCTTGATCGTCCGCGCGCAGAGCGCTTGCGGGATGGCTACCGCGTGGTTCTCGCCGGTCCACCAAATGTGGGAAAATCAACGCTTTTCAATGCATTGATTGAGATCGACGCTGCCATTGCAACACCAATCCCGGGCACAACACGCGACGTTCTGGAACGGCCCGTCGCGATTTCGGGTGTACCATTTGTGTTCGTCGATACGGCCGGTCTGCGGGAGACTGGAGGCGACAGCATCGAAACGATCGGGATTGAGCGCGCGCGGATCGAAGCGGCCAATGCCGATTGCGTTCTGTGGCTCGGTCCAGAGGGAGAGGGGCCTGCGGGAGCGTGGGAGATCGCGGCCAAGGCGGATATCGGGGACGAGACCACCAAGACATCGCCAACGCATACGGTTTCTGCCGTATCCGGTCTCGGTATGGCTGAATTGCGCCAGTCTCTGGTCGAACGAGCGAGACAAACCATGCCTAAGCCTGGCGAGCTCTCATTGAACGAGCGACAGCGCGGTTTCGTGACGGAGCTGCGTGCTGCGCTGACGGAAATCGATCCGGGGCAGGATCTTTTGATCCTCGGCGAAAATCTCCGTAGAGCCCGTCTCGCGCTCGATGCGCTGATTGGACGCTCCTCTACCGAAGACATGCTCGATGCCTTGTTTGGCCGCTTTTGCATCGGCAAATAGGTTTCACGTGAAACATCGATGGCTCAATTAGGAATGGGTGTTCCACGTGGAACACCAGTTTGCTTTGACCTGACTCATTCACCCGGCTAATCGGTCCTCCATGCAAGAATTCGACATCCTGGTCGTCGGCGGTGGGCACGCCGGTGTCGAGGCAGCCTGTGTGGCTGCGCGGATGGGTGCGCGTGTCGGGCTGGTCACATTCGAAGCTCAAGCGGTTGGTGCGATGAGCTGCAATCCAGCGATCGGGGGTCTGGGCAAGGGCCATCTGGTGCGCGAGGTCGACGCTTTTGATGGAGTTATCGGCCGCGCTGCCGATGCCGGTGCCATCCACTACCGGATGCTCAACCGGTCGAAGGGCAGTGCTGTCTGGGGTCCCCGTGTCCAGGCCGACCGGGCTCTGTTCAAAGCCGAAGTCCAGCGAATTGTCGCCGCCGAGCGCAGGCTGACTGTCATCGAAGGTGAAGCGGCCGAGTTGCGGCGATCCGGTGGGCGCATCTGCGGTCTGAAGCTCGCGAGTGGTGATGTGCTTGCCGCACAGGCGGTGATCCTGTGTACGGGCACCTTCCTTGGCGGGACTCTGTTCCGCGGCGAGGAACGTCTGACGGGTGGGCGGATCGGCGAAAATTCGGCCCAGCGACTCGCCGCGCAGATCCGTGATGCGAACCTGCCGATGGCCCGGCTAAAGACCGGAACGCCGCCACGCATTGACGGTCGGACAATTGACTGGGCGCGACTGGAGGAACAGCCATCGGACGATGAAAGCTGGACCATGTCGCCTGTCACAAATGGCCGCCGCAATCCGCAAGTGTTCTGCGCGATCACGCGCACCAATGCGCGTAGCCATGATATCATTCGGGCCAATCTCGACCGGTCTCCGCTATTTTCCGGAGCCATCGACGCGCAGGGCCCACGTTATTGCCCTTCGATCGAAGACAAAATCCATCGGTTTGGCGATCGTGAGGGGCATCAGGTGTTCCTCGAGCCCGAGGGTCTCTCGACCCATCTGGTCTATCCGAACGGAATTAGCACGTCGTTGCCCACCGACGTCCAATTGGCGATGCTGCGATCCATGGAAGGCCTCGAAGACGTGAATATGGAGGTACCGGGCTATGCGGTCGAGTATGACCATATCGACCCACGGGCCCTCACGCGCGGCCTGGAGTTGCGCGCCATGCCGGGGCTTTACTGTGCAGGGCAGATCAACGGCACGACAGGGTATGAGGAAGCGGCCGCGCAGGGATTGGTCGCCGGGATGCATGCCGGAGCGGCAGTCCTCGAGCGCGAACCTGCATCACTCGACCGTGCGAATTCCTACATTGCGGTCATGATTGACGATCTCACACTTCATGGGGTGAGCGAGCCCTATCGTATGCTGACTTCGCGCGCCGAATACCGACTTCGTCTAAGGGCCAACAATGCCACCACGCGTCTGACTTCGCTTGCGGATCAAGCGGGGTGTCTCGGCCCGGCGCGCGCCAAATGGTTCGCTCGGCGAGAGGCGCTTCGTCAGACGATGGAGGGCGACCTTTCGAACACTCTTTCCGCACCTGACATGGCCGATGCAGGGCTGCCGGTCCGGCGAGACGGAGGATCGCGGCCTCTGTCGGAGTGGCTTCGTTTTGGCGGTGTGGATCTGGCGGCGCTTCGCCAGTGGCTGCCTGAAACGTTCCACGTGGAACACGATATCGCGAGCGAACTGGCCGAAGATGCCGCTTATGCGCCCTATCTGGAGCGACAGGAGACCGAATTGCGAGACTTGAGGGCGAGTGCGGCCGTGAAACTGGCTGCGGACTTCCCATATTCGGAGGTACCCGGCCTGTCTAACGAGATGGTCGAGCGCCTGAGCAAAGCGATACCAGAGGATCTGTCTGCGGCCGGGCGTGTTGCGGGCATCACACCAGCAGCCCTTGCCGCCGTTCTGGTCCACGCCCGCCGCCGCGAACAGCTTGCCGCGTGATGCCGATTTCCACTGAAGCGGATGCGCGCAGCTACGTTGCATCGCTGTGCGATGCCGATGCTCTCGCGCGGCTTGACCGGTTTGCCACCCTCCTTCTTTTGGAGAACGCACGCCAGAACCTTATTGCCAAGCCAAGCGAGGCGATCCTCTGGCAGCGGCATATTGCCGATAGCGCGCAGTTGCTGGAGCATGTTTCACGTGAAACGGCGCCGGCTCCGTGGCTCGACCTGGGGTCGGGCCCCGGCCTGCCAGGGTTGGTTATCGCAGCGATGCGGCCGGAGATGCCGATGGTTCTCGTTGAGTCCCGCCGCAAGCGCTTCGAATGGCTCAGGCAAACGGCCGATGCGCTTGGTCTCGGGAACTGCCGGATCGAAGGGAAGAAGCTCGAATCGGTCGAACCGTTCAAGGCCGGGACAATCAGCGCGCGCGCATTCGCTCCGCTCCGGCGTATCCTCGATTTGTCCGCAAGGTTCTCCACAACCAGCACTTTGTGGCTGTTGCCGAAAGGGCGTTCGGCGGCGCAGGAAGTGGAAGAGTTGCCAAAGCGGTTGAAACAACTGTTTCACGTGGAACAGTCGGCAACCGATTCTGAGGCGGGAATCGTGGTAGGAACCTTGACCCGCACGGCACTCGGGCGGCTCGACGGAGGGATAAAATGATCACCATTGCGATCGCGAACCAGAAAGGCGGTGTCGGGAAGACGACGACCGCAATCAATATTGCAACCGCAATGGCCGCGACCGGATGGAAAACCTTGTTGGTGGACCTTGATCCGCAAGGCAATGCGTCGACCGGATTGGGGGTTGGTTCGGCTGATCGTGAAAGCTCGACCTACGATGTCCTGGTCGAAGAGCGTCCTCTTGCGGAGTGCATCCACCCGACAGGTATTCCCGGTCTCGATCTGGTGCCGGCCACGGTCGATCTGAGCGGCGCAGAAGTGGAGCTCGTCACCGTCGAGGATCGTACCGATCGTCTCCGCGCGGCGTTGGGCAACCACCATGCACACGACATTTGCTTTATCGACTGCCCGCCATCGCTTGGGTTGTTGACCCTGAACGCTCTTGGCGCCGCTGACACCTTGCTCGTGCCGCTACAATGTGAATTTTTCGCTCTCGAGGGCCTCAGTCAACTTCTCCAGACGGTTGAGCAGGTGCAACAGCGGTTCAATCCCGATCTGGGGATTGTCGGGATTGTCCTGACCATGTTTGATCGCCGCAATCGTCTGACCGATCAAGTTGCCGACGACGTGCGCGACTGCCTTGGCAATCTGGTCTTCGATGCAGTCATTCCGCGCAATGTGCGCCTGTCCGAGGCTCCGAGCCATGGATTGCCCGCTCTGATCTACGACCATAACTGCACAGGTAGCCGCGCCTACATAGCGCTTGCCCGAGAACTGATCGGACGCCTGCCTGAACGGAGGAAAGCTGCGTGAGCAACCCGACAGATCCGATTCGTCTTTCCGTGCCGCCGCGCAACCCGGCTGAAAAGCGCAAAAAGCTGGGCAGGGGTCTCGGTGCCCTCATGGGAGAGACCCGACGTGAAGAACCGCTGGTGACCGGCGGTGGCGGCGGCACATCTGGCGCAGGTCCGGCATCCGATAGCGGGTTGGCCTCCCTGCCGGTCTCGGCAATCGAGCCGCTTCCAGGCCAACCCAGGCGCTATTTCGACGACGAGGCATTGTCCGAGCTGGCCGAATCGATTGCCTCTCGCGGGGTCATCCAGCCGATCATCGTGCGGCCGCTGGCTGGCGGGCGCTATCAACTGGTCGCCGGTGAACGTCGCTGGCGCGCCGCACAAAAAGCGCGGCTGCACGAGATCCCCGCACTCGTACGCGAACTGGACGAGCGCGAGGTCATGGCTCTGGCCCTGATCGAGAATATCCAGCGCGAAGACCTCAATCCGGTAGAAGAAGCCCAGGCTTATCAACGCCTTGCGGACAATGAGGGCATGACACAGGCAGAGATTGCCAAGCTTGTCGACAAGTCGCGTAGCCATGTCGCCAACCTGCAGCGATTGTTGAACTTGCCGGAAGAAGTGCTCGACATGGTGGCGCAAGGCGCGCTGAGCATGGGCCATGCGCGCGCGCTGATCGGACAAGAGGATGCCATAGCCCTGGCAAAGGCGGCGGTCGCCAAAAAACTCTCAGTGCGCGAAATCGAAAAGATGGTGAGGAGCCCTTCCGGCGAGACGACGCGCCGCATGCCGCGGGTGTCGCGCGATCCGGCGAAGGATGCCGATATCGCGGCGGTGCAGGCCCATCTCGAAGAGTTCCTTGGCCTGTCGGTCAAGATAAAGTCCGATGCGGATCCGCGCACAGGCGCGGTTACGATCCGCTATCGCACGCTCGATCAGCTCGATCTGATCTGCCAGCGGCTCACCGGCGGCGATATCTGACGCCTTGAAGTTCTAGCAAAACATTGAAATCGAGCCGAAAAAAAGAATGCGCCGCGCGGGAATTGCGCGGCGCAACTTTTTCGCAAAGCAGAGCAAATCGTGCTGCTTAGTCGTCCTTGACGTATTTCGTGCGCTGCGGCGCTCGCTTGATCGGAATGGTCTTGGTCGGCGCCGGCTCGATCACGCGATGCCGCACGACTTCCTCGACCTTGACCTCTTCCACGATTGTAACCGGCTCGTTGATGTACTCGACATATTCGCGGACGACAGCGCGGCGCTGAACAGGGACCATCACCTGGACATACATCACTGGAACCGGCTGGTAGGCATATCCATAGAACGCCTGCCCATAGTGATGCTGGCCCATGGGGTAAGCACCGTGATGTCCGTATCCGCCTGCCAGATAGCGGTCGAGATACGCTTCGCAATATTCGCGCTCTTGCGAGCGGCGGTTGCCCGATTCTATGGCCGAGCCGATGGCGGCACCGGCCAGGCCGCCAACGCCGGCACCAATCAGCGTGCCCGCCAACCGGTCACCGTCCGCCACCCGGTTGCCAATCACGCCGCCGGCCACCGCGCCGAGAACCCCGCCGGTCACGCCGCCGCTGCCGCCACGACGGTCCTGACGCATATTGGCGCGGCACTGATCAAGCCAGGCTTCGCGATCGAATGACTGCGGCTGCGGATGCGCGACATAGCCATGATCCGCATGAGCGGCATGCGCTTGCGCAGGGTAAGGCGAGCCCTCGTAACTGTAATCGGCACCGGCTTCACCCTGGTATTCGGTTTCGTACTCGTAGGAATCCGATGTCGCCGGGATAGGCTGAACCACCGGTTGCGGTTGGTAGACGACCCGAGGGGGCGCGGCAGGCACGGCAGGCGCCGGCACTGCGTATTGATAGCCACTGCCTTCATAGGTCATTTCCGGCTGCGCAGCAGCTGGCGAGGCCAAAGCCATCGCCAATCCGGCGGTTCCCACAGCGAGCAATTGGCGGCTTGTCATCGAATCTTCCCCTAACGCGGTCCCGACGAATTGCGGGCGTTAAGGGAAAATATACCATAAGATTCGCGCAGGTCGCTCTGCTTGCAAGCCATTGTCCCGTTTCGGGGCGACTGGCTGCGGAGCCCGCGCTAGATCGCGGCGCAAATCCGGGCGGCCAGGGCTTCGATCCCGGCGGCATCTTCGCGATCGAACCGCGCGAGGTGAGGGCTGTCGATATCTATCACCGCGATCAGCCGGCCATCGCGCTGGACCGGAACGACCAGTTCCGACTTGCTGGCTGCATCGCACGCGATGTGTCCGGGAAACGCTTCGACATCCTCGATCAATTGAGTCTCGCCCGTAGCAGCGGCGGTCCCGCATACGCCGACACCAAAAGGAATACGGATGCAGGCAGGCTTGCCCGCAAAAGGCCCCAAGACCAATTCCCGGCCTTCGCCCTCGGGGTCGACACGGTAAAAGCCTGCCCAATTGATGTCCGGCAGGAAGTCCCACATAAGCGCCGCGACATTGGCCATATTGGCCACGCCATCGCGCTCTCCGTCGACCAGCGCGCCTGCGGCGTCGATCAGCTGGCGGTATCGCTCGGGTTTGGGCAGGGCTTCATCGACGGAAAAATCATACATCCGGTTCATCTAGGGCAGCATCCCATTGCCGCAAGCCCGCACAGCGCCTATTCGATCGAATATGAGCAAATTTCGCAAGTTCCTCATCGCCCTGCTGGTCTTCATTCTGGCTTTCTCCCTTCTTGCCTGGTGGCTGTTTCAGGGCGACGAAGCCGACCTGCCGGTGGACGATGTAACGGGGACGAAGCCGGTCCTTTCGAAGGAATCGGCGGAAACCATTCCGACGATCAACATCGCGGAACCGATCGGCTGGAAGGATGGCGAAAAACCCGAAGCGGCAAAGGGGCTGCGTGTCGAGAGATTTGCCGACGGGCTGGAGCATCCGCGCGTGCTCTATTCACTGCCCAATGGCGATATCCTCGTTACGCTGACCCGGGCACCAGAAACCGATGGCGGCGGGTTGACCGCCTGGATCGCGAAGAAATTGATGTCGAGCGCGGGTGCAGGCGGCGCATCGCCCGATCAACTGGTCCTGCTGCGCGATGCCGATGGAGACGGGGTTGCGGAATCGCGTTCGGTTCTGACTGACAATCTCGCGTCCCCGTCAGGCATCGCCTGGACGGATGGCACTCTCTACGTTGCCAACCATGATGCACTGGTGTCGTTTCCTTACGAATTGGGCGCGACCAAGATTGCGGCCGAACCGAAGAAGCTGATGGATCTGCCGCCGGGTGAAAACCACTGGATGCGCAACATCGCGCTCGATCCCGATGGTGAGTCGATCTACATCGCAGTGGGTTCGGCATCGAACATCGGTGAAAAGGGCATGGCAATCGAAGAAGGCCGTGCCGCCATCCACGAATACACCATCGCGAGCGGATCAAGCCGCATCTATGGCGCAGGTCTGCGCAATCCGAACGGTCTCGACTGGAACCCGTGGAACGGCGAATTGTGGACGACGGTCAATGAGCGCGACATGCTCGGCTCCGACCTTGTACCGGATTATCTGACTAATGTTCCGGTCGGTGTGCACTACGGGTGGCCGTGGCTTTACTGGAAAAGCAACATCGACCGCCGGGTCGACAGCCCGATCCCGACTTACGTCAGCAGCTACACTCGCAAGCCCGAATATGCCTTGGGGCCCCATGTTGCAGCCTTGGGTCTTGCTTTCACCAAGGGTGGCCACCGCATGGGTGCAAGTTTCGGGCAGGGTGCGTTTATCGCGCGGCACGGATCGTGGAATCGCATTCCAGCCTCCGGTTACGATGTTGTCTTTGTCGCGTTCGATGAGCGCGGCAATCCGCTGGCCAAGCCGGTTCCGGTCCTCAGCGGGTTCCTGACAGGTGACGGCAAGACGCACGGCCGGCCCACCTGGGTTGCGTGGGCGCAAGACGGGGCACTGCTGGTGAGCGACGATACCGGCGGGATTATCTGGCGGGTCATAGCGCCGGGTGCCGAACCTGCACCAGCGGTTGTCCGGTACGAGAGCGGATCGCTCCCGCCACAGCGCGAGCTGATCGGAGATCCTTCAGCGGCCTTCCGGGAAGATTTTGCCCGCGAAGTCCCGATGCCCATGCCGGTCAACTAGAGCGGACGCCCGGCGCGGCCGGCGCATTCGACGATATATTGCCAAGCGACGCGACCTGATCGCGCGCCGCGCTGCTTCGCCCAGAGCAGCGCGGCGTCATTGTCTACGGCCAGGTCAAAATGCAAAGCGTACGATGTGACGATTTCAAGATACGTCGCCTGGTCGCAAGCATGAAACCCGACCACCAGGCCGAACCG
Organism: Parerythrobacter lutipelagi; assembly: GCF_005434975.1. Lineage (GTDB taxonomy): Bacteria > Pseudomonadota > Alphaproteobacteria > Sphingomonadales > Sphingomonadaceae > Parerythrobacter_A > Parerythrobacter_A lutipelagi. The sequence goes on along the minus strand of NZ_SKCJ01000001.1, from coordinate 1,233,667 downwards.
GTCCGACAGCGCGAGTTCGTCATCACTGGCGTCGCGCTCATGCCGGTGTGATCGGCCCGTGTCGATTTCACGCGGGACGATGGCCCGATGGTTCGTGGTGACTGCCAGCCGAGCGTTCGCAGGCCGCGCCTCGACCCCGCCTTCCAGCAAGCTCCGCAATCGCCGTGGCCCGTCCAGATCATGCGGGGCAAATCCCAGATCATCGACGAACAGGAGGAATTGCCGGTCAACCGGGCCCAGCCTTTCAAACAGCGAAGGCAAGCTCGACAGGTCTCTGGCCGACAGCTGGACCAGAGCGAGCCCGCCTTCAGCGAGCCCGTCTCCAGCAAGCTCCGCGACCGCAGCGCGGATCAAGGCGGATTTGCCCATCCCGCGGCTGCCCCACAGCAGCATGTCGTGCGCCGGGATGCCCTGAGCGTGACGCGCGCTATTCTCCAACACGCGGGTCTTTTGCGCATCAATGCCGCGTAGCAGGGCGAAAGGCGGTGCGATGATATCCGGCAGCGAACGGACCTTTTCGCCATTCCAGACGTAGGCGGGCGACGCCATCCAGTCGGTCGTCTCGCCCACCACCATCATTCTATCCGGCAAGCTGCTCGGCGGTCAGTGCATAGAGCAGCTCTGCGCCTGCCACGGCTGCGGCCTTCTGGCCCGCTGCTTCGGGCACGATATGATCGAGGAAGTATCGCGCCGTGACGGGCTTTGTTTTCGCCAGCGAGGGGGCGGCACCGCCTTCGACTGCGCGGGCCTGCAACAACAATTGCCACCCCGCCACCGCAACCGATGACATCGTGCAGAACGGTACGCTGCCAGCCAGCCGGTCATCGAGCGATGCATCGTCGCGCATCCATTCGGCAACTGCCACGCAGTCCTGCGCGAGAGCTGCCAAGGCGGGCTCTTCAGCACAATCGCGGATGATGGCCTGCATCAGCCCGGCGTAGACCGCGCCGTTCTCGTAGCCCAGCTTGCGGGTCACGAGGTCTGCGGCCTGAATTCCGTTTGTGCCTTCATAGATCGGCGCGATCCGCGCATCGCGGTAATGCTGAGCCGCGCCGGTTTCCTCGACGAAGCCCATCCCGCCGTGGATCTGCACGCCAAGACTTGCGACTTCGATCCCGGTGTCCGTGCCCCACGCCTTGATCATCGGGACCAGCACATCGCCGCGCTTCTTTGCTGCCTCGTCCCCCAGCGTCCCGCGATCGACCAGCCCTGCCGTGTAGTAGAGCAGCGCCCGCATCCCCTCGGTCAGCGATTTCATCCGCAGAATCATACGGCGCACGTCGGGGTGCTCGATAATGGCGACAGGCGTGCGGTCAGGCGATCCGGCACGGGCGGATTGCACCCGATCGGCCGCGTAATGGATCGCTTGCTGCGTGGCCCGCTCGCCGATCTGGACCCCCTGGTTGCCGACATTGATCCGTGCATTATTCATCATGGTGAACATGGCCATCAGTCCGCGATTCTCTGTCCCGACCAGTTCGCCCATGCACTCGTCATTGTCGCCGTAAGACATGACGCAGGTCGGCGACGCGTTGATGCCCAGCTTGTGCTCGAGGCTGACACAGCGAAGGTCGTTGCGCGGTCCGAGCGATCCGTCATCGTTCACATGGTACTTGGGAACCGCGAACAGCGAGATGCCGGCGCTTCCCGCCGGGGCGTCGGGCAGCCGTGCAAGCACCAGGTGGATGATGTTCTTCGCCAGTTCGTGCTCGCCCCAGGTGATGTAGATCTTCTGCCCCTTGATGCGGTATTTTCCCGCGTGCTCGCCGTCTATCACTGGTTCAGCGGTGGAGCGTAGGGCGCCAACATCGCTGCCAGCCTGCGGCTCAGTCAGGTTCATCGTGCCCGACCATTCGCCGCTGACCAGCTTGGGCAGGTATTTCTGCTGCAAGGTCTCGCTGCCGTGATGCTCCAGCGCTTCGATCGCGCCGACCGACAGCATCGGCAGCAGGTTGAACGCCATGTTGGCCGTGCCGAGGTTCTCCAGCACGTTGCAGGCGAGAATGAAGGGCAGGCCCTGACCGCCGAATTCGGCCGGAGAAGCAATGGCGTTCCAGCCTTGCTCGACATAGCTCTCATAGGCTTCGGAAAAGCCCTCGGGCAGGCGAACCACGCCATTTTCCAGCACCGCGCCAGCAAGATCCCCAACGCGATTGAGCGGGGCGAACTCGCCCGCAGCGAATTGGCCGACCCCGTCGACGATGGCCTCGACCATATCGGCTTCGGCTGCGGCGAAGCGTTCGCTTTGCGCCAATTCCTCGATCCCCGCATTGACGCGGATGGCGAGGAGCTGGTCTTGGGTTGGCGGCGAATAGGGGGTCACAGTGGTCATGTCCTCTTGGCTTTGTTGCGCATCACCTATAGCGGGCAGCCATGGGCGGCAAGAACGCTACGGAAACGGTATTGGCCGATACGGCGGGAATCGCGCGTGCTGCGGCAATTCTCGAACGGGGAGGCTTGGTCGCGGTTCCGACCGAGACGGTTTACGGTCTGGCGGCCCGCGCCGATTCGCCCGAAGCCGTGGCGAAAATTTACGCCGCGAAGGGCCGCCCCAGCTTCAATCCTCTCATCGTCCATATGCGCGATGTTGAACAAGCTAGGCGTCTGGCCGATCTACCAAGTACCGCCGAAACCCTGGCTGAATTGTATTGGCCGGCCCCGTTGACCATGGTCGTCCCGAAAAGGGCTGACGCCGATCTCGCGCCGGCAGTGACCGCCGGGCTTCCCACTGTCGCGCTGCGTAGCCCGAACCATCCGACCATGCAGGCATTGCTTGCGGCCTGTGATTTCCCACTTGCCGCACCTTCGGCCAATCGCAGCGGGTTTGTGAGTCCGACAAGCGCCGCCCATGTCGCGGCCACGCTCGATGGCCGCATCGACCTGATTCTCGACGACGGCTTTGCCTGTACAGAAGGACTTGAATCAACAATTGTGGCAATCCGTGAGGACCACAGCTGGTCGGAATTGCGGGCAGGCCCGGTCGACCTCGATCAATTGCACAAATTCTATTGGGATGCCCCCTACAAACGCGCCAAGACGTCAAACGCGATCGAAGCGCCGGGGCAGCTTGCCAGTCACTATTCGCCGGGCAAGCCAATCCGGCTCAACGCCAAGAATTTCGCACCCGATGAATTCGTGATCGGCTTCGGCGCGGTGGCCGGGGATTGCACACTCTCCGGAAAAGGCGAACTGAATCAAGCAGCAACGCGCCTCTACGATTGTCTCCACCTCGCTGCGGGGTCCGAGAAGCCGCGTATTGCGGTGGCCACGATACCGGAGGTGGGGATCGGCAGGGCCATCAATGACCGGTTGCGTCGCGCCGCTGCCTAGCAGCCAGGTTCAATCGTCGCGTTCGGGCGGGTCGAGCGGAACGTACGGCATGATTTCCTGCATCTCGGCATAGGTTTGTCGCGCGTCGTCGCACGCGCCGCGATCGCCCTCGTCGCATTCTTTACGTTGTTTCTCATGACGCCGTTCGAGTTTACCGAGCTCCTCCTCGCGTTTGCGCATCTCCCGCCCGCGTTTCTCGTCGCGTTCCGACTGGCTGGTTGTGGCAAGATCCACCGCCGAGCTGGCAACGCGAACGGGTGCGGTGACAACATCGACAGCCGCCCGTGCAAGGCAACCGGACAGCAGGGGCAGGCTAGACACCGCAAGGAAAAGCGAAAGACCGCGCATGGAGTTCTCCTTCCTGCGCGGCCTTAGCATGACTTGCCTTGAACTGCGTCTGAATTGTCAGGCCTATTCGGCTGGCTCGGTTTCTGGCTTGGTTTCCGGCTCGCTGTTTTCGGCTGCCGCGCATGTGAGCTTGCCCGAGCCGAGCTTGTTACTTTCGCAGGTAGCGGAGCCGGTGACCGCTACATCGCCCGAGCCCACGATATTGGCTTCGACTGTGCCGTCGGAGGCAAAGGATGTGCTGCCTGAACCGGCGACATTCACGTCCGCGCGGTCGATCGTGACGGCCCCGAGGTTTGCATTTCCCGAGCCGAGGACGTTGAGGTCCAGTCGCTCGACGGTGCCGCTCGCGGTGACCGAGCCAGATCCAGCGATATTGAGGTCGAGTGTTTCGGCCGCGAGGCTGGCAATCACGATCGAACCTGAACCGCCAATGTTCACGTCGGCCTTGCTCGCCATCGTGGCCGCCTCGATCTTGCCGGAGCCGGCCATGATAATGTCTTCCGGTGCGGGCATGGTCACCCGCACGGTTGCCGTGCCGATATCGCTTGGCGCATCATTCATTCGCATTACGCCCAGAGTGCCATTCTCCAGCACAAACCGCAGCGCATCGACCACATCCTGATCGCCTTCGACTGCGATATCGAGCGTGTCGCCCTCAGTGATGATGATCGTGTCCGGGCCAAACAGCGCGATGCCGGTCGGCGGGTCCCCGGACGTGTCGAGCTCTGCCAGCGGGACGCCGTCTTTGCCGTTGATGTTGATATCCATATCGCAGCCGGTCAGCGCGAGGCTGATTGCAGCAAGCGGGGCGAAAAACTGCGCGAAAAATCTGGTCACTGGATTGTCTCCCGTCGTGACTATTGAACTTATTCCGACTTGCTGGCCGGAGCCTTGCGTTTCTTCCGGGCGGGTTTGGCAGGTTTGGCAGGTTTGGTTGCCTTCGTCGCCTTGGCCGGCTTCGACTTTGGGGATGCCCCCTTGGCCTTGGCTGCGGCACCACCCGATTTGGGAGGCTCAGGCGGCTTGGGCGGTTCCGGTGCATCCGGTTCGCCCTTGCCCCTGTCATCGCGGTCGTCGCGGGGCAGGCAGTTGAACCGACCCGATCCCAGTGACTGCACCCTGGAGCGCGCGCGGCCATAGACGGTGACATTGCCTGATCCCATCATTTTTGCCTCCACCTCGCCGTCGCATGCCAGGCGGGCGGAGCCCGATCCGGTAATTGTGATCTGCGCTTTCCCCACATCAAGCTGGGCAAGGTCCGCCTCGCCCGAACCAGCGGAAACCAGTTTGAGGTGTTCGACCGAACCTATTGCATGCAGGCGGCCCGATCCGAGCACTTTCGCCTTGAGGCGGGTGCATGTGACCCCGTTGAGCATGACCGATCCGGAGCCGGTTATGCTTACGCCGGCATCGTCAGCCAATGCGCCGATTTCGACGAATCCCGCTCCAGCGAGAGTGACCGAGCGCGGCGCGGGCATGGTGATTTCGACGGTTGAGGCTTCGGCTGTCGCGCTTTCCCGGTCGCGGCGGGCAATCACCAGTTTGCCTTCGCGCTGTGCCAGGCGGACCAGGCTCGGGCCTTCGCCTGGTGTCTGGATGCGGAAAGTCTTGCCTTCCGCGATGAAAACCCGGACCGCGCCAAGCACGACGATCTTTTCGGGCGGAGTCTGCGTCAGGTCGAAATCCTCGACGGGAACGCCGTCCCAGTCTCCGTCAACATGAAATTTGCCGTTATCGAAACGGAATTCCGTGTTCTCGAATTTTCCAGCCATAGCGGCGGCGATAATCGGGCCGACCGTTTTGAAGATATCGTTGAGCATGGGGCTTCTCCGGCAAGTGTGTATTGGTGATATAATACACTATGCACCCCACTTCAATCCCGCATACCAAAAGGGGCCGCCCTTTCAGGCAGCCCCCATCGAAGCCAATCTACGGTTGGTCGATCAGCTTTCTTCCTCGTCATTGTTGTAATACTGCGGCGCATGTTCGCGCAGCACTTCGAGGATTTTCTCCAGTGCCGTCGGCTCGTCGGTTTTTTCCATCGCCGCAAGTTCACGTGCGAGACGGCTCGAGGCTGCTTCGAAGATCTGCCGTTCCGAATAGCTCTGTTCGGGCTGATCGTCCGGACGGAACAGGTCGCGGGTCACTTCGGCGATCAAAACGATCTCGCCCGAATTGATTTTCGCTTCGTATTCCTGCGCGCGGCGCGACCACATGGTGCGCTTGACCTTGGGCTTGCCCTGCAGGGTTTCCATCGCCTCTTTCAGCGCCTTGTCGCTCGAGAGCTTGCGCATTCCGATCGACTCGACCTTGTTGGTCGGCACTCGAAGCGTCATGCGCTCCTTTTCAAATCTCAGCACATACAGTTCGAGCTGCATGCCTGCGATTTCTTCATTTTGCAGTTCGATGACGCGGCCGACCCCATGTTTGGGGTAAACGACATAATCGCCAACGTCGAAGGCGGGAGCCTTGGCTGCCATAAACAGTCCTTTCTCAGGGCCGGGCCACATACGTAACAGTAAAAGAGGCCTGCGGCCGCGCCGGTCCGGGCGCGGTCAAACCCATTTATGCTGTCACGAGTGGTCCTGACCTTTCCTTATATCAGCCGCCACCGGGACCAAACCGATGCGGTTGACAGATCATATAACACAATCGCAACAAAATTGCGAGTCTTGCAAAGAGTCAGCCCGTTTGCCGTTGCCAGATCAACTGTCGAGGTCTTGCCGTCAGGTGGGTCTGCGAATGAGGATCAGTCCCCTTCACCCGGTTCCGGGGTGAAGAATTTCTCGAACTTGCCTTCCTCGCCCTTATGCTCGTCGGCGTCTTCGGGCGGGTCCTTCTGGCTCGTGATGTTGGGCCATTCCGCTGAGTATTTGGTGTTCAGCTCGAGCCACTTCTCCAGTCCGTCTTCCGTGTCAGGCAGAATGGCTTCGGCCGGGCATTCGGGTTCGCACACACCGCAATCGATGCATTCCGAAGGGTTGATGACAAGCATCGTCTCGCCTTCGTAAAAACAGTCGACAGGGCACACCTCGACGCAATCGGTATATTTGCATTTGATGCATGCGTCGGTGACGACATAGGTCATGGTGGCGATTTTCCCTTAGCTGAAGCCGTAGATTTCGCTGCTAGTGCCGTTTCCCCGTTCTGGTCAAGCATGCGATAGCAATCCGCCGCCTCACTCGCCGGTCCTCGCCTGCTCGGCAGGTGTTGGACTTCAACCAGGCGGACCGAATTTTGCAGCGGAATAGTCAGGATGTCACCCACTGTAACTTCGGCGCTGGCTCGGAGGACCCGGTGACCATTGCAACGCAAATGTCCGCTGGCGACAATCTGCTGGGCAATGCCGCGCGTCTTGGCGAAGCGGCAGCGGTGCAGCAGCACATCGACCCGCATCAGCCGATCAGGTCAGCCAATCCAGCGAAGGCACTGCCTTCGCGCGGCTTTGGTGACGTCTTGCGCTCTGCTTTCCTGCGCGATGGCTGCCACTCGAACTTGCCCGGCGGCGGAGGGCCGAACTGCCCGTCACTCAACGCCTTGCCGGGCGAAAAGCGGAAGCCGGCGGCGCTCAGCAAACGCTGGAAGCTGTCCGGCGAAAGCCCGGTGGAAATCGCCAGTGATGGGTCGATAATGAACCGGCGGTCCTTTGCCTTCGACCTGGTATCGTGCGCGCTGCGCAGGATTTTCTCTGCAATGTCGATCCGGATCAGCTGCTTGCCAGCAGGTCGATAACCCGAAGGCACCGCTCTGCCGCCTTTGATCACGGGAATCATCGCTGGTTGAAGAGGGCGCCGATCAGCTCCGAGCGCATGCAGCAGCTGGCGCGGCGCAGGCTTGAGCAGGACCGCCGCAAATATGTCCAGAGCACCGAATGTGACACCAAGACGGCGCAGGAACGGCCGCATTTCCTTGGGCAAATGCTCAATCCCGGCTTTTTCTCGACTGACATAGCCGTGCCCCGCAATCAGGTTGAGCAGCAAGGCTCGCGCCTGAGACCCGGTATTTGGATCGTTGGTCGCAGTCAGCATCTTCGACAAGGGCTCGAGCGGCTTGAGCTTGCTTTCGAGCCAGGCACCAAGGGCATCCATCAATTGCTGGCGCGCATCGGGTGAGAGAACGTCCAGCTCGCGCTCCGCGATGAGCCTTGGCTTGGCTGGCGCGGATCCGATGTCGCGTTTCGCAATCGGCTGACCGCTCCAGAGGACCGCGCCATCCTCAAGTGTCACACCTGCCAGATCACCGGCTGCGAGACTGAGCGCCCGCTCACTCAGGATGCGCGGGAGGGCCTTCTCCCCGGCGGCGAGCAGCATCTTGCGATCCGCGAAGTTCGCCATGTGATCGACTGTAAAGCGAAAACCATCGACTCTGCCGATCGGCTCGTCTTCCACCGCCAGCGTGCCATCATCGGATAGGGTGACCGGCAAGATCGCGGCATCCTGGCCAAGCGATTTCATCAGAAGTGCAGTCCTTCTATTTACAAAACGTTCCGTCAGTCGGGCGTGTAGCGCATCGGACAGCTTGGCTTCCACCCCTCTTGCGCGGGCAGCCATTTCGTCTCGGGCGAGCACCCAGTCGGGCCGCTGGCAAATATAAGCCCAGCTGCGAACTGCAGCGATGCGCGCCTGCAGCGTGTGGATGTCGCCTTGCATGTTGTCGAGCTCGGCAATGCGCGCGGCGGCATAGTCGGCACCGAGGTATCCGTCCTTCAGATCCTGCCACAAGCGCAGGACAAAGCGCGCGTGCTGATCCGCGCCGACCTGGCGAAAATCGGGGAGCGAACAGGCCTCCCAGAATCGCCGCACCGCGCCTGCGCCTGCGATCCCGGAAGCAATCGGCTGCGCGGCGAGCAATTTGAGCACTGCAAGGTCGATGGCTTCAGGTGCGAGCCTCAGCCCATCTTCAACAGGCGGCCGCTCGAGGTCCGCGACCAGCGTGGCTATGCTGTCGAAACGCGGTTCGGCTTCGCGCCAGAAAAGCGTTGTGATCGGCCTGAACCGATGTTCTTCGATCGCGTAGATTTCTTCGTCGGAGAACTCTGCGGGTTCGACCTGAGGGCCGCTGGCACCTGAGAGCGTGCCGAAGGTTCCATCTTTCTGGTGCCGCCCGGCCCGCCCCGCAATCTGAGCCATTTCAGCGGGTTGGAGCCGGCGCTGCCGCACTCCGTCAAATTTGGTCAATGATGCGAAGGCCACGTGCGTGACATCCAGATTGAGCCCCATGCCGATCGCATCTGTCGCTACGATATAGTCAACCTCGCCAGCCTGGAACATGGCCACCTGACGATTGCGGGTTTCAGGGCTTAGCGCCCCCATGACCACCGCGCTGCCACCCCTGAAGCGCCGCAACATTTCTGCAACGGCATAAACCTGCTCCGCGCTAAAGGCGACTATCGCGCTACGCGGCGGCAAACGCGACAGCTTGCGGGGGCCGATATGTTTGAGAGTAGAGAAACGCGGGCGCCCGATGATCTCGGCGGTGGGCTCAAGTGCGCGGACCATCGGCTCCAGCGTCGCAGCCCCCAGCAGCATAGTCTCGTCACGCCCCCGCGCATGTAGCAGCCGGTCGGTAAAGATATGCCCACGCTCGCGGTTGGCGCCGATCTGGGCTTCGTCGAGCGCCACGAACGAATGCCCGCCGCCATCGCGCGGCATCGCCTCGGCGGTGCACAGGAAATACCGTGCGTCAGGCGGCTCGATACGCTCTTCCCCGGTGATCAGAGCAACCTGTTTCTCGCCCTTGATGGAGACAACCCGGTCATACACTTCGCGGGCCAGCAGGCGCAGCGGAAAACCGATCGCGCCGCTCGAATGGGCGCACATCCGTTCGATCGCGAGATGGGTCTTGCCGGTGTTGGTGGGACCGAGCACCGCTTTGACCGGAGATCGGTTGCCATAAGAAGTCACGCACCGCTCTTGCCAGCCGTTGGCCGATCCGACAACCGCCCACCACGCGCCCTGAACACCCTGCCGCCTGCGCGACTCCATTCGTCGCATCTTTAGGCGGTGTTAACTTTAAATTGGCAAGGTTCTCGCGCACAGAGGCCCAACGGGTCGGGTCGCAAGTAAGAGCGGCCTTCTAAGGAGGGCGCGTTGTACAAACCGCGCGAAATCGATGAAGCCGGTGAGGCCGGGCAGGATAGCGATGCATCGTGGCGCACCGTTGCGCTCGCGCATTCGCAGATTGTCGATGATTCCAGACCAAGAACACTGCAACGGGCAGTCAGCCTGCGTGAACGATATGACGAGTGGCGCTTCACCGCGTCGGAGAAGCTGAGCCAGCTGGATCTCGCCCCCAGCCTGGCGGAATCGATCGGAAGTCGCCGCTGGTTCCGCGGCGTCGGGACATTTCTCGGCCTGTCTGCCTGTGCACTAGCGATGTGGCCCGATTTCTCTCCAGTCGAGGCGGCACCGGCGATGGAAATCGACAAGGCTGCGCAGGATGAATTTCGCAGCCAAATGATCATGCCGCTTGCGTTGGGTGCAGACAGCGGCCGCCAGATGGGCGCTACACCGGTGGTAGAGGAATTGGCCCGAGCCCCGGAACGGCCCGAAATCCAGCTGCTGGCAACACTGGCGCAGGGCGACAGTTTCAATCGGATGCTCCAGCGAGCCGGCGTCGGCTCTGCCGATGCGGCCCGAGTGACCGAACTGGTCGAACGCAGCGTATCGCTGCGCGACATTGAATCAGGCACGCAGGTTGAAATAACCTTGGGGCGGCGCCCCGCTCCGGGTGAAGCTCGCCCACTCGATGCGCTCAATTTCCGTGCCCGGTTCGATCTGCAGCTTGCGGTCGACCGGACCGGCGGGAATCTCGCACTGCGAAGGATTCCGATTCGGGTGGACGATACGCCGCTGCGGATACGCGGCACTGTCGGCAACAGCCTGTACCGTTCAGCCCGTGCCGCAGGCGCGCCCGCAAGCGCGGTCCAGCAATATCTCACGACCCTTGGGGAGCAGGTGAATATGGCGCGCGATGTTCGTGCGACCGACACATTCGACATCATCGTCTCGCATCGCCGCGCGGCAACGGGTGAGCGGCAGGCTGGGCAGTTGCTCTACGCAGGAATCGAAAGAGGCGGAAAACCCAGCACTCAGCTGATGCGCTGGGGCCAGGACGACAAATTCTATGAGGCATCCGGCGTGGGGGAACAACGCAGCGGACTGGTTCGGCCAGTTCCGGGCGCGGTAAGCTCGCGTTTCGGTATGCGTCGCCATCCCATTCTCGGTTATCGCCGGATGCATTCCGGGCTCGATTTCCGCGCTGGCTATGGCACGCCGATCGTTGCTGTTACTGAAGGTACCGTAAACGGCGCCGGGCGTATGGGTGGGTGCGGCAACGCCGTCCGCCTTAGTCACGGCGGAGGGCTGCAAACACGCTATTGCCACATGAGCCGTGTCGCTGTGCGCAATGGCCAGCGGGTAAGCCGCGGTCAGGTGATCGGCTACGTCGGCTCTACGGGGCTCTCTACCGGGGCGCATCTTCATTACGAGATGTATCGCAACGGGCGGGCGGTGGATCCGGCGAGCGTCCAGTTCGTTACTCGTGCGCAGTTGAGCGGCGACGAACTAAGGCGCTTCCGCGATGCATTGGCCAAACTGCGGACGGTTGAAGCCGGCGCGGCGCTCGACGAACTCGAGCAAACTCCGACCGAAACCCTTTCGCAAGAGCCGGTTCGTGAAATCGACAAGCTCGACCAGCCGCGCAAAGTCAGCTGAACACCGCCAGCTCTCTCGACGATTGAATGGACGCGTCAATTGCGGCACAGGTTCGCTTTATGACCGGAAGCTATCCCAATACCCGCCTGCGCCGCACCAGGGCGAGCGCGTGGAGCCGCTCGATGTATCGCGAGACCGTGATGACGCCGGCAGATCTTATCTGGCCTTTGTTTGTCACCGAGGGTTCGGGCATCGAAGAGCCAATCGGGACTTTGCCCGGCGTATCGCGCTGGTCGATCGACGGGATCGCCACCAAAGCAAAAGAGGCGGCCGCGCTTGGCATCCCCTGTATAGCGCTGTTTCCCAACACGCAGGCGGACCGCCGCTCGGACGATGGCAAAGAAGCCCTCAATCCGGACAATCTCATGTGTCGCGCGATCAAGGCGGTCCGCGATGCCTGCGGGTCGGGTATCGGTATTCTCACCGATGTCGCGCTCGATCCCTATACCAGCCACGGTCAGGACGGCTTGCTCGATAACACTGGCTATGTCGTCAATGACGATACCGTCGCAGTGCTGGTCGACCAATCGATAAATCAGGCGAATGCCGGGGCAGATATCATCGCCCCGTCGGACATGATGGACGGACGGGTGCGGGCGATCCGCATGGCGCTGGAGATGAACGACCACCCCAACGTCCAGATCATGGCCTACTCGGCGAAATATGCGTCGGCCTTTTACGGGCCGTTTCGCGATGCCGTGGGCAGCGGGGGGCTGCTCAAGGGCGACAAGAAAAGCTATCAGATGGATCCGGCCAACGGTGACGAAGCGATGAGCGAGATTGCTTTCGATATTGCCGAGGGAGCCGATAGCATCATGGTCAAGCCGGGACTGGCCTATCTCGACGTCATCTGGCGTGCAAAGCAGGCATTTTCCGTACCGGTCTTCGCCTATCAGGTCAGCGGCGAATATGCGCTGATCGAAGCGGGCGCGGCGGCCGGTGTGGGAGACCGCGATGAGCTGTTGATGGAAAAGCTGCTCGCCTTCAAGCGTGCTGGATGCAGTGGAGTGCTGACCTATCACGCGCCGGTCGCGGCACGCTTGCTCGGCGGCTGACCGTGGTTCGTGGTCATGGGAACTGACTTTCGCTTTGAAACGGACCGTCTGGTTCTGCGCGACTGGCGAGTAGACGACTGGGAGCCATTCTGGGCTGGGACCAACACACCCGAAGTCATGCGCTGGCTTGGCGGGGTATGCGATGCGGACAAGCGGTTGGCGGCGCAGGACAGATTGCTGTCATACAGGCGCGACCATGGCCACACCTTCTGGGCAATTGAACGAAAGAACGATGGTGCCATCATCGGCTTCTGCGGGCTGAAGCGCAGCAACCAGCAGGGTGGTCCGATGGGCATGATGGAAGTCGGCTGGCGCCTGCGCCAAGAGGCTTGGGGACAGGGTTATGCGAAAGAGTCTGCCGCAGCTTCGCTCGATCTCGCGTTTGGCCGGTTCGCTGCCGGCGAAGTCATTGCCTTGACGGTTCAACGCAATGCACCGAGCTGGGGCCTGATGAAGCGGCTGGGCATGAAGCGGCGCGAAGACCTGGACTTTTCCAACAGTGATTTCGACCCTGAAAACCCGGTGATCATCGTATATTCGATTGATCGCGCTATGTGGACAACGCAGAATGGCTGATATCATCTGCGAGACCGAACGGCTGATCCTGCGCACCATCGAAGAGGGCGATGCCGTATTGCAAGCTCGGCTGCTCAACACCCCACAGGTGATGGCCCGGCTCGGCGGTGTGAAAGAGCTGCATGAGATCGAAGCCAAGCACGCCAAATCCATGGCACTCTATGCGCAGGACGGCTTCAGCTTTCTGTTCATGATCGAGAAGGCAACCGGCGAGATGATCGGCCATTGCGGCTTGAAGCGGGTCGACAATCCTCTGGCCCGAAATCAGGGCGATCACGAGGTTGGCTGGCTGGTGCGCGAAGATCGTTGGCGGCAGGGTTATGCGGAAGAGGCCGTGCGTGCCGTGCTCGATTGGGCATTCGGGCGGATCGGAGCCCCGCATGTCGTCGCCTTGACGAGCCTGCGCAACCGCGCAAGCTGGAAGCTGATGGAAAAGCTCGGCATGACACGGCGAACCGACCTCGACTTTGATGACCCGGACTATCCATCTGAGGACCGAACGACGATCCTTTACAGCATCGCCGCCGAAGAGTGGCACAGGAGCCAGAAATGACAGTGAGCCGCCCCGGTGTGAATATCATTCCGATTCACGGCAAGACGCCGCAGATCCACGATAGCGCGTTCATTGCTCCCGGCTGCACGATCATCGGCGATGTCACCATCGGGGCCGACAGTTCAGTATGGTACAATTGCGTCCTGCGCGCCGATGTGAGCAGGATCGAGATCGGTGAGCGGTCGAACGTGCAGGACGGCAGTGTCCTGCATTGCGATCCGCCCCGTCCGGGTGATCCCGACGGGTCTCCGTTGATCATCGGCGATGATGTTTTGATCGGTCATATGGCGATGGTTCACGGCTGCAGGATCGAGGATCGCGGCTTTGTCGGGCTCGGAGCCATCGCAATGAACAATGCGGTCATCGGCAGCGACGCCATGCTGGCAGCGGGTGCGATGCTGACCGAAGGCAAGGTCATGGGCGCGCACGAACTGTGGGCCGGGCGACCTGCCAAACCGCTCAAGGGGCTGAGCGATACAGCCATTGCTGGAATGCGCTTGGGTGTGGCGCACTATGTCGAGAATGCGCGAGCCCACAGGACCGCGGTTGAAGCCGCGCTCGGCGAGGGCGCGGCAGCGGGTTGAAACGCCTGCCACCGAAGCAATCCAAAGGCGCAAAGACGCTCAAGGACTGGCTGGCGGTGCGGGTCAATCGGGTGCGCGGGATGAAAGCAACGGGAGCAAAGCTCGTGTTGTTGCGCCGCGCAACTTCGCGCCAAAAGCCGGCGTGATTCTTCGATCAGGCAGAAGCCGGTGCTTTGAGATGTCGCATCATGTATGACACGAAGTCGGCTTTGCCGAGTTCAAGACCCTGAACCCGCAGAATCGCGTAGAGGGTTGTGACGTGGAAATAGAACTGGGCGATGCTCCAGTCGCGAACATACTCTTCCGCTGACAGCGCAAACTCCATGCCGTTGGGTATATCGAATTCGACTGGCGCGTCGGCCGCTACGAAGCTTTCGGCGGTGGTGGAACTCACCGCGTCCTGGGCCTGCGCGACCATCGCTTTCGCATCGGCGAAGCTTTCGGGATCTTCCTCCTCGGGGGTTAGATCAGCACCGGCAAGGCGGTTGAGCGTGTTGAGCACCTGAAAGACCGCGATGCGCACCTGCGTGGCGAGTGGGAGCATGTCCGGCGCAAGCCGGGCGTCCAGCAGATCGGTGTTGCCGGACTTCTCGGCTTTATCGAGAAGATGCGCGAGCGTGCCAAGCATCTGGCCAAAAGTAGCTAACGTCGAATGGGCGTAGGACACGTGGCTCTCCTCAGTTTCTCATTGAAACCCGTACTAGTGGCGCGTCAGTCCCTGATCAATGCCCTGAGCGCATCGATCCTGTCGGCTTCGTGCGCCGGTTTATCCCAGCGGATGCGGTGGATACGCGGGAAACGCATGGCGAGGCCGGACTTGTGCCGCTTGCTCAGATGTACGCTGTCGAAGGCGACTTCGAACACCAGGCTCTTGTCGGTTTCGCGCACCGGACCGAAGCGGTTGACGGTGTTGCGCCGCACATGGCGGTCGATCTTCTTCAGCTCCTCGTCGGTGAAGCCCGAATAGGCTTTGCCCACCGGCAGCAACTCAGCGCCCGCATCGGGATCGCCGTCCCAGCAGCCGAAACTGTAGTCGGAATAGAAGCTCGACCGTTTGCCGCTGCCGCGCTGGGCATACATCAACACGCAGTCGATCAGCAGCGGATCGCGCTTCCACTTGTACCAGTATCCGACACGGCGCCCGGCAATATACGGGCTGTCCCGCCGCTTGAGCATCAACCCTTCGATGGCATCGTCACGCGTACCCTCGCGGATTTCAGCGAGATGGTCGAAATCCCGTGCTTCGACGAGCTGCGATAAGTCGAAATGGCTGTCTGGAAGCTCGGGGAGCAAGGTCTCAAGCCTTTCGCGCCGCTGGTTCCATGCCGCTTCGCGCAGGTCCTCGCCCTGCCATTGCAGCACATCGTAGAGGCGCACGAAAGCGGGGCTTTCAGCGAGCATCTTCTTCGAGACAGTCTTGCGGCCGAGCCGTTGCTGCAATGCATTGAAGCTGGCAGCGCCGCCTTTTTCACCCCCCTGGACCGCCCCGCGAACAAGCAATTCGCCATCGAGTATGCCAGGTACCCGAAAGGCATCGACCAGTTCGGGGAAGGTGGGCGAGATATCGTCGCCGGAGCGTGAATAGACCCGCGTTTCGCCGCCAGCGTGAACAAGCTGGACCCGGATGCCGTCCCATTTCCACTCTGCCGCATAGTCAGCGAGGTCGAGTTTGGCTTCCTCCAATGGATGGGCGAGCATGAATGGCCGGAATAGCGGCATATTCTCTGTATCCGGCGGATCCGCGTTGTCCGCAGCCCAAGCGAAAAGATCGGGATAGGGTGGTTCAAGCCCATGCCAGTACTCTTCGACCAGCTCGACCGGCACGTCGAAGGCCTGCGCGAATGCGACTTTGGCGAGCCGCGACGAGATGCCGATCCGCATGGCTCCAGTCGCCAGTTTCAGCAGCGCATAGCGGCCTGACGGGTCTAGCCGGTCGAGCAAGCGCGCCAGTTCGGCCGGTGCAGTGTTGCGATTGGTCGACGATAGTATCTCGACCACTTGTGTCACACTTGGGACTGCCGTCCCATCGCTTGCCGTGACAGGCCAGAGGAGGCTCGCGGTTTCCGCCGTGTCGCCGACGAAATCGCGGCTCAGCGTCCACAACACCGGGTCGATCCGGTCCTTCATCAAGTTGCGGATGGTGGAGGATTTGACGGCCGGGAAGTCGAGCCCGTCGGACAGAGCCGCGAGGGCCCATCCGCGATCGGGATCGGGCGTCGCTCGCAGATATTCTCCGATCAAACGCAGCTTTTCATTGCGGCCAGGCGTGTAGACGAGCGCATCGATGAGGGCGGCAAACGCTTCCACCGCTTAGTCATCCTCGTCATCGTAACCGACCAATGCGAGGGCGCGCGCGCGGCGTTGGTGGAGTTGGCACCAGCGCAGCAGCGCTTCCTCCCGGCCGTGGGTGATCCAGGTCTCGTGCGGATCAACCTCTTCGATCGTCGCGGTCAATTCACCCCAGTCGGCATGATCGGAAATGATCAGCGGCAGCTCGACGTTGCGTTGCCTCGCCCGTTGCCGGACGCGCATCCAGCCGCTCGCCATCGCTGTGATTGGCTCGGGCAAGCGCCGGCTCCAGCGATCATTCAGCGCAGATGGCGGGCAAACAACGATTGAGCCCCGCATATCGTCTTTCGCGTGATCGGACACGAGGCGCAGTTCGCCAAGATCGACCCCGTATTCCTCATACAGGCGGCACATCTTTTCCATCGCGCCGTGGAGATAGATGGGCCGGGTGTGGCCCGCACGGCGCAGCTCGGCAATTACGCGCTGCGCTTTGCCAAGCGCATAGGCTCCGACGAGCACACAGCGATCAGGCTGAGCTGCCAGCCGTTCGAGCATCTTGGCCATTTCGTCTTCAATTGGTGGATGGGTGAAGAGCGGCAGGCCGAAGGTCGCCTCCGTGATGAAGATGTCGCATGGAACCGCTTCGAACGGCGGGCAGGTGGGGTCATGGCGGCGCTTGTAATCGCCGGTTATCACAACTCTCTCGCCAGCATGTTCGAGCAGGATCTGCGCGCTACCCAGCACATGGCCAGCCGGGATGTATGTCGCGTCGACGCCGCCCGGCAATCGGATCGTCTCGCCGTAGGATACCGGCGTCGCACCATCCGCAGTTGCGTAGCGCAACTTCATGATCGCCAGTGTTTCGGGTGTGGCGACGGTCTTGCCATGTCCGCCCCGTGCGTGGTCGGCATGGCCATGAGTCACAAGTGCCGTGTCAACCGCGCGCGAGGGGTCGATCCAGCAATCGGCGGGGGCTACATATATCCCGTGCGGTTCGGGCTTGATCCAGGAAAAGGCAGCGGACATCACAGCTAGAATGAAAACGGGGCGCGAACCGTTCCCGGCGCGCGCCCCGCAAATGTGTTCAGCGACTTAGGATCAGTCTTTGTCCTTGCTCTCGCTCGCTTTCGGGTCAGCTGAATCCGACTTCGGACCAGGCTCTGATTTTTTTGCAGCGGGCTTTTTCTTCGCTGGTGGCTTGCGCTTAGGCTTCGCCTTGGGCGGAGAAGGCGAAATTTCGAAACTCGGCTTGCCGTCCTTCACGCTCACATGGACTTCGCCGCCGTCGGCCAGCTTTCCGAACAGCAACTCTTCGGCCAGCGGCTGCTTGATCTTTTCCTGAATCAGACGGGACATCGGCCGGGCGCCGTAAAGCTTGTCATATCCCTTGTCGCCAAGCCATTCGCGCGCTTCCTTGTCGAACTGGATGTGGACGTCTTGCTCGGCCAATTGCAATTCGAGCTGAAGGATGAATTTGTCGACCACGCGGGCGACGGTGCTCTTGCCGAGGTATCCGAAGGGCACGATCGCATCGAGCCGGTTGCGGAATTCCGGAGTGAACATGCGCTTCACCGCTTCTTCGCTCGCGTCTTCCTTGGACACGTCACCGAAACCGATGCCCTGGCTTGCCATGTCGGACGCGCCGGCATTGGTCGTCATGATCAGCACGACGTTGCGGAAGTCGACTGTCTTGCCGTGATGATCGGTCAGGCGGCCGTTATCCATCACCTGCAACAGGATGTTGAACAGGTCGGGATGCGCTTTCTCGATTTCGTCGAGCAGCAACACGCAATGCGGGTTCTGATCGATCGCATCGGTCAGCAATCCGCCCTGATCATAACCGACATAGCCCGGAGGGGCACCGATCAGGCGCGATACGCTGTGGCGTTCCATATATTCGGACATGTCGAACCGCTTGAGCTCGATCCCCATGATACTGGCCAGCTGGCGCGCGACTTCGGTCTTGCCGACACCCGTCGGGCCGCTGAACAGAAACGAGCCGATCGGCTTGTCCGGATCGCGCAGGCCTGCACGGGAAAGCTTCATCGCGGTCGAAATTTTGCGAACCGCAGGATCTTGACCGAAGACGACATGTTTGAGGTCGCGTTCGAGGTTCTCGAGCGCCTTCTTGTCATCCTTCGACACCGATTTCGGCGGGATGCGCGCCATTGTCGCGATAACCTGTTCGATCTCACGCGCGGTAATCTTTTTCTTGCGGCGGCTTGGAGGCACCAGCATTTGCATCGCGCCAACCTCGTCGATCACGTCGATCGCCTTGTCGGGCAGCTTTCGGTCGTTGATATAGCGCGCCGAAAGCTCGACTGCGGTTTTGAGCGCGTCAGGCGTGTACTTCACCTTGTGGTGATCTTCGAACGCGCTGCGCAGGCCCTTGAGTATCTTGACCGTATCTTCGATCGTCGGCTCGTTGACATCGATCTTCTGGAACCTGCGGAGCAGCGCGCGGTCTTTTTCGAAGTGGTTGCGGAATTCCTTGTAGGTGGTCGAGCCGATGCAGCGGATCGAGCCGTTTGAAAGCGCAGGCTTCAGCAGGTTGGAGGCATCCATAGCGCCGCCGCTTGTCGCGCCGGCACCGATCACCGTGTGGATTTCATCGATGAACAGTACCGCATCCGGCATGCCTTCGAGTTCATTCACGACCTGTTTGAGCCGTTCCTCGAAATCGCCGCGATAGCGCGTGCCTGCGAGCAGAGCGCCCATGTCGAGCGAGTAGATCACCGCATCCTTCAGGACGTCCGGCACTTCGCCTTCAACGATTTTGCGCGCCAGACCTTCTGCGATCGCGGTCTTCCCTACGCCCGGATCACCAACATAGAGCGGATTGTTCTTGCTCCGCCGGCAGAGAATCTGGACTGTGCGGTCCACCTCGGGCCCGCGGCCGATCAGCGGATCGATCTTGCCGTCTTGCGCGCGCTTGTTTAGATTGACCGTGAACTGGTCGAGCGCGGTTTCCTTCTTGCTGTCACCCTTATCGTTATCACCGGTCTGCGTCTCATCGGCACCCTGTGGCGGTTTCGATTCGAGCTGCTTCCCGCCCTTGCCGATGCCGTGGCTGATAAAGCTCACCGCATCGAGCCGGCTCATGTCCTGCTGTTGCAGAAAATAGACCGCGTAGCTGTCACGCTCGGAAAACAGCGCGACCAGCACGTTGGCACCGGTTACTGTGTCCTTGCCGCTCGACTGGACATGCAAAATCGCACGCTGGATGACTCGCTGGAAACCGGCGGTCGGCTGCGGATCGGCATCGTCTTCCGCTTTCAGAGCCTGGTATTCCTGATCGAGATACTGCTTCACTGCCTCGCCCAGCACATCCATCTCCACACCGCACGCGTTCATCACCTGCGCCGCGTCTTCATCTTCAATCAGAGCAAGCAGAAGATGCTCGAGCGTGGCATACTCGTGCCGCCGCTCGGCTGCATTCGACAGCGCGTTGTGGAGCGTTTTTTCGAGGTTTTGTGCAAAACTGGGCATTCAGCGGTCTTTCGTCGATGGGGACGGATATTCCCTCAATAAGGAATATGGGGAAACATGGTTAACGCGATCTAAACAGGCCGCATCGATTGGCATGTGTTCCATATAGGTCGGGGTCCGGCGATTTCGACCCCGGCACATCATGCAGAGGGCTTGCCGAACAGCGCGTCGGCTGCAGAGCGATGGGCGGAGGCTTTGTCGCGGTGCGCCTCGACGCGGCCGATCTCGGCCCTGAGCAGCGCGATCCGCTCGTCGAGCTCGTTCAGCGAATAGGGCGCAAGGTCTTCAAGTCCGAGCTTGCTCGCAGCGTCGCCCTTGGGGCGCGGCAGATCATCGAGTTCCATTGCGGGTAACTTCCGGCTTGTGCCGCTTGCTGTCAATCGCTGCGGTGTCTATCCCCCGCCAATCGTGCGCACCCTGTCGCACGGAGGCAACAAGCTTTCGCTCACGGAGGGCCAATGGCGCAAGAAATTCCCGAGAAAATGAAAGCGATCCACTTCGTCAGCCCGGGAGGGCCAGAGGTGCTGGCGCTGACCGAGGTTGACGTACCGCAACCGCGTGCAGGCGAAGTGTTGATCGAAGTTGCCTATGCCGGCGTCAACCGTCCCGATGTGATCCAGCGGCAGGGACATTACCCTGCGCCGCCAGGTGCTTCTCCGCTGCTCGGCCTCGAGGTGAGCGGCAAGGTGGTGTCGATCGGCGATGGAGTCGAGCCCGAATGGCTCAATCGGATCGTGTGCGCCCTGACGCCAGGCGGCGGTTATGCGCAATATTGCCGCACACCGGCCAGCCAATGCCTGCCGGTTGGCGATGCCATCCCGCTGGCGGAAGCGGCGGCCATTCCCGAAACGCTTTTCACCGTGTGGCACAACGTCTTTCAGCGCGGCTATGCGCGTCAGGGCGAGCGCTTGCTCGTGCATGGCGGCACCAGCGGCATCGGAACGATGGCGATCATGCTGGCCAAGGCTTTCGGTCTGGATGTGATCGTGACCTGCGGCAGCGACGCAAAATGCACGGCTGCGAAGAAATTCGGTGCGGACCACGCAATCAATTACCGCGAGACCGACTTCGTTGAAGAGATCGGGGCAATCACTGACGGGAATGGCGTGGAAATTGTGCTCGATATGGTTTCAGGCGACTACGTCCCGCGCAACCTCAAGTGTCTTGCTGAAGACGGGCGGCATGTGACCATCGCTGTGCTCGGCGGAATGACGGCACAGCTGAACATGGCGGTGATTATGAGCCGCCGTCTGACGCTGACCGGGTCGACGCTGCGCCCGCGAAGTGACGAATTCAAAGCGATGCTCTGCGCGGAAATCGAAGCAAATGCCTGGCCGTTATTCCTCGATGGCGAAGTGTGCCCCGTGATGGACCGGACTTATCCCTTGGCCGATGCATCCGGCGCACACGCCCGGATGGAAAAGGGAGAGCATATCGGAAAGATCATTCTCGAGGTCGGCGGCGGGTAGGGCGGATTGCGCGTGATGGCGTAAACGCTTGCCCATCGGGCGCAGATCGCCTAGATCATGGACTGCACGGCCGCTCCGCAAGGGGCGGCCCTTATATTTTGCACAAACGACAGGACACGCCATCATGGCCGACCAACCCAAGCCGCTGATGCCGCATGCGACCGCCACCTGGCTGGTCGACAACACCGGGCTGAGCTTCGAACAGATCGCAGAATTCTGCGGCCTGCACATCCTCGAAGTTCAGGCCATGGCCGATGATCTCGCCAGCAGCAAATACACCGGACGTGACCCGCTGCATTCGGGCGAGCTGACGCAGGCGGAAATCGAAAAGGGCGAGGCGGATCCGAGTTACGATCTGCAAATGCAGAAGGCCCCGGTCGAAGTTACCCGCACCAAGGGCCCGCGCTATACGCCGGTATCCAAGCGGCAGGACAAGCCGGACGGAATTGCCTGGGTCCTGCGCAACCATCCGGAAGTCTCAGACGCGCAGATTTCAAAGCTCATCGGCACGACCCGCAACACGATCAACGCAATCCGTGAACGCAGCCACTGGAACATTCAGAATATTCAAGCAAAAGACCCGGTCACACTGGGCCTTTGTTCGCAGCGCGAGCTTGACGCAGTCGTCGCAAAGGCTGCCAAGAAGGCGGGTCTCACTGAAGACGCAGACGCAGTTGCCTCCGATCAAGCCAGCGACAAGGATCGCCTGATCGAGGAATTGCGCGCTGAGCGCGATGCCAATGTAAAGGCGGCAGCGGAAGCGGTGCAGGAAGCCGAAGCTGCTGCGTGGCTCGAAGCCAAGCGGGCCGAGGAAGCCAGCGAAGGCGAAGCCTGAGGCAAAATAACGACGCAAATCATTACCGAATAAGGCGAAAAGGCGCTGCGGACCTCGAGTCCCGGCGCCTTTTTCCTTGCGCAATTACAGCGCGGCCTCCATCCATGCTGACATGGATGTCAGTAAATTGCCCTACCACCACCCGACAGCGTGGGACACGAAGTTCGAGCCTGAAACCCTGCCACAGATGTTCGCGAAAGCGGTCGCACGGCGAGGGGCGAAACCGCTGGCCTTTTTCATGGGGCGAAGCTTTTCCTACGACGATCTGCACACGGAAGCTCTGCGCTTCGCGAACGGGTTGGTAGCGCGCGGCATCGGCAAGGGCGATCGTGTGGGATTGTTCCTGCCCAACGTACCAGCCTATGTTTCTGCGTATTACGGGGCCATGATGGCCGGGGCGACGGTGGTGAACTTCTCGCCGCTCTATTCGGTCGACGAATTGGCGCATCAGGTCGCTGATTCGGGAACGCGGCTGCTCGTTACACTCGATGCGCCAGCGTTGTTGCCCACTGCGCTGGAAGTCCTCGATGCGTCCTCGCTCGAGCAGTTGGCAGTTACCCGCTTGTCGGACCAGTTGCCCACACTCAAGAGCTTTGCCTTTCGCTTGTTCAAGCGCAGCCAGATTGCAGCGATCCCCCAGCGCGGTGACGTGGCCATATGGGATGACTGGCTGGCAGGCGACACCGACGGCGATCTCCCTGCTATCGATACGCAGGATGTTGCGCTGCTTCAGTATACCGGCGGCACCACCGGGCGGCCCAAGGGAGCAATGCTGACGCACGCAAACCTGTCGGTCAACGCGCAGCAGGTCGCGGCAATCAACTCGTTCGAGAGCCCGGAGAATGATGTGATCATGGGCGCGCTGCCCATGTTCCACGTCTTCGCCAACACTGCCGTCCTCAATCATGCTGTGGTGACCGGTGCAGCCATTGCGATGGTCCCGCGCTTCGATACCGAGGACGTGCTCAAGACCATTGCGCGCACCGGACCGACCGGTTTTCCCGGCGTGCCGACGATGTTTCAGGCGATGGTCGATCACCCCTTGCTCCGGCAGACGGATCTCTCTTCGCTCAAAGTGTGCATTTCCGGCGGTGCACCGCTTGCCGCGCCATTGCGCGAAAAATGGGAAGAGCTGACCGGCGTGCGGCTGGTCGAAGGCTACGGCCTGACTGAAAGTTCAGGCGTAGTTTCCGCCAATCCGTATCAAGGGGTGCGTAAGCCCGGTTCGATTGGCCAGCTTGTGGCCAGAACGGAAATCATTCTGCTCGACAAGGAAAACCCGGAGAAACTTGCGCCGGAAGGTGAACCTGGAGAGCTGGCAATACACGGCCCGCAGATCATGCGCGGGTACTGGAATATGCCGGAGGCCTCGGCGGAGGTGTTCGTGCAGCGTGATGGCAAACAATGGCTTCGCACCGGGGATGTCGCGCAGCTCGATGAAGACGGGTTCCTGACCATCGTCGACCGGATCAAGGACATGATCGCTGTCGGGGGTTTCAAAGTGTTTCCCAGCCAGGTCGAAGCGGTGTTGGTCGAGCACCCAGCGATCAAGGAGGCATTGGTGATCGGCGTTCCGGACGATTACCTGGGCGAGACGCCGCGTGCCTATGTGACGCTCAATGAACCGGCCGAATCTTCCGGCTTGGCTGAATGGGCCAATGCGCGGCTCGGCAAGCATGAGCGCGTGTCCGACGTCGTGGTGCGCGAAGAGCTGCCAAAAACGATTATCGGCAAGCTCGATCGCAAGGCGCTGCGGGCCGAAGTGCTGACCTGACCCTTGGGCAAACAAAAAAGGCGCTGCATCCGCGGCGCCTTTTTCTCATACAGTTTTGTTGTTCGGTGTCAGTCAACCGGCAAGCGTCAACTTGGGTTCCTGCTCGCCGTCCTTGTCTTTCGGATCGGATGTAACCGGCGACCGGGCCGCTTCACTGCGACCAGGGACGCGATGGCTGAACCGGCCGTCGACTTCAGCGCCCTGTTCGATGGTTATCGAATCATAGTGGACATCGCCTTCGATCCGCGCGGATTTGAGTACGACGAGTTCGCGCGCCGCAATCGAGCCTTTGACTGTCCCGGCCAGCCGGGCGCTCTCAGCCTTGACGGCGCCTTCGATCGTGCTCGCCTCACCCTGGACAAGTGACGCACATTCGATGTCGCCGATGATCTTGCCATCGACATGCAGCTCTGTGGTTGCAGCGACATCGCCAGTAATGGTCACATCTGTACCGATTACAGAGAAAGTACCGTTGTTGCTTCCCATCGGCTTAGCTGCCGGCCTGCTTGCGCGGCCCTGCGGTTCGGGCTTCTTTGAGAACATTGGGGGCTTTCTCCAGGAAGGGGCGCGGATTGACCGCGCGATTGTTGATCCGCACTTCGAAGTGGAGGTGCGGCCCGGTCGAGCGACCGGTGCTGCCGATAGCGCCAATGACGTCACCTGCTGCGACATCCTGCCCCACTTTGGCGCTGAAACGCGACATATGCGCATAACGGGTCATCATCCCGTTACCGTGACTGATTTCCACAACATTGCCGTAGCCCGATTTGCGTCCGGCGAAGGAAACTTTGCCATGCGCTGCGGCATAGATCGGCGCGCCGGTCGGGCCTTTGAAATCGAGACCCGAGTGCATCGCGGCGCCGCGAGTAAAGGGGTCGCGGCGGTAGCCGAAGCCCGAAGAAATCGACGCCTGGCTCGCAGCCGGGATAACCTGTGGAATGCCGTCGAGCGAACGCTCGAGCGCGGCCATACGTGCAAGGCTCAGCCCGAGCCGTTCAAAGCGTGGATCAAGATCGCCATTGGCAGAGGATGCGAGCAGTTGCAGCGGGCCACCCATCGCCTCGCGATCGGCCGAACGCAACATGGTGTTGGGATCCAGCCCGAGTTCGCGAATCGCCTCGGCAGCGCGGGCCGAACGCCGGTCGGCAAAGCGTGTCAGTCGCTCGACAAACACCAGTTGCTGCGCTTCGATCTGCGCCAGTGCTGCCGCTTCGGGGATCAGCGCACTGACCTTGTCGACCGTTTCCTGTGCTTCAGTCGACGAATCCGACACGGTCTCGTCTTCGCGCACGTCATCGGGCAGGCTTTCGACCATGGCCTCGATGAATTCCTGACGCTTCTGCAAATCGGCAGCGACACTGCCAATCTCGTTCGAGTAGTCGTCGAACCGCTCTTCGGCGCTGGCGACTTTCGCTTCACGCTGAAGCAGCGACGCGCGTTCAGCCTCGGCGCTGTACTGCGACCAAGCCATCACTGCCATGGATATGGCCCATGCAAGCAAGGCTGCCGTTGCTATCGATGCAGCGACAATCTGGAGTTTCGAAGAGATTTTGATGAAGCGAACCTGACCCTGCGATCGCATGAAGAATTCGCGATCAGGAAACCAGTTCGCCAGGCGGTTGCTCCATCCGCCAGCTGTCCGAGTAGTGTTCAATGCGACCCCGCCAGTCTCGTTTTTTTATTTGTGGCGGGCGGCTAGCACGCAAAAACCAGCCCGTCGAATCTGGAGGGTGCGCGAACGGGCGAGTCGATGGACTCGCGGGACGAAGCGTTTTTCGCTTCTTTGCCCGCAACCTCTCAATGTCCTGACCGTTCGATAGGTTCCGGCGACGCTTACATTTTTTTCCATTGCTGGTAGGCTCGCCGCGGATATGTCGCTCCATCTGCAATTCATCATACGTTTCAATCAGAAGGCTGCCAGCTGATGCGCATCGGCCTGCTAGGTGGGAGCTTCAATCCGGCGCATGGCGGGCATCGGCGAATCAGTCTGTTTGCAATACAGGCCCTCGGGCTCGACGAAGTGTGGTGGATGGTCTCTCCGGGGAACCCGCTCAAGCCGCGCGCGGGCATGGCGCCGCTGATTGCGCGCGTGCACTCTGCGAGAGAGCAGGCCCGGCGCGCGCCGATTCGCGTGACCGCTATCGAAAGAGAGCTGGGCACGCGATACACTGTGAATACCCTGTCAGCGCTTCGCCGGAAGTATCCCAAACATGAATTCGTCTGGCTGATGGGGTCTGACAATCTCGCGCAATTCCATCAATGGAAACGCTGGCGAGACATAGCGCGTGCGATGCCGATTGCGGTGATTGCCAGACCGGGCTATGATCGCGCTGCTATTGCCGGCCCCGCAATGGCCTGGCTCGGGAAATATCGTGTTCCTGCCGCCAGATTTGCAAACCGGGGCAGATGGAGCGCGCCGACACTGGTGACCTTGCGTTTCGATCCCGACCCGCGTTCGGCGACGGTTATCCGTCGGTCCGACCCGGATTGGGCGTCGCGCATGCCAAACCAGCCACCGCGCGATCAGGTGACCCATCACCTTGTCGAAGCCGATCAGGTCGGCCCGGTTTGAATTGCCGGGCGAACCGTTTTGGCTTTTCCAGCCACACTGACAGGAGCACTGATCCCGCCTATGAACCAGGCGCCTACCCCAACTGCTGCCAACATTGCCGAAGGCATGACCGGAAGCACTGACGCCCCCGTAGTCGAAGCCGAACCCGGCTCGCTGCTGGCGCTCGTCCTCGAACAGCTTGACGACGATCAGGCGCAAGACGTGATTACTATCCCGCTCGCAGGCAAATCGAGCATTGCTGATTACATGGTGATCGCATCAGGCCGATCGACGCGGCAGGTGGCATCTATTGCGCAAAAACTGGCGGAAAAGGTCAAGCACGAGGGCTTTGGCCCGGCCCGGCTCGAAGGCTTGCCGACTGCCGACTGGGTGCTGATCGATGCGGGCGATGTTGTCGTGCACCTGTTCAGGCCTGAAGTGCGCAGTTTCTACAATCTCGAGCGTATGTGGGCTTTTGGTGATGCACCGCCGGTTGCTGCCGGCAGCGCTTGAAGCCTCCGGGGCGGAACTGGCGTGCATTCTCCCAAGCTGTAATGCGCGCTAGGCCCGGCTGATGTTGCTCCATGTGATCGCACGCGGGAAAATCGGTCGTTCGCCTGAGGCAGATTTGGTCGCGCGCTACAGGAAACGTCTGACCTGGCCGTTCAAACTCACGGAATTGCCCGAAGTTGGCGGCAGAGCCGGCCAACCCCAAACACCCGTTCGAACGATACTGCTCGACGAACGCGGGAAGGATCTTTCCTCCGCGCGTCTTGCTGAAACGCTCTCGCGCTGGCGGGACGACGGGGTGCGCGAAACGCGCTTTATCCTTGGCGCTGCGGACGGCCATTCGCCTGAGGATCGTGCAGAGGCCGACCTGCTGCTCGCATTCGGTTCGGCGACATGGCCGCACATGCTGGCGCGGGCGATGTTGCTGGAACAGCTCTATCGCGCAACTTCGATCCTTGCCGGGCATCCCTATCATCGGGCAGGGTAAGCAGATGTCTTCGCGCCTGCTCCTTGGACTTGCATTGCTGTCGCTTCCATTGGTTGGGACTGTCGCGATGGCGCAGCGTGAAGATGCGGCCGAAGACCCCGCGACGATTCGGGCAAGAATGCAGGCAGCGCAGCGCGAGGCCGCATCTGCTGACCGGCGCGGGCAACAGCTCGAAGCCGAGGCGCGCGAGGCAATCGAAGCCGCAGACAAGACTGCCCGAGATGCGGCTGCGCTAGCCGCTCGCATCCAGCAGGCTGAAGCCGGTATTGCGGCGGCTGAGGCGCGGCTGGCGCTTATCGGGCAGGAGCGTAGCGATTTGGACCGCAAGCTTGCCGAGCGGCGGGAGCCGCTGGTCAAGCTCACAGGCGCCTTGCAGAAACTGTCACGCAGGCCGCTGGCTCTGGCCGCTCTTCGCCCGGGTTCGTTGCGGGAAACCGTCTATCTTCGCGCGATTCTGGAAAGCACGATCCCGCAAATCCGCCAACGGACGGCCGCCTTGCGCGCAGAAATAGACCGCGGCCGCGCACTCGAACAGGAGGCGCAGCAGGCGCTGTCTGTTCTGCGCAAAACGGAAGGCGAGCTGGCTGACAGACGCAGACGGTTGGCAGCCATCGAGACGCGCCAACGGCTTGCTTCCCGGAAGGCAGGCGGCGATGCCGACCGCGAAGTCGAGCGCGCTCTGGCACTGGCGGAAGAAGCGCGCGACCTCGATGCGCTGGTCGAGCAACTCGATCAAGCCGGCAATTTGCGGCAGGAACTTGCGGCTCTGCCCGGACCGATCATGCGGCCAAACAACCCGCAAACTGCGGTGGCAGCGACACCAGCCTCGGTCGCAATGGCAACTGAAGCGGCGCGGCTTGCGTTCCAGCTGCCGGTATCGGGCAGGACAGTGTCGGGCTTTGGCGAAACCAGTAGCGGCGGCGTTCGCAACACTGGATTGACCCTCGCCCCGAGAGGGGGCGCGCAAGTGATCGCACCAGCGCCGGGGCGCGTCGCATTCGCCGGGCCCTATCGCGGCTATGAGCGGATCGTGATCATCGAACACGATGGCGGCCTGACGAGCCTGGTGACGGGCTTGGCACGTACCGATGTGACGGTGGGTGAGGAACTGGTCGGCGGAGCGCCGCTGGGCGTGGCCGGGCTCGACCGCCCGCAGGTGACGCTTGAGATCCGCCGCGACGGCGCACCGGTCAATCCGCTGGGTCTTTTGCGCTGAGCAAGCGGACTTTCGCTGAGCCGCGTTCATGGTTCGACCGGAGACCGCACCGTATCGGGACGCAGGGCCAATCCTCATCTGGCGTTCAGCCTCTCACCGCGATAGGTTGTGGTCAGATCGAGAGGCCCGAAACATGAAATTTTCCGCACTTATCCGTTCTGCAGCACTGGTGACGGCTGTTGCCCTGATCCCGGCGACGACATCGGGAATGGCGCAGGTCGATGGCCGCGTGGGTCCGGAATTCTCCAAACTGTTCGCCACCTACCAACGGATCAAAGCCAATTACGTTGAGCCGGTTGAAGACGAGAAGCTGATTCGCGGGGCGATCGACGGCATGCTTGCATCGCTCGATCCGCATTCGGCGTACCTCGACGGATCGGATTTGCAGCGTCTCGAAACGATGATCGACGGCAATTACTCCGGCCTCGGCCTGTCGGTGGTGATGGACGACGGCGCGGTGAAGATCATATCGCCGTTTCGCGGTAGCCCAGCGGAAGAAGCGGGCCTGAAGGCGGGGGACTTCATCACCCATCTCGACGGCAATCTGATCTATGGCGGCGACCTCGATGAAGCGGTCAGCCAGATGCGCGGAGCGGCGGGCACCTCGATCCGGCTGACGGTTTTCCGCCCCGGACGCGACGAACCGTTCGATGTCAGCGTGACTCGCGGCGTGATCGAACTGGAACCGGTTTCGCACAGCATAGCCGATGGCAATATCGGGGTGATCAGCGTGAACGAGTTTTCGCGCGATGTCGGTGCCGACGTATTTGCTGCGTGGAAAAAGATACAGACCGAGGCTTCGGGCCGGGTCAATGGCCTGGTGCTGGACCTGCGCTCCAATCCGGGGGGCTCGCTCGATGAAGCGGTAGCCTTGTCGGACCTGTTCCTCGATCGCGGCCGAATTGTATCACAGCGTGGGCGCGCCCGCGGCGAGACGATTTATTACGATGCCGAAACCGCTTTCCGTGGCCAGATTGCCGAGGGCATACCCATGGTCGTGTTGATCGATGCCGGGTCGGCTTCGGCTTCGGAAATCGTTGCTGGAGCGTTGCAGGATCACCGCCGTGCAGTGGTCATGGGCGATCGAAGCTTTGGCAAGGGCAGCGTTCAGTCGCTGCTGATGCTCGACAACACCAGTGCGCTCAAACTTACCACGGCACGCTATTATACGCCGTCTGGCCATTCGGTGCAGGAAGGCGGGATTACGCCCGATATCAAGGTGCCTCAGCTCTCTGACCCGGACATGGCGAGACGCGCCAAGTTCCAGATGCGCGAGTCCGATTTGCGCGGTCATCTGGTCAACGAAGCGGCGCTGAAGGACGAAGAGCTGGAGCGCGACAAGCGAGAAGACCCGCGCTTCACCTTGACCGCAGAGGAGCTGAAGGATCAGGGCGTGGAAGACTTTCAACTGCATTATGCGCTTCAGACACTGCGCCGCACCGCGCCGAACACGGTTGCACGCAGGAATTGACGCTCCTACTTGCGCATTATGATTGAAGCGCCTTCGACCCGGCTGGCCCAGCGGCTTGCACTTGGAATTCCGGCCCTGCTGATCGGCGGTGCGTATGTGTCGCAATACGGTTTCGGCTTGTTTCCGTGCGAAATGTGCTGGTGGCAGCGATATCCGCATTTCGCCGCGATCGCTTTGGCTTTGCTCTCTTATTTCGCGCCGCCGAAGAAATTGTGGATCGCGCTTGCAGCTGTAGCGATCCTCGTTTCAGGGCTGATTGGCGGCTTCCATGCCGGCGTCGAATACAAGTGGTGGGAAGGCATAACCGATTGCGCCACGACCAACGCTGCAGAGGGTGATGCACTTGAAGCGATTTTCAACGCTCCGCTCACGCGGTGCGATGAAGCGCCATGGACTTTGCTCGGTATCAGTCTGGCCGGATGGAACTTCCTGATCTCGATGGTCTCTGCCATCGCCATATTCTCTCTCTTGCCTGGCAAGGACCGCTCATGAGCCACCGCATCCCGACCAATCCCGATACCGAGCAGATGATCCGGGTTGACCAGGCCGGAGAATTCGGCGCAACCCGCATCTATGCCGGGCAGCTTGCCGTCATGGGAGACCGCCATCCGCTGTCGCCGGAAATCGCGCATATGGCCGCGCAGGAAGAGGGCCACCGGGCCAAGTTCGATGCATTGATGGCGCGGCGCGGCGTCCGGCCGACGGTTCTGCAGCCATTCTGGTCGGTTGCGGGCTATGCGCTAGGCGCAGGAACCGCCCTCCTCGGGCCTGAAGCCGCCATGGCTTGCACGGCGGCAGTCGAAGAAGAGATCGACCTGCATTACTCAGCTCAGCTTGACGAGCTCGCCGAAGCGGACGCCGATCCCGAATTGTCGGCGATGATCGAAGAGTTTCGCGAAGACGAGCGCGCCCACCGCGATGCCGCATTGGCCGCAGGAGCGGAGAAAGCGCCGGCCTATCCACTGCTGTCAGGCGCGATCCGTCTGGGTTGCCGTGTCGCGATCAAACTGGCTGAGCGCGTGTAAGCGGCGCTGCCGACCGTTATGCCCGCAAACGCGCTTCATATGGTATTCACGGCGTTCTATGGATGATGCCGTCAACAGACACTGGATGGAATTCGACATGAAACGCCTCGCACTCCCGATCTCGCTTGTTGCACTTGCTTTCGCCGCTGCCCCCTCCGTGGCTCAGATTGGACCGGACGAAACCCTGACCGACGATGTGTGCATGGTTATCGTCTACGGCGACGACGAAGCATCCAATTGCGGCGGCGAAGAGATTGTCGTCGTGGCGCGCCTGCCCGAAGGTGATCGCTACCGCATCCCTGAAAATCTGCGCTTCAGTTCAGATCCCGCCAACACCGCTTGGGCGGAGCGGGTCGAATCGCTCGAACTGATCGGCCGCTCCGGCACTTTGTCCTGCTCTACGGCGGGCGCCGGTGGCTTTCTCGGCTGCACGCAAGACCTGATCAATCGCGCTTATGGCGAAAGACGGACTGCAGATGCGGTTCGCTTCAGCGACCTGATTGCCGCAGCACGCGAAGATCGCCTAGCTCTGATCGACGAACAGGCCGCCGAGGACCAGGATCGGGTCGAGCAAATCGAACGCCAGTATCAGGAGCGCCTCGAGCGTGAGCGGGCTGCGGAACTCCCGGACGAAGAGAGCGAACAGCTGCCGCAGCCGGACGCATCGGCGCAGGGGACCGATCGAGACGAGTGAAGCAGGCGATCCGATGGTCAAGGCAAACGCACCTTTAACCTTGCCCTGCTAAGCGCCTCTTCATGTCGACACTTACTATCCTCACAGTCTTCGGCACCCGGCCCGAAGCGATCAAGCTTTTCCCCGTGTGCCATGCGCTGGAAGACGATCCGCGCTTCAACTCGCGCGTCTGCGTTTCAGGCCAGCACCGGGGGATGCTGGACCAGGTCCTCGATATTGCAGGTATCGCTCCGCATCATGACCTCGACGTCATGCAGCCGGATCAGTCACTCGATGCACTGACTGCGCGTTTGCTGACCGGGCTGGGCGAAGTGATGGACCAGGAAAAGCCCGACTGGGTTGTGGTTCAGGGTGATACGGCGACCGCCATGTGCGGTGCGCTTGCCGCCTATTATCGCAAAATCCCCGTTGCCCATGTCGAAGCGGGCCTGCGCAGCGGCAATATTCACCATCCGTGGCCCGAAGAGGTCAATCGCAAGGTTATAGGCAGCTTTGCCGCCCTGCATTTTGCCCCGACGGAAACAGCAGCCCGGGCGCTCAGGGCGGAGAATATCGATCCCGCGAGCATCCATGTTACCGGCAATACGGTTATCGATGCGTTGCACTGGATAACCGCCAAGGTGGAGCGCGAGCCGAATCTTGCGAAGGATCTCGCTCTGCTCGAAGCGCGCTTTGCGGGCAAGCGGATCATCGGCGTGACGAGCCACCGGCGTGAGAACTTCGGCGGCGGGATGGAGGGGATCGCCGAAGCGATCCGCCGCCTCGCTGCGCGCGAGGATGTCGCCATGATCTTCCCCGTTCATCTCAACCCCAATGTCCGCAAGGTCATGAACACAGAGCTTGAGGGGCTGGACAATGTCGCGCTGATCGAACCGCTGGACTATCCGCACTTCGCGCGTTTGCTCGATATCTCCACCCTCATTCTGACCGATAGCGGCGGTGTTCAGGAAGAGGGGCCTGCGCTGGGCAAGCCGGTGCTGGTAATGCGCGAAACGACCGAGCGACCCGAAGGCGTCGAAGCAGGCACGGCAAAGCTGGTCGGCACAGACGCGGACCGGATTGTCGAGGAAGCCACCCGGCTGCTCGACGATGAAGCCGCCTATTTCGCCATGGCGAAAGCGCACAATCCGTTCGGCGATGGCAAGGCAACGCAGCGCATTGTGGACCTGCTCGCGACGTAACACCAACATTACCGCTATGTTTACCACTCGCAGGTAAGGCTTTCTGCCGGACACAAACGGTAGGATTTTCATGCGCGGCGATACCAAACCTCAAGTATGCGTGATCGGGCTCGGCTACATCGGCCTCCCGACGGCGGCGATCATTGCCCGGGCCAATTGCCCGGTAACCGGGATCGACGTGTCGGATCACGTGGTCGAAACGATCAACCGTGGTGAAATCCACATCGAGGAAGTCGATCTCGACGGGCTGGTGCGCGGCGTGGTGCAGCGCGGTCTGCTCAAGGCTTCGACCCAGATCGCCCCTGCCGATGTCTTCGTTATCGCTGTACCGACCCCGTTCGAGCACGATGGCAAGCACACGCCGGATGTGTCTTATGTCATGTCTGCCGCGACCGAAGTGGCGGGCGTGCTCAAGAAAGGTGACTGCATCATCCTCGAGTCGACCTCTCCGGTCGGCACGACCGAACAGATGCGCGATCTGATTGCCGGGCTTCGCCCAGACCTGAAGATGCCGGGACAGACCGGCGAGATTCCCGATGTGTCGATCGCCTATTGTCCCGAGCGCGTGCTGCCCGGCAAGATTCTCGAAGAACTGACGCATAACGACCGTTCAATCGGCGGGATCACACCGCGCTGCGCCCGCAAGGCACTCGCATTCTACAAGCGGTTTGTGCGCGGAACATGCGTCACCACCGATGCGAAATCGGCCGAAATGACCAAGCTGGTTGAGAACGCCTATCGCGACGTAAACATCGCGTTCGCCAACGAACTCTCGATCATTGCCGACCACATGAAACTCGACGTGTGGGAAGTGATCAAACTCGCCAACCGCCACCCGCGGGTGAACATCCTCCAGCCCGGCCCGGGCGTGGGCGGCCATTGCATCGCTGTCGATCCCTATTTCATCATCCACGGCGCGCCTGAACAATCCCCGCTGATCCGCACAGGCCGCGAAGTGAACGATGCGAAGATGCACCATGTCGTAGCGCGGGCCGAGCAACTGATTGCTGAAAATCCGGGCGTGCCGGTTGCTTGTCTCGGCCTCGCCTTCAAAGCGAATATCGATGATTTTCGCGAAAGCCCGGCACGTTACGTCGCGTCGCGCCTCGCTCGGAAATTCGGTTCGCGAGTGTCGATCGTCGAGCCTTATGCGGGCGAACTGCCGGCCGAATTCAAGGATACCGGCGCGCAGCTGGTCGATCTCGATCACTCGCTGGAAAATTGCGGCATTCTCATCGTGCTGGTCGACCACGACGTTTTCAAGGTCGTGCCGAGTGAGGAGCGGTCCAGCGCTTTGGTCTACGACACGCGCGGAATCTGGCCGGATGCGAGCATGGAGACGGCCGAAAAAGCCGGGCTGCGCCTCGCCAGCTGATCAGACGTTGTAATACTCGCGGTACCAGCTGACGAACTGGCGGATCCCTTCACGATAATCGGTTTGCGGCTGATAGCCGGTCAGGCGTTTGAGCAATTCGGCATTGGCCCAGGTCGCGGGCACGTCACCCTTTTGCATGTCCATATAATTGCGCTTGGCCTCGATCCCGCATTCCTGTTCGATCGCCTCGATGAAGTCGAGCAGCTTGACCTTGTCGCTGTTACCGATGTTGACCACGCGGAACGGCGCGACGGGTGACAGGCTGTCGCCCGGCTCGATCTCATCCTTGCTATCGGGGCGCACTGGCGCGGCATCGATCAGCAAGCGTATCCCGCGCACCAGATCGGTCACGAAGGTGAAATCGCGATACATGTCACCGTGATTGTAGATATCGATCGGAGTCCCTTCGAGGATGCCCTTGGTAAACTTGAACAATGCCATGTCAGGGCGGCCCCACGGGCCATAAACGGTGAAAAAGCGGAACATCGTAGTCGGCAGATTCCACAGATGGGCATAGCTGTGCGCCATCGATTCGTTGGCCTTCTTGGTCGCGGCGTAGAATGTCATCGGGGTTTCGACCCGCTCCAGTTCGTCGAACGGCATCTGATCATTCGCGCCGTAGACAGAGCTGGTGCTGGCCATCAGCAGGTGATCGACCGCCAGCTCGCGGGCGCATTCCATGACGTTGAACGTTCCGGTAATATTGGCATCGAGATAGGCGCGCGGGTTCTCCAGACTGTAGCGTACGCCTGCCTGCGCGGCGAGGTGCACAATCACGTCGGGCTGCTCATCCATCATCAGCGCGCGCAGCTTGTCGAAATACTCCAGCATGCCGACATGGGCGCTGAAATGCTGATTCTGCAGCAACATCTGGTGCCGCCGTTCCTTGATGCGGACATCGTAATAGTCGGTCATCCCGTCGAAGCCGACCACCTGGAAACCCTCTTTCAGCAACAGCTGGGCGAGATGGAAACCGATGAAACCGGCGGTGCCGGTGACGAATACCTTGCGCATGGGAGGGCAGCCTCTTGGGTTAGCGTGCGCCGAACCCGCCAGCGATCACCCTCAGTGTCTTGAGAGAAATCAGCACGTCGAGCCAGAGCGAGATGTTTTTCACGTAGTAGAAATCGTAACGGAGCTTGTGCGTCGCGGTGTCTACACCGGTCACGTGCCCTTGGTTGACCTGAGCCCAACCGGTCAGGCCCGGGCGAACAATATGGCGATAGGAATAGAACGGGATCTCGTTCTCGTACCATTCGGACAGGCTGATCGCTTCGGGGCGTGGACCGATCCAGCTCATCTCGCCTTTGAGGATGTTCCACGCCTGCGGAAGCTCGTCCAGCCGCACTTTTCGCAGGAAGCGTCCGGCGCGGGTGATCCGGTCGTCCCCGTCCCGGGTCATCGCATCGTCACGCAAGGCAGTTTCGTTTTCATCGACTGTCCGATCGTGCATCGTGCGGAATTTGACCATCCGGAACACTTCACCGCGAAATCCCATACGCTCCTGCACGAACAGGATCGAACCTTTGGAATCGAGTCGAATCACCAGTGCAATTCCGCCCATCACCAGCAGTAGCAATGGCGCCAGTGCGATCGTTACGACGACATCGAAAGCACGCTTTGCAGCCATATATGGCAAGTTCGGGATCAGCGATCCCAGCACGTTCTCGCTAAGCCGATCGATCCTGACCTGACCGGTTTCGAGCTCTAGGATCTGGCGGTAATGATAGACCGGGATACCCTTCAGAGCTGCCAATGCGAAAAGCCGTTCCCATTCAGGCGGATGATCGAAATGGAGATCGCCTATTACAGAGCCGTTACCCTTTCCCCGCGCGACAATCGCCGCGAATTCATCGAGTGATGCGAGTGTGACGTGTTCCGGGCGCGGCCGCATTTCGGCAACCCGTCCGCCTGGCACGATGTAGAGCGCTTTGTTGCCCAGCCGGGTAATGGCGACCAACACATAGCTGGTGACCATCGTCGCGGCGAGGCAGGTGCCGAACAGTCCGATGGAATAGGGCATGCGGAATACGCCAATCGCGGTGGCCGCAGCGCCGAAAACCAGCAGGTTGAGCGGGACGACGTAAGACAAAAGCCGCGCCTTGGCATATTGGCGAAGGCGCGACAGGATATACCAGGATGCGACTGTTGCCGCAGTCGAAACCGCAAGCGTGCTAACCACGTAAGGCTGGCCAAGTAGCTCGCTTCGCCCGAGGAGCCACAGGACTGTGGGCAAGGCAATGCCGAACAGAAGGTAGCAAACAAACTGCACCGCCTGCAAGCTGAGCGGATGTGTTCGCTGGAGCGCGCGCGCTTCCGCTTGCTGCATCAGCATTGTTACTTCCCCTGGCCGCCCCCGCGGCGGCCCCTACGCATTCTTGCCTACTGTCTAGCGCACGCCGGCCGAGCTTGGCCAGCACCTTGGCGGATCAACCAAAATCATGCTCCAGAAACGGCTGAGCCTTCGCTACATCGTCAAGGCGTTTGAGCTGCGTGAGCAGTTCCTTGAGGCGATCGAGCGGCACTGCATTCGGCCCGTCGGATTTGGCATTCGCCGGGTCGGGGTGCGTTTCCATGAACAATCCTGAAACGCCCACCGCAACCGCCGCGCGCGACAGCACCGGCACGAATTCACGTTGTCCGCCAGAGCTCTTGCCCTGGCCGCCTGGAAGCTGGACCGAATGCGTCGCATCGAACACCACCGGGCGGCCGGTTTCACGCATGATGGCAAGGCTGCGCATGTCGGACACGAGGTTCTGATAGCCGAAGCTCGCGCCCCGCTCGCACACCATGATGTTGTCTCCGTCATGACCGGCTTCCTTCGCGGCGGTAACCGCCTTGTCGACGACATTGACCATGTCGCCCGGGGCCATGAACTGCGCTTTCTTGATATTGACCGGAATCCCGGCCGCCGCGACCGTGCTGATGAAATCGGTCTGGCGAGCCAGGAAGGCAGGGGTCTGCATCACGTCGACGACGGCGGCGACGGCAGAAACCTGTTCTTTCTCGTGCACATCGGTCAGCACCGGTACGCCCACTTCGCGCTTCACCTTGGCAAGGATTTCCAGCCCTTCCTCAAGACCTGGCCCACGGAAGCTTTTGCCCGAGGTGCGGTTGGCCTTGTCGAAGCTGCTCTTGTAGATGAAGTGGATGCCCAATTCGTCGGTGATCGCCTTGATCGCTTCGGAAGTGCGCATCGCCATCTCTTCGGATTCGATTACGCAAGGACCGGCGATCAGAAAGAAGGGCTGGTCGAGGCCGATAGGTTTGCCGCAAAGCTGCATGGTCTTGATTCTTTCAGATTGCTCACTGGAACCCCAACGCCCGTGCGGGCGTAAGGTGCCGGAATTGCTGTAGATAGAGGTTTCGCGCGCCCCTTAGGTCAAAAGCGCGCGTCAGTCGAGACCCATGAGCGCCAGCGACGCTTCTATATGCGGGATGTCGCTCGGGTTGTTGAGTTCCCATATTTCCCAGTCCGGCTGGCGCACCTCGACCACACGGATCGTCGCGCCAAGATCAAGGAAGCGGAGCTGTTCGAGCCCCTCCAGTTGTTCAAGCTGTGTCGGCCCTGCCGCAACATAGCGGCGCAAGGCCGAAGGCCGGTATGCGTAAAGCCCGATATGCAGCAGCACCGGCAGCTTTGTATCGTCGGCCTGCGATACGTCGAAATGCGGGATGATACGCTTGGAGAAATAATGCGCATCGCTCGCGCTCGACACGGCAGCGAACGTGCCGCCAACGATACCGACCTTCTCGTCGGCAACGAGCTTGTCATATAGGGTTCGGCTGCATCGCACGACCGGAGTCGCCACCTCGACTGACGGATCGGCGCGCATTGCGGAAATGAGGTCCTCGACGAACCAGTCGGGGATCAGCGGTGCATCGCCTTGCAGATTAACAACGATCTCCGGTTCGCTGTCCAGCGTGTCGAGCAATTCAGCGCAGCGTTCAGTGCCGTTTCGGCAGTCGGACGAGGTGAAGATCGCTTCCGCACCGAAATCGCGCGCAGCATCCAGGATTTCGTCACTGTCCGACGCCACCACGACGCGTGTGGCGGACGGAACCCGTTGGGCAGCTTCCCAGCTGCGATGGATCAGCGATTTTGCCGTGCCGGTGGCACCGTGCAGTTCAGCGAGCGGCTTGCCGGGGTAGCGCTGTGAGGCATAGCGGGCAGGAATTACGATCAGGATGTCGCCGGACATTTGGAAAGCTCCGTTGGCGGTTTTCTGGCGCGCTAGGCGCTGTGCGGATGCGAGACAAGCTCGGCGATGGCCTGACGGTATCGGTCGATGACGATGGCAACGTTGTATTCCGCTTCCATTTTTACGCGGCCGGCCTCGCCCATCGCCTGACGTTCGGAGGGCGAAAGCGCGGCAAATCGGCGGAAGCTTTCAGCGAGGTCTAGCGCGCTGCGGACTTCGCACAACAGACCCGACTTTCCGTCATCGACCACGGCACGGCAGCCCGGCACGTTGGTGGTGATAACCGGACGGCCCATCGCCGCCGCCTCGATCAGCGAACGCGGTGCGCCTTCGCGATAGGATGGCAGGACAACGCAGTGGGCAGCCTCTACGAAGGGGCGCACATCGTCTGTCGAGCCGAGATATTCGACGGAGCCGTCATCGAGATAAGGCTGGAGTTCAGCCTCCGAAATCACGGTGCGGTTCGCCGCACCGAGCGGGCCGAGCAGCTGGAAACGGCAATGCGGAGAAGTCTGGCGCACCGCGCGAGCGGCTTCGAGGTATTCCATCGTCCCTTTGTCGCGGATCAGGCGCGAGATCATCAGGAACGACAGATTCCCGCCTTCATCCGGCAAAGGCGAAGCGGCGAATTTCGTCAGGTCGATGCCCGATCCGGGCAGCAAACGCATCTGCTCGTCCCGCAGCAGCCCGTTGGCGATCAGGAAGTTGCGGTCGTCCTCGTTCTGCACGAAGATGATTGGCAGCTTGCCCATGCCGTGACGGTAAAGCGCCTTGCCAGCCATAAACATCGGTTTCGAGCCGAGGAAAATCGTGCCCAGCCCCGTGACATTGGGCAGGAACGGGATGTGCAGCTTGCGCGCCGCCATCGCGCCGAAGATGTTGTTCTTGATCGTATAGCTCAGCACGACATCCGGCTGGAGTGCAGAAAAATGCCGCCTAAAATTGCCCACCAGGCCAAGGTTCTGCGCCAATCCCAGACCGCGCACATCCATCGCAAGGTCGACAAATGTCGCGCCGATGCCTTCGAGTTTGCCGGCTGTATCGTCGCGCGGTGCGAGCACGGTGACGTCATGCCCGTCCGCCACCAATGCTTGGACCAGCGGGCGGCGGAAATTCCAGATATTCCACGCGGCGTTGACGGTCAGGCAGATCCGCATGATCCGGCCCTCGGCTCAGGCGACGCCTGCGCGCAGGCAATCGTGGATATGCACCAGTCCGACAAACACCCCGGTCTCGTCCAGCACTGGCAGCGCGCTGATATTGCGCTCGTTCATTACGCCGGTCGCTTCTTCCAGCAGCATGTCCGGGTCGGCGGTCGTGGGCGCTCTTGTTGCCGTGTCGATCGCGTTGCGACCGAGCAGACCGTCCATATTGCGGCGCAAATCGCCATCGGTGATGATGCCTGACAATTTGCCGTCGGCACCGACCACTCCGGTGACGCCAAATCCCTTGGCGCTCATTTCCAGCAGCACTTCGCTCATCGGCTGGTCCTCGCGCACCACCGGCAATTCCTTGCCGCTGTGCATGACGTCGCGCACGCGAAGGAATTGCGCGCCGAGCTTTCCGCCGGGATGGAAAACGTGGAAATCCTCTTTCTGGAAGCCGCGCATTCGCATGACTGCGACTGCCAGGGCATCGCCGAGGGCGAGCGTGCAAGTGGTAGAGGTCGTCGGCGCCATGCCGACGCTGCACGCTTCCGCTGCATCGGGCAATTGCAGCAACACTTCGCTGTGCCGCGCGAGTGTGCTGTCGGCGTTCTTGGTCATCGCGATCATCGGGATGTCGAACCGCGCAATGTAAGCGAGCAGCCCATGCAATTCAGCGGTTTCGCCCGAGTTGGAGATCACTATGCACACATCGTCCCGGGTGATCATGCCGAGATCGCCATGGCTGGCTTCGGATGGATGGACGAAGAAAGACGGTGTCCCGGTAG
Organism: Parerythrobacter lutipelagi; assembly: GCF_005434975.1. Taxonomy (GTDB): domain Bacteria; phylum Pseudomonadota; class Alphaproteobacteria; order Sphingomonadales; family Sphingomonadaceae; genus Parerythrobacter_A; species Parerythrobacter_A lutipelagi. The sequence goes on along the minus strand of NZ_SKCJ01000001.1, from coordinate 1,193,005 downwards.
AGGCGAGCGTGGCCGCGATCTTGCAGCCGATATGTCCCGATTTGCCCATCCCGGAAATAACCACGCGCCCCTGGCAATCGCGCAGCAGCGCCGCAGCATCGTCGAACTTGTCGCCGAGTGCGGCCGCCATCTGTTCAAGCGCGGCGATTTCCGTCCGGATTACTTCTGCGCCGCTTGCCGCGGGGCTGACTTCGTGGGTCATGTCAGACTTTCTTCATTGGGTTATTTTTGCGCTGCGGCCGGGAGAAGCGTGTTCATTCTTGTCCGGTAAAGAGACCTGATCGGACCTTGAACGATTAGCAGGTCCATACGGGATACAATCCATGAGAGAAAGATCATGAATACCGTCACTGCCATCAGCTTTGCGCCAACTGCTCCAGTCGATCCGAAATTGTCGGCCAGCGTCGTCCCGATCTTGGAATGGAGCAGGTAAAGCGGATAGGTCACCAACCCAATATCCCGCGCGTATCGAACCTTTGCCGTACTGAGCGGGCCAAGAGTAAGCAGCGCAAATATGGCGAAAAGCGCAACGAGAACAGTCGCACCGACAAACCCGTCGAATCCGAGGGCTTCTGCTCGGACGTAGGCCCCGATCGTTGCCAAGACCATCATGGCAGTAACGCTGATGATGGCGAGTAATACGTCTCGGCCCTGACTGAGATTAAAAAACCCCATCCCAATCAGGAAAAGGGCGAGATACGAGGCCTCAGAGAGCGCAAACAGGGATAGTAGGATCAGGAGAACCGGGCCCGCCGCGAGCAGGACCCTTTCAAAGTGCCGAACACGACAGAGTATTAGCGCAAACACAATGGCATAAAAGAATATTTCGTAGGCCAACGTCCAATAGACGCCGTCGTAAGGCTTCACTCCAAGGTATGATGGCAAGATCGTCACGTTTGCGAGATACTCGACTAATCCCAGAGCCCGAACGCCAGTTATATGCAAGATCAGCGCAGTCGCTGTCATGCATATCAAGAACGTTGGCCAAATGCGGAAGAAGCGTGATTCAAAAAATTGTAGTGGGGACTTACCCCTCGAAGAGAAAGCAATCACAAACCCTGATATGATGAAAAAGAATTCGACACCCATATAACCGTATTTGGAGATCGGCAGGAGGAAAGCCGGTATCACTTCGGCATTTTCAATATGAGCGTAAGTATAGATATAGTGATAGACCAAGACCCAGCCAGCACAAAGAAAGCGCGCGATATCGAGCAAATCGAATCGGCCTGTCTGCCTTTTCACGCTTCCTTCAACTGACATTGAACAAGGCTCCTGGATCTCGCCTGCGTTTATCGGACTGCGCGCTGCCCTAAAGCCCTGTGCAGACAACTCAAGCTTGGCGTAAACTCAAGCCAATAGCGCTCGTATCGATGCCCGTCGCTCGCCTGGCAAAATACCACAGTAGTGCGTTCCAAACTGCGCTGGCGATGGCGTTGGATAATGCCGCTCCGAGCAGCCCGTAGTTCGGGATCAGTACGAAACATGCCAGTATGTTCGTTAACAAGGCGACGGCAGTGATACGCATAGCAATGAATTCGCCGTGACTCATGATGAGTAGAGCGTGTGCCATTCCGACCATCGCACTGAAACAAAAACCGAGCGAGATTATCAGGGCGGGTAGGGCGGACGCCGTGAAATCGCTTCCAAAGAGGAACCCGAAAATCCAGCCTCCGCCGATCAGCAAGGCTATCGGGAGCGGAATGGCCGCGAGCAGAGCGAGCCGCGAGAGATGGGTCGCAGTCTTTGCCGCACCTTCCCTGTCACCCTTCGCCAGCAGGTTGGAAAATCGCTGCCCTGCCAGCATGTTCAGTGCGATGTAGCCGAAATTGGCCAGCATCGCGATTTGCAGCGCTGCGCGGTAGTGCCCGACCTCTTCCGCGTTGCTGAGACTGCCCAGCAACAATAGGTCGACATAGCCGTTGAGCTGGACCAGCCCGGCGCTCCCCGCAAGCGCGGCGGCGCTGGTGATCCAAGCCCGCCGCGTCGTGCGATCGACTTCGCGCGTTGGGCGGATCTGGGTTACGCGAGAGAGGATCCACTGCCCGAACAGGGCACTGAGCACAGCGGCGAGTGCGACCGCGCCAAACACCCCGAGCATGACTTGCGCAATGCCGTCCGGGCGCACCGCAAACCAAAGGACACCGATCCCCCCGATCAGGAATACCGGTCGCAGCAGCATTTCCGGAAGTTGCGCAAGCGCCGGGCGATCGATGCCGCGCAGGCTGGCCATTCGCAGCGCGCTGATCTGATCCGCCAGCAGAGCAGTCGCCAGCAAACCGATCGCGCCCAATCCCACTGGCGCGATCGCGGCGGCAATATCTGTCCGGCCAATCCACAACGCGGCGTATCCGGCCAGAGCAGCCAACAGAGCCGCCCCTAGCGCGCCGAAGGTCCCGTACCGCGCCATTGCGCGTGACAGGCCATCGAGCCGACCTTCTTTCGCGACACTGCGCAGCAGCATGCCTCCCCAGCCATAGGAAATCGGCACGCTCGCCAGCATCATCAGTGCAATGCAATAGGCGTATACTCCCAATGCCTCGGTCCCGAAGGCGCGGGCGAGAACAATCGACACCGCAACCCCGAGACCGGTGCCGACAATCCTCAGCCCGGCTACCGACGCGGCCTGTTCGACGAGCTTGCGCAGCATCAGCGCGCCTGCCTGCTGTGCCAGGCCTGGAACATGAGCACGTTCCACAACAGGGTTTCGTGGTCGCGCTTGCCCGACAGATGCTCGGCCCAGCGCTGCCGAACTTCTGCTGCGTCAAGCAGACCGCTTCGTTCGAGCGAAGCGCATGACAATTCGCTTTCGGCCCAATCGCGCAGGCCGGTGCGCAACCAGCGGCCTACCGGGATGGCGAAACCAGCTTTCGGCCGGTCTACCAGTTCGCGCGGGACACGCGCATAAAGCATTTCCCGCAGCAATCGTTTGCCGATCCCGGCCCCGGCGCGCATTTCGGCGGGCAGGCTCCAGGCAAACCGGTAGAGATCGCGTTCAAGATAGGGTGTGCGGGTTTCCAGCGCGACTGCCATGGCGGCCCGATCGACCTTCACCAGAACATCGTCCGGCATGTAGTTCATCGTGTCGACCAGCATCGCGCGATGGGCGAAATCGAGTGACGCGGCGCGCGGGTCCTGCCGCTGCGACAGGCGTGACAGCGCGACGTCTTGCGTCAGAAGGTCTTGCGGGGTATCGGAGGTTGCGAGCAAACGGTCGTGGAAAGCGGCCTCGTCTTCAGTCGCAATGACCCGCGCCAGCTTCTGGACTTTCTCTCCTGCCCGACCTGCGGCCAGCTCGCCGGGAATAAACCGTCCTGCGCTCTCGACCAGCCCCGATGGCAATGCTGCCAAGGTCCCGCCGATAGCTTTGCGCATAGCGGTTGGAAACTTCGAAACCCGGTTCCAAACCTTTGGTCCGGTGAAATAGCGATTGTACCCGCCGAAAATCTCATCGCCGCCATCTCCCGACAGGGCGACCGTCACATGTTCGCGGGCCATGCGTGAAACCAGGAATGTCGGGACCTGGCTCGAATCCGCAAAGGGTTCGTCGTGGATGCCGGATATCAGCGGAATAGCGTCCTGCGCTTCAGCGGGAGAGAGGACCAGCTCGGTGTGATCGGTCCCGAGGTGCTGCGCGACTGCCCGTGCCGCAGGCGATTCGTCGAAGCCGTCCTCGTCCATCCCGATCGAGAATGTGCGCACCGGGCCCGATGCTGCCGCCTGCATCAGCGCCACGGTCATCGAACTGTCGACCCCGCCGGAGAGAAAAGCGCCAAGCGGCACGTCCGACACCATACGCCGCCGGGTGGATTCCAGCAGCAGCGCGTCTCCCGCCAGCCGCGCGTCCTCGAGCGAGCCGTCGAACATATCTGCCCGCGCTGACAAAGCATCGGCAACCGGATCCCACCAGGCAGACGGCGCAGGTGTTTTCCCCGAACGGACATCGTCGAGCGTAACGGAGACGCTTTGCCCCGGCGGCAATTTGGCTATCCCCTGCCAGATCGACTTCGGACCGGGAACATAGGAATATTTGAAGAAATCGCCCAGCGCATCGAGGTCCATTTCCGGAGCGAAGCCAGGCAATGCTTCGAACGCCTTCAGTTCCGAAGCGAACAGCAAGCTGCCGTGCCAGATGCCGTAATAGAGCGGTTTTTCGCCGAAAGCATCACGGATCAAAGTGAGCTTTCGCGTCTGCCGGTCGAACAGCGCAATGGCGAACATGCCGTCGATCTTGTCCAGAACTGCCTGGACCCCGTCACGCGCAAACCCTTCGAGCAGGACTTCGCTATCCGAATGGCCGCGCCACTCGATCACCCCGTGGCGCGACTCGAGATCGGCGCGAAGCTGAGTATAATTGTAGATCTCGCCGTTGAACGCCATCGTCCAGCGGCCATCCTGCGAATGCATCGGCTGCGACCCGGCCGGCGTGAGATCGATGATCGACAGGCGCAGATGGCCGAGCGCGACCTGAGCCTCTGCATCGAGCCAGAAACCTTCGGCGTCCGGACCGCGATGCATGATCGCCCGAGACATCGTCTCTAGCGCTGAGCGAGGGTCGCCGTCCGTCGCTCCGAAGCCGAGAAAACCTGCCAATCCGCACATGATTTAGTTCAGCCCCAGACGAAATGTTCGCGGCAACCGGCGTGTCCCGCTGCGAGCCGCAGATAGCGGGGCATGTTCCTGTTGCACAGGCCTTTGAACAAACGCGGGACGAGAGAAATTCCCGCCTGCTGATCGAGCTTCCCGGCGTCTGCCGGTGCCGAGCAGACCGCGATATCGCGCTTGCCATAAGCGAAGGCGAGCAAGAGCTCACCCCCGTCGACGAGCGCATGTGGATATTGCGGCGATCGCCAGACGAATTCGCTGTACTGCCCTTCCAAAGCCAGCCGGTACAGCTTGCCATAGGTCGTGCCGCTGTCTTCGCTCACCGCAAGATGCAGCAGCGCGCGGTGCACGTCCGGCTCAAAATTTCCCACCAAAGCCGCCGATCCGTCGGCCAGGTCGAGTGGGACGAATTTGCTCGCGTCGGACGGGAAATCGAGCGGGAAAGGTTCCTGCCACCGCTCGTCGATGACGGAAGTCGCCCAGAGCCGGCCATCAGCTGTGTTGTTGTTGCGCAGCAGTACGTTTGTCGTGCTTTGGTCATTGCCGATCACGACCGGTTCGTCCGCCAGATAGAGTCCAGCGTCACCTTGAGTGGGCACAGCGGGCACGGGCATCGCGTCGCCGATTTGCCAGGTCAGCCCGTCATCTTCGCTGGTCGCGAGATAGGTTTGACGGTCCTGATCTCGCAGCGCCATGAAGGACTTGCCGCCAAAGCTGCGCGGCGCATAGTTGTTGAGATAACCCTCGAGAACAACTCGGCTGAATTGCCAGCCCTCGTCCGGTCCCAGCCATTCACTTTCGAGAATCGCAATATTGCGGTCGCTTTCATACTCCGCGGAATTGGAAAATTCTTTGCCATTGCGAAAGAATGTGTCGCCCGTGTGTGTCGCGTACCAAGCGTAGAGCTTCCCGCCGCGCTTAACAAAGCCGCGGGCGATGATTCCGTGTTCCGGCGCAGGATCGGAGAGCTTGTCCGGCTCACTCCAAGTCTTTCCATCGCGTGAGGTCGCATATCGCACCACTCCGCCAGGCTGGTCTTCCGACCCGTACCAATAGCTGAACATCGCGAAATAGAGACCATCGTGCTTCGCGAGGTAAACGTGATTGCGATGTGGCAGGCGGCCGAGATCATTCAATTCGCCGCCGCTCGCGACCAATCGGCATTGCATTGGCAAGTCGCGGATCTCCACCGCAGTCAGGCGCGGTGCAGCGTGGGGACGGACGCCTTCCTGGTTGACGACGGGGGGCCGGCTTGCCGCAACAAGCACATACCAGAATACGAAGGCGAGCAGGGCCAAGAACGCGATCAAAGCCAGGCGCACTGCCGGTCGCAGGATGCGGCGCGTTCTGGAGCGCTGGGCTGACATGCCGCGCCTTCGCCGGCCTCAGGCCTTGGTGCCGACAGCAACCCAATACGGCATATTATCCGAGAACGTGATGTTCTCGAGACCGCAGGCTGTCATCATCGCGGTGATTTCCTGCCTCGTAAAGCGTTGTTCAAGCGGGGTGCCGAACCGATCGCGACTGTCCGTCCGCATGGTGAGGAAGCTCTTGTCGCGGTAATAGGCGAGCGGGAAACTTTCGACCTTCGCACCGAGCTTTTCCGCCGCCGCCGCGCCGCGGGCCAGCGGGAAGTAGATACTTGCCGCCGCAATATCGGTTGCGGCGTTCTTCAAGCCTGCCGGCATCCGCGAAATACCGCTGCGCAAGACTTCGCTCGTCTTCCAGACCGCGCGGAACCATGCCGGACGGTTATCGAACCGGTAATAGAGGTAAAGGAGGAACGGAGCGCCGGGCTTCAGCAGCCGCGTGCAATCCGCCAAGGCAGACTGCGTATCCGGAATATGATGCAGGACACCGAGCGAATAGCCAAAATCCTGACTACCGTTCTCCAGCGGCGCGGTGTCGGTCGTTGCATGATGGAAACGGACATTCGGCATATCGGCCAGATTGCGCTGTGCCACCTTGAGCGCCTCAGCTGCAGCATCGATGCAGTTGAGCGTGCCCACGCGAGGCGCGGTCACACTGGCCCATCGACCGGATCCGCACCCCATGTCGAATCCCTCGGATTTGTCCGGCAGACTGTCCCACGGGAATTGCGAGAAATAGTCCGAGAAGATCTGCTGCTTTTCTTCCGCTGAAAGGTCCGACTGGTCGTGGCTCGACCACTCGTGGCCGAACGAGTCCACCGTGCGCGGGTCGACATTGGAACTGGACTGGCTCACGCGCGGCCCCCTTGGATGATTTCTGACAGCATGTTTTCCCATTTGTCCGCAACGGAGGTGAGGGAGTATTCCCTGACCGATTCCGGCCCCGCAGCACCTAGCGTCTCCCGTAGCGGGGGATCGGCCATAAGTCGCCGCAAGGCACCGGCCAGCGCTTCGACCCGGTTTTCGCCGGGATCGACCAACAGCCCGTTTTCCTCGTGCCGGATGAGCTGCGCCGTGCCAAGGCAATCGGCAAAGCCCACCGCCGGGCAGCCTGTAGCAAGCGCTTCCGCCGTCACAAGCCCGAAAGACTCATACAGCGATGAAATCGCGAAAATCGAAGCGCGGGCATACTCGGCCGGTGTATCACGAACGTAGCCGAGCAAATCGATCCGGTCTCCGTAGCCGCTGCGAGACATCTCGGCTTCGATCTTGCCGCGCAGGTGTCCGTCACCTGCAATGCGCAACCGCCAATCGGGAAATTCGCCTGCAACCAGCGCAAAGGCGCGGATCAGTGTCGGGTAGTCTTTCTCTGCCATCAGGCGCCCGACCGACAGGATGACCGGTTCCCGCCGACTATCTCCGGCTCGCGCGCTCAACGCATCGAAGTCGATCGCGTTGGGGATGGCATGCATCCGGCCCTGCCACCGCTCCGGCTGGGCCAGCCGCGACGCCTCTGACGGGATGGTAATGGCGTCCGAGCGCGCGAAAATGGTGTCGCGCAACAATTTTTGCACCCGTCGGCCTTCGTAGTGGATGCCATCAGTGTGCTCGCTTGCGATGAAGGGCACGCTGGTACCGAGCAAGCCAAGCCCGACCGGCACGAAGGTCGAATGCATGAAGGCAACCACAGCGTCCGGTGCTTCGCTGCGGACGAGATTGCGGACCTTGCGCATGATCCCGGGAAGTTCCGCTGCACGCGTCGGCTGAGCGGGGCCGCTGTGACCGAGCGAATGGATCGGGATCGCAGGATCGAGATCATAGAAGAACGATTCGCCGACGGGATCGAAAGTCGCGACAAGAATTTCATGTCCGCGCGCGCGCAACGCATTGACAACGTCGACGAAGACGCGCTCCGCTCCGCCGCCCGAAACCACCAGCCCTTTGATCGCGAACAACAGCTTCATTGCTCAGCCCGAAATGCGCTCGCTGCCCGGGCTTGCAGGCTCGAGATCTGGACGCGTCGGATAGGTAACCAGCACCTTGTTGTTTTCATCGAGAGGTTTGACGTATTTGGCCGGCATGCCGGCGACGATCGCCCAGTCGCCTTCGATCCGTTTGGTAATGACCGAGCCGAGGCCAATGACGCAATATTCACCAACCGAGGTGTTGGCGATGAATTGCACATTCGCGCCGACATAACAGTTGCGTCCGATGGTCACCGGGCCGGATTTCTGGCGGTTGTGCGTCCAGATATTCGAATTGCGTCCCGCGAAGACGACGTTTTCGCCGAATTCCACCCGGTCGGTAAAGTCGATCTTGTGGTTCACTGTGATGACCGAGCCTGCTCCGACCTTCAGCACGGGATCGCATTCACCGAGCACCAGTGGATCGAGGATCGAATTGATCTCGTTAAACCGGAAAATCTGACTTCTGTCGCCGATCTCGACCAGGTCGCCCCCAAGGATGCGATTACCGAAACCGATGATCACTCTAGAGCCGATCCTCAGGTCCTTTGTGCGATAAAGAATGTTGAAGTGGCCGATCCGTGTCTGCTCGCCAATAACGCATTTGTCTGCCACGATCGCGCTGAGGCCGATCTTTACCCCGCGCCCGAAACGATAACCGAATAGCAGACGATAGATGGCCTTTTTGATGATGCTCGGGAACGGTACAAGCAACAGCGCTACGATAAGGCGAAATTTCATCTGTCTCGTGTTCCCGGTCCGGCCAGACAGAGCGTCAGGGCAGCGTCTTTGACATCACGCAAGGCATCGCTAATGCGGGGCACCACGATTACGCCCTTGCTGGCGAAGGGCCGATACGGCATCTGACCCAGCGAGACAACCACGCATCGGAGCGACGCGCCAAATGTGGCCTTTCCTTGTTTTTGGCGGAATATATGCTGGCGCAGCCTCTTTAGGGAGACCGGGCAAGCCGGCGACGATTCCCTGGGCGGCTCTGTTTCTTATCACGGTTCTGTTTGTCGGGCTGCGGCACCATGTCGGCATGGACTGGAACAATTACCTGCGCATGATCCATTCGGTGGATACCGCAAGGGATATGGCACAGGCGCTTTCCGTCAGCGAACCGTTTTACGCGCTGCTGCTGGCCTTCGGCAATTGGACCGGCGGCGGCATGTATGTGGTCAATTTCATTTCCACTTGTGCAGTCATGCTCGGCGTGTTTGCCTTCGCGCGCCGTACTCCGGAGCCTTGGTTGGCACTGGCCGGTGCCTTGCCGATGTTCATTGTCGTTGTTTCAATGAGCGCGAACCGGCAAGCACTCGCCGCCGGTCTCATAATGTTGGTGATGGCATACTGGTCGCGTTTGTCGCTACCGGTGCGTGCGGGACTGATCGTACTCATTGCCGGATTTCATGCGAGCGCGGTCGTATTCCTCGCTTTTGTCGCGATTGATCTCAAACTCCCACGAGCAATCAAATTTGGCGGGATTGCGGTTTTCGGCCTCTTGGCGATTTACATTCTGCAGCAATCGGGTTTCGGCGACTATTATAACCAGTCCTACGGCGAAGGGCAGAATGAATACACACAATCGAGCGGCGCGTTCTACCATGTTGCATTGAACGCAATCCCTGCATCGCTCTATTTTCTGCTCCCGAAATATCGTTCCGTGCTGTTCCCCACCCCTTTGCTGCGCAACATAGCATTTGCCGCCATAGCAACTGCATTGCTGGTGCCATTTGCCTCAGCGGCGGCAGGACGGATAACGCTCTACTGGTTCCCCATGTCGATGTGGGTCTGGGCGACATTACCGTCGATCGTCCAGCCATGGCTGGCCCGGCCGGCCCGCCTGTTCATTGCCGGAACGATGTTCGCAATCATGGTTTTCTGGTTGATGTTCGCCAACTCGTCGGCGGGCCACATCCCATATGGAAACGCGCTTTTTCTTGAGCCGTGGGAACTGGAAATCGGAGTTCTGCCTTAATTCAATGACATAGATATCGCGTTTGACGCCGAAGAATATACGGGTAGAAACGCATTCGAGGTCGCGCCAAAAGAAAATAGGCGTCGCACCTCCATTGTCCTCCGGAAGCTCATTCAAGAACAGGCTGGCCTATCTTGACGCAATCCGCGCGCTCGGCGTGCTGCTCGTCATCGCCTACCATACATCCTATCGTTTCGCGCCGCTCGAGGGCGATCCGGTGGGCCGCACGTTGCGCGTTATTGGCTGGATGGGGGTCGACCTGTTCTTCGCGCTGAGCGGGTTTCTAGTCGGGTTGATCCTGTCGAAAGAGAAGAACCGGCGCGATATTGCCCTGTTCTTTCGCAAGCGTTTTTTCCGCATCGTGCCGATCTTTGTCGTGGCCGTGGCAACTTTTGCCCTGGCTGACCTGGCGACGAACGACGGGCGCAATTTTGCCAATATGTGGAAACCGTTGCTGTTCCTGACCGGGTATCTCCAGCCGATCCAGGGGGAAGCCTTGGTTCCATTCACGATCACGTGGTCCCTGTCGGTCGAAGTCAGCGCCTACATCCTGCTCGGCCTGCTCGCGTGGAAAGCATGGCCGCGTTTCGGCCTGGTGCTGGCGACGCTGGTAGTCCTGTCGATTCCCTTGCGATTCTGGCTCGCCCTCGGGCTTGGCTGGGAAGAGGGGATGATCGGCATATTCCCGCCGGCGCGGATCGACGCCATTGCTCTTGGAGCGCTCGCGGCAATAGGTAAGTTTGATCGCTTGTTGGCGATACCGCGCGCCGCTCTGATGTACGGTCTGCTGACGATCGGAACAATCATCGCGTTCCGGTTTGCCACCTGGTATCCGCCATTCATCGCGACGGTCGGCTATCTGATCTTTGGGTTGTTCGCAGCCTTGTGGGTCGCGGCTCTGGCGCGGTTGGAGCCACGGGACAACGGGGTGGTCTCATTCTTCGCCAGCGTGGGACTGGTGTCCTATTTCATGTATCTTTTCCACCTCTTCGTGATCGAGGCAGTCCTGCTGGTGGATGCCAGGTTCTGGATCGGTCTTGGCTTCTGGGGCGGATTCCTGATTGCGTCGGCGCTGACCTATATTGCCGGGCTTGTTTCGTGGAAGCTGTTCGAGCAACCACTGATCCGATTCGGGTCGCAGCGGCGCGATCCGGGGCCGGCACTGGTCCCTTAAATCTGCGCCAAAAGTGGCCCGATCTGCAACCGGTCGCCCGGTTCGATCGCGCGCCACGCTTTAACGAATGCCTCTTGGCGCAGTTTCGGATTTGTTACCTGCGCTATGGCCTCGTGCAATCCTGTGACACTCTCGATCAGCAAGGGGTGCGATGCATAGAGCGCGTCGCGCTGGAACGGTGTCAGGCTTGCAATGATCACCGGCTGGCCAAGCCGCAGGCCATCGGTCAGCACCGTTGAAGGTGCCGAGACAGCGACGGAAAATTCACCCAGTGCCGCGTATGGCAGGTCAGCAGGCCAGCGCGTGAAACCGGCCTCGGACACGGCCTGCTCCAGACGCTCGCGTTCGTTGTCGGGCACCAGATCAATCTGCGGATGAGGACGCCAAAGAACCCGCGCGGGATCCTGCCCATGCGAATCAGCTACTGCGCGCACCCATTCGACGAGTTCGCAATCGGGGCGCGAACCAAGCTTGGCAAAGCTGGGATTCTGGAGGTGCGTATAGGAAGTCAGCAAAGCCCAGTCGCCATTGCCCGCCGCGACCGCTGGACGCTCAAGCGGAAGGTGCATGCAGCGGCCATAAGCGGGCAGCTTCGCGCCTAGCCGCGCGTCCGCACCACTGGGGTAAACCGCCACATCGGACATGCCGGCGAAGGCCCATCCGATATTGGTCCCATGGACCAGATGCACGGTTCGCGTGCTTTGTGCGTGCATTGCCTGTTCAAGCTGAGACGTGTCTGCAGTGCCGGTGTGGGCAAACAACGCACTGTTGACCGGCAGACCTGTCGCCGCCTTGCGCCACCAGCATGCGTGCGCCGAACCCAATGCCATGCGAAAATCGATTGCGAGCAGGGCACGAAACGCAATCGGTCCGCGAAACCGGGACACTTCGCCTGCTCCCCTCGCAAGCAACCGAATGGCTTCTGGAAGTCCGGCGAAAACGCTTCCAAGTGTTACAGGCCTGACAAAGCGCGCTTTGCCGAGCGTATTATCGGGATCCAGCGCCCTGGCAGCAGTGGCCGTGCCGGATGTTGGCCGTCCCAGCAACAAGACTGTCTTCGATGCCAGCTTTGCTTCGGCCAAGGCTGAACGCAAATGGCGCGTGCGCGTGCTATTCTCGCCATGCAATGCGAACACGGAATTGGCCTCGCTGAAGAGCGCACGGGCCTCGCTAGCCGATGTTCCGCGGTGGCGCAGGCTGAGCCAGATGAGCGTCAAAATGGCGATTACGCTCGCGATCAGATGCTTCAGCACCGTGGCAAGCCTTGACGGCCGGGTCTGGCCGCCGGTGAAGGACATTGCCGACCAACCTGCCAGCTCCAGCTTCCACAATGGATCCATCACGTCCGACACTGCGAGCGTCGTAAGCGCGGTCGCGTCGACCACAGGGTCGAGGCTGCGCGTTTCAGCCACTGCGCGTCTGTGCCGCGATATCAGCGAACAGTTGCTCCATGGCGGCACGCCCTTGCGCGACAAAACGCGCAAGGTTTTCCCGCTCCTCGCCATGCCAGCGAGCAGCGCGGGTGAGCAAGTCGTCATCAAGCTCTGCGGCATCGGCAATGGCACGCCACGGTTCCAGACCCGCATCGCGCAGGGTCGCTTCGATCTTGTGCGTGTTCGATCCGAGCGCGAGCAGGGGCGTCATGGCGCCAAGCGCAAAGATCATCATGTGAAACCGCCCGGTTACAATGAGCTCGCTGGCCGCGACCCGGGCAGTAAATTCATCGCGATTGGCGATTTGCCTGTTCAAATCCTGTACCGTCGCGCGCAGTGCGTCTCGGGCATGCGCGGGGCGCAGGAGGGCTGAGATGCTAGGATCGTATCGCTTGAGCCAGCGCAGCAGTTCGATCGGCCGGCGGGACAGCTGCACAATCGGAAGCGGGTCTGCGCCCAGAGCCCACATCCTGCGATAGAGGGCCAGAGCCTTCGGCCCCTGGACGCTGTCGCAATAGGCGATGCCGTCACGGGCTTCCGCCGTGCTGGGCCGGTGATATAGCGCCAGATCGGGTATCCGCCTCGGCGCGAAGCCAAGCCCGTTCAGCTCCGCCTCACTGGCGCTTTCTCTCACGCTGACAATATCGAACGCCTGAAGCTTTTTCAGGCTTTCCGCCGAGTTCGCTTGCCAGGTCGAATTGACGAGAAACGCCATTTTGCCATGGTCTTTGGCGCGGGGTCCGGCCTCGAGCAGAATTTGCCCCGCAGGCCGGTCGTGATGGATTGTGCCTTCGCCATTGACGATCACGCAGTCCGCGCTCTCGAATGCTGCAGCGACCGCCGGATTGGCCCGCCAGTCGCTATGCGCAGTGCTGCGCGCAACAATTTCGATATCATTGGCTGCGCACAGAGTGTCGATCGTGGCAACAACGCTGGTGCAGCCGTGGTGGCGGTCGATCCGCGTATCGTTGAGCAGGACCGCCCGGATGGTCACAACCGTCCGTCGCTCTCGTCGCGGCCGAACAGGCCCTTGGCATCGAAGAAGACACCGGTATCCTTGTGCAGCGTGCGGACTTGCTTGGCGCCCATTTCAGCGAACTGATGATGGCCAACTGCAAGGATGACCGCGTCATAGGTGCCCTCCGCCGGGGCTTCTGCCAGCGGACGGATGCCGAATTCGCGCTCGGCTTCTGCCGCATCGATCCACGGGTCCCAGACATCGACCTCGGCATTGAATTCCTGCAATCGGTCGATCACGCCGGCGACCTTGGAATTGCGCAGGTCAGGGCAGTTTTCCTTGAAGGTCAGCCCCATGACCAAAACGCGGGCATCGGCCACGGCAATCCGGCGCTTGAGCATCAGGTGTACGACCCGGTCGGCCAGATAAGTGCTCATCGCATCGTTTACCCGCCGCCCGGCAAGAATGACCTCGGGATGATGGCCCACCTGCTGCGCGCGATGCGTCAGATAATAGGGATCGACACCGATGCAGTGCCCCCCGACGAGGCCTGGCGTGAAGGGCAGGAAGTTCCACTTTGTCCCGGCCGCTTCGAGCACGTCACGCGTGTCGAGACCGAGCTTGTCGAACAGGATGGCCAGTTCGTTGATCAGCGCGATGTTGACGTCTCGCTGGGTGTTCTCGATCACCTTGGCCGCTTCGGCGACTTCGATCGAGCTGGTCATATGCGTGCCGGCGGTGACCACCTCGGCATAGAGCGCGTCGACCGCTTCGGCCACTTCCGGGGTCGACCCGCTGGTGACCTTGACGATGGTCGCCAGACGGCGCTCCTTGTCGCCAGGGTTGATCCGCTCTGGACTGTAGCCGGTGAAGAAGTCCTTGTTGTGCACCAGCCCTGACACGCGCTCCAGCACAGGGACGCACACTTCGCGTGTTGCGCCGGGGTATACGGTCGATTCGTAAATCACGACCGCCCCCTGCTTGAGCGCAGATCCGACGGTTTCAGAAGCCTTGACCAGAGGGGTGAGGTCGGGCCGGTTGGCGTCGTCGATCGGGGTGGGGACGGTGACGATGAACACATCGCACTCGTTTAGATCCGCCGGATCGCAGCTGAAGGTGAGCTTGCTGGCCGCAGCCAGATCCTCCGGCTCGACTTCCAGGGTCTCGTCGATCCCGCGCGAAAGGTCCGCCACGCGGTTGGCTCGAATATCGAAGCCGACGACCTTGCGTTTCTTGCCGAACTCAACGGCGACCGGCAGCCCGACATAGCCTAGGCCGATTACCGCAATCGTCTTTCCCGAAATGTCCATGCGTCACCCGTAAATAAAAGTATCAATTGCCGCGCTGTAAAAAGACGCCGCGTCTGTTAAGCGCGCTGCGTTGGGGAAGCGAGGTTGCGCAGTCAAGGGCGCATTCATACGCACAGGTACATGGCTTTCGCTCGCGGGTGAAACACTTGACATGGTCCGCTTCCGACCCGAAACGCCGCCGCGGTCGCCAATGGCCAGTAAACCGATGGACCGAGCCCCTTCTCGATGAGAATAATCCGCAGTGAAAACCCTGCCGCAAAACGTCACGGTTGGGTCATCCTTATGCTTTTCGCGGCTGTCGTCGCTGCGCTCGGCGGCAGCTCTCGGCCCGACGCGATTCAGACGGTTGCGCTGCGTCCTCTTGCCGGACTTTTCCTGATCCCGGCCATCTACTGGATCGACCGCGAAAAACTGCGCGACATCCGAACGCCGATACTGCTGCTGTGCGCGCTCGCGCTGTGGATGGCACTCCAGCTGGTCCCGCTGCCCCCCGCGCTGTGGCAACTTTTGCCCGGGCGGGAGCCGATTGCCGAGATCGGCGCAGCTTTGGGAGCGAGCGATGTCTGGCGCCCGATATCCATGGTGCCGGCCCGCACCCTCAATGCGCTCGCCAGTCTGGTCGTGCCGATAGCCGCGCTGCTTCTGGTCGCTGCGACAGGCGCTTCCAAGCGAACGCTGTTCCTGCTGATAATTGCCATCGGCAGCATCAATGCCGCCGCGGGGTTGCTGCAGGTCATCAGTGCCAATTCCGGCCCGCTCTATTTCTATGAAGTCACCAATTTCGGATCTCCGGTGGGCCTGTTTGCCAATCACAACCACGCTGCGGTGCTTTCGTCGCTCACACTGGTTCTGATTGCCTACTGCGCGACGGTTCCCGAATTCAGCTTCCACGGCAGTTTGCCCCGTATCGGTTTCGGCATTCTTTACGTGATGATCCTGTTTGCTGCCCTTATCGGGGCCTCGAGAGCAGGGCTGCTGACAGCGGCCTTGGCGCTGGCGACCAGTCTCGCCTTGCTCTGGCTCGAGCTGCGGCGGTCCAAGCGCGGCCGCCAGAAAGAACTCGAAAAATCTTCCCGCGTGCTCAGTCCGGCGATCATTCTGGCGATCGCTGTCGGCGCCTTGGCCGCCATGGTCGCCCTGTTCGCGCTTGCCGGCAGCATCCCGGCATTCGAACGCCTGACTGCTGGGGGCACATTCGAGGATTTGCGCTGGGGCTTGTTGCCGACATTGCGCGAAATGGCGTGGACCTATGGGCTTTTGGGCAGCGGGTTCGGATCTTGGGAAGAAGTCTATCACATTCACGAGCCAGATACGCTGATGTTCGCCTCTTACGTCAACATGGCGCACAACGACTGGGCGCAGCTGGTGATCGAAGGGGGTCTTCCGGCGCTGGCCCTCGTCTTTGCGCTGATCGCATGGGTCGTGCGCTCGATAATGGTGGTTGTAGGCGGCGGAGAGGCCGGACTGGGGCGATTGCTTCTGTGGCTCGCGTTGGGAACTATCGTTCTGTTCGCAAGCCTGGCCGACTATCCACTGCGCGCGCCGCTGTTTCAGTTGGTTGCGGTGTGGTTGGTTGCGGTTTTCGCATTCGAGCGGGCGACCTATCGCGGCGCGACTTAGGCATTCTCCGGAAAGGCTCCATTTGCCGTCCTTGAGCCATGCCATGGACGGGGCACCGGATTGTCAGCACAAACAGCTTTGCTTATGGTCGGTCGATGGTTAAGGCCACCCCGGTTCGGCAAATGAAGGGTCCGATGACAGGAATTGCATTAAGATTGAGTCTGGCCCTTGCGGCAGCGTTGACGCTTGCCGCCTGCACAAAGGACCGGTCGGTTGGCCTTTCGCCTGACATTCAGGTGGTTCAACTGTCGGAACTCCCTGCGTCGAGCGGGACACAGGCTTATACTGTGGGCCCCCAGGAGCGGATCGAAGTCACGGTTCTGGATGCCGAACCTCTGGGCGGCACGTATCTTACGGATTCCGAAGGTTACATTGCATTCCCGCTCGTTGGTGATCTTTATGTCGGAGGCAAGACTCCGAACCAGATAGCCGTCATGATCGCTGACCGGTTGCGCGGCGAGTATATCGTCAATCCGCAAGTGCGCGTCCGGCCCGCTGAATTACCGGTCCCTTCGATTTCGATCGGCGGCGAGGTCGTGCAGCCCGGGACCTATCCTTCCGCAACTTCGCAAACACTGATCCGCGCGATCAACAACGCCGGCGGACTGGATGAATATGCCAAGTCTGACGATGTGCTGGTGATGCGCAACGTCGGCGGCCAACGCTATATCGGCGTGTTCAATATCGAAGGCATCCAGCGGGGAAATTATCCTGATCCGGTGATTTATCCGGGTGATATCGTAACGGTCGGGGACTCGCCCTCGCGGCGCAACCTTGAAAACATTCTTCAGTTCATCCCGCTGTTGTCGACCAGCGCGATCCTGATCGATCGCGCCATTAACTGATCACGAGCGAGCCATGAACAACACCAATCCAATGACCGGCGATTATCCGACCTTTACCGCTAATGGCGATGACGGAACTGCGGAGACTTTCGGCCTCGATCTTGAGCGGTTCTATATCCAGGCGCAGAATCTGCGCTTCTGGATCCTCGGGATTATTGCACTGGGCTTGCTTGCAGGCCTTCTGGCCACGCTGCTGTCGACTGAGCTCTACCGTTCGACCGCGCGGATCGAAATCTCGCGCGTCACGCAGAACGTCACAGAGGCTGAACCGATCGAGTTGGAGGGGCGTAGCGGCGATATCCAGTATTTCACAACCCAGTACGAGCTGCTGGAATCCAGGTTCCTGGCGCAGCGAGTGGCCGATGCGGGCAACCTTGCGCGCGATGAGCAATTTCTTGCCGCTTATGGGCTGAATCTTGACGGCGATGTCCGTGAATCGCGGATCGAGCGTCTGCTGCGTGCCAATGTGCAGATCGACCCCGTTCCCAATTCGAATCTGGTGGACATCCGTTTTTCCAGTCCGGACAGTCAAGTTGCGGCGGATCTTGCGAACCTTTGGGCGCAGGAATTTCTCGATGCCAATTACGAAAAGCGCTTTGGCGCCAACGCGGAAGCTCGCGAATTTCTTGAAGGACAGATCGAAGAGCTTCGCGAGCGTCTCGCAGTCTCCGAGAAAGAGCTGATCGATTATGCCAATGCCAACGAGATAGTTATTCTCGTTACCGGCAGCGGCGAAGAAGGTGGATCGGAAACTGCGACAAGCACTTTGGTCGGAGCAGAGCTTGTCTCCCTGAACAATGCACTCGCCGTAGCGACAACGCAGCGCATTGCAGCTGAATCCGCGCTGCGGGCCGGCACCCGTAACGAAGCCGGAGCCGCGGCTGCGGCCAGCCTGCGAAACCGCTTGGCGGAAGCTCAGTCTCAGCTCGCGGAGCTGCGTTCGAAATTCGGGCCAGGATATCCCGAGATCAAGGCGAAAGAGGCGGAAATCGCTTCACTCCGTCAAGCGCTGAGTGGCGAGAGCTCGATTGACAATCAGGATGCGCAAGCAGCGTTCCGCAAGGCTTCGCTCGAAGAACAGCAACTGCGTTCACGCCTGAACCAGGTGAAGAACAGCTTCCTGGGTCAGCAAAACCAGTCGATCCAGTACGGCATTCTCAAGCGTGAAGTCGACACCAATCGCCAGCTTTATGAAGCGCTGCTGCAGCGCTTCAAGGAACTGGAAGCGGCGGGCGCCGGCAAAAACAACATGACATTGATCGATGCTGCGGAACCGGCCGGCGCGCCCTATGCGCCTTCGCTGATCCGCAACTTGCTGATCGGGCTGGTCATTGCTCTGCTTCTGGCTATCGCGCTGGTTTACCTGCGTGAGACGATGGACCGGACAATCCGCGATCCGAATGACGTACGCCGCCGCCTGGGTCTTGCTCCGATCGGCTTGATCCCGCGGGTGGAGACGGACGACATCGTCAGCGAGCTCGAGCAGCGCAGTTCGGAAATTTCCGAGGCCTATGCCGCAGCGCGGACCAACCTCGCGTTCCTGACGCCCAATGGCGCCCCGAAAACGCTCATGCTCACCTCGACCCGGCCGAACGAAGGCAAGTCGATTTCCGCTGTTGCACTGGCGCGCAGCTTCACCCAGCTGGGCAAGAAAGTGCTGTTGATCGATGCCGATCTCAGGCATTCCGGCCTCAGCGATTTCATCGGCATCGAAGCCGATCCAAATCATGGTTTGAGCGCAGTCCTTTCGGGCAACAATGGCGAGCTTCAGTCGGCCATCGTACAGGTCGCCCCGCACGGCTTCGATCTGCTGCCGACCGGACACAAGCCGCCCAATCCGGTCGAGCTTCTGGCCAGCGACCGGCTGGCTGAAGTTATCCGTCAGGCGGGCGAGCATTACGACCATATTCTCGTCGACGGCGCTCCGGTGCTCGGGCTGGCGGATGCTCTCGAAGTGTCCAAGGCAGTCGAAGGCGTGCTCTATGTCGTAGAGTCGAACGGAGTGAACATCCGGGCGATTGAAAATGCGATCAGCCGCCTGAAGTCGGCTAACGCTCATGTCTTCGGAGCGTTGGTAACCAAGCTTGATGAGCGCAATTCAACCTACGGCTATGGCTATGGCTATGGCTACGGCTACGGCTACGGAGATGATGATGCGACGGACGCGGCGCGCTCATAAGTCCGTTTTCAGCATTGCTGAGCCGGTTCGCTTCATAGCGGCGCTTGCCTTCGGGCTGGTCTTGTCAGGGGTCCTGTTTGTTCAGGCCCTCAGTAGCTTCAGCTCGCTGAAGGCACCGCAAGTGGCGGCCTGGTTGCCGATCCAGAATGGCTTGTCGCAAGAACAGCTCGCAGCGCGCACATTGATGGGCGGCGTAGAGACCCAGGACGATGTCGTGCCTTCGGCGCAAGCGGCGTCTTCGCTGGCGCTCGATGCCTTCCGGTCCGAGCCTCTCACTCCCAAGGCCCATGCAATTCTGGCGCTTGCAGAAAGCAATGCAGAGAGCCGGGCGCGGATCCTTGCTGCGGCAACGCGGATCAATCGCCGCGACTTGCTGCTGCAAGGCCTCATACTCGAAGAACAGGTCAAGGCTGGTGACTATTCGGGGTCGCTCGGAACGCTCGACCGCCTGCTGAAGGTTCACCCGGAACAGGAAGCCGCATTGTTCCCTGTGCTGATGCGTGCGCTTGAACAGCAAGCTGCCCTGCCGGTACTTGGCGAAATTCTCGATGGCAGTGCCGGCTGGCACAATGACTTTCTGGATTTTGCCGTACGCAAGCCGGATGCCCTGCCAGCCTTGGCCGACTTGCGGGAGCGCGCCGATGTGGGATCGGACGAGTTCGAGCGCCGTCTCATCGCAGGGTTGGCACAGAACAATCGGACAGACCGTGCCTATCGACTGTTCCAGATATCTTCCGGCAAACAGGCGGCAAGTGGCGGAGCGGGCCCGATCGATTGGGCCAGCGACTTTGCCCCGTTTGACTGGAAATTGGCTGACGACCGCGGACTTCGCGCGCAGGAATCGCGCCGCGAAGGCCAGCTGGATATATATGTCCGGAGCGGCGAGGGGGGGCTCATTGCCGAACGGTTGATCCGAACGCCCTCCGGGAGATTTGGGGTCAAGATAGGTCACCGCATCATGCCGGCGGACCAAATTCGCGATGTTCGATTGCAGCTGCGTTGCGCTGGATCGGGCACGCCGTTCTTCGATGAGCGCTTTGTGCGCGGCGTAAAGGTGTTCGAGGTCGGAGCCGCGCCCGCCGGATGCGGTTTCATGAGCATCGGCATTCAGGCCCGCGCATGGTCCGGTCGCTCCGCCTTGCGCGGAACAGTCGATCAGCTGGAAATCGTCAAGCTCGCGGCATTGCCCGAAAAATCAGACACAGGCGTTGCCGATACTGAGGAAGCTACGGAAGAATAATACGGCCCGCCTGTCAGTCGAGTGCGATATCCGGCGCGTCTTCCTGCTTCATACCGACGACGTGATAGCCGGCGTCGACATGGTGCGTTTCACCGGTCACGCCAGACGACAGGTCCGACAACAGATATAGCCCCGAGCCGCCAACGTCGTCGATCGTGACGTTGCGCCGCAACGGTGCGTTGTATTCGTTCCACTTCAGGATGTAGCGAAAATCGCCGATCCCGCTGGCGGCAAGCGTTTTGATCGGTCCTGCGCTGATCGCGTTCACGCGGATGTTCTGCGGGCCCAGATCGTTGGCGAGGTATTTGACGCTGGTTTCCAGCGCTGCCTTTGCCACGCCCATGACGTTGTAATGCGGTATGACTTTCTCTGCGCCGTAGTAGGTAAGCGTCACAATGGATCCGCCGTTCGGCATCATTGCCGCTGCGCGCTGTGCCACGGCGACAAGCGAATAGGCTGAAATGTTCATCGTCATGATGAAGTTGTCGAGGCTGGTGTCGACATATTTCCCGCGCAGTTCGTTCTTGTCCGAAAAACCGATCGCATGGACGACGAAATCGATTGTATCCCACCGTGCCTTGAGGGTGTCGAACGCTTCGTCGAGCGCGGCCATGTCGGACACATCGCAGGGGAAAGTGAAATCGGACCCAAGCTGTTCCGCGAGCGGCTTCACGCGCTTGGCCAAAGCCTCACCCTGATAGGTGAAGGCCAGCTCTGCGCCGTGTTCGCGCAATTGCTTCGCAATCCCCCAGGCGAGTGATTTGTCATTCGCCAGCCCCATGATGAGACCCCGCTTGCCCGCCATCAAACCGCTCATCTTCAATCCGATCCTTTCCTAAGTCTCGCCGCCTTCCCGCACGGCCGCCTCTTCTTCTTCCGGGGTCACCGCGAGCGCTGCATTCAACTCCGCGCCAATCACCACTCCTAGCCCAACAAGATAGAAAAAGAACAGGGCGATCATGATGCCCGACAGCGCACCGTAAGTCAGATCATAAGTGAAGAAATTGCGCAGCACCGGCGGCATCGCCACGGTGACGGCGACCCACCACAGGGTGGTCGCAAGTGCGCCCGGCCACTTGGGATACCGCTTGTGGCGATATCGCCCAGGCGTCAGCGAATAATACAGCAGATAGATCGAACCGAACAACCCGATGGCGGGGATGATGCGTGACAGCTTGAGCTCGCCCAGCGAATCGGAGAAATCGGGAATGTAGGCGGTGATCACTTCCTGCGCCGCGCCGATCAGGAATTGCGCAATCAGGCTGATCATCAGCAGGACGACAGAAACGATGATGATCGCGGTCGAACTCAGCCGGTATTGCCAAAAAGCTTTCGTCGCGTCTGTGCCGTAGGATCGGCGCAGGATATCGCGAATGGTTTCGATCAGGCTCCCGACGGTCCATAAACCGACCAGTGCCCCGGCCCACAACAGCCAGCCGCTGCGCGCATCGATAACATCGCGCGCAACGGGTTCGATGACGTTCCCCACAATCGGCGGGACGGCGTATAAAATCGTATCGACGATGGCCGCGCGTTCGCTCTCCTCGCCGAAGGCCCGAAACAGTGCGGCAGCGGTGATGAAAAACGGGAAGATGGCAAGGACGGCCATATAGGCCAGATTGCCCGCGTGAATGAACCCGTCGTTGTAAGTGCCGACAATGACCCGCTTGGTCACGCGCCAGATGCGCGTTCCGGGGCCAACCCTGTTTTTGATCCGGCCACGCAGCTGCTCGGCTTGCGCCCGGCGCGCTTCTGGCGTGTCCGAATGGATTCTGCGCTCGATGTCAGGGGGCAGATCGCTGTCGCTCATCGGGGCCCCTCGTGCAAAACGCGTCGTTCCTTCCGTCAAACCCCCAATTTCGAGCGAGGCTTGCTGTCGTCCTGCCAACCTTCGAGCCGCTTGGCCAGTTCCGAGATATCCTCCGGCAGCTGAATCTCGAGCGTTACCAACTGGTCGCCCCTGCTGCCGGCCTTCCTGGAAAAGCCTTTACCCTTCAGCCGCATCACTGTGCCGCCGTGGGTACCAGGCTTGATCGTGAGCATAACCGTACCGTCAACCGTGGGGCATTTGACCTTGGCGCCGCCGACCGCTTCATCGAGCGTGATCGGCAGGTCCATCCGCACATCGTCGCCTTCGCGGCGGAAGAATTTATGCTTGTCGATGGATATCGTGACGATCCCGTCACCGGAACCGCCCGGGCCCTGCTCGCCCTTGCCCTTGAGACGCATCTGCGTGCCGTCCTCGACCCCGGCGGGAAGCTTGAGATCGATCGTCTTGCCATCCGCCAGCGTGATCCGCTGGTCCTTGCGCGCGGCAGCATCGGCAAAGCCAACCCGCAGCCGATAGGCGATATCCGCACCCTTCTGCGGCGGAGGCGGACGCCGCTGCTGGCCAAAGCCGCCGCCCATTCCGCCGGCGGGTCGCCGTGCGCCGCCGCCGAACAGGCCTTCGAAAATATCACCGAGATCCACGCCTTCGGCGCCAAAGCCCTGCATGTCCTCAGGGCGAAATCCGCCTTGCGGTCCGCCGCCTCCGCGAAAGCCGCCGCCCATCCCCGCAAATGGATTGGCCGGGTTCCCGTCGGCGTCTATCTCTCCCCGGTCGAATTGTGCGCGCTTGGTCTTGTCGGACAGCAGATCGTAAGCCTGCGTGACCTTGCTGAAGCGCTCCGACGCGTCGGGCTTGCCCTTGTTGCGGTCGGGATGCAGCTCTTTCGCCAGCTTGCGATAAGCGCTCTTGATCTCGGCATCATCGGCCGAGCGCGAAACGCCAAGTGTTGCATAGGGATCAGCCATGGCGTGTTAGCTAGGTGCAACAGTGGCTTGGCGCAAGCGGAATGGCTCCGTGATCTTAGCTTGTGATCTGCTTCCGATGCCAGGCCCCTAGGTAGTAGCCGCCGGTCCAAGAAAGCGAGAAAACAAAAAAGAGAAAAGCCGAAGCAGCAGCAGAACCAGAAAAACTGATCGGAGTGTCGTCGGTGAATTGATCGACCGCCCAGATCAGCAATGCGAAACCAAAGAGATAGACCGCAGCTTCTCCAATGACTTCGTAAGTTAGCTCGCGACAACGATATGCACAACTATTGATGTAGCTTATCGCCAGAACCGGCAGCAGAGCAATAACCG
This sequence comes from Parerythrobacter lutipelagi, assembly GCF_005434975.1. Taxonomy (GTDB): domain Bacteria; phylum Pseudomonadota; class Alphaproteobacteria; order Sphingomonadales; family Sphingomonadaceae; genus Parerythrobacter_A; species Parerythrobacter_A lutipelagi. The sequence goes on along the minus strand of NZ_SKCJ01000001.1, from coordinate 1,169,200 downwards.
CGATTATGCCGAATACTATCACTTCTTCTGACAACCAGATGCGGTTCGTCTAACGCGCGTTGATTGCCAGTTCAAGCGTCTGGGATGCTGGACCCTTTCCTACTTGGCGCACCGAGGTTAGAGCGGACGGGAGATGATTGTTGCTGCCCCGCCAAACCTAAGCACTGCGATTTTGATCGCCGAATCTTCGTCCCGGGATTCGACCACTAGGACTTTGTTCCATGTGTTCCACTTGGAAAGGAAAGCCCGTTGAAAGCTGAACAAAGCGCCATTCCCGACAGCGATCCCTTCGCGCTGTTCGACGGCTGGTTTGCCGAAGCGCAGGCGAGTGAGCCGAACGATCCGAACGCCATGGCGCTCGCGACCGCCACGCCGGGTGCCGCGCCATCGGTCCGCATGGTGCTGCTCAAGGGTCACGGCAATGACGGCTTTGTGTTCTACACCAATGCCCAGAGCCGCAAGGGCGAGGAGATCCGCGCCAACATGCAGGCCGCGCTGCTGTTTCACTGGAAGAGCCTGCGCCGGCAGATCCGCATCGAAGGCCCGCTGGAAGAAGTGAGCGCGCAAATGGCCGATGCCTATTTCCATTCGCGCCCGCGCAAATCGCAGATCGCATCTGCCGCGTCGGATCAGTCGCGCCCGCTGGAAGAACGCGCCACCTACTATGAACGGGTGGCCGCGATCGAGGCGGAGTATCCTGCAGGCGACATCCCGCGTCCGCCCCATTGGACGGGATTCCGCTTGCGTCCGCGTGCGATCGAGTTCTGGCTCGACCGTCCGGGCCGAATGCATGACCGGCGGCGTTTCACCCTTTCTGGCGCGGGCGATGCACTCGGCTGGAACAGCACGCTGCTCTATCCGTGACAGAAGAAGACGGCCCGGATCGCCGCGCTTTCCTGACCAAGAGCGCAGCGGCGGCGTCGATCACGGTCGCGCTGCTGCTCATCGTGCTCAAGGCGTGGGCCAGCGTGCAGACGAGTTCGACCGCGATGCTCGGGAGCCTGGCTGACTCGTCGCTCGATCTCATTGCCAGCCTGGCCACTTTCATCGGCGTGTGGATTGCCGCGCAACCGGCGGACGAGAACCACCGGTTCGGTCACGGGAAGGCGGAATCGCTCGCTGCGATGTTCCAGGTCATGCTGATTGCCCTGTCGGCGGCGGGCATCGGTTTCCGCGCCATGCAGCAGCTGATCGAAGGCGGCAGGACGAGCGCGGCGGAGGAAGGGATTGCCGTTTCAGCCATCGCGATTGTTGCAACGGTGGCGCTGCTCGGCTGGCAAAACTATGTGATCCGCCGGACCCGCTCCGTCGCGATCGGGGCGGACCACGTGCACTATCAATCCGACCTGCTGCTCAATCTCGCGGTCATTGCCGCTCTCGCGCTCGATCAATACGCGGGCTGGGGAGCAGCCGACCCTGTATTCGGGCTGCTGATCGCGGGCTGGCTGCTGTGGGGCGCTTGGCGCGCTGCGAGCGGCGCAATCGACCATTTGATGGATCACGAATGGCCGGAAGAAAAGCGTATGCGGCTGGTCGAACTGGCGGCCAAGCATCCAGAGCTTGCAAGCCTGCATGATTTGCGCACCCGGACAAGCGGGACGCACGATTTTGTCCAGTTCCATGTCGATCTGCCCGCGACCATGACAGTGGAACACGCGCATGACATCATCGAGCGGGTTGAAGCCGATTTGCGCAGCCACTTCCCCGATATGGAGTTGCTGATCCATATCGATCCCGAAGGACATGTCGACGAGCCTGGCAATCCGCTCGCCGAAGCCGATGAATTCGACAAACTGGAGAAGCCCGGATGAAATTGCCGTTCTGGCACGTAGATGCCTTTGCCGACCGCCCCTTCAAGGGCAATCAGGCGGCGGTGATGCCGCTCGATGCATGGCTGCCGGACGACGTTCTGCAAGCTATCGGAGAAGAGAACAACTTCGCAGAGACCGCTTTCGTGGTGAAAGACGAGAGCGGCGCAGCGGATTGGGAACTGCGCTGGTTTACTCCGACGTGCGAAATCCGCCTGTGCGGCCATGCGACATTGGCGGCGGGCCATGTCCTGTTGAAGCGAGACGGCGGCGACCGGGTAACCTTCCGCACCCGCAAGGCGGGCAACCTCGAGGTTAGGCGCAGCTCTGCCGGTTACGAACTCGCGCTGCCGGCCATACCGACGACCCGCAGCTCATGGCCGGAGGCTGCCGAGCTGCTCGGGGCGGAGCCAAGCGAAGTGTGGCTCAATCCCGATCGCTACGGCATCTACCTGTTCGAGAGCGAAGCACAGGTGCGCGCGCTTGAGCCTGATGTGCGCGGGCTCGGCGCGCTGGGCGACGACCAGTTCATCTGCACGGCACCGGGCGAGAATGTCGACGTTGTCAGCCGCGTGTTTGTGCCGGGCGGCGGCGTCGATGAAGACAGCGTAACCGGCTCGGCCCACGCAGTGCTGACCCCGTTCTGGGCGAACCGGCTGGGGCGCGATAGTTTCACCGCACATCAGGCATCACAGCGCGGCGGAGATCTGACATGCCGGCTTGACGGAGATCGTGCATGGCTCGGCGGCGCATGTGTCACTGTGGTCGAGGGAGCTTTCTACCTCACCGGGTAAAGTGCGAGGACATCGGCCGCTTCCTGCTTCAGGACGGCTCGCTCTTCGGCGTTCGAGTGGCCGAGGCGAACCAGCGTCAGCCTCTGCTCGGGCGAGACGATCACATATTGGCCCATGTGGCCGGTCATTGCGAACACGCTTTGCGGTGCGCGATCAGGAAACAGCGGGTGATTATCGGTCAGATCGGTCGGGCGATTGAGCCAGGTCTGGAGGCCGTAATGCGCTGAACGCGGGCTGGGCGAAGTCATCAGCTCAACCCATTTGCGCGGGAGCAACTGGCTTCCCCGATACGAGCCCTTGTTGCGCAGGAAATCGCCGAATCGCGCCCAGTCCCGTGCGGTGGCATGGATCAGGCTTCCACCGATCAACGTGCCTGCAGCGTCATATTCAGGCACTACCGATTCCATCGCCAGCGGCGCGAAGACGCGCGCTTTGAGAAATGTATCAACGGCTTGGCGCCGCAGGTCGGGATCATCGCTTTCCGTCAGAACTCGTGCGGCAATATCCGCGAGTATCACTGTCGTGCTGCTCGAATATTCGAACCGAGCACCCGGCTCGGCCTCCATCGGCTGAGCTTCGGCCCATCCCGCCATATCGTCGCGCCCGTCGAGCAAGAGCATCCGCACGAGAGATGTCTCGTAGAGGGGATCACCCGATTCGTCATGCTCGAGCCCCGACCGCATTTGGAGCAGCTGTCTCAGCGTGATCTCTCCGCGCGGATCGCCGGGCCGCTGCCAGCGCGGGATCGGAACTGATTCGTCGAGCCGCAACCGGCCGTCGGCGACCAGCATGCCGATCATTGCCGCCGTTACAGTCTTGGACATCGACCAGCCAACAAACAGCGTTTCGCGGTCATATCCTGGCGCATAGCGCTCCGCGACGACCTGTCCGCCATACATCAGCACGACTGCGCGCGTTTCGCCGACTCCGTCCTTGGTGAACATATCGTCGATCTCGCGCGCGAGGCGATCATCGGGTGCGCCTGCATTCTCCACTATCACAGACGCTTCGGCCTCGGCGCTGAGCGGAGCGGGGTCGGCAGGAGCATCACCGCAGGAAGCAAGGGCTGGAACCAGCGCAGCCACGGCGATACAGGAGCGGACGGACGACAGTCGGGCGAACATGCCCGGCTCACTCGCGCAAGCAGGAGAAGTTGGCAATGGTGAAATCGGCCGCGACAAGCAGATCCAGTCGCTGGCCTTGGGCACTGGCGGTGATCGCCCTGCTGCTGGGCGGAGGTGCGTGGGCTTACGGCGGCACAATTCAAGGTAATGCCGTTGCCGGGACCGCCTATATGGCGCGTGTCGCTTGCTCGTGCCGCTATGTCTCCGACCGCACCCTGGAAGATTGCGACAAGGACAAGCTCGAAGGGATGGAACTGATTACGCTGGTCGATAATCAGGAAACTAAGAGCGTCACCGCGCGCTTCCCCCTGATCGCAGCGCATAGCGCAAGTTATCGTGCCGGGTATGGCTGCGTGCTGGAACAGTGGGAAGAATAGGCCGGGTGCTTCAGGCCTCGACCGCTTCGGTATCGGCAATCCAGCCGCCACCGATCACCCGTTCGCCGGCATAGATTACCGCAGCCTGGCCGGGCGAAACTCCGAATTCGGGCTGTTCGAAACGCAGCCGGATACTCGATCCCTCGCCCGGTGAGCCCTCCAGCGTCACAGGAACGGGCTTGGACAGCGAACGCACTTTTGCTGCCAGCTGTCCACCCGGCAGAGGACCGATGCGGTTGGTTTCGATAACAGTTGCTGCCTCGACCGCCAGCATACGCCGCGGTCCGACGCGCACTTCGGCGCTCTCTGCATTGATGCCGATCACGTAGAGTGGTTCGGGCTGCCCGCCGATTTCAAGCCCGCGCCGCTGGCCGACTGTAAAGTGGATAATGCCCTTGTGTTCGCCAAGCACCTCGCCGGACGCAGCATGTACTATCGCACCGGATGTTCCGCCTTCGGGCCGCATTTTCTCGACGATCTTTGCGTAATTGCCGTCGGGTACGAAACAGATGTCCTGGCTGTCGGGCTTGGCAGCGTTGCGCAGCCCGGCCCGCTCGGCCAGCTCGCGCACCTGCGTCTTGGGCATATCGCCAAGCGGGAAGCGCAGAAAATCGAGCTGCTCCTCCGTCGTGGCATAGAGAAAATAGGACTGGTCGCGCGACGGATCGAGTGCGCGATGCAACTCCGGACCGGCAGGCGCCATGACGCGGCGCACATAGTGCCCGGTCGCGAGGCAATCCGCGCCGAGTTCACGGGCCATGCGCAGCAGGTCGGTAAATTTGGGCCCCATATTGCAACGGATGCAGGGCACCGGTGTGCGCCCGGCGAGGTAATCGTCGGCAAACTGTTCGACCACTTCTTCGCGGAACGCGCTTTCATGGTCGAACACATAATGCGCAATTCCGAGCCTGTCGGCCACTGCACGCGCGTCGGAGATGTCATCCCCGGCGCAGCACGCGCCCTTGCGGCCGGTTGCCGCGCCATAGTCATACAGCTGGAGCGTGATGCCGATCACTTCGGCACCGCTGGCAGCGGCAAGCGCTGCGACAACCGAAGAATCGACTCCGCCCGACATGGCCACAACTATGCGGCTGTCTTTCGCCGCACGAGGCAGATCGAACAGGCCGGCCACGTCCAGCGAGGCATCGAACAGAGTGGTTGCATCCATCCGCGCGCCCTTACACGCACGCGTGCAGAGCCGCTACCCCTGTGCCGATAGGGCCTCTGTGCAGATTGGGCGGTTTTACAATCCTAACGTCCGGTAAACCGCGGCTTTACTCGATCTTGACCATCGCAGCCTATCCAAGACGACATGATTGATGCCACACACTTGGATTTCGGACGCACAACTGCCCCGGACTGTCGCGAACTGCGCACGCCAGAATGGGCTGCGTTGGTTGCTCGTTTTGCCGCTGCGCGCGAGTTGCGCTCCACTCTGCATCGACCACTGCCGAGGGATGCGGGCCGATTTGCCTGCTTCGCGAGCCGGACGGCTGAAAGAGTTAAAGCCACAGCGGACTTTGTTAACCAAGCCAATTTAACCGATGGCAAAGCCGATGGGGCAAAGACGGTTGATCAGGTGACCCCCGCACATGGGAATGGCCCAACCGGCGATAGAGAGTTGTAATGATCGAGAACCAGAAAATCCGTCCCGCAAAGGTTATCGGCCCACTCGGTGAGCCGTTGACGCTGGCTGATCTTCCCAAGCCGAGCACCAAGCGCTGGGTCGTGCGCCGCAAGGCAGAAGTCGTGGCTGCTGTGAATGGCGGTTTGCTCACGATCGATGAAGTTCTCGAGCGCTACACACTGACACTTGAGGAGTTTGCTTCCTGGCAGCGTGCGGTCGATCGATCAGGGATGCAAGGGCTGCGTGTGACGCGCATCCAGCATTACCGAGACCTTTACGAGCGCCAGCTCAAATACTGATCTCCCCACGGACAGAGTCTGTCCAGCCTTTCGTGATTTCGTGCTTGTCCCCGCGGGAACCAGCAATGCCTATCGAGCGTTGTCGAGGCAATATCATGAAAACAGGAGGCTACGGGCCATGGGAATTCTAATTACGATAATCGTCGGCGGCATCGCAGGTTGGCTCGCCAGCATGGTTATGGGCCGCGATGCCTCGATGGGCATTATCCTGAACATTGTTGTCGGTGTGGTTGGCGGCTTGATCGGCGGCTTCCTGCTGGGCAGCTATATCAATCTGTCACCCGAATGGCTCAGCTACCTGATTACGGCGTTTATCGGCGCAGTCATTCTGTTGCTGGTCCTGAACCTCGTACAGCGCGGACGGGCTCGCTAAAACAGATCACTGACACCGCAAGTTGTCAGAGCATATTGGGCGGTCGGCTTTCGAGTCGGCCGCCCATTTCGTTGAACAGGCATTCGTCGGGTCGGAAAGTCGTCTGTCGAACGGCGATAGTGGATGCAAATACACTACATTAAGGCTGCTTGCACATGGTGACATAGGCGTGTAACACACTTCTCGCCGTGGGGCACAGACCATTCGAGGTAAGCAATGAATTACGAGACAACCGTGCGGGCGGAGTCAGACGGAGCGTTTGATTCGAGCCAGGTTGATGGCGAAACCTCTTCCAACACGAAACGCAATGTGCTGATCGCACTGGCGATTATCCTTGCACTGATTATCGGCGGCGGGTTGTATTTTTATTCGCAAGGACAGGGCGCGACTACTGCTAGCGCTGATGATCGGGCCGACCAGGCGCCGGTCGTTTCCGTCATCTCTCCCGGCTCCGGTACGATCGCTGGCGAGATTAGCGCGACCGGCAGCTTGGCGGCCCGACGGGAAATGCCTGTCGGCGTGGCTGGCGAGGGCGGCCGGGTGGTCTCCGTTACGGTCGATGCAGGCGATTGGGTTCGCGCGGGCCAGGTCCTGGCGGTTATCGATCGCTCAGTGCAGAATCAGCAAGTTTCAAGCGCATCGGCACAGGTCGATGTGGCCAAGTCCGACGCGCAGCTTGCACAGGCCAATCTGGACCGCGCGCTTCAACTGGTCGAGCGCGGTTTTATTTCCAAGGCGGATGTCGACCGGCTCACTGCAACCCGTAATGCCGCTGTCGCACGCGTTCGTGTTGCAGAGGCGCAGGTCCGCGAACTGCGGGCACGCAACGCGCGGCTCAGCGTCGTCGCACCAGCTTCCGGGCTGGTTCTTGAGCGCAATGTCGAGCCGGGCCAGATTGTCAGTGCCGGATCCGGCGCGCTGTTCACCGTAGCGCGTGGAGGCGAGATGGAATTGCTGGCGCAGCTCAGCGAAGACGATCTCGCAAAGATTGCAACGGGGGTCGAAGCGACTGTCGTGCCCGCCGGTACGGACAAGCGCTTTACCGGTCAGGTCTGGCAGAAAGCTCCGGTGATCAACCAGCAGAACCGGCAGGGCACGGCGCGGATCGCACTGCCCTATGCTCCCGAGCTTCGCCCGGGCGGCTTTGCCACCGCGACTATTCAAAGTGGAACGATCGTGGCGCCCATGCTGCCCGAATCGGCAGTCCTGTCGGATGACAAGGGCAGCTTCGTTTATGTCGTCGACAAGGAAAACAAGGCACAGCGCCGTGCGGTCGAGACCGGCCTTGTCACGGAAAATGGCATCGCGATTGTCTCCGGCCTGAATGGCACCGAACCGGTGGTCCTTCGGGCGGGCGGGTTCCTGACCGCAGGCGAGTCGGTCGTTCCGCGCAAGCAAGGCGAATAGGGAAACGCGGCTTCATGAACTTTCAGAACATATCCGCATGGTCAATTCGCAATCCGGTGATTCCGTTGGTGTTTTTCACCGCGTTGCTTTTTGCCGGCTTGCTCAGTTTTGCCCGGATGGATGTGGTCAACAATCCCGATATCGAGTTCCCGGGCGTCAACGTAAGCATTTCGCAACCCGGCGCGGCGCCGACGGAAATCGAAAACCAGATCACCCAGCGGGTTGAATCCGCCGTTCGTTCGCTCAATGGCGTGCGCAATATCTCGTCGACGGCGCGCGAAGGCAACTCCAACACATTTGTCGAATTCGAGATCGGCACTGATGTTAATGCTGCGGTTTCGGAAGTGAAAAACGCAGTCGACTCCGTGCGTGGCAGCTTGCCTGACGGAATCCTGGAGCCGCGGGTAAACAAGGTCGAGATCGCCGGTGGCTTCCTCGGGATCTACGCAGTCGAAGCCGACGACATGACCATCGAGCAATTGAGCTGGTTCATCGACGACACAGTCGCCAAGCAGTTGTTGTCGGTCGAAGGCATGGCTGAAGTGAATCGCTTTGCCGGCGTGAATCGTGAGATCGAGGTTATTCTCGATCTGCAGCGGATGCAGGCGCTTGGGGTTACAGCCGGTCAGATCAACTCGGTATTGCGGCAGAACAATCTCGATGCCGCAGGCGGCATGGCCGAAGTTGGCGGGACGCGGCAATCGGTCCGTGTTCTGGGCAACAACGAAAGCGCTTTCGATCTCTCGCAGCGCCAAATCCGCGTGTCGGGCGGGCAGACCATCCGCCTGACCGATGTCGCAACCGTGCGGGACGGTTTCAGCGAACGCGATTCAATCAGCAAAGTGCGCGAAAAAGAAGTGGTGAACTTCGCCATGTCCCGCGCGCGCGGCGCGTCGGACGTGACCACGTTTGACGAGGCAAAACTGGTTATTGAGCGGATCGAGACGGAAAATCCGGGTGTTCGCTTTATCCCGCTGTTCAACACGGTCAAATACACCGAGCAGCAATATGAAAGCTCGATTGCCGCGATGATCGAAGGCGCGATCCTGGCTGTTGTGGTGGTGTTCTTCTTCCTGCGTGACTGGCGCGCCACGGTCATTTCGGCCATCGCCATTCCGCTATCCGCGATCCCGACGTTCTGGTTCATGGACCTGATGGGGTTCAACCTGAACCAGATGTCCTTGCTTGCGCTGGGCCTGGTCGCTGGTGTGCTTGTCGATGATGCCATCGTCGAGATCGAGAATATCGTCAGACATATGCGAATGGGCAAATCCGCCTATCAGGCATCGATCGACGCGGCCGATGAAATCGGACTGGCCGTTGTTGCGACGTCGTTCTGTATTGTCGCGGTTTTTCTGCCGGTTGGCCTCATGCCCGGCATTACCGGTCAGTTCTTCCAGAACTTCGGCCTGACCATCGTCGCGGCGGTTCTGATGAGCCTGGCGGTCGCGCGCGCGATAACGCCGATGCTGGCCGCCTATTTCCTCAAGGCAAAGGGTCATGCCAACCACGGTGATGGCCCATGGATGGACCGCTATATGTCGGTCCTCAACTGGTCGCTCGATCGTTCCAAGATGATCGAAGCGCGGGAAAAGCTCCCCGGCATCAAGCGGCGAGCCGTCTATGTACCCGTGCTGCTCGTAGTCTTGATAATGCTGATCGTACTGAGCGGCGGGGTCGTGATGCAAAGCTATAACGCCTTGTCTCAGCTCGCCCTTCCGGAGGCGATTGCCAATGCGGCCGTCGCGAACGATGAATCGCCGTTATGGACAATGATCGATCGACCGCTCGAGCTCGTGCAGTTCGCGATCGTCCTATTGCTCGGTTTCGTTGTTGGTTTTCTTTTCCTCAAATCGCTCGGACTGCTCTCGCGCGTGTTCGGTTCGGGCATGCGCGACAGCTGGCGCTATCTCGAAGCGCGGTTCCTCGATCACCGCGTCTGGATGATCGGCGTCGGCTTTTTTTCGTTCCTGCTGACTGTCCTGCTGTTCGGCCAGACCCCGTTCCAGTTCCAGCCTGAAGTCGACCAGGACAACAGCCGTGTAGAAATCGAAATGGTCCCCGGCACGACCCTCGAAACGACAGAGCGGGTTGCCGATGAAGTTGCTGCTTTGTTGTATGAACAGCCCGATGTCGAACGTGCGCTTGAGCGCGTGCGAGAGGGCAATGCAACGATCTACATCACGCTCAGCCCCGACCGCGAAAAGAAATCCTTCGAGTTCGAGCGCGATCTGGCTCCGGAACTGGCCAAATTCCCCGATGCGCGCGTTCGTTTCCAGTCGCAGGGCGGGCCCGGAGGACCAGGTAGTGGCCGCGATCTCACGATCATGCTGGCCGGCTCCAATCCGGATTTGCTGGAAAGCACTGCCGCGCAATTGGTCGAAGAGCTGAAAGGTCTCGATTCGATTGTCGCGCCGCGGATCACCGCGGATATTCCGCGCCCGGAGATCATCATTCGCCCGCGTCCAGACATTGCCGCTGATCTCGGGGTCACAACCGTTGCGCTGAGCCAGGCGATCCGTATCGCAACGATGGGTGAGATCGAGCAGAACGCTGCCAAATTCTCCCTCTCGGACCGGCAGATCCCGATCAGCGTGAAGCTCCCGAAAAGCTCACGCGAGGATATCGACACGATTGCCAATCTGCCGGTGCCCACTTCGTCGGGCAGCTTCGTTCCGCTGGGCCGAGTTGCCGACATATCCTTTGGTTCGGGACCAACTTCGATCCAGCGCTACAATCAGAACCGCCGCGTTTTCGTTGGCGCTGACCTTGCCAGCAGTGTTCTTCGTGGCGATGCGATGGAAAAGGTGAATGCGCTGCCGACGCTGAGCAATTTGCCCTCCGGGGTCATTCGCGATGCCGTGGGTGAAGACGAACTGCAGATTGAATTGCTGGAGAATTTCACCGTCGCATTGATTGCCGGCATCCTGCTTGTTTTCGCGACACTGGTACTGCTCTACAAGCGCTTGATGAGCCCGCTGGTGAACATGTGTTCGCTCGCTCTGGCTCCTCTCGGCGGGATATTCCTTGTCTGGATCGTTGGCCAGCCGCTGTCGATGCCGGTGCTGATCGGCATATTGCTGTTGCTGGGCATCGTGTCCAAGAACTCGATCCTGCTGATCGACTTCGCAATCGAAGCAATGGCTGAAGGCAAAAACAAATTCGATGCGATCATGGATGCAGGGCATAAACGTGCCCAGCCGATCGTCATGACAACGGTCGCCATGACGGCTGGCATGGTCCCCACGGCTCTATCGCTGTCGGGCGATGGTGCCTGGCGCGCGCCGATGGGCACGGTTGTGATCGGAGGATTGATCCTGTCGACGGTGTTGACCCTGCTGATCGTTCCGGCAGGCTTCAGTCTGGCGGACAGCCTGGAGAAACGGATGGGTCCGTGGCTGCGAGAGAGGTTCCTCACCTATCGTCCGGGCGATGATGCCGAATTTGTGCCTCAGCCGGCTGGACCCGGGTCAGGGCCGGGGCCTGGTTCGGGACCGGGACCGGGACCGGATAAGCCGGCCCCAATTCCTGCAAGCCGCATTCCCCCGGACGGCCAACCGGCCGAGTGAGCGCGAAACCGTCACGACCCATAGTCGTTTCGGCGCATCGTCTGCCGCCAGATCGGGCGCGGACAATGCGCTGGACAGCGACTATCATGCTGCTGGTCATGGCTGCGCTGTTCGTCGCGACCAAGCAGGTGCTCGATCAGCACCCCGCCTGGGGCTACGTCCACGCCTTTGCCGAAGCGGCGATGGTCGGCGGATTGGCAGACTGGTTCGCGGTCACCGCTCTGTTCCGCCACCCGCTTGGCATTCCGATACCGCACACCGCGATCATTCCTGAGAACAAGGACCGGATTGCCGACACGATGGCGCAGTTCCTGCGCGAGAATTTCCTGATTCCGACAGTTGTCGCGCGCCGGATGCAGACTATGAATATCGCATCGGCGGCAGGCGATTTTCTCGTCGCACCGCAAGGCGACACGCGCTCGCGAATTACCGGTGGTGCAGCAGAACTGATCGCTGAAGTGCTCGAGTCGCTTGATCCGGCTCGTCTCGGTACGCAGGTCCGCTCGGGCCTCAAAGTTCAACTGGCCAAGCTGGAGGTTGCGCCGTTGCTCGGGCGCATGCTTGCAAGCGCGATCGCTGATAAAAAGCATTTGCCGTTGATGGATGGTTTGATCCGGTGGACCGGGCTGACGCTCGAAGACAACGAGGAAACCGTTCGCGATATCATCAAGAACCGCGCCAATGCGGTGCTGCGCTGGACCGGATTGGACGAGCGCATTTCCAGCTCGGTGCTGGACGGTCTGTATCGCTTGCTGGCAGAGGTTCTGGTCGATCCCGAGCACCCGCTGCGCCACAAGATGGAGGAGGGGCTCGAAACGCTGGCGCGTGATTTGCAGCACGATCCGGCAACGCGCGAGCGGGTCGAAATTCTCAAGCGCGACATGCTGGAAAATCCGGCCATTGCCGAATGGTGGATGGGCGTGTGGGAACGCATCCGCCAGTCGCTCATACGCCGGGCGCGCGATCCCGAAAGCTCGCTGGGCGGAGAACTGCGGCTGAGCCTGGCGGAACTGGGTGAAGCGCTGAAGGCCGATGTGCGCTTGCAGAATCAGGTCAACCGTTTCGCGCGCCGAACGGCGGTCGGCGTATCAAGCCGCTATGGCGACCAGATCGTGCAGCTGGTATCGGAGACCGTGAAGCGCTGGGATGCGCGGACCATCACCGACCGGGTCGAAGGCGCTGTCGGAAGGGACTTGCAGTTCATCCGGATCAACGGAACGCTGGTCGGCGGACTTGTCGGAATGACGATCCATTTCGCGGATGGATGGCTTTAAGACTGGCTAGGTGCGGGTTGCACCGACGCCGAGGCAATGTCGCCCGACACCAGCTTACAGAACGTACCTCACGGTAGTTGCGTAATAAGAGCGCATCGGTTTGTTGGCGGCATTGCGTGCAGGCTCAAAACGCGCTTCGAGCATTTCGGTGCAGGCTGGCGAAACCAGCCTCTCGGTCTCTGTCGAATTTTCCAGATGGCAGTTCGATACCGATCCGTCGGTCTCGACGATAACACGTAGCCTGAGGATGGCTTGTTCCCCGCGATAGAGGGCTGCCGCCGGGTAATTGGTCACGATGCGTCGAACGACGTCGTCCATGTTCAGCCATTTGGGCGGTGCGTAAGCTCGGTGTTCTTCGGCGCTCAGGCCCCAGGACTCGAGCAGGTTCGTAGTGCAGGTATTCATCGCGACCATGGCCTCTTCGAGATTGCCGGTCTCGAAACTCATAACCGTCGACCCGAGCTTGAGGACGACGCGATCAATTTTCCCGGCCTGTCCGATGTCGATTCCGGTCGCTTTGCTGAAGCTGTTGTCGATGTCCTCACGCGCTTGCTCGCTAATGAAGACGCTGCTTAGTATGATGGCCGGGCCGATCTTGTCGACAGATCCTCGCATCGATCCTTGCAGGGGCTTCATCGGGACGTCGTTCAAGAGGCCAAGATAGGTCCGCGTGCCTTTGCGGAAGTTCCGAATCCCCGGACCGGCAAGCGTAAGTCCGAACTGACCAGACGGGGCAGCCTGCTCGATCATCACGAGATGAGGTTCATCGGCGCTCCCGAAAAGCCTCGATAACCTGCAATTGTTGTCTCCATAGTCCATGATCCACTGCCCTAAGGGCTGTAGCTTGACGGCGCTCTTGCGGTTGACCACCTCTGCAGGGAAGTTCTTGAACGTACGGGCCAGGACTTCTGGCTGCGCCGCAGCAGAACAACCTGAGAATAAAAAAAGACCGGCGCAAGCAAAGATGCCCGCGCCAGCCTTCATTTTTGCCAAAATGCTCATGCCCGACAGCTAATTAGGCTGCAAAGCATAGGCAAGTGGTTACAACTTTTCAGTGAGCTCCGGCACGGCTTTGTACAGATCCGCCACAAGGCCGATATCCGCGACCTGGAAGATCGGCGCGTCTTCATCCTTGTTGATTGCGATGATGGTCTTGGAGTCCTTCATGCCAGCTAGGTGCTGAATCGCGCCCGAGATGCCGATGGCGATGTAGACTTCGGGGGCGACGATCTTGCCCGTCTGGCCGACCTGGTAATCGTTGGGGACATAACCGGCGTCGACTGCTGCGCGCGAGGCACCGATGCCCGCGCCCAGCTTGTCTGCCAGCGGCGTGATGAACTGCTCGAATGTCTCGGCATCCTTGAGCGCGCGGCCACCGGACACGATGATCTTCGCGCTGGTCAATTCCGGACGCTCGCTTTCCGCGATCTCTGAGCCGACAAAGCTTGAAAGGCCCGCGTCGCCCGGTCCGGAAACCGCTTCGACCGCAGCCGAACCGCCTGCGGGCTCGGCCTTGTCGAACGCAGTGCCGCGAACGGTGATGACCAGCTTTGCGTCGCTGCTTTCAACCGTCGCAATCGCGTTGCCGGCGTAAATCGGACGGGTGAAAACCTTGCCGCCTTCGACCGAAAGAATGTCGGAAATCTGCATCACGTCGAGCAGGGCTGCGACGCGGGGTGCAATATTCTTGCCCGTCGTTGTGGCGGGGAACAGCACGGCGTCGTGATGGCCCATCAGATCGGCAATCAGCGGCGCGACATTCTCCGCCAAGGCGTGTTCATAAGCTGCATCATCAGCGAGGTGGACTTTCCCCACGCCGGCGATCTTTGCAGCCTGATCAGCCACGCCGGAACAGCCGGATCCGGCAACCAGCAAGTGAACTTCACCCAGTTTTGCAGCGGCAGTGACGACGCTCAGAGTGGCGTCCTTGAGTTCGGAATTGTCGTGTTCGACCCAGACTAGCGTCTTCATCAGGCGACTCCCATGGCTTTGAGCTTGGCAACCAGCGCGTCGACATCCGCGACCTTTTCACCGGCCTGGCGAACCGGCGGCTCGCTGACATTGGTGGTGGTAAGGCGCGGCGCAATGTCGACACCGAAGTCGGCCGGCGTCTTCGTGTCGAGCGGCTTCTTCTTGGCCTTCATGATGTTCGGCAAGGAAGCATAGCGCGGCTCGTTGAGGCGAAGGTCGGTCGTGACAATGGCCGGGAGCGTCAGCTTCACGGTTTCGAGACCACCGTCGATCTCGCGCTTGACCGTGACCGAGTCTGCTTCGACCTCGACCGTGTTGGCAAAGGTGCCTTGCGGGCGGCCCATGAGCGCAGCGAGCATCTGGCCGGTCTGGTTCGAATCGTCCGAGATCGACTGTTTGCCCAGCAT
The DNA here is from genome assembly GCF_005434975.1 of Parerythrobacter lutipelagi. Lineage (GTDB taxonomy): Bacteria > Pseudomonadota > Alphaproteobacteria > Sphingomonadales > Sphingomonadaceae > Parerythrobacter_A > Parerythrobacter_A lutipelagi. The sequence continues at coordinate 1,154,170 of NZ_SKCJ01000001.1, read as the reverse complement.
TACGATCCCGGGGCTTTCCTCGTCGGCGATCGCCTTGAGGATTTTCGCAACGGCGAGCGGCTCGACATCGACGCCGTCTTCGACCTCGACAAGAATCGCACGGTCGGCACCCATGGCCAGCGCGGTACGCAGCGTTTCCTGTGCCTTGGCCGGGCCGACAGACACAGCGATGATCTCTTCCGCCTTGCCCGCTTCCTTGATCCGAATCGCTTCTTCTACGGCGATTTCGTCGAACGGGTTCATGCTCATCTTGACGTTCTGCAGGTCGATGCCCGACCCGTCCGCCTTGACGCGCGGCTTGACGTTGTAATCGATCACCCGTTTGACGGGGACGAGGATTTTCATGGGATATCCTTCCTCTGAATGGTCTTGGCGCTCGCCTATCTTGCGTTTACGTAAACGTCAAGTTGCGAGGCCTCTCGAACATGCAACGAACGCGTTGCCGCGCCAGTTCCATCCTAGCTAGGCGATTTTCCCAGACCGCGCTACAATCGCCTGCGAATGGGAGGTTTTATGCGAGCGATCTTCGGGCTTTTGGCGATCATGACAGTTTGCATGGGCGCGCCGCTCGCGGCGCAGGAGACGCGTGTGGCGGAAGAAGGGTTCGTCTCTCCACACGCAACGATCGAGCAGATGGACTGGCTGGTCGGCCAGTGGGTCGGCACCGGCATCGGCGGCGCGCCCGCGATGGAAAGCTGGCTTCCGCCCAGCGGCGGTACCATGGTCGGCACCTTTGTGCAGGAAACGGGCGAGGGCGATATCCGCTTTACCGAGCATCTCTACCTGATGGAGCAAGAGGGCACGCTGGTGCTGCGCTTGAAACATTTCAACGCCGACCTCACCGGCTGGGAGGAGAAGGACGGCATGCTGACCTTCCGCCTCATCGCAGTCGAAGAGTGCGCGGCATATTTCCATGCGCTGACTCTGCGCTGCGACGGCGAGAACGGCCTCGTCGCAGCGGTGCGGATGAAGAGTGACAAGCCGGAACCGCAAGAACTGCTGTTCCGATTCCAGCGGATGGGTCACTCTGCCATCATTGCAGAGAAATAGCACTCCGCCCTCGGGTGGTCGATCCACGCGATGGCCTCTGCCAAGCTGACCGCAGAGACTCCCACCGATGATTGGCGGGATCAAACCTGTAGGTTGGAAAAGGCGGCGCTATGCCGCCTTCTTGACCTCGGCCACGATCTTGCGGGCAGCGTCGCCCAGATCGTCGGCGCTGACGATCGGCAGACCTGAGTTTTCGAGAATGTCCTTGCCCTGCTGAACGTTGGTGCCTTCCAGGCGGACCACCAGCGGAACCGACAGGTTCACGTCCTTGGCCGCCTGAACGATGCCATTGGCGATCACGTCGCACTTCATGATGCCGCCAAAGATGTTGACCAGGATTCCCTCGACTGCCGGATCCTTGAGGATGATCTTGAACGCAGCAGTGACCTTCTCGGTCGTCGCGCCGCCACCCACGTCGAGGAAGTTGGCCGGAAAGGCGCCGTTGAGCTTGATGATGTCCATCGTCGCCATGGCGAGGCCTGCGCCGTTGACCATGCAACCGATATTGCCATCGAGCTTGATGTAGGCGAGGTCGTATTCGCTCGCTTCGACTTCCGCCGGATCTTCTTCCGTCACGTCGCGCAGCGCCTCCACATCCTTGTGGCGGAACAGCGCGTTGCCGTCGAAGCTCATCTTGGTGTCGAGCACCAGCAGCTGACCGTCGTCCGTTTCGACCAGCGGATTGATCTCGAGCATTTCGCAATCGAGATCCATGAACGCAGTATAGAGCTGCTTGGTCAGTTTCTGGCACTGTTTGCCCAGATCGCCGGTCAGCTCGAGAGCGAAAGCAGCAGCGCGGCCGTGATGCGGCATGAAGCCTTGCGCCGGATCGATGGTGATCGTGGTGATCTTCTCAGGCGTCGAATGGGCGACTTCCTCGATGTCCATCCCGCCTTCGGTCGAAACGATCATCGCGACGCGGCCGGTCGCACGGTCGACCAGCATCGACAGGTAGTATTCCTGTGCAATGTCGACACCATCGGTGACATAGAGGCGATTGACCTGTTTGCCTTCGTCACCCGTCTGGATCGTGACGAGAGTGTTGCCGAGCATTTCCTTGGCGCTGGCTTCGACTTCCTCGATCGATTTCGCCAAACGCACGCCGCCCTTCGCATCCGGGCCGAGTTCCTTGAACTTGCCCTTGCCGCGGCCACCGGCGTGAATCTGTGCCTTCACGACATACAGCGGCCCGGGAAGCTTCTTTGCGCCTTCGACCGCTTCTTCGACGGTGAGCGCCGCGTGGCCAGCGGGTATGCCGATGCCATATTTCGCGAGCAGTTCCTTGGCCTGATATTCGTGGATGTTCATCGGTTCTTTTTCCGTTTCCGCAGGTAGGGTAGACTTCAGCGCGCCTAAGCATGGATGAGCGCGCTTGAAAAGTGCCCTCTCTGCGCCCAGAGCGATTTGCGTGATCGATCGTTCCCGTCTCGAAGAGATTGTCCGCGAAGCCGGCCGCATGGCGCATGCCCTGTGGCCTGGGGCAGGTGGCACCGTGAAGAGCTGGGAAAAAGAGCCTGGCAGCCCGGTGTGCGACGCCGATATAGAGGTCGATACATTCCTGCACCGCGAGCTTGGCGCGCTGTTGCCTGCAGCTGGCTGGCTATCGGAAGAAACGGTCGATGCACCCGACCGGCTCGATAAAGGCCTGATCTGGCTGGTCGATCCGATCGACGGAACACGCGATTTTCTGCGCGGGCGCAGCGGCTGGGCGGTGTCAGTGGCGCTGATCAGCGAAGGTCGTCCGCTGATCGGGATGCTCGACGCGCCCGGAAGGGGTGAGCACTGGACTGGCATCGCCGGGCAAGGATCGTGGCGCAATGGATCGCGCCTTGTCGCGTCGACACGGGCTGAATTCGCCGGAGCGAGAGTCCCGGCCGACAGCTTGCCCAAAACCGATCAGATATTGTCGACGGTGGACAAGCCCAATTCCATCGCCCTGCGCATTGCAATGGTCGCTGCGGACGAAGCGGACCTGATCGCGACGCTCCGCTGGGGGTTCGAATGGGATATTGGCGCTGCGGCGCTGATCGCGCGGGAAGCAGGCGCGGCGACCACCGACGCCTTCGGCAAGAATCTCGCCTATAACAAGCGCGATCCGCGCGCTTTTGGCCTGCTGGTGAGTGCTCCGGCAATTCATGGCGCTGCAATCGATCATCTGGCCGACCGCGCGCATTCCATCGCCGGGACCGGCAGCATCTGATCCTGCGCCAGCCCGCAAACGAAAAAGGCGACCCGAAGGCCGCCTTTTCCTGCGTCAGTTGATTGCTGGCAGACTTACATGCCTTGAGCGGCCTGCACGTCGTCCTGCGATACCGGTGTGATCTTGATTTCGACCCGGCGGTTGAGCGGTTCAGCCACGCCATCTCCGGTCTTCACGCGGAGGTAATCATACCGTTCGCCAAAGCCCTGTGTCGCGATCCGCGACCGCGCCACGCCCCGCGAGACGAGGTAGTCGGCAACCGCCTGAGCGCGCTGCTCGGACAGACGCTGGTTCAGTGCGTCCGAGCCGGTCGTATCGGTAAAGCCGTACACATCGATCAGGCTGTTGGGATACTTGACCAGGCTGGCAGCGACCGAATCGAGCGTGCCGTAGAAGCCCGCATTGATATTGGCTGAGCCGGTTGCAAAGGTCACGCCATCGGGAAGGCGGACCAGAATCGCGTCCTGATCGCCGATTTCCTCGACGTCCACGCCGGTCCCGGCGACTTCCTCGTCAAGCTCGCGAATCTGGTCGTCGAACTGCTTGCCGAGAACGGCACCTGCGGTTCCGCCAACGCCAGCACCGATGATCCGGGCTGCGTCACCGCCGATAATATCGCCGAGCAAATAGCCCAGCGCGCCGCCGATTACAGCGCCGCCGGCGGTACGCGAGACCTTCTGCTCACCCGTGTTGGGATCGGTGACACAGCCGGAAACGGTTGCCAGCGAAATCGCGGCCAGGCTCGAGATCAAAAGTTTTGAATTCTTCATTGGGGGTCTCCCCTTTCTTGTTCTGTTGGCGCGCAGATAACCGGTCCCACCGCATCGGCACACCGCGCTACCTTTGTCATACGTTCGACATGGGCCTCTCGTTCCTGAATGGCATGATCCACACACAAGAATTTACAGCGGGCTGGCGTGCGGCCCCGTTTCTGCTAGCGCTGACGACGTGACACCCTTTCCTTGGACCGACCTGATCATTATCGCCGGGCTGATCGTGCTCAACGGCGTATTCGCCATGTCAGAGCTGGCGATTGTCTCTGCACGCACCGGGCAGCTGCAAGGCGCGGCCGACCGCGGCAGCAGAAGCGCGGCGACTGCGATCGCTCTTGCGTCGAACCCGGGCAAGTTCCTGTCGACCGTGCAGATCGGAATCACTCTGATCGGGATCATCAACGGAGCCTATTCCGGAGCAAGCCTCGGCGGGCCGGTTGCCGAACGCCTCGCAGCTACAGGGTTTCCGCCTGAATATGCAGAAGAGGCCGGATTTGCGCTGGTCATCGTCGTAACGACCTATTTCAGCCTGGTGGTTGGCGAACTCGTTCCCAAGCAAGTCGCACTTCGCGCAGCGGTGCCCATCTCGCTCGTCATGGCGCGTCCGATGGCCTTGATGGCACGGGTCGCGGCGCCTTTCGTATGGTTGCTTGATTCCTCATCCGGCTTGCTGATTCGCCTGCTTGGCGTACGGCCCGGAGGCCAATCGAGCGTAACCGCGGAAGAGCTGCATATGATCTTCGCCGAGGCAAGCCGCCACGGCGTGATCGAGAAAGACCAGGGCAGCATCCTCGCCGGCGTCGTGCGGCTGGCAGAGCGTCCGGTGCGCGAAGTGATGACGCCGCGAACAGAGATCGACTGGGTCGAGCTTACAGCTGACGAGGCGGCCATTCGCGACGCGATCGAGCAAAGTCCGCATTCGCTATTGCCGGTCGGGATCGGTTCGACCGACCGCATCGTCGGTGTGGTCAAAGTGCGCGAAGTCCTGGCGCAGATGGTTGCAAACAAGCCCGTATCTCTGCGCCGTTTGATGAAACGGGCAGAGGTTGTGCCGGACCAGCTCGACGCGATGGATGCGCTGCGCCTGCTCCAGCAATCCGAAGTTGCGATGGCGATGGTGCATGATGAATACGGCCATCTCGACGGCGTGATCACGCCGGTCGATTTGCTGACGGCACTGGTCGGCCATTTCGAAAGCAACCGAGACGAGGGCGACGAGCCGCCGGTAACCGAACGCGCCGATGGCAGCCTGCTGGTGTCCGGCGGGACATCGGCGGAAGAGCTCGCGGAACGGCTCGGACTGGATTATGGCGACGAACGCGAATTCGCGACCGTCGCGGGTTTCGCCCTGTCAGTCCTCAAGCGTCTGCCGCGCGAAGGCGAGAGCTTCGAAGAGCAGGGCTGGCGCTTCGAAGTGGTCGATATGGATGGCCGCAAGATCGACAAGCTGCTCGTCTCACGAACCCCGGATAACTGACCGCTTGACAGCTGCTTGACGAAGTTGACACCCTGTCAAGTTACCCGATTTCAGTTAAGCTGCTGAAATTACGATACTAATCGAGAAAATTTGCAAGACCGGTGTTGATGGGAGGGCCCGCCCCCTCATGAGGCTCTGAAAGTTGTTGTGGCGCTTGTCCGGCAAAGATCATATGCAGACCATGCCACGCCGCCGGTGATGTAGGACAGCAATATTCGCAGGTGCGTGTCGAAGCGTTCTGATCCCTTGTTTTTCGAACCGACATCCGTCGGTTCGTCCTCGGTGCTGTTCCCTCCGCTTCGCTTCGGGGCACCTGCGGCTCGCCCGCGTGCGCTCGCGGTCCGCTGGTCGCGGACCGAACCATTCCAAGCCACTCGAATTCGACCGGGTTCCTGGTCGCGTCAGCCAAAGGCCCAAAGGGCCGCCCGCAGCGAAGGTCACGGAGTGACCGAAAGCGAGGAAAGCCTAAGGGCCCGAATGGGCCCGCCGGCGATTGAGGCGAAACAAGAGAAGCAGTTAGCCCGGAATCACTGCGCTTGCGAACTGGCCGTCACCTTCGGGGGCGGCGATGATGTCGCGGGTCACGCGGCCTTTGGCGACGGTGTTGGTTTCCGGATCGCCAACCGAGGAGCGGATGCCCGGTGCCGCAACCCCGGCGCGGTCGAGCGCGCTGGTTTCGATCTGGCTGCGCGGTGCCGGGCCGCCAAACAGGGCTTCGAGCGCCTGTTCGCTCGCGGTGCCTTCTGCCGGGCGCGGCGCGCCTGCCGATGGCGGGACGAGGTTGAAGTCCGGCGGGACGACCAGCGGCGCCTGCCGTTGCACGGCCATCTCGTCCGGACGCTCACGGGTCAGAATGCCGCCGCCGCCGCAGGCCGCCAGCATGGCGCTGCCGCCGGCAAGAAGGATGAGTTTGGTCGAAATATGCATAGTCAGGCTCTCCGGGTGGCTTACGCCGGTTCGGTTTGTGCTTCTTCGCCCTTATCGCGAATGAACAACGCGCGGGCAAGGATGATGACGACACCGATGGTGATAGCGGCATCGGCAATGTTGAAAATCAGGAACGGGCGGAATTCGCCGATATGGAAATCGGCATAGTCGAGGACATAGCCGAAGCGGAACCGGTCGACGATATTGCCCAGCGCCCCGCCGAGAATCAGGCTCAGCCCGATGATGTCCCATTGCGCTTTCTCGCGCAGCATCCAGATGGTGACGATGACTGCTATGGCAGCGGTCACCAGCACCAGACCCCAGCGCATTTCCGGGCTGGTTGCAGTGAACATGCCCATCGATACGCCGTAATTGTGCACTCTGGTCAGGTCGAAGAACGGCAGCAGGTCGATCGTCTCGCCCAAGCGCATCTTCAGGTCGACATCGACGAGCCGTTTGACCCACTGGTCGACCGCGAAAATCACCGCGGCCAGCGCGAGGCCGATCAGGCGGGGTTTTGTGACGATACTCATGCCGCAGCATCCATTTCCGAAACGACCTTGTCGCAGCGATCGCACAGCGCGCCGTCTTCCTCGACTTCGGGAAGCAGGCGCCAGCAACGGCCGCATTTGTGGTCGGTGGTGCGTGTTACAGTCACCGCGTCGCTATTGCTGCGGGTGACTGACGCGGTGATGAACAGCTCGGCGAGCCGATCATCGGTGAACCCTTCAGGCACGGCAGCGGCAGGTACGGTGACATCCGCTTCGAGGCCGGAGCGGATGGTCTTGTCGCGCCGCAGCGGCTCGATCGCTTCCATCACCTGTTCGCGCAAGGTCCGCAGCTGCGCCCAGCGCGCATCGGGCGCGCCGACCGGCGGAATGCTCGGCCAGTCGAGCAGATGGACGCTGCCGTCCTGCTCGCCGTCTTCGGGGTAGCGGGTCTGCCACACTTCTTCGGCGGTGAAGACCAGTACCGGCGCGGCATAGCGCACCAGCGCATGGAACAGGATGTCTAGCACCGCACGATAGGCGTTGCGCGCGGGATCTTCCGCCCCGTCGCAATAGAGCCGGTCCTTGCGGATATCGAAGAAGAAGGCGCTCAGGTCCTCGTTGCAGAAATCCACCAGCAGGCGGGTGTAGGTGTTGAAGTCGTATTCTTCGGCCGCCTTGCGCATTTTCGCGTCAAGCTCGGCCAGCAACGAGAGGACATAGACTTCCAGCTCGGGGATTTCCGTCGCGTCCGACATATCGCCGACATAGCCGTCGAGCGCGCCGAGCATGTAGCGAAAAGTGTTGCGCAGCTTGCGGTACTGGTCGCCGACACCTTTCAGGATCTCGTCACCGATGCGGTGATCTTCGGTGAAATCGACAGAGAGCGCCCACAGGCGGATGATGTCCGCCCCGGTCTGTTCCATCACCTTGCGCGGGTCGATCGTGTTGCCGAGCGATTTCGACATCTTCTTGCCCTTGGAATCCATGGTGAACCCATGGGTCAGCACCGCGTCATAAGGCGCGCGGCCCCGCGTCGCGCTGCTTTCGAGCAGGGAAGACTGGAACCAGCCGCGATGCTGGTCGCTGCCTTCGAGATAGAGATCGGCCGGCCAGCGCTGGTCGGGCCAGCGGTCCCCCTCCAGCGTGAAGGCGTGGGTGCAGCCCGAATCGAACCACACGTCGAGAATGTCGGTGACCATCTCGAACTCGTCTGAATTGTGCGCCTCACCGAGGAACTCGGCCTTGCGGCTTTCGTCCCAGGCATCCACGCCCTGCTCGCGCACCGCGGCGACGACGCGGGCGTTGACTGAGCTGTCCTGCAGATAGCTGCCATCGGGCCGCACGAACAGCGTGATCGGCACGCCCCAGGCGCGCTGGCGGCTGAGCACCCAGTCGGGCCGCCCTTCGACCATCGAGCCGAGGCGCCGTTTGCCCTTGGGCGGATAGAACTGGACCCGGTCGATCTCGCGCATGGCAATCTCGCGCAGGGTCGAATGGTCTTTCGAGGTGAACAGCGCGACCGCCGCGCCGAAGCCTTCGGGCACGCCGACATCGAAATCGCCGGTGTCGAGCGGCTTGTCCATCGGCACGAACCATTGCGGCGTGCAGCGGTAGATGACCTTGGCTTTGGAGCGCCACGAATGCGGATAGGAGTGCGCGTAATCCTCCGATGCGGAGAGCAACGCGCCTGCTGCGCGTAGGTCGCTGCAGATCGGGCCGTCCGGCGCATTGAACGGCTTGTTGATCACGCTGCGACGGCGCGGCTTGCCTTCATTGTCGAGGTCGTCGGCACCGAGCCACGCCCAGTCGTCGCGATAGACGCCATTGTCCATGACCGCGAAGACCGGGTCCAGCCCATTGGCCTTGCACAGATCGAAATCGTCCTCGCCATGGTCGGGCGACATATGGACGAGGCCCGTACCGCTGTCGGTGGTGACGAAGTCGCCCGGCAGGAACGGGCGCGGCTTGGCGTAGAATCCGCCGAGATGGTGCATCGGGTGGCGCGCGACGGTTCCGGCGAGTTCGGAGCCTTTGTATCGGCTATTCTTGACCCCGAGGGCATCAAAGACATTTACCGTCGGCTCGACAGCGCCTTCGATATTGAGCTTGGAGAGAGCTGCATTCAGCCTAGCCTTGAACTGGCCGACAAGGTCGTAGGCAATTAGGATTCGAGTAGCGTCTGCTGGAAGCCCTGCAGCTTCGGCGGCCTCGACGGTTGCTACCGTCCCAGCCTGCGGCGACTGCCCATCTGGCGCTCCGGCATCGTAAGTGATGTCGAGGAGCCGATAATCGATGTCCGGCCCATAGGCTAAAGCCTGGTTCACCGGGATCGTCCACGGCGTGGTGGTCCAGATTACCGCATGCGCGCCGACCAGTTCGGGGATCGGTGATTCCACGATCTCGAAGGCCACGTCGATCTGAGTCGAGGTGATGTCCTCGTACTCGACTTCGGCTTCGGCCAGCGCGGTTTCCTCGACCGGGCTCCACATCACCGGCTTCGATCCGCGATAGAGATTGCCGCTTTCCACGAATTTCATCAGCTCGGCGACGATGGTCGCTTCGCTTTCGAACTGCATCGTCAGATACGGATTGTCGAAATCCGCCATCAGGCCGAGGCGCTTGAGCTGTTCGCGCTGCGTATCGACCCAGCCCTGTGCATAGGCGCGGCATTCGGCGCGGAATTCCTTGGCCGGGACTTCCTTCTTGTCGCGCTTCTTCTTGCGGTACTGTTCCTCGACCTTCCATTCGATCGGCAGGCCGTGGCAGTCCCACCCGGGCACGAAGGGCGCATCCTTGCCGAGCAGGGTCTGGCTGCGCACCACCATGTCCTTCAGGATGCGGTTCAGCGCATGGCCGATATGCATGTCGCCATTGGCGTAGGGCGGGCCGTCATGCAGGATGAACTTCTCTCGCCCGGCGCGCTCCTCGCGCAGCTTCTGATACAGTCCGATTTCCTGCCAGCGCGCCAGAATGCCCGGTTCCTTCTGCGGAAGGCCAGCTTTCATGGGAAATGCGGTCTTCGGCAAGAAGACCGTATCTTTGTAATCGCGCGCTGTGGCTTCGGGTTCAGACATAGGATGTGGCCGCTAACCGATTCGGCGCTGCGGATAAAGCCTATTGCGCTTCCAGCCGCCGGGTGATCGCGGCGGCGGCGGCTTCGCGCTGCTCGATGGTCCGGCGGTCCAGCCCCGGATTGAGCGCGGGCGGGATGTTCCAGCTATCCTCCACCCAGACATATCCGTTGAAGCTCGACGGGATCTCGCCAAGCTGTTCGGGCACAGTCAGCCCGGCATCTGGACGGCCGCTATCCGCCGGTCCGCCGACGATGACTTTGCCGCCATGCTCCGCCATTCGCGCGATCAGCCGGTTGGGCCAGCCCCAATAGAGGAACTGGCGGTTGAGCGGGATGACCATTGTCCCGCCCCTGCAGCTTGCCGGAAGCACGCTGGACCAGCCCGTCAGGATGTAATCGCTCGCGCATTTCTGCCCTTCTTCCGGGGTGAAGGCCCAGACATCAGGATAGCGTTTGCGCACTGCTTCGACCGGCGCTGCGTCGCCATAGAAGGCATCGCCCGCTGCCACCGGATCGCGCCCGGCTTCCGCCAGCGCGGCGGCGAGCAGATCGGCCTCGCGCGGGTCGCCGGATGTGAAATGGTACATCAGCTGCTTGTTCCGCGGGATGTTGGCGATGACCTGTTTCAACTCGGGCATCCGGCCCGCGACTTTACCGCGCAACGGGTAGGTCTCGCCACCGTCTGCGGTGTAGCCATGGCCCATGTCGAGCCGTTGCAGTTCAGTCATGGTCTTGTCGCGCAACGGCCCGGTGCCATCGGTGCGGCAGTCCAGCGCCGGGTCGCGAAACACTGCGATCCTGCCGTCGCTGGTCGGCGCGATATCGACTTGCGCCATCTTCGCCCCATGCGCGAGCGAGCGGCGGATACCGGTGACGGTGTTCTCGATATAGTCGTGATAGACGGGTTCGATCCGCTTGGCAGTGCAGGGGCCTCCTCCTGCGCTCTGGGCCGAGCCAAGCTGCCCGACTCCGCGTTGCGAGATCAGTTTGACCGACCCGCGCGGTTCGGGTGCAAGCCAGCTGGCGTTGAGGACCGTGAGAGCGAGGAAAGCCGCGGCCAGCGTCAGGCCGAGGTAGTAAAGCCACTTGTTCATATCAGTCCTGGTTGTCCAGCAAGCTGCGAGCCTTGGCGCAATCCTTGTCCATCTGCTCCGTCAGCGCGTCGAGCGATTCGAATTTGGCTTCGGGGCGAAGGAAGTGGTGGAAGGCGACTTCGATCTCCTGCCCGTACAAATCGCCGGAGAAATCGAAGAAATACGGTTCGAGCAACTCCTTGGGCGGTTCGAATTGCGGGCGGATGCCAATGTTGGCCGCGCCTTTCAGCACTTGGCCCGTAGCCATGATGCGGCCCGTCACAGCGTAGATGCCGTATCTGGGGCGAAGATAACCTTCGATCGACAGGTTGGCGGTGGGATAGCCGATGGTGCGCCCGCGCTTGTCGCCATGTTCCACAATCCCGCGGATCGCGAACGGGCGGGTGAGCAGCCGCGCGGCTTCTTCCGGGTCGCCCTGACGCAGAGCCTCGCGAATGCGGCTGGAGGAGATGATTTCGTCGCTGTCGCCAACCGGTTCGACCACGCGCGAGGCCAGACCATGTTCGCCGCCCAGCGTCTGCAGCATCGCGACGTTGCCCTTCGCGCCTTGCCCGAAAGTGAAATCCCCGCCGGTCACGACGCCATGCGCCCCGAGACGCCTGATCAGGATGTCGGTGATGAAATCCTCCGCCGTGGTTCCGGCCAGTTCGCCATCGAAATGGAACACCAGCATCGCGGTCGCCCCGGCGGCGAGGTAGAGGTCCTGCCGCTGCTCGAGCGTGGTCAGGCGGAACGGCGGCACATCGGGCTTGAAGTAGCGCACCGGATGCGGATCGAAAGTTGCGACGATGCTCGGCCGTCCTGCCTCGCGCGCCCAGCGGATCGCTTCCCCGGCAACGGCCTGGTGGCCCTTGTGGAAGCCGTCGAAATTGCCCAGCGCCACCACTGCACCGCGCAGGCTTTCAGGCATCGCTTCGCGGTGGTCGAGCCACCTCATCGCGCGTCCTCGGCAATCGGCGGAGTAAGCGGCTCGAGGCCTGCGGAAAGCACCCGAATCGCGTTGCCGCCCATCGCCGCGCGAATCTCGTCTGCGCTGAAGCCTTCGTCGATCAGCGCCTGTGTCACCTGCGTCAGCTGGCTGGTGTCGAACCGCACGGTCACCGCGCCGTCATAATCGCTACCCAGCGCGACATGCTCGATGCCGACCAAGTCGCGAATATGCTTCATCGCTCTGGCTGCCGCGCGCGGATCGGTGCTGCAAATCGCACCTTCCCAATAGCCGACGCCGATGATCCCGCCGGTTCTGGCCACGCCGCGAATCTCATCATCGGTCAGGTTGCGGTTGACCTCGCAGGTCGCCTGCACTCCGCCGTGGCTGGAAACCACCGGGCGGCGTGCCATGGCGATGATGTCTGCCACGCATTGGTGGCTGCAATGCGCGATGTCGACCACCATGCCCATGTCCTCCATCCGCCGCACCGCTTCGCGCCCCTTGTCGGTCAGCCCGCCCTTTTCGAGGCCGTGCATCGACCCGGCGAGATCATTGTCGAAGAAATGCGTCAGCCCGGCCATGCGCATCCCGGCGGCATAGAGCACGTCGAGATTGTCCAGATCGCCTTCGAGGCTCTGCAGCCCCTCGGCGCTGAACATGGCGCCCACGCCGTTTCCCTTGATATTGCGCCGACCAATCAGCCCGTCGATATCCTGCGGCCTGCGGATCAACTTCACTGCGCTGGCCTTGCCCGCCGCGTCCTCCAGCTTTTGCGCATGATAGAGCGATCGTTCGAGCAGGCTGCTCCACGTCCGCACCGGCTGGAGCTGCCCGATTACCAGCGCGGTGATATTGTCGCTGTCCGCGCCATTGGCGTCGTAGTTCTGGTCTTTCGGTGTCTTGGTCACGCTGGAGAACACCTGCAGCGCGACATTGCCGTCTTCCAGCCGCGGCAAGTCGACATGGCCACGGTTGGCGCGGCCTGTCAGGTCGCGGTCCCACAGCAGCGTGTCCGAATGCAGATCGACGATGGTCAGCGTCTTGTGCAGTGCGCGGGCTTCGTCAGACACTTCGATCAGCGCCTGCCCGTCGATCTGGTTCATCGATTCTTCGGCCCAGCGCGGCGCGAACAGGAAAAACACGCCTGCCGCCGCGATCAGCAGCACCAGCAGGGCAAGTGCGATCCGCCGCTTCATTCCGCGCTCTGCGGATCGCGGCGGCGGTAGGTGACGAAGCTGAAAGCGGGCAAATCGCCTTCCGCAGCGTGATCTTCCCGCGCGACCACTTCCCATTCCGCACCGAGCGGCTTCATGAATGTATCGCCTTCGAATTCGGCGTGAATCTCTGTCACTTCGATCCGGTCGGCCCGCGCGCGAAACACGTCATAGACCGCTGCTCCACCGATTACTGCGATCTGCCGCCCTTCGTTGCCGTCGGTGGCCAGACCGATCGCCTGCTCGAGCGACCGCGCGATCTCGGCCCCGTTGCTATCCCAGGTTTCGCGCCGGGTCAGCACGATATGCCGCCGCTTGGGCAGGATCCCCGGCAGGCTCTCGAACGTCTTGCGGCCCATGATCATCGGCAGGCCTTCGCCGTCCGCGCCCATGGTGAGCGCTTTGAACCGCTTGAGGTCCGCCGGGATATGCCACGGCAATTGCCCGTCGCGCCCGATCGTCCCGTTCGCCGCGCGCGCGTAAATCAGGAAAATCGGACAGTTCATCCGCGCGATATCCGCGTGACATGACCCATCTTGCGGCCAGGCCGGGGTTTTGCCTTGCCGTAGAGATGCAGGTGCGCGGCTGGATCAGCCAGGCATCCATGCGCGGTCTTGGCGTCCTTGCCGATGATATTGGTCATTTCCACGGTGCTGGCGATGGTTGAGGTATCCCCCAGCGGCAGACCGCAAATTGCGCGAATGTGGTTTTCGAACTGGCTGGTGGCCGCGCCTTCGATCGTCCAGTGACCCGAATTGTGCACCCGGGGCGCCATTTCATTGAACACCGGGCCTTGCTTCGTGGCGAAGAACTCAAGCGTCAGAACGCCGACATAGCCCAGCGCATCGGCAATTTTCTTGGCGAGTGCACGTGCCTCCTCGACCTGCGATCCGATCAGTTCGCCCGCCGGCAGGGATGAGGTGTCGAGCACGCCGTCGGAGTGGACATTGCGTGATGAGTCCCAGAAGCGGATATCACCCTCGCGCGTGCGCACGAGAATGACGGAAAACTCAGCGTCAAACTCGACGAAACCTTCGTAGATGCAATCTTCGCCTTTGAAGCTCAATCCTTCGACATCCTGCCTGTCGCGCAGCCGCCATTGGCCCTTGCCGTCATATCCGTCGCGGCGGGTCTTGAGGATGCCGGGCAAACCGATGCGTTCGACCGCCTCGGTCAGGTCGCCCCGGATCGCCACCGGGACATAGGGTGCCGGACGCCCGCCAAGCTGCTCCACGAAACGCTTTTCATTGAGCCGGTCCTGCGCTGTTTCCAGCGCGCGCGGATGCGGGGCAAGCTGGCCGGCAATCGGTTCGAGCGGGCCGACCGGAACATTCTCGAATTCCCACGTGATGACGTCGCATTTTTGTGCGAAGGCCGCCATCGCCTGAGCGTCGTTCCACTTGTTGGTGAAGAAGTCGGCGCAGACTTCTTCGGCGACATTATCGCCCTGCGGCGCATAGCCGATACAGCGATAGCCCAGCTGCGCGGCGGCGATTGCCATCATCCGGCCCAACTGGCCGCCGCCGAGAATGCCGATGGTGCTCCCGGGCGCAATCATCAGGCGGGCCGTTCCGCAACCGCTTCGCTGCGCGCGGCGCGCCATGCGATCAGCCGCTCGCGCACACCCTCATCCGACAGGGCAAGGATGGCAGCGGCATAGAGCCCCGCATTGGTCGCGCCCGGCTCGCCAATGGCGAAGGTTGCGGTCGGTACCCCGGCGGGCATCTGGACGATCGACAGCAAACTGTCCTGACCCGACAGCGCTTTGGACTGCACCGGAACACCAAGCACCGGCAAATGCGTGAGCGCGGAGATCATGCCCGGCAGATGTGCCGCGCCGCCGGCGCCCGCTATGATTACGCGAATGCCCTCGGCCTCTGCGCCCTTGGCGAAATCGTACATCCGGTCGGGCGTGCGGTGGGCAGAAACGATGCGAACTTCGCTCTCCACGCCCAATTCTTTCAGCACCTCTGCGGCGCATTGCATGGTCGGCCAGTCCGACTGGCTCCCCATCACAATGGCGACTTTTGCGTCACCCGGATTTCCCCCCGCCATAGTCAGCTATCCTTGAGGTAGTAGCGTTCGCCCGGCGCCATCGCGTCGTCGAACTGGTAGACAATCGGCTGGCCGGTCGGGATTTCCAGCCCGGTGATATCGTCGTCCGATATGCCCGAGAGGTGTTTGACCAGCGCGCGCAGGCTGTTGCCATGCGCGGAAATGATCACTGTCTCGCCGCTCGCCAGAACCGGCAGGATTGCGCTTTCCCAATAGGGCAGGACCCGCTCTATTGTCAGCTTGAGGCTTTCCGTCGCGGGGATATCGATCCCGGCATAGCGCGGGTCGCCGCGCATGTCGTACTCGTGCCCTGCTTCCATCACCGGGGGCGGAACGTCGAAACTGCGGCGCCAGATATGGACCTGTTCGTCGCCGTGCCGGTCGCGGGTTTCCTGCTTGTCGAGCCCGGTGAGCCCGCCATAGTGCCGCTCGTTCAGCCGCCAGTCCTTGGTTTCCGGAATCCACAGCCGTCCCGCTTCTTCCAGCGCATAATGCAGCGTCTTGATCGCGCGTGTCTGCAGTGAAGTGAAGGCCGTGGTCGGCATCACGCCCTTGTCCTTCAGCAGCTGGCCGGCGGCTTTTGCCTCGGCCACGCCCTTCTCGGTCAGGTCGACATCCCACCATCCGGTGAAGCGGTTTTCGAGGTTCCACTGGCTCTGGCCGTGGCGAACAAGGATCAGGGTGGGCAAGAGATTGCTCCTCCGTGTGTCAGGAGCAAGCCGCGTTAGCTTTTCGCATCCTCTTTGGGAAGCCCGCTTTCGCGTGATTCGCTGCCGATCTCGCGGGCCTGGGCTTTCCGGCGACGCAGGTTCTCGCGCAGCTTGGCTGCGAGACGGTCTTCGCGAGACATTTTGTTGTCCGTATCTTCACTCATACGAAACGCCTTGCCGCTAATGCCGCGCTGCTTCAAGCTTGGCTTGACAACAGGGCCGCGCGCAACGATAGGCGCGCGTCTTGAACAGGCGCCGCGGTAGCTCAGTGGTAGAGCGCACCCTTGGTAAGGGTGAGGCCGAGAGTTCAATTCTCTCTCGTGGCACCATTTTCGTTTCCCTTTGTTTGACCCTCAAGCGCCGGGCGCACGCCATCCGGCGTGCCTGGCTTTCGCACCATAAGGCGCGGCGGCCGGCCGACCTCTGGCTGCCGGGATGTTGAGGTGAGGCTTGCGCCCCTGCGCCTCTTGAGGCAGCGCTCTCCTGCAAAGGGAGAGCGCATTTCATGGATTTCCAGCTTACCGAGCAGCAGCGCGAGCTGCAGGACGCCGCGCGCAAGTTTGCCCGGGCGGAACTGCCCGATCTTGCGCGCGAGATGGAAGCGAAGGACTTCTCCGTCCCGCGCGAGATGATGCGGCGATATGGCGAAATGGGCTTCCTCGGGGTGAACCTGCCGGAGGAATATGGCGGGCTGGGGCTCGGCCATCTCGAGGCGTTGCTGGTGCTCGAACAGTTCGCGATGATTTCCAACGCGGTCGCCTTTCCGATCTTCGAAGCGCTGGTCGGCCCGGTGCGCACAGTCGAAAAATTTGCGTCGGCGGAGCTCAAGGCGCAGATCATTCCGCAGGTTTGTGCCGGCGAAGCGACGGTCGCGGTTTCCATGTCGGAACCGGGCGCCGGGACAGCGCTGACCGATTTGACGACAGTCGCACGCGAAGATGGCGACCACTTCGTGCTCAACGGCTCGAAACGCTGGACCAGCGGAGCGGGACATGCGGAGTATTACGTCACCTATTGCCGCATGTCGCACGCGCCGGGCGCCAAGGGAATCGGCGCGGTGCTGGTGGCGAAGGAGATGGACGGAGTCAGCTTCGGCGCGCGCGAGGAACTGATGGGTTTTCGCGGGATCGAAACGCGCGACATCATGCTGGAAGATGTGCGTGTGCCCAAGGGCAACATCATCGTGCCTGCTGGGGGATTCGGACAGCTGATGAGCGCATTCGGGCTGGAGCGCTGCGGCAATGCGACGCAAAGCCTCGGGGTTGCGGCAGCAGCGCTGGAGCAGGCAGTGGCTTACACGCAGGAACGCGAAGCCTTCGGCAAGCCGATCGTCGATTTCCAGGCTGTCCAGTTGCAGCTCGCTGAAATGGCGATGAAGGTCGAGGCCGCGCGATTGCTGATCTGGCGCGCTGCGGCCAATGCCGCGCATGAGCCGAACGGCCTGCCCAGCGTGTTCGAATCGAGCGTCGCGAAATGCTATGCCAACGAGATCGTGCGCGAAGTGACCGCGGCCGGGCTGCAAGTGATGGGCGGCTATGGCTATCACAAGGAATACGGGATGGAGCAGCGCGTGCGCGATGGCTTTGCCTGGGGCATCGCAGGCGGCACAACCGATGTGCAGAAAACCAACATCGCTGCGGCCATGATCGGTCGGCGGTTCGATCAGCGGCGCTGATTTCGGTTGCCCGGCTCATCCGACGATTTAGACAGGGGCCCATGGAAGACCTGACCAAGCTCGATCCGCGTTTCGTGACTGTCACCCGGATCCGTACTGCGCTCGCGACATTGCCGCTCCTGATTGCAGCTTTCGCGCTCGAAGGGGCGGACATACTACCTTTCGGCGTCGTGCTGATCCCGGTGGTGCTGCTGGCGGCCTTCATCATCTTCCGGATCCCGCTGCGGCGCTATGCAGCGCGCGGCTATGCCATGAGCGACGACCGCTTGCGCGTGGTGCGCGGCCTGCTGTTCCATTCGGATACAGTGGTGCCGTTCGGACGGGTGCAGCATATCGATGTCGACCAGGGTCCGCTGGAACGCGCCTTCGGCCTGTCCAGCCTGACCGTGCACACCGCCGGTACGCATAACGCCTCCGTCAACCTGCCGGGCCTCGCAACGGAAGACGCGGCCGCCATGCGCGAGGAAATTCGCGCCCATATCAAGCGCGAGACGCTGTGAGCGAGCCTGCAGTTCCTCTCGGCGTTCCGCGCCAGACCGACATTCTGAGCGTCTTCGCGCGTGGCGCGGGAGGCGTTCAAAGCGCGCTTGTGCCGATGGCAGCGGTATTTTTCGGTTCGGGCTCAAGCACGGCGAGCTTCGGTATCGCGCTGACAATTGGGGCCGTGATCGTCGGCCTCATGACCTTGGTCGCATTTGTTCAGTGGCAGCGGCTGACATTCACAGTCGGCGAGCAAGATATCCGCGTCGAGAGCGGCGTGCTGTCGCGCGCCGCTCGCTCGGTACCTTACGAGAGGATTCAGGATGTCAGTCTTGAACAGGCGCTGATTCCCCGCTTGTTCGGATTGGTTTCGGTCAAATTCGAAACGGGTTCAGCCGGCAAGGATGAACTCGCTCTCGCTTATCTGTCGGAAGCTGAAGGCGAGGCGCTGCGCGAGTTGGTGCGCGCTCAGAAGGATGACTCCGAAGCCCCGCTATCGGTCGAACCGGGCGAGGGCGAAATCGATCAAACCGCGAAGGCGCAGCCGGGGGAACAGCTTTTCGCCATGGGGCCCAAACGGCTCTTCACTTTCGGACTGTTCGAATTCTCGCTGGCGGTGTTCGCGGTGCTGGCGGGTCTGGCGCAATATGCCGACAGCTTTATCGGCATCGAGTTGTGGGATGCCGATTTGTGGATGGAATGGCTCGCGGGACCGGGGGAATATGTCAGCCAGCTTGGGCCGATGGCGCAGGTCATCAGCGTGGCAGCCGGTCTGGTGTCGTTCTTCGTTGTCGGTTCCGTGACCGGTCTGGTCCGGACCTTCACCCGCGACTGGGGCTTTGTGCTTGACCGTACGGCCAAGGGCTTTCGCCGCAGGCGCGGCCTGTTCACGCGCACCGACGTGGTG
The DNA here is from genome assembly GCF_005434975.1 of Parerythrobacter lutipelagi. Lineage (GTDB taxonomy): Bacteria > Pseudomonadota > Alphaproteobacteria > Sphingomonadales > Sphingomonadaceae > Parerythrobacter_A > Parerythrobacter_A lutipelagi. Next base: position 1,135,113 of record NZ_SKCJ01000001.1, on the reverse strand, counting down.
ATGCCGGCGCACCGTGTGCAGGCGCTGCAGATCGGCACGCGGATGATTCGCCGCCGGTTCGGCTGGCACGGGCTGAAATTCGTCAGCCTCGCACAGGATGCGGGCGGCTCCAGCCATGATGTCGCACCATTCGCGAAACTGGACGAACTGCGGCCGATCGTGCGGGCAGCGGGTTTCGCAATGCCTGAAGACACTCTCGACTGGCAGCGCAGCAGCAGAGCCTATCGCAATGTCGGCATGTGGATCGACGCGCTGATCCCGGCGCTGATCGGGATCGTCATCCTAGGCCTGGCGGCATTCAGCGGCATCGAGGAAATAGACGGGCGTTGGGGTTTCGCGCTCATTCCTTTCGCATTTGCGCTGTTCCTTGCGGTGCGGCAGGCCTTTTTGTGGCGTTATGCGCGCAACGCGATCGACGAAACACAGGTGTATCGCCGAACCGGCTGGCTCGCCCCTTCTACTGCGGTCGCGAACCGCGTGAAACTGCAGTCAGCGGAAATTTCGCAAGGCCCGATTGCCCGCTGGCGCGGCTATGCGACGTTGCACCTCGGGCTGGCGGGTGGCGCGTTCGCCATCGCCGGCTTGCCGCTCGATCGCGCGCATGAACTGCGCCGCGCCGTGCTCGACAGCATTTCGGCGAAGGATTTTTCCGAGCTTACGTGACCGATCTGGCCTGACCGACAAGACTGGACCGCTCAGGCGCGCAGATCCGCCCAGCCGGGGTTCTCCTCGAACTTCTTTTCGACATAGGAGCATTGCGGCACGATCCGGAAGCCCTCCTCGCGTGCGTCGGCAATCAGCGCATCGACCAGCTGCGCGGCGATACCCTGCCCGCCAATCGCCTGCGGGACGACCGTATGCGTGGCCACGCGGACATTCTCGCCGCGCGGCTCCCAGTCGAGCCGTCCGGTGTGCTCGCTGCCCGCGACTTGTGCGAGGTAGCGACCGCCCTCTCCGCGAGGGTGGTGGGTGATTGTGACGTCTGCCAATGCATTTCTCCTTCTTGCGCTCAACGCCGCGCTGCGTCAGGGCGTTCCGCGATGAGCCGCAGCAAGCAATTCCTGTCCGACAACGCCGCCAGCGTCCACCCGCAGTTGTGGGAAGCGATGCGCGCCGTGGATGAAGCCGACGCACCCTATGACGGCGATGCGCTGTCGCAGGAAATGGACGCGCGCTTTGGCGCATTGTTCGGGCGGGAATGTGCAGCGCTATGGGTGGCAACCGGCACGGCGGCCAATTGCCTCGCGCTGGCCACGCTGTGCGATCCGCATGGCGGGGTCGTGTGTCACCGCGAAGCGCATATCGAGATGGACGAGGCGGGCGCGCCGGGGTTTTACCTCCACGGCGCCAAGCTGATGCTGGCCGGCGGGGCGGGCGCGAAGCTGACGCCAGATACCATCTGCGCGGAAATCGACCCGATTCGCGATGATGTGCATCAGGTCCAGCCGCATGCCATTTCCGTCACGCAGGCGAGTGAATACGGGCGCTGCTATCGGCCCGAAGAATTGCTGGCCATCGGCAATCTCGCGCAGGCTCGCGGGCTTGGACTGCATGTTGACGGTGCGCGCTTCGGCAATGCCGTTGCCTTCCTCGGCTGCTCGCCCGCCGAAGCGGTTGGCCCGGCGCAGGCGCTGAGCTTCGGCTTCGTCAAAAACGGCGGAATGAGCGCGGAGGCGATTGTGTTCTTCGACCCCCGACTGGCCGATATCGCGCGGTATCGCCGCAAACGGGCCGGGCACTTGCAAAGCAAAGGCCGCTATCTTGCGGCTCAGGTGCTGGCGATGCTCGAAGGTGACCTGTGGCTCGAGAATGCGCGCGCGGCGAATGCGGCAGCGGCGGAGATCGCCTCTTCTTGCGGCGACCGGCTGATGCATCCGGTGGAGGCCAACGAATTGTTCGTGCGCTGCACGATTGCAGAAAGAGAGGCGCTGCGGGCGCAGGGCTTCGGTTTCTATGACTGGGGCGCAGACGCTGCGCGCTTCGTTACCGCCTGGAACAGCGATCCTGCCGCAGCCAGCGAACTGGCGAAAGCTGTCGCATCGCTATGAGCTCAGCGCAAAGCGGGCAAACCGGAACGGCCAGCCTGCTCGAACCCAGAAACTTCGGATCGTTCCTGCTGGTCAGTCTGATCTGGGGCGGAACATGGCTGGTCATTCGCGACCAGCTTTCCTCGGTCCCCGCGCAATGGTCGATCACTTACCGTTTTGCCGTCGCAGCTCTCGGCATGTTCGCGCTGGTCGCAATACGGCGCGAGCCATTGACCGTTCCGCGATCGGGCTGGGGTTGGGTCGCCTTGCTCGGGCTGCTCCAGTTCGTGCTCAATTTCACCTTCGTCTACAACGCAGAGCTGTTCATCACGTCCGGCCTCGTGGCAGTGATGTTCGCTCTGCTGATGGTTCCGAATGCGATTTTCGGGAAGCTCTTGCTTGGTCAGCCGATCCGGCGTGAATTCGTGATCGGAACCGGTATCGCCGCGCTCGGCATCGCTTTGCTCTTCGCACATGAATACCGCGCCTCGCCCGCAACGCTGGAGGATGTGCTGCTCGGGGTGGTGCTGACCTGTGGCGGCATCCTCGCCGCGTCGGGCGCCAATATCGTGCAAGCGATGGACGGCGCCAAGAAGCTGCCTTTTCTTACGCTGCTCGCCTGGGCGATGGCCTTCGGCGTGGTCGTGAACTGCGCGATGGCGTGGATTTCCAGCGGCCCGCCGGTGTTCGACCCGCGTCCCGAATATGCCGCAGGGGTCGTTTATCTCGGCCTGCTCGGATCGGTTTGCACCTTCCCGCTCTATTACCGGCTGGTGCGCGAAGTCGGCGCCGGAACAGCGGCCTATTCCAGCGTTCTGGTGCCGGTTGTCGCCATGGTGCTTTCGACCCTGTTCGAAGGGTTCGCATGGGGGCCGCTTTCCGTCGCGGGTGCAGTGCTGGCAATGGCCGGGCTGCTGGTGGCGATGCGCGGTCGTTCTGCTCCGCCGCGGCGCGCTACGCCTGAACCTTGAAGTCTGCCACAATCGCACGCAGCCCTTCGCGATAGGTCGGATAGCGCGGCACCCAGCCAAGCACGCGTTTCGCCTTGCCCTTCGCGACGCGGCGATTCTCCGCGTAGAATCCCCGCGCCATGGGTGACAGGTCCGCTTCGTCCATTGTCTGCAATGGCGGCGGTTCAACGCCCAGCAAGCGGCACGCTTCTTCCGTTACGGCATTGCTGCTGGCGGGCAAATCATCACCAAGATTGTACGCCCCTGCCGCCGCGACGGTGTCGATGGCGGCCAGTACGCCGGACACGATATCGTCAACATGCACGCGGCTGAACACTTGCCCCGGCAGGTCGATCCGGTTCGCTTTTCCATCGCGCACGCGGTCCAGGGCCGAGCGGTCCGGTCCATAGATGCCCGGCAGACGGAAGACGCGCGCGCCGCATTCCACCCAGCGATCGTCGCATGCCGCGCGCGCTGTGCGGCGTCCGGTGCCGGTCGGGGCGCTTTCATCGACCCACGCCCCGCCCGTATCGCCGTAAACGCCGGTCGAGGAGAGGTAGCCGAGCCAGCTGTGAGTCAACGCATCGCCATATCGGTCCAGCACGGGATCGCTGTTGTCGGCGGGCGGTACGGACGACAGGACGTGGGTCGCCTCGGACAGCGCCGCCATTACCGCGTCCGGATCAGCGAAATCGACATTGCCCGCGCTGCCTGTTGCATCGACGTGCCACGACCGCTTTCGCAGCGCTTCGGCGATGCGGCTGGCGGTGTATCCCAATCCGAAAATGAACATCCTTGCCATTGCTGCGTTGTAGCGGTTGGAGAGCATCAGGAAAGAGAGTAACGCGCAGCCCATGGATATAGCCCGCAACCCCGCCGTCCCGAACGAAAACATCCAGCTGGCCGATGCGCCGCCTGAACCGAAGCGACCGCCGCTGATCCGGCGCGAGGATTACCAGCCGTTCGCGTGGCTGGTGCCGCAAACCGCGATCGATTTCACGCTCGGCCTCGAATCGACGCGAATTGCCGCGAAGCTCAGTGTCGAGCGCAATCCGGATGCCGATCGGGCAGAGGATATCCGCCTCAACGGTGACGGTCTCAAGCCCGTTTCGGTGGCCCGCGATGGTGAGCCGGTCGACGACTGGACGATGGTGGGCGACGATCTGATCGTAAAACTGCCGGGCGATGCGCACCAACTGGAAATCGTCACGCAGATCGACCCGTCGGCCAATTCGCAGCTGATGGGTCTTTATGCCTCCAACGGCATGCTGTGCACTCAGTGCGAGGCGGAGGGCTTCCGCCGCATTACGTTCTTCCCGGATCGGCCCGATGTGCTGAGCACCTATACGGTGCGAATGAGCGGGCCGAAGTCGCAATTCCCGATCCTGCTGTGCAACGGCAACAAGGTGGCTCAAGGAGAAGGTGCAGACGGCACGCATTGGGCAGAGTGGCACGATCCCTGGCCCAAACCGAGCTATCTGTTCGCGCTGGTCGCAGGGGATCTGGTTGCCAACAGCGATACTTTCACCACCATGTCTGGCCGCGAGGTCGAGCTCAACGTCTGGGTGCGCGGTGACGATCTGGCGCGCACCGACCATGCGCTCGAATCGCTCAGGAAAAGCATGAAATGGGACGAGGACGTGTTCGGCCGCGAATATGACCTCGACCTGTTCAACATCGTCGCAGTGAGCGATTTCAACATGGGGGCGATGGAGAACAAGGGGCTCAACGTCTTCAACACGAAATACGTACTGGCCGATCCCGACACTGCGACCGACGCCGATTTCGACGCGATCGAAGGCGTGATCGCGCATGAATATTTCCACAACTGGTCGGGCAATCGGATCACCTGTCGCGACTGGTTCCAGCTGAGCCTGAAGGAAGGTTTCACCGTGCTGCGCGACCAGCTGTTCAGCCAGGACATGCAGGGTGAGGCAGTGAAGCGGATCGAGGATGTGCGCATCCTGCGCTCGGCCCAGTTCCCCGAAGACAGCGGCCCGCTGGCCCATCCGATCCGGCCCGACAGCTTCCGCGAAATATCCAATTTCTACACCGCCACCGTCTACAACAAAGGGGCCGAAGTGATCCGCATGATGCGGACCATGGCCGGGCCGGAGAGATTCCGCGCCGGGACCGATCTCTATTTCGACCGCCACGACGGCGAAGCGGCGACCTGCGAAGATTTCATCTCGGCAATGGAAGAGGGTGCGGGGCTGGACCTTGCGCAATTCCGCTTGTGGTATTCGCAGGCCGGGACGCCCAAGGTCGAAGCTTCGCTGCTGCATTCGGGCGACACGACCTTGCTGACACTCACGCAGGCTGTGCCTGAAACGCCCGGGCAGCCGGACAAGAAGCCCATGCCGATCCCGCTCAAGATCGCCTTGTTCGACAGGGACACGGGCGAGCACGGCGGCGAACAATTGCTCATTCTGGATCAGGTGCAAAAAGGGTTTAACTTCAAGGGTTTCGACAAACCGCCGATCCTGTCGATCAATCGCGGGTTTTCCGCGCCGGTGACAATCGAACGCAGCGTCCGGCACGAGGACCTCGTGTTCCTTGCCGCCCGCGATGATGACAGTTTTGCGCGATACGAGGCGATGCAGGAACTGGTCGTGTCGCATATCGTCGCCGCCGCGGGTGATGGGCTGGACGATGCCGCGCGCGATGCAGGACGCAAGGCCATCGGACAGGCGCTCGGGGCCATTCTGACCGACGAAAGCATCGATGATCTGATGCGCGGTGAATTGATGATGCTGCCCAGTCAGACCTATCTGATGGAACAGATGCTGGTCGCCGACCCGGGGCGCCTCCACACCGAGCGCGAAGGGCTCAAGGCATGGCTCGGGATGCAATTGCGTGATGAATTTCACGCGCTGTACGAGCGTGTCGAGCAAGTGCCCTACGCCGGAGAGGGCGCACGCGGTGCGCGCAAGGTCAAGACGCAGGTGCTGGTCTACGCCGCCGCGAGCGATCCCGAGAAGGCTTCGCAGCTTGCCGCGCACCAGTATGCCGGGGCGGACAATATGACTGACCGGCAGGGTGCGCTAATGGTGCTTGCCGGGCTCGGTACCGCTGCGCGGACCGACAAGCTGATCGACTTCTATCGCCGCTACAAGGGCAACGATCTGGTCATCGACAAGTGGTTTACCCTGCAGGCGATCTCGCTCCACCCCAACGCCATCGAGCATGTGAAGGCACTTGCCGAACATCCCGACTTCACCATGCGCAACCCCAACCGGGTGCGTTCGCTCTATATGGCCTTTGCCGGCAATCCGCATGGCTTCCATCTGGAAAGCGGCGAAGGCTACCGGATGATTGCGGACGTTATTCTCGCACTCGACCCGATCAATGCGCAGACTGCGGCGCGTTTCGTTCCGGCGCTCGGGCGCTGGCGGCGGATCGAACCGGTCCGTGCGGCGCTGATGCGGCAGGAGCTCGAGCGGATTGCGGCGGCAGACAATCTGTCGCGCGATACCTTTGAGCAAGTGACCCGCTCCCTTGGCTGAAGCGGTTGTCGCCGAAGCCCTGCGGGGTATCCCGCACGGGTTCATGACCAGATCGGGCGGCGTGTCACAGGGCGAGGTTGCCGGCCTGCAATGCGGGTTCGGTGCGGGCGACGACGATGCGGATGTGCGTGCGAACCGCCGGATCGTGAGCGAGACGGTCTTGCCCGGAGCCCGCCTCGTCACGCCTTATCAGGTGCATTCGGCGAAGGCGGCAATCGTGACCGAAACCTGGGCATGGGAGAACCGGCCGCAGGTCGACGCGGTGGTGACCGACCGCCCGGGCCTGCTGCTGGGTATCGTAACGGCAGATTGCGCGCCGGTGCTGCTGGCTGACCGGGCAGCGGGGGTTGTCGCCGCCGCACACGCCGGATGGCGCGGGGCGCACGAAGGGGTAATCGAAGCGACGGTTGACGCGATGACATCGATTGGCGCCGACCGATCGCGAATTGCTGCTGCCATCGGTCCGTGCATCGCGCAGGCAAGTTATGAAGTCGGCGAAGATTTCCGGAAGAATTTCTCGATGGCCGATGATGCCGGCTTCTTCGAATCCGGTCGCGAAGGTCACTGGCAGTTCGATCTGGCGGGATATGTCGGTAAACTTCTGCGTCAATCCGGAGTGTCGCAGCCGGAAAGTGTCGCTGACGATACCTATAGTGCGACGCGCGCGGACGATGGATCGTTCCGCTATTATTCCTATCGCCGGGCGACCCATCGCGGCGAGGCGAATTACGGTCGTCAGCTCAGCGTCATCGGGCTCGCGGGTCCGCTGGCCAGCTGAAAGGTTGCGCTTCAGCGAACAAGTCGTGCCAAAAAGGCAGTTGGCACATGGCGCATTCCCGTCTATCAGCGCGCCCAAACCGGCACCGGATAGGCCGAGACAGGGGCGTTCCCATTCGGGGACCAAACTTCCACACTGGCTGACCGGAACCGGACAACTGGAACCTTCCCGCGCATCCGCGCGGATTTGCTGCAAGGCTAGGCAGGATCGATGGCTGAAACGACTGGCACGGCGACACCGGACACGGTGGTACAAGATGCAAGCGACGACGGTGTTCGTCGCCGCGATTTCATTAACGTCGCTGCTGTGAGCGCAGCCGGCATCGGCGGCCTTGCGGTAATTTATCCGTTCGTCAGCCAGATGGCACCATCGGCTGACGTGCTCGCTGAAAGCACGACTGAAGTCGATATCTCGGCCATCGAGCAGGGTCAGGCAATCAAGGCGGTATTCCGCAAGCAGCCACTGTTCGTGCGCCGCCTTACGCCGCAGGAAATCAAAGAGGCAAACGACGTCCCTGTCGCGTCATTGCGTGATCCGCAGACGCTGGCAGAGCGGACCAAAGAGGGCCACGAAGACATTCTGGTCACTATGGGCGTTTGCACCCACCTCGGCTGTGTGCCGCTCGGCGCGGCAGACGGCGAGACACGCGGTGAGTTCGGCGGCTATTTCTGCCCGTGCCACGGCTCGGTGTTCGACACTGCCGCCCGCATCCGCAAGGGCCCGGCACCGACGAACCTCGAGATTCCGGACTATGAATTCACTTCCGACACCGTGATTGTCGTCGGTCAGAGCTAAGAGAAACGATTATGAGCTTTCCCTGGGCCAGCCAGTACGAACCGCAGAACCCCCTGATGAAGTGGGTCGACGAGAAGCTGCCTTTGCCGCGCCTCGTCTACAACGCCGTCGGTGCCGGGTATCCGGTTCCGCGCAACCTCAACTACATGTACAACTTCGGCGTTCTCGCCGGGTTCTGCCTGGTGTTGCAGATCATCACCGGGGTCATCCTCGCGATGCATTACGCGCCGAATGCGCTGGTCGCATTCAGCTCGACCGAGCACATCATGCGCGACGTCAACTGGGGCTGGTTGCTGCGATACATGCACGCCAACGGGGCAAGCTTCTTCTTCCTCGTGCTCTACATGCACATCTTCCGCGGCTTCTATTACGGGTCCTACAAGGCCCCGCGCGAGATGATCTGGTTGCTCGGCGTGGTGATCTTCCTGCTGTGCATGGCGACCGCTTTCATGGGCTATGTCCTGCCATGGGGCCAGATGAGCTTCTGGGGCGCCAAGGTCATCACCGGCCTGTTCGGTGCGATCCCGCTGGTCGGTGAACCGCTGCAGATCTGGTTGCTCGGCGGCTATGCGCCGGACAACGCTGCGCTCAACCGTTTCTTCTCGCTCCACTTCCTGCTGCCGTTCGTCATTGCGGGTGTTGTGATCCTGCACATCTGGGCGCTGCACATTCCGGGTTCGACCAATCCGACCGGTATCGAGGTCAAGAAGGAAAGCGACACGCTGCCGTTCCATCCGTACTATACGGCGAAGGACGGCTTCGGACTGGGCGTGTTCCTGATCCTTTACTGCCTGTTCGTGTTCTTCATGCCGAATGCACTCGGCCACCCGGACAATTACATCGAAGCGAACCCGCTTTCGACACCGGCGCTGATCGTCCCCGAATGGTATTTCTACCCGTTCTACGCGATCCTGCGCGCCTTCACCTTCGACTTCATCCTGCCGGCCAAGCTGTGGGGCGTGCTCGCGATGTTCGCGTCGATCCTGCTGTGGTTCTTCCTGCCGTGGCTGGACAAGTCGCCGGTGCGCTCGTCGCGCTACCGCCCGCTCTATCGCAAGTTCTTCTGGGTCCTGATGGCCGACCTCGCGCTGCTGTTCTATCTTGGCGGTGCGCACGCTGAAGAACCCTACATCATGCTCAGCCAGCTCGCGACGGCGTATTACTTCCTGCACTTCCTGGTGATTGTACCGATCGTATCCTCGATCGAGCGGCCTGCGCCGCTGCCCTATTCGATCACTGAAGCAGTGCTGGGCAAGGATGACGATGCCACGCTGGACGCCCAAGCGGCGGCCAAGGCCTGAGGACGAAGGAAAGCTAACGACATGATCCGTCTGTTTGGAATTCTCACCGGCCTCGTCTTCGCAGGCGTTGCGCTAATCTCGTTCGTCGCCGGGTTCATTGCCTGGGCGTCCGAAGAGCATGTGGAAACGGCAGAGTACGTTTTTCACAAGGCCCCTGAAGACGTGGCTTTCTCGTTCGACGGTCCACTCGGCAAATGGGACAACGTGCAGCTTCAGCGCGGCTACAAGGTCTACAAGGAAGTCTGCGCAGCCTGCCACAGTCTGAAATTCGTGGCGTTCCGCGACCTTCAGGCAATCGGCTACAGCGAAGCGCAGGTCAAAGTCCTTGCTGCCGAATGGCAGGTCCCGGAATACAATGCCTCGACCGGTGAAGTCGAAACCGAAGCCGGCCTGCCGACCGACAACTTCCCGCCGGTGCCGTATTTCGGCCAGGGCAACCCGCCGGACCTGTCGCTGATCACCAAGGCGCGTCACGATGGCACGAACTACGTCCATGCGCTGCTGACCGGCTATGCTGATGCGGCAACCTACAAAAACGACGAAGGCGTGAGCCTGAAGGAAGAGTTTCCGGATTTCGAAACCCCTCCGGGCGCGTACTTCAATCCGTATTTCCCGAACCTCAACCTTTCCATGGCCGCGCCGCTGACAGCTGCTGGTCAGGTGACCTATGATGATGGCACCGAAGCCACGGTCGATCAGATGTCGCAGGACGTCGCAGCATTCCTTGCGTGGACGGCGGAGCCGAAGATGCAGGAACGCAAGAAGACCGGCTGGTGGTTCATCGGCTTCCTGTTCTTTGCCACGATCCTTGCCTATCTTGCTTACAAGAACATCTGGGCCGGGGTGAAGCCGAAGAAGTCGGAAGCCGACTGATCCGCACCTCGTATCCACTCTTCAAACGCCTCTCGCATCGCCATGATGCCGGAGGCGTTTTCATTGGTGCGGCTGCGCTTCACCTGATCAACGGCGGGTCGCAATCGTGACCAGAGACGAGCTCAAGGCGCTGGTCCGCACTGTGCCCGATTTTCCCGAACCGGGCATCCAGTTCCGCGACATTACCACTCTGATCGGTCACGGGGCAGGCTTGTCTGCCGCGATCGGCTTCATGGCCGAGCATGTGCGCGCCGCCGACGCGTCGGCGATTGCGGGGATGGAAGCGAGAGGATTTATCTTCGGTGCCGCCGTTGCGGTTGATCTCAGCCTAGGCTTCGTTCCCGTGCGCAAGCCGGGCAAACTTCCGGTCGCAACGCTCGGTGTCGACTATGCGCTGGAATACGGGACGGATCGGCTTGAGATTGACCCGGGCGCGATTGGCAAGGGCAAGAGAGTGGTCATCGTCGATGACCTGATCGCCACCGGCGGGACTGCGCTGGCCACTGTCGAGCTGCTCCGCAATGCCGGTGCCATCGTCGACCGGGCAGTGTTTGCAATTGACCTGCCCGATCTGGACGGTGCCGCCAAACTGCGCCAAGCAGGGGTCGAAGTTGACGCGCTGATGGCGTTCGACGGCGACTGAGTCAGCGGTGACGGGAAAGAATTTCCTTCCCGGACGTTGATGCCAGAACGAGGGATCGCAAGGAACACCAGTGGAAGAACAGGCACTTGTCATAGCACTCGTTGGCGTGCTCGGAATCGGCGCGCAATGGGTTGCGTGGCGGACCGGTTGGCCGGCCATTGTGCTGATGCTGGCGGCGGGCTTTATCGCAGGGCCGGTCGGCCTCGATATCATGCATCCCGAAGAAGCCTTCGGCGACTTGCTCGAACCGATGGTCGCCATAGGCGTGGCACTGATCCTGTTCGAAGGCGGACTTAGCCTCGATTACCGGGAATTGCGCCATTCCGGCGAAGCCGTGTGGCGCGTCGCTACGATCGGCGTGGCTGTCGGCTGGGCGGCGGGCGCTGCGGCCGGCCATTACATTGCCGGCCTTGCCGTGCCGGTGGCGGTTCTGTTCGGCGGTATTCTGGTGGTTACCGGCCCGACCGTCGTGATCCCGCTCTTGCGCCAATCGTCGGTCCAGACGCGGCCGGCTTCGATCCTCAAGTGGGAAGCGATCGTCAACGATCCGACCGGCGCACTCTGCGCAGTCATTGCCTATGAGTATTTCCGCAAGGTCTCCGAAAATCCTGGCGCAAGCCTGTTCGAAGTCGTCCCGCCGATGATCATTGCGGCGATCCTTGCCGGCCTGATCGGCTACGCCGCCGCCCGCGCTATCGCCTGGAGCTTCCCGCGCGGGGCGATCCCAGAATTCCTGAAGGTTCCTGTCCTGCTGGTGACTGTTGTGGGCGTGTTCGTGCTGTCCAACAAGATCGAGCACGAAGCGGGGCTCGTCGCGGTCACTGTCATGGGTGTAGCGTTGGCGAACATGCATGTTTCCAGCCTGCGTTCGATCCATCCGTTCAAACAGAACATCGCAGTGCTGCTGGTGTCCGGCATCTTCATATTGCTGTCCGCTTCGCTCACGCTGGACGATCTGCAATATCTCGACCCGCGCAAAGAGCAGGGTTTCCGCATCATGCTGTTCCTGCTGGCGCTCCTGTTCGTCGTGCGCCCGGTCACCATACTGATCAGCCTGGCGTTCAGCTCCGTGCCGTGGAACGAGCGGCTGTTCCTCGCCTGGATCGCCCCGCGCGGTATCGTGCTGGTGGCGATTTCCGGCCTGTTCGCACTCCGGCTGAGCGATATCGGCTTTGCCGACGGCAATCTGCTGATCGGGCTCAGTTTTGCCGTCGTCGTGGTGACGATCGTCGCGCACGGCTTCACTATCGATCACGTCGCCCGCTGGCTGAAGGTAAAGGGCACCACCCGGCCCGGACTTCTCATCGTGGGGAGCACGCCGTGGACGATATCGCTGGCGAAGCAGATGGAAACGCTCAAGGTGCCGGTGACCATCGTCGATCAGAGCTGGCAAAGGCTGGCGTCTGCCCGGCGCGAGGGTCTGCCGACCTATCATGGCGAGATTCTCAACGAAGCGACCGAGCACAACCTCGACCTCGCCCCGTTCCAGACGCTGGTCGCCGCGACAGAGAACGAGGCGTACAATGCCCTCGTGTGCAACGAATTCGCTTACGAAATTGGCCGCGATTCGGTCTATCAGCTTGGCGAATCGACCGATGAAACCGATCGCTACGCGATGCCGCCGAGCCTGAGAGGGCGCGCCCTGTTCGAATCCGGCTTTGGCGTATCGGATGTCAACGAGCGGCAGGGCGAAGGCTGGATTTTCCGCAAGACACGCCTGTCGGACGAGTTCGACTTCGAAGATGCGCAGGAAGTGTTGCCCGATACGGCGCATATGCTGCTTGTTGTTCGTGAAAGCGGCCGCCTGCGGTTCTTCACGCACGCTGCCAGGCCGGAGCCGCGGCCAGGCGACACAATCGTGTCTTTCACTCCGCCCAAAGCCACTTCTGCCGAAGAGCGCGCTGCCAAACGCGCTGGCACCAAACAGAACCCCCAGACGACATGATCAAACGAGGACCTACAATGTTTCGATCCGCGACAGCGGCGCTTCTCTGCCTATCCCTGATGGCCTGCAGCGAACGCGCGCCCGAACCGGACCCGCAGCCGACGGAAGAGCCGACCGGCGTGCCCGAAGCTGAGCCGACCAACTCGATCTTCGATCCCGAAGCGAGTGTGGAGGCAACCGAAGAAGCGTTGGAGCCATTGGTCGAAACGATATCCTTCGCCAAAGGAGGGGACGAACTGGATGCCGCCGCCACGGCGATTCTGAAGCGCGTCCTCTCGTCGGACCAGCTCGCGGAAGGCGGGGCAGTCATCGTTCGCGGGCACAGCGGTGCGGGCGGAAGCAATGCAATCAACGACCGGGTTTCACGCGAACGCGGAGAAGCCGTTCGGGACTATCTCGTGGCCAATGGCGTTGCAGAAAACCGGATCAAGGTGATTGCCTTTGGGGCACAGAACCCGATCGAACCGAATGCCAATCCGGACGGCACCCCCAATGAAAAGGGCCGTGAGGCCAATCGCCGGGTGGAACTGACGGTGTTGTTGCCTGTCACGCCGCCCAAAGCAGCTGAAACGCCGCAAGCTGCTGCAACGCCTCCCGCCTAGCTTTCGGAAATTGGTGCTGCCATGCCACAAAATGTTGACTAGGCCGCCCTTCTGGTGGCAAGCGCGCTGGCCTGAGCGGGCGGGTATAGCTTAGTGGTAAAGCCCTAGCCTTCCAAGCTAGTTATGCGGGTTCGATTCCCGCTACCCGCTCCACCTTTCCTGCTTAATCCTCCCACCAGTATTTGCGGCGCATCGTGTTGCCGCTCTCGATCTCGTTCATTGTCGAGGCTTCATAGAGCCGGCCGCCAAGCATCACGTGATCGATTTTATCGCTGTTGCGGATATCGAGCGCTGGATCGGCGTCGAGCACGATCAGGTCGGCCAGCTTGCCAGTTTCCAGGCTGCCGATATCTGTGTACATGCCCAGCGATTGCGCGGCAACGATAGTGCCGGCGCGCAATGCTTCGACCGGACTCATCCCGCCGCGCACGAAACTCCACAGCTCCCAATGGGCGGCAATCCCGGGCTGTTGACCATGCGCACCGATAGAGACTTTGACCCCTGCATCGGCCAGCTTCTTCGCTTCGCGCGCGGCGTTGTCGTCGACGAACGCCCATTCGGGCGCTTTCGTGCGCCGCGCCGTCTGTGCCAGCAGGATCTTCGGCGGCGTATGCGCTAGCAGAGGATTGTCGAACACGTCGGTTGCCTGCCGCCAGTATGGATCACCGGCAAGGCCGCCATAGGTCACGGTCAGTGTGGGCGTATAATTGCTTTGCGACTGGCTGAAGAACTGCACCACATCCTGGTAGAAGACATCCAGCGGGACATTGTGCTCGACCGTCGAATTGCCATCCGCGACGAGGTTCATATCCATCCCGAAGAGCGATCCGCCCTCGGCCACGACCAGCATATTCTCTTCGCGCGCGGCTTGCGCGACCATCTGGCGTTGCTCGCGCCGCGGCTGGTTGTAGTTCTTGACCGAGTGGCCGCCCTGCGCCTTGATCCGGCGAACATGGGCGAGCGCATCTTCGTAGGAATTGATCTCGGCGTATACGCTTGGGCTTTTGGCACCGTAGATGATCTCTCCGGTCGAGAAGAGCCGGGGGGATAGCAGGGTTCCGCTGCGCTGCCGTTCCGCAGCGGCGAAAACCTGGCTCGCGCTGGACGAGGGATCATGCATGGTCGTCGTGCCCATCGCCAGTTGCTGGACAAGCGACCAGTTCTGCTGCGGCACGACATCGCTTGTGCCATACGGACCATGCGCGTGGGCATCGACCAGACCGGGCATGATGAACTTGCCGCTGGCATCGATCGTCTTCGCTCCCGCTGGAACCCTCAGCCGCATTTCCGGTCCGCCGACAGCGGTGATCCGGTCGCCTTCGATGACAATGGTGCCATTCTCGATCCGGCCGGCGCCGTCGCCCGCCATGGTCAGGATCGTAGCGCCGCTGATCACCACACTGCCCGATGGCTTGGCGGCACGCTGCGACATCGCGAGTGAAAGGCCCTGAGCAGGCGGAGTGAAACTGTTTTCCTGGTCAGGCGAATTCGGGAACAACGCTCCGGTGGAGACTGTGTAGAGCGTCGGTCCGATACTCCAGTGCAGGCTGTCTCCATCCTTCGACCAGCCGATATAGTCCGCTCCGCCTTTGCTTGCACGGGTTACGGGCAATGCGCTCGAGCCTTTGTCGACTGAGATTTCAGCTCCGCCGGGCAGCAACGGCATGGCAAAGGCTTCGTAGTTCTGGCGGAAAGCGATGAATTTGCCATTGGGCGCTACACGGTAATCGTTGACCAGTTCGCCGCTCGCATGGGTGCGTTTCGCTTCGCCGTTCAAATCGGTGGAAACGAGCTTCAACCCGTCGCCGCCTTCGAGCATGAAGATGCGGTCGTTGCTGGCTGCGAATTGCGGCGATCCGCCGCCGCGCTGGACCAGCTCGGGCGTGCCGCCGCTGGCTGCGACGCGGTAGACGCCCGGGTTTTCCGAGTAATCGGGCGAGGTCAGATAGCCGCCGGAGCCCTTTTCGAACACGATGGTTTTCCCATCGGGCGAAAATTGCGGGTTGCGATAGTGACCCGGCAGGCTGGTGACGACAGAAGTATTGCCGCCGCGTGCGCCGGTGGTGACGATCTGACCCAGCCCCTCGTCGGTCCAGCGGACATAGGCAATCCGGCTGCTGTCGCGCGACCATGCCGGGAAGGCTTCGATGCCATCGCCTGATGTCAGCCGCCGTGCGCTTCCGCCTGTGGCCGGCTTTACATAAAGCTTGCCCAGCGTTTCAAACACCACGCTGCGCCCGTCGGGAGAGACACTGGCGAATTTCGGGATGCTGGTGGTGAAGCTGTCGGGCGCCACTTCGATCACCGGGTGCGGCGCGTCAGCCACACCGCGTGTATCGTTCACCCGGAACGGGATTTCGCGCGAAGCTCCGCTGGCGACATCGACCCGATAGAGCTTGCCGCCCGCCCAGAAAACGATCTCGCGGCTGTCGGGCGTCCAGTCGATATTGGGATAAACCCCGGTAACCGCCCAGGTTTCCTGCACATCCATATCGAGCGAGCCGTAAATCATCCGCTCTCTGCCGCTGGCGAAATCCTTCACCCAAAGCTGCGACTGATCCTTGTCGCGGCGGACGAACGCGATGCTCTTGCCATCGGGCGAAGGGGCCGGGCGTACCGCGCCGCCATAGCCGCCGACCGCTTCCGTGATCTCCCCCGTCTGGACGTCGTAGCGGTCGATCTGGAAGATGCCCGCGTTGGAATCCTGCGCATATTCGAAGATTGGTCCGCCGGTGTTGTTGCGCGTGTAGTAAATCGCGCTGCCGTCGGGCGCGTAAACCGGTTCGCCCAGTTCTTTCTGGTGGTTCTCATTCGGGCGTTTGACCAGCTTGACCCCTCCGCCGCCGGAGACGTGATAGAGCCACACTTCGCCCGTGCCGAGCGAGCGCCCGGTGGTGAAATGCTTCTTCGCGGCAATGAACCGCCCGTCCGGGCTCCAGGTAGGCTGGTTGAGCAGGCGGAAGCTTTCCTTGGTCAGCTGCTGCTTGTTCGCCCCATCGGCATCCATCAGCCAGATATTGTCGCCGCCCGCGCGGTCGGAGGTAAAGGCGATGCGGCTGCCATCGGGCGAGAATCGCGGATGGACTTCCCAGGCCAGCCCTTCGGCAATCCGTGTCGGGGTGCCGCCGGCGATCGGCATGGTGTAGATGTCACCCAGCAAGGAGAACGCAAGGAGCCGGCCATCGGGGCTGACATCGACATCCATCCAGCTGCCTTCGTCGGTGTCGATCGCAATCTGCCGGATTGTCGCACCCTTCGGCGCATTCACATCCCATTTGGCGTCCGCCTCGTCATTGCCCGCTGTGCCATCGGCTCCGCCCGGTCCCGGATCGGGCAAACCGTCGGTCTGCTGATCGGGATTACGGGCTTCGTTTTCCGGCGCTTCGGTCTCTTCCACCGGCGGCCCGTCGCCATCTTGGGCGTAGGCAGCGGGCGCGAGAAACAGGACGGCCAGAACCGAAGCGACGGTGAATTTCATGATGCACTCCCAAGGTGAATTGGCGATGTTGTAAGCAGCCTGTGCGCCCGCGTCCATCGCCGCTTGCGGGGGTTGAGTCGCGACCAGTTTGCCACCGCTCTTCGCACTTGCACAAAAATCGCAAGCCAAACGGGTCGATCTCGTGTAGGGAGGCCCGGTAAGCCGCATTGTGCGGTCCCTTTTCCCTGCCCGCAGGCAGGCACCAGACATTGCGAGACTCATGAATTTTCCCGAATTGCCGCCAGTCCTCGGCGAAGCACTGGCCGAACGCGGCTATGATAACCCAACCGAAGTCCAGTCCTCTGTGATTGCGCCGAATGCAGCCGGGCGCGACCTGATCGTTTCCGCTCAGACAGGCTCGGGCAAGACCGTGGCATTCGGTCTTGCGATGGCTGAACAATTGCTCGCTGCGGATGGCAAAGTGCCGTTCGGGGTCGCTCCGCTTGCGCTCATAATTGCGCCGACGCGCGAGCTGGCGTTGCAGGTCAGCAGGGAATTGATCTGGCTCTACGGCAAGGCCGGTGCCCGGGTCGCGACCTGCGTTGGCGGGATGGACGCATCGAAAGAACGCCGCAATCTGCGCGGAGGAGCGCAGATCGTTGTCGGCACCCCCGGCCGCTTGCGCGATCACCTCGAACGCGGGGCGCTCGACCTTTCAGCGCTCAAAGTGGCGGTGCTCGACGAAGCGGACGAAATGCTCGACATGGGCTTCCGGGAAGACCTGGAAGAGATTCTCGACGCCACGCCCGACGGCCGCCGGACTTTGCTGTTCTCTGCCACGATTCCCAAGCCGATAATTGCGCTGGCGAAGCGTTACCAGCAAGACGCGCTGCGGATTTCCACGGTCGGCGACACGCGCGGGCACGGGGACATTACCTATCAGGCGGTCACAATCGCGCCGTCGGAAATCGAGAATGCGGTGGTCAATCTGCTGCGGTTTCACGAAGCGGACACTGCAATGTTGTTCTGCGCAACACGCGATGCGGTGCGCCGTCTGCATGCCACATTGCAGGAACGCGGCTTTGCAGTCGTTGCCCTGTCCGGCGAGCATTCGCAGTCCGAACGCAATCAGGCGATGCAGGCGCTGCGCGATCGCCGGGCGCGGGTTTGCGTCGCCACCGATGTCGCTGCACGCGGGATCGACCTGCCTTCGCTCAGCCTTGTGATCCACGTCGAAGTGCCGCGCGATGCAGAGGCATTGCAGCACCGCTCAGGCCGCACCGGGCGTGCCGGTAAGAAAGGCACAGCGGTCATCCTTGTGCCGTTCCCGCGCCGCCGCCGGGTCGAATCCATGCTGCGCGGTGCAAACATTCAGGCGCAGTGGGTCGATGCCCCGACGCCGAAGGATATCCGGACACAGGATCGCGCGCGCTTGCTTGAAACCATGCTTGCCCCGGTGGAGATCGAGGACGAGGATCGTCAGCTTGCCAAGACGCTGATGGAAGAAAAAACTCCGGAAGATATCGCTGCGATGCTGGTGCAGGCACACCGCGCGAAAATGCCGCAGCCTGAAGAGCTGATGGACAACACGCCGGAAGCACGCAAGGCTGCACAGCAGGACCGGCACCGCCCGGGCTTCGAGGATACCGTCTGGTTCCGCATGGATATCGGCCGTCGCCACAATGCCGATCCGCGCTGGATCCTGCCGCTCATTTGCCGCCGGGGTCACGTGACCCGCAATGAAATCGGCGCGATTCGCATCGGCGGGGAAGAGACCTTTTTTCAGGTCCCGAGCGCGATTGCCGCCAAAGTCGAAGACGCAATAGGCCGCACCGCGGCATCGGATGATCAGGATCGTCCCGTGACTATCGAACGCTCTGCCGAAGGGCCGCGGGTGCAGGCGCGCGAAAACCGCAAACCCGGCGGTCGCAAGCCGTTCCACGGCAAGCCGTTCAAGGGCAAGCCGCGCGGACCTGGCGGACCTGGCGGAGCTGGCGGGCCAGAGCGGGGCGGCGATCGCAAGCCGTTCAAGCCGAAAGGTGACAAGGCCGGCGGCAAACCGTTCAAGTCCAAGCACCGCAAGGGCGCGCCGAAAAAGCCCGACTAGGCCCGGGCTTCAGGCAACTTCCCGCCAACCGCCATATTGTCGATCAGCCGCGTGCCTCCGATGCGCGCGGCGACCAGCAGGCGCATCGGCCGTTCAATGCGCTGTTCGAGGGGTTGCAGGCTCATCGCATCGGCGAGATCGGCATAATCGACGGTGTCGAACCCCGCGCCGAGCAGTTCATCCTCCAGCGCGGCGAGCGAACGGGTGATGTCCTGTCCGTCTTCGATCCGGGCGATGGCTTCTTTCATCGCCAGCGGCAGCGTTCCTGCGGCCTCGCGCAGTTCGGGAGTAAGGTAGCGATTGCGGCTCGACATGGCGAGCCCGTCCGCCTCGCGCACCGTCGCGATGCCGTGGATCGCACTGACATGCGGAAAAGTCAGATCGAGATCACGCGCCATGGTGCGGATGACCGCCAGCTGCTGCCAGTCTTTCTCGCCAAAGCAAGCGATATCGGGGCGCACCTGATTGAACAGCTTGCACACGACAGTGGCGACACCATCGAAATGGCCGGGCCGGGCGGCGCCGCAAAACCCCGAACTTACCCCCTCGACCGAGATCGAGCTGGCGAAGCCTTGCGGATACATGACACTGGCCGTCGGCGCCCACAGCAAGTCCACCCCTTCGGCCTCCAGCATGGCTGAATCTTCGGCCAGCTGACGGGGATAGGAATCGAGATCCTCGCCTTCGCCGAACTGAGTCGGGTTGACGAAAATCGATACCGCAACGTGATCCGCCAATTTGCCGGCTTCGCGCACAAGCGTCAGATGCCCCTCGTGCAGCGCGCCCATGGTGGGCACCAGCGCTAGTGTTTCACCACTCTGGCGCAGGCTGGTGACGGTTTTTCTCAACATGTCGAGGGTGGAGACGGTTTGCACGAAATTCGGCCCTCCGGTAGGTATCAGGCAGGGCGCAGATAGACATGGGCCCGCCACACATTCAAGCCACAGAAAGGCCCGCGCCCGTGAACCAACCCCGCCCGCACCGGATTACTTTCGCCAATGAGAAGGGCGGCACGGGCAAATCGACCACCGCTGTGCATGTTGCTGTCGCGCTGGCCTACAATGGTGCGAAAGTCGCTGCGCTCGACCTCGATCCGCGGCAGCGCACCATGCACCGCTATTTCGAGAACCGCACCGAGACCATAAGCCGGCGCGGGATCGATCTGCCCGGAGCAAGCTGTGAAGTGTTTCGCGGTGACAGCATCTCCGCGCTCGATGAAGAGATCGAGCGCATGGGCGAAGGCGCCGATTTCCTGATCCTCGACACGCCTGGCCGTGATGACCAGTTCGCCCGCCACGTAGCCACCGGAGCGGACACGCTGGTCACTCCGCTCAACGACAGCTTTGTCGATTTCGATCTGATCGGCCAGGTCGATGCAGAGACTTTCAAAGTCCGGCGTCTCAGCTTCTACGCCGAACTGATCTGGGAAACGCGCAAGACCCGCGCGATGCAGCAGCGCAAGGAAATCGACTGGGTGGTGGTGCGTAACCGCTCAGGTCATGTCGAAGCGCGCAACCAGCAGCGGATCGAGAAAGCGCTCGGGGAACTGAGCAAGCGCGCCGGCTTCCGGGTGGTGAAGGGGCTGAGCGAACGCGTGATCTATCGCGAACTGTTCCCCAGCGGTTTGACGCTGCTCGACAAGGGGCATCTGGGCGAACTCGGCACAAGCCATCTGGTCGCGCGGCAGGAAATGCGCTCGCTGCTCGCCGGATTGCATCTGAAAATGCCGGAAAAACGCAATGCGCCGCAGCTCGAGCTGGCCTGACCGATGCTGAAGATCGCGCTCATTCTGGTGGGACTTTCAGTGCTCTGCCGCTGGGCGCTGGGCAAATGGCCGTGGGAATATCTCAAGGCCCCTTCGACCCGCAGCCAGGCCGTGTTCCGCGCGCGCAAATTGCTCGCAGTCCAAGAGCGTGCCAGCCGCAATGAAATAATCGCTGCGCACAAGCGGCTCGTCGCCATGGTCCATCCGGACAAGGGCGGAAGCGACGCACAGGTGCACGAGGCGAATGCCGCGCGCGACCTGTTGCTCGACGAATTGCCCGATGATGGAGCGCTGCCACAATGAGCCACATGTTCGATCCAACCGTCCTGCGCGAATATGACATTCGCGGCATCATCGGTGAAACGCTCGGCCCGGACGATGCGCGCGCCATCGGGCGCAGCTTCGCCACGCTGCTGCGCCAGGCGGGCGGCAAAACCGTGGCGGTCGGCTATGACGGGCGGGTCAGTTCCCCGATGCTCGAGCATGCTCTGGTGGAAGGGCTCACGGCCAGTGGCTGCGATGTCGTGCGGATCGGGATGAGCGCAACCCCGATGCTGTACTATGCAGAAGCCTCAACTGAACAGGTGGACGGCGGCATTCAGATAACTGGCAGCCACAATCCCGCCAATTACAATGGCTTCAAAATGGTATTTCAGGGGCGCCCGTTTTTCGGCGAGGATATCCAGACGATCGGGCGGCTCTCCGCCGCCGGTGACTGGCTCGACGGGACGGGCGAAGTCACCAGCCGCGAGATCATGGACGAGTATATCGACCGGCTTCTCGCTCCGCTGCGTGAAATCGACCCGGATCACCTGGCCGGCCTCAGGGTTGGCTGGGATGCGGGCAACGGAGCTGCCGGGCCTGCACTCGAAAAACTCGCCGCGCTGCTCCCGGGGGAGCACCACTTGCTGTTCACTGAAGTCGACGGCAATTTTCCCAATCATCATCCCGATCCCACTGTCGAAGCCAATCTGGCTGACCTGAAAACCCTCGTCGCGGAAAAGAACCTCGACTTCGGTGTGGCTTTCGACGGCGACGGCGATCGGATCGGTGCGATCGACGGCGAAGGCCGGGTAATCTGGGGGGATCAACTACTGATGATTTACGCTGAAGACCTCCTCGCAAGACTACCTAATGCGACGGTTATCGCCGACGTGAAGGCCAGCCGCGCGCTGTTCGATCATGTTGCGTCGCACGGCGGAAAGCCGATCATGTGGAAGACCGGCCACTCGCTGATAAAGTCCAAAATGAAGGAAACTGGCAGCCCGCTGGCCGGCGAGATGAGCGGCCATGTGTTTTTCGCCGATGAATATTACGGCTTCGACGACGCGCTCTACGCCGGTGTGCGTCTGATTGCCGCCGCCGCCCGGCTGGGAAAATCGGTCACCGAGCTCCGTAGCGCGATGCCGGCGATGATCAACACGCCGGAAATGCGGTTCCAGGTCGATGAAAACCGCAAGTTCGCTGCGATTGCCGAAGTCGCCGCGCGCATTGCGGCGAGCGATGCAGTGGCCGACACTACCGACGGAGTGCGCGTTACCACCGATGACGGCTGGTGGTTGCTCCGCGCGTCGAACACACAGGACGTGCTGGTGGCCCGCGCGGAAAGTGACAGCGAGGACGGGCTGGCACGGTTGATGGCGCAGATCGACGAACAGCTGGCCCTCAGCGGGCTGGAGCGCGGCGAGAACGCAGCGCACTGAATCCCGTAATTTCTGATTAAAGTTAAGTCATTTGACTCTTCGTCTCTGATTTCAGAGAGTTTGCCCGCCTGATTCAAACAAAGGGGGGCGATAATGGACAAGAAATTTTCACCTGCAGACTTTTTCACATTCGAAAAGATGGTCGCACCGGTTGTGCTCAAGGTCGTGTACTATATCGGCCTGCTCGGGATCCTCGGCTATCTGCTGGTCTCGCTCGCCGGGGCCTTTGAAGTGCTCGACTACAGCGCATCGACGGCGCTCGGCATGATAGTGCTGGCACTCTTCAGCGCGGTGTTCGGGGCGTTGTTCTGGCGTATCCTGATCGAGGTCTACATGGTGCTGTTCTCGATCAACGACCGGCTTGGCGAAGTTCGCGACCGGATGAAGAAGGACGATTGACTCCGATCAGCAGGATCGATCCATTCAAGGGCCGCCGGTCGCAAAACCGGCGGCCTTTTTGCTTGCCCGCAACCGCAATTTCGCTTGTCGCCCAAATCGCGTTACGGCAAATGGCGGGCAAGGAGTTTTTGCCATGAAATTGACGTTTGCCGTCCTCGCACCAATTGCCTTTCTGGCCGGGACTGCTCAGGCCGCCCATGCGCAGGAGATCGAAGGCCGGGCCGAAACAGTACATGATGCCGAATCTGAAGATTTCGACGGCGCGGCTCTTGAAGAGGCTATGGCCGGTTTCGGGGCGCTGTTCGAAGTGGAGCCGCTGACGCCGGAGCAGGAAGCGCGACTCCCGCTCGCCAAAGCGGTCATCGCCAAGATGCTGCCGGACGGCGCGATGGCAGAAATGATGAACTCGATGTTCGACGGCTGGATGGAGCCGCTGATGGCGCTGGATACCGGCGCAAAGGCGGTGGTCGCCGACAATCTCGGCCTTTCGACCGACGATCTCGCACTGACAGATCAACAGGCCGACGAGATCGCCGGGCTTCTCGATCCCCAATGGCGTGAACGCAAGCGGATCGAGACCGACCTGTTTCCAGCCATGATGGCGACGATCATGACCGCAATCGAGCCGGCGATGCGGCAGGCGATGGCGGAAGTTTACGCGATCCATCTGACCGACCAAGAGCTGCAGGACGTATCGGCTTTCTTCGATACCGAGTCGGGTGCATCGTTCGCGCGCAAGTCCTTCACCATGGGAAGCGACAAGCGGATCATGGCGGCGAGCATGCAGGCGATGCCAGCGATGATGGAGCCGATTGCGAATATGGAGCAGCAGATAAAGGATGCGACAGCAGCCTTGGCTCCGGTGCGCGAATTTTCCGACCTCAGGGCGCAGGAACGCGCCCGAATTGCCGAGCTGACCGGCTACAGCGAAGAAGATCTCGATTATTACACCAGCGATGAGTGGGCGGCAGAAGCTGTCGCCGATGCCGCAGGCGCAGTCGCCGAAGCGGCTGAACATGCCGTCGAGGCAGTCGAAGAGCAAATGGAAACCGCACAATAGTCTGGCCGGCAGAGCTGCTGCGCTTTCCTACTCGAGAACTATCTGCTTCGCTGCGCGTATGACACAACGCGTTGCTCTGTCTGATATTCGTCCGAAAAGGTGCTGTCGGGCAGGTCTGTTTTCAACGCCTGGACTGTGTTCCATGTGTTCCACTTGTTCAGGCTTTCGAGGCGACAAGTGAACAGCAAGCCCCTCCCCGACGAGATCGAATCGTGGTTCGCTGGGCGCGACTGGCGCATCCGGTCGCACCAGCGCGAAATGTTCGAAGCCGACCGGGCGGGGCAGCATGCGCTATTGGTCGCCGATACCGGCGCGGGCAAGACGCTGGCGGGGTTCCTGCCGACGCTGGCGGACTTCTGCCCGTCCGGCTTTGGCGCGGACGGCCCGCCCGAAGGCCTGCACACGCTCTATGTCTCGCCATTGAAGGCACTGGCGCATGATGTGCAGCGCAATTTGCTGACCCCGGTGGAGGAAATGGGCCTCCCGCTGCGGATCGAAACGCGCAGCGGCGATACGCCGTCCGACCGCAAGCGCCGCCAGCGGAGCAAGCCGCCGCATGTTCTGCTGACGACGCCTGAAAGCCTGTCGCTGTTGTTGAGCTATCCGGACAGCTTCGAGTTGTTCGCCTCGCTCAAGCGTATCGTGATTGACGAAGTGCACGCCTTCGCGACGGGCAAACGGGGCGATCTGCTGGCGCTGTCATTGGCGCGATTGCAGGGCCTTGCGCCGTGCCTCAAACGTAGCGCGCTCAGCGCCACAGTCGCCAGTCCGGAGGCGTTTCGCCAATGGCTCGCACCGTGGGGCGATCTCGATGCAATCACGCTGGTCAATGGCGAGAAGGGGGCCGAGCCCGAACTCGAAATCCTGCTCCCTGACGAAGAGCGCGTGCCATGGGGCGGTCACGCGGCGACCTGGGCTATCCCGCAGCTGATGGCTTTGATCCGCAGCAACGAGACGACGATCATCTTCACCAACACGCGGTTTCTGGCCGAGTACACCTTTCAGAACCTGTGGGACGTAAACGAAGACAATCTGGCGATTGGCATTCATCACGGAAGCCTGAGCAAGGAGGCGCGCCGCAAGGTCGAAGGCGCGATGGCGCGCGGTGAACTGCGCGCACTGGTGGCGACCGCCAGCCTGGATCTCGGGGTCGACTGGGGCGATGTGGATTGTGTGGTGCAGATGGGCGCGCCGAAAGGGTCAAGCCGCCTGCTGCAGCGCATCGGCCGCGCCAACCACCGGCTCGACACGGCTTCGCGCGCGGTGCTGGTACCGGGCAACCGGTTCGAGTTCCTCGAAGCCACCGCAGCGAAGGATGCGGTGGAGGAGGGCCAGCGCGATGGCGAGGATTTCCGCGATGGCGGGCTCGATGTACTGGCGCAGCACGTGATGGCCTGCGCCTGCGCCGGGCCGTTTGGCGAGGACGAACTGCTGGCTGAAGTTCGCTCTTCGCTGAGCTATGCTTGGGTCGATCAGGCGGTCTGGCAGCGGGTGTTGAGTTTCGTCGCGACCGGCGGATACGCTCTCAAGGCGTATGACAAGTTTCGCCGCATCGTGCGTGACAAGGCGGGCAACTGGCGGCTGACGCATCCCGAACTGGCAGCGAAGCACCGGCTCAATGCCGGTATCATCATCGACAGCGAGATGCTGACTGTCCGGTTCAAGAATGGCCGCAAACTGGGCAGGGTGGAGGAGCGCTTCGCCGCGCAGCTTTCACCGGGCGATACCTTTGCCTTCGCGGGGATGACCGTGGAGGTCGAGCAGCTCAAAGATATGGACGTGGTCGTGCGCGCCTCGGCCAAGGCTGCGATGATCCCGTCCTATGGCGGCGCGCGGATGCCGCTGACCACGCATCTGGCGGAACGGGTGCGCGCCATGCTGGATGATCGTGCCGGCTGGGGCCGTTTCCCCGACGATGTACGCGAATGGCTGGAAGTGCAGGACTGGCGCTCGCAGATGCCGAAGCCGGGCAGTTTGCTGGTCGAGAGCTTCCCGCATGCGAAGCGCCACTACACGGTCTATTACACGTTCGAAGGGTGGAATGCGAACCAGAGCCTGGGCATGCTCATCACCCGCCGGATGCATGATCGGGGGCTGATGCCGGGCGGGTTCGTTGCCAATGACTATTCGCTCGCCGTGTGGGGGCTGAAACCGGTGAGCGACCCCGCGCCGCTGCTTTCGCCAGACATTCTGAGCGAGGAGTTCATCGACTGGGTGCAGGATTCGCATCTGCTGCGGCGCGCATTCCGGGAGGTTGCCGTGATCGGCGGACTGGTCGAGCGGCAACATCCCGGCAAGCGCAAGACGGGCAAGCAGGTGACCTTCTCGACCGACCTGATCTACGATGTGCTGCGCAAGCACGAGCCGGACCACGTTCTGCTCGAAGCGGCCTGGGCGGACGCACGCACGCGGATGACCGACGTCGGACGGTTGGCCGATGTGCTCGAGCGTTCCGCCGAGCAGCTGGTCCATGTCGAGCTGGAACGGGTGAGTCCGCTGGCTGTGCCGGTGATGGTGATGATCGGGCGCGAGAGCGTGCCGCAAGGCGCGGTTGATGATGAACTGTTGCTGGAAGCGGAAAGCCTGGCGGACGCGGCCATGCGGGTCGAGCTGAGAGACTAGCGCAGCATTGCTTCCGCGCGCTTGCAATCTTGCATTTCGGTCCAGTCCGATGGCTGCATCGAGTACTCTGGCGGAGGAGGAGCGGACGGGACCGGCAAGGGCGGCATCAGCGCGAGCGCAGGCAGAGCGGAACCAGCCCCGCGGCCGAAGCTCGCGTGCTCTTCGAGCCCGCCGAAGCAGAAGTTCACGCGGGTCAGCCCCGATTGCGCGAGAATGGCAAGAACGCGCAACGAGGCTTCGAAGCCGGCATCGGGGTGCGGCTCGAAAACAATATGGGGCTGCCGGGATCCATTGCGCGCCGCGTTCGCAAAATCGACGACTTGGCGCAACGTCACATGTTTGCCCTGCCATATTGGCTGGCCATCTTCTTCGACGCCAACGGCAATCGCCTCGATCGCGGGCAATGGTTCGGTGCCTTCATTAGGCGCCGAGGGGACCGGCAGGTCGATAAGCAAGGCGTGAGTCCGGAGAGGGTAGGAGCCCAGCAATGCGAGTGCGGCAGAGACCAGCCAGATAGCGGCAACAGGGCCGTAGAACGGCTGTGACAGGGGCTGCCCATGATCAAATTCGCCGCCTACGCTGCGCCCGAGCGGGCGCTTAGGCTCCGGCATCGAATTGGCGGTATTTTTCGTTTCCGACGAAGCCGAAGTTGGTCGCGCCGCTCGCCTTGATTGTTCTCAGAGTCCGCACGGCGAGTGCGTAGCTCGCGTTGGCTTCGGGTTCGAACTGAAGCTCCGGTTCGGTTGGAAGATACAGAGTTGCCGACAAGAGCGAGCTCAGTTGCGCCTCGTCGACAGCGGTTCCATTCCACAATATGCGATCGGTGCTGTCGATGACGATCTTGTTCTGAACGCGATCAGGTTTTGGCAGGGGGTCGCAATCCGCTCCGCAGGGCACAGGCAGATCGACGTCGATCGAATGGGTCGCGACCGGGATGGTGATGATGAACATGACCAGAAGGACCAGCATGACATCGATCAGCGGCGTGGTGTTGAGCTCGCCCATGGGTTCGCCGGTGAGTGCCGAATTGGTCAATGCCATGCTGAAGACCTTTCTGTGATGTGACATCATAACATACAGAATATCAGGCAATGGCAAGGGATTTCGCGTTTCTCGCTGCAACCGAAAGCCAATCACGCTGGCGCGGCTGCGTTCCGTGTCGGGAGCAAGGCCAGATGTTTCAGCCCTGGAGGCAGGCAACAAAAAAGGGGGCGGATCGCTCCGCCCCCTTTCTGGATCACGTATCGTCTGGCTAGAGGTTACTCTTTGCCAAACTGGCGATACTTCTCGTTCCCGACGAAGCCGAACTTGGTAACGCCGGTGCCCTTGATGACCTGGAGAACCTGCAACGAGAGTTCGTAGCTGGCCTGCGGCTCTGGCTCGAACTGAAGCTCGGGCTCCGGCTCGATCGTCTTGGTGATGTTTAGGTTCCGGACCAGCTCTTCCGGGCTGATGGCGGTGCCATTCCAGAAGATCTCATCCTGCTGGCTCAACACGATCTTGTTCTGGATCGGGTCGATCTGATCCGGCGGCGGGTTCGATGTATCCGGAATCGGAAGATCGATATTCACCGCGTGGGTCGCCACCGGGATGGTGATGATGAACATGATGAGAAGAACGAGCATGACGTCGATCAACGGCGTCGTGTTCATCTCCATCATCGGCTGTCCGTCGTCCTTGCCGCCTGACATTGCCATGGTGGTTTACTCCTGAATTTCTTTCTAGCCGCTCAGATCAACCGTTTGGATCGACCGGATTGGAAATGAAGCCGACCGTCGGATAGCCAGCAAGCTGAACGTTGAAGATCGTCCCGGCAACGCAGCGCCATGGGGCATTCACGTCCGCACGAATATGCACCTGCGGTATCTTGTCCGGATCCTCTGCAATCGCTTCCGGGCCGCCCGCGCGACGCACGATGCCGTCAAGCCGCTCGAATGCCTTGTCGAACAATTCCTGCGAATCGACCGGCGTCACATTGTTGAAGAACACCCGGCATTCCCCTTCGCGGCTTGCACCAACAAAGGCTGTGTCGACGTTGCTCGGTGATCGGCCTTCCGAATCGGTCGTTGTAACGGTGAGAAGGAGGTTCTCGACCTTATCTTCCGACTCGATAGTCTCCATGATCGGAACCTTGAGGTCCTCGATCGTCTTGATCGCGACGGGGACTGCGATGAGGAAGATGATCAGCAGCACCAGCATCACGTCCACCAGCGGGGTGGTGTTGATGTCTGACATCGGCGTTTCACCGCCGCCGTCGCCTCCCGAGGAAATCGCCATGACTTACATCCTATCCTAAGTGGTATTCGATCGGTTCAATTGCGGGCGGCCCGTTGGCGAGCCGCCCGTAATCAAGTGCGATCAGACCTTCTTGGTCGGCGTAGCTGCGGTGCCGGCCGGCTTGGTTGCCGGTGCCGTCTTCGCTGCTTTGCCAGCCTGCTGGGTCGAAGGCTTGGTCATGATGGCCGGCTTGACGGTGCCGCCCGAGTTGATGTTCGCCAGCAGGTCGGTCGAGAAGCCGCTGAGCATGGCAGAGATGCGCTTGTTGCGGCTCTGCAGCCAGTTGTAGGCGAGAACGGCCGGAACCGCGACGAGCAGACCAATGGCGGTCATGATCAGTGCTTCACCAACCGGACCGGCGACCTTGTCGATCGAGGCCGAACCGGCGAGGCCGATGTTGATCAGTGCGCGATAGATCCCGATAACCGTACCGAGCAGCCCGATGAACGGTGCGGTTGCACCGGTCGATGCGAGGAACGGCAGACCACCGGCAAGCTTGGCGTTGATCGCCGCTTCCGAGCGGTTCAGCGAACCGTGCATCCAGTCGTGAGCTTCCAGGCTGTCGGTCATCTTGCCGTGCTCGTCTTCTGCTTTGAGAGCATCGTCGACCAGTTGGCGCCATGCGCTGTTCTTTTCGAGTTTGCCGGCACCTTCACGCAAGGAATTGGCGCGCCAGAAACCGCTGCGCACGTCCTTGTACTGGCGGAAAATCTTGGCCTGCTCGAGGTATTTGGTGATCAGGATATAGAATGATCCAACCGACATGATAACCAGCACGCCGAAGATCGACCATGCGATCACGCCGCCCTGGTTCATGGCTTCCCAGAAGCCGAACTGGTTCTGCGGGGTTTCCGCACCTGCTGCAAGAAGTTCAAAAATCATCGCGAAAGTCCTCTCAAAAGGTATGTCCAAATTGCGCGACCGGCACCCCGTGCCGGTCGCTTAACAGTAAGTTATTCCGGAATCTGCCACCGGACGGTGTTGCTGTACGAGCCGGTTGTCGCTCGGCCCTCACCATCGGTTGCCGCATTGAAGCGTGCGCGGCGCTGGATCAGGCTGCACGACGCATCCTTCAGATCCTGCGGTGCACTGCCGCCCGTCACCGAACAGCCAGACACACGCCCGTCAGAACCCACGGAAAGGTTGAAAGAGACCGTCCCGGCGTAGTCGCGGCGAATCCACGAGCTGCGATAATCCGAGTTGGTGATCCATCCACCGGGGTTGTTCTTCGGCGTGGCCGGTTTCGGCTGGATCCGTGGTTTCGGCTCCGGACACGCAGTACCCTGGCGAACAGTCGTTCCATCGGGACAACGCGTCACAGCAGGGCCGCACTGCGCAGTAACCGCAACGGTGCTACCGTCGGGGCATTGCTTGGTGGTCGGCTGACGCTGAACCTCCGTGTTATCACGAATCTGGGTGTCCGAACGCTGCGTTGGCGCGTCTTGCCGCACATTGATCTGCGGCGGAGGCACGAAGGGCGGTGGCACCGTCTCCGGCACTTCCTCCGGCGGGGGCGGCGGCTCTTCCTCAGGGGGCGGCGGTTCGTCAATATCGACCGTCGTCACGCGCTCGACCACACTTTGGACCGCCGAATAGGCGAGGCCGGTGATCAGGACGTAACCGATACCGATATGGATCAGCGCCACGATGATGATCGCGATAATCTTGTTACCGCTCATCTCTTGGTCAGCGTAGGCCATTCAGTCGCATCACTCCATCGTCATACGCCGGACCAGGTCCAGCAGTTAGCTCAATACAAGGCCGATGGCCCTGCCAGAGAGTCGTCCCATTTGTCTACCCAGTCAGTGTGCCTGAAAAGCGCGGGCGGAAAATGACCCGCCGGACCCAACAGGCCTCCATCAAGGCCTCGGGAGGTTTTGGCTTTACACCTGTCCTCCTCTTGGCGGACCCTTACCTATCATACCCACCCCAAGCAAACGCTTTGTAAGTAAATGACAGATTCACACTTGGGTTCCGCCGGACGACATCGGAAATTCGTTCCGCGTTCAGAAATGCCCGGCTATGGCCGAAACATGAAGCACACCAGATATCTCTCGCTCGTGATTTTGCTGGCTCTATCCGTGGCGGGATTTCCTGCCGTCGCACAGGATGAAAACAGTGCTGTACCAGAGACCTATGCCGATCTGGTCGACCTGATCGACAGGTCGGCTCTGGTCGTGCGGGCGGAGGTCAAGAAGCAGGCGGAGCTCAAGCCCGAGCGCGCTCCGGGAGTGCCGTCAGATCAGGCGCGACTGTACATCGAGGCGGAGACCAAGACCTTGCTTTCCGGCACAAGTGCAGTGGGCGAATCCTTGCGTTATCTGTTGGACGTTCCGCGCGATTCGCGCGGCAAGGTCGCGAAATACAAAAAGCGTGAAGTGCTCCTTTTCGCACGGGCTGTGCCCTCCCGACCGGGCGAGATTCAATTGATCACACCCGATGCCCAATTGCTGTGGAGCGATTCGCTGGACAGCCGGATTCGGGCCATCCTGCGCGAAACTGTCAGCGCAGATGCGCCGCCGCATATCGAGGGAGTGAGAGACGTTTTGTCGGTTGCCGGGACCTTGTCCGGCGAATCGGAAACCCAGCTGTTCCTCGGGACCGATGGTGACGGACCGGTCTCCATCTCGATCGTCCGCCGCCCGGGGCAAAGCCCGGTCTGGGGTGTCTCGTGGAGCGAAATCGTCGATCAGTCTGCACGCCCGCCCCGGCGGGACACGCTCGAATGGTATCGCCTCGCCTGCTTCCTGCCAGCGGCGCTGCCGCCGGGTGCAATTCTCTCGGACGACCCTGCGGACCGCAGGCGTGCAGAACAGGATTACCGGTTCGTGCTCGACCAGCTTGGCCAGTGCACGCGCAATCGCAGCTAGCGGCGCGACAAGACAAACTGGTTCCCATGCCACGGCCCGCCAAGCTATCGCGGTGTGCCTATGCTGATCTCAAAAAACCCACGCCGTTCGACGGGCGGAACCTCGCTTCGCCATGACTGAGCCGCTGCGAATCGCCATCGCCGGGCTGGGCACGGTGGGCGCTGGCGTTGTCCGCCTGATGACAGAGAATGGCCCTGTATTGACCGAGCGTGCCGGCCGGCCGATCCAGATCGTTGCGGTGAGCGCGCGCGACCGGTCGGTCGATCGCGGGGTCGATCTGAGCGCCTACGCGTGGGAAGATGACATGACCGCAATGGCGGCGCGTGACGATGTCGACGTGGTGGTCGAACTGGTTGGCGGTGCCGACGGCCCGGCGCTCACTCTCGCACGCGGTTCGCTTGCTTCGGGCAAGGGGTTCGTCACTGCGAACAAAGCCATGATCGCACACCATGGACTCGAACTTGCTGCTGCCGCCGAGAATGCCGGTTCGGCGTTGAAATTCGAAGCTGCCGTCGCTGGCGGAATACCGGTCGTCAAAGGACTGCGAGAGGGTGTGGCGGCCAACCGTATCGAGACGGTTTACGGCGTGCTCAACGGCACCGCCAACTATATCCTTTCAGCAATGGAATCGAACGGAGCGGACTTCGCTGTAACGCTCGGCGAAGCGCA
This sequence comes from Parerythrobacter lutipelagi, assembly GCF_005434975.1. Lineage (GTDB taxonomy): Bacteria > Pseudomonadota > Alphaproteobacteria > Sphingomonadales > Sphingomonadaceae > Parerythrobacter_A > Parerythrobacter_A lutipelagi. The sequence continues at coordinate 1,102,803 of NZ_SKCJ01000001.1, read as the reverse complement.
GCGACTGGGTTATGCCGAGGCCGACCCGACTTTCGATATCGAAGGTATCGATGCCGCGCACAAGCTCGCGATCCTTGCCAGCATCGCATTTGGATCGAAGCTCGATTTCGCTTCGGTCGCCTGTGAAGGGATTTCGCGGGTGCGCGCCGCCGACATCAGGCATGCCGATTCGCTCGGCTATGTTGTTCGGCTGGTGGGCAGCGCCGAGATCGACCGTGCAGGCGAAGAGCCCGCGCTTCTCCAGCAGGTGCGGCCTTGCCTTGTGCCGAAGAGCCACCCGCTCGCGCATGTCACCGGCCCGACCAATGCCGTCGTCGCTCAAGGGAATTTCTCCGGCCGCTTGCTCTTTCAGGGGGCAGGCGCCGGCGACGGGCCAACGGCCAGCGCGGTGGTCGCCGATCTGATCGACATCGCGCGCGGCGATGCAGGCGCGCCGTTCTCTGTTCCGGCCGCTTCGCTGGTTGCACTGCCGGTCGCCGATGCCGGACATCACACCGGGCAGACGTACCTGCGCTTTTCCGTGGCTGACCGGCCCGGCGTGCTCGCTGAAATCACCGCAGCGATGCGCGATGCCGACGTTTCGATCGAAAGCCTGATCCAGCATGGCCGGGCCAATGACGGCGGCGAGGTCCTGGTCGCGCTGGTAACGCATGATGGCCCGCAGCGGTGCGTTACAAAAGCGGTCGCGCTGCTGGCCGATTCGGCAAGCCTGACCGCGCCGCCTCTGGTGATGCAGATAATCGAAGACTAGCCTGCGCTGCCGGCCTCTCCATCCTGCATGACAGCAGGAGCAGGTGGCAGGCCAAGCTGGCGCTCGTCAAACCGTTCGCGCTCTTCTCTTGCAGCGTCCTCGTCACCAAGCGGCGTCAGGCCCAGTGCGACCCGTTCGGCATCCGATCCTGCCGGCGCTTCGGGCAGCGCGGCGACATCGACCATTATCGCAGGCGGGGTCGGGCAGGGGTTGAAGATAAAGCCGCACAGGCCGCTGACAGTCGGCGGACCGGTGAATATTCCGCACTGCGGGCCGCATGGATCCGGTGTCTGCGGATTGCCCTTGTTCATGGTTTCGCGGGCATATCGGTCTTCGGCCAATTCGGCATTGCCCGAGTAGAAGAACTCGGAGCTTTGCGGATCTTCGGCGCATACGATGATCTCTCCCCGCGCCTGCCCCTGCGCGACAAGCGCCTCGCATTGATCGCGCCTGACCTGTTCTTCAGGCGTGAGCACCGGCACAAGGATATCGATCGTGTCGTTTCCGACACCGCTGTCCTGCGCTGAGACGGGGTCGGCGCGGCTTGCGCCGACAGCAAGCAGTGCCAACAAAGTCCCGGACAAAGGTCTGCCAAGGCTCCTCATTCCGGCTCCAACTCGCCGCCCGGTTCATCGCCATCACCCGCATCGGGCCCGGCAGTGTCCCTTGGTGCCAGGCCTTGCCCGACCCGTTCTGCATCGGAGCCTGCCGGGGTCTCGGGAAGAGCCGAGAAATCGATGATATAGGCGGGAGGCGGCGGATCGCCGAACTTGGGGCACAAAGTCAGCAGGCTTGGAACACAGGGCGGGGCAGAAAAGTCCGGGGCCCTGATCTCGCGCGACAAATGCGATTCGTCACCGCGATCCAGGCTGGAGCCGATCCGATACTGGTCCGGGTCATTGGGTGCGTCAGCGCAAACCACGATTTCGTCACCTTCCTGCGGCTCGCATTGCTCCTCGGGACCGGGCGGGCCGTATGCGTTGCTCGCATTGGTGAAGACTTCGTCGGCGGTCGTCGCGCGTTGCGCAGTGCCTCGCCCATCCTCTGCCAGCACGGGAAAGGCAATCGTGACGAGCGGCGCACAAACTACCAGCAGGCTTCTCGACAACGCCGCACTCCACGATTAAGCGCCCACCTGTCTGAAGCGCAGACGAGCGCCAAACTCGCCCCGGGGACTGAATTCACCATGAACACTGCCAAAGTATCGCCCAGCCAGGTTCTCGATCGGGTCCTTGTGCTCGAAATGGTCCGCGTGACCGAAGCGGCCGCAATTGCCGCGTCCAGACTCATCGGGCGCGGTGACGAAAAAGCTGCCGACGCCGCCGCTGTCGAAGCGATGCGCAAGGCATTCGACGAACTTTACATGGACGGCACTGTGGTGATCGGTGAAGGCGAGCGTGACGAAGCGCCGATGCTTTACATCGGAGAGAAAGTCGGCGGTGCGCCGGGCAAAGGGCCCAAGATCGATATTGCGCTCGATCCGCTTGAGGGCACGACAATCACTGCCAAGGCTGGTCCCAACGCGTTGGCTGTGCTGGCAGCGGCGGAAGAAGGTTGTCTCCTGAACGCGCCCGACACCTATATGGACAAGATTGCCGTCGGCCCCGGCTACCCGCCCGATGTGATCAGCCTGGAAAAAAGCGTCGAAGAGAATGTTCGCGCCGTGGCGCAGGCCAAAGGCGTCGAGCCATCGGAGATCATTGTTTGCGTGCTGGACCGGCCGCGCCATGCGGAAATTATTGCGCAACTACGCGCGCTGGGCTGCGGAGTGGTGCTGATCGGGGATGGCGATGTGGCGGGGGTCATCGCGACAAGCGATCCCGACACGACGATCGACCTGTATATCGGGCAGGGCGGCGCGCCGGAAGGCGTGCTTGCGGCGGCAGCGCTGCGCTGTGTCGGCGGCCAGTTCAACGGGCGGCTGGTGTTCCGCAACGATGACGAGAAAGCACGGGCGCGCCGCCTCGGGATCGAAGACTTCGACCGTATCTACAAACTTGAAGACCTTGCTCGCGGCGATTGCATTTTTGCCGCAACCGGGGTCACATCCGGTTCGCTCCTAGACGGTGTCAAACGGCTCCGCGGCGGCAAGATGACGACGCAGAGTGTGGTCATGCGGGCCAGTTCGGGCACGATCCGCTGGATCACCGGCGAGCACCGGGACTGAGGGGCGGAACCCCGACTTCCTCGAAAGGCTGGAAAACAACAGCAGCGCTCTGTTGCAAAGCCATGGCGCTCGGCTAAGCCCCACAGCCACTGATTCGCTGCGCATCGGGGACCTATCCAGCATGAAAATCATGGCCGCCAACTCCAATCTTCCGCTGGCGCGGGCAGTTGCTGCCTATCTCGAAATGCCGCTGGTAGACGCTGGTGTGCGCCGCTTTGCGGACGAGGAAATCTTCGTCGAGATCCATGAAAACGTCCGCGGCGAGGATGTTTTTCTGGTCCAGTCGACCAGCTTTCCGGCCAATGACAATCTGATGGAATTGCTGATCTGCATCGATGCACTCAGGCGCGCATCGGCGCGCCGCATCACTGCTGTCGTACCCTATTTCGGTTATGCCCGGCAGGACCGGAAGCCCGGACCGCGGACGCCGATTTCAGCCAAACTTGTGGCGAATCTGATCACTGAGGCCGGCGCGGACCGTGTGCTCGCGGTTGATTTGCACGCAGGCCAGATTCAGGGCTTCTTCGATATTCCAACAGACAATCTCTATGCTGCGCCGGTCATGGCCGCCGATATTCAGGCCCGCTATGGTGACCAGCAATTGATGGTCGTCAGCCCTGATGTCGGCGGGGTGGTTCGCGCCCGCGCACTCGCGAAACGGCTCGATAACGCACCCTTGGCAATTGTCGACAAACGGCGCGATCGCCCCGGCGAAAGCGAAGTGATGAATATCATCGGCGATGTCGCCGGGAGGCACTGCATCCTGATCGACGATATCGTCGATTCTGGCGGCACGCTTTGCAATGCTGCTCAGGCTTTGCTCGAACAAGAGGCTAGCTCGGTCGCGGCCTATATCACGCACGGTGTGCTGTCCGGTGGCGCGGTCGCCCGCGTCGATGGATCGGCGCTAAAGGAACTTGTCATTACCGATTCGATCCGCCCGACCGATGCGGCGCAGGACAGTGACAAGATCCGGATCCTGCCTATTGCCCCCCTGATCGGAGAAGCGGTCCGCCGGATCGCCGACGAAAGCTCGGTCAGTTCTCTGTTCGATTGAAGACCGGCTGAAAGGGATCGCGCATCCACGGCCTGACCGAGGCGGGATCTATCCGTTCAAGCAATTCGAGCCGGCGCGCCTGGCGGATTTCCAGGCTTAATGTCAGCAGACCCTGGCGGTTGCTGGTGAATTCACGCAGCGCCATTCCGAAAAAGGCCTGAAACTCGTGGATGCGGTGCGCCTGGTCGAAGAAGCGCAAGATGAAATCGTCTTCTTCCTCCTGGTCGGCAACTCCGCACAATCGGGCAGCAAAATCCAGCACCCGGGCTCGCCGCATGACCTGTTTTGGTGTCAGGCCAAAATCTCGCTTCACGACACGCTGCAAAGTGCGCATCGAAACCTCGCGCTCGTCGGCGAACTCGGTCAGCGGCCGGTTCGGGTCGGCAAAAGCCTGCAGCTCGAACGCCTGTGACAGTCGCTCCGGCGGCTCTGCTCCACTCTTGGCGATATGGTTGCGAAGCCAGTCTTCGAGCGCGTCGAGCCATTGGCCCGGCTCAAGGTCGAGATTATACAGGCCGGTAAGCTCGCGGTCCGGCACGCCAGCCAGTTCCATCGGGCGGATCCGGTCGACCAGATCGGCATCGTGGATACCCCAAAGAGCGCGTATCGCACCCGGCCTGAACATCAGACCGGCGACTTTGATCCCTCCGGTATATTCAAGCGGCCAGGATCGGGAGTGCTGGCCGCAGAGGAAGGTCTGGTCGCGAATTTTCAATGGCCCGTCAGCTGTACCGACAGTCCAGTCGACGCCGACTGCAGAGCGCAGGTAACTCGCGTCGTTGCACAGCGTCCCTGTCGCGTGGGCGCCAGTCCGGTCGTAAGCGAATGCGACCATGGCGCGCCCGAGCCACGGTTCGAGATCTTTCGCGGGCTGGCGATTGAGAGACAGCGGCACGCCGTCCAGAGTTTCGCCGGTTTCGGAAAAATACTCAGGTTCAAGGCTGCCGCCTGCCGATGCCGTATCCGGCTGCGTTGCGTTTTTCATTCGGCAAGCTCTGTCATTGTCAGGCCTTGCTCGCCGAATTGTCGCGCCAGGGCAAGTTCTTGCCAGGCACGATTCGGGAGAGTTCTTCCAGCCTCCGCGCTTGACGCTGCTCTAGCGTAATCGCCAGCAAGGGCCGCGGGTGCGCGCGGAATTGTTGCGGGGTCACGCCGAAGAAGGATGCGAAGTCGCGGATGAAATGCGACTGATCGAAATACCGCAGCATCATTTCTTCCTCTTCCGCATCGTCAGCCACTTTGCATAGCTGCGCGGCCAGGTCGAGCGCCCTTGCCCGCCGCATGACCTTTTTCGGCGTTATTCCGAAGTCACGGCGCACAACCCGTTCAAGCTTGCGCAGGCCGATGCCGTGCTCTTCGGCAAAGTCGTTCAATTGGCGTGAGGGATCACGGAAGGCCTGAATTTCGAAGGCAGTTGAAATCGGGTCTGGCAACTCGGGCTGAGCCTTGTCGATGAAGCGGCGGAGCGCTTCTTCCATCGCGAGGTTCCATTCCGCAGGGCTAAGATCCGCGCAGAATATGTCGGCCAGATCATCCTGCCGCAGGCCGAAGATGTCCGCCCGCTCGATCCGGTCGACTATCGTATCGGAAGTTCTGCCGGTCAGCGCACGAAATGCACCGGCACGCAGCCCGAAACCGGCGGACATGATGTCGCCCGTGCAGGTGAGCGGCATGTATTTCGAATGCTGCCCGAACTGGAGAACTTCGTTGCGGTAGATGCCGTGGCCATCTGCCGTCACGGCTGTCCACCGGCCATTGAAGATGTATCGTGTGTAAACGAGATCGTTGCACATCCCGCAGGCGATGATCATGTCCGGGTCATTGGTAGCCTTCGCGGACACCAGGCGCGCGACCCAAGGTGCTATGTCCGGTGCCGGGGCGCGGTTTTCGGACAGCGGCAAGCCATCTCGCGAAGTGCCCGAGAGCGGCGCAAGGTTCTTGCGCCAGATCTCGCTATCGGCGTTGACCTTCTTCTTTTCCATGCGACCTGTCCCCAACGGACTGACTTCTACCCGTTTTTCCGCGTGTTACAAGTTTGGTTACGTATGCAGGCTTGACCGCACCGGCGGTGCAGGCAAAGCGGCGTTATGCCCAGTAGAGACGATCAGATTTTCGCCGAGCGCCTTGCCGAGGCAGCAGGTGCTGCCATTCGCCCCCTGTTTCGTGGGAATTGGGCGGAAGAACAAAAAACCGATACGAGCTTCGTCACCGAGGCTGACCGTGCTGCCGAAGCGGCCATGCGTGCAATTATCGAGTCCGAGCGGCCAGGGGACGGGATCATCGGCGAAGAATATGGCACGCGCAACGAAGGGGCGGGGCGCCAATGGGTGCTGGACCCGATCGACGGCACCACAAGCTTCATTGCCGGACGCCCGATTTTCGGCACGTTGATTGCGCTGGTCCAGGATGGCTGGCCGGTGATCGGTGTGATCGACCAACCCGTCGCGCGCGAGCGCTGGGTTGGCCGGATCGGTCACGGCACGACTTTCAATGGTCAGCCCGCTCGGGTCAGGACGTGCAAGGATCTCGGCACTGCGGTGCTGGGCACTACCACGCCGCACCAGTTTACCGGTGACGAAGTGGATGCTTTCATGGGTCTGGCCAAATCGGTCGCGGAACGAAAGATCATTTACGGCGGTGACTGCTATAATTACGGGCTTGTCGCGTCCGGCCACGTCGATCTTGTCTGCGAGGCGGGCCTTAAGCTGCATGATTTCGCCGCCCTGGTTCCCGTCGTCGAAGGAGCGGGAGGGACCATGTCAGACTGGCAGGGCAACCCGCTCGATGCGGCGAGCGATGGCCGGGTACTCGCTCTCGGTGATCCGGCGCGCCTCGAGGATGTGCTCGAAGCCATGGGCTGAAGTTTCGTTGTATTCCAGCGACATTTTGCCGCGACCGGGTTTACAGTCGAAAGTCTGACGCTAACGGGAAATCCGGCCAATTCCGGCCGCATTTCACCTTGAGGTTGCTATGAAATATCTGATTCTCGGCCTTGCGGCATCTGCCGTGCTGGCCCAGCCTGCCATTGCGCAAGATTACGAAGATCGCGCAGAAAACACCCCGGCCAGCAAAGACGGGCTTCGCATCGAAGGTCGCGTGATGTGGGAGCGTATCAACGATCCCGAAGAAGACATCGGCATCAATTACGAGCTCGGCAGCGGCGTCGCTTTTGGCGGCGAAATCGGGTATGATTTTTATGTCAGCGATTCAGTCGTCGTCGGCCCATATGCCAATTACGAGACATCTTCAGTGGAAAGTTGCGAGGGCAATTTCTGCGTCAGTTCCGGCGGCTATTGGGCTGCCGGCATCCACGCGGGTTTCATGACCGGCGGCAACGGTATGATTTACGGCAAGCTCGGCTATGGCCAGCAGACCGTCGATATCGAGGGCCCGCTCGATATCAACGGCACTATCGTCAATTTCGACGAGAGTGAGAGCGGTGGCGGCTATAACGCGGCTTTCGGCTACGACCACAGCTTCAGCGAAAATCTGTATGGCCGGGTCGAAGTCGGGATCAGTGAAAGCTACGATATCTACGGTTTCGATTTTCAGCGCGCCAACGTAGGTGTGGCGCTGGGTGCACGCTTCTAGGCAGAAGCTTTGCAATCAGGTTGAGGCGGCGGAGCGACAAGCTTGCTCTGCCGCCTTTGATTGCGCGCAGAATCGCTTGCAATTCGCAGCGCATTCGCTATTTGCGCGGCCTTCACCGACACGTGATTCATCTGCCGGTCTGGCCGAAAGGGCTGCCAGGGCTGGTTGGACGTGTCTCCGAACCGAAATCCGTACAGGAGATGAAAATGCCCAAGCTGAAGACCAAAAGCGGTGTGAAGAAGCGCTTCAAACTCACCGCAACCGGCAAGGTCAAGCATGGTGTCGCAGGCAAGCGCCACCGTTTGATGAGCCACAACGCCAAATACATCCGCCAGAACCGCGGTACCGACGTTCTTGCCAAGGCCGATTGGGCCGCGGTCAAGAAGTGGGCGCCTTACGGTCTCGATTGAGCAGGAGTATTTGAACCATGACACGCATTAAACGCGGCGTTACCACGCGCCAGAAGCACAAGCGGCTGCTCGAACAGGCCAAGGGCTATCGCGGTCGCCGGAAGAACACCATCCGCGTCGCGCGCCAGGCGGTCGAAAAGGCCGGCCAGTACGCATATCGTGACCGCAAGGTCAAAAAGCGGAACTTCCGCGCGCTGTGGATCCAACGCATCAACGCAGCGGTCCGCGCCGAAGGCCTGACCTACTCGCAATTCATGCACGGCGTTAAGCTTGCCGGCATCGAACTCGACCGCAAGGTCATGGCCGACCTCGCGATGAACGAAGGCGCTGCCTTCAAGTCGATCATCGACCAGGCGAAGGGCGCGCTCCCCGCCTGATCGGGCCGACAAGCTGAATAGAAAGGGCGGTCCTGCGGGGCCGCCTTTTTTGTTTCTGATCTGTGCAGTTGGAAAAACGCGACAGCGGGGCTAGGGCTGATCCGGGTTGGATAAACGCGAAATGATGGGGGATAGCGGTGACCACTGCCACCTGCGATATCTCGGTTCGCTTTCACGAACCGCCTGCCGATATGGCTGCTCTCTTCACCACTTTCTATCGCGTGGAGTTCCATTGCCCGGATGGGCGGGTGCGTGACGCGCTCCAGCCGGAATGGGGCGGCTTGCGTTTCTTCGACGGGCAATTGCCCGAATCGCGCATCGGTGGCGGCAAATGGCTGCGCGATGCCGATTTCACCGCCATGGGTCCGAGCAGCCAGCCGATTTCTTTCACCCTTGGGTCCTGCAGTATGTGGGGCGTCGGCTTTCTCCCGCTCGGCTGGGCCACTTTCATGCAACAGCCGGCGAGCGTTCTGGCCGACAGGATTTGCGACGGGCGATCGAACGATGCCTTCCAGCATTTCCAACCGCTGGCTGACGAACTCTCGTTCGACGCCCAGTCTGAGCAGCAGGATGTGGCCTTGATCGAGGGCTTCTTTCGCGAGATGCAGGTCAATGCGCCCGACCCCGACCACCGGATCCGGGCGATCCACCAGATGCTGCTCGATCCTGAATTGCCCACTGTTGCCTCGATGGCTGACCGGTGCGGGATGAACCAGCGGACGATGGAGCGTCTGTGCCGGAAGTATTTCGGATTTCCGCCCAAGCTCTTGCTGCGCCGCCAACGCTTCATGCGGAGCCTGACCAAGTTCATGCTCGATCCTTCGCTCGGCTGGATCGGCGCACTCGATTCGCTCTACTTCGACCAGAGCCACTTCGTGCGCGATTGCCACACGTTTCTGGGCATGGCGCCCAGCGAGTACGCGGCGATGGATCACCCAATTCTGACCGCCTTTATGCGTGAGCGCATGAAGGCGCACGGTTCTGCGGTGCAGACACTCGACAAGCCCGCGTAAGAATACCGCCAATCCGCTTTGCCTTGCGGCGCGATTCCGGCTAGCGGCCCTTCGCCATGGACGATTTGCAAACCCGGACCGAAACCGCTGTTGCCGCTGCCTGCGCGGCTGCGACGCATGATGCACTTGAGACGCTGCGTGTAGATGCGCTGGGCAAGCAAGGCTGGGTCAGCCAGCTGATGAAAACGCTCGGCAAGATGACACCGGAAGAGCGGCAGGAAAAAGCGCCCAGGATTCAGGCAGCACGGGCGGCAATTGCCAACGCGATCGAAGCACGCAAGGCCGCGCTCGACGCGGCCGATCTGGAGCGCAAGCTGGCAACGGAAACGCTCGACCTGACGTTGCCCGCGCCGCAGCTGCCCACAGGCAGCGTGCATCCGGTCAGCCAGGTGATGGACGAACTGGCGGAAATCTTTGCCGACCTCGGCTTCGCGGTAAAAACCGGACCGGAGATCGAAGACGACTGGCACAATTTTACCGCGCTCAATATGCCTGAGAGCCATCCGGCGCGCGCGATGCATGACACGTTCTACTTTCCGGACAGCGACGCCGAAGGCCGCCGTATGCTTTTGCGCACGCACACCTCGCCGGTGCAGATCCGCACCATGGTGCAGGAAGGCGCGCCGCTGCGCATCATCGCTCCGGGCCGGGTCTATCGCAGCGACAGCGACGCGACCCACACCCCGATGTTCCATCAGATCGAAGGGCTGGTGATCGACAAGGGCATCCACCTCGGCCATCTCAAATGGACATTGGAAACCTTTCTCAAGGCCTTCTTCGAGCGCGAGGACATCGTGCTGCGCCTGCGTCCGTCCTACTTTCCGTTTACCGAACCAAGTGTGGAGGTCGATGTCGGCTTCGAACTGGTAGACGGCAAGCGCGTGCTCGGCGGTTCGGGAGACGAACCTGGCCACGCGTGGATGGAACTGCTCGGCAGCGGCATGGTCAACCGCCGGGTGATCGAATTCGCCGGGCTCGATCCCGATGAATGGCAAGGCTTCGCCTGGGGGCTGGGCGTCGACCGGCTCGCCATGCTCAAATACGGGATGGACGATCTGCGGGCCTTCTTCGACGGAGACCGTCGCTGGATCGACCATTACGGCTTCAGCCCGTTCGACCAGCCGACCCTTTCCGCAGGTGTAGGAGCGAAAGCATGAAGTTCTCGCTCGAATGGCTGAAGCACTTCCTCGACACCGATGCATCGGTGGCGCAGATTGCCGCTGCGCTGAATGCTGTCGGCCACGAGGTCGAAGGCATCGAAGATCCGGCAGAGCGGCTGGAGGGATTCCGCATTGCGAAGGTTCTGACGGCAGAAAAGCACCCTGATGCTGACAAGTTGCAGGTTCTTTCCGTCGACACGGGAGAGGGTGATCCGTTGCAGGTGGTCTGCGGTGCGCCCAATGCGCGCGCGGGGATGAAGGGTGTGCTCGGCCTGCCCGGTGCGGTGGTCCCGGCCAACGGCATGGAACTGCGCAAGAGCGCGATTCGCGGTGTCGAGTCCAACGGCATGATGTGCTCGGTGCGCGAGCTTGAGCTGGGCGACGAGCACGATGGTATCATCGAACTGCCGGACGATGCGCCGGTCGGAAAGACTTTCGCCGAATACCACGACGCCTCGCCCGTTTTCGACGTCGCGATCACACCCAATCGTCCCGATTGCATGGGCGTCATGGGAATCGCCCGCGATCTGGCGGCAGCGGGCCTCGGCACGTTCAAGCCCGCCGAAGTGCCTGCCATCGATGGCGAGGGTGCCTGTCCGGTGGAAATCCGTACCGACGATCCCGCAGCTTGCCCGGCATTCTACGGTCGCGTCATAACAGGGGTCACCAATGGCAGTTCGCCGGACTGGATGCAGCGCCGCCTGATTGCAGCGGGTCAGCGCCCGATCAGCGCACTGGTCGATTGCACGAACTACCTGATGCTCGCGTGCGGGCGTCCAGCGCATGTTTACGACCTTGCCAGACTGTCCGGCGCGGTTGTCGCCCGGCGCGCCCGGAATGGCGAGACGGTCGAAGCACTGAACGAAAAGACCTACGCGCTGGATGACACGATGACTGTGATCGCTGACGATCAGGGCGTGCACGACATCGCAGGCATCATGGGCGGTCAGCATTCGGGCGCGTCCGATACGACCACTGACGTACTGCTCGAAATCGCCTATTTTGATCCGGAACGCATCGGCGTGACGGGGCGCAAACTCGGCCTTGCCAGCGATGCGCGAACCCGGTTCGAGCGGGGTGTCGATCCCGCTTTTCTTGATGACGGGCTGGCTTTGCTGACCGATTTGATTGTGCAGACCTGCGGCGGAACGCCGAGCGCAATATCGCGCGCCGGTACGCCGCCAGGCGAGCCGAAGCATATCTCGTTCGATCCGGCACTGACCGCCAGACTTGGCGGGATCGAGATCGCGGAAGGCGAGCAGGAGAAAATCCTGACCGCGCTGGATTTCGCAGTTGATACCACGCAATCGCCGTGGCTGGTCACCGCTCCGCTGCGCCGTCACGATATCGAAGGCCCCGCCGATCTGGTCGAGGAAATTGTCCGCATTCACGGCCTCGACAAGGTGGAAAGCGTTGCGCTTGATCGCGCCGATGGCGTGGCGCGTCCGACCGCGTCGCCGGACCAGATAGTCGAACGCAAGCTGCGCCGCGCTGCTGCAGCATACGGTCTCAATGAAGCCGTGACATGGTCCTTCCTGCCGCCCGCCGATGCAGAGCACTTCGCTGAAGAGGGGCAGGAGCTGTGGGTGCTCGAGAACCCGATCAGCGAGGACATGAAGGCCATGAGGCCGTCGATGATCCCGAGCCTTCTGTCGGCAGCCAAACGCAATGCAGACCGCGGCGCTGCCGGATCGCGTCTGTTCGAGATTGGCCGGCGTTATTTCCGCAATGCCGACGGCTCCAGCAACGAAAAGCCGACGCTGGGCGTCGTGATGGCTGGCGAAAAGGCGCAGCGTTCCTGGGCGTCCGGCAAATCGGCCGGATTCGATGCCTTCGACGCCAAGGCCGCCGCCGAAGCACTGCTGGCCGAAGCGGGTGCGCCGGTCGACAAGCTGATGGTCATGGGTGAAGCCGGGGCGCAGTTTCATCCCGGACAGTCGGCGACCCTGCGTTTGGGTCCGAAGAACGTGCTCGCGCGCTTTGGGGCGCTGCACCCCAACACCCTCAAGGCGTTCGACATCGACGGGCCGGTGGTAGCAGTCGAGCTCTTCCTCGATGCGATTCCGGTGAAAAAGGGTGGCGGGTCATTCGCCCGCGCTTCCTACGCGCCGCCCGCGCTGCAATCGGTGATGCGTGACTTCGCGTTCCTGGTCCCAGCCGATCTGCCGGCGGGTGACCTGCTCCGCGCAGTCAAGGGTGCGGACAAGGCGAGCATTGTCGAAGCGCGCATATTCGATGTTTTCGCCGGGCAGGGCGTGCCCGATGGCAAGACGTCGGTCGCAGTGGAAGTCACGCTCCAGCCGGGCGAGAAAAGCTTCAAGGATGATGAGCTGAAAGCGATTTCCGAGAAGATCGTGGCTTCCGCCACCAAGCTCGGCGCAGAGCTGCGCGGCTGATCTGACATGACCTCAAGATCTGGCAACGCGCGCCGCACATTCGCGATCATCTCGCACCCCGATGCGGGTAAGACCACGCTGACCGAGAAGCTGCTGCTGCAAGGCGGCGCGATCCACTTGGCGGGCGAGGTCAAGGCGCGCGGGGCCGCGCGGCGTGCGCGCTCGGACTGGATGAAGATCGAGCAGCAGCGCGGCATCTCGGTCACATCTTCGGTCATGACCTTCGAAAAAGAATACGAAGGTGAAACGATCACTTTCAACCTGCTCGATACGCCGGGGCATGAAGACTTCTCGGAAGACACCTATCGTACGCTGACCGCGGTCGATTCAGCCATCATGGTGATCGATGCGGCCAAGGGTATCGAGCCGCAGACGCGCAAGCTGTTCGAGGTCTGCCGCCTGCGCAGCGTGCCGATCATCACTTTCGTCAACAAGGTCGACCGCGAGGGGCGCGATCCGTTCGAGACGCTCGACGAAGTGGCGGATATGCTGGCGCTCGATGTCAGCCCGCAAAGCTGGCCGATCGGCATGGGCGGCCAGTTCGAAGGCATCATCGATTTCGCGAGCGGCGATATCGCCCGCCCGGAAGGCGGCTCGAAAGAATTTCTTGGCAAGCGTGACCAGGATCCGGTGCCCGAACAATGGGCCGAGCAGGTCGAGCTGGCACAGATCGGCTATCCTGAATTCGATCTCGACGCCTATCGCAATGGCGACCTGACCCCGGTCTATTTCGGGTCAGCGTTAAAGAACTTCGGGGTGGAAGAGTTGATCGACGCGATTGCACGCTTTGCGCCGCCACCAAGGCCTCAACCGGCGGGCAACGAGCAGATCGCGCCGTCGCACGACGAAGTGACCGGGTTCATTTTCAAGGTGCAGGCCAATATGGACCCCAATCACCGGGACCGGATCGCTTTCATGCGGCAAGTGTCGGGCACTTTCAAACGCGGCATGAAGCTGACACCCTCGGGCCTCGGGAAACCGATCGCGATCCACTCGCCGATCCTGTTCTTCGCGCAGGACCGCGAGATTGCCGATACGGCCGAAGCAGGCGATATCATCGGCATCCCGAACCACGGCACGCTGCGCGTCGGCGATACGCTGAGCGAGAAGAATCAGGTCCGCTTCACCGGTCTGCCCAATTTCGCGCCGGAGATCCTCCGCCGCGTGGTCCTGAAAGACCCGACCAAGACCAAGCAGCTGCGCAAGGCGCTGGACGATCTCAGCGAAGAAGGCGTGATTCAGGTGTTTTACCCGGAGATCGGCGGGCAGTGGATTATCGGCGTGGTCGGCCAGCTCCAGCTCGACGTGCTGGTGTCGCGCCTGTCGGCTGAATACAAGGTGGAGGCGGGTCTTGAAGCGTCGCCCTTCGCCACCGCGCGCTGGATCAAGGGTGATACAAATGCCTTGAACCAGTTCGAGAATTTCAATCGCGCCAATCTGGCAAAAGATCGTGACGGGGACCTTGTGTTCATGGCCAGAAGCCCGTGGGATGTGAACTATCAGCAGGAAAAGAACCCGGAACTGACGTTTTCCGCGACCAAGGAGCGGTGACAAGCGCCCGGTGTGAAGGTAGCTAGCTTGCATGGCAGACTTTTCCGACACGCTGAGCGATGAACACATCGCGATGATCGCAAAGCAGCCGGTGTTCTTCGTCGCTACGGCGGCCGAAGGCGCACGGATCAATCTCAGCCCCAAGGGGTATGATGCCTTTCGGGTGCTGGCGCCCGACAGGGTCGCCTATCTCGATCTCGGCGGTTCAGGCAACGAGACCAACGCGCATCTGCTCGCTGACGGGCGCATCACAGTGATGTTCTGCAATTTCGAGCAGCCGGCGCTGATCCTGCGCATTTACGGCAAGGGTCGACCGATCCTGCCAAAAGATCCGGAGTGGGAGCAGTTCGCAGCCCATTTCGATCTTTTGCCCGGCACACGGCAGATTTTCGATATCGCTGTCGAGAGCGTGCAGACCAGCTGCGGCTGGGGCGTGCCGTTCATGGAGTTCGAGCGCGAAAGGCATACGCTTACGAAAGCGCACTCCAATGTAAATCCGCAAGAATGGGCGGCGAAGCATTCGACCCGGATAGCCAGTATCGACGGACTGCCTACGCGTCCGACCGACCGCTACATTGCGGGCGAGCAGGGAGAATAATCCGCGCTTGCGACTGACCTTTGCCAGCTACAACATCCACAAGGCTGTCGGCACCGACCGGCGGCGCGATGCCGATCGCATTCTGACGGTCCTGCGCGAAGTCGATGCCGATATCATCGCGCTGCAGGAAGTCGATCTGCGGATCGGGCAACGGGCGACAGTGCTTTCCCGGGCCGCGCTCGATGACACGCCCTGGCGGGCAGTGGCCGTAGCAAAGCGCCCGCGAAGCCTGGGCTGGCACGGCAATGCGATTCTCGTCCGGCGCAGTATCAAGGTGCATGATTCGCACGCACTCGAATTGCCGACGCTGGAGCCGCGCGGTGCAGTGCGCGCTGAAATCGAGCATGGCGGGCAACGGATCCGGATTATCGGCACGCATCTCGACTTGTCGGGACTGCGGCGGCGCGACCAGATTCGTGCCATTCTGACTGAATGCCGCACGTGCAACCCGCCTTGCCCGACAGTGCTGATGGGCGACTTCAACCAATGGGGCAATCGGACCGGTGCGATGCGCGAGTTCGCGCCGGAATGGCATGTGCTCGATACCGGTCGAAGCTTCCCCAGTCGCCAGCCGATCGCCCGGCTCGACCGGATCGTGCATTCAGCGGAATGGGGCTGCCTTGAACAAGGCGTCCATCACAGCGCCATGGCCGCGCAGGCGTCCGACCATCTGCCCGTCTATGCCGAACTCGAGCTGCCCAATTTCTGATCACTGACCAATAATTAGGCAAATCTCCGGGCCTAGCGTAACATTCTATTCGCCCCGACCCGCGTAGAAGCGCGGAAATTTCAATCTGGCACGCCTTTTGCTGCAGGTGCGAAGCCGGTGATCGTCCGGTAGGTATTCAGGGGGCTTCGATGAAATTCATCATCGCCATAATTAAACCATTCAAGCTCGACGAAGTTCGTGAAGCGCTCAGCGCAATCGGCGTCGCGGGAATGACCGTTTCCGAAGTCAAAGGCTTCGGCCGCCAAAAGGGCCAGACCGAGATTTATCGCGGGGCCGAATATTCGACGAATATGCTGCCCAAAGTGAAAATCGAGATCGCTGCCGCCGACGCAATCGCGGACCAGGTGGTCGAAACCATCACGCAGACTGCCAGCACCGAAAGCATCGGCGACGGCAAGATTTTCGTGCTCGACCTCGCCTCCGCCACGCGCATCCGCACCGCTGAAACCGGTGAGACTGCGCTGTGAGCGTCGCAACCGAAAAAAGGGATATGACAATGATCCGCAAGTTCGCCAGCGCCGCTGCCGCATTCGGCACCACGGCGCTTTTCTCCGCTGCCGCCTTCGCGCAGGAGGCTGCCGAAGCCGCGGAACCGGTTGCCAACCCGGGCAACAACGCCTGGATGATGACCGCAACGGTCCTCGTCATGCTGATGATCCTGCCCGGTCTCGCGCTGTTCTATGGCGGCCTGACCCGGTCGAAAAACATGCTTTCGACCATGACCCAGATCGGCGCGACGGCGTGCCTCGCAATGCTGATCTGGGTGATGTGGGGATACTCGCTCGCATTCGGCGACACGACATATGAAGGCGCGCTGGGCCTGTTTGTCAGCGGCGGCAGCTATTTCCTCTCCGGGACGGATGCATCCAGCACGGCGGCAACCTTTACCGATGAAGTCATCAGCAAATATGTCTTCATCAGTTTCCAGATGACCTTCGCCGCGATCACGGCGGCGCTCATCCTCGGGGCCACGGCAGAACGCATGAAGTTTTCCGCTGTGATGATGTTCGTCCCGATCTGGCTGACGATCGTCTATTTCCCGATCGCGCATATGGTCTGGGCCGGTGGCGGGCTGCTGTTCGAAGCGGGCGCGCTCGATTTCGCTGGCGGCACTGTGGTTCACATCAATGCGGGTGTGTCCGGCCTTGTCCTCGCCTACTTGCTGGGCAAGCGCCGCGGCTATCCGGCTGAGCCGATGCCGCCGCACAGCATGACGCTGACCATGGTCGGCACAGGCCTGTTGTGGGTCGGCTGGTTCGGCTTCAATGCCGGCTCCGCTCTCGAAGCTGACGGTTCTGCTGGTCTCGCCATGATCAACACCTTTGTCGCGACGGCCGCCGGTGCACTGGCGTGGATGGTGATCGAGCGTCTCGCTGGTCATAAAGGCTCGGCTCTTGGCTTCTGTTCAGGGGTGATCGCCGGTCTTGTCGCGGTGACTCCCGCTGCCGGCAACAGTGGCCCGTTCGGCGCGATCCTGCTCGGCATCGTCTCTTCGGCGGTCTGTTACTTTGCGGTGGCAAAGCTGAAGGCCAAGTTCGGCTATGATGACAGCCTTGACGCCTTCGGCATCCACGGCGTTGGTGGGATCGTCGGTGCCATCGGAACAGGCATTGTCTACCAGCCATTTCTCGGCGGGCCAGGGGACGGTTCGACCGGCCTCGGTGCGCAGCTCTGGATCCAGACCGAAGGTGTCCTCGTGACGATCGGCTGGGCGGGTATCGGCACGCTCATCGCGGGTCTGATCGTCAAGGCAATCATCGGCCTCCGGGTCGAGGAAGAAGCCGAAGTCGACGGGCTCGACATCTCCGAACACGGAGAGCGCGCTTACAATTGATCAACCAGGTTCGGCGGGGTCGGGAGATCCTCTCCCCTCCCGTTCCCGCCGCACGACGTTCCTCCTGCGAACACAAGACTTGAAGGGCCGGAGCCAAGCGCTCCGGCCCCCTTTTTTATTCATATCACTGTGGCCCTGAGGCTACAGGGAATTTGCATTCCAAATAAATGTATGGCGGCAAGATTGAATTCGCGCGCGATCGGATTCACCGTCCTCTTCAGCAGAGCAGAAAAAACTGCCGCAACAGGAGGATGTCGTGAAACTATTCAACCTACACAATCGCAGAACTACGCGTGCCGCCCTTTTGGCCGGTTGCGCCCTTGCCGTTTCGGCCGCCGTTTCGACCGCGCCGGTCGCGGCGCAGGAAGCCGAGCAAGCCAGCAGCGACAAAGACATCATCATCGTCACTGCCACGAAACGGGACTCCACGATTCAGGACGTTCCGTTCTCGATCAATGCGCAGACCCAGGAAGACATCCAGCGATCCGGTGCAGTCACGCTTGAGGATTTGTCCCGCAATGTGGCCGGCCTTTCAGTCCAGAACCTCGGTCCAGGTCAGAGCCAGGTTTCCGTGCGCGGTGTTTCTGCCGGGCAGGTCGTGCGCGATCAGCCGGGTGTGAAAGAGCAAGTCGGCGTCTATCTCGACGAGTCGGTCATCTCGCTCTCGCTGTTTACGCCCGATCTCGATCTGTTCGATCTAAATCGGGTCGAAACGCTGCGCGGCCCGCAAGGCACACTGTTCGGTTCAGGTTCGGTCGGCGGCACCATCCGTTACATTACCAACCAGCCGGCAATCGGAGTGACCGAAGGGCTCGTCGAAGCCAACGTCAATCTCGTCGATGGTGATGACCTGGGATACCACCTCAAGGGAATGGTCAATGTCCCGCTTGGTGACAGTGCGGCTGTTCGCGCTGTCGGTTACTTCACCGAGTATGGCGGGTTTATCGATGCACAAGGCCCCGCCGGCGGTGAAGACGTGAACGGCGGGCAGCGCTATGGCGGCCGTATCGCAGTCGCTTTCGAAGCGGCCCCCGATGTCACCATCACGCCGCGCCTCGTCTACCAGAAGATCGAAGCTGACGGGTTCAACCGTCAGGAAATCTTCAATCTCTACGCCAACCCGTTCACCACCACCCGCCCTGCAGTCCAGCTGGGCGAGCGCGAGCAATATCTGCTGCTGCGCGAGGCCTTCGTCGACGAAACCTGGATCGGCGATCTGGTGATCGACGCGACGTGGGACGGGATCAATGTCGTATCCGTTACGTCCTACACCAATCGCGATATTCTGGTCAGCCGCGATGCCAGTGCTTTGACCGGCTCGGTATCAGTCGATCTCGGCTATCCCGATGCGGCGGTACTTCTGCCTTCGAACCTGCGCGATACGACGGAACTGGAAAGCTTCACTCAGGAAGTGCGGCTGGCTTCGGCGTATGACGCACCGTTCCAGTGGGTGATCGGCGGTTTCTTTTCCGACACCTCGCGCTTCTATCGCCAGCGCCTGCCCACCCCGGGTTACGCAGCGGCGACGGACGCGACACTTGGTGCCGGAACATCGGCCGCTGTGGCCAATGGGTTTCCCAATCTCGACTCGCCGTTCAATTCGGATTTGCCGTACGACATCACCCAGTTCGCAATCTTCGGTGAAGGGACTTACGCCCTGACCGACGCGTTCGACGTTACGGTTGGCGCGCGCTATTACGATTTCAAGGAAGAGCGCGTGATTACCAGCGGCGGCCTGTTCGCGAACGGGGACACGGGGCAGCGCGATACCACCCGATCGGACGGTTTCAGTCCGCGGATCCTGTTGAGCTACGATGTCAGCGATGCGTTGACCCTCAATGCGCAGGCATCGAAGGGATTTCGTCTTGGCGGGGTGAACGATCCGCTCAATGCTATTCTGTGCGATGGCGGCGCGCCCAACGGGCCGGATCGCCAGCTGTTCGGCGGGTTCCAGGATTACAGTGATGAGACCCTGTGGAACTACGAAGTAGGCGCCAAGGCACAGGGTAGCGGATTCTACGCCAATGTCGCCGGGTTCTATAATGACATCAAGAACCTGCAGGTTACGCTAGATGCCGGCAGCTGTTCGTCGCGGATCGTCTTCAACGTGCCCGAAGCGCACAGCATGGGTGTGGAAGCCGAAGTCGGGCTGACGCCGGTCGACGGTCTCGACCTGGTCTTCTCAGGCAGCTGGATCGAAGCTGAGTTCGACACGACACTTCCCGGCGCGCTGACCACCGCAACAGGGATCCGAGAGGGGAACCGCCTGCCGTCAGTGCCGGAATTCCAGTTCTCTGCTTCGGGCAGCTATGAATGGCCGGTGGGCGATGCGGCGGATGCGTATCTCTCGGCCAGCTTCACCCATGTCGGTTCGCGCTTCACTCAGCCGGCCGATCAGGAAAACAATCCGCGGACCTTTGTCCATGGGCTGCCGTTCGGCGGCGCTCCGGCAACCGCATCGACCACCGTCGATCTGGAGCTGCCGGACTACCAGTTGCTGAACCTCAGCGCAGGGGTCGACTTCGACAGCGGGCTTTCGCTGGTCGCTTATGTGAACAATGTGTTCGATGAGAATGCACTGCTCTCATTTGACCGTGAACGCGGCGGGCGAGCCCGCCTTGGTTACCGTGTCGGCACGCCGCGCACCTTCGGGCTGACCGCGCGCCAGAGCTTCTGATTGAACATCAGGACCGACTAGACAGGACCGCATAGACGGGCCGGAATAGAAGGGCCGAAATAGAGGGGCCGGGGCGACAAGCTCCGGCCCTTTCTTATTGCGTTCCTATTGCAGCGCAGCCTTGATGAAGTCCGCACAGCGCTCGCCGATCATGATCGATGGGGCGTTGGTGTTGCCGCTGACGATTTTCGGCATGATCGACGCATCGGCGATCCATAGACCGTCGATCCCTCGCGCCTTCAGCGTGGTATCGACGACCGCAGCATCATCTGCCCCCATCCGGCATGTGCCGACCGGGTGATAGACGGTGTCCGCACGGTTGCGGATCAGTTGGTCGAGGGCCGAATCATCGCTGAGATCGATCGGGTGCCTGTCTTTCGGCTCGTACTCGGCCAGCGGCCCGGTGTCGGCAATCCGGTGCGACAGGCGCACCCCGC
The DNA here is from genome assembly GCF_005434975.1 of Parerythrobacter lutipelagi. Taxonomy (GTDB): domain Bacteria; phylum Pseudomonadota; class Alphaproteobacteria; order Sphingomonadales; family Sphingomonadaceae; genus Parerythrobacter_A; species Parerythrobacter_A lutipelagi. The sequence continues at coordinate 1,082,054 of NZ_SKCJ01000001.1, read as the reverse complement.
CGCGCATCACCGCCATGTCGCGCTCGTCGTCGAGGAAGTTGGGGTCGATCCGCGGGGCATCGGCGGCGTCGGAGGAGTTCAGACGCACAGTGCCGCGGCTTTCCGGGCGCAGGACACAGGCGTGGAGCGAGAATCCGTGTCCTTTGACTTTCTCGCGCCCGTGGTCTTCCAGCACTGCCGGCACGAAATGCCATTGCACATCGGGCGCGGGCGCGTCGGGCATGACGTTCCAGAATCCGCCCGCCTCGGCATAGGGTGTCGTCATGATCCCGGTCCGCTTGCGGCGGTGTTCGATCATGGCCTTCGCCATCCGCGCCGTCCCCGCCAAGCTATCGCCGATCGGAACAGTGGATTCGGTCTCCCACCCGGAAACATAGTCGATGTGGTCCTGCAGATTGGCGCCGACTTCCGGTTTGTCGAGAACCACATCGATGCCGTGTTCCTGCAAATGCGCCGCCGGCCCGATACCGCTGGTCATCAGGATCTGCGGTGAATTGAAAGCCCCGGCACTCAGCACCACACCGCCTTTGGCTTGCAGCACTTCGCGCTTGCGGCCCTTGCGGATGGCGACGCCCGTGACCCGGCCGTTCTCGATCACGAGCTTTTCGACCAGTGTCTTGGTCCGGACATGGAAATTGCCCTGCTCGCGGATCGGTTCGACATAGGCGCGCGCAGCGGACCAGCGTTCGCCGTCCCGCTGGGTGACCTGATAGAGACCGAAACCGTCCTGCCGCTCACCGTTGAAATCCGCGTTTTCGCGCAGTTGCAGCGCGGCCGCGCTCTTCACGAAATCATGGCTGGTGGGGTTCGCCCATTTCTGATCGGAAACGAACAGCGGGCCGGTATCGCTGTGATATTCGTCGGCACCGCGCTCGTTGCTTTCGGCTTTCCTGAAATAAGGCAGGACGTCGTCATAGGCCCAGCCGTTGCAGCCCATTGCGGCCCAATTGTCGTAATCCCAGCGGTTGCCGCGAATATACACCATGGCGTTGATCGCGGAAGAACCGCCCAGCCCCTTGCCACGCGGCTGGTAGCCGATGCGCCCGTTGAGGCCTTTTTGCGGCACGGTTTCGTAGCGGTAGTTCGAGTTTTTCAGCAGAAAGGGCATGAAGCCCGGCGTCTTGACGAGGAAGTTGTTGTTCCGCCCGCCAGCCTCGATCAGGCACACCCGCCGCGTGCCATCGACAGAAAGCCTGCCCGCAACTGCGCTGCCTGCACTGCCGCCTCCGATGACGATGATGTCGTAGTCAGCCATGTCCTCTCCTTTGCCGGGGAGGTTAGGCTGCGCGTTCCTAGCCTGCAATCGGGTTTTCACCCGCAACTGGTTTTTCGGTTACGATTGGTTCTTGCGCGGCCATCCGCTCCTGCCATCGGGCTCGGATCATGTCCGAGGTCTCGCGGCTACCATCATGCGTCCAGCCCGGTTCGCGCAGCAGGTACGATAGCTTGTGCCGCCATGGCGCGCGCCACATGTCGCGTGCGATCCCGATCCATTCGTGAAACACGGCCCACAACAGGTTGAAGCTGCCGAGCTGTTTCACAATGCCGTAGCGAATGCGTTCTTCATCCGGGCGCTCTTCCTCGAAGGTGCCGAACAGCCGGTCCCAGACGATGAAGACTCCCGCATAGTTGCGGTCGAGATATCGCGGGTTGGTCGCATGGTGGACGCGGTGGTGGCTCGGCGTGTTCATCACCGCTTCGAACCATCGCGGCATTTTGCCGATCGCTTCGGTGTGAATCCAGAACTGGTAGATCAGGTTGAACCCGCTGGAGATCGCTATCATCAGCGGGTGGAAGCCAAGCAGCACCAGCGGCAAGGCAAATGCAAAGCCAAGCGTCAAAAAGCCCGTCCATGTCTGGCGCAGGGCAGTGCTGAGGTTGTAGTGCTGGCTTGAATGGTGGTTCACATGGCTCGCCCAGAACCAGCGCACGCGGTGTCCGAAACGGTGAACCCAGTAATATTTGAGATCATCGAGCACGAAACAAAGCGGCCATGCCCACCACACCGCCCACCATTCCGGGCCGAAATCGAACAGCCGGTACTGCCAGACCCAGATGAACAGAGCTAAGAAAAATCCGCCGGTCAACGCGCCGGCAACGGTGCTGCCGAGCCCGAAGGCAAGGCTGGTCAGCGTGTCGCGCTGTTCGTAGGCTTCGGGTCGTTTCTTCCACGCCCAGAGCATTTCCAGCAAGACCAGCAGGACAAAGCCGGGCACCGCGAGTTCGGTCGGCGAGAAGTCAGGCACTGGATTTCTCCAGCCGCCTGAGGCTTGCGGCCCATTCCTGTGCCGCATTGCCGAGATTGAGGGTAACCGGGCCAAAGGGCTTGTCGTCGGCAAAAATTGTCAGGAAACCCTGATCGAGCCTTGCGTCCGGGCGCAAGGTGATGAGCCGCCCGGCAAAGTTCGCACCATGCCGGCGGAGCAACAAGATCCGTCCGCCAGCATCGCGCATGATTGCGCTGTATCCGGCGCGGTCGATTGCGATCTCAACCGGTTCGAAACCGCTTTCGGCTTCGTCGGCCAGCTCGCGTGCCTGCTGTTCGTTGCGGATACGCATATCGCCGCCCAGCCCGAGCTTGTGGACCAGCCAGGCAAGCAGGATAATCGCAACGAGCGAACCGCCAAATTGCGCGAATTGAATCATGCCATGTTACTGACACAAGAGTCAGTTGCAGTCGAGAGGTTGCGATCCGCTTGCGCCTGCGCCCCGCGGCGATAGAGTGCGCGCCCAAAGGGGACTGTCTCATGAAAATTCTTGCCTTGCTTGTAGCCACTTCGGCGCTTGCCCTTCCAGCCTCGGCGATCGCGCAGCCAGCCGATGCCCTGGCCGAGGTGACCGCTCAGGAGGAACGGACCGAACGCGTTGCTAAGCAGATCTGGGACTGGGCTGAGCTCGGCTACCAGGAAACCCGTTCCAGCGGATTGCTGCAAGACGAGCTGGCGCAGGAAGGCTTCGATGTAACCCGCGGCGTAGCGGACATCCCGACCGCCTTTGTAGGCGAATGGGGCGAAGGCGGGCCGGTCATCGCAATTCTTGCCGAATTCGATGCCCTGCCCGGGATTACGCAGTCGAATTCCGCCAGCCGCGATCCGTTGGCAGACAAGCATGCCGGGCATGCCTGCGGGCACAATCTGTTCGGCGCAGGTTCGCTGACGGCGGCCATTGCAATCAAGCGATGGCTTGAAAAGACCGGCACGCCAGGGCGCATCCGGTTCCACGGCACGCCTGCCGAAGAAGGCGGCTCGGGCAAGGTGTACATGGTCCGCGCGGGCTTGTTCGACGATGTGGATTTCAGCATCCACTGGCACGCCGATGATGAAAACAGCGCCGCCGCGCGTACGAGCCTTGCCAACCGGTCCGCAAAGTTTCGTTTTCGCGGGGTATCCGCGCATGCGGCGGGTGCCCCTGAACGCGGGCGCTCTGCGCTCGACGGGGTCGAGGCGATGAACATGATGGTCAACATGATGCGCGAGCACACGACGATGGACACGCGCATCCATTACGTGATCACCGAAGGCGGCAGCGCACCCAATGTGATCCCCGATTTCGCGGAAGTGTTCTACTATGTCCGCCACTCGGATGCCGACGAAGTCCGTGCCCTGTGGGAGCGGCTCGAAGCAACCGCAAAGGGTGCTGCGATGGGCACCGGCACCGATGTCGAGATCGAGATCATCCACGGCAACAATCCGCTGCTGGTCAACGAAACATTGGCGCGGATGATGGACGGCAAGCTGCGCGAGCTGGGCGGAATATCCTACACCGAAGAGGAACGCGCATGGGCGGAAGAGATGTCCGCCAGCCTTGGCGATGCGGCCAAACCGCTGGAAACCGCGTCACGGATCGGGCCCTATTCCAAATCGCTCGGCTATGGGTCGACCGATGTGGGCGATGTTTCATGGGCGACGCCGACCGTAGGCGTGCGGACGGCGACCTGGGTTCCGGGCACCAGTGCCCACAGCTGGCAGGCGGTCGCCGCAAGCGGTCATTCGATCGGTGCGAAGGGCGCGCAACTTGCCGCGAAGGCAATGACGCTGGCAGCAGTGGAACTGTTCACCGATCCGGATCTCCGGTCGGCAGCCCGCGAGGAATTCGATACCGCTCGCGGCGAGGGCTACCAGTACGAATCACTCTTGGGCGATCGCGCGCCGCCGCTCGACTTCCGCGAGTGAATCAGTCGGCTTGCGTGGCTAGCGCATCCATCGCCGGGCGCACCGGAGAAATATCGTAGCCTGCGCGCTGGGCCATAACCGCCAGATCTTCGGGATCCTCGCCGGCCTTTGCCTGTGCGAGCGCCCATAGCAATGTCGAGCGTGTGCCAGACCGGCAGTAAGCGAGAACCGGCCCTTCCGCCTTGCTCAGCGCTTCGCCCATGGCCTCAACCTGCGGAAGACTGAAGCCGGCCTGGGTAATCGGGATGGCGCAATAAGCGATCCCGGCTGCGGTGGCCGCAGCCTCTATTTCAGCGCCGTCCGGCTGGTCGGGTGATTCGCCGTCGGGCCGATTGTTGATGATCAGCGTGATCCCTGCGCGTGCCGCTGCAGCCACGTCCTCCGCAGTGATCTGCGGACTCGCCAGCATCGAGTCGGTCAATTTCCGAAAATCGCTCATCTTCGCCCTTTGTTTGCCCGCGCGCCCTTCTGCCGTACGAAACCTGACGAAACAAGCTGCATCGCTTTGCCAAAATGTCACATTTTCAAGCCACACGGGCTCGGAATGCTAATTCATTCGCATAGCGGCACTTTGTGCGCTATGATCGAAGATTGTTGGATGGCTTGCTCTATGCAAGCTCTCCACTGAGATGCGAGGCAGGCCAGCCGTCCGGTCGCCCGCATCGTCGAAAAGGGGCGGGGTTACGAAGGTACGTTTTTAATTATGGGTTACGATAGAGGCCGTCGAGGCCGCGGACGGGACAAGCGCGACAATTTTGGCGAAGACGGTTTTGATCCGTTTGGTGGCTCGCCCGGTGGTGGATTTGGCGGTGACAGCTACGGCGGCGGGGCGGCGGTGACCGTTTCGGCGGCGGCGGCGGTGATCGCTTTGGCGGCGGCGGTGCTCGCGGTGGTCCGGGCGGCCCTCGTGGCGGCGGACCTGGCGCTGGTGGCGGCGCTGGCGGCGGCGGCGGTTTCAACCGTATGCCCGCTCAGGTCGTCGGTACCGGCAAAGGTACCGTGAAATTCTTCAACGGACAAAAGGGCTTCGGCTTCATCCAGCAGGAAGGTGGGGGCGAAGACGTCTTCATCCATATCAGTGCGGTTGAACGTGCCGGCCTCGAAGGTCTCGCCGAAGGGCAGGAGCTGGAATACAATCTGGTGGATCGCGGCGGCAAAGTATCCGCGCAGGACATCCAGATCGTCGGCGACGTTATTGCTGTCGAATCGCGCGGAGGTGATCGCGCAGAGCGCGGCGATCGCGGCGGTGCGCCGCAGCGCGAACTGACCGGCGAGAAGGCGACCGGAACCGTCAAGTTCTTCAATGCAATGAAGGGCTTCGGATTCCTCGTGCGTGATGACGGGCAGCCCGATGCGTTTGTCCATATCAGTGCTGTCGAACGCAGCGGCCTCAGCGCGATCAACGAAGGTGAGCGTTACGAGTTCGACCTCGAAGTCGATCGACGAGGCAAACATTCGGCGGTCAATCTCGTCCCGGCTGAATGATCCGGGGCATTTGATCACCGCGACTTGAGGTGCCGACGCAGTTCAGGCATTTCGGGTCGACCGAAACAGCGATGGCGGCTCCCTCGGGGTCGCCATTTGCTTTTGAAACGACAGATTCGAACGGATTTTTGCGATGACAATCACGCCACTCATGCCCGTCTATCCGCGCTGCGGTGTCCGTCCCGTAAAGGGCGATCACTGCCACCTGATCGACGAGGACGGCACCCGCTATCTCGACTTCGCTAGCGGTATCGCAGTGAACCTGCTCGGGCACAGTCATCAAGGCCTGATCGGCGCGATTCAGAAGCAAGCAGAAACGCTGATGCATGTCTCGAACCTCTACGGGAGTCCGCAGGGTGAAGAGCTGGCGCAGAAGCTGGTCGACAACACCTTTGCCGATACGGTCTTTTTCACCAATTCCGGCGCGGAAGCGGTCGAAACGGCCATCAAGACGGCCCGTGCTTACCACCAGCACGCTGGTAATGAAGAGCGCTACGAACTGATCACGTTCAAGAACGCCTTTCACGGCCGCACAATGGCGACCATCAGTGCCTCCAACCAGGACAAGATGCACAAGGGCTTCATGCCGCTGCTCGCCGGGTTCAAATATGTCGATTTCGATGACCTTGAAGCAGCCAAGGCTGCGATCGGCCCGCACACGGCGGGTTTCCTGGTCGAACCGATCCAGGGCGAAGGCGGAATCCGCCCTGCTTCGGACGCGTTCATGCAGGGCCTGCGCCAATTGGCGGACGAGCATGATCTGATGCTCGTGCTTGACGAAGTGCAGTGCGGCGTTGCCCGCACCGGCTTGCTCTACGCTCACGAACATTATGGCATAGAGCCCGATATTCTCGCGACAGCGAAAGGCATCGGCGGCGGCTTCCCGCTCGGCGCGTGCCTCGCCACAGAAAAGGCCGCACGCGGGATGGTGTTCGGCACGCATGGTTCGACTTACGGCGGCAATCCGCTTGCCATGGCTGCCGGTTCGGCGGTGATGGACGCTGTCGCGAACGATGAATTTCTTGTCGAAGTCACTGACAAGGGTGAGCGCATTCGTTCGCGTCTCGAGCAGTTTATCGGCAATTACCCCGACCTGTTCGAGCTCGTCCGGGGCAAGGGGCTGATGCTCGGGATCAAGATGAAGGTCGAAAGCCGGCCGTTCTTCGTCCACCTGCGGGACAATCACCAGCTCCTCACCGTTGCGGCTGGCGATAACACGCTGCGCGTTTTGCCGCCGCTGGTCATCGGCGATGCGGAGATCGAGGAATTCTTCGACAAGCTCTCCGCCGGTGCTGCCGATTACGAAGCGCCTGAGCCCGCCTGATGGTGCGGCATTTCCTCGACCTGTCGGATGCCGGGACCGATGCGGTTGCGGCGATGATTGGCGACGCGATCGATCGCAAGGCGGCGCGAACGAGCTGGCCGAAGGGCAGACCCGATGCGGACAAGCCGCTTGACGGTCATGTGCTGGCGATGATCTTCGAGAAAAGCTCCACGCGGACCCGCGTCAGCTTCGATATCGCCATGCGCCAGCTTGGCGGCAGCGCCTTCATCCTCGACTCGGCGAGCAGCCAGCTGGGCCGCGGCGAAACAGTTGCCGATACAGCGCGGGTCCTCAGCCGCATGGCTGATGCGATCATGATCCGGACCGATGATCACGCCAAGATCGAGGAATTGGCCCGCTATGCCAGCGTCCCGGTAATCAACGGGCTGACCGATGCATCGCATCCGTGCCAGATCGTCGCTGATCTGCTGACCATGATCGAACACCGCAAGGCGCTGCCCGGTCTGGAGATTGCGTGGCTTGGCGATGGCAACAATGTGCTCAATTCCGTTCTCGAAGCGGCCGGCCTGTTCCAGTTCAATGTCCGCGTGGCCACGCCGCCGGGATACGAACCGGCGAGGCAGTGGGTCGAGCATGCGCGCAAGGGTGGCGCGCAGATCGAGCTGACGAACTCCGCCGAGCAGGCGGCGCAGGGCGCTGATGTCATTATCACCGATACATGGGTTTCCATGGGGCAGGATGGAGAGCAGGAGCGCAAACGCGTGATGCAGCCTTACCGGGTCGACGACGCCCTGATGGCCCAGGCCAAACCGGATGCACTGTTCCTGCATTGTCTGCCTGCACATGTCGGTGACGAGGTGACGGAAAGCGTGTTTGAAGGCCCGCAATCGGTCGTGTTCGACGAAGCGGAAAACCGGATCCATGCCCAGAAATCCGTGCTGCTATGGTGCTTCGACAAGCTATAGCCGCAAAGCGGGTGGCTTTCGCGCCGCGCCTTCCCATATCTGCGCCATGACGACGCAACACCAATCGCCAGAGACCTACACCGACAGGGTCCTCAACTTCACTATCCCCTCGCGCAGTGCGCGTGGGCGGATCGTCCGTCTGGACGCAGTTCTGGACGAAATTCTCTCGGCGCATGACTATCCACCGGCTATCGCGCATTTGCTTGCTGAAGCGGTGGTGCTTGGGGCGTTGATGGGCGGGCTGGTCAAGGAAGACGGCGCGCAGATGACGATGCAGGCACAGACAGAAGGCGGTGTCGTCCGCTTGCTGGTGTGCGACTTCCGGGAAGGCGAACTGCGCGGCTATGTCGATTTCGACCGCGGGCGGCTGGCGTCGCTCGGGGCAAACCCGTCGCTCTTCGCGTTGTTCGGCAAGGGCTATCTTGCGATTACCTTTGATCGATCGGAGGGGGCAGGTCGCTATCAGGGGATTGTGCCGCTCGAAGGCGATTCACTCGCTGCGGCGTGTGAATCCTATTTCGCGCAGTCCGAGCAGGTTCCGACTCTCATTCGCGCGGCGATTCACCGTTCCGGCGGACGGGTTGTCTCAGCCGGCATGCTCTTGCAGCATCTGCCCGATGGAGAGGAAGGCCGCGAGCGCTTGCATGTCCGGATGGACCATCCCGACTGGGAGCACGTCTCCGTCATGGGTGGCAGCATCAGACACGATGAACTGCTCGATCCGGCCTTGTCGATGGATGCGCTGGTCTGGCGGCTGTTTCACGAGGAAGACCAGGTGCGCATCCTTCCAGGCGCGAAGCTGTCGCGCGGGTGCCGATGCACGCTGGAACACTACAGCATGCTTCTCGACCGTTTTTCTGTCGAAGAGCGTAGCGAGATGGCTGATGACGACGGCTTGATACAGGTCGATTGCGCCTTCTGTGCCAAAGCGTTTCCAATTCCCGCTTAACGATTCGTCGCTGGCATGACACGACTTGTCGTAAGGCCATGTTCATGCAGTTCTGCTATGAATTGAAAGATGCAAGGTAACCCTGTGAAAATTATGCCGCGCCTTTCCGTTGTTGCAAAGTCCGCTCTCGCCGCGGGCCTAGCCGGTCTGTGCGTGTTCGCTCCTGCAACCGCGCAAGCACCGACGCTTGCAATGCTCGACAAGCTTGAAAAGGGTGAGTGGGAACTGCGTTTCCGCGATGGCGCCGCTAGCAAGAGAATCTGCCTGCGCTCAGGGCGTGAATTGATCCAGCTGCGTCACAATGCAACCAATTGCAGCCGCTATGTGGTCGAAGACGGTGCGAGTGAAATCACCGTCCAGTACACTTGCCCCGGTGACGGTTACGGGCGGACCAACATCCGCCGCGAGACCAATGCTCTGGTGCAGATCGATGGCCAGGGCATCAAGGGATCGACTCCCTTCCAGTTTGCAGCCGAGGCGCGGCGCGTCGGTGCCTGCAGATAGGCTCCACTCACTCTTCGCGTTGCGAGTTTGATCTTTACTATGTAGCGCTGCAGCATGAGCAGCGAACGAGATGATGCCCGGCCACCGGCAGTGGTCCTTTTGTCGGGTGGGCTCGACTCAATGGTTTCGGCGGGTCTTGCACGGGAATCGGGCTATGCACTCTACGCATTGACGATCGATTACAATCAGCGGCACCGGATCGAAATCGAAAGCGCTCGCAAAATTGCCAGCCACCTTGGGGCAGAACGTCATGTCGTTCTTCCGCTCGATCTGTCGACCTTCGGCGGTTCGGCGCTGACCGACGATATCGATGTCCCTACCACCGGTGTCGGCGAGGACATTCCGGTAACCTATGTGCCCGCGCGAAACCTGGTTTTCCTGTCGTTGACGCTGGCGTGGGCAGAGACCGTCGGCGCGCAGGATATCTTTATCGGTGTCAACGCGCTCGATTACTCCGGCTATCCGGATTGCCGCCCGGAATTCATCGCGAGTTTCCAGGAAACTGCCCGGCTTGGAACCAAGGCCGGGGCAGAGGCGCGGCCTTTCACGATACACGCTCCGCTACAGCATTTGGGCAAGGCGGAAATTGCGCGCGAGGCCGATCGCCTCGGGCTTGATCCGGCCATGAGCTGGTCATGTTACGCGCCATCCCCCGATGGCAGGCCATGCGGGCTATGCGACAGTTGCCGATTGCGGCAGAAGGGCTTTGCCGAAGCCGAGCTTAAGGATGGGATGGATTATGTCGAACACTCCGGTTGAAGTGACAGACGCAGTGACACCTCAAGCGGATGACCAGGTCCCACCCTACAGCTGGTACGCACTCAGCGTTCTGGTGCTGGTCTATGTGCTGAACTTTGTGGATCGGCAGATCCTTTCGATCCTGGCGAATGACATCAAGGCGGATCTCGGGGTCGACGATGCCTATCTCGGGTTCCTTTACGGGACGGCATTTGCGATCTTCTATGCGCTCTTTGGCATCCCGCTCGGGAAACTTGCTGACAGCTGGAAGCGCGTTCGCTTGATGACCATCGGCCTCTCTCTGTGGTCGGCGATGACAGCGCTTTCCGGATTTGCGCGCGACGGGACGCAGCTCACCCTTGCCCGTATCGGCGTCGGTGTGGGTGAGGCGACGGCCAGCCCGTCGGCATACTCGCTCATATCCGACTGGTTTCCCGCGCGTCTCCGCGCGACCGCACTCGCCATCTATTCTTCGGGAATTTACATTGGCGGCGGCATATCACTGGCGATTGGCGGCCTTGTCGTGGACAATTGGAACAAGGCATTCCCCGATGGCGGACCGCTCGGTCTGGCAGGCTGGCAAGCGGCGTTTGTGGCGGTGGGTGTGCCGGGCCTGATACTCGCTGTCTGGGTACTCACCTTGCGCGAGCCTGTTCGCGGAGCGATCGACGGGCTTGCGACGCCGGAAGAGCCGCACCCTTTCCGCGGCTTCATGAAAGAGCTGTATACAGTCATACCGCCGTTCACCTTCATCGGCGCAGCAGCCAGAGGCGGTGTGGCTCTGGCGATCAACATTGCCGTGTTCGTGGCTTTGCTACTCGCCGGGTATGGCATCACGAACGTGCTCGATTCAGGCCAAGGGCTCATCTTCGCCCCGATCACCGACCAGTGGTTGCTGCTGGCTATCGGTTACTATGCTGTTTTCTGCTGGGCCACCTCGCTCAGGCATAGAGACTACCCGACGTTTGCGCTGACTTGGGGCTCGCCCGCCTTTCTTTGCACGATCCTGGGCTATGGCACGGTGGCTTTCATGGCCTATGCTGCGTCATATTGGGGTGCGCCCTACGCAGAACGGGTTTTCGAGGTCAGCAAATCGTCACTGGGTTTCTGGCTCGGCGGCGGCGGTGCGGCGGGCGGTTTCCTCGGCGTCATCCTTGGTGGACGCATGGCCGACGCCCTGTTTGTACGATTTGCGTCCGGACGCATCTGGGTGATCCTGTTCGGGCTGGTATCGCCGATACCGTTCGCCGTGGTGCAATATACGACCACCAGTTTTGAGCTGTTCATCGCGCTCAATGTGATTGTCGGTGCGCTCGCGGCCTCTGCTCTCGGAGCGGCCGCAGCCAGCAGCCAGGCGTTGGTCTTGCCCCGGATGAGGGGCATGGCGACCGCCACATTCTTCCTCGCGACAACATTGGTCGGGCTGGCTCTTGGACCATACACCGCGGGCTACGTGTCGGCGCTCAACGAAGGCGATCTCAGTGCAGGCGTTCTTTCAACGCTCTGGATAACCCCGGTCGGCCTCGTCATCCTGATCGCCGCGATCAAGCTCGTACCACAGGCAATGGCGACGGTTGTCGAACGGGCCAATGCTGCGGGCGAAGGTGGTCCTACGAGCGCTTGAGAACTCCGCAGGCAATCCGGGATCCTGCTGCTCCGGACGGATCGGTTCGGTAGTCATCTGCGCCAGCGTGGACGACGATAGCGGTTCCGTCAGCGTCAAACAGATAGTCGAGCACGTCTTCACGTGATCCCTCGATATCGAATGTGGCACTTGCGCTGCCATTCGGGCCGACCTCGAGATTGGGCAAGTCGCCAAGGTGCTTTCCGCCGGGCGACAGCTCGCCATGGTCCCTGTCCATTGGGTTGAGATGCCCGCCAGCTGAAGAGAAGTCGGGGCGCCGGCATTCCCCGGTCTGATGCAAATGAAATCCGTGGGCGCCCTGGTCGATCCCCGTGATTGCTACCGCGATGGATACCCCGTTTCCATTCGCTAGCAGTTGAGCTGTGCCTGCAGGTACGCCGTTGGCCAGCGTGAGGCGGGCAGAACCGAGCCGCTCGGTCGGAATTGCTCCGATCGACGCGCAGCCGGAAAGAGCAATGGAAGTGGCAATGGCAAGAACGGTTCCGCTTCGTGTCATGGATATTCTCCTTCGAGTTTCCATAGCACAACGAAAAAGGGGCCGGATTGCTCCGGCCCCTCTTCAATTTTCCGCTTGGCGGGTGACTTACATTCCGGCGTTCGGGCCGTAGGTCACTTCCACACGACGGTTCTGCAGTTCGCGAACACCGTCTGCAGTCGGAACGCGCAGCTGGCTTTCACCGAACGCTTCGCTCGAGATGCGTGCGTCAGGAATACCGCGGCTCGACAGGTACGAGCGGACCGATTCGTTACGACGCTCGGAAAGACCGACGTTGTAAGTCTTCGAACCGGACGCGTCAGCGTGACCGGCGAGCATGACCGAAGCCATACCGCAGTTGGCGTAAGCCGAAACAGCGTTGTTCAGGATGGTCGCAGCGTCAGGCGTAATGTCCGACTGGTCCCATTCAAAGAACACGATGTATGGGCCTTGCTTGCAAGGCTCAGGCTTGGTCGGGCAGGTTGCCGTTGCCGGAATTACTGCACCGTTCCAGCAGGTCTGGGTCTGCACAGGCGGTGTCGGGCGATCCGGGCACGTTGCCGTTGCCAGGATGACCGAACCGTTCCAGCAGGTCTGCGTTGCCGGCTCAGGCTCCGGCGCGCCGCCGAAGTTGTAGGTCAGCGTACCGAGGATCGAGTGCGTGCGATACTTGCCTTCCGAGTCACGGCCGAGCGAGTCGACCAGGTCGACGTTTTCGGCAGTGAACATGCGGTAACGAAGGCCTGCATCCCAGCTGTCGCTGAGCGGCGCACGAACGCCTGCGAGAAGCTGCCATGCAAGGCCGCTGCTCGAATCGTTGTACACGTCCGGAGTGATGTTCGAGTAGTTCGCCTGCACTTCCGTGCGAGCAACACCGACACCGCCACCGAAGAAGCCCTGAAGGCCATCGTCCGGACCGAAGTCGAACAGGCCATTGACCATGAAGCTGAGCATGTTGACGTCGCCAGCTGCCGGCGTGACGACGGCAGCCGTCGTGTTCACCGGGCCGGCCGGAAGGCGCGGAAGTCCAACAGCATCAGCTGCCAGACCGTCGATGTCGCCTTCGCGCCAGCTGGCTTCGGCTTCGAGGCGGAACGCACCGAAGTCGTGGCCAACTACGCCACCGAAGTCGTAGCCTTCTTTAGTATCTGTCGAGATGGTCCCGGCACCGTTGTTCACATCGAAGTCTGTATCTTCGATGATCATCGGGCCACCTTGGACCTCAACGTACCATTGACCGTCACGTGCGAGGGCAGGCGTAGCAAGGGCCGTGGAGGCCATCGCCATGCCTATGACGAGTTTCCGCATTATGTATTTCCCCTTTTTGAGCGAAATTGAGCCACCGATTGGCTGTTTTCTAACTTTTCCAGTCGTGAGAGGCAAGCAGTCAATACTGCGAAACTGTTGCAAGAATGTCGCTCTTGGCTTCGCTAGCAAGAATTTTTGCCGGTTTCACGCTCCTGTGTCTGGCTAACGGGTCTGCTACCGAATTGTTCCTACGCCGTCACGGGAAAAACACCTGCGGTGCCAAGGGCTTCGATCAGTTCGTTGAATGCGGCACGCAATTCCGCATCGATTACCGGGCCGTCAACGACGGCAGCTGGCCTCGCCGCATACTGCCAGTCAGCGCTGAACAGAGCGAACTGGCCGGCGGCCTGATCGAAGACGCGCATCCCGGCGGAAGGCGCGATGTAGTGCCAAACATTGCCGAACCAACCAGCGAGCTTGCCATCCTGGCCGGTCCATTCGGCGGTCGCGCCGTTCTCGATCAGCCAAACATCCCCATCGGTTGGCGTGGCTGGTGGTGACTGAAGGACACCCAGGATGGATGTGTGGTGCAGAAAATCGGACAGGGTGAAAGCTTCATTGACGAAAAACTCCTTCTGCGACTGACCGGCGCGCAAAAACGGCAGACCAAATCGAGCAGAAGTGTCGGTAAATTGAATCGGTTCGGACATGGCTTTGCTCCAGGCGGGGGTGCGGATCGCGATTTGATTCGCGTGCGGACTAAAGGATGGTGAGGAAGAGCGGGTGCGATGCCTGCGTATTGCCGATCTGCCGCACCCAGACGATTTGCCCGGAATTGGCTGCGACCGTTGCTGCGCCCAGATTGACCAGCGGTTCAGACAATTCCCAACTGGCAACAGGCGCATCGGGTGGACCGATTCCGACCACGTAGCGCTCGAACGATTCGTTGATCGGTGTCTCGATCGCCGAGTCCCAAGTCCACACGCCTCGCGACCTGCGAATCCACGTCAATGATACCTCGCCGTTGGCCAGGGTTTGCCGTCTGGCATGAACCGGAACGAGCGGCTGTGCCCCCAATCCCGGGTTCTCGACCGGCGCGATCACGGGTTCGGCATCTCCGCGCCCGATTGCCGCGACCGGAGATTCGGGACCATCGAGACCCATGGCATCGCCGAGCGACAGCAGCCCCGCGTCGAGCAGCGTGACCGAGCTGCCGACCGGTTGCCCGGTATTGGCGGCGGGCTCTGTTCCGGCACGCCCGCGGAGCAACCCGCAAACTTCCCAGCGGGTTTCAGTCAGGCGCTCGGCTTGCGCAAATTGCATCACCTCGTCGCCAATCAGCAGGCGGTTTTTCCCGGCAGCAAGCGTGACGAGATCGGCGGCCGTGAATGCCATATGCGATGCTGCCAGCTCGATTTCGAGCCGCGCATCGGGCTCGAACAGCAAGGCGGGCGATGGACCGGCGGCGCTCGCCAGCTCGCCCATGACGGCTTGACCTCTACCGGTTGTTCCGACCGGTTCCAGTCGTCCGCCACGTTCTGCATAGAGCGCGGCTCCGGCCCACTGGGCATTGCCAGTCGCAGCCGCTGCAAAAAGTTGCCGACCGTTCGCAAAGCCAAGCCCGTCCCAGGGCAACTCAAAGGCCCGCAGCCATGTCGGCAGCGATATGCCGTCAGCCGGATTGGGGAGAAAGCCGGGCTCACTGGCCGGATCGCTGACCACCGGCACCGCCTGCCGGACAAGGCCCAGCTCTACGCCGCCCTCGCGCCATTCCCAGGATTCGACCAGCCATGTCCCCGTGACATCGGGCAAGCGGACCAATCGTCCTGGTCCGATGTCGGGATCCAGTTCCGCGATGCGCCAGCGCAGCGTTTCGCGTTGGGCCTTTGCCCGCCCGTTCGCGGACTGGATGAGAGTGCGTGCCGCTTGCGCATCGAGCGCAGCAGGAAATTCAAAAGTGCCCGAGTCCGCATTGGTCGCCCGGCCAGACACTCGTTGTACCCCGGGCTGATAGTCGCGGGCTGTGTCATAGTAGCGCATGGCGGGCGGGATGCCGCGGGCATCATCCTTGCGGGAGCCGGCGCGGCCTTGGCGGGTTCCGAAGCCGTCGGAGCCAGAAGGAACCACGGGTGTTCCTTCGAGCCGATAGGGCGGCTCTGCCGGATCAATCGCCAAAACCTCGAGGCCATTGCCAGCGGCATCTGCCGCGCTGGGGTAAAGTTCGGCCAGCGTGGCAAATACATCGCCAAGCCGTCCGCCTTCATAGCTGATGCCCGACAGCCCCGATAGCGACCGGTTGGAGGACAGATTTTCGATATGCGGCTGAGCCAGATCGGCGAGAGCGAAATCATCCGGATCGGCAAACACTTCAAAACTCAGCGCGGGGATGCGATTGCCGAAATCTTCCAGCTGCAAGTCTTCGAACACGACATAGGCGCGGTTGCGGAAGGCGGGGCACGAAGGCCCTTCCGCTGCCGCGATCAGTGGATCGACCGGTTGGTCGCCATGCCCGTGATAGAGCCGCATCGCCCCGCCCACTTTCAGGTCACCGGCGGCGCCGCGCAGCAGGTTCCCGTCGGCCCAGATGCGTCCGATATCGATGATCGGGCGGCTGGCGATGGCGACGGCAAGCGAAGTTGAATAGCTAAAGGTCGTAACCTTCGGCTTGCCTTTACCGCCGCTGGTTTCACGGTTCTCGGCCATTTCGGTTGACCATATGATCGAACCGGCGGTGCGCATCCGGCCGAAATGGCGCGCCATCGGCGTGCCATAACTCGATGTGGTGATCGACAGGTCTTTGAGCCGTGCACCGTCGCGCGTCGGGCCGCCGATAATCGCAGCATCGATCTGGCGGCCGCCCAGCGCACCCAGCGCACCTCCGATCGGGCCGCCGATCAAGCTGCCAATGCCGCCGAGGATTAGTGTTGCCATGATTAGCCCTCTGTATTGAGCGTTTGGATGCGAGCCGGGTCAAGCCGCCAATGGGTGACGACAGGCCAGGCAAGCTGTCCGGTGTGGCGAACGACGCGGCGCAGGCCCGCATGCGCGTGGATGAACTTATCGGTGGCAGACGCCACGAGAAGATGTCGCTGTGCTGGACCGGGCGCGACCAGCACCAGATCACCGCGCTGGATAGCAGCATCGACCGCGACAAAACCAACCTCGCGTGCGAGGCGGTCCACGAACCGGAAGTCCGAATTGCGCAAGGCATAGGGCGGCACGGCCGGAGTCTTGATCGCGCAGTGATCGAGAGATGCCACCACCAGTCCGACACAATCAAGCCCGAAAACGGGGTTGCGACCGTGAAGCTGGAAAGGTGTGCCGGACAGCCGCTCTGCCGCGTTGGCAAATCGTTCCGCCCAATTCTCTGATGCGCCGCCGGTTGAGCCGCTCATTGCAGTTGCGGGTACCGGGCGAGCAGGTCGTTACCCGGCAGATAGGGCTCGCCCTGGAAGTTGACTGCATTGCCGAAGCGGTTGCCGCAAGTGGCTAGCGTATGGTCGCACCCGGCGCGGAGACGCACCGCGGTGCCAGATGGCGGCTCGTCAGCCAGCGTATAATCGAGCAGGAACGTACCGTTCTCGACATCGCGCACAGCCATGCGCAGGCCCGCAGCAGGCCCTCCCAGCCAGACCACCTCACCGGCGTTGAAGTCGCCCGGATTTGCCACGTCGAAGCTGAAGCACGACGCGTCGAGATCACACGAGACGAGTTTCGCGCGGTGCGTGTGAATTGCTGGCGACAGGCTGCAGCCGGGACCGCAAAACTGGGCCCGACAAGTCGGGCTGGTCCGGGGTATGTAGTCGATGTCGAATGCGGACTTGGCCGATTCCAGCCGGGCGGAAAACGTGTCGTCTTCCTCGCTCAGCAAGCTGATCGACCCGGCATAGAGCACGGTCTGGTCAAGCGTTTCCCAGTCAACCGCGCCGACTTCGATCCGTGCGCCATCGTAGCGGCCAGCGCGGATATCATCGCTGGCGATGCTCGAATGCGACAGCACGCCCTGCATATCGATACTGTCGTCGTCGAGCCTTGCGCTGCGCCGGATCGCGCTGGGTACCATGCCGGGAGCCGCGCGATGGACCAGTCCGTCAAAGAACAGGTCGCGATCATGGCTCGTGAACCCGAGCGCAACGCCGTCCGGACGATAGATGCGCCAGAAGGTCGCGACGCCTTCAAGCTCTGTGGCAAAAAAGATGTGGCTTGCCATGGCCTATCGCTCTTCCCGGATTTCGACGAGAGGGACCGAGGGCGCCTCGCCCGCAGCGAAATTTGCCCCGCTGATGTCGAGCCGGTCTTCTGCAAATCTGACCGGCACGTCGAACAGGAAACCGGCACGGATCTCTGCGCCTGCCGCGGGAGCGCTGCCGAATTCGATCTGGCCGCCAGCGCGCCAGCTCCAGCCGGTCGCGGCTACACCATCGATGCTGACGGTGATTGTTTCGACGCGGGGGCGCGAAATGATCCGCAGTTGCGGCTCCGGCCCAACGCCGTAGGTCTTGATCAGGTCGAACACCGATTGCGTGCCGTCACCAATGCCTAGCAATTGGTCCGTGGCGGTCGGGCTCCCGGTCATCCCGCTCGAACTGAAGTCGAAGGGATCGGCCAGCCGGAAGCCGCGCGCAGGACCGCGCCGTGCGCGGAAGAACGTCAGCAGAGTCCCGGTCTCGGCTTCGGAACGTATCCCCGGCCCGACATCGAACCGCAGCCGTGCATCGGACCACAGGGAATTGCGCCGCTCGTGCCCCGATGCGGTGGTGGCGACGGACGTCGAAAACTCTGGGCTGACCGACGTGTCACGGCCAAGTGCGAGCGGGTAAAGCACATCGTCGAAGGCTTGCAATTCATCCTCCTGTGTCGGGGCGAGGCGGGTGTATCCGTCACGCGAAACTTGCGGCAGCGCCCAGACGTAGCGCTGGTTGATGCCGCGTTCTGCGGCTTCGTCGAGCGCGTCGTCGATGCGCGGCCAGAAAACTTCGGCATCGTCCGGGTCGAGCACGAAGCCCGACAGGTAATCCTGCTTGGCAACCGGATAGCCGAGCCGCGCATCGACCTCGGCATAGGCCGCGCGGCGGCGGGCATCGGCCCCGGCGGTGAGCCAATCGTAATCTTCCAGCTGGAGCCGGTCGAACGCCGGATACGCCCAGCCCGGCGGCAGGTTTGCGCGCTTCAACTCCGGCATGTCCGGGTCGAGTATGGTTGGCGTAAAGGCGAGCAGCATCACTTCGGCTGCGCCCGGCGCCACGCCCCGGACGGTCGCCGCGATTTCGGCGGTCGACTGTGCCAGCAGAACGCCCGCCTGATCGAGCAACGCCGTTGCGGCGGGATCGAGCGCGGCGCGCATCGTCGGGATGACCACAGGTGCGCCGCCGAATGCTGCGACGGCCGCATCGTCATACAGGCAAGGCCGCCCGTCCGGCATCACCCACCACCACGGTTCGCCGATCTGAAAGCGCACCGGATGGCCCGCCTGTTCCTGTAGATAGGCGAATCGATATGCGGCCAGCTTGAGCCAGTTGACCGCCTTCGAACTGGCGGGGGAAAGCAATGCCGACGGCGGCACCCATCCGGTCCGTGCCGGTTCGCCGTCTGCTGCACGCTGCTGCCACGCGTTCGGGCAATGCTCGGCCAACAGCTCGTAAGACAGCGAAAAGACAACTTCGAACTCCGCCGCCTGCGCTTTTTGCAGGAAGTCGAGATGCCAGGCCTTTGCCGGAACGCACAGCGCGCCATTGGCAGCGGCAAGCAGGCGGCCATCATCCTGACCGGCGCCGTCCAGCAGCCGCATGAAATGGCTCATCCCGACGTAATGCAAGATGCGTCCGCGATAGCCGAGCGCTTCGATCGAGCGGATTAGCCGCGCCGGAGCCTGATTGTAGGCATCGTCATAGCCGGTGGCGATCTGTTCGCCATGCGGCGGCAGAGCAATATCGCCAATCTGCAACATCGGCCGATCGCCTTCACAGCGAGTCCCGGAGATTTCCGCCCACCCGGTCGCCAGACCGGGCAAGCGGGCTTCGCTGCCCGCGACATATCCGTCCGGCACAAGCGAGATGAACATGCGGTCGATATCGCCGGGATGAATCTGTTCGCCGGGCAAGCCATAGCCGCTTTCAAGCTGCGAAAACGGCAGTGTGATTTCTGCGTCGGTGGGTGTCCCGGCAGCGTAATTCCACAGCCGCACATACCAGCTGCGCGCATTGCCGCCGGCATCGCGGCCCTCGATCGTCAGAGTTGGTCCGTTGGGCTGGTCGAGCGCTACGATTCCGCTCGATCGCCAGCGGAAACGCAGCGTCGTTCGCGCATAGTCGCGGTCGGTCCGGTAAGCGAGCAGCGGATGGTCGAGTCTGTCCTCGCTTTCCCAGATCAGCCCGGCCAACTCGCCTTCGTGCAGGAACTCGCAATCGACCCGCAGAGTGTCCGGCGCTGACGTCGTGACCGACGCCATCATCGGACGCGGAAAATTGACTGTCCAATAGACCGGGTCGAAGCGCTGGATATAGTCGCTGTCCTGACCCTTGCGGGCCTTGGCGAGCCAGAATGCCATGGTAAGCCTCCTCAGCTTTCCGCGAGCGCGCGGCGAACGGCGCTCGCGACCTGCCGGCTGGAGCGTTGCAACGATTTCGGCGCAGTTTCGCCGCGCGGCGCGGAGAGTTGAATGGCCACGCGCACATCTTTGCGCACCCCGCCGGATGCACCGGTTTCGACCCGGCCTGAACTGGTCGGTACAAACAGCTCGGGCCCGCGCTCGCCGACAAGATAACCACGTCCCGGCGAGACAGGACCACTGGTGGCGCGGCCGGGAAGGCCCAGCAATCCGCCGAACGCGCTGCCCAGAATGTCGCCGAAGCCCGTGCTCTTGCTGCCGGCCATGCCGCCGAAAATCTTGTCTAGCCCGAGCTGCAGTGCCTGGGTTGCAATCGAATCGAGCACTTGCGTCGCCATGCGTTTCAGGTCCTCGAAACCAATGCTGCCTTTGCGCAGCGCAGACAGAAGCCCTTTTTCGAGAATGCTTCCTGCCTGTTCGAAGCCGTCGACCAGCGTCGTGTCGAAATTGCGCCGCATCTCGGCCACATCGTTTGCAAAGCCGCTGGTCGAGGCGCGGACCTCGACCAGCAGTTCGTCGATCTCATCATCCATGGCGGTCTTGCTCCATCAATCGTTCAAGCGCAGCGCGGTCGAACGAGGCGGTGTCTTGGGCCGGGTCGGTCAGCGCGGCGAGGAGTTCAGCTGGCGTTGCTTGCCAGAAATCCGGGGGCCGCCAGCCGAGTGCGCGGGCAGCGAGCGAGGACAGGCCTGCGGCATGCGTCCCGAAGCCCTTGCTCACCCCGAACCCTGCAAGATCTGACCAAGCAACATGCGCAGCGGTTTGGCGCAGGTTGCAAGGCCGAGATCGGCAACAGCACCGTTCAGCTTGTGGCGGGTGAGTTCACCGGGCTCCGCCATGCAATGCCAGAACAGCGCGGCCATTTCGGTCAGCGACAGACGGTTTTCGCCGGCCCGTTCGACCAGTGCGAACAGCGGGCCGAGTTCTTCCTCGGCTGCGACCAGCGCGGAAAATGTCGGGCGCAGCCGATAGGCTTTGCCGTCAACCGCCAGAGACGCCTCTCCGCGATGGGGGTTTGCTTCCTGTCTCATGCGGGCAGCACCGCGCCGGAGCTTTCCAGGTTCAGCGTGTAATTGCGCTCTCCGTTGAAGTCTCCGGCATAGTCGAGCCGCTGGACGAGGAACCGGCCGCGCAGCTTTGCGCCATCCTCGAAACTCAATTCGTAATCGTCGATCGTCCCGGCCAGCGCGTGAGCGCGGATCGCACCCTCTGCCTGGCTGCCGAGAAAAATGCCGCTGGCGGAAACCGAGACGGAACGCGTACCTGCGCCGGATAGCAATTCGCGCCAGCCACCGCTTTCCTTGTGGGTGACGACTACGGTGTCGCCATTGATCGACATCTGGGTCGTGCGCAGCCCGGCGACAGTGCCGTATGCGGGCGGCTGCCCGGGTTCCGGGGCACCTTCCGCAATCTTGAGAAGGAAGGCGGAGCCTTTTTGAGCGGTCATGTGATTGGGCCTTTCTTGAACGGATTGTCATTGCGAGCGGAGCAGTTGCGCAGCAGGCGCCCGGCGCAATCAATCCGCCGCGGCACGCAGCCGCACTGGATTGCCGCGCAAATTTCGGCCGCTCGTAATGACGGGTCAGGGGTTGCGGGTTTCCAGACAGCGGAAACGGTATTCGAGCAGTGTGCTGCGCCTGTTTTTGGCGCGGCGTTCAGTGCGGGCGCGCAGGAAGGTCAGGCCGGCAATGTGGAAGCCTTCCTGGAGGCGGGGCAGGTCGCAGGCGCGCGCATCGATGGCGCGGACGAGCGCGCCATCTGCCGGGATGTCATCCCCCCGGCTGGCAAGCTCTATCGCGACGCGGATTTCGCGGCCTTTGGCATCTTTCGTGCTCCAGTCGGCAGACGCGCTGGCAGCGATGCCAAGCCAGGGCAGGCTGGCGCGCAGCGGTGCTTCTTCCTCGACAGCGTTGAGCGTGCCCAGCGGCGCGGGGCCGGTGCGCAGCCAATCGATCAGTGCTGCGCGCAATGCGTGTTCCATGGCTCAGCGTCCTTTCGCGAACAGGGGCCAGACGAGGCGCGGGATGCGCCAGCGAGACTCGTCATGGCGCTCCGCGCGCAATCGCGTTTCGCCATGCGCTGCGGCGAGCGTGGCGGCTTTTGCTTCGAGCGCGCGGACAAATGCAGGTTTGGGCGGCTTTGCGTTGCCTTCGATCATGCCAACCTCAACCGCCGCCACGGGCGCCACAATGCCGTGACCGCCGCAGGGGGATTGACCGGATCGGCCGCGTCCCTCTCGCGATGGAAATGCGCGGCAAGCCGGATGATGCCGTGGCGCAACCCTTCCGGCAGCGAACCCCAACCGGGTGCAAGACCTGCGCTGAAGCGGATGGCGATGCGCCCGGCGGACCCTTGGCGCAAGACACGGACCATGCCGGTGCCGTCGGCATCAAGCTCGATCTCGTAGGCATCGCTTGCGAGAGCAAAACGCGACCCCTCGGCAGGGATCCCATCGACACCGGTAATCGCCTGGACGGGAGCCGTTCGTAGCCGCTGCCAGCCGGGCGAGGCCGTGTGGATCTCTTCGCATGTCTGGTGCAGCGGCATCGATCCGGTGAAGGCCTCGCAGGTTTCGGCCGCTGCGCCGAGCAAGCCGGTCAGCAGCGCGTCTTCTGCAAGGGTAGTGATGGCGAGCCAGCTCTTGAGCTCGCCCAGCGCAGCACCGCCCAGCTCGGCGGGCGCAAGTATCGCTCGCTTCATGTGAATCTCCGATGTGACAGAAAAAGCACCCGCGCCGGCAAGGGGGAGACCGGCGCGGGTGAGGTGTGAGTTTGTCTGGCCCTTCAGGCGTTGTCGCGAAAGGTAAGGGGAAACCTGGTCGCGGCAGCCAAAGCGCGACTGCGCGTCGCGGCTTTTGCCGCGGAAGCGGAGCTGGCCGTCAGGCCAATCCAAGGCGGACGGATGTCCGCCGCCCGGCGTTTAAGGGCGCAAACAAACTACGCTTCGATTTTCAGCAGCTTGATCGCGTTACTGTCGAGCACTTGGCCGCCGACGCGCTTGGTCGCGTAGAAGTGGACGTAGGGCTTGTTGGTGAATGGATCGCGCAGGATCTGCGTCGCGGAGCGTTCGGCAATCAGATAGCCGTGACGGAAATTGCCGAAGGCGATGGGAAAGGTTCCGCCTGCAATGTCCGGCATGTCTTCCGCTTCCACCACCGGATAGCCCAGCAGGCGGTCGGGTTGGCCTTCGACCAGGCCCGGCTGCCACAGGAATGCACCATCCGCTGTCTTGAGCTTGCGCACTTCGGCCAGCGTTGCCGAATTCATCACGAAGCTAGCGCCCTGGCGATGTCCGGCCTTCATCGTGTGAACCAGGTCGATCAGCTTCGCATCCGGATTGAGATCGAAGCCGGCCGCATCGCCGCTGCCGATATATTGCAGCGTGCCTGCTGTGCGCACTGCGTCCTCCGCGGCGGTGGACGGCGCGTTGAGGAAGCCGTCGGGCTGGTCGACGCCAGAGCCGGAGACGAAGGCAGCCCCTTCGGCGCGGGCGAACTCCATTGCAATCTCGCTCGCCAGCCAGCTTTCGAGATCGAAAGCGGCATCGTCGAGCATCGCCTGGCTCGCTGCCGGATTGGCATAGAGCTCTCCCGTTGGCGGAGCGATCTCGCGGAAATTGGGGGCATCGGTTTCCGGGCGTCCGGCCGTCTCGCTGACCCAGCCCGACGCGGTGCCACCGGTCGAGACAAGCTTGCGGTATCCTGCCGTGCCGGTCTGCACGACTTGCGCCAAGGCGCGGATCGGGCTGATTTCCGTCAGTTCGCGAGCGATCATCGCGTCGATTTCCTGCGGAACCGCATAGCCGCCATCGGACGGCACGCTACCGCTGACCGACTTGATCTGTGCGGTCGAGCCGCGCCGCAGATAGCCGTCGACGAAGCCCTTCACTTCGGGGGAGTCGGTCCCGCCGGAGATGGCCGGACGAACGGCGGCGCGGCCGATCTTGTCGACGCGGGCCTTCACCTCGTCGACATCGCTGCGCAGCGCGGCAATGTCGGTTTCGGTCTTGTCCTGCCGGGCAACGATTTCGAAGCTCGCGTCGATTGGGTCGGTTGCAGAGGCAGGCGCAGTGTCAGGCGCAATGTCAGGGTTGGGGGAGGTTACAGTATCCATGGGGCAATCACCTTTCGTGGGGGGAGGAGTTCAGGACGTAACAAGATGCACCCGCGCTGCGTGTTGCAGCGGGTGAGTGACGAGGCTGACTTCGAGCAATTCGATGTCTTCAAGCACGCGGCCTGCCGGTTCGTGGCGGAATTGGCGCGCGCGGTAGCCAAAGCTCAGGCCGGAGACGGCGCGGGATTTGACCATTACCGCCGCGCGCCCGTCCGGGTTGTCGAGGCTGGCAACCACCCGCAGGCCGCGTGCGTCCTCTTCGGCGCGGGTCACCCAGCCGATCCGCTGGTCCGGGCGGTGCTGCCAGTAGAGCGGCAAGGGGCCCGGCCGGTCGGCCAGCGTGCGCCGGAATGCTCCGCTGCGGATCGTGTCGCGGCTGGCATCGGCGCGGCCGAACAACGCGGCGTAACCCGCCAATCTCATTTGAGCATACCCGGCATGCCGAGCCGCACCGCGATGCCGATCAGCAAGAGGGCGAGCACACCGCGCACGGCCCACTCGATGGCCGCTTTCCACGCACTGGCCTTGGCATCGCGCCAGGCGCGCAGCAACTCGCGCAATTCGTCGATATCGTCCTGCGCGCCCTTGTCGCCGAGGCCGAGCTTTTGCAGCACGCGGTTCGCGCCCACTTCGGAGCTTTCCTCGACAATGGCGCGCAGAGTGACGAGTTCGCCGCCCTCTGCTGCAGCCTGGGCCAGCAATCCGGCCAGCATGTCGCGCCGGAATTCGTTCGGGGGTGTCATTCTCAGGCTCCTTCAGCTTTGAGGCCGAGCAGTTCGCGCTTCTCGGCGGAGGTCAGGAAATCGGCGGCGGAAACCTGTGCCCAAAGCTTCTCGCGGTCGTCGGCGAGCGCAGTGACGCGGTCGAGATCGACCGACAGGGCAAGGTCGGGGAACCACGGGCCAAGCCCTTCGGACAGACCGGCGAGGATCTTGCCCGCAAGCGGCAGCAGGGTCAGTCGCCACAGCGCGCGATTGGCTTCGCGATAGTTCGAATAGGTGTTGTCACCCGGCAGGCCGAGCAGCATCGGCGGGACCCCGAATGCCAGCGCAATATCGCGCGCAGCGGCGGCTTTCAGCGTGGCAAAATCCATATCGGCGGGGCTCAGCGCCATGCTCTGCCATTTGAGCCCGCCTTCCAGCAGCATCGGCCGTCCGGCGTTGGCCTGCCCCTGATAGGCGCTGGTCAGCTCGGCCTTGAGCCGGTCGAACTGGTCGCCCGTCAATCCCGCGCCGTCGCCACTCTCATAGGTCAAGGCGCCGGAAGGGCGCGCCGCGTTGTCGAGCAGGGCGCGGTTCCATTCGCTGGCAGCGTTGTGGATCGCGATTGCCGGATCGGCAGCGGCGAGCGAGCCTGCGCCATAGTGATCGTCCCCCGGATGGAAGCTGCGGATATGGATCAGGTTGGGCCAGCCGCCGTCATCCTCCAGCGGGATGGCGAGCGTGCGGCCCGAAATGCGATATTCGTAGCCTTTGGGCCAGCCATCCTCGCCCGGTACGATCCTGAGCCGCTCGGGCCGCAGCGCAAACAGCTCGACCGGCTGACCCGCGCCGTCCTTCATCACCTGGATGAAGGCGTTGCCGTGGAGCAGGAGATGGGCGGCGACCGTTTCGATCAGTGATTGGCCCGCGCTGGTCGCCCCGATCAGGCCGGAGGTGTTTTCGTCGACTGGAAAGAGCGGCGCACTGCCGACCCCCTCCGCGATGATCCGGACGCTGCGCTGAGCCACCGGATTGCCGACGAAACCGTCCCGGATCGCGCGGCCATAATCGAAGCTGCGCGGACGCGGCGCGGCATCGAACGCAACTGCCCAGGGCGAGATAAACCCGCTTGCAATAGGCACACGGGAACCGCCCCCGCCCTTGAAGGCGGAAGCTAGAGTTGTGAGGAAGGACATGGGGTTACCTTTTGCTTGCGCGGTTCGGGTTGGCGGGGCATCGATCGCCAATGCGTGTCATCGATTACGTTTTTGGACAGAGCGTCGTGGTCGATTCTCCATTGCCGGTTGATGAGGTCCAAAGCCGCATCAATGGCGCTACACCGTCAGTCTTTTGGCCGTTTGCGAGTGGCGTAAAGGGGAAGGCCCTACTTGGCCGGATCCGCTTATCATTCACCGAGCTTTGGTTCTTCGACTACAGTGCTAAACCGATACTTGCCGGAAAACTGGTCGACACCTTCGGCAGCACCCGATTGGAGGCCAAATTTGGAGCTCCAGTCTTTTCGCTGGTATTCTTCGCCCTCTGGTATTTCCTGCTAACATTGATGGCTGTGGGGATCTTCGTCACATGGTTAAACGATGGCCTGGAACCCGGAGGACGGATTGTATTTCCAGTATTATGTCTGCTGCTATTGGCACCTGCTCTGCTGCATTACGGTCTTACCCGGAAGGCCCATAATGATCTCGAGGCGATCCTTGATTTTCTAGCCAGCGAAGCGGACTTCGAGATCGAAAACTGGTCGGCTAAAAACTACTGATCCTCGGCCTCGCCTGCCTTCCCAGCATCAGTTCCGTCAGCGCCCACACCAGTGCATCGGCGCGGTCGGGACTGCGGCCCGGACCCTCATAACCACCGCCCGCCATCAAACCGCACATCTGGTCTTCCAGCGCGGCAAACAGGCCGCAGTGGCGGACCCGGCCTGCTTCGTAGAGTGCGGCGACCGGTTCAGCGCGGGCCACTTTGCCGCGGCTGGCGTGAACCAGCTTCAGCGGCAGCGTAATATCCGCCGCGCGCAGCACGCTGGCGACCATCGCGCCGCCCTGATTGGCCTCGGCAATCACCCGGTCCGCGCCCCAGACGGCGGCGCATTCGGCAACGGCCCTGGCCCAGCGTTCCGGGCTGGCATTCTCGACCGAGCAATCCGCGAGCACGCGCGCCAAGCCATCCTGACCCAGCGCCGCGACCACGATCCCGCAGGCATCGCCGGTCGCGGACGCTGGCGGATCGACCGCGACGACAATTCTGGCATGATCCACGCCGCCTGACGCCTCGCGGCATCGCTCGATCAGCGCGCGGCTCCACAATGCGCCTTCGACCTCGTCGATCAGCTCGCCGCCCAGTTCCTGCCGCCCGAGCAGCGATTGCCCGAACTCGCGCTCCATCGCGCCGATGAAGCTTTTCGGCAGGTTGGCGGCATTGGCGCTGGTTGCGCCGCCGGTCACCACGGTGGTCTCGTTATCGAACAAGCGCCGCACTAGTGCGGTGTTACGCGGCGTGGTCGTCGCCACAATCCGCTGGTCCTTGCCTAGTCGCAGGCCGAGCAGCAGATTGTCCCAGCACCGCGTTGCCCGATCATGCGCGCCCGGCCATTTGCCGATCTCGTCACACCAGGCGTGGCTGTGCTGCGGCCCGCGCAAACTCTCCGGCTCAGCAGCCGAATAGAGGAAGGCCTGCGCCCCGTTGGGCCAGCGCAAGCGGTGGAGCGACGGCTCGAATGTCGGGCGGGCGTTCGGCGGGGAAATCGCAATCAGCCCGCTTTCGCCTTCCACCATCACGCTGCGCGCTTCGCCCAGCGTTGTGCCGACCAGCGCAATGCGGGCGAACATGTCTGCTTCAGCAATGGAGCGGACATATTCCGCCCCGGCGCGCGTTTTGCCAAAACCGCGCCCGCCCATCACCATCCACACCTGCCAATCGCCGTCGGGTGCAAGCTGGCCGGGGTGGGAGTGCGGATCGAAATAATGGTCGAAATATCCGGCGGCTTCGATCGCCTCGGGACCGTGCATCTGCGCGATCACCGGACCGCGTTTCTCCGCATCGACATTGCGCAGGAAATCGTATCCGGCCTCGTCCGGGTTATCGGTTTCACTCATTGGATTGTCTGACCTTCGGCCTCGCGCCGGGCAATAACTTTCTGGCGCAATTCCTCCAGCTTCGCATCGATTATCTGTCTTGCCCGCGCGGCATCCATATTGCGCCGCTGGGCGTGTTCCTGCGCCATGGTGTCGCGGTGCAGCGCGAGCAGGCGCAGCGCGGCGCCGTTGTCGAACTTCGGCCCGTCCTTCGGCTCGCCCGAGCGCAGTCGGGACAGCAGATCCATTTCGAGGTGTTCATAACCCTCGACCAGAGCGGAGTGCCAATCGCGGGCGAAATCCTCGTTGTCGCGGCGTGTCTTGTAGACCTCGCGAGTGGAGATGCGGGCGCGGTTGGCCGATGCGGTCACATTCGATGTTTCCGCCAGCGCATCCAGAAAGGCGCGCTTCCATTGGTTCGGCGCGGGGGCATCGACGGTGTTGCGCGCCGGCTTGCTCGATTTGCCGGGCCCTGCCCTGCCCAGCACAGTGTCACACAGGCTGGCGAAAGCCGCGCTCTTGTTGCGCCGCGAATAATAGGCACCGGTGGTGACGCCGGCTGCCGCAACCGAGCGTTTGATGTTCTTCAATTGAGCCAATGCGTCCAGAAATGTCGCTTCCCACGAAAGTTGCGGGACATATTCATTGTCCATCGATCACGTCCTCCTGCGCGATGCACCAACGCAAAACGGGCGGAAGCGCCCTGCGGCGTCCACCCGTTTCGAATCGGTCTATCGCGATGTTCCGTTTCTCTAACCAAAGAGCGTGACGATGTCAATATAAAAGTGCCAAATAGGTTAAGTTTGATTATGATTGCGCACCGCTGCGGCGTGCCGTAATCGGCGCAAGCACTCAGAGGATCGTAACTCCCCATGCTGATGAAACCGCTGCGCGG
This sequence comes from Parerythrobacter lutipelagi, assembly GCF_005434975.1. GTDB lineage: Bacteria > Pseudomonadota > Alphaproteobacteria > Sphingomonadales > Sphingomonadaceae > Parerythrobacter_A > Parerythrobacter_A lutipelagi. The sequence continues at coordinate 1,053,184 of NZ_SKCJ01000001.1, read as the reverse complement.
CCTGTACGACTGGACGATGGAAAAGGCCGCCCATCCCAAGGCGGTGTGGTGGCTGGCCCTGTTCTGCTTCGTCGAAGCGAGCTTTTTCCCGATCCCGCCGCATCCGTTGCTTGGCCTGATGTGCCTCGCAGAGCCGAAGAAGGCGATCCGCTTCGGTCTGATCGCGACCGTGTTTTCCGTGCTTGGCGGATTGTTCGGCTATGCCATCGGCGCATTCGCGTTCGATCTGATCGGCGTGCCGATGCTCAGCGCCATCGGGCTGGCCGAGAGCCTTCCGGCCGCGCAATGCACTTTCGACAAATACGGCGTGGCGGCGGTTATCATCGCGGCCGCGACCCCCGTGCCGTTCAAACTGCTGACCATCACCGCAGGATTCCTCGGCATGGCGCTGGTGCCGTTCATCCTCGCCAGCGTTGCCGGGCGGGCGCTGATCTTCCTCACCGTCGGCATCCTGTTCCGTTTCTTCGGCGCGCCGATCAAGCGGGTGATCGACGAATATCTTGGCACGGTGACGACTGTCTTCGTCGTGCTGGTTGTGGGCGGTTTCCTCGCCATCACACAGCTCGGCAGCGACGAAGGCGAAGACGATCCCTGTGCCAATGTCGAGATGGTAACGACGGACGCAGCCTGATCACCCGAGCGAGACAAGCGAGAGGCCTTCGCGGTCGAGAACAGCCAGCTGGCCATAGCGCCGCTCGATCAGCCCCTGGCGCTGCAGCTCGCGCAAGGCGGTGTTGACCGTCGCACGGCTCAGCCCGAGCAGATTGGCTAGTTCATCCTGCGTGATCGCGATCTCCACCGGGGGCACCTGCGATACGGCCAGTGTCGCCAGCATGCCGGCGACCCGCGCGAGGCTGGTTCCCTTGCGCAAGCCGCCAATCACGTCGATCATCTCCTGCAATTGCGCCGATAGCGCGCCGAGCATCGGGCGCATCGCGTCGGGCCGGTTGGCGATCACGCCTTCGAACAGGTCGGCCCGGATAAAGCGCACTGAACTTTGCCCGCGCGAGACGGCATCGACCACACGCGGGCGGCGGGTCAGCACCGCCAGCTCGCCATAGGAATCGCCCGGGCCGAGCCGCGCGACCCCGCGGAACTCGCCGTCGGGCAGAAACTGGCCAACCGTGCCTGCGCCTTCCTCGATCAGCCAGAAGCCGTCGCCTTCGTCACCGCGCTGCTGGATGATCTGCCCGTCATCGAACCGGCGGACGGGGGACTGGTCGCGCAGGAAGCGCTGCACATCCTCCGGCAAGGTGGAGAACAGCATTGCGGACTGGAGCGAGCGTCCGGCAAAATGTACGATATTTGACATTCTCTGCTCTGCCTATCGCGTAACCGGCGGACCGACAAGGGAGAGAACCGTGCCCACTTCGACAATCGCAATCCTCGCCATCTACTTCGGCTTCGTTGTGCTGGAGCTGTGGCGTTCGGACTTTTTCTCAAAGGCAGAGCAGTCGCGTGACGACGGTATCGTCGAGGTGGTCAGCACGGTGGTCCTGCTTGGCCTGACGCAGCCGACCGTCCTGTTCGCGTCGGCGGGGCTCGCATCGCTGGTCGCGCCGCAATATGCCGGTGCGCTGGCAGACCTGAACATCTTTGCCGCAATCGCGCTGTTTCTGGTGCTCGACGACATGATGCAATACTGGTGGCACCGGGCGAGCCATTCGACCAAGTGGCTCTACAATCTCCACCGCGCGCATCACAATGCGAAGTATATGAGCGTACGGCTCGTCTACCGTAACAACCTGTTTTATTACATGATGATGCCGGGAATCTGGCTCTCGGGCGTGCTGATTTATCTCGGTCTCGGATGGGTTTACGCAGGATATATTGTCGTAAAACTGCTCGTCATAACGGGCGCCCATTCGGACGTTGCGTGGGACAAGCCACTATACGACATCAAATGGCTATCGCCCGTGATGTGGGTGGTGGAACGGACGATCTCCACTCCCGCAACCCATCATGCCCACCATGGCAGGCACTATGACGATGCGGCAACGCATTACAAAGGCAACTACGGCAATCTGCTGTTCTTCTGGGACGTGCTGTTCGGCACAGCGAAGATCACGCGAAGCTATCCACAAAGTTACGGCGTCGAAAACCTGCCCGCGACTTCGCTTGGGGAACAGCTCGCCTGGCCGCTGTTCGGCCGGATTCCTGAAACGCAGGAGGCCAGTGGCGAGGCGGTCGGCAAGACTGCCTGACCGGATTTGATGTAGTCTGCATTACGCTTTGGCCCCCGCTGCGAAGGGGGCCGCGGCCGGGGGGTTGGGAGAGGCCCCCCGGCCGCATTCCGTTTCAGCCTTCGAACCGCGTCGACAGCGTAATATCGCAATTGAGCAGTTTGGAAATCGGGCAGCCCGCCTCGGCTTCCTCGGCCAGCTTCTCGAACTTCTCCTGCGCCAATCCGGGCACCTTGCCCTTCGTGGTCAACTCGGACCTGGTTACGGTGAAACCGTCCCCGTCCTTTTCCAGCGTGACCTTGGAACTTGTGGTCAGCGTGCCATCCTCATGTCCGGCCTCAGCCAGCTTGAACGAGAGCGCCATGGTGAAACAGCTGGCGTGTGCGGCAGCGATCAATTCTTCCGGATTGGTCCCCGGACCTTCTTCGAACCGCGTGTTGAACCCGTAGGGGATGGCCGACAGCGACGCCGAGCCGGTTGAAATATGGCCCCGGCCTTCCTTGCCGAGCCCCTGATACGTCGCGCTGCCGGTGTTGGTGGTTTTCATGATGTCTGTTCTCCTTGTGTGGAGTCAGACGAGGGAGCGCAGCGGATGTTCCAAATCAGATGATGCCAACCGCTTTGCCTGCGCGTTCGAACATGCCGAGAATTGTTTCGACTTCCTCTTCGGAATGTTCCGCACACAGCGAACAGCGCAGCAAAGTCATGTTGGCGGGCGTTGCCGGCGGGCGGGCGAGATTGACGTAAAGCCCTTCCTTGAGCAGCGCTTCCCACATCGCTGCGCCTTTTTCCAGATCCGGCATGATGACTGCAACGATTGCGCTTTGCGCTTCGTCGGTGCCGAGCTGAAAGCCGAGATTGCTCAGCCCGCCGTGCAGCCGCTTCGAATTCTCCCACAGATGCGCGCGCTTGTTCGAACCGTGCATCAGCTTGCGGATCGAAGTTGCTGCGGTAGCAACTACGCTTGGGGGCAGCGAGGCAGTGAAGACATAGGGACGGCAGACCAGCCGCATGATTTCGAACTTGGGATGGTTGGAAACGCAGAACCCGCCCACCGTGCCGACGCTCTTGGAGAACGTGCCGATGATAAAATCGACATCCTCCATCACGCCGGCCTGCTCGACCACACCGCGACCGTTATCGCCGATAAAGCCCATCGAATGCGCTTCGTCGACCAGCACCATCGCGCCGTATTTCTTGGCGATTGCGACCATTTCCTTGAGCGGGGCGATATCGCCGAGCATCGAATAGACGCCCTCAAGGATCACCAGCTTGCCGGCCCCTTCGGGGATGCGGCGAAGGCGTTTTTCCATCGCATCGATATCGTTGTGCTTGAACGGCACGACTTCGGCATTGCCCAGCGCGCAACCATCCCAGATCGAGGCATGGCTGTCGATGTCGAGAACGATGTAGTCGCCTTTGCCCGCAATGGTCGAAATAATCCCGAGGTTGGCCTGGTAGCCGGTCGAGAAGACCATTGCATGGTCCATGTCGTAGAATTCGCGCAGCGCGTCTTCGCATTCCTTGTGGCCCTGGTACGTCCCGTTGAGGACGCGGCTGCCGGTGGTTCCCGTTCCGTAGTCCGCCAGCGCCTGCTTCCCGGCCTCGATCACGTCGGGATCGAAAGTCATGCCCATGTAATTGTAAGTGCCGAGCAGGATCGTGTCGCGCCCGTTGCAGATCGCCCGGGTCGGTGAAAGAACCCTTTCCATGACCAGGCTGAAAGGATCTTCCTGACCCTGAGACAGCAGTCCTTCGCGCAGCGCGATGATATCATCGAACTTGGAGAACAGGTCTTTCGGACCGCCTTCCAGTTCCTGCGGCTGGTCCGGCTGGCTGATGCCTTCGCTCATGTCAGCTATCCTGAAGCTTGGTCACAGCGTCCACCAGCTGACCGAAATTCTCGATCTCGGCCTGCTGGTTCATGCTGATGATGATGTCGAACTCGTCCTCGATCTCAGCCACGAAATCCATCACGGTCAGGCTGTCAAATTCGAGATCGTTCGCGAAGCCGGTGTCGTCCGAAAGCTCGACGCCCTTCTTGTTGAATGGCTCTATCAGCGAGCGGATTTTGGTGTCGACTTCGGCGCGATCCATAACAAGATTTCCGTTGTTCGTGCGGGCGAAGGCGCAAAGCGCTGCCCGGGTCTGACTGATGGCCGGAGGGAAAGCGGGAAGAGCGCCCGCTTGTCAAGCGCCAGCGGCAATGGCAGGACTCGCAGCTTCCGCACACGCAGTGCCGGACGGGGGAGAATTCGATGGCCGATCAGGACGATAGCACAGCGCAAGACGCTCCCGCTAAAGACTTGTCCAAAGAGCCTCCCAAGGACCCGCCCAAAGACGTGCCCAAAGACGTGCCAACCAAACCGGTGACGTACTCCAACCACGCGATCCATCTTGTCCGCACGACGCAGAACAACACGCTGAAACTTTCGCAGATGGCGGACCAGAAGGCTTCGATCCTGATGGGCGCGACGTTCCTCGTTTTTTCCATTTCGGTCAGCCGGTCACTGACTGGCGAATTGCCGTGGTCGCTCGCGATTCTCGCGGTGTTCGCTTTCCTCAGTTCGCTCTGTGCGGTCATGGCAGTGCTGCCGGCAACGAAGCGAATGGACATCCCGGATGACAAGCGCAACGAGCTGTTCTTCGGCCATTTCTTCGACGAGGATGAGGAAGAATGGAAGCAGCGTGTCCTGCGGCAGATGGAAACCGACGAGAAGACTTTTCGCGCGATGCTGCGCGATATTTACCAGAACGGCCAGGTGCTCCAGCGCAAGAAATACAAATATCTCGGCTACGCCTATCAGATATTCGTCGTCGGACTGTTCGTTACGGTCGTCGCCTTCGGGATCGAAATGACGCTGACATATATGAATTGAGTTCCTGCAGCAGCCCGATCTCGCCGCAATGGTTTAGTCCACCAGTTTGCGCACCGCCGCCATGAACGGCCCGATCGACACCGGCTTCGACAGGTAATCCGCTGCGCCCGCATCGCGAATGCGCTGTTCATCGCCCTTGCCGGCGTAAGCGGTGACCGCAAGGATCGGCACATCGTGCAGCGAGACATCGCGCTTCATCGCCGAAATCAGATCCAGCCCCGAGATGTTCGGAAGCTGGATATCCATGATCGCCAGATCCGGAGCAAATGCACGCGCAGCGTTGAGCGCCAGTTCGCCGTCCGCCACCGGCTCGACTTCGAACCCGTTTGCTTTCAGCACATCACAGAACAATTTCCGGTTAAGGTCGTTGTCCTCGACAACAAGGATTCGCTTTGCCACTAGGACCGCTCCATTCGCATACCCCCCCTTATGGTTCCCGCAGGACACTGACAATTCCAGGCTTTGGCAAATCCCCTGAACGTTCTGGCATGCTGACCCGGCAGGAGGCGGAGACGCTGGCGCTGTCTGCGCTCGGCTGGGTGCTGGGCGACGACCAGCGGGCCGAGCGCCTGCTCGCGCTCACCGGCCTCACGCCAGAGCAGTTGCGCGCCAATCTGAGCGATCCGGCAGTCCTCTCCGCCGTGCTCAATTTCCTCAGCTCTCACGAACCCGATCTGGTAAAAGCGGCCGAGGCTCTCCAGATCGAGGCCGAAACGCTGATTGCCGCGCAGGAGATATTGTCCCGATGAGTTTGCCCCCGATGAGTTTGCCCCGATGAGCCGCCCGCTGGTTATTTCCGACTGTGACGAAGTGCTGCTGCACATGGTCGCCCCGTTTCGCGACTGGCTGAACGAGGAGCGCGGGGTCGATTTCCATATGGGGACGAATGATTTCTCGCAGGCCCTGCGCTGGCAGGCCGATGGCGCCGCATTGGCGCAGGACGAGATCTGGCGCGAACTGCGCGAGTTCTTCGAGACCGAAATGCACCGCCAGCACCCGATCGAAGGGTCGGTCGCGGCGATGAACCGGCTGAGCGACCACGCCGATGTGGTGATCCTGACCAATCTGCTCGACAAGCACCAGGAAGGCCGCGCGAAACAATTGCTCGATCACGGGCTCGAGGCGCGGGTGTTCACCAACCAGGGCCCCAAGGGGCCGGCTCTCAAAGCGATAATCGAGGAATATTCACCCAGCCGGGCGATCTTCATCGATGATCTCGCACAGCATCACCGCTCCGCACGCGAGACGCTGGAGACGATTACGACGCTGCATTTCTGCGGCGAACCGCTGCTGGCCCCGCACATCGATTGTGCGCACAAGGCGGGCCACGCCGACGCGCGGATCGACCGCTGGGACGAAGCGCTGCCATGGTTGCTCGATTCAGTTTTGGCCGAAGCACTGGACAAGGAAGACGCATGAGCATCGAAGATCGTCTGAACGAACTCGGCATTGCTCTGCCCGAAGCGGCGGCTCCGGTTGCGAGCTATCTGCCGGTGGTGGTCGAAGGCGGGTTTGCCCATGTTTCGGGCCAGCTGCCATTCGTGGAAGGCAGCGTGGTGACCGGGCGGCTGGGTGAAAATGTCACGCCCGATGAAGGTCAGGCTGCCGCGCACGCCTGCGGCCTGATGATTCTCGCACAATTGAAGCAGGCCGGGTTGCTGGAAAAAGTGCGCCGGGTGGTGAAGCTGGGCGTTTTCGTCAGTTCAACGCCAGAATTCACAGGTCAGCCGGCAATCGCGAACGGAGCGTCGGACCTGATGGCCGAAGTGTTCGGCGATGCCGGGCGTCATGCACGCGCAGCGGTCGGAGTCGCGGCCTTGCCGCTGGGCGCAGTGGTCGAAGTGGATGCGATCCTTGCTGTCGAGATGGATTGATAACTGGCGCGCGCCGCCGCCGCGTGCAGCCCGGGTCAAATGGCTGGGCGAATGGGACTATGCCCACCGCGGCCTTCATTCCCCCGGCACTCCTGAAAACTCGCCGTCCGCATTCGCAGAAGCGATCGGGCGCGGGATGGGTATCGAATGCGATGTCCAGCGCACCAAGGATAGCGGCGCTGTCGTGTTCCATGACTGGGAGCTTGATCGGCTGACCGATCGCAAGGGTGCGGTCGACCATCTCACCATGGCGGAATTGACGGCGATCCCATTGGTCGAGAACGCAGATCGCATCCCCTCGCTCGAACGCTTGCTCCAGCAGGTCGGTGGCCGGGTGCCAGTGCTGATCGAGATCAAGTCGAAGCGCGACAGGCGAGTGCGCCCGCTGTGCCTTGCGGTCCGGCGCGCGCTGGAAGGCTATCACGGCCACCATGCGGTGATGAGTTTCGACCCGCGCGTGTCGCGCTGGTTTGCCGCCCATTCACCGCGTACCGTGCGCGGACTGGTGGTGACCGAGGAAGACAAGCGGGGGTTGGTGGGCGCGATTTCTCGGCGACTGTCGCTGTGGAACGCAAAGCCTGATTTTCTCGCTTACGACGTGCGCGATCTGCCGAGCGGTTTCGCTGCCGCGCAACGCAAGCGAGGTCTGCCGCTGCTGACATGGACGGTACGCTCGCCCGAAACAGCGCAGGTCGCATTCGAGAACACCGATGCACCTATTCTCGAGGGTGAAGGCTTGCTGTGAGTGATGACGGACTGACAGCCAAGATTGCCGGGTCGGTCGGCGCGTTGCCGAGGGATCGCTGGGACGCTTTGGCTGGCGGAAATCCGTTTCTGTCGCACGATTTTCTCACTCTGCTGGAGGATTCGGGCAGTGTTGGTCCGGGGACTGGCTGGCAGCCTGCCCCGCTTGTGATCGAAGATGCCGGCGGTCATCTGCTCGCCGCTATGCCGAGCTATCTCAAAAGCCACAGTCAGGGCGAATATGTGTTCGATCACGCGTGGGCGGATGCCTATGAGCGAGCCGGCGGCAATTACTATCCAAAGCTTCAGATCGCCGCGCCGTTCACCCCGGCGACCGGCCCGCGGCTGCTATTGTCGGATCACAAATATGCCGCGCCATTGCTGGATGCAGCGCAGACGCTTTGTCTGGGCAACGGCTTCTCTTCCGCCCATGCGACCTTCATCGAACCCGCGCAGTTACCCTTTTTCGAACAATCGGAATGGCTCCTGAGGAGCGATATCCAGTTCCACTGGACCAACCGCGACTATGCAAGCTTCGACGAATTTGTCGCTGCGCTCTCGTCGCGCAAGCGCCGGACGATCCGCAAGGAGCGCAAGGGCGCACAAGAGGGTGTGGAGATCGTGCGCCTCAGAGGCGAGGTGATAGAGACGCACCATTGGGACGCGTTCTGGCTGTTCTATCAGGACACCGGCGCGCGCAAGTGGGGGACGCCCTATCTCACGCGCGAAGCGTTCGACCTGCTGGGTGAGCGGATGGGCGACAAAATCTTGCTGGTCCTGGCGCTCGAGAGCGAAGAGCCGATTGCCGGTGCGCTCAACTTTATTGGTCCGGACGCGCTTTACGGCCGCTATTGGGGGTGCAGCCACGACAAGCGCTTTCTGCATTTCGAACTGTGTTACTATCAGGCGATCGAGGCAGCGATCGAGCTCGGCCTGTCACGGGTCGAGGCCGGAGCGCAGGGCGGACACAAGCTGGCGCGCGGATACGAACCGGTCGAGACATGGTCGGCACATTGGATTGCCGACCCGGGCTTCCGCGATGCGGTTGCCGATTTCCTCGCGCGTGAACGGCGCGGCGTGGCAGCCGACCGCAATTATCTGGAAAGGCGGACGCCTTTCAAGAAAGCCTAGGCAACCTTGCGGGCGGTCTCAATGAGCCACTGACGCGCGCGGCGCTGGGCTTCGGCGATTTCACGGGCGGTCATCTCGTCCGAAATATCGGCCCGGCACCAGGCGGCTTCTTCGTGGCCCTTGGATGCGGCGAGATTAAACCATTTGTGCGCTTCGACAAGATCGCACGGAGCACCGTGGCTGCCAGTGGAGTAAGCGACGCCGAGGTCGAAATAGGCGGTCAGATCGCCCTGTGCGGCGGCAGCCATGCATTGCGCAACCAGCAGGTCGGCAGCGGCAATATCGGTATCGACAGCTTTGCCGCCTTCGATCGGAGTGAGCTTCATCGGTGTTCCCCAAAACTTGCGACAGCCCCCTGCCATCGCTTGAGAAGGGTTTTCCGCAGATCATGGTCAACAATTGGTTAACGCGGTTGCGAAATTCTTTGTTGATCGGATCGCTCGCCGTTCGGCTGTCCTTCAGCTTGTGGACCGTATCGGGCGTCTGCCAGATTGCCGCTTGTGTGGCTGATTGCGCCCTTATATAGGCGCGCCAAGCAAGCGGGCTGTGTGACCGGGAAAACCCGGCCCAGCGTCCAGTAAGTCATTGAACGTGCGGTATTAGGGTATCGAGGATATATATGGCGAGCGCGGCTTTCGAAGACTCCGATCAACTAAAGAGCGTCAAGGCTTCTCTGGAGCCGGACTATGTTCCGTCGGATGACGAAGATTACATGAATGAGAAGCAGCGCAATTATTTTCGCATGCTGCTGCTGGAATGGAAGAAATCGATCCAGACTGCTTCGTCCGCGACTCTCCAGTCGCTGCAGGACGGTCCGATCCGCGAACCCGATCTCAACGATCGGGCCTCTTCGGAGACCGACTGGAGTATCGAACTGCGAACACGCGATCGGCAGCGCAAGCTGACTGGCAAGATCGATTCAGCATTGCGGCGGATCGACGCCGGTGAATACGGCTATTGCGAGGTTACGGGTGATCCTATCGGCTTGAAGCGCCTGATCGCGCGCCCGGTCGCTACAATGACTGTCGAAGCGCAGGAAGCGCATGAGCGCCGGGAAAAAATCTCCCGCGACGACTGAAAGCGGGCGTAAAATGCGCGCTGCTTAAAGCTTCGTTAGCCAATGCTCGATTATGTAACATACGCGGAACAGGTCATCCTGCGCCGGACATTTTTACATTCTCTAAGAGGTCCCTGCTCGCATGTCTGCCATCGATACTCGCCATATCTCGCGCGACAGCCTCTTTTTCCTCGCTGAAGTTCGGGTCGGAGGCGAGATCAGCCCTGACCGGATCAAGGTCCGCAACCTATCATCCGGCGGAATGATGGCCGAAGGCGGCCCGAAGGTCGAGCGCGGGGCAAACATCGGCGTCCATCTGCGCAATATCGGCTGGGTCGAAGGTACTGTTGCGTGGGTCCATGAAACCCGCTTCGGCATTGCCTTTGGTCAAGAGATCGATCCGGCTGTCGCGCGCGGGACCGAGCAGAAAAACGGATATGAAATCCCGCGCTTCGTGCGCCCTTCGTCGATCCTGCCGCCAGGCACGGAATACGAACCCAGGAACCTGCGCAAGCTCTGAAGCTTTCCGCTGACCGCGGCGATCCAAGCTGCTAGGCACGCGCGCATGATCCGCACTTTGCGCCTTCTTCTGTCAGCACCGCTCTTGCTTGCTGCAACCTCCTGCGCGCTGGGAGAAGGCGAGGACGAAGTCGATGTCGTGTTCATCGGAGATCCTGACAAGCTGCAGCAGAACGGGGTTCGTCTGACGCCGGCTGCTCAGCATGTGCGCGAAGCCACGGCCGAAGGGCTGGTGACATTCGATGCGGCCGGCAATGTCGTGCCTGCTATAGCAGAGAGATGGATCGTTACCGATGACGGGCTGAGCTACATTTTCCGGTTGCGCGATTCGCAGTGGGCCAACGGTTCACCGTTGACGGCCCAGAGTGTGAAGCAGGAGATGGATCGCACGCTTGCGCGGCTTGAAGGGACCTCGCTCGGCCTCGATGTGGACATCATTGCCGATGTTCGCGCGATGGCTGGCCGGGTGGTGGAAATCCAGCTTGAGCATCCGATGGCCGAGTTTCTCCAACTGCTCGGACAGCCGGAACTCGGTCTGATGAGAAACAACCGCGGGCTCGGACCGATGGTTGCGGAAGAGTCCGATGGGCAGGTAGTCCTCACGGCACTGCCGCCCGAACAACGCGGTCTGCCGGCATTCGAAGACTGGGATGAAACCGTCCGCCCCGTCATCCTGCGGGCCTACCCGGCGGAAGACGCCATCGCGGCGTTTGAATCGGGCGAGGCGGATGCTGTACTCAACGGCCGTATCCAGAACCTGTTGCTCGCGGATGTCGGGCCGCTTTCGCGCGGGACCATCCGGCTCGATTCAGTGACCGGTCTGCTCGGGCTGAAGGTTCGGCGGGCACGCGGATTTCTCGGGCAAAGCTACGAACGCGAAGCGCTGGCCATGGCGATCGACCGGGGCAAGCTGTTCGAAAGCCTGAATCTGGGCCAATGGCAGCAAACGACCCGGATAGTGCCGCAACTCGATCTCGCGTCGGAGACGCCTCAGCCGCAACGCTGGTCCGGCATGACGGTCGAACAGCGTCAGACCGAGGCGGCCAGGCGCGTCGCCGGCTGGATCGGGCGGGGCGGAGCAGATCGCACGGTGCGCATTGCCTTGCCCGCAGGACCGGGCTCGGACCGCGCTTTCGAGTCGCTGCAAGAGGACATTGGCGCAATCGGCTTGCAGCTCGTCAGAGTGGCCCAGACGCAGGAGGCAGATCTGGTTCTGGTCGACAGTGTGGCGCGCTATACCGACGAGCGCTGGTTCCTCAATCAGCTCAATTGCCGGGTCAGCCAGACATTGTGTTCGCGCGAAGCAGATCTCGCGGTGATCGCCGCACTGCGCGAAGACGACCCGGCGGAACGTGCCCGGTTGCTGGCCGAAGCAGAGACGATCCTGCTCGATCTGAACGGGTATATCCCGCTGGGGGCACCGGTCCGCTGGTCTCTGGTGCGCGGGGGTGTCGACGGTTTCGAAGCCAACCGGACGGGCTTCCATCCCTTGTTCCCGCTGGCTTTGCGCCCCATCTAGGCCGTGCGGGTCACATCGATCCGGAAGAGGAGTGTCGCATGCCAACGCCGCAACGCATGGAAGCCATGGGTCTCGAACTGCCGACCGGGACCGATCCGCATTCGGTCCGCAAACGGATCGAAGCAATGGAAATCCTGCTCGAGCGCAGCTTTCGCATTCCCGGGATCAACTATCCGGTCGGTCTGGATTCGCTGGTCGGGCTTGTCCCGGTGCTCGGCGATATCGTGACCACAGCGATGGGGGCATACATCGTCTGGGAAGCGCGCAATCTGGGCATGCCCAAGTGGAAGCTGTGGCGCATGGCGGGCAATGTCGGCTTCGATGCCCTGCTCGGCGCCGTTCCGGTTGTCGGCGACGCGGCCGATTTCCTGTTCCGCTCCAACACGCGCAACCTCAGGATCGTGAAGAAGCACCTGGACAAGCACCATCCGGCCACCCGTGTGATCGAAGGATAGTTTCGCTTGTGACGACTTGGCGCTAGGGCATGCCCATGGCACAAGACGTAACCTATTCCTCCTATCTCGATCTCGACCGGGTCCTGTCGGCGCAGCACCCGTCTTCGGGCGCGCATGACGAGATGCTGTTCATCATTGTCCATCAGGCGAGCGAGCTGTGGCTCAAGCTGTGCCTGCACGAGCTGAGCGAAGCACGGCAGCACATCATCGACGATCGGCTGCGGCCCGCTTTCAAGATGTTGTCGCGCGTGGCGCGCGCGCAGGGCCAATTGATCCAGAGCTGGGATGTGCTGAGCACCATGACCCCGCACGATTACTCGACCATTCGTCCGCATCTGGGCGGCTCCAGCGGGTTTCAGAGCGCACAATACCGGATGATGGAATTTCTCCTCGGTGGACGCAAACCGGACATGGTGACGATGCACGAGGCAACCCCGAAAGTTGCCGCAGCCTTGCGCGAGGAATTGGCGCGGCCGAGCATCTACCATGAGACGATCCGGCTGCTGGCGCGCCGCGGACTGGCTATCCCGCAGAACATTCTCGACCGCCCGGTCGGCGAATCCTGGGCGCACTCGCCTGCTGTCGAAGCAGCCTGGGCGGAGATATACCGGGACCCGAAAGAGCATTGGGATCTGTACGAACTGGCCGAGAAACTGGTCGACCTCGAATATCACTTCCAGCGCTGGCGCTTCGGACATCTCAAGACCGTCGAGCGGATTATCGGCTTCAAGACCGGCACCGGCGGGACGCCCGGCGTGCCCTATCTTGCAGGCGTGCTGAAGGCGGCGTTTTTCCCCGAGCTGCTGAGCGTCCGGACCGCGATATGAGCAGCTGGCAATCGACCCGCCGGATCTGGGATATCAGCCAGACCCTGCGCCCCGGCCTGCCGGTGTGGCCCGGCGACACCGAATTCACGTTCGAGCGCAGCTGGAAGATGGAAGACGGTTCGCCGGTCAATGTTGGGCGGATGACGATGAGCACCCATTCGGGCACACATGGCGATGCACCCTTGCACTACGCGCCGGAAGGGCTGGACGCGGCGGGCATGGAACTCGATCCCTATATCGGCGAATGCCTGGTGATCGATGCGCGCGCGGTCTCTGGGGCAATCGATGTCTCCGATCTGCCGCATCTGGACAGCGCCGACCGGGTCCTGTTTCGCACTTTCGAGACTTTTCCGCATGATGCGTGGGACAGCGATTTCACTGCCATCGCCGCCGAAACCATCGAGTGGCTCGCGCTGCAGGGTGTGAAGCTGGTCGGAACCGACGCCCCATCGGTCGATCCGCAGGACAGCAAGACCATCGATGCGCATAAGGCAGTGCTCAAACACGATATGCGGATCCTCGAAGGGCTGGTGCTCGATGATGTGCCCGAAGGCCGCTACGAATTGATCGCGCTGCCGCTCAAGATCGCCGGCGGCGATGCGGGATTGAGCCGCGCGATCCTGAGGGAATTGGCATGAGCGCGCTGATGGACCAAGCGCGCACGCTCGATGCGGCGGACCCGATCTCGGGTGCGCGCGAGCTGTTCGACCTGCCGGAAGGCGTGGTTTATCTCGACGGCAATTCGCTCGGTGCGCTGCCGAAGGCGACTCGCAAGCAGCTGGCGCAGGTGGTCGATGCGGAATGGGGCCGCGACCTTATTCGCAGCTGGAACACCGCAGACTGGATCGGAATGCCGCAGCGGATCGGCGGCAAGATCGCCCCGCTGATCGGTGCGCACGCCAATGAGGTCATCGCCTGCGACAGCGTTTCGGTAAACCTGTCCAAGCTGATCGGGGCAGCGCTTGCAATGCGCCCGGGCCGCACGGTGGTGCTTAGCGAACCGGGCAATTTCCCGACCGACCTCTACATGGTGCAAGGCAGCTCTGCCGAGCAGCGGCTGGCCGCGCGCGACAAGATTATCGAGGCGCTCGACGAAGATGTGGCGCTGCTGATGCTCACCCATGTCCATTACAAGACCGGTGAAATGTTCGACATGGTAGCGCTGACCAAGGCTGCGCATGACGCGGGCGCGCTGGTGCTGTGGGACCTGTCGCATTCGGGCGGCGCGGTGCCGGTCGACCTCAACGGCGCGGGCGCGGACCTGGCGGTCGGCTGCGGCTACAAGTATCTGAATGGCGGTCCCGGCGCCCCGGCCTATGCCTTCGTCGCAAAACGGCATCATGAGGCGCTGCAAAACCCGATCAGCGGCTGGATGGGCCACGCGGCGCCCTTTGCCTTCTCCGACGAATACGCGCCTGCCCCCGGCGTCTCGCGCCTGCTGGCGGGCACCCCGCCAGTGCTGGCGATGGCCGCGCTCGAATGCGGTGTGGAGCTGATGGCGGATATTGGGATGGGTCCGCTGGTCGCCAAATCGCGCGCGCTGAGCGAGTTTTTCCGCGCCGCAATGTCCGAACACTGCCCCGAACTCGTATGCGTCAGTCCCGTCGACCCGGCGGCACGTGGCAGCCAGCTCTCCTACCGTCACGAAGAAGCCTATGCGCTGTGCCAGGCGCTGATCGCGCGCGGCGTGATCGGCGATTTCCGCGACCCCGATATCCTGCGCTTCGGTTTTGCCCCGGTTTACGTCCGCTTCGAGGATGGCGCGCTGGCAGTCGAGGCGCTGGCGGAGATACTGGCGAGCGGTGAGTGGGAGCGGGAGGAGTTCCGGCAGCGGGCGGCTGTGACTTAGTTCTGGTCATGCCTTGGCGGGCGAACGTCGGAGGTTTCGGTCAGCAATGGCCGCTGGCTGCCGAGCGCTGGCTGCCGAGCGCTGACGGCTTGTAAATCATGGCAACAACACCATATCGACCTCATCGAGAGCCCGCCTGATAGTGCTCCTCGAGTGAGAGAAGAGCGCGCTTCTGCATCGGATCTCGCCTATTATTCAAAAATCATCAGACAATTCGTGAATGGCCGAGGCGGCCAGAGCTGCCGTTGGCGAGCGCGAAAGTTCTAATCGTGTTTGAAGGCAATTTTTCAACAGCGTGATGCGAGCCGGGCATCCCACTCCGTCCAGCCGTCAATACGCGAGCCAGCCTCACGCACCGCTCTCTTCCACTGTGATCAAGGATTTCCAAATGACCAGCACCGTCGAAACAAGAGCTACTGACGGCCGTGGAGACGGAATTTTCGCTCTCGGACCATTCGAGGCAGGAGATACTCTATACGTTGGCGTGCTTGATGAAATTCGGATCAAGAACCATTCTCATGCTTCTCAAATAGGGAAAACCAGTTTCGGGTTTCATTCCGGGCTCAGTTCCATTTTCAACCATTCGTGCGATCCCAATTGCGGGATACGGATCAACGAAACCGGCGGACACGATATCGTCGCGATCCGCCATATTTCTGCTGGTGACGAAGCGGTCTACGACTACGCTATGCGCAATTATCAGATCCAGCATTTCCCGTGTCCTTGCTCTTGCGGGGCGGCGAATTGCCGCAATTCCATCACTGGCTGGAAAGACCTGCCGCAGAACCGCAAAGACGCCTACGCCAGTTTTGTCGCACCCTATTTGATCGAAATCGATATTGAGCAGGCGGCAGCCATCCGTCTGGCACACGCCCCGGACCGACATATTTCCTGATTTGTTTTCAGATCAAGACCTATCCATTTCGATCCTTGGTCTTTGACTTTACGTAACGAAAAAGCCCGATGGCGAGTGCGAGCAGCAACACTGCCAGCATCGCCGACAGGCCAAAGACCAGGAAATGTCTAATCTGCATGTGAGCCCTTTTGAGCTAGCGCTTCGCTTGCAAATTCATCGGCAATTTCGGTGTCTTCTTTGCTCAGGGCTTCCGGCACGCCGGCTTCGTGTTTCTCGGCTCGCGCCGCTTCTTTGCCCCAAGCCTCGGCGGCCTTGGCCGCGATCTTGCGGCGATTGACCAAAGGATCACTGACCGACAATTCCAACTGCCGCGCTTGTTCGGCGCGGCATCTTTCAGCAGTCAGGCGCACCCGCCAGCTACTTGCCTCGTCCGGACTTCATGTGCTCCAGCCCTGGAACAACACCGGCCTTTTGTGACGGGTTGGCGGCGTTGCCTTTGACCTTCTCTGCCTTGGGCTTGCGGATCTCGCGCTTCGATTTTCTCTGTGATTTGGCCATTTGGGCTTTCCTTGCGTGGGTTCACGGGAAGCCCGGTACGAGCAGCTCCGCGAGATCGCCCAATTCGGTCTGTCGAACATCCGAACAGGCGATTGCGAATTCTGCCTCAGGAAAGCCAATCAACGGGATGTTGATTGTGAAGAGACACCGTCAGACAGTGTTCCGGCTGCCAAGCCGCAACGACGTGTGTCTGATATGGGGTCGCCCGGCGGCGAATGTAAGGTCGGTGCGATCAGCTCCCGCGCCAATACACCGCTGGCCTATTATGCCTCCAGCTCGATATCCCAGTAGAGCCAGTCGCACCAGGTTTCGTGCAGATAGCCCGGCGGGAACTGCTTTCCGTGCTGCTGCAACTGCCAGTGCGTCGGCCGGATCGGGTCGTTATACAGCCGCATCCCGGCCTGTTTGGGCGTGCGTCCACCCTTCTTCATGTTGCACGGTGCGCAGGCGCTGGCGATGTTTTCCCATGTCGTGCGGCCGCCGAGACGGCGGGGGATGACGTGGTCGAAGGTGAGATTGCCCATGTCGCCGCAATACTGGCAGGCGAAGCGATCGCGCAGGAACAGGTTGAAGCGGGTGAAGGCGGGAAATTCGCTTGGCCGGACGTATTGCTTCAGCGCGATGACGCTCGGAATCTTCATGTCGAGCGACGGCGAATGGACGTGCCGGTCATAGGTCTCGATCACGTCGACCCGCTCGAGGAAAATGGCCTTGATCGCCGTCTGCCACGG
This sequence comes from Parerythrobacter lutipelagi, assembly GCF_005434975.1. Taxonomy (GTDB): domain Bacteria; phylum Pseudomonadota; class Alphaproteobacteria; order Sphingomonadales; family Sphingomonadaceae; genus Parerythrobacter_A; species Parerythrobacter_A lutipelagi. Next base: position 1,036,002 of record NZ_SKCJ01000001.1, on the reverse strand, counting down.
CCACAGGCTCAGCGGGTAGTAAGACAGCGGGGTGTAGTCCGCATTGAGGACGAGGGAGGGGCACGACGCGAGATTGCGCGTCGGATCCTCCATGCTACTTCGGGCGTGTGCTGCCCGTTCGATCAACTCGGCCTTAAACACGTGTTGCGTCCCCTCCGGTTGACGCTGAAGAATGCACTTGCGCTGAAAAGCGTCAAGACTGTTACAGACAGGCTATCCACAGGGTTGTCCTCCTGCGGCATTGCGACGATCCTCGAGGCCGTTCGTGCTGAGCCTGTCGTAGCACCCTTGTGCCATTGCCCTTCGACAGGCCGGGGGCGAAAGGATTAAGGGATTGAGAGCATGACCACCGTTACCCGCTTCGCCCCCAGTCCCAACGGGATGCTGCATCTCGGCCATGCCTTTGCCGCCGTTATCGCGCATGACCTTGCGGCTGAGCGTGGCGGGCGGTTTCTGCTCCGGATCGAGGATATCGACGGGGCGCGGAGCAAGCCGGAACTGGCGGAGGCTTTCCGCAAGGACCTGTCATGGCTCGGGCTTGACTGGGGCGAAGTGCCCGCACAATCGCTCCGGCTGGCGAGCTATGCGGCGGCGGCAGACAAGCTGCGCGATGCCAGCTTGCTTTACCCGTGCGTGTGCTCCCGGGCTGAAATCAAGGCGGCGGCGACGCAGATCGGTCCGGAGGGGCCGGTCTATCCCGGTACCTGCAAGGGGCGCGCGCTCGATCCGTCGCAGCCGCATGTCTTGCGTCTCGACGTGGCGGCGGCGCTTCGGCGCACAGGCCCGCTGCGATGGGTCGATGAGCTTGCGGGAGAGCAGCAGGCCCGGCCCGAGCTGCTCGGCGATGTCGTGCTGGTGCGCAAGGATGAGCCGGCCAGCTACCACCTCGCTGCCACGCTCGACGATGCGGTAGACGGCGTGACGTTGGTGACGCGCGGGAAGGATCTGTTCGCCGCGAGCCATGTCCACCGGCTGCTGCAGGCGCTGCTCGGCTTGCCGGTGCCGACCTGGCACCATCACGCCTTGCTGCTCGATGCCGAAGGCCGCAAGCTTGCCAAGCGGCGTGGTTCGCAGTCGCTCGCCGACCTGCGTGAGGGCGGTGAGGACGGACTGTTGCTTGCCGAGCAACTGAGGTTGCACCGATTTCCGTCTGGAATTTCGCTCGAAGAGGCCTAGATACTGCGCATGAACACTATCCTCATCATCCTGCTCGTCGGCTTTATGGCCATGGTCCTGTTCTCGCTTGTGAAAGGCGTTGTCGCTTTTCTGAGGACGACCAAGATCGACCTCGAAACGGGCGATGGAGAGACGGTTACCGAGATGCAGGTGCTGCAGAACAAGGCCATGTTCGCGCGCATCAAATATCAGGCGCTGGCGATTGTCGTGGTCGCCATCCTGCTCGCGATGGGCGGCGGGCGCAGCTGACAAACCTCCCGCAAGGGAGAGGGGGGACAATTTGGTCAAGCTGAACAAGATCTACACCCGAACGGGGGATGATGGTTCGACCGGGCTGGTCGATGGCTCCCGCACATCGAAACATGGGGCGCGCATCGAAGCGATCGGCGTGGTCGATGAAGCAAACAGCACGATCGGTTGGGTTGGCGCCATGCTCGCCGCAAGCGATTTCGCGCGCGACCTGTTCCGCATCCAGAACGACCTGTTCGATCTCGGCGCGGACCTCGCGACACCGGGAGACGACTTCGAACCGTCGGAAATGGTGCTGCGGATCATCCCTTCACAGGTTGAATGGCTGGAATTGGCGATCGACACGCTGAACGAAGATATCGAACCGCTGGACAGCTTCGTACTGCCCGGCGGATCGGATACTGCGGCGCGCGCGCACATCGCCCGCGCGACCGTCCGCCGTGCCGAACGAGCGATTGCGGCGCTGGCCGCGGCAGAGCCGGTCAATCCGGCGGCGCTCGCCTATGTCAACCGGCTGTCGGATTATCTGTTCGTATTTGCCCGCATGCTCAATGAAAACGGTGCGCGCGATGTGAAATGGGTGCCCGGGGCCAACAGATAGTCCAAGTCCGCTAGCCAAGCCGCCTTTCGCTCGCTAACACGCCCGCCTTGCTGCAAGTGCGAAGGAATGATGCGGTGCAAAATATCGGACAAAAAGCCGGGCAAAAGATCGCGGTCATCGGTGCGGGCCAGATGGGTTCGGGCATCGCACAAACCGTGGCAGGCTTCGGCCACGATGTGATCCTGTCGGATGTCAGCCTGGACCTTGCACAGCGCGCTGTCGGCAAGATCGAGGCCGCGCTCGGGAAACTGGTCGGCAAGGGAAAAATCGAGATCGCGGATGCGGAAGCGACCATCGCGCGGATAACTCCGGCTGCCGATTACGGCGCGATGGCGGAAGCCGATCTGATCATCGAAGCTGCGACCGAGCGCGAAGAAATCAAGCAGTCGATCTTCGAGGCTGCAGGCAAGGTTTTGCGCAGCGACGCGATCATGGCGTCCAACACAAGCTCGATCCCGATTACCCGCATGGCGAACTTCTCGCCCGATCCGGCACGCTTCATCGGTCTGCATTTTTTCAATCCGGTGCCGGTTATGGGACTGATCGAAGTGATCCCCGGCCTGGCAACGGCAGAAGCCACCACTCAGGCAATCGTCGCCTTCGCCGAAGGCCTCGGCAAGCAGGTCGTGCTGTCGCAGGATGAACCCGGTTTCGTCGTTAACCGCATCCTGCTGCCGATGATCAACGAAGCGATCTTCGTGCTTGGTCAGTCGACCGCCAATATCGAGGATATCGACAAGGGCTGCCGACTTGGTCTCAATCACCCGATGGGGCCGCTTCAGCTGGCTGACTTCGTTGGCCTCGACACCTGCCTCGACATCATCATGGTGCTCTATAACACCACCGGCGACAGCAAATATCGGCCTGCACCGCTGCTGGTGAAGTATGTTGAAGCCGGCTGGCTCGGGCGCAAGACCGGGCGGGGCTTCTACGATTACTCGGGCGAACTGCCTGTCCCGACGCGGTAAACTGAGGTCTCGTCCGGAACTCTCCTGCTCAGCCTCCGTTGAAAGAGGAAAGGAGATACCCATTGACCGACAAGACCACACCCGCGCCTGAACTGCACAACAGTGAACAGGACGACTCCATGAGCCAGGCGCACAATGTCGCCAAGCAGGCGCGCGATCATGCCAGTCATGTCGCCGGCGCGACGGAAAGCACGAAATCGGACAACGATGTGCCGATGGGCGCAAGCCCGCAGGACACGATCGACCATATGCGCGACATGGAAAGCTCGGGGCGGATCGATATGGATGCCTACGCGGGTGAACCCAACCACGATGACAATGTCGACAAATACGGCAAGGACAACCGCCCGGGCGATCTGCCCAAAGGCGTCAGCTAAGCGTCCAGCTGACCGTCGGTCAGAACCCACAGAGCAACGATCAGGATCGCGGCACCTGCTGCGATCGACCAGGCGACCAGGCGCAAATTGGGCAATTTGGGCGAATCGATCGCGTGTGATGACAGGCGATCGAAAGCTTTGCATGCGCGTCGCTCCGCCCCGATGGCAAACACGATTGCGAGTGTGATGAACAGCGTTGCGATGGCTTTTGCCAGCCAGGGCGGGTCGAACTCGCCGAATAGCGCGCGGAAACCGATACCGATGGCTATCGCGGCAAAAGCCGTGCGCATCCATCCGGCGAATGTGCGCTCGAGCGCCATGATCGTCCGGTCTTCCGCCCAGTCGGTGCGATCCTCAGCCCATTTCGTGCTTTTGTCGGTTTCTTCATCGCCCTTCGGCGGATCGTCCTGCGCCATCACCTGGCCGTAGGGCGAGAGCACCGACAACGCAAATCCGGATAATGCCGCAGGTTTGGCCTACTCTTCCGTTGCATTCTCGACAAACAATGTGGGTTCGCCCAGCTGATCGACCGGAAGCGCGGGTCTTTCGATCCTCGGCGTCGGATCGAAACCTGATGGATCGGTGCCTGCGGGATCGATGCCCTGTGCATCATCGATCAGATCTTCTTCGGATGCGGCCACTTCAATCACTTCGCGCGGCTTGGCCCGCTTGGTCTCGGCCGGCGCAGCGGCCTGGATTTCCCGTTCGAAGGCATCGCGCTGATCCTGCAATTCCGCCGCAGCGCGTTGGATCGCGCCGTCCTGTTCTTCCGTACCGACCAGATTTGCAGCCCCGATCATCGCCAATCCGACGAACACCAGGGCCCCGATCCGGTTCTTGAACATATAGCCGCGCATAGCGGAGGGGATTGTAACGCCGAGAGGTTAACTATCCGTGGGTGCCGCCGCGCGTTGCAGTTCGTACAAGATATCAAGCGCCTCGCGCGGGCTCAGCGCATCAAGTTCGAGCGCTTGCAGCTTGTCACGCACCGGATCGACTGGCTCTTCCTCCTCCTCGCTTCGGTTTACCGCCGCGAACAGGGGCAGATCACCGAGTCCCGCTGCGAGGCCGCCTGTCTCTGCGCGCCCTTTCTCCAGACGGTCGAGCACCGACTTGGCCCGTGCGACGACATCCTTGGGAATGCCTGCCAGTTTAGCGACCGCCAGCCCGTAGCTGCGATCGGCCGGGCCTTCTGTCAGCTCGTGCAGCAGCACCAGATCGCCTTTCCACTCGCGCGCCCGGACATGATGGAGTGACAGCGCATCGCAGCTGTCGGCGAGCCGCGACAATTCGTGGTAATGCGTGGCGAATAGACAGCGGCAGCGGCTGGTTTCGTGCACCGCCTCTACCACTGCCCAGGCCAGCGCAAGTCCGTCATAGGTCGAAGTCCCCCGTCCTACTTCATCCAGGATGACGAAACTGCGAGTCGTCGCCTGCGACAGGATCGCGGCAGTTTCGACCATCTCGACCATGAAAGTGGAGCGTCCGCGGGCAAGATTGTCCGATGCGCCAACGCGGCTGAACAAGCGGTCGACGAGACCGATTTTTGCAGCACTCGCCGGGACGAAACCACCGGCCTGGGCGAGCAGAACAATCAGCGCGTTCTGACGCAGGAAGGTCGATTTACCGCCCATATTCGGACCACCGATGAGCCATAGGCGGTCGCTTGGTGCCAGATTGCAGTCATTGGCGACGAAGCGCTCGCCGGTGGCGGCAAGCGCGGTTTCGACCACTGGATGGCGGCCCTGTGAAATCTCCAGACAAGGCTCGTCGACGATCTCCGGCCGCGCCCAGTCCCCTTCGGCTGCGCGTTCTGCCTGGCCCGCAGCTACATCCAGCCGGGCGAGCGCCGCTGCGGTGGCAGCGATTGCTTCGCGCGCAGCCACCACTTCGCCGACGAGTTCTTCGAAATGGGATTCTTCGGCCACCAGCGCACGGCCGCCGGCTTCGCTGATCCTGCCGGCTTCCTCGTGCAGGCTAAGCGAGTTGAACCGCACAGCGCCTTTCATCGTCTGCCGATGGGTAAAGCCGCTGTCAGGCGCCATCAGCGCGTCGGCATGGCGGCTGGAAACCTCGATGAAATAGCCGAGCACACCATTGTGCTTGATCTTCAGCGAGGCGATACCTGTTTCTTCGCGATACTTGCTTTCCAGCGCGGCAATCGCACGGCGGGCATTGCCGGAAATCTGCCGCAGCTCGTCGAGCGCGGCATCGTAGCCCTCAGCGATGAAGCCGCCGTTCTGCCGCTCTGTCGGCGGAGCAGCAACCAGCGCACGCTGCATGTGATCGACCAGCGCACCGTGCCCTCCCATCATCGGCAGCAGGTCCTGCAGCAGATCCGGTCGATCCGGCTTGCCGGCCAGATAATCGCGAATGCGCCGCGCTTCATTCAAGCCATCGCGGATTTGCCCGAGATCTCGCGGGCTGCCGCGCCCTGCGACAATGCGGCCAAGTGCCCGCCCGATATCGGGCAGCGCCCCTAACACTTCGCGCAAGTCCGCGCGCAGCAAGGGGTCGCTGTGCAGCCAATGGACAAGCCTCAGGCGCCGGGTGATGGCGTCGGTATCGCACAGCGGGGCCGCGAGATCTTCCGCCAGCAGGCGCGCCCCGGCCCCGGTCGAGCAGCGGTCTATCGCAGCGATCAGGCTGCCTTTTCGTGTGCCTTGCTGAGAGACAAGGATTTCAAGGCTCGATTGGGTCGCCGCGTCCATCGCGAGGTGCTGGTCACCGGCCCGCGCCAGGGGCGGCAACAGGAATGGCAGCTTGCCGCGGCCAACATGATCGAGATAGCTCAGCAATCCGCCGGCTGCAGCCAGCATGGCACGGTCGAAGGTGCCGAATGCATCGAGAGTCGCGACATCGTGCACCGCCTTCAGGCGCCGTTCGCCATTTTCGCTGGTGAAGTCGCTGCGGCCTCGCTCGATCGCGTCATCGGGCGCAAGCTCCCAGCCTTCGGGCACGACCACTTCGGACGCGCCCAATCTGGCCAGCGCCGCGCTCAGACTGCCCGGAGAAGTGCTTTCCAGCTCCATTCGACCGGTTGAAATATCGCAGCTCGCCAGCCCGAGGTCGCCGCGCACTTCGCATAACGCCACCAGCACATTCGCACGGCGCGGCTCGAGAAGCGCTTCTTCCGTCAGCGTGCCAGCGGTGACGAAACGCACGATATCGCGCTGCACCAGCGCTTTCGAGACGGGCGTTCCCTCTCGCTTCGCGCGCTGTTTGGCCTCTTCGGGGGTTTCGACCTGTTCCGCAATCGCGACCCGGCAGCCGGCTTTGATCAGCCGGGCCAGATAACCTTCCGCTGCATGCACCGGGACACCGCACATCGGCACAGCTTCGCCGCCGTGCTCCCCGCGCGTTGTCAGCGCGATATCGAGGATGGCAGCAGCTTGGCGTGCATCGTCGAAAAAGAGTTCGAAGAAGTCGCCCATCCGGTAAAACAGCAGGCAACCTTCGGCCTGGGCCTTCAGGCCGTGATACTGCTGCATCATCGGAGTAGACTTGCCTGCCATCCCGGCTGGTAAAGCCGCGACCTGCCGATTCGGGAAGGCCAGGCCGATGGGTTTCCCCTGTCGCCTTTCCCCTATCGTTTGCCGTGTGGCTTCGCTAAGCGCGAGGACGTTACGGAAACCGATAGGGGGGATACATCGTGGACGAAGAGAAAACGGGCAGCTTCAGCGAGCGCGAAGCGCTGTTCTATCACGAGACCATTCGCCCCGGAAAAATCGAGATCATCGCCTCCAAGCCGATGGCAACGCAGCGCGACCTCAGCCTGGCCTATTCGCCCGGCGTTGCGGTCCCGGTCGAAGCCATCGCGGCAGATCCGTCGCTTGCTGCGCGCTACACGGCGCGGTCCAATCTGGTCGCCGTGATCTCCAACGGCACTGCCATCCTCGGCCTCGGTAATCTCGGCGCGCTCGCTTCCAAGCCGGTGATGGAAGGCAAGGCGGTGCTGTTCAAACGCTTCGCCGATGTCGATTCGATCGATATCGAGCTCGACACTGAAGACCCTGACAAGTTCATCGAAGCGGTCGCATTGATGGAGCCGACCTTCGGCGGGATCAATCTGGAGGATATCAAAGCCCCGGAATGCTTCATCATCGAGCAGGCGCTGCGCGAACGCATGAACATCCCGATCATGCACGACGACCAGCACGGCACTGCAATTATTACCGCAGCCGGACTGCTCAACGCCTGCCATTTGACCGGGCGCGATATCAAGGATGTCAAAATCGTCGTCAATGGTGCCGGCGCGGCAGCCATCGCCTGCACTGCGCTGGTCAAGGCGATGGGGGCGCAGCATGACAATGTCATCATGTGCGACAGATCGGGCCCGATCACGCGCGACCGTGACAATCTCGACCAGTGGAAAAGCGCGCATGCGGTCGATACCGATGCCGGATCGCTGGAAGAAGCACTCGACGGTGCGGACATTTTCCTCGGCCTCAGTGCCGCAGGCGCGCTCAAGCCGGAGTGGGTCAAGAAGATGGCCGACAAGCCGATCATCTTTGCCATGGCCAATCCGGTGCCGGAAATCATGCCCGATGCGGCGAAGGCCGTGCGGCCCGATGCAATCGTTGCGACGGGCCGTTCAGACTTTCCGAACCAGGTGAACAACGTCCTCGGTTTCCCGTTCATCTTTCGCGGCGCGCTCGATGTGCAGGCGACCGCGATCAACGAAGAGATGAAGATTGCTGCGGCCCGTGCGATTGCCGAGCTGGCGCGCCAGCGCGTGCCGGAAGAAGTCGCGGCAGCATACGGCGTGAACCACAAATTCGGCACGGATTACATCATCCCGGCTCCGTTTGATCCGCGGTTGATGGAAATCGTTTCCTCTGCGGTGGCACAGGCGGCGATGGACACCGGCGTGGCCAAGGCTCCGATCGCGGACATGGATGCTTACCGTCTGTCGCTGAAGGCTCGCCTCAACCCGACCACTTCAATTCTGACGAACGTTTACGAGATCGCGAAAGCCAACCCCAAGCGGGTGGTGTTCGCCGAAGCGGAAGAGGATGTCGTGCTGCGTGCGGCCATCCAGTTCCGCGATTTCGGCTATGGGACGCCGATTCTGGTGGGCCGGACCAAGGCGGTTGCGGACAAGATGCACCAGCTCGGGGTCGAAAATCCCGGCGATTTCGAGATCCAGAACTCCGCCGATTGTGAATTCGTGCCGGAGATGGTCGACTATCTGTACCAACGGCTTCAGCGCAAGGGATACACCGAGCGCGATGTGCGCCGGATGGTCAATCAGGAACGCAACGTCTTTGCCGCGCTGCTGGTGGCGCTGGGGCACGGCGATGCGCTGATATCCGGCCTCACGCGGACCTTCGCGCAGACCGCGCGCGAGATCAATCGCGTGCTCGATCCGAAGCCGGAGGCGTTGCCGTTCGGCATCCATATGATGATCGGCAAGAATCACACGACGTTCCTTGCCGATACCACGATCAACGAGCGCCCGAGTGCGGCCGAACTTGCCCATATTGCGAAAGAAACTGCGGCTGTCGCGCGCCGCATGGGCCACGAACCGCGCGTCGCATTCCTGAGCTATTCGACGTTCGGCAATCCGAGCGGGCAGTGGCTGACCAATATTCGCGATGCCGTCGCCATGCTCGATGCCGAAAAACCCGATTTCGAATATGAAGGCGAAATGGCCCCGGATGCCGCGCTCAACGACAAGGTCATGGAACTTTACCCGTTCAGCCGCTTGTCGGGACCGGCCAACGTGCTGATCATGCCGGGTCTGCAATCGGCGAACCTGTCCGCCAAGCTGCTGCGCGAACTGGCCGGCAATGCAACCATCGGCCCGATGCTGATCGGGATGGAAAAGCCGGTTCAGATCGCTCCGATGACCGCGATTGCGCCCGATGTGCTGACGCTGAGCGTGTTGGCAGCGGCTGGAGTCGTTGGCTGATAGCGGGCTTTGCGCGATGAATGCCATTCCCTGCCAGCGAGACCGCTTCGCGATCCCGCCGGACGTGCATTATCTCAATTGCGCCTATATGGCACCGCTTTCGCACGAGGTCGCGGATGCGATGGAGCGCGGCGCACGGCGCAAGCAGGCCCCATGGAATTTCCAGCCGGCGGACTTCTTCCGCCTGTGCGAAAATTTCCGCAGCAAGGCCGCACGTCTCGCCGCTGTCGAGGCGGATCGGATCGCCATCACTCCGTCGGTCAGCTATGCAATGGCGATTGCCGCGCGCAACCTGCCGCTTGCCAAAGGGCAGTCGGTGGTGACGCTGGCCGACCAGTTCCCTTCGAACATTTACGCCTGGCGGGAACGGGCTGCTACGGTTGGCGCGGAAATGGTCACACTACAGCGGGACGCCCACAGCTGCTGGACCGGCGCAGTTCTGAGCGCGATCGGTGAGGATACCGGCATTGTGGCAGTGCCGCAGTGCCATTGGGCCGACGGACGGATCGTCGATCTCGTCGCGGTCGGGCACAAGTGCCGCGAGCATGGCGCAGCGCTGGTGCTCGACCTCACTCAGTCCCTCGGCGCGATGCCGATCGACTTCGCGGCGGTGCAGCCCGACTTCGCGGTTGCGGCGTGCTACAAATGGCTGATGGGGCCGTATGGGCTGGCCATGCTCTATGTCGATCCGCGCCACCACGGCGGCGAACCGATCGAATACAACTGGATCAATCGCGCCGGGTCGGAGGATTTCACCCGGCTGGTCGATTATCGCGACGACTATCAGCCCGGTGCGCGCCGCTTCGACATGGGCGAGAAATCCAATCCCGCCCTGCTCGAAGGTGCCGGTGCCGCGCTCGATTACCTGCTGGAATTTGGTGTCGAGGCGATTTCTGCGTCCTTGGCCGGTCAAACGGGGAGGATCGAGCGCGAGGCTGCGTCAATCGGCCTCGGCATTCCGGCTCAAGGAACGCGCGCGCCCCATTTCCTGTCGCTCGGTTTCCCCGATGGCGTGCCCGATGGCCTCACTGAACGGTTGGCGCAACGCCATGTGCATGTTTCGCTGCGCGGCACTTCGCTGCGCGTGACGCCCCATCTTTACAACACCGACGCAGACCTGAAGGCCTTGCTCGCAACTTTGTGAAGCAACTGACGCGGCCCTTTACTTGGTCTCGGCCTTGTTCTTGGCCAAGGCCAAGTCGTTGGCAGACTGCAGTTGTTATGTCGTCGAATTGACATAGGCCGAATGCAAGCCAACATCTTGTCTGAAAATCATTTTTTCACTTCGGGGTCGCAACCAATGAAATTCTCATATGCCCGCCGTCTCGGCGGTTCGTCGCTTTTTGCTGTCGCGCTTTCTATTGCCACGGTCGGGGCTCCGGCCTTCGCGCAGGATGCTGAGGCGCCCGTCGCCAGCGAGGCGCAAGGCATGCCGGGCATTCCCGCATGGGGCATCGAAGGCGGTGAACTGCAGGCCGATCCGAGTGTCGTGTATGGCCAGCTGGAAAACGGCATGCGCTATGCGCTCAAGCGCAACACCCAGCCTGTTGGCGAGGCTTCGATGCGACTGATGATCGAAGTCGGCATGCGCGACGAGGCAGATGCCGAGGAGGGCGCCGCACATTTCGTCGAGCATATGGCTTTCAACGGCTCGACAAATATTCCCGAAGGGGAGCTTATCCCGATGCTGGAACGGCTTGGCCTGTCGTTCGGCGCCGATACGAACGCCGAAACGTTGCCGCAGCACACGATGTACAAGCTCGACCTGCCCAGCGTAGAGGACGAAACCGTCGATACTTCGCTGATGATCTTGCGCGAGATCGCCGGCGAACTGACCATGGCGCCCGAAGCGGTCGCGCGCGAGCGGGGTATTCTGATTTCCGAATACCAGGTGCGCAATACCCAAGGCTTGCGGCGTCATCTCGGTGTGGTCGACGACATCATGAGCGACAGCCGGATCGCTGAACGCGGGGTTGCCGAGCCGGACAAGTTCGAAGGAATTTCGGCGGAAACGTTGCGCGGATTCTACCACGGATATTACCGTCCAGACCGCGCGACGCTCGTCATTGTCGGCGATTTTGACCCCGCCGAGATGGCAACGCGGCTTGCCGCCCGGTTCAGCGATTGGGACGGCACCGGCGAAGCGCGTGAGCGATATGTTCCGGGCCCGGCTGAAATCGATGGCATGAAGATTGCCACTTTCAGCGACCCCGCGACGCCCTATCTCGCCGATCTGCAACGCGCGCTGCCTTATTCGCAGCCGGAAAACACGGTCGCTGAATTTCGCGAGCAGCTGCTGGACATTCTTGCCGCACGGGCCATCAATCTGAGGCTGGCACAGCTCGCCAAGGCCGAAAATCCATCCTCGCTCGGCGGGCAGGCGACTGCGCAATCGTTGTACGATTCGGTCAGGACCTACGGCCTCTACACTCTGGCCATCGAGAACAGGTGGGAAGATGCCTTGCGCGATGCGGAGCAGCAGTGGCGCAGGGCGGCGCTGTATGGTTTTACCCAGTCCGAGCTCGATGACGGTCTGTCTGCTCTGAAATCGGTCTTCGAAACTGGCGCGGCGCAGTCGGCTTCGGCGCGGAGCAGCGCGATCGCCAACGAGCTAGCGATCGGATCGACGCAAAATGCGGTGCGGCAATCCCCCGAACAGACCCTGGCGCTGTATCAGGCCGTAGCCCCGACCATCACGCCGGAACTGGTGCACGAGAATTTCCTTGCCAAGTGGGGTGATGCGCCGGCTTACGCACAGATCGCGAGCCCGGCCCCGCTCGATCAAGCGGAACAGGCGATCGCGCAGGTGCTCGAAGACAGCGCCGCAGTAGCGCTGGCCAAACCCGAAGAGACCGTAACGGCTGAATTCGCCTATACCGACTTCGGAACCCGCGGCACGGTGGTTTCCGATACGCGGCTGGATTATTTCGGCATTCGCGCCGTACGGTTTGCAAACGGTGTCAATCTCAACCTGCGGAAAACCGATCTCGAAGCGGGCAAGATTGCCGTACAGGTCGAAGTCGGCAGTGGGATGTCCGCGCTCGATACCGCGCCTTCGGGTATTCAGCTCCTCGCTCAGGTAATTGCCGGCGCGGACGATTTCGGGAAGCACACATCGGAAGAGATGCAGCGGATCCTGGCCGGGCGCCAAGTCGGCTTTGGCTACAATATTGGTCAGCAGGCGATTTTCATGGCCGCGTCAACCACACCAGGCGACCTCGAAATGCAGATGCAGCTCTTCGCTGCGCAGGTCACCGACACTGCGTTCAGCGAACAGGCGCAGCGTCAATATGCAGGCATCGCCCCGATTATCGCCACCAATCTGAAAGCCGATCCGCTGCAGCGCTTCAGCGTCGGGTATCCGTCGATTCTTGCTGGCGACGATGCCCGGTTCGGCCTGCTCGACCCACAGGATCTGGTCGATCTGTCCATGGCCGATCTGAAGACAATTGTCGGAACCCAGTTTGCGAGCGGAGCGATCGACATCGCGCTGGTCGGGGATATCGACGAAGAAAGCGCGATCGCGATCGTTGCGTCGACCTTCGGCGCTCTCGATCGACCCGAATTGGCGAGCGCTGAACCTGCGAAGGTGACTTTCCGCGAGGATCGCGGGGTTCGCACGATCTATCATGCCGGACAGGCCGACCAAGGGATGATCTCGCTCAGTTGGCCGACCGACGACAATGAAGATTTGAAGTCGACTTTGACGCGCGAGCTGCTGTCGAGCCTGATCGGACTGCGTGCAAACGAAGTCCTGCGCGAGGAACTGGGCGCGACTTACACTCCGAACGCTTTGTCTTCCGCGTCGCCGGTCTACGAAGGCTATGGGCACCTTACGTTGTTCGCGCCGGCTACCCCGGAAACGATGGATCAGGTTTCAGGCGCGATCCGTGCGCTCATGGCGGAATTCGTCGATGCCGCTCCGGGCGAGGATGCGATCCTGCGCGCCCGTCAGCCGATCCTTGCTAGTTACGAGCGGTCTGAAGGGACCAATGCGGCTTGGGCCGGCGTCGTGGCGGATGCCCAGAAGAAGCCCGTCACGCTCGAACGGCGCAAGAATCGCGCTGATGTCTTGCGCTCGGTCACGGCCGCCGACATCCGGGCGTCAGCGGTGCAATTCCTGACCGGCGAACCGGTTGAAATCCGGGTGATACCGCAAGCTGAAGAAGAGGGCGGCGACTAAGCCTTGCGCCGGTAACGGAAGTACCAGACCTCATGTTCGAACACGGTGCGGGCCTTGTGCTCGTACCGTGTTTCCGGCCAGCCGGAGGGGCGGTTCTCCCAGGTCGATCGGCCGTCGACCTGCCATTCGAACACGTCCGTGTGACGCTGCATCACCATCAAGGCGTGGCGCAGGTAGACATCGTGATCGGTGCCGAAACGGAACTCGCCGCCGGGCTTCAACTTGGCGGCAAACATCTTCACCGGTCCATCATTCATCATCCGGCGCTTCGCGTGCTTGTTCTTGGGCCACGGATCGGGATGCAGCAGGTAAAGCTGAGTCAGCGCACCATCCGGCACACGCGACAGCACTTCCAGTGCATCGCCCATATGCAGGCGCACATTGGGCAGCCGCCGATCTTCGACATGGGTCAACGCTTGTGCGACGCCATTGAGGAATGGCTCCGCTCCGACAAAGCCATGATCGGGCAGCAAATCGGCCCGATAGGCCAGGTGTTCGCCGCCGCCGAAACCGATCTCGAAATGCAGCGGGCGATCGTCCCCGAACAACCGCTCGGCGGTAACCGGGCCTTCGGCCGGCACGGCTATTTGTGGCAGCAAGTCATCGACCAGACCCTGTTGACGGGGCCGCAGGGGTTTGCCCTGGCTCCGGCCATAGAGCCGGTTGAGGGTGGTCGGATCGCCTTCCTTGAATGCAGACATGGCGCGCGCCCTAGCGGTTCGGGAAAGCGTGGTCCACTGTGCAACGGTTTCCCGCTACACCGACCGGCCAAAACCTCCTAAAAATGCGGAAGCTGTTTGATCCATTTCCCGGGCAACGTCTTTGATCTTTGCGGTGGCGGGTTACCGAACAGGACAACGGCAGCACCGGGCAAAGAAAAACGCCCGAGGCGTTTCCACCCCGGGCGCGTCCCCCATCCAGGAAAATTCTTCTGGTATCAGGCCGCTTCGGCCTCTTCCTGCGGATCGCGCAGCACATAGCCGCGGCCCCACACGGTCTCGATGTAGTTCTCGCCGCCGCATGCGTGGCTCAGCTTTTTGCGCAGCTTGCAGATAAATACGTCGATGATCTTGAGTTCGGGTTCGTCCATCCCGCCATACAGGTGGTTGAGGAACATTTCCTTGGTCAGCGTAGTGCCCTTGCGCAGCGAAAGCAGCTCGAGCATCGCATATTCCTTGCCGGTCAGGTGGACCCGTGCACCGTCGACTTCGACAGTCTTCGCATCGAGGTTGACCGCCAGTTTGCCGGTGCGGATGATCGACTGGCTGTGGCCCTTCGAACGACGCACCACGGCGTGGATGCGGGCGACCAGCTCTTCGCGGTGGAACGGCTTGGTCACATAATCGTCCGCGCCGAAGCCGAACGAGCGAATCTTGCTGTCCATTTCGGCAATGCCGGAAAGGATCAGGACCGGGGTCTGCACCTTGGCGACGCGCAACTTCTTGAGCACATCGTAGCCGTGCATGTCCGGCAGGTTGAGGTCGAGCAGGATGATGTCGTAATCATACAGCTTGCCCAGATCGAGGCCTTCCTCGCCCAGGTCCGTAGAGTAGACGTTGAAGCCTTCGGTCGTCAGCATCAGCTCGATTGCCTTTGCCGTTGTCGGCTCGTCTTCAATCAACAGTACACGCATGGGTGGTTTCCCCTTTTGCCCCAAACCCTGGTAACCCCTCGTTCAGAGGTGTTGACCTGTATTAACCACACGAGGTCTGAAGAAAAAAGGTTAACGGCAGGTAAAGCGCCATTCGTTTTTTTGCGTGAGTCTTTCGAGTCACACTAGGATTTGCGTGCTTTAGAGACCTTGCAGCTTTTTCTGGCGGCGGCGCTGCACGCTTGAGCCGATCCCCATGGCTTCGCGGTATTTGGCGACCGTCCGTCGGGCCAGGTCGAAGCCTTCCGCCTTGAGCAAGTCCACCAGCTTGTCGTCCGAGAGGATTTTTTTCGGATCTTCCTCGTCAGTCAGCGCCTTGATGCGGGCCTTCACGCTTTCCGAGCTGGCACCTTCGCCATCGGCCCCTTCGCCCATCCGGCCCACTCCGCTGGTGAAGAAGTACTTCAGCTCGAACGTGCCGCGATCGCAATGCAGGTACTTGTTGCTCGTCACCCGGCTGACCGTGCTTTCGTGCATCTCGATTTCCTCGGCCACTTCGCGCAGGGTTAGCGGACGCAGTTCCGAAACGCCGCGACGAAAGAAGCCATCCTGCTTCTTCACGATTTCCGCAGCCGTCTTGAGAATGGTCTTCTGCCGTTGGTCGAGCGCTTTGATCAGCCAGTTCGCGTCGGCGAGCTTTTCACCGAGCCATGCCCGGCTTGCCTTGTCGGTGCAGCCGCTTTTCATTTCTACGTAATATTCGCGATTGACCACCAGGCGCGGCAATGTCGCCTGGTTGATGCGGATATCCCACCCACCGTCGTCTGCCGGATTAAGCAGAATGTCCGGCACGATGGCCGCCTCTGCCGCGCCGCCGAACTGCAAACCGGGCTTCGGGTCGTAGCCGCGCAATTCGGACAGCATTTCAGCAAAATCTTCGTCATCGACCTGGCACATCCGTTTGAGCCGGGTGAATTCTCCACGCGCCACAAGCTCCAGATTGTCGATCAGCCGCGCCATGCAGGGGTCGTAGCGGTCGGCTTCCTGCGCCTGAAGCGCGAGGCATTCGGACAGGGTGCGTGCACCGACGCCGGTGGGGTCGAGCGTCTGCACCACGGCGAGCGCGCGTTCGAGTTCTGCGGGCAACACGCCCAGATCCGCGGCAGTCTCTCGCAAGCCCGAGGTCAGATAGCCGGCTTCATCCAGCAAACCGATCAGGTGCCGGGCCAGAAATTCTTCCCGAATATCACCTGCGGCAGCGCCAACCTGTTCAAGCAAATGGTCCGCCAGCGTCGTTTCCGCGCCGCTCTGATTTTCAAAGTCGGGCAGATCGCCCTGCGGGCCGCCGCCCCCGGCGCTGCCCCATTCGCCATCGCCGGTATCGCGGTCGCGATCGAGTGCTGAGCTATCGATATCCAGCGCACTGTCGCCTTCGCCGCTGTCAGAACTTGGCTCGGCGGGTGCGATCTGGTCGCTCTCGCTGCCATCTTCGCGCTGCACCTCGCCCGCTTCGAGCAGCGGGTTCGACTCCAGCGCATCGCCGATGAAAGTCTCGATCTCGAGGTTGGACAGCGCCAGCAGCTTGATCGCCTGCTGCAACTGCGGCGTCATCACCAGCGATTGCGATTGCCTAAGGTCTAACCGGGGACCCAGCGCCATGATCTAGACCCCGCCGCGCGTTCGCATCACAGGGTGAAAGATTCGCCGAGATACAGGCGCTTCACATTCTCGTCGGCAACGAGATCCTGCGGCGTCCCGGCAAACAGCACTTGCCCGCCATAAATGATGCAGGCGCGATCGACGATTTCGAGCGTTTCGCGCACATTATGGTCGGTGATCAGCACGCCGATACCGCGCGTCTTGAGATCGGCAACCAGATCGCGAATATCGCTGATCGAAAGCGGGTCGATCCCGGCGAACGGTTCGTCGAGCAGCATGATCGATGGTTTGGCCGCCAGTGCGCGGGCAATTTCGCAGCGTCGCCGCTCACCACCTGAAAGCGCCATTGCCGCGCTTTCGCGTAGCCGGGTAAGTCCGAATTCGTCGAGCAAGCGCTCCAGCTCGTCGCTGCGCGTTGCCGCATCGGGTTCGACCATTTCGAGCACGCAATTTATGTTTTGCTCGACCGTCATTCCGCGAAAAATGCTTGTTTCCTGTGGCAGATAGCCAAGGCCCAGAATCGCGCGGCGATACATCGGCAGCTTGGTTACATCCTCGCCATCCATCAGAATGCGGCCCGAATCAGGCTTCACCAGGCCCATGATGGAATAGAAGCAAGTCGTCTTGCCTGCCCCGTTCGGCCCCAGAAGACCGAGCACTTCGCCTTTCGCCACGGTCAGCGATATATCGGTCAGCACTGCGCGCTTGTCATAGCTCTTCGCGATAGAGACAACTTCCAGCCCGCCGTTCGGCAGCGGTGCCGTCGCGTCGGTTTTCGAAGCCTGTTCAAGCTGATCGGTCATGCTCATCGCTTCCTTTTAGCAAGCCAGCGGGGCTTGCAAACCCCTGCTGTCGGAGAATTGGCAGGATTCCTGCATGGAGTATTGCATGGAGTATTGCATGGAGCATTGCATGGAGCATTCCCGCTTCGACGAGCGCCGTGCACAGACGAGCTTTGGTTACCGTCCTTGATTGTCTGCGCCCGAAGTGGAATACTCCGTTTCGGAAGAGGACATGGGAGATGGCGCATGGCAAAGGCGCTCGAAGAGACTGGCACGGATAACGCGGCACATGCAGGCGCGCAGGCGAACGGGCGCGATTGGCGCCGTTCGATGAGCGACAATGTCGCCTGGGCGTTGCTCGCTTATACCGGCTTGCAGATATTCGTGACCACAGGTGCGATGAAGACGGCTGGCGGCTCGATCATGCCGTATATTGTCCTGATTGTTCTGGTGGCCGCCATCATCCCGGCTTGCCGGGTGTTCGAACGGCGCTGGCGTGACCTGTCCGACCACGAGGCGGCCGATCCGAACCTGTCCGGTGCATTCCGGCGCGATCAGATTGTTCTCTGGCTGATGGCTATCGGGCTGCCTTTCCTGATAACCGGTGCGATCAAGGTTTTCCTCGCCAACGGCTAAGCGCGCCGCTGTCATTGCCTGACAGTCCGTGAACGATTAACCGGCCGAATGATTTCATTCGAACACGCCCGCGACCGGGCCCTGCAACTTGTTGAGCTGGCGAAAGCTGCCGGCGCGGACGCGGCCGATGCGGTCGCCACAGGCAGTGCATCCGAAAGCGTCGGTGTGCGGCTGGGTGCGCTGGAGGATGTCGAGCGGTCGGAAGATGAGTCGGTCGGGCTGCGGGTCTTTGTCGGCAACCGCTCCGCCAGCACCGGCGGAAGCGACTTCAGCGGTTCTGCCTTGAGCGAAATGGCCGACCGCGCCGTGGCCATGGCGCGTCACGCGCCAGAGGACCGCTATGCGGCACTGGCTCCGCCCGAGCGTCTTGCACAGGGCCCGTTCGAGGATTTCGACCTGATCGATCGCAGCGAGCTTGCACCAGAAACACTTCGTGAGCGGGCGCTCGAGGTCGAAGACGCGGCGCGCGCTATCGACGGGGTGAGCAACTCCAATGGTGCGACCGCTGGCTATGGCCGATCGACGGTTGCGCTCGCCACCAGCAACGGCTTTGCTGCCGCCTATGGTGCGACCAGCCATTTCCTCAGCGCCAGCATGATTGCCGGTGAGGGCGACCACATGCAACGCGACTACGAGGCCCGCTCGGCACGCCACTGCGCGGACTTGCCCGATTGCGCATGGGTGGGCAGCGAAGCGGGAAAGCGCAGCGTCGCGCGGCTGAACCCGGTGCCATTGCCAAGCGGGACGATGCCGGTCGTGTTCGATCCGCGCGTCGGCGGTTCGCTGATCGGCCATTTGCTCGGTGCGATGAGCGGTATGGCCGCCGCGCGCCGATCGACCTGGTTGCTCGACCGGCTGGAGGAAGAGATTTTCCCTTCTGCAATCCGGATCCTCGACGACCCGCATCGGCAACGCGGCCTGCGCTCGCGCCCGTTCGATGGCGAAGGGCTGGCAACTTCGCCCCGCGCGCTGGTCGAACATGGAAGGGTGACAGGCTGGTTGACCAATATGGCAAGCGCCAACCAGCTGGGCATTGAACCGACCGGCCATGCGGTGCGCGGCGCGTCAGGCGCTCCTGGTATCTCCGCCACCAATGTCCTTCTCGAACCGGGGACTTGCACTCCGGACGATCTGATCGGCGACATCGCAGACGGGGTTTTCGTTACAGAATTGATTGGCCAGGGGGTCAATGCCGTCACCGGCGATTATAGCCGGGCGGCAGCAGGTTTTCGCATTCGAGGCGGCAAGCTGGCGGAACCGGTGGCCGAATTCACGATTGCCGGGAACCTTGTGACCATGTTCGCCGCTTTAACGGCAGCGGACGACATTTCGTTTGACCGGTCGGTCAATGTGCCGACGTTGCGGATCGACGGGATGACGATAGCGGGAGAGTAAGGGATGCAAACATTGCTGCGCGCTTTGGCAGGACTGTGGCTGTTGTGCCTTGCTGCGCCTGCGCTTGCATTGCTGCCCGCTGCGCCGGAAACCGCCGAGCCGGAAGTGTCCGCTCCGGCTCAGCCGCTGCAGGAAACGCGCGATCCGGCAGCCGATAGCCGCATCGCGACCCGGATTCGCGAGATATTCGCTGAAGTCCCCTCGCTCAGCGCGGTCGAAGTCGAGGTCAGCGAAGGGGTTGTGACGCTGACGGGATTTGCGCCCGATCAGGCGGCAATCGACCGGGCAGAAGCGATTGCCGGACGGTTCGAAGTGGCAACGGTGGAGAATTCGGTCGAGCGCGACCTCTCGGTCGACAGCGGGCTTGGCGCGCTGGAAACCCTGACCGATCGCGCGGCTGGCTGGTTGAAGTTATTGCCTCTCCTTGCCGTCGCTTTGTTTGTGGCCGTTCTGATCGGTGCGTTCGGCTATCTTCTGGCGAGTTTCTCCTCTTTCTGGCGCAGAGTGACGCCCAACCCGTTTCTGGCCGAACTGGTGGCAAGCGCGATCCGCTTCGTGTTCGTAATCATCGGGCTGGTGATCGGTCTGGATATGCTGGGGGCGGGCGCGTTGCTCGGTGCGGTCCTCGGCGGGGCGGGCGTGGTCGGCATCGCGCTCGGTTTCGCCATGCGTGATACCATCGAGAACTATGTCGCGTCCCTCATGCTCAGCCTGCGGCAACCCTTCCGGGCCAACGATCACGTGTTGATCGACGACAAGGAAGGCCGGGTGATCCGGCTCACCAGCCGCGCAACGATCCTGATGACGCTCGACGGGAATCATCTGCGCATCCCCAATGGGCAGGTGTTCAGGGCGGTGATCCTGAACTTCACCACCAATCCGCAGCGCCGGTTCGATTTCGAGCTCGGTATCGATGCCGATGACGATCCCGATGCGGCGCGCCATCTTGGCCGTGAGACACTGAAATCGTTGCCCTTCATTGTCGACCAACCGCCGCCCGAGGCACGGGTCCTGCAGGTTGGTGACAGCAATATCGTGATCAGCTTTCTTGCCTGGATCGACCAGCGGGAAGCCGATTGGTACAAGGCGAAAAGCCGCTCGATTGCGGCAGTCAAGCGGGCATTGGAAGAGGGCGGCTTCGGATTGCCCGAGCCAATTTATCGCCTTCGATTCGATGAACGCACTATGCCGCTGCCCCTGCACAATGCCGATTCCTTGCCGGTGGCAACGGATGCCGCCGCGCCGCCAGCGAAGGCGGCTCGCAAGACACAGCGCAAAGCGCCGCCGAAGCCGCATCCAGTCGAAAGCGAAGCTGCGATTGAAGACGATGTCGCCCCGAAAGACGAGATCGCTGAAATGGTCGAAAAGGAACGCAGCACGTCAGCCGATCAGGACGTCGATTTGCTCGATTCGTCACGGCCCGTCGAATGACATCGCGGCAACGCTGAAGCGAGACCAACGCCGGGCACGCAGGCCGGGTTCTGCTCAGCCTGCGTAACGGGCAATCGCTTCCTCGACGATGGTGCGCGCTTCTGCCGCGTCACCCCATTTGCCGATCCGCACCCACTTCTCCGCTTCGAGATCCTTGTAGTGCGTGAAGAAGTGCTCGATCTGCTGGAAGATGATCGACGGCAAATCCTTGGTTTCACCAACGTCCGAGTAATAGGGGAAAGTCGTGTCGACCGGCACGCAGATCAGTTTCTCGTCGCCGCCATGTTCGTCTTCCAGATTCAGCACACCGATCGGGCGCGCGCGCACGACACAGCCCGCGATGAACGGGGAACGCGCGATGACCAGCGCGTCGAGCGGATCGCCGTCGGGGCTGAGCGTGTGCGGCACGAAACCATAATTGGCCGGATAGCGCATCGGCGTGTGCAGGATGCGGTCGACGAACAGTGCGCCGCTGGCCTTGTCGAACTCGTACTTCACCGGTTCGCCCCCGGTGGGCACTTCGATGATGACGTTGAGGCTTTCGGGCGGATTGTCGCCGACGGGAATTTTGCTGATGTTCATGGCAGGGGCCTTTAGGCTCGCCGGATAGGCACGCCAAGAAAGAATTTGCTGCATTGCGGCAATATTGCCGCGAGCCGAACACTCGCCTAAGCGCGCGGCTATGAGCAAGAACACACCGCAAGCCATCCGTGGCACGCAGGATATTTTCGGACCCGATGCAGAGGCGTTTGCCTTCGTGGTCGAGACGTTCGAACGCGTGCGCAAACTCTACCGCTTCCGCCGCGCCGAGATGCCGGTGTTTGAAAAGACCGAGGTGTTCGCCCGCTCGATCGGCGAGACGACCGATATCGTCTCGAAGGAAATGTACAGCTTTGACGATCGCGGCGGCGAATCGCTCACCCTGCGCCCGGAATTCACCGCCGGGATCGCGCGCGCCTATCTGACCAATGGCTGGCAGCAGCACGCGCCGCTCAAGCTGGCAACGCACGGCCCGCTGTTCCGTTACGAGCGCCCGCAGAAGGGCCGCTATCGCCAGTTCCACCAGATCGACGCGGAGATCATCGGCGCGGCGGAACCGCAGGCCGATGTGGAACTGCTCGCAATGGCGGACCAGATCATCCGCGAGCTCGGGATTGAGGATGTGACACTGCACTTGAACACGCTCGGCGATGGCGACAGCCGTGAGGCGTGGCGCGCCGCGCTGGTCGAGTATTTCAGTGCGGTTCGCGGCGAACTGTCCGAGGATTCGCAGGAGCGGCTGGAGAAGAACCCGCTGCGCATCCTCGACAGCAAGGACCCGCGCGATCGCAAGTTCCTCGGCAATGCACCGCGGATCGACGATTTCCTGACCGACGAAGCGAAGGCATTCTTCGAAGCCGTGACCAGCGGTCTAGATGCAGCGGGCGTCAAATGGACCCGCGCGGAAAGCTTGGTCCGCGGGCTCGACTATTACCGGCACACCGCGTTTGAATTCATCCCCGACGAGGGTAGCGAAGCGGCAGGCAAGCTCGGCAGCCAGAGCACGATCCTGGGCGGCGGTCGCTACGATGGCCTGATGGAAAGCCTCGGCGGCGCATCGACACCCGCAGTGGGCTGGGCAGCGGGGATCGAGCGGCTGGCGATGCTGGTGGGGGAAAATGACCAGGCTCCTGCTGATGTGATCGTGATTGTCGAAGACGATTCATTCATCGGGCAGGGCATCTCAGCTCTTAGATTGCTGCGCCAAGATGGTTTGACTGCTGAACTGATCTCGTCAGGTTCGCCCAGAAAGCGTTTCGATAAAGCATCCAAGCTGAACCCAAGGGCGATCCTATCACTCGGCGGTCAAGGACAGCTCGGCTCTCCTGTCCGAAGCAGCGAGGAGGCTCTCGTGGACAGAATTGCTGACCTGCTCTCGAATTCTGCGAGTTTTGGATCATTGGCGTCACCCCGGGCTTGACCCGGGGGCCCGCTGCCTTCTCGCGCTGTGCTCGAAAAAGCGGGATCCCGGCTCGGGGGCCGGGATGACGGTGGTTTGGCTTTCCGCTTTCCTACAGACCCCGGGCTTCGCTATGAGAGGCAGGAACCCAATCGTCGGCGGAACACCCCCGGGGGACTGCCCTGAAACGCCAATCGCAAGCGAACGCAAGAAAAGTGCGAAAAATCAAGAGGATAAGCAAAGCCCTACAGCTTGACACCGTGTCAACTTCGTCAAGCTAGTGTCAAGTTCAAAACCTATGACCATCCCAGCCGAACGTTTGCGACAGATCGCCAACCGCTTTGCCGAGCTTGAGGCGCGCATGGCGTCGGGGCAGCTTGTGGGCGAGGAGTTCGTCCAGGCATCGCGTGACTATGCCGAGCTGGAGCCGGTCGCCAGATTGACGGCCGAAGTGCAGGCCATGCGCGAGGAGATCGACGGGCTGACAGAAATGCTCGCCGACCCCGAGATGAAGGCAATGGCGGAGGACGAGCTGGCCGATGTTCAGCAGCGCCTGCCCGAGGCTGAGCGTCAGCTCGCCGTGGCTCTGCTCCCGCGGGACAGCGCCGATGGGAAACCCGCCATGCTGGAAATCCGCGCCGGCACAGGCGGCGATGAAGCGGCGCTGTTCGCAGGCGATCTGTACCGCATGTATGAACGCTTCGCCGCCGAGCAGGGCTGGCGGATCGAGCCGGTCAGCATGAACGCCAGCGAAGTCGGGGGCTTCAAGGAAATTGTCGCCAACGTCACCGGCAGCGGGGTGTTTGCCAAGCTCAAGTTCGAGAGCGGGGTCCACCGCGTGCAACGCGTGCCGGTGACGGAAAGCGGCGGGCGCATCCACACCTCGGCGGCGACCGTCGCCGTGCTGCCCGAACCCGATGAAGTTGATGTGCGGATCGAGGAAAAAGACCTCAAGATTGATGTCTACCGCGCCAGCGGGGCGGGCGGCCAGCACGTCAACACCACCGACAGCGCGGTGCGCATCACCCATCTGCCGACCGGCACGGTTGTCACCTGCCAGGACGGGCGCAGCCAGCACAAGAACAAGGAAAAGGCGATGCAGGTCCTGCGTGCCCGCCTGTTCGAGCAGCAGCGCGATGAGGCGCAAGGCGCAGAGGCCGAAGCACGCAAGGCGATGGTCGGCAGCGGCGACCGCTCCGAGCGCATCCGCACGTACAATTTTCCGCAAGGGCG
Source organism: Parerythrobacter lutipelagi (assembly GCF_005434975.1). Taxonomy (GTDB): domain Bacteria; phylum Pseudomonadota; class Alphaproteobacteria; order Sphingomonadales; family Sphingomonadaceae; genus Parerythrobacter_A; species Parerythrobacter_A lutipelagi. The sequence goes on along the minus strand of NZ_SKCJ01000001.1, from coordinate 1,011,868 downwards.
GGTGACCGATCACCGCATCGGCCTGACTTTGCACAAGCTTGAAGAAGTGCTGGCTGGTCCGGGGCTCGGCGAACTGGTCGATGCGCTGATTTCCGAGGACGAGGCCAAGCGTCTCGCCGCGCTTGAAGCATGAGGCGGGAACAGTGAGCGTGCTCGATACCTTGCGCGAGGCGGCGGCCCGGCTGGCGGACAGCTCTGCTACGCCGCGTCTCGATGCCGAATTGCTGATGGCTGAAGCGCTCGGGCTCAGCCGGTCGGACCTGCTGCTGCGCGCAACTGATTTGATCGTTCCGCCGGACTTCGAGGCAATGCTCGAACGGCGTCTGAATCATGAGCCTATTGCCTATATCCTCGGCCGGCAGGAGTTTTACGGGCGGGAATTTACTGTCTCGCCTGATGTTCTGATCCCGCGCAGCGATAGCGAAGCGCTGATCGACCCGGCCATCGACCGCATGGGTAGGACTGGAAGCATGCTCGATCTCGGGACCGGTTCGGGTGCGCTGCTGCTCACCCTGCTGGCTGAAAAACCGGGTTGGCGCGGCACGGGCATCGATCGCTCCAAGGCTGCGCTCGGGATTGCCAGCAAGAATGCGCATTCGCTTGGTCTTGCAAATCGCGTGGTAATGCAGCAGCGCGACTGGTCGAAGCGTGACTGGATGAACGGTCTTGGCCAATTCGATCTGGTCATTGCCAATCCGCCCTACGTGGAAGTGGATGCCAGGCTCGATCCCGATGTGAGCGATTTCGAACCGGTTGGCGCATTGTTTGCCGGCAAAGACGGCCTTGACGATTACCGGCGCATCATACCGCTTTTGCGCTCGCTGCTCGATCCGGAAGGTTTCGCGGTTTTCGAAATCGGGCACCGGCAGGATGCGGCGGTCACGGCACTGGCGCTCGAACATGGCTTTGCGGTGCATCTGGTAAGAGATCTTGCCAACAGGCCGCGCGGGCTGATTCTCACATAAAGGCTTGGCAAAAGCTGCAGCAGGCTCTAACTCTAGGCCAAGGCCAGCGGATTATGGCGCGCCGGATTTCCCGAAAGCGTTGTTTCCCGCCTGACCTTAGCTCCAACCTTTGCAAATACGTCCGGGCCGCAGGGTCTGTGATACGGTTCAGCAGATGGGGCACCACGACTGGCGATACAGCTGGCGTGGCGAGGGGTCATGTGACCAGTATTGGCCGGCGACAGAGCCCGCCAAGGTCGTTGATAAGGAAGAGTATTCCTTGAATAATAATCGTAATAACAACCGCCGCGGCCGTGGCCGCAGTAACAACACCAGCAACCGTAACCAGGGCGGCGGCAACGCGGCCAACCGGATCGACAACCGTTCGCGCGGCAATGCGCCGCAGCTTCTCGACAAGTACAAGAAGCTCGCGCAGGATGCGCAGCATCATGGCGACCGTGTGCAGGCCGAATATTACCTGCAATTCGCTGATCACTATTTTCGCGTAATCGCTGACAACAAGGCGCGTCAGGAAGAAGCGCGTGGCAAACGCCAGGACGAGCGCGGCGATTCCGGCGACGATGATGGCGATGCGGACGACAACGACAATCGTCGCGCCAAAGGCCGGCACAATCCGCGCAATCGTCGTGACGATCAGGATTTCCAGCCCAGGCGTGGGCGCGAGGGCGAAGACGCCGATGACGGGGAGAATCCATTCTCGCGCCAGGGCGGCGATGACGAAGATCGCGAAAAGCCGAAAGCGCCCAAGCCGTCTAAGCCGCGCAAGCCGCGCGCAGCCAGGTCCAAGAAGGACAGCGCGACCGAGATCGACGCTTCAGTGCTGCCACCTTCGATCAGCGACAGCTCGGCCGAAGAAGAAAAGCCCAAGCGCAAGCTTCCTCCGCGCCGACGCAAGCCGAGCGCCGATGGTGAAACCGTCGAAGCGGTCGGCTGAGCGGACATGCTCGACCGCGTGATGTGAGGCCGGAACAGGTCGGCGCGATGGGCGGTATAGATACACTTCTGCAGTGGCTGGCCGGTCACCCGCGCATTGCGGCGATGGCTTTCGGCCTGCTTGCAGCGCTTGGCTTTCCTCCCATCCATGCCTGGCCGCTTGCGCTGATCGGCGTTGCGGGCTTTGTTTGGCTTGTCTGGCAGGCCAAGACCTGGAAGCGCGCGTTCAGCCTCGGCTGGTTGTTCGGCGTCGCGCATTTCACGCTGGCGAACAACTGGATCGCGACTGCCTTTACCTATCAGGCTGAAATGCCCGCCGTTCTGGGTTGGGTCGCAGTGCCGCTGCTGTCGCTCTATCTGGCAGTCTACCCGGCGCTGGCTGCACTTGGCGCTCATCTGATAGCGCGCAAGGCAGGCCTCGGCGTCTTCGGTGTGGCCTTGGCCGGTTGCTGGACCATCTCCGAATGGCTGCGCAGCTGGGTGTTCACCGGTTATGCCTGGGACCCGCTCGGCCTGATGCTGCTCGGTCCGTGGGATCGGCCAGGGATTGCGGCCGCGTTGCCGTGGCTTGGCACCTATGCACTGTCCGCGCTGTCTGTCCTGATCGCGATTGCTCTTGGCACATTACTGGCCCGCAAGCGGGTTCTGGCAATGCTGGTTCTTGCCGCGGTGTTGGCTGGGGCGATGTATTTTCCTGCACCCAAAGGCGAGGAGGGCACTATTGCATTCACTCTGGTCCAGCCCGATCTGCGGCAGGAAGAACTGAACGACCAAAGCAAGTTTGAAGAGCAGTTCGCACGCATTGCGCTGCTCTCGGTCAACCGTTCCGAAGCCGAACCACGGCTTGTCCTGTGGCCCGAGTCCGGCGTGCCCGACTATCTTCAGGACGGCTATCCGCTGCGTTATTACAAGGGCGTGACCCCTCGCGATGATCCGGCGTTCGCACGGCGGCGTATCGGCCGGGCGATCGGTGACGATAGCCTCTTGCTGACCGGAGCGGTCGATCTGGAATTCGAGGGCGAAAAACTTGTCGGGGCACGCAATGCGGTCACCGCGATCGACAGCGAAGGCCGCATCGTCGGCGAAGGCTACGACAAGGCGCATCTGGTTCCCTACGGCGAGTATCTCGCGCTGCGTTGGCTGCTGGAGCCGCTCGGTGCAACGCGGCTGGTTGCCGGCAATATCGATTTCCTGCCCGGCCCCGGTCCGCGAACGCTGGAGCTTGGCGACTGGGGAAAAGCGGGCATCCAGATCTGCTATGAAATCGTGTTCTCTGGCCAGGTAGTCGATCCGGATATGCGGCCCGATTACCTTTTCAACCCGTCGAACGATGGCTGGTTCGGCAGTTTCGGTCCGCCGCAGCATCTGGCGCAAGCGCGACTCCGCGCTATTGAAGAAGGCCTTCCAGTGCTCCGGTCGACCACCACCGGCATCAGCGCGGTAATCGACGCGCGCGGCGTGGTGCGCAGCCATATCGGCATGCACCGGCGTGACCGGATCGACGGAACCGTTCCCCCTGCCCGCGCGCCGACAGCGTTCAGCCGCCTGGGCAATTGGTTGCCGCTCGGCTGGGCTCTGATCCTGATTGCCGTTTCGCTGGTTGCCACACGCCGGAAGGGAAGCTAGACCGCGCGACAGACATAAAGCTTTCTTTATATGGGGTCCCATGCGCAGCAATTACCTGTTCACTTCGGAAAGCGTTTCCGAAGGCCATCCGGACAAAGTGTCCGACCAGATTTCCGACGCTATCGTCGATCTTTTCCTGTCGAAAGATTCTGAGGCGCGCGTCGCTTGCGAAACGCTGACGACGACACAACGCGTGGTGCTGGCCGGCGAAATTCGCGGCAATGGCATCATGGACAAGGACGGCGAATGGGCGCCCGGTATTGAGCAGGAAATCGAAGACACTGTTCGCGGTATCGTGCGCGAAATCGGTTACGAGCAGGATGGCTTTCACTGGAAAACGCTGACCTTCGAAAACCATTTGCACGGCCAGAGCGCGCATATTGCGCAAGGCGTCGATGCAAGCGGCAACAAGGATGAAGGTGCGGGCGACCAGGGCATCATGTTCGGCTATGCATGCGATGAAACGCCTGACCTGATGCCGGCGCCGATTGATTACAGCCACAAGATTCTCGCGCAGCTGGCAACAGACCGCAAGAACGGCACCGCGCCCTTCCTCGAGCCAGACAGCAAGAGCCAGGTCACGCTTCGCTACGACAATGGCAAGCCTGTCGCCTGCACGGCAGTGGTCGTCTCGACCCAGCATGCGCCCGGTTATGATACGGGCGACAAGGAAGCCGAGCTTCATGCCTATGTTAAGGGCGTGGTCAACGCGATCCTGCCGGCAGGCTTTGTGTCCGACGAGACCGAGTGGCATATCAATCCGACAGGTACGTTTGAAATTGGCGGTCCCGATGGGGACGCGGGCCTGACCGGGCGCAAGATCATCGTCGATACCTATGGCGGCGCTGCTCCACACGGCGGTGGTGCGTTCAGTGGCAAGGACCCGACCAAGGTCGATCGTTCGGCTGCTTACATTACCCGCTATCTGGCGAAGAACATCGTTGCCGCTGGCCTGGCTACCCGGTGCACGATCCAGCTCAGCTATGCCATCGGCGTGTCCAAACCGCTGTCACTCTATGTCGACACCCACGGCACCGGCACGGTTGACGATGCCAAGCTGGAAGATGCTATCCGCTCAATCGATAAGCTTGGCGGACTGACCCCACGTGCGATCCGTACGCATTTGGGGCTTAACAAGCCGATTTATCGCCAGAGCGCGTCCTACGGCCATTTCGGCCGCACCCCCGAAGGCGATGCCTTCCCGTGGGAGCGCACCGATCTGGTTGAAGAACTGAAGGCTGCTTTGAACTAAAGCTTCCGGAGAGAAAGCGGGCGCCAGCGCATGCGGCGCCCGCAACTCCCCAGTACCTCTTAATCGAGAAACACCCCTACTCGAGGCGTTCGGCCGGTCGAGCCTGTGCTGCCCACTTCTGTTCATTCAGCCAGCCCCCGACCTTGCGGCCGAATTTGGCAATCGCATTCATGTTGAAGAAGTGCATCGCGCCGAGGACAATGACGGCAAGCCCGACTTTGCTGGAGAGGAAGCGGATCGCTTCCGGCAGTGTTTCTGGCGGCGTGCCGAATTGCAGCGCGAGCAGAATGAAGCCGAGATTCACGAGGTAGAAGCCGACGACCAGCAAGTGGTTGGTCGAACGGGCAAGTTCGCCATCGTGACCAAAGCAATCAATCAGGAAAATCTCGCCGTTGCTCGAGAGGGTCCGGGCGACCCAGATCGTCAGTCCGATACTGATCGCGAGATAGGCGGCGTAAATGGCTGAAACGAACATATCAAACTCCTGTAATTTCGGGAATTACAGAAATATTGCGGCATGGGTCTTTCTCTTGTCTGTCGCCTCCTTGCTTTGGGGTTTAGTCTTTGGCCTTGCCGGGAATGAAGCGGGCGACTTTGCTGCCGAGCTTCATGAGAGTGATCAGAGTCGTTTTGGGCAGTGCGCGAACATCATCATACCAGCTGCCGAGAGTGCCAATGAACTCGTGCATTCGGCCGATCCGATCGCGGACGTGCGCAGGAACGTCAGTGCGCCCGACCATGTCCGCGCTTAGCCGCTGGAGCGCTTCAATGGTGGGGTCGATCTCGCGGCGCTTGCGTTCGGAAACGATCCGCGTGAGCATTTCCCACAAGTCAGTCTCTGCGGTGAAATGGTCCCGCCGGTCGCCCTCGATATGGGTGCGCCGGACAATCCCGTAGCCCTGCAGTTCCTTCACACCGTTCGACACATTCGACCGGGCGAGGCCGAGTGTTTCGCAAATTTCCTCGGCATGCAACGGGCGATCGGAGAGATAGAGCAGCGCGTGGATCTGCGCGACGGAGCGATTGACCCCCCAATGTGTTCCCATCTCACCCCAATGAAGAATGAAGGCACGGGCTTCAGGGATATCGAAAACGCTCATTCTGTCACCAATTTCTGTCAAAACAGAAATACGCGATTTCAAGTCGCTGTCAAGCGCGCAACCGTGCGATCAATTTTGCCAGTCCGGCCAGTCATGCTGTCCGAGCCGCGGCGACGGCTCGCCAAGCGCCAGTTCTGCATTTGAAAAGCGGAATGGGCTACGCACACCTGTGATGCCTTCAGCCTCTACGGCCATTTCGCGCGCCATGACTTGTGGGTCAGCGAAGACGTTCTCGAGATCGTGGATCGGTCCAGCCGGAACGCCGGCCGTGCGACAGGCTTCCAGCAACGCTTTACTTGTCCAGCAGATGACCTCGCGGGTGATCTCCGATTCGAGCCAGTCCCGGTGCTCGATCCGGCCCGCGTTGTCTTGCAAGCGCGCATCCGAGCCGAGATCATCTCGTTTGAGCACCCGCATGAGCCTGACGAAAAGCCGGTCGTTGGCTGGGGCCAGCACCACAGCGCCGTCGCTAACCTCGAACACCCCGTAAGGCACGACTTGTGCATGAGCATTGCCTTTGCGCGGGGGGTTTAGACCGGTCGCAAAATAACTCGTCGCCTGATTGGCAAGTAGCCCAACGGAACAATCGAGCAGCGACATATCGATCCATTGGCCCCTGCCGGTCCGCTCACGCATCAACAGTGCCGCCTGGATGGCGTTGGCCGACCAGAGCCCGCATGCGAGGTCCGACATCGACACGCCCGATTTCATCGGCTCGCCCTCCGGCTCTCCGGTAATCGACATCAGTCCGCTCATGGCCTGGACAACAAAGTCGTACCCCGGCTCATTTCGCCGTGGTCCGTCCTGCCCGAAGCCGGAGATCGAACAATAAATCAGCCTGTCTGCATTCTCGGCCAGGCTGTCGTAGTCGAGGCCGTATTTCTCCAGCGCACCCGGCTTGAAGTTTTCGATCACGACATCGGCGGTGGAGCAGATTTGACGCACACGCGCCAAATCCTCCTCCACGTTGAAATCGGCGACCACGCTGCGCTTTCCCCGGTTGCAGGCGTGGTAATAGGCCGCTTCCCGATCACCGTTGTCGCGGGTAATCCATGGCGGACCCCATTGCCGGGTTCCGTCTCCATCAGGGCTCTCGACCTTGATCACCTCTGCGCCGAGATCGGCGAAGATTTGTCCGGCGAAAGGTCCGGCCAAAACGCGCGCGAGTTCGACCACGCGCAGGCCGTGCAGCGGCGTGTTCAGCGCAGCACCGGCCACACTAGCTGACGTAATGCGCGGTGGTCTTCGCGGCGACTTCATCCGCCGAAACATCGGGAGCCAGTTCGATCAGCTTGAACGGGCTGGTGTGATCGGGCCGGTGGAACACCGCCAGATTGGTGATGATCATATCGACAACATTCTGCCCGGTCAGCGGAAGCGTGCAGTGCGGGATGAATTTCGGATCGCCTGCCTTGCTGGTGTGATCCATGACCACGATGATCTTCTTGACCCCGGCGACAAGGTCCATTGCGCCGCCCATGCCCTTGATCATTTTGCCGGGGATCATCCAGTTGGCGATGTCGCCGTTCTCGGCCACTTCCATCGCGCCCAGCACGGTCAGGTCGATGTGGCCGCCGCGGATCATGGCGAAGCTTGCCGCGCTGTCGAAATAGGCGCTGTGCGGTAATTCACTGATGGTTTGTTTACCCGCATTGATCAGGTCCGGATCGACTTCATCGTCATAGGGGAACGGGCCGATGCCGAGCATTCCGTTTTCGCTCTGGAGTGTAACATCCATGCCATCCGGAATATGGTTCGCCACAAGCGTCGGGATGCCGATCCCGAGGTTCACATAATAACCGTCCTGCAATTCCTTCGCGGCGCGGGCGGCCATATCGTCACGGGTCCAGGGCATGGTGTTATTGTCCTTGCTCAATCGGGAGTGGGGTGAGGAACCAGCCGGCGCCAACCAGCTCTTCGAGCGGCTGCGCGGTGCTGCGGTCCTTGAGATAGGCGTAGAGTTCATCAAAATCGGCGCGCGTGTCGCCGGCAATGGCGACAAGACAATGTGTCTCGTCCAGATCGCGGCGCCGCTCCTGTTTGCGGTCCTCGCCATTGCGCATAAGCAGCAGGTTGTCGTCACCCTTGGGATCGAGCCCGCTTGCAGCCAGCGTCTGCCGTACCGCCCCGGCCTGAACCGCGGGCACCGACGAAATCCAGAAGATTTCAATATCCTGCATCCGCATTGCAGCCAGCATCTGGCTCAGAGCGTTGTTTTGTGCCGGACTCACTGCATGATCGAACATTCCGTCTCCCGGATCGAGATCGATCAACACCGCAGGCGGGCGGATGCTGCATTCCGTCCGGTCCGGGCGAAGCGTTCCGGGCGATGTCAGCAGAGCGGACTCACGAGGCCGTTCGACTGGGTCGCGGCGCGCCTGCGAATCGACATAGGAATAGAACGAATCATAAGCGCGCAACGACAGGGCCGGGCGGCCACCTGACTGCGAAGCTTCCGGGATTGCGACAGCTACGGCGCGCAGCGGTGTATCGACCGGCTCTGCGGCGCCGTCGGCAAGTCCGTCGATGCCATCTTCGGGCCGCACACCCTGAGGCGGCTCATCATCGGGAAGGGCTGCAAGTTCGCCAACCGGTTCCGGGCTGGCAACCGGTTCTACCGCTGCCCGATCAGTAACCGTTTCGATCGGGGTATCGACCCGTGCCGATGCGCTCGATTCCGTGTCGTCCGAGCTACCATCATCGCCCCGACCGCCGATCATCAGGCCACCGGCAACAACCGGAATGGCCGCCGCCACACAGCCGGATAGAACGCCCGACATCGCCAGCAACAGGCCGACACGCAAAAAAGGCCTCTCCATCATGGGCCGATCAGGCCTCTGCCCGCTCGCGCGTCGTGCGGAATTCGATCTGCTTGTCATACGGTGCGCCGACAATCATCCGCTGCACATAGACGCCAGGCAGATGTACGCAGTCCGGATCGAGCGCGCCGGCCGGAACGATTTCTTCGACTTCAACCACGCAGGTCTTGCCGCAAGTTGCGGCCGGCAAGTTGAAGTTGCGCGCGGTTTTGCGAAACATCAGGTTGCCGGTTTCATCTGCCTTCCAGGCTTTCACGATGGACAGATCGGCAAAAATTCCGTGTTCGAGGATGTAGTCTTCCGGGCCGCCGGCGCCGTCGAAGCTCTTCACTTCCTTGCCTTCGGCCACCTGTGTACCGACGCCGGTCCTGGTGTAAAATCCCGGAATGCCGGCACCGCCTGCGCGCATCCGTTCGGCCAAGGTTCCTTGCGGGCAGAATTCAACCTCCAGTTCGCCGGACAAAAACTGCCGTTCGAATTCCTTGTTTTCACCGACATAGGAACTGATCATCTTCCGGACTTGTCGGGTGCGCAGCAGTTTCCCGATGCCTTCGTTGTCGATCCCGGCGTTGTTGCTGGCGAATGTCAGGTTCTTCACGCCGCTATCGCGAATCGCATCGAGGAGTCGTTCTGGAATTCCGCACAGGCCGAAACCGCCTGCGGCTATCAGCATCTCATCATGCAACAGGCCTTCAAGCGCGGCTGCTGCATCAGGATAAAGCTTGTTCATGACTACTCCCTGTCGATTCCAGCGTCTTTAGGCCGGGCTAGCGAGCCTGTCACCCTTTAGCCAAAACTGCGGGAGCCGTATCCGGACGTGCAATGCTGCAATGCAGCGCAATCGATTCCTTTCACTCAACCCCCCTCTGTCCCGGAGATTGAAATCGCACTTTATCCCTTGATATCAGCCAGTTCAGTAGATTGCAAAAAATGCAACAGGGAATGTTCTTTTCGCACTTGCACAATTTTCTGCGTGCTCGCATATGTCTCCCTGCCTTTTAGGCATCCTCTCCCAAGACTTTCAGCCCCGGTGGTTCTTCCGCCGGGGCTTTTTTCTTGCCCGGGCCGCACGGAAAGCTCCCGAGGCACAAAGCGAACACTCGTTCATTTGCAACAGGTAGAATGCGTCCCTAGCTAGAGGGCGATAAACGAATGCCTGGACTGGGAGCGCTTGCCATATGGCCGAAGCAGATGTCGCAACGGAAGAACGGACAGTAAGATTACAGGTTGCGGCAGCGCGGCAGGAAGAGAGCGGACAGGGCATTGTCCGAATGCCCCGCAGCGCATTCCAGACGCTGGGCATCACCGAAGGCGATGTTGTCGAAATCGAAGGCAAGCGGGCAACCCCGGCAATCGCCATGTCAGCCTATGACGAAGACCAGGCGCTCGATGTTATCCGGCTCGACGGCCTCCAGCGCGGTAATGCCGAGGTCGGCTCAGGCGAGCACGTCAAGGTTCGCCGGGTTGAATCGAAGCCGGCCAAGCGTGTCGTTTTCGCGCCGGCGCAAAAAGACATGCGGCTGCAAGGGCCGACTCAGGCGCTGAAACGAAATTTCTTTCGTAAGCCGGTGGTGGCGGGCGATCTCGTCGCCACGACCGGGCAGCAGCCCGTGCGCAATATGCCGCCCGAAGTGCAGCGCATGTTCAACGCTCCGGCCTATGCGCTGACGCAGATTCGCCTGTCGGTCGCCTCGACCACGCCGAAGGGCATCGTCCATATCGACGAGGAGACCGAGGTCGAACTGCGCGCGGATTACGAAGAACCGCGCGATCCGCGAGCCGGCGTGAATTACGACGATGTCGGTGGTATCGACGATACGATCCAGCAATTGCGCGAGATGGTGGAGCTGCCGCTGCGCTATCCCGAGCTGTTTACCCGCCTTGGCGTCGATCCGCCCAAGGGGGTGCTCCTCCATGGCCCGCCCGGCACCGGAAAGACCCGGCTTGCGCAAGCCGTGGCCAATGAAAGCGATGCCGAGTTTTTCACCATCAACGGTCCCGAGATCATGGGTTCCGGCTATGGCGAGAGCGAGAAGCGCCTCCGCGAGGTGTTCGAAGCAGCCGCCAAGGCCTCGCCGGCGATTGTATTCATCGACGAAATCGACTCGATTGCGCCGAAGCGAGACCGCGTGTCAGGCGAGGCGGAGAAGCGTCTGGTCGCACAGTTGCTTACGCTGATGGACGGGATCGAGGCGCGTTCAAATCTCGTGGTGATCGCGGCAACCAATCGCCCCGACGCAATCGATGAAGCCTTGCGGCGGCCCGGCCGGTTCGACCGCGAAATCGTGATCGGTGTACCCGACGAGCGCGGGCGGCGCGAAATCCTTGCCATCCATACTCGCGGCATGCCGCTGGAGGAAAAGGTCGAGCTACACGAACTGGCCAAAGTGACTCACGGCTTTGTCGGAGCCGATATTGCGGCGCTGACCCGTGAAGCCGCAATCGAAGCGGTGCGCCGGATCATGCCGAAGATCAATCTGGACGAGCAGACTGTACCGCAGGAAGTGCTCGATGATCTGTGCGTGACGCGGGGAGATTTCCTCTCGGCGCTCAAGCGCGTCCAGCCATCGGCAATGCGCGAAGTCATGGTGCAGGTGCCCAATGTCGGGTGGGACGATATCGGCGGCGTCGACGACGCGATCGACAAGCTCAAGGAAGGTATCGAACTGCCCTTGAAGAATGCCGAGGCATTCCAGCGGCTGGGGATCCGCCCGGCGCAGGGTTTCCTGCTCTATGGGCCCCCGGGAACCGGCAAGACATTGCTGGCGAAAGCCGTCGCCAAGGAAGCCGAAGCGAATTTCATCTCGATGAAGAGCTCGGACCTGCTGAGCAAATGGTACGGCGAAAGCGAGCAACAGATCGCCCGCATGTTCCAGCGCGCCCGTTCGGTTGCGCCTTGTGTGGTGTTCATCGACGAGATCGACAGCCTCGTGCCTGCGCGGGGATCAGGCCAGGGCGAGCCGCAGGTCACCGGCCGGGTGGTCAACACGATTCTGGCGGAGATGGACGGGCTTGAGGAATTGCAATCTGTCGTGGTGATTGGCGCGACCAACCGCCCTACCCTGGTCGATCCCGCATTGCTGCGTCCGGGCCGGTTCGACGAACTGGTCTATGTCGGCACGCCTGACGAGAAGGGCCGGGAGCAAATCCTCGGCATCCATACTTCGGAAATGCCGCTGGCCGATGATGTCGACCTGGCGAAAATCGCAGGAAAGACCGATCGCTTTACCGGAGCAGACCTCGAAGACGTGGTGCGCCGCGCCGGACTGAACGCTTTGCGCCGCGCCGGGAGCGATGTGAAGGAGGTCAAGGCAGCCGACTTCGAGGAAGCGCTGAAAGATTCGCGCGCGACCGTGACGATAAAGATGGAAGACGAATACAAAAAGATGCGCGGCGAGCTGAAGAAACGAGCAGCCGAGGTCAATCCAATCGGTTTCATCCACGAAGGAATGGTCGAGCCGGTGCGCGACCGCAAACACGGGGGGGTCGAGGTTACGCCCGTCGAATAGGGCGGCCTACCCCTTCATCACCCGCTCGTTCGCCGCTTCGACTTCAAGCCGGTGGCGGATCAGCGCGTCGGGCATTTCCTTGCGCAGCCATGCGATCATGTGTTCGCGCACGGCGCAGCGCAGGTCGAACAACTCGCCGATTGTTCTGGCGCTCATCGCCAGCCGCAATTCTATGCTTTCGGGATAGGCTTCGGTCATCATCGCCTTGACCGTTCGACCGTCCCACAGATCGTGGTTTTCGACGAACCGTGTGAACTCCTGGCGGATCGGGACGATCTCGGCTGCGGGATCCAGGTGGAGGAAGACCGGTCCGGTCAACATTTCACTCTTGCGCGACCAGTTCTCGAAGCTTTGCTCCAGAAATTGAGTGGTGGGCACCACGATGGCGCGCTCGTCCCAGGTCCGCACGGTGATAAAGCTCATACGAATTTCCTCGACCCGCCCGGTGTGACCATCAATCACCACCAGGTCACCGATCCGCAGCGGCTCTGTGACGGCCATCTGCAGCCCGCCGATCAGCGATTTCAGCGCGGGCTGTGCAGCGGCACCGACCGCCAGAGCGGCCAGACCGGCCGAGGCGAGCAGGGTGGTGCCGATCGATTTCACGGCGGGGATGGCAAACAGCATCAGCCCAACGGTGATGAAAACGATCGCAAACGTCGCGGTGCGAGAGAAGATCGAAATCCGGGTCCGACGGCTGCGCACGGCAACGGGATCGTCGGACGCCTCGAGCCGGATTTCCATTGCGGCAGTAAAGGCGCGCACCAGAGTATAGACGATCCACCCCAGCAATGCGGGCCGCAGGAACTGGGCCAACGGTTCCCAAATGGTACCAAGCAGCGCATTATTCTGAGCGGCGACAGTCACGGCGATGGCTATCATCGACCATTTGACCGGTCGTCGGATGCTGTCGATCACCAAATCGTCTGCAACCGAGTCCGACATGCTGGTAAAGCGGTGAGCGATGGAGAAAGCGATGCGATAGATCGCCAACGCCAACACGACAGCGACGGTCAGGACAATCGCGGCTACAGCGATCTCTTCCCACGCAATGGTCCAGTTTGCTGGATTGTATCGTTCGAACATGTTGCGCCACCTATTGGGAGTGGGGTCGGGTTTCAAGCAAAGTCGGGGTTGGCCTGGTTTAAGCTTGAGGATGCCGGGAACGGGCCAAGCAAGTCGAGGCCTTCCGAATTCTTATAAAAAGAGCGTGAAAGCAGGCGCTTGCTTTGTCTGACCTATTTCGAGCGCAGTTGCGGGTTCATGCCGGCGACGTGGTTGAGCCATTTCTTCGGCTTGCGCAGCATGTCTTGCGGGTAGCTCACTCTGAGGCCGACGATCTTTGCCATCGCGCCGACGAAATGGATGCAATTCCGCTTTTCCAGATCGTAATATTTGCCCGGAGCGTTGCGCCATGCGGCCACTTCACGGCGAATGCGGTAATATTCGGCATCGCTCAGCTTCACGGTGAAGTGGCGTTTGGTTTTCCGGATATAATCGGCTTTTTCGACCATAATGTCGTGTTCCACCGGCCCGCGCAGAATGGCAGCGCTGACCTCTTTGGCGGTAAAGCCGTAATTCTCGTTCACCGCTGCCCCCGTCTTGTCGAGCGAACCGCGCATCAGGATGAAAGTGTGCGGGTAACGCCCGTCAAACATCGAACCGCCATAGCTGTGAAAGCTGAGCTCGACCTCCGCTGCGGCAGGCATGGCCCAACCAAGCGAAAAGACAGCGAGCAGGATTGCGACCAGTTTCTGCATCATCGTCACTTAGCCAACCAAACCACTAACTCGCAAGCAGGCTTGCGTTTCCGCCTGCTGCGGTCGTGTCGATGCTGACCACCCGCTCGCTCGCAAAGCGCGCGACATAGTGCGGTCCGCCCGCTTTGGGGCCGGTCCCGGACATACCGTCGCCGCCGAATGGCTGGCTTTCGACCACCGCGCCGATCTGGTTGCGGTTCACGTAGAAGTTGCCCACCCGGGCGCGAGCCTCGACAAAGGCACGTACCGCGTCGATCCGGCTGTGCAGTCCTAGCGTCAGCCCGTATCCGGTCGAGTTGATGTCATCGACGACTTGCTCGAGCTCCTCGGCTCTGAACCGGGCGACATGGAGGATCGGTCCGAAGTTTTCGCGCTTCAGATCGAGGATCGAATCAATTTCGATGATCGTCGGGGCAACAAAACAGCCAGCGCTTGTCCCACGCGGCAATTTGCGCCGCCAAACAATCCGTCCGGCTTTCTTGCGGCGTGCCACGTGCCGTTCGAGCGCGGCTTTGGCATCGGGATCGATCACCGGGCCGACATCGGTTTGCAGCAGGCTCGGCTCGCCGATCTCGAGCGTTTCGAACGCGCCCTTGATCATTTCGATCATTTCGTCGGCGATATCGTCTTGCAGATAGAGCATGCGCAGCGCGGAACAGCGTTGTCCGGCGCTTTGGAAAGCGCTGGCGACGACATCGCGCGCGACCTGCTCCGGCAAAGCAGAGGAATCGACAATCATCGCATTCTGGCCGCCGGTTTCAGCGATGAAGGTGGCGATCGGACCTTCCCTTGCGGCGAGGCTGCGATTGATGGCTTGTGCTGTTTCGGTCGAGCCCGTGAAGGCCACCCCGGCAAGTCGGGGGTCGGATGTTATCCACTGGCCGACATCGCCAGCCCCCGGCAGCAGTTGGAAGACTGCTTCGGGAATTCCGGCTTCGTGGCACAGCTTCACCGCAAGCGCTGCGATCAGCGGTGTCTGCTCTGCCGGTTTTGCGACGACCGTATTGCCCGCTGCAAGAGCCGCAGCTGCAGGGCCGATGAAAATTGCCAGGGGGAAGTTCCACGGGCTGATCGTGGCGAAGACACCGCGCCCGGCCATGCTCAACCGGTTTTCTTCTCCGGTCGGGCCCGGCAGGTATAGCGGCTCGCCAAACAGGCGGCGCGCTTCATTGGCATAGTAGCGCAGGAAATCGACCGCTTCGCGCAGTTCCAGAACGCCGTCGAGCAGCGTCTTCCCGGCCTCACGCTGGCACAGCGAAAGGAATTCATCGGTGTGTTCTTGGAACAGCTCCGCCGCCGCTTCGAGCAGCAGGGCGCGTTTCTCGCCGCCCAGCCGGTTCCAGCCGGGCTGGATTTCCGCCGCACGGGAAATTGCGAATTCAACCTCTTCCTGAGTGGTGTCGCGCCGCGTCCCAACCTCGTCATGCAAGTCATGCGGCTTGTTGATCGGCGCAATCTCGCCTTCCGCTTCGGATTTGAAGGTCGGCTCGGCGTGCCAGTGGAGGTTCTCGAGCCCGATCAAGCGCTGAATCAACGGTTCGCGCACGAGCGGATCGGCAAGATCAATGCCGGCACTGTTCTCGCGCCCGGGGAAGATGTCGTGCGGCAACGGGATGTTCGGATTGCGCTTGGGCTCGAGCGCGGCAAGATCGGCCACCGGATCGGTGGCCAGCGCGCTTGCCGGAACATCGGCATCGGCCATCCGGTTGACGAAAGAACTGTTAGCACCGTTTTCAAGCAAGCGCCGCACGAGATAGGCGAGCAGATCCTTGTGATTCCCGACCGGGGCATAGATGCGCACCGGCGTCCGGTCATTGCGCTCGGTCTCCGCCAAGGCGCCGTAAACGTCTTCGCCCATACCGTGCAGGCGCTGGAATTCGAACGGCGCTTCGTAGTTGCGGCTGGCCACCAAAGTCTTGATCGCTGCAACCGTGTAGGCGTTGTGTGTCGCGAAGGCGGGATAGATTGTGTCAGGCGCTTCGAGCAGCTTGGCCGCGCAGGCGAGATAGGACACGTCGGTTGCAGCCTTGCGGGTGAAGACGGGGTAGTCCTGATATCCGCCGACCTGGCTGAGCTTGATCTCAGTATCCCAATACGCGCCCTTGACCAGCCGGACCATGAACCTTCGGTCGTGGCGGCGCGCAAGCTTGACCGCCCATTCGCACAGGGGGACCGCGCGTTTCTGATAAGCCTGGATCGCTAGCCCGAAGCCGCCCCAATCGCCGGCAAACAGCTCGTCATCGGCCGCGAGCTTTTCGATCACATCCATCGAGACTTCGAGCCGCTCGGCCTCTTCGGCGTCGATGGTAAAGTGGATATCCGCGTCGCGCGCCCTGGTCGCCAGATCCTTCAGCACAGGGACAAGATGCGCCACAGCTGCGGCCTGATGGAAGAAATCATATTTCGGATAGAGTGCGGAAAGCTTGACTGAAATGCCGGGTGACCGCGTGACGCCGCCGTCTGCGGCCCGTGCGA
Organism: Parerythrobacter lutipelagi; assembly: GCF_005434975.1. GTDB lineage: Bacteria > Pseudomonadota > Alphaproteobacteria > Sphingomonadales > Sphingomonadaceae > Parerythrobacter_A > Parerythrobacter_A lutipelagi. Next base: position 995,429 of record NZ_SKCJ01000001.1, on the reverse strand, counting down.
CTCGCTCGATCGCCCGTTCGTAGGATTGCCGGTAGCGCTCCGCATCGTGCATCGTCATGGCCGCTTCACCGAGCATGTCGAAACTGTGGGTCAGCCCTTCGACGCGCTCCGGCTTGGCGCGCTTCAGTGCTTCGTCGATCGTCCGGCCGAACACGAACTGGCCGCCGAGAATCTTCATGGCCTGCAGCGTCGCTTTGCGGATCACCGGCTCGCCCAGCCGGTTCATCGCGCGCTTCACGCTCTTGCCCATGCCGCGCTGGTGTTCTTCGGGCCGGTCGAGCACTTCGCCGGTCAGCATGAGCGAGAATGTCGCGGCGTTGACGAAAGTGGAAGAGCTTTCGCCCAAATGTTCGCCCCAGTCGATATCGCCCAGCTTGTCGCGGATCAGCGCATCAGCAGTCGCGGCATCGGGCACGCGCAGCAGAGCCTCTGCAATGCACATCAGCGCAATGCCTTCCTCGGTGTCGAGCCCGAACTGGTGCAGGAAAGCGTCGATACCGCTCGCCTTCTCCAGACGCGCGCGCTCGACCAGCTGCTCCGCCAGGGGCGCGGCTTCACCATGGAGACGGGAGACCGGAGCGGCCTGCCGCATGCGTTCGCGCACGCATGCATCTTCTTCCTGACGATATGCCAGGCGGAGCTTGGTTCGGTCGAGCGGAGCGAGTGTGGTCAAGTGAGCGACTCGTATAGTTTCGTGTGCAACAATCGAACCCGACTTGGACCCGACGGTGGTTGCGTTCAAGAGGCAGTGTGCGCCATGGTGCGGCCAGCCAATCGAACAGGCAATTGAACAGGAGCAACAGCATGGCGGGCCGTTATTTCGATCAATGGAATGTGGGCGACCGGATCGAACATGACATCCGCCGCACTGTGACGGAAGCGGACAACCTCTTCTTCACCGTGATGACCCACAATCCGCAGCCGCTTCATCTGGATGTGGAGGCGGCGAAGGCGAGCGAATTCGGGCAGATCCTCGTCAACGGGACCTTCACCTTCTCGCTGATGGTCGGTCTCTCCGTGGGCGACACGACACTCGGCACACTGGTGGCCAATCTGGGTTATGACAAGCTGGTAATGCCCAAGCCGGTGTTCCTCGGCGATACACTGCGCGCAACCAGCGAAGTCACTGAACTGCGCGAATCCAGATCGCGGCCAGACGCGGGCATCGTCACCTTTACCCATGAGGCGGTGAACCAGCGGGGCGAAGTTGTCTGCCGCTGCCTGCGCTCGGCCTTGCTCAAGAAATCGACGGCATGACCGGATGGCTTGACCTGCGGAGAATAAGTGGCACTCTGCAACTGTCGATGCGGCAAACCGCACGATAGCGATCTCTTGTCGGGTCGCGGATGGGAGAAAGCTATGAATTTTCGCCATTGCAGGCGCCACTGGGCGGCGTCGAGCGCCGTTGCGCTGAGCCTTTCACTCGCCGCTTGCGGTAATGTCGAGAGCGAAGCGGAGGCGAGGGCAGAAGCCGAAGCGGAAGTCGATCTGACCGAATATCCGGAACAGGTGTTCTGGGGCGATACGCATCTCCACACCGATAATTCGGTCGACGCCTTCGGGTTCGGCACCCGGCTTGGACCGGAAGACGCGCTGAAGTTTGCCCGCGGCGACAAAGTGACCGCGACCAGCGGGGCGGAAGCGCAACTCGCGCGCCCACTCGATTTTCTCGTGATTGCCGATCACTCCGACGGGCTTGGTGCGACCCGCCGGCTATACGATGCCCCGCGCGTCGCGGTGCTGGCAATGAGTGATGAAACCACGCTGCGCTGGTACGACATGATGCATGAATCGCCGGAACAGTCGCAGCGCGCCATCGGAGAGCTGATTGCTGCTGCAGCGAACGGCACTTTGCCCGATGCATTCAACGACCCCGAAGCGAACAAGGAAAGCACACGCGAGATCTGGACCGATCACCTCTCCACTCTCGACCGGTATTACGAGCCGGGGAAATTCACGCCCTTTGCCGGTTTTGAATACTCGCTCATGCCGGACGGCAACAATTTGCACCGTGTGGTCATGTTCCGCGACGGTTTCGACCGGACCAGCCAGATGCTCCCCTATCCGGGCCTTGGCACGACGCCGGAGGGACTGTGGGATTACATGGACGGGTATGAAGAGAAAACCGGCGGCAAGGTGCTGGCGATCCCGCACAATTCGAACCTGTCGAACGGTATGATGTTCGAACTCACGATGAGTAACGGCGGGCCGATGACTGCGGATTACGCGCGCAAACGGGCGCAGCGCGAGCCGGTGGTCGAAGTGACTCAAATCAAGGGTGACAGTGAAAGCCATCCGTTTCTTTCACCGAACGACGAGTTCGCCGGCTTCGGCGATCTCGGCTGGGAACTGGGCAATCTGCCGCTGACTGCGGGCAAGGACAATTCCATGCTGCAAGGGGAATATGTCCGCGAAGCGCTCAAGCGCGGCCTGTCGCTGGAACAGAAACTGGGCGCAAATCCCTACAAATTCGGCATGATCGGTTCGACCGACAGTCACACATCGCTGGCGACAGGCGATGAAGACAATTTCTGGGGCAAGCACACCGGGAACGAAAAGGACAACGAAGACCGCTCGCTCGAGACGCAGAACCTCGGCACGCGAGAAGGCCGGTTTGGCTGGCATTATCTCGCTGGCGGTTATGCTGCGGTCTGGGCGCGGGGGAACACTCGCGGGGAGATTTTCGATGCGATGATGCGGCGCGAAGTCTATGCCACGACGGGGCCGCGAATGGTTGTGCGGCTGTTCGGCGGGCATGGGTTCAGCGAAGACATGTTCGACGGCGACTGGGTAGAGACCGGATACGAAACCGGCGTGCCGATGGGCGGGTCGCTTGACGATACAGGGGAGGCCCCGACATTCCTCGTATCCGCGCTTAAAGATCCGGAAGGCGCCAATCTCGACCGGGTGCAGATCGTCAAGGGCTGGGTTGCCGCCGACGGGACGACTGAAGAGAAGATCTACGATGTCGTGTGGTCCGACATGGACGAGCGCGCGCTGGAAAGTGGCAAGGTGCCAGAGGTCGGCGATACGGTCGACCGGGCAAAGGCAACCTACAGCAATTCGATTGGTGCGGCAGAGCTGCGCACAGTGTGGACTGATCCGGATTATCGCCAGGGCCAGCGGGCATTCTACTACGTGCGCGTGCTGGAAATCCCGACACCGCGGTGGACGCTGTTCGACGCTGTCCGCTTCGGCTTCGAACTGCCGGAAGAGGCGATGAAGGACGCAGTGGCGCAGGAGCGCGCCTATACTTCGCCGATCTGGGTCGGACCTGTGAAGGCGGATGCCGGGGCTGTGGCCGTACGCCGTCTGCGAGCGCCCTGGCGCGGATGAATTTGCCAGGCTGGACGCGCGAACCGCTGGTCCATTTCCTTGCCGCAGGAGCGGCGCTGTTTCTGGTGCTCGGCTGGATCGGCGACGATGTCGATCCGGCAAGCCGTTCGATCACCGTCACGCAGGAAGACCGCGCCCGACTCGCGCTGCAATGGGAACGGACCTATAGCCGCGCGCCCACCGATGCCGAGCTCGACGCGCTGACTGAACAATTCGTTCGCGAGGAAGTGCTGTACCGGGAAGCGCTTCGGCTGGGTCTCGACCGGGATGACGCAGTGGTGCGCAAGCGCATGGCGACGAAGATGGATTATCTGGCAGCCAGCGCTGTCGAAACGGCGCAACCGGCAGATGACACATTGCAGGATTGGCTGGAGAAATATCCGACCCGCTTTGCCGAGGATTCGCGCTTCAGTTTCGAACAGCGCTATTTTGCAGATCGCGCCGATGCCGCTGCGGCACTCGAGACCACCGCACCACCCGGACCTGTTGGAGAGGCGATTTCGCTGCCTCCCGAAATGACCGATGCATCTCGCCGCACCATCGCAGCGCGTTTCGGTGAACGGTTCGCCGCCTCGCTCGATACGCTCGAGACCGGAAGCGAGTGGCAGGGGCCGATCCTTTCCGGCTTCGGCTGGCACATCCTGCGCTTGCACGCCAGGAAATCCGGCGAGGTCCCACCGCTCGAAGCGGTCCGTCAGCAGGTTGAAAACGATTGGCGGAGCCAGTCGGCAGACGGACGAAAGCAGGAGGCGTATCAAGTCCTGCGTGATGCCTATAAGGTTGAAATCGAGCGGTGAAGATCTGGCTCGCGATCCTGCTGGCGCTGTTCGCAGCCAGCGCTGTGCGGGCCGACGATTTGCGACCCGGCTATATGGAATGGACAGAGACCGCACCGGGGGTCTGGCAGGTCGGCTGGAAGCAGCCCTTGGCGCAGGCACCGATCAGCGAGCCGCCGCTGCCGATATTGCCTGAAGACTGCGCTTTCGCTGGGGACGCGGCAATCGGCATGCCGGCGGGGGCGGTGCTTGGCCAGACCGAAGTCCACTGCAAAACCCCGCTCAGCGGCAAGGCAATCGGCATGGAAGGAATGCTGGGGCAGGCCGATATGCTTGTCCGTATTGCGGGACAAGGCCACGATTTGAAGACCCTGCGGCTGACGGCGGCCGAGCCTCTGGCTCAGGTCCCCGCCGACGCCGAACAGGGCAATGTCTGGGCGGCGTATTTTGGGCTCGGGATCGAACACATCCTCGCCGGGTGGGACCATCTGCTGTTTGTCATCGCGCTGGTCCTGCTGGTGCAAGGGTGGAAGCGCGTGGTGGCAGCCGCGACCGCCTTTACGCTCGCGCATTCGATCACGCTGGCCGGGGCTTCGCTTGGCTTTGTCGGCCTGCCGGCAAGGCCGGTCGAAGCGCTGATTGCTCTGTCGATCGTGTTCCTTGCCTACGAAGTCGTCCGTGCGCAGCGTGGGCATGAGAGCCTCACGATGCGGCTACCATGGGTGGTGGCGTTCGCCTTCGGGCTGTTTCACGGTTTCGGTTTTGCCGGGGCGCTGAACGAGATTGGCCTGCCGGAAGGCGAGGTTGTTCCGGCACTGCTTGCGTTCAACATCGGGGTCGAAGCGGGGCAGCTGCTGGTCATCGCCGCGGTGCTGGCGCTGATGGCGGCGCTGCGGCGGCTTGCGCAGTCCGCCTACCACCCGGCGATACGCGTCGCGGCTTATGCGATCGGCATCACCGGCAGTTACTGGTTGTTCGAGCGGATCGTCGCCTGAGCTGCATCGCGCTCTACATCGCCGCCGCCTAGTGCCCGCCATAGCAAAACGCGCGCCCGTTCGGCCCGCCCCTTCGCCGCCGCCGTGCGTTCACCGCTGGCATCAGCAGTACGGCGCGCTTCGAGCACTGTCAGAAAGTCGGCGAGGCCAGCGCGGTTGCGTGTTTCGGCGAGGCTCGCCGCTCGCGTGGCGCTGGCGAATTCGCGCCGGGCCGCCGCCCATTCGGCGTCGGCGGCACTGACCAGACCATAAGCGGCTTCCGCATCCCCCAAAGCGGTGAACACAGCGCCGCGATAGGCCTGGAAAGCTGCGCGCTTGCTGGCCGCCGCGCCATCGATGTCGGCTTCGATACGCCCGAAATCCAGTAATGGCGCAAATACGCTCGCGGCCAGCGAACCGATTATCGTGTCTTCATCCAGCAGATCTCCCGGGCTGAAAGCGAGCAGCCCGAGCGTCGCAGACAAATCGAATTGCGGAAAGCGCCGTCCTGCGGTCGCATAGAGTTCTGCATCGCTGGCGGCGAGACGCGCTGCAGCCGCTTGAACATCAGGTCGATTCTTCAGCAATTGCGAAGGCAGCGTAGCCGGGGCCTGTGGCTGCGCCGGTGCCGGTCCGGTCTGAGCAATGGCTTGGCGAATACTTGCTGCCGGCTGAGCGGTCAGCGTTACCAGTCGCCCGACCAGCCGTGCTTCCTCGCTTGCCAGCGCAGCGATCCGGCTGCGGCTCGCTTCGGCCTGGGTTTCCGCTCGGACCCGATCGAAGCCGGGCGCGATGCCTGCGCGCTCACGGACACCGGAAAGCTCTGTCAGCCGTTGCGCAGCGGCGAGATCCTCGCGCAGTGCAGCCTCGCGCGCTTGCAGTGTGCGCAGATCGATCACCGACGCGGCAATCTCGCCGATCAGTGCAAGCCGAACCGCTGCCGCCTCGGCCCCCGCAGCATCAATCCGTGCCAGCGCCGCGCGTTCCTGCGCCCGCAAGCGCCCGAACAGGTCGGGATCCCAGCCGGCGGTCAGATTTGCTCCATAGCTGACCCGCTCTGTATCGAATGAAATTCCTTGCGGCAGCGCGCCGCCGAACTGCGCAGGATTGGTTCGCTGGCCGGTTATCGAAGCCGAACCACCCAGCGATGGCATGCGCTCCGCCCCTGCGCGCGCGGCGGAAGCCCTTGCGGCATCAATCCGCGCCAAGGCCTCGGCCAGGGTCGGAGCGTCCGCCAGCGCCAGCGCCGACAGTTCGGCAAAAGCCGGATCGCCGGAAGGCAAAAGTGCGTCGACGGATGCAGCAATCGCGCCGTCCGGCAGATAGCTGAATGTTTCAGGCAGCGCAGGCACAGGCGTGTCGATCTCGGGCGGCGGTCCGGCGACGCAGGCGGACAAGGCTCCGGCCAGCGCGGCTGCGGTGAGGGTAGAGCGCAGGGCCATCATTCGCTGTCCGCTGTTTTGGCGGCGGGAATGAATGCGTCGACCTGCTGCCCAACCCGGAACCTGCTGTCGCCCTCCGGCAGCTGGTAGATCACCTGCAAAACCCGCACATCGACCCGCTCGCTGGCGCTGTTGGTCAGCGAACGTTTCGGGACAACCAACGGTTCAGCGCGGATGAAACTGGCTTTGACTTGGCTGTTCGCCGCCCCGCGCGGAGATATGATTGCGGAGGCTCCCAGATCGACGCGGGATGCTTGCTCCTCGTCGATGTCGATCCGCACATGCAGCGGGCGCGTCTCACCCATTTCGATGAACGGGGCACCACCCCCACCCATGGTCGAGAGAAATTCACCTGGGCGGATGTTCACCGCGAGAATTTGCCCGGCAATCGGCGCACGTACGGTGGCGCGGCCGATCTCCGTGCGTGCGGTTTGCGCGGTCGCCTGCGCGGCCTGAAGACGCGCGCGCGCCAGCTGCAGGCGCCCGTTGGCCGCAGAGACATCACCTTCCGCTCTGATCACTTCTGCCCGGCTCACGGCGGCGGGATCGTCGACATTGCGGTACAGCGCGAGTTGTCGGCTTGCGGTGGATTGCGCCGCCTGCGCTTCAGCAATGGCCGCGCGGGCTTCGCCGATGGCAGAGTTTGCCTGCGCAAGCTGCGAACGGATCGCGCGGGTGTCCACCGTGAACAGCGGCTCGCCTTTCTCCACGAAATCGCCCGGTTGCACGCGCAGGTCGGTGACGAGGCCGGAGAGTGCGGTTCCGAGCTGGATGACCTCGCTCGATGGCTCGACCACACCCGCCCCGGCGACGCGGTTCTCATAGGCCAGTTCGCCTGTCGCGCGCGGCGGCTCCTGATCGGGTTCGCTCAGTTCGCGATCGGGCAAACCGTTCCAGATGAAGAATACAGCGAAGACAAGGCCAAGCAGGGCGATAACCGGCAGAACCTGACGGGAAAAACTGATGTTCTTGGGCAGCAGGGCCATGGGTCAATGATCCTCCGGCATCTGAGTGCCGTCATGGGTTATGCGACCGTCCTCGAGCACGAGGATGCGGTCGGCGAGGTCGAATATCCGGTTGTCGTGGGTGACGATGATGCAGGCGCGATCCTCTGCCACGGCAACATCGCGCAACAGATCCATCACGCGGCGGCCGGAACTGGCGTCAAGCGCGGCGGTCGGCTCGTCGCACACCACCAGGCGCGGCTCGTGGACCAGCGCGCGGGCGATGGCGACGCGCTGCTGCTGACCGCCGGAGAGCTGGTTTGGCAGCTTGTCCGCCTGGTCGAGAATGTTGAGCTTGTCGAACATCTCGATCGATCGCTCGCGCGCTTCATGGCGCGGCATACCTTGTGCGATCAGAGGCACCGCCGCGTTCGAGGCGGCATCGATAGCGGGGATGAGATTGTACTGCTGGAAGATGAAGCCGATATTCTCGAGGCGGAAATTGACCAGCTCGGTATCGGACAGGTGGTAGATATCGGTCCCGAACACCTGCACTTCGCCTTCGGTCGGCCACAGGATGCCGCACATGATTGAAATCAAGGTCGTTTTGCCTGATCCGCTTTCTCCGACGAGATAGGTCAGTTCGCCCGCTTTGACGTCGAGGTCGATCCCGTGAAGCACAGTGATCGTATCCTGACCGGCGGGAAAATCCCGCGTAACGCCGCGCGTGCAGATTGCGGGCTGGGCCGTGTTGCTCTTGCTCACCGAAACACTGCCGCCGGTTCGGTCTTCATCACGCCGCGCAGCGCAATCCAGCCGGTCAGCGCTATGATCAGGACCATCGCCGCGAACGATATCAGCGGGATCTGCCAAGGGATGTAGAACCCCTTGAAGGTCGGGTTGTTTGAAAAGCCATAGATAAAGCCAACCGTGCCAAGCACGCCGAGACCGTAGCCGATCAATCCCACCATCGCCGCTTGTGCAGCGACCATTCGGGCGATTTTCCCGTTGGTCACACCGATCGCCTTGAGCGCGCCGAATTGCTTGATGTTGTCGCGGATGAACAGGCTGAAGGTCAGCCCCACGATGGCTACGCCAACAATGAAGCCGAGCAACACCGTTATCCCGAAATTGAGCGGGATGCCGGTGTTCTCGATAATGAACTGCACCCCGTCCCGCGCGAACTCGTCGCGCGTCTGGGCCTTGAGCCCGGTCTGCTCTTCGATGGAATCGCTCAGCGACTTTGCTTCGACCCCGTCCGCTGCGCCGACCAGAACGAAGCTTAGCCGGTTGCGCGTTCCGGGCACATATCGCAGCGCCTGACTGTACTTGGTGTACAGCACGACAGTGCTTGTAAAACTCGGGATTGCATCGGCAATCCCGCGGACGACCGCACGCTGGTCGTTGAGCTCGAGCCGCTCTCCGATCGGGCTTTCGCCGGGAAACATGCGGGTGGTGCCGACATCGTCGATGATCACGGCATCGGGTTGCGAGAGGACATCTGTGCTGCCTTCGACCATGCTTTTGGGAAGGCCGATCAGCGTCGCATCGTCAACGCCGATCACCGCAACGCCTTCGAGATCGCCATCTTTGGTCCGCACCGAGGCATTGGCACGCAAATGCGGTACGGCCCACTCAACCCCTTTGACGCCGCGCACCTTGTCGAGCGCGGTGGATGGCATGGCGTAAGCGACATCGGTGGTGCGGCTCACCGGGTCCATCACCCAGACATCGGCGCTCGAAACATTGTAGACCCCGCTGGCCCCGCGTTCGATCAGGTTCACGAAAATCGTCAATTGCTGCGTTATGAGCAGGGTCGAGAAAGCGATGCCGAACAGCAAGCCGTAGAATTTCTGCCGGTCTCCGGTCAGCATGCGGATAGCAATCCAGATCACAACCAACTGCCCTTCGCTTGCATTTTCATAGCGACCAGCCCATTATTGAACGGCATCGTTCAGGTGTACGGGAGCGTACAGTTTGTCAAGTCGCGAATCGAAACGGACCGGTCGTCCGGCTGACGAGGCCAAGCGTCTGGCGGTCGTCTCGGCGGCCGCGCACTCGTTTTTCGCTCACGGATTTGCGGCGACGTCGATTGAGCAGGTGGCTGCTGATGCGCAAGTGTCGAAAGTCACGATCTACAACCGGTTTGGCGACAAGCGGGGCTTGTTTGCTGCGGCGGTCGAGCACGAATGCGAGACCATGCGCGGATCCCTCGAAGTGCCAGCGGCGGTTGGCGGCAGCTTGCGCGACCGAATGCTGGCTATCGGCGAGGCGATGGGGGCGTTTCTCTCACGCCCGCAAATGATCCAGTTCGAGCGGCGCATCGCTGCGGAAACCCAACATGACCCAGAGATCGGCGCTGCGTTTCTTGCGGCCGGACCGCACCGGATGAAGCGCGCCTTTGCCGCATATCTGGCTGCCCTGACCGACGCCGGTGAATTGCGCGTGACCGACACTGAGCTGGCCGCCGAACAATTCGTCGCGATGTGCAAGGGGATGGGCGACCTCGAACGGCGGTTTGGCCATCCGGTCGATCCTGCGCGTGACCGCGAAAGGCTCGAAGGGGCGGTCGAGGTCTTTCTGAAGGCCTACGCAGCAGATCGAAGCGATCGATAATTCCGCCGCACAGGAACGACGCGTCAACTTGTCATTCACCCGCTCGCGACTACATATGCGGGGTATGAAAGGATCACACCTTCGATGAGCGACGACCAAAACCCGGAACCGCAAGGTCCAAACCCCTGGATCAAGAGCCTGATGATCTGGGGCGGGATTTTTCTCGCCCTGCTGATGGTGGCGACCATGTTCGGTAACGCCGGGCAGAGCGCGGGCACGGAGGTCGATTATTCGACCTTCCGCCAACAGGTCGCTGAAGGCAAGGTCGAAGCGGTCGAGATCGGCCCGGAAAAAATCACCGGTTCCTACAAGAACAACGAAGGTACGTTCACCACAGTCCCGGTCTCCGGCGACACGAGCTTGCCCAAGCTGCTCGCGGACGAAAACGTACGCTTTACCGGGGCACCGCGTGAGACGATGAGCCCGCTGCTGTTGATCCTCATCCAGTCGCTGCCGTTCATCCTTATCCTCGGCATTGCATTTTTTGCCTTGCGCCAGGTCCAGAAGGGCGGCGGCGCAGGCGGCGCGATGGGCTTCGGCAAATCGAAGGCCAAGATGCTTACGGAGAAGCAGGGCAAGGTCACTTTTGCCGATGTAGCCGGGATCGATGAAGCGCGCGAAGAGCTCGAAGAAATTGTCGAATTCCTCAAGGATCCGCAGCGTTTCTCCAAGCTTGGCGGCCAGATTCCCAAGGGCGCTTTGCTGGTCGGCAGTCCCGGCACCGGCAAGACACTGCTTGCCCGTGCAATTGCGGGTGAGGCTGGTGTCCCCTTCTTCACCATCTCCGGTTCGGACTTCGTGGAAATGTTTGTCGGCGTCGGTGCAAGCCGCGTGCGCGACATGTTCGAACAAGCCAAGAAGAACGCGCCGTGCATTGTCTTCATCGACGAGATCGACGCGGTTGGCCGCAGCCGTGGTGGTGGTCTTGGAAACTCCAATGACGAGCGCGAACAGACGCTTAACCAGCTGCTGGTCGAAATGGATGGCTTCGAGGCGAATGAAGGGATCATCATCATCGCGGCGACCAACCGTCCTGATGTGCTGGACCCCGCGCTACTGCGTCCGGGCCGTTTCGACCGACAGGTGGTCGTGCCGATACCGGATATCGAAGGGCGCGAGAAAATCCTCGCGGTGCACATGAAGAAAGTGCCGCTGGCGCCTGACGTGAACAGCCGCACCATTGCGCGCGGCACGCCTGGCTTCTCCGGCGCGGACCTCGCCAATCTCGTCAACGAAGCAGCCTTGCTCGCGGCGCGCCGCAACAAGCGGCTGGTCGCGATGCAGGAATTCGAAGACGCGAAGGACAAGGTCATGATGGGCAGCGAACGCCGCTCCATGGTGATGACCGACGACGAGAAGAAGATGACCGCCTATCACGAGGCCGGCCATGCGCTGGTGTCGATCAACGAACCCGCGTCGGACCCGATCCACAAGGCGACCATCATTCCGCGCGGTCGCGCGCTGGGTATGGTCATGCGCCTGCCGGAACGTGACAACTACTCGTACCACCGTGACAAGATGCACGCCGACCTTGCTGTCAGCATGGGCGGCCGCGTGGCGGAAGAGCTCATCTTCGGCCACGACAAAGTATCGAGCGGGGCAAGCTCCGACATTCAGTATGCGACCAGGCTGGCCCGCAATATGGTGACCAAATGGGGCATGTCCGAAAAGCTCGGCCCGCTGCAATATGAAGAGCAGCAGGAAGGGTATCTCGGCATGGGCCAATCGGCCCGCACCATGGGTTCTGCGGAAACCAACAAGCTCATCGATGCAGAAATCAAATCACTGGTCGAAAGCGCTCACCAGCGCGCGACCGATGTATTGAAGACGCAGGAAGACAAGCTTCACCTGCTGGCGCAAGCGATGCTGGAATATGAAACGCTGACCGGGGATGAGATCAACGAGCTGCTGGAAAGCGGCAAGATCGACCGTCCCGACGTGCCCAAGGGGCCGGTCGTGGTCAAACCGACCGGCGGGTCGGCAATCCCCAAGGCGGGTAAGAAATTCGGTGGCGGCGGAGCAGCTCCGCAAGGCGCCTGACGATCCCGATCAGCAATTCACAGGGGCGCAGTGGGAAACCATCTGCGCCCTTTGTGCGTTTGGGGACCGAGTGGCTTGATTAGCAAGCAACGCGGCGAGGTGACTTTATGAAAAACGCAAAGAATGTTTGGCTTGCTGCCACTGCGGCGATCGGTCTGGCTTCCTGCTCGGAGCAGACGCAGAACAATGCCCAGCTTGCAGCCGAACGCGCGGGCGACGACATCGAAGCGAATGCCGATGTCGTGGGCGAAGTGATCGAAGAGGGCGCTATCGATGCGGCTGATGCGGTCAGCAAGGGCGCGGCCAACCTGCGTGACAATCTCGAAGCGGGCGACACCGAAGAACCCGGTCCGGCGCCGCTGATGGGCGATGACCTGAGCCAAGGCGGCCCGGCAACGGCAGATTGACCCGCTGATACGCGGTCAGACCAAGCCGATCAGAAGAAGCCGATCAGAAAAGGCCGATCAGTACCAGTAGCTGCAGGAACAGGCCCAGCACCAATCCGATAAAGCTGCTCAGCAGCAACAGCCGCCACAAAGTTGAAAAGCGCGAAAGCCCATAGGTCCCGCGCAGCTGCTTGTAGAGGTGCAAGGGCGGGATCAACAGCAGCGAACCTATGACGATCGGGGCAGGCAACCCGACGCGTCCGCCAGCTGTAACCGCGATGATCAGCAACGACATGAAAGCCAGCGAATAGGTCACGAACACGGCGTGATCGTAGCCCTTGAACTGCCGCTTCCACAGGAACAGCAGCCAAACGAAGGGAACAGAAAGCGGGATCAGCAGCCAGCTGAATTTGTAGAAGTTCGATTGCAATTTGTAGAGCATCAGCTCCGGATGGGCGCGCCATTTCTTCAGGCCGCTGTCGATCCAGCCGACGCCCGTACCCTTGCTGACGGAAAAGCTTGCATCGACACCTTCGCCCTCATTCAAGACGAATTGCTCTGCACCTGTGATCAGGTCCTCGGCCATGGCAAGTTCGTCCAGCTGCGCCGCCAACTCCGCTCGGCGAGGAGAATCGGCTGCAAGCGCATCGAGCTCTGCTTGCAGGCGAGCCCGCTGCTGTTCAGTGGCTTCTCGCGCCTGTTCGCCCGCTTGCTCGACCTGCACCGCTTCAGCGCCCGCCGATCTGTCGATTTCGGTCGGGGTGCTGATTCCCAGCGCCTGAAAAACCGCGAACATCAGAAACACGATAAACAGGAACAGGGCCATCGGACTGACGAACTTGGCACGCTCGCCGTCGATATAGCGCCGCGTCAGTTTGCCCGGCCTGAGCAGCAACATCGGCAGCGTTTTCCAGATCTTGCCTTCGAAATGCAGCGCTCCGTGCAGCAAATCGTGCATGAAGGCCCCGATCGTGCGGTGCACCTGCCCCTTCTGCCCGCATACGGCGCAATAGGTCCCGGTCAGAGCCGCGCCGCAATTCAGGCAATTGGGCGGACCTGCGTGGCTGTCTGCTGCGCCGGTCTTCGGGTCGACGGCACGGGAAAAGAGCGCGCCTTCCACCGCTGTACCCAATGCTTCGGTAATGTCGCTCATGACCCATCCCCTGTCATGACCCAACTCTAGCCATGCGCAGCCTTCGCGTCGAGATGTCTGTCAGGCCGAATGCCGAGCTGTCGAACGCTCTTGCCGAGTGAAGACATAGCGCCCAATTGTCTCCTATGGACTGGCTCGGTCAATCTGGACAACTTGCAGCGCTTGCGATCATGGCGGCCGTTTTCCTGCTCCTTGCGGGATTGGAACTCGCCATGCCCAAGCGTGCCGGCACATTCCCCAAATCCAGGCGATGGCTCACCAATCTTGGATTCTTTGCGCTCGACACAGCGATCGTTCGATTGACGATACCCTTGTTGATGGTGGGGACCGCTGTCGCGGCTCGAGAACGCGGCTGGGGCCTGTTCAATATGACCGAATTGCCGAACTGGGCCGAATTTGCGGCGACCATCCTGCTGCTGGATCTGGCACTCTATTTCCAGCACTGGGCCACCCACCGCATTCCGCTGTTGTGGCGGCTGCACCAGGTTCACCACACCGATCCCGATTACGACATCACAACCGGTGCCCGGTTTCATCCGGTCGAGATTGTCCTCTCGATGGGATACAAGATGGGGGTCGTGGCGCTGATTGGGCCGCCTGCGCTGGCCGTGTTCGTGTTCGAGTTGCTGTTCAATCTCGGATCGATGTTCACCCATACCAATATCGCGCTTCACCCGCGGATAGAGCCGCTCGTGAGAGCGCTGATCGTGACGCCGGACATGCACCGGGTCCACCATTCTACAGTGGAGCGAGAGACCAACAGCAATTACGGCACGATCGGATCGTTCTGGGACCGATTGTTCGGGACATATCTCGAACAGCCCGCAGCGGGGCGCGACGGGGTGAAGATCGGACTGGAAGAGTATCAGGACGCGCGGCCGACAGGTCTCGGCTGGAGCCTGCTGCTGCCATTTCGCAAATGAAAAAGGCCGCCCGGTCGGGGCGGCCTTTTCAACATTCAGGTCCGGACTGGATCAGCCGTCGTAATCGGCACCGATCGTGGTCGAACGGGTCGGCGCAGATGCGGTAATCCGCAGCGCTTCAGCCGACTGGCTGAGCGAACCGATTTCATCGGCATCGTCTTCGTCGTCCGGCAGGATTTTCTGCAGATTGACGACCACCGCCTCGTGCAGTTCCTTCGGCTTGATCGTCTGCTCGGCAATTTCGCGCAGGGCGACAACCGGGTTTTTATCACGATCACGATCGATGGTGAGTTCGGCACCGCCTGAAATCTCGCGCGCACGCTGTGCGGCAAGCAGGACAAGATCGAAACGGTTGGGAACCTTGTCGACGCAATCTTCGACTGTAACGCGCGCCATTGGGCACTCCGATAAACTGGTGTTTCGGGAAAGTGCATCGATTACGCGTGCGCGGGCGCAGAGTCAAGAATTTGCGCGGAGCGAAGCATCGGGCTTGCCGCATGCGTTGCGGCCCTCCACATAGCGGAGATGGAACCCGAATCCGAGGCTAGCAAACACGAATATCCAGCGCCGTTTCAGGTCGAAGCGCACGACCACATTTTCGAGTTTCTGCCCGATGGTGTGCATCGCTACGACGCCTTGCTGGCCATGATCGACCGGGCGGAGAGCTCGATCGACATGTTCTACTATATGTTCCAGGATGATTCCGCCGGTCAGATCGTGCGGGACAAGCTCGTCGCGGCACAAAAACGCGGCGTCCATGTCCATTTGGTGGTCGACCGTTTCGGCACCGACGCGAAGGAAAACTTCTTCCAGCCTATCGTTGATGCCGGGGGCGAATTTGCAATCTTCAACCCGCGTTGGAGCGTGCGCTACCTCATTCGCAACCACCAGAAGATCACAGTCATCGACAAGAAGACAGCGGTTCTCGGCGGATTCAACATTTCCGACCATTACTTCAAGCCGCCCGAAGACAACGGCTGGGCCGATCTGGGCGTGCTGGTGCACGGCCCGGTGGTCAAAGATGTGTGCAAATGGTTCGGTGAGCTATCGAGCTGGACAGAAAATCCCAAGGCTCAGTACCGGGCGATTCGCACGATGGTCCGCGACTGGGACCCGGGCGAGGGCCCTGTCCGTTTCCTCGTCGGCGGGCCAACCCGCATTCCGAGCAACTGGAACAAGAACGTCAAACAGGACTTTGCCAAAGCGAGCAGGCTCGATCTGGTGATGGCCTATTTCTCCCCGCCGCGCAGCTTCCGCCGGCTGATTCGCAAGATTGCCAAACGGGGTGATGTGCGGCTGATCATGGCGGGCAAGTCCGACAATGGCGCGACCATCGGTGCCGCGCGGGCGACCTACGGCGCATTGCTGCGCGCCGGCGCGAAGGTCTACGAATTCGAGCCGTGCAAGCTGCACATGAAGCTGATCGTCGTGGACGATCTTGTCTATTTCGGCAGCGCGAATTTCGACCATCGCTCCATCCGGGTGAACATGGAGCTGATGGTCCGTATCGAATCGCCGGAGATGGCGGAGAAAGTCCGCGCGATGATCGACACGATGCAGGCAGACTCGACCGAAGTGACCCGCGAGCTGCATCGCAAGCGGGGCAGTCTGTTCTCCCGCTTTCAATGGTACCTGAGCTGGTTTCTCGTCTCGACCCTCGACTACACTGTCAGCCGCCGCCTCAACGCAGGGCTATAACCGTCAGTCGTCGCCATATCCGGCGCGCATGTCATCATCGGCAAGGTCGCTGAAGCGAGTGATGCGCGGTTCGAACCGCATCCGCACCTTGCCGGTCGCACCATGACGTTGCTTGGCGACAATCAGTTCGGCCAGGCCATGAACACGTTCCATCTCGGCCACCCATGACGCATGGGCATCGTGGATCTTCGCGTCGTCGGTTTCTACCGGCTGCTTGGGTTCGCGTGAGGCGACGTAATAATCCTCGCGGTAGACGAACCACACCATGTCCGCGTCTTGCTCGATCGAGCCGGATTCGCGCAGGTCGGACAGCATCGGACGCTTGTCGTCGCGCTGCTCGACCGCACGGCTGAGCTGCGACAGGGCGATGACCGGGACTTCCAGCTCTTTCGCCAGTGTCTTCAATCCACGGCTGATCTCGGAGATTTCATTGACGCGATTGTCAGTGGCGCGGCCCGAGCCTTGCAGCAGCTGGAGGTAATCGACCACAATCAGCCCGATCGGGTGCTTGCGTTTCAGCCGCCGTGCGCGCGTGCGCAGCGCCGCGATTGTCAATGCAGGCGTATCGTCGATAAACAGCGGCAGTTCTGCGAGCCGCTGGCTGGCGAAGCTCAGCTTCTGGAAATCGTCGCGGCTGATCTTGCCCATGCGCAGCGCGGAGGAACTGATACCGGCCTGTTCGGAAAGGATGCGGGTGGCCAATTGGTCGGCGCTCATCTCCAGACTGAAGAACGCGACACCGGCGCCGACTGATTCTTCGATCCCGTCGGCCTGGTCGCGCAGGAACCGGTCCGCGCAATTGAACGCGATATTGGTTGCGAGCGAGGTTTTGCCCATGCCCGGGCGGCCAGCGAGGATGATCAGATCCGAATCATGCAATCCGCCGATCCGTTCGTTGATGCTGGTGAGGCCGGTGGTCTTGCCGGAGATGTGACCGCCGGAATTGATCGCCATTTCGATCATGCCCAGGGCCTTGTTCGAAGCGGTGCTGAAGCTGGAGGCTTCATTGCCGTTCGAGACCCCTTCCGCGACGGAGAACAAGGCAGCTTCGGCCTGCTCGACCTGTTGCATCGGTGCGACGTCTTCGCTCGTATCCAGCGCGCCCTCGACCAGGTTGCGCCCGACGCTGACCAGTTCGCGCAAAAGGGCGAGATCGTAGATCTGCTGGCACAGTTCGCGCGGAGCGAGCAGCCCCTGGCCGTCAGCGGTGAGCTGAGCGAGATAGGTGATCCCGCCTAGCTGTTTGAGCGCTTCGTCCGCTTCGAAATAGGGCTTGAGCGTGACCGGCGTCACCACAGCACCGCGATCGAGCAGCTTCAGGATCCGGTCGTAAATCCGCTGGTGCACCGGTTCGAAGAAGTGATCCGCGCGAATCGCGATCGGCAGTTCCTCGACCACCCGATTGTCGATCAGCACAGCCCCGATAAAGGCGGCTTCGGCTTCGATGTTGTTGGGCAGCATGCGGCCTTGCGCGCCGTCAGCAGCGTTTTCGGACCCGGGGCGGATGAGAAGATCTTGGTCGGACATTGGCTATGCTTTGCGCGCCAACACGGGGCGAATGCAAGTGCGCGTTTGCCGCAGTTGGTTGTGGATAGCGGGGATGGATCGCGAAGGGGTTGCCGAGACCCGCAGAAGTCTGCGAAACGGAAGCTGACCATGGCTGCTCCTGACCCCTCAGATAAATTTCGCATCGCGCATATCGCCCTCGACGAGGATACGATCCTGTGGCGCAATGCGGATATCGAACAGGAACGGCGTGTCGCGATCTACGATTTGATCGAGGATAACGTCTTCAAACCGATTCGCTCGGTGGAGAAGGGACACGCAGGACCGTTCCGTCTCAAGCTTGCTGTGATGGACGGACGGCTGGCGATGGAAATTTCCACCGCAGAGAGCGAAGTCGTCGAAACGCTGATCCTTGGCCTGGCGCGGTTTCGCCGGCCGATCCGTGAATATTTTGCCATATGTGACAGCTATTATCAGGCGATCCGCAAGGCCACTCCGGCAGAAATCGAAACCATCGATATGGCGCGGCGCGGGGTCCACAACAACGCCGCAGAGCTGTTGATGGAACGGCTCGAAGGCAAGATCGAAACCGATTTCGCTACCGCGCGCCGCCTGTTCACGCTCATTTGCGTCCTGCATATCAAAGGCTGACGGGCAAATGGGGCGCAAACGCAATCCGAAACGTGCCTGGCTATGGCGGGCCGCCGCCTTTCTGGCGCTTGCCGCACTGGCAGGCGGCTTGTGGCTGTGGTGGGACACGCAGCACTGGACTCCGCCGGAAAGCGAATATCCGGATCAGGGCGCGCTGATTGCGCAGGAAGACGGCGTGGTCCGTTTCGCCACGCTAAAGGCGCTCGGCGCGAATTTTGCCTATCTCGAAGCGAGCATCGGGGCGGAGGGAATGGATGCTGCCTTCGCGCGCAATTATGCGGCCGCGCGCAAGGCAGGGTTGCAGGTGGGCGCGGTTCATTTGTTCGATCCTTGCGCCATGGCTGATGGCCAATCGGCCAATTTCGTCACCACCGTCCCGCGCGGAAAGGACTTGCTGCCCCCCGTTATCGCACTGGGGCGGACGGCCAGCTCGTGCGAGACACGCGTGCCGGATGCCGCGGTTCACAGCGAACTCATGACGCTGATCAATCAGATCGAGACTCATGCAGGCAAGCCGGTCATTCTCAAGATCAAGCCGCAGTTCGAGGCGGAATACGGCCTTGCGCGCCGGATCGAGCGCAATCTGTGGGTCAACCGGACGCGGTTTGCTCCGACCTATGCCGGGCGGCCCTGGCTGCTCTGGTCGGCGAATGAAAACCTGATGAGCGAAGCGAGCGATGAGCCGGTCGAATGGGTGGTGGTGCAACCGTGAAAACAGAAACTGAAGAGGGCCGCATGAGCGACCAAGAACTGATCGCTGCGGCCCGCGCGGCGGCCGAGCGATCCTATTCGCCCTATTCGGGCTTCGCCGTGGGCGCGGCCTTGCGCTTTGCCGATGGCAGCGTGGTGACCGGCACCAATATCGAGAATGCCGCCTACGGGCCGAGCGTATGTGCGGAACGGGTCGCTGTCTTCAAAGCGATGTCCGACGGCGTGCGCGGCGGGCTGGAGACGGTCGCGGTGACCGGCCCGGAAGGTAAAGGCGGCGGCAGTCCCATCACCCCGTGCGGCGTGTGCCGCCAGGTGCTGACCGAGCTGGCGCAATTGGGCGGGACCGACCCCGATGTGCTGTGCGTCGGCGATGACGAGGTGCGGACAGTCAAGCTGTCCGCCCTGCTGCCCGATGCCTTCGGCCCGGCGAGCCTGGCTTAAGCCAGCCACTCCAGCAGCGCGCCCATGCAGTCCTTGCCTAGCTGCTTGCAGCGTTCGGGCGACCAGTTCTGCTCGGCATCGGGCGCATCGTCATTATCCTTGTAAGGCATTTCGAGCGTCATCGCCGGGCATTTGAAGCGCCAGGCGACCTGCGTTGTGCACATCGTCAGATTTGCTTCGCCCGGTTTTGCTTCGGGATAGCCTTTCTCGGTCTGGAAATCGGGTGTGCGGCGCTCGAGAATCTGCTCGTAACGGACAAACTTGTCATAATGTTCGTCGGTCAGGTCCGGGATGCCTTCATAGGCTGCCAGGAAACAGGCCGGGATGGCTTCATCGCCATGCACATCCATCGCGAAATCGACCCCGGTTTCGTCCATCATGTTGCGGATCGCGAGTACTTCAGGCGATCGTTCTGCGCTCGGGCTTTCCCATTCGCGATTGAGGTTGGCGCCGCAAGCATTGGTCCGCAGGTGTCCGCGGCGTGAACCGTCAGGGTTGCAGTTCGGCACAACATGGAAGGTGCAGCGCTTGCGCAGCTCGCGCGCGACCGAATCCGACGGATCGGTCATCTGTTCGAGCATGCCCTCCATCCACCATTCGGCCTGCGTTTCGCCCGGGTGCTGCCGGGCGGTCAGCCAGACGTGGAAATCGCCTTCACCGAAAGTCAGATAGTCGATTGGCTGCCCGTCGAGCGTGTCGCCAAGCTTGCGATAGGATACGCCTTCGCTTGCAGCCGCTTCGGAGATCAAATCGTGGTGGCGATCCATCGAATAGGGCGCAAAATAGGCGAACCAGGCGATGTCGCTGGCCGGCGTATAACGCACGGTCAGAGTGCCATCGTCTTCATCCATCGCGCACGTCGTTGGGGCAGCAGCCCAATATTCGCGGTCTTCCGATACGCGGCAATTGTAGTGCGGCCAGCCGAGAGGATAGGCCGAAGTGTCGAGCCCGGTGATCTTCAGCTCAAGCTCGCGGCCTGCTGCACCCGCAACGCGGAAATGGAACCACTGCTTGAATTCGCTGTGCTTGTCTTTGCGGATCGCAAGGCGCGCTTTCGCCCCGTCGACCGACAGCACTTCGATATTGCCGCTGTCGAAATTCGCATCGATGGAAATCTCGTTCACTGACTGACCCTTACTTCTATGGTTTCGCCGTTGTTGCCGGGGAATTCGCGGAACATGGCGTCGGCTATTGCCGTTGCGTTGGCGCCACTAACTGCCAAAGGTGAATTAGCACTTACCGAAAATTGCGCGCGTCCTTCCCAAAATGTCGCACCGCTCTGCGCGTCGCGCAGCATGACGCCAAGTTCGGTATCCAGCGTTTCTTTCGGACCGCCGCCGCCGAGATTGATGCCGACGCCGAGGCCGACCCCCGAGCCATAGGTGCCGGTCGAGCCGCCGACACCCACGCTGACTGGGCCGCGGCGCGGAACGCCGGGGCGGTTAAGGGATGTTTCAGCGCGGACGATGGCAAGGAAGTCAGCGTTCGCACGGTCGCTTTCGACATAACCCTGCTCGGTCAGTTCGCGCGCCACCGCAGCTTTGTAGGCGGACAGGCGATCCGGTTCCATCTCGATCCCGGGCGCAGTCTCGACAAAGAATGTGCCGCCTGCAGTGCTTGCCAAAGCCGCAGGTTCGACGAAGCGGGTCACGGACACCGGGCCGGCCTTGGGGGCGGTCGCGCAAGCTGAAAGCGCGCAGGCAATTGCCGCCATCGCGGCCAGGGTAAGACGGTTCATACGCATAATTGGTACCTCCTTCGTCTCCCCTCAACGCACTTTCTAGTCGTGCGCGATGAATTTCACCAGCAGACCTGCAAAAAAGGCCCCGCGTTAACCTTTGTCTTGCGCGGAAATGCTAGAGCGCGCGCAATGAGCAAGGACAAACCATTCAGCGTGCTGGTGACCGGCGGGGCGGGTTATATCGGCAGCCATGCGGTGCTGGCGCTGCAGGATGCGGGCTGGCCGGTGGCGGTGGTCGACAATCTGGTGACCGGGTTCCGCTTCGTAGTGCCTGACGGTGTCCCCTTCTACGAAGGCGATATCGAAGATCAGGCGCTGATGGCGCGAATTTTCGAAGAACAGGGCACGGGTGCGGTGATGCATTTCGCCGGGTCTGTGGTGGTGCCGGAATCGGTCTCCGATCCGCTCAAATATTATCACAACAACACCGTGAAAAGCCGTTCGCTGATCGAATCGGCTGTGTCAGCGTCGGTTCGTCACTTCATCTTCAGTTCGACCGCTGCAACTTACGGCATCCCCGATGTCGAGGCCGTGACGGAAGAAACCCCGCAGTCGCCGATCAACCCTTACGGCTGGTCGAAACTGATGACCGAGCGAATGCTCGCCGATACTGCGCAGGCGCATGACTTCAATTTTTGCGCTCTGCGATATTTCAATGTCGCCGGGGCCGATCCGCAAGGCCGGACAGGCCAGTCGACGGCTGGCGCGACACATCTGATCAAGGTCGCAGTCGAAGCGGCATTGGGCAAGCGCGATCATGTCGCCGTGTTCGGCACTGATTTCGATACGCCTGACGGGACCGGCGTGCGCGATTATATTCATGTGTCCGATCTTGCTTCCGCGCATGTGCTGGCGCTGGAAGAACTGGTCGCTTCACCTGAAAAATCGCTGACGATGAACTGCGGTTATGGGCGCGGCTTCTCTGTCCTTGAAGTGCTGGACGCAGTTGACCGGGTGACCAATCGGACGATCGATCGGCGGATGGAGCCGCGGCGCGCAGGTGATCCGGGCTCGCTCATCAGCGACCCGTCACGCATCAAGGCGACGCTGCCCTGGCAGCCACGCCACGCCGATCTCGACACGATCATCGGGCATGCGTTGCAATGGGAACGGAAACTGTCCGATCTGCGCGGCAATTCCTGACCGTTCAGCGCGACCGCTGACCTGACCACAGGGCTTGACCGGGAGTGATTCCCTCCGTAAGCGGCGCCCTTGAATTTCCGGCATCGGAGACTACCTCCGGTGCCTTGTTTTTTGGAAAGCTTAGATCATGAAAGTCCGCAACAGCCTCAAGTCGCTCAAGGGTCGTCACCGGGATTGCCGTGTCATCCGTCGCCGTGGCCGGACCTATGTCATCAACAAGACCAACCGCCGGTTCAAGGCGCGTCAGGGATAATGATGGCCGCGCCGCGATTCGTTCGCGGTTGTGATGAAGTGCAGAGCCCTCGCGCAAGCGGGGGCTTTTTGCATGTCTGACAAGCGCGTGAGGCCGGTTGAAGCCGTGGTGTTCGATGTCGGACGGGTCATCGTCCAGTGGGACATGCGCCTGCTGTTCGCCAAACTGTTCGAAGACCCGCACGAGCTTGACTGGTTCTGTGCGCACGTCGTGAGCGAAGCCTGGCACGGACAACATGATGCGGGCCGTCCGGTCGATGAAATGGCCGAAGAGCGGATTCGCGCCTTTCCTGATTATCGCGCGGCGATAGAGGCCTATCGCGACCGATGGCTGGAGACGATCCCGGGCGCGGTGCCGGGTGTGCCTGGACTGATCGAACGGTTGGCGGAACGCGAGGTCCCGCTGTTCGCGATCACCAATTTCGGGACCGATTTCTGGGCGCAGTTTGCGCCCACCCAGCCGGTCCTGTCCCATTTCCGCGACATTGTTGTTTCAGGCGAAGAGCGGCTGGTGAAGCCCGGCCGTGCGATCTTCGACCTTGCTGCCCAGCGGTTCGGGCATCGGCCAGAGGCAATGCT
Source organism: Parerythrobacter lutipelagi (assembly GCF_005434975.1). Lineage (GTDB taxonomy): Bacteria > Pseudomonadota > Alphaproteobacteria > Sphingomonadales > Sphingomonadaceae > Parerythrobacter_A > Parerythrobacter_A lutipelagi. Next base: position 972,117 of record NZ_SKCJ01000001.1, on the reverse strand, counting down.
GTTCATCGATGACAGCCCGCCCAATGTGCAGGCGGCCGATCGCCTCGGTTGGCAGACGCATCATTTTCGCGATGGGCCCACTCTGGAAACCGATCTGACCGAACGCGGTCTGCTCTGAAAAAAGGGCCCCCGGTGCAAACACCGGAGGCCTGAGTGACCCGCAATGGAGAGGACGGGTCTGGGATCGGATAAGGCTTACTGCTCGTTGCAGCGCACGAGCTTGTCTTCCTTCAGCGCTTTGCCATCGGTCGTGAAGCTGGCGATCGGCCCGACTTCACGCTGCAGGCGGGTACACATGATAACCGGGCGCGACGTACCTTTGGCGGCGACGCAGGTGGTTCCGGCGCAGCTCCAGGCGACGCCGCCGGCAATGGCGCGGGTTTCCTTGGCGGGCTGGGCCAGCTCGACAGTGTAGTGCGGCTGGTTGCCGCGGGCTTCGGCAGGCGTTGCGGTCAGCGCGCCAAAGCTGAGTGCGGTCCAGCCAAGAGCGAGAACGGCAGCAGGGACGATGCGCGGGAGAGTGTTGGAGAGGGTCATTTCAGCGGTCCTTCTGTTCGGCGCCCGGAGTGGAGAGAGGTGGCGCCTGATTTCGGGTCCAACCGATCGCGAATCACAATCAGTTGCGAATCACTACCTAGTCTGATACATTTTAAGTTGCAACCTAAAACTTACTTTCGAGGCGAAATTCGAGTTTCAGGTTTGTGGCAGCCACAATCCGCGTTATCAGATGCGGTCAAGGGAGTAGGAAATGGGTGAATTGCGTGAACCGTTGAGGGAACTGACAGTCTGCGGACTGCCGGAAGCGCTGGAAGTCATGGGCGAACGCTGGTCGTTCATGATCCTGCGCGCCAGCTTCAACGGCCTGCATCACTTCGAGGAGTTCCTGACCGAACTCGGCATCGCGCGGAACATCCTGTCCAACCGCCTGGCCAAGCTGGTCGAGCATGGCATTCTGGATCGCCAGCCATGCGCGGAAGATCGCCGGCGGATTGAATATCGGCTGACTGAAAAGGGCTTCGACCTGCTGCCCGCCATGCTCGCGCTCCGCCAATGGGGTCAGAAGTATGGCGCGGAAATGATCGAGAATCCGGTTCTCGTCGATGAGCAGGACCGGCTGCCGATCGGCCCTGTCTCGATCCTCGCGCATGACGGCCGTATCCTTGGCCCGCAGGATTTGTGGCTGACGAAGCGCGAAGACCTGGGCAAGCGGCCCGACGGCACAGTCGCCGAACCGGGAGATGGTCTGAAACCGGGCGATTTCGCCGATCTCGACCGGCGTCAGGCGGCGGAATAGGTCGTTAGACCCGGCGGAAATTGATCGTCGCGTTGAGCACAAACATCGCGAGCCCGGCGATCCCGGACACCAGCACGCGCAGCACGAGATAGTTGACCGGTGTCGCCCAGACGAGCAGCGCCATCAGACCGACAGTGATGGCCAGCCCTACGCCGCCATTGATCAGAAACAGGGCGTAACCTGCGCCAACGCCGCGGTCGGTCCCGCGAAAGATCCACGCCCTTCCGAGCACGTAATGCAGCGTGTTCGCCACGATGAAGCCGATGCCCGACGCAATCGCTGCGTCCATCCCGCCGCGCTCGACCAGCAGCCACAGCACGCCAAGGCCGATCAGGAACACGCCTGTGCTGACGATGGTGTTGCGCACCAGCATCCAGCCGACCCGGACCTTGAGCAGCCGCGCCAGCAGATTTCCGCGCGGCAACTCGTCGGCAGAGAGCGGCATCAGGCGGTTACAGTGCCCGGCTTGATACGCTGCGAATAGCGATCCGGATCGACCTCGCCCTCATCCACCCAGTTCTCCCGCCGCTTAACAAACGGGTTGAGGAACAGGATCGGCAGCTTGATGAACAGCAATTCCGAATGAATGAAGCCGTCCACCGCGCGCTCCCACCATTTGGGTTCGCGCTTTGCGTGGTCGCGCAGCCAATCATCATAGGGCGCCCAATGGCTCGGCTCGTCCTTCTTGATGACCTGGAAGATGCGGATCAGCGCGGGGTCGGTTTTGACCACGGGATGGTCGAGCAGGACTTCGACCTGCTTGTAACCGCGCTGTTCGGTCAGCGAGATCACCCGGCACAACCGCTCGAACAATTCGTCACGGGCGACAATTTCGTCGGTGTCGAGCTTGTCGATCGTGCGGCGGAACATGATCTCGATGAACCGGTCGATGTGGCCGAAATGGCGGTCGAGCGCCATCGGCTTGCGGCCCTGCAATTCAAACCAGCGTTTGAACATGACGTAGTGCTTGCGCTCGTCCGCGCGATGCTTTTCGACCTGCGCGATAAAATCGGTATCGTCGGGCGAGCGGGCGCGCACGGCCTCCAGCACCCGGTCGATTGCGGTGTATCCTCGGTGCTCGTTGTAGATATAGATCGACCCGAGCAGGTCGAGATAGCGATTACGGATCAAGTTCAACATGGGGCGACTCCTGCCGTTTCTTTACACGTTTTGCATTGCAACACGCAAACGGCGAAACTTCCGGCGACAAATGGCTGTGCCGGGCTTGCCAATGCCTGCCCGAGCCTGTTTCGTGCCTGAACATCGCGCCTGAACCATGGGGCAGCACTCCGCCCCGTTCGATCACCCGCACCAAGATAGACTGAGACGACCGATGCTGACCCTTCTCTCGCCCGCCAAAAAGCTCAAATCCGGCCCCGTCGAAACACCGCTGGCCATCACCCGGCCGCGCCTTGCCGAGGATACGCGCGAAATCGCCGCCGTTGCGAAGCAGCAATCCGCCGCCGACCTCAAACGGCTGATGCGCATTTCCGACAAGCTGGCCGAGCTGAATGCAGAGCGGTTCAAGGCCTTCGATCTCGATGGCCGCGCCAATTCCATCACGCCTGCCGGGCTGACCTTCGACGGCGATGTGTACTGGGGGCTGGAAGCGACAAGCCTTGATCACGATACGCTGGACTATGCGCAGGACCATCTGCGCATTCTGTCGGGCCTCTACGGCCTGCTGCGTCCGATGGATGCGATCCAGCCCTACCGTCTGGAGATGGGCACCAAAATGAAGAATCCGCGCGGGTCTTCGCTGTATGAATTCTGGGGCAGCAGAATTGCACAGACGCTCGACGGTGACCTGTCGGGCCATCAAGACAAGACCATCGTGAACCTCGCTTCCAACGAATATTTCGGCGCGGTCGATACCGGCGCGCTGGCCGCGCGAGTGATCACGGCGGATTTCATCAACATCAAGGACGGCGAACCGCACCGCCCGATGTACCACGTCAAATTCGCCCGCGGCCTGATGGCCCGCTGGATCATGCAAAAACGAGTCGACCGCGCCGAACGGCTGAAGGATTTCGACGCCGAAGGCTATCGGTTCGATCCCAAGGCTTCGAGCGACGGCGCGCTGGTGTTTTCAAGGAAGCAGCCGCCGGTGAAGAAGTAGGGCGGCCTATTCGCCTTCGATCATTGCCTTCAGTCGTTTCAGGATCGCTTTCTTGTATCGATAAATATCGTGCACCGATTCGACCGTATTGAGGAGTTCTTCCTTGTTTTGATCGAATGTGCCGAGGTAGCGGGTTGTCTCCGAGTTGAATCGCAATCTCGCAATGGGCTTACGATTATTGTCATCAAGCAAAACTGCACAGTACGATTGAGAATCTCGGATAAAAACACGCTCGGGCGAAACAATCTCTGACGCTATCGCGCGCACGATCCTGAAGCCTTCGAGTTCGTCAGCAGTAGTTTCAATCTCCGAAGTGCTTGCAGGTTCGGGCTGATCGTCATCATCCATCGCCGACGAAATGCGTGCGTTTAGGCGTTCTCGAACAATTGAATTGAAAGCGTTTGGAATGTGCCGAGCGATAGCGGCTCTCAGGCCCGCAGTGACTCGTCTGTTTGTCGCTTTGGCTGCCACAAGTTTGACGAACTCAGCTGACGGGTCAGCCATTTCAGCTTCGATGACCTTCGTTACCTCTCCCTCCATCTGCAAGCTTGCAGCAGTCTCCACAATCTCATCGACGTTAAATCCAGACTTCTGGAAGTTGGCGAGATTGCGGATGTCTGACTTTCGCAGATTGCAAAGGTTGAACTCGAAGAATGGTTTTTCATCCATCCTGTTGGAGGCAGTAAGGTCTGAATAAAATTTGAAGTCGGCTCCGTTAGTAAGGATGGCGAACTTAGCATCGGTCACTCCAAAATATCGGTAGAGCTGCGATGCGTGTCGAAGAGAAAGTTCCTGACTTGTCGGCTTGCATTCGATGAGCATGGTAACGTCACCTTCAAGCACAATTGCATAGTCGACCTTTTCGCCCTTTTTGGTGCCTACGTCGCACGTGAACTCAGGCACAACCTCGCTTGGGTTGAAAACGTCAAACCCAAGCGCTTGCAGGAACGGCAACACGAGTGCGGTCTTCGCCGCCTCCTCCGTTCCCAAGACCTCGCGATGCTTTTTCGCTTTGTCCGAAAGGGCTTCAAGCCTTGCCTCAAGTTCCATGGTATCTCCTATCAATCAAATGCAATTTGCCTAAGCCCGCGGCGCCTGCCTTCGGTAACTCAACGCCTCCGCCACATGAATCCGCCCGACTTTCTCTGCCCCGGCCAGGTCCGCAATCGTCCGCGCTACCCTAAGCATCCGGGTGTAGCTGCGGGCCGACAGGCGCATCGCTTCGGCGGCTTGCATCAGCAGGCGCTGGCCGGCCTCGTCGGGGGTGGCGAATTGTTCGAGCGCGTCGCCTTGCAGTTCGGCATTGCTGCGTACGCCCGTTTGTTCGGAACGGCCGGTCTGCACCGTGCGCGCGGCAGCGACCCGTGCGGCAACTTCTGCGGTTCCTTCTGCGGCGGGCGGCAGGGCGAGGTCGGCGGCGCTGACGGGGTCGACTTCGACGTGCAAATCAATCCGGTCCAGCATCGGGCCGCTGACCTTGCTCTGGTAATCGGCAGCGCAGCGCGGCGCGCGTGAACAGGCAAGTGCCGGATCGCCAAGATGCCCGCAGCGGCACGGGTTCATCGCCGCGATCAGCTGGACCCGCGCTGGGAAGCTGACATGCGCATTGGCCCGCGCGACATCGACCGAGCCGGTTTCGAGCGGCTGTCGCAGCGAGTCGAGCACGGCGCGCTGGAATTCGGGCAGCTCGTCGAGGAACAGCACGCCGAGATGCGCGAGGCTGACTTCTCCCGGCTTTACCTTCAACCCGCCGCCGGTCAGCGCCGCCATGCTGGCCGAATGATGCGGCGCGCGGAACGGCCGCGCGCGGCTGATCCGTCCGCCTTCCAGCGTTCCGGCGACCGATTGCACCATGGAAACCTCGAGCGCTTCGGAGGGCGAAAGCTCTGGCAATATGCCCGGCAGGCACGATGCGAGCAGGCTCTTGCCCGCACCCGGCGGGCCGATCATCAGCAAATTGTGCCCGCCCGCTGCGGCGATCTCCAGCGCGCGCTTGGCGGTTTCCTGCCCCTTTACCCGCTTCAGATCCGGGCCCGGCGGAGCAGGTTCGACCTCCCCCGGCTGCGGCACGGGCAATTGCGCCGTGCCTTTCAGATGATTGAGCAGGCTGACCAGATCGGGCGCGGCGCACACCGGTACTTCGCTTGCCCAGCGCGCTTCGGCCCCCTGGCTGACCGGACAGATCAGGCCCGCTTCCTGCTCGCTCGCATGAAGCGCCGCGAGCAGCACGCCGGGTGAGCCGACGACCCGCCCGTCGAGCGACAGCTCGCCCACCGCGACCCAGTCCCCCAATTGCTCGGCATCGGTCACGCCCATCGCGGCCAGCAGCGCGAGCGCGATCGGCAGGTCGTAATGGCTCCCTTCCTTGGGCAGGTCGGCGGGGGCGAGATTGATGGTGATGCGTTTCGGCGGCAAAGCGAGGCCCATGCTGGAAAGCGCCGCGCGAACGCGTTCCTTGCTCTCGCCCACGGCCTTGTCGGCCAGCCCGACGATGTTGAAATTGGGCAGTCCCGGCGCGACCGAACATTGCACCTCGACGCTGCGCGCATCGAGCCCGAGATAGGCAACAGTCCGAACCAGTGCGACCACAATTACTCCCCCGTTTGCATCACGCGATGCCAGGCCGAGCTGATTGCGGTCCTCAACACAATAGCTTGCAAATTCAGGGCATAACGATGCTGGCCAAAATTGCCAGACCCGCTTAGTTCGGAAGCTTCGGGAATGGAGGGAAACCTTGCTGCGGCGGATCGGATGGCGCAAGATATTGGCAGGCGGTGCGCTGCTGGCTGTGCTGTTCGCCGGTTTCGCTGCGTGGGACTTGCAGCAGGACCGCTTGCGTGACGAGCCGATGGCGCAATTCGTCGAGCGGCTCGATGTGCAGCCCGGCACCGACGGGATGAAAGCGATGCTGGCCGAGCTGCGGGCGCGCGAAGAGAGTTCCCGCCTGCGCAGTTGGGCGAAAGCCGTGCGCGACGAATACCGGCTATGGCGTGACATTCCGGACGCGGCGGGCGCGGTGCAGCATTTGCGGATCGCAGCGCGCTTGATGAACACCGGCGAGACCGAAGACGCGATTGCAATTCTCGAAAAGGTTGATCGCTGGGCGCTGGACAGCGGCGCGCCCCGCGAGATGACTGATACGGTGGAGGACAGTCTTGCGATCGCCTATCTGCGGCTGGGCGAGCAGCAGAACTGTTTCAACAATCCGCACGCGGGCGCGTGCATCGTGCCGATCGACCGCGGCGCGCAGCACAGGCTGGAGGAAGGCTCGACCATGGCGATTGCGGTGCTGGAGGATCGCGTTCTTGCCGGTCGGCCGGATGATTACAAGTCGAAGTGGCTGCTCAACATCGCGCATATGACTCTGGGCGGCTATCCCGGCGATGTCCCGGCGGAGCATTTGTTGCCGATGCCAGGCGCAATCGAGGGCTACGCAGGGCCGAAATTTGCCAATGTGTCGGATTTGGCCGCAGTCGACCGGAGGAACAATGCCGGCGCTGCAGTGGTCGAGGATTTCGATGGTGACGGCCAGTTCGATGTCTTCACCACCAGCTGGACGCTGGACGGCGAAGTAATCCTCTATCTGCGCGCGCCGGACGGACGGCTGGTCGATGCGACCGAACAATCGGGCCTTGGCGGGCTGCCGGGCGGGCTGAACGCAATCCATGGCGACTTCGACAATGACGGCGATGCGGATATTTATCTGATGCGCGGAGCATGGGGGCAGGGCGGCGGATTGCTGCCCAATTCGCTGCTGCGCAATGACGGCAAGGGAAATTTCGAGGATGCGACGGTCGAGCTGGGCCTGCTGCAATTCGAGCCGACGCTGAGTTCGACCTTTGCCGATCTCGATAATGACGGCTGGCTCGATCTCGTCGTCGCGAACGAGAAGAAGAGTAGGCGCGTTGCTGGCCGGATCGACATCTTCATGAATCGCGGGGGCAAGGGTTTCGAGCGCCTGCCCGAATGGACGCCTGCCGGGTTCGACTGCAATCCCAAGTCTGTCGCGGCAGGCGATTACGACGGCGACGGGTTCGCCGATCTGCATGTGTCCTGCCTGCGCCAGGCGAATGTCCTGTTCCGCAATTCGGGTGCGCTCGCCTTCGAGGACGTGACCGGGGAAGCGGGCGTCGGCGGCCCGCAGCGCAGCTTCGCCAGCTGGTTCTTCGATTACGACAATGACGGCTGGCAGGACCTGTTCGTCGCCGGATACGGGGCGGGCGACGTGACCGGCAATATGGCGCGCAGCTTCGCCGGGCGAGATGCTAGCGAACTGGACGACAAGGTCTCGGGCGCTGCGCTCTATCGCAATCGCGGCGATGGCACCTTTGCAGATGTGACCGCAGCCGCAGGACTGACCGCGCCGAGCTATGTCATGGGTTCCGCCTATGGTGATTTCGACAATGACGGCTGGCTCGACATGTATTGGGGCACCGGCGCCTCCGCCTATGATGCGATCATTCCCAACACCGCGATGTGGAACCGTCAGGGCGCACGGTTCGAGGAAATTACCGCTTCTTCCGGGCTGGGTCATATCCAGAAAGGTCACGGTATCGCTTTCGCCGATTTCGACCGCGACGGGGATGCGGATATCTTCGCGCAGCTTGGCGGATCGGCCGCAGGCGATACATTTATGAATGCGCTGTTCGAGAATCTCGGCGGTGCAAATCGCTGGATATCGCTCCGACTGGAGGGGCGGCAGAGCAATCGCGGCGCGGTCGGGGCGGTGATCCGGGTTGACGTGACCGACGATGCGGGGCGGCAATTCGCGATCTGGCGCGCAGTCGGGACCGGCGGCAGCTTCGGGTCCAGCCCGCTGGAACAACATATCGGATTGGGCGCAGCGAAGCGGATCGAGCGGGTCACTGTGCGCTGGCCTGCTTCAGGAGCGGAGCAGACGTTCACGCGGGTTCAGTCGGACAAGGCATACCAGCTGGTAGAAGGCCGCAATCGGCTCGAACCGCTGGACCGCCGCCCGGCACCCTTCAAGCGGCTGCCACAGCGGACAGAGCACGCTGATCACTGAAATCCTGCTGCGGCGTTAACCATGTCTCGAAAGGCCCGGGCAACTGCGCCGCTTGGCGAGGTGGTAACGCCTCGCGCGCAAAAAGGGCGGCATGTTCGCTGCGGCCCGCCTTTTTACCATTCTGTCGACTGCGCTGCTCCTGATTGCGGCGCCCGGTCAGGCCCATGCTCAGGCCCATGTTCAGGCACAGGTGCTCTCGACCGAGACCTGGATGGAAGAATGGGACCCGGCGAGCCAGCAGTGGGTGCGGGTCGAAGAGGGCGCAGAGCGCCTGGTTCCGGCACAGGCCAAGCCGCTGTCACCGGCCATCGCGCAATATGGGCCTTTTCGGGTCGTCGACGAGACTCGCGCGGAAATGATTGGCGTCACCGACAGGCGGTCACCGGCGCAGTTCCAGGCCATGCTGCGTGATTTCCCCCGTATTGCCACGCTGTCCATGGTCGAGTGCCCCGGTACCGACCACGACATCGGGAATTTGGCGGTCGGCCGCCTGATCCGCGCGGCAGGGCTGGAGACCCACGTCCCCGCCGGAGGATCAGTGCGTTCGGGAGCGGTTGAATTGTTCCTCGCGGGTCGGCAGCGCCGGATCGATGACGGGGCAGAGTTTGCGGTTCATAGCTGGCGCGACAATTACGGCCGCGAAGCGCGTGATTTTGGTGCCCGTGAAGGGGCCAACGGGACTTATCTCGCCTATTACCGCGAGATGGGCATGAGCGATGAAGAGGCACGCGCGTTCTACGACATGACCAATTCGGTCGGTCATGCCGATGCCAAGTGGCTCACCGCGCAGGATATGCGTGAATGGCTGGGCGAACCGGCGCGCGAAACGATGGTGACGACTGCTGAAAAGCCAGCCCCGCAACCGGCCCCAAAGCCAGCCCCAAAGCCAGCCCCGAAGATCGCATTTGCTGACGCAGCATATCTTGACTCGCATCCGCTCCTGCCGTAACGGGCGCGTCCATACAGGCGGTCGCCTTTGACGGGCGGCCCTTTTTATTTCGACTAGAGGTTATCATGAAGCGGACTTTCCAGCCCAGCAATCTCGTGCGTGCCCGTCGCCACGGCTTTTTCGCCCGTAAGGCAACGCCAGGTGGCCGCAAGGTCCTGCGCGCACGCCGCCGTCGCGGTCGCAAGAAGCTTTCGGCTTAATTCGATTCGCGCAGCGCCTGCCGGCGCGTGCACATTTCTCGCTCACGCGGCCTGAAGGCCGTGTTGTCGCGGGAGGCCACACGGCCCTGCGGGTCCCCTTCGGGACCCGTTTGCATTTTCATCGCGCAATCGATTCGCTAGACGCTTGATCTCGATGCCCAGCGAATCCGCCTCTGCCCCGTCCGTTCTGAGCAAACGCAGCGATTTTCTCGCGGCCAATCGCGGGCTCCGCGTCGCGCGGCCCGGCTTCGTTTTGCTGGTCAACCCGAACCATGGGCACGGCAAACGCTTCGGCATCACAGTGACAAAGAAGATCGGCAATGCGGTGGTCCGCAACCGCATGAAACGCCGCTTTCGCACTTTGCTTCGGGAGGCTTTACCCGGTGGCGGGCTGCCCGATCATGACCACGTGCTGATCGGCCGGGAGCGCGGTATCGAGCGGGATTTTTCCGCTCTGCGCCAGGAACTTGCTCGCGCGCTTGAGAAAGCTGCCAAAGGTGATGTCGATCCGCCGCGCCGCCGCCAACCTCGGCGCAGGTCGCCGCGCAAATGAAGCACATCCTGATCTTCATCGCCAGGCTGTGGCAGTGGGGTCCTTCGCGCATCCTGCCGCCGACCTGCCGCTATTCGCCATCGTGCTCGCAATACGCGGTCGAAGCGCTGGGAAAATATGGTGCAATCAAGGGTGGATGGCTGGCACTGAAACGTATACTGCGCTGCCACCCTTGGGGCGGGCATGGCTTGGATCCTGTGCCGTAGTATCCATATAACACACTCGATTGAATTTAGACGGGGCCGAAATCTTGGATAACCAGCGTAATCTCCTGCTCGCCGTGGTGCTGTGCGGCCTGTTGCTGTTCGGCTCGCAGGCCTTGACGCAGTATTTCTACCCGCAACCGGTGGTGACCTCTGAAGTTGCTTCCCCAGCAGCGAGCAAAGCAGCGAGCGAGGAAGTTCCGACCGCATCGACCCCGGCGAAGCGCACGCGCGAAGGCGGCCTGCAGGATCCCGCCGATATCGCGAAGGAAGAAGCCGAGTTGGCAACCGAGCTGGTCGCTGCCGATCGCATCAAGATCGACGCGCCTGAGCTTGCGGGTTCGATCAATCCGCTCGGCGCGCGGATCGACGACATCGTGCTCAAGACACACAGTCAGACAGTCGAGCGCGACAGCGGTCCGGTCCGCATCTTCTCTCCGGCTGACACAGAAGCGCAGCATTACGCGCAATTCGGCTGGTCGGGTGATGGCGTACGGCTGCCTGGCATTGATACGGTCTGGCAGGCAGAAGGCGGTCCGCTGGCTCCGGGCCAGCCCGTAACCCTGACATGGAATAATGGCGAAGGCCTGCTGTTCACCATCAAGCTGACAGTCGACGATCACTACATGATCACGGCCGAGCAGACAGTGGCCAACACGTCCGGCGGGCCGGTGGTCGTTCGCCCGCGGGCCGGCATCGTGCGCACCAGCAAGACCGCCAGCGCCAGCACGTTCAACGTTCACTCGGGCGCCATCGGCGCGTTCGGTGACGGGGTGAATTTCGGCCCCGATTATGACGATCTGGCCGAAGACGCCGCGGAAGGCCGGATCGAAGGCACGCCGCACTGGCTCGGCTTTACCGATATCTACTGGCTGTCCGCAGTGATCCCGCAAGACGGCAGCAACGTCGATGCGGATTTCCAGTCGCTGGGTGACCAGCTTTACGTCGCGCGGATGGAATATCAGCCCGTTACCGTCGCTGCCGGACAGCAAGTCACCAAGACGACGCAATTGTTCGCTGGCGCGAAGGAAAGCGCGATCCTCGACCAGTACGAAACCGCCGGGATCGAAAAATTCGGCAATGCGATCGACTGGGGCTGGTTTGGCTGGATCGCCCGCCCGATCTGGTGGCTGCTGACGCATCTGTTCGCGCTGGTTGGCAATTTCGGGCTCGCGATCATCCTGATGACCGTTCTGATCCGGCTTGTGCTGTTCCCCATCGCTCAGAAGCAATTCGCGTCGATGGCGCAGATGAAAGCGATCCAGCCCAAGATGAAGGCGCTGCAGGAACGCTACAAGGACGACAAGCAGAAGCAGCAGCAGGAGATCATGGCGCTGTACAAGAAGGAGAAGGTCAATCCGCTGGCCGGCTGCCTTCCGATCCTGATCCAGATCCCGATCTTCTTCGCGCTCTACAAAACGCTGATCCTTGCGATCGAAATGCGCCATCAGCCGTTCATGCTGTGGATCGAAGATCTGTCGGCACCGGATCCGGCGAACCTTGCCTATCTGTTGAGCCTGATTGGCATCAATGTGCCGAGCTGGCTGATGTTCATTTTCGGGGTCGGTATTCTTGCTGTGCTTCTCGGTGTGACGATGTGGGCGACTTTCCGCCTCAATCCGACGGCCATGGACCCGATGCAGCAGCAGATCTTCTCGATCATGCCGTGGGCGCTAATGTTCGTGATGGCACCGTTTGCGGCAGGCTTGCTGCTGTACTGGGTGACCAACAACATTCTCACGCTGGCGCAGCAGAGCTATCTTTATTCCAAACATCCGCAATTGAAGGCTGCTGCGGTCAAGCAGAAGGCCGATCAGGAAAAGGTTGCCGAGCGCGACGCCGGAACTTGAGGGGCGAACGAATGACGGATGCAGAGCTGGAGCAGCAAGAGCGCGAACGCGCCGCGTTGGCGCGGCGGGCGGAAAAGCTGTTCTCGGGCCGGGTGGATTTTCTCCTCTCAGCCCCGCAACTCAAATTCCTGCCAGAACCGACGGTGCCGGAAATCGCGTTTTGCGGCCGCTCCAATGTCGGCAAATCCTCGCTGCTCAATGCGTTGACGGGACGCAGGTCGATTGCGCGCACTTCGGTCACACCGGGACGCACGCAGGAGCTGAATTTCTTCGAAGTGGGCGAGCCGACCCTGTTCCGTCTGGTCGACATGCCGGGATATGGCTTTGCCAAGGCTCCGGTAAAAGTGGTCGAGAAATGGAAGAGCCTAGTGAAGACCTATCTGCGCGGCCGGCAAGTGCTGCACCGGACCCTGGTGCTGGTCGATAGCCGTCACGGGCTGAAGGACGTCGACCGCGAAATGATGAAGATGCTCGACGAGACGGCGGTCAGCTACCGGGTTGTGCTGACCAAGGCGGACAAGATCAAAGCCAGCGCGCTCGATGCGGTCGCAGCGCAAGTTGCCGACGAAGCACGCAAGCACACCGCCGCCTACCCTGAACTGCACATCACCAGCTCCGAAAAAGGCATGGGCATTCCGGAATTGCGCGCTGCCGTGCTGAGCGACGCGGGGGTCTGAGAACCAGCATTTTCCTACATCGCCGCGTTCTGCCACATACTGGCGGATGGCAAACGGCAAACATCCAGATCTCTCGCAAGCGCAGCTGAGGTCCGCGATCCTCAAGCTGCGGCAGGGACACAATCTTTCTTTGGACTGTGTTCCGGTTGTTCCATCCGTTCAGTCTCGACAGCGCGAGGATGAACGCCTAACGCGGCGACAATCCAAAGAGCGTGCAAAGGTGGGAACGCGCATGAAGCTCATCATCGGCAACAAGAACTACTCCAGCTGGTCGCTGCGGGGCTGGCTCGCAGTCAAGCAATCGGGGCTGCATTTCGAAGAAATCACCGTCCCGATGTTCGGCGAGCAATGGGAAGAGACCAAGCAGGCGGAGCAAGGCACTCAGCCGAGCCACGGCAAGGTTCCGATCCTGTGGGACGGGGAAACCGTGGTGTGGGACAGCCTCGCCATTATGGAATATCTGGCCGACAAGGTCGGGCGCGACCGCTTCTGGCCGAAGGATGACACGGCACGCGGTATGGCGCGATCGATGGTCGCGGAAATGCACAGCTCGTTCGCCGCGCTGCGCAGCGAATGCCCGATGAACATCCGCAAGATTTTCGAAGACGCTACCATCACCGATGCCGCGCGGGCTGACACCGTTCGCGTGCTCCAACTGTGGGCCGAGGCACGGGCGCGCTTCGGGCAGGGCGGGCCGTTCCTGTTCGGCACTTTCAGCGCAGCCGATGTGTTTTACGCACCCGTCGTTTCCCGATTCCGCAGCTATGGCTTCAAGATGCCGGGCTTTGCGGAAACCTATATGGAAGCCATGTGGGAACACGAATGGATGCAACAATGGATTGCCAGCGCAGAGGACGAGCAATGGGTGATCGAACAATACGAAACCGCACCGCAAAACTAGCAGAGGCACTGCTGCTTGCGCTGGCGGTGCTGCTGCCGTCGCAGGCAATGGCCTGGGGCGAATACGGGCACCGTACCACGGGCGAGATTGCCTTGGTCAATGTGAAGCCGGAAACGCGTTCCGCGATCCGGCGGCTGCTTCGTTACGAAGCGCAGCTCGGCACGCCCGGTTGCGACCTGAAAAGCCTGGCAGACGCGACCGTGTGGCCGGATTGCGTCCGGCGCGACTACTGGCGCTGGGGCTACACCGCTGCGTGGCATTACCGCACGACACCGATCTGCGAGCCGTACAATCCGCGCGCCAATTGCAGCGGGGGCAATTGCGTGACCGCACAGATCGAGCGCAATCTCCGGATCCTTGCTGATGAAAGCCTGCCGGGCAATGTGCGGCTCGAGGCGCTCGCTTTCATGGTGCACTTCGTGGGCGACATCCACATGCCGCTCCATTCGGGCGACAAGGACGATCGCGGCGGCAACGACCGCGTGACAGCTTATGGGATCGTGCCGGACAAGAACCTGCATTCGATCTGGGACAGCGCGCTGGCAGAGCGGGCGATCACTTCGGCCAATCCGCCGCTGGTGCGCCGCTATCCGCTGAGCGAACGCGCGGCTATCGCGACCGGAGGCCCGGCAGACTGGGGCCGCGAGAGCTGGCAGGCGGCGCGCGACTTTGTCTACCCCAACGCGTTCGATACCGATCCTTGTGCTGGTGATCTGCCCGCCGCAACGGCGCTGACGCAGGAGGATATCGTCGCGGCCATCCCTGTCTCGCAGAGCCGGGTGCAACAGGCGGGACTGAGGATGGCCCGCTTGCTCGACGAAGCCTTTGCCCCGGGTCCGCTGGTGGTGCCGGATGATCGCCGTTAGCGCAGCGCCCCGGCGACGAACCACGCGGCAACGCCGACCATGGCAAGCGCCAGCACGCGGCGCACCAGCGTGGCGCGATGCGGCTCCAGCAGGATCGGCCGGATCGATGACGCGCCGTAAATCAGCAACAAGTGGATGATCGTCGCTATCGCAACGCTGACCAGCGCCAACGTGACTGCCTGCTGCATGCCGGGCGCGCCCCCCGCCACGAATTGCGGTGCGACCGACAGGAAGAACAAGGCGGCCTTGACGTTGAGCAGGTTGATGCCGAACCCGGCAAAGAAGTGCCGATGGGGCGAGTGGCGCGGGATGGCAGCGGGTGACGTTTCGCCGCTTGTTCGCCAGGCTTCCCATGCAAGATAGAGCATCATCGCGGCACCGGCGAAACCGATAAAACTTGCTGCGCGCGGCAGGGCGGTCAGCACCGCGCTCGCGCCGATCGCAGACAACAACCCGTTGACCAGCAGGCCAAGCGCGACACCGCCTATGGCTGCCAGCCCGGCTTTGCGTCCTTCACCCAGCACCAGCGCAACAAGCCACGCCATGTTCGGACCGGGCGTCAGCTCGATCAGCAGGACAGCAAGAGCGAAACCGGCAAGATCCATCAGGCACCAGCGGGGCTCACGGTATGCGCTTCGCCGGATAGCGGGTGCCATCCTTGCGTGCATATCCATCGGGGTCGAACACCATGTCGATATCGGGATATTCGCCGCTGTCCGCGTCATAGTCGCCTGCCGAGGCAACGACGAATACGCAATCGGCATCGGTCCGGTTCTGCAGGCGGTGGCCGTTCTGGGTCCCCGCGGGCCAGGCGACGAGATCACCTGGCCGGACCAGAGTTTCACCGCTGTCTTCGACCAGCACGGCTTCACCCGCAATCATGACCAGCAATTCATCGATTTCACGGTGCCAGTGGCGCTGGCTCGACCATGCGCCGGGCTTGAGCACGACATGACTGGCGCGAAGCTTCTCCATGCCGCTCGCTGGTGCCAGACGGCGGTACCAGCGGCCTTGCACATCATTGCTGTATGGTTCGGGATAGCCAGTCGCATTGGTCTGAGCGATGGTGTCGAGATCGAGCTTGGGCATGGCCTGCTTTCTCCGGCTGGTCAGGTGGCTTCACCTCGTTTAGTCCCATCGCGATGAGCAACGCCATAGAGTATGCCGAAAAACTGATTGCCGCGCCAAGCGTCACCCCGGCCACAGGGCTGGTGTTCGATGTGATGGAAGCCATGCTCGCGCCGCTGGGCTTCGAGGTTCACCGCTTTATCCGCGGCGAAGGCGATACCGGCAGCGACGAGGCCCCGGTCGAAAACCTGTTCGCGATACGGCCCGGACCGGACGGCTCGAAGCATTTCGCCTTTGCCGGCCATCTCGATGTGGTCCCGCCGGGCGAAGGATGGTCGAGCGCACCTTTCGCGGCTGAAAAGCGCGGCGATTTGCTGTACGGGCGCGGCGCGGTCGACATGAAGGGTTCAATCGCTGCCATGGTCGAAGCGGTGAAGCATGTGCCGCAGGATGCAGGCACAATAAGCTTCATCATCACCGGCGACGAAGAAGGCCCTGCGCTGCACGGAACCCGCGCGCTGATCGACTGGATGCGCGACAAGGGCCATCAGCCGGACCTGTGCCTCGTGGGGGAGCCGACTTCGGTCAACCAGCTGGGCGACATGATGAAGATCGGGCGGCGCGGCTCGGTCAATATCTGGCTCACGGTGGAAGGCACACAGGGGCATGTCGCTTACCCTCATCTGGCGGATAATCCGATCCCCAAGCTGGTCGCGATGCTGGCGGAACTGGACGCGCTGGTGCTCGATACCGGGACCGACTGGTTTCAGCCCTCCAACCTCGAAATCACTGAGATCGAGGTTGGCAATCGGGCACACAACGTGATCCCCGGCAAGGCCAAGGCGCGAATCTCCATCCGCTTCAACGATCTGCATTCGGGCGCATCATTGTCCGAACGTGTCGGCGCCATTGCTGAAAAGCACGGCGGCAGCGCGCTGCCGATTATTTCCGGGGAGCCGTTTCTGACGCCGCCGGGTGCATTCTCTCAGATCATCGCCGATGCGGTGAAGGCGGAAACCGGTATAACGCCCGAACCCTCGACCACCGGGGGCACGTCCGACGCTCGGTTCCTGCGTGCCGTGTGTCCGGTGATTGAGTTTGGCCTGTGCAATGCAACAATGCACAAGACAGATGAAGCGGTGGCCATGGCAGACCTCGACACGCTAAGCCGCATTTACACGAGGGTCGCAACAGCGGCGCTCCAACTGGACTGAAGGGGAGGGCCGCCGCATGCGCGCCTGGTTTGCAATTCCACTGTGGCAGCGGGTCATCGCCGCGCTTATTCTCGGCGTCGTCGTCGGTTACTTCTGGGGGCCGGGCGCGGAGAGCATCAAGATCATCGGCGATATATTCGTCGCCTTTATCAAAATGCTGGTCGTACCGCTGATCTTCTTCAGCCTTGTCGCCGGGGTCGCAAGCATCGGCGATTTGCGCAAGCTGGGCAGTGTCGGCTGGCGCGCGCTGCTGCTGTTCGTGGTGACCGGGCAAATCGCGGTCTGGCTGGGCCTGTTCCTCGGCACTGTGGTCGCGCCGGGATCGGGCGTCGACATTTCGATGATCGAGCAAGGTGCCACGCCGCCGCCGAACGATACGACCTGGCGCCAGATGGTGCTGGAGATGGTGCCGCAAAGCCCGGTACAGGTGATGGCGGATGTGAACGTCCTGCCGCTGATAATCTTCTCTCTGCTTGTCGGTATCGGCATATTGATGGCGAAGGAAGAAGGACTGCCGGTCCTCAAGATTTTCGACAGCGGATCAGTGGTGATGCAAAAGGTCACCATGGTGGTGATGGAACTCACCCCGTTCGGCGTGTTTGCACTCATGGCGTGGGTCGCAGGAACGCTGGGCTTGGATGCGCTTGCTGCCTTGGGCAAGCTGGTGGTGTTGAATTACGTCGGGTGCCTGCTGATCATCTTCATCGTCTATGCCGGGATGATCAAATTTCTCGCCAAGCTGCCGGTGATCGATTTTTTCCGCGGTATCGTGGATGCCATCGCGGTCAGCTATTCAACGGCGAGCTCCAACGCGACCCTGCCGGTGACATTGCGCTGTGCGCAGCGCAATCTAGGCGTGTCCAATTCGGTATCCAGCTTCGTGATCTCGCTCGGCGCGACGATCAATATGAACGGGACCGCGATGTACCTCGGCCTCGCCACGCTGTTTGGTGCACAGATATTCGGTGTTGATCTGAGCTGGAGCGATTATTTCCTCATCTCGATCCTCGGCACGCTGGGCGCAATCGGGGCAGCGGGCATTCCCGGTGCGGGCCTGATCATGATGGCGCTGGTGTTCGGCGCTGTGGGCGTAGATCTGGAAACGATCGCACTCGTCGCCGGTGTCGACCGGATCATGGACATGATGCGCACCACCACCAATGTAACTGGCGACGCGGCAGTGGCGACCACGGTGGCGGTGATGACCGGCGAGATCGACAAAGCGGAAATGATCTCGGCAGATGATGTTTAGGGGGTGTGCGCGATGAGTGCGGCCACTGTCCGTAGAGGCTTTGTCCTCGCTGGCCTCAGCAACATCCTGGGCGTCCTGATCTGTTCCCGTGTTTTCACCAACGACGTGATGATGGAAACGCAGCCAGTCGTGATGGGCCTGTTCGGACTCGTCTGCATTGTGCTGTGGGGTCTTGCCTATATTGCGGTGAGCCGAAACTACGCACAAGTGCGCTGGCTCATTGCGGTGTTCGTGATTGAGAAGCTGGCTTATGTGGCCGCCTGGACTTCATTTATAACATCTCAATCACTCACAGCGGTCTACGAGCAGGACGCTTTCGCCGGGGTCTTCTACACGATCTACGGCGCAAATGACTTCGTGTTCATGCTTTTCTTCGCCTTTGTTTTCTGGAAATCGCGGGATATCTCCAATTGACTGACCATGAAAAAATGATCCCGGCGGACGATGTGTGAGCCGTCAATTTCTTCGAAGGGATAGAAATGAGTGCTGGCGAAGTTCTGTTTGTCGGAGATGAAAAATCGGGCCGGGAAACGGCCGATTATGTGAGCTCATTGTTGCTCGACGGTGAGCAGATCCTAGTTGCTACCAAGGGATTGCGTGACGGAAGTGTATTCACAAACAAGCGGATATTGATCGTCAATAAGCAGGGGCTAACTGGTAAGAAGGTTGAAGTTTTCTCAATATCATTGCGTTCGATCACTGCATTCGCTGTCGAAAACTCCGGGACCTTCGACTTGGATGCCGAACTCAAAGTTTACGGCAGCGGCTTCAATTTGGTGCAGTTGAAATTTACTAAGGGTTTCAGTCTCAAACCGATCGCTGATTTGCTGGCAGAGGCCATACTCTAGCAGCGGTTCACCGCCCCTTCGGCTTCTCCAGGACTTTCTTGCGGTAGCTGCACAGATCCGCGACCTTGCAGCGCCAGCATTCGGGCGTGCGCGCCTTGCACACGTAGCGGCCGTGCAGGATCAGCCAGTGATGGGCGTGCAGACGGAAAGGCTGCGGCACGCGCTTTTCAAGCTTCGCCTCGACCTGCTCAGGCGTCTTGCCCTTGGCGAGGCCGGTGCGATTGCCGACCCGCAGAATATGGGTGTCGACCGCAAAGGTCTCCTGCTTGAACCAGCAGTTGAGCACGACATTGGCGGTCTTACGGCCCACGCCGGGCAGCCGGACAAGGTCTTCGCGGGTGTCGGGAACCTCGCCGCCATATTCATCGACCAGCAGCTGGCTCAGCGCGATGACGTTCTTCGCCTTCGAGTTGAACAGGCCGATGGTCTTGATGTGCTCCTTCAGCCCGTCCTCGCCCAGTTCGAGCATCTGATGCGGCGTCTCGACTTCGCGAAACAGCGCGCGGGTTGCCTTGTTCACGCCGACATCGGTCGCCTGAGCCGACAACGCAACCGCCACGACCAGCTGGTAGCAATTGCCGTACTCAAGCTCCGTTTCCGGCTCGGGGTTGTCTTCCGCCAGTCGCCGGAAGAACTCGAAAATCTGATCTTTGGTCATCGCTCAGTCGTGGCGCGGATTGTTGGCCCGTTCAAGCGCGGCGATCTTGGCCTCGACCGCGTCATCGACCTTGTCCAGCCGCTCCAGATGCGCTTTCATTTCCTCCAGCCGCTGGTCGCGGCGGCGCTGCATCGCCTCGGAGAAGGCGGCGGCAATGATGCCGGTCGGCATGGCGACCAGGGCAATCCCCGACAGCGCGACCATGGAAGCGAACACCTTGCCCAGCACAGTGATCGGCGCGGCATCGCCATAACCCACCGTGGTTAAGGTGATGATCGACCACCACAATGCGCGCGGGATACTGCCGAATTCCTCGGGCTGGATGTGCCCCTCGGTGAGATAGAGTGCTGTCGCCCCGGACAACAGCAGCACACAGGCCAAGGCCATGGTGACGATCAAATCGTCCCCCCGCTCTTTCACGGCACCCCAGACTTCCATCACCGCCTTGGAGAAGCGGCCGAACTTCATGATCGCGATGACCCGCAGCAGTCGGATCGTCCGCAGCACGGCGGAATTAGAGACGAACAGCGGCATGAGCGATGCGACGACCACCGCCAGATCGATCAGACCGAGAGGCGAACGGATAAAGCGCCAACGCTTCCTCCATGCGCTCTCGGGCCCCGGCTGGTCAGCCGCAGCAAAAATCCGCGCGACGTATTCGACCAGAAAGATAGTGCCGAACACAGCTTCGGCGATCAGCAACTGGTTGTGCCAATTGTCGTGCAGTCTGGGCTCGGTCGAGAGGACGGCGGTTATCACGGCCAGAATGATCACCAGCACGAGAAAGCGGTTGAGCGTCGTCAGCCGGCCATCATATTCCGCCCCGTCGAACAGCTGGTGATGGAGATATTTGCGTAGCCGCTTCATCTAGCGCAACCAGCGGATCATGTTGGGGTAGGTCGGTACGCCAGCTGCCAGAGCGCTGTGCAGATCGATCGCGGTCATGCCGTGCGCAGCCAGGCCGTCGGCACCGACGAATTGGCCGGTCGCGTAGCAGGTAGCGGCGAATTCATAACTGCCTTTGTACCCTTCCGAATGAAACAATTGCCGCAGGCCGACTGCGCAAATTTTGGCGGCGGCATAAGACCACGCGATGGCCATATATTCTTCATCCTGATCGGGCTCCAGCGCGCCCAATGTCACGCGCCGCGCGGGCTCGACCACTGCGATATGACCGGCTTCGTGCAGCAGATCGCCCGGCCATACCTCGGTCTCGGGATCGATCACTACGCTGCCGTCGCAGATCGCCAGCCCGGTGATCGGTTGCGTGAAGTCGTCGCTGTCCTGCCGCAGGCGCACGGGAATCCCGACCTCGGCAATGAATGCCAGCGACCGTTCGCCGGCAGCTGCCCTGCCGCCTTCTTCGCGCCATTGGCACGCAGCAGCGGCGGGCGCGCTCATAGCTCGAGCACATCCTCCATCCGGTACCGTCCCGGCTGCTTGCCGATAAGCCATTGCGCCCCCCTCACTGCGCCGCGGGCGAATATCATGCGGTTCTCCGCGCTATGTGCAAGGGTTATCCGCTCTTCATCGCCCGCGAAGATGACGCTGTGCTCCCCTGCAACGGTGCCGCCGCGCAAGGCGGCAAAGCCGATCGCACCCTTTTCGCGCGCGCCGGTTAAGCCGCGTCTGCCGCTTTCGGTCTTTTCCGCCAGATCGATTTCCCGCCCGCGCGCCGCCGCTTCGCCGAGCAGCTTGGCCGTGCCCGATGGCGCGTCGACTTTCATCCGGTGATGCATTTCGAGGATCTCGATGTCCCAGTCATCCCCTAGCCTGCGCGCGGCCTCCTGCACCAGATGCGCGAGCAGGGTTACGCCGAGCGAAGTGTTCCCTGTCTGCAAGACCGGAACCGCGCGTGCTGCGGCTTCGATCGTCTCGTGATGGCGTTCTTCCAGTCCGGTGGTTCCGATCAGGATCGGAATTCCGGCACCGATCGCGGCGTGAAGATTTCCGGCCAGCGCCGCCGGTGCGGAAAAGTCGACCAGCGCATCGCTGCGGTCGGCAAGGTTTGCGACATCGCCGCCCTTGTCGATCCCGCCCGCATGCTCGTGGCCAGCGTCGGCGATTGCCCTCGTCAGGGCGTGACCCATTCTTCCGTCACTGCCGATAATCCCGATACGCGCCATTGCACTCCCTTATGCCGCCGTGCTTGAAGCCAAGCATGGCAGAGATTTCGAACATCGTCATCCTTACCGGTGCCGGGATATCCGCAGAAAGCGGTATCGACACCTTCCGAGATGCGGGCGGGCTGTGGGAACAGCACCGGGTGGAGGATGTCGCGACGCCTGAAGGCTTCGCGCGCGATCCCGATCTGGTGCTGTGTTTCTACGACATGCGGCGCGAGGCCCTGGCCAAGGTCACCCCGAACCCGGCGCATGAAGCATTGGCGCGGCTCGATGCGGAATTTGCCGGCGAATTGCTGATCGTGACGCAGAATGTTGACGATTTGCACGAACGCGCCGGAGCAAACCGGGTGCTGCACATGCATGGCGAACTGAAGAGCGCGCTATGCATTTCGTGCGAGATGCGTTCGCCGTGGAATGCGCCAATGTCGGACCGCCCGCCGTGCCCGGTGTGCCAGGCTCCGAGCTTGCGCCCCGATGTCGTGTGGTTCGGCGAGATGCCGTACCAGATGGACCGTATCTACGCCGCCATCCGGCAGGCGGACCTGTTTGTCAGCATCGGCACCTCGGGCGCGGTCTATCCGGC
Source organism: Parerythrobacter lutipelagi (assembly GCF_005434975.1). Taxonomy (GTDB): domain Bacteria; phylum Pseudomonadota; class Alphaproteobacteria; order Sphingomonadales; family Sphingomonadaceae; genus Parerythrobacter_A; species Parerythrobacter_A lutipelagi. The sequence goes on along the minus strand of NZ_SKCJ01000001.1, from coordinate 949,730 downwards.
GGCAGGCTTTGTCCGCGATGCGCGCGAATTGGGGGTCAGAACGCTGGAGCTCAATCTGGAGCGTAGCGAGGGCTCAAGCTGGTTCCACGAATCGCGTCAGGGCAAGGCGGGAGAACTCGTACCGCGCTGGGTGGACGAGGTACTCAGTCGGTCAGTCTGACCCTGAGCGAAAAACAAGAGTATCCGCCTCGAGCCAGGATGCGCTGAACCAGATTTCGAGCGTCGGCGCGCTGCGGGGTGCTTGTGCGTTGGGGTTTCTTGTAATCTCGTCCGTTTGCCGCACTGCACAGATTGCCGCAGTTTCTTTCGCAGGGGTGTCGGCGACAAATGTCTCGCCGATATAGAGGTCATGAATCCCGTGCATCGGGGCCCAGTCGATGGTCTCCAGACCATTGTCTCTGGCGAACTGCGCGAGCGCGGCTTTGAAACTGGCTGTCTTGGCATTCTGGTATCCGGCGACGCCGAGCACAACGCCAATGGCTGCGACGACAAGGCCGATTGCCACCCTCCATGGTGCGCCGGATGGTTGGTAGCTCATCCGGGCAAGCCGCACCCCTTGCATGCCGGGTCTTTCACCACACGGAAGCTCCGCATTTCTGCCTTGAGCCCGTCCATCATGTGAACCTTGCCAAATGCCGGGTCGCCGATGGCTGCTACGCCGTCGAGCAGCACACTCACAGCGCGCATTGCGGCGAAGCTGCCAGCCCAGCCGGCCATCGCGCCAAGCATGCCGTCGTCGGCGCAAGTGTCGCAGTCGTCATTGTCGAACGCATCGCCGACAAAACAGCGATAGCACGGCTGGTCGGGCAAATGCCCGGCAAATGCCGCGACCTGGCCCTGAAAGCGCCCGACTGCAGCGGACAGCAATGGAATGCCGAGCGCGACGCAGCTGTCCGATACCGCCAGCCGGGTGGCGAAATTGTCCGTCCCGTCGAGCACCAGACCGGAGCCTTCGAGCAGCGCCGCTGCGTTGCCGGCCGTGATGCGGTCGTCGCGCACATCGACAGTAATCTCGCTGTCGAAATTGGCCAGCCAGCGCCGCGCCGCCACTGCCTTGGCATGGCCGATATCGCGCTGCGTGTAGATTGTCTGACGCTGCAGGTTGGACAGTTCGACATCGCCGTCGTCGATCAGTCGCAGCTGCCCGATCCCTGCCGCGGCAAGATATTGCAGCACCGGCGATCCGATCCCGCCGAGACCGACCAGTGTTACCTGGGTGCCGTCCAGCGCGACCTGGCCTGCGCCGCCAATCTCAGGGATGATGATCTGCCGCGCGAAACGGTCGAGCCTTGCGTCGCTCAGCATCATGATCCGCCCGCTTCGCCTGCCCGCTCGCGGCGGAAGCCGTGCATCCCGTTCCACCACTGGACGGCAACCACCGCCCCTTTTGCCGGCTGGAGCAGGCCGATCATCAGCACACAGGCAAGCGGCAGGATGATCAGCGCCATCTGCCAGCCAGACAGAGCAAAATCGAGCGCGAGCATGATGATCAGCGGTGCGAGCAAATGACCTGTAACGAAGATCGAAAGATAGGCCGGGAAATCATCGGTCTGCTGCGGCGTCAGGTCGAGTTGGCAAGGCTGGCATGTGTCATGTGGCTTGAGCCAGCGCCGGAACAGCGGTCCCTCTGCGCAGCGTGGACACCGGCCCCGCAGGCCGCGCAGCAGCGCCGCGCCGAAGCTGTGCGGAAGGTCGCGATGGGTTCCCGATGCCATACCCAGCCTTTAGTCCGCGCGCAGCGAGGCTGTCGACAGCTTTGTGGAAAAGGTGCCGACAGCCTGTTGGCGTTCAGTTGAAAACCGGTGGAGCGGCTCAGCTCTCCAGCTGGCGCAGCAGGCTCCGCACGTCGCCGTCCATGTCGGCATCACGCTGGCGCAGATCCTCGATCAGGCGCACCGCATGGATCACTGTCGAGTGGTCGCGTCCGCCGAATTTGCGCCCGATCTCGGGATAGCTGCGCGGAGTGAGCACTTTCGAGAGATACATCGCCACCTGCCGGGGGCGGACCACCGCCCGCGCACGGCGCTTGGACGACATCTCGCTGCGGTCGATGCGATAGAACTGGCAAACCGTGCGCTGGATCTCGTCGATCGTGATCCGGCGGCGGTTGGCGGAAAGAATATCGGTCAGCTGGTCTTCGGCCAGACTAAGCGAGACTTCCTGCCCGGTCAGCTGGGCATAAGCGATCAGCTTGTTGAGGCCGCCGACCAGTTCGCGGACATTGCGGGTGATGGTGCGGGCGAGAAACTCGATCACATCCTCGGGCACTTCGAGCGGCGCGAACCGGGTCAGTTTCGATTCGAGAATCTTGCGGCGCAGCTCGATGTCGGCAGGGGCGATATCTGCGACGAGCCCCATCGACAGGCGGCTGAGCAAGCGCGGCTCGACGCCGTCGAGCGCTTGCGGCGCGCGGTCGGCGGCGAAGATCAGCCGCTTGTTCTCGGCCAGCAAGGCATCGATCGTGTAAAGCAGTTCTTCCTGCGCGCTGGCCTTGCCAATGATGAACTGGATATCGTCGACCAGCAGTAGATCGAAGCTGCGCAAGCGGCCCTTGAACTCGATCATCTGGTTGGCTTTGAGCGCCTGAACAAACTCGACCATGAAACGCTCGGCGCTGCAGTAAAAAATTCGCGCCCGTGGGTGCGCGCCGAGATAGGCATGGCCGATGGCGTGCAACAGGTGCGTCTTTCCCTGGCCGGTTGCAGCTTTGAGGTAGAGCGGGCTGAACTGCGGCTGTTCGGTCGCCGACATGCGCTGTGCCGCGTTGCAGCCGAGGATATTGGTTTCCCCGGTCACGAAAGACGCAAAGGTCAGCGACGGGTCGAGCCCGACCGAAGACGTGAAGCCGGCATCGCCGATATTGGCGGCGCCAATCGCAATCATGCTGGTGTCGTTGCTGTCGTTGGCCGGGCGGCGGCCATCCGAAAGATTGATATCGGGCAGTTTGCGGCGGCCGGGGTGAACCTGAATACGCACATTGCGCACTTCGCTGCGGGCGATCTTCCATGCCAGCGAGAGCCGGTCTGCAAACCGGTCCTGCACCCAGTTGGCGCTGAATTCAGTCGGCAGATAGAGGTCGAGCGTGCCGGTCTCGCGGCACAGGCCGCCGACCTGAATCGGCTTGATCCACTGGCTGTGCAGCTGGTGGCCGAGATCCTTGCGGAGACCCTGGCTGATGTCAGACCAATCGGCTGCCAGGTTTACCGCTTCGAGATCTTCCATAGTGTCCCCGCCCGTTTTCCGTTTGGTCGCTTTTGCCGCGACATTATTATCAGTCATTCCCTGCCAACCTCATTGTCCGGCGCTGACCACCGGATCGTATTAACCCCCAGGAACCGGGCAAAGCTTCGCCACCAGGCGGAATCGCTATTCAGCCCGCTTGCCTTGATCCAAATCTGTAAGAGCACCAACCGTCCAGCCCGGTGCGAGAACAGTCTTAAGAGCCACCTGCCATGAGTCGCAAGTGGGGATACTGCAAAAAATAGAAATAAAGCGGGTTGACACACCTCAACCCCGCAGACGTGCGTTTAAAGCACTGTTTACCCTGAAAATTTGCCTAGAAGCGGCGCGACTCGCGGGACTTCCTAGGGTTTTTCAAAAGCTGCGGCGCAGACTCTTGGCGGCAACAAAAAAGCCGGCGCTGTTCACGCCGGCTCTTTGCCATCAGCGACCCCCGGAAGAGGTCGTTTGAAAACGAATCAGAGTGCCGAAACGCGCTTCGAAAGCCGCGACATCTTACGTGCGACAGTGTTCTTGTGCATCACGCCGCGGGCAACGCCGCGTGCGAGTTCGGGCTGGGCGGCGCGCAGCGCATCGGCAGCAGCTTGCTTGTCGCCGCCTTCGATCGCCGTTTCGACCCTCTTCACGAAATTGCGAATGCGGCTCATCCGCGCACCGTTGATTTCGGCGCGGCGGTCATTGCGGCGGATGCGCTTTTTTGCTTGCGGCGTGTTGGCCATGTTCGTCCTTGTGTCTCGCTGACTCTTCGGGCCACTTTGCAGTGACCGCTCTATCGTAAATGTATCTGTTAGCAGATGCGGCGATTCCTCGCCGGAAAGCGGGCCACATAGGGTTACCCCTCCGAATCGTCAAGCGAAACGGACTATCGCTGACACTTGGGGCAGAACCAGGTGCTGCGCCCGCCCTGTACGATACGGCGGATAGTGCCGCCATCATTGCGGTGGCATGCGCCGTTCTCTCGGCCATAGACATCGAAGCGCGTGGCGAAATAGCCCAGTTCACCGTCTGGCCGGGCATAATCGCGCAAGCTTGAGCCGCCGTCTTCGATTGATTGGGTCAACACTTCTTGAATGGCCGGGACCAGCCTTTCCAGCGCGGGCATGGAAACCTTGCCAGCCGCTTTGCCGGGATGAATGCTGGACCGCCACAGCGCCTCGCACACGTAGATATTTCCCAGTCCAGCCACGATCCGCTGATCGAGCAGCATCAGTTTGATCGCCTGTTTCCGGTCTTTCAGGGCCAGCTTGAGATAGCTGGCCGAAAGTTCGCTGCCGAGCGGTTCAGGACCCATCGACGCGAAGCTGGCCCATGTCTCGATCGCTTCACTGGCGACCAGATCGACCCAGCCGAATCGGCGCGGATCGCACAGGGCGAACCGGTGACCATCCGTCTCGATCACGAAATGGTCGTGCTTGTCTTCATCTTCCGGATCGATCCGCCAGCGCCCGCTCATGCCAAGATGGAAGACCAGCGTCTGCGACCGATCGGTATGGATCAGTCCGTATTTCGCCCGCCGGCCCAGCCCCGTCACCCGCGCGCCGGTCAGCATCTGCACCAGATCCGGCGGGAACGGCTTGCGCATGTCGGGCCGGTTGACCCGGGCGCGCACGATCGTCTCGCCATCGAGGAACCGCGCAAGTCCGCGGACCGTTGTTTCAACTTCGGGTAGCTCGGGCATTTGCGAGCCCATAACACCCTTTGCCCGCTGGGCAATTGCCACTAAGGCGCTGCGCATGAGTGAAAAGGTATCTTTCGGCTATCAGGATGTGGCCCCCGACGAAAAGACCGAGCGCGTGGGCGCAGTCTTTTCCAGCGTTGCCGCCAAATACGACATCATGAACGATGCAATGTCGGGCGGCATGCACCGTCTGTGGAAGGATCGTTTCGTCCGCCGCGTCAAACCGCAGCCCGGCGAAGCGATACTCGATATGGCCGGCGGGACAGGTGATATCGCTTTCCGCATGGCAGAGCGCGGCGCCAGCGTGACGGTCTCCGACATCAATCAGGATATGCTGGATGTCGGCATTGCGCGCGCCATCGATCGCGGGATCGACGATCTGGTCTGGTCGCGCCAGAATGCCGAGGAGCTGTCGTTTTCTTCGCGGGTGTATGATGCCTACACAATCGTGTTCGGTATCCGGAATGTGACGCATATCGACAAGGCGCTGGCCGAAGCGCACCGTGTGCTCAAACACGGCGGGCGGTTCTATTGCATGGAATTCAGCACCACGACCTGGCCCGGTTTCAAGGAAATCTACGACGTCTATTCGCACAAGCTGATGCCCAAGATGGGCAAGGCGATCGCGGGTGACGAGGAAAGCTATCGCTACCTCGCGGAATCGATCCGCCGCTTCCCCAAAATGCACGATTTCGAGGCGATGATCCGGCAGGCCGGATTCTCCAAGACCAAGGTCGAGCCGATCCTTGGCGGCGCGGTCGCCATCCACTCGGGCTGGAAAATCTGATCGCGTGACACGGCCTGCGACCCATATCTGGCGACTCCTGAAATGGGGCCGGGGGCTTGCGCGTCATGGTGCGCTGCGCGGGATCGAGCGTGATCCGAACACGCCTGCTCCGGTCAAGCGGCTGGCGCGGATTGCCCGGTTCGGCACGATCCAGCCGAAAGAGCCGGATTACGCCAGCGCATTTCGCGATATAGGTCCGGCAGCGATCAAGCTTGGCCAGTCGCTCGCCACAAGGCCCGATCTTGTCGGGGCTGACGCGGCGCACAATTTGCTCAGCTTGCAGGATGATTTGCCGCCGGTCGAATTCGCCAAAATCCGCGGCGTCATCGAGGCAAGTTTCGACCAGCCGCTTGAATACCTCTATTCAGAATTCAATCCTGAACCGGTGGGCGCGGCTTCGATTGCGCAGGTCCACCGCGCGGTGACAACCGAGGGCCGCCAAGTCGCGGTTAAAGTCCTGCGGCCGGGCATTCGCGAGAAATTTGCGCGCGATATCGAAACCTATCACTGGGCTGCCGCGCATCTCGAAGCGATGGGCGGCGAAGCGCAGCGCCTGCGCCCGCGGCTGACGATTGCCAATTTCGAACGCTGGACGAACCGCGAGCTTGACCTGCGGCGCGAGGCGGCCTCCGCGTCCGAACTCGCTGAAGCGATGACAGCGATCGACCGCTATGAGATCCCCCCGATCGACTGGGACCGGACCAATGGCCGGGTGCTGACCGTCGACTGGGTGGACGGGATCAAGATCAGCAAGCGCGAGGAATTGCTCGCGGCAGGCCATGATCTGCCGGATATCGCGCAGCGGCTGGTGCTGGCGTTCCTCAACCAGGCGATCAGTGCCGGGTTCTTCCACGCCGACATGCATCAGGGGAACCTGTTCGTGAAAGCGGACGGCACCATCGCCGCGATCGATTTCGGCATCATGGGCCGGATCAACCGGCAGGCGCGAATGTGGCTTGCCGAGATTCTCTACGGGCTGACAACCGGGAATTACAAACGCGTCGCGGAAATCCATTTCGAAGCACAATATGTGCCGAGTTATCACAATGTCGACGAGTTCGCGACCGCCCTGCGTGCGGTCGGCGAGCCGATGCGCGGCAAGCCGGTGAGCGAGCTGAGTGTCGGACAGATGCTCGACGGACTGTTCGCGATCACCCGCGATTTCGACATGCAGACGCAGCCGCATCTGCTGTTGCTACAAAAAACCATGGTAATGGTCGAAGGCATCGCCACACAGCTCAACCCGGAAATCAACATGTGGGACGTTTCCGCACCCTATGTGCGGGGCTGGATTCGGGACGAGCTGGGGCCGGAAGCGGCGATTGCCGACCGGATCCGCGATGATACCCAGACCTTGCTGCGGATCCCGGAACTGGTTCGCCGGATCGAGGACCGCTTTCCGCCGAAAGGCGGTGCCCCCGAAGCCCCGCCATTGCCCGATGTCGAGCTGATGTGGGACAAGCGCGAACGCACAGGCCGCGGCTGGTTCGGATATGTGCTGGCCGCAGCAATCGGTGCCGGTGCGGTTGCAGGGGCTACGGCACTCGGCTGGGTTGGCTAGACGATGAGCTGGGGCCGCGCCTTGCTCTCTGCTGCGCTTCCCGCGCTGGTGGTGGGGCCGGTGTCCGGCCTGATCGGCGGTCTGGTCGTTCTGATAACCATAGCCATTGCCGACGGTAGCTCCGAAGCCGTCGGCTATGCCGCGATGATCGTGCTGGTGTCCGGCCTGATCGTCGGACTGCTTGTCGCTGGCCCGATGTGCGCGGTACTGGGCGGAATGTTACTCAAGCTGGCGCAAGGCAACGAGGATTGGACCAAAGCAAGCCGGTGGGCACTGACAGGCGGCGTGGGCGGACTTGCTTTTGGTATTGTCTTCATCGGCGCGTTATTTGCCGACGAGATAGGCTATGCCGGAGCATGGGTCGGACTAAGCCTTTTCTTCCTGACCTCCGGTTTACTAGGCACCATCGCCGCCTATCTCATGTGGCGAATGCTCCGGCGGCGCATGGCCAGCTTGAACAAGGTTGACCCGACCGTTTTCGAATAGGCCGGAAGTGCACCTATCCGCGGTGCGGCAGGACGCGGCTGGCGATCAGCAGGACGATGACGCAGGTGGCCTCCACCAGCATCGGCATCCAGAAACCTTCGATCGTCCCGTCGGCGAACACGCTGATCGTGCGGCCCAGCAGAGCGATCCCGAACAGAGCGGCGGGCACCAGCAGGATGGTGCCATTGCGGAACCATGCGCCGGTCATCATGCAGACAGCCGCGACAACGAAAAACGCCGTCATGTCAGCGCGGATCGCCGCAAGCCCTGTGCTGTGGATCGCCTCGATCCCGAATTGCTGCGCGCTGGACACCGGATCGACCAGGAAACCGATCCCGGTCACCAGAAAAAACAGTCCGCCCAGGAATATCAGTGCCGTCAGGATCAGTCGCATGCATCACTCCCCCAATGTCCATCTGCGTATTTGCAGTGTCTTTGCACCAAAGGTTTAGAGGCCGGTAAGCATGATAGGCCAGCGAAATCGTAACCAACGCAAGGCAGGGCTGGCAGGGATTGTGTAGCGGCGCTAGGCTGCACTGTATGGTTAACAAGGGGAAATCCAGCATGTTCGTTTCCGGCCTTACAGGTCCGGCAGTCGCAAGGCATTGCGCGTGAGCAAGGACGGTTCCCCCCGAACGCCGCGTATCCTGCTCGTCGTGGGCGGCGGCATAGCGGCATACAAATCGTGCGAGCTGGTGCGGCTTGTTCGCAAGGGCGGCGGCGATGTAACCTGCGTCGTGACCGATGGCGGGCAGCAGTTCGTTACGCCCATGGCGCTTGCTGCGCTCAGCGAGAACCCGGTTTACACCACGCTGTGGGATCTCAAGAACGAGGCCGAGATGGGCCATATCCAGCTTAGCCGCGAGGCCGATCTGGTGGTGGTGTGCCCGGCGACCGCAGACCTTATGGCCAAGATGGCGGCGGGCATCGCCGACGATCTTGCGACGACTTTGATTCTCGCGACGGACAAGCCGGTGATGGTCGTTCCGGCGATGAATGTGCGCATGTGGCAGCACGCCGCAACCCAGCGCAATATCGACTGGTTGCAGCAGGCGGGCGTGCAGGTGATCGATCCCGATACCGGGCCGATGGCATGCGGCGAATTTGGCCCCGGCCGACTGCCCGACCCCGAGATCATCTGGGCTGAAATCGCCGCGCATTTCGGAATTGCGGCCGATTGCGAACCGGCGGAAAAAGATGCGATCCACGAAGCGCTGGAGCCGGAAGACGAACCGGTCGCGGAAAAGACCGGCGGCGGCGGTCTGGGCGGGCTGCTGACCTCGCTCATCGCCCGCACCACGCCAAAACGCTCTGAGGAAGAACTCGAAGCCCAATGGCAAGAGGTCGAGGGCGAAGACTGGCCGGAAGACGGTGAACCGCTGGACGAGGAATCGGCCGATCCGATGGTCGACGATGCGCCCGAGCCCACCGGCCCGGTGCTGGCCAGCAAGGGCGGTGCGAAGTCCGCTCCGCCGACCGACCCGGAAGCAATCAATCACATGGTCTCGACCGGCGCCGGGGAAGCCGTTCCGCAACCGGTCGAGGGCGATATCCAGCCGATCACTGTCCAGTATGACGGGTTCGACCCGCTCGAGGGCCAGCCGGACTTCGACACCGATATCGAGCATCGCCCGCTCTACGGCAAGCACGTGTTGGTCACTGCCGGCCCAACACATGAGCCGATCGATCCGGTCCGCTATCTCGCCAACCGGTCGAGCGGGAAACAGGGTTTTGCCATCGCTGCGGCCGCTGCTGCGCAGGGCGCGCGGGTGACGTTGATCTCCGGCCCGGTGCATCTCGCAACGCCGCCGGGTGTCGACCGGATCGATGTCGAATCGGCGCGTGAAATGGCCGATGCGGTCAAACAGGCTCTGCCCGCCGATGTTGCGATCATGGCAGCGGCGGTCGCCGACTGGCGCACGAAGGACTATCACGACGGCAAGATGAAAAAGCGCGGCATGGCCCCGCCCGCGCTGATGCTGACAGAGAACCCAGACATCCTCGCGACAGTGGCCAGCGGCGGCAAGCGCCCCACGCTGCTGATCGGCTTTGCTGCGGAAACCGATGATGTGATCGAGAACGCACAGACCAAGCTGAAGCGCAAAGGTGTGGACTGGATCATCGCCAATGACGTATCGGGTGATGTGATGGGCGGCGCGACCAACACGGTTCATATTGTGACTGGCAAGCGGGTCGAGAATCTGAAAGAAATGCCCAAACAGGAAGTCGCCCGACGATTGATAGAGCGGGTGGCCGAGGCGCTGGAGAATATCGACGATGACTGATCCGATTTCCGTGCAGGTTAAACGACTGGAGCACGGAACGGGATTGGCATTGCCGCAGTACGCCACCGCAGGCGCGGCGGGCATGGATGTGCTTTCGGCAGAGGATGTCGTGCTGGAGCCGGGGATGCGCCATGCGGTTGCGACCGGCCTCGCGATGGCCATTCCGCAAGGTTATGAAATTCAGGTTCGTCCGCGTTCAGGCCTGGCGCTCAAACACGGGGTCAGCGTCCCCAACACGCCCGGCACGATCGACAGCGATTATCGCGGCGAGCTCAAGGTCATCATGATCAATCACGGGACAGAACCGTTCCCGATCAAGCGCGGTGAGCGCGTGGCGCAGCTGGTGCTGGCACCGGTAACGCTGGCGGCGTGGGATGAAGTCGCCGAGCTCGATTCAACCGAACGCGGAGAAGGCGGCTTCGGCTCGACCGGTCGCTAAGTGCCCGGGTTGGGCGAAATCGGCCCGGGCGTCGCGCTGTTGGCGCTGGCAGCGCTGCTGGTATGGATCGGACTGCTGGTATGGCTGGCGAGTTGGCTGATCCTGCGGCTGCGCGGCCGCTATGGCTGGAAACTGCTCGACTGGCGGACAATCGTCGTGCCGTTCCTTGTCCTGACCGGCGCGATCCACTTGGGCAATTACGCGCTGGACTGGCTGAATGAAGCGTTCGGCAGCGGGCAGCATGATGCGCCGGTGGGCTTCCCGAATGCATTCCTGATCGGCTCCGTCGCTATCGGCGTCGGGATCGCAATCGTGAGGGGCCTGCGGAAGTAGCCGCAAAGCCCGTCTAGTTCGGAATCCGCCAGACGACGTTTGTGGAGAAGAGACCGCTTATCCGGTTCGCATCGCCATCGGTCCCCGGCTGGAACCGCGCCCGCCGCGTAACCAGGTCGCAGGTGTGCGCATCCATTTCGGCGTAGCCGCTGCTCTTGGTGATCTGGCAGTGTGCAACCCGGCCGGACGGCGTGACGGTAAGGGTAATTCCTACGGTGCCTTCCATTTCGTTGCGAAGGAAGGTTCCCCGGTAGTCGTTGTAGCCAATCCAACGTCCTGGGCTCAGGGGCTTGAGCGACTGGTTCGGTTCGAATGGCCCTTCGAGGTTGGGTTCCGGGATCGTAACGGGCTGCGGGGCCGGGGGCCTGTATAGCGGCGGCGCGGGTGGGGGGATCATCGGAACTCTGGAGCCGGGATACTGCGCAGAACACTCCTCCAGCTTGCGGAACGCTGCTGCGCTGCCTTTGAGATCGATCTCGGCGACGGTTTCGTCATTGTGCGTGATCGTCAGCCTTAGCGCCTTGCTGAAAAGCGCCTCCACACGGGCGTTCGGCTCGCGCACCTGGTAGATATGGCCCGCCAGGATACTGCCAGCAACGGGCTCCCCGTCGAACAGCCAGACGATGCCGGTGCTTGGCGTGTTGTAGTCTTTCCGTTCACTGCCATAGAAAGAGAAATTGGCCGGTTCGGTGGCAGACCTCGACAGAGTAAGGCGGCCCTCGCCGAGGTCCCTGTTCTCGATCGCGCAAAAAATATTGGCCCGGTCGAGAACTGTCCACGGCCCTGACTGGTAATAGGCATCGTCCGCGTTGCCGGTTTGGGCAAAGGCGGCAGGTGCAAAAGCAGCCAGTACCGAGGTCGCAGCGAGAGCGGCTATAGTATTCGTTTTCAACATGTTGGCTATGTCCGCATTTCCGATTTTGCAGTCAAGCCAGATATTTTGCGGGAGGCACCTAACAAAAAGGCGGCCCCTTGCGAGGCCGCCCTTCATTTCCCGATCGAGGAAATCTCAGTTCAGTCGATCTTGCGGACCGTGGTTTCTTCCGGCTTGATCGAGATGCGCAGCGTCTCGCCCGAATTGCCGGGGAAGTCGGTGAACATCGCTTCGACCAGATTCGGCACGAGATATTGCAGGCGGTTCGACGTCGACACGGCCTGCGCCTTGCCTTCGAATAGCCGTTCGCCGGAGGTAGTGTCGTCGATCTTCATGTCGATCCCGCTGGTGTAAACGGTGTAGCTGCGCACGTCCGTTCCGCCGAACCACGGATCGCGGAAGCCGTAGCCCCAGCGACTGCTGGGCGCGTATGCCACGCGGTAGCCCCGGCGGGTCCGGTAATAGACCGGGCGGTAGCCAAAGCCGCGCCACGGATCGAAGAACGGGTCACGAATGCCGGTTGAACGGACCCGCTCACGCCCCTTGTCCACGCCGTAGTCGAAGCGCACCAGAAGGTTTGCTGTGTCAGGCGAAGCAGCTTCGGCATAGCCCAGCCGCGCCATCTGGTTCTCGACCAGGTCGGCATACTGGGCAAACTCGAGACCGCCGGCGAGTGCCGGATCCTCTGCCACGACGGCGAACGTCTGGCCGGTCGGTGCCGGCAATTGCGCTGCATAACGGGTGACATCGGACTTGAAGCCCGGCGTGGTGCAGGCGGCGAGCCCGGCGAGCAACAAGGGAACCGTCGCCAATTTCAGCGCGCCCGCAAGTTTACTGGACTTGATAGTCATCGGTTTTCCTCTCGAAAACAGGGTGTACGCAGCACGGCGGACCCTCTTCCGACTCGCATGCTGTCATCGACAGTGCGGGTTGTAAAGCAGGGGGGCTGAACCCCGATTGAATAGGTAACTTACCAAAAGTTACAATAATTCCGAGGCTTACGGCGAAAAAACTTATCCGCGAACAAGCCCCAGTGCCTGATATGTGGCATTGAGAGTGGGTGATCCAAGCTCCCGCGCGCGGGCAGCACCGCGCGCTAGAATGGCGTCGAGCGCTTCGCGATCCTGCCGCAATTCGCGGAACCGCTCGGAAATCGGCGCGAGCGATTCGACCAGCAGATTGCCCAGTGCGGGTTTGAACGCGCCAAACCCTTGCCCGCCGAACTCACTGAGCACGCCCGACACCGATTGCCCGGAGAACGCACTGTATATTGCGACGAGATTGAGCGCTTCGGCCCGACCTTCCAGACCGGCCGCCTCGGACGGCAATGGTTCGGGATCGGTCTTGGCCTTCTTGACTTTCTTCATGATGGTGTCGGCGTCATCGGCCAGATTGATGCGGCTCATTTCAGACGGATCGGATTTGCTCATTTTCGCACTGCCATCGCGCAGGCTCATGATCCGCGCGGCCTGAGGCGGGATGAACGGCTCGGGCAGGGTAAAGACAGGCGCATCTTCCCCGTTTTCGTCTTTCGGGGCGAAGTCGTTGTTGAATTTCTGCGCAATGTCGCGCGCCAGCTCGAGATGCTGTTTCTGGTCTTCGCCGACCGGCACATGGGTCGCCTGATACAGCAGCACGTCTGCGGCCTGCAGCACGGGATAGGAGAACAGCGCGACCGACTGGCCTTCGCGGTTCTTGCCTGCCTTGTCTTTCCACTGCGTCATCCGGCCGAGCCAGCCCATCCGGGCGGTGCCGCTAAGGAGCCATTGCAGTTCGGCGTGCTGCGGCACCTGCGCCTGGTTGAACAGCACCGATTTGGCCGGGTCGATCCCGCAGGCCACCAGTGCAGCGGTCATTTCGAGCGTCGCGCTGCGCAGCTCGGACGGGTCGTGCGGCATGGAAATGGCATGCAAATCGGCCAGAAAGAACAGACACTGGCTGCCCTCTTCCATCTCGTCCTGCATCCGCACCCAATTGCGGATCGCACCAAGATAGTTGCCAAGGTGCAGATTACCGGTTGGCTGGATGCCGGATACGACGCGCATGAGAATTCCTGTGTTCGCAAGTTTGCGGCTGGAGGTTCAGCCCTGTCGGCGCATAAGCCGCTTGATCGTGCTGCGGTCAAGTACGCCCAGGACGATTGCGGCCAGTCCGTAGACCAGCGCGCCGACTGCGACAATCGCGCCGATGGCAATGGCGCGCTGCGCAATGGTCCCGTCAAACATCGGATCGAGCGGCGGCATCATGAACCAGAGCGCGGCGCCCATCAGCAGAGCGGCGACCACGATGCACAGCAGCCGCCAGAATATCCGCGCCGGCAAACGGAAGAAATCCCGCCGTGCGAGAATAGCGTACAGGAGCATCACATTGACCCAGGCACCGACCGATCCGGCGATGGCCAGCGCCAGCACCCCGTAACGCGGCACAAGCAGGATGTTGAGCGCAATGGTTATCACGAGCGAAGCGGCCGCAGTGTAAACCGGGGTTCGCGTGTCCTTGCGCGCGAAGAAGTTCGGCGTGAGGACTTTGACCAGCACATAGGCGGGCAGGCCGATGACCAGGCCGCTGACCACGGTCCCGGTGATCATCGCGTCTTCAACGGTAAATTCACCGCCGGCGAAAAACACGCGGGTAAAGGCGCTACCGGTCACAAACAGAGCGACAGCAGCGGGCACTGTCAGCAGCATGGCAAGCTCGATCGCGTTCGATTGCAGGCGCTGCGCCTCGTCTTTCTCCTCCCGCGCAAGGTAGCGGGACAGCGCCGGGAGGATTGCGGTGCCCAGCGCGATGCCGATGATGCCGAGGGGCAACTGGTTCCACCGATCCGCCATGGCGAGATAGGTGTAGCTGCCGACTTCCAGCGTCGACAGGAAGAACAGGTCGATGAACCGGCTGATCTGGTAAACGCCCGCGCCGAAAATGGCGGGTACGACAAGGATGCCCAGCTCCTTCACTCCGCCAGTCAGGCGCGGGGCGACAAGGCGCAGGCGGAAGCCCGCGCGGCGCATGAAGGCGCCGAGCCAGACCAGCTGGAGGAAGCCCGAGACCGACAGGGCAACCGCCATCCAGAAGGCAGCTTCTTGCCTTGCCTCAAGCCCGCCATCGAGCGTCACGCCGTACACCAGTGCGGTGATCAGGCAGATGTTGAGCAGGATGGGTGCGGCGGCGGCGGCGGCAAAGCGCGACAGGCTGTTGAGCACAGCCGCGAGCAGCGTCGCGAGGCTCATGAAGATCAGATAGGGGAAGGTGATCCGCGCCATCTGCGTCGCGATGGCCAGGCTGTCGCCGTCTTCCGCCAGCCCATCGGGCGCGAAATAGGCAACCACCCACGGCATGACCATCAGCGCGATCGCGCCGAAGACGATCAGGATCGGCAACAACACCGCAAGGACGCTTTCAGCGAACCGCTGCGCTTCGCCAAGATCGCCGTCTTCCTTCATCCGCCGGTTGAACAGCGGGACGAAAGCGCTGGCAAACGCCCCTTCGGCAAACAGGCGGCGGAAAATATTGGGCAACATGAAAGCGAGCTGCCATGCGTCGCCCATGGCTGTTGCCCCAAGCACACGGGCCACCAGCATATCGCGCACGAAGCCGAACACACGGCTGATTGCCGTGAGCCCGCCTATCGTCCCGACATTTTTCAGGAGGCTCATCTCAGCCGCCCGCTTGCGCTACCGCGCTCAGGCTTCGCCGGCTGGAGCCGCCGCGCCCTGCGCTTCTTCCTGCGCCTTGGCTTGCAGGCGCTGGGCGTAGAGGCCGTTGAAATCGATCGGATCAATCGTCAGCGGCTGATAGCCGGCATCGCGCGTTGCATCCGAAACCACCCGGCGGGCAAACGGGAAGAGCAGCCGCGGCGCTTCGGCATAGAGAAACGCGTGCGCTTGATCTTCCGGCAAATTGCGCATGCCGACGAGGCCGCAATAGGACAGCTCGATGAGGTAGATGCTGCCTTGTTCGCATTTGGCATTGATGTTGATCTTCAGTTCGACTTCATGAATCTCGTCGTTGACCGGGTTCGCACCGATATTGAACTGCAGGTCGATCTGCGGCTTGTCCTGCCACTGGAACGATTCCGGTGCCTTTGGATTCTCGACCGACATGTCCTTGATATATTGCGAGATGATCCCGGCGACGGGCGAAGTGTCTTCGCCATTGGGTACAGGGTCCATGTTGAGATCGGTGAGGATATCGCCTTCGTCGGCCATGATAATCGGTCTTCCGTGTTCGAGAGTCTAGTGCGCAGCCACAGGCGTTGGACCCGGGGCCTGGTTCGGCGGCGCGCCTAGCACCGCTCGCGCGCGCCCGCAATGGAGCACGCAATGGAGCACGCAATGGAGCACGCATTGGGGCACGCATTGGGGCCGGAGGGTTCCGATCAAATGGCTGTGCCGCGCGACAAGGCGAGCGGAACAAGGGCGGGCGGAACACAGGCGTTGTTCATTTGTAATCCTTTCCTATTTAAGGCAGTAAGACATGAGCGTGCCGGGGACCGATTTTGCGACCGGCCGGAAAGAGACTGGGTTAATGGATCAGATCGTATCAATCGTCATCCTCGCAATGGTTGCAGCCTTTTTGGGCATGCGGCTGTATTCCGTGCTGGGCCGCCGTGCCGAGCATGAGGAGGAATCGATCCCGACCCGCTTCGACCCGACCGCGCAGCCCAAACCGCAGGCCGAAGACGATCAGCCTTCGCAGCCAGCCAATCAGGGCCAGTTCCGGGCGCAGCCGATGTCCGATGTGATCCCCGCCGTGGAACAGGGCGTGCGAGCCATCGCGTCGGCTGACCGCCGGTTCGACATCACCGCGTTCCTCGAAGGTGCGAAAGGCGCTTACGCCGTCGTGCTCGAAGCGTTCTGGCAGGGTGACCGCGAAACCTTGCGCGAACTGTGCGACGATGACGTCTACGCCAGCTTCGATGCTGCCATTGCCATGCGCGAAGAATCCGGTGAACAGGTGGACAACCGTCTTGTGCGGATCGAAGACGCGGTGATCGACCGCGCGGAACTGGATGGGCGCACTGCCCGCGTTGCAGTCCGTTTCCTGTCCGACATCGCCATGATTACACGCGACAAGGATGGCACCATGATCGCCGGATCGCTCGACGATGCGATCGAGAGCCGCGACATCTGGACTTTCTCACGCGATGTGAAAGCCGATGATCCCAACTGGCTGCTCGACGAGACCGACCAGGGCTGACCCGCCAATGATGGTTGCGTTTCGCCGGCTGTCGATCCTTGCCGGTGCGGCGATGCTCTCCGCCTGTGCGGGCGTCATTCCCAAACCGGATGCGCCCGTAGCGGTTCCACCTACGAACCCGGTGGCTACTTCGGCACTGATGCTCGGTGCGCGAAGTGCCAGCCTGGCCGGCCTCCCCCGTTACGAGCGGGATGACGCCGCCGCTGCGCTTTCCGCATTCGTCGAATCCTGTCCGGTTGCTGTCAGACGGCCCGATTTGTCCGGGCTTACCGTGACATCTGACTGGGAGACGGTGTGCGCCGCAGCGCGCAGCCATTCCGGCGATCCGGGCGATTTCTTCAACGACAATTTTCAGACCGTCAGAATCGGAACTGGCTCAGCATTCGCCACCGGCTATTTCGAGCCGCAGATCGCCGGATCGCGCACCCGCCGCCCCGGCTTCCACGTGCCGGTTTACGCCACGCCGAACGATCTCGAGCGCTGCTGGCGGGATGATATCCCGGACAGCGAACGGACAGGCCGCGCGCCGCTCAGCCGCAGATTGCCCGATGGATCATGCACCGAGCATTACACCCGTGCGCAGATCGAAGACGGCGCGCTGGCATCGAGCAACACGCCGATTGCCTGGGCGGCGGACCCGGTCGAGTTTTTCTTCCTCCAGATACAGGGTTCGGGCCGGCTGATATCGCCTGAGGGCGAGGTCATCCGGATTGGTTACGACAACCAGAACGGCCACAGCTACACCGGCATTGGCGGGGTCATGCGAGAGCGCGGGTTGCTGGGCGAGGGCCCGGGCAAATATCCCGGATCGATGCAGGGCATCATGCAGTATATTCGCGAGAATCCGGAGGAAGGCCGCGCGCTGATGCGGCTTAACGAGAGTTGGGTGTTCTTCCGCGAATTGACCGGCGACGGGCCGATCGGTTCGATCGGAGTGCCGGTGCGCGGGCGCAGCTCTGTCGCAGTCGATCCCAGATTCGTCCCCTACGGCGCGCCGGTGTGGCTCCGGATGGAGAATCCGGCGGCGAGCGGCTTGTGGGTGGCGCAGGACACCGGCGGCGCGATCAAGGGCGCAAACCGGTTCGACACATTCTGGGGCGCGGGCGAAGACGCTCGTGAGATTGCCGGCGGCATGAGTGCGCGCGGTACAGCCTACATCCTCCTGCCCAAGAGCGCCGCCGACCGCCTCGATCGGCAATGACCCATCCGCGCGGACTGAACGAAGCGGAAGCGGCCGCGTGGGAAAAGCTCGCGGCGACTGTGACCCCGCTGGAAACGCGCCGCCCGGTCCCGTCGCGCGCCGCAGCTGCGCAGGAGCGGGACCAGCCTGCGCCATCACCCCTGCCGGTCCGGCCCGGTCCGGTCATGCCGCAGCGCCAGCCCGGCTTTCAGGAACTCATCGAGAAAGGTGTCGGTTCGGCGCCACCATCACTCGGGCGCAGCGCGGCTCCGGCACCGCCCCGGCGCAAACCCGAACCCTTGCCGCAGCACGGCCTCGATTCGCATTGGGACCGCAAGCTCAAGGCCGGACAGGTCGATCCCGATTTCTCGCTCGACATGCACGGCCACACACTCGACGCCGCCTATCATCGGCTCGACAGCGGACTGTTCCAGGCCAAGGCGATGGGCGCGCGGCTTGTCTTGCTGGTGACCGGAAAATCGCGTCCGGTCGAAGCGGCGGACAGAGGCGACCGGAGAGGGGCAATCCGCGCGAAGGTGCTCGACTGGCTGGCTGCCGGACCGCACGGTTCGGATATCGCCGCCATCCGCCGGGCGCACCGCAGACATGGGGGCGAGGGCGCGCTCTATCTGGTGCTGAAACGGCGGCGATAGTCGCGCCGCGCGTGTTTCCGTCTCGCTATCGCTTCGCTACTTGAGCGAGTCCTCGTTGCGCTATCGCTTCGCTAATTGAGCGAGTCCTTGTTGCGCTATCGCTGCGCTACTTGAGCGCGGTGCAGCATCATGTGGTCCGCCAAAACCAGCGCCATCATCGCGGCGACCACCGGTGTCCCGCGGATGCCGACGCAGGGGTCGTGGCGGCCCTTGGTCATGATTTCCGTGTTCTCGCCCTCTTTGGTGATCGTATCGACCGGGGTCAGGATCGAACTGGTCGGCTTGAACGCCACGCGGCAGACCACCGGCTGGCCGGTCGAGATGCCGCCTGCGATACCGCCTGCATGATTGGCTTCGAATTCCGGCGTCCCGTTCTCGCCTGCGCGCATCGGGTCGGCGTTCTGCTCACCCGATAGCGACGCCGCGCCGAAGCCGTCGCCGATCTCCACACCCTTGACCGCGTTGATGCTCATCATCCCGGCGGCCAGATCGCTGTCGAGTTTGGCATAGACCGGCGCGCCCCAGCCTGCGGGAACCCCCTCGGCCACGCATTCGACGACTGCGCCGAGTGACGAACCGGCCTTGCGTGCGGCGTCGATTTTCGCTTCCCACCGCTTCGCCGCCCAGCTGTCCGGGCAGAAGAACGGGTTGTTGCCGATTTCATCGAAATTCATCGTGCTGCGGTCGATCTCGTCGTCGCCGACCTGGCAGACATAGGCGGTGATCGTCACTTGCGGCACGATCAGCCGCGCGACCGCGCCCGCCGCCACCCGCGCCGCTGTTTCGCGCGCAGAGGATCGCCCGCCGCCGCGATAGTCGCGGAAGCCGTATTTCGCGTCATAGGCGTAGTCGGCATGACCCGGGCGATAAGCCTTGGCGACTTCCGAATAATCCTTGCTGCGCTGGTCCACATTCTCGATCATCATCGAAATCGGCGTGCCGGTCGTCCGCCCCTCGAAGGTGCCGGAGAGAATGCGGACCTGATCGGGTTCCTTGCGCTGAGTGGTGAAGCGGTTCTGCCCCGGCTTGCGCGCATCGAGGAACGGCTGGATCGCAGTTTCGTCCAGCACAATTCCCGGCGGGCAGCCGTCCAGCACCGCGCCCAGTGCAGGCCCGTGGCTTTCCCCCCAGGTGGTGAAGCGCAGCACGCGCCCGAACGTGTTCCAGCTCATGCCGGCTTTCATGTCGCAAGCGCCGCGTGCTGTCCACTTCACCTTTACTGGGGCGCGGTGAAGCAGCATTTTCCTACACCGCTGCGATTTGCTACGAAGCGGAATGAAATCAATCCATGGACCGCACCGGGCGCTGTGGATCGCCCTGCTACGCTCGCAATGACGCGGCAAGCTGGGGCGGGGTGCTCTCTACTGGAGGGCTTACCACACGATTGGCGGAAAAATACCTAATTACAATGCTATAAATGAAATCGTCCTGCTTGACACGGTGTCAACTTCGTCAAGCAAGTGTCAACTGGATTGCTCCGGCTGGGCGTTAAGGCCAAACTCCCACTGGCCAAAACCCCGGTTGTGCGGCAGGAACAAACCATGATTGCGAAACACGCCTTATGATTGCGAAACTTCGGGGCCTGCTCGACGAAACCGGCACAGACTGGGCGGTGATCGACGTGCAGGGCGTAGGCTATCTCGTCCACTGCTCGGCCCGCACGCTCAGCGCACTGGGCGAAGTAGGCGAAGCTTGCACGGTCTACACCGATTTGCAGGTGAGCGAGAACGACATGCGGTTGCTCGGTTTTGCCGAAGGGTCGGAACGTGACTGGTTCCGCTTGCTCACACAGGTGCAGGGCGTGGGCAGCAAGGTCGCCCTGGCGATCCTGTCCGCGCTCTCGACTGCCGAGGTTCAGGCCGCCTGCGCGCAGGGTGACGCGGCGATGGTCGCACGCGCCAACGGGGTCGGGCCGAAGCTGGCCGGGCGGATCGTCAACGAGCTCAAGGACAAGGCCGGCGCGCTGCCGACTTCCGGGGGCGAGGGGAGTGTCAACAGTGTCAACACCCCTGCCGTTTCCAGCGCCAGCGCCGACGCGGTGAGCGCATTGGAAAACCTCGGCTTCAAGCCCGCCGTCGCTGCGCGCGCCGTCGCGCTGGCACAAGGCGAGCTGGGCGAAGGCGCGGGCGAAAGCGACCTGATCCGGGTGGCGTTGAAGAAGGCAGCGGGATGATGGAGAACACTATGCGAATTGTGATGGCAATGGCCGCGCTGGCACTGGCGAGTCCTGCCGCCGCGCAGGATATGTCGGCATTCAAGACCGGCCCGGTGTTCGAGGAGTTCGGCCCGCATGCGCCGATCGAAGGCATCGACACCGTGCCCGCCGATACGGAGTTCTCGCACGCGTTCGACGTTGCGGCCCCGGCGGAAGAGGGCAAGCGCAATCGCGGGTTCGAGAGCGCGGCGCGCTTCATCAACATGCACGTTGCGGCGGGCGTGCCGGAAGACAACATTCGGGTGGCGGTGGTGGTCCACGGCAAGGCCTCGATGGACCTGCTGAGCGACGAGGCGTGGGCGGCGCGGCAGGAAGAGGGCGCGGAAGCGAGCGAAAACCCCTCAGGCGCGATGGTGCGCGAAATGCTTGGGCAAGGCGTGCGGTTCATCCTCTGCGGCCAGAGCGGCGCGGCCTATGGCATCGCGCAGGAAGATCTGATCCCCGGCGTCGAAACCGCGCTCAGCGCCATGACCGCGCACGCACTGCTGCAACAGCGCGGCTATACGGTGAACCCGTTTTGAGTATCCGTGATCTACTGAATCGGCTGACCATCATCAGAAAGGAACCGAAAGTGGAGCGGGAGAAGCAGCTCGCGGCCGCTGACTATGTAGAAGAGTGGGAGGATACCAAGAACCGACTGCAATACTCTATGGATATGGCACAAGCTACTTTGAAATCACTGTTCTTGGTGAACGGAGCAAGCTTGGTCTCACTTCTTACCTTTATAGGAAATGGAGGCACGGTAATCGAGCCAAGAGCAATATTTTGGTCTTTCATCTGGTTTTCATGCGGACTGTCGTCCGTTCTAACGTCCTTCATCACTGCCTATTTTTCTCAAGTGTATTACATGCAGTCTTCGATGGCCGATGCATGGAAATCGAAAGCCAAGATTTATGACGCTAGCTCGGACGGTATCGATGGTCAGCGACCATACAAGATCGGGGAACGTTGGGAGTATACTGCCATCGCATTCGTGGTGCTAAGTCTGGCATTCTTCATTCTGGGATCGTTCGTCGCTCTAGACGCTCTGACATGACCGACCAGCCCCTTCACACCCCCGATCGCCAGCCGGACGATCCCGATGCGGCGCTGCGGCCCAAGTCGCTGGCCGAGTTTATCGGGCAGGAGGCGGCGCGGGACAATCTGCGCGTGTTTATCGAAAGCGCCAAGTCGCGTTCGGAGGCGATGGACCATGTGCTGTTCTTCGGGCCGCCCGGCCTAGGCAAGACCACGCTGGCGCAGATCGTCGCGCGGGAACTGGGCGTCGGTTTTCGCGCCACGTCCGGCCCGGTGATCGCCAAGGCGGGCGATCTGGCCGCGCTGCTGACCAATCTCGAGCCGCATGATGTGCTGTTTATCGACGAGATCCACCGGCTCAATCCGGTGGTCGAGGAAGTGCTCTACCCGGCGATGGAGGACCGCGCGCTCGACCTGATCATCGGTGAGGGGCCGTCCGCGCGCAGCGTGCGGATCGACTTACCGCCGTTCACTCTGGTCGGTGCGACCACGCGGCAGGGCTTGCTGACAACCCCGTTGCGCGACCGCTTCGGCATTCCGGTGCGGCTCAACTTCTACAGCCACGAGGAGCTGGACAAGGTCGTGACCCGCGGTGCCACGCTGCTCGGCATGGAAATCGACCCGGCGGGCGCGCGCGAAATTGCCCGCCGTTCGCGCGGTACGCCGCGTGTCGCCGGGCGATTGATGCGCCGTGTGCGCGACTTCGCCCATGTTGCGGGCGATGGCACGGTTACCAAGGCGATTGCCGACAACGCGCTGACCCGGCTGGAGATCGACCGGCTCGGCCTCGATGCGATGGACCGGCGCTATCTGACGATGATTGCGACGACCTATAAGGGCGGGCCGGTCGGGGTCGAAACGCTCGCAGCGGGCCTCTCCGAACCGCGCGATACGGTGGAGGAAGTGATCGAGCCCTACCTCATCCAGCTTGGTCTGGTGGCGCGCACCGCACGCGGGCGCTGCCTCAACGATGCGGGATGGAATCACCTGGAAATGGCCCCGCCGAAGGGTTCCGGCACTGCTTCGCAAACCGGTTTGTTCGACGAAGAAAGTTAACGAACGCGTAGGATTTGCCGCGCTTTCGGTTCCATAGTGGGACAGGTCGGGCAGATCGGCCGGAACTGGCCAAAAAAAGTGCCTCTCGCAGTGCGAAATGTTGGTTAACGCCATTGCCCGTTTAAGGAGTTGGTCGCTTCTTGATGCGACAGGGAATTCATGTGGGGGCGGAATCGCCGTCCCTTCGGAAAGCCCGAGCAGATTGAGAGAGCTTGACCATGTCGGTAAAACTGGCCCTGGCGAAACTGTCGGCAACCGCAGCGGGCACCGCCCTGCTCGCAGGTGGCGCGGTGCATGTCGCCGAGAAACAGATCACGGACAACCCGCAATACAAGTCCGGCAAGACAACGTCGGTCAAGGCTCAGCCGGTTCGATACATCAAGGAACGTCGCCCGGCGACGCGCCGTGTCGAACGCACCGAAAATCGCCAGCGCCGCATCGTGCGCCGCGAAGTGACCTGTGAAGAGGTCGGCCCCGGCATGCACACTGGCGGAGACGGGACTTACGGCGGCGGCGTGATCCGTGACGGCGCCTATGCAGGAAATTACGATCCGCGCTGCGCACCGGTCTACCGGATGGCGCTGGCAGCGGTTCCCGCTCCGCTTGCACCGATGCCCCCGATCCAGGGTGGCGGCGGCGGCGGTGTGACGGTCGTCGGCGGCGGCGGCGGATATGGCGGCGGCTTCGGTGGCGGTTTCTTCGGCGGCTTCTTCGGCGGCGGCGGCGGTTCGAGCGGCAGCGTCGTGGTCAGCACCAGCACGACGACCTCGGGCGGCTCGACGTCCAGCAGCGGCGGTTCGACCTCCAGCTCCACTTCGAGCGGCGGCGACAACGGCTCGAGCAGCGGCATCAACATCGATATCGATATCGACAACACCAGCGGCGGTAGCTCGACTTCAACCTCGACCGGCGGCAGTTCGACAACCACGGGCGGCGTCTCGACCTCGACTGGCGGCGTGAGCACCTCCACCGGTGGGGTCAGCACCTCGTCCGGTTCGGTGACCAGCTCGACTTCGACCAGCTCGGGCAATGTCAGCACCTCGTCTGGTGCGGTAACCAGCTCGTCTTCCACGTCGACGTCGTCGGGCAATGTTTCCAGCAGCTCGGGCAACAATGCCAGCTCCTCCACCTCGGGCAACGTTTCCAGCAGCTCTTCCGGCAATGTTTCGAGCAGCAGTTCGACCTCGGGCAATGTTTCGAGCAGTTCGAGCACCAGCTCGTCGACCTCCGGGAACGTCTCGACCAGCACGAGCAGTTCGGGCAACGTCACGAGCTCGACCAGCAGCTCAACCTCGACTAGTACGTCGTCGTCGACATCTTCCTCCAGCTCGACCTCTGGCAACAACACCACCTCCGGCATGACAACCAGCGGCATGACCACGAGCGGAACGCCGGTACCGGCACCGCCGATGATGATCCTGTTCGGCCTGGGCGCTGCGGCAATCCTCGGCCGGCGCAAGTTCCTGCCGAAAAAGGGCGCCTGACAAGCGCAATTCGGCACTGCCTGAAAAAGACAGGGCGGCCCCGCAAGGAGCCGCCCTTCTTGTGTGCATGCGGGCTTAGTGCATCGCCGTTCAGATCGGGGCTTCGCGTTGGGGCGGTGCTGATACCCATGGCACCTTGCTGGTCGGCATCAGGCCGCCCAGCTCCCACACATTGGTGTAGCCATAGCCGTGCAGGTTGATGAAGGTCGGGATGTTGAGTGCCAGCGGCGCCTTCTTGCTCATGACAGGCGCTGCATTGTCCGTGAAATTGTTGTTGCAATAGATGTAGATCGGCCGGTTGGAATCGTCACCGATCACTTCGCGCAGCGCCGTTTCGGTGAAATCTGAAAAGGGTAGGTTGACCGCCCCTTCGATATGCCCTGCGCGAAAGGCGGCCGCCGAGCGTGTATCGAGTAGTAGAGCGCCGTCAGCGGCGGCTCTGAGCAGAAACTCTTCACGATCGAGAAGCCTCGTCTCACGAATGCTCTGGACCGATCCGGTCAGCTCCACAAACCCGTCGTAATCGATCTCGGGACTGGATTCGACCGGCTGGGCGAAGCTGGTCGAGGCCAACAGTACGACCGGTATGGCAAGCAACATGATTCGCATGACAATTCCTCCCTCGGATTGGCAGGAGGCTGCGCCAAGCAAGCTTGCAATTGGGTGAACCAGGACCGTTGCACCATGCCTATGGCAGGGCTAGCGGCTGCGTGGATCGTCCTCGGGCGAATTGGCGAATGTGTCGTAGCCGGCAGAAGTCCATGCCCCGATCCCGCCCGCCAAGTGGCGCACGACAGTACCGCGATATTCAGCCAGCTTCTCTGCTGCGATGCCGGACCGGCGCGAAGAGCCGCAATACAGGATCACTTCGCGCGTTTTGTCGACCGGGATTGACGCAGGATCGAAATGAGTCAGCGGTGCGTTCAGCGCGCCTGCGATCCGCCCGTCGGCGAACTCGTATGGCGTGCGGACGTCGATCAGTACCACTTCACCGGCTGCCAGCAGCACCGCGAGCTGGTCAGCGTTGATCGTTGCGACCCGCGCGCTGGCAATAGCTTCGCTGCCGGTCGGCACGCCCACGCCGGTCCCCGCGCAGCCAGCCAGAGCCAGCGGTGCGAAACAGGCGAGAAGAACCGACCGGCGCAAAATCATGCAGCGGCCAGATTGCGCAGCACGTACTGCAGAATGCCGCCGTGCTTGTAATATTCCATCTCGTTGGCGGTATCGATACGACACTTGGCGGTGAACGTTGCCGTCTCGCCATTGGCGTGGGTGACTTCGACTTCGATGTCCTGACCCGGTTTCAGATCGGCAAGACCCTTGATCGAGAAAGTGTCGTCGCCGTCCAGACCGAGCGTCTTGCGCGTTTCACCTTCGGCAAATTGCAGAGGAAGCACACCCATGCCGATCAGGTTCGAACGGTGGATTCGTTCGTAGCTTTCGACGATGACCGCGCGCACACCCAGCAGGACCGTGCCCTTCGCCGCCCAGTCGCGGCTGGAGCCGGTGCCATATTCCTTGCCGGCGATGACCACCAACGGCGTGCCTTCTTCCTTGTGCTTCATGGCTGCATCGTAGATCGCCATCTGCTCGCCGTTGTAAGTGGTGTACCCACCCTCGACACCCGGAACCATTTCGTTCTTGATGCGGATGTTGGCGAAGGTGCCGCGCATCATCACTTCGTGGTTCCCGCGGCGCGAACCGTAGGAATTGAAGTCTGCCTTCGCGACCTGATTGCTCATCAGATATTCGCCGCCCGGGCTGTCTTCCTTGATCGCTCCGGCAGGAGAGATGTGGTCGGTCGTCACACTGTCGCCGAGAACCGCAAGCGGCTTGGCATCGACGATGTCGGTCACGGGCTCGGGTGTCATGCTCATGCCGTCGAAATAAGGCGGGTTGGCGACATAGGTGCTGCCCGGACGCCACTGATAGGTGTCCGATGCTTCGACCTTGATCGCCTGCCAGTGCTCGTCGCCTTTGTAGACGTCGGCATAGCGGGTCTCGAACATGTCGCGGTCGATGTTCGCTTCGCGGTGTTCTCGCACTTCTTCATTGGTCGGCCAGACATCTGCCAGCATCACATCATTGCCATCCTGATCCTGGCCCAGCGGAGTGGTTGTGATGTCTTCCGTCACAGTGCCCTTGATCGCATAGGCGACGACAAGCGGCGGAGAGGCAAGGAAGTTGGCCCGCACGTCGGGTGAGACGCGGCCTTCAAAATTGCGATTGCCGGAAAGGACCGACGCGGCAACGATGTCATTGCCGTTGATCGCCTTGCTGATCGGCGGGGCGAGCGGGCCGGAATTGCCAATGCAGGTTGTGCAGCCGTAGCCAACCAGGTCGAAACCCAGCGCGTCGAGATCATCCTGCAAACCCGATTTCACCAAGTAGTCGGTGACGACCTGCGAACCCGGGGCAAGCGAAGTTTTGACCCATGGCTTGGGCAGCAGGCCCTTCTCATGCGCCTTCTTGGCCACCAGTCCGGCGGCAATCAGAACGTCTGGGTTTGACGTGTTGGTGCAACTGGTGATGGCCGCGATCACCACGTCGCCATCGCCAATGTCGTGGTCCTTGCCATCGACTGCGACACGAACGGCCGCATCTTTCTTGTAAGTGGTCTTGAGGTCTCCGTTGAACAGTTCATCCACTTCGGAGAGGATGACTTTGTCCTGCGGCCGCTTGGGACCGGCGAGCGACGGCACGACCGAAGACATGTCGAGGTCGAGCGTCTTGGTAAAGACCGGCTCGTTCTCCGGGGTGAACCACATGCCCTGTTCCTTGGCATAGGCTTCGACCAGCGCGATGGTTTCTTCCGGCCGGCCGGTCAGTCGCATGTAATCGAGCGTCTTGTCGTCGATGCCGAAGAAACCGCAGGTCGCACCGTATTCCGGCGCCATGTTCGCGATCGTCGCGCGGTCGGCGAGGCTGAGATTCGATACGCCCGGGCCATAGAATTCGACGAAACGGCCTACGACACCCACATTGCGGAGCATCTGGACACACGTCAGCACGAGGTCCGTCGCAGTGATGCCTTCAGCCATCGCTCCGGTCAGTTTGAAGCCGACAACTTCGGGGATCAGCATCGATACCGGCTGGCCGAGCATGGCGGCTTCCGCTTCGATCCCGCCGACTCCCCAGCCCAGAACACCGAGCCCGTTGATCATGGTCGTGTGGCTGTCAGTGCCGACGCAGGTGTCGGGATAGGCGACCATCTGGCCGTCTGCGCCCGGTGTCGACCATACGCCCTTGCCGATATATTCCAGGTTTACCTGATGGCAGATCCCGGTTCCCGGAGGCACGGCGGAGAAGTTCTTGAAGCTTTTCGAACCCCATTTGAGGAAATCGTAGCGTTCGGCATTGCGGGCGTATTCGAGTTCCACATTGTGTTCGAACGCTTTGGGATGGCCGAATTCGTCGACCATGACCGAGTGGTCGATCACGAGGTTGACCGGAACCTGCGGATTGATCTTGGCTGTATCGCCGCCCAGCTTGCTGATCGCGTCGCGCATCGCAGCAAGGTCGACCACGCACGGCACACCGGTGAAATCCTGCAGCAAGACTCGCGCCGGCCGGTACTGGATTTCCTTGCCGGTTGCCGGGTTTTTCTGCCAGTCGGCAATTGCTTGTGCATCATCCGTCGAGACAGTGAAACCGCCGTCCTCGAAGCGCAGCATATTCTCCAGCAGGACTTTCAGGCTGAATGGAAGCCTTGAAATATCGCCGATCGTCTTTTCCGCCTTGGCGAAAGAGTAATAGGCGTAATCCTTGCCGTCGACGGTGAGCGTTGAGCGGGTTCCGAGCGTGTCCTGGCCGACCTGGGTCATGCGAGCGTGTTCCTCTTGCTAGTCTGGGGCGCTGCCGGCCAGCGGCGCAAAGCAACGCGTTCGACGCGGCACCTGCGCGCTTGCAGTCGGCTCGTCAAGGGGGCGAATGGCGCGCGACAGGTTTCATCAGTTTACTTGCCGCCATGACATCGGTCGGGGATCAATTGTGGCCGTT
The DNA here is from genome assembly GCF_005434975.1 of Parerythrobacter lutipelagi. Lineage (GTDB taxonomy): Bacteria > Pseudomonadota > Alphaproteobacteria > Sphingomonadales > Sphingomonadaceae > Parerythrobacter_A > Parerythrobacter_A lutipelagi. The sequence continues at coordinate 921,247 of NZ_SKCJ01000001.1, read as the reverse complement.
CAGACGAAAGGGCACGTTGATGGATATCCATTCACAAAACGAGCAAAGAAGCGCGGCCATGCTTGCCGGTCTTCTGTCCAGCGTGATGCTGGTTGCGGTATGCTTCGCCTTAGCCGCGTACTATTCTGCAGATAGCGGAATGAGCCAACCGGATGACACTATCGCCGCCTGGACTTAACTCAGGTTGGAATTTTACAAGTCATTACTCGGCGAATTCCCCGGTTTCAGCTAATCTTCGCCTATCAATCCTCCCATAGGGGACGGTGCGCCATTCGATCCGGAGTTAACCGGGCCGGCGTGCACGTGAGCCGAGAAAATCGGCCGCCATATTGATCAGATCACATGGAAGGCGGCGTTTCCCCCTCGGAAGACCGCTCGAATTGTGGACGGCTTATGAGGGATTTTTCGGAGAGTGTTCCGATGTTTCCTCGGGCCCGCTTCGGGTCGCAATCCAGCAGCCGGAAACGATCAATATGGTCCCCGCCAGGGTTGTTGGCGTGACCATTTCCGCAAAAAACAGCCAGCCGAACACGCTCGCCCATAGAAAGCCGGAATATTCGATCGGGACGAGCACTTGTGCTTCCTCGCGTGCGTAGGCCCAGGTTATGGCAAAAGCGCCGGCAACGGTCAGGGCAGCGGCGGCCGCGATGTCGAGCAGAACTTGGGCCTCCGGCATGGCAAAGAACCAAGGGGCAAAGATCGCGAGGACAAGACAGCCGACGCCGCTGTGAAAAGCGGTCGCCTCAGCTGGACTCGAGACAAGTGCTTGTTGCCGGATTATGATGAAATTCCACGCATAAAGAACGGCAGAAAAGATGATTGCGGCCAATCCCTTGAGCGTTTCGATGTCATTCTCGAGCGCGCCCAGGCGGCCGCTGATTATCACCAGAGTGCCGGCAAACCCCAGCGCCGATGCGATAACCGCCTTGCGCTTGATCTTTTCGCCCAACAGGATGCTCGCCAGATACAGGGCGATGAGCGGTGCAATGAAGGAAATGGCGATGGCTTCGGCAATCGGAAGTTTCGTCAGGGCGTAGAAGAAACTGAGCGCCATGAACGCCGACACTGTGCCGCGCAGCAGATGGATTTTCAGTACGCGCTTGGCTGGCCATTTGCCGCCTGAAAGCAGCCAGACAGGCGTGACCATTCCTGCCCCGAAAGCGGATCGCAGCACTGCAGCGCTGTAAGCACCTGCGGCCAGAGCAGCCGCTTTCATGAAGGCGTCCATCAGCGACAGAAAGCCCACGCCGGCAAAGGCGGCCAGAATTGGCAGGAGATGGAAATGCCGCTTCATCGTCGCTGCGCATAGGCTGCCTGTTGCCGCCGGTCACCACTGTTGCGCAATTCAGGCTGCAGACAGACCGGGCGGTTGATAGAAATACAGGAATGCGGCAGAATTGGCTCTGCCGACTGTATTAGACAATCAAATGGGGCTGCAGTGAAGAAATCCGTTCTCGTCCGATATTCCATGATGGCGGCTGCTTGCGCGATCGTACCCGGCGCAATTGCGGCGCAATCGGCGCAGCCTGAAAACATTCTGCCGATGCGTGCTGAGATCAAGGAACAGGCGGTCGAAGCCGATACCGCTGCCTTTATCTCCGAGCCTGTGGTCCAGGCCATCGATGCCATGGCGGAACCGGACTATCCGGTCGTGCAGGAATGGCCGGTCGATATGGCGCAGGCTCTTGCAGCCACTATCGATAAACTTGGTGCAGAAGGCCTGTCGCCAGCAGACTACAATCCGGCGGGCCTGCGCGCAGCCATTGCTGCCGGCGAAGGTGCCGAACTGAACCAGCTTGCCAGCAAGGCATTTGCCTGGGTGGTGGAGGATTTGCGCGACGGGCGGACCCCGATGGATGCGCGCAAGCAATGGTTCGTGCTCGATCCCGATCAGGACCGATATCCCACCGGCAAACTAATGGCTGATGCCTTGGAAAGCGGCGATCTGGCCAAGACGCTTGAGCGCATCATGCCCGAGCATCCGGACTATTACCGCTTGCGCGAAGAGCTGGCCAAGACGCCTGCGTCGAGCACTTCGCGCCGCAAGCTTGTTCGCGCTAATATGGATCGCTGGCGGTGGCTGGCACGTGATCTTGGCAGCCAGTACCTTATTACCAACGTCCCTGAATACCAGCTGCGGCTGACGGTGAACGACACCATTGTGCGGACCTATCGCACGGTAGTCGGCAAGCCTGGCCGGACCGCTACGCCGCAGATTGCGGAGAGTGTCGAAGGGGTAATCTTCAATCCGACATGGACTGTGCCGCAATCGATTGTGAAGGGTGAGGGGCTGGGTGCCCGTGTGCTCGGCAATCCGGCTTGGGCGCGGGCCAAGGGCTACACCGCAACCAAAGGCGCGAACGGTTGGGTCAGCGTTGTGCAGCAGCCGGGACCGACCAATTCCCTCGGCCTGATGAAGCTGGACATGCCGAATCGCCACGCGATCTTCCTGCATGACACCCCGTCACGGCATTTGTTCGGCAATGCTGCGCGGGCACTCAGCCACGGCTGTATCCGGACGGAACGTGCGACAGAGCTTGCCATTGCGCTGGCGATGCTTCGCGGGGGTCTGACCGGTGATGAAGCGAAGGCTGTCATGACTTCGGGCAAATACACCAAGGTCGGTTTTGAACAGACCATGCCCGTCTACATCACCTATTTCACCATGGCGCAGGATATCAATGGAGAGCTAAAGGAGTTTTCCGACATATACGGCAGAGACGCGCCCGTGCTCGCCGCGCTCGACAAGCCACGCGTGGCAAATCGCAAACGGGTGACTGGCGAACAGATCATCCCGATTGAAGACAATCTGCAGGATAGCTGATCAGAGTTGAAATTAGTAAACGCCCGGGGTGAGGATATCCTTGCCCCGTGGCTCTTCCGGCATCAGCGGCCGGATTTCTCCCGCGACCTGAGCGGGACGTGTCATCCTTGATCCATCAGGCAGAAGCCCCAGGCTTTCAGCATACAAAACCCGCCCGCCGCCAAGCTTGAGCAGCGCGAGCTTGAAGTCGGCATCGCCCATCGCGAAGCATCCGTTCGAGCGGCCCAGCCGGCCCCAGCGCTCGAGATGGCCGCGCTCGGCATAATTCGCCCGATGCATCACGATTGCCCGATCGAGCGCGTTGGAATTCGTCGGGTCGAGACCTTCGAGCCGGATCGAGGTTCCGTACCGTCCCGTGTACCAGCCATAGGTCATATAAAGACCTTCGCTGGTGCAATGCGAATCGGGTTCATTCGAAAACCAGTTGAGCCAACCGTCATGCTCCGGGTCAGACCCGTCCCCATGGCTGACCAGATAGGAATCGACCACGCCGCGCTCAAGATCGACGAAATGAAACCGTTCTTCTGAGCTGCGCAGGCCAAAATCGGCGATGCCCACGATGTCGCGGCGCCAAAGAAGATCGCCCGCGCGCTGCTGTTGCTGCTTGGCGATATCCGCCAGAACGGCATCACGCGCGTTGCCCGTTCTGACCTGAGCGGGCAGACGGGCCGGCAGGGCGAGAGCCGCCGCCGCTATCACGCTGCCAGAGAGGAGTTCTCGTCTGTTCATAATTCGCATCATAACATAGGTATTGATAACCGAAAGATGAATGGTCTGGCTCTTTCAGGGAGTGACATAAGATGCAGATGATCGCGAGAGCATGCTTGGCCCTGAGCGCTGGTTTCGTGGCGGCGTTCAATCCGGTCAGCGCCGATGATCACGTGCGGCCTTCTGATCAGGCAGCGATGGACGCAAGCACGCGTGCGCGGATCGAGGGCAACAGCGGTATTACACTGCAATGGATTGGTTGGGACAACCGCGGCGTGGCCATGCTCCGCCGCGGCGCTGAAGGGGATATCTACCTTTCCGGTGGTCAGATTTCCCCGGACGGACCAGGGACCTTGTGGGTCGACGGACGGATTGTCGAAGCGGGCGGGGACTACTTCATTTTTGAAGGACTTATCCGGATCGCCGATGCCCCGGATGTCGGGCGGGTGTGCGAGCAAACCAAGCGGTGGCGGTTCGCGGTCACGCAGAACCGCAAGTACTATCGCCTGCGTGAATTCGAGTGGTGTGACGGCCTGACGGACTACGTCGACATCTACTTCTGAACCAGCGGGCCTCGAAATTTCGCGTTCTCATCGGCCATGGTCAACATCGATCTGGCGTGGCGCGCTGCGACCGCGCGCTGGTCTTCACCATAACCGCCGCCCAATGCGCTCGCGATCGGCAAACCGCGCGAGCGTGCCTGAGCAATTACAAACCGGTCGCGTGCGTCCAGTCCATCATCGCTGAGCGCCAGCCGGCCGAGCTTGTCTTGCTCATGAGGGTCGACCCCTGCCTGATAGAGCACGATGTCGGGTCCGAACCGGTCGAGCACGCCGGGCACCGCATTCTGCAGAGCCTGTAAATAGCCTGCATCGTCCGTCTGGTCGGGCAAGCCGATATCGAGCGAAGACCGGGCCTTGCGCACAGGGAAGTTCTTCTCGGCATGGATCGACAGAGTAAAGACATCCTCACGCCCGGCCATCAGGCTGGCCGTGCCGTCGCCTTGGTGGACGTCGCAGTCGATGATCAGCACACGGTTTGCTTGACCTTCCGCGATCAAGCGATTCGCGCAAACCGCGAGGTCATTGAACACGCAATAACCCGCACCGGTTTCATACAGGGCATGATGGCTGCCGGCGGCGCTGTTGGCGGCATAACCATGTTTCCGCGCCAATCGCGCGGCGAGCCATGTTCCGCCGTTCGTATGCCTGACCCGGCTGGCGATATGCCGCGTGACCGGGAAGCCGATGCGGCGTTCCTTCTCCTTCGGAACCGCCGCTGTGAAGACCTGCTCGACATAGTCGGGACAGTGCACCGCTTCGAGCCATTCTCTCGGGCAGGGATCGGGCGCATGTTCGGTGATGGCTTGCCCGCTTGCGCGAAGCTCTTCCATGACAATGAAGTATTTGTCGAACTTGAACGTCCCGCGTTCAGGACGGGGTGCCATATAGTCGGCGTGATGAACGACGTGGAGGATGGAACTAGTTTCCCTCTGCAGCGAATCCCGCCAGATCGCCATAGATGTCATCTTCGCCCCGGCTTGCCGCGTCGCGCCAGCTGCGGGCATCATCGGGCGTGTTGAGCAGCTTGCCTGTTGCCGGATCGATAATCAGCAAATTTGGCGTGCCTTCGATGTCCGGCACGCCAAGCCGGGCGGCCAGTTCCATATTGCGGCCATCGCCTTCCTGCGGTGTACCGGCATCGACGTAAAGCAAGGTGAAATGGCGTTCGACCAGCGATTTGAAACGCGGCGTTTCCAGCGTGCCGGCAAGCGCGCGGCTGTCATGACACCAGTTGGCGCCAAATATCACCATCATCCGCTTGCCCTGAGCAATCGCAACAGTCCGCAGCGCCATCAACTGGGCCGTAACGGCAGTTTCCGGCAGTTCGACATAGGGTGAGGCTTCCGGATGCTCGGGACCGGCCACCTCTGCTTCAGCCGGTGAAGCCGCGAGTGGCAGGATCGCCGCTGCGCCGAGGGCAAACAGGAACAGAAACGGCCTCACGCTGTGACCTGCGCTCGCTCCTGCTCGGCAATCGCAAGCCGCTGCAGATTCGGCACTGCTGCCATGGTCAGGTCGCGGATGGCCGATGCGCTCTTCAGTATGTCAGGGGGGGCATCGGCAAGCTCGCGCATCATCCGCGCGCCCGGATCGAGCCGGTTGGCCGACAGCCAATCCAGGATGGCCGGGCTTCGGCTCCAGAGCATCCGATTGGTTGCATTGATCAGCAGTGCTTCGGGGAAATGCTCGACTGTATCGGTGATCCTGCCCGGCGCGCCGAACCCGTTCTTTTCTGCATCGCTTTCGAACGATGCTTCGATGAAGCCGGTCATTGCCGCGCTGAGCGAGACCAGTGGGACCTGCATCAGCTGCGGAACGATTGTGTCACCCTGCCAGATCGGCTCGACCTCGCCGCGCGGCGCAGCGGTCGCAGTGCAGTCGATGAACAGCGAATTCTCCGGCACACTGGCTTCGCCATCGACGCCATGCAGCCTGCCCGGTTCGACCCGGTGTACCCGCCCGATGCGGATCACATCCTGGATCTCCGCCAGCAGATCGACTTCGCCCTGCGAGATCACCGGGAAGTGAAATTTGGACGGCACAACCTGGCGGTCGATCCGCAACATATGCCCGTCTTCCTCCATCATCAGGAAGATCTCGCTACCGCTTTGCGCTTTGGCCGCTGCGCGCATCTGCGAGGCGGGAAAGTCCAGCGCGCGGCGGATATGCTCCGGCCCCGGCTGGAGCGAGGCGCGGTTGAAGAACCAGCTTTCGCGGGGCCGGACCCAACTGATCTGCTTTGCCGGGACGCCCATTTGCCGCAGCCAGACACCCACATCGCAAGCGGTCTTCCCCGCACCCATGATGACATAGTGCGATGGAACCTGCGCCCCGCCATATGCCAGCTGGCCAAGCTCGCCAGGCTTCATGACGGTTACGCCCTCGGCTTCCCATTTGCGTTTCGTAATAGCGGGAACCTGCGCGGCAAACTTGCGTCCGTCGACCATCTTGCCGGCCTTGACCGCGTGCTCTTCGCCCGACAGCATGGTGCGGAACCGATGCGTATCGCCCTCCCGCCCGAGGTATTCGGTCATCGGCAGGTAATCGAGCCGCCCGCTGGGCATGAACTTGTGCCGCATGGCGCTGTCGTAATAGGCGTTGACCTGCGCTCCGGTGGCGAGCTCGTACATGCCCTTGTTGGGCCCGGCCTGGTCGACCACCTTGTCGCCGAGGCTCTCGTGGCTCAGCCCATAGGTCACGCTCGGCTGGTGCAAGGTGACAAATGGGTAAGAAGTGTTCCAGTGACCGCCCGGCTTGGGGTGGCGGTCCAGCATCAGAATGTCGCCCGTGCCATGGTCGAGCAGGCTGTCGACGAAGGCCATGCCGATCGCACCTGCGCCGACGACCAGATAGTCTGTCTCGAAGTCGGCCATAGGCCTCTTCCCCTTATTCCGCTGCCTGCGTGACCTGTCCGGCATCGCTCATGCCGTCTTCGATTTCTGCGGCTTTTTTCTCAACCAGGCCGACGATATGGTCGAGCATGTCGCCATCTTCGACATGGTGATCCTTCAGGCCGGACAAGTAGACCATGTGCTTGCCATTTCCGCCGCCGGTCAGGCCGATGTCGGTTTCGCGCGCTTCACCGGGGCCGTTGACCACGCAGCCGAGGACCGAGAGGCTCATCGGTGTCTTGATGTGTTCCAGCCGGGCTTCCAGCGCTTCCACGGTGCGGATGACATCGAAACCCTGCCGCGAGCATGACGGGCAGGACACCACGCGCACACCGCGAGTTCTCAACCCAAGCGCCTTGAGCATTTCGAAGCCGACCTTCACCTCCTGCTCGGGCTCTGCGGACAGCGAGACGCGGATCGTGTCGCCGATACCGGCCCACAGCAGGCTGCCCATGCCGATGGAGGATTTGACCGTACCGCCGATCAGCCCGCCTGCTTCCGTGATGCCGAGGTGCAGCGGGCAATCGACGGTCTCTGCCAGCGCGTGATAGGCCGCGACGGCAAGGAACACATCGCTTGCTTTCACAGCGACCTTGAATTCGTGAAAGTCATGATCCTGCAGCAGCTTGATGTGATCAAGCGCGCTTTCGACCAGTGCTTCGGGGCAGGGCTCGCCGTATTTTTCCAACAGGTCTTTCTCCAGACTGCCGGCGTTGACCCCTATGCGGATTGCGCACCCGTTGGCTTTCGCCGCCCGCACCACTTCGGCCACGCGCTGCGACGATCCGATATTGCCCGGATTGATCCGCAGGCAGGCCGCGCCTGCATCGGCCGCTTCGAGTGCGCGTTTGTAGTGGAAATGGATGTCGGCCACGAGCGGGACGCGGGAAGCCTTGACGATCCTTGCGAAGGAAGCGGTGCTTTCCTCCGTCGGGCAGGACACGCGGATGATGTCAGCCCCGGCATCTTCGCACCGGCGAATCTGGTCGATCGTTGCCACTGCGTCTTCGGTCGGGGTGTTGGTCATGGTCTGAACGGTGATTGGCGCATCGCCGCCAACCGGAGTCGTACCGACCATGATCTGGCGGGACTTGCGGCGCTCGATAGTGCGCCAGGGGCGTATTTCGTTCATGTTGGAAGGCCGAAAGCTGAGCAAGTGGAACACATGGAACACAGTCCTGAAGTTGCAAACGGGCCAGTGCGCGACCGGACCCTTTGACCGCTCATATGGCGGTTTTGCTGCGGAAATGCGACCTGTTTCATCCCATATGCCATAGCATGCACAATCCGGAGTAGGAAAACACCGTTTACTACGGCATGAAGCGCCCGTGACTCAGACTTACGAACCGCTCGACGAGATCGATCCCTGTGCCCCGCAGACCGAGCCCGGTACGCCGCTGCTCTTCGCCCGCGTACTGGATGGTGAAGGGGGCGGCCGCGTGGTGGACTGGCAAGGTGTGCAGGACTGGTCGCCGGGGGCGCCGGGCGAAGTGCTGTGGATTCATCTCTGCCGCAACCGGCAGGGCGTGTACGAATGGCTGCAAGAGGTAGCCAAGATCCCTGAGCCGACTGCTGAGCTGCTGACCAGCGATGCGACGCGTCCGCGGGCCTTTCGCGAAGGCAACTCGCTGGTGGCAACCCTGCGCGGGATCAATTTCAACCCCGGTGCCGAGCCGGAAGACATGGTTTCCATGCAGCTGTGGTCGGATGGCAAGCGTCTTGTCACGCTGCGCCGCCATCAGTTGCAGACCCCGCGCGATACGCTGGCGGAAATCGACGCGGGCAACGGGCCCAACGATGCCGGGTCGCTGATCACTTCACTGACGGAAAACATGATCGCGCGGATGAACGCCTCGATCGTCGATATGAACGATCACATAGACCAGTGCGAAGAGACCGACCTGGAAGAGGATCCGGACGACATTCTGCCCAAGATCACAACGATCCGGCGCAACTGCCTCGCGCTGAAACGGCATATGGGCCCCCAACACGCCGCTTTTGAAAGCATTAGCCGCGATGCGCCGCCTTGGTTCGAGGATCACGACCGGCGCGAGATGGCAGAGACTATCGACCGGCTGCGGCGCTATCTCGACGATATCGACATCAGCAAGGAAAGCGCGGTCGTGCTGATGGACGAAATCCGTGCACGGGCAATCGCCAGTTCGGACCGGACGAATTATCTCCTGACGATCGTTGCAGCGATCTTCCTGCCGCTCGGTTTCCTGACCGGATTGCTGGGTATCAATGTCGGCGGGATACCCGGGGTCGAGGACGGCAATGCCTTCTGGATCGTAGTCACCCTTTGCGCTGCGATCCTGATCGGTCAGCTGATCTTTTTCTGGAAGTGGAAGTGGCTTTGAACCAGCGGCTGGCCAGAGCCTAGGCGCGCAAGCGCAATTCGCCGATATCGATGCCCTTCGCGGGATCGAAGTCGCGAACATCGATGGGGCTGGCATCTTCCGAACGCCCCCCTTCGGTCTTGAGCAGCCACTGCTGTGATTTGACCACCGGCAATGGCCGGCTGAAGAAATAGCCTTGGCCGTAGTCCACGCCCAGTTCCGCGAGGACAATCTTCTCTTCTTCGCTTTCGATCCCTTCGGCGATCAGCGAACAGCCGATCTGGCGAGAGAACGTGACCAATGCAGCAGCAAGGGCGCGCCGTGCGGGATCGAGATGGACATTGCGGGTCAGGCTCATGTCGAGTTTGAGGATGTCGGGAGCGAGTTCGACCAGATGCCTCAGGCCAGCGTATCCGGCGCCAACATCATCGATGGCAATCCGCGCGCGGCCGTTGATCCGTTCGAGCGCGCGGGCGAGCGCGAGGTAATCTTCCACCCGCTGATGCTCGGTCACTTCAATCACCAGCCGTTCTTTGTCGCCGTCTCTCAAAGCTTGTTCAAGCGCGCCGGATAACACGGTTTCAGGCGACACATTGACTGACATGTAGTGACCCGGCGGAACATAGGGCAGCGTCTCGAGCGCTGTGCGAACCGCGAGCATATCGAGTTCGATACCCATCCCGATCTCGGTCGCTTCGTTGAACCACTGGTCCGGACCGCGATCGACCGCATCGGGAAAGCGCGCCAGACATTCGACACCTGCGGGGCTATCATCCTCAAGCGAATGGATCGGCTGGTGCATGATGGTCAGGCGATTGCCGGTGATTACCTGGCTGATGGTGTGCTGCAGAGTCGACCGCCGCACGTCGCTCTCCAGATCGACTTCGATCTGTTCCGCCGCAAGTTGGGCAAAGGCGCGAACCACGCCAAGGTCGCGCTCGGTCATCGAGCGGTCCGGCTTGCGGCTGAGCGCGCAGAAGCTGCCGTAGACCGACCCGTCCGAGAGCCGCAACGGAACGTTGAGGTGACAACCGACCGGCAGCATCTTGGTGATCGCGAACTGTTCGGTGAAAGGATAGTCCGCCGGATCCTGGATCAGCTCGGGCAAATTGCCTTGCAGCACGTGCCAGCAATACCCGTCTTCCTTGGGCTCGCGGTAACCGGGCCCCATCGGAAGATCGAGGTCAGACCGGACGTTCATCAGCTCGCGATCGTCTTCATGAAACTTCGTCACAAATGCGATCTCGACCCCAAGATGCTGCCGCACAGCATCGAGGATCCTGTCGACCCGCGATTCCGGCTGACCGGCATCAGTTTCCGTGCTGTCGAGTGCGACTGCGAGCGAGGGCAATTGTGTCATGCCTGCGATATGCGGCAATCACCCTAAAGAGGCATTAACCCCTACGTGACATTCAGGGTTGCCCTACCACCTGAGCAGCGGAGGCAATGCGAAGCGGCCGACCAGCGCGCCAATCGCGACCGGGGCCGCGTGCCAGAACCCGATATGCAGCATTCCGTCGAGCGGGCAGGACAGTCCGTAGGCTGCGCTGCCCAACGCGGTCGATGCCACACCGACCAGCAGTCCTGCCGTGTTAACCGAGACCGGTGCGCCGCGTCTCAGCCAGGTGACGAGTGCCCCCGCCACCAGCACTGAGGAGAGCACCGCAGCGGTGAGGCAGTGCATCCCGTACGGGTCGTGATAGGCGGCAATCCCGCCCGGCTGCGAGAATAGCGTCACCAGCGCAGCGAGGGGCAGAACCGCGGCCATCGCCATGGCCCATTTCGGCCCCTCGTGGCGATTGCCGACGCGCGGGCTGGCCATGGCAAGAACTCCGATGGCAGCTGCCGCGCCTAGGACCAGCAGCAGCCCGTTGCCGAGATAGAAGAAGGGCGAAGCGCTGCCGGTCAGGCCCGCCAGCCACAATCCCTCGGTGAACTCGACCAGCAGGATCGTGACGACGACTGCGAGTGCGACCAAGGCGATTCCGTCGCGCGTTCTGATGGCGCGGACAGGTTCGAGATCATCGCTCAGTCGCTCTATCAGCGAATTGGCGCGGCGATTGCGTTCGGGATTCATGGTTATTCTGCCTTCTCAACAAGCGCGGCCAGCTTTTTCAGGCCGCGATGGATGTTCACTTTGACTGCTGACTGCGATTGCCCGCTGCGCTCGGCAGCTTCGGCGATCGACAATCCTTCGATTTTCACCAGTCCGATCGCTTCGGACTGTTTGTCCGGGATCTGGACGAACATGCGCTCCAGACTGAGGCGGGCCATGACGGCTTCTTCCTCGCTGTCCTCGGGCGCATCGTAATCTTCCAGCGCATCTTCCGCATTGCGGTAGACCTTGCGCAAATGGTCGACCCAGCGATAGCGCGCGATCGCAGCGAGCCACGGCAGGAACGGCCGCACCGGATCCCAGCTGGCGCGCTTGTTGTGCACTGCCAGCAATACGTCCTGCACCAGATCGTCGAGCATGGCGGGCGCGCAGCGGCGACGGTAATAGCGTTCCAGCCACAATTGCACTTCGGTCAGCAGCACGGTGTAAGCCTGTTTGTCGCCCTTCTGCGAGGCGATCATCAGCCGGGCCATGGTCGGTTCGTCCGCGATCATCGTCTCCTCCCCTTCCGTGCCGCCTACTGTCGCATCTTGAGCGCGAGCGCGTCGAGCGAAATCAGCCCGCCGCCGCGTGCTATGAGCACCAGCGCCATGGCTGCCCACAGACTGTGGACCGGCCACCATGCCTCGGGGAAGACGAAGAACTGGATCACCAGCGTCATACCAAGCAGCGCCGCCGCACCGATCCGCGTAAACAACCCGAAGGCGACGAGGAGCGGCAGGAAAAACTCCGCATACATCGACATCGGCACCATGATCTGGGGCGATATCGGCAAACCGAATTCCTCGAACAGGTAATATTGTGTCTCGTCGATCGTGAACCATGTGCCCTCGACCACCTTGGTCCGGCCCGAGCTCCAGAAGACGCCAGCCAGCGCCAGCCGGGTGAGCAGCAGCGCGCCGCTCTCGAAGATTTTTCCGGATAAAAGATTTGTCGTCCGGTCGTAGATTGCCAAAACGCGCTGCATCATTGCTCTCCCGCTTGTTGCCGCGCGATCAGCGCTTGATCGGTTTCAGCGAGCCATTGCCCTTGGGCGTCTTGATGCTGGTGCAGCTGCCCTTGTCGACCAGTTTCCAGGCGTTGCCCTGATAGTCGCGGGTAGAGGTGCCGGCGCAGCTGGTGCCCGGACCGGCCGCACAATCATTCTTGCCGGCCTTGGCGACGCCGTAGCACTTTTCCTTGCCGCCGCTTTGCGCGGTTGCCGGCGTGATGGTGAGGCCGGTGGTGATACCGGCTGCCAGCGCAAAACCGGCGATGCGGGCGATATTCGATTTGTTCATGTCCAACTCCTTGGCGTGAGCCTGTCGAGGGGCGTCCCGCAAGGGGTGCGGAACTGCCAGGGAATTCGGACCGGTTCGCCGTTCGGTTACGCCGGGCGCAAAAAATTTTGCGCGATGGTTTCTCACCGCCGGTTTGTAACCTTTCCCGCCCCGCCTGCGAATTGGTGTCTGTCCCTCGCGGATATACCTGATGCGTCACCTCTTGTGGAGAAGACATAATGACCAAGAACACTGCTTTCGCCGCTGCTGCTGCAGCCTTCGCCCTCAGCTCGGCCGCGGCTTTTGCTGCCGAAGCGCCTGCGGGCAGTTCGGGCGCCGCAATCAATGGCAACGATACCGTCCATTGTTACGGCGTGCATGATTGTGCGGGCAATGCCGACTGCGCGACCACAGAGAATGCCTGCAAGGGCCAGAACGCCTGCAAGGGCCATGGCTTCAAGGCAATGAAGGCTGGTGAATGCCTGACCAAGGGCGGGACGATCGCCGACATCGGCTGATTGACCGCTCTGTACGGTCCGGCGTTCCTCGACCCCTCCCCCCTCCGAGAGGAACGCCGGGCCGTATATCAGCCCTGATTCAGGAGATTCGGCATGACAGGAATTGCGCCATTCGGCGGCTTCGGGCTTGGCCTGCGCCGGACCCATTATGGCGATTTTCTCGACCGGGATGTCCCGGTCGATTTCGTCGAAGTCATTTCTGAAAACTTCATGGTCGAAGGCGGCAACCCACTAAGCGTGTTGACGCAAGTGCGGGAAAAACTGCCGGTAATCCTGCACGGTGTATCCATGTCGATAGGATCAGCCCACGGCCTCGACCAAGAGTATCTCAGCCGACTCAGGTCACTCGCCGACCGGATCGAGCCGCTGTGGGTGTCCGATCATCTTTGCTGGACCCGTACCAGCGCCCACAACAGCCATGACTTGCTGCCCCTGCCTTACACCCAAGAGGCTTTGCAGGTGGTGTGCAACAATATTCACCGGGCCCAGGAAACGCTCGGCCGCGCGATGCTGTTCGAAAATCCGTCGAGCTATCTCACCTTCCCCGAGGACGAGATGCCGGAGTGGGCGTTCATCGCTGAAATGGCGCGGCGGACGGGGTGTTACCTGCTGCTTGATGTCAACAATATCTACGTCAGCGCGCACAACCATGGATTCGATGCGCGCGAATATCTGCACGCCTTGCCGCATGATCGCGTCCGCCAGATCCACCTTGCCGGACATACCGACGGAAAGATCAAGATCGACACGCATGATCAGCCGGTGTGTGAGGGTGTGTGGGCGCTTTACCGGGAGGCGATAGAGCTGACCGGCCCGGTGGCGACGATGATCGAACGCGATGACGGCATTCCCCCCTTTGGCGGAGCTGCTGGTGGAACTCGATATGGCACGCAAAATTGCAGGAAACGCGCGCGAAATGGCCGCGGCATGAGCCTCGCCCGGCAACAATCCGAATTCATGGCGCATGTGCTCGATCAAGACCGCGCGCTGCCTGCCGGATGGTCCGAGCGCCACGCGGCGGGGCTTGATATCTATCGCAACAACTACCGCTCCTCGCTGGTCGAGGCGCTGCGCTCGACCTACGAGCGGACTGCGGCCTATGTTGGGGACGATGCGTTTCAGCGGGCCGCAGCGCACCATTTGATCAGCCATCCTCCGCGCAGCTGGACGCTCGACGCTGCGGGTGACGGGTTCCCGGACACAGCGCGCGAACTGTTCAAAGACGATCCGGAAGTTGCTCAGCTGGCATGGCTAGAATGGGCGATGCACGAGGCATTTGTCGCGGCGGACACTGCGCCGCTCGACGCTGCCGGATTTGCGGATGCGACGGCGGCCTTCGCGCAAGATGACTGGGGCAATATGCGGCTGTCATTCCTGCCCGGGACCCGGGCAAAGCCGGTCACGCATGATATCCCGGCATTGTGGCGTGCGATCGATCCGGATGGCGAAGCGCCAGCGGAAGCCAATCGCCTCGGTGCGCCGATGCATCTGCTTGTCTGGCGCGAGGGGATGAAACCCGTATTCCAGTTGATCAATGACGTTGAAGGCGAGGCGCTCTACGCCCTGCAGACCGGTGCCGACTATGGCGACGCCTGCGCCTTTCTGGTTGACCGGCTTGGCGAAGATACCGCCATTGTGCAGGCCGGCGCCATGCTTGGTCGCTGGCTGCACAATGGTGTGGTCGGCGGGATCGCGACCCCGATCAATCCGCCAACTGCGACGGAATGAATTCTTCGCGCACGGCCTTGGCCATCAGAGTCAGAGGGATGATTCCCTGGCTGAGGAGGAAATCGTTGAACGCTTTCTCCTCGAACCTGTCACCCAAAGCTATTTCGGCCTCGATCCGCAGGTCGATCAGTTTGCGATAGCCGTAGTAATAACTGCCTGCCTGACCCGGCATGCGGAACTGGTACCGGTCGAGCTCCTGCTTCACCATCCCGGGGGAGAACAACGCTTCTTCGCGCAGGATCCGGCCCGCTTCTTCCCGCTCGATCAGGCCGAGGTTGAGCATTGGGTCGAGATAGGCACGTGCGGCGCGGAGCAGGCGGAACTGCTGCGCGACGAACTGACCCTCGATCGGCTCATGCGGCATCATCTCGGCCTCGGCATACAGTGCCCAGCCTTCGACATTCACGCTGTTGAACGCGTAAAGCAGCCGAGCCAGGCTGACACCCTGCTCGACCAGCGCGGCAAATTGCATTTCGTGGCCTGGACGCGCTTCATGAGCGCTTAGCGTCCAGCTCGCAGCGGGAAAATTGAAGTCGTCATAGGCGTCTTCCGCCGAGGCGGTTGGATTGCCGACTGTCAGTACGAAAGTACCCTGTTCCCCGGTGTTGCCGATCAGCCGCGGCGGGCGCATATGCGGCGCCGGCTGAGCGGCGCTTTCAGCCACTGAGGCGACGCGCATCTGCAGCACGCTGTCAGGCAGGCTGACGATCCCGTTTTCGCGGATCTTGGCCTCAAGCTCGGCATTCACGCCGCGATAGAATTCCTCGATCTCGTCATTCGGGATCGACTGCCCCTTTAGCCTGGCCATGACCGATGCATAGTCGGTCTCTTCCCAGCCGTATTTGGCAGCAATCTGCGGGGCGAGCGCTTCCATCTGCGCCCGTATTTCATAGAAGCCGCGACGTGCCTGGCTCATCGATTCATAGGGATCCATGTCGATCCCGACCTGCCGCAGGCTCAGCGCGTATAGCTCTGGCGGCATACGCGGGTCGTCGCGCGTGACAGGCAGCACGGTTGCGCGGGTCCACTCGCCATAATTGGTCAGCTGCGTTTCCATCGCATCGAGCGAATCTTCCGCGCCGCCGATCTCGTACTTCTCGAACAACTCACGAATCCCGGCGACGAAGGTGGGGATCTTGGCGATCGATTCTTCGACCTCTACCCGGTACGGCCCCATTTTCTCGTCCCCAAGACTTGCCGCAAAGCGGGCCTTGGCGAGCTCGGTCATCGGCTCGGTGCCGGGCCATTCCCCGGTATAGCGTTGCAGCAATTCGAGCGCCTTGGGGCGGCGGCTTTCAGTCGTCTGGTCGGACAGAAGCTGGCCGATATTGCCGAACATGCCCTGCGGCACTTCGCTGTATTCGATCATGTACCGGTTGCCGAGCTCGATACCTTCGACATCCATCTTGAGCGAGTCGATCAGGATCTGCAGGTCCTGCCTCACATAGGCATTGTCTTCGGTCGCCAGCGCGGTTTCGAACCCTGCAATCAGCGCTTGCGCGGCTGCGACGTAGCGCTGGTCGCGGTCGAGCGACATGTCGTTGACCAGGCCGTCATATTCATCATAGCCGGCCGAAGAGGCGCCGGTCGGGAAGAATTGCGCCTGCATGTCGATCACCTGCTGAGTGTAGCGATTGCTGGTCTCTACCCAGTCCTGCGAGGAAGACTGTTCTGTCTGATCCTGTGCGGCAACAGACGTTGTTGCGGCAAGCGGCGCGACGGCCAGCGCGATGGCGGCAGCGAAAGTTCTCATGCGTATTCCTCCCGAAATCTATTGGATCAGGGTGGCCCAGGTCGGAAGTGGGCGCAAGGCAGGAACCGACCGACACGCGTCTGTGATGGATGAAGGGCGTCGCGATCAGGCGGTAAAGGCTTCACCCACGAGTTTCTCCGACAGTGACCAGAGCCGGTCGGCATTGTCCTTGTCGAGCGCGTAGCTGCGCACGCCGCCGGTCGGATCATCGTCATCCAGCTCGGCTACGTGACAGTCTTCGCAATAGACACCGCCGGTCCCTTCGAGTGCGACCGCAGTCGCGGCCCAGCAGGTGGTGGCGGCGCCTTGCGGGATCGTTTTGAAGCCCTGGGGTTTCTCGCCGCTTTCTTTCGCGTTCTCTTCGATCCGCTTCATCATCCACGCCATGTCTTCTTCAGTCATGTGCCGGCCGAGATTGGTCATGATGCCGCCTGGATGCAGCGCGATGGCGTGAACACCCTTGTCAGCAAAGCGGTCTTCCAATCCGACACTAAACAGGATGTTGGCGGTTTTCGACTGGCCGTAGCTTTGCCATTTGTCGTACTCACGGTGGTCGAAATTCGGATCGTCCAGATCGACCGGCGCAAAGTGGTGGCCGCGGCTGGACAGATTCACGATCCGCGGATGGTCACCTTGCTCAACCAGCGGCATCAGTTCTTTCGTCAGCAGGAAGTGGCCGAGGTGGTTGGTGCCGAATTGCATTTCGAAGCCTTCGGCGGTCTCGCCATAGGGGCAGGCCATGACGCCGGCATTGTTGATCAGCAGGTCGATCTTGCTGAACCGTTTGCGCGCTTCGGTGCCGCACGCACGCACGCTCTCCAGCGAAGCGAGATCGCAGCGGATCGTGTCGATCTGTGCATTCGGGACCTCGTCTCGAATGGCTTTCGCCGCATCCTCTGCCTTGGAGAGGTCACGGCCAGCGATAATGATATGCGCGCCTTTGGCCGCCATCGCGCGAGCGGTTTCCTGCCCGAGCCCCGAGTAGCCGCCGGTTATGAAGGCGGTTCGCCCGCTCAGATCCTTGCCCGCCAGCACATCATCTGCAGTGCTCTCAAAACCGAAATCGCTCATCGTCACTCTCCTAGTCGAGCCGCAGTTCATACAGGAATTCGTGGTCGATCTGTTCGCCCACTTCAAAGGTTGTGTCTGCGATCTTGCTAAAGCCGTATCGCTGGTAGAATCGCTGCGCGCCATCGTTTTCCGAGTAGACCGATAGCTGAATCGCGTCGCACTCTCGGGTCCGCGCCTCTGCAATCGCCCATTCCATCAAGGCGGCGCCGATCCCTCGCCCGGTGCGCTGCGGATCGGTGTACATCTGGCCCAGCGCAATGGGGTTTCTGGCGTCGGACTCGTCCTTGTACCAGCTCGGCTGGCGCAATTTGCAGAAACCGGTCAGAGCGTCCGCATCGAAGGCGAGGCGGTGAATGCATTCGATCCCGGCAATCTCTTCCGCGACGGCTTGCTCGGAATAGACCTCCCCCAGAAAGGCCGCGAGATCTGCCGAATTGTAGAGATGCGCGAACTTGGCGCAAAAGCTGTCACGACCCAGTTTTGCAAGGGCAGGGACATCATCCAAAGAAGCGGGGCGCAAGATCATGATCCTGCGCCCCTACGTTCATTTTGCCTTTGGCGGAAGGCTCACGCCCCCGGTGGCAGCGGATCGTCGCTGGTTGCGGCTTTCCTCTTGCGCGGCTTGGGTGCGGCGCCCTTGGCGGAACTGCCGTCCCACTCTTCGAGCTTGCGGCTGGCCCATTCGCGGCCGCCCAACCCGAAGGCCAGCGCCCCGGCAACAGCCATGCCGACCACGATCGCGGTGAAGGCGGTTTCCGTGATGATCTCGCCCACGCCGGTATAGCTCAGGCCCATGAAGGTGAAGATCACAATGGTTGCCCAGCGGATGATCGTGCCAGCCATGGAGTTTTCATCCGCACCGGATACCAGCTTCGCCAGCAAGCCGGCGATCAGGAAACCGACCCCGATAACGACCGCGCCGAATACGACACGTCCACCCAGTTCAAGGATTTCGTTGAGGATGCCGGTGAGTTCCGGGAACCCGAGCAGCCGCGTCGCCGCGATGGCGAAGAACAGGATAATCGCAACCTGAACAATGCGCGCTATCACGCTTGATGCGGCGGTGTTTTCAGGCAGGATGCCCGCTTCGCCGAGCGACCGGTCGACGCCAAGGCCAACCAGCAGTTCCTTTAGTATTTCGACCACGAAACGGCTGATCAGGAAGCCAATACCGAGCAGGATCGCCGCTGCGATGATGTTCGGAACTGCGGCGAAAATCATCTCCAGCATTGCGCTCGCCGGACCGGAAATGCTCTCGATATTGAGCTGTTCCAGTGCAGCGATCGCGACCGGGATGATAATCAACACGTAAATGATTGTGCCGATCGTATTGCTGATCGCGCTGTTGCCGGTGACAGTATCGACACCGCCGCGATTGGCCCATTTGTCGAGATCGACAGTCTTGAGCACAGTCACGACAAGGTCTTTGACGATCCGCGCAACTAGCAAACCGATAAAGAAGATCAGGCCCGCGCCAATAAGATTTGGAACAAAACCCATGATGCTGTTGAGCAGGGTCTCGATCGGTTCCATGACCCCGCCCAGACCCAGGACCGTGAGAACCGCGAGCAAGCCGAAGAGCCAGATTAGCAGGCTGACAATCTTGCCAACGGATTCGCCCACCGACATGCCGCTGCCGGTGCCCCGTTGCAGCAGAGCGACATTGTCCACCAGCTTGGCCGTGGCCCACTTGGATGCTCTTGCCAGAATCCAAGTGACGAGCAGGATGCCGAGAACCATCAGGGCTTTCTCGCCCAGCCTCATCGCGACATCTGGATCGAAACGGTAATTGCCTAAACGCATATCTTGCCCCTGTTTTTCTGTTATTGAGTCAACTGTAACACACCGGAGACTGCATCCCAAACGTCAACCGGTGTTTTTACAAGCCATTGCAAATGCCAACCCGGCAAGGGATGCTGCCGGAATACGCAAAGGATACCGTCGACCATGCCCAGATTTCTCCTGCTCTCCGCGTGTTTGCTTGCGGCAACGGCTCCGGCCCACGCGCATGATCCGGCGGAGGAGCAGCGCTGGTCGATCGCGATTCACGGCGGTGCCGGGGTCATTCTGCGAGAGACCATGACGCCGGAGCAGCAGGCTGACTACGAGGCGGCGCTGCAGGCGGCGCTCGACGCCGGGTCTCAGGTGCTGCGCAGCGGCGGATCGGCCATGGACGCGGTCAAGGCGGCGATTGTGCCGATGGAAGACGATCCCAAGTTCAATGCCGGCCGCGGCGCGGTTTTCACCTGGGACGGCGTGAACGAGCTCGACGCGGCGATCATGGATGGTCGCGACCGCTCAGCCGGTGCGGTTACCGGAGTGCGTACGGTGAAGAATCCCATTCTGCTTGCTGAAGCCGTCAAGGACGACGGACGCCATGTATTTCTGAGCGGCGAGGGGGCAGAGCGGTTTGCGCAGGACAAGGGGATCGAGATCACCGAGCCCGGCTGGTTTGAAACCCAGCGCCGCAAGGAAGCGCTGGAACGGCTCAAGACGAACGAACTCTCGGCGCTCGATGTCGATTACAAATACGGCACGGTTGGTGCGGTGGCACTCGAACAGCATGGCAATCTCGCTGCAGGCACATCGACCGGCGGGCTGACCGGCAAACGCTGGGGCCGGATCGGAGATGCCCCGGTGATCGGTGCCGGGACCTACGCCGACAACCGCAGTTGCGCGATCTCTGCGACCGGGGCGGGTGAATATTTCATCCGAGTTGGGGTGGCGCAGGAAATCTGCACGCGCTTGCGGTTCTCCAGCCGGACACTTCCGAGCGATACGGGGCCGGATGAAACCGGCGATCAAATCGAAACCGCGCCCGGCGGACGGGTGGCGCTGACCGGCGCGATTGTAAGCGATGTTGCCGATGCGGTGATGGCTGAAGTCGCCGAGTTGGGCGGCGATGGCGGTGTGATCGTCGTCACACCGGAGGGAGAGGCGATTTTCAGCTTCAACACGCCGGGCATGTATCGCGGCCGCGCAAATAGCGACGGCCTCAACGAAGTGGCGATCTTTGCAAGCGATTGATAAACTGCGCAAAAGCTTAGTTCCGTTGACTCCTGCCTGATGCAGGCGCAGCTTGCGCATCGTCTAGGGGGAAAGACTTACAACAAAATGGGCCGCCTTCCGTCCCGACACCAAGGTGCTGGCGCACTTGCGCCCGGCACGAGGGTCGCTGATTGAGGAGGACTATAATGAAAAAACTGATGCTTGCGGCACTCGCCGCATCGACGCTCGCGTTTGCCGCACCGAGTGCAGCGTTCGCGCAGGACCAATATCCGCTCAAGGGTGCCGAGTGGATCGATGTGACCGGTATTTCGATCGAAGACGGCGGTGGACTCAGATATGCCCAATGGCTGGCCACGGAATGGCGCAAGAGGCTGGATTTCCAAGTCGAAAAAGGCTGGATTGAAAGCTACGAGATCTGGTCCAACACCTATCCACGCGAGAACGAGCCCAACCTTTGGCTAGTTGTCCGTTACAACGACTGGACGGATGACGAGACATGGGAAACACGCGGCCGCGAAATGCGCGAATACATGGCTCAGTCAATTGCCCAGTTGAACGAGGAAAGCGGCAATCGTGCGCAGTACCGCAAGGTGGGTTCCGAAGTTCTGATTAAACGTCTGGTCTGGCGGGACTGACACTTTCTGGTCTGAACGAGGAGAGGCCGGTCAGCATCCGGCCTCCCTCCATTTTGATGTGGAGCCAAATGTGAAGAACAGCGCGCTGTCGCCTAGGCGGCTTCGCCTGCCACGATCCGGGTGATGACCCGGCCAACCTCGGCGAAGACCGCCAGTGCGGCAGGCTGCGCTTTGAGATGTTGTTCGTTGGCCCGGAAATAGACCGCGTAGGTCAGCGGCCCACGAACCGGCGGCTCGACGAAACCGATATCGACATAAACACTGCGCATTCCGGGCCACAACGAAGTGCCGGTTTTGTCGCCGGCAATCCAGCCCTCTGGCAGTCCCGCGCGAACGCGGTCGAGCCCGGTCCGAGTATCGATCATCCAGCCGCGCAAATTGGACCGGCTCCCGCTATCGATCACATCTTCACGCAGCAGCCGCGATACTGTTCGGGACATTGCATCGGGCGTGGTTGTATCGAAGAGCTCGCCGATCGGTACATGGTTGAGATCGGGCTCATAGCGGTCCAGGCGGCTTTTCTCGTCACCGATGGCACGCCAGAATGCCGTCAGGCCCTCGGGCCCGCCGACCCGCGAGAGCAACAGATTGGCGGCAGTGTTGTCGCTCACGATCTGCGTGGCTGCGGCCAGTTCCATCAAGGTCGCACCTTCGCTCAGCCGTTCGGTCGTGAACGGTGAATGACCCAGCAAGGCGTCCTTGTCCCAACCAATCCGCTCATCGATATCGAGCACCCCATCGTGCCCCGATTTAAGGACAAGAGCGGCCAGCGAGAGCTTGAATGAAGAGCAATGCGGAAAGCGCGCAAAGCCGTTGTGCGACACATGCGTCCCGGTCCCCGGGTCATAGATCGAAGCGCCTAGAGACCCGTTTGCACTCGCTTCGATCAGGCGCAAACGCGAGTTCAGCCTGCCGACCATGCCCGGCCCCGGAGGCACACACGCGCTGGCACCCAACGCCAGCCCACCGGTCATCAGCGAACGGCGATCCAGTTTCATAGCGGCTTCTCCATGCACAGACTGAATTCGTCGGAAACATAATCGCCGAACGGTTCGCATTCGGCAAATCCGTGCTTTTGATACAGGCGTTGCGCCGGACGAAATGGTTCCGGTCGTCCCGTTTCGAGGCCGATCCATGTGTATCCGCGCCGCTTTGCTTCACCGAGCAGTGCAATCAGGATCGCTTCGCCTGCACCCTTGCCGCGGTATTCCGGTGCGGCGCGCATCGATTTCAGTTCGCCGCGTGTTTCTCCGAGATGTTTAAGCGCCCCAACGGCAGCCAATTCTTCGCAATCCCACGCCGCATAGAAAGTGACGTCGGATTCGCGCAGCCGTTCGGCCGGCATCGCGTGGATCTTGCAGGCGGGGGACCAGCGATGCATTTCGTCCAGATGCATTGCCAGCAGGGCGATAACCGCGTCACCCGTCAGATCGTCTTGCCGGATGACATAGGGCATGGTCACGCGTATTTGTCCGCTTTGCGTTTGCCGAAACGCATGTCGCCTTCAAGCCGTGCGCGGAGCTGTGAATAGAACGCTTCGAGGAAAGCGCGTTCGTCTCCTGCGCCCGGGTTCCATCCGATCTTGCGGCAGATGACTTCGGCTACGGCATGGAGCGCTTCGGGCCGGTCGTCACGCAGCACGCGTTCAAGCGTCTGCAATTCATACTCGCCATAGATCGACAATTCGTCTTCGCCGAACTTGTATTCCGCGCCGGTGAGTGAACTGGTCCCTTTGGCCGCGGCACCTCCGGTCGAGATTGCATGGTCGAGCTTGGCCTTGGGCGCTTCGACCACCCATGTGCCCGCCACTACATCGCCCGCGCGCATCGCGTCCTTGTTGAAGAACGGGAAAAGCATGAAGGTCAGGAACCACAGCAGCGCGCCCCATCCGGCAAGCCCGGTTTCCCCGCTCGGTGCGATAAGGATCAGGATCAGCGGGAGGAAAAGCTCGATATCCCGCAGCAGATTGCGCGCAATCACCGCTTCCGGCGTCAGCCGTCCGCCATCGCGGCTGGCTACGCGCAGACCGACCGCGCGCTTGCCCAGCGTAGCCCCGCGCGGCCCCATCTCCATCACCATGAAATATCCGTTCCACGCGATGAACCAGAACAGTGAAAACACGATAATGACGAATTCGCGTGCGCCGGAAATTTCCTCTCCATCCTGCTCTGAGGTGATCCCGTCGAACACATAAGACAGGAAAATCGCAGTCGCGATGGTGATGGTCAGCAGGATGACATAGTCCAGGATCAGTGCCCCGGCGCGTGCGCTGCGGGCACCGACTGTCAGCGGAAGCGCGACGCCCTCGGGTGTGACCATTTGCCGCATCCGCTTGGCGCGGTGGGCCAGATGGGGGGCTACCGCACCGCTCATGCCTCCAGCTCCTCGCGCTCACGACCTCGCCCGAAAGCGAAGAAATAGGTCAGCCAGAAGATCAGCATGAATGCCCCGATCAGGCCGCGCGTTTCCGTTTCGGCAAGCTGGCGCGGGAAAGCTTCGAGCAAAGCCGCGAAAACCAGCATCAGGACCACGCCGACCATCACCTGTGCCCCGCGCTTCCCGGCGTCGGACGCAGCGGTCAGGATGCTGCGGCGACCGGGGAAAGCCATCTTGCGGCCGATATGAATGCCAGCGGCACTCGACAGCATGATGGCAAACAGCTCTGTCGTGCCGTGGACAGCGAGCCATGCGCCAAATTCCGGCAACAGGCCCTGACTGTCATACAGCCACATGAAAGCGCCAAGTATGGCCAGGTTCTGGACCAGCAACAGCAGTGACGGCACGCCGAACGCAAAGCCCAGCGCAAATGCGAGGATGCACACGCTCGAATTGTTGGTGAACAATTGCGCCGCGAAAGCGGACATGCCGCTCGCATCGTTTTCCACCTTGAGCGTATCGAGCAGAACTTCGCGGCTGGCCCCCGGCTGGCGAACATCGGCGAATTGTGCGGGCACCAGAATGTAGAACCATTCCTGATCGCGCGCGACCAGTAGCCAGCCGACAATCGTTCCGGCGACCATCACCGCTAGCGCAATGCAGATGTCGAGCCAGATATCGCGCACTGACTGGCTGAGCCCGCCGCTGAGGAATTTGCGGAACCAGCGGAAAAATCCCTCGCGCGGGCCGTAAACCTGAAACCATGCACGCTGTACGAGCGATTCAAGGTAAGCAATCGTCGATGCGTCGAGCGATGTCTCGCGCGCGACAGCGAGGCTCGATGCCGCCATCCGGTACAGGGCAGGCAGCGCGAGAACATCGTCGTCTGACAGCCGCTTGATCCGCCCCTTTTCCATCAAGCCGAGGATGATTTCGAGCCGTTTCCACTCGTCTTCACGCTCGAGCCGGAACTTGTCGGACCGCAGCGCGGCGGCTTCGATCAGCGAGGGCGCTTCGATCTCGTTGCGAATATCGCCTTTGCTCGCGGGAATGGCGGTCGCTGTCATTGTGGCTGTGCTCATCCGATCGCCCCTGATCGTTTGATGTCGAGATAGGAGTCGATCAGCCGGTACCCGATCTGCTCCCAGGGCGCCTCAATGATGTCCACACCCATGTGGCGCAGCCGTTCAAGCACCAGCGCCCGCTGCCGGCCGAGCGTGTCAGCCGTGACGGCTACCGCCAGATTGTCCAGCGTATCCGGCTCCGTATCGGCCAGCTCAGCCAGTTCCGCGTCTTCGATGGTAACGAACAGTACGAGATGCTTCTCGACCAGCCGGCCGACGCTTTCGATCATGATTTCCGCGCCGGTTGGGTCGGTAAAGTCAGTGAACAGTACGACCAGCGAGCGGCGCTGCAGCCGCCCGGTCAAGGTTGCCAGCGCCAGGGTGAAATTGGGTTCTTCCGGATGGTATTCCAGCTCGCCCGCCGCCGATTGCAGGCGGTGGAACAGCCGTGCATCTGCGACGAACGGCGTCATCACTTCGGGTCGCTGGGCGAAGCCGAACAAGGACACCCGGTCGCCGCCCTTCAGCGCGACGTAGGAAGCGGTGAGCGCGGCGCTGACGGCGCGGTCGATCCGCGGCAGCCCCTCAACCGGTTCGCACATTGCCTGACCGCAGTCGAATGCGAACACGATCTGGTTGTTGCGCTCGCTTTCATTCTCGCGGGCGTAGAGCTTCGTGTGGCGCGCGCTCGCTTTCCAGTCGATCCGCCGACGATCCATGCCCGGCTCGTATTCGCTCAAGGCTTCGAACTGAGTGCCTTCGCCGCGAATACGCCGCGCGATCAGGCCGAATTGTGCGTCCCGCATGTAGTTCTGCAACTCTGGCGAACGGACCGGAGAAAGGTCGGGCCAGATACGCACTGTGTGGTCGAGATCGTGCCGCACTTGCCGTGCACCGAGGCCAAGCGGCCCCGACCATTGCATCCACATCCGCTCGACCGGGGCAGGGCCGCGGCGGTTGGGGGTCATCACTGCTGTGCCTTGCCAGCTTGCGGTCTCCGCGTCGCGTGAGAGGCGGGTTTCGCTGCGCCCGCTCTCTTCGAGACGCGGATCGAGTTCGAGCGCAACTCGCGGGCGTGAAAAGGCCGCCCGTCCGGCAAATTCGGCGATGATGGTAATGTCCATCGGCGCGCCGACTTCCGTGTCGGTCGGCGCATGAAAACGCCAGTCGGCCAACCGTCCGGCCAGCAATCCGTCGAGAAGAATCACGACCAGCAAGGCCGCGCCCGCAGCAGGCGCAAGCACCCATGCTCCCGGTGCTGCAGCCGCAACCACGATCGCCGCTGGCGCTGCCAGCGCGATCAGCCAGGCTGCGCGGGCTGTCGGGAGAATGGGAAAGGAGAAGCGCACGATCTAGCGCGGGGCCTCCGTGCTTTCGACCATTTCGGATACCAGCGCTTCTATTTCGCGGCCTTCGATCTCAGCCGCCGGACTGAGCATGAGCCGGTGGCGCAGGACAGCGGTGGAAAGCGCCTTCACATCGTCCGGAATAACATAGTCGCGGCCCTGCAATGCAGCACGCGCGCGCGCAGCATTGGCAAGCAGCACGGCGGCGCGCGGGCTGGCGCCGCTGGAAATCTCTGCATTTTCACGTGTCGCGCGGATCAGCCGGACCACATATTGCGTAATATCGTCCGCCACCGTGACGGCGGAAATGGCTGCGCTGGCCTCCGCCAGCTTGGCTGCTTCGGTCACTGCGCCGATGCCGAAATCGGCGGGGCGCTGCGGGCCTTGCCGTTCACCGAACCGGGTCACGATCCGGGCTTCTTCTTCCGCGCTGGGATAAGACACCAGCAATTTGAACAGGAACCGGTCGAGCTGCGCTTCAGGCAGCGGGTAGACGCCCTGGTTCTCGATCGGATTCTGCGTAGCGACCACCATGAAGCGTTCAGGTAGCGAGTGGGTTTCGCCATCCAGCGTGACGCGCCGTTCCTGCATCGCTTCGAGCAACGCAGCCTGCGTTTTGGGCGGGGTGCGGTTGATTTCGTCAGCCAGCAGCAATTCGCAGAAGATCGGACCGCGCGTCAGCGTGAACTGGCTGGTCTGGAAATTGAACAGGTTCGACCCGACGATATCGCCCGGCAACAGGTCCGGAGTGAACTGGATGCGGCCGAAATCGAGCCCGAGTGACGCCGCGAAGCATTGCGCAAGAAAGGTCTTTGCTGTCCCCGGCGGCCCTTCGAGCAGCACATGACCCTGGCTTATCAAGGCGACTAGCAGGTGCTCGACAGTATCGTCCTGTCCCACGATGGCCTTGGCGACCTCTTCGCGAATAGAGCCGGCGAGCGTCCTTACGTCGTCGAGTGTCATGGTCATCGGGTCAGCTTCCTTTCGATGGTCTTCAACGCGTCTGCGGCACGAATGATGTCGGCCCGGGACTGGGCATTGCGCAGCGCGGCGATGCGGGAGGTAAAGGGTTGTTCGTCCGGCAAGTGGCGAGCGAGCGCTGTGTCGATGGCGTCGTCGTCTGGCTTGCGCAAGGCAAGCGCGCGTACGATCCGTTCGCGCATCATTGCCGCGTAAGGTCCGGAGAGCAGATGCAGGCGGCGCGTGCGCTGGATAAAGCCCGCGCTGTTCCTGACCAGTCGCGCCTTGCCATAGGCGATGGCCCTGCCTTCCGCGACCGGCGGGCCAAACCGCTTGAAGCCGCGCCAGGCGACAACGATCATCGCAAGTATCAGGCACAGGGTCGCGGCCAGAAACGGCGGCGTGAAAGCGAGAGTGAGCAGGTTCTGCGCGCCGCCAAGGCCGTTCAGCGTCACATCGAACACCACCGGCAGGCCTTCGCTGTCGGCCATCGCCATATCCACCAGCGCATGGGCGAGAGCGGCACGGTTCTGGTCGGCAAGGCCATAGTTGTTCATCAGGTCGGGCTCGGCCACGATCACCACGCCATATTGACTGTCGTAGTAATCCGCATCGTCATAGCTGGTGGAAGCCTGCACCCCTGCGGCATCGTCATATGCGGGATAGAGACCGCCGTCATCGAGATAGCCGGCCAGCGTATTCCCACTGGCCCCGCTCACCAATGCGGCGATGTTGCCATCGACGATTTCCTGCACGAATTTGCCATCGGGCAGCTTCCCCGAACGTCCGAGTCCGCGCCAGCCGGGTTGCCGTTCCTCGATTTCCAGATCGAGCTCGATCGGGGTCGAATAGGCAATATCGGCACTCTCTTTCTGCGCTTCGTCCAGTTGCTCGGCCCAGCCAGGCACATTGCCGCCAAGCAAGTGGACCCAACCATCGTCGACATTTTCATCGGTATAATAGGAAGCAGGGGCCGCGCGCCATTTCGGCAGGATCAACATCGTCGGCCCGGTATAACGCCGATCGGCAATGACTTTCGCGATCTCTTCCGGATCGCTGAAACTGTTGGGCGTGATGATCAGCAGGTTATTCTGGGACAAAAGGGCGCGATTGCGCGATATGATGACTTCGTGCCCGTCTTCCTCGAGCAATCTGGCAAGACCTGCATAGCCGATGATGCTCTTGCTGACCGCGTGCGCGTTGCCGTCGTTCTCATCTCCGCCGGTCTGCCCAGTGCCGATGAAATAGAGTGTGGCAAAAAATGCCAGCGCGCCGAACAGCAGCAAGCCAAACACGACTTTGGGATCGAACGCGGCGGACTTTTGCTCGCTCATGCCGCACCTCCCGATGCGCCGCGCCCGGCCAGTTTTTGCAGAGCAAACTCGGCATAGGCAGCACGCGCCGCTTCCCAATCGCCGATGTTCAGCGGGCGAAGGGCAAACAGGCTTCGTTCGACACGCTCGGCGATGGTCGCGAAGGCTTTTCGCGCGGCCTCGGGCAGGGCGGGAAGAACGGCGAGTTCGCGCGCCGTGCTCGACGGCTCGACCCAGCTTGGCTTGGCAGCTGCGATCTGGCCAACGCTGCGCTTCAGCAGCAAATGGGTGGCTTCGTCATAGCGTCCCTGCTCTGCCAGCTGGTCGGCATCCGACAGCAAGGCGAGCGCTTCTTCGCGCTGGGGCACCCATTCCTGTTCGACTTCCTTGTCCCTCGACATGCGGAATTCGAACACAGGCTCAAGCAAGCGGAAGAGAAGATAGAGCAGCATTGCCGCGCCAAGCGCGATCATGATCCAGAATACGACATTCCACGCTGCGCCGAACAATTGACCCAAAGGTTCAAGCAGATTGCCCAGCCATTCGAAAAAGCCATCCAGCCAACCGGGTTCGCGCGGCTCTTTCTCTTTGGTTTCAATCGGGGAGAACTGGATCGAATCGTCGCTGCGCACGGCATCCCAGCTGTCATCGCTGGATGATGTGCCCCCACTGGCTGCGCCCTGACCCGATCCCGTTGTCACACCGGGCTTGGTGGCAGAGGGGGTGGAGGGTTTCAAGCGCCACATGTGCGTCAGGGACGATTACCCCCGTTTTCGCGCCTGCCGATAGGTGCCGAGCACGCGCAATTCCTTGCAGTGAAAGGCCAATTCTTCCATCGCACGATCAACTGCGGGGTTGCCCGGCGCGCCGATAATGTCGGCATAGAACATGCTGGCAGCGAAGCTGGCGCCCTTTTGATAGCTCTCCAGCTTGGTCATGTTCACACCGTTCGTCGCGAACCCGCCAAGCGCCTTGTAAAGCGCAGCCGGTATATTTTTCACTTCGAAAATGAAGGTCGTCATCAACGCGCCGTCATCGAGCGTTGCCGGATCGACGCTATCGGCAGCAAGGACCACGAAGCGCGTCATGTTGTCATGCGCATCCTCGACCTTGTCCTCGACAATTTCGAGCCCGTAGAGTTCGGCTGCAAGAACCGGCGCAATTGCTGCAATGGTCGGGTCCAGCCGTTCAGCGACAAAGGCGGCGGCACCGGCGGTGTCGGCGTGGCTCAGCGGTGTGATGCCGCGCTTCCGAAGAAAGTGGCGCGATTGCCCCAGCGCTTGCGGGTGGCTGTAAGCCACTTCGAACGGCCCGAGCGATCCATCGGGATTGGACAGGGCCATCAGCGCGTGAGTGATCGGCATGAAATGCTCGCCAACGATCGACAGGCCGCTTTCCGGCAACAGGAAGTGGATGTCGGCCACCCGGCCATGCTGGCTGTTTTCGATCGGAATGATGGCGCTGCCGGCTCGCTGTGTCTTCACCGCCTCAAGCGCGTCGGCAAAACTGAAGCATGGCAGCGGCAGGTGTTCGGGGCAGGCTTCGCCCGCCGCACGGTGTGAATTGGAGCCGGGACAACCCTGAAATGCGACAGCACGCAGGGGATTCTTCGCCGCTTCGGCCTGCATTTGCTCGACCATGGCGAGGGCGGGAGTGGGGAAACTTTGCATTGTGAAACCGCGCCTAACCCCAGGCTGACTGCCGGGCAATGGTGCAATTCCGGCAATTGCGTTTGCAAATGCGGCTATTGCAGTCTGCGCGCCCTGCCACTAAAGCCGCGCCCGAACCATTCACACCATAGTTTTGCGGAATTTCGACGCATGGATGATCGTAGCAACACCATCGCTGGCTGGGTCCTCGGATCAGGCATTGTCGCGCTTGGCCTCTCCATTGTCAGCGGGTTGTACTTTTTTCCTCCCGAAACAGACCACGAAGGCGAAGAGCATAAGTTCGGTTACGCCGTCGAAGTGGCTGACGAGGGTGGGACCGAAGATGGTCCTTCCTTGGCCGAACTTCTCACGACCGGTAGCGCCGAAGCTGGCGAGGCCGTCTTCGCGAAATGCCTTGCGTGCCATTCGGTCGTACAGGGCGGCCCCAACGGAACTGGCCCCAATCTTTATGGCGTAATGGGCGCCGCAGTCGGTCAGCATGCGCCCGGATTTTCCTACAGTCCGGCATTGTCCGGCCATGGCGGCAACTGGACGTGGGAAAATATGGATGCGTGGCTGAAGAACCCGCGCGGTTTTGCCGAAGGCACCATCATGAGCTTCGCCGGTCTGCCCAAGGCGGAAGACCGGGCCAATCTGATGTTGTACCTTGAAACCATGGGCGGTGCGCCGCCGAAGCCTGAGTTCGTGCCGGCGGCAGAGGAAGAGGCCTCTGCAGAAGGTGAAGCGGCCGAAGGCGTTGAAGCTGCCGAAGATGGCACCGACGCGGAAACTGCCGAAGGCGAAGAGGCCACTGCGCCCGCCGAATAAGCTGATCGAGGGATTGAATTTCGAAGACGCCGCTCCTGCCCGGGGCGGCGTTTTTCGTTTGCCGCTCAGCCTCTGCCCTTGAAGCCCTGCGCAACGACGTACCATTCCGAGGAGCCCTTGCGGCTCGCCGGTGGTTTGGCGTGTTTTACCGTCTTGAAATGCTTCTTGAGCAAGGTCAACAATTCCTGGTCGGTCCCGCCGGCCAACACTTTGGATACGAACTTTCCGCCCGGCTCCAGCGTCTCGACAGCGAACCAGGCTGCCGCTTCGACGAGGCCCATCGTCCGCAAATGATCTGTCTGCTTATGGCCGACCGTGTTGGCAGCCATATCGGACAGGACCAGATCGGGCGGCCCGTCGAGCGCAGCCATCAACCTTGCCGGCGCGTCATCGTGCATGAAATCCATCAGCAGGATTTCGACACCTTCGATCGGGTCCATTTCGAGCAGGTCGATCCCGACAATGGCCGCCTTGGGCGATTTTTGCCGCACCACCTGGCTCCAGCCGCCCGGTGCAATGCCCAGGTCGACCACGCGTTTGGCGCCGCGCAGCAGGCCGAATTTCTCGTCCAGCTCGATCAATTTGTAGGCGGCGCGGCTGCGGTAACCGTCAGCCTTGGCTTGCCGCACATAGGGATCGTTGAGCTGGCGTTCGATCCACCGGTTCGAGGAGTTGGAGCGGCTCCGCGCATTCTTTACGCGCTTGTCGGGATCGCGTCCGGATCTAGTCATCGCGGCCATTCCTCAGCTTGCCCAGCTTGTGCTCGGCGCGCGCATCGGCCGCCATCAGGCTGCGCAATATTCCTTCGCGGATGCCGCGGTCGGCCACGCCCAGCCGTTCGGACGGCCAGATGTCCAGAATCGATTCGAGAATGGCACAGCCTGCGACCACCAGATCGGCTCTGTCCTTGCCGATACAGGGCAATCCCCCGCGCTCTTCGAATGACATGGAAGACAGGTTGCTGCTAATCGTACGCATCGATTGAGACGGGACAACGAGGCCATCCACTGCGCGCCTGTCATAATGGGGCAGCTCGAGATGCAAGCTGGCGAGCGTCGTCACTGTCCCGCTCGTGCCAAGCAGGCGGATGCGCGATAGATCGCTGCGGTGGTTTGCGATCCGCTCGGCAAACTCAGCAAAACTATCCGCCACGACGCGGCGCATTTCAGTATAACGCGTCAAGCGTTCGTCGCTTGTGCCTTCGCACCGACCGACCGTATCGGTCAGCGATACGACCCCCCATGGGACACTCTGCCAGTCGAGGATATGCGGGACCTTGTCGCCTGGCTCGATCAGAACCAGTTCGGTCGAGCCGCCGCCAATATCGAAAATCACTGCCGGACCGGGATCGTCATCAAGCAGGACGTGGCATCCCAGCACCGCTAGCCGGGCTTCTTCTTCCGCAGTGATGATGTCGAGCGCGATACCCGTCTCTTGCCTGACTCGTTCGATGAACGCTTCACCATTGGCCGCGCGTCGGCACGCTTCGGTCGCAACCGAGCGCGCCAGATGGACATTGCGCCGGCGCAGCTTCTCGGCACACACCTGAAGCGCTCCCATGGTACGCTCCATTGCCTCATCGCTAAGCTTGCCGGAGTGCGCCAGACCTTCGCCCAGGCGGACAACGCGGCTGAAGGCATCGATCACTGTGAAGTTCTCGCCCGATGGCCGGGCAATCAGCAAGCGGCAATTGTTGGTTCCGAGATCGAGCGCGGCATAGGCTTGCTTGCGGCCTTTCTGGAACGGCGATTTCGATCGTTGTGCCGGTGCGCCGGATTCGTCCCGTGATTTCGGGGTCCTGTCGCGCTTGCGTCCATTGGGCTGCGAGGGGGGACGGTAGCGGAAATCGGCTACCTTGCCGGACTTTTCAGCCCCTCTCTTGCCAGCCCTCCTGTTGCTGTCCGGCGGAGAAATATCCGCCATACTCAATACTTTCATTATCCTCCCGCGAGCCATTCGCGGGGACCTGAGGTGGATGCTACAGCGATGCGGTGCATTGAGCAAGCGTGCGCACCGCGACACGGCTTGACCTCCAGCACCAAGCGACCTATTTGCGCGGCCCTGTCGTGGCGAGGCCCGGCAGACGCTGGCCACTGCCCCGTCGTCTAATGGTAAGACTACGGACTCTGACTCCGTCAATTGAGGTTCGAATCCTCACGGGGCATCCAGCCACTCGATCTCCGAGCTTGTGTGGCACCCATTGCGCAACTATCGCGCTTGGCATGACTGAAAAAGAACATGAATTAGCCCAACGCAAATTTTACCCTGCCGAACAAGAGGCCCGGTTCGAAGACGCGGGACCCAAGGATACCCCGCAGACCCGTCACCCCGCTTACAAGCTGGCTTTTCGCGATACCGAGTTCCTGCTGCGGGAGGAATTGCGCCCTGTTCGCTTTCAGCTTGAGCTGCTCAAGCCTGAAATGTTGCTCGATGAAGCCGGTGTCGGTTCGACTTTGGTCATGTATGGGTCTGCCCGGATTCCATCGCCGGAAACGGCGGAGGAAGCGCTTGCAGCTGCAAAAGACCTGCCCGAAGACGAGCGAAAGGTGGCCGAGAGCCTGGCGGCTAAGTCGAAGTATTACACGGAAGCACGCAAGCTCGCACGGATAGTGAGCGAGAAAGCGATAATCGAAGACGGCAAGCGTCAATTCGTGATTACTTCCGGAGGGGGGCCGTCGATCATGGAGGCGGCCAATCGCGGCGCTTCGGAAGCCGGTGCGGAATCGATCGGCCTGAACATTATTCTGCCGCATGAGCAGGCACCGAATTCCTATGTGACGCCCTATCTATCGCTCAATTTTCACTATTTCGCGCTTCGCAAGATGCATTTTCTGCTCCGGGCGCGTGCGGTGGCGGTGTTCCCCGGCGGATTCGGCACTTTCGACGAGTTCTTCGAGCTGTTGACGCTGATCCAGACGGGCAAGATGCAGCGTATCCCGATTGTGCTGTTCGGTAAGGATTTCTGGACCCGCGTGGTCAACTTTGAAGCGATTGCCGAAGAAGGCACCATCTCCAAGAAGGATCTCGACCTGATTCACTGGTCCGAGACAGCCGAAGATGCGTGGTGCCACATTTCCGAATTCTATGAGCTGGCTTGCTAGACAGGCTCGTGAGTTAGTCTGCCAGACGCACCGCGTGGTGGCCGAGCGGACCATTGCCGAGCCCGAAACCCGGCGCAGTCTTCAAGGCGCTGCGGACGAATTTGCGACCACTTTCGATCGCCTCGGATAACCTGTCGCCGAACGCCAACCGTGTGGCGATAGCGCTTGAAAGCGTACAACCGGTGCCGTGGGTGTGTTTCGTAACGATCCGCGCCGCCGACCAGACGGTGTCGTCTTGCCCGGGCTGGACCAGCCTGTCTTCGACCATGACACCATCGGCATCGCCGCCTTTTGCGAGGTAGGCGATCTTGCGGGTGGCCATTGCTTGCGTGCCGCCAAGAGCGGCCAGTTCGGCAACATTCGGCGTGGTCAGTGTGGCAAGCTCCATCAACCACTCGAAGATTTCAATCGTCGCGTCATCAGCCAGAGCCGATCCGCTGGTGGCGACCATTACCGGATCGAACACGATCGGGCAGGGCAGGTCTTCCAGCCGGTCGGCCACAACTTCTGCAATATCTGCACTTCCGAGCATCCCGATCTTGATCGCATCGACCCCGATATCCGCCATACAGGCATCCATTTGCGCCGCGACAAGCTCGGGCGACACCGTTTCGACTGCCTGAACACCGCGCGTATTCTGTGCGGTAACCGCAGTAACGGCGGTCATCGCATAGCCACCCAGCATGGTTATTGTCTTGATGTCCGCCTGGATTCCCGCGCCGCCAGAGCTGTCGGACCCGGCAATCGCCAGAATGCGGGGCGGTCGCGCGTTCATCCGGCGTATTTGCGTTCGGGCGAAGGGGGGAATTTCTCATGCAGCTTCTTGGCCCGGGTCGGGCGGTCCATCAGCTCGCCGCTGCAATTGGGGCAGCGATCATCGAGATCGTCGGCACATTCAGCGCAGAACGTGCATTCGAAACTGCATATAAAAGCGCCGGGTGCCTCTGCAGGCAAATCGTTGCCGCAACGTTCGCAATCCGGGCGCATCTTCAGCATCAGCTGGCGCTCCGCACCGCGTCGCAAATACGGTCGACCACCTGTTCGACCTGTTGCCCGTCATCACCTTCGGCCATGACCCGGATCAGCGGCTCTGTACCCGAAGCGCGG
This sequence comes from Parerythrobacter lutipelagi, assembly GCF_005434975.1. Classification (GTDB taxonomy): domain Bacteria; phylum Pseudomonadota; class Alphaproteobacteria; order Sphingomonadales; family Sphingomonadaceae; genus Parerythrobacter_A; species Parerythrobacter_A lutipelagi. The sequence continues at coordinate 886,089 of NZ_SKCJ01000001.1, read as the reverse complement.
ATGACCAGCCGGCCCTTGCCGATCAGTTCCTGCTCGGCATCGGCGATGCATGCCTTGACGCTCCCGTTTTCGAGCGGCGAGGTGCCGGCATATGCGACATTCTTGAGCAGCTGCGGGACCGTGTCGAACACATGGAGCAATTCGCTTGCCGGTTTGCCTGACCGGACCAAGCTGGCGAGCACGCGCATGGCTGCAGCGGTGCCGTCACCGGTTGTGCCGTGATCGAGCAGGATCATATGGCCGGATTGCTCGCCGCCGACATTGAATCCGCCGCTCTTCATCCGTTCAAGCACGTAGCGGTCACCGACTTTGGTTCGCTCCAGAGTCAGGCCGCGGCCTTTGAGATAACGTTCCAGGCCAAGGTTCGACATCACCGTTGCAACCACACCGCCGCCGCGCAGGTCGCCCCTGTCGGCCATCCGCCCTGCGATCAGCGCCATGATCTGGTCACCATCGACCTCTTCGCCCTTTTCATCGACCACGATCAGCCTGTCGGCATCGCCATCCAGTGCGATCCCGATATCAGCCCCTTCCTCGACCACTTTGGCTTTGACGGCGTCCAGCGAGGTCGATCCGACTTTGTCATTGATATTGGTGCCATTGGGCGAGACACCGATGGTGATCACCTCCGCGCCCAGCTCCCAGATCGCGGATGGCGCGACCTGATAGGCCGCACCGTTGGCGCAATCGACCACCACCTTGAGATCATCGAAGCGAATTTCGTCGCTCACCGACTGTTTTACCGCATGAATATAGCGTCCACGTGCATCTTCGATCCGGCGCGCCCGCCCGATATCGGCCGCCGCTACCAGTTCTGGTTGCTCTTCAATTAGCGCTTCGATCTGCGCTTCGGTCCCGTCGTCGAGCTTGAAGCCGTCAGGGCCGAACAGTTTGATTCCGTTGTCCTTGTAAGGATTGTGGCTGGCAGAAATCATCACGCCAAGATCCGCACGCATCTCACGTGTAAGCATAGCAATCGCGGGCGTCGGCAGCGGCCCTGTCATGATGACATCAACACCGACGCTGGTGAAACCGGCAACCAGAGCGCTTTCCATCATATAGCCGGACAAGCGTGTGTCTTTGCCGATTACGACGCGGTGGCGATGGTCGCCTCGGCGGAAATGATTGCCCGCTGCCTGCGCCACCCGCATCGCCATTGTCGCTGTCATTGCGCCTTTGTTGGTCTCGCCGCGAATGCCGTCGGTGCCAAAAAACTTGCGTCCCATTGAAGAAATACCGCCTTGAGTTTGTGCGCCACGAAGCCAGAGAGTTCGCGGATCGATTTGCCACGGGCTTCTGGCGCGATTAGGCGGCAAAGAAAAGGGGAGTTAAGCGATTTGACCGATCAGGGGACAGGGCCGGTAGAACTAGTCAGCATTCGGTTGCCGGTCTGGTGGACGTTCGGGGCGCTCATCGCCGGACTTTCCGCCGGGCTCCTGCTCGCCGACAGCGCAATCATGGCGACCCTGTTGCTGGTTTCCGAACCGGTGGGCACGCTGTGGCTGCGCGGGCTGCAGATGACGATCATTCCCTTGGTGGCCGCGCTGCTGGTTCTGGGAATTTCGCAAATGGCCCAGGCCGCGAAAGCGGGTGCCGTAGCGCGGCGCATGCTGATGCTGATATTCGGTGTCCTGATCCTGAGCGGGGTTGCCAGCGCAATCTTCATGCCGGTGCTGTTGGCGGCATTCCCGATCCCCGAAGCGGCATCGAGCATGTTGCTGACGCAGCAGGTCGATGCGCAGCAAGTCCCCGGCATCGGAGATTTCATCAAATCTCTGGTCGCGCCCAATCTGATAGCTGCGGCGGCGGAAACCGCGATGTTGCCGCTGACGCTGTTTTTTGCCCTGTTTGCAGTGGCCATCTCTCGATTGCCCGATGATCAGCGCAAGACGTTGACGGGATTCTTCCATGCCGTTGCAAACGCCATGTTGACGATCATCGGCTGGGTCTTGTGGCTCGCCCCGATTGGCGTGTTTGCGCTGGCACTTGGCGTCGCAGCACGTAGCGGAGGCGGCGCTTTCGCAACTTTGGCGCACTACATTCTGGTCGTATCGGCGATGGGAGCGCTGGTGCTGGTCGGGGCTTACCTGTTGGCGGTCATCGGTGGGCGAAGAAGCCCGGTGGCGTTTGCGAAAGCAATGGTTCCGGCACAGGCCGTGGCGGTCTCTACCCAGAGTTCGCTCGCCAGCCTCCCCGCCATGCTCGACAGCGCCAAGCGGCTTGGTTTGCGCGATGCGACGGCGGATTTTGTCTTGCCTTTGGCGGTTGCAATATTTCGCGCGACCAGCCCGGCGATGAACATGGCTGTGGCGATCTATGTGGCGCATCTTTCCGGGGTGGAGCTGACGGCGACGGCTCTCGCAGCAGGGATCGCGGTGGCCCTGATCATCAGCATCGGTTCTGTCAGCCTGCCCGGCTCGATCAGCTTTGTCGTATCGATCGGCCCGATTGCCTTGGCGATGGGCGTCCCGGTCGAGCCGCTCGCACTGCTTGTCGCGGTTGAAATGCTGCCGGACATCATGCGGACACTCGCCAATGTGACAATGAATGTGGCGGTCGCATCGACCGTTGACCGATCTACGGGCGATTAAAGCGGGTCTTCCCTGCAACGCATTGGCGCGTTGTGCATTGATGCAGTAAGACCCACGATATTTCGAAGACCCAAAAGGAGTTCCCATGGCTTTCGCACTTACCCCGCTCCCTTACGATGACACTGCACTGGCTCCGGCTGTTTCAGCTGAAACCCTGTCGTTTCACCATGGCAAGCATCATCAGGCTTATGTCGACAAGACGAATGCTGCGATCGACGGAACGGACCATGCCGACAAATCGCTTGAAGGAGTGATTGCAGCTGCACGTGGCAGCAACCAGGGCCTGTTCAACAACAGCGCCCAAAGCTGGAACCACGGTTTCTACTGGCATTCAATGGCAGCTGAAAGCACGTCTGCGTCGGATGAGTTGCAGACAATGATCGACGCTGCCTTTGGCTCGACCGATGAACTCATCAAGCAGCTGCAGGATCGCGGTGCCGGTCACTTTGCAAGCGGCTGGGTCTGGCTTGCGGAGAAGGATGGCAAACTTTCGATCGAAGAAACCCATGACGGCGACACGCTGGCCGACAGCGATTTCAACCCGCTGCTGACGATCGATGTTTGGGAACACGCCTATTACCTCGATCACCAGAATGCGCGTCCGGCGTATCTCAAGGCAGTCACGGAAACGAAGCTCAATTGGGCGTTCGCTTCAGAGAACCTCGCGCGCGGTACGACTTGGGCCTACTCGGCCTGATCGTTTGCACTGAAATTTGAAGGGCCCGCCCGCCATCCGGCGCGGCGGGCTTTTTCTCGTCTGTCACCCGTGCGTTGATTGCGCGCTGTCGTCATCCGCGCCGAGTGCCATAAGCTTGGTCGCGAACAGTGGCTCTCCGAATACGAAGCCAACCAGATTGGGCCTGCCGACGTGGTCGAAAAAGGCCGTCAGCATCAGCAGGATCGGAACCGAGAGCAGGGCACCAAACACGCCCCAGATCCACGAGAAATAGCTGAATGCGATCAGAATCATCACCGGGTTCATGGTGAAGCGAGCGCCAAGGATCGATGGCGTGACAATATTCGATTCCACTGTGTGCAACCCAAGATAAGCGGCAGCCGGGATCAGGCCGATCAACAGCGTGTCTGCTGTTCCGATGCCGAACAGCGTCAGCAGCGCCATCATCGCCAATGGGCCGATATACGGAATGAAATTGAGCAGGGCGGCCAGACCGCCCCACATCAGCGGCGCTTCCACGCCAAGCAGCCAGGCACCCAGTGCGACGATCACGCCGACGCCTAGGTTGATCCACGCAACAGTCAAAATATAGGCCGCAACCCGGTCCTGTACTTCGCGCATAACGCGCGCAGCCTTGATGCTGGTACCATAGGAGGCCCGATCAAACAGCAGATGCCGCCGGAGCCGTACGCGCGCTTCGATCATGAAGAATGCCATCAGGAACGTCAGCAGGATTTCCAGGATGACACTCGGTGTGGCGACCGCGAGTTGCTGGAAAACCGAAGGGCCCGCCAGAACGACCTGTTGGCCGCCGGACTGGCCCATCATCTCGGCAAATCGCTCGTTTGCCGCAGCCAGCCAGGCGAATTGCTCCTGCAGCTCTGCAAATCGCTGCCCGACTTGCTCTGCCATTTGCGGCAGTTCGTCGATCAGTGTCGCGGCCGGCTGCAAAATGACCGCGAAGGCAAACATTACGATCAGCAGGAAGAAAAGCAGCGCGAGTAACGATGCCACAACATTCGGCAGCCCCCAGCCAGAAAGCCTGTCAGCCAATGGTGAGAGCAGGATCGTCAGGATGATCGCCGTAGTCAGCGGCAGAAAGACTACCGATCCGATCGAGAGGACAAACGGCAAGGCGAGGAACAGGCCGAGGCCGATCAGCAGGACCAATGCTGAAATCAGCCGCAGTTCTTGCTCTGCGAAAGCCATTCGCCGACTTGGGCGGATCGGGCGTTCTGCTCGTTTCTTGTCGGGCGCGGTGCTCATGACAACGCAGTCTGCCGCTTGCCGTCAGATCCGGCAAGCCATCCCATAGGATTGACCGACCGTGTCAGCTTTTTGCCGCAACGCCATTGCCTGCGGCAACATCGTCCAGCTCTTGCAATATGGCCCGATGTGCCCCGGCGTCCTCAATCGAGCGTTGCGGTATGTCGCCATCCTCGAGCATGGAGGAAAGCGTAGCACGCGCGCGCCCGACCCGGCTCTTGATCGTCCCGATTGCACAGCCGCAAATCTCCGCTGCTTCCTCGTAAGAAAAGCCGCCAGCCCCGACGAGCAACAAGGCCTCGCGGCGTTCAGGCGGCAAGGTCAGCAAAGCGCGATGCATATCCGACAGGTGCAAGGGCTCCTCTTGACCGGCCGGAGCCGTCAGAATGCGTTCTGCAACGCCTTCATCATAATCGCCGCGAAACCGGTTCCGCCGCATGTCGGTAAGATAGGCATTGCGCAAGATCACAAAGGTCCATGCGCGCATACTAGTCCCGGGTTCGAACCGGGCCTGCGCGGCCCACGCCTTAAGCATGGTCTCCTGCACCAGATCGTCGGCCATGTCGGGCCGTCCGCAAAGACCACGCGCGAACGCGCGCAAATGCGGAATTACCTCTGTGAGTTCTCTCTTGAAGTCGGCTTTTTCAGCGGCCGTCCGCTCTGGATGGCTCATCAGGATTTGTCGTCCAGTTTGGACAACAGGTCCTTGAAGCTGTCAGGCAGTGGCTCGTCCACCACCGATTTGTACAGTTTCTGAAGACCATTGGCCCAATCGGGCCGCTGTTCCTGTGGCTTCGATACAGCTTTATCTGCATTCTGGCCGTTCTTTGGTTCCTGGTCAGGCTCCATAATCTGGGCCAATCCTCCGAAATTTGGTTTCGTCCCGTGACGGAACGATCGACTCATGCGATCCGTTGCTGTGGAACGATAGCGGGAATGTTTGGTTCCCTCCTGTGCAATGCAATATGTCTTGGCCGATTTTCAGGGCGGATTTAGGGTGTGAGTACGTGGTAGCAAAGGTCAAGCCGGGACGACGCGGGCGACGCTTGCTGATAGAGTATCCGCGAGCGGTGCCGATAGCATTGTTCCTGCTGGTGGCGGCGATCACTGCGCTCAGCGCCTACGCGATCGAATCAGGAGAACACGACCGGGAATCGGCCGAGCTGCGTGAACGGGCACAGGCAATTGCCTCTGCTGTCGAGCAGCGGGGGAACAGTTCGGCGGCATATTTGCGTGCAGGTGCCGCGCTGTTCAACGCAACAGACGAAGTCGATCCGCTGCTGTTCCAGAGCTTTGTGACGCAGTTGCAACTCGATTCCGATTTTCGCGGGGCCGAAGGAATTGGTTGGGCCAAACGCCTGCGACCGAGCGAAATCACGGCTTTCGAGCAACGCATTAACGCTTTCACGCCCGGCGAGTACTCAATCTATCCGCGTCCCACGCAGGACGATAGCCAGCTGGTGCCGGTCACTCTTCTGCATCCTGATAGCGACCGGAACAGGCGCGCGCTCGGCTTCGATATGTATTCAGAACCCACGCGGCGCGCGGCGATGGACGATGCCGAACGGAGCGCTCGCCCCACCGCTACGGGCAAGGTCGTCCTGGTGCAGGAAGGCGTTGGTTCAAGCCCGGGCTTCCTCATTTACATGCCGGTTTTTCAGGAAGGTCGCACGCCGCGCCGGCTAAAGGGATTCATTTACAGCCCGTTCAATGCGCAGGAATTCCTTTTTTCGGCGCTCGAGCTTGAAACACGGGGCGAGAAGGGGGTTCGCTTATACGACAAGGCGGTTTCGCCCGACCTCCTGCTGGCTGAAGTCAAACCCGAGGTGGAGACTGGCATCACTGTCAGCGAACCTGTCCGGATTGCTCAGCACGAGATGGTTCTGGTGGTCGAATCGGCGCGCGATTCTTCGCTCTCGACAATGTCGATGATAACGCTGCTGTTCGGTCTACTGGTCGCGAGCTTGTTGATGATGCTTGCCCGATTGCTGACCCAGCAGGCGCGCGAAGACCGTGCTGCGCTCGAATGGTTCGAAGAGCAAAGCTCGATCCGAAATTCGCTGACCCGTGAGTTGAACCACCGCGTAAAAAACACGTTGGCCAATGTCCTCTCGATTGTCGCGTTGACGCGCAGGCGCGCAACCACGCTCGATGCATTTGTCGAAAGCCTCGACGGGCGGATCAGAGCGCTCTCCGCAACCCATGATCTGCTGACCCATTCAGAGTGGGGAGCGACACCAATTCGCGATGTTGTGGCAACGGAACTGGCCCCATACGGAGATGGCTCGGGCGGCGTCGTGGAACTGTCCGGCCCGGATGTAGAGCTTGCGCCAAACGACGCGCTTTCGCTTGGTCTGGCAGTCCATGAACTCGCGACAAATGCCGCCAAATATGGTGGTCTGAGTCAGGCGGGCGGCAAAGTCAGCGTATCCTGGTCGCTTGTCGATCCCGAAACCGCCAGGCTCGTCTGGGTGGAAAGCGGCGGACCGCCCGTTGCCGCTGAGTCAGAGCGCACGAGGGGCTTCGGCACCGATCTGATTGAAAAGGTCGTGGCGCACGAGCTGCGCCATCCGGTCAAGCTGCAGTTCGCCAAGGAAGGCGTGCATTGTGAAATGCTGATCCCGGTTCGCCGGCCAAGCGATTTTGCTATTCGCGCGAAGAAGGCCTTGCACGCCGATCCGAAAAATTGAGCGCCGACTGACGGCACTCAACCTGATCAATCAAGCGGTCGGCTTGATCCAAAGAATAGCGCTTGGCTGATCGCGGCTCTTACGGTCGCTTCCTGAAACGGTTTCGTCACGAGGTAGGTCGGTTCGGGCCGGTCGCCGGTCAGCAGCCGTTCGGGATATGCGGTGATGAATATCACCGGGACAGAACCGAGCGCCAGAATATCGTCAACAGCGTCGAGGCCGGAAGAACCATCGGCCAGCTGGATATCAGCAAGGACGAGACCCGCTTTGGTTGTCTCGGCAACCTCGAGCGCCTGCGTCCGGGTCGCGGCGGTCCCGCTTATCTCATGGCCGAGTGACCGGACAAGATCCTCCAGCTGCATGGAAATGAGCGGCTCATCTTCGATGATCAGAACACTTGTCGAAGACTCGCGATCAATTTCTTCAACCGCTTCGCGAACAAGGCGTTCAACGTCATCGGTGGAGATCTCCATGATCTCTGCCGCCTCGCCTGCAGTGAAATTTTCAAGCGTAGTAAGCAGGAGTGCTTGCCGGTTTAAAGGCGTGACCTGCTTCAGCCTGCCCTGCGCTGCGGCCTCGTGCTGACTTTCACTGCTAGCGCTGCCGGTTTCCTGGTAAGCGCTGGCCCAAATCTTGTTGAACGCACGATACAAGGGCACCCGGCCATCAGAGAGCGAAGCTTTCAATCCTTCGTCTGCCAGAGCCGCCTCCAGCGTGGCGCGTACGAACGCATCACCGCTCGCCTGAGACCCGGTCAACGCCCGTGCGTAGCGACGCAGGTAAGGCAGATTGGAAGCGACTTGATCTCCGAGCGACATACATTTCATCCCGTAATTATGCGCATCGCAAACGCCTGCGCGCAGGTTAAGTTCCAAGCAATGGAGCGATCTACTTTGTTCATGGAGAATTTTCTCGTCGCATTGCAAGCGGCCGCGGGGTTATTACCCGCCTATCGCAGCCTGTACGTAGTTTTTAACTGTTTAAAAACAGGCGTATGAGGGAATTTTTGAAAAAACTTTCAACTTGGGGAACCACCTCAAAGGTTGGGCATTTTATCTGTATCACCGCCGAGACCCCCCTCCCGTCCAAGCGGCAGGTGATACGATCCCGAAGGCCTCCGGTCCCTATGACCGGAGGCCTTTTTTCTTGCACGGATTGTATTACGGGGGGTTCGTATCAATGGGCGGGGCTGACAGTGAGCATTATGGCCCGACTGTCAGATTTTGAGAGCGATCACTTGCGAAGGCCGGCGAGCAATCCGTGCGGCCGTTTCTTCGTCACAGCGCTGACCAGCTCTTCCGGCAAGTATGGTTTCGCCAAGACCTTGCCCATCTTCGCAATTTCAGGCGGGATGGCGTCAGGAGCACCGGTGGCGAACACGATTCTGGGCGCACGCGGTCCGAAAACACTGACCAGTTCAGCGACGGTCCAACCATCATCACGATCGGCAAGATGCACATCGAGAACGACCACGTCCGGGCTTTCCGATTTAAGCGCCAGGAGCGCTTCCTCGGTGGTCGAGACGAGCGTGACTTTGCTAGCTCCGGCATCCAGCAGCGTTTCTTCCGTGGCGAGCGCAACCAGCGCTTCATCCTCGACGACGAGGACTTTCCCGATTTTCGGTTTTCCCGCCATTGAGAGTTGCGCCTTGCATGGTCTTATTGGTCCATCAGTGTGAACGCTGCGAGCCGCAATCCGTTCCGTGACGAGCACGTATCTCAAGGGGAAGTCGCGGAATTAAAGCGTTTTGGCATAAATCGCATACTCGCGATTCACTGTGCTGCCGATGGCGTTCGCAATCGCGACCATTCCCTGGTTGTCATCAAGGATCCAGCCGATTTCCGCCCTCTTGGTGCCATATTTCTTGTGCGACGACTTGCGAATGTCGCTGATCATCATGAAGGCAAGTTGGCTGGCGAGACGCGAATTCTGGAGTTCTTTCAGCACGCCCATCAGAGGCACGCGCATGCCAGCGCCGACTGGATTGCGTAGCCATCTCAGGAGGTGAAACCAGCCAAACGGCAAGAGCTTCCCGTCAATTTTCCGCAGCGCGTCATTGATGTCAGGAAAGGTGAGCATGAACGCGACCGGCTTGCCGTCCAGCTCGGCGATGCGGTTGATCTCTGGCTTGATCAGCGGCTTGAGCTTTTTGCCTGCGTAAGCGATTTCGCGCTCGGTAAACGGGACAAAGCCCCAATTCCTCGACCAGGCATCGTTGAGGATGTGCAGCACGCTTTGCACCTCCTCGTCCCAGCGTTTGATATCGACCGGACGAATGATGATCCGATCATTGTGTTCACCCGATTTGACGATCCGCTGGATCAGTGGCGGGAAATCGTCGCTCACGTCCAGGTCGTAGGTCATCAAAGTCTTGGCACGAGCGTAGCCCTGGCCTTCAATCCAGGCCTGATAGTGGGCCGGATGATGTCCCATCATGATCATGGGTGGGTGGTCGTGACCATGAATCAGCAGTCCGGGTTCTTCCCAGATCGACATCGAGATCGGGCCGAGTGCCTTTGCCATCCCTTGTTCGCGCAGCCAGTCTTCCGCTCGTTCGAGCAACGCAGCGCCGACGGCCTCGTCTGCGGCATCGTAATAGCCGAACATGCCGGTCCCGGGCCCCATCCCTTGCTCCGGCGGAAGTTCGAGCGCCAATTCGTCAATATGAGCCGAGATCCGGCCGACCGGCTTGCCGTCACGATAGGCCAGAAACAATTGGACTCTGGCGTGGCCAAAGAAAGGGTTCTTTGCCGGATCGATCAGTTCGAGCAGTTCGCTGCGGATTTGCGGAACGCTATGCGGCGTGGCGGCAGCGAAGCTGCGGCCCAGGTCAACGAATGCTGCCCTTCCGGCCTTGTCGTTGACCGATTTGATGATTATCTGCTCGTCGCTCAAGCGCTTCGTCCTGTTCAGCCGGGATTTTGCCTTCTGCGTCTAACTGGACGCCTTAAGCAAGACAGTCGATAACTGTTGCCAACAGGACTTGTTTGTCCTCGCCGCATGATTTGCGGTAAAGCGCCCGAGAAACTTGGATAATGCCGATGGAACAGACTCTAGATCCAGCAATGTCACCGCGCGATCCGGCGGTCCGCGCAACGCGTGCCCAGTTCCTTTCGGCCGATGACAAGGATATGCTGCGCGCAGCGCGGGATCTGACCAAGGACATCGCGCAGGCCAAAGCCTCGATCTATTGGCCGGACATGTTGATCTCGGCGGCAGTTGGATATGCCGGGATCGCCGGTGCGATCCTGCTGGATAGCGTGCCCTTGGCGATTGCCTGCGGCCTCATCGCGTCGCTGGCGCTGTATCGTGCGCTCATGTTCATCCACGAGCTTACCCATATCCATCGCAACTCGCTGCCCCGTTTCCGGCTGGGCTGGAACCTGCTGGTCGGCATTCCAATGTTGACCCCGTCATTCGTTTACGAAGGTGTGCACACGATCCACCACAAGCGCACGCAATACGGCACTGTCGAAGATCCCGAATATCTGCCGCTTGCGCTGATGAAGCCGTGGAGCCTGCCGCTCTTTGTACTGGTTGCGCTTCTCGCGCCGGTCGCATTTATCGTACGGTTTGCCGTGCTTGTGCCGCTTGGCGCGCTAATTCCCCCGGTGCGCCGATTTGTCTGGCAGCGCTTTTCGTCGCTTTCGATCAATCCCGAATTCCGCCGGCGCCCGCCCGAGGGTGAAGTTAAGTCGCGTGTCTTCTGGCAGGAGCTTGGAGGCTTCATCTGGTCATGGGCGCTGATCGGGAGCGTGTTCGTATTCGGATGGAAGCCGCTGCTCGTCGCGATGGCGATCCTGTCATTGACGGCGGTCCTCAACCAGCTGCGCACTCTTGTTGCGCATCTGTGGGAGAACGAAGGCGAACCGATGACGGTCACGGCCCAGTTCCTCGATTCGGTAAATGTCCCTCCGCCTGGATTTGCAGCGGAAATCTGGGCGCCGGTCGGGCTGCGCTATCACGCGCTGCATCACCTGATGCCTTCGATGCCGTATCATTCGCTACCCGAGGCGCATCGCCGCCTGAAACGCGAATTGGGTATTGGTTCGACCTATGACGGAGCGAACCATCCCGGCATGCTGAATCTGGTCACTCGTATTGCCCGGAGCACAATGCGAGCGCGCTGACGGGCTCAACCTACAAAAAGTGGATCATTGCGCAGCGCCGTTCGCGCGGCATTCCGTGTGCGGCTTCCTGTTGCAATTCCGCCGCCAGACGCGGATGCGATTCCAGATCGCCAATTTCCACGAAACCCAGGCGTTCATAGAACGGCGCGTTCCACGGCACGTCTCGGAAAGTTGTCAGCGTTATGGCGCGAAAACCTGCGTTGCGGGCATCGATCTGGCTGGCCCGCAACAGACCCGCCCCGATGCCTTGCTGTTGAAAGCCCGGGTGGACATCAACCTCCCAGATATGCAGCTCGCGGCCGATCGGTTCGTTGACAAGAAAGCCTGCCATCTGACCGCCCATGTAAGCGACCAGGCAGTGCCCTTTCCGGATATAGCGCTGTAGCCGATCAACTGGCAATGTATGCTGGCCGGCGATGCCCTTCAGCCCTTGAATTTCGTCGAAAAGCGCGCCTGCTGCGGCTTCGATGGCTGGCATGTCTGCGGCATCATCGGGCCGCGCGAGGCGCAGCGACCAGTCGCTCATTCCTCGGTCCGGATCAGGACGGTTTCGCCGATCAGCAGGAATAGGAAAAAGGGTGACCATGCGGCGAGGAACGGCGGATATCCGCCAAAACTTCCCATCGCGAGTGCGGCGTTGTCGACCACGAAATAGGCAAAGCCCAGCGCCATGCCCAAGATCGCTCGCAACAGCAGTGCGCCGGACCTTGCAAGGCCGAAAGCCGCAACCGAACCGAGCAGTGGCATCAGGAATGCGGCGAGCGGACCGGAAATCTTGTGCCACCACTTTGCACGCAACTCGCTCGTCCGTCTGCCGGCGGCCTCATAGGCATCGATCGATTCCGACAATTCGAAAAATGACATCGCGTCGGCATCGACCTTGTCTAGCTCGATTTGCTCGATAGTCAGACCTTCGCCGACAACTATGTCATCGCTCTCGCGCGAAGCGGCTGTCGCGACATCGAACCCCTCGACGTTTTCCAGTCTCCATCCTGGTGCGGCAAAACGTGCTCGCTCCGCCTTGAGTTGTTCTGACAGCATCCCCTGCGGATCGCGGCGATACCAGGTGACACCTTCCATGCGCATCGCATCGCCGGAGCCAAGTAAACGCTTGGCCATCAGGATGTTGCTGCCATCTGTCAGGTAGACATTGCTTCGTTCGCCGGAATCCTGCGGGACAGGTCCGTAGTCGTTCCCTTCCCATGCCTTGAGCGTAGCGGTCGCGCGGGTCACGACACGCTCGTTGAAGGCGAAGCTGGCAGCCGAAACGAGTGCTGCTGTAAGCAGCAGCGGCGCCAGCACCTGATGGGCCGACAGACCCGCCGCTTTCATGGAAACCACTTCGCTGTTCTGGTTGAGAGTGACGAGCGTAATCAGCGTGGCGAGCAGAACCGAATACGGCATGAAGCTCTGAATCAGCTGCGGGATACGCAGACCGACATAGGTCAGGATTTCTTCCTGTCCGTTTCCCGGCACGGCAAGGATTTCCCCCGTCTTGCCCAAAAGGTCGAGCGCCATCAAAACCAGCACCAGCACCGCCAGCATCGCGACGATGCGCGAGACGAACATGCGCGCCATATAAAGCGTCAGTGTCCGCGAAGGAAAGAAATCGAGCTGCATATCCGCTAATCCGCCGGGGCCAGTTGCGGGCCCCTCTTCTTGCGGCCAAACAGTTTCCGCAGACGTTTGGACAGTTTGGCAAACCAGCTCTCAAGCGCGCCAATTGCTTGCCCGCCGGGCACGAATGCAACGCGCCAATACATCCACAGGATCAGCGCTGCGAAGATCAGGAATGGCCCCCATAGCGCAACGATCGGATCGACCCTTCCCAAAGCGGCGATATCCTCTCCGTACTGGTTCACCTTGTGATAGGCGACGACCAAGATCACAGAAACGAAAACCCCCAGCGCGCTGGTCGATCGCTTTGGCGGTATGGCCAAGGCAACGGCGAGCAGCGGCAGCATGATCATCATCACCACCTCGACAAGCCGATAGTTGAAACTGGCCTGACTGGCGGCACGCTTCTCTTGCGACTGTTCGCTTGACCAGCCGATCCGCAGCAGCTCCGGCAATATGTACTCGCGTTCTGCATCGCCGCGGTCGCGGAACTCCTCGATCCTTGGCAGGTCGATCGGCAAATCGTGGCGCGTGAAGCTCAGCACGCGCGGTGTCTGCTTCTCGCCGCCCGTATCCTGCACGATTGTCCCGTCGGTCAGCCGCAGGATGATAGTATCCGGGCTGTCGGCCGTGGCGAGGAAATTGCCTTCGCGGGCCGAGATGGACAGCACTTGCCCCTTCTCGTTGGCGACGCGGGCGAATATGCCCTTCAGCCGCCGTCCATCATCCTCGCTTTGTTCGATGCGCAGCGCCATGCGGTCGGCAAGGGTCGTGAATTCTCCGACTTTGATCGAAGCACCCAGTGCGCCGGAGCGCAGTTCATATTCCATTTGTTCGTAATAATAACGGCTCACTGGCTGGACATAGAAGACCAGCGCCACGTTGATTGCCATCAGAATAAGGGTGATGAAATAGGGAACGCGCAACAGCCGTCCGTAGCCCAGGCCCACCGCGCGCAGAACGTCCAGCTCGCTGGTGGTCGCCAGTTTACGGAAAGCGAGCAGTATTCCAAGCAACAGGCCAAGCGGTATGGCTAGGCTGGCATATTCAGGCACAAGCGCGCCCAGCATCTTGAACACAACCGCTACCGGACCGCCTTCGACAGCGACGAAATCGAACAGGCGGCGCATTTTGTCGACCAGCAGGAGCGTGGCGGCGATCGCGAAGACAGCACCCATCGGCATGAGGACAAGCCGCAGGATATACCGGTCGATGGCAGGAATAAAATTGAACAAGTGGCTGCGTTTCTACTGGCTGCTTGATGCTCCCTAGCGCGAAAATTAGCGCAGGTCATGCCTTAAGGCTGAAGACCGGCTCACCAGAACCGGCTGCCCGGAATGCCTTTGAACGGACCGGCTTCATACTGAGAGATCCAGCCTCCGTAGAATTGGCCCGGCTGCGGTGTGATCGTTTGCCCGTCCACCAGGCACCGGTCGAACGGCTCGGGATAGAATGCCAGATAATCGCGGATCGGTGTAAAGGCGGGAGTGGGCTCGGCATAGCTCCACGCGGCAGCCCGGAGCGTTTCTTCGCCGATCAAGACATCCCAGTACCGTGCCTGCCCTTTCCATTCGCACAGGCTTCGCCGGCTGTTAGGTCGGAGAGAGTCCATCGCGACGTCAGCCGGTGGAATATAATAGGTCGGTGGATGGCTCGTCTCCAGCGTGCGCCACGCACGGCTGGTGTCGAGCAATGTGATCCCGCGGTGGATGATTGCTATCCTGCGGTTCGAGGGTTCGCAGATTGCCGGGCGGGGATAGTTCCACACACTTTCCTGTCCGGGGCCCGCACGATCGGGTTGAGGATGATGTGGCTGGCGGCTCACGCCGAAATGCCCTTATGCTTTTTCAAGCGTGCATTGCAGCGGGTGTTGGTTCTGCTTGGCGAAGTCCATCACCTGGTTGACCTTCGTTTCGGCAACTTCGTACGGGAATATTCCGCAAACGCCGACGCCGCGCTGGTGCACATGGAGCATCACCCGTGTCGCTTCTTCCAGATCCATCTTGAAGAAGCGTTTCAGAACCATCACGACGAATTCCATCGGCGTGTAGTCGTCGTTGAGCAGCAGTACCTTGTACTGGCTTGGCTTCTTGGGCTTGGTCCGGGTTTTGGTCGCTATGCCGACTTGCCCATCTCCGTCCCCGGATCCATCCCCCTCTCCACCTTTGTCCGGCCCGCCAGGCTCCCCGTCGCCGGCAAGGATGATGTGCTCGTCGTCGAGGATATGGTCGGAAAGGTTAAGCATGGGATGCCCAATATCGTGAGGGTTTGGCGCAGCGCAAGGGGCAACAAGTCGCCGGGGATTGGTTGACCGCATGATAGCCAGCAATTGGTTCACGAAATGCAAAGCCTGTCGGCGAGATGGCCAATAAAAAGGGCCGGGCGGAATTTCCGCCCGGCCCCAAGTAAATCTGGCCGGTTCAAGGGAGAGGAGAGATCCGGCTCAGAAACTGTTGATCAGGTTCAGGCCGCTTTGCGGACCTTTTCCATGGCAACCGAAGCGCGGTTCGAAATCGGTGCGAAAGTGTCGTTGGCCAGCTTGACCCACATTTCGGTGGTCTTCGAAACCTGTGCGACAGTCGCGTCGAAGTTGCGGGTCGCGATCTTGCCCTGCAGCTGGACGAATTCGGTCGGCGACTTGACTGCGGCCATTTCCTTGACGTCTGCGGTCACGACTTCAGCAACGGTCTTCACATCGGCGAACTGCGTCTTGGCAATTTCCTGAACGCCGTTGGCGTAGATTTTGGCCGATGCGACGACCGCTTCGGCGTTGCCCTTGGTGAACTCGCCCATGTCGGTCACGAGCTCGGCACCCTTGCCGTAAAATGTCTTGGCGCGGGTCTGCATGTCGGCGAGACCTTCTTTCAGCTTGGCGGTCATGTCGGCAGTCTGGGTTTTGGCTTTGGTCATGATGGTTTCCTTCGTGGAATTTTTAGTGGTCTTCGCCGCAGCCTTTGCAGCGGTCTTGCGGGGAGCGGCCTTCTTGGCCGAAGTTTTCTTGGCGACAGCCTTCTTGGCAGTCTTCTTTGCAGCTGCCTTCTTCTTGGCGACGGCTTTCTTAGGAGCAGCTGCCTTCTTGGCGGCAGGTTTCTTCTTGGCAGGTGCCGCCTTTGGCGCGGGCTTGTCGGCTTCGACAGCTTCAGCGACCTTGGCGACGCTCACGTCCCCCTTGGCTTCCGTCTTTGCTTCGACCTTCTTTGCTGCCGCTTCAGCATAGGCTTTCTCAGCTGCTGCATCGATCTTGCTTTCGGGTTTCGTAGCCATGGTAGTCAATCCTGTGCGTTGCGCGGGCTATCCCGCTGTGTTGCACTGCACAAAATAGTTATTGCGACTGCGAAGTCAAGTGTTTTTTGTGCACTGCACAAAAGTCACTAAAAGGATTAAATTTCAGCGTGTTTTGACGTATCGCCCAGGTGCGTCCTCTATCACGGTGTCGCCTTTCGAGCCCGGTTTCCGCTTGCCTTTGGCTGGAACCTTTACGTTGTCCTGCGATCCGAGCCATTCCAGCCAATGCGGCCACCAACTGCCGGGATGCTCCTCCGCGCCATCGACAAAGTCACTCAGCGAAGCGGCCGAGCTGTCGCCAGTCCAATACTGGTATTTGTTGGCCGAGGGCGGGTTGACCACCCCGGCGATATGCCCCGATCCGGCCAGCACGAAGGTGATATCGCCTTTGAAATGGTCGGTAATGCGCCAGACGCTTTCCGCCGGAGCGATATGATCCTCGCGTCCGGCCTGGACATAGCTAGGGGTCGTTACCAGCGTCAGGTCGATCGGTGTGCCATCTGCGGTCAGTGCGCCGGATTGAACCAGCTTGTTGTCGCGATAGAGGTCACGCAAATAGTCGTTGTGCCACTTGGCAGGCAAGTTTGTGACATCGCCGTTCCAGTGCAGCAGGTCGAAGGCAGGATAGTCTTCGCCCAGCAGGTAGTTGTTGACCACATAGTTCCAGATCAGGTCCTTGCCGCGTAGCGAGTTGAAGGCTGCGGCCAGATACCTGCCATCGAGATAGCCGTCTGGCGTCAGCTTGGAAATCATGTCGATCTGCTTGTCGTCGATGAAGTGGAGCAGTTCGCCTGCCTTCTCGAAGTCGACCTGAGCGGTAAAGAATGTTGCGCTCTTGACCTTGTCCGCTTCGCCGCGCTTGGCGAGCACTGCCAGCGTGGCGGCCAGCGTTGTGCCGGACACGCAATAGCCGATAGTGTGGACATGCGGGACGCCGAGCCGATCGCGGATCTGGTCGATCGCGTCCATTTGGGCGCGAATATAATCGTCCCACACGATCTCGCTCATGCTTGCGTCAGCCGATTTCCAGCTTGCAACAAAAACAGTGATCCCCTGATCGACCGCCCATTTTATGAAGCTCTTCTTCGGGGTGAGGTCGAGGATGTAGAAGCGGTTGATCCATGGCGGGAAGATGATGAGCGGCGTCTCATACACCTCTTCGGTCGACGGGCTGTACTGGATCAGCTGATAGAGCGGTGTCTCGTGAACCACCTTCCCCGGAGTCGCGGCCAGGTTCTCACCCAGCGTGAATGCATCGGCATCGGTGTGGGTCAACTGGCCGCGCTTGAGGTCGCTGATCAGGTGGCCGAGGCCTTTGACCAGATTCTGTCCGCCACTCTCGATAGTCCGCTTCAGCACCACCGGGTTGGTGGCGATGAAATTGTCCGGGCTCATGGCATCGACCAGTGCCTGCGTGGCAAACTTCAGCTCTGCCTTCTTGTCGTCAGCTACGCCTTCGACATCCTTTGCTGCGCGCATGAAATACTCTGCCATCATCAGATAGGTCTGGTGTAGCAGCGCATAGGCCGGGTGGCTCTGCCACGCCGGGTCGCTGAAGCGCCGGTCTTTGCGCGGGAGTTCCGGCTGGGCTGTCTTTTCGCCGGAAACCTGCCCCATTACAGAACCAAGCACGCCCTGCCAAAGTTCGATGCTTTCAGACACCAGCTTCTGAGCCGGTGCGAAATCAACCGGTGCAGACCGCGCCCAGCCTTGCGTCATAAGCATCCATTGCGCCGGGTCGAGCGGATTGGCGGCCGTTTCACCGCCAAGTTTTTCCGCCATGAATTCGCCCCACATGCGCTGCATCTGCTCGGCGGCCTTGGCCCACCCGCCGACATCAGCTTGCCCAGCCTTGGCCGGGCCTTGCGGAGCGAACTGACCAAACATTTCGCGCATCGCTTCACCCTGCATGTCGAAAAATGCCCCGAATGGGTCCTGACGGTCGGTCATCGCGATGCTCCGTTGTGTGCGAATGGCAAAATGTGCAGTAGCCTGTGCAGTAGCGAAAAGCACTTCCCACTGCGACGGGTAATCGCTTAGGATTCGTATGCGCGACCGTTTTGGGCCGCAATGGAGGATCGAGCCGACCCGATGAATACCGATTTCTACCGCATGAAGCGTCTGCCGCCCTATGTGATCGCTGAAGTGAATTCGATGCGGCATGCGGCGCGGCGGGCGGGCAAGGACATTATCGATCTGGGTATGGGGAACCCGGACAATCCGCCCCCTCAGCATGTGATCGACAAGCTGTGCGAGGTTGCGCAGAAGCCCGATGCGCACGGTTATTCCCAATCGAAAGGCATTCCGGGCCTGCGCAAGGCAAAGGCCAATTACTATTTGCGGCGGTTCGGGGTCGAACTTGACCCTGAAAGCGAGATTGTCGTGACGATGGGCTCGAAAGAGGGTTTGGCGAGCCTCGCCAACGCCATCACTGCCCCCGGTGATGTAATTCTTGCCCCCAATCCCTCCTATCCGATCCATACGTTTGGATTCATTATTGCCGGCGCGACGATCAG
This sequence comes from Parerythrobacter lutipelagi, assembly GCF_005434975.1. Lineage (GTDB taxonomy): Bacteria > Pseudomonadota > Alphaproteobacteria > Sphingomonadales > Sphingomonadaceae > Parerythrobacter_A > Parerythrobacter_A lutipelagi. The sequence continues at coordinate 867,318 of NZ_SKCJ01000001.1, read as the reverse complement.
AGCCGTTCCGACCACGCCTGACGAGGAATATTGGCGTGCGCTGGACAATGCGATGGCGTTTACCGTCCCGCGGCCCAGCGTTCTGGTGGTGAATTACCCGTCGAACCCGACCGCCGAAGTGGTCGACTTGGCATTCTACGAGCGGCTGGTCGCCTGGGCGAAGGAAAACGAGGTCTGGGTTCTGTCCGATCTCGCTTATTCCGAGCTCTACTACGATGGCAAGCCGACCCCATCGATCATGCAGGTCGAGGGCGCCAAAGACGTGGCCGTCGAATTCACCTCTCTTTCGAAAACCTATTCCATGGCTGGCTGGCGCATGGGATTCGCGGTTGGCAACAGGCAATTGATTGCGGCGATGACCCGGGTGAAATCCTATCTCGATTACGGGGCTTTCACGCCGATCCAGGCTGCAGCTTGCGCTGCGTTGAATGGACCGCAGGATGTCGTGGAAGAAAACCGGCTGCGCTATCACAAGCGGCGTGATGTTATGGTCGAATCCTTTGCCAGGTCCGGATGGGATATCCCGCCACCGCCGGCCAGCATGTTCGCCTGGGCACCGCTGCCACCAGCGCTCAAGGACATGGGCAGCCTTGAATTTTCGAAACAATTGCTGACGCACGCCGATGTTGCGGTGGCCCCTGGCGTTGGATACGGCGAAGAAGGTGAAGGCTTCGTGCGCATTGCGATGGTCGAGAATGAGCAGAGGTTGCGGCAGGCGGCGCGCAACATAAAACGCTACTTCGCATCGCTCGGCATAAACAGTTCAGCTGCCTGAGCCTGCTGTCAGAACTTAATGGCTATTGATGCGTTTGCCTAAGCGCGGGCCATGGTTTACATGGGCTTGCTTGAAAAAGGAGGCACGAATGGTGGCGGTAGCTTCGCCCAAGCTGACCCCGCGACAGAGCGCAGTGATGGAAGCGATCGATCGGCGACAACCGATCAAGGTGATCGCGGCCGATCTTGGCGTGTCCGAAAGCCGGGTCAATCAGCACATCAAGGCTCTGAAAGAGATCTATGGCGCCGCCAGCTTGCCCGATTTGGTCGAATTGCACCGCACTGGCCAAAAAAAATTTGGCGAGCAACCTTCTGAAAATAAACAAGACAACCCCTGCAGAAAACCTGCATACATAAATTCTCGAGTGCCGGAAGAGCCGGAAGCCGACCAGAAGCAATCCCGGGTCGACCCTGGCGAGATCGTCCTTTCCGATGCGCATCACGTCCTCATCGATGTGCCTTGGTCAGGATCCCGGGAGCCAGCGGTTGTCCCATTGGCGCTCGATGGCGAAAACGCTGTCCTGTACCGGCTTGCCGTGATGATCGGGATTGCCTTCGGCACTATTGCCCTGGTTGTTCTGGTCATCACGGCCTCTTTAAGCCTGAGTGCAGCGATGGACGGAAACGAAATCACGAGCATGGCACAGGGCGCAGAGACCGGCTGACATGAGTCGAGACCGGATTTCTGCGGATGCAGATGGATCGGTAAAATCATGGCCACAGTTAGACGCGAAGACATTCTCCACATCCGCAAATTGATGCGCGAAGCAGAAGCGGTTTCGGATGAAGCAATGGTCGCATTCTCGAAGTTGAAGACTGCCATGCTTTTGGCACGACAGAACCCCGAGCTGCCGGTCGACGTGGGGCAGCGCGCGTTGATGCGCGTTTCCCAGATCGAGCAGCAAGCCATGGGAATGTCGACCAATCTCCTTCGCGTTCATGATGAACTTAGTAAGATTGCACGCGAATTCGCCGGTGGCGACGGCGGTGATACGACAAACATCTCGCCTTCCGCACTTGGAATGGTAGTGCCCTCCGAGGAAAAAGAACCAGCCTAGGAGGGTGAGCGCTGACATTCTGGGAGATATGGAACGACTATCGATTGGTAGGATACTTCGCAGCTATTCTTGTCCTCGTCCTGGCGGCGCAGCGCTACGGCGGGGGGCCTGAAAGGTGGATGGCATGGACGCTTTTGGCGATGACGCTGTCGAGCAAGGCCTACCTATCGATCTTTGGCCGCTACGCTCAACTGATGGAAGTCGACCCAGGGTTGCTTCTGATAGAGGTCATAGTCGTGGCAACAATGGTTGCAGTCGCCCTTCGGGCCAACCGGATGTACACTTTATGGATGGCAGGATTTCAGATCATAGCGCTGCTGGCCCATTTCGCCAGGGAGCTCGCGGATCAGATATCTCCGATCGCGTATGTGATAATGTACGTGGGGCCATCCTATTTGCAGATCATCACGCTGGGATCGGGCATCTGGCTCCATCACAAGCGAGTGCAGCGCCACGGCAGTTACAGGTCATGGCGCAGCTCCTCGCCCCGTTCGCAGGCGATGCCTCCGACGAGCTAGCTGCGCGGCTTCGCAAGAATTTCGGTAGCTTGCGTCGGGCGCTGGATGCGCCTCGCGAAACGCTGCTCGACGCTGCTGGGCCATTTTCCAAGACATGCGAACTGCTACTCGCCGCGCGCGAGTTGTTCGATGTTGCCAGCCGCGAGGACATGTTGAGCCGCCGGGTCGACATTTCCGATCCAGCGCTCGCCAAATTCATCCGCGACAGGATCGGCTTTTGTGACGAAGAGCGGCTGCTGGTCATTTTCAGCGGAGCTGGCCAGAGTTACCTGCTGGATGAAGAGATGGGCCTCGGCGGACCGGACACGGTGCGGCTGACATCGGCTAAATTGTTCAGGCGAGCACTTACTGTCGGGGCGCAAGGCATCATGCTGGCGCACAATCATCCATCGGGCATTTGCACGCCAAGCGAACCTGACAAGCTGGCGACACGCGAGCTGGCCGACCTAGCGGCGAAATTGCAGATTGACCTGATCGATCATCTGATTGTGACCCGATCGAAAATATACAGCATGCGGGCTGGTGGCCATTTCAACTGAGGTCGGACCCGATGGACCGGTCGTCAGACCACCAACAAAATTTCCCTTCCATGCCCCGGCAGATCCAGGCCGGCCCGGTCTTGCTCGACCTGTTTCATCGAGACGCCCAGATAGAGGAAGACTGGTTGCGTCTGCATCCACGTGAATTCGAAGTCCTGTGGTATCTCGCTGAACGGCCTCGCCAGCGCCATTCCCGGCTGGAGCTTCTGCGCGATGTTTGGCGCTTGCGGCATGATCCCGAAACCAACCGGGTTGCTGTTACAATCGCCCGAGTTCGTCGCAAGCTCGCGCGATTCAAACTGGACTCTCTCATCGCAACCGATCTCAAACGCGGAGCCTACTTTCTCGACTGCGACGCGCATGCTGTCGCTGCAGGCTGAATGAGAAGCGCTGGACATGGGCCAGGCAATCAGCAACGATAGCGCCGCAGAACAAAGGCGAGCGAGAGAATGAAGTTCGAGACAAACGATCGCGTGTCGATCGAATTGGGTGAAGACGGTGTGGCACAGGTTCGCTTGATCCGGTCGGACAAGATGAACGCGCTTGATCCGGACATGTTCGAATGGATCATCCGGGCGGGGCGCGCACTACACGAGATGTCGGGTCTGCGCGCGGTCGTTCTGTCAGGCGAAGGCAAGTCATTCTGCGCCGGCCTCGATACCGCAAGCTTTGGACGCCCGCCGAAGCCGGATGAGCCGCAGCTGACCGAGCGCACATACGGCAATTCGAACAAGTTCCAGCAGGTCGCAACGCAGTGGCGCAAATTGCCGGTTCCTGTGGTTGCCGCGCTGCACGGGGTGTGTTTTGGCGGCGGGCTACAGATAGCCAGCGGCGCAGACATTCGGGTGGCGCACCCTCAAACACGGATGGCGATCATGGAGCTCAAATGGGGCCTCGTGCCCGATATGGGCGGTTACGCCTTGTGGCGCGGGCTGGTGCGCGACGACATCCTGCGTGAGCTGGTCTATACGAACCGCGAATTCAGCGGATTGGAAGCGCAGGAATATGGCCTTGCGACCTTTGTCCACGATGACCCGTTGTCGGAGGCAACCGCAATTGCAACTCAGATCGCCAACCGCAACCCGCATGCAATTCGCGGGGCCAAGCGATTGGCCAACAAAATGGCGGACGGGAAAACGGACGAGCTGCTGATGGAAGAAAGCATCGAGCAACACGGTATCATGCGGACCAAGAACCAGATCGAAGCGGTCATGGCAGGAATGGCTAAACGCCGGCCGAAATTCGAAGACGTCTGAACCGCGCTGCCTAGCCGAAGATCGCAACCGATTGCAGGCCCGATAGCATTTGACGACCGTCGCTATTCCATAATCGCAGCCGTTCGCTCGAATAGCCCAGATCCGCCCATTCGCTGGCCGTTTCGGCTAGCCACCAACCCTCGTTCGTATCCGGCGCAGGATCGAGCAAATTGAACGACCAGTTGATTGAACTGATCGGGCCCTGACGCTGCATCGCGCGCATGGCACCGGGCGGCAATGTGTCACCAAGCAGGATCATTTCCGAGACCGGATCGAGACCGGATCTGTCGATCAACCGTAGCCATCGGCGAACCACCGGCTGGCCGGGGCCTCTCTCGTCCTGTGCCCGGCGCAATTCGAAATTCTCGCGCAGGAAAGACGGCCCTTTGCCCACCGCAACGGGCTCCGCATCCTGCGCCTTGCCGGGCCAGTCATCGATCTCGCTCGCTGGGTGCGCCGCATTGGGTTCGCGTTCCGTGCCAAACAGCCAGAACGCGGTGAGAGCAACAGTGCCACCTGACCGGATTTCGCTCCGCACTTGTGCGACGTTGCGGCCTTGCCGGACGATTTCAGCCGAGAGTTCGATCTCCGAGCCAACCGGTGCGACAAACCCGATTTGCGCTGCGCGCAAGGGCGGTAGCTCGGGGAAAGCGCGCAGGGCAGCTGTGTAAGCGATAAAGGCTGAAGCGCCGCCATACAGCGTGCGCCCCTGCATCCAGTTTTCGGCCTCCGGAAGCATGGTCCGGCCCAGTCGGGCTTCGATGGGTTCAATCAATTGGCGCGCGCTCATTGCATAGCCATACTACTCTGGCCGTGCTTGGCCAGATTGCCGTTACGTAAAGCGCCAGTAAGCGATTGCCTTGCTGCGCACGACTCGCTAGAGCGCCGCTTCCCGCGAAAAAGGCGGGACGAGGCCCGATGGCGGAGTGGTTACGCAGAGGACTGCAAATCCTTGCACGCCGGTTCGATTCCGGCTCGGGCCTCCACTTCTCGCTTTTGCGAGCATGCCGCTTTAGCTCAGTTGGTAGAGCACATCATTCGTAATGATGGGGTCAGCAGTTCGAGTCTGCTAAGCGGCACCACCCAGTCCTTCAGTTTCCCGCTGGCACCATTCTCCAAGTGAAACTCGCAATGTACTGCCGACATTACGGTGGGTTAGCGGGACGTGTGTCTGGTGGACCGCGAGCTGAGACCAATCTGGCGCGGGGCATTGACTTCGAACAGGCCGATTGTCTCAAGGGCCCAGAATCGTGGCACCAGTTGCAGATGCTGTTTGGGTAGGGTTGTTCTCAGGAAAACCTGAGAAAGGCGCGCTGGCCTGCCCAGTCGAGCGGTAATGCCGATGCCCGCAGCAACCGGCGCCCTGCCAGCCCGACCGGTTGGCGTCCCTCGACAATCGCCGTTGTGATGTCCGGCGCGAGCCATCCGATCCTGAGAAGCTGCCAGAGGTGGCGCTTGCTGTAGTGGGCAACGGTGGGTTCCTCGTTTCCTTCCACGATCATTCGCTGCGCAGCACGGGACTGGGCAAGGAGCTTGAGAAGAACCGGGTCGGGACTATTGCTGGCCGCGTTTGCATCGGGTGGCAGTTGCAGCTTCTTCTCGGCGCCATGCGAGACCAGTCTGACCGGCAGGGCTGTCTGGATTGTGCCCTCTCGATTGTGAAGAACCAGCGTCTCGTTGGTCAGTTCAAACTGCAGGTCGTGTTCGAGGAGGATGGCGCGCTGTTCAACCGTTGACATGGTCTTGAAGTCTGTCGCCAGCTCCCGCCTTGCAGCAATCTGGTCGACACCACCTTCACTGTTGGATCGCAGCCACTGCGCTGTCAGGCGCACGGCTGCCTTCTCGAGTTCTCCCGCTGGCACGCTCCATGGTGTGCCCCTTGTCTCACCGGGAACATAGCGTGTCACATAGTAGCGGTAGCGCCGTTTTTGTCTCGTCGTATGGCTTGGCGACATCGGACGGCCATCGGGATCGCTCATGATACCGGTCAGCAGGCTTGGTGTTCTGGCGCACTTGCCAAGGCGCCGATCACGTGTGTTCTGCTTCAGGATGGACTGTACCTGCTCGAACTGCTCGATCGGGATAATCGCTTCGTGCTGTCCATCGTAGACCGCGTTATTGTGTCTGACCTGGCCGCTATAGATCGGGTTCTTGAGCATGAGTGCGAGCATGCCCCTGGTGAACGGGCATCCACCGACTGTCTTGCCGCTCTTGTATTGGCGCAGCTTGGTTCTTGCCCCCTTCGCGTCCAGCGCATCGACGACCTGCTGTACCGAGCGAAGCGCACAATAGGAATCAAAGATGAAGCGGATCGTCTCTGCTTCTGCAGGTTCGATGTGCAGCATGCGGTCTTCGAGCCGGTACCCGAGTGGCACGGGACCACCCATCCACATGCCCTTCTTCTTGGACGCCGCGACCTTGTCGCGGATGCGTTCGCTGGTGACCTCGCGTTCGAACTGCGCGAAGGACAAGAGGACATTGAGCGTGAGCCTGCCCATAGAGTTGGTGGTATTGAAGGCTTGGGTCACGCTGACGAACGAAGCCTCGTGCTGGTCGAGGATCTCGACGATCTTGGCAAAGTCAGCAAGGCTGCGGGTCAGCCGATCGACCTTGTAGACCACGATGATATCGACCTTGCCTGCCTTGACGTCGGCCAGCAATTGTTTGAGCGCCGGACGCTCCATGGTTCCCCCTGACCAGCCGCCGTCATCATAGTGCTCGGCAACCTTCTCCCAGCGCTCGGCTGCCTGGCTCAGGATATAGGCGGCACAGGCTTCCTTCTGTGCATCCAGGCTGTTGAAGTCCTGGTCGAGCCCGTCCTCGGTCGACTTGCGCGTATAGATCGCACAGCGCTTCTTCTCAGCCATCTGCGGCCGCTCCCTGAGCAGAGCGCGAGCGCAGACCAAAGAAGCGCGGGCCTGACCAGTGAGTACCGGTTATCGCTCGAGCGATCTGTGACAGGCTCTCGTAGCGACGGCCATCATGTTCGAAGCCTTCGTCGAGCACCAGCACATGGTAAGTCTTGCCATGCCACTCGCGCACCAACCGTGTGCCCGGCTTGATGGAGATGGTTCGATCCGATGTGACAGATCCGGTTCGCTCGAGCAGCGAACAGGCCCGATCGATTGCCTTGCTTGTTGAAGTCGGAAGCCCGCCATGCACGCGCGCCTGGATATGCCAGGACAGGCCCCGACGCAGAAGTGCTGGTCCGACCTCAGGGGCAGGCCTCCTGAATTGTTCCCGCCATGCCGCCCGTAGCTGCGCAGGCGACATGGCTTCAAGCTCATCGATGTTCAGGCGCGGCACGGTTCTGCCTCGCCTGACACCTTGTATGCGGTCTCGCCATTGGCTCGCTCTTCCTTGGCCAAGGCAATGCCCTGCTTACGAACTCCACTCAGGAAGGCGCGGCAACTATGCGGCTGCCACGAAGTGGCCTGCTCGATCTCGCCCAGAGTTGCGCCTTTCGCACGGCGCAGCAAGCGATTGACGGTGGCTGACTTGGTCTTGCGGGCAGCCGTCTTCTGTTTGGTCATCATGGGTCTCCTGTGCGGGCCGGAGCATCCGGCCTTGCACTGACCCAAGCCGCTGAACCTCCTGGCTCACGCGGCGCTTACGTAGCGGACAGCAATGCTCAGGTTGTGCCAACAGTCCAGCCGGAACGTCAGCCTTGCGCCCAATTTCTGACATCGAATCCCGCGAGCACACTTCGGTATGCGGAGATAGCAACTTCAATCCATGGCGGAGCGCCAGTTACCGAAGGTCGTGACACCATTTAACGCGCCCCCTTCTGAACCAAAAATGCGATCTGCAATCTTTCTTGCGCCACACAGAGGGGTGCAGGCTTGCAGAGCCATCTTTATGGCGGTTTACGTGCCAACAAGGCCGTTCATCGGCAAGAAGGTTCATATGAAGTGTGCAGCCACAGCCGCAAGGGCACAGCATAGCCGCCTGTTCTTCGAAGCCATCTTCTGAAACGATGTAAAGAGTACGTGGCTTCAGCTTCGCCGGGAGCATCTCCTCAACTTCGGCGGTTTTGTATCTTGGTAGTAGCGTCTCGACGAAGGGGCGCCACAGATGGATTATGTAGCTAAACACACTCCTCATTTTTTGCTCCTCTGCGCGAGTTCGATTAAGCGCAACAAGGGCGTGACGTCGCCGGCACCGACATGCGGACTCAGAAGCTGGCAGACGCCTTCCTCTGGGTCATAGAACAACTCCATACTGGCCAAGCTGAAGACCACTTCCGAATACTCGGAGTTTCCATCTTCACGGAACGGATGCAACCTAGCCAAAAACTCGTTCACGACGAGTGAAGAACCGAGCATGTTGACACTGATCACCGCTGGGCGATTTCCCTGCCCGCCCCGGATATAGCCTTCTTTGACTTGCCGCTCGTGCGCAGCCGGATCATTTCGGGCAAGCCCAGCGGCTGCGACATCCTCCATGGTAAACAGCCCTCTACTCATCAAGCTGGACCGACCGGGCCGGATGTAATTCACCGTTCCGCAAACCTCCCGAATGCGGCCCTTCCTTTCGCCATCGGGATCGGCGACCAGACGGATGCCCACGTCGAAGTAGGGAATGTTGTAATAGGTCGCGATCGAGTTGAGCAGATAGCGTCCATCAACGCTGTCCACGCACCCGAAAACCACGTCGCACTGCGCGACAACTCGGACGACATCAGGATCCCAAAGGTTCTTCTTTATAGGGATAACATTTGTGCCGAGTCCGGTGCGTCTCACTGCGTCAGCGAGTACATCGACTTTGGGGCGCTCATCTTTTGCATCAACCATGGTCGAATTTATGATGCGGTTGACGTTCCGCTCTTCCATATGATCGTCGTCAACCGAGATAATCTCGCCGAAGCCAAGGCGCACAAGCTGCTCGACGGTAGGACTACCTGTCCCGGAAGCACCAATCACGGCTGCGGAAAGTCGCTGCAGGCGCTCAATCGTTCCTTCATCGAAGGCTTGGGCGTGCGAAGCTGTGAAGTCGGGAATGGTGGCGCTACCGGCGTCCGCATACCAATAATGCAGATCATCACCTGCTACGCTGATGCAGTCGATCGGGATAAACTCCTCGCCGATGAGCACACGCCCAAACATCTGGCCATCGGGTAGCATGACGGCGCTTCCGTGGATGAGGTTGCCTTCGACCCAGCCCCTGATCATTGGCAGTAGCTGCCAATCCGACCGATCGTCGCGCTCAGAGAATGCGCCGTAGCCGTTGGGGTGGGAATGGACCTTGATGACCGAGAGACCCTCATCTGCCGCGCGCTCAAGAATATGGTCGATCATGTCGGGCGACCACTTCACAATGGATGGCGTGCGAATCTCGCAATCCTCGTAAGGGATGTCGTGGACTTCTCGTGCGGTGAGGCGCATTCGCCTATCACCGTCCCGCCTACCACACAGAATAAACGAGACAGCCTCATTTCCATCGCCAGGATAGAGAAGCTTGTGAAGGTGGCCATGCTGGTCGCCCGTGAGCGCAAGGTTTACCGGGGCGGGCATTTTTGGAACTCCCGCGCAAACCAATCTTCAATAAGGAAGATATGCGTGCCTATCCCGTCTTGACCGATCTTCCAAGGATTCTGCTGGGTGCGGTGGCGAGACCAACGCTGATATGATTTGCCGACAATACTCTGCTGAGCATTTGTGGCACCAATGGTTTGCCCGTCCTTCCGAGCCAGCGGGGGAAAAACGTATACCATGTCTAGCGCTGTATTGGGGTAGCCGGTTCCGAGCCGAATCGCGATCGAAACAGTGTCGTGGTTGTACCCTTCATGCTGGGACGGGAACTGATGCACCAACACCCAATGCGATCCATCGATCACGGTCTCCCATGGAAGACCGTAGTCTTCGAGAAACTGACGGTCTTCCGGTAGGAGTTCAAAATCGCGACGAAACTCCATTTTTACCCCTCCGTTTGGTCGCGGGGCAACGCCTTGAACTTCTCGACCCCCGGCTTGCGCAGATCGACCGTATCGTCGAGGTCGACCTTACGGGGGCGGTCACCTGCCTGCTTGACGCGGAGCGTGTAGTCTTCGGGCGGAGTGAGCCCAGCGATCTTTAGGATCTCTCGTCCGGTCGGCTCGGCATTTTCAACGGTGAACTTCTCGCCGTTGACGCGGATACGATACGCCTTTGCAAGGGGAGGGGGTTCGCCCCGCTTCGCGAATTCCTCGATGTCGATTACCTCGTCCAGAATTGTCTTGTCGGTCATGTCAGTGTCTTTCTGCAGCTCTGTGCCATCGGCCAATCCGGCGGCCACAATCCCAACATTACATAGCGCGCTTGATATATCAAGCATCTTCTATGCGCGCTTGACAAGTCAAGCATTTCAGGGGGACAATAGCCCCTGAAACACAGGGGCTAACGAGAGGTGAGGTATCATGGCTGAAACGAAAGAAAGGGATGCAGGAGTATCTGAGCCAGAAGCTGCAGAAATATCACTCGGGAGATATCTTGCGTCGATTCGAAAGGATCGGAAGCTAAGCCTGCGCGCTGTTGAAGAGCGTTCTAAGAAACAGGTTTCAAACGCGTATCTGAGCCAGATCGAGAACGGACAAATCAAGCAACCATCGCCCAACACTCTAAATGCCTTGGCAGAGCTATACGAGATCAGTTTGGAGAAACTGATGATCAAAGCAGGCTACATCACACCATCTTCGAAGCGGAGAAGCGGAGAGCGCCATGGACGCGTAGCAACTTTTGCCGAACACAACCTGACCGCCGAGGAAGAGCAAGAGCTGATGGATTATCTTGAATTTATGCGAAGTCGAAAGAAGTAGATTTGCCGAAACCTGACGATAGCAGTCTGAAACCTGATGAGCTGCGTGCCGTTGAAGAGCGGGCGCGGCTTCTTCTTGATCGCGCTGACGCTTGGGACAGATTTCCAATTCCGATTGATGACTTACTTGGCGCGGCAAAGGTTACCGTCGCTCCACACAGCATGTTCGATCCGGCGCAAATCTTGGCATACCTCAAGGGAAAGGCAGAAACTGCCGCACACAACGTCAAAACGGCTCTTTCCAAGATTCGCGGTATCTACGATGCTTCCGACAGTCTTATTCACATCGATGACTCGGTCGTTCAATCGAAGCAAACCTTTTTAAAGCTTCATGAGACGGGCCATCACGATCTTCCGTGGCACAAAAAGATGTTCCGGATTTTCCAAGATTGTGACCAAACACTTGCTCCTGACATCGCCGATCAGTTTGAGCGCGAGGCCAACAATTTTGCGCGGTTCGCTTTGTTCAAGGGAGACAGATACCAACAGATGGCTGCTGACCTGACTTTCGAACTTAAGACGCCGATGGAGCTTGCCAAGATATTCGGGGCGTCCCTTTATTCATCTGTCCGTGAATTCGCACGTACGAATGCCCGCGCTTGCGTGGTCTATGTGTTGGAGCAACCTGAATTCGTGCAGGGAGTTGGTTTTCGGGCTGAGGTCAGGCGGATTGAAGCATCGCCGCGCTTCCAGGCTGAGTTCGGCAACCCGCAAGAAAGCGCAATCACGCCCGATCATACAATCGGCACGCTGGTGCCGATTGGTCGGAAAATGACGCGGCCAACAACGCTCACGCTTACCGACCTCAACGGTGACCAACATGAATGTGTCGGCGAAGCTTTCGATACGACCTACAATATTCTAGTGCTTGTATATCCTATCAAAGCGCTCGGTGGAACAACTATACTACTCAACTAACCGAAGTGCGTGAATCCAGCTTTTGAGAAGCTACCTGAGAAAATACTACGACCCAGATTAGAATGACTTCAGTCGGGGCTGCGCATAGCTCCGCCTGTGGGTGACAGGGCCCGATATTACCGGAATTCATGCATAAAATTGTTAGCTCATTTGTTGATCGCCAGGGGGTAGCGGCTAGCATTCAGTATTTTTTTATGGAGGGAAAGAGCGCAGCAACGGCAGCAACAGCTGCACCAGCGAGGATTAACAGACCCGCTCCTGTCGAATACTTTTCAGATGCGATTAAGGCAGTAATTGCCGCAATAGCCGTACCCACTGTTAAGAGCACCCATTTCGCCCCGCCGAGTAGAACGTTTCTCTGCAGGACTACCGGAATGGTAATTTCTCTGGGTCGCACACCGGCTGGTCCTGACAGGACAATATTACAGCGACTCACACGTTGGAGCAGCGAATGGTCGGAACTGCAAACGAAGCGCTTAACGTCGTAGCGTGAGTCGATCGTATTCTCTGTGGAACTGATGAATCTGAGGTCATCACCGAACGGAAGAACCTGCAGCGCAATGTCAGTTACCGGAATTGATGAGCTGCTTGAGAAATGGCGGAGAGCATAGACCTCAAACTCGTAATCACACCCACTAGATAGTTCGTAAGCGCCAAAGGAAGCCCGCGCTATCTTTTCAGGTCTTGGCCAAGTGCCAAACCAGCTCATTGCAGGCTTTTTGGCAACTCGAAATAGCGTATAATAGACCGTCTCGTCGCTATTGAATGGAGCATACTGGCTCAGGCGAGCCGCGATTGTCTCAAAAGCGCGAAGGTTGAGGTCCTTCGAAGTTCTTGGCTGGGACAACTCCGCTTGAAACGCGTATTTCGTGCCATTCTTCGAAGCAACACCTGGAAGGCTCGACTGATCACCGGACACGGTTTTCGATCGGACATCTGAATCCGATAAGCAGGCTGCAAACTGTCCTACTTCGAAGACGATTATACAGGAGGATCCAATCTTCTCCGCCCGTATAATCCTCACATATCGCAAAGGAACAATAACCGGCGTTACTTTGTTTGGCGCATTCGGAGGGCTTTGATACAAAAAGCAGACCAATCCCCACTCGCCTGCCAAGCCTTCGCGGTCGATACGCCCCCAAAGCTCATCACTCATCCACTGCTGATCATATCGAAACTGCATCTGACCGCCCAAGGGCTGAGCCATGACGCGTATGATATCATCAGAGTAGCGTGGTCGGTTCAATGGCGCCGAGGAAAGTAGTATGATCAAAAACTGTGCCCCTGTATCTATCTTACAAAATGCGGCGCATCCGGTTTCGCTTGCCACTTGAGATGTATCCACCCTGCAGGAATATAATGCGATTGCCCCTTGGCATCGAAGATTCGATGGCCGCCACTTGCGCTGACGTTGAGGCGGAGAGGGCTAACAATTCGAACCACTGTTCCAGACTCAAAGTGATACTCGCGCCATTCCTCGCTGGAAATGTCGGAGAAATTCAACGTACTCTCGTTGCGAAAATCGACTGGGAAAGTGCTAGACATGCTACTCCATGGGTGAAGGGAGTCCTTACCTACACTCGTAACTCAGCCGTGGGCAATTCCTGATGTGAGGTTCGCTTCGCGGCAGAAAGGACATAGACTTGCCAAACTCCTCGTTAGATTTTTCTTTACTTAAGGACCGGAATGATAGTCGAAGCAAAGGATAGAGAAGTACAAATCGCTGAACACGCGCCACCCGATTCTGGTACTAGGAGTGACTTCCAAATCCGCGGCCTCACTTTCAATGATGAAAAGATTGAGACAGTTCGACGGGTTCTTAATGATAGTCGCGGTCGCACTCATGCTAGCCAAATCCTTTGTCGAGAATTCTCCTACCGGCAGCAGAATGGGAAGCTGAAAGAGACGGCTATGCGCGACGTTTTGCGCAGGCTCGAAGAACGTGGCCTTGTTGAGCTACCTCCTCCATTAGTTCCTTTAGAGAAACGCAAGGCTTTCGCTTCTTCGGGAACCGTGAAAGTTGATCAAACGAAGATCACGCCTCCTGTCTATGATTTGAGGGTTCATAAGGTCGGTGATCCAATTGAGGCGCAACTTTGGAACGGCCTTGTAGAAGAGTTTCATTATCTTGGGCGGAAACCTCTCGTCGGCAGAAACTTGAGACAGTTGGTGTTCTTCGGCAATCGCCCGATTGCGTGTCTAGCTTGGGCGGATCCCTGCCTTCGCATTCAACCGCGTGACGAATATCTGGCGACTAACGATATCGGCGGTTCCTTTCACGAGGCAGGCGTCAACAACACTCGCTTTCTCATTCTTCCCTGGGTTCGGGTGCCAAATTTGGCTTCGCGGGTCCTTTCTCTCGCCACCAAGCATGCGATGAGTCATTGGAGGAAGCATTATCGCGTAGAACTGAGATGGGCAGAGACATTCGTCGATCCGACGCTCTTTAGAGGCACTTGCTACCTGGCTTCAAATTGGAGGGTCGTAGGTGTGACGAAGGGTACTGCGCGATCGGGAAGGTCTGACCGCCGACAAAATCATGGGCGTAAGAAGCTCATCTTGGTGCGCCAATTCCCATCTAGGCGAAAGCGAATTTAGCCCCGTGTAACCGCGGTTATATGCGTGATGCTGTAATCGGGTAGTTAGCCGAAGGGCGGCTTAACGCGAAAATCGTCAGGAAGCGGGCGTTCTGATGACGCCCAGACCTGCTCGATCCACTTAACATAAAATTAGTTGTCGTTACCCAGTTGAGGCGTTCGGACCGGCTCGTCAGTCAATGTCGTGCTGACGAGGGTCGGTAACTCAGCGACTGAGATCACATATTCAGTCTTTGAGGCCCTTGCCTCGAAGACCCGAACATTTGCAAATGCGGATTTGGCTGTTGCGATCAGCCTTTCCCGCAATTGGACCGCCATTTCTTCGCCCAATATGAGTTCGACCACGCCAGAATCTGGGCAACGAATTGATGGCTCCTGGCTGTCTTCATACGTGTCTTCTGTATCATGAATTAGCAGCCTCGCTTCCTGCTCAGCCACCCAATCACGGCTCTTGGTGGCGAAAGCCGCAGCCCAGATCGCTTCCATGGTCGCCCACGACTCTCCGATGACTTCTTCTTCAGGCATCATCGATTTGTGAAAGTTATATTGATCTAGCGCGAGAGCATAAAGGAATGCATCCACGATCGGCCGATCGTCCTGATAATCGACCTTTATGAACCTTTGAGCGCGCCCTTCTCCTATCAGGGCTTCTTCCTTGCAGCCGACACAAAACCCGGTCATGCCGCAAGCTGATCGTGTCCACATCACAGGATTGTCTGGGCGCAGACAAAAGCTCGAATAGAATGTCTTCGAGATGAGATTGGGGAAGCTCGGCTGGTATTCCTCGATTTCTTCGAAGTACTCCTGGTGGGGTTCGGCTTCCTCCGGATCATCAAAGCCCCAGGCTGAAAGAGCAGCCGTGAACCGTTCCTCTTCCTGTTTTTTCGGTGCGCCGTCGATGATGACGGGCGCAAAATCGAAGGGGTCGCAAGTCGTGCTGCTATGCACAAATTTGATTTCAGCCGAACGTAGGAGTTCCAGACTCTCTGGGCTGGAAGGCAGATATTTGTAGATCATTGGTCAATCAGCTCGGCATGTGGCTTCGAACTGACCAAGTCTGATCATCAGGATCCTGTTGAACCACCCCTTCTGCCTCGAGCATCGCCAATAGCGTTCTCGAGACATGTCCTTCATGGCGTTTGTGACCGGCATAGATCCCTAGCGAGCGACCTATGGCTGCATTCGACATGCCGCTATGCGCCTTTTCAAGCAGGGAAAGAACCGCTGCCTTTAGCTCCGCAATCGCTAACTGAGCTTGCCGGTACTCTACGCCATTATTCATTCTGGTATCCTCTGTTTCATGCGCCAATGGTTGATGGCCGCCAATCGTCGAACTCTGGCGGGAGCAAGGCATAGATTTCATTCTTGTCCATTGATTGAAGGTCGTAATTCATCTGGAGCTGCTTCGCGATTTTCGTAGCGAGACGCCTTGCACTTCCTGGTGTGGCCTTCCCGAGAGCATTTCGTTTCATCGTTCCGGTTGTCGGATCGATGTACATTTCTACCGCTGCCTTCATCAGCCCTTTCGAAGCGAGGAAGTCGCGATCCTGAGTGTAGAGTTGCTCCATGGCATCTGAGTGCGCATGCGCAGGCCGCGAGAGGAAGAACTTCGCCACCTCTTCACCAAAAGCACGCCGCAGCCAGAACGACATAAAGGCCAGATGACGGTAGTACCGAAACTTCTGATACTCGCCGGGAATGTAGCGGTAGGCGCTCCACAGTTTCGAACGTCCCCCCTTTTTCTGTCGTTCGAGCAGCTGTCGCAGATATATCGCTGAAACCCATGCCCAGAGCCCGGCGTTGGAATGCTGCACCACAGACAGATCCGAAGGCAGGACTTGAGATAGATAATCGCCCATATGGAATCGATCCTTGAACTGGATCTTGGGGTCGATTTCCTCGCCGCCCGGCACAGGTATTGTCATTTCGGGATCGTTGGCGATGGCATCCACCTCCAAGAAGAATGGTTCGGCGACAAGCGCAGGCTTGCGCGGCTCAACCTTTTCGCGTTCCGCATCAATCAGCGCCCTGAATGCCTTAATGCCTTGGCCGTTGAATTGGCGTAGCTCCATGTCAGATCAGCTCCTCAAGTAGGGTATTCCCATTCCGCCATTTTCTGTCGGCGAAGGCCGACACAATCTTTTCAACGAGTTCCAAGCGCTCTTCATTGCCCGCCTCTAGCTCGGCATCGTCACCGCGCAGAGGGAACTCGAGAATCTGCTCGACGAAATTGAGCCATTCATCCGCAGCGGATTGCTCTTCGATCACTTCGAGGTCATCGTTTCTGAGCAATATGCCGCCAATGACCGCCCGCAGGATTTCCGGAAACAGATGGGCCGCAAAATAGGGCTTGTCCTTCGACTTTTCGAAATATGAGCGGTTAAGGGAAATCACCGGTGCATCAGGCGCAGGCCAGGTCACCGCCCAGATTCTCGATCCAAGGCTATCCGAAAGCTCTGGATGGAAGAACCCACTTGTAACGAAGGATCCTTCATTGGGCCCCAACCCAGTTTTCAGCTTGAATGGCGAGGTCGCTGCCAACAGGACGCCCCGGGTTTCCTCTTCGTTGGAGACTAGCTTGAGGCGAAACTCCAATATCGCATTATCGGGACATTCCTCGATCACGAACTCTTCGGCTGCCCCACCTTCAGGCAGCTCGAGCCGTTGCGTGTTGCCGAGGAAGAGAACATCGAGGACGAGCAGCCGCTTAATTGAGGGGTCGACGCGAGATTCCTTGAGAATCTCAGCTTGATCCCATTGGACCCTCAGATTGACCGTGTTTGGTGTGCGGCTGACCTGCTCTACAATAAACAGCTCGGGCTTCTGCTTGATGCGTTTGCGGTTGGTGTAATTCCACTTGTCGACGAAGGTTGTACGAACTGCCATCGATCAGCCCCCCACCTTGAGATCGGTCTTGATCAGGAGATCGCGATGCTTGTCGAAGCCGCTCGCGACCACTTCGAAGTCCGGAGCGAGCACTTCGATTTCGAGTTTGTTCCCTGAGCGCACGTTTATCTTCGCCGCATCGGGAGGTGAGGCCTCTACCTCTATTGAGTCGGCGAAGTCGAAGTCGATCGAGGAATAGTCCTTGAAAGACCGCGCATTCCCACCGACCGACAGGTAGGCAGCTTCGAGCTTGATCGTGAGAGGGAAGGCAATGTCTTCTTCCTTCATGAGTTCATCCATTTCCTTAGCGGGTACGATCGAGAACCCCGTCTTTGCCTGTTCCCTGTCCACTCTCACCAGCTCGACCGAACGTTCGGGTTTGGGCGGGGTGGGTTTATCGGTCTTCTTGCCCTTGTTCTTGGTCCCGCTGTTTGCTGGATCGCTCGACGGTTTGCTGATCGAGAAGATATCCGCTGCAAAATTCTCCAGCTTGTCCTTCTCCTCGTCTTCACCCACGAGGATGCGATAGAGCTCCCTTGCCGCATCCATTGCAAAGCGAAGGGGCCAATCCGATTTGAACTTCTTGTGTTCATTCAGCTTGCCGAGGAGCCATTTCGTATGAGCTGGTCCTTCGGCTAGACCGAGATAATCAGACATTTCCCGGTCCTCGACGATCACGAAGCAACTCCCGAAACGCCCGGTTATGTTGTCCCTCTGCTCGGAGATAATGATCCCATTGCGTATGAACTGGCTGATACCGCTCCGACCGCTCTCCGCCGCTGCCTGAAGGAACACTTCGAAGATGCCGGTAACGGGCTGACCATCAATTGGCACCAACTCTACACTGAACTGGGCGCCAACCATTTCCCCCTTCTCGAAGTTGGATTTGATGAGATTGAGATTGTCGACGGTGAAGCAGGAAGCCTTCAGCGTTGCTCGCTTGTTCCTCTCCTCCTCTCCGTCGACAACTGGCTGAATACCCAGAAAATAGTTTGGGTGCCCTTCCTTCATCGCCATCACATGGCGTGCACGTTCGATTATACGCGTCAGCTTCTCCGCCTTTGCCTTGTCCTTCAAGGCAGCGATTGAATCATCGAGCGTATCGGCTGAAACATGCGTTTCCTGACCAGAGGCTGCATCACGGATTGATACAGTGAGGTTGCCTCGGAGAACGGGCCAGTAGTAGTCCTCGAGCACCGCTTCCAGCATCGAGTCATGCTCAATGCTAGAATGCACGGCTGGTATAAGTACCGAGAGACCATAGTCATTCCGGTCTAGTCCGAAGGTATCGGAGAACGATCCGATCGTCTCCCTGTCTTCGAGGGGTAGGAATTTCTCGCCACCATCTGCTGTCTCTCCGAATCGGCCGTAACCGAGGTAACTGCAGCCATCCATCTGGTGGAATGGGAGGTTTGAGAAGCCGATCATGAATGATCGATTGTCATCATGGCGTTTGGTGATCGCCCAGAACGTGGACATGCCAGAGACCCGCGTCAGTGTCGTCTTGCCGACGCCGTGGTTTCCCAGCGTGCCCTTGCCCTTTCCAGTAATCCCCTCATTCCACCAGAACCCGACGAAGTTGCTGCCCGACAGTGCCTTGTTCTTGTCGGTTGAACCCGTAAGTCCCTTCGTTCCGTAATCCTCGACCGCGAGGCAACGAACAAGCTTTCCTTCGTGGTCTTCTGCGTATCGACCGAGATCGCTGCAGTTGGTGTGGTCGTTAAGATTGAGACCATCATCCTGGGTTGAGGCGAAAGGTTCGATCTCCTCCCACGCATGCTCTGACAGCGAAAACCTCACATGCACCGGTCCATCAGCATCTGCTCTCGCCGCATCGAGCGAGTTCTGAATTGCCTCTCGAACGACCGAGGTCGCTGCATTCTGCGCGCTGAAGAATTCGTCCAGCTTCGATTTCCGATTGCTGTCGAAAGGACCGGATTTCGGAAAGACCCACATAAATCAGTTCCACCTCTTAGAGTTTGAATTCGCCACGAGCTTGCGAGCCGCTCTCGACGAAGCGCTTCTTGGATGAATCCAGCGCCTCCTGAAGCGCGCGGAACATCTTTCTTATGTCGCCTTCGGTGTACTCGTACGCGTTCCGGTTACAAAGATTGCCGATCAGTTGAATATCTTTGAGTGCCTTGTTCACTCTGTTTTCTGCCAATCGTACAAATTTCTCACGCTTTTCCGACATGATTCGCCTCCAGTGACCCAAAAAGATCATATTTTCATCAGAAACGCAACACATATGGTGAAAGTTTGCCAAATGTGTGGGATATGGATGCAGGGATGGAATTCGCAGCTGAGCGTGCAGATGATAACAGTGATCTGAAATAGCTCAGGAAAAGACGAAGTTGGGCTCTGTGCTTTCCTGCGAAACTACGCCGTTTTCACCAGCCTCGAGTACAGCATGGAGCAGCAAGGCAATTTGCCGCGCCAAATAGGGCGGTACCGCATTGCCAACCTGAACGTACTGTTGAGTGCGATTGCCGAGGAACAGATAATCATCTGGAAATGTCTGCAGCCGAGCGGCCTCACGAACCGTAAGGCTCCGACATTGCGTTGGGTCAGGGTGGATAAAGTAGTGACCGTCCTTTGAGATATGGCTGGTGACCGTTGTTGCCGGCTCATTTTGAATCTGCACCCTGAAGCGATCGGCGAACTTTCCAGACTCCCAGTTCTCATGGTCAGGGGCCAGCTGAGCCGGGAACTCACTCGCCTTTGGGCTCCTTTCATGAGCCTTCCCAAAAGCTGAAACGAAGAGATAGCGGGCGAGATCGCTTTCCATGTGCCCACGTGTCTGATGCTGAGCAAGGCCACGCAGCTCATCGTTTTCCAACCATTGCATGAGCGGCCCATTCGACTTGCCATAGTCCTTCGGAAGGCGGCGGCTTGCCCGAAGTTTCGGAGCATCGACTTTCAAAGCGGCCAGTACCTTTTCGACCTCTTTGACCAGCTGGCTGTCTTGGCGCTCCAGGGCCAATCCATACAGTAGATCAGCAGCTTTCCGGACTGCTTCTGCCCACGCCTCTTCATCGTCCAGCCGTTGCGGGCTGAGACCACTCCTCAGTGCAGGCAGACTACCGATCGCTTCGTGCACACTGGCCCTTGCATGTGAGGGCAAGGGGATCGAGATATTTGCCGCTTGGGGCGCTCTATTTGCCCGAACTCCGACAATGATGACCCGGTGTCGCCTCTGAGGCACCCCGAAATTCTCAGTCCGCACGATGAAGTCGCGCGGATCCGTCACCTCGCTAAGGCTTATACTGTCATCATCGATCGTAATGGCTCGTAGCTCGTACAATGACTCACCTTCGTGCCCCAGCGATTCAAGGTCTTCCATAAGCATCTCGAAAACGCGCTGGTTCTGTACCATCGAGGAGAGCATGCCTTTGACGTTCTCCATAACGAAGATCGCGGGCCTCAATTTGTCGAGGACGCGGATATACTCTCGAAACAGAAAGTGTCGTCCGTCCTGCTCGGGAACGTAATCCTTTTTCCCGCGGGAACGGGCTCGCCCGACCAGCGAGTATGCCTGACACGGTGGTCCGCCAATCAGGATTGTCTCATCGTGTCCTTGGCCGATGCGCGCGATTGCGCAATCGATCTCTTTTGCAGCGCTTTCCGTTCCAAGCTCGAGCAATCGAGCTTCGGCATTCGCATGCTGCCACGCTTCGATGTCGACCTGCTCCCAATCAGGCTCGTCTCGCTCCCCAGCATGGAAGCCGATATATTCCTCGGGCAGATGCCCGTGTCGTTGGCGATATTCACGCACGAAGGCGCGAAGCCGAAGTGTCTTCTGTGCCGACTCTTCCTTTTCGACGGAGATCCCGATCCTGAATGGGTGGTATGCATCGACCTCAAGCGCGGCGAACCCCTCACCGAGACCGCCAGGCCCAGCAAACAGATCGATCACGCCATAGATTGCAGGCAAGTGCGGCTCCTCGGAAAATGCGCTACGGTAAGTACATACCAGGTTCTCGGGGCAAGGGCAGCCATAACGTGGTTGATGTAGTGGACAAGCAGACCCGCTCTCGGATGATGTCGGGGATACGAGGCAAGAACACGAAGCCAGAGCTCCGTCTGCGGAGAGCGCTCCATGCTGAAGGTTTCAGATTCATCCTGCACGACAGGAGGTTGCCGGGACGACCGGATATCGTCCTCCCCCGATGGAAAGCCGTGATCGAAGTCCATGGTTGCTTCTGGCACCGACATGATGCCTGTCGCTATGCGACAACGCCCGCAACGCGTCCTGAGTTCTGGGCAGATAAGTTCGCTGCAAATGTCGCGCGTGACCAAGCGAATCTCGCAAGGTTGCAGGATGCGGGCTGGAGAACTGCAGTTGTCTGGGAGTGCCAGATTCGGGGAAAGAACATTGACGAGCTGGTCAATGAGCTTGGCAACTGGATCAGGTCCGACAGTCTCGAATTTGGCGTCAAATAAGCACTGTCGATTGCGCCCACAGTGGACATGCTGTCAGGTCTCCAACGGTTCAATCACACAGCCTCCCATGTATTTCCCCCGTCCTTCTTGCCCCTGGGCTGTCATAAGCCGCTGCAATTCGAAATCGTTTCCTTGAATTCTCAACTATCCGGAATCTATCAAGCCCTGCTTTCGCAAACCTACCTGCCGCAAAGTTCAAGGCAGAACTGACATTGGAGAATTCCCGGGAGCAGTCGTCGTATTCGTAACCAGAACGGCGGAGTATGGTCACCGATATCTTGTCTGCTGTCCTGATCCTCTCATCGACCATATCCGGTGTGATCTGTCTGATATTATATATCGGCTGCGCTTGATCAGCCGCATCAGTGCTCATCTGAAGAAGTCCAAACGCGGCACCAAGTACGATGACAATTAGCAGAATGGCCGATTCCATTTTCTATTCCCTGTCCCAGATCGGTGACGTCAAATCTCTCTTAACATAAGACCACTTACCCTCCGCCAAGATGTGCCGAGACCGCCGCCCTCAACTCCCGCAAACGAGCCTGTATCTTCCCACACCCGACATTCGCTGCGCATAGGTCGTGATTGACCAGGCCAAGCTGACACTTATGCCGGTTCCACTGCGTGCCCGAGGGGTGGTTCAGTCCGGCGAGGACCCGTCCGCTGTCAACAATTCCCTGTTCTGAAAGCTCAGCGAGGATGGTAGCCGGGGTAGGGCCGAATGGAACAAGCCAGGCATTCGCCAGCATCTTCAATTCCGGAATAAGGTAGTCTCGAACCATGCCTTGCAAAAGTGGATTTTCGAGGTCGGCCCTTGAAGTTCCGCCTGGATAGTTGATCCAGTTGGCTGCCTTTTTTTTGGAGAACCGGGTAGCGATCGACCGAGGTGTAGTGCACACGGTTGCTGGATCGGCCGAACAATTCTGATGCGGAAGCCAGCCCGAACAGGTCGTTCATGCGGAAATGATCCATGAGCCGGGTTGCGATTGTTCGCATCTCTCCCGCGAATGAGGCCGACTGTTTTGCTATGCGCATGGCATCACCAACTGAACTACCCGAGCGGAGCGAGTGTCGGAGCGCAGCAGGCGCCGCCTCGGCCTGCTGTTTGCCAGGCGTCACTCCGAGAAGGACAATATTAGCGTCCTCATTGATCCAGTCGAAAGGGGCATAGAAGGCGGCAAGATCCGATGATCGACCCATGGAGAACGCAGGCTCATCGAGTATCGACCCCGATCCGATCAGTTCGGACAGCTCATCATTTGAAAGGCTACTGAGCTCGGCGACGAACCGATCGAAACTCAGATCTGTATTGTGGAGGGTGGGGGCCATGAGGATCTCCTGTAGGATTAGTTTGCCGTCTCTCCGGCTGTCACGCGGACCCCGCGTTCAGGAGATGGATCGCCAAGGCAAAGGTGAGAGACCCTGGTTCCATCTTGCCGGTGTTTTGGGCGACCGCCGGCTGCGCCCGGATGGTGACTAGCCACCCTCGGTTGGTCCTCCCCCGGCTGAAGCGCCGGGGCGGTTTGGAGGAGCCAACCGCTTGATATGTTCGCGCTGATAATCTGGGCTGGGGAGCGTGGCTCAGAGTTGTGAAAGCTCCCGGGCGGAGACGCGCCGCCAGCGTTCGACTGTCACTATCCCGAAATTCCCGGCTTCATTGGGGCGACGCCAGCGGGGGGTGGCCATGGCAGTGAGCGCGGAAAGAGCATCCTCGAAGTTCTCGTAATCCTGCTCTTCGCCCTTGGCCCCGATTGTGTAATGCGGTTCCTCTGAAGGGCGGCCGGGACGCAGGCAGGACTTCGGACCGAAAATCGTCCCATCACGCGCTTCCGGGACGAAGAGGTATTCTTCCGGCTCTTCGAGCTTCTTTGGCGCAATGTCATTTGACTCTGACTTCCAGCACTCGCCGGATAAATAGTCCTTCCAGATCGAAGGCATGTAATCCCGTTTTGTGAGCCAACTTTCAGCACTGGCTGGAGCAATCAATCCGTCCCTGGAGACGATCGGCGCGTCGGCAGACTTTGCGTAGATCGCATTCTGGAGCCGCTTGGTTGTCACGCGGCTCAGCGCCGCGAGTTCATGAACCGTGATGGGTTCATCATTATCATATTTCAGGCGACCTGCAGCAGCCAGACAAGTCGTCTGGATCGCCTCGAGCCCGTAGAATTTGCTGCCGGGACCGAACAGCGACAGAAAGCCGGTCAAATTTTCGATTGTTCCGGTAACAAACGCTGGGACATCGAGAGAGTCGAGTATCCTCTGAGGTTTCTCGCCATCCTCGCTGAGGAAAGACCACGACGGAAGTATGCCGTAGTAGGCAAAGGCATTGAGATCGTGTGCTCGCTCCATCGTTTCGGGCCAGAAGGTGTCGTTATAGGCATCGATGTCCTCCCATTGCGCACGCCATTCGAGCGTTGGCTCCTCATTATCGAGTTTGCTCCATGTCATTTCGCTTTCGGGGGCCGTCGAAAGCACGTGCCTAAGTGCGTACATTGCACGCGCGGCAGTTACCGGTTCGATTGCGGACTCAATAAGATCACCGGCTAGCGCAAGGGGCCGAACGAGGCCGTCGCACTCTTCCCATTCATAGCTTTCCTGGAAGGCGGTGAGGCGAATATCGAACTCGTGCTGAAGAGACTGCATGGCAAATTCCTATCAAATGGGCGTCCCGGAAATCCGGATTACCCACTTGATAGGCCCATGCCAGTTTCGGTGCAAGCAAAAAATGGGCACATAGGAAAGCTGGAATGCCCACATTTATAACGCTGCAGATAAAAAATATATAGTACAGATATTTAGACTGGGATTGCTGGCTGTATTGCCGTGGCACATCAACGCAACTGGCGGCTGACACACCGGCTTGGGGGTAGAATTAAAGCCGAATCACCGTGGTGCGGGATTGGCGTGAAGACGGTATCCATTGGGCATGTCCTTTTTGTGGGACGGCGCCCGGACGGGTGTTGGCGTACAATTCGATAAGATGACAAGGCGACAATGCAAAACGCACCAGTGGCCGCGCAAAGCCCTGTAGTTCATGCACCTACTCAGCACTCTCGAACGGTAAGCGTTTCCTCGAAATCCACCTCAAATTCGGCGCTCGCGGCCTCTCCTTCCGGGTCGCAATCCATGCCGTCTCCATCGTCCTTTTGGTTTTTCATGGCCTCTTCCGCAGCCATCTCGGCTTTGATGGCCTCGATAAGCAGCAACTCTTCAGGCGAGAGCGGCAGTTCGTCAGGACACTCCTCTTCCTCGATCAAGAGGGCCTGCAATCCTTCGAGGCCCAGCTTCTTGTGCTTCTCGAGAAACTCGAGCTTCAGCTTGGGGCCTGCCTTCAGGATGTCGTACATCATCGACTTCATGATCGCCTTGCCGATGGGCATCTGTTCTTTCTTGCCGCCGAACGTTACCTCGACGAGCTCGTTCGATGACTCCAGGTAGTAGCCCTCAAGCGTCTTGAGCTTCTTCTTGGCTTTCGCCTTTTTCGAGCTGCCTGCCGGGTTGCCGCTTTGTCCCGGCGCCCATTGCCCGCTCTTCGGCGGTTTACCGTAGCCGACTTCATAATCGTCAGACATCTCGATGCTCCCCATCCAATCGATCTGCTCAAGCGTTCTCAGGCTCGTCGGTTTCCGGCACGCGCAAATGCGCAAGCTCGGTAAAGTTGAGCCCGGTCTCTGCGTGAATGGCCTTGCCGCCAGTCCACTGCTCCCAGCGCTTGATGATGACATCGACGTAGCTTGGGTCGAGTTCGAGACCGGCTGCACGACGGCCGCAGGTTTCGGCCGCAATGATTGTCGTGCCAGACCCCATGAATGGATCAAGGACCAGCGCGCCGCGCTTGGTCACATCGAGCATGGCATCCCGCACGAGCTCGATCGGTTTGGCTGTGGGGTGAAGCGAGAGCGCATTGTTAGCAGAAGACCCGGGCTGGTTTGCTCCCGGGTACGTCCAGACGTTCGTTCGGTCACGGCCATGCTTACCGAGTTCGATGTTGTTCACGGCAAGCTTGGCGCCCTTGGAGAAGATGACCACCAGCTCATGAGCCGAACGATAAGGCGATCCCATTCCGCCCGATCCTTTGTTCCATACAGCGGTATTGATATGGCGTAGGCCAGAAGCCATTCCCGTCGCCATGACGATACGCACCGAACGCCAGTCGATGCAGGAGTAGAACACACCGCCGTCGGTGAGACGCTCAGTGCCGAGCTCATGGAAATCGCAGCAGAAGCCGATGAACTCTTCTTCGCCCATCTCGCCGGCACCCTGGACGAAATCCTTGTGCTTGCCTTTCGGACTGACGAAGCCTGCTATCGGAATATTCCACGGACAGTCGGTGAAGATCATGTCGGCAAGCTCGTCATTGAGGAGAGCTTTGTAGGAGCTAGCATCCGTTGCATCGCCGCAGAGCAGGCGGTGGTCGCCGAGGATCCACAGGTCGCCGACCCGCGATATCGGCGATGAGGGAAGAGCAATGGGCACCTCTTCCGAGGCTCCTCCTTCTTCATCAGTCGGCGGGCTCATGATGATATCCAGCTCGGGCATACTGAAACCGGTTGTTGCCAGATCGAACCCGATGTCATCGAATTCGACCAGCAGGTCGCCGAGGCCTTCAAGGTCCCAAGCTCCGGTCTCACCGATCCTGTTCAGCGCCACATGCAGCAGCGCGCGTTCGTCCTCGTCGAGGTGATCGATGACCGCGCACAAGACTTCCTGCGCGCCAAGTGATCGCAACGCCTCGACCACGAGATGACCATTGATGATTTCGCCCGACTGATCGATCAGCACAGGTGCGGACTGTTTGAGCTCTGCAATGCTGCGCGCCACGCGCTCGACCTGGTCTTTCTCCGACCGACGCACACGCTTCGACAATCCCTTGAGCGAGGCAAGCGCGCGCCGCTCCAGTTGCATATCGCAGAGAAGGTCAGCGGGTGCCGTAGCCGCGAGCGCGGCAATCTTCGTCTCGTGCTTGTTCTTTGACTTTGCGGCCTTGGTTTTCTCGGCAAGGGCCTGCTTGGTTTTGGTCTGGGTGATAGTGCCCATTGTTCATTTCCCTCTTCTTTGGGCGTGCCAAGGCACGCTATTGAGAAGGCAATGCGGGCTGACTTGCATGGAAGGGCGTGACGCAACCGACCGTCCTGCGGTACGTTCCGCAGGAGCAAAATCAGCTCGCATTCCTTCCATGGATCACAACGATGCCAAGGCAACCGGTTCATATTGACCGGCGAGACCACGGGCCTCCAATCAGCCTTAGTCTCTCGCCCCATCGTTGCGGCGATGTCTTTATGGAATCAGAGGGTGAATCACAGCGCAAGCACTTTCTTGAAAAATCTTTCACCTGCCTCTGAGAGACCGAAAGTCTCGTGTGCCTGCGCCCGATAAGTCCTTACCTTGCGGCGGGACTTTGCGTTCCTTGCCTGGACGGTTCGACTTCACTGCTCAGGTATCAAGAATTCCCTGCTCCAACTGCCAGGGAATTCGCGGGGAAAGACGCGAGAATTCGTGGCCTTACGAAGGCTAGACACGCGCATTGGGGTCAGAACTTTCGAGATTTCCCTGCTAAATACCCTGCTTGCAGTGAAATTCGCAGGTGAGACTAGTCCGGCGACAACTGCGTCGCGCACCAGTGCTTCATCTGGAAATTTCGACTCGCCAAGCAAAAGGGCTATTCGCCATCCAGCTATGTATTGAATTCCACTCAGGACTGTTTGGTGCGGTCGAGAAGACTCGAACTTCCACGGGTTATTCACCCACAACGACCTCAACGTTGCGCGTCTACCAGTTCCGCCACGACCGCACACAGTCAACAAGGGCCCTTTGGCCCCGCTTGGTAGGAGCGCGCCACTAGCAAAGGGGTTTTGACTGCGCAAGCGATTGATTGCTGTCTTGCGCAACGAAACGCTCACGAGCCAGAAATCGCGCATCACCTTGACGGAGTCAGCGTTGCGCTTTCCATCCGATCTCTGCGAATTTGGCAGACTTGGGCACGTTGGTGACCGCTTCGTTGATTGTCATGCTTTCACCCGGAGCGAGCGAATCCTGCGGCGGTACAACTTCCCAGCTGTAGACCGGACGCTCGCGTTGATCGCGCATGACGATGAGGATCGACGGCACACTGACCGTTTCGCGGCCGGTGTTGGTGATTGTGCCGCTCGCACCGTAGAACTCGGTTCCATTGGGCAGGGTGCGGCGCTCTTGCTGGTCGGCCGGGAAATCGAGCACCAGATTGTCATCGCCCAAGCCAAATGTCGGTCGGCTCACAGGCACCCAGTCGGGAAAGCCGTAATAGCTGGCTGCGATCACCGTCCCGGTCGCCAGCAAGGCGAACACTGCGGCCGCAGCGGTCCAGATCTTCAGCGGATTGCGCCGTCCGCGGAACGGCGGCTGATAATCGAATTGCGAGTGGTCGTCATCGAATGATTCGGGTTCCGGCGCGGGAGTGGTTTCAACCACTGGCGGGGTAATTTCGTCCGCAACTCCCGCTTTGGCCTCGCGCTGTATCGGCGGAGGGGGTGCGCCGTCTTCATCGTCCGCAACCGGTGACGGTGACGGTGTAGTGGAAGGTGACGCCGGAGTTGACACCCGACTCGATGCCTGAGCCGATGCATGTGTCGGTGCGGGGGGCGAAGCCGAACCCGAAGCCGGCCGTGCCCGCTCGTT
Organism: Parerythrobacter lutipelagi; assembly: GCF_005434975.1. GTDB lineage: Bacteria > Pseudomonadota > Alphaproteobacteria > Sphingomonadales > Sphingomonadaceae > Parerythrobacter_A > Parerythrobacter_A lutipelagi. Next base: position 838,883 of record NZ_SKCJ01000001.1, on the reverse strand, counting down.
TCGCTGCACTCCGTCGAAGCCGGGCTTGGGAGTTGGCACTGCCTCTGTCGCCGGTTCTCCCGGCAGTTTGATTTCCGGCCCGTCCTGAAACCAGCTATGACGACATTTGGCGCAACGCACGGTTCGGCCGTCCACGCCAATTGCGCTATCGGGAACGACATAGCGCGTCGAACAGGCTGGGCAGGCGATAATCATGGTGACTGATGTCTTTACGTCCGTGTGACAGGAGCAACAAGGCTTCACGGCTGTGGGCAGCACGCACATTGTCTTTTTTCCACATTGAAGGGCGGCTATAGGCGCAGCACAATGCAATTTTCCTTCGAATCCCAACATGCTCGGCGTGCGCGGCCATGAATGCGCCGGACAACGAAGTGGTGGCGTTCGACAATGTCGGGCTGCGTTACGGCCCCGACCGCGAAGTGTTGAGCAACATTTCCTTCACGCTGTTTCCCGGCAGTTTCTATTTCCTCACCGGAGCAAGCGGGGCTGGCAAGACATCGCTGCTCAAGCTGCTTTACCTGGCTCAGCGCCCGTCGCGTGGAGCGATCCGCATGTTCGGCACTGACGTTATCACGCTGGCGCGAAAGAAATTGCCGGCATACAGGCGGCGCATCGGCGTGGTGTTCCAGGACTTTCGCCTCATCCCGCATCTCTCCGCGTTCGACAATGTCGCGCTGCCATTGCGGGTTTCGGGTGTGCGTGAAGAGGATCTGCGCAAGCCGGTTGCAGATATGCTTGACTGGGTCGGCTTGTCACACCGGATCGATGACCGGCCTGCCACGCTGTCCGGCGGAGAGCAGCAGCGTGTGGCCATCGCTCGCGCGGTGATTGGCCGACCCGACATGCTGGTTGCCGACGAGCCGACCGGCAACGTCGATCCCGAGATGGCTTTGAAGCTGCTTCGCCTGTTCGAAGCGCTCAACCGGCTCGGCACGACGGTCGTGGTCGCGACACATGATGTGCATTTGCTAAAGAAAGTCCCCGAATCGCTGATCATGCGGCTGGACAAGGGCAAATTGTCCGATCCCACGGGTGCTTTGCGCTATCCACCCAGACCTGCGGTCAAGCGTGACCGGTTGTCGTGAACGTGGAAAAGCCACCAACTCTGGGCCGCAAGATTGCGCGCGGCTTCAACCGCTTCGGCGGCGAACGCGCAGCGCAGCTGGTGCCGCAAGCGCGGCTCGCCGGTCCGATGCCATGGGTCATCGCGATCATGGTCACGCTGGTGGTCATCGCCGCCGCGGGCGGTCTGGCGATGCGCAATGTTGCTGAAAGTGCGCGGACCGAGCTGGCGGCAGGGGCAACGGTTCAGGTGCTCGAAGCGCTGCCGCAGGAACGAGAACGGCAGGCACGCATCGTCGAGGAAATGCTTCAGGCCAGTCCGGCGGTGGCATCGACCCGGCGCGTACCGGATGAGGAGCTCGATGCCCTGCTGGAACCATGGCTCGGCGTAGGGACAGCAAGCCAGGCGGTGCCGGTTCCCGCACTGATTGACGTGCGTCTCCGCAGCGATGCTACGCAGGACACGCTGGATGAACTCCAGGCCATGCTGGTCCAGCGCGCGCCCGATGCGCGGATCGATGCGCAGGCGAGTTGGCTGGGGCCGGTGTTCGGTGCGCTGTCTTCGATGCAATATCTGGCTTTGGCACTGGTGGTGCTGCTTGCCATGACGAGCGCTGCGGCAGTCTGGTTGGCAGCACGCAGCGCACTTGGCAGTAACCGTGGAACCATCGAAGTGGTGCATATGCTGGGCGGGACAGATGCTCAGATTGCGCGCATATTCGAACGCTCGATCGGTTTCGATGCGACCCTTGGCGGTGCGGTGGGGCTGGCGATGGGTCTCGCGGCGATCTTGTTTCTCGGGCGCCAGTTCGCCGCTCTTGGATCAGGTATGATGGCTGCTGGCGGTCTCGGCTGGACGGACTGGGTGATGATTGCAGCCATTCCGCTGATCGCTGTGGCACTGGCCATGCTGACCGCCCGCATCACAGTGATTGCCGCGTTGAGGCGGATGCTATGATCCGCCGTCTGCTGGCTTCTGTTGCGGTGCTCTGGTTCCTCGGTTTTGCGTGGTTCACCATTGCGCTGCCCGGTCCGCTTGAAAGCGCTACAGATGATGCGGCGATTGTCCCGACCGGGGCTGCCGGGCGGATCGAGCATGGTATTGAATTGCTTGAGGCGGGCAAGGTCAATGCAATGCTGGTCACTGGTGTCGATCCTGAGGTCAGGCCGAACGAATTCGCAGTCCAGTTCGAGGTGCCGCCCACGCTGATGGAATGCTGCATCACGCTGGGTTCGCTTGCGGTCGACACGCGAGGGAATGCGACGGAAACAGCCAAGTGGCTCGCCGAACACAAGTTTTCCTCGATCCGGCTGGTGACCAGCGATTGGCACATGCGCCGGGCGCGCATCGAACTGGCGCGAACTGTTCCCGATGACCTGATTATCAGAGCGGATGCCGTGCCGACCGAACCATCGCTTCGCATTCTGTTTCTCGAATACCACAAGTTTCTGGCAAGCTGGGTATCTGGTTTGTGGCTCGGGTGAAGCACGATGGTCTTGCTTAGAAACCTTGCATTCTACACGGCGTTCTACTTCGTCAGCCCGTTCTACGTCTTGGCAGCGCTCGCGGTAATGCCGGTCAATCGCGAAGCTTTCAGGGGCGTGGTGCGCAAATGGGGCAAGTTCCATCGTTGGTGCGTGACCCGTCTACTCGGCATTGACGTGGTCATCGAAGGCAGGCTGGAGGCGGAAACGGTCCTCTATGCAGTCAAGCATGAAAGCTTTTTCGAAGCCATCGATTGCCCGGTGCTGTTCGGCTATCCGGCGGTTTTTGCCAAGGCGGAGTTGTTCAGAATTCCGGGCTGGGGCCGGGCCGCGCTCCGCTATGGTCTGGTGCCGGTGGCACGGGAACAGGGCGCGAAGACGTTGCGGGCGATGATAAGGTCCTCGCGCCAGCTGGCCACCGAAGGGCGCGAGCTTGTGCTTTTTCCCGAAGGCACGCGGGTTCCGCATGGCGAAATCAGGCCGCTGGGCGCTGGCTTCGCCGGAATTTACAAGCTGATCGGATTGCCGGTCGTCCCTGTCGCAGTGAACAGCGGGCCAACCTATCATCGCTGGCTCAAACGGCCGGGGACGATCACCTACAAATTCGGTGAGATCGTGCCGCCGGGCTTGCCCCGCGCGGAAGTCGAAGCGCGCGTCACCAAAGCCATCAACGCGCTCAACGATCCTCAGTGATCCTTTCGCCCGAAATCGGGGCGCGCATCGTCCTGACCTTGCTCGATGATCGAGCGGCGGATGGCGCGGGTCCGGGTAAACAGGTCGAACAGCGCATCACCGTCGCCATTGCGAATCGCGCGCTGCAGCGATGACAGGTCTTCGGTAAAGCGGCCGAGCACTTCGAGCACCGCCTCGCGATTGTTGAGGAACACGTCGCGCCACATGACAGGGTCCGATGCGGCGATGCGGGTGAAATCGCGGAAACCGCCGGCAGAATATTTGATCACTTCGCCCTGGGTCACGTCTTCCAGGTCCGAAGCGGTGCCGACAATCGTGTATGCGATCAGGTGCGGGATGTGGCTGGTGACCGCGAGCACGACATCGTGATGGGCCGGGTCCATGATTTCGACCAGTGCGCCAAGTGATTCCCAGAATTGCCTCAGAGTCGCGACGGCTTGTGCTTCGACGCCTTCGGGTGGTGTCAGAATGCACCAGCGGTGGCTGAACAGGTTGGCAAAGCCTGCATCGGGCCCGCTCCGCTCCGTCCCGGCGACGGGGTGGGCGGGGATGATGGTGTGCTTGGGCAGTGCCGCGGCCAGCGCCTTGGCGACCGATTGCTTGGACGAGCCGACGTCGCTGACGATGGCATGCGTCGGCAGGGCCGCGGCCAGTTCGATCGCCGCCGCTTCCATCGCGCCGACCGGGACGCAGAAAATCACAAGATCGGCGCGGCTGGCCGCTTCCGCCGGTGTGTCGCACACCCGGTCGACCAGTCCGCGTTCGGCGGCGCGCAGCCGGACATTAGGGTCTGCGTCGTAGCCGGCGGTCGCGATCTTCGGCATCCGCTCCGCAATGGCGAGACCGAGCGAACCGCCAAGCAGGCCGAGGCCGATGATCGCGACGCGCTCGATACTCATCCCGCCTGTTCCGCTGCAGTACGGATGATGCGCGCAATTTCGTCCATCTGTTCGGCAGTGCCGATGGTGATCCGCAGGGCGTGCGGCAGGCCCTGACCCGGCAAATGGCGCACCGCGTATCCGCCTGCGGCCAGCGCATCGAGTGCTGTGGCCGCTTCGAGCGAACCTACGAACAGCACGAGACTGAAATTGGCTTTGCTGGGAATCGGACGAATGCCGTGATTGCCGAGTGCGCTCATTGCGGCTTCGAAGCGGGCGAGTTCGGCGGAGTTGTGTTCGCGCGATGCTGTCACGAACTGCTGGTCCCCCAGTGCGGCGGTTGCCGAAGCCTGGCCGTGGTTGGTCACATTGAACGGCCCGCGGATGCGATTGAGCGACGCGGTGATGCCCGGTGCGCCTGTGCCCCAGCCGATCCGCTCGCCGGCAAGGCCGTAGATCTTCGAGAACGTCCGGGTGACCAGAATATTGTCATGCACGGCGGCGAGCTCCAGCCCGCCATCATCCTCGTCCTCGGTCAGATATTCGGCATAGGCCTGGTCGAGCACAAACAGCACGTCGTCCGGCAGCCCGGCATGGAGCCGCGCAATCTCGCTTTTCGGCAGATAGGTTCCGGTCGGGTTGTTCGGGTTGGCTACGAAGACCACCCGCGTGCGCTCGGTCACTGCCGCCAGCAACGCGTCGACATCGGTTGCATAATCGCTGTCCGGCGCTTCGACCGGCGTCGCGCCGCAGCGCCGTGCGGCGATGTCGTAAACCGAGAAACTGAACCGGCTGAACAGCACTTCGTCACCTGGCCCCGCGTATGCCTGCGCCGCAAGATTGAGCACTTCGTCCGATCCGGTGCCGCATACGATGCGAGCCGGGTCGACCCCGTGCAGCCGTCCTATCGCCGCACGAAGTTCGCCAGCATCGGGATCCGGATAGCGCGCCGCCCCGGCTGCCTTGGCGAAAGCCTCAATCGCGGCACGACTGGTGCCAAGCGGATTCTCGTTGGCCGAAAGCTTGACCAGCTTGCGTCCGTCCGACCCCTTGGCCTTGCCCGGGACATAGGCGTGGATCGCTTCGATCCATGGTTTGGGCTGCGGTCCGGTCATAATGTCCTTGTGTGCCATTTCGGGTTTCAGGCCATAAAGAAATACAGCCCTTCGACAAGCTTGGGGCGAACGGTTAAAGAGCGGGCGTCTAAACCCGCAAGTGCCAAGCTTGTCGAAGCACTGTTGTTTCTCGTGACCCAAGGCCAGATTTGAGCGCGACCTCCCACATATTTGCACTCCCCGCCGACTTGCCGCTCGACAGCGGGCAGTCGCTGTCGGGCGTGGAGATCGCTTACGAGACCTATGGCGCACTGGCGCAGGACAAGAGCAATGCGATCCTTGTCTGCCATGCGCTGACCGGCGACCAATATGTTGCCAGCCCGCATCCCGTTACCGGCAAGCCCGGCTGGTGGGAACGGATGGTCGGGCCGGGCAAGCCGGTGGACACTGATCGCTACCACGTTATCTGCGCCAATGTGATCGGCAGCTGCATGGGCTCGACCGGGCCGCAGTCGCTCGCGGCGGATGGCGCGCCTTATGCGATGCGCTTTCCCGTCATTACCGTGCGCGACATGGTGCGCGGGCTGGTGGCCTTGCTCGACGGGCTCGGCATCGAGCAACTGCAGGCGGTGGTCGGCGGCAGCATGGGCGGAATGCAGGCGCTCAGCCTCGCTGCCAACTGGCCGGATCGTGCAGCCCGGGTCCTCGCCATTGCCACCACCGCGCGCCACTCAGCGCAGAACATCGCTTTCCACGAGGTCGGGCGGCAAGCGATCATGGCCGATCCCAACTGGCGGGACGGCGCGTATTACACCGGCGAAACCACGCCCGACGCCGGCCTCGCTGTGGCGCGGATGGCGGCGCATATCACTTACCTTTCCGAAGAAGGTCTGACGGAAAAATTCGGGCGGCGGCTGCAGGACCGGCCCGACGGCACCAAGGGGGCGAAGACTTTCGGCTTCGACGCCGACTTCCAGATCGAGAGCTATCTGCGCTATCAGGGCAGCGGTTTCACCCGCCGGTTCGATGCCAATTCCTATCTCTACATCACCCGCGCGATGGATTATTTCGACATTGCGGAAGAGCATGCGAAGGACGGGAAAGAGGGCAAGCTGGCCGATGCCTTTGCCGGCGCACAGGCGCGCTTCTGCCTCGTCAGCTTCGACAGCGACTGGCTCTACCCGACGGCGGAGAGCCGCCATCTTGTCCACGCGCTCAATGCGGCAGGCGCGCCGGTCAGCTTTGTCGAATTGTCCGCACCGTTCGGGCATGACAGTTTCCTGCTCGATGTGCCCGCGCTCGACCGGGTGGTGAAAGGCTTCCTCGATGGCTGAGCTGCGCGCATCGACTTTGCGGCCTGACCTCGCGGTCATTGCGCACCATGTGCCAGACGGTGCGCGGGTTCTCGATGTCGGCTGCGGTGACGGGGTGCTGATGGCCGCGCTCCAGCGCGACAAGCAGGCCGATGCGCGCGGGATCGAGATCGACCCGGAATGCGTTGAACGGTGCGTCGCGCAGGGGCTTTCCGTGGTGCAGGGCGATGCCGACCGCGACCTCACCTTCTACCCCGATGGCGCGTTCGATGTGGCCATCCTCAGCCAGACGTTGCAGACCGCCGCGCGGCCCGACCACATGATGCGTGAATTGCTGCGCGTCGGCCGCCGTGCCTTCGTCAGCTTCCCCAATTTCGCTTACTGGCGGATGCGCTGGGCGCTGATGAGCCAGGGCCGGATGCCGGTGACCCGCCACCTGCCGGTCACATGGTATGCGACGCAGAATATCCACCATGTGACGGTAAAGGATTTCGAAGCGCTCGCCAGCGATCTGGGCATCGCAATCGAGAACCGCTGGTTCTTCACCCGCGAGCGCGAGATCGGCGAGGGCGGCGCAAACTGGCGCGCCGAATACGCGTTGTTCGAGGTGAGTGGGGGCTGAATTCCCCTTTCCTCGTCATTGCGAACGTAGCGAAACAATCCGGAAATGCGCGGAGCAGCACTGGATTGCTCGCAATGACGGGATTGGACCTCCACCTGTAGGAATAAGGTGACACGTGTCACCCTGTTGGAGTTTGCAAGTCTCTGTTTTGAAAGGAATTTCAAAACCCAACAGGGTTACACCCGGCGGCGCAAAATCGGTTTAGCCTATTCCGCATGTCCAAAAATCTGGCGCAATCCGGTTCGGCGGTGGGAGCGCGCGCGGTAGCTATAGCGCCTGATGAGCCTGTAGGAAAATGGCAGCTATTGGGTGGTTAGCGGTCACTTCAGTTGGGCTGTGCCGTCACTTTGAGCTCCATACCTTCGCCGGAGGCGACCCATTGGGCACGGGCATTTAGCGAGTTCGCTAGGGAATGGATAACCCTAGTGCCCAATCCTGATTTCGCCATGGCCATCTCGGCATCTTCTGCCGTCGCCGTGCCATTGTCTCGGCACAAGATCGACCACGAATGGGCGTCGCCCCCGATGATTATCGAGATTGTCCCATGCCCGTCCTTGAGGCCATGCTTTACGCTGTTGGAGACAAACTCATTCACGATCAGTAGCAAAGCATTCGCCAATTGAGGTGTCGCTTCGATGGCCTGAACGTCAATGGATAGCTTTGCATCGTCCGGAATGAGATACCGCAGGTCTGTCTGTACCCGTTCGAACAACGACTTCAGGTCGACATGGCGGCTGGCTTCCAGCTCGTGCAATTCGGCGTGAAGCGAGGAAAGGGATCGAATCCGCGTGCTCGCGTCCTCTAATTCGAGTTTCAGCGTCTCATTCGATGTCCTGCGGGCTTTCATCGAGAGCATTGCACCGATTGAGGCCAGCGAGTTCTTTACCCGATGATCAACCTCTCTCCGAAGAACTTGCTCTTCTTCTAGCGCGAGCCGAAGATTGAGTTCGCTCATGACGTGTTTCGCCAACACTCTCAGAACTTTGCGCTGGCGATCAGTAAGAGTTCGCGGTTTGTGATCAAGAACACATAGAGTCCCGAGAGGAAGACCGTTCGTTCCTTTAAGAACTACTCCAGCATAAAAACGAAATCCTGGCTCGGACGTGCATAAGGGGTTATCGGCCATCCGTTGATCTTGAAGCGTATCGGGAATTTCCACGAAGTCGCCTTGAAGGATGACGTGGCCACACAAGCTCGTTTCTAGCGGGGTGGATCGAACTCCAAGGCCAACCTCAGCTTTAAACCACTGGCGTCCCGCGTCGATGAAGTTCACGACCGAAACAGGAACCTCGCATATGTCCGAAGCAATCTCGACTAACTCATCGAAATCCTTTTCCCGCTCGGTGTCCAGAATGCCGTATCTATGAAGCTCCCTAAGGCGCTCCTCTTCCTGAGGATGTAGGGATGGTTTCATTTGACCGTAGTAGCAGGAACGTCACGGTTGTGAAACTTGCATCCGATGTCCAGTATCGGGTCGTTAGCAGACATTCGCGGCTTTATCCTCACCCCAACCATTCCGCGTGCCACGCCACATGCTCGGCCATGAAGGTCGAGATGAAGTAATACGAATGGTCATACCCTTCCTGCATGCGGATCGTCGCGTCGATTCCGGCGGCATCGCAGGCACCGGCAAAGCGGTGGGTTTGAAGCTGTTCGTCGAGGAACTGGTCGGCGGTGCCCTGGTCGATCAGTATGTGATCGTGCCGCGCGCCGTCCTCGATCAGGGCGACAGCGTCGTGTTCGCGCCACGCTTTGCGATCTTCACCCAGATAGCGGCCCAGCGCCTTCTCGCCCCATGGCACCTGGCTCGGGGCGACGATCGGGCTGAAGGCGCTGATTGATTTGAATCGGTCCGGATTGCGCAGTCCGATGGTCAGCGCGCCGTGGCCGCCCATGCTGTGGCCGGTGATCGACTGGCGTGCCATGTCGACCGGAAAATTCGCGGCCAGCACGTCTGGCAGTTCGCGCTCGATATAGCTGCGCATGCGGTAGTGTTTAGACCATGGCTGCTGCACCGCATCGACATAGAAGCCCGCGCCTTTGCCGAAATCATATTCGTCCGATGCGTCGGGCACATCGTCTCCGCGCGGGGAGGTGTCCGGCGCGACAAAGACGATCCCGTGCTCCGCGCAGGCAGCGCGAAACTCGCCCTTCTCGGTGACATTGGCGTGCGTGCAGGTGAGGCCCGAGAGATACCACAGCACCGGCAGCTTCGCGCCCTTCTCGTGCGGCGGGACGAAAACCGAGAAAGTCATCTCGGTGCCGGTTTCGGCAGAGGCATGGGTGTAGACGCCCTGCGTTCCGCCATTCGCTTTGTTTTCGGAAACCGTTTCGAGGGTCATCAATCGTCCTTGGTCGGGATTTCTGCGGTTACCGGCTCATGCCCCCAATGCGCCAGCAGACGCAAAATATCCACGCCGGGCAGGCCCATGGTGGCGGTGTTGCGCAGCGGATGAACATTGACGCGGTCCGCTTTGGCCAAACCGGCCTCGAGCACCACTGTCACGGTGCCGGGTTCAGCGTTGATCATCGCCAGCGGCGTGACCGAACCGGGCGCGATGCCGATCAGCCGCTCCATATCCTCCGCCTTGCCGAAGCTGACCCGCTTGCACCCTATCGCCTGCGGCAGCGCCTTGAGGTCTACGCGGCCCTCGGCCGGCACAGTGACCAGCCAGAACGCGCCGCTCGCGTCTTTCAGGAACAGGTTCTTGGTATGCGCTCCGGCAATATGTGCCTTCAGGTCGCGGCTCTCCTCGACCGTGAAGACCGCGCGATGTTCGTGCACTTCATGCTGAATCGAAAGCGCGGCGAGATCGGCCATCAGATCGTCCTCGCCGCGCCGTTTCGTCATGACTGTGTCGGCCCTCAGCCGAGGCGCTTCATCACGCATATCTTGTTGCCGGCCGGATCGCGCAGATAGGCGAGATACATCTTGCCGATTTCGCTTTCGCGGATGCCGGGCGGGTCTTCGATTGCGGTGCCGCCATTGGCGACGCCGGCGGCATGCCAAGCATCGCCCTGTTCTTCGCTTTCCACTGCAAAGCCGATGGTGCCGCCGTTGGCCCCGCATGCCGCGCCGCCGTCAATCGGCTGGCTGACGAGGAAAATTCCGCCATTGTGCATGTAGATCAGGCGCCCTTTGGGATCGACCGAAGCTTCACGCCCGCCCAGCGCCTTGAAACAGGCGTCGTAGAATGTCTTCGAGGCGTCGATATCGTCGGCACCTACCATTACGTGACTGAACATAGTTCTCTCTCCTTGATGTTGGATATCGTCGTTGTGCGATCAGTAGACCACGACGCTGCGGATACTCTCGCCCGAATGCATCAGGTCGAAGCCCTTGTTGATCTCTTCCAGCGTCAGCGTGTGGGTGATCATCGGGTCGATGGCGATCTTGCCGTTCATGTACCAGTCGACGATCCTGGGCACATCGGTCCGGCCCTTGGCCCCGCCAAACGCCGTGCCGCGCCAGTTGCGCCCGGTCACCAGCTGGAACGGGCGGGTGGTGATTTCCTTGCCGGCTTCGGCCACGCCGATGATGATGCTGGTGCCCCAGCCCTTGTGGCAGCATTCCAGCGCCTGGCGCATCACGTCGGTGTTGCCCGTGCAGTCGAAGCTGTAATCCGCCCCGCCGTCGAGCAGCTCGACGAGATGGGCGACCACATCGGCCGTTTCCTTCGGATTGACGAAGTCGGTCATGCCGAACTTTTCGCCCCATTCCTGCTTGGAATTGTTGATATCGACGCCGACGATGCGGTCCGCGCCGGCCATCTTTGCGCCCTGGATGACATTCAGCCCGATCCCGCCGAGCCCGAACACCACCACATTGTCGCCCGGCTGGACCTTCGCCGTGTTGACCACTGCGCCGACCCCGGTGGTGACGCCGCAGCCGATATAGCAGCTCGTCTCGAACGGCGCGTCGGTGCGGATTTTGGCAACGGCGATTTCGGGCAGCACAGTGAAGTTGGAGAAGGTCGAACAGCCCATATAATGGTAGATCGTCTCGCCCTTGTAGCTGAACCGGCTGGTGCCGTCGGGCATCAGTCCCTTGCCCTGCGTCTCGCGGATCGCGCTGCACAGATTGGTCTTGCCACTGAGGCACATTTTGCACTGGCGGCATTCGGGGGTGTAAAGCGGGATCACATGGTCGCCCGGCACCACGCTGGTCACGCCTGCACCGACTTCGCGCACGATCCCGGCGCCCTCATGGCCGAGGATCGACGGGAAGATTCCTTCGGAGTCGAGCCCGTCGAGCGTGTAGGCATCGGTGTGGCAGATGCCGGTCGCCATGATTTCCACCAGCACTTCGCCCGCCTTCGGCCCTTCAAGGTCGAGCTCGACGATCTCGAGCGGTTTCTTGGCTTCGAAGGCGACAGCGGCGCGGGTTTTCATGGGGGCGTTTTTCCTCTCGACTCGTACGCGGCCACCATTGCGCGGGCTGGCGCCGCATGGCCAGTATTTCTTTTGCAACCGACCGCATTCACGGCGCTTTGCGCCGCGCCAGCTATATGCCAGTCTGCCCTCAAAGGAGAATACGATGCGCGCAAGATGGACAAGCGGTTTGGCAATGCTGGCGCTGTCTCTGGCATTAGGGGCGTGTGGTTCGGACCGGTCCGATCGCAGCGACCCGGTCGAAACGGAGCGCGATAGCGCAGGAAACACGTTGCAAATCACCAGCGTGGGCAGCTTGCCGGGAACGCCTTGGCTCTACGCATCCTTCGGCGTGCCTTCGGGCGGCAAATTCTCCTCCTATTCGAAGCCCTCGCGCCAGCGCAACGCGCTGCTGATCGACCGGGAAAGCGGCGAAACAATCCAGTTGCTGCCTGACAACGACGGCTTCGTACACGATGTGTGGTTCGTCGCAGCGGAAGCCGGGGCTCTGCGCGAAACCAGGAGCTACGTGCCCGACGAACGTGACACGCCAATCGATCCGCCGGCGTATGTGCTGATCGAAACTGAAATTCTGACTGACGAAACAAGCGAGCGCCTGCTCCTCGCCGGTTCGATGGAGGAGCTGGAGCTGATTTCGATCGCCAGCGGGTTCGACCGGATCAAGCATCTCGAAATGCTCGACGAGACGCGGCTGTCGGTGCTGCTGGTGAAGGGCGGGCAGTATCATCTGCTGGTGGCCGACCTGTCCAATCGCAATGTGCTGTCCAGCGCCAAGATCACGCCGCGTCCGGTCAACTAAGGCTGGGGCGCATTATCCCTCGTGGATAGCCTTTGGCACCATGCAGGCCATCACGCCTTCGCGGCCGTCTTCGCTGCCATAGCCTGACCATTTGACCCCGCCGAACGGCGCATCGACTGCGCTCACACCGCCGGTGTTGATCGCCAGCATCCCGGCTTCGACTTCCGCGGCCAGACGGCGGCGGCGCGCCGGATCGGCGGTCCAGGCATAGGCGGCAAGGCCATAGGGCAGGCGATTGGCTTCCTCGATCATCGCGTCCTCTCCGCTCATCGGGTTGAGGATCGCGACCGGGCCGAAGGGTTCGTTGTTCATGATGTCCGCATCGGTCGGCACTTCGCTCAGGACTGTAGGTGCATGGAAAAAGCCCTGGTTGCCGATCCGATCGCCGCCGGTGAGCAGTTTCGCGCCCTTGTCCTTGGCGTTGCCGATCAGCTTTTCCATGTTGTCGAGACCGCGGCTGTTGGCCATCGGGCCCATCTGCGTGCCGTGTTCCAGCCCGTTGCCGACTTTAACTTTCTCTGCCCGCTCGACGAAGCCGTCGCGGAATTTCTCGAACACATCCTGTTCGATCAGGAAGCGCGTCGGGCTGACACAGACCTGCCCGGCGTTGCGGTACTTGTTCGATACCATCGTATCGAGCGCCTGATCGACATCGCTGTCGTTGAACACCAGCACCGGCCCGTGACCGCCCAGTTCCATGGTGCAGATCTTCAGGTCATCCGCCGCCAGCTTGGCCAGCTGTTTGCCGACTGCGGTCGAGCCGGTGAAGGTCAGCTTGCGGATAACCGGGCTGGCCAGCAAATGTTCGCTGACATCGCTCGGCACGCCGAACACGCACTGTACCACGTTGCCCGGCACGCCCGCGTCGAGCAGCGCCTGCACGATTGCGATGCCCGAGGCTGGGGTTTCCTCGCTCGGCTTGACGATGGTCGAACAACCCGCCGCAAGAGCGCCGCCAATCTTGCGCATAACGTTGAGTGTGGGGAAATTCCACGGTGCGAAGCCCGCCACCGGCCCGACCGGGTGGTACTGGATTTCGACCCGGCTGCCTTCAGGCCTCACCAATGTCCGCCCGTAGAGCCGCTTGCATTCGCCGGCGTAAAATTCGAGCAGCATGGCGGCGTACATGGTCTCGCCCTTGGCTTCGCCAAGCGGCTTGCCCTGTTCACGGGTGAGGCTTTGAGCGATGTCTCCGGCACGCTTCTTGATCAGGCCTGCCGCCTTGGTCAGGATCGAGGCGCGCTTGTCCGCCGACGTGGTGCGCCATTCCCGGAAACCCTGCTCCGCCGCATCGAGCGCGCGGTCCAGATCCTCGCTTGTCGCATGGGGAAGCTGCGTCAGCACTTCGCCGGTCGCCGGGTTGATCACGTCTTCGGTCTTGCGGCCGCCGCCAGAGACTTGTTCGCCAGCGATCAGCAGATGTAGGTCGGGGAAGGTGCTCATGGAGGTAAACTCTCTTTTGTCAGGTGCATGTTCAGGAATCCCCATCTAGGGGCTTATCTATGACTATCCACGGCAAGCTCGCTCTGTTCCCGCTACTGCTGGCGATTTGTATCCCTTCTGCGCCGCTGGCTGCATCAAACGCTTCGGCGCAAGGCGGATTGCAACTCTCGCTCGAACAGCAAACCGCGCTGCGGTGTTCTGCCGCCTTTGCGATTGTCGCTGACGGGCAAACGCGCGGCAATGCGAAGGCCGCCCGGTTCCCGCCACTCGGTCAGCGCGGACGGGAATTTTTCGTGCGGGCATCGGCGCGGCTGATGGACGAAACGGGGATGGACCGAGAGGCGGTTGCCGCGCTGCTGTCGATGGAGGCGCGCAAGCTTCGGGAAGACGATACGCTGGAAGACGCGATGCCCGCGTGCCTGCTGCTGCTCGACGCCTCGGGACTTTAGCGCAAACCGTCTGAAATCCACCGACATATCGGCGTTGGCATATGGACGCGGGCCGCGGCTTGCGCCATGAACGAAGGCCATGTGGCGCCTCTATCAATTTCCGCTCTGCCCGTTCAGCCGCAAGGTTCGCCTGCTGCTGAGCGAGAAGGGCGTCGGCTATGAATTGTGGCGTGAAAACCCGTGGGACAATCGCGACGAATTCTGGGCGCTCAACCCCGCCGGACGAACTCCTGTGCTGCACGACCCGGACAAGAAAACGACCCTGTGTGACAGCCGCGCGATCTGCGAGTATTTCGAAGAAACGACCGAACAGTCGCCTTTGATCAACGGCACTTCGAAGGAACGTGCCGAAATCCGGCGGCTGATTGCGCTGTTCGATGAGAGTTTCTTCAACGATGTGACCGGGCCGATGATGCACGAGAAGATGAAGAAGCGGATCATCTTGCGCCAGCCGCCTGACTCGCGGCGGCTGAGCGGGGCCATGAAGATGGCCCACGGCCACCTCGATTACATCGATTGGCTGATCGACAACCGCACCTGGATCGCCGGTCCGCGCATGAGCCTGGCAGACCTTGCCGCAGCGGCGCAGATTTCCGTCGCGGACTATCTTGGCGGGATCGATTGGGATCAGCACAAATCGGCCAAAAGCTGGTATTCGGTGATCAAGAGCCGTCCCAGCTTCCGCCCGTTGCTGTCAGAAAGAATGGAAGTGATCCAGCCCCCCAGCCACTATGCTTCGGTCGATGGATAGGGCTTCGGTGGATGGATAGGGCACCGGTGGATCGACCGGGCTTGGCTCCCTATATCTCCTGACGAAGGAGCATTTGCATGAACGACATCAG
Source organism: Parerythrobacter lutipelagi (assembly GCF_005434975.1). Taxonomy (GTDB): domain Bacteria; phylum Pseudomonadota; class Alphaproteobacteria; order Sphingomonadales; family Sphingomonadaceae; genus Parerythrobacter_A; species Parerythrobacter_A lutipelagi. Next base: position 823,850 of record NZ_SKCJ01000001.1, on the reverse strand, counting down.
AAATCTAAGCGCTGCAGAATGGCGTGAGCGGCTCAGCCCCGAGCGGTTCCATGTCCTGCGCGAAAAAGGCACGGAACGCGCCTTCACCGGTGAATATGACAAGCATTACGAGGCCGGCGAGTATTTTTGTGCGGGCTGCGGCACCAAGCTGTTCGAAAGCGATGCGAAATACAACAGCGGCTGCGGCTGGCCGGCGTTTACGAAGCCGGCAGAGGGCGGTGCGGTGGATGAACACCGCGATATGTCGCACGGGATGATCCGGACCGAAGTCACCTGTTCGAACTGCGATGGCCACCTGGGGCACGTTTTTCCCGATGGCCCGCAGGACCAGGGCGGGCTGCGCTATTGCATCAACAGCGCGGCGCTGGACTTCGAAGCGGAGGAGAAATAGGCGGAAGAAAGCCGCCGGGCCGTTCACGCGGAGTTAGAACTTGCATATGCAATGCACAGGCTGATCAATGCGCCATAATCTCCGGCGCCAGATGACTGCAGGGTGGATGGCGAAAAGAGGAAGTCGGCGGCGGGCCGCTGCTCGCACCAGGAAACCGGAAAAGGCACCCCTTCGCGGGTGGCGGCTGTGGCTGCGCCGTGCGGTTTTCGCGGGCGTTGCCCTGTCGCTTCTCGGTGCGGTTTTCCTCGGTTTCGCGGTAATCTTCGCCGCGCGTTCGCTGCCCAGTTTCGCAGAGCTGAAAGCGACCCAGAACGCGCAGACCATCGTGGTGCGCGCGCGTGACGGAACGGAGATTGTCGAACTCGGACCGAGCTTCGGCAAATGGATCGACCGCAAAGACATTCCGCAGAACATGAAGAATGCGATGATCGCGGTCGAAGATCGCCGGTTCTATTCGCATCCCGGGGTCGACCCCTACGGTCTGGGCCGCGCGTTCTACGACGCGGCAACCGATGACGGGCGGATCAGCGCGACTTCCACGATCAGCCAGCAGCTGGCGCGCAATCTGTTCCTCAATTCCAACCGCACGCTCGACCGCAAGATGCGAGAAGCGGTGCTGGCGATGGCGCTCGAATGGAAATTTTCCAAGGACGAGATTCTCGAGCTTTATCTTAACAAGGTCTATTTCGGCGGCGGGGCCTACGGCATCGACAGCGCGAGCCGGAAATTCTTCAGCCATCCAGCGACCGAACTTTCAACCGGCGAAGCGGCGATCATCGCCGGTCTGGTCAAGGCGCCGAGCCGCTATTCACCGACGGCAGATGTTCAGGCCGCGGTCGACCGCGCTCAGGTGGTGCTGCGCCTGATGAAAGAGCAGGAGATGATCGACCCCTCCGTTTCGGTCGATCCGACTGCGGTGAAGCTCAAACAGGACACGGCGCGCAATTCCGTGCGGTACTTCACTGACTGGGCGCTGCCGCAGCTCGACCTGTTGCTGCCTGAAACCAACGAGCCGATCGAGGTCTGGACGACGCTCGATGTGGGCATGCAGCGCGCGGCGGAAACGGCGATCTCCGCAAATACGCCCGACGGGGCGCAAGGCGCGCTGGTCAGTCTCGATCGCGACGGTGCGATCCTCGCCATGATCGGCGGCACGGATTACGTCGAAACCAATTACAACCGGGCGACCGATGCGGTTCGTCAGCCGGGCTCAAGCTGGAAGCTGTTTGTTTACATGGCTGCGCTCGAAGCGGGCTACAATCCGGGCTCGATGGTCAAGGATGTGCCGGTGACGATCGATGGCTGGAGCCCGCGCAATTCGGGTGGCGGATATGCCGGCGATATCGATGTGCGCACCGCTTTTGCCTATTCGAAGAACACCGTGGCGGCGCAGCTCGGCAATGAAGTCGGCTTTGGTACAGTTGCGAGCATGGCCAAGCGGTTCGGGATCACCACTCCGATCCAGACCTTTCCATCGATGGTGCTGGGAACGTCGGAAACCCGCCTGATCGACATGACGCGCGCCTTCGGGGCTGTTTCCGCAGGCGGGCGCTCGGTCGAACCATACGGGATCGTCAAAGTGACCACCGCAGACGGCGAAACCCTGTATGAGCACGAACAGGCGCGCAGTACGCAGCTCGTCCCGGAATATGTCGCTGCCGGGATCACCGACCTGCTGCAAACGGCTGTCTCGACCGGCACCGGGCGAGCGGCGCAGATTGGCCGCCCTGTCGCCGGCAAGACCGGCACGACCAGTTCGAACAAGGATGGTTACTTCGTCGGATTTTCCAGCGGGATTACCACGGGCGTGTGGATGGGCCGCGACGACAACGGGCGCGTGCCCGGACTGCAAGGCGGGCGGGCACCCGCGCAGGCCTTCGCCGCGTTCATGCGCTTCGCGGTGAAGGACCGCCCGGTCGAGCAGTTCAACACCGAGCTTAAATTGCCCGAATGGCAGCTTGAGCCCGATGACGAGTTTTATTTCGGCGATCCGGACGATTATTATTACATCGACGAACAGGGGAATCTGATCGAGCCGGGCCAGGGTCGCGGGTCGGACCAGCAGCCGGTCGAGCCTCAGGGCGAAGGCGATGTGATGGATCGTCCGCGCAACCGGACACCTGCGCAGGGCGATAACGGGCAGGCGGCGAGCGACGATTTCCTCGACCGCGCGACCGGCGGTGGCAATCCTCGCGGCGGGCCGGGCGGAGGGCCGAGTGGAGGTCAGGCGCGGCCGAGCCCGCCTCCTGCGCAGCCGCAACCCCCGCGCCCGATGCCGACCCGCATCCCGACCGAGGCACCCCGGCAGCAGTAGCCGCCGGTCAGAATGAAAAAGGGCCGCCCCCATTTGCTTGGGAGCGGCCCTTTTTGCTGGCCGGTATTTAGCCCGAGGATCTTAGCGGATGCGCACCGCACGATAGATCGGGTTGCTGCTTCGCGCTGGCTTGATCCGCAGCAGAACGGCATCGCGTCCCGCCGCTTCTGCGGCCTGAATAGCCGCTTCCAGATCTTCGATCGTAGCAACCGGCTCATAATTCGCCGTCAGAATGATGTCGCGCCGGTTGAGACCTTTGCGCGCGGCGTCCGAACTTGGATCGACACCAGCTATGGCGAGGCCAAGAGTGCTGGGAGGTGCACCGATCTGGCGGGCGATTTCCGGAGTGACCGGTACGACCTGCAGGCCGAGCTTTTCAGCCACCAGATTGTCCGACTGCATATTGTCGGGCAGGCCCTGCTCGCTCTCGTCATCCTGGCTGAACATCTGGCTGCGCGCGAGCTCTTCCTCGCTTGGCCGCTTGCCGACTGTCGCGGTGACGGTGCGGCGCTGACCGTTGCGGAGCAATTCGATCGGTATCCGGTTGCCCGGTTTCACATTGGCGACGAGGAAGGACAACGTCTGCTCGCTGGTCACGTCCTTGCCATCGACCTTGGTCACGATGTCACCCGCTTCGATGCCGGCCTTGTCAGCCGCAGCGTCAGGCACGACCACTTGCACCAGTTCGCCGCGATTCTTGGGCAGGCCGAGCGAGCTCGCCAGATCGTCATCGACCGGCTGGATGCTGACGCCCAGATACCCGCGCTCGATGGATTGTCCGGCCTTGAGCTGGTCGACGATCGGCGCAGCGATGTCTGCCGGGATCGCGAAGCCGAGGCCGATGCTGCCTGCCGAGGGCGACAGGATGCGGTTGTTGATCCCGATCACATTGCCTTGCATATCGAACAACGGCCCGCCCGAATTGCCGCGGTTGATCGCGGCGTCGGTCTGGATGAAGCGGTCATACGCCCCGGCGCCGGTGTTGCGCAGCACGGCGGAGATTATGCCGGAAGTTACCGTCCCGCCAAGGCCGAGCGGGTTGCCGATGGCAATCACCCAGTCGCCGGTGCGGGCAGTCTTGCTGTCACCGAACTTGACGAAGGGAAACGGATCGCTGCCTTCTATTTTCAGCACGGCAAGGTCGGACGCTGCATCGGCGCCAACCAGCTCGGCCTGGTATTCCTTGCCGTCTGGCATGATGACGGTGATTTCCTCGACCACACCGCGCCCCTCGGGGCTGACGACGTGGTTGTTCGTCACGACATATCCGTCGGCTGAAATGATGAAGCCCGAACCCAGCGATTGCGCTTCGCGTGTCTGTGGTTCCTGCTGCTGGCGCTGGCGAAACAGCTGGCCAAGCGGCGAATTGCCGAACGGATTGGCATTGCTCACTTCGACCCGCTGGCGGGTCGAGATGTTGACCACCGCAGGGGCAAGCTGTTCCGTCAGGTCGGCAAAGCTTTCCGGCGCGCCGGCCCGGGGGACGACACTCGCCATGCGGCTATCATCGTTCTGGGCAACCTGGGCACCCGCAGGGTAGCCGGTCAGCAAAGAAAGGGCAGCACCGCCGGCCAGCAGCGCTGAGGTCAATCCATAAGCGTATCGCACAGGCTTCACGTCCTTTTCATTCCTCTTCATTCTCAGCCTCTCACAAGGCGCTTTCGCGCGCTAAAAATTCCAAACCGATTATCGCGCCGCGCGGGCTGAACCCCCTTTGAACGGGGCATGTCGTTGGTCGAGCGCTGTGCGCGGTCGGGCAGGCGAGGCTCCGATCGGCGTCAGCGGCGACCCTGGAACTGGCGCAGGTACTCATTGTCCGGCGACAGGATCAGGCTGCTTTCGGGTCCGCCCTCGCGCTTGGCAAAGGTTGCATCGTAGCTCTGCATCGCCCGATAGAAGTCGTAAAACTGCGGGTCCTTGCCGAACGCGCCGGCAAATATGTTCGCCGCCTCCGCGTCAGCCTCGGCGCGAATGACGCGCGCGTCACGCGTGCCGGCTGCGCGGATCGTGCGCGCTTCGCGTTCACGGTCCGATTCCATTCGGGTGAAAGCGGATTCGAGCGGTCGGCCTGACGGCAGGTCGGTACGCTTGATCTGCACATCGACCACTTCGGCCCCGTATTGCCGCGCCTGCCGGTCAAGATTGGCACGCACCGTGGCCAGCGCCGTACCGCGTTCAGCGGTCAGCATGGCCTGGAATGTCCGGCGGCCCAGTTCCTGCCTGAGCACGGAGTTGAGGATCGGCTGCAGCGCGGTACGCACTCCGTCTGTTGTACCGGCGCGTTCGACCATGCGAACCGGGTCAGTGATGCGGAACCGCGCATAGGCATCGACCAGAAGACGTTGCTGATCGTTCGACAGCACTTCTTCTTCATTCAATTCGAGATCGAGCAGGCGGCGTTCCACCCGGCGGACCGAATCGATGAACGGAATGCGCAGATACAATCCCGCTCCCTTGGTCCCGCCCGGCGTGTTGACCGTGCCGACGGGCTGGCCGGTGCGCACGATGACGACCTGCTCTTCTTCGTTGACGACATAAACGCTCATCATCAGGCCGATAAGCGCTATCGCCACGGCGATGATGGAGAGGCGATGGTTTTCCCAGACGTTCTGCATCGGCTTTACTCCTGCACCGGGGTGGGCGGTGTGACAGTGGTCGCGGGCGCCTGCTGGCTGCGGCGGCGCAGTTCGGGAAGCGCCAGATACGGGGTGACCCCGCGCGCTTCGATCACGGTCTTGTCGTTCTGACTGAGCACCCGCTCCATGGTTTCATAATAGAGACGCTGGCGGGTCACTTCGGGTGCGAGGCGATATTCTGCATAGACCTTGTCGAAGGCTTCGGCTTCACCGCGTGCTTCTGTCACGATCTGCTGCGCATAACCGCGTGAGCGGTTGCGCGCGGCATCGGCTTCCTGTTCCGCGACAGAGACTTCGCGGAAAGCATCGACAACCTGCGAAGGCGGGTCGGCCTTGGCGATTTCAACACCCAGCACCTGGATCCCTGCGCCATATTCATCGAGCGTTGCCTGCATCCGTTCACGCACGCGCTGCTCGATCTCCGCACGGCCTTGGCCGGAGAACGTCTCGTCGAGCGTCTTTTCCGCGACTGAAGCGCGCATGGCGGCTTCGGCGACTTCGCCAACGGTTTCGACCGGTTCGGCCAGGCGGAACTTGAAATCTTCCAGATCGTTGATGTTGAAACGCACGAGATAGCTCAGGTCGACCAGATTCTGGTCGTTGGTGAGGATCAGTTTGACCTTCTCGTCCTGTGCCGGGATGTTGATCAGCCGCACGCCTTGCACGTCTTCCACATCGACCGTCTCGATCGGCCAGGGCAGGCTGATCTTGAGGCCCGAATCAAGCGTGCGGGTGTAATTGCCGAACGTCTTGACGACCGCCCGCTCCTGCGGGCCGATCAGGTGAAGCATCGTCGAAATCAGCGCGAGCGAGATGACCAGCACGATCAAAACCGGAAGCCAGCTCTTACCGCCCGGACGCTCCGGCATGCGGAAACCGCCACCACCGCCACGACGCGGGCCTTCGGGGCCGCGATTCTTGAAAATGTCTTCGATGTTGGCGGCGCGCCGCTCGCCATCTTCGCCGCGCGGTGGAAGCCACGGGTTCTTTGGCCCGCCGCCTGACGGAGAACCGTCTCCGCCGCCCGACGATCCATTACCGCCTGATTTTCCGCCCCACGGACTCTTGCCGGCCATTGCCAGCCCGAATTTCGCTCTCAACGCACGCATTGTGTTCATGCCTGTCTTTATAGGTGTCGATTGTAGGAAAAACAGGGGTTGCGCGCGGGAAATTGCTGCTAGGACGCTTGGCAATGGACGAAAAGGTACTTCTTTCGCGCCTCCCAGCCTCGATTGCGGGCCGGGTGCAATCCCTCAAACTGGCCGATGGCAAAGTGACGGTGGTGGTCGATGTCGCTGGGCTCGACGTGAAAACGCGTGAGGCTTTCGGCACCGCCTGCAAGGAAATTCTGATCGAAGCCGAAGGGGTGGAAGAGGTTCGCGTCGCCATGACGGCCGACCGCAAGCCGCGCCGGATCATCGCCATCGGTTCGGGCAAGGGCGGGGTCGGCAAATCGACGCTGACGGCCAATCTGGCAGTCGCCCTGCACCGGATGGGCCGCAAGGTCGGGCTGGTCGATGCCGATATATACGGTCCGTCGCAGCCGACCTTGCTCGATACCAAAGGCGCCAAGCCCGAAGGCAAGGACGAAAAGCTCGTGCCGGTGATGAGCCCCAGCGGCATTCCCATGCTGTCGATGGGTTTTCTGGTCGAACCGGGCAAGGCGCTGGCGTGGCGCGGCCCGATGGCGGGCAATGCATTCGGCCAGCTGGTCGATGCGCATTGGGGCGATACGGAACTGCTCTTGATCGACCTGCCGCCGGGCACTGGCGATGTGCAGATCTCTATGCTGCAAAAGCACAAGCCTGCCGGCGCGGTGATTGTCTCCACGCCGCAGGACCTCGCGCTGATCGATGCGCAGCGCGCGGCAAACCTGTTCGAAGGCGGCAATGTGCCGATTATCGGACTGGTCGAGAATATGGCAGGATATGCCTGCCCGCACTGCGGCGAGGTCAGCGATCCGTTCGGCAAAGGCGGGGTCGAAACCGCGGCCGAAGGCACTGGCATCCCGTTCCTCGGGCGAATCCCCCTGACTCTGGCAATCCGGGCAGCCAGCGATGCCGGCGAGCCACCTGCTGCCGGTGACGGAGCGGAAGCGGATGCTTTCAACGCCATCGCGCAAAAACTGGCCGACTGGCTCGACAATGCCGAAGGCAAGGGCGGGTAACGATGCGGGTTAGCCGGCGCGGAATACTGGTCGGGTCCGCCATTGGCGGCGGACTGCTGGTCCTGTGGGGCCTGCGCCCGCGAAGTTTTTCCGATCCGTTGACCCCGGTCGAGGGCGAATACACTTTCGGTGGGTGGTTGCGCATTGCAGAGGACGGGGTTGTTTCCGTCGCCGTGCCGCAGCTCGAAATGGGCCAGGGGGTTTCGACCATTCTGCCGCAGATCGCCGCCTTCGAATTGGGCGCGGACTGGCGGCAGGTGGCAGTCGAACCGGTTCCGGTCAGCGGGGCTTATGCGAATGTGCCGCTGGCTGCCAAATGGGCAGGTCTGTGGATGCCCGCATTGCCCGACCTCGCGTCGCCGCCTGACAGCTTGCTGGCCGAACGGTTCGCTCAGGCCAATCGCTTCGCCGCAACGGCTGACGGCACGACACTGGCCGCCTATGAAGCGCCCTTGCGCGGCGCCGCCGCTTCGGCCCGGGCGGTGCTCGCGATGGCGGCTGCAGACCAGTGGGATATCGGTTGGGAGGAGTGCGCGGTCGCAAACGGCATGGTCACCCATGGCGAGAAATCGCTGACCTTTGCTGAACTGGCTGCCGCTGCATCGGAATGGGACGCGCCGGATCCGCCGCCTTTGCGGCCTGAATTCGCATCGGAACGCCCGCTTCCGGGCCAGGCCGATGCGCCGATCGCTTACCCGCGGCTCGATCTGCCTTCGAAGGTCGATGGCAGCCATTCTTTCGCTGGCGATATCCGCTTGCCGGACATGGTCTATGCCGCGATCAAGCATGGCCCCGCCGGGCGCGAAAGCGCGCTTGTGTCTTTCGATGCTTCTGCCGCTTACGCCATCCCCGAAGTGGTGCAGGTGGTGAAAGGCAAGCGCTGGCTTGCTGTTGTCGCGACCGACTGGTGGAGCGCCGACCGCGCGGTCGAAGCGATGCAGCCGCGCTTCGATGTCACCGGACTGGCCGATAGCAGCCAAATGGCCGAGACGCTCGATTCGCTGCTCGAGCGCGGCGTGACGCACCGGATCTGGGCGCGCGGAGAAGTGCCGCAAGAGCCGCTGGCCAAGCCTGAACTTGCCCTGCGTTACGATGCTGCACCGGCGCTTCATGCGACTGTGGAAACTTCGACCGCAACGGCCCGCTTTACCGATGGCCGGCTGGAGCTTTGGATGGCCTCGCAAGCGCCGGAGCAGGCGCGCGCCGCTGCTGCGCGCGCGGTGGGTCTCTCGCTCGAAGATGTCATCCTCTATCCGGTTCCGGCAGGCGGCAGCTTCGATCGGCGGCTGGAGCACGAGCATGCGATCGAAGTGGCTTTGATTGCGCGCGAGGTTGCGCAGGCGAGCGGACGGCCGGTGCAGCTGGTCTGGTCTCGCTGGCAGGAACATCTTGCCGCCATTCCGCGCCCGCCCGTTGCGGCGATGATCAGCGCACGAATACCGGCAGGCGGCAGCGGGGTTATCGACACGCTGCACGCCCGGATTGCTGCGCCATCGGCACACCTCGAATTCGGCGAGCGATTGTTCGACAATTCCACCCGTGCAGCCGCGCTTTCGTCCTCTGCGGGACAGCCCGATCCGATGGTGGTGGAAGGTGCGATGCCGTTTTATGGCGTGCCCAACGCGGCGGTCGATCATGTGCCGGTCGGCCTGCCGCTGGCAAGCGGGCGGATGCGCGGAAACGCCCATGGCTATACCGCCTTTTTCATTGAAAGTTTCATCGACGAGGTTGCTCGCAAGTACAACCGTGAGCCCTTGTCCTACCGGATTGCCATGCTCGGCGGTGATACCCGCATGGTCGCTTGTCTGCAGCAGGCCGCGCGGCTTGCCGAATGGGATGGCGGGATCGACCAGAGCGGTCAGGGGCTCGCCTGCCATCGCATCGGCCCGGATATCGGCGGAGGACGGATCGCTTGCATCGCCAGCGTGCAGCGCGGACCAGGCGGGGTCCGGGTCGCGAAGATGTCTGTTGCGGTCGATATCGGTCGGATCGTCAATCTCGATATCGCCCGTCAGCAGATAGAAGGCGGATTGATCTTCGGCATCGGGCTCGCGCTCGGCTCTGCGACAGGCTATTTCGAAGGTCTGCCGACAGCGCAGCGACTGGCACAGCTCGATCTGCCGCTCTTGGCCGATTGCCCGCAGGTTGAAATCGACTTCATCGCCAGCGAAGAAGATCCGTTCGATCCGGGTGAGCTGGGTGTCGCTGTCGCCGCGCCAGCCATTGCCAATGCGCTTTTTTCCGCGACAGGGCTTCGTTTTCGCCGCCTTCCGCTTATCTCCGAGGGCCTATGACCTGGCAGCAACAGAAACTTCCCGCAGATCACCCCCCGGTTTCGAGCGGCCGGATCGGTGTGCTGGTTGTCAATCTCGGCACGCCCGAGGCACCTGAAACAAAGGCGGTAAAGACCTATCTACGTGAATTCCTGTCCGACAGGCGGGTGGTCGAGATCCCGCCGATTGCATGGCAACCGATCCTGCGCGGCATCATCCTCAACACGCGTCCCAAGAAAAGCGCGAAGGCCTATGCCAAGGTCTGGACCGAGGAAGGCTCTCCGCTCGCAGTGATAACCCGCAAGCAGGCGGAGGGTTTGCAATCGCGTCTGGGCGATGGCGTCCAAGTGCGCTGGGCGATGCGCTATGGTGCCCCGTCGATAGCCGATGAAATGCAGGCTTTGATGGACGCTGGCTGCGACCGCATCCTGTTCGCGCCGCTCTATCCGCAATATTCCGGCGCCACGACCGGTACTGCGGTGGACAAGCTTGGGGATTGTCTGGGCAAAATGCGTTGGCAACCGGCCGTCCGAACGCTTCCCGCTTACCATGACGACCCGGCCTATATCGAAGCCCTGGCGGCCGATACGCGGATGCAGATCGATGCGCTGGGCTTCGTGCCGGAGGTTTTGCTGCTCAGTTTCCACGGCATGCCTCAGCGCACGCTCGAACTGGGCGATCCTTACCATTGCCATTGCCGCAAGACAGCGCGCCTGCTCGAACAGGCGCTTGACCGGCCTGCCCTTCGCGTAGTGACCAGTTTCCAGTCGCGCTTCGGCCCGGCCAAGTGGCTGGAACCGGCGACCGACACGACGATCGAGCAAGAGGCAGGCAACGGGACGAAACGCATGGCGGTTGCGATGCCGGGCTTCTCCGCCGACTGCCTCGAAACGCTGGAAGAGATCGCGATGGAAGGTCGCGACGCGTTTATCGACGCAGGGGGCGAGGATTATGCCGCGCTTCGCTGCCTCAACACCAGCGAGCCGGGCATGGCGATGCTTGAAAGCATGATCCGCCGCGAATTGTCGGGCTGGATTTAGCGCCAGAAATTACTTACATCTGTGTAGGTAAGGAGCTTTCCATGGCTACATTGGCTGAACCCCGCCCCGAACAGGCTGCAAATGGCGGCTTGCATCTGAAGCATTGGCGCGAGAAATTGCCCGACGACGCGCTCGATCACATCCCGGGCGAAGGCGGCTGGCCGATCGTCGGCAACACGTTGAAAATGCTTGCCGATCCCTATGGCTTTACCCGCCGGATGGTCGCCACCTACGGCCCGATATACAAGAACTGGGCATTCGGTGGCTATGGCGTGATCCTGGTCGGGGCTGATGCCAATGAACTGGTGCTGTTCGACCGGACCAAGACCTTCTCGAGCGAGCAGGGCTGGGGCCCGATCCTCGACAAACTCTTCCCGCGCGGCCTGATGCTGCTCGATTTCGATCATCACCGAGCCGATCGCCGGGCGCTGTCGATTGCGTTCAAGCCGGAACCGATGCGGCACTATTCAGGCAGTCTCAATCGCGGCATCGCTGAAACGGTGAAAGACTGGGGCGACAAGCCGATGCAGTTCTATCCCGCAATCAAGGAACTGACGCTCGAACTGGCGGCCGAAAGCTTTATCGGGCTGCCGCTTGGCCCGGAAGCGGACAAGATCAACCAGGCATTCGTCGACATGGTGCAGGCCTCCGTCGCTCCGATCCGTGCGCCGCTGCCGTTCACGCAGATGCGCAAAGGGGTGAAGGGGCGCGAGTTCCTCGTCGATTTCTTCACCAGGGAAACGCACCGCCGCCGCGCCGAAGGCGGCGGGCAGGACATGTTCAGCCAGTTTGCCACCGCAACCCATGAAGATGGCTCGCTGATGCCGGTCGACCAGGTGGTCGATCACATGAACTTTCTGATGATGGCCGCGCATGACACGATTACGTCCAGCGCGACCTCGCTGATCTGGCTGCTCGCGGCGAATCCGGAATGGCAAGTCAGGCTGCGCGATGAAATCGTGTCGGTGACGGGGGAAAGCGGCAATGTCGATTATGATGATCTCGGCAAGCTCGAACTGGTTGAAATGGCGTTCAAGGAGGCGTTGCGCCTGATCCCGCCGGTACCGTCAACGCCGCGCCGCGCGCTCAAGGACTTTGAATTTCACGGCTATCATGTGCCCGCCGGCGCGCAGGTCGCGATTCAGACGCAGTTTGTCCATCACATGGAAGAACACTGGCCTGAACCGGAGAAATTCGATCCCATGCGCTTCACGCCGGAACAGGTGAAGTCGCGGCACAAATTTGCGTGGGTGCCGTTCGGCGGCGGCGCGCATATGTGCCTTGGGCTGCACTTTGCCTACATGCAGGTGAAGATCCTGATGGCGCAATTGCTGACGCGTTATTCGATCGAGATCGAAGAGGGTTACAAGCCAGACTGGCAGGCGTGGCCGATACCCAAGCCCAAAGACGGGTTGAAGGTCACTTTCAAAAGCCTCTGACTTTGGTCAGAAATCGATCGCGACGCCGTCTTTCTCCCAATCGCCGTAACGGGTGGGGGAAAGTTCGCGCGGTTCGTCTTTCGCGGGATCGATAGCTTTCGGTTCCGGCGGCGGATCGTTTGACCAGTGCGCGGGCTTCTTGAAATCCTTCGCAGAAGGAGACTTCTCTTTTGTCATGCCTGCTCAATGCGCGGGCTGGCGAATAGTTTCAAGCGCGGCTAGGGCGCGTGCCATGGCCAACACCCCCGGACTTCCCGCGCGCCGCGCCGCCTTGCAAATGATCGATGCGGTGCTCCATCGCGGAGAAACGCTGGAAGTGGCGAGCAAGAATGCGCTTCGCAGCATCAGGACAGGGCCGGACAAGGCGCTCGCGCTGGCTATCGCGAATGAGAGCCTTCGCTGGCTGGTGGATACCGATGCCCTGATCGACAGCGCGACCAAGCGGGTATTGCCGCCCGATGCCAAGGCGCGTAGCGTCTTGCGGCTGATGCTGGCGCAATGGCTGCGCCTCAAGACACCGCCACATGCGGTAATCGCTACCGCTCTGCCGCTGTTGTCGAGCGGGCCGAGGCGGCTGGCGCATGGCGTGTTTTCCACGCTGGTAAAGCAGGAACCGAAGCTTCCCGATGCGCCGACCTTGCCTGATGATGTGCGCGCCCGGTGGGGCGAACGGGCCGATGCCATCGCGGCGGGTCTGGTCGAGCCGCCGCCGCTCGATCTTGCTTTGAAGAACGCGGAAGATACCGACCATTGGGCCAATCAACTGGCGGCAGACAGCTATGCCGAAGGCCATCTTCGCTTGCCGCGCGGCGAGGCTGTCGAAAAGATTGCGGGTTTCCGTGACGGCGACTGGTGGGTGCAGGATCTCGCTGCGTCCATCCCGGCGCGTCTGCTCGGCGCGGGCGAAGGGCGCCATGTCCTCGACCTTTGCGCGGCGCCCGGCGGTAAGACGATGCAACTGGCGGCTGCCGGGTGGAATGTGACCGCGCTCGATCTCAGCAAGCGGCGGCTCGACACGCTCAAAGAAAATCTCAAACGCACGGGTCTCAAAGCCTCTCCCGTGCGCGCCGACGCGCTGACGTGGGAGCCGAAGCACGCCTTCGATGCCATCCTGCTCGATGCGCCGTGCACAGCGACCGGCACTGCGCGCCGTCATCCCGATGTGTTGCACCGCATCGGCGCGCGCCAGATCGAAGAAATGGCGCAGTTGCAAGCCGCCTTGCTTGAACGCGCAGCTGGCTGGCTCAAGCCGGGCGGGGTGCTTGTTTACGCGTCGTGCTCGCTGGAACGCGAAGAAGGCGAAGCTCAGGCTGAACGGGTCAAGCTCGAACCTCTGCCGATTGCAGCGGACGAACTGCCTCGCGGGCTGCAGCCGGCGGAGCAGGGCTGGCTGCGCACCCATCCCGGATTGCTGCCCGATGAAGGCGGCCTGGACGGCTTCTTTGTTGCCCGCTGGCAAAAGCCGCACGCTTGACCGGAGAAAACAAGGTGTAACCAAAGGCGGGTTTGTAGCGAAAGCACTGCCGAGGCGCCGGTGCGCAACCTGAAGGGGGACTTTCGATGAAACGGATTCTAACTCTTATCGTGTCGCACGCTGTCGTGCTTGGACTGGGATTCGGGCTTGGCATTTACCTGCTACCGATACTGACCGCGCAATCGGCGCCAGCCGCTGAGGTCCTTGAAGAGCAAGCCAGGGCGGCGGCTTACAGTGCCGAGTTGTCGCGTGATTTGCGTGGCAGTGATGCGCTGCACTGGGGTGAAGGAACGATCAGCATCTCGGCTGATGCGATCTCTCACCAAGGCAGGCTAGCGCCGGGTCCGGACTATATGGTCTATCTCACCAAGGGTTTCGTCGAGCACGAAGACGAATTCGAGCCGGTCAAGAGCGAGGCTGTTCGCGTCGGTGCGGTCAAGAGCTTCGACGGGTTCCTGCTCGATCTTCCGGAAGGCATCGACATCGAGGAATACAACACAGTCGTCGTATGGTGCGAGAGCTTCGGTGAATTCATCACCGCGGCCCGATACCGCTAGAGTTTCCCGAGTGTCAGAGCGAGCGTCGAGCAGTCGCGACCCATTTGCGACACTGCCATGACCACGCGGTCATCTCGCTTTTCTTCAAGCGCAATTTCGAACGGGCTGCCCAACTCGATATAGCGCCGCATATCCATTTCTCCGCCGGTTACGCGCAATGGTGCGCCGTCCCGGCAAAGGCTCGCGACTTGCCGCGCGACCTCGGCCAGGTGCGTCGAATTTACGTGGTCGCCCGAGCCGCTGAAATAGGGATGTGCAGGGGGTAATCCGTTCTCTTTGGTGATCAGCGCGGTAGTTCGCCTGTCGGCTGTCATTGGCGCGATCAGTGGCACTTCGCGCTCGCTCAGGTTGAGCAGCGCGCGATCGGCGTAAACAAAATCGGCTGGTGCGCTTCCGGTGGCCTTGATTTCCCGCTTTGCTCCATCGCGCCACGTCTCGAAATTGCGCGTGCGAAATACAACGCCGCGGCCACGGGCCGCGACAATCTGCCTGTCCGCCGCATCGAACAGGTCGATTTCGAAACTCAGCTGGTTGTCCGAGCCCTTATCGCGGAACTGGCCCCACGATGCTGACCCGACCGGACCGCTGCTGCATTTCCAGTCGGTCCATGTAAGCGCGCTCCATTTGTCGTCGTCACGGGTCTGGCGCGCTCTGGTCGCTCCTACGCTGGCCCAGAAGAATTGTGTCTGGATCACCAGCGGATTGCGCGGATCGAGGGCCAGCCAGGGCCAGCTGGCCAGATCATCCGAACAGGCGAAGCGGACCGAGCCGTCGTCACGAACTTCGTGATCGATCGTGTAACCGGGCCCTGGCGGAGCGGGCATGGCGGCTAGCTTTTCGCCTTGTTAGCAAAGCTCTTGCGCAGCTTCATGATCTTTGGCGGGATAACCGCGAGGCAGTATGGGTTGCGCTGGCCTTCGCCGTCCCAGTAATCCTGGTGGTAGTCCTCTGCCGGATACCATTCACCGCTTTCGATGGTGGTGACAGCTCCGCCGCCATTGTCTGCATTCCAGCGCGCGATTGCCGCTTCGGCTTCGTTGCGCTGCTCGTCATCGAGCGGGAAGATCGCGCTGCGATACTGGGTTCCCACATCGTTGCCCTGCCGGTTGAGCTGGGTCGGATCGTGCGTGCCGAGGAACACGTCATAAATTTCGGGCAGAGTGATTATCGCAGGGTCGAAGGTGACGCGGATACCCTCGGCATGGCCGGTGCCGCCGCCGCATACCTGCTTGTAGGTCGGGTCGGCAACATCACCGCCAATATAGCCGCTTTCGACCTCGCTCACGCCGATAACATCCTTGAACACCGCTTCGGTGCACCAGAAACATCCACCGGCAATGATCGCCTGCTGTGTGTCGCTCATCGATTGCTCCTTTTCTTTGGAACTTGAGATAGGAAGCGCGGGTTCACTTGTCATCGGCTTGCACGCGCGTAGTGTGTATCCGCGAACAATTCGGGAGAGTTTCATAATGCGTTTTCTACTTGCTGCGGCCTCGGTCGCGATCCTTGCCACGTCCACCCCGGCGCTTGCCGACGGTCATAAAGGCATGGACCATTCCGCCGGTTCGGCAGACGATCACGCCTTGCACATGGTGTTGATGGATGAGCGCCGCGCTGATGACCGCGCGCGTGACGCCTTTCGGCATCCGGCCGAAACGCTCGACTTTTTCCAGGTTGAGCCGGATATGACCGTGGTCGAATGGGGCCCGGGCGGCGGTTGGTACACCCGCGTCCTTGCGCCCTGGCTGATGCCTTCAGGCAAATATGTCGCGCTTAATGGCGATAGCGATGCGGTCGATTATCCAAACCGGGCCGCCGAAGCGCGCTCGAAAGGATGGACGGAAACCTTCAAGGGCACTGTCGCGGAAGCCATGGGAATCAAGGCTGGCGATGTCGCTGCCTACGAAATAGACGAGATCCCCGATGAAGCGAAAGGCACGGCCGACCGCGTGCTGATATTCCGCTCCATGCACGGCATGTGGAACAACGATCTGGCCGATACCACGCTTGCTGCCGTGCGCGGCATGCTGAAGGATGACGGCATGGTCGGTGTGGTCCAGCACCGCGCGCCTGCCGACGCAAGTTGGAGCGATGTCAATCCGGCGCGCGGCTACATGCGTCAGGCGGATGTCGTGAAGCTGTTCGAATTGCACGGCTTCGAATTGGTCGGCAGTTCGGAAATCAATGCCAATCCGAAAGACCCGGCCAATTGGGAAGGCGGCGTGTGGACCTTGCCCCCGGTGCTTCGTTACGGCGACGAGGACCGCGCCAAGTATGAGGCAATCGGCGAAAGCGACCGCATGACACTGCTGTTCAAGAAAGCGATGTAAGTTTAGGGGGCGGCGCATGAGTGAAATCACTGTCGCCGCCCTTCAGCTGGCCCTCGGTTCTGAGGACGAGTCCGAAAATATCGATGCTGTCGCGCAGCTGGTCGAGCGCGCGGCACGCGAAGGGGCGCAAATCATTCTGCCGCCGGAGCTTTTTTCCGGCCCCTATTTCTGCCGCGTCGAGGATGAAGCGCTGTTCGCTCTGGCCCGGCCGACTATGGAGCATCCCTCGGTTATCGCCATGCGCAAGCTCGCGAAGTCGCTTGAAGTGGCGATCCCGACCAGCTTCTTCGAACGCGACGGCCATCACTATTACAACACGCTCGCGATGATCGGTCCCGATGGCGAAGTCATGGGGGCTTACCGCAAGAGCCACATCCCCGACGGACCGGGCTATGAGGAAAAATTCTATTTCCGCCCCGGAAACGGCGGGTTCAAGGTGTGGGATGTGCCCCATGCCACTGGCACTACCCGCATCGGCGTGGGCATTTGCTGGGACCAGTGGTATCCCGAATGCGCGCGGGTCATGGCGCTCAAAGGGGCTGAGCTGCTGTTTTACCCGACCGCGATCGGCTCAGAACCCTATGATGCAGATCTCGACACGAGCCGGATGTGGCGCCGCGCGATGCAGGGGCACTCGGTCTCAAATTGCATGCCGGTGATTGCGGCAAACCGGATCGGTCACGAAGGCACACAGGAAGCTGGACAGAGTTTCTACGGCCACAGCTTCATCACCAACGAATGGGGCGATCTGGTTTGCGAATATGGCGCTGAAGAGGAAGGCGTTCTGGTCGCAACGCTGGATCTGTCACTGGCCGCAAGACACCGCGCGGGCATGGGCTTTTTCCGCGATCGCCGCCCACAGCTTTACGGACGGATTGCCGAAGATATCTAGGCGTTGCCCCCGCTCAGGCTCCGTCCCCGGCCAGCTCCTTGAGCATGATATACCAATGGTCGAGGCCATTGAGAAACGCATCGACATAAAGCCGTTCGTTCAAGCCATGCGCATACATATCCTGCCCCCGGCTGCCGGCACCGCTGATCGCGACCGTATCATAGCCCAGCGTGCGGTAATGCATCCCGTCGGTTCCGCCTGATTCCATGTAGGGTATGACCGGCACCGGCTTTCCAAACCGTGTCGCCAGACTTTTGGCCAGTGCAGCACGGACATCATCACGCAGCTGCGAGGCCGGGCTTTCCGTTACTTCGCCGCTGAGCCGGAATGCGATGTCGTCGTTCGCTACCACCTGCCGCAGCGCAGCCTCGGTCGCTTCCGCGCCTATCCCAGGGAAAATCCGGCAATTGACTGTCGCGGTCGCGCTTTGGGGCAGCGCGTTTTCAGCGTGCCCGGCCTTGAGCATGGTGGCGATGCACGTCGTACCAAGTGTGCCGACTGTTTCAGGGTTCGCCTGAAGCGTCGCGATGGCGGCCTCGTCGGTGGGATCGGCAGCAAAGGCACGCATGGCTTCGCCCAGCTCACCCGGAGCTGTCTGGCCCAAGGCGCCGAGATAAGAGCGGGTCAGCTCGGTCGCCTGGACCGGAAATTTGTGCTTCGAAAGCCGCGTCAGCGCTGCGGCGAGATCGTAAATTGCGTTGTCGCTGCGCGGCCGTGAAGAATGACCGCCCGGATTGGACACAGTCAGTTCCCATGTCGCATAGGTTTTCTCTGCGGCCTGCACGCGCATCGCGAGCGGCTTGAAGTCGTCACTCAACGCGAGCCCGCCTGCATCGCTGTTGAGCACGAATTCTGGGTCGATATTTTCCGCCACCCATCTGGCCTGCGCGCGGGTGGAGACCATTCCGGTTTCCTCGTCTCCGGAAAAGACCAGATAAAGATCCCGGCTGGGCGTCCAGCCTTCATGTTTCAGTCGCAAAAAGGTCTGCGTGAGGTTCATCACCCCGTATTTGTTGTCCATCGTCCCGCGTCCGAAAAAATAGTCTTCTTCAAACGTTAGCGTGAACGGATCGCGCTCCCAGTCTTCGGGCAGTGCGTCGACCACATCCATATGGCCTAGCAGCACAATCGGCTTGCGGCCCGATGACCCGTCGCCGCGATAGCGGACGATCAGCCCCTGTGTCTCTTCGCCATCGCTGTCGTAGTCTGTGACCATGATGTCTTCCGCCGCGAAGCCTTCGGTCCTGAGCCGGGCGACGAGATAGTCGACCATTGCCGGAACCTGCCCATGGCCGCGCGCTGTACGGAAGCCGATGATGTCGGTGTAGATATCCAGCGCAATCTTCTGGTCGGTGTCGAGATCGAGCACATGCCCGTCATGCGCCTGCGCCGCCGGTGCACAGGTCAGCGTAACGGCCATCGCGCCGGCCAGAATGGATTGCCTGATCATTCGGAAACTCCTCTCGTCCGCGCGCACTGTGAGGGCACGCGGCGCATTTGCAAGTCTTAACCGCGCCGCTAGACAGGCGGCTATGTCGGGACCCGCACATGCATGACTATCTGCTCGCGCTGGGTTCCAACCAGCCGCATGCCGAATATGGTCCGCCGCGGGCGGTCATCGCCGCCGCAGTCGAGACTGTGTCCGCACTTGGCTCGATCACTTGCTCGCCGGTCATTGCCAGCTTGCCGCTTGGCCCTTCGCTGCGCCGCTATGCCAATGCTGCTGCGCTGCTCGAAACCGAACTGAGCCCGCGCGATCTGCTCGGCGCGCTCAAGTCGATTGAACGAGCATTCGGGCGAACCGGCGGCGGCGGGCGGTGGCGTGCGCGGGTGCTCGATCTCGATATCGTGCTGTGGAGTGGCGGGATCTGGGTCGGACCGGAACTGGCAATCCCGCATCCCCGGTTCCGCGAACGCACCTTCGTCCTTGGCCCTGCAATGTCCATCGCGCCCGGCTGGCGCGACCCGGTGACCGGACTTTCTGTCCGGCAGCTCAATGCCCGCTTGACCAAGCCGAAACCCCTCCCTAGGTGAGCGCCCGGACGTCGGGCAGATCAAGCCCGGTCCGACCCTGTGGGGGCCGTTAGCTCAGTCGGTAGAGCAACTGACTTTTAATCAGTAGGTCGCTGGTTCGAACCCAGCACGGCTCACCACCAATTTCTCAGACCGCGCGACTGCCATCGCTCTTTCGCTCTACAGCTTAAGTTGACCGGTCTTCATCGCTTCATACACCGCTTCGCCGCGTGAGTGGACCGCCAGCTTGCGGTAGATCGATTTCACATGGTTGCCGACGGTGAGGGGTGAAATGCCCAGGCTCCGGGCGGCCTCCTTGTAGCTCTCGCCTTTGGCAAACAGCTCGAGCAACTCGACTTCGCGAGGCGTCAGGCCGGCGTCCTCGCTTTCCACCTGTTCCATGGTCGGAACTTTTTCCTTGCGCAGCCGGTCGAGCAAATACACCGCTGCGGCAGCGCTGACCGGGGCGCCGCCGTTGAGCGTCGCTTCAATCCCGTCGAGGATCTGGCTGACACTTGAGTCCTTGAGCAAATAGCCATCGGCGCCCGATCGAATTGCGGTCACAACCGTTTCCCGGTCTCCGAAGCTGGTCACGATCAGGATCTTCGTATCGCTCAGTTCCTGCACTTCAGAAATGAAATCGAGCCCGCTGCCATCGGGCAGGCCGATATCCAGCAGCAACAGATCTGGCTTTTGTGCAAGGATCTCCCGCGCTTTGGCGAGATTCGATGCCACGCCTGCAAGATCGAGCCCGTCCTCGTCGCTGATAATCTCGATGAAGTGTTCGCGCACGACCGGATCGTCTTCGACGATGGCTATTCTGTGATGCCAGTCGCGGGTCTGCTCATTCATGCTCATGGCCCTTTTTTCGCACGCCCTTCTGTACGTGAATAACAGATGAGTAGTGCAAAGGTCCGCAAAGCGACAGGACCCAAGACATGGCAGGTGGAATACGGCATAGCCAACCTTCCGTCTGGATGGACCGGCACAAGTCCAGCGGAAGTTGCGCCTCGTCAATGTCATGCCCACGCCATGCCCACGCCATGGGCCGGCTTGCTGCATTTGTGGTTTGCCCAGCATTGGCCCGCGGGTATGCGAAGCGGCAACTTCGCACGGATGAAGAGAGGGTGCGCCATGCAACTGGGATGCTGCTATTTCCCCGAACACTGGCCAGAGACGATGTGGGCCCGCGACGCACGCCGGATGCGCGAGGCGGGGCTTTCGCTTGTCAGGCTGGGCGAATTTGCGTGGAGCCGGATCGAGCCCGCGCAGGGCCACTACGACTGGGCATGGCTCGACCGGGCGATAGAAACCCTCCATGGCGAGGGACTGAAGCTGATGCTGTGCACGCCGACCGCTACGCCGCCCAAGTGGCTGGTCGATCAGATGCCGGACATGGTTGCCCATGATGCGCAGGGCAGGCCGCGCGGCTTTGGTTCGCGGCGGCACTATTGCTTCAGCCATGCCGGTTATCGCGCTGAGGCCGAGCGCATCACCCGCGCAATCGCGCAGCGTTACGGCGGGCATCCGGCGGTAACTGCATGGCAGACAGACAACGAATATGGCTGCCACGATACCGTGGAAAGCTTCTCTCCGGCTGCGCGTGACGAATTCCGCCAATGGTGCGCCCGGCGATACCGGGATATCGAAGAGCTCAACGAAGCTTGGGGTAATGTTTTCTGGAGCATGGAATATCGCTCGTTCAGCGAAATCGAGCTTCCCAATCTGACTGTCACGGAGGCGAACCCCGCGCACTGGCTCGCTTTCCGCCGGTTCTCGTCCGATCAGGTGATGGCGTTCAACGCCGCGCAGGTGGCGATCCTGCGCGAGATGTCGCCCGGCCGTACCATTACCCACAATGCGATGGGCTTCTTCACCCAGTTCGACCATCACGATCTCGGCGGGCAGCTCGATATGCTGACGTGGGACAGCTATCCGCTTGGCTTCCTCGAGATGTTTCGCTTCTCCGAGGCGGATAAACAGCGCTACTTGCGGCAGGGTCACCCCGATATCGCGGCGTTCCATCATGACCTCTATCGCGGATGCACGGTCAGCGGCCGATGGGGTGTTATCGAGCAGCAACCCGGCCCGGTAAACTGGGCGCATCACAATCCGGCTCCGTTGCCCGGCATGGTGCGGTTGTGGACACTGGAGGCGATGGCCCATGGGGCCGAGATCGTGAGTTATTTCCGCTGGCGGCAGTTCCCCAAGGGACAGGAGCAGATGCATGCCGGCCTGCTTCGGCCTGATAGCGCAGCCGCACCGGGACTGGGCGAAGCAGCGCAAGCGGCAGCCGACATTGCTTCGCTGGGCGATATCGGCGCATCGGTGAAGCAAGTCGCTCTGCTGTTCTCCTATGACAGCGAATGGGTGACACTGACTCAGCCGCAGGGGCGAGGGTGTTCCGCGCTATGGGCGGCTTTCGAAAGCTATTCGGCGCTGCGCAGGCTTGGCCTTAATGTCGATATTGTCCGGCCAGGCGTTTCGCTGGAAGGATATGCGCTGGCCGTGGTTCCGTGCCTGCCGATCGTCAGTGACGACGCGCTGGCCAGCCTTGAAGCCTTCGAGGGCCAGATCGTGATCGGGCCGCGTAGCGGGAGCCGAGACAAGGATTTTGCGATTCCACCGGAACTGGCACCCGGCAAGCTGAAGTCCCTGTTCCCCGGCACGGTGAGCCTGAGCGAAACCTTGCGTGAAGGAGCGCAGCATGCGGGCAAAGGCTGGTGCTTGAGTGGCTGGTTGGACCATATCGAAACCGATGCAGAGGCCGAACTGAGTAGCGACGATGGCATAGTGGCTTGCTGGAAGTCAGCCGGGGTGCGCTATGCCGCAGGCTGGCTCGAAGGTTCGCTCGCCGATGAAGTGCTGTCGCGGGCGGCGCACGACGCAGGCTTGCCAGTCATCCCGATGCCGGAAGGACTGCGGCTTCGCCGGACCGACGCTTATCTTTTCGCCTGGAATTATGCACCAGTTTCGGCCGTATTGCCTGACGAAGCCTGCGGCGGATTCGTGCTCGGTACCGGTGCGCTGCCTGCGGCAGGCGTCACCGTGTCCCGCACTTAAGCGGGATCACGGTCGAGCCAGCGGGCAAAGGCGACCGCGCCGGTAATCAGGAAAGGCACCAGAACGAAGCTGAGCGTGACTTTGGCTATCACCTGCCCGATCAGCAGGTCAGTGATCTCGAATTCGCCATAAAACGCGAGGGTGATGAAGATCACCGAATCGATTGCCTGACTCAGCGCCGATGCCACCGCGCCGCGGAACATCAGCCCCAGCGTGCCCTGATCGCCGCTGCCGCGCAGCTTCGAGAATATCCAGATATTGAGCAGCAAAGAGACCAGATAGGCGGCCGGTCCGGCAAGCCACACGCGCCACAGCTGTGCATGAACCCGCTCGAAAGCGGCCAGATCGTCTGGCCTGAACTGAACCATCTCCGGCGACGCGGGCAGGCCAAGCACGACTGTCATCAATAGCGAAGACACGCCCAGCGGCACGAAGCCCCACCAGACAATACGATTGGCGAGCTTTTCGCCAAACAATTGTGTGACCGTGCTCGAGATCACGACCAGGATCAGGAAGGCAAAAATGCCCGCTTCCACCGCCAGCTGGAACGGCCATAATTGCACCTGCTTGTATGCAAGCACGCCGGCCACCACGGTCATCCCGCCATACAGCAGCAGCATGAACAGCAGCGAACGGTTGAGGTGGAATGCGGTCGCCGGAGCGTTCTTTGTCTCTACCATGGCAAAGGGATTATGGTGATCTGCGCGAAAAGGGAAGGACGCGGCCTATGGCGATCTGTGGGCATCGTGTTTGACTGACACGCTGCAAAAGGCGAAGGGCGAAGTGAATTGCAACGCCAACAGAATCGGGCGCGTCAGAACATGCATCCAATCCTCGCCAGCCTGTTAGGCATCCTCGCCATCCTCGGCATCGCGTTCCTGCTCTCTGGCGCGAAGACAAAAATCAATCTTCGAGTGGTCGGTGCAGCCTTTGCCTTGCAAGCCGTTATGGCCTTGCTGGTGTTGCGTACGCCGTGGGGGGTGCAGGCCATTCAAGGGCTCTCGAACGGCGTCATCGCATTGCTCGATTTTTCCAAAATCGGGATCGAAGCGGTTTTCGGGCCAATGGATGCGAACCCTTTCACCAACACGTTTGTCATTGCCGCCCTGCCGGTGATCATCTTTTTTGCGGCTCTGGTTTCCATCCTCTACCATTGGGGCATCATGCAGCTCCTGGTGAAATGGGTTGGCGGTGCGATCGGCTGGATCACCGGTATCAGCCGCGTCGAAGCACTTGGCAGCGCTGCCAATATCTTCGTGGGCCAGTCGGAGAGCCCGCTGGTCGTCCGGCCTTATCTCGCCTCATTGCCGCCTTCGCGCCTGTTCACGCTGATGTGCGTCGGCATGGCTGGCGTCGCCGGCACGATCTTGGCCGCCTATGCCAGCTTCATCGGCAATGACGCGGTCCCGTTCCTGCTGGCGGCTGCTTTCATGTCGGCGCCGGGCGGCATCCTGATGGCCAAGATCATCATGCCGGACGATGGCGATTACTCGGATATTGTCGGCGATATCGAGCTGCCCGAAGCGCGTATCAGCGCAGAAGGCCCGGCGGCTATTACCGAAAGCGGCAAAGCGCATGAAGTCGAAGTCGCCCAAACGTTCGAGGAGGGCCACCGGCCCGCCAATGTGATCGAAGCTGCCGCGCAAGGCACTCAGACAGGGGTCAAGCTGGCGGTTGCCGTTGGCGCAATGGTGATGGTGTTCGTCGCGCTGGTTGCATTGGCCAACGGTATCCTTGGCGGAGTGGGCGGACTGTTCGGCTATCCGGACATCAGTTTTCAGCAGCTCCTTGGCTATGTCTTCGCGCCGGTGATGTATCTTATCGGCATTGCCGACTGGGAACAGGCGCAGGTGGCCGGCGGACTGTTCGGCACCAAGATTGTACTAAACGAATTTGTCGCCTTTATCGAGCTGGGGCAGTTGGAAGGCCTGACCGAACGCAGCCGCGCAATCGTCACTTTTGCGCTGTGCGGGTTTGCCAATTTCTCTTCCATCGCGATCCAGATGGCGGTGACCGGCGGACTTGCGCCAAATCAAAGACCGGTCATCGCAAGACTGGGATTAAAGGCACTGGCTGCCGGTTCGCTCGCCAATCTGATGAGCGCGGCGCTGGCGGGCCTGTTCCTACCACTTTGACGACCAACACTTTAAGAAAAGCATCATGACCGAAATCGCTTCTGTATCCATTGCCCGCCCGCTCGAAGAGGTTGCCGACGAGCTTGGCCGCAGCTTTTCCGAGTTTGGCTTCGCTGTGATCCGTGACCACGGAATACCCGCCGACCTGATCGCCAAAGCCGAAGAACTGTCGAAGCAGTTCTTTGCGCTGCCCGACGATGTGAAGCGCAAGTATCATATTTCGGGCGGCGGCGGCGCGCGCGGTTACACACCGTTCGGCACGGAGAAGGCGAAGGATGCCAAGGTCCACGACCTCAAGGAATTCTGGCATGTCGGGCGCAGCCTGGCTGAAGGGCATGCGCTCTCGGAATACATGCAGCCCAACGTCTGGCCGGACGAGATCCCGGAATTCAAGGAAACATTCGAAGCGCTATACGCAGCGTTCGAGGATGCGGGCGACAGGGTGCTGCGCGCCATCGCGATCCATCTGGGGCTGGAGGAAGATTTCTTCGTGCCGACCGTCGAGGACGGCAATTCGGTCATGCGTCTCCTGCGCTATCCTCCGCTCGAAGGCGAAGAGGCGGAAGGCGCGATCCGTGCTGCCGCGCATGGCGATATCAACACCATCACTCTGTTGCTCGGGGCTGAAGAAGCGGGCCTGGAGCTGCTGACCAGAAATGGCGAATGGCTGGCAGTCAATCCGCCGCCCGGCGCGCTCGCGGTCAATATTGGTGACATGCTCGACCGGCTGACCAATGGCAAGTTGCGCTCGACCACGCACAGGGTCGTGAATCCGATGGGCGAAGCGGCCTATCGCGCGCGATATTCCATGCCGTTTTTTCTGCATTTCCGGCCCGATTACGTCATCGAAACGCTGCCTTCCTGCGATGACGGTAATGCTCCGGAGCCGATTTCAAGTCACGAATTCTTGTTGCAACGCCTGCGCGAGATCAACCTGGCCTGATTCTCTAACCGCTTGCCTAACCGGGCCGGATTCGCGCCAGCGGAATCTTTGCAGAATCCTGTTGCATTGCAGCAACAGTCATAAGGCTCTGAAATAACGTCTTTTATTGACCGTCATTGCGCCTGTGTAAAAGTTTTGCCCTGGTTGTCATTGTCAGGTCACAAATTCCCCTTTTTCGCATCACCTATCGCATCTAGCGGGCGGGCAATTCCGATCCCACCCATTCGTATCGACAAGAGAACAGGGACCATCCGACCCATGAAACTCAAATATCTTCTGGCCGCCAGCGTCGTCAGCCTTTCGGCAACGGCCATGGTTGCCGCACCCGCCACCGCACAATCGATTACTTCGGGCGTTGAAGGCGAAGTCACTTCGACCACCGGCAGCGCCATCCAGGGCGCAACGGTTGTCGTGACCGACACGCGAACCGGTCAGAGCCGCACGCTAACCACGAGCGCCGATGGTACATTCCGCACCGCCTCGCTCGTCCCGGGCGGGCCATACACCATCACGGTTACGGCTGACGGTTACGAAGGCCAGTCGGTTGAAGGCCAGTTCATCACCGTGTCGGGTAACACCGATTTCACTTTCGAGCTTTCGGATGCCGCGGCTGGTGCGTCGGGCGACGGCTTTATTGTCGTCACCGGTGAGCGCGCCAATGTGCAGCAGCTTGCTGTCGGCCCCGGCACCGCATTCGGCGAAGCAACTCTCGAAGCTTTCCCGAGCCTGACCCGCGACGTTCGCGACATCATCCGCCTCGACCCGCGCGTGAGCCTTGAGCGTGACAACGAAGTCGATCGCATTTCCTGCCTAGGCGGTAATGATCGCTCGAACACGTTCACCGTCGACGGTATCGTCCAGGCCGACGTTTTCGGCCTGAACGGCACGCCTTTCGCAGCGCGTAACTCGCTGCCGCTGCCGTTCGACGTAGTCCGTGAAACCTCCGTTGAATTCGCGCCGTTCGACGTCGAATATTCGGACTTCACCGGTTGTCTCGTCAACGTCGTGACCAAGTCAGGTACCAACGAGTTCCACGGTTCGGCATTCTACACCTTCTTTGATGACAGCCTGCTTGCAGACACGATCATTGACGGTGACGGTAACGAGCGTCCGCTGTCTTCCGGCAGCGAGAAGCGCTGGGGTGCGACCCTTGGTGGTCCGATCATTCCCGACCGCCTGTTTTTCTACCTTGGTTATGAAGAGACTGACCTGGGTGATGCGAATGACGAAGGCCCGGTTGGCGGCGGTTTTGCCAATGAAGTCGATGCCATCAGCCAGGCCGACTTCGACCGTTTCGCGCAGATTGCGCGCGATGTGTACGGTCAGGACATCGGCGGCTATCCGCGCACACTGGAGGAAACCAGTGTCCGCTACTTCGGCCGTCTCGATGCCTACATCACTGACGATCACCGCCTCGAAGCTTCGTATCAGAAACTCAAGGAAAGCAATGTCGAGCCCGACTTCGGCGGCGATAATCTGGGCGGACTGAACTCCTTCGAGAATGAAGGCACGCAGTCGGATTACTACTCGGTCCGTTTGTATTCGGACTGGAGCGACTCGGTTTCGACCGAATTGCGCCTGAGCCGTTCGGAAGTATCCGACGTGCAGGGTCCGTTCGGCTTCGGTGAAGCACAGTCGGACAACCCGACTGTCCGCCTCGTCGTCGGTACCCGCCAGCCGGGTAATGACGGTATCCTCGGTAACAATGATGACGATTTCGGCGTTCTGAACACCGGCCCGGGCATTTTCCGCTCGGCCAACGCGCTCAATACCACGATCGACCAGGCGAAGTTCCAGATGAACATCGACGCTGGTGCAGGCCACCTGTTCAAGATCGGTGCCGAGATTAACCAGTTGGAAGTCTACAACCTTTTCGCAATCAACGCGACCGGTTCGCTCTACTTCTCCAGCCTCGACAATTTCGAGCAAGGCATCGTCAATCAGGGCAACCGCTTCTTCCCGACCAACGAACAGATCGTTCGCGGTCAGGGTTATGGTGCCGACATCAACGCCACGCCGACCGGCGACATCAATGAAGCGGCAGCAACTTTCAATCGTACGATCTATTCGTTCTACGCACAGGATGAGTGGCAGGCGACTGATCAGCTGACGATCAATGCCGGTCTTCGCGTCCAGTTGTACGATGGCGACACGCCGCGCGCGAACCCGTCGTTTCTGGACCGCGTGGGCTTCTCGAACGCCAATCCGTTCAGCAAGCTCGACCCCGTCCTTCTGCCGCGTTTCTCGGCAACCTACGAGTTCGATAACGAAGGCTTCCTGAGCAGCTCACGCCTGACTGGTGGCGTCGGTATTTTCTCGGGCGGTGACCCGGTGGTCTACTTCTCGAATGCGTTCTCGAACAACGGCTTCTCGACCGCGCTGGGTACATCGCTCGACTGCGGCGCTGCTTTCCCGGCGAGCGTGGTCCAGAATGGCGCATTCACCGGCTTCCCTGACTGTGTGCGTGCCGGCGGCAGCGCCGATGCGGCAGTCGGTGGCGGTGACGTCCAGTCGACCAATCCGGACTTCGACGTACCGACCGTGGTGCGGGCCAATATTGGTTTCTCGAGCGATATCGGGACCGACACCGGCTTCTTCAGCAACTGGAAGATGAACCTCGATTACATCTACTCGCGGTTCAACGACACGCTGAACTTCGTCGATCTGGTCCAGACGCCTGACGTTCGTACCAACGGCGGCTTCACTGTCGACGGTCGCCCGATTTACGCTGCGATCGACAACACCTTCCCGGGTTGCGACGCGTCGCTGGTCTACGCGGGCGGCACTCCGCCGGTGTGGAACAATGTCACTGCGGCCTGTTTCAGGAACACCGCCAACGGCCGCAATGCCGGCGTGGATGATTTCATCCAGCTGACCAACGGTCCAAGCTACGACAGCCACATCGCATCATTCCTACTGTCGAAGAACTTCAGTGAAGGCATCTTCACTGAAGGCGGCAGCGTGGCATTGCGCTTCGGCTATGCGTTCACCGATTCGAACAACAACCGCAACGTCGGCTCATCGACCGCGACTTCGTCTTACGACGTGACCGCCGCTTTCGACCGCCAGAACCCGGCTGTCTCGACCTCGAACTACGAAACCCGCCACAACATCACGGCGGCTGTGAGCTTCAAGGAAGAGTTCATCGGTGACTATGCAACGCGCCTCGGGATCTACTTCCGGGCACGTTCCGGTCGTCCGTACAGCCTGACTTTCGACGGCGGTGCGGTGTTTAACGACAGCTCGTCGGGTTCAGACAATGCTCTGGTCTATGTGCCGTCAGGCGTGGGTGACCCCAACGTTTCGCCGTTGAGCGATCCGGCTGCGGTCCAGTCACTGATCAATTATGTTGCGGCTTCTGGCTGTGATTTTGAGCCCGGTCAGTCGATCGAACGCAACACCTGCCGTAACCCTTGGTCCTATGACCTCGACCTGCGCTTCAGTCAGGAACTGCCGTTCCTCGGCAGCCTGACCGGCTTGGTCGACGATCGAATCGAATTGTTTGCGGACTTCGACAACTTCCTTAACTTTGTCGACAGCAAAGCAAACCGCGTGAAATTCCAGCGGGAATTCACCGATGTGGTCGATGGCGGGGTCGACGGCAATGGTCGATACATCATCTCGGGCTTCAATCCGGATGACGATCAGTTCGTGGCGATCTCCAGCTCGGCCTGGAAAATTCAGGTCGGCGTTCGCTACGAGTTCTAATCGAACCCGACAGCCCAACTCCTACCAAACAGGCGGCGGTCCCTTCGGGGGCCGCCGTTTGTGTTTGCGGATCATGCGGCGGCGAGCAGTCTTTCGGCCAGATCGGCCCGGCGTCCTGACGAAACCCCGTCTTCGCGCAGCGCCTTCTCAAAGGCCTTTGCGCGGTCGCCCAGTCCTTCCTCTCCGAACATGCCGGCCGTACCGGCAAGTTTGTGCACTGTGCGGGCAAGTTCCTCGATCGTTTGCGCGTCGTCGAAACCCTGGCGCAAGGTCGCGGCCACGGCGTCGAGTGCCTCTTTCCGGCGCTCCCGCCAGCGTTCCTCGAGAGAAGCTGACTTCTCCGGATGAACAAAGTCGTTGGTTGGTTGCGGCGCAACTTCGCTGCCAGCGACTACGGGCAGCCATTTGACCAACGCCGCTTCAAGGTCGGCCAAGGCCAGTGGCTTCGCCAAATGGCCCTGCATGCCGCTGTCGAAGGCCGCCCGGATATCATCTTCGAACGCATTGGCTGTCAGGGCCACAATCGGCAGCATATCTGCGTCTATTCCCAGGCTGCGGATCGTCTGTGTCGCAGTGTATCCGTCGCATTCGGGCATTTGCACATCCATCAGTACCAGCTGATACGGCCGCCCGCACGATTGCGCCGCCATAACTCGGGTAACGGCTTCCTGCCCGTCTTCAGCAATGTCGATCTCGAGCTGGAACCGCTCCAGCATGGCAGCAACAAGGATGCGGTTGATGTCATGATCTTCTGCCAGCAAGACGCGAGAGCCTGGTATGACGCACGCCTGCACGCTTTCCATGGCTGCTACATCTGAACGAGCCTCTACGTCCGAGGCTTCGACCAACGGTAGCCTTAGCGCAAAGCACGATCCGGTGCCTGACACGCTTTCGACCGTTAGCACTCCGCCGAGCAATTCGGTCAGGCGGCGGCTGATCGAAAGCCCCAGTCCGGTTCCCCCGTATTTGCGCGCAGTGCTGTTTTCCGCTTGCTCGAACGGATTGAAAATGTCTTCCAGCCGGTCCGGTGGAATTCCGATACCGCTGTCTGCGACCTTGATGATAAGAGCGGGCCCGTGGCGCGCCACCGATAGCTCGACCGCACCTTGGGTGGTGAATTTTACGGCATTGCCCAACAAGTTGAGCAGTATCTGTCGTAGCCGCAAGCTGTCACTCATAATCGCATCGGGAACATTGTCGGCCACGCTGTGGAGCATTGCGACACCCTTCTGTTGCGCAGTTGGCGAGTGGAGCCGCACGCATCCTTCGACCAAGTGCCGCAGCGACAAGGCTTCTGGCCGAATCGCGATTTCGCCCGCCTCGATCTTTGAAATGTCGAGAATGTCATTGAGCAGCAACATCATGTTCTTGCCGGAATCGCGCACCAGCTCGGCGTGCTGGCGTTGACCGCCGGTCAGATCGCTTTCCAGCAACAGGTCGACAAAACCCAGAACCCCGTTCATCGGCGTGCGGATCTCGTGGCTCATATTCGCCAGAAATTGTGATTTGGCGAGAGCGGCGTTTTCTGCGTGGCGCCGCGCCCTGATCAGCTTGCGTTCCAGCAGCACCCGCTCAGTTACATCGCGATAGGAGACGATGATCGAGTCCGCTTGTGCGGTTTCCGCGTCTCGCACCAGTGTGCAATTCGCCTCAATGTAAACCGGTTTGCCCTGATCATCGTCGAGCACGCGGCGATAGGTCAGCCGCTCGCGATCCGTCTCGCCTTTCATGA
Source organism: Parerythrobacter lutipelagi (assembly GCF_005434975.1). Classification (GTDB taxonomy): domain Bacteria; phylum Pseudomonadota; class Alphaproteobacteria; order Sphingomonadales; family Sphingomonadaceae; genus Parerythrobacter_A; species Parerythrobacter_A lutipelagi. The sequence continues at coordinate 792,743 of NZ_SKCJ01000001.1, read as the reverse complement.
GGCTTTGCTGCAGCTCCGTGATCCGCTCTTTCTCGTCAGGATGAACACCGTCATTCGCCGGTTTACCGACAAAGGCCTCTGCTGGCTGGCCGAGTACTTCTTTGACCGAGGCCGATGCGAATATGCAGATGCCGCTCATGTCGAATTGCATAACCGCATCGGACATGTTGTTGGTCAGCAGGCTGATCTGAGCCTCGCTTCGCTTGAGATCCGCGAGAATATTCTTCTGCCGCTGGAGCGCGGCGGCAACCGGCAGGCCTGAAACAAAAGCCGAGGCGAGAAACACTTGCAATACGACCAGTTGGGTCTCCAGCGAATGGTCGATCAGGTGGATTGGCCCGGTGCCGCTGTATGTGCAGAGAGTTGCGACCACCCCTACCTTGAAAGTCGAGAACGCCGTGCCAAGGCTGCCCAGCCGAAAAGCATGCGCAATCACCACCATGGGAACGAGGAACAGCAGGGGGAAGTCGGTCTGGAAGAAGACGGCTGTGGTAAGCGTCGTTCCGGCGATCGTCAGAAATATCCACTCGTAGGCTTCGCGCCGCGTCGGCAGGCGCGGATCACGCATCGCCTGAAGGAATATCAGGAGCACCGGGGCGATGATAATCATGCTCAGGCCATCGGTGCCGGCCCATTTGACCCACCCGGACAAACCGTATTTGCCAAGCGTCGCCATCGAAGCTGTTGCGGCCACACAAGGCGCGGCCACCCCTGCCAGCAAGACGAATTTCGCCAGATGATCGATCCGGCGCATATCGGGCAGCGGGGCGATGAACCGCCGCGAGAGCATGACGGCAAGCGTGATCTCCAGCGTGTTGCTAGCGCTCAATATCGCTGCGGTGCTTGGTATGTCTCCGGCGGCAAGGTTGGCCGAGATATTCCCGATGAACAAAGTTGCAAGGACCGGAATTTCGCGCTGCAGGCGCAGATGCAGCAGAAATGCGACGGCGATGGCGTTCGGCACCCAGATCATCGCGATCCGGCCATCCCCGCGCGTCAGTTCAATAGAGGTATAGGCGACAAGAGCGAATGCCAGCCCTCCGCCGAGCAGCAAGACGCAGTTCCACGCCGCGTTGCGTAAATCGATCGACACCGGATTTTCGGCAGTTCGGAACATCGCCAGCCTCCTGACGATTGGTTATAGGCGGGGATGGTCGGCAAATTGCTGCGACGGATATAGGTGATTGTGCGCAATGGTAGAGGATGCAGGTCAGAGTTTCACGACGATCAAGCGCAAACCGCGTCCGGGGATGATCGCCTTGATCGTTCTCTTCCATATCGTCTTTCTCTATGGGCTTGCGCGTTTCCTTGCCCCCGGCGCTGTCCAGTCGGTGGAGCGCAGCGTGGTCGAAGCCGTTAGCGTGACGGTAACGACGCGCGATGCCACTCCGCCAGAAGACGACCCCGAACCTGACGAAGGCGCGGCGGGCGCGCCGGGTGAACGGGCGACGCCCAAGCCGGTGACGGCACCAGACATGCCGCTACCCCTGCCCAAGAAAACGCCTGTGCCCAAGGCATCCTCCACCGGCACTGAAAGCCGGTCGGGCGCGCGCGACAGCGGGGACGGGACCGGCGCATCCGGTGACGGACTTGGCACCGGTTCCGGCAATCAAGGCGGCGGACAAGGCAACGGCATCGCCAACAAGCCGTCGGTCCGTTCGGGCCGGTTGGACCAGGCGCGCGACTTTCCCGTGCCGGAAGGCGGGCGTTCAGTCCGGTTCGGCAAATCTGTCACCGTCGTCTTCACCGTCGCCACCGATGGCCGCGCCAAGAACTGTTCGGTTGCCCGCACACAGGTTGATGCGGAGGCAACGGCGCGTGTCTGTCCACTGGTGATCGACAAGATCCGCTTCAACCCCGCGACCCGGGCAGATGGCACGCCGGTCGAAGCACGCTATGGCTATCGGGTCGATTTCAACGGACGATGATGATGAACGGTGCGGTAACCGGATAGCAAGGCACCAGCGCTATGCCTCCTTTCGCGAAGGAACTGACGGCAATGAGCTCGAAAATACATCCGGTGATTCTGTGCGGCGGCAGCGGCACGCGGCTGTGGCCGCGCAGTCGTGCGGCGCGCCCGAAGCCGTTTCTTCCTCTGCTGGGTAAGCGGACGCTGTTCGAGCAGACCCTCGATCGCACGACCAATCCGGCCATTTTCGGTCCCGCTACGATCGTTGCGGGCTCCGCCCACAGGGATCTGATTGCCGGACAATCCGGTGCGGCCGAAGGCGTGCGCAGGATCGAAGAACCGGCCGCGCGCAACACGGCGCCCGCCATCGCTCTTGCCGCTCTGCTTGCAGACGAAGATGACATTCTGCTCGTCTGCCCGAGCGACCATCATATCGCCGACCCTCAGGCGTTCGCTGTAGCGGCGGAAAGCGCCGCCGCGTTGGCAGAGGAAAACTGGCTGGTGGCCTTCGGGATCGAAGCGGCAGCGCCGGAAGCCGGCTACGGCTATATCAAGCGCGGAGACCCAATCGCCGGTGGCTATGCGGTCGACCGCTTTGTCGAGAAGCCCGATCTGGAAACGGCGCGAGGCTTCGTCGAGAGCGGCGAGTACAGCTGGAATGGCGGCATTTTCTGCCTGAAGGCCGCAACCTTTCTTGAAGAGCTGGCGGCCCAGCGGCCGGCCATGGCGGATGCTCTGCGGCAGTCGGTCGAGCGCGGCGAAGAGCGGGACGGCATCTTCCACCCGGATGAAGCAAGCTTTCTTGCCATTGACGGTGAATCGATCGACTATGCGGTGATGGAAAACACCGACCGCGCCGCGGTGGTTCCGGTTGCGATGGGCTGGTCGGACATCGGCAACTGGCAGGCGCTGCATGCGGCAAGCGAGCGCGATGCGGACGGAAACAGCGTCAAGGGCCGGGCGCAGCTGGTCGATTGCAGCAATGTTCATGTGCAGACCGATGGGGCGCGCGTCTCCGCCATAGGGCTGGAAGACGTAGTCATTGTTGTCGACGGGGACGAAGTGCTGGTGACCACCGCCAGTGGTGCACAGAAAGTCGGCAAGCTGAAAGGCGCTGCGGGCCAGTGAGCGCGGTGCGCCGCCTGCCGATCCGCGAGGTCGCCAAGGTCTGGGGCAGGGATCGCCTGCCCGAACCCTTTACTACTCCAGCAGGCGAACGAATCGGCGAGATCTGGTTTGAACCGCAGCCGCCGGTCTCCGGCCTGCTCGCCAAATACCTCTTCACCAGCGAGAAACTGTCGGTCCAGGTCCATCCTTCCGATGCGCAGGCACCCGAAGGGCTCAGCGGCAAGGAAGAGTGCTGGCTGGTGCTGGATGCGGAACCGGGCGCGGCGCTGGCCATCGGGTTCGACGAACCGCTGGACCGCAAGGCAATGCGCGCGGCTGCGCTTGACGGCTCCATCGAGCAGCTGTTGACCTGGCACGAGGCAAAGCGCGGCGATTTCTTCTACCTGCCTGCCGGCACAGTCCACGCCATCGGTCCCGGCCTGAGCCTGGTCGAGATCCAGCAGAACAGCGACATTACCTATCGGCTGTACGATTATGGCCGTCCGCGTGAATTGCATCTCGACCAAGCGTTGGCCGTGGCGTGCGGCGAGCCTTACGATGCGGCGCTGCGCAGCCATGTCGATTTCAGCCAGAATGTTCGGCTGGTCGACGGCCCGAAGTTCACGCTCGATCTGGTGGTTTCTGCGCAAATGCCGACCGTCGATGGACCGTGTCTGGTGATGCCGCTCGAAGGTGCGGTTACGCTGGCGGGGGAAACTCTCGGGCCGGGCACGTGCTCTGCGGTCGAGGACGTTTCGCAAATCTCGCCATCCGCTGACGGGAAGCTCCTGATTGCCACTGCCCTGACCTGATTCCGAATTGCGTCGGTTGCGACTTGGCCCGAACATCGCCAAATGCTCCGTCAGCAACCTCCAACGCGGAAATTCCCGAATGATCGCACAGACCATCCAGCTCGCGCTTGCGCCGGTGTTCGTCCTTGTGGCGATCGGCAACATCCTCAACATCCTCACCAGCAGGCTGGCGCGGGTGGTCGATCGCAGCCGCGAACTGCGCCGTCTGCATGGCGAGACCGAAGATGGCGAACACGATATGGTGGTGGTGGAAATCCGCATCGTTGCGCGGCGGATTTCGCTGATCGGGCGCGCCATGCGGTTGCTGGTGATGTCCGGCCTCAGCATCGGCCTGACGGTGGGCCTGCTGTTTGTCGAGGAAATGGCGGGCGCGCGGCTGCAACAGATTGCCGCCGGGGCGTTCCTCGTGTCGGTAGGCCTGTTGATGTGGGCTCTGCTGTTGTTCCTGCGTGAAACACAGGTTGCGGCGGAAAGCCTGCGCATCCCCGAGACGTTTCTGGAACTGGACCGGAAACTCTAGAGCAGCTTGACACTTGCTTGACGAAGTTGACACCGTGTCAAGCGGGCGAATCTGCCCTTAACTATTGATATTGTTGAGATAAACGCCCTTTCGGCACCTTGACGCTTTGAGTGGAGCCCCCCGGGGACATGGTCAGGGCGGTCCACTCCTGATGGAACCTGCGGCGCGGCAAAAGCGGATGACCGGAAAACATCCCTGCACGATAGCGACCGCGGAACGTGTAGGAAAATGCTTTGGAGCAAAACCGGCTTCGCACGGAATGCCTCTAGCGAGTGTTTCCAGTCACAACCGCGCGCCTGTCCGGTTTCAGGCGACGCATCGCGGTAGCTGAATGGCCGTTGATGGGTGGGAAGCTGCCTGTCTGCTTTTGGCCTGCTAAATGGCGGAATCAGACATTAAAGCGAGCTCACTGGCATGGCAGCATTGCGCCCCAATCCAAGACATCGCCGTTCGAGATCTTAGTCCCCAAGAGCTGACGTTCTCCAAGGCCATTCCGGCCAAGGAGAATAGCAATGACGTATTCACATTTTGATCCTGCAACTCAAAACCGAGTGCCTTGGAACTTTGGAGCTAAGATCGGTCCCAAGCGTCCATTCAATCAGAAGCAGATCTGGGCGATCCGTTTCTTTCTAGACCGAGAGGAGCGTATCCGAGATCGCGCGCTGTTTGATCTGGCGATTGATAGCAAGCTACGAGGCTGTGACCTTGTCGAATTGAAGATCGGCGATTTGGTGAATGGTCCAGAAATCAGGTCACGAGCGACAATCACGCAACGCAAGACAGGTCGACCTGTTCAGTTCGAGATTGCGGCGGACGCGCGTGCAAGTCTGTTCGCCTGGCTGGAGCTCAGAGGCGGTGACGTAGAGGACTTTGTCTTCCCGAGCCGGGTTGATCCGGTTCGTCACTTGAGCACGCGACAATACGCTCGGCTTGTTGATGAGTGGGTTGAGGCCATTGGATTGCGGCCTGAGGAGTACGGCACCCACTCGCTGCGCCGAACAAAGGCTTCGATCATTTACAAAGCGACGGGCAACATCCGAGCAATCCAGATATTGCTCGGTCACTCCAAGATCGAAAACACGGTGCGCTACCTTGGCGTCGATATTGAGGACGCCCTCTCTTTAGCGGAGAAGACCGAGATCTGACCACTGCTGGACGCCAGTCACAAGCTGGCTGGCGTCCGCAATTGGGGTGGTATTTGCCCTTTCTCGAATGCTGAATTCGTCACGACTATCTCCTGAAAACGATCTCAGGCTCCTACCGTGTTAGAGGCCAACCTCTCTCACCGACGATGAAGTTGGGAGTTATCACGCAATTCTAATTTGGTGCTGCGTCATTCCTGGACTGACCCCACGCACTGCGGAAGGTGCTTGGAGAACGTCCCATGCCTTCTTTCGGAGAGAATCACGGAGGGGTTCGCTATCTGTTATCTTGCCGGGGATTCGAGTGAGGGAGCTTGAGATTATCGAAGGCTACAAGCCAAGTTCCTCAATCTCCGCTCTCTCGGTCTTCAACCGCGCGCGGATGGGATCAATCACCGCACGGATCGCTGGCAGATTACGGATCGGGTCGAATAAGGGATCGTCCTTGAGCAGGTTGAAATTCGTCGGATCGATCGTTGCATAGGAGTATGGCCAAGCAAATCCAGGGAGGGACTCGACGATTTCAATTGCTGTCTTCTCGTCCCCAATCAATGCTGCATACTCCAGCTGAATAATCTTCTGGTCGAGCCAGTTGAGGTCGGCGATGTTCCATCGTGTCATCACCTTTTCCAAACTGTCGAGATGTTTCGCCACCTCGCTCTCCCGGCCGGCACGGCGAAGCGCAAGAACCAGATAAACCGAGATATCAGGGATCACACGCTCGGGCTGGCCTGTTGCGTCAGCAAACTCAAGGTATGCGTCATGGTCGGGAAAACGGGCGTCGTAGTCTGCCAGCAGTTCTTCATGACGGTCATACTGGAGGTAGAGCGGAAGAGCGCCCTTAACAAAGTTCATGTCATCCCATGCACCTGATCCGGTCAGATCGAATTCGCGTAACACTTCGCGCGAAGGCAATCGGGCTAGGTCAACTTCATCCATTACGCTTGCAGGAGCCTTGTTCCGAGGCCAAACGATACCGTCCACTTGAGGCATGCCGAGCAGTATTCGTATCGAACGATCCTGCAGGTCCGAACCCCACATGCGTTCTGATTCAGTAGCGGTGCGAACGGCGTTTTGCATGAGGCGCATGTAGCCGGAAAGATCGCCCTGCAGCCGCGCGAGCCGCGCCTCGGCGAAAAGGCGCTGGCTCGGCGTTACCGCCGCAGCGATGACGTCGCTTTCCATTTCACGGGCGATGTCCAAATTGCCAAAATGAGCCGCCATGTCTGAGCCCATCCAACTTGCCGGCCAAAGCGGATCAATTTCAAGCAATTGTCGATGGCTCGTGAGCGGATGACCTCCTTCGAGGATGAATTTGCGCTGGGTCACCCCGAGCCAAAACCAGCCTTCGGAGTCGCCTGGGTCAAGCTCGACAGCGCGTTCCAATTGACTTAGCGCCTCATCCGCATCCTCGCTCGAGATGCCCATTACTTTCATCGCCTCGATCGTATCAGGATTTAGATCAAGCGCTTGCCGGGCGATTTCTCTTGCCTTCGCTACACTTTGTTTGCGCTCCTCGAATTCAAATGCCGGGTAGAGAAACTGCGCTTTCGACAGAGCACCCCATCCATCGGCAAATTGCGGGTTGCGCGTAGTGACCTGCTGCAGGATCTCCAGCGCAGCCTTTCGCTGGTCGTTACCGCGCGTCTTGAGCAGCCCCAACCCCACGAGGTAGAGGCGATAATCTCCCGCAGAAATCGACGTTGGTTCCTGCTCACCCTTCACTGGCCGGCTCAGCGCAGTGGTTATCGCACGCGCTGTTCGAAAGGGGAGGTGCTCGACTTCGTCGGGAGCGCTCTGGAAGGACTGTGAAAAGAACTCCTGTCCGTTCTCTACGTCCACGATCCGAACCTGAAGCGACGACCGCTCTACGTCGGTCGTGAAATTGCCAATCCACACGTAGTCAGCGTTGAGCCGTTCCCCGATTTCCGTTGGCGAAATGCCCTGATCGACGAGAATTTGTGCACTCTCACTGGCAGTGACTTGCATCGCACCGACCTTGGCGAAAGCAGACCGAAGTTCCGCTTCGAGGCCGCTTGAGTAGATAGGATCTACGCCTTCTTCGATCTCTAGTGGCAGCATTGCCAACCGAACCTCTTCGATCCCAGGATCTGCGGCAGGCCTCCACCACAAGATGGCACTTAGCAGCAAGATGAGCGTTGCTCCCACCGTTGCGGCGACCAGCGCGTGAGACCGCAGTGATCGCGCAGCCGTTTCGGCAGGGCTGCTCTCAGGATTTAGGCTTGTCCGGGGTTCATCTGACTGCCCATGGAGGAGCAAGCGATAGCCCACTTTGGGTATGTTCTCGACGACAAGGGCTTCACCGGCCACCTCCTTCAAGCCGCTGCGCAACACCGAGATCACTCGGTTGATCGATGTGTCACCAACGATCCGTCCTTCCCAGCAGCGTTCAATTAAGTCGTCTCGCGAGAGGGTGTTTCCAATCGGATCGGACAGAGCAGTGAGGACCTGCATCACCTTCGGCTCGAGCATGACTTCCGCCAGCGGACCGTAGATCTTTCTGACTGAGGGGCGCACGGTCACAGGACCAAGTTCGAAGTCGCCATGATGCGCGAGGTCGATTTTCTGCGACCGCGCCTTAAGCACTTCATCCGAATTGATCGTCTGATCGTTCATGCCACCTGCCCCTCGCGTACACACTACAGTGCAACTTTCTTATCGCAAATAGACCGCGTTCTCACCGCGAATTCCGCAGAATTTGGCAGAATGGGCGCAATATAAACTTTTCATAAGGTCAAAATCACTGAAATTGCTGTGTTTGTGTGCAGCGCCATAAGGCCAAATCGGTCACTTTCATTCTCGTCCAGCAGGCAGTTCGGGCCGATCCGATCAGCGCTTCAGGCCGGACGCCCGATGAATACGCGGTAATCTCGCCGCACATTTGAGGAGAATGAAAATGACGAAGTCCCTAACCGCAGCTGCAATCGCTCTCGCTGCAATCGCTCTGCCCGTTTCGGCCGCCCAGGCGAATGAAGGCGCAACCGTGCAAGTCAGTTATGCAGACCTTGATTTGAGCGGCAAGGCTGGTCAGGACATCTTCGACCGCCGCATCGAACGTGCGATCGAAAAGGTTTGCGGAAATTTGACTGGTCGTCCGACATTCGATTCGTCGATTCGGAATTGTCAGCTTGAGACGCGAGCGGCTGCCAAGCCGTCGCGCGACCTCGCAGTCGCAAACTACGGCAATGCGCGTCTTGCGCGCTCCGACCGCCAGATCCGCTTCGCCGTGAAATAGGCGGGGCCGCAGCCAAAAGGCTGGGCGGCACCTGCAAGGACTGGACACCTCGAAGGACTGTCCGCTCAACCTCCGATACCGGGCCGCTAGTGTCCCCTTGCGGCCCGGTATCATACACCCACCAAAGGCCGCGCTAGTTGCAAGCGCGGCCTCTTTAATGATCCAGATCAGAAGCTAGCGTCGAGCCGGACCGAAAATGTTTGGGGATCGCCCAATACACCGAACTCGGCGCCGGGCCTCGCTGCAGTCAGGAAGGTGTAATAATTCGCGTCGAAAAGGTTTCGCGCTAATAGGCTGATCCTGAATCCTTCTATCGCGTAACCCAGCCTGGCGTTGGCAGTAAGCCGCTCGCAACAGCGGTTAACAGCGAGGTTGGCGCTGGAATTAAACTGGCTCGAACGAAAATTTACATCGACCCCACCAAACATCCCGCGCGCAGGCTCGTGCGCGAAGCCGAGATTGGCGGACCAGCGCGATGAGAACGGAAAGCGATTTCCGTTGAAGTCGGGACTATTGAATTCCGACACGGGACGCGCTGGATTAAAACGGTCGTTGGGGAACTTGTCGAATTCGGTGTGCGCATAGCCGATCGCCCCGTAAAGCTCCCAGTCCTCAACAGGCTCAAATGCTAAGTCTGCCTCCAAGCCCCAAATTGTCGATGCGCCAGCATTTTCGATCGAGAAGACAAATGGGAAATCGGCCCGCGGCTGGCGAACCTGCTGGTCCGACCAGTCGGCGTAGTAGGCGTTGGCATTGAAGCGTAATCGACCGTCTAGCAACAACGTCCGGAGTGCCAACTCGTAATTCCAAAGATATTCCGGTCCGAACTCATTCACGCGGCCGTCGATCACGTCGAACACTCCACCACCCGCCTGATAGGCGCGCTGGACCACGAAGGAGACGTTTGCATTGTCATTCAAAGCCCAGCGCATGCCAATTCTCGGTAGCCAAGCATCGTAAGAAGCCGCGATGCTTTCGCTTTCGGATCCGAGAAAGCCATTCAGGAACGCGAGATCAGGTGGCAGCGGCGCCACCGAAGTAGTCAATGCAATCGATGCGGTATCAAGTTCTTCGTAATCGTATCGGAGGCCAAGGAGGAAATCGAGATGGTCGCTCAACGCGATCTCTGCTTCGACAAAGGCCGCATAGTTGCGCGTATCGATCGAGAAATCCGAATCGCGGGCCAGCCTCACATCGAAAGGGACGCTGGGTACGAGGAAAAAGAACGGAATCACGAAATCGTCAGTTCGCGCTTCTCTGAGGTCGTAATAATACCCGCCGACTACGCCGGCCCAGCTCTCGCCCGCGAATGCAAGGCGCAATTCTTGCGTGATGATCCGCTCGTTACCAGTACGCTGGCTGAAAGACAGCGGCGAGGGCGTGTTGTCGCCGTCGAGCTGTCGTGAATACACTGTATCCTGATACGTACTTATGAGCCTCAATTGCGCGGCAGGATTGATATTCCATGAAGCGTTCAGCGACTGGATGAAAGTCTCTGTACTCTCGAGACCGGGCAGGTCGTAGGCGACTTCGCGCATCACCTCGCCGGCACGTAAAGGCACGCCGGGATTGCCGTTTGTGGCGCTCACCCCGCTTTCGCCGCGCAGATTGTCGGTGAAGCTGGTGCTGGTAACAATCGAGATGTCCGCAACCGGTTCGATCAGCAGTTTCAGCCGCGCCGAGGTCAGGCGCGAGGGGTCGGCATGGCCGCCAAGGAAAGAATTGGTGACGAACCCGTCGCTTTCGAGCCGATTGATTGCAATCCTGAAAGCAAAGCTGTCGTCGATGATTGGTCCGCCGCCGGCGATGGCGGCCTGGTAAGTACTGGCTTCGCCAGCTTCGGTACGCAGGTCAAGTGACCACTTGTACTGAGGGTCGCGGGTTCGGATATAAATGCCGCCGGCCAGAGCGCTCCTTCCGAAATTAGTTGATTGGGGCCCGCGAAAAACCTCAACTTGCTCCAAGTCCCAGATGTCGGTCGGGCCAAGCGCGGTCGTGCGGTTGCCGAGCGGCGAATCATCCACAAAGATCAGCAATGTCGATCCCCGGCCGCTGACCCCACGCTGGTCCACGCCGCGAATGGAGAAACTGCGATCGCCGACGGTTGCTGAAGCGTTCGCAACGCGGTTGATCGTATCGGACAAGTCACGTCCGGTTTCGCGAAGCAATTCTTCTCGAGTCACGACCCGAACGCTGTCGGTCGTTTTCTGAAGGCTGCGATCCATCTTCTGACCGGTGACAATAATGACCGGTACATCATCGTCGGGATTTTCAACATCGGCGTCGACTTGCGCATGCTGCGCATGGGCCGCGCTAATTGAAAGAATCAAAGCCGAATAAAGCGAGCACGTCCTCGCAAGTGGAAAACGCATATTGGCACCCCTAAACAAAGAAGGTGTCGCTATCCCTCATCAAGACTAGCAGCACACCGACATTGTCCCCCTGTCGTTCAGACTGCCAAGTTCCTGAACGAATTGCAATTGTTGCTTTGCAAGCGATTGCTTCGGCACGTGCTAGGTTCCTCACATGGGAGAAATTCGGGCCAAGACGGGTTGGCGACCGACCGCAGTCTGATTTCCCTTTGCTACGCTCGAGTGACTGCGTCCTCGATGTCGACGCCGAGATAGCGAACCGTATTTCAATCTTGGAGTGGCCGAGCAAGAAATACGTCGCACTTATCTTGTCTGCCGCCTCGTGAATGAAAGAATATTTTGCGCGGCACGGTGAATTGTACTCCTCAGTTCGGAGGACATTTCGCTTAATCCACTCATCAGCCAGTCGTGTATTTTTGCGCACAATGACATGCGGTGTGTGATCGAACTGACCGAGAAAAAATAATGTCCGACGGAACTACCTCGAGGTTGAAGCCAGGCGAGCAGACTTACTATTGTGTCTGAAGTTGTACGCCAATGGGTCGCATCGAGAGCAAGTCATTTTCCATTCTTTGGGGGGAAGGACCTAGGCGTACGTCCGCTTTCAGTGACAAAATTAGGGGAGAGCTTAGGCTTGGATTGGGGCGCTAAGCGGACGCCGGAATGAGCTTAGCTCAATGACCGCCTCTGGGTGGAAAGCGGACATTCCGGCTACAACGATTGCGGTAATTTATAGCGCTAATGTAGAATAGCGCAGCAAGCTTTCACTTCACCAACTGAGTGCCGTCGAGATGTCGATAAATCCAAAGTCCCGAGTTTCTCGCTTGTCGGAGATGGAGTTTTTAAAACTAGCGGATTTCAACCAAGGCCAGGTTGGCGTGTTTTGGTCCGAGCCGGGAGGGCCAAGCCCGTGGGAGATGCATCCTGACACTGACGAAATGCTCTATATCTTAGAAGGCGCAATTGACGTGGAGGTACTGCCCATCAATGGAAGTGAAGGTGAAACGAATTCATTACGCTCAGGAGAATTCTGTATTATTCCGCGAGGATGCTGGCATCGGCACATCATTTTAGAGAAGACCCAAGAGCTTTACATAACCCCAGGGGCATCGATGCATTCGACCGATGCTGATCCACGATGAACCATCCGTATCGGGAAGCATGCTAGCTTAAAGCTGTTTTATTTTTTAGGGCATTGGGTATGAGTCCCGGTAAATCACTCGTCTCAGAGTTGCTCTAGAATTACTCAATAATCGAAACGGTTCACTCGGTTTCGTTTTGCTTTAATCTCCGAGCTATCAAGTTACTCACTTCGACCAAATTTCCGTCGGGGTCGTGGAAGTAAATCGATTCAATCAATCCTGTTGCTCCGTCTCTCTCCACCGGACCATCAATAATCGTGATGCCAGAAATCTTAAGAGCATCGGCAAACTGTCCAACCGGTTGGTCGGAGAGAACGCAGAAATTGCCGGTCCCTGGCAATGTGTTTTTGGCAATTTCAGGAACGCTATCAAACTGCTGTATGCTGATCTTGTTTGAACCGAAATGTAGAGACCATTTCCCAGGCCTTTCCTCTCTCCGAGCCATACCAAGCATTCGTTCGTAAAACTGCAGGCTCGCTTCAACGTCGCGCACACTTAGCACGATGTGGTCTAATCCGATTAGCGACATGAGCCTACTCCTACCAAAGATAAGGTATTAGACGCTTGACCGCCAAGTCCGCAATTGGGTCGTTAGCGGCTGGTCCGCTGTCAAGCATCGCACCCCTCATTGCCTAGGCTTCCGCACATTTCGGCAGCCGTAGTGTTGAGTATTACCGATTGCCTCCATCGCAATTGTTCGACATCATTTTCAGGTCATTACGGTAGACGCGGAGGCCGACAATGAAGATGCACATCAAGAGCGTAATGGTGGACGATCAAGCAAAGGCTCACGAGTTCTACACCGAGGTCCTTGGCTTCCAGACAAAGCACAACATAGAACTTGGCGAACACCGCTGGCTCACACTGGTGTCTCCTGAGGAGGAAGACGGGGTTGAACTAGCGCTAGAACCGAACGAATATCCCGCTGCAAAAGCGCTCCAGGCATCTCTTCAAAAGGACGGTATCCCGTGGACGCAGTTCAGTGTGACTGACATCCAAGCGGAATATGAAAGACTCCAGCAGTCAGGTGTCGCATTTACTGGTCCTCCAATGGAAGCTGGGGGCTTTAAGTTTGCGGTCTTCAACGATACCTGCGGCAACTTGATCCAGTTGATTGAAGTAAAAGACTGAATGACCGCAATTGGGTCGTTTGCTGGAACTGTGAGCGCTTCGCTACACATCACCCGAGGCTGACTTCGCTGCGAGCACATTTGCCAATTCATCGAGCGCAAGTGGCCAATTCTCGGCGTGCGCACTGCGAGAGTCTTCAGAGACGAAGCCGGAATGGTGGAGTTTCAATAAGGTCTGTTCGCCTGAAGGGATCAAGTCGATCCTCAATACCGTTTCAGCACCGCAGGTTCCTTCCTGCTTTCCATTCCCGGTTAGCCATGTGGTCTCGACCATCTTGTCAGGCTTAAGCTGCAGGAACCGGCCGTAGTGTGGATGCCGCCCCCAGTCGTCGCGATTGTAGAAGAACCACGCGCGCCCCTCTTGCGGCTCCATCGATAACGTGCCTGGCTGGGCAAACCAGAGCTCGAACCCAGTCGTCCAGGCGTCGTAGAGCGTCGCAGGGCTTGCATTGAATGAATGCCTCGCTTTAGCGGTCAGCGTCGGTGCACAGATCGCTGGGAGGGGAATGGAGGGCATGAGCGTATTCTAGAGTTAGTCACGCGTAGTGCCAGCGGAATTACTTCAGAACTCGATTCCAGTCGCGCCGGTCCTCATGCCGGGTGAGATTGTCTTTCGCACAGAAGAGGCGCAGAATGCGACCTCCTTGGAGGAAACGTGCGGGTGGAGGTTAATGCTATGAAACACGCAGGAAAGACGCCTTGGCACCTTTGGCTGGCCGGATCTTTGGCCGTCTTTTGGAACGCGTTTGGCGCTGTCGATTACACCATGACCCAATTAGGTAACCAGGCGTGGTTCGCTTTCATGGGCTTCGACGATGCCACCACTGATGCGATGCTTGAGTTTCTTGGCGCTGCCCCGGCATGGGCAGATGCAGTCTGGGCGCTTGGAGTGTGGTGCGGCCTGCTCGGATCGCTCCTGCTGCTGGCACGGAGCAAATGGTCTGTTTGGGCTTTTCTCGCATCGATCACTGGGGTGATCGGCTCGATGATCTATCAGGCGAACGTGGATTATCCTTCGTCTCTGGCAGACGTGGCCAGCTCTCCAATCATGTATATCGTGCTTGCGGTTGCGTTGGGTTTGCTTGGCTATGCTTGGGCCATGAGCAAACGCAGCGTCCTACGCTGAAGTTGTCGCAGTGCCATCCTGACCTGCAGAGAATCTGGGTTCGTCCATTCATCCAGATCACACTAGCCGCGTGTCGGGGGTTCGGGTCCATCCTCCGATGCCGCAGCAACAAATTGCTGTGCAAAGCCCGCACGTGGCAGCGGATTGTGCTGACGTCCGGAATTGGGTCGTTTGCCGACAGGCCGGTTTTGTCTCAAAAGTCGGATTAGCTGCCAGTCCGCTTTCGGAAAATCCAAGGCGCGGCTGGATGTCCGTTATGGGGTGGAAAGCGGACAACTGATTACCTCAGCAATTAAACCCAGTAGCGCCTTTTGGTGTGCACACAACGTAAACACCATCCTCGCTTCGACTTAGCTTGAATTTGACCGGACTTTTCTCGGATAGGTATGTGTGATCGAAGTATTTGATCGTGATCACGCGTTCAGAAACACTGCCACGCAGAACTTCCGACACATGCAGGCGAGCAGTGATCAATCCTTGTCCGACGACATCATCTGGAAGGTCCAAGGCCTCGTAGCTCAGGTTTTCGAGCCGACCGACAACTTCAACTTGATTCGCATTGGTACCGATACCAGGTGTGGCACAGCCGGAGACTGAGGCAGTCAACAGGAGGAATGGTGCCCTCATAATCATACGAATAGCTCACAAAACCGTCGCTCACAGGCGCCATCGTATCTCTAAAGCTAGCAATGGCATAGCCAGAAGACTGCTGCAAATGTCTGCAACTGGGTCGTTACCCGAAAGTCGGCTTTCGAGGTCACGGTGCGCTGAAAGCAGTCGTCTCGCGACACCTTCGCGCAGCTTCTTTGGGCCGCAAGCCCTAGTCGCCCTTGTCGCCCGGCCCCTCGAGCATCTTCGTGCCCTGTTCCTTGAAGCCTTTCGCGATCATCGGTTCGACGAAGCTCAGCATCATCGGCAGCTGGACTTCGAACACCATCTGGCCGTCCTCGACATCGACGTGGCCCTGGATTTGCTGGCCCATGGCGCCAACCATCAGCGCCAGCCGGTCATCGCTGACCCAGTCGCTTTCCACCGTCGCGCCGGGGAAAGGGATATGATCGACGATCTCGCCGGTTCGTTCGCGCAGGCGTTTGCGCACTTCTTCGCGCGGGAGGTTGTGGGGTACTGCAACGCGCATCAGCTTTCGTCCTTCTTGCCCTCGTCCGGCCCGTCGATTTCGCCGCCGTATCTGTACTCGAGATAGCGGGTGCGGATCGCCAGATCGTCGAGCGAGCCTTCGGCCAGTTGCCGGGTCACGCTGTCGATTTCCTTCGATATCTTGCCGAGGCTTTCGGTCAGCTGTTCGTCGGGCGTTGCGCCGGCGCGTTTCTCATCGCGCAGGTGGCGCGGGATCTTGTTGTAGCTGTCGACTGTCTCGGGCAGAACTTCACCCACCAGCTTGCGCACCTCGCGCGTCGCCGGGTGCTCCTGATCGACCGTTTCCAATTGCAGGCCGAGCGCGTCGAGCTGGACGCCCATATCCTCGACAATGCGCGCGGCGGGCGCGGGCAGGGCGGGGCGCTGGCTTTCCAGCCACAGCTCGGTCCGGCCGACCATCTGGCGCACATTCCCCTTGTTGAGATCGGCGCGCTTGGGGACTTTCATCTTGGGGAAGACGCCCAGGGCGGCCGTTGCGGCGATGATCGCAATCACTGTGATGACCACGCCCCAGAACCCGATGCCGTTCAGGATCATGCCGGCAAAGCTTGCCGCGATCATGATGCCGAACACCGCCAGCAGTACGCGGATGAGCTTGCGCATCAGGTGCTGCGACTTGAGGCTGGCCGAGCCCTGGCCGATCGACTTCGCGCGCCGGTGACGCCCGCCTTCGCGGTTGTCGCGCAGCACCATTGCGCTGTCCTGCATGATGCGGTCGCTGTCTCGGGTGAGGTCGTTCATTGCGGTCAGATCAGCTTTCGATGCTCAGCAGCTTGGATTCGCTGATCGAGTTCTGCGCCTGAGCCTGCCCTTCGGCGCGGGCGATATAGCCTTTCGATTTCTCGACTTCTCCTGACAGAGCCTCGACCGTCTGCTTCATCGAATCGAGCGCGCGCAGCTTGAACGTGTCGACCTCGTCCATCGTGTCGTAAATGTTCTGGAAGGCGCGCTGCAGCGTCTCCAGCGGGATGGTGCTGGCCGCGGCCTGTTCATGGATCTTGCCGGTCTGGTCACGCAGCATGGTGCTGGTGCTGTCGATAATGCCTGCGGTGGTCTGGTTGAGCGCGGTAATCTGGCCGAGCACGAGACGCTGGTTTGTCATCGCCTCGCTCACTGTCACTGCGGTGCGCAGCGCGCCGACTGTCGTGGTGCTCGCGCGATCGACCCCTTTCACCAGTTCGACATTGTTCTTCTTGACCAGATCGAGCGCGAGATAGCCTTGCACGGAAACCGCCATTTGCGTCAGCAGGTCCTGCGTGCGCTGGCGGACATAGAACAGTGCGGTCTCCCGCACGGCCTTGGCTTTCGCCGGGTCGGTCGCGTCGAGTTCATTGGCTTTCTCTTCGAGCTTCTCATCGAGCGTCTTGGAGATGTGGATCATCTGCTCGAGATTGCCCATCGCTTCCCACAGCTTGGCACGTTCGACATCGATCGCGGCGTTGTCCATCAACAGCTCGTCCTTGCCGTTGCCGAGCTTGTTGAGGATATCCTGGATGTGGGTTTGCGCGCTCTGATAGCTGCGGAAGTAGTTGGTCAGCTTGTTGCCGAACGGAATGATGCCGAGGAATTTGCGCGGTCCGGTGATCTTGCCGCGCCGGCCCGGATCGAGATCTTCGACCACCCGGCGCAATTCGGCGAGGTTCGCGCCGACACCTTCGTCCTGATCCATCGCGCGCAAAGGGCGATCGAGGAAACGGTTCGACTGTCCCGCCGCCGCCATGATTTCCTTGCGGCCCATATTGGTCAGCTGGTCGACCTTCTTGCCAAACTCGGGCGAATTCGCGTCGACCGAGATGAGGTCGGTGACGAATCCGTCGACTTTCTCCTCCAGCTTGCTCTTCACTTCTTCGCCGACCGGAACGAGGCCGGCGGCCTTTTCAGGCGCGACTTGCGGCACCGGATCGGGCGGTGTCAGCTCGAGATCCGTCTCGGTCGCGGTGGCCGTTGGCTTCTGGGTTTCGGTCGGTGTCATTCCTGCTCTCTTCTCCCTGCGGACAACCGCCCGCGCACTTCATGTACTGTATTAGTAACATAAGACACAAAAGACAAGCTTTGCGCCTTCGGATGGCAATGGAAGTGTCGGCTTTTTTATTGGCTTGGCAAGCGCTAAGGACGCAAGCCATGAACGAGACGACGACCAGCGGTGCCGGTGTGGCAGAGAAAATAGTGCCATCGGCGCGCTGGACCTTCCTTCGTGCGCTCGCCAGCATCCGAATCTGGTGGCGCGAAGCTGTTCTGGGGACCGTCAACCAGGGCGAAGTTATCGAGAAGCGCCGCGAAGACTGCCTCTTGTCGGCGCGTTACATGTTCATGACCGCAATGTCCGGCGGCATTGCGATCCTCGGCCTGCTGCAATCCTCGCCTGCGGTGGTCATCGGTGCAATGTTGCTGTCTCCGCTGATGGGTCCGATCATGGGCCTCGGCTTCGCCTTGGCGATCGGCGATTATCGCTGGTTGCGGCAATCGGCGAAATCGCTCGCCTGGGGTTCGGTGATGGCGGTGGGCCTGTGTGCGTTGGTCGTCTTCATCTCGCCCCTGCAGGAAATTACTCCGGAGATTGCGGCGCGCACTCGGCCCAATCTGTTCGATCTGTTTATCGCGCTCTTCTCCGCCCTTGCCGGTGCCTATGCAATGATCCGCGGCAGGGAAGGAACAATCGTCGGCGTGGCGATTGCAACGGCCCTGATGCCGCCGCTTGCGGTGGTCGGCTTCGGCCTGGCGACGTTCAACTGGACGGTCTTTTCCGGCGCGCTCCTGCTCTATGTGACCAACCTGCTCACCATCGCTCTCACCGCATGGGGCATGGCGAAGCTTTATGGTTTCACCACCATGCTCAGCGAAAAGCAGACGCAGTTCCAGAATTTCGTCGTGATTGCGGTTATCATTGCTTTGGCCGTTCCGCTCTATCTCTCGCTCCGCCAGATCGTGTGGGAAGCCAATGCCGCCCGGCAAGTGCGCGCGGAACTGGTCGAGAATTTCGGTTCCTCAGCCCGTCTTTCCCAGCCGGAGATCGATTTCGATAGCGACCCCATTAGAATTTCGGCCTTTGTCTGGACGACATCGATCAAGCCGGATGTCGAGACGATGGCGGAACGCCGACTTTCCCAGCAATTGGGCGACGACGTGATTGTCGATCTCAAACAGTTTCTGGTTCGTGACGAGCAGAGCGCTGAACAGGCGCAGCTGGCGTCTGCCAAGATCGAAGAAGAGGCGGCGGCCAATGAGCGGGTCGATGATCTGGGTGCGCGTCTGGCAGTGGTGGCAGGGGTCGCAGAAGCCGACGTACTGGTCGACCGCCAGCGCCGCAAAGCCATGGTCCGGGCCAAACCGCTACAAGGCGCAACGCTGGAGACTTACGCGGCGCTAGAACGACGCGTCGCAGCGACCGAGCCGGAATGGACAATCGAAATGATCCCGCCGGTTTCGCGCATACCGGACTTTGCCTTCAACGGAGAAGAATTCACGCCTGAACAGGCCAGCGTGCTGCAACTGGCCGCATGGGCTTCGGCGCGCAACGGAATGCCGCTGCGGGTCATCGGGCGCGGCGACGCGGCGGAAATGGTCGCAGCGGCGCTGTCCGAGAACGGCGCGAGCGATGTCCGCCGGGTCGAGCAGTCAGGTGCCGTCCGGATTGAATGGGGCGATGCTTCGGGCCGCTGAGCGCCCCATCGCAGTTCGAGCGGAAACAGGCGCTGGTCAGGCGGCCTCAAGCAGCGACAAGGGTTGAATCTCGCCGTTCAGGTAAAGCCGTTTCGCCTTGGCGCGGCTCAATTTGCCCGAGCTCGTGCGCGGCAGGCTGCGCGGCGGAACCAGTTCTACGACGCAGTTCATGCCCGTAATCGAACGGACCTTGTCCCTGATCTGCTCGTGCAGCCGGGTGCGTTCTTCCGGGTCGGACACGCGGCAATGGACCAGCACGGCCGGCGCTTCTTCGCCATTGCCGGTTTCCACGCTGAAAGCTGCAATGTCGCCGTGGTTGAAGCCGGGCAGCTGTTCCACTGCCCACTCGATGTCCTGCGGCCAGTGGTTCTTGCCGTTGATGATGATCATGTCCTTCGCCCGCCCGACGATGAACAGATAGCCATCGGCCATGTATCCCATGTCGCCCGTGTCGAGCCAGACATCCCCGTTTTCCTTAGCGACGAGGCATTCGTCGGTCGCTTCTTCGTTGCGGAAATAGGAATGCATCACGCTTTTGCCGCGGCACCACACCTTGCCGATCTGGTGATCGCCCTTGGCGGCATCGTTCTCGCCGCGAATCTCGACTTCCATCCCCGGCAGAGGTTTGCCGCAATTGACGATCGCGCGATAGCGGGCAGGGCGCGAAAGATCGCCGCGCGTGCCCGAAAGGCGCTCTTCCTCCACCAGCTCGACCTTGATGCCTTCGCCCGGCGGCATGACTGTGACGGCCAGCGTCGCTTCAGCCAGACCGTAGGACGGGGTGAAGGCATTGGCCTTGAATCCGGCTTCGGCAAAGGCGTTGACGAAGTGCTGCATCACATCCGGGCGGATCATGTCGGCACCATTGCCGGCGGTGCGCCAGCGCGACAGATCGAAGCGGTCGCCAACATGGCTCTGGCTGGAAATCCGGCGGGCGCAGATATCGTAGCCGAACGTCGGCGAATAGCTCAGCGTGGTGCCCTTGTTGCGGCTGATGAGGTCGAGCCAGGCCAGCGGACGGCGCGCGAAATGCTCGGTCTTGATGTAATCGATCGACGCCTGGTTCGCGATCACCGACAGGAAACACCCGACCAGTCCCATGTCGTGATACCATGGCAACCAGCTGACAACCCGGTCGTTCTCGCGGAAATTCATCGAGGTGGAATGGCCGTGCAGATTATGCAGCAGCGCCTCGTGGGTTACGGCCACCCCGGTGGGGAAGCGGGTCGAGCCCGAGGAATATTGCAAATAGCAAATATCCTCCGGTTTTGCTTCCGGCAATTCGCACTCCGGCGCATCGCGCATCGCAAAACTATCCCAGTCGGTTCCCTCGCAGCCCTGACGATCGGCTGCCGCCTTGGCCATTTCAGCAATTTCGGGTGGATAGATCAGGACCTTGGGGTCGGAGCTTTCCAGTTGCACCGCCAGCTGGTCGATATAGCCTTCCTTGCCGCCGAACCCTGTCGGCAGCGGAAGCGGGACCGGCCAGGCGCCGACATAGATGCAAGCGCAGAACAATGCCGCGAATTCGGGGCAGGTTTCCGCAATCAGAGCGACCCGGTCTTCCTTGCCAATGCCCGAGGCAACCATCCGGTGGGCCATGACCAGAGCGTCTTCACGCATCTTGCGGTAGGGATAAACGCGTTCCAGCGTGCCGCGCATGTCATGAAAGTTGAGGCCCTTCTCGCTTAACGCAGCGTAGTCGATCGCCTCGTTGAAGGTCGTGAAGTCAGACCTGCGCCGGGGTAGGCTGCAGTCGTTTGGCGTCGGCACTGGCGTGGCGTCGGTCATGGTGTCTGCTGTCATAGTGTTAGGTCTGAAACCTGTCCCTCTGGGGCGTTGCCTGCACGCCCGTTTCCTGATTCAGTGCTCTTAATCCGCGGTGGCACCGTTTTCAAACTTTCCCATTTCCCAAGGAGTGTGGCACGAATATGGCCGATGAGCGACCGTGCCATATCCGGAAAGCGTCAGAAACGCCCGCCAAAACCGCTTGATTCGCAGCGATTACAGGATCTTGCGCTTTCCTATGTCGCGCGTTTCTCGACCAGTGCAGCGAAACTGGAAGGATATTTGGCCCGGAAATTGCGCGAACGCGGGTGGGAAGAAGAGGGGCAACCCGATATTCCCGCACTTGTCGGCCGCTATGTCGACCTCGGATATATCGATGATGAAGCCTATGCGCGCTCCAAGGCGGGTTCGCTTTTGCGGCGGGGCTATGGCGCGCGGCGGGTCGGGCAGGCGCTCTATGCTGCCGGGATCGACGAAACCATTCGCGCGGCTCTCGATCCTGAAGAACATACGAGGCGTGAAGCTGCGATAGTCATGGCGCGCAAGCGGCGTTTCGGGCCTTTTTACGTCGGAGAACTGGAACGCGACCGCCAGGAGAAGCAGATTGCGGCGATGCTGCGCGCAGGCCATTCATTCGATCACGCCCGCAAGGTAATCGGCGCAAATGAAGAGCGAATCCTCGAAGAATGGTTGGCCGAAGCGCAAGCCGAGCTAGACTGAGACCATGAACATGATCGCCCGATTCGCTGCATTGCTCGCTGCCTCGCTATTCCTGATCGCTTGCTCGCCGCAGCAAAGCGCCGACCGGACAAGCTCGCTGGCCACTGAAACGCCGCGCGGGCTCCATCCGGAATCCGGTCTCAAAGTGATTCCCCTGACCGTCACCAGCGGCACGGCAGTGCACAGTTTTCAGGTCGAAGTCGCCGCGTCCGCAGAGGAGCAGCGCAAGGGATTGATGTTTCGCGCCAGGCTGGGGCCGAACGAAGGGATGATCTTTCCGCGCAATCCGCCCGATCTCGCCAGTTTCTGGATGAAGAACACACCGCTCCCGCTCGACATAATCTTTGTCGGGGAAGACCGGAAAATCCTCAACATTGCTGCAAACACTGTTCCCTATTCACTCGACTCGGTTCCTGCGGCGGGCCTGACGGCACTGGTGCTGGAAATACCCGGAGGACGTGCGGCGGAACTGGGGATCGAGCCCGGGGATAGTGTCGAATGGTAATCTTGGTGCTTGGCCAGCGCCCTGCATTCCGCTAGTCGCGCGGCCATGGGTTTCCTCGGCAAGATATTCACCTGGTGGGATGGCGCGACCATCGGCACGCATCTGTGGACCGCGCGCAAGGGCGAGCATATCGGCACCGATGCTCAAGGGAATAAATATTACCGCTCGCGCAAGACGGGCGAAGGGCAGCGCGAACGGCGCTGGGTCATTTACGACGGCGCAAACGACGCGAGCCGTGTTCCTGCAGAATGGCATGGCTGGCTGCATGGCTCGTTCGACGATGTTCCGGAAAGCTTCCTTCCGGCGCCGAAGATCTGGGAAGTGGATTTTACCCCGAACGCGACCGGTACGCCGGATGCCTATCGCCCCGCCGGTGCGCTTGAGCGTGGCGGCAGGCGCGCGAAGGCGGACGGGGACTACGAAGCCTGGTCGCCCGAGGGCTGACCATGAGGCGGACGGGTCTCTCAGCCAGCGTGGCGGCTCTGCTGCTTGCCAGCTGCGGCAGCGATTCTCCCCCGCCCGCCGAAGCACCCGAGACTGAAATTCCGGAAGACCTTCAAGCGCAGGCCGGTGCCGCACGCGCCGCGCCCGCAGGCGAGATCGGCACCCCCATGGCGGACCGTGTCGCGACGCTCGGCCTGCTCAACAAGCGCAACAATTTGACCGAGGACATTCAGCTCAAACCCGGCGAATCACGCCGTGTCGGCGATGTGATCATCCGGCTGTCCGCGTGCGAACGGACCGCGCCGTGGGAAATGCCGCAGGAGACCGGAGCTTTCGTGCAAGTGCTCGTGCGCGACAGGGCGAGCGATGAATGGAACCGGGTCTTTTCCGGCTGGCTGTTTCGCAATTCGCCATCGCTCAACGTGGTCGAGCACCGGGTTTACGATGTCTGGGTGAAGGACTGCGCGATGAGTTTCCCGGGTGAGGAAGATGGCCCGCCGCGGCCTGCCCCGTCGCCCTCCCCGTCGCCCTCAGCACCGCCTGCACCGGCAGCCTCGGAACAGACCGCCGAATAGGCCTGCGGAAGGGTCATTGCCGGCTCGCCCCGCGCTTGCGCCAACAATGCCAGATAGTCTTTTTGCGGTAACTCGGCAGCACCGAGCGAAGCAAGATGTTCCGTCATGAACTGGCAGTCCAGCAAACGATACCCGGCACGCTTCATCAGGGCCACGAGCCACGCGAGCGCGACCTTCGAAGCGTTGTCGGCACGGCTGAACATGCTCTCACCGCAGAATACCTCGTCGAACGCCACGCCATAAAGGCCGCCGACGAGTTCTGCGCCGTCCCAGCATTCGATCGAATGGGCATGGCCGATCTCGTGCAGCGCGCGATAGCTGGCCGCAATGCGGTAACTGATCCAGCTCTCGGGGTGATCCGCGCGCGGCGCGGCGCAAAGGCTCACCACATCGGTGAAGGCCCGATTGATTGTCACTCGGAAGCGATCTTTCCGGAGAAGTTTCCGCAAGGATCTGGAACACCGGAACCCGTCGAGCGGGATCACCGCGCGCTCGCGTGGCTCGACCCAGAATATCTCGGGGTCGTCGCGCCCGTCGGACATCGGGAATATCCCGCTGCGGTAAGCCAGCAGCAGCGTCTCTGGCGGGATCAACGGAAAGGCAGGGGCGTGCATCGCCTGCGTTCTATACCCTGCGACGGGCTCTTGCGATAGGGATCGGTATCGCGCCTTGCCAAGCTGTGTGCTTGGCTCTAGAGGCGGCTTCCGCCTGCAGGGGTGTAGCTCAGTTGGTAGAGCATCGGTCTCCAAAACCGAGGGCCGTGGGTTCGAGTCCCTCCGCCCCTGCCAGGCGTCTTGTCCGAAAATCATCGCCGGCCGCTCGCATTGATGCGATCGGGAACCGCTGTCTTTCCAGCGCATTACATTTGCTGGACGGGGCGAATTGCCTATCGGAGTATCACAATGTCCCAGCAATCGTTTCGCAGCAGTGCGCCGGACAATTGGACCCAGCCGCGCCCGCATAGCGACCCGACCCTGCGCTATATGCGTTACGGCCCGGTACAGCCGATGGATCAGCCCGGTTTCTTCGCGCGCCTTTTCGGACGCGGATAGAGAATCCCGACCGATCCTGAACGGTAGCCATTGCTTGGCTTCAGGGAACCGCAAGACCAGTTGTGCATTTCTATCGGTGAACGGAGCAATCCGTCATATAGGAGATAAACCATGTCGAGCGGAAGTTTTCGCAGCAGCCGTCCAGACAACTGGAATTCACCGCGCCCTTATAGCGATGCGTCCACGCGTTACATGAAGCACGGTCCGATCTTGCCGATGGACGAGCCTAGCTTCTTCAGCCGGATTTTCGGCTGGCGCTGAGCGGCAACACTTCGGATCAAGTCGCCCTGCCTGACCATGCGATGATCGCGTCGCAAGGCAGAGCGGCGGCGCGGCGTTGTTGTCGCAGCGCTTGAATTACAGGATCCAGAGCAGCGCTCTCCATCACCGCGACAACGGCTCCGCCGAACCCGCCGCCGGTCATCCGCGCGCCGCCTCTGCCTCCGATCAGCGTCTGAAGATCCGTCACCAGGCTGTCGACAGCAGGGTGACTGACTTCGAACAGATCGCGCAGCGATGCGTGGCTCTGGTTCAGGATGGCGCCAAAGCCCGAGAGGTCGCCCGCCGCCAGGCAGATGGCCGCTTGGCGCGTACGGTCGGTCTCCTCCACAACATGCCGCGCCCGCCGCTTCACCACCGGATCAAGCGCCGCTTGCGTGACGAGTTCGCTGCCCGCTTCCCGCAAGGAGGCAAGCCCGAGCGCCTTGGCAGCGGTTTCGCATTGCTGGCGCCGCAAGTTGTATTCGCCATCGACCAGCCCGCGCGTCACATTCGACTGGACAATGAGCACCGCCCAATCTTCCGGCAAGGCGATATGCTCAACCGACAGGTCGCGGCAATCGAGCAGCGTCGCATGGCCGGATATCCCTGCCGCCGATGCCATCTGGTCCATGATGCCGCATTGCACGCCTGCATACCGATGCTCGGTCTGCTGCCCGGCTTGCGCCATTGCGACCGCGCCGGGGTTCTTGTTGCCTGCCGCCTGAGCGAAGGCACGGGCGAGTGCTATCTCCAGCGATGCGGAGGAGGACAGGCCGGTCCCGCGGGACAGGTCGCCCGCAATAGCGAGTCTCATGCCCGGCACAGGCAATCCGAATTCCGGCATGATTGCCGCCATGCCGCGCAGATAGCTGCGCCAGCTACCATCAGGGCCAGGTATGACGGAAAGCCGGAAACTGTCGGTCTCCCCACTCGCGTCGCGGGCAATTGCTTCTACCTCTTGGCTGGCAGGAGCCCAGGCAACGGCAGTGCCCTGCGCAAGCGGCATCGGCAGGACCAGCCCGTCGTTGTAATCCACGTGATCGCCGATCAGATTGACCCTTCCGGGTGCGAAGGCGACGCCTTGCGGCTCCTCGCCGAAGTGTGTGACGAACGCCTCACGGGCCTTCTCGCGTGCCGAAATGTTCATGGTGCGACCGCCCGCAGCCGTTCAGCCGCCTGCTCGGCCGTCATGTCGCGCTGCGTCTCCGCCATCAGTTCGAACCCGACCATATGTTTGCGCACGCTGGCCGAGCGCAGCAGCGGCGGGAAGAAATGCGCGTGCAGGCGCCAATGATCGCATGAGCCTTCCATACCGTGCGGAGCGCCGTGCCATCCCATCGAATAGGGAAACTCGCAGCCGAAGAGCCCGTCATAACGCGCCAGCAGCCTGCCGAGAATTTTAGCCAGATCATGGCGCTCATCATCGCCGAGTTCTTCCAGCCGGGCCCGGTCGGCACGCGGAACCAGCGCAGTCTCGAACGGCCACGCGGCCCAGTGCGGGACAAAGGCGGCCCAATTGTCATTGACCTCGACCAGACGTTCCCCGGCTTTCAATTCCTCCGCCAACACGTCATCCAACAGAGCGCGACCGTTGTT
This sequence comes from Parerythrobacter lutipelagi, assembly GCF_005434975.1. Taxonomy (GTDB): domain Bacteria; phylum Pseudomonadota; class Alphaproteobacteria; order Sphingomonadales; family Sphingomonadaceae; genus Parerythrobacter_A; species Parerythrobacter_A lutipelagi. The sequence goes on along the minus strand of NZ_SKCJ01000001.1, from coordinate 766,468 downwards.
CTCCCGATAGGCCGCTTGCGCCGCATCTTCGTCGGCCACGATCTGCGGAAGAAAATCGGTCGCCCACATCTGCCCGTGAGGATGGGGTGAGGACGCGCCCATCATGGAGCCGCGGTTTTCGAATATCTGGACATGCGCCCAGTCTGCCCCGGCCTTTTCCGACAGGTCGCACCAGCATTCGACCACGTCGCGCCGCTGTGCATCATCCATCCGGCTGAGCGAGAGCGCGTGATCGGGGGCGTAGCAAATGACCTGCGTTTCTCCGCGGACTGCTTCCCGTTGAAACAAGGGGCCGGCGTCGATAATCTTGGAATCGGATGCCAACAGGGCAGGGAAGTCGTTCGGAAACACCCATGTTCCGCAATAGTCCGGATTGGTATCGCCGTTCGCGCGGGAATTGCCCGGGCACAAATAGCAGTTCGGATCATGCCCCGGGCGTTCTTGCGCAGAGGGCGACGAGACTTCGCCCTGCCATGGGCGCAGGTTCCTCTGCGGGGAAACCAGCACCCATTCGCCGGTCAAAAGGTTCCTGCGCCTGTGGGGCAGCGCGTGGTCGGGCAGATCAGTCATGGCTGCGCTGTATCAAAGTCTGGCGGTTGCGGGTATTGCGAGTTTGCGCATCGTCCTTGGCCCAAGTAAGTCGTAAGACATGGACACCAACCCACCAGACCACAGCATCAATTTTTGCCAGGCTTGCGCGATCCGCAATCGCGCGATCTGTGCCGATCTCGAAAGCGCCGAGATAGATCTGCTCAACAAGATCGGCAGCCGCCGCAGATTGAAGCCCGGCGAACAGATTTTGTGGGAAGGTGAAGAGGCCGTGCTCGTCGCCAATGTGATTGAAGGCGTGTTGAAGCTTTCGACGCAAACGGTCGATGGCAAGGAGCAGATCCTGGGCCTCGCCTATCCGTCGGATTTCCTTGGGCGCCCATTCGGCTCGACCACGCCCTATGGTGTCGAGGCGCTGAGTGATGCGCATGTGTGCACTTTCCGGCGTAGCGACTTCGAACGGTTCGCGCGCGAACACCCGCGGCTGGAGCACAAGCTGCTAGAGCGCACGCTGAGCGAGCTCGACAGAACGCGGCGCTGGATGTTGCTGCTTGGCCGGATGAACGCCGAACAGAAGCTCGCCAGTTTTCTACTCGAAACGTCGGAGCGGCTGACCCCTGCCGATTGCGCCTTCACCATGGACGAAGCGCCGATGCAGTTCACTCTGCCGCTCACCCGGCAGCAGATCGCCGATGTGCTGGGGCTGACAATCGAGACGGTCAGCCGCCAGTTCAGCAAGATGAAGAAGGACGGATTGATCGACCTTCCGACGCGGCGCGAAGTGACGATCCTCGAGCGGGCGGCACTGGAAGATCTGGCGGGCTAGGCCGACCAGACCGACAGGTCTTGCCCGGCGGATTTTTTGACCTCGCCTGAGAGCCCGACCGGCTCTTGCGAACCGTCGGTCAGCAGAGCGATTAAATCCGCATCACCCGGCGCGATGGAAGCAAGCGTCCGCGCGCCTTCGGGTGTGCGTGCAACAATGACACCCGAGCGCACCGAACCGTCGCGGTCGTAGTGCAGCGTATAACTCTCGATATTCGCCGGTCCGGTATAATCTTCGGCGATTTCCGGTACTTCGCCGCGTGCAGCATCGGCCACCGCCTGGCGGTCGAAATCCTGAGGGAAGGCAAGAACCGGCGGCTCGGATGACAGCAACACTGCATGGTTGTGCGTTGCGTAACCGCCGTTGGCGAACAGCAGGCCTCGGGTAACGCCGTTGCCGCGCTCGCGGCGTAGCACATCGACCATGCTCGCCACCGCATGGCTCATGTAATTGCCGATCGGTCCGCCGCCGAAGGTGAGGCCGCCGAACACTGTGGCCGGTTTTTCGACCGGCCAGCCCAGCACGCGCCGGGCCATCTTGGGGACGCAGGGGAAACAGGAATAAAGCTCGACATAGTCCAGCTCCGCCACTGTCACACCATTTGCCTTCATCGCTTCTCTGATAGTCACTTCGAGGCTGGGCGAACGATCGTAGTGGTCGCGTTTGAGGAAGTTCTTATCCTCTTCAGCCGCAGCGCCGTGACCGATGAAAATCAGCCGTTCGCGCGGGACACCGCGTCGCTCCGCTTCGGCTAGGCTGGTGACGAGGAAGCCCGCGCCCTGGTTCACGCTGGCGTTGGCGACTTGGAACTTGGTGTAGGGAAAGGCGATCGGGCGGTTTGTATCGCTTGGCGTGACGACTTCTGCCGCGCTCACGGGTTTGCGCAGCCACGCGGCTTCGTTGGCGGCGGCCACCTCGGAGAAGCGTGACCAGATCGCGCCGCTTTCTTCCTGCCCCTCGGCCAGCGTCTGCCCGTAGGCCGCGCGCCCGGCGTTCTCATACAGTGGGTAGACGTCGGTTGGCACCACGAGACCGTAGCTTTGCGCGTAGCCCTTGTGGACGCGGTGGGTCGCATCGCGCAGGGCATCGGGTCGCTGGGCATCGGGTCGCTGGGTATTGGGTTGGGGCTTGTCGGCTGCTGCCTGTGCGGCCTTGAGCTGGCCTGCCGTGCGCAGCGCCTCGCCCCCGACGATGGCGCAGATCGTCGCTTCGCCGCGTGCGATCCGGTTGGCTGCTTCGCTCATCAGCCGCGTCGGGCTATCACCGTGCGGCGGGGTCTCGACTACATGCGCAGGATGGATGCCGAGCATTTCGGTCAGCTTGCCCGCCACAGGATTGAGGTGCGGCCATGCGATCTGGCCAATCACCGACAGGCTGTCGCAATCGGCCAGCCATCCATGGCCGGCGTCTGCATCTGCTTTGTGGAGCGCGGCGGACATCAGAGCGACCGGATCGAGCCCCTTGTCGGGCGTTTCGGGCCGGTCGTTGATCTGGCCGACGCCGACAACAACCGGAGTTTTGGCCGGATCGTTGCTCATGCCGGAACGCGGCTATCGCTGAGCGCGGAGTAGATCAGCGTCTTCAATTGCCGCCGGATCGGATAGGCGCTCGAGGGGTAGACCTGTGTCATGAACACCATGCTGATCGCTTCGACCGGATCGACGAAAAAGGCGGTCGAATACGCGCCGCCCCAGTAGAATTCACCTTTGCTCGCAGGCATCAGCGTCTTTGCCGGGTCGATCACGCAGGCGAAGCCGAGCCCGAAGCCGACACCGGCGTTCTGGCTTTCGGAGAACATGCTTTCCGAAAGCTGGGTCAGGTCTGCGCCGCCGGGCAAGTGGTTGGCGGTCATCAGGTCGAGCGTCTTGGGCGCGATGATCCGCGCGCCGTCGAGCTCTCCCCGACCAGTCAGCATCGCACAGAAACGGTGATAGTCGGCCAAAGTGCCAACCAGACCGCCGCCGCCGCTGTCGAAACGGCCCGGCTTTCTGAGTCCGCTGGCGGGTCCGGCATCGAGCAGTTTGGCAGGCTTGCCCGGCTGGTACTGATAGGCATCGACCAGGCGTGCGTGGTTTTGATCATTGGTCCCGAACGCCGTGTCGACCATCCCGAGCGGGCCGAAGATATGCTCGGCGAAGTAGTCACCCAGCCGCTGACCGGAAATCCTCTCAACCGCGATGCCCAGCACATCGGTCGAGACCGAATAATTCCACCGTTCGCCCGGATCGAATTCGAGCGGCAGCTTCGCAAGGCGATCAACAAATTCAGCCGAATCCAGATGGCGCCGTGCAAAGTCGAAATTGTGCTCCCGGTAAAGCGCGTCGATATTGGTGCGGTTCTGCAGCCCGTAAGTGAAGCCGGACATATGCGTCAGCAGGTCGATAAACCGCATCGATGCAGCTGTGCGGCCGGGCATGAAGGGGATCGATCCGCCGCCGCCGGCATAGAGCGAAAGGCCGGCGAACTCCGGAAACACCCGCGTGACCGGATCTTCCAGCGCGACCTTGCACTGTTCGACCAGCTGCATGAAGGCGATCGAAGTGACCGGCTTGGTCATCGATGCGATGCGGAACAGCGCATCCTCGCGCAGATCCTCGCGCCCTTCGCCCATCGTGCCCAGGTTCACATGATGCACCGGCTTGCCGTCGCGGGCGACCAGCAGCTGCGCCATTGGCAGCTTGCCCGGGCCGACATAGGCTTCTGTCAGAAAGGGCGCGATCCGAGCCAGCCGGTCGGCGTCGAAACCCAGCGAGGCCGGGTCATGCAGGTCGAACATGGTCAGCCGATCAGTCTTCGAAGCCGTCGACCCGCTCGACGATGATCGCCGGGGCCATGCCGCCTGCCGCGCACATGGTCACCAGACCGCGGCTCTTGCCCTGCCGTTCCAGCTCATCGACGATGGTGCCGATCAGGATCGAACCGGTTGCCCCGATCGGGTGACCCAGCGCGATCGAGCCGCCGTTGACGTTCACATTGTCCCAGTCGAGCTCCAGGTCGCGCACGAATTTTGCCGCAACTACCGCGAAAGCCTCGTTAATCTCCCACAGATCGATGTCGTCCTTGGTGAGGCCGGCTTTTTCCAGCACCTTCTTTGCAGCCGGAACCGGCGCGTTGAGCATCAAGGTGGGGTCGTCGCCCATGTTGGCGGTGGCGACGATGCGGGCGCGCGGTTTCAGTCCGTGCTTCTCGCAATAGTCCTTGCTCGCCACCAGAACGGCAGCTGCACCGTCAACCACGCCCGAGCTGTTGCCCGCATGGTGGAAGTTCTTGATGTCGAGATCGGGATATTTCTGGTTCACCAGTTTGCGGAATGTCGTGCCGTTCGCATCGAGCGGGACATCGGCAATCTTGGTGAAGGCCGGCTCCAGCTGAGCGAGGCCTTCTCGTGTGGTCTGCGGGCGGGGAAACTCCTCCCGGTCGAGGATCACAGTGCCTTCGTCATCGACCACGGGGACGATCGATTTGTCGAACCGGCCTTCCTCGATCGCCTGTGCCGCGCGCTGCTGGCTGCGGTAGCCGACTTCGTCCAGCTCTTCGCGGGTAAAGCCTTCCATGGTGGCGATGGCATCGCCGCAAATGCCCTGATGGCTCTGCGGGTGAACCTTCTGCAGGCGCTCGTTATAGCTGCCCATCATCGGCGGCTTGAGCCCGGCCTGCATCTTTTCCTTCGCCATCTGCGCGGTGAGGCTCATCATCTCCGTGCCGCCTGCCACAACGCAATCGGCCATGCCGCTCATCACTTGCGCAGCGGCCAGGTTCACTGAAGTGATCCCGCCGCCGCAAAAGCGGTCGAGCGTCATGCCTGAGCTGGTCACATCGTACCCGGCATCGAGCGCCGCCATCCGGCCCAGATCGCCGGCCTGCATCCCGTCTTGCGTGGAGACCGACCAGATCACATCGTCGACTGTCGAAGTATCCAGATTGTTGCGATCCTTGATCGCTCTCAGGACCGCCGCGGCAAGATGTTGCGGGTGCTGCTCGGCCAGAGCGCCTTTGCCTTGTTTGCCAATCCCGCGCGGGGTGCGGGCAGTGTCGACGATATAGGCTTCGGTCATCTCTTGTTCCTCTCGGGTCGTTCCGTTTGCAGTTGACGTATCCGTAAACCTTGGCCAGCAATGCGGCAAGACAGGTTTCAAATGAAAATCGGAGAGGACCCCCATGACCGTCGAACAGCCGAGCGAAGAACAGCAGAGCGCGGAAGTGCTCACCGAAGAGCGCGATGGCATCCTGATCATCACGATCAACCGTCCCGAAGCGAAAAACGCGATGAACAAGGCCGCGGCCGACGGAATCGCGGCCGCTGTGGACAGGCTCGACTCGGACGATAATCTGCGCGTTGCAATCCTCACCGGTGCGGGCGGCACCTTCTGTTCGGGCATGGACCTGAAAGGCTTTCTGCGCGGGGAATCGCCCAGCATCGAAGGGCGCGGCTTTGGCGGCATCACGCAGAAGGGCCCGGTCAAGCCGCTGATCGCTGCGGTTGAAGGCTATGCGCTCGCTGGCGGGATGGAGCTGATGATCAGCTGCGACCTGATCGTCGCCAACAAGGATGCAAAATTCGGCATTCCCGAAGCCAAGCGCGGCCTTGCCGCCGCTGCAGGCGGCCTGATGAAGCTGCCGCGCATGATCCCGCCGAAGATCGCCATGGAGCTCGCGCTGACCGGCGATTTTGTCGACACCGCGCGCGCCTATGAACTGGGCCTCGTCAACCGCGTGACCGATGGGCCGGCGCTCGATGCGGCGATCGAACTGGCCAATGCGATCACCAAGAACGGTCCGATTGCGGTGCGCGTTTCGAAGCAGATCGTGATCGAGTCCGGCGGCTGGAGCCAGGACGAGATGTGGGACAAGCAGGCCGCGCTGCTGCCGCAAGTCTTCATGTCCGAGGACGCGCGTGAAGGCTCGCTCGCCTTTGCTGAAAAGCGCGCGCCCAACTGGAAGGGCAAGTAACGATGGCTCAGACGAAAGGCGGTCCACTACACGGGATCCGCATCGTCGAATTTGCCGGGATCGGGCCGGGGCCGTTTTGCGGCATGATGCTGGCGGACCATGGTGCCGAAGTGATCCGTATCGACCGGGCAAGCGGTAGCCGTGGCGGTTCGCAACCGGTTACGACCAAGGACGTGCTGGCACGCGGGCGCAAATCGATCGCGCTCGATCTCAAGAGCGCTGAAGGCGTCGCGCTTGCCCGCAAGCTGTGCGCCAGCGCCGATGGCATTATCGAGGGTTTCCGTCCCGGCGTGATGGAGCGGCTGGGTCTTGGGCCGGAGGAACTGCTGGGGGACAATCCCAAGCTGATTTATGGCCGGATGACGGGGTGGGGCCAGACCGGGCCGTACGCGCCCTATGCCGGGCATGACATCAATTACATCGCACTGGCCGGGGCGCTGGCGCATTTCGGGCGAGAGGGCGGCAAACCGACCCCGCCAATCAACATGGTCGGCGATTTCGGCGGCGGCGGGATGATGCTCGCCTTCGGCATGGTCTGCGCCCTGCTCAATGTTGCGCGCGGCGGAGAAGGCCAGGTGATCGACGCGGCGATGACCGATGGCACCGCGGTGCTGATGAGCATGATGCACGGGATGAAGAACATGGGCGTCTGGTCGGAAGACCTCGGCGTGAACCTGCTCGATACCGGCGCGCATTTCTACGACACTTACGAAACGGCGGACGGCAAGTTCGTCTCCATCGGCAGCATCGAACCGCAATTCTACGCCGAGCTGCGCCGCCTTGCCGGTCTGGTCGAGGATGCCGATTTCGACGCTCAGCATGACCGCCGCCAATGGGGCGCGCTGAAAGACAAGCTGACCGCCCTGTTCAAGAGCAAGACCCGCGACGAGTGGGACGGACTGATGGAGCACACCGATGTGTGTTACGCGCCGGTGCTGACCATGAGCGAGGCGACCGCGCATCCGCACAACGCCGCGCGCGAGACTTTTGTGGAGATTGCCGGGGATCTGCAGCCTGCGCCCGCGCCGCGTTATTCCGGCACTGCGACCGCAACTCCGCAACCGGCACCCATGCCGGGTGACGACACCGACGAAATTCTCCAGTCGCTCGGCCTGTCCGATGATGAACGCAGCGCCCTGCGCGAAGCAGGGACAATAGCTTAAACCGACCAGCCTTCCAGGGACCGATCCGATGCTCGATACCGCCAACCGTTTTGCCTATAACGAAGACCATGAGATGTTCCGCGACACCGTTCGCAAGGTCTTCGCGCAGCACATGGAACCCTATCTCGACGAGCACGAAGAGAAAGGCATCGTCCCGCGCGAGACGTGGAAAGCGGTGGGCGAGGCAGGCCTGCTGTGTCCGACAGTGGGCGAGGATTACGGCGGCCTCGGGCTCGATTTCGGCTATTGCGCGATCGTCAGCGAGGAACTGACGTACCTCGGTTCTTCCGCCGGTTTCACTTTGCAGAACGACATTACGGCGAACTATTTCGAACGGCTCGGCAGTGAAGAGCAGAAGCAGAAATATCTGCCCGGCATGGTCAGCGGTGACGTGATCACTGCCATCGCCATGACCGAACCGGGTGCCGGGTCCGACCTGCAGGGCATCCGCACCACTGCGAAAGAAGACGGCGATGACTACATCGTCAACGGTTCCAAGACCTACATCACCAATGGCCAGAACGTCGATGTGGTGATTGTGGTGGCCAAGACCGACCCGACGATGGGCGCGAAGGGCACTTCGCTGATCCTCGTGGAAGAGGGCATGAAGGGCTTCGAGAAAGGCCGCAATCTGGACAAGATCGGGCAGCACAGCGCCGACACCAGCGAGCTGTTCTTCGAGGATGTGCGCGTGCCCAAATCCAACGTGCTTGGCGGCGTGGGCAGCGGCTTCGTCCACCTGATGGAAGAACTGCCGCAGGAACGCCTCGGCATCGCGGTCGGCGCGCAGGCGGCGGCGCAAAAAGCGTTCGATCTCGCGGTGGAATTTACCAAGGATCGCAAGGCCTTTGGCAAGACCGTGTTCGAGTTTCAGAACACCAAGTTCACCCTCGCCGAGCTGAAGGCGGAGCTGCAGGTCGGCTGGGCGCATCTCGACTGGGCACTGCTGCGGCACTTCAAGAAAGAGCTGACCACCGACGAGGCGAGCGCGGCCAAGCTGTGGCACACCGACCTGCAATGGAAAGCGGTCGACACCGCGCTCCAGCTGCACGGCGGCGCGGGCTATATGAACGAATACCCGATCGCACGCCTGTGGCGCGATGCCCGCGTGACTCGCATCTTCGGCGGCACGAACGAGATCATGAAGGAAGTGATCTCGCGCAGTATTTGAGGTGCACTCCTCACTCGTCATTGCGAGGAGCCTAAGGCGACGCGGCAATCCAGTGTAATTCGTGCCGCCCTGGATTGCCGCGCGGCTGCGCCGCTCGCAATGACGGGAGTTGGGTGATTAGCTGCCGTCGGGTCAACCAGACATGCCTTGCCTTCGATACCGAACGACTAACCCGTAGCTGCCAATTACGATGAATGCTGATGCAAGGAGCGCGAGGAGGGTCATCCTACTCAGATCGCCATTTTGCACATTGTCGCCGAAAAGACCGACTTCTATCAGAACACCCCAGTAGGTTAGGCCCCACACGGCAGCCAACATCAAGACAACGCTCGAAATTTGCGGCCAAATGCTTCTCGATGTGCGACTTGCCTCCATGCGCAAGAAAATTGCCAAGGCGAGTGGCCCACAGAATAGCGCAACGGGGAAAAGAGGGTCAAACATCCATGAGTTTTGAATGAAGAATGCAATGACCGCAACTGGGCTTTAAGCAGACATCGGGCCCGCTTTTCCCCTCACCCAATAAACCCCCGCACCTCCCCAACGAAATCCTCGAACCGGTCATGGTGCACCCAGTGCCCGGCGCGGTCGTAGTCGGACACGCTCACATTGTCCCCGAAGTGCGCGATCCGCCCATCCTTTACCGGATTGCTCGCCCAGCTGTCGTTGCCGTAGATCATCAGCGTGGGGCAGGTGATCCGGCCCCATAGTTCCTCGATCTGCTCCATCGTCATGTCGTCTTGCGGCCAGGCGTGGAGGTGGGGGTCGAACTTCCAGCTCCAGGTGCCGTCTTCGTTGCGGATGGTGCCGTGGCGGGTCAGGTGTTCGGCCTGTTCGCGGCTGAGATAGCTGTTCGCTTCGTGCATCCGGCTGGCCGCGTCCTCGAAGGTCTTGTAACGTTTGGGCAAGCGCGCGGAGGCATCGCGCTTCTTGTCGATCCATTCCTTGCGGTGTTCGTACCATGGCTTCTCCGCCATCTTGGCCTGCACTTTCGGGCTTGGACCCAACCCCTCGATCGAGACCAGCTTGCGGACCTTGTCGGGATACATACCGGTAAAACGCGTTGCGACATTGCCGCCGAGCGAGTGCGCCACGACGGTTACCGGGGCCAGCTCCAGCTGGTGCACCAGCTGCGCGAAGTCATACACATAGGCGGTCATCGGATAATGGCCGGTGTTGGTCCACTCGCTGTCACCGTGCCCGCGCAGGTCGGGGCAAATCACGTGCCAGTCCTTGCGCAGTTCCTCCGCCACCCAGTCCCAGCTGCGGCAATGGTCGCGCCCGCCGTGCTGCAGGATCAGCGGCGGCGCATCCTGGTTGCCCCAGTCGGCATAATGCAGCCGGGTGCGCTGGCTGATGAAGCTTTGTGATACAGGGCCGATAAGATCCAAGTGGGTTTCCCTTCACGTAAGCGGAAATTTGCGTTGCGAGGCGCTACCTATCTGATACGCTGCCCGGCAACAACATATCGAGAGAGGAAATCAGTCATGCCCGCCATCGACGTGCCCCAGCCCGAGTTCATGGAAGACGAGGAAATTTCGATCTTCGCCGATGCCGTGGGCAAGTTCTACCAGCAGCATGCCCCGGAAAAGCGCATTCTGAAATGGCGCGAGGATGGCCAGGTCGAGCGCGAGTTCTGGAACGAGGCGGGCGGCGCAGGTCTGCTCGGCGTCTCCGTGCCGGAGGAATACGGCGGCCACGGCGGCGATTTCCGGCATGACATGGTGGTGATCGATCAGCAGGCCAAACACGGGGTGGAAGGCTTTGCAGCCTCGCTCCACAACACCGTCATCCTGCCTTACCTCGTGCGCCACGGGACCGAGGAGCAGAAGAAGAAATACCTGCCCAAGCTGGTCACCGGCGAACTGGTTAGCGCCATCGCCATGACCGAGCCGGGCGTGGGATCGGATTTGCAATCCATCACCACCACCGCGCTGAAGGACGGCAATGGCTACCGGATCAACGGGGCCAAGACCTATATCTCCAACGGGCAGACGGCAGACTTCATCATCGTGGTCGCCAAGACCGACCCGAAGGAAAGGGCCAAGGGCATTTCATTGATGCTGCTCGAAACCGACGGCGCAGAAGGGTTCCAGCGCGGCAAGAAGCTCGACAAGATCGGGCTCGACGCGGCCGATACCAGCGAGCTGTTCTTCGACGATGTCTTCGTTCCGGCGGAAAACGTGCTTGGCGGGGTGGAAGGCAAGGGCTTCTACCAGCTGATGGGCGAATTGCCGCAGGAACGGCTGATCATCGCCATGGGCGCAATGACCGGCATCGAGAAAGCGCTCGAAGTGACGCTGGAATTCGTCAAGGACCGCAAGGCGTTCGGGCAGACGATCTGGGATTTCCAGAACACCCAGTTCACCCTCGCAGAGCTGAATGCGCGCGGCACTGCGGCGCGGGTGTTCGTCAACCACTGCATCGCCTTGCACCTCAAGGGCGAGCTCGACGTGCCGACAGCTTGCATGGCCAAACTCATGGTCACGGAGCTGCAGGGCGAAGTGGTCGACAAGTGCCTGCAATTCCACGGCGGGGCAGGCTTCATCAACGATTACCCGATCGCCCGGATGTACCGCGATTGCCGCATCACCCGCATCTTTGGCGGCTCCAACGAAGTCATGAAGATGGTGATCGCCAGATCGATGTGACGAATGGAGCTTAGGCTGTAACCCGGATCAGTCCGGTATGGACTCGCGCCCCACGACGCTGAGGCCGTAGCCTTCCAGCCCGACCACAGTGCGGTCGCTGTCGGTCAGCAGGACCATTTCGCTGACCCCGCGGTCGACCAGGATCTGCGCGCCGATGCCGTAATCGCGCAACTCGCCTTCGCCCGGCGGGTGGCGGCCGATTTCGGCCTGCAGCTTCTCCGGCCGGTCGGGCATGATCAGCACGATCATGCCGTTTCCGCGCTCTCCGATGGCGGCCATCGAACGTTGCAGCTGGCGCTTCTTCGGGCCTGACTGGCCCAGCACATCGTCGAAGATCGAGATCGCGTGCATCCGCACCAGCGTGGGATTGTCAGGATCGACATGGCCTTTCTGCAGCACCACATGCGTCGCGCCGGACACCTTGCTGCGATAGGTCATCGCGCGCCATTCGCCGCCGTAATCCGACTTCAGGCTGCTTTCACTGACGCGTTCGACCAGATGATCGTTGCGCAGACGATAGGCGATCAGATCGCGAATGGTGCCGATCTTCAGATCATGCTTGCGCGCAAAGCTGACCAGATCGTCGAGCCGCGACATGGTGCCGTCTTCGTTCATGATCTCGCAGATCACGCCGGACGGATTGAGCCCGGCAAGCCGAGAGATGTCGACTGCCGCTTCGGTGTGGCCGGCCCGCACCAGGACCCCGCCGTCGCGCGCGGTCAGCGGGAAGACGTGTCCGGGGGTGACAATGTCATCGGCGGTCTTGGAACTGTCCACCGCCACGCTGATCGTGCGCGCCCGGTCGCCCGCGCTGATCCCGGTGGTCACGCCTTCGCGCGCTTCGATCGACACGGTGAAAGCGGTCTGCATGCTCTCCCGGTTGTCGCGCGTCATCGGCTCTAGGCCGAGCTGCTGGCAGCGCTGCTTGGTCATCGACAGGCAGATCAGGCCGCGCCCGTGCGTTGCCATGAAGTTGATCGCTGCGGGTGTCGCCATCTGTGCGGGGATGATCAGATCCCCTTCGTTCTCGCGGTCTTCGTCGTCGACGAGGATATACATCCGGCCGTTGCGCGCTTCCTCGATGATGTCTTCGATGCTGGCGAGGACCGGGCGGTCGTCATTCGCTTCGAGGAAGGCTTCGAGCTTGCCGAGCGTTTCTGCGGTGGGGTTCCACTGCGGTTCGGTGCAGTCACGCAGCGAGTTGGCATGAAGGCCCGCGGCCCGGGCAACGGCGGAGCGCGACATGGTCCCTTGATCGACAAGGTTGCGGACGCGCTGCTGGATGGTTAGTTCACTCATGGCGAAGGACGCTAAGCATCCGAATGTGATTCTGCAAGCCGCAGTCCACATTGTAATGTGAAAGTTAGAGGAATGGGCGCGATATGACCGATCCCGCAACGGGCGATCTGGCGCAGCAATTGCGCTCGGCCATGCGCCGGCTGCCGGGGCCGGTGTCGATCGTTACGACGCATGATCCCTCGCTCGACGAGCCGGTCGGCATGGTCGCCTCGGCTGTCATTCCGGTGTCGATGGAACCGGCTTCCATGCTGGTTGCGGTCAATCGCCAGTCGCAATGCCACGCTTCGATCGAGCAGGCGGGCCGGTTCTGCATCAATTTGCTGGGGACGGGGCACCGCGATCTGGTCGAGCCGTTCTCGACCCCCTCGATGCGCGACTCGCGTTTCGCCAGCGGAAGGTGGGAGTATGCCGACACCATGCCCTATTTACCCGGAGCGATGGCGAGCCTGTTTTGCCGCGTCGAAGCGACGCTGGTCCACGGGTCGCACGAACTGTTTGTCGGCAACACCTATGACGTGAAACTGGCGGAGGGCGAGGAACTCGACCCGCTCGGCTGGATGGAAGGCGGTTTTGCCCGCTTCGGCGCGCTGGACTGATGCGCGGTCAGGCCGCGCGGTTGACCAGATCGCCGATAAACAGATCCCCTGCACCATACAGATAGGCCTGATCGAAATCGCCCATCCGCTCCAGCGCCTTGCGATCATTGCACACCAGCTTGCCCCGGCGGAACTCGGCAAGTCCCGTCTTGCGCAGCTCCCCCAGCGACCGGTTCATATGGATCGGGGTCGTGCCGCACATGTCGGCGAGATCGGCCTGCGTCAGGGGTGAACGGAACCCGTTCGGCTGCGAGAGACCGACCTGTTCCAGCCGCAGCCAGATTTCCGCCAGCAGATGGGCCGTGCGCTTGCTCGCCTTCAACTGGTGGAGCTTGAGGATCCACTGGCGGTGGATCGATGCGTCGAGCAGAGTGGAGAACCAGAACAGGCGCGCCAGATGCGGTTCGCTCTGCTGGATATCTTTCAATCGATCGTGCGAGACACGTCCGATTTTGGCCGGCCCAAGGGTAATCAGGTCATGGTCGAGCCGCTTCAGGGCGTAGGCATGCAAATCCATGAAATCGCCGGGCACCTGCACGCCGACAACGTGGCGCTGGTTGTTCTCGATGATCGAGCGGATGGCAAAACCTTCAATCAGCATGGTTGAGAAATCGCACACCACGCCGCGCTGCAGAACGACGTGATCGTCGTCGAACGACTGGACATCCTCGATCGAGCTTTCGAAAATCTCCTTTTCGCGCTCGGTCATTGCATGGCGCAGGCGGCCTTGCAGGAAGCGGCAGGTCAGCGGATACTTTTCAAGCTCATCCTTCATATCCTACTCAAGGCTGGAAGCGGGCTTCTGTTCCGGCCAGACATCAATATTTATAACATTGGCGCAGATTTGGCCCCGTGATGGGCGAGCGATTCACGCACGCGTTCCAGCGCACTTCCGACCGGGTCGGTCTCGTCCAGCAAGGCGAAGCTGCCGCTGACCACATAGCTGCAATGGCCATGGACCGACGCAATGAGCGACCGGGCGAAGCGGGCAACATCAAGCGCGGTGTCAGGCGGCAGGACTGCCGCGACTTCCTGCTCGACAATCCCGGTCAGTGCCGCACGGCCTTCCAGATCAGCGTCCGACAATCCTTCGCCTTCGGGCACCTTGTGTTCGTAAATCGCCGACCACAGCAGCGGGCGGGCGAGGGCAAATCCGAAATATCCGCGGACTAGGCTTGCGATGCGGTCTTCGCCTCCGGTTTCGAGCTCCTGGCGCAGCCATGCGGCCCACTGTGTGAATGTGCGCGTGTTGATCGCCGCCAGCAGCGCGTCGAGCGAGCCGAACACATTGTAGATTGTCCCGACCGAATAGCCCGCACGCTTGGCGACTTCACGCCCAGAGAAGCGCGGGTAGCCGACTTCGCCCATCAGCTGATGACCCGTGGCCAGCAGCAGTTCGCGCAGTTCGCCCGGTGTGTGATCAGAACGGCGTCCCATGGGGCCATCCTTAACAGACAATTGAACGCTGTCTAATTTTTATATTGAACAATGTTCAATTGTGCGATAGCCCGTGCTTCGATTGCGATTGGGGAGAATTCCGCGTGACTGTATTCCTGCTGCTCGTTCTTGGTCTGGCCACAGCCGTCCTGTGGACCCGCGCCGACCGGCTCGATCGCAAACTGCGCAATGTCGAGCCGCGGCTCGAAATGCTCGAATGGGCACTGCGCCAGCGTGCCAGGCAGGATGCGGGACCCGAACCGACTGCCGAAGGGCCACCGGCTGCTGTCCCTGAAGTGCCTCGGGAGACGGTCGCCGAGGAAAGGCCGCAACCGCAAGCCGCGCCTGTCGCCGCACCCGCACCCGAACCCGCACCCGAACCCGCACCCGAACCCGAACCCGCACCCGTTCAGGCAACCAAACAGCCGAAGCTTGTCCCCGCCATGCGCCAGGCCGAAGAGACGGTCAGTGCTGCCGCCGCGCCACCCGCTCCGAGTTATCACGAAGAGGTTGAGCCATCGCGGGGCTACCGCGGTCCGCGGTTCGATTTCGAGGATCTGTTTGGCCGCCTGCTGCCGATCTGGGCGGGCGGCGTCGCGCTCGCGGTCGCGGGCTTTTTTCTCGTGCGCTATTCGATCGAGCAGGGATTGCTCGGCCCCAGCGTACGCACCGCGCTGGGTTTCCTGTTCGGTACAGGCCTGCTGGCCGGCGCTGAACTTGCCTATCGTCAGGAACACCGCCTCGCCGATCCGCGCGTCAGGCAAGCACTGGCAGGGGCGGGCATCGCCACGCTTTATGCCAGTTTCTACATGGCGGGCAGCCTGTACGGGCTGATCGGGCCGGGGCTTGCCTTTGTCGGGCTCGCCGCTGTCACCGCGGCTGCCATTGCGCTGTCGTTCCGGTTCGGATTGCCCAGTGCGATCCTCGGCCTGGTCGGCGGCTTTGCAGCCCCGGTGCTGGTCAACAGTGATGACGCGAACCTGCCGCTGCTCGCGCTCTATCTGGCGCTGGTAACCGGCGGGCTGAGCTTTGCGGGTGACCGGCAGGGACGCAGCTGGCTCGGCCTCGCCGCGCTGGCGGGCGGGCTGGGCTGGGGCGTGCTGATGCTGTTCAGCGGGGTCACCGGCACAACCGATATTCTGGCGCTGGGCGGATATATCGTGCTGCTCGGTGCGGTTATCCCGGCCTTTACCGGCGGTCCCGAAGCGCCCCCGATCCTGCGCGCGATCATCGCCGCCATTGCCGCCTTGCAGATGGCGGCGATGGTGTCGATCGCGGGCTATGATCCGGCCGCCTGGTCGCTCTACCTGCTGCTCGCCGCCGCGCTCGCTTTCTTCGCCTGGCGCGAGCCGCGCATGCGCGAGGCGACCGGCTTCGCTGCCTTGCTGTCGCTGTGGATGCTCGGCCTGTGGAACGACCCGCCGACGGATGCTTTCGTCGCAGTGGTCGCGGGGCTGACAGCGATCTTCGCGCTTGTGCCTCTGGCGCATGTCTGGCGCCAAAGCGAGCGGTGGAGCGATATTGCGCAGCTCGTCATCATGCCGCTGGGCCTCGCTTTGATCGCCGGGGTGCAGTTCCATTTTGACTTCAACGAATATGGCCGCGCAGCGCTTGCGCTCGGATTTGCCGCGATACCTGCGATTGCGGCGGCCCGGCGCTGGCCCGCTCGCGATGAGGACGTGGCGTTCGTCGCACTGTTCCCGCTTGCGGCGGCATCCCTGCTGGTGACAGCAGCCGGCTGGTGCGTCGTACCGCTGTGGGCGGCGGTGTTCCCGCCGGCCATCGTAGGCTGCGGCATCCTCGCGCTGGGTTTCCAGCGGGACCAGATGGGGCTGTCAGCACAGGCGTGGGCCGCGTTCGGCGCAGCCGCCGTTGCGTTCACGATCGGCTCGACCGGCGACAGCGAGATCATCCGTCTGGTGGAATGGGGCGATGCGCAATTCGAAGGGCAGTCGCTCCTGCGCTGGCTTGCCTTGCTCGCGCCGCCGCTCCTGTTTGCCATGCGCAAGGCGATCACGCCAAGCCGCCTGATGGGCGAGATCGTGGCGGTCGGAGTGTTTTACGGCCTCGCCGCGCAGATCCTGCCGGGTGAAGCGCTCGCCTGGTTCATCGCGTCGGCTGGCGTGGCGCTTGCGCTGCTGCCGCAAAAACGCTTGCCGGGTGCCTTCACCGCGCTGGCGATCAGCGCTGGTTGGGCGCTGGAGCCATTGGCCAAATGGGCCATGCATGCCGCGCAGTCGCTCACCGGCGAGGCGATGATGATCGCCGACGTCGTCGGCTGGAGCGAGCTTGGCCTGATGATCCTGCCGGGAATGCTGGCGCTGGGCGTGCTCGCGCGCACCCGGTTCGAGGAGGACGGCGACGCACGCGTACCGCTGCAACTCGGTTTTGGCGTGCTGGCGATGGTGGCGTTCCATATCGTGTTCAAGCAGCTCTTCGCAATCGTCACGCCGGAACAATTCGTGGCTTATGGCCTGACCGAACGCACGGTTTGGCAAGCGCTGCTGCTTGGTGCAGCCTTGATGCTGTGGAAGCTGCCCGAAGGCCGCGCAGGAACGCGTTTGGCGGGCGGGCTGGTGGCCGGGGCATCGCTCGCGCATTTCACGCTCTATTCGCTGGTGTTGCACAATCCGATGCTGGTGGCGCAGGCGGTCGGACCGTGGCCGGTGGCAAACCTGCTGGTCCCGGCCTTCGGCCTTGCGCTGGGCTCGATCGCTCTGCTCCGTCACCTTGGCGAAGCGCAGGGCAAACCGCTTCAGCGGGTGTGCGATGCAGCCAGCATGGTGCTGATCGTGCTGCTCTCGCTCGGCCTCCTGCGACAGGGATTTGCCGGATCAATCCTGCTCGATCCTCCGGTTGGCGCGGCGGAAGATTTGCTCCGTTCGCTGCTCGGCATCATGCTCGCAATCGGGTTCCTCGGGTGGGGCGCATACAAGGACAGCCGAACCTGGCGCATCGGTTCGCTGGTGCTGATCCTCGTCGCAGTGCTCAAGGTGTTCCTGTTCGACGCCGCCGGACTCGAAGGGCTGGCGCGGATTGCATCGTTCATGGCGCTGGGGTTCAGCCTGATCGGGATCGGGTGGTTCTACACACGGCAATTGCGGCGCGCGCAGCCAGGGGGCCAAGGCTAAAGCCCTATTTCTGTTCGCGTTCAGTTTGCTGTCACCTGCGTCTCATGTAGGGTATGTGACGGGACTGGACGGAGGGACCGAAATGATTCTCTGGTCGGGGCTCCGACTTGCCCTGATGGCAGGTCTGGCATCGGCGGCCGCCCCGGGGTGGGCGGACGTGTTGGAAATCGATGGCGAGGAAAGCCGCTGGGTGGCCGGCGGGCCGGAAGTGCTGTCCGCTGGCGGGCAGGGCACTGCGGTCATGCTCGCGCAGCCGCCGGTGCAGCTTTCTGCCGATTTCATCGTCCCTGAAGAATCGATCGCCGATGTCGCTGCCGGCGTCGGGCTGGTTCCCGCAGAATATATCGCCAAGGTGCACGAACTGGCGGGCCGGTTCGATCTCAGCCCGGCGCTGATCGAAGCGCTGGTGTGGCAGGAAAGCCGCTGGCGGACGGGCGCTGTCTCGCATGCCGGTGCACGCGGACTTGCCCAGCTGATGCCCGGCACGGCGCGCGAGATGGGCGTCGATCCGGATGATCCCTTCTCCAATCTGGAGGGCGGCGCACGCTACTTGCGCGAACAGCTCGACCGGTTCGGCGGCGATCTGGAGAAGGCGCTCGCCGCTTACAATGCGGGGCCGGGGCGCGTGATCGCTGCGAATGGTATCCCGCGCATTCGTGAAACCCAGTTGTATGTCGCGGCCATCATGGGCCGTCTCGCCAATCATTCCCGGAGTGTTGAATAGATGCATTCGTTTTCCCGCCTGACCGCCGTGATGCTGGCCCAAGTTCTGGTCGTGGTTCCCACCGCTGCCTTCGCCCAGACCGCCGACCCGCAGGGTTCGGGTCCGATTGTCGCTGCACTCGGCTGGCTGCAGGGAACGTTGCTGGGCAATGTCGCGACCGCCGTGGCCGTGATGGCTGTCGCCGCTGTCGGTTTCATGATGCTGACCGGCCGGCTTAACTGGCGGTTCGGCGCGACGGTGATCATCGGCTGCTTCATCCTGTTCGGGGCGGCTTCGATCGTAGCCGGTATCCAGGGCGCGGCAGGGGGCTGACGCGGCGATGGATAGCCCGATGGACACACTCGTCCGCCACCCGGTTCACCGCGCTTTGACGCGGCCGCAGATGTTTGCCGGGGTGACGTATAATTATTTCATCATCAACATGCTG
Source organism: Parerythrobacter lutipelagi (assembly GCF_005434975.1). Taxonomy (GTDB): domain Bacteria; phylum Pseudomonadota; class Alphaproteobacteria; order Sphingomonadales; family Sphingomonadaceae; genus Parerythrobacter_A; species Parerythrobacter_A lutipelagi. Next base: position 747,547 of record NZ_SKCJ01000001.1, on the reverse strand, counting down.
GTGACGACTGAACTGTTCCTGATCTTTCAAAGCTGGCTGTCGCTGCTCGGCGCGCTGGTGATGCATGTGATCGGCTATTTCGCCTGCTTGCGCGAACCGCGCATTTTCGACCTGTGGATTACGAAAGTGAGCAAATGCCCACGGGTCCCGAACTGGAAACGCTGGGGCTGCAACAGCTACGCCCCGTGAAAACAAGAAACCGGAATTGCGACCTGTTGGAGGGTCGAGACGTATGAGCAAATGGATCGGAGCCGCAGCCTGGAGCGCGAAGGAAGCCCGCGCGGGCGACCGGCTGCCCTATGCGCGGCTGATCGATGCGAACACGCTCTTGCTGCGCGATGGTTCGGTCATGACCGCGATCCAGGTTCCCGGCCTGCTGTTCGAAACCGAAGACACGATCGCGCTGAACGCCCATGCCGCGACCCGCGAAGTGGTGCTTCGCTCTACCCTCGACGCGCGGTTCGTAATGTATCACCACGTGATCCGCCGCCGGGTGGAGGTGGAGCTGGACGCGGAATTCGACGATCCACTGTCTGCGCATATCGACCGGCGATGGAAGGAACGGCTGGGCAAGGGCGCGCTGTTCATCAACGATCAGTTTGTAACTCTGATCCGCCGCCCGGCGCGCGGCAAGGCGGGCCTCGCCGAACGCGCGGCCAAATTCTTCAATCGCAAGCGCGACGCTGAATATACCTACGATCCGAAGGATGTGCGCGCACTGAAGGCTGCGGCGACCGGTCTTGTCGCTTCGCTGCAAAGCTACGGTGCAGCAGTTCTGGGCGAGTACGACGCGCAAGAAGGGCGGACCAATTCCGAACTACTCGAACTGCTCAGCGCGCTCTACAATGGCGAGATGCGCCCGGTTCTCAAACCGTCGGACGAGACCGATATCGGCCATATGCTGCCTTATCGCCGCACTTCGTTCGGGCTCGATGCGATGGAGCAGCGCGGCGCGCACGAGCCGGATTTTTCCGCGATCCTCAGCCTGAAAGACTATCCCGACGCGACTTCGCCCGGCCTGCTCGACGGGCTGCTGCGGCTGCCGTTCGAGATGATCGTGTCGGAAAGCTACGCTCCGTACGAACGCCAGACCGCGCGCGAGCGGATGGACCTTGCGATCCGCCGCCTGCGGTCGGCCGACGAGGAAGCCGTGGCCGAGCGCGGCGACATGCTGAACGCGCGCGACGAGCTGGGCAATGGTGCGGTCGGCTTCGGCGATCATCATTTGTCGGTGCTGGTGCGCGAAAGCGATCTGGCGCGGCTCGATGAAGCCAGTGCCGCCTGCGCTGCCGCGCTGGCCGATACCGGCGCGATTGCCGTGCGCGAGGATACCAATCTCGAGCCCGCCTTCTGGGCGCAGTTCCCCGGCAACGAAGGCTATATCGTGCGCCGCTCGATGATTTCGAGCGCCAATATGGCGAGCTTCGGCAGCCTGCATGGTTTCGCGCTGGGGCAGGCGCATGGCAATCACTGGGGCGATGCGGTCACGCTGCTCGAAACCACCAGTGCGACGCCGTTCTTCTTCAATTTCCACCACGGCGACCTAGGCAATTTCTCAGTTATCGGGCCGTCGGGTTCTGGCAAAACCGTGGTGATGAATTTCCTTGCCGCTCAGGCGCAGAAATTCGCCCCGCGCACCATCCTGTTCGACAAGGATCGCGGCGGCGAGCTGTTCATTCGCGGCATTGGCGGGCGCTATGACCGGATCAGCGCGGGCGAGCCGACCGGCTTCAATCCGCTGGCATTGCCCGATACGCCGACAAGCCGCGCTTTCCTGCGCGACTGGCTGGGCGTGCTGCTCAATGCCGAGGGGCCGGAAGAGGCCGCGACCATCGCTGAAGCGGTCGATGCGACCTATTCGAACGAGCCTTCGCTGCGCCGCCTGCGCCATTTCAAGGAATTGCTGTCGGGCACCCGCCGTCCGCAGCCGGGAGACCTGGCGGACCGCCTCGCGGCATGGATCGGAGCAGAGAACGGGAACGGGGGCGAGAACGGCTGGCTGTTCGACAATGCGCAGGACCGGCTCGATCTGAGCAACCGTGTGCTCGGTTTCGACATGACTGCGCTGCTGGAGAATCCCAAGCTGCGCACGCCGACCATGATGTATCTGTTCCACCGGATCGAAGAACGGTTGGACGGCAGCCCCACCATGATCCTGATCGACGAGGGCTGGAAAGCGCTCGATGACGAGGTTTTCGCCGCGCGTATCCGCGACTGGCTCAAGACGCTGCGCAAGCGCAATGCGCTGGTCGGTTTCGCGACGCAGTCGGCGCGCGACGCGCTCGACAGCCGCATCTCCACCGCGCTGGTCGAGCAGACCGCGACGATGATCTTCATGCCCAACAGCCGCGCACGCGCAGAGGATTACTGCGACGGTTTCGGCCTGACCGATCACGAGCTGTCGATTATCCGTACGCTGCCGGCGCACAGCCGCTGCTTCCTTGTCCGCCAGCCTGACGCCAGCGTGGTGGTGCGGCTGGATCTGTCGAACGCGCCCGAAGTTCTGACCATCCTTTCGGGCCGCGAAGCCTCGGTTCGCCGGCTCGACCTGCTGCGCGAAGCGGTGGGTGACGAGCCAAGCGAATGGTATCCCGCGCTGACCAGCCATACATGGCCCGGCCTCGGCCCCGAAGCACCCGAAGGCGGGCTGTGGGAGGCCGCCGAATGAGCACCGCATGCGATCAGGCCAAGGCGGAAGTCGGCAATGGTGTCGCAGCAGCTCTGCGCGCCGTCGATTGCACCGCCAATGAAGTGACCGGGGCAGCCTTCGGACGGCTGTTCGCACCCGGCGGCGCCATGGGGCCGACACTGTCGATTCTGCTGGCCATTTTTGTGGCGCTGTTCGCCATCGCGCTGTTGCTCGGGCGGACCAATCTGTCGATCAAATCGCTTGTGCCGCGGATGATGACGCTGGGGCTGGTGGTCACCTTCGCCACCAGTTGGGCGGCGTATCAGGGGGTGGTCTGGAACCTCGCCATTCTCGCGCCGGACTGGATCGCGACGACGCTGTCCGGCACCGATGCTTCGGCCACGATTGTCTTTGCCGACAAGCTCGACGTGGTGTTTGCCGCGATCGAACGGGCAACGCAGGATCCGCAGAATGCTCAGCCGGTTGACGGTTCGGGCTACGGCGCGACCAGCGGAGAGGAGATCTCCGCTTTCTCGCCCAAAGGCTTATTGTGGATGGGCGCGATGATCCTGCTACTCGGTACGGTCGGCGTGCTGGTGACCGCCCGTATCGGCCTCGCGGTGCTGGTCGCGCTCGGCCCGATCTTCGTGGTGCTCGCGCTGTTCCCGGCAACGCGCGGCCTGTTCACCGGCTGGCTCAAGGGTGTGGTGATGCTCGCGCTGACCCCGCTGTTCGCTGTCTTGGCGGGGGGTGTCATGCTGGAGATCAGCATCCCGATCCTGTCCAGCCTGCAGCAAGTGCCTGGTCAGGTCGATGCCCGTGCGGCGGTGGCGTTCTTCCTGATCGCAGCGGTCCACGCGGCGCTGATGGTGATGGTGCTGAAAGTCAGCGCCACCATGGTTTCAGGTTGGCGGGTGTTCGGCCTTGTCCCGCAGCAGGGCGTGAGCGAGCGGGGCCTTGCCGCCAGCGCACCTGCTGCCGCGCCGCGGCGCCTGCAAACTGCGCAATCGACTGCGCAGGCAGCGGGCTTGTCCAACCCGCCGCGCCGTATCGCCGTGTCGGGCGTGCCCGCCGCCATGCCAGCCAATGACGCGGCCGGTTCGTCTGCCGCGCAGCCGCGCACCGGCAAGGTTTTTGCGACATCTTCAGCTGCCGCTCAGGCGCAATCGCCGAGGACGGCGCCGCAACGCGCTCAAGGGATCGGCAACCGGTTCCGCCCGGCGCACAGCGGCGCACTCGCCCGCTCAACGGAGAAAATGAAATGATCCGCGCAGGACTTCCCGCGCCCTCTCTTGCTCTGGCCGCTCTGGTCCTTCTCGCGGCTCCCGCGATGGCGAACGACCCGCGTTTGGTCGAACGGCTTTATGATCCCAACACGGTGGTGCGGATCGAAGGCCAGACCAAAGTCCAGGCGACGATCAAATTCGGCGAAAACGAGCAGATCGAAAACGTTGCGATCGGAGACAGTACGGCATGGCAGGTCACGCCCAACAAGCGCGCCAATCTTCTGTTCGTCAAACCGCTGTCGCCGTCGGCTGCGACCAATATGACCGTCATCACCAATCGCCGGACATATCTGTTCGACCTGGTGGCGAGCCCGCGCGCAAAGCCGCTTTACGTGCTGACCTTCACTTACGCCGAAGAGCCGGAAGAACCGGAGATGGCCGGGGTCGTCCGCGAAACCGCGTCCAGCATCGAGCTTGCGGCGGCGACGGACCCCTATGCCGTGGTCGATCCGGCGGAGCTGAATTTCCAATGGGAGCGCGAAGGGGTGCGCCAGCTGCTGCCGAGCCAGGCGTATGACAACGGCGCGGCGACTTTCCTGACCTGGCCGAGCGGCCAGCCGGTACCGGCGATCCTGGTCAAGGACGAGGCCGGCACGGAAGGCCCGGTCAACTTCGTAGTGCGCGGCGATTTGATCGTCGTCGAGGGCGTGCCGCGCGAAATCATTCTGCGTTCGGGGGAGGATTCCGCAACGCTGACCAACACAGGGCCGATCCGTTCGGTCCGTACACCCGCCTCGTCTGCCTTTGCGCAGTCGGGTCGATAGGAGGTAGCAGGCTATGCGTCTCGCAATGCGTCTTCCCGCCAGGAACGGCGGCACCGGAGTGGCCAACGACACCGATCCGCGTGAACAGGAAACAGCCGAGGTCATCGACCTTGCGAGCCGCAATTCCTACCCGGCGGTAACCCAGCGCAAAGGCGCGTCGGACGGCTTCGGGCTGGCGGCGGGCGTGGCAGTTGTCGCGCTGCTTGGCTTTGCGGCGTTCTGGGGCATGAACAGTGCGCGCACCGACGGCGATGAGGTGGCACCCGCCGCGCAGGCCGGCACTGAGCCCGCGCAGGTCGGCGGGGTTCCGGTCTCGCAGATCCCGATCCAGCAGCCGGTGACCAGTTCAGTCGCGCCCAATCCGAATATCAATCGCTACGATCCGGCGCCGCAGCCGATCTACTCGCGCGATCCGGGCGCTTACGCCGTGGCGGCTGCCAACCCCTATGCCACGCCAACTCTGGTATTCGACATGAGCGGCGCGCCGGTCGGTTCGGTCGCAGTGCCGGCCGCAGCAATCACCGGTGAGCCACTGGCGGCTGCCGTTGCGACGGGCAATTCCGCTGCCGATTTCGCCAGCCGCGTCGGCGGCGTGGGCGGTTCGACCGCGCAAGCCAAGGCGATGGTCAATCCGGCGACCACGGTCACGCAGGGCACGCTGATTCCCGCGATCCTGGAGACTGCGATCGACACCGATGTGCCGGGCTATGTCCGCGCCGTGGTGAGCCAGGACGTGCGCAGCTTCGATGGCACCAAGGTCCTCGTCCCGCGCAGCAGCCGCCTGATCGGCCAGTACCAGTCGGGCGTGCAGAACGGGCAGAAGCGCGCCTATGTGATCTGGAACCGGGTCATCCGGCCCGATGGTGCGTCGGTCAGCCTGCAATCTCCGGCGGTCGGTTTCGACGGCACGACGGGTCTCAAAGGCGATGTGGACTCGCGCTTCTTCCAGCGGTTCGGTTCGGCCATGCTGCTTTCCGTGGTCGGCGGGTTGTCCGCGATTGGCACCGGCGGTGCTTCCGTCGTTCTCGGCGGCGGCGGGCAGGCAGCGGCCAGCGCAGCGCAGCAGGACGGGCAGATCGGCCCGGTCATTCGCGTTCGCGTCGGCGCGCCGATCCGGGTGTTCACCGCGCGCGATCTTGATTTCTCGTCGGTCGACTGATGCGGCTGTGAGCGCCGACATCCACCCCTTGCAGCAGAGCGAACCGATCGCCGGAGAGCGCAGCGTCTATCTCGACGCCTATCTCGCACCGTTCCGCCAATGGCTCGAGCGGGACACTGTTACTGAGATCATGGTCAATCGGCCGGGCGAGGTGTGGATCGAAGACGCCGCATCGCCCGGCATGCAGAAAATCGACACGCCCGATATCGACGACAAGCTGGTCCAGCGGCTCGCCGAACAGGTCGCGCGGGTCAGCCATCAGGGCATCAATCGCGAGCACCCGCTGCTCGGCGCGACACTGCCGGACGGCGCGCGCATCCAGTTCTGCGGGCCGCCCGCCGCGCGCAAGCACTGGGTCATGGCGATCCGCCGTCACCGCCGGCTCGACTTGCCGCTGGACGCATATGATGCGGGGCCGCTGGCTGCGCCGCGCCAGGACGCGATGCCCGATGCGCAGCAGCAGCCGATTGCCTATCTGCGCGAGGTGATCCGCCAGCGGCGCACGATCCTGATTTCCGGCGGCACTTCCACCGGGAAGACGACTTTCCTCAACGCCATGCTCGGCGAAATCCCGCGGGAAGAACGGGTGGTGCTGGTCGAAGACACGCCCGAACTGAAGCTTCCCGGCGAAAACGGTGTCGGCCTCGTCGCTGTGAAGGGGGAGCTGGGCGAGGCCAAAGTCACTGCGAACGAACTTCTCCAGGCGGCGCTACGCCTGCGTCCTGACCGGATCGTGCTGGGCGAGTTGCGCGGGGCGGAATCGGTTTCTTTCCTGCGCGCGATCAACACCGGCCACCCCGGCAGTTTCTCGACCATTCATGCCAATTCGCTGCGCGGTGCGCTCGAACAATTGGCTCTCATGGTCATGCAGACCGGGATTGGCCTGACCCGCACCGACACCATCGACTATGCCGCATCGGTGATCGATGTGATCGTCCAATTGGGCCGTGACGCGTCGGGCAAGCGCGGTATTTCACAAATCGCCAAGAGTCAGGATCTGATTTAGCAGCCGGCCTTTTCCTGTCTGGCGAACACCGCCGTTCTGTGTCATCCAGAGGTTGAGGATATTCACGAGGTCTGGCGCGTATCACCGACAAGCCTATCATCCACGCAAACGACGATGCGGTGCACGGCCGCTCAGGACTTATGAGCAGCCAGATCGCGGCCAAACTCGACGAGCATTATGAGCCCTCGGAAGAAGCGCCGCAGCGCTACATCAATCGCGAGCTGAGTTGGCTGGCGTTCAACACGAGGGTGCTGGAGGAATCGCGCAACGCGAACTACCCGCTGCTCGAACGGCTGCGGTTCCTGTCGATCTCAGGCAGCAATCTCGACGAGTTCATGATGATCCGTGTCGCCGGTCTGGTCGGCCAGGTGCAACGCGGGATCGAGCGGGTTGCCATCGATGGCCGCAGCCCTTCGCAGCAACTTGCCGCGATCCGCGAAGCGGTGCTGGAAATTAATCACCAGCAACGCGGCAATTGGGCCGCCCTGCGCGACCTCCTCGGCGAAGCGGGGATCGACATCGCCAACAATGTGCGGGTCGATCCGGAATCCTATGACCGCCTGAAAGAATATTTCCTCGACGAGATCGTGCCGATACTGACGCCGCAAGCGCTCGATCCGGCTCATCCGTTCCCGTTCGTCGCGAATGAAGGGGTCGGCCTGCTGTTCACGCTCACGCGTCAGAGTGACGGGGCGCAGATTGTCGAAATGGTGCTGGTGCCTTCGGCGCTGCCGCGGTGGGTCCGCGTTCCGGGCGACAAAGCGGTCTATATCAGCATCGAGCGGCTGATTTGCCGCTTTGCCGACCATATGTTTCCCGGCTTCACGATCGAAGGCGATGGCGCGTTCCGCGTGCTGCGCGACAGTGATATCGAGATCGAGGAAGAAGCCGAAGACCTCGTCCGCACCTTCCGTAGCGCAATCCAGAGGCGCCGCCGGGGGCAGGTTATCCAGCTCGAAATGGAAGAGGATTTCGACAAGGTCGCTGAGGATATCCTGCTCCAGCAGCTGGCGACGAGCGAGACGACGATCATCCGGACCGACGGGCTGATCGGGGTCGAAGGTCTGTCCGATATCGTCGAGGAAGACCGACCCGACCTCAAGTTTTCCAGCTACAGCCCGCGTTATCCAGAGCGGATTCTTGAGCATGACGGCGATTGCTTTGCCGCCATCCGCGAGAAAGACATCATCATTCACCACCCCTATGAAAGCTTCGAAGTGGTGGTCGATTTCCTGCGTCAGGCAGCGCAGGACCCCGATGTCGTGGCGGTCAAGCAGACGCTCTATCGCGCAGGCAGCCAGTCGACCGTCATCGCAGCGCTGATTGCGGCAGCCGAAGCGGGCAAATCGGTCACAGCTGTGGTCGAACTCAAGGCTCGGTTCGACGAAGAACAGAATTTGCTGTGGGCATCCGAACTGGAGCGGGCAGGGGTGCAGGTCATCTATGGCTTCGTCGACTGGAAGACCCATGCAAAGGTGTCGATGGTGGTCCGCCGGGAAGGGGCGGGCTATCGCACCTATTGCCACTTCGGGACCGGCAATTATCACCCGGTAACGGCCAAGATCTATACCGATCTAAGCTTCTTCACCGCCGATCCGAAACTGGGCCGCGATGCTGCGCGGCTGTTCAACTTCGTGACCGGCTATATCGAGCCGCGCAAGACCGGCCAGCTGGCGGTTTCTCCGATCGGATTGCGTGAGAAACTGTATGACCGGATCGATAAAGAAATCGCCCATGCGCAGGCGGGAAAACCGGCGGCAATCTGGGCCAAGCTCAATTCATTGACCGATCAGGGGGTGATCGACCGGCTCTATGCCGCATCGCAGGCGGGCGTCGAAATCCAGCTGGTGATCCGCGGGATATGCTGCCTGCGGTCGGCCATTGCCGGCCTGTCGGAAAACATCCGGGTCAAATCGATCATCGGCCGGTTTCTCGAACACAGCCGGATCTGGGCGTTCGCCAACGGAGAGGAAATCCCGAGCAGCAAGTCCAAGGTCTATATTACCTCGGCCGATGCGATGTCGCGCAACCTTGACCGGCGGGTGGAAGTGATGGTTCCGATCCGCAACAAGACGGTGCGCGACCAGGTGCTCGAACAGGTCCTCCTCGCCAATTTGCTCGATACGGAGCAAAGCTGGGAGCAACAGAGCGATGGCAGCTATCAGCGCGCCGGGCCGGGTGAAAAACCGTTCAATTGCCACCGTTACTTCATGACCAATCCGTCGCTGTCGGGGCGCGGCGGTGCGCTGGAGGCCGGGGCGGTCCCGCAACTCGCGCTGCGCAAGGGCGCTGTTTGATGGCGCTGGGCCGGCGGCACGCGGACAGGCAGGGGGCATTTTCCGGCAATCGCGTGTCGCGTGCGATCATCGATATCGGCTCGAACACCGTCAGGCTGGTGCTCTACGGCGGTTCGCCGCGCGCGCCGGTTGTGCTGTTCAACGAGAAAGTGACCGCTACTCTGGGCCGCGAAATCGGTGAGACCGGACGGCTGGCGGACGAAGCAATCGATCTGGCCATGCGCGGATTGCGCCGCTTCGCCTTGCTCCTGCGCGATCTCGACGTGACCAAGATCGATGTCGTTGCCACCGCAGCCCCGCGCGAAGCCAGCAACGGGCCGGAATTCCTCGCACAGGTCGCAGCGCTCGGCTTCGAGCCGCGCTTGCTGTCGGGCGAAGAAGAGGCGGAAACCAGCGCGATGGGTGTAATTGGCGCTTTTCCCGGCGCGACCGGAATCGCAGCCGATCTCGGCGGGGGCAGCCTCGAGCTGGTGCAGATCGCTGACGATGCTTGCTCTGCCGGCGCCACCATGCCGCTCGGCACGTTGCGCCTGCGCGCACTTGTCGGTGCTGACGAAGCGGCAAGCGCGGCGGCAATCGGAGACCTGATCGATCGGGCCGGTGCGCAGTTTGCCACCGGGCAGACGCTGTATCTTGTTGGCGGGACATGGCGGGCCATGGCGGTGTTCGCGATGGAGCAGCGCAATTATCCGCTGACGGACCCGCATGGTTTCAGTATCTCCGGCGAAGAAGCGCAAGGCCTCGCACGCGCGATCGCCCGGTCGAAACCCGGAACCCTGCTCGCTCTGCCCCGGATATCCGAAATGCGGTCCGAAAATCTGCCCTATGCCGCAACTCTGCTGCTGGTTCTGCTCAGCCGGTTGCAGCCCGACAAGATCGTTTTTTCTTCCTGGGGCCTGAGAGAAGGCGTGCTCTATTCCGGGCTCGAGCCGCATGCCCGGCAGCAGGATCCGCTGCTCGCCGGGGTTGGCGAATTTGCCAGCTTGCGCGGATGCCCGCCGGTCCTCGCCACTCGCGTGGCTGGCTGGACGGCCGCCGCCGTTCCGGCAAGTGGACACGGCAGCGAAAGATTGCGGCTGGCGGCTACCATGCTGGCGCTGTCTTCCATGCAGATCGAGCCCAATCTGCGGATCGATCTGGGTATCGAATGGGCGCTCCATAAACGCTGGATTTCCGTCTCTGCATCGGATCGGGCACTGATGGCTGCAACGGTTTCAGCCAACGGAAATGTTTGCGACATGCCCGATGCGGTGAAAGTGCTCGCTTCACCCGATGCGATAGAGGCGGCGATTTGCTGGGGGCTGGCAATACGGCTGTGCCGCCGGCTTGGCGCGCGGTCCCGCACGCTCTTCCAGCTCAGCAGCTTGCAGGTCGAAGACGACCGGAAACTGGTGCTCTCGATCGAACACAGCCACACGCCGCTGTTCGGCATCCCCAACGAGAAGGATCTCGATCTGCTCGCCGGGCGGCTGGGGCTGGAACCGGAATTCCGCCCGATCGAAGATGCCGGCGCGGCGCGCGCTCAGGCCTATGCAAAGTAGGCGTACAGCTGCGGTAACGGCTAATTATTCGCGCCTGAGCGCAGTGTTTTGCGTAATCCTATTGCCAGATGCCCATCAACTGGCTTAGCTTCCATCTTACAGGCTGCAACAGACGGCCATAACATGGGAGAGGACTATGAGGGTGAAGGCCACCTTGCTTGCCGGCATCGCGGGTTGCGTGCTTGCCGTTCCAGCATACGCTCAGGACGAAACGGACACAGAAACGGCACCACGTTTCAAACCCGGTGAAATCGTTGTTACCGCGCAGCGCCAGGCCGAAAGCCTGCAGGCGGTTCCGATCGCGGTTAGCGCATTCTCCGCCGAATCGCTCGAAGCGCAGCAAATCGAGAACGCCAGCGATCTGCAGCTGACCCTGCCGAACGTATCCTTCACCAAGAGCAACTTTACCGCGTCCAGTTTCACCATCCGCGGGATTGGCGATCTTTGCGTCGGCGTCAGCTGCGACAGCGCGACCGCCATCCATCTGAACTCTGCACCGTTGTTCGGCACGCGGCTGTTCGAGACCGAATATTTCGATCTCGAGCGGATCGAAGTCCTGCGCGGTCCGCAGGGCACGCTGTTCGGACGAAATGCGACTTCCGGCGTGGTCAATGTGGTCAGCGCCAAGCCCGACCTGTCCGGTTTCGGCGGGAAGGCCGAATTCGAATACGGCAATTACAACAGCATGAAGGCCAAGGGCATGATCAATGTGCCGATCGGCGAGACGATCGGTGCACGTGTGGCGGGCTTCTATCTCAAGCGTGACGGCTACACGAACAACCTGTTCGACGGCAACGATATCGATGACCGCGATATGTACGCCATCCGCGGCTCGCTGCGGTTCGAACCGGGCCCGGATACGACCATCGACCTGATGGGCTACTACTTCCGCGAAAACGACAATCGTCTGCGGATTCAGAAGCAGCAGTGTCAGCGCGATCCCACCGGCGTGCTCGGCTGTCTCAACAACCGTCGCGATTTCGACAAGACCAATTCCAATTCGACCTTTACCGGTACGCTGGGTTCATCCGAATTCCTCGCCATTAACGGGATCCCGTCAACCTTCGGTCTGAACAGCCTGTATGGCCCTGACGCCTATGCGAATTTTCAGGAGCCTGCCGATGTTCGGACGGTGAACACGCAGTTCACGCCGGAATATTTCGCCGACGAATTGCAGATTTGGGCCCATATCGAGCATGATTTCGGCGCGATCAACGTCGGGCTCTCGGGCATGTACCAGGAAACCAGTGTCGACTCGCGGCAGGACTACAACCTCGGCGTGGGCGAAATCCCCAATGCTGCGCTTGCCTTCGGCACGTTGAATACTTTCGCCAATCCGCTGGTCGTCGGTCCAGCTGTCGCATCCTATTTCCAACCCATCACCGATGCCTTGTTCGATGGTAACGGCAATCTGTGTGTTTCCGACACGCGGCTCGACAATCGCGGTGCATTCGAGGGCTTCCGGGTCTGTACCCCGGACGGAACCCAGTTCGACCGGTCCAATCAGGAAAATGAATCCTGGTCGGCGGAGCTGATCATTTCATCGGATTTCGATGGTCCGTTCAACTTCCTGCTCGGCGGCATCTATGCTGACTCCAAAGTTCTGGAGAACAGCTATTACGTGAATGCCTTTGCCATCGATTATATCACCGGTGTGCTGGGTTCGTTTACCAGCCTGGGCGGCGGTCTTCCGCCGAGCTATCTGGCGACATCGTTCTTCCGCAACAACACGCAGGACTTCAAGCTGGAAAGCTACGGCATTTTCGGAGAGGTCTATTTCGACATCTCCGATAGCCTGAAGCTGACAGCCGGCCTGCGCTACAACGATGACAAGAAGGCGATCTCTGCGCGTTCCACTCTGGCGAGTTTCCTGAACCCGTACAGCAACGATGGCGATCCATTCGACTCGCCGTTCGTTGGTTCGTTCGATGCGGACCCCGGGACTGCGGGCAATCAACTGGTTCAGCAGCGTTCGGTGGCATTCGACGAGATTACCGGCCGCGTGGTGCTCGACTACCAGATTTCGCCGGATAATCTGCTCTATGCATCCTACTCGCGCGGCTACAAATCGGGCGGGATCAACCCGCCCCTGCAGCCGATTTTCGCTGTGCCGGACAGCTTCGGTTCGGAATCGATCGACGCGTTTGAAATCGGTTCGAAGAACACTTTCGCCAACGGCGCGCTGCAGCTCAACGCGACCGCGTTCTACTACAAATACAGCGATCTGCAGCTCAGCCGCATTATCGCGCGGACATCGGTCAATGATACGATCGATGCCAATGTCTGGGGCCTTGAACTTGAATCGCTGATCCAGCCGAGCGACCGCTGGCTGTTCAACATCAACTTCAGCTATCTCAATGCCGAGGTTGCCGGTGACCAGTTCTTCTCCAATCCGCGCGATCCGGGCGGCGGCGATCCGAATGCGGTGATCATCAAGGACATCACCAATGGTGCGCTGTGCGCCGTGCAAGGCGACAATGCGAATGCATTTGTCAATTTCGTCAATGACTTCGTCAGCAATGCCGTCGGGCAACCCGGATTGTTGGGACCCACGACGGCTTTCCCGGGGGATAGCGGCATCGCATCCCGCGGAGCGTTCAGTATCTGCCAGAACCTTGCCAATGCGGCAGCTGGACCTGCGGCGGCGCTTTTCGGTCCGATCAACGTCCTCAGCCCGGGCGTACAAGTGAACCTGAAAGGCAACAAGCTGCCGCAGGCGCCTGAGATGAAAGCCTCGGTGGGTGCGCAATACACCTATGATTTCGATAACGGGATGTCTTTGGTCCCGCGCTTCGATGTGGCCTTCACCGGTGAGCAATACGGCAATGTGTTCAACGGCCGGGTCAACCGGTTGGAGCCATTCGTTCAGGCGAATGCGCAAATCCAGCTGAACGGTCCGGACAGGCAGTGGTATGCCAGGGCCTTCGTACAGAACATCTTCGACAGCAACTCGACCACGGGCCTGTATGTCACCGATGCTTCTTCGGGCCTGTTCACCAACATCTTTACGCTCGACCCGCGCCGCTATGGTATCGCGGTCGGTATCGATTTCTGATCCACCAATCGGCGTAACAAGGGAAAGGCCGGGCCATCACGCCCGGCCTTTTCCGTTTGGCGCAGGGGTACTTGCTCTATTCCGATTTTGCGAAGGGGGAGAAATTGGTCCCGGTGTCGTAGATATCGATCCCCTCCGCCCGCTTGAGCTTGCTCACCACGAGATAGGTAACCGGCGTCAGCACAGCCTCCCACAAGACCTTCAAAGCCCAGTTGGTGACCATCACCAGCAGCACGTCGCGCGTGTCCCACACGCCAAGAAACGCGACCGGATAGAAGATTGCACTGTCCACCGCCTGGCCGAACACCGTGGAGCCGATCGTCCGGCTCCACAGCGCTTTGCCGGCGGTCCACACTTTCATCTTCGCGAGCACGAATGCGTTGACGAATTCGCCGGCCCAGAACGCCAGGATCGAAGCAAGGACAATCCGCGGAACCTGCCCGAAAACGCTTTCATAGGCCGCCTGACCGTCCCAGCTATCCGCCGGGGGGAGCGCCACCACGACGAACGACATGAACGCCATGAAGACCATCGCGGCAAAGCCGACCCAGATGCACCGCCGCGCGCGCTGGTAGCCGTAAACCTCGGTCAGGATGTCTCCGATCACATAACTGACCGGGAAAAAGAGGATGCCCGCGCCGAAAATGAAGGCCCCCTCCGGTGCGGGCCACCAGCCCTGCGGCCACCATGCCACTTCGACGGCGGACAGTTTCGCTGCGCCGATTACGTTCGACAGCAGCAGGATGGCGACAAACGCCGCCATCACGATATCGAAATACCGGAAGCGGCGCTGCTTGGTGCTGCTTGTGTCGATACGTTGTAAAGGGCTTTCCATGGAAGCAGCACTTATCGCCATTTGCGAGCGGCGCAAAGCACGGTATGGCCGCATCCGGCGCGCGCCCGTAGCTCATCTGGATAGAGCGCGAGACTTCTAATCTTGAGGTAGCAGGTTCGAGTCCTGCCGGGCGCGCCAACCGGCCCGCAGGGCCGGGTGGTGGGCCCCAAAGGCATGAAGCTTGTTCGGATTCGGAGCAGCCGCAGGCTGAGGAGAAGAACGAGGAGCGCAGCGACGAGGACAGTCCTGCCGGGCGCGCCAACCGGCCCGCAGGGTCGGGTGGTGGGCCCTAAAGGCATGAAGCTTGTTCGGATTTGGAGCGCCGCAGGCGCGCAGATGAACGAGGAGCGCAGCGACGAGGACAATCCTGCCACGCGTCAATTCCGCATGTCGGCAGAATTTCAGGATTCGTGAATTGCCTTGCAGGGACATCCGGCGAACCAATGAGCAGCGTAGCACCCGCTGATGGATAGTCCGCTAACGACCCAAAGGCCGACAGCGTGGCGACGGCCCAATTGCGTTTAATGTCCAGCAGCGCGCTTGATCCCGGCAAAAACGCTCAGCAGAAACCATCGGGGCGCCAGCCCAACTAAGGTTGAGGGTCCCTCAATAATCAAGCTTCCTTCCGACAGGGCCTCGCCAATTGGGCGAATGCCACGCCAGATTTCAGCCATCGTCCTTACATCGGTCTCGATGCGAAGGGTATCATCGAACCCGGGAGGCTTGATGCAGACGTCAACGCGAGGGTGTTCGCAAACAAGCCAGAACAAGCGGTGGTCTTTCGGGGCGTCCCTGAAGTAAAGTGCGAGCACGGTCCGGCCCTTGGGCATGGCCGCCGTGTCGATCCGCCGGTGCATGGCCCAAACCAGCCAGGCCGGATCAAGGTCTTCCTTCTCAATGTCCCGCGCCCAGCGTTGGCCCCAGGTTCCTACAGCCGAAAGTATAGGTTTCAATTCCGATCCGGCCTCAGTCAGGATGTACTCTTCATGCCCATCGGGACCGAACGGTCTTCGCGAAACAATTCCAGCGCTTTCGAGTTGGAGCAGCCGCTGCTTCAACAGCGTGGCAGAGATGCGTGGAACTCCCCGGCGGATTTCGTTGAAGCGGGTGGCCCCCGCATTGAGCTCGCGAAGAATCAACAGCATCCATTTTTGCGTCAGCACTTCGGATGCCAGGGCAACGGGGCAGAACTGGCCAAATTGGGATGGCATGGGCATTCCCTCCAGCTTTACATTGTCACAGCTGGCGACAAATGGCGATGACCGGTCCAGATATGTGACTAGCCGGCACGTGCTGGCGCCTTATCCTTGCCTTCATGATTGGGCACAAGACCACCTCTGCCATTTCGCGCAGAGCCATGCTGGCGCAAGGGACCGCAGTCTTGGCCGCGGCGTCGGCGAGGAGAGCATTTTCGATGGAAACAACGGACGACCGGAAACCGAGAACCCGCCAGCGCGCATTCGACCGCGACCGCTTTGTTGAGGACTGCGTGAGGGCTCACCGCGCTCAGGGCATGGAAGCCGTTGGCGAGGTTCTGGCCGCTGAGCTCAAGGATCATCATGCTGTGCTGAGAGCTCTTGGCGGTCCAACCAAGGCAGGCCTCGATGTTATGTACTCCTCGCCGGACTTCACCATATTTGCAGCGCACTGGACGCCGCAGATGAATCTCCTGCCACACGACCATATGATGAAGGCTCTGATCGGCATCTATACCGGGCGCGAGGACAACATCCTGTGGCGACGGAGTGACGACGGCATAGAGGCCTATGAAGCCAACTGCTTGTTCGAAGGTGATATCGCATACCTGCCTTCAAACGCGATCCATTCCGTTACCAACCCGCTTCAACGCTTCACCGGCGGTATCCACATCTATGATGGCGACTTTTTCGAGACCGAACGTCATCAGTGGGACCCGGAAACATTGGCGGAGGAGCCGTCCGACGGGGATGCGATCAAGGCCATGTTCGCACAAGAGAACGAGCGGCATTTCGCCAGGCGCGAAAGCTGAGTTTCGGGTGCCGAGGAATGCGGTCCGCTTTCCACTCAACAGCTGAAATTCGGCTATCGCTCGATGCCTCCTGACGCCGGGCAGGCAGCTTCCAATCTTTGTCTGCCGGGCGCGCCAATTGATTCATTCGGCCGAGGTGCCCGCCAGGAGGCTTGCGTTGCAGCGGCGGTGGCAATCACCCGCGCATCACGTCATCCAGCGGCTCGCCGGTGATCGGATAGCCCGCATCGTCCGGTATGCGCAGCCAGCGTTGCTCGCCTTCGACCGACAGGAAAGGTGCGATCGTTTTTACCGGGAAGCGGGCGCAATCTTCTGCTGCGCGGGCAAAACTGCCGAATTGCGCCAGCCGTTCGAGATTGCGCCGCGTGGGATAGATTACGGAGAGGTCGCCGCGCTCTGCGGCATCGAGCGCGCCTTGTGCGGTGATCCAGAACAGTTTCGTGTTCTCGGTTTCGTCGACTGCGATATCGACCGCGCCCGTTCCAAGATCGGCGAGGTAGAAGCGCGTGTCGAACACGCGCGGAATGCGCTCGTTCTTGGGAAACCAGCGCGCAAACGGCAGCACTGCGTCGATCTGAAGCGTCCAGCCCATTGCCTCAAGCACAGGCGCGATGGCGCCGTCCTCCAGCAGCAGTGCCCGCGCCTTTTGTGCCGCAGCGGCATCAATCGCGCCCTTCAGGCCGATCGCAAGCCCGGTCTCTTCCAGCGTTTCGCGAATGGCGGCGATGCGATGAGCGACTTCGTCATGCGGCAGATCGCTGGCGGTGGCACTGGCGAGATCGTAATCCGCCGGGTCCACCCTACCGCCCGGGAACACAGCGGCACCGCCGGCAAAGGTCATGCTGCGCGACCGGGTTACCATCAGCAATTCTGGCGGCCCGCCATCCCCGGCGCGGCGAAAGACCACGACGGTTGCAGCGGGAATGCCATCGGCGTTCGCGCCTGGGTGTATTTCGTGTTCTGCCATGCTTAGGTGTTTGGCCCAGCGCCCCGCTTTTGCCAAGCGTCATGCGCCGGCACTTGATCCGGGCCGTCGGAAAGTTTTACAACTGCCAGCTCGGCCAATTCCTGTTAACCACTGCAGAGCGCGGAAAACTGCGGTTCAAAAGTTCTGGCACGCGTCCTGCATATTGTAACACATATCGATTGGTCCTCGATAACAGGTGCAACCCACGGTCTCCCGGGTTGCCCGACCCGAAAAAAGAAGGCCCGGTTCGTGCAACACGAACCGGGCCTTTCTTTGTGGTCTCGGACTGACCGGGTTACTCCGCTTTCGCGACGCCTTTTTCGGTCATGACTGTCTGGAGTTCGCCCGCTTCGAACATCTCCATCATGATGTCGCTTCCGCCGAGGAATTCACCCTTCACATACAGCTGCGGGATGGTCGGCCAGTCGGAATAGGCCTTGATTCCCTGGCGGATTTCCATGTCTTGCAGCACGTCCACGCTTTCGTAGGCGACGCCGCAATGATCGAGGATCGCGACGGCACGGCTGGAAAAGCCGCATTGCGGGAACAGCGGGGTTCCCTTCATGAACAGGACGACATCGTTCTTCTTGACGATTTCGTCGATGCGGGTGTTGGTCTCGGACATAGGATTTCCGTCTGGCAGTTTGCGTCTATGCGTCGGAAGTGGGGGCTTGCGTCGTCAGTTGCAAGGCGTGCAAGGTGCCGCCCATGTTGCCGCCAAGCGCATCGTAAACCATCTTGTGCTGCTGAACCCGGCTTTTGCCCGCGAATTGCGGCGCAACAACCTTGGCTGCCCAGTGATCGTTGTCACCGGCCAGATCGCGCATTTCCACTTCTGCGCCGGGCAGAGCGGCTTCGATCATGCTGACGATATCTTCTGCCGCCATCGGCATCCGATCAGCCCTCGCTCATGAACTGGCGACGCGCTTCGATCGAGCACTCTTCCAGTTTGGCGCGGATGTCGGCTTCGCTGACATCGCATTCTGCAGCGGTCAAATCGCCCAGCACCTTGCGGATCACGTCTTCATCACCGGCTTCCTCGAAATCGGCCTGAACAACGGCCTTCTTGTAGGCGTCGGCTTCTTCTTCGGTCAGGCCCATCAGCTCTGCAGCCCATGCACCAAGCAAACGGTTACGGCGCGCGGCAACGCGGAAAGCGGTGTCCTCATCCATCGCAAACTTGGCTTCTTCGGCGCGCTCACGGTCTTTGAAATCAGTCATTCGGCCCTCACAAAAGGAAACTATTCACTGTGCTTGAAATAGGTGCCGCGTCCCTCCCGGGCAAGCGGCATTGTGCGCCGGTCAGTCCATTGTGACGACCAGCTTGCCCACCGCCTGCCTGCTTTCCAGCTTGGCGATGGCATCACCGCCGCGCTCGAGGGGGAAGGTTTCGGAGACCAGCGGGTCGATCTTGCCGGCCTTCATCAGGTCGAACAGCTCTTCGACTTGCGCGCGGAACTTGACCGGTTCGCGCGCGGTAAACGCGCCCCAGAATACGCCGGCAATGTCGCAGCTCTTGAGCAGAGTCAGGTTGAGCGGCATCTTCGCGATGCCGGCCGGGAACCCGACAACGAGGAAGCGCCCCTCCCATGCTATGGAGCGAAGCGCGGGTTCGGAATATTGCCCGCCGACGATATCATAAACAATATTGGCGCCTTCCGGGCCGCAAGCGGCCTTGAACGCGCCGGCCAGTTCCTTCGAAGCGGCCTTGTCCATTTCACCCTTGGGGTAGATCACGACTTCGTCCGCCCCGGCCTTGCGGGCGACTTCGCCTTTCTCTTCGGAAGAAACAGCGGCGACCACGCGCGCGCCGAAAGCCTTGGCCAGTTCAACCGCCGACAGGCCGACGCCGCCCGCCGCCCCGAGCACGAGCACAGTGTCGCCCTGTTTGATATGGCCGCGGTCCTTGAGGCCATGGATGGTCGTGCCGTAGGTCATCAGCAGAGATGCCGCTTTTTCGAACGGCACGCCATCGGGAACGGGGAACATCCGGCCAGCCGGGACAACGACCTTTTCCGCCAGCCCGCCATTGCCGATCCCAGCCATCACCCGGTCGCCGACCTTGTAGCCTTCGACCCCTTCGCCGACCGCTTCGATCACGCCAGCGATTTCACCACCCGGTGCGAAAGGGCGTTCCGGCTTGAACTGGTACAGGTCGCGAATGATCAACGTGTCGGGAAAGTTGATCGCGCAGGCTTTCACATCGACCAGCACTTCTCCCTTGCCGGGTGCCGGCGGATCGATTTCGTCCAGGGTCAGCGTTTCCGGGCCACCGGTGGCGTGGGTGCGCAGGGCTTTCATGCAACTTTCTCCGTAGTTCCTCGGGCAAGCCACGGCATCTGCTGAGCATGGCGGCTCTCATAATCTGAAATGGCGGCATCGCGTTCGAGTGTCAGCGCGACTTCATCGAGCCCGCCGATCAGGCAATGCTTGCGAAAAGGATCGACCTCGAAAGCGAAGCGATCCTGAAACGGGGTCGTGACTGTCTGGGTGTCGAGATCGATAGTGACCGGATCGCTCTGCGCGACTTCCAGCAGGCGGTCGACTTGTTCTTGCGGCAGTTCGACAGTCAGAATGCCGTTCTTGAAAGCGTTGCCGCTGAAGATATCGGAAAAACTCGGCGCGATGACTGCGGCAATGCCGAGATCGAGCAGCGCCCATGCTGCGTGCTCACGGCTCGACCCGCAGCCGAAATTGTCACCGGCGATCAGGATCGGCGCACCGGCATATGCGGAATCATCGAACACATTGCCCGGTTGCGCGCGGACAGTCTCGAACGCGCCTTTGCCAAGCCCTTCGCGGCTGATGGTCTTGAGCCAGTGTGCCGGGATGATCACGTCGGTGTCGACGTTTTTCGCGCCGTAAGGAATTGCGCGTCCCTGAATGGTCGAGACCGGTTCCATCAATCGGTTTCAGGCGGCTCGCCGGTCGGCGTGTGCGGCGCGATCGAGGTTCTGGGCGGCTTGCTGTCTTTCGCCTCCTTGCGCTTGTTGGCATAGAGCAGGGCCGCAGCAATCGCCGCCGACCCGATGGCGCCAGCTGCCATGGCAGCCTTCCCGGTGATTTTCTTTGTCATGTCTTTCTCATGGGGTTGGGGCTGGATTCTGGCAAGGGTTGAGTGCGGTGAGTGGCCCGTCTGTTTCGATCAAATGTCTGTTCCGCTCAACTCGCTTGGGGCGAACAGCCACATGTCGATCCCCACCCGGTCTCCCGGACAATGCTCGGTCAAGCTCCAGTGCGTCACTGCACCGCAGTGGCAAGTGGCGATTGTCATACCAGATCGCGAACGTCTGTGAGTTTTCCCGTCAGCGCGGCGGCCGCCGCCATTGCGGGGCTCATCAAGTGGGTGCGCGCACCGGGCCCCTGACGGCCGACGAAATTGCGGTTGCTGGTCGATGCGCAGCGTTTGCCGGGCAAGACCTTGTCCGGGTTCATGCCGAGACAGGCCGAACAGCCCGGCTCGCGCCATTCGAGCCCCGCGTCGATGAAGATCCTGTCCAGCCCCTCTTCCTCAGCCTGCCGTTTCACCAGGCCGGAGCCGGGGACGACAATGCCCCATTCGATATTGGCCGAGATATGTTTGCCGCGCAGCACATCGGCGGCGGCGCGCAGGTCTTCGATCCTGCTGTTGGTGCAGCTCCCGATAAACACCGCCTGCACTGCGACATCGGTCAATTGCTGGCCGGGCTGAAGCCCCATATATTCCAGGCTCTTGCGCGCAGCGGTCTGCTTTGAAGGGTCGGCAAAGCTTTCCGGGTCAGGCACGGCGCCGCCGATCGGCGCGGTGTCTTCCGGGCTTGTGCCCCACGTTACCGTGGGTTCGATATCCGCTGCATCGATGCGGACCGAGGTATCGAATTCAGCGCCGGTATCGGATTTCAGACCGCGCCAATAGTCGACGGCGCGGTCCCAATCGTTGCCGGATGGTGCGTAGGGCCGGCCCTTGAGATAGGCGAACACAGTCTCGTCCGGGCCGATCAGTCCGGCCCGTGCACCGGCTTCGATGCTCATGTTGCAGACGGTCAGGCGGCTTTCGACGCTCATGCGTTCGAATACGTCGCCGCGATATTCAATGACATGTCCGGTGCCGCCCGCAGTGCCGATTACGCCGATGATATGGAGGATCAGATCCTTCGATGTCACGCCCGGACCAAGTTCGCCGTCGACGCGAACCTCCATCGTCTTCGCGCGCTTCAACTGGAGTGTTTGCGTCGCCAGGACATGTTCGACTTCACTGGTGCCGATGCCAAAAGCGAGTGCGCCTATTCCGCCATGGGCAGCGGTGTGGCTGTCCCCGCAAACGATGGTCGAGCCGGGCAGAGAGAAGCCCTGCTCCGGGCCGACGACATGGACAATGCCCTGCGCGGCGGCGGTGGCGCTGATATATTCTATGCCGAATGCGGGCGCGTTGGCTTCCAGCGCAGCGAGCTGGGCGGCGCTTTGCGGATCGGCGATGGGAATGCGTTTCCCGTCCCCGTCCACGCGGGCTGTCGTTGGCAGATTGTGGTCGGGAACCGCCAGCGTCAGATCCGGGCGGCGGACTGTGCGACCGGCCAGACGCAATGCCTCGAAGGCTTGCGGGCTGGTGACTTCATGCACCAGATGCCGGTCGATAAAGAGGATGCTGGTCCCGTCTTCGCGTGTCTCGACGACATGGGCGTCCCAGATTTTCTCGTAGAGTGTGCGCGGACGAATGCTCGGATGTGTTTGGGGGCGGCTGGCCATGGCATGTCGCCTAGGCCGGCCGCCCCCAAGTGAGCAAGCGAGGAAAACTTCAGCCCGCTCGCCATCGGGCTTTCACCTTTGCACGATCAGCGGCGGTAGCCGCCGCGATAATCGTCGCGATAATCGCGCCGGTTGTCGACCCGGGCGCTGTTGTAGCGCGCGCGGTCAAGCACGTCATAGGCCTGGCTGATGCGCCAATTGACAGTCCGGATATCGTGACGCGACAAACCGTTGCGGGCGAACGCGAAGTAAGACCGTTCGGCTGCCTCGAGCCGGGAGCGGACCGAATAGGCTTGGTTGCGGCTCAACTCACCGCTGCGGCGGGCCTGCCGGATGTCGCGGCGAAGCTGGTTTAGCTTGCGCTCGATCTGCCGAGCGCCCCGAACGTCACGATAGTCGCGCTGATGGCCGCGTGCGCGATAGTCCCGCTGGTCACCGCGCTCGCGATACTCCCGTTGGTCGCGGTCCCAGTTGCCATAAGGCGCGGCAACGGCTGGTGCTGCGAGGCCGATAGCCAGCGGTGCTGCAAGGCTGGCGGCGATAAGCTTGAACTTGGTATTCATGTTCGGTTCCTTTGTCTTTCGTCCACCTGTTCATAAAATAGCGCCTTTTTATGAACGGCAGCAGAATGCGGTTGTCGGACGATAGAAAGTTGCCTGCTTTTGCGACATTCGGGCAACAAATCCATTTCGCAGGATCATTTCCGGCGATAGTCATGGTATTGTAAGCAATGGATAGCTAACTGACACGCATGTCAGCAAAGCCCTTCACATTCCCCATCCGCGTTCTGCCCGAAGACATCGACTTCATGGGCCATGTAAACAACGCCCGCTATCTTGGCTGGGTGCAGGATGTCGTGCTGGCACACTGGAACAAACTCGCGCCGGCAGAGGAAGTCGCGAGCAAGGCGTGGGTCGCGCTCAAGCATGAGATAACCTATCGCAAGCCCGCATTTCTCGACGATGACGTGATCGCAGAGACGGTGCTGGAACGGATCGCCGGTGCGCGCAGCTTCTACAACACGGTGATCCGCCGCGGCGAAGATGTGTTGGCCGAAGTGACAAGCATGTGGTGCTGCATCGATGCCGAGAGCCTGCGGCCGGCCCGGATAAGTCGTGAAGTGGCGGAGACCTTCTTCGGCCTGCCGCGCAAACCGGACACCGATACTGCGGACTGACAGCCGCGATTTCCGTATCGGCCTTTGCCCTGCACAAGTGCGCGGGCTATGAAGACGGGACAATGGATACGCTGTTCGCCATTCTGATCGTGCTCGCAACCGTCCTCGCGATGGAATTTGTCGCTTGGTCGAGCCACAAATACATCATGCACGGCTTCGGCTGGGCATGGCACCGCGATCATCATGAACCGCACGACAAAGCGTTTGAGAAAAACGATCTCTACGGGGTGGTCGGCGCTGTCATGAGCATTTCCATGTTCGCGCTGGGTAGCCCGCTGGTCATGGGGGCCGGTGCATGGTGGCCGGCGACATGGATCGGTCTGGGGATCCTCGCTTACGGGATAATCTATACGCTGGTCCACGATGGGCTGGTCCATCAGCGGTATTTCCGCTGGGTGCCGAAACGCGGCTACGCCAAGCGGCTGGTCCAGGCGCACAAGCTGCACCATGCGACGATCGGCAAGGAAGGCGGGGTCAGCTTCGGCTTCATCCTTGCGCGCGATCCGGCCGCGCTGAAAGCGGATCTCAAGCGTCAGCGCGAACAGGGCATTGCCATCGTGCGCGAAAGCGCGGGGGCGTAACGGCGCACTGCGCGCCGCACCATACAAGTTGAAAGAAAAAAACGGCCGACGGCGCAAAGTTGCGCTGCCGACCATTACACGCTCGATCACGTGTCGCAATTCGCCGATGTCAGTTGGCGTAATTCACATAAAGCCCGTGGATCAGGCCGGGGATATAGCCGAGCAGCGTCAGCACCAGGTTGAGCAGCGCAGTGCCGCCGAAGCCATGCTTGAGTGCAACGCCCAGCGGCGGGATCAGGATGGTGAGAATAAGTGTAATAATGCCCATTGATATGTCCTTTCGGGTGACTGTCCGTGTTGGACTATCAATGGCTTGCCTCTGCGATCGTTCCGCCGGGTTATTCGTTGCGCGTCCAGATCCAGCTGCCGCAGATCAGCAGGATGGCTAGCGAGAGCCAGTACCATGGGTGGCCCAGCGTCAGATAGGTGACCGCCGCACCGGTCGCCATCGCGCCGATCGCCATGACCTTGGCGCGGCGGTTGATCGCACGCCGCTCCGTCCAGTTGCGGACTTGCGGGCCCCATTGCGGGTGGTCGAGGATCTTCCGTTCCCACGCCGGATTGCTGCGCGCAAAGCAGAACACTGCCAGCAGCAAGAAGGGAACGGTTGGCAGGATCGGCAGCGCCGCGCCGATGGCACCTAGACCGACAAAGAATATGCCGCCTGCGAGATAGAGGCTGCGCATCGCCGCCGGGGTCAGCACGCGGCGAGACGCGCCGCATGCTCCTTCACCAGGCTGATCATGTTGGGAATGCCCTGAGTCCGGTTGGACGACAGCTGATTGGACAGATCGAACGGGCCTAGCGCGGCGGCGATGTCCATTCGCGCAACTTCTTCAGCCGGCTTGTCCTGAACCGCTGCGATAACCAGCGCGACAATCCCCTTGGTGATTGCAGCATTGCTGTCTGCGAGGAAGTGCAGCGCAGCGTCCTGATCGGTCGGATAGACCCACACGCTGGCCGAACAGCCGCGCACCAGCGTGGCATCGGTCTTGAGCGCGTCGGGCATTTCATCCAGCTCACGGCCCAGTTCGATCAACAAGCGATAACGCTCGTCGCCTTCGAGAAACTCGTATTCTTCCTGGATATCATCGAGACTTCGCATGCTGCGCAATTAGGTATCGTCGCGCCAAAGCGAAAGGGGTAGTGCTCAGCCCGCGATGCCGCCGGGCCGGGTCAGAGCGTAATAGATAACGTAGAACCAGCTGAAGAACCCATGGACGATCGCCCAGATGATCGACTGGTGCAGGCTCCAGCTGATCGCAACGGCGATTGCACTGCCAAGCCCGATGCCCGCGCGCGCCGCGTCGCCTGACGAGCTCAAAGGTCCACTCCGCTGGCAATCGCTTCGAGCTTGCGCAGGCGTTCCTTGAGGTCGGCGATTTCGATCCGGGCCGCGCCTTCGGGCGATCCGTTCTCCATTTCGAACTTACGGTGCACCGGTTGTTCCAGTTCACGCTCTTTCAGCGTGAGCCAGCCCTGCCAGCAGCGCATCGCAGTGAGCGAGAAAATTGTCAGGCCCGTCAAGGTAGCCAGTGCGATGATGATCTGTTCGTTCATGGTGCCTCTCCTCCCTTTGGCCGGGCCAAATCCTGGGGTGTTCCTATTTCTTCCTGAGTTCTTCGATTTCTTCGGCGATTGCTCTGGCTTCACGCCCGTCGACTGTGATCCGTTCGAGCACTTTGACCCGCTCACGCAGTTCTCTCAGTTCCTGCTCGGTCTCCGCCTCATGGTGCGACGGGTGCTGTTCGCGATCATCCTGCTCGCCTTGCCCGTGCCGCAGGCCGCGAACCGTGCGATTGCGTTCGATCACAATCATGACGATGGCAAAGATCAGGAGGGCCACATACCAGCTCATCGGGCGCGCTCCTTGGCGGTCGTCTTGTCTGTCGTCAGATCCTCGATCATGTCGAGATCGCGCAACTGCTCGATCTGCGCTGCCAGGTCGCTGCGGTTCTCGGTCGCGATGCGTTCCAGAACACGGACACGTTCCTCGAGCCGGTTGTCGCCTTTACCGCCACCGCCATGTCTGGCTTCCTCCGCGCGGGCAATCAGTTCGAGCTTGCGCTCTTCATGTTCGATTGTTCTGCGATGCGTCGTGCGGGCAAACGTGAATACAATCACCGCCAGCACAGTCACAAAGCAGAATATGAGGAGTAGATCGCCGTCCATCAGTTGACTTCCGTCTCTTCGCGCAGGCGGTCGATCTCGTGGGTCAGCTGGTATCCGCTGTCGGTCACGATGCGCTCGACATTGTTGAGCCGGTCTTTCATCGATCCCAGTTCTGCCCGCAGCTGCGCGTTTTCCTGAGTCAGCAAGGTGACCCGCTCTTCAGCCTCCGTTTTCTTCGGATAGATTGCCTTGCCCCAGCTGTTTTCGAGGGGATAGCCGTGGCGCATGCGCATCCAGGTGTTGATCACCCATCCGCCGGTCATGATCGCCACGCCGGCAATCATGGCTGTTTCTGTGATTGGGAAGTCCATCAGGCTTTCTCTTTCGTGTCGATCGAAAGCGGTACGCCGCTGTCCGGTTTGATGGTGCCCGGCACATCGCGCAGAGCTTCGATTTCCTCGCGGAGCGAATAGCCGCGGTCGGTGACAATTTTTTCGAGCACGATCATGCGGTCCTGCATCTCGTCGATCTGGCCGCGGAGCGCCGTGTTTTCCGCTTTCAATTCCTTGCTTTGCGCCGTGTCGCGCGGCTTGGTTTTGCCGCCCCACTCGTCTTCCAGCTCGTAACCGTGTTTCGCGCGGATCCAGTTGTTGACCAGCCATCCGATGGTGCTGAGCGCGATAATCGCGACGACAAATTCGGGACTGCCCCAATCCATTATGCTGTTTCCTTCCGATCGATGCCGAGTGGCACACCGTTGTCGGTGTCTTCGACCTGTTTCTGGTCGCGCAGAGCCTCGATCTGGGTCGCGATGTCGTATCCGCGATCAGTGACAATTCGCTCAAGTACGCGGACGCGCTGTTCAAGTTCTGCAGTGTGGCTCGCGTATTGTGCTGCCTTTTCGCTGCTCATTTCAGCGGTCGCGGCTATGCGCTTCTCTTCCAGTTTCTTCTGGCTCCCGATCCACACGATCCCGAGGACCATGAGAAAAGGGGCGGAAACGGCTACCAATCCGATCAATTCACCCACGTTCAATCCCTCCGTTCTGGCTTAGCGCAGCTGTTCGATTTCGGCCGTCAGGCGCGGGTTGTTGTTGACATAATAGGCTTCGACTTCGGCCAGGCGGCGATCCACGTCGCGCATCTGGCTGCGGATTTCCCGCGTCGTGCGCTTCGGGTTCTGCCGCACGCGCTGCCAGTATTTCTGCTCGCCCGGATCGGCGTAGAGGTGCGGCGGCTTCTTGCTCAGCAGCAGGCCCATCAGGATGTAGATCGGGATGATAATGCCGCCGGTGAGCGGCAGGCCGGCCAGCGCGGCGAGGCGGATCCAGATCGCGTTCACGCCGGTATAGTCGGCGATGCCTGCGCAGACCCCCATCAGCTTCTTGCCGTATGGATCCTTGTATAAAGTTGTGCGCGAGCTGTTCACCGGCTTTCCCCCTTCTTCTCTGCCATCATGCGTTCCAATTCGCGCAGCGGCTGATCCTGTTTTTCGCGGTTCGGCAGGAGCCGCGTGTTCTCGAAATCGGGATGGTCTGCCGAAACCAGCCGCTCGACCGTGTCCATCCGCTCGTCGAGGCGCTTGGCGAGCTGGTACAAATCGTCCAGCAGCGCTTCGTCGTCGGTGGTGATCGTGGCTGCGGTTTTCCATTTGGTCACATAGTGGAAAATGAGCCACGGCAGCGCGATGAAGAACATCGCGGGTACGAGAATGTCTTCCAACATGGCTTAGCCCTCGTCTTTCTTGTCATCGGTGCCCGCGCCCTTGCCGAGCGCGCGCTTCATTTGTTCGAGTTCGTCATCGATCTTGTCCGCACCTTCGAGCGCGGCGATCTCGTCCGACAGGCTCGGCGTTCCCGTGCCGTCGGCGATGGCGAGCGATTCCGCGCGGCCTTCGGCATAGTCGACCCGGCGTTCGAGCTGGTCGAAACGCGACAAGGCGTCGTCGGCCCGTTCGTGCGTCATCAGGCTGCGCAGCTTGACGCGGTTCTCCGCGCTTTCCAGCCGGGCCGCGATAGCGGTCTGGCGGCTGCGGGCTTCGCGCAGGCGGTTCTGCAACTTCTGAATGTCTTTCTCGTAAGCCCGCAGAGCATCGTCGAGCACGGCGATTTCCGCCTTGAGCTGGTCAGACATGTCAGCGGCTTTCTTGCGCTCGACCAGCGCCGCCCGGGCGAGATCTTCGCGGTCCTTGCTCAGCGCCAGCTGGGCCTTTTCGGACCAGTCGGCCTGGAGGCGGTCGAGCTTGATCGTGGCGCGGTGCATTTCCTTCTGGTCGGCAATGGTGCGCGCGGCAGAGGCGCGGACTTCGACCAGGGTTTCCTCCATTTCGAGGATGATCATGCGGATCATTTTGGCCGGGTCATCGGCCTTGTCGAGCATATCGTTGAAATTGGCCGCGACGATATCGCGAGTACGGCTGAAAATTCCCATGAAGGGTACTCCGGAGTTGAAGACGTCTTGAATCCGGTCGCGGGTGGAAGGCGACTGGGTGGGTGTCGGGCTCTTGCGGAGACGTTCGATCTCCGTTTCGAGCCGCGAAAGGGGATTGCGGTCCGAAGCGCCGCCGCGAGCCATTGGGGACGCGGGGGACTGGATGCGCTGGGCTTTCGCGGAGCGCTCCGGACCTAGGGGGTTCGTGTCAGGGGGCATGATCATGCCAGTTCTACAACCTCGTGCTGCAGTTCTGCGGCGTGAACGACGGGGCTCACCTGCATCTGCGTGGTCAGTGCGACGAAAGCGCACATCGCAGCGATGCTGGCGAGAGCAGCCTGACCGAGTTTGGTCTGGAAGAAGCTGCGATCGTACATGGTCATTACCTCCCGATTGGTGTTGTTCACCTATCAGCAAGGCCCGTGCCAAACTCAAAAAACCAACTTTTATCAGTGATTTGATACTAATCGACGAACGACATGATGGCGCGTATTGCCATGAATTGGGAAAAATCCCTATATGTTGGCCCATGGAACGGGAAAACCAGTATATCGGCCAGTCCGGCGCTTTCCTCGACGCGGTCGAGCGGACTTCGCGCGCCGCGCCGATGCGCCGCCCTGTGCTGGTGATCGGCGAGCGCGGGACGGGCAAGGAACTGATTGCCGAGCGTCTGCACCGGTTGTCCGAACGCTGGGGCGAGCCGCTGGTCATCATGAACTGCGCGGCGTTGCCTGAAACGCTGATCGAAGCCGAACTGTTCGGTCACGAGGCCGGGGCATTTACCGGTGCTACCAAGGCGCGCGCGGGCCGGTTCGAAGAAGCCGACAAAGGCACGCTATTTCTCGACGAACTGGGTACGCTTTCGATGGCCGCGCAGGAACGGCTGCTGCGCGCGGTCGAATATGGCGAGGTGACCCGTATCGGTTCTTCCCGCCCGATCCACGTCGATGTCCGGATCGTTGCTGCAACCAATGAAGACCTTCCTGCGCTGGCGGCGTCCGGCGAGTTCCGTGCCGACTTGCTGGATCGGCTCAGCTTCGAAGTCATCACTCTGCCACCGCTGCGGGTACGCGAAGGAGATATTGGCGTGCTGGCCGACTATTTCGGACGCCGCATGGCAGCAGAGATCGGGTGGGAAAAATGGCCCGGTTTTTCCAGTCACGTCGAAGACCAGCTCGAGAACTATCCGTGGCCCGGCAATGTCCGCGAACTGCGCAATGTGGTCGAACGGGCAGTCTATCGGTGGGACAACTGGGAATCGCCGATTGGCCATGTGCAGTTCGATCCGTTCGATTCGCCGTGGAAGCCGCTGCCTCAGGCGAAGCCCGAAAAGGACTCGACCGATTTCAGCACATCCGTATCGTCAGAGGCGCGGCCGACCGCCGGTCTCGAAAATATCGACGATCTGCGTGCTGCGGTTGACGAGCATGAAAAGCTCATCGTCGAACATGCGCTGGGCAAGCATCGCTGGAACCAGCGCCAGACCGCCAAGGCACTCGGCCTGAGTTACGATCAGCTGCGCCATTGCATCAAGAAGCACGGGCTGGCCGACGAAAGCTGAACCCGGGGTCGCGGTGTGCCCCCGTCCTGTCACCATCATGCAACATTAATCATCATGTGTGCAGCCAGCGGCTTGTCGGCCCGCATTGCAGTGCTATGCAGGTCACGGGATTGGGAACTACGCCAATATGTTTGCTGTGAATGCCCGGGTCGCAGGGCATCGTATACTTCTGTTTTACTGTGCGCTCGGCATTGCGTGCGCAGCGCTGTTCGCCCCGGGTCTGGCTCAGGCTCAGTCCGGCTCGCGAACGCTCACCGATATCCAGCTGGTCGCAGAGAGCGATACGCAGGCGATTTTCCGCCTCAGATTCGCGCCCGAAGTTGCGGCAGCGCAGAATACGGGTTCCGCTGGCGAGGCGGTCATCCGACTGGCGGACACGCGCCGCGCGCAGACCGCTTCGATCAATCGCAACCTGACGGGCTTTGTTCGCTCGGTCGTTTTCGAACAGGATGCCGACGCTCTGGTCGTCACTTTCCGCAGCCGCGGCCCAGCCATCGTCGAGACGCAGACCAGCGGGCAGATCAACATGCTGGTCACCATCCGACGGCCTCAACCGGGTGAGAGAATCGCCATTCGCGGCGGTTCTGGTTCGGCCGGTTTCGATGGCAGCCGGGACGGCGATCTGCCGGAATTCTACGATCCGCCTGCCGGCGAGGATGATTTCGCGCTGATCGAGCTGAAATATGCCGATGTCAGTGAAGTGGTCGGTCTTATCGCCGATGGCGCCAGCGTCCGCCCGAACGATGCTTTTATCCGGTCGGAGCCGGGCTTCGGATCGCCGGGTACCAATGGCACCAATTTCGGCAATGTCGTCCGTCCGCAGGAAGAAGAAGAGCTGCCGCTGGGTGAAAAAGTCAATTCAGGTCTCGCGATCGATCGCCGACTGAACGCAATCTGGGTCGAAGGCTCGCCGCAGCGCATCGCGCGGGTCCGCCGGATGATTCAGTTGATCGATCGCCCGGTCGACAGCGTAATCCTCGAAACCCAGTTCGTCGAGCTGACCGAAACAGGGGCCAAGAACGTCGGCTTCGATTTCACCGATGGCAATGGCCGGGTCGGATTCGGGACGGTCCAGTCGGGCCAGTTCCTCGATTTCCAGTTCGATCCGCAGGCCATTGTGGAATCCTTCAGCCTGCAGGCAGCGGTTTATGCGCAAGTGCAGAAGGGGGAGGGCCGGATCGTTTCCTCGCCGCGCATCGCCGCGCAAAGCGGATCGACCGCGAAAATCACTACTGGCGATGCACTGCCGATCCTGACATCGATCCAGCTGTCAGGGGTCAATGGTGTTTCGCAGCAGGTCCAATATGTGAACGTCGGCGTGACTTTGCAGATCGCGCCGCGCTCCAACAGCGACGGATTTGTCAATTCCAAGATCTATGCGGTGGTATCCAGCGTGACAGGCTTCTCGCAGGGCTTCCCGACCATCAGCCAGCGCGAAGCGGAAACCAGCGCTTCGGTGCGCGACGGCGAAACCTTCGTGATCGGCGGGCTGACGCAGGAAGCGCGGCTCATTTCGAAGAGCAAGGTGCCGATCCTGGGCGATATTCCGCTGATCGGCGAACTATTCAAGCGCGAGAATTCAAGCGAAAGCAACACCGAGCTGTACATCATCATCACCCCGCACATCATCCGGCATGGCGACACGGAGCGGATGCGCGCCTTGCTCAGGCGCGAGGCGAATAGCGAACTGCCCGTTATTGAAGAACCGCAAGAGTAAATGCTGCTTGTCGGGCCTGTCCAAAGTAATAAAAGAACAAGTCCGTTGCATTCGTGTCACTCCATTGTGGTTAAATCGCGCTTACCAAAAAATAGTTTCGTGGCGCGCTTGACCGCCCCCTGCGGCAGCGTAGTGTTCGGCCCACGGGGAGTCGGGCTGGGATCGCAAGCCAAGTCGCATCCGGGCGCAAGTCAGGAGCGGTAGGGAGCCGGCATTCTACTTTTCGGGATTGAAAATCTGTTTGGAGAGAACTTGATGAAAATCACCAAAGGCAAGGTCGTTCTGGCCGCCGGTGTTGGTCTTGCAGCTGTGGCAGCTGTACCGGCCGTAGCCACCCACGCATGGAACAACTATCACTGGGAGCGCACAGGCGCCGAGGTGACCGTACCGGTCATCGACAACACCACCGGAATCTGGGCTCAGCGCAATCACACGCAGCTGGCGGTCAACGACTGGAACCAGTCGACCGTGATCCAGGCACCGTATTCGCGCGGCAATGCCGATCCTTCCTGTGCCGCTGTCGCCGGACAGATCCATGTCTGCAACGACAACTATGGCAACACCGGCTGGCTCGGGATTGCCAGCATCAGCGTCGGCCGTGGCCGTGACTCGCACATCACGGCGGGCATCACCAAGCTGAACGACTTCTACTTCGATCAGGCGCAGTACAACAACGACACCTGGCGCCAGCTCGTGACTTGTCAGGAAATCGGTCACGATTATGGCCTCGGCCACCAGAACGAAGACTTCAGCACCGACCTGACCACTTCGTGCATGGAATACACCAGCCAACCGGCCGGTAACGAAAGCCCCGATGCGCACGATTATGAAATGCTGCTCGACATCTACGCCCACAGCGATGGCGGCGGCAGCGGCGGCCCTGGTGGCGGCAAGGGCAAGCCGAAGAAGTTCGACGCGGGTAACTCACCGTCTGACTGGGGCCGTGCGGTCGCATTCGACGCGAAGGGGCGTCCGAATGTCTACCAGCGCGTTCAGGGCAACGAGATTATCGTAACCCACGTAACCTGGGCCATCGGTGAAGGACCGAGCCACGGCGATCATCACTAGGACTAGCTGTGATTCCGTGACGAGGGAGGGTCCGGTTCGCGCCGGGCCCTTTTTCTTTGTCTTTCGCGCGGCAGCAAGAGTGGTTACCGCACCGGCCTGTTGCATTATCCATCGTCATGAAGCCTGCCTGTTCGCGCGGGATTAGCCTTTCTATCGTCCTAATGCCTGCCGCAGGACCAATCTGCCGGGGAAGGACATTTCATGACAAGACATACCATTCACCATCGCGCATGGGTTGCGGCGATTCCGCTCGCCATGCTCGCAGGAGGGACAGCGATCGCGAACCATTCGTGGGGCACCTATGCGTGGTCACAGGACGCGACCAATCCGATAACGGTTCCGATCGTCGACAACACCAGTTCTACCTGGACGAGCTATGTCGACACCGCTGTAACAGACTGGAACCGGTCAGCAGTCATCCAGGCAACTTTGGAGCGAGGCAACAACTCGTCCTGCAACATGGTCACGGGCACGATCCAGGTGTGCAACTCGGATTACGGCGCCAACGGGTGGCTCGGCCTTGCCAGCATCGCGCTGTCGAACGGCAAGATCATCGCCGGCACAACCAAGCTGAACGACAATTATTTCAATCGCGATGCCTACAACACCTACAGCTGGCGCCAGCTCGTCACATGTCAGGAAATCGGCCATGATTACGGTCTCGCGCACCAGAACGAAAACTTCAGCACCGACGAAACCACATCCTGCATGGAATACACCAGTCGGCCAGCGGACAACGAACATCCCGACCAGCATGACTACGACCAGCTCCTGTCGATCTACAGCGGCGGAGGCGGAGGCGATACCGGTGGTGGCGGTAAAGGAGGCAAGGGCGGCGGCAACGGAGGCGGCAACGGAGGCGGCAAGGGCGGAGGGAAAGGCAAGAATCGCCTCAGCCTGCCCGATGTCGGCAACACGCCCGCCAGCTGGGGCCGCGCGGTCGAATATTTGCCCAACGGAAAGCCGCATAAGTTCGAGAAGACCGTCAACGGCATCAAGTTTGTCACCCATGTGACCTGGGCCCCTGACGAAGGCGACGGTCACGCCCACGATCACTGATCGGATCAATCTGCCAAGGCTGAGGGGGGGCAGGCGGCGTCCGGTCCCCCCGGCTTTCCGCTTTCCGGCTTTAACCCAATCTTGAAGCGGAATTGCTATCCGTCCCGACGCTGCAGACAGAGGCTTCGAGACGACCGATGAAAGCGTTCAAGATTATTGCCGGTGCTTTTGCCGGCCTATGGCTGATCACAGTCGTGCTGATCGGCGCCGGCGGAACCTGGCTGACCAACAACACCGATGTGGTTGCCGAAGCGGCAGTCGAGGCGTCGGGCATCAAGGAACAGGTCGCCAAGGCGGAGGCCGAACGCTGCCGTGCGGCGGAGGAGCAATTCAGCATGGCGTGGAACCGCGCTGTCGATTCCAACCGGCTGGACCAGATGGAAGATTCGCTGCGCCAGATGGAAAGCCAGGTAAAGGCGATGTGCGCCGGGCTGTAAGCCGCTGGTGTAAGCGCTAGTCGACCATCGCTATCTTCAAACTGAGACAAGACCAGCACTTGCTTTTCGATCACGTCACGCCTAACTGACCCACATCACGACATCGTCGGGACACTGAAGCGCTGGCGCCTCCGGGGGCCGGCACCAAGAAGCTTTGTCTTGCACGTCGAACCGAACGGAGACCGAATGGCTGATATTGCGCGCCTGACTGAAGAGATCGAACCCGAAGCAAAAGCACTCGGTTTCGAACTCGTGCGCGTGAAGATGATGCCGTCCGAAGCCGGAGACGGCGGCATGGCGCTGCAGATCATGGCGGAGGATCCGGCAACGGGCCAGTTGGTGATCGAACAATGCGCCGCCTTGAGCCGCCGTGTGTCCGACCGGATTGATGCGCTCGAAGAACAGGGCGAAGTTTTGATCAGCGGGGCATATCACCTCGAAGTCAGTTCACCCGGAATCGATCGGCCGCTCACCCGTACGAAGGATTTTGCCGACTGGTCGGGACACGAGGCGAAGATTTCGCTCAGCGAGAAAGTCCATGGCCACCGCAATCTGCGCGGCACGCTGAAGGGCATAGATGATGACGGTCTGGTGACTGTCGATGATAATAAGGCGGGCGAGGTATCTTTCCCGCACAATCTGATCCATGCGGCCAAGCTCGTTCTGACCGACGAGCTGATCGCTGCGACAAAACCGCTCGACACCGCCGGTGCCGAAGACATTGTAGAAGACGAAGAAGAGAAGGCTGACGACTGATGGCCAGTGCAATTTCCGCCAACAAGGCAGAGCTGCTCGCGATTGCAAACGCAGTTGCCACCGAAAAGATGATCGACAAGTCGATCGTCATCGAGGCGATGGAAGAAGCGATCCAGAAAAGTGCGCGCAACCGTTACGGGTCTGAAAACGACATCCGGGCAAAGCTCGATCCGGTCACCGGCGATTTGAGCCTGTGGCGCGTGGTCGAAGTGGTCGAGGAAGTCGAAGATTACTTCAAGCAGGTTGACCTCAAGGCGGCGCAGAAGTTGCAGGATGGCGCCAAGGTTGGCGATTTCATCGTCGATCCGCTTCCCCCGGTCGATCTGGGCCGCATCGATGCGCAGAGCGCCAAGCAAGTGATCTTCCAGAAGGTCCGCGATGCCGAGCGTGAGCGCCAGTACGAAGAGTTCAAGGACCGCGCCAACGAAGTCATCACCGGGGTGATCAAGTCGGTCGAATTCGGCCATGTGATCGTCAATCTCGGCCGGGCCGAAGGCGTCATCCGCCGCGACCAGCAGATCCCGCGCGAAGCCGCCCGTGTCGGCGAGCGCGTGCGTGCGATCATCACCAAGGTCGAACGCAACAACCGCGGTCCGCAGATTTTCCTCAGCCGCGCCCACCCTGACTTCATGAAGAAGCTGTTCGCGCAGGAAGTACCTGAAATCTACGACGGCATTATCGAGATCAAGGCCGCCGCGCGTGATCCGGGGAGCCGCGCCAAGATCGGCGTGATCAGCCATGACAGCAGCATCGATCCGGTCGGCGCCTGCGTCGGCATGAAGGGCAGCCGTGTCCAGGCCGTGGTGCAGGAACTGCAGGGCGAGAAGATCGACATTATTCCGTGGAGCGAGGACACCGCCACTTTCGTGGTCAACGCGCTCCAGCCCGCCACCGTGGCCCGGGTGGTGCTCGACGAAGATGAAAGCCGCATCGAAGTCGTGGTGCCAGACGACCAGCTGTCGCTCGCAATCGGCCGCCGCGGCCAGAACGTGCGCCTCGCCAGCCAGCTGACCGGTCATCAGATCGACATCATGACCGAGGAAGAGGCGAGCGAGAAGCGGTCGAAGGAATTCGCTGAACGCTCGAAGATGTTCGAGGAAGAACTCGACGTCGACGAAACCCTGTCGCAGCTGCTGGTGGCCGAAGGCTTCACCGAGCTGGAAGAAGTCGCTTACGTCGCGCTCGAAGAGGTCGCGACCATCGAAGGCTTCGACGAAGAGCTGGCCGAGGAACTCCAGAGCCGTGCGATCGAAGCGCTCGACCGCCAGGCAGCAGCCGCGCGTGCCGAACGTCGCGAGCTGGGTGTCGAAGATGCTCTCGCTGAGATCCCGCACCTGACCGAGCAAATGCTCGTGACGCTGGGCAAGGGCGGCATCAAGACGCTGGATGATCTGGCTGATCTGGCGACCGACGAACTGATCCAGAAGAAGCGCGAAGCGCCGCGCCGCCGGAACAATCCCGATGGTCCGCCGATGCGCCGTCCCTCGATCCGCGAACAGGACAAGGGCGGCGTGCTGGGCGAATATGGTCTGAGCGAAGAGCAGGGCAACGAAATCATCATGGCGGCCCGCGCGCACTGGTTCGAAGACGAGGAACCGCAAGCGGCTCCAGCGAGCTCGAAAGACGAAGACGAAGACGAAGACAAGGCGGCCCCGGCAACGGATGCGCCGACCGAGTCCGACACACAGGAGGCCGCCGATGCGGACTCCACCCAATGAGCGCGTAAGTTCCGATATCACTGACACGCCGCAGGTGCGGGGGCGTAAAGCTTCCGCACCCGGCAAGTCTTGTGCCGAACGCCGCTGCATCCTTGCCGGAGAGAGCGCGTCGCGCGATGCGCTGATCCGTCTGGCTATCTCGCCTGCCGGCGATGTGTTGCCCGATGTCATGGCCAAGGCACCTGGCCGCGGCGCATGGATAGGGGTGACGCGGGCAGAACTGGAAACTGCGATTACGGCCGGCAAGCTCAAGGGCGCTTTGGCTCGTGCGTTCAAAGGCGCGCCGCTGTCTGTGCCGGATGATCTGCCGCAGCGGGCCGAAGATGCGCTGCGCAAGACATTGCTTGACCGGTTGGGCCTCGAAATGCGCAGCGGAACGCTTATCTTGGGTTCCGACCGGATTGGCGAACAGGCACGGCTGGGACGCATATCGTTGCTGCTGCACGCCGCCGATGCGCGCGAGGACGGGCGCAAGAAACTCGATCAGGCATGGCGCGTGGGGCGCGATGCTGAGGGAAGCGGTGAGCGGGGAACCACCTTGCCACTGGACCGGGCGGCTCTGTCTGTGGCATTGGGCCGCGACAATGTCGTCCATCTGGGCGTGAGCGGCTGCGGAGCGGCCGGACGGATCACTTCGATCCTCACGCGCCTGCAGCGCTATATCGGGGTAGACGACCCCGCTGAAACAGCCAGTGCGGAGGCTCCGGCCGCCGCGCATGACGACGAATGAATGTTTGAAGGATAAAGTGAGCTTTATGAGCGACGAAGACAAAAAACCGGCACGCAAACCGCTTGGGATCAAGCGGTCGCTCGATGGCGGCGAAGTCAAACAGACCTTCAGCCACGGCCGCACCAACAAGGTTGCGGTCGAGGTCAAGCGCAAGCGCGTGCTCGTAAAGCCCGGCGAGACACCGCCCCCGCCGCCGCCTCCGCCCCCGCCGCCTCCGCCGCCCGCTCCGGCACCGGTCGAAGCCAAGAAGCCGGCTGCCAAGAAGGCACCTCCGGGCGAGACGCCGCAGGAGAAGGTCGCGCGCATGCAGCGCGAAGCGGAAGAAGATCGCCTGCGCGTCGCGGAAGAAGCGCGCAAGCGCGAAGACAAACAAGCCAAGGAAGCGGTCAAGACCGAGAAGCAGCGGCAGGAAGAAAACCGCAAGGCAGAGCTTGAAGCAGAAAAGCAGGCAGTCGAAGAGGCGAAAGCCGCCGACGCCGCTCCTGCGGCTGAACCTGCCTCTGAATCGGGCGCTGAAACCGGTGCCGATGCTGATGCTGCTGTGGCGGAAGCGGCACCAGAGGCTGCACCGGCAGCCCCCGGCAAGACCGCCCCGGCGGCGCGCAAGTTTACTCCGGTCGCTCGTCCCGAGCCGAAGAAGCCGGCCAAGAAGAAAGAAGAGAAGCGTCCCACACCTGCGGAGCGCAAGGACAAGCGCCGGGCCGGCAAGCTGACGGTCACGAAGGCTCTGAACGAGGACGAAGGCCGCCGCGCCATGTCGCTCGCCAAGCTCAAGCGTGCGCGCGAGAAAGAACGGCGCATGAAAGGCGGCGGTTCGTCCGCTCCGCGTGAAAAGCAGGTTCGCGACGTGATCGTGCCCGAGGCCATCACGGTTGGCGAGCTTGCCAAGCGGATGGGTGAAAAGGGTGCCGATCTGGTCAAGGAACTGTTCAACCTCGACATGATGGTCACGGTCAATCAGACGATCGACCAGGACACTGCGGAATTGCTGGTCGAACAGTTCGGCCACAATATCCAGAAGGTGTCCGAGGCCGACGTCGATATCGATACGGCCGAAGACAAGGATCCCGAAGAAACGCTGATGCCGCGGCCTCCGGTGGTGACCATCATGGGTCACGTCGATCACGGCAAGACATCGCTGCTCGACGCATTGCGCGGAACGCGCGTCACCAAGGGTGAAGCCGGCGGCATCACTCAGCATATCGGCAGCTACCAGGTCGAAACCAAGCCTGCGAAAAAGGGCGAGAAGGGTCAGAAAATTACCTTCCTCGATACGCCGGGCCACGCCGCGTTTACGGAAATGCGCCAGCGCGGTGCCAATGTGACCGATATCGTGGTGCTGGTTGTGGCGGCGGATGACGGCATCATGCCGCAGACGATCGAAGCCATCAAACACACGAAGGCGGCGGGCGTCCCGATGATCGTCGCGATCAACAAGATGGACAAGCCAGAGGCCAACCCGCAAAAAGTGCGCGAGCGCCTGCTCGAACATGAAGTCATCGTTGAAGCGATGTCGGGTGATGTGCAGGATGTCGAAGTTTCGGCCACCAAGGGCACCGGGCTTGACGATCTGCTCGAAAAGATCGTGCTGCAGGCGGAACTGCTCGAGCTCAAGGCTCGACCAGACCGCATGGCAGAAGCGACAGTGATCGAAGCGCAGCTCGACAAGGGCCGCGGCCCCGTCGCGACGGTGTTGATCACGCGCGGTACGCTCAAGCGCGGCGACACGTTTGTCGTCGGTACGCAAAGCGGCAAGGTGCGCGCCATCGTCAACGATGCGGGTCAGCAGATCAAGGAAGCAGGGCCATCGATGCCGGTCGAGGTCCTTGGCCTCGGCGGGGTTCCGGGCGCCGGTGATCAGATGACCGTGGTCGAGAACGAACAGCGCGCCCGCGAAGTGGCGCAGTATCGTCAGGAAAAGGCGACGGCAACGCGCACCGCGCTTGCTCCGACCAATTTCGATACGATGTTCAACAACCTCCAGTCGAATCTGGTCGAATTCCCCGTGCTGGTGAAGGCGGATGTGCAGGGTTCGGTCCAGGCGATCACCACCGCGCTGCACAATCTGGGCAATGATCTGATCAAGGTCCGGGTGCTGCATGCCGGGGTTGGTGCGATTACCGAAAGCGACGTGACTCTGGCGGCTGCATCGAATGCGCCGATCATCGGCTTCAACGTGCGTCCGAACCCGAAGGCACGCGAATTGGTCAAGCGCGACGGCGTGGAGATGAAGTATTACGACGTCATCTATCACCTGACCGAAGAAATCGCGAAAGAGATGGCTGGCGAGCTAGGTCCGGAGCGGATCGAGCATGTCGTTGGGCGAGCAGCGGTCAAGGAAGTCTTCAAGTCCGGCAAGAAGGACAAGGCGGCAGGTCTGCTGGTCGAAGAAGGCGTCATTCGCAAAGGGCTGTTTGCCCGTCTCACCCGGGACGATGTTATCGTCTCTGCCACCACCATCGCTTCGCTGCGACGCTTCAAGGACGATGTGGACGAAGTCCGCGCCGGTCTCGAATGCGGCGTGGTCCTCGCTGATACGAACGACATTCAGGCTGGCGACCAGCTCGAAGTCTTCGAAGTCGAGGAGCGTGAACGGACGCTCTGATAGCATGTGGCTCCTGACCCGGTCGGCGGGGGTGGAGGGCGTTCGCCCTTCATTTGGCGGGTTCGAGTCCCGCTAATGGAACCGCCATAACCGGGGGCACTACGCATGACCGACATGTTCGACCGATCACAGGTCTGGCCACATGCCAAGCTGATGGGGGCCGAGGCCGTCGCGTTCGACGAGGCGACGCAGACCATCACCATGCGCTTTTCCGCGCCGCCTGAATTCATCACCCCGCGCGGCAGCGTGCAGGGCGGGCTGGTTGCGGGCTTTCTGGACGAGGCGATGGGCTGGGCCTACACCCGCGCGACCGGTGGGACGCATTCTCCGCTGATGCTCGACCTCAACATCTCGCTGCTGAAGCCGGTGCCCGAAGGCCCGCTGATGGCAAAGGGCAGGGTGGTAAAATCGGGCCGCCGCGTATTGTTCCTCGAAGCCGAGCTGATGCTGGAGGACGGCACCGTCGTCGCCCGCTCGACCTCGACCGCGATCCCGACGGAAAATCCCGGCATAACCGGCTGATGACCCGCTATCTCGCCCTGCTCGGCAGCATCAATGTCGGCGGTCACCGCATAAGAATGGCAGACTTGAAAGCCGCGATGGAGTGTGCCGGGTTCGCCAATGTGACGACAATCGGCGCGAGCGGGAATGTGATCTTCAACAGCGATGAAACGGCCGCAGACGCGCTACCGCAACGCATCGCCACGCTGATCGCCGACACATTCGATATCAAGACCTTCGCCATTGTCCGCACGCAGGCTGAGCTTCGCCAGTCATTGTCGGAATGCCCGTTCCACGGCGCGGGGGAGGACAAGCTCGTTCATGTGATGTTTCTCGATACGCAGCCTTCGCCCGGGCAGTTCGCGCAGCTTGAAACGGACCATGAAGGGAGAGGACCGGAAAAGCTGGCTCGCGGCACCCGCACGCTCCACATCGATTACGTCGATGGCGTCGCGGCCAGTAAGCTGACCAAACAATTCATCGAGCGCCGCCTCGGTTGCCGCGGCACCGCGCGCAACGTAAACTCGCTCAGGACTCTAATCGGGAAATTCGACTGATGGCCCGCCAGCAATTCACCACTGAACAACAATCCGTCCGCGTCCTCAAGGTGGGCGAGCGGGTGCGGCATATCCTGTCAGAGCTGCTCGCACGGCAGGAAGTGCATGATGAAACCGTCTCGGCGGCCAATATCAGTGTGACGGAGGTCCGCATGAGCCCCGACCTGCGCAATGCGACTGCCTATGTGAAACCGCTGCTCGGCAAGAGCGAAGACGAGGTCATCAAGGCCTTGCAGCAAAACACTGCCTTCCTGCAAAAGGAAGTGGCCAAGCGGCTCGGCCTGAAGTTCGCCCCGAAGCTGAGATTCCGCCCTGACGAAAGCTTCGATGAAGCCGACCGGATAGAAGCCCTGCTGCGCGACCCGAAAGTTGCCCGCGACCTCGAAGACGAAGACTGAAGCGCACTGCCGATCCTTCTGATAGGCTTGTCCCGCGAAACACGAGGGGAGAGCCATGGAAAGCGAGCGAATTGCCTTTGACGCGCCGGTCGAAGGCGTTGCACGGATCACGCTGACGCGGCCCAGCAAGGCCAATGCGCAGGACAAGGAAATGCTTTACGCGATCGACGCTGCGCTGACCCGCGCGGCGCAGGATGACGCCGTTCGCTGCATTGTGCTGGCCGCAGAGGGCGCACATTTTTCTTCCGGCCACGATCTGCGTGATGACAGCAATCTGGCGGGCTTTCCTGCGGTCACCCAATGGGGCGGCTTCGACGGTGATGGGCAGGAAGGCCAGCTTGCTGCCGAACACGAGATGTATCTCGGCCTGTGCCTGCGCTGGCGCAACCTGCCCAAGCCGGTGGTGGTGCAGGTGCAGGGACTGTGCATGGCGGGCGGGC
The DNA here is from genome assembly GCF_005434975.1 of Parerythrobacter lutipelagi. GTDB lineage: Bacteria > Pseudomonadota > Alphaproteobacteria > Sphingomonadales > Sphingomonadaceae > Parerythrobacter_A > Parerythrobacter_A lutipelagi. Next base: position 705,429 of record NZ_SKCJ01000001.1, on the reverse strand, counting down.
TGATGCTGGTCTGGCCGTTCGATATCGTAATCGCCAGCAAGGATGCGCTGTTCTCCGATCCGACCGTGGCGTTTGGCGTCAACGGGGTCGAATATTTTGCCCATGTGTGGGAGCTCGGCAGCCGCAAGGCGCGCGAATTGCTTTACACCGGGTGCGACCTGACGGCGGAGGAATGCAGGGAGCTGGGCATGGTCAATCATGTCGTGCCGCGGGCCGAGCTCGAGGCGTTTACGCTCGCCATGGCGCAGCGGATTGCCAAACGTCCGCTGATCGGGCTGCGGCTGGCAAAGCTCGCCTGCAACCAGAGCCTTGATGCGCAGGGTCAGACGAATCTGCTGCAATCGGCGATGGGCTGGCAGCAAGTCGGCCATGCCAACGCGCGGTTGCGGCATGGCCAGCCGATCGATCCGGCTGGCGCGCCGCTTATCCGGGGCGAACGCCAGCCGAAAGATTGACCTACTGAGCGGTGACCCCGGCGCCCGGCAGCGCATAGCTGACCGGTGCATCGGGCCCAAGCGGAATGCCGAGATAGAACCACACCACGATCAGCAGGACGCCGGAAATCAGCAGCCACACCGAATAGGGCAGCATCATCGCGGTCAGGCTGCCAAGCCCGAAATCCTTCTGCCAACGCTGCGCGAAGACCAGGATCAGGGGGAAATAGACCATCAGCGGCGTGATGATGTTGGTAGCGCTGTCGCCCACGCGGTATGCCGCCGTTGCGCCTTCCGGACTGACCCCGAGCAGCATGAGCATCGGCACCAGGATCGGGGCGAGCAAGGCCCATTTTGCGCTCGCCGACCCGACGAACAGGTTGAGCAGGGCCGCGAACAGCACCATCAATCCCAACACCAGCGGCAACGGCAGGCCGGTCGACTGGATCGCATCGGCCCCATGCACCGCTGATATCAGGCCAAGGTTGGACCAGCCGAACATCGCCACGAAATGGGCCGCTGCGAAGGCCAGCACGAGGTAATAGCCCATGTCCTTCATCGACTCGGCCATCATATTGACCAGGTCGCGGTGGTTCTTGATCGCACCTGTAGCGCTGCCATAGGCCCAGCCGCAGGCGAGGAAGAGCAGGAAGAAGCCTGCGACCAGCGAACGGTAAAGCGGGCTCAACTGGGTGTGGATCGAACAATCGGCGGCGGGCACATTGGCGCAGGCCCCCTCGTCGATCAGCGGCGTGCCGGGTGCGAAAACCATAACCAGCCACAGCGCGACAATCCCGAGCGCTGCGAGACCGGCGTTGCGCAAGCCCTTGCTCGCCTTCGGTCCGGCTTCCTCGGTCGGATCGGGGCTAAGGCCGTCGGCACTGTCTGCGCCCGCTGAAGTGCCGCCGGTCCATGCACCGAGGCGCGGCTCGATAATCTTGTCGGTCACATACCAGATGATCGGGAGGTACAGCAGCGTCATCGCGCTGATGAAGTACCAGTTGCCGGCAATGTTCGCGGTCCACGCCGGATCGAGCGCGCTCGCCCCGACTGCTTCCTCTGTTATCCCGAACAGAAGCGCATCGAGCTGGCCCGGCGAAATGTTGGCGGAAAACCCGCCTGAAACCCCGGCGAAGGCTGCAGCAATGCCCGCCAGAGGGTGACGCCCTGCCGCAGCGAAAAGAATGCCCGCGAGAGGTATGAGCACCACGTAACCTGCGTCAGCCGCATGGTTGCCGAGCATGGCAACCAGCGCGACGACCGGTGTGAGAAGGGAGGTTGGGGCGCTTTTGACTGCCTTGGCCATGCCGGCCGCGAAAAAGCCGGAGCGTTCAGCAACACCTGCGCCGAGCATGACCACCAGCACATATCCCAGGGGATGAAAGTGCGTGAAGGTTGCGGGCATTTCGACCCACAGGCGCTGGATATTCTCCGGACTGAGCAGGCTGACCGCGTCGATCTGCAATGCGCCGCCGGTCGCTTCGTCGATCTCCGTCGGATGCAGCGCGGAAACACCCGTCAGCGCTGCGATAATCGAAACAACCACCAGCGCGATGATCAGGTAGAAGAAAATGAAGACCGGATCGGGCAGTTTGTTGCCGGTTCGCTCGACCCAGCCGAGAATGCCCTTCTGTCCCGGCGCTGCCGCTGCTGCTTCTGCCACTTCAATTTCCCCTGCCAGTGCTTTGCGTTTGCGAGGCGCTAGCATTGCGAATCACGCCTGTCGCCCCGCTTAACGCTGTGATTGTTGAAGACTCGGCGTGAAACCTCGCGCTCTGCCCAAGGCGCGGCTAGCTTCGGTGCATGGCCAAGCTCTATTTCTACTACGCCAGCATGAATGCGGGCAAATCGACCACCTTGCTGCAGGCGGATTTCAATTACCGCGAACGAGGCATGTCGACCATGCTGTGGACCGCTGCGCTGGACGACCGTTCCGGAGGAAAGCCGATTGCCAGCCGCATCGGGCTGGAAGCGGGCGCGCATCTGTTCGAAGGCGAAACGGATATGTGGGCAAGGGTGATGGCGGCGCACAGGGCGGAACCGGTCCACTGCGTGCTGATCGACGAAGCCCAGTTTCTGACCAGGGAGCAGGTGTGGCAATGCGCGCGTCTGGCGGACGAGGCGGGTATTCCGGTTCTGTGTTACGGTCTGCGGACGGACTTCCAGGGTGAACTGTTCCCCGGATCGGCAGCGCTGCTGGGAATCGCGGATTCGCTTACAGAGCTTAAGGCAATCTGCCACTGCGGCCGCAAATCGAGCATGAATTTGCGGGTCGATGCCAGCGGCGCCGCGGTGAAGCAGGGCGCGCAGACCGAAATCGGTGGCAACGACCGCTATCTGGCGCTGTGCCGCAAGCATTTTTCCGAGGCTATGGCGGTATAGGGTGCCGGACCCTATCTACAGCGCATGACCGACGGCATTCTGCTCGCCCTGATTGTGATCCCCTGTCTGGTGATCGCGATCGTGTTTCATGAAGTTGCGCATGGCCTTGTTGCCAATATGCTCGGCGATCCGACCGCGAAAATGCGCGGGCGGCTGACGTTCAACCCGATCAAGCATGTCGACCCGATCGGGACGCTGGTGGTGCCGGGCGCTCTGTGGCTGATGGGCGGCCCGATTTTCGGCTGGGCCAAGCCGGTGCCGGTGATGAAGAACCGGCTCAACAACCCGCGTTACGGCATGATGGCTGTGGCTGCTGCCGGGCCGGGGATGAACCTGCTCTTGGCGCTGGTGGGTGCGGTGCTGTTGGGTCTGATGGCGCCCGGCATATCGGTCGAGAACTTCTCCGAACCGGGTGTTCTGGTCGAGGGCCTGTTCTATTTTATCCTGATCAACCTGTTCCTCGCCATCTTCAACCTGCTACCGATCCCGCCATTCGATGGCGGTCATATCGTTGAGGGGCTGCTGCCGCCGTCGCTGTCGCGGCATTGGGGCAAATTGCAGCAGTATGGCATGTTCCTGTTGATCGCGCTCATTGCTGCAAGCTGGGCATTCCCGCAGTGGAACATTATCGGCAACACCATCGGCCCGCCGGTCGAGTGGATGTTGGAGAGGTATCTCGGTATTGCGCAGGCGATTTCCGGGAGCGGTGCTAGCTAGAGCGGGCGAACCACGCGTCGATTTTGGCGGCGGCATCGGCTGGCAGATGCAGACCAAGCTTGCTGCGCCGCCAGAGAACATCCTCGGCCGTGCGGGCGAATTCGGCCTCGCGCAGGTAGCGCAGCTCGGCTTCGAACAGGCCGGGTGCGATTTCGGCGCCCGGGTCGGCCGGGTCGTCAAACGCACCGACGACTTTTGCCATTCGTGAGCCGTAAGCCCGCGCCATCCGGTAAATCGTATCCTGCGACCATGTCTCGTAGCTCCAGGCGAAATTGGCTGCGAGTTCTTCCCCGTCTTCGATATGCGGGCCAAGATCGCCGCCCGGCAACACCGCATCGCCGGTCCACGCCTTCCCGCCCAGGCCTCCGAGTTTCTCCAGCGCGTGTTCGGCCAGCTTGCGGAAGGTGGTGATCTTGCCGCCGAACACCGACAGGATCGGCGCGCCGCCCTGGTCGTCGAGCTCGAACACATAGTCGCGGGTGACGGTCGAGTTGCTGGCCGATTTGTCGTCATAGAGCGGGCGAACCCCGGCATAGGACCAGATGGCCTGTTCGGGTGACACATCGGCGCGCAGATATTCGTTGATCGCATCGCAGATGTAGCGGCCTTCCTCGTCCGATATGTCGATCTTGTCCGGATCGCCGGTGAACAGCACGTCGGTCGTGCCGACCAGTGTGAAATCGTGTTCATAGGGAATAGCGAAGACGATCCGCCCGTCGCCGTTCTGGAAGATATAGCAGCGGTCGTGCTCGTAAAGTTTCGGGAACACCAGGTGGCTTCCCTTGACCAGACGCAGGTTCTGGTGCCGTTCGGCCGGGATCGCCTTGCCGAGCACTGCATCGACCCATGGTCCGGCGGCATTGACCACCTTGCTGGCGGAGACTTCGCTCGCTGCACCGGATGCATCGCGCAATTGCGCTGTCCAGTGGTCGGCATGGCGTTCCAGCCCGACGCATTCGGTGCGCGTGCGGATATCCGCGCCTCTTTCTTGTGCATCCAGAGCATTGAGCACCACCAGCCGCGCATCCTCGACCCAGCAGTCGGAATATTCGTAGCCAGTGGTCAACCGGTCTTCCAGCACATCGGCATGTGGCGGCTGGCGCAAATCGACCGTCTTTGTTGGCGGCAGGAGTTTGCGGCCCCCGATGTAGTCATACAGATAGAGGCCGAGCCGCAGCATCCATTTCGGGCGCAGCCCTGCATCATGCGGCAGAACGAAGCGCAAGGGCCAGATGATATGCGGGGCGAGCCGCAGCAAGCGTTCACGTTCGATCAGGCTCTCGCGCACCAGCCGGAATTCATAATGCTCAAGATAACGCAGGCCGCCATGAACCAGCTTGGTCGATGCGGACGAGGTGTGGCTGGCCAGATCATCCTTCTCCACCAGCAGCACCTTTGCGCCGCGCCCGGCCGAATCGCGGGCGATGCCTGCGCCGTTGATGCCGCCGCCGATCACGAGAAGGTCGTAGCTGTCGGTCATGCGTCGCTCTCAAGGTGATAGATCAGGCAGGTGTCGGGAAAAGTCTGTGGCAATTGCATTCCGAAGTCCATCAGTGCCGAGCCGGCAAAGGACGCTGGCTCTGTCCGCAAACTCTCCGGCCAGACGCAGGTCAGGCGATAGCGCCGCGCCGGATCCAGCCCGGCAAAGCGGATTTTCGGCGGATGCGTGGCGGGATGCTGGTCGAGTACGGCGATCTGAAAGAGCGCCTCGCTGCGATTCCCCGACACCGTGCCCATGCCGCTGAGATGGTCGGGCACCGCCAGCCGGTGATAGGCCCCGGCATGGATCAGTGCGCGATAGCGCTTGTGCAACGCGATAGCCTTTGCCAGCACGGCCCGGTCCGTCTCGGTCTCGCTCGCGAGGTCGAGCTCCATGCCCATATGGCCGAACACCGCCGTGCCCGCACGGAACGCCATATCGAACCGCCGTCCGGTGATGTGGCACCGCTTCGGCCCGACATGGTTGCCGAGCACCGACAGGGGCAGGAACTGCGCTGCACCGCGCATGATCGCATATCGCTGGCGCGCATCGTTGTTATCGCTCGTCCAGACCCGATGCGTCCGTGCGAGGATTCCGTAGTCGGCCCGCGCGCCGCCGCTTGAACAGCTTTCGATCTGGAGCTTCGGATGCGCGCTGCGGAGCCGGTCGATCAGATCGAAGAGCGCGCAAACCTGACGGTGCATTGCTGGCCGCCCGTCCGCACCGCCAGGGTGCTGGATATCGCGGTTCATATCCCACTTGATGTAGCCGATGCCGAGCTCGCTCACGAGGCTGTCGATCCGCTCAAACAGGTAATCACGGACTTCGCGGCGCGTGAGGTCGAGCGGTAGCTGGTGGCGCGAAGGAATCGGCTCCAACCCGTCAGCCTGCAGGATCCAGTCCGGATGGGCGCGGTAGAGGTCGCTGTCGGGATTGACCATTTCAGGCTCGAACCACAAGCCAAACTCCATGCCGAGGCTGCGGACGTGATCGGCCAGCGGCCCAAGCCCGCCCGGATAGACATCAGCGGAGACAAACCAGTCGCCCAGGCCGGCACGGTCGTTGCGCCGGGCGCCGAACCAGCCATCATCGAGCACGAAACGTTCCGCACCTACGCTGGCGGCATGGTCAGCCAGCGCGAGCAGCTTTTCCGGCGAATGGTCGAAATAGACCGCTTCCCAGGTGTTGTAATGAACCGGCCGCGGGCCAGCGGGCTGGGGCGAGATTGCACTGACGAAGCGGTGCAGCCGCCGGGTAATTTCGCCATAGCCGGTATCGGACCAGCACGCGTTAACTGTCGGGGAAGAATACTCCTGACCCGGTTCAAGCATGATCTCGCCCGGGAGCAGCAATTCGCCCGCCTGCACAGAGACGCTGCCATCCGGGAGACTGTCGGCGCGCAACCGGCTGTTGCCGCTCCATGCGAGATGCAATGCGCAGGCCGGTCCGTGGTCTTCCCCCGTCGTCGGCGTGCCGAGATACAGGCCTGGAAAACAGTCGTGACTGGTGCGCCCCGCGCGGCTTTCACGGACGAAAGAACCGCGCGCGAGGTCGTGTTGCTCGATCTGGAATTCATTCGCCCACTTGCCAGTGAAGCTGGCCACCCGGCGTATCCGCTCATCGATCGGAAGGCAGACGGCTGCGCACCAATCCAGTGCCACGCGGCGCGCCCCGTCGTTGATCACGCTGGTGGCAAATGATGCTACCCCGCTTGCCGGGTCGATCTGTACCGAATGGTCGAAGCGCAGCCCGCTTGCAGCGTCTCGGGTGACAATGGTTGCGCTGCGTTTGGCGGTCACTGTTGCCTGGACCACACGCGGATCGAGCGCCCAGTGCTCGCCATCGCTGTGCGCGAGCAATCCGGGCGGCGAGGGATGCCCCGTGCCAACGGCGTTCAGCCATGACGCATCGACCGGTTCTTCCGGCCCACCCGGTGCGTGCTGGCGGTGGGAAAGCTGCTCCAGCTCTTCGGCCCGGACCGAGGGCAATGCCGGACCGGCGTACAGCACGCTCAGCCGCGAGCCATGCCTGCCGCGCATGACAATCATCGCGCCCCCGGCTTCAAGGATCACCAAGCCATGGTCACTTTCGTCAGAAGTTTGTGTTTGCCCGCGGGTCATTGCACAGCGCCTCTATCGGATTTCGCAGCCGCCCGCTATCGCGCGGTTAGGGAAGGGAAAATTTGCCGATGGGAAGCTTAGTACAGATCCTGGTGTTTGCCGCGCTGATGGCATTGCTGGCGCTGATGACGTGGCGCAAGGTCGCTGCGGCGCGCGCGGCGAGCCATGCCTCGGCGGACAAGGAGATATTCCTCGCCGGTGGGGGGCTCAGCTGGATCTTCGTCGCGGGCGCGATCACGCTGACCAACCTCTCGACAGATCAGCTGGTGGGCATGAACGGCAACCAGATGCTGTTGCTCGCCTGGTGGGAACTGGCAGGCTTCATCGGCCTGCTGCTGCTCGCCTTCGTCTTCGTCCCGATTTACTATCGCAACAATTGCACCACGATCACCCAGTTGCTTGAGCAGCGCTATAAGGGCGGCAGCATCCGCACGGTCATCTCCGGGCTTTTCCTGCTTGGCAATTTTCTCATCTACCTGCCCGCAGTGATCTATTCCGGCGCGCTGTTCATGCAGACATTGTTCGGGGTCGAAGCTTCGATCACGGCGGTTGCGGCAGTGTTTGCGGTGGTTGGTGCAGCCTATGCCATTCTCGGCGGACTGCGCGCGGTTGCGGTGCTCGACACTTATGCGGGAGTCGGCATTCTCGCGCTGGCGCTGGTGGTGGTGTTCCTTGCGATGCAGGCGGTCGGGTGGGATATCACCACCGGTGTGCCGGAAGAACGGCTGACGATGATCGGTTCGCTCGACAGCCCGATCCCGCTCCACACGCTGTTTACCGGGATGCTGTTCATCCAGATATTCTACTGGTCGACCAACCAGAACATCACGCAGAAAGCGCTTGCGGCCCCGAATGTGAAAGAAGCGCAGAAAGGCGTGATCGCTGCGGCGATTATTCGCGTGCTGATCGTGCCGCCCATCGTGGTGATCCCCGGTATCGTCGCGTTCAAGCTGTTCGGCGACGTGGACGACCGTGCTTATGCGATGGTCGTCGGTGAAGTGCTGCCCGACTGGACCAGCGGCATGTTCGCCGCGATGATTGCGGCGGCGGTGCTGACGACCTATTCCGCAGTGATGAACGCTACGATCACTCTGTGGTCAGTCGATTTCCACCGCCGCTTCATCAATCCGCAGGTCGATGTGAAAATCCTCAACCGGGTGGTCGGTATTCTCGCCATGCTGGTCTCTATCGCGCTCGTTCCGCTCTACGCCGGGGCGGAGAGCATCATCAACCTGCTGCAGGAACTGAACGGCCTTCTGTCCATGCCGATTCTGTCCGCCTTCATCGCCGCGCTGCTGTTCCGCAACATGGACGCGCGCGCGGCGGTTGCAGGCCTTGCGTGGGGCTTCGGCACCTATGCGCTGCACACCTTCTATCTCTACGTCCCGGACAATTTCGGCGGCGAGACATGGTACGCGACCATCGGCCTGCCGTGGGTGCATTATATCGACGTGATGGTGTTCGTGCTGTTCAGCTCGGTGCTGGTCGCGCTGCTGACCAACCTTGTGGTCTTCGGCAACCGCGCGCAACTCGTGTTCGGGAACGCTGGCCGGCAGCCTGACGGGGTATGACCAAACATCCCGCACTGAATGGCTGGCTGATCCTCGATAAACCGCGCGGCCTTGGCTCGACGCAGGCGGTCGCGGCGGTGAAGCGCAATTTGCGCGAAGGCGGCTATGCCCCAACCAAAAAAGACATGCCCAAGGTCGGGCATGGCGGTACGCTCGACCCGGAAGCCGAGGGGGTGCTGCCGATCGCGCTGGGCGAAGCGACCAAACTTGCCGGGCGGATGCTCGATGCGAGCAAGATCTATGACTTCACCGTGCAATTCGGCGAAGAGACCGACACGCTCGACGCGGCCGGTGAAGTGGTCGAGCGTTCCGGCCGTCGCCCGCCGATGGCGGCCATCGCGGCAGTGCTTGCGACGTTCACCGGCGAAATCGAGCAGGTGCCGCCCGCCTACTCCGCGCTGAAGGTGGACGGCAGGCGAGCCTACGACCGCGCAAGGGCGGGGGAAGAGATCGAACTCAAGACCCGCCGCGTAACGATACATTCGCTGTCCTTTGCCGGGGAGCGGGAGGATCCCGGCCTGACGTCTACTTTCCAGACGACCGCCGGCAGGCCGGACCCTTACGATGCTTCGATTCCGCTCGAACTTGCCGATGCGGTGACCCTGACTGCGCATGTTTCCAAAGGCACCTACATCCGCTCCCTTGCACGGGATATCGCGCGCGCCCTTGGAACGGTCGGTCACGTCACCTATTTAAGGCGAACCAAGGCTGGCCCGTTCCGCCAGGAACAGGCGATTTCGCTGGACAATCTCAACGAAATCGGTAAGGGCGCGCCACTTCAAGACCTCCTCCTGCCGCTCGAGGCGGGGCTGGACGACATCCCGGCCCTAACTCTCGATCCGGAAAGCGCGCAGGCGGTCCGCCAGGGCCGGGTCGTTTCCGGGTTGCCCCACACCGACGGGCTTTACTTCGCGAAGCTGGAAAACATTCCGGTTGCGCTGGTGGAACTCAACGGTGGTGCGATGAAAGTCGTGCGGGGCTTCAACCTTTCCGATGTCGCTGAGTAAAAGTGAGAAAACATATGTCGGTAGCACCCGATGAGAAGACAACGATTATCCAGGACAACGCCCGCGACAAGAACGACACGGGCAGCCCCGAAGTTCAGGTTGCGATCCTGACCGCGCGGATCAAGAACCTGACCGGCCACTTCAAGGACCACCACAAGGATAACCATTCCCGTCGTGGCCTGCTGCAGATGGTCAACAAGCGTCGTAGCCTGCTCGCCTATCTGAAAAAGAAGGACCTTGAGCGGTACAACGCGCTGATCCAGAAGCTGGGTCTTCGCAAATAAGAGTTTCGTGAAGGGCGGCTCCGAGGGGCCGCCTTTTTCGCATTTGAGATCACCGGCATCCGGCTGGTGATCTCGGGGGCATAGCAACATAGCCCCACACCGGACCGGGACGGAATCCCCGGCACAGTAGGCCCCGCCGCGCAATCAGGCGTCATGCGGGTTCAAAAGGAAAATACATGTTCGACAAGAAAACCGTATCGATTGAGTGGGGCGGAAAGACCCTCACCCTCGAAACAGGTCAGATCGCCCGTCAAGCCGACGGCGCAGTGCTGGCCACTTATGGCGAAACCGTGGTGCTGTGCGCCGTGACCGCCGCCAAGAGTGTACGCGAAGGGCAGGACTTCTTCCCGCTGACCGTCCACTATCAGGAAAAGTTTTCCGCTGCGGGACGTATCCCGGGCGGCTTCTTCAAGCGCGAAGGCCGCGCTACGGAGAAGGAAACCCTCACCTCGCGCCTGATCGACCGTCCGGTCCGTCCGTTGTTCCCCGAAGGGTTCTACAACGAAATCAACGTAATCTGCCAGGTCCTGTCGTATGACGGCGAGACCGAGCCGGATATCGTTGCGATGGTCGCCGCATCTGCTGCCCTGACCATTTCCGGTCTTCCGTTCATGGGCCCGATCGGCGCTGCACGCGTCGGTTTCGTCGATGGCGAATACGTCCTCAACCCGGCCGTGAACACCATCTTCGACGAAGGCCGTCTCGACCTCGTCGTTGCTGCAACGCAAGACGCGGTGATGATGGTTGAGTCCGAAGCCAAGGAACTGAACGAAGAAGAAATGCTCGGCGCGATCATGTTTGCGCATGACGAAAGCCGCAAGGTTATCGGTGCTATCATCGATCTGGCCGAGCAGGCAGCCAAGGAACCGTGGGAAGTCAGCACGTCTGACGACACCTCGGCGATCAAGGAAAAGCTGCGCGGCATCATCGGCGACGATATCGCCGCTGCCTACAAGCTGACCGACAAGGGCCAGCGCAGCGATGCACTCAACCTCGCACGGGCCAAGGGCAAGGAAGCTTTCGCTGACGAAGACGGCCAGACCCAGATGGTCGCCAACAAGGCGGTCAAGAAACTGGAAGCTGAAATCGTTCGCGGTGCCATCCTCAAGGACGGCCAGCGTATCGACGGCCGCAAGACCGACGAAGTCCGCCCGATCGAAGCGATGGTCGGCCTGCTGCCCCGGACCCATGGTTCGGCATTGTTCACGCGCGGTGAAACGCAGGCAATCTGCACCACCACGCTGGGCACCAAGGATGCAGAGCAGATGATCGACGGGCTGGAAGGCCTCTCGTACAATCACTTCATGCTGCACTATAACTTCCCGCCCTATTCGGTCGGCGAAGTGGGCCGTTTCGGCTTCACCAGCCGCCGCGAAACCGGCCACGGCAAGCTCGCATGGCGCGCGCTGCACCCGGTGCTGCCTGCGCATGAAGATTTCCCGTACACCATCCGCCTTCTGTCCGACATCACCGAGTCCAATGGCTCGTCCTCGATGGCGACCGTATGCGGTGGCTGTCTGTCGATGATGGACGCAGGCGTTCCGATCGAACGTCCGGTATCCGGCATCGCCATGGGCCTGATCCTTGAAGGTGACGAGTTCACTGTGCTGTCCGACATTCTGGGTGACGAAGATCACCTGGGCGACATGGACTTCAAGGTGGCCGGTTCGGAAGCGGGTATCACCAGCCTCCAGATGGACATCAAGGTTGCCGGCATCACCAAGGAAATCATGCAGACTGCCATGGAACAGGCGAAAGCCGGCCGTGCGCACATCCTGGGTGAAATGACCAAGGCGCTGGGCAATGCCCGCGGCGAAGTCAGCAAGCATGCTCCGCGTATCGAAACGATGCAGATCGACAAGTCGAAGATCCGTGACGTTATCGGTACCGGCGGCAAGGTGATCCGCGAAATCGTCGCGGAAACCGGCGCCAAGGTGGATATCGACGACGAAGGCGTGATCAAGATCAGCTCTTCCAATGCGGACGAGATCGCTGCTGCACGCAAGTGGATCGAAGGCATCACGGAAGAAGCCGAAGTCGGCAAGATCTATGACGGCAAGGTCGTCAACATCGTCGATTTCGGTGCGTTCGTGAACTTCATGGGCGGCAAGGACGGTCTCGTCCACGTGTCCGAAATGAAGAACGAGCGGGTCGAGAAGCCGACCGACGTCGTGTCCGAAGGCCAGGAAGTAAAGGTCAAGGTTCTCGAGATCGACCAGCGCGGCAAGGTCCGCCTGTCGATGCGCGTTGTTGACCAGGAAACCGGTGAAGAACTGGAAGACACCCGTCCTCCGCGCGAAAACAAGCCGCGCGGTGACCGTGGTCCTCGCGGCGGCAGTGGCGGCGGCGGTGATCGCCGCGGCGGTCGTGGCGGCCCGCGTCGTAGCGGCGGTGGCCGTGACGGCGGTGGCGATAGTGGAAACGGCGGCGGAAACGGCGGCGGTGAAGCCCATGTGCCGGACTTCCTGAAAGACTAAGTCGCAAGACTTGTCTAGATTGAGAGGGCCGCTCGAAAGGGCGGCCCTTTCTGTTTGGAGAATCAACCAGTGTTACCCCGCGAAACCATAGCCACCGCCCGCATCCCCGATGGGGAGGAGCTGACGCTCGTCAGCCATGGGCGCGATTTCATCATCATGCTTGGACGCGACGAGTTGATGGGCACGCGGATGCAGTTCAGCGAAGAACAGCTCGCGCGGCTGACGCTCGAACGGATCGACAAGCCTGCGCCGCGCATCCTGATCGGCGGCTATGGCATGGGCTTTACCTTCCGCTCGGCGCTGGAACATGCGCCGCAGGACGCAAAAATCGTGGTGGCGGAAGTCGTGCCGGAAATCCTCCAGTGGGCGGAAGGTCCGCTGGCGCATCTGACCGGAGATTGCCTGAAGGATCCGCGCGGTGAGGTTATCCTTGCCGACGTTGCTGCGCTGATCGACGACGCCGGTGACGGGACCACGCCGCTCTATGATGGGATCCTGCTCGATGTCGACAATGGTCCCGATGGCATCGTGCGCGAAGGCAATGAGCGGCTCTATACGCGGACCGGGATTGCCCGGATGCGTGATGCGCTGGAAGTCGGCGGCGTGCTTGCGGTGTGGTCTGCTGCGCCCGATCACAAGTTCACCGGGCGGCTCAAAGATGCCGGGCTGATGGTCGATGTGCAGACGGTTCGCGCCCGTCCGAACAACAAGGGTCCCCATCACACCATCTGGTTCGCGACCAGGGTCCGCTAAAGCAAGTCCGCTGCTGACATATCCAATGCGCGTTCTTGCGCAGTTCATACATCGTGTGGAATGATGGCTGCGCTGTACAGGTGGGGAGGGCACGACATGCGCAAATCAATCCTGGGATTGGGGGCTTTCGTGGCGAGCGTCTGGGCATTGCCGGCGCTTGCGGGCGGTGCCTATTGTACGCCCGACTGGCGCCCGGAAAATCGGGATCTGGCTTGCACAAGCCAGATCGCCATTTCTCCCGGCAACGATACCCGGATCAACATCTTCCTGCTTTTGCAGGACAGGGCAGGTGTTGACGGGCGTGATCGGAACTACCCCGATCTTGAATGGCGCAGCTTTTATGGCAGAAACTTCATCCGCTGGCAGGATCTGCGCGATGCCTGGTTTCCGCCCGAGCCGTATGATGAAGAGGCGGATTCCGGATCGATCCTCTATGGTTATGGCGATCGGTGCCAGACGATAGATAGCGGCCGGGCGGCATTCCTCACTGCCTTGCGTGACAGGCCGGCGCTCGATCGCGATGAGCTGGAACTTCTGACTCAATCGAGAGAGCGTTTGACGGATGCCTGCAAGAACGGTCCCGGCACATGGGGCGCTCCGGGGCAGGGCGGGTACTTCGCCAATATCGCAAGCCCGATCGCCGCCGATCCCGCGCTTAATTTCATGGCTTATCTCGAAGGGTCGGCCAGTTTCTACAGCGGCGAATGGAAACGCGCCGAGCAATATTACACCATGCTCCAGGAGGACGGAACCGACCCCTGGGTTGCTGAAACCTCTTCGTACATGATCGCTCGCACCCGGCTCAATGAAGCTATCGCGACGGCAGAGGATCGCTGGGGATACACTGATGTCGCAGCAGCGGATGGCTCGATTGCCAAGGGATCTGAAGACGCGTTTCACGCTTATCTGAATGCCTATCCCGGAGGGCGTTACGCCAGCTCGGCGCGCGGCCTGATCCGCAAGGCGCTGTGGCTGCAGAGGGAATATGACAGGCTCGGGGCGGTCTATGCCGAGCTGTTGTCAGAGATCGACCCGGCACAGGAGGAAGCGGCACAGCTGATCGAAGAGGTCGATGACAAATGGCTTGTGCGCGATGGCCGGGCGGCACCTGCCGATCCCGTGTTGCAGGCGGTAGATGACTTGCGCAGGATGCGCAGCTGGAACTACGAGGCCGAGCAGCAGCAATTCGGTGCCGACGCAATTTCGATCGAGGAGATCGAAGCTCAGGCCGACATCTTCGGCGATCACCCGGAGCTTTATGGCTTCGTGAAAGCCAACCATGCATTCTACGTCGCGAAAGATTACCGTGCGGTGCGGGACCTGCTGCCGGACGATGCCCGCCGGGAAAGCTACACGCCGCTCGCTTTCAGTCGCCAGTATTTGCGCGGGCTGGCGCTCCATGCCCTGGGGGATCGCAACGAGGAAGGCTTCTGGCTCGAACTGATCAACGGGGCAAAAGGCATTTACCAGCGGCCTTCGGTCGAGCTGGCACTTGCGCGCTTGTGGGAGCAGCAGGGCAAGCTGGACAAGGTCTTTGCCTCCGATTCCCCGATAACGGATGCGCGCATCCGGCGGATCCTGCTCGGCGGGTCAGCCGGTCCCGATATCCTCAAGCAACAGGTCCGCGCGGAGGATGCCGACCCGAGCGAGCAGGCCTTCGCGCTGTTCACCGTGTTGCTCAAGCAATTGCGCCATGGCGAATACGCCGGGTTCATGGCGGACTATCCGTTCGCGTCGAAATTTAATCCCGATGAGGAGCAATACGGGCTGTGGGGGATCTATGAAGCCGAGGTGCCGCCGCTAAACCTGTTCACCGATGGCAAGTGGTCAGATGGCTATGCCTGTCCGACCCTGGCAAAGACCGCGCAAACCCTGGCACGCGATCCGCGTGATGTGGATGGCCGGTTGTGCCTCGGTGACTTCTATCGCCTGAATGGCTTCGACGAGTTCGAATTGCATAGCCGCTATGAAGAGGAAGGCGTACCGCCGCAGCTGGGCGATACGCAGACATATCCCGGCGATGTGACCCCGCGACATGACTTCTACACTGCGATAATGGCCGACCGCCGCGCATCGCGTGATCAGCGCGCTTACGCGCTCTATCGCGCCATTCGCTGTTATGCTCCTGCCAACCACAACACCTGCGGCGGCGACGGGGTCGAGGAAAGCCAGCGCAAGGCGTGGTTCGACCGTATCAAGCGTGACTATGGCGCCACCAAATGGGCGCAGGGGTTGGACTATTACTGGTAAGCGTTGGCTCGCGCTTTTCCTCGCGCTCGGGCTCGCCGCGTGCAGCAGGGAGAGCGCGCAACCTGCCAGGGTCGATCCGTCAGAATATTCCGCGTTTTACCTGTGGAGCGGGGTTGAGCCGCCGCCCTCGATGGAGCGGGCCGATGCGGTCTACCTCTTGTGGGGCGAATTGCGGAGGGGTGATCCTGACCGGATCGTGCCGCTGCGCCGCACAGTCCCATCCGGCGGTGCGGGCGAAATGTGGCTGGTCGTCCGGGCCGAGCGGCTCGACTGGGGGGAACCGGCCTATGCGCAGCTGTCGGAAGCCGCGCGCCGCTGGGACCGAAGCGGCGAGCTGACAGGCGTACAGGTCGATTTCGATTCCTCGACCGGCCAGCTCGGCAATTACGCAAACTTTCTCGGCGCTTTGCGTGCGCAGCTGCCGGAAGGGATGCAGCTATCAGCCACCGGGTTGATGGACTGGCCGACCAATGCCTCCGATGCGGATCTCGCCGCTTTACGCGCCGCTCTCGACGAAATTGTCATCCAGACCTATCGAGAGACCACGACGACGCCTGACTATGCGCGCTATCTTGCAGCGACCGAAAGGCTGCAAATGCCTTTCCGGGTTGCGGTGGTCCAGGGCGGAGAATGGCGCGCGCCCGCCCATCTCGCCCAAGACCCCTGTTTCAAAGGGTATATCGTGTTCCTGCTGGCCAAACGGTTTCGTCAGAAATCGTAGATCAGCGTGATGCGCGTCAGTGTGTCGGTCTTGACCGAACCGGCTGGCGGATCGGTTTCATGTTCGATCACATAGGCGATGCCGGCAGACATGCTGTCGTCGATCTTGATTTCCACTCCGGTGCTGGCGAGCAGTGTGGTCGATCCCGCTTGCAGCATTGCGCTCGCGTCCTCGGTCAGCTTGATCGAATCGGCGATTCGCCAGTCCAGGTCGAGCGCTGCGCGCCCGCCGAGCCGTTCGGTCGTATCGCCACCAATCAATTCGGTTCGCCGATAAGCGGGACCGCCGTCCACCGAAAGCTGAATGGCGTCGTCATCGATGACGAGATAGCCAATCCCTGCCGATGCGGCATAGCGCGCCGAAAAGCCTTGAAACCGGTCGCGCTCGTATTGGCCAAGCCCATAGAGGTAGAGCCGGCCCGACAGCTTGTAATTCGGCTCATAGGCGATGTGGAACTGCTCGCGCGTAGTGACACCATTGTTGCGCTGATAGTCCGCAACGGCAGACAATTTGTGCCGCCAGTCGATGCCTTCACGCTGCAATTTGAGCGCGGCAGTCACCCCGGTGTTGCTGCTGTTTCCGGTAGAACGAAAAGCACCCAGCTGGCCGCGACCGGACCAGTTGTCGAACAGTCCGGCTTCGCGAATGGCGCGCTCTTCCTGCTCGGCGGCTTGTGCCGCAAGCCGCGCTTGCTCGGCATCGAAAGCGGCCAAGACCGCATCGATCTCATCCACATCATCCGGATTGGTTGCTTTCGCCAGCTCGGCAATTGTCGCGACCTTGTCCGCATCACCGGTTTCTATGGCGGCATCGATCATCGCACGCACCGGATCAGGCAACGCCGCCTGTGCACCGGTCGCGGTCGCTGCGGCCGCCAACAGGCAAGGCGCGATCGGAAAGATTGCGCCGAAGCGCAGCGGATTTTTCATAAGGTTTCTCTTGAGTTGAGCCGCGTTCAGTCTTCGACCGGCAATTGTCCAAGATAGTCGCGCTTGCCGATCTCGAGCCCCTTCATCCGCAGGATGTCGTAAGCTGTTGCCGCATGAAAATAGAAGTTGGGTTGGGAAAATCCGAGGAGGAAGTTCTGAACGGTAAAATTGCGCCGGAAATTCTCGCCTATGGCAAAGACCATGTCATTCCCCGCGATCTGTTCCAGCGCATCGGTGTCTGTGTTTTGCATCGTCTCGCTGGCCTTGTCGAGCAATACGCGAAGCCCGTCGAGACTGTCTGGCGGCGGGTCCATATGCGGCACGAACTTGCCGTCTTTCACACAGTCGAGCGCGTGCGCCGAGTGAGTCCAGCAACTTTTGACCTGATACTCGAACGGCAGCATGTCATGCGCCAGCTTGGCACCCAGCATCTCGGCCTGCGAGTGTCCGTTCTGCTCACACCAATCGTCTGCCTTGTCGACCAGGGCACGGACCGAAGCCGTTACCTGCAACCAGCCCGGGATCAGCGCGTCGCGCAGTGACAGTGCCATCAGTGTTCCTCCTGTGAGCAACAGGGCTTAGCGGGACATTGCAAGATCGACCACCCTGTCGGTCAGCCGGGTCACTTCCGCCGCATTGTGGCTCACATACAGGATCGGGATTCCAAGCCCGTCACGCGCGCGTTCGATACATTGCAAGACCTGTTCACCCCGATCCTGATCGAGCGACGCAAGCGGTTCATCGAGCAGCAGAAATCGGGGAACCGAGAGCAACGCCCTTGCAATTGCGACACGGCGTGTTTCCCCGCCTGACAGCGTGGCTGGTCGGCGTTCCAGCAATTGCGCAATATCGAACAGTTCGATCAAATCGGATCGTTTCGCGAGCCCTGCGGAATCCGCCGCGAGCGCTTCGCCGTAACCGAGATTCTGCTCCACCGTCAGATGCGGGAAGAGCCGGCAGTCCTGAAACACATAACCGCAGCGTCGGCGTTCCGGTGGCAGATCGATATGGCGATCGCTGTCGAACAGCATCTGGCCATCGATCGCAATCCTCCCTGACTCGGGCCGCAGCAAACCGGCAATGCAATTGAGAGCGGTCGTTTTGCCCACGCCTGAGGGGCCGACAACCGCCACCAGCGAAGCATCACTGACGATTTCCATCGCAATGTCCCGCTTGCCGATGCGCTTGGCGAAATGGATGTCAAACGACATGTGCATCTTTCCCGCTGCTGCGACGAATCAGCCATTCGCTCAGCACGAGAGCAGCAAGCGACAGCAAGACAGCGATGACCGCCAATCGGGCGACGGCAATATCGGTGCCCGGCACCTGCAGCGCGCTGTAGATCGCCAGCGGCAAAGTGCGCGTTTCACCCGGGATATTGGACACGAAGGTAATCGTCGCACCGAATTCACCGATGCTCCGTGCAAAGCCGAGCACCAGCGCAGCAAGGATGCCCGGGATGGAGAGGGGGAGCGTGATCGTACGAAATGCGTGCCAGCGACTTGCCCCCAAGGTGCGGGCCGCATCCACCAGTTTTCGGTCCACGGCTTCGATCGACAGCCGCATCGCGCGAACCATCAATGGCAGCGCCATCACCGCTGCCGCGAGCGCTGCGCCGGTCCAGCGGAACATCAGCGTCAAACCAAAGGTGGCTTCCAGCCAGCCGCCGATAGGTCCGGTCCTCCCGAACAGCAGCAGCAGGATATATCCGGTGACTACCGGCGGAACGACCAGCGGCAAATGAACCAGCGCGTCGAGCAGCATACGGCCGGGAAAGCGTCTGCGGGCGAGCAGCCAGGCAAGAGCATAGGCAATCGGCAAAGTGAGGCCGACGGCGATCAGGCTGACTTGGAGCGATAACGCGATACTGTCCCACTCGGCGGCGCTGAGCGGCGCCATCATGGGCGCACGAAGCCATGCCGCGCAAAAACATTTGCGGCCTCTGCGGATGCGAGAAATTCGAGGAAACTGTCTGCGTCTGGGTGTGCGCTGGCGGGCAGCCGAGTGGCGAAATACTCGATCGGACTGTGGCTGGCCGAGGGGAAGATCGCCACTACCTCCACGGCATCCGTGTTGTCGGCATCGCTGGCGTAAAGCACGCCGAGCGGGGCTTCGCCGCGGCTGACCAGAACAGCAGCCGCCCGCGCAGACTGCGCGCCGACGATATTGGGCTCGGCCGCGTCCCACAAATTCTCGGAAACAAGCGCTTCCTGCGCAAAACGGCCCAGCGGAACAGTTTGCGGATCACCGGTTGCGATGGCCAAACTGTCCAGCGAGCCAAACACGGACTCGCGTGACCATTCCTTGCCATCGGCATGGCGCGCCAGGACGAGGCGATTCCGGGCGATAAGGCGCAAGACCGATTCATCGTTGCCGCTCTCGTCGAGCAGGAAATCAATCCATTGGCGATCAGCGCTGATATAGATGTCGCTTGGCGCGCCGTTTTCGATTTGCCGGGCCAGTGTGGCCGATGCGGCAAACGACAGGACCGGAGCGGGCCGCCCGCTGGCTTCCCATTGTGCGGCGAGATCTTCCAGCGGCGCCTGCAAGCTCGACGCTGCAAAAACCACCGGCCCTTTTGGCTCAGATGGAGTGCAGGCTGCGACTGCGCCGAGAATTGCCAACAGGATCAGACTCAGGCGAAACATCGCGCCCTTTATGCCGGGAGAGCCGAATATGTCGAGCGGATATGACAAGGGGCCGCAAGTCCGAAACTTGCAGCCCCTGCCGTAATCAAGCTGTGTTTTGTTGGCCGTTATCAGCGCACGCGCGGACCGCCAAATGGCAGGGGCGGTGGGGGCCGGCGGGCACCGCGCGGCAGCTGTGCCTGGAACGCGCGCCCGCAATGTTCGACGCAATACGGGAAGCCGGGGTTCACCGCGTGGCCGCAGAAATGGAAATCGGCTTCGCCTGGGTGGCCCATCGGCCAGCGGCAAACCTTGTCGCTGAGGTCGAGCAGGCTGGTCTTGTCGGCAATCGACGGATCGGGCTTGGCAGGCACCAGCCTGCGCGGTGGTGCCGGCGGAATCGGAGGCTGCTGGTCGCCCGGACCTTGCCGCAGAAAACCGCCGGGGCCGACGGAAACGATCTTCGGCAGGTCAGGAACCGGGTTGGGCATCGGCTGCGGTGCGTTGCTGCCGCCGCTGGAAGGTTGCGCCGGCTTGGCTGCGGCGGGCGCAGCGGGCTGCGCAGGGGCCGCCCTTTTCGCAGCCGGTTTCGGTACAGCCCGCTTGGGCGCCACCGGTTTGGCCGCAGCTTTGGTCTTGGCTTTCTTCTTGTCATTCGCCTTGACCGGCGAGGGACGCGATTTCAGGCCAAGGCGGTGAGCCTTGCCGATAACCGCATTGCGCGACACACCGCCGAGTTCTTCGGCAATCTGGCTCGCGGTCGATCCGCCTTCCCACATCTTTTTCAGAGTGGCGATACGTTCGTCAGTCCAGCTCATTCTATGCTCAATCCAGTGCTCTATTGTCCGGCGCAGAATCATCGGGCCGCTTGCCAGTGCAAGCCATTCGCCCTAGGCGCGCCCCTATGGCCGATCAAGCCCGCACCGCCGAGAAATCGTCTTCGCCTTCACCTGCGCAAATCGCGGGTGACGCGTCCGGCACAGGGAGCCGGTTGCCGCCGCGCGGGGTGCCCGTGTTCACCGGGATCAACCGCATCGGCTTGTGGAGCCTCTATATTAAGGAGGTTCGGCGTTTTCTCAAGGTGCAGACGCAGACGATCTGGGCTCCAGCGGTCACAACATTGCTGTTTCTCGTCATTTTCACTGTCGCATTGGGCCGGGAAGGGCGCGAAGTGCTGGGTGTCCCGTTCGCGACATTCGTCGCACCCGGACTGATTGTGATGGGCATGATGCAGAACGCTTTTGCCAATTCCAGCTTCTCGCTGCTCGCAGGCAAGATACAGGGCACGATCATCGATCTGCTGATGCCGCCGCTGAGCGAAGGCGAACTGATGACCGGCATCGTCGCAGCCGCCATTACTCGCGCGGTGATGGTCGGCGGGGCTGTCGCCCTCGCGATGGCTTTTTATCCCGGCGTTTCGCTGGCGGTCGAGCATCTTTGGGCAGTGGTGTGGTTTGGCCTGATGGGGGCAACCATGCTGGCGCTGATGGGGCTGCTGACCTCTATCTGGGCAGAAAAATTCGATCACAACGCTGCGATCAGCAACTTCATCGTGGCGCCGCTGTCACTGCTCTCTGGCACATTCTACGTGATCAGCAATCTTGCACCGGCGTTTCAGATGATCAGCCGTGCCAACCCGTTCTTCTATGTGATTTCGGGGTTCCGATACGGTTTTCTGGGAGAAAGCGATATCGGCAACACGGACATGGCGGTGTCGCAAGCGGCACTCGGCTTGCTGGTGTTCAACCTCGTGCTGGCTCTTGTTGTGTACCGCGTGCTCAAATCGGGCTGGAAGCTGAAAGACTGACCAGACGCGCGATTACGCGTCAGCGCATGTCAGTGCGTCAGTGAACGGCGCATCCGGTACCGCCCGTTGGCGAACTGTTCGAACAATTCATCGACATTGGGATGATCCACCGGGCCGCCGTCAGAATCCGGCAGCAGGTTCTGCTGGCTGACATAGGCGACGTAGGAACTTTCATCGTTCTCCGCCAGCAAGTGGTAGAACGGCTGCTCGCGCTTGGGCCGGATATGTTCAGGGATCGATTCATACCACTCTTCGCTATTGGCGAAGACCGGATCGATATCGAACACCACACCGCGGAAATCGAACATCCGGTGGCGCACGACATCACCGATCCCGAAGCGCGCGCGCGCATGACGGGGGACGTCGATCTCACGACCGGCCTGCTGGGAAAAGAAGCGACTGCGTTCCATAGCGAATGAAATATAGACCTTCGCAGGTGCAAAACAAGCGAACCACGTGTGCCCTCCACCAATTCGGGCGGAGAAGGGGCTTGGCAAGCAGCAGGGCATCGGCTAACCGCGCGCCTTCGACCGGCCTTCAGCGGCCACGCACTTCTGCGGAGAGGTGGCAGAGAGGTCGAATGCGCCGCACTCGAAATGCGGTATGCGGGCAACCGTATCGTGGGTTCGAATCCCACCCTCTCCGCCAGATACCGAAATGTCATGGACCGTTGCCGATGGAATTGCTTGCGCGGCAAGATCAGGCCTACGTGCGGCGTGGCAAGCTTGATGCAAATCTCGCGGCGCGCCTGCAGGCACTCGGCGACTGTCCCGATGAGCCGGGATCTGCGCTAGGCCAGCGCGCCGAGCGACGTTTTCAAGTCAACCAGCCAGGGTTCGAACGGCACCCACGCGCCCTGACCCGAGCGGTTGATCGGTTTGCGCACCTGTTCGGATGATGCAGTGCGTACCGCACGGTCTGTCTTGTGGAATTCGAGGCAAGCCTGTTCGAACGGCAAACCGAGATAGTCCAGCATCCGCCTGACCTGCGCCTCCAGATCGTCGAGCACATCTTCGTGCTGCACGCGCAGCACCTTGCCGGGCAAGACTTTGTCCCAGTGGTCCATCAGGCCGATATAGTCGGAATAATAGCGGCCGATTTCCGTCAGGCCGTAGGTGAATTCCTGGCCTTCTGCGAACAGTTGTTTGAAGCCTGAAAAACAGCAATCCATCGGATCCCGCCGCGCATCGATTATCTTTGCATTCGGGAGGACGAGATGGATGAGCCCGATATGCCGAAAATTGTTCGGCATCTTGTCGATGAAGAACGACGCCCCCTGCCGGTGGATGCGCGTGCTCTCGATAAAGTCGGCTCCGAACTTGGCCAGTTGCTCGCCTTCGAGATCGTGCAGGATTTGCGGATAACGGTTGTCGCCCGCTTTCCGGCCGCGCAGCCGGTGAGCCAGGGCCAGAATATTGGGTAGCTCGAGTGTTCCGTCGACCTGGCTATGGCTGGCGAGGATCTGTTCGAGCAGAGTCGACCCTGCGCGCGGGAGACCGAGGATAAATATCGGATCGGGTGCCGGATCACCTGATCCTGCGTGTTTGGCGAACAAATCCCCGGTGCAGACCTCTTTTTGCCGCGCCAGTTCTTCGCTCATGGCGTCGGCGCTGTAGCGCGCCTGGCTGCGCTTCAGATCGTTGCCTTCACGGTAAAAGCGGAAGCTGTCTTCGTACTCCTTGCGATCTTCATACACTTTGCCCAGCGCGAAGGAGAGGTGCACGCGGTCCATGAAAGCGAGATCGGGCCGCGCGACCTGTTCACGCATTGCGGCCATTTCCGGGTCACTGAATTGATAGGTCTTGAGATTGGCGAGCGCATAATAGGCATCGCCGTGGTCCGGTCTGACGGCAAAGGCTGCGCGGTAACTGTCCACCGCAGCCTCGTGCTGCCCGGTCGTTTTCAGCGCATGACCTTTGCTTGTAAGTGTCGCCGGGTCGTTGGGTAGCTGGGCGAGGACCGCGTCAAACAGCTCGAAAGCGCGGTCATAATCGCCGGTCTGCATGCATTCGATCGCCAGGTGCGACTGGAATAGCGGGTTGCTTGCATCGCGTGCGTACAGCGCTTCGGCCTGCTCGCGCGCGGCGGCGAACTTTTGCCGCTTGCGAAGCACATCGATGTAGTCGAGCCGCAACTGGATATTGTCGGGCTCGAAAGTCACGGCGCTTTCGAGCAGGAATTCGGCGTCGTCGAGAATGCCCAGCCGCAGTCCGATCTGAGCCAGCAGCCGCATCCCTTCGACATCTCTGGGATGCTGGCGCAGGTAATGGCGGCAGATCTCTTCGGCCTTGAGCGGTCTGCCCTCGTGCAGGTGATTGGTCACCGCCAGCAGTTCACGCGGCAAACCGGCGATTCGCTGCGCCTGAGCTGCGGCTGTCTGCGCTTCGGCCCCTGATTGCATCTCTGCCAGCGCGCGCCAGCTTGCGACCAGAGCCGGGTTGAATTGCGTCGCCCGGCGATAGGCCTGAATGGCATCCTTGTCTCGGCCCTGCGCGCGGGCCAGATGGCCGCCCTCCTGCCAGGCCCGCCCGAATTCGGGAGAGGCTGCGTGCAGCGATTGGAGATAGCGCGCTGCGGCGGCAAATTGCTCGAGGTATCGTGCGGCTACAGCTGCCATGTAGAGCGCTTCGGCATCGCCCGCATCGCTCGCCAGCAGTTGCTCTGCAAGCCGAAGCCCAACAGCAAAATCGCCCGCTTTCAGCGCGTCTTGCGCTGCAGCCAGTTGTGCCTCTCGATCGGTTGTCTCGCCTGTCATTGTGCCGCCCTGCCAGAAATGCAAAGCGGCGGGCAAGCCGTGAAGCCTGCCCGCCGCCTTATCCTCGTCCCGTGTCTCAGTAGTCGTACGAAACCCGGAAGCCGACAGTGAGCGGACGGTTCGTCGTGATGCGAGCCCGATCGTTGACGTAATTGCCCGAGATCTGAGCGCGTTCGTCGAACAGATTTTCGCCGAACACTTCGAACTTCCATGCGTCGCTCGTGACACCGGCCGACAGGTCGAACACGGTATAACTTTCCAGTCTCAGCTTGTTGATTTCGATGATGTCGGTCAGCTTCGATGCAGAATGCGAGACCTGGGGCTGGATGTAAGCGCCAAGGGTGTCATTCAGATCGAATTCGTAACGGACCCGCAGATTGCCCTGGAATGAAGGTGCGAACGCGAGGTCGGACCCTGCCAGAACATCGTTCGTCGGGGTCAGAACTTCCGTCACCTCTGTGTCGAGGATCGAGAACGCGCCTGCGATGGTGAGCCCGGGCGCGCTGTATGGTGCGATCGTGAAGTCGGCTTCCACGCCTTTGATCTCTGCATTCGCCGCATTGTCGGAGAAGAACAGATTGGTGATGCTCGGGTCGAAGATCGTCGTCTGCAAACGACTTATGTCCACGTAGAAGGCACTGCCGTTAAAGCGCAGCTGCCCATCGATAAGATCCATTTTCCAGCCGATTTCGTAGTTTTTGACCTCGTCGGTCTCAAGCTCGAACGGCACGGTGAATCCGTTGGCGCCCTGCGCACCGCCGGGACGATTCAGCAGACCCGGCCGGAAGCCTTCCGAGTAAGTGGCATAGAACAGCAAGTCCTGCGTTGGGGTCAGGGTTGCCGTCCCCTTGAAAATCGTGCCTGTGGTTTCCGCTTTGTCGGGCGCAGCAAGCGCGTTGAACACCTGCTGTGCCTGACCAGCACTCAAGCCTGCGGCCTGAATATCTGCCAGACTGTCACCTTGCTGGAAGGTCTGGCGCAGAGCCGGGTTACAGCTGCCGATGAAGGTGAACTGACCGTCGCCATCGTAAAGGTCGTTCAGGTCGGTGCCAAACGCGTTCTGGTCGGTTGCACTGAAACTGTTGCAGAACGAACCGTTGGCGCTGCCCTCGAAGTCGACCTTGATGTCGTAGTAGCGGGCGCCCAGAGTTACTGTGAACAGGTCCTCGACGATGTCGAAGCTTGCTTCACCGAAAATGCCGAACTGCTCGTCCGTCCGGCGGATGTCGTTGCGGAAAATCGTATCGGTTGGGAACGGACCCGGATCGGTGTTGAAGCCCGCCTGCGGGAAGTTCGGCTTGAACGCGCCGAACGGCTGCGCAATCACATTGCCCGGATAGGCAAAGTCATTGCGCTCTTTCAGTTCGAGATCGGAATAGAAACCGCCCGCAGTTACCCGCCAGCGGTTCTCCTGCGGCGTGCTGAACCGCAGTTCCTGCGTGAAAACGGTCGTGTCGCTGGCCGAGGTGACGTAAAGATTCGGCGCCTGGCATGTCCCGGTCGGGCCACCTGCACCGGGATAGCTGACCGATCCGTCGCAGATGTAATACGGCAGATACTGACCGACAAAGAGGTAGTCGGAATAATCGACCCGCTGTTCCGTCTCACGATCAGTGTATGCGCCGGTGTAGACAACATCGAGCATCGCGATGCGGCCCTCGACGGTCCAGCTGGTGTTGGAGAAATCATCTTCGAGGCGATCTTCCTCGAACCGCTGGACCTCGAGATCATCGAGATCCAGTTCCGGATCGGCGAAAAAGACGCCGTCGGACTCGACGCTCTGGCGGGTGTGCGCGAGAGTGAGTGTCCAGTCTGGGCCAAATTCATAGAGGGCGGTAATCCGGAAACCGGAGTACTGGGTGTCGTTGAAATCTTCCTCGACAAGGCCCGCATTGTCGGCGGCGATGAAGTTCACATTGGCATCAATCAGCGCCAGTGTCGCCGGATCGGACTGGAAGCCGGCGCGGTTGGCGTTCACCGGCACACCGTTGGAGCGGACCGTGCCCGCTGGGCGGAAACGCGCGCTTTCACGCGTGGTGCGCGTGCCTTGCACGTTGTCGATATAGCCGCCCTGATCGTCAAGAAAGACGACGCCGCGCAGGCCGAAGCTATCGGTAACCGGCACGTTGAGCATGGCTTCCGCCTTGTAGCTCGTCTCGCCATTCTTGGTGAACGACACGCCGCCCGTCGCGCTGGCGCTGAAGCCGGCGAGATCAGGCTTGGCTGTAATAAGACGGACGACGCCGGCCTGTGAACTTGCACCGAACAGCGTGCCCTGAGGGCCGGACAGAACTTCGATCCGCTCCAGATCGGCGGCATACACATCGAGGTTGCGGCCCGGCTGCGCAAGCGGTTGTTCGTCCAGATAAAGCGCGACATTGGGCGCCAGACCGGCGACTCCAGCCGTGGTGAGGTTGGGTGTGGTCGAGGCAAGCCCGCGAATATAGATCGTCGACTGACCCGGCCCGCTGCCACCAGCAGTGACCGTGGGTAGCTGGTCGAGGTAATCCGCGAACGTATCGATATTCAGCTCTTCCAGGCCTTCCGCGCTGAGTGCTTGGACGGAAATCGGAACGTCCTGCAGGTCTTCGCTCTTCTTCTGCGCCGTCACGATGATTGGCTTTACGCCGCCCTGACGTTGCTGCGCGGCTGGTGCGGCTTGCTCTTGGGCGAGCGCGGGCGATGCGGCGACAATAGCCAACGCGCCAATCGACGCGCTGCTGAGAAGGTTTTTCATTTCGATTTCCCCTGTTCGCAGATCTTGCGAGCCCTGCGCGAGAATTGCGGAAGGCGTAAATATGAAGCGACTTCGAAAAACGCAGTTTTCCGACATTCGGCGGGGCGCCTAGCAAAGCAAATTGGGGCAATCCACCGGACTTCGGCGGAAATTTCGAGGAAATCCGCGATGCGTGACACAATAATCACACTGATTGAGGTGGCTTTCTTTTTGATTCTATTCTGCAAAATCAGAATTTTCCACCGAGCATAAAACAATTATAGTTTGGTGAACGTCAAGCATACTAAAATAGAGATATTTCTATTCTATTTCTATTCATAACTTTTTGCTTATTCTGTTCGTGATTATACCACCAAGATCGGTGCCTGGCGCAAGTGCAGAATATGTATAGATGGCGGCTAGATGGCCGCTGTCTGACTGTTGGTTCAGGCTGCGGGCGAACGCTCTGCAAGAATGTTTTCGCAATGGGTTTCGACACCGTGCCTCTTCCGGCGGATATCGTAGATCACCGCTTTCGCGCTCGAGATCGCCATCAGCAGCACCACGAAACTGAACGGCAACGCGCCGATGATCATCGTCGTCTGGATCGCGTTAATGCCGCCAACGATCAGCATGCTGGCGACCACCAGACCGATGGCCGAACCCCAGAACACGATATGGTGGCGGCGCTCCCCTTCGTCCGAACCAGCTCCGTTGATCGTGTTGACGATCAGAATGGCACTGTCGGCCGAAGTGATCAGATAGGTCATGAGCAGAATGACGACGAGCCCCGAAAGCACGAGCGCCACGCCGTCACTGCTTAGCAATGCCAGTGTTGCGTAAAGTTGATCGGAGATCGTCGCATCGAGGATTTGTCCTCCGGCCACGCCGGACAGTTCCAGGTCGATCGCTGTGCCGCCCGCTAGCGCCATCCAGATGAAGCACATCAACGATGGCACCAGGACCACGCCGAAAACATATTCGCGCAGGGTCCGCCCGCGCGAGACCCGTGCAATGAACATTCCGACGAAGGGCGCAAATGCGATCCACCACGCCCAGTAGAACACCGACCAGTCCAGTTGCCATTGCGCCAGCGCCGCACCCTCGGCGGTGCCGTCGGGCGTGAACCAGGTGAGTGAGATTTCAGGCAGGCTGACAAGATAGTCGAACACACCGCGGGCAAGCAGTTCAAGACCGAACAGCCCCGAACCAAACAGCAGGAAGATCGCGAGCAATACGAAGGACAGCACCATGTTGATGTTGGAGAGCCACTTGATGCCCTTGCCGACGCCCGACAGCGCCGACAGGGTGGAAGCCCCGACCAGCAGCACCACAGCGATGATGATGGCTGGCGCGGACGCGGTTCCGGCATCGTTCAGCGTCCATCCGCCCAGTCCCAGCCGGTCCAGGCCAGCCACGAACTGCTCCACCCCGAAGCTGAGCGTCACGGCAACGCCGAGGATCGTCGCAACAACCGCGACGATATCGACCACGTGGCCGCTGAGGCCGGACATCCGTTCGCCGAAAAGAGGTACAAGGCTCGACCTGATCGTCAGCGGCAGGCCGCGCCGGTAGGATACGTAGCCGATGGCCAGCCCGACCAGCGCGTATGTCGCCCATGCGGCAAATCCCCAGTGGAGAAAAGTATAGGTGTAGGCCGAACGGACTGTCTCCGCCGACACCGGGTCGACCATCCCGCGAATGATGTCCGGATTGTTCTGGAAATGCGCCAGCGGCTCTCCGGTAGAATAAGTCAGCATACCGATGCCAATTCCGGCACCGAAGAGCATGGAGAACCACGAGAAACGGGAGAATTCCGGCTGCTCACCGGGCGCGCCAAGGCGCAGGCTGCCGGACTGAGGGACAACGGCGATCAGCGCAACGACCAGCATCAGGAACGCGACAAGATAAACATACCAGCCAGCGAACTGCCGGATGATGGTTTCATTGGCTGCGGCAAGTGTCTCACTGGCTTGGGCCGGGAAGAATATCGCCCATGCGATGAGCATGCTGACGATGATTTTCGAAGGGATCGTTACCTGTTTGCTGAATCCCCCGTAAAATCCGTCATTGGCCGTTGCGATGGGCAGATCGGTCAATGGCGGCAGGACGGGTGCTGGGGATTCATTGGTCATGAGTGAGATTTGTCTCTCGGGCCTGGGCAATGGCTTCGACTTGGAAGCAGCTGCTGTGAAGATTCACAAAGGAGGGGTGGCGGCCAGCATAGGTGGCCGGCCCCACATTGCAAACCGCAGCGTCCCGGATAAAATCTCAATTGAAAAGGACCCTCGGCAAAACGGCGCCGTACGGGGCAAAAGTTCTGTGCCGATGCGCGAGGGATCTCTGGCGCAAATTTGCGGGCGAACCGGAACTATCCCGGCACTGCCGACCAACTCGGACACAAGACGCGAACAGGCGTGCAGCACGCCCATTGGCCGCGATGAATTGCTGCAGGCCGACGCGCCGCGATCAGGCGGCGCGTCGGCCTGGCATCAATATTCTTCCGGTTCTTCCGGCGTCTCGGCCGTGTGCGTCGGACCGGCGTCCTTCTGGCCTTGCGCCAGTTTGAAAACGACACCCGAAAGCAACAACAGGGCAATCAGGTTTGGCACCACCATGGAAGCATTCGAGATGTCGCCCAGTCGCCAGACGAAGTCCGACTTCTGACTGGCGCCCAGCACGATGACGATACACCAGAAGACACGCCACACTATGTGCAGTTTCTTCTCTCCACTGCGGGTGGAGCCGGGAATGCGATCGTACAGGAACGTGATTGCACGCTCGCCGTAATAGCTCCACGTCAGAAGGGTGGTGAAAACGAACAGCACCAGCACCACGCCGACAACGAGGGTCCCGAACGGGATGCCAGCGATTTCAAACGGCATGGCCGTTCCAAAAGCGCTCGAAGTCATCGCGATCGGGTCCATGGTGGTTTGCCAGGCGTAGCTGACCGTCTCGGTGCTATCGCCGCCCACGGCAAAGCTGCCTTGGACCGTCAGAATGACCAAGGCAGTCATGGTGCAGATCACGACCGTGTCGATGAACGTCCCGAGCATCGCCATGCGACCCTGCTGTTCGGGATCGTCCGTTTGCGCGACTGCGTGTGCGATTGGCGTCGAACCTTGGCCGGCCTCGTTCGAGAACAGGCCGCGGGCGACACCGGCGCGGATTGCCAGAATCATCAGCGCCCCTGCAAATCCGCCGGTTGCGGCAGCAGGATTGAATGCACTTTCAAAAATCAGCCCGAAAGTCGCAGGGATCAGAGGGGCATTCATCGCCAGCACAACAATCGCGAGGACGATGTAGAGACCAGCCATGAACGGAATGACTTTCTCAGCCACGCTGCCGATCGACTTGATGCCGCCGATAATCACTGCGAACACGGCTATCGCGACGATTGACCCGCCGACGATTTCAGTGAAGCCGAACAGTTCCTTGATCCCATCGGCGACTGCATTGGCTTGAATGGCATTACCAGTCACCAACGCGGAGAACAGCAGCAGGATACAGAACACCACTGCGAGCCAGGTGTATTTCGGCCCGAGGCCCATCATGATGTAGGTCATCGGTCCGCCGCGATAGACACCGTCCGAAGTTTGTTCGCGGTAGCGGATGGCTAGCGAGCCTTCGGCAAAAGCCAATGACATCCCGATCAAGGCGGTGATCCACATCCAGAAGATCGCGCCAGGTCCCCCTAGAGCGATCGCCGATGCGACACCCGCGAGATTACCCGTTCCGACTTGGCCCGAAAGCGCTGTCGAAAGGGCCGCGAAGGGTGAAATTTCACCGGAGCCAGATCCTTTGCGCCCGGCGAACAGGCCAGTGATCGAAACCCATAGCTTGCGGATTGGGTAGAATTTCAGGCCGATCATCATGAACAGGCCGCCGCCCAGCAGGATAATTGCCATCGGAGGGAATGGCAGCACATCGGCCCCATTCCACTGACCACCCCACATGAAATCAGCTACATTGGTGACCAGCTCCAGTGCCGGATCGGATTGCGTTGCCATTGTCCTGGCGTCCCCTCTTTAATCTTGTCCCTCAGGAAAGCGCGCACGCTAGTGCCGAGCGGCGCGCAAGGGAAGGGGCAAAACCGGCTTGCGCACTCTTGACCACGGTTGGCAGGCGGTGGCTTGCTTTTGCCGCAACCCGGGCCTAGATAGCTGCCGTCTTCCGACATTGATGAAGGATAAGCCCCTCCCGGACTTGAACCGGGTCGGCGAAACCCCCATCCCGGAAGGCAGGATAAATTTGCAGGACGGAACACGCCATCATGGCTGAAGAGAAGAAGCGCAAGACATCGCCCGCCGAGTTCGTGAACCAGGTTCGCGCGGAAACGAGCAAGGTCGTCTGGCCCACTCGTCAGGAAACGATCACCACCGCGATTTTCGTCGGCATCATGGTGTTGATTCTGTCGCTGTTCTTCCTCGGTGTCGATTCGGCCTTCAGCGCCCTCGTCGGCTGGCTTCTGACGCTCGCCTGATTTTCGCTCCCCGAAAGACTTAAGGATCACAATGGCCCGCTGGTACATCATCCACGCCTATTCCGGCTTCGAGAACAAAGTTCGCGACGCGATCATTTCAGAGGCAGAACGTCTCGGCCTGTCCGAAGCGGTCGAAGAGGTCGAAGTTCCGACTGAAACCGTGACTGAGGTGAAGCGGGGCAAGAAGGTCCAGGTAGAGCGCAAGTTCATGCCCGGATACGTTCTGGCCAAGCTGACCATGACCGACGATGTCTATCACCTGGTCAAGAATACACCCAAGGTGACCGGCTTCCTCGGCAACAACAACAAGCCGCAGGCGATCTCCGAAAAAGAGGCCGCGCGCTATTTCGGCGGCGTCGAAGAAGCCAAGTCGGCACCGAAGAAAGAGATCAGCGTCGACTACGAAATCGGCGATCAGGTCAAGGTTCTCGACGGGCCGTTCGCCAGCTTCAACGGCGTGGTCGAAGAGCTCGATTTCGACAAGGCCAAGGTCAAGGTCAGCGTTTCGATCTTCGGCCGTGCGACCCCGGTCGAGCTCGAGTTCGAACAGGTCGAGCTGGTCAAGTAATCTTGTTGCGTTTTGCGGTGCCTCGCGTTAGAGGCGCCGACTTTCCGGCTGTGAGCCGGAAAACCCGTGCGGGAGGCGTGCCTCGGCAAGCCGTTTGACCGCTTAACATGAAGGCGCGCAGCATTGCTCGCCTGACAGTGTGAATAGGAGGCCACTATGGCCAAGAAGATCGACGGCTATATCAAGCTGCAGGTACCGGCCGGTGCCGCAAATCCCTCACCGCCTATCGGCCCGGCACTGGGTCAGCGCGGCGTCAACATCATGGAATTCTGCAAGGCTTTCA
This sequence comes from Parerythrobacter lutipelagi, assembly GCF_005434975.1. Taxonomy (GTDB): domain Bacteria; phylum Pseudomonadota; class Alphaproteobacteria; order Sphingomonadales; family Sphingomonadaceae; genus Parerythrobacter_A; species Parerythrobacter_A lutipelagi. The sequence continues at coordinate 673,065 of NZ_SKCJ01000001.1, read as the reverse complement.
ACGCCGCCACCGGCGACTTGGAAAAGAACATGCCGATTCCGACCACGATCACCGTGTTTGCCGACAAAAGCTTTACCTTTGTCACCAAAACGCCCCCGGCGAGCTTCCTGATCAAGAAGGCGGCCAAGCTGAAGTCCGGCTCGAGCGAGCCTGGCAAGGTATCGGCCGGAACCATCAAGCGTTCCGCGCTGACGGAAATCGCCGAACAGAAGATGGCGGACCTGAACGCGAACGACATCGAACAGGCAACCAAGATCATCGAAGGCAGCGCGCGTTCGATGGGTCTCGACGTGGTGGAGGGCTAAGATCATGGCAAAACAGACCAAGAAGCAGCAAATTGTTGCCAAGCTCGACCGTGAAACACTCTACAGTGTCGACGATGCGATCAAGGTGCTGCGCGAGCACAAGTCGAAATTCGACGAAACCGTCGAAGTCGCCATGAACCTCGGTGTCGACCCGCGTCACGCAGACCAGATGGTCCGCGGCATGGTCTCGCTGCCGTCAGGCACGGGCAAGGATGTGAAGGTCGCCGTGTTCGCCAAGGGCGACAATGCCGACAAGGCGCTCGCCGCAGGTGCAGACAAGGTCGGCGCCGAAGACCTGATGGAAGACATGCAGGCCGGCAACCTCGATTATGACCGCGTGATTGCCACCCCTGACATGATGGGTGTGGTCGGTCGTCTCGGCAAGATCCTCGGCCCCAAGGGCCTGATGCCGAACCCGAAGCTCGGCACGGTCACTCCGAACGTGGAGCAGGCTGTGAAGGACGCCAAGGGCGGCCAGATCGAATTCCGCGTCGAAAAGAATGGCATCATTCATTCGGGTATCGGCAAGCTGTCGTTCAAGGACGACGCGCTGAAGGAAAACTTCAAGGCGATGACCGACGCGATCGTGAAAGCGAAGCCGACCGGTTCCAAGGGCAAATACGTCCGGAAGGTCACGCTGACCTCCACGATGGGCCCGGGCCTCAAGGTTGACCTTGCAGAGATCGAAGGCGCGTAAGCCGAACCATTCCAATCGGATAAGATCAGGGGCCGGAGGAGCAATCCTTCGGCCCCTTTTCCATGCGCGGGTCTATGCGCAGGCAGGGGGGCGCGCTGCTGCGGATGACCCATCCGGCAAGACAGTCGGCCTGCGCTATATCCCGCCGGGAGTGAAATCGAAGCCGAGTTCGCCGAGGCCTTCGCACAGACTGTGCATACAGCTCTGCAGCGCATCGGCATCGGTCGAACGGATCACGAAGTTTGATCCGACCTTGCCTTCGCGGAAGAATGGATAACTGCCGATCTGGCAATTCTCATGCGCTTGCTCGACTTCGCGCAGGAGAGCCGAGACTTCGCTTTCAGGGATGAAGCCGCCCACGGTCTCGCTCAGCAATGGCGCCCCGCCTTCCAGCGTCCCGGTCAGGGCGTCGAGCATCCCGGCGGTAATATGCGGTACGCCTGCCATCAGGTGCACTTTGCCGATCCGCAGGCCGGGTGCGCCCGACATGCGATTGGGGATCAGTTCCGCCCCTTGCGGCGCCCGCGCCATGCGCAATCGGCCTTCGTTCACGCCGCCCTTGTCGGCGTAGAACCGCTCCAGAATGGCGCGAGCATCGGGATGGATGATCACTTCGACGCCAAGCGCCTTGGCAACCGCATCCACGGTGATGTCATCATGGGTCGGGCCTATCCCGCCGGTGGTGAAGAGATAATCGTTGGCCTCGCGAAGCGCGTTGACCGCCTCCACGATCCGGTCGATCACATCGGGCACCACGCGCACCTCGGCCAGCCGGATGCCTTGCACCTGCAGCCAGCTGGCGACTTGCGCGATGTTCTTGTCGTGCGTCCGCCCGGAGAGGATCTCGTCGCCGATCACGACGAGTCCTGCAGTGTAGATGCGTTCAGCCATGCCGACCGGTTAGGCTAGCGGCGCGGCAAGGGGAAGAGGGCTTTCGCCTTTCCCGCTTCACTCTGCGGCTTGGAGCTGCTCGTCCGGATTGGCTGTGTTGGCCCCGGCTTTTCGGAACGCGAGCAATCCGTCTTCAACCGGGCTTTCACGCAGGACCTTGCGATCGAACAGATATTCCTGGTTGAGGCGCCACGGGTAAGATGTCGCACTCTTGGGCATGATATGCTTGCCGCGCTGAATGTAGCCGGAAGAGAAATCGAACAGATCATCCTCTTCAAGACCATGGTCTTCAGGCAGTTCTGCCACAGCGATATCAACGCCTTTCGCTTCCATCTTGTTGAGCACCCGGCAAACGAATTCCGAATTGATATCGGCTCTCAGGGTCCAGCTGGCGTTGAGATATCCGAACACCACCGCAAGGTTGGGCAGGTTCGAGAACATGCAGCCCTTGTAGTAGAAGCGCTGGCTGAAATCGACTGGCTCGCCATTCTGGCTTACTGCGATTTTGCCGGCAAGAGCGAGGGTGAGGCCGGTTGCAGTGACGATGATATCGGCGTCGATGACATCACCGCTTTCAAGTTCGATGCCGCCTTTGACGAAACGTTTGATGCGTCCCGTGACGACATCGGCCTTGCCGCTTTTCATCGCTTCGAACAGATCGTCGTCCGGTACCAGGCATAGGCGCTGGTCCCAGGGATTGTAGGGCGGCGTGAAATCGGCAAGATTGAAATCTTCGCCCATCGACTTGCGAATGCGTTTGTGGAGGTCGGCGGCCATCTTGTCCGGCTTGGTGCGCGCGCGCTTGAAGCCGAAATCCTGCAGCTTGATATTTTTCCAGCGAGTGATCTTGTAAGCGAGTTTTTCCGGCAAGACCTTGCGCAAGAAATTGGCCAGACCGTCTTTCGCGGGGCGGGAGAACATCCAGGTCGGCGTGCGCTGGAGCATTGTCACCTTGGCCGCCTTGTCTGCCATGGATGGCACGATGGTAACAGCGGTTGCGCCTGATCCGATTACGACGATTTTCTTGCCCGAATAGTCGAGATCTTCCGGCCAGAACTGCGGGTGGATCACCTGCCCGTCAAAATCGGCGAATTCGAAACCCGGATCGTAGGGGGCATCGTAATCGTAATAACCGGAAGCGAGATAAAGGAAGTTGGCGGTCATCACGGTTTGCGAGCCGTCCGCCTTTTCCATGGTCACATGCCAGCGCGCCTCGTCTTCGCGCCAGTCGGCAGAAATCACCTTGTGCTGGTAGCGAATGTGCTCACGGATGCCGCGCTCGTCCACGATTGTGTTGAGATAGTCGAGAATGGCAGGGGCATCAGCAATGCTTTTCTCATGCTTCCACGGCTCGAAAACAAAGCCCAGCGTGTGCATGTCACTGTCCGACCGGATGCCCGGATAGCGGAACAGGTCCCAGGTGCCGCCGAGGTTCTCGCGCCGCTCGATGATGGCATAGCTGCGACCCGGGCAGAGCATCTCCATATGAGCGGCCATCCCGATGCCGGAAATACCGGCGCCGACGATCAACACATCAAAATCGGGTGCGGTTGCGAGCATAATGTCCTCTCCTCTTGACGTTTAGGTAAACCATTCGGAGCGTCAACGCGAGTCCCGATAGCAAATTGAAACTGACTGCTGAGGAACCTTTCGCTAGGGACGGCTTATGTTTCGCATGAAATCCCTGTCCGCTGCACCACTTCTCGCTCTCTGCCTCGCTCCTGTCGCGGCTCAGGAGATTGATAAAGAGCCCGATCCTGAGCCGATTGTCGTGACGGGGCGGGGCCTGAATGAAACGCCCGCCGCTGTCGCCTATGCCAGTCGCGAGATCGACCGCGAGCAGATCCTGACGGCGCCATCCGGCCGGATCGAAGATGTTCTGGGCGCTGTCGCTGGTTTCCAGCAATTCCGCCGATCAGACAGCCGTTCGTCCAATCCGAGCGCGCAAGGGGTTACTTTGAGAGCCCTGGGCGGGAACGCGACAAGCCGGGCGCTGGTCCTGCTCGACGGGGTGCCGATGGCAGATCCGTTTTTCGGCTACATCCCGCTGTCATCCATCGCACCGGAACGCCTGTCCAGCATCCGGGTCACGCGTGGGGGCGGGTCTGGCCCGTTCGGGGCCGGCGCATTGGCCGGTACTATCGAACTGGAAAGTGCCGATGCATCGGAGCTTGGTTTTGCAAGTGGTTCACTGCTGGCCAACAACCGGGGAGAAACCGAAGCAAGCGCAACGATAGCGCCGGAGCTTGGCAGTGGCTTTGCCGTGCTCAGCGGCCGCTGGGACCGCGGCCAGGGCTTCTTCACGACCCCTGCAGCCGACCGTGTGCCGGCATCGGCGCGCGCGCGTTTCGATAGCTGGTCGGTCGGCTTGCGCGGGGTTGCACCGCTGTCGGACACAGTCGAGCTTCAGGTGCGCGGTCTGGCGTTTCGCGACGAGCGCACCCTGCGTTTCGACGGCGCGAATTCTTCGAGCGAAGGACAGGATGCGAGCCTAAGACTGGTCAGTCGCGGGGACTGGCAGGTCGATGCTGTCGCCTATCTGCAGGCACGCAATTTTTCCAATGTCGTGATCAGTTCCACGCGATTTATGCGCGTGCTCGACCAACGCAACACTCCGTCCACCGGTATCGGAGGCAAGCTGGAGGTCCGTCCGCCGGTCGGTGCCGACCATGTCCTGCGCATCGGCGCGGACTATCGCCGGTCGAACGGAGAGCTGCAGGAGGAAGCGTACAGCGCGTTCAGTGGCAATTTGACCCAGCGGCGGCGGGCAGGTGGGACAAATTCCGATATTGGGTTCTTCATCGAGGACGACTGGTCGGTCGGTCCGGTAATTCTGACCGCAGGTCTGCGGGCGGATCGGACGATCATCGCCGACGGTTTCTTTCGCGCGATCGACTCTGACGGTGCGCTTGTGTCGGAGACCGTATCGCCTGATCGGTCGGAATGGACAGCAACCTATCGCGCCGGTGCCGCTTGGCAGGCTTCGGATGCCATGCGGCTGCGTGCGGCGATCTATTCCGGCCTGCGGCTGCCGACCCTCAACGAACTTTACAGACCATTCGTCGTGTTTCCCGTCGTCACACAAGCGAACGCCGCGCTCGAGAATGAAAAACTCGAAGGGTTGGAGGCAGGCATCGACTTTGCGCCGGCGGACGGCGTGGCGCTATCGCTGACCGCGTTCGACAACCGCGTCGAGAACGCCATTGCCAATGTCACACTTGCCCCGAACCTGAGACAAAGGCGTAACCTCCCGGCAATCGACGCTCGGGGGGTGGAAGCCGGGCTTGCCATTGCACGCGGCCCATTTTCGCTCGATGCAACGGCAACCTACACCGATGCCAAGGTCGATGGTGACGGCGCATCGATCGCGCTGGATGGCTTCAGGCCGGCGCAGTCTCCTGCATTTGCCGCCGCTGCGACAGCCAGCTGGCGGCCTGCGGATGGCTGGGTATTCTCCGCCACCTTGCGCCATGTCGGCAAACAATTTGAAAGCGATCAGGAAACAGATGCGCTTCCTGCCGCGACGACAGTTGGCGCCTATGCGCAAATTCCGTTGTCAGACCGGTTTGCTCTGGTTCTCCGCGGCGAAAATTTGACCGATGAAACGATTGTGACGCGCAACTCGGGTGGCGACGTGGATCTTGGCGTACCGCGAACCGTGTGGGCCGGTATCCGGGTCGGCTATTGACCGGTAACGGATGAACGCTGCTCGGCCATTCCCATCGAAACAAGGACCGGATCGGCATCTTGCCGCGCTTTGAAATCGGCTTTGCTGCCAATCCCGCGCCAGTCGGCCAGAACCAGCGACTGCGCCACGGCCCCGCCAAGGGTTGTTCCGGGGCCGGTGACGATGAACAGATCCGGGGCGAACTCGCGTGCGGCAACCGCGATGGCACGGGTGAGATCATACGTCTGCGTGACCTGCCACCCAAGAGTGTAATCCCACAGCGCAGCGGTGTCCGACGCATGCGGCCACCAAATCGAACCACGCCCGTCGATCATCGGCAGGGCAGGCTGGCTAAACAGGTCTGGTGACAGGGCAGCACGCCCGCGTTCGGCGACCGGTTGCTGCAAAGCCGTGTGAAATGCAGCATGATTGCCGAGCCGCATGGGAAAACGCCCGTCGACCGGCTCGACTGCGTGCTCGAAGGCTTTCAGCCCTGCTTCATTGCCCGCGAGCACCAGCATGCCGCCAAGGTCGATCGATAGCGCCAGTGTGTGATCCGTGCGGTTGTCGATGTCGGTGGCAAGGCTGAGCAGAGCCGCCTTGCGTGCAGGGGCGGGCGTCCAGTCGTCGCCGAGGAAGGGGTAGACAAGCTGCCCGCCGATCAGGGCTTCCTGCATAAATGTGCCCATGGAGTTGGCGACGCGGAATCCCTCCTGCGGCAACAGCGCCCCGGCACAGGCAAGCGCAGAGTACCAGCCCATCGAATTGCCGGTGACTGCGACGATCTCGATCTCTTCACGATCAATCGAAAGAAAATCGCCCAGCGTCGCGGCGAAAATCAGGCCCGATGCATTGTCGCCGCGCGTGTGCCGCGCAAGGCTGAAACGGTCGGCACCGTCGAGGGCCGATAGGCTATCCTGTCCGGCACTCTCGCGCTGTGCGTCGAATCCGGCGAGCATCTGCGGGTCAGGGAAATGTCGCCCAAGATAGCCGAGCTCGTCCTTGTTGTAGGTGCCGCGCCCGGGGCAGATGACCACTGCCGTCTTCATGCTTCGCCTCCCGCCAGCTGGCGCGCCGCTTCGATGATTCCATCCACTCCGGGCATGGTCGCGGCATAGGACGGGCCGGTGGGGATGAAGCTGTCTTGCGCGGTGCATCGGGCAACGGGTTTGTCGCACTGTTCGCTGAGCAGCGCCATCAGCGCTTCTGCCAACCCGCCGGTGCGGCGCGTTTCATCGACCACCAGCACGCGTGCTGCATCGCCGATGGCCTCCAACATGGCCGCCTCGGGCAGCGGATTGAGCCACTGCAGATCGATCACCCGTGCGGCGATACCTTCTGCCGCCAGCTTCTTCTGTGCCTGGAGCGAGAGGTGCAGCCCGTTTGCGTAGCTGACGATGGCAAGGTCCTTGCCGTCACCGTGAACAGACACTTCGCCGAAGCCGATCCGTTCCGAGGGATCGGGATAATGCCGCAGCCATAGCCCGTCGCCCGGCTCGTGCAGGTCGCGCATCGGGTAAAGCGCGATGGGTTCGAGGAAGACCACAAGCCTTTGCTCTTCGCGCGCCAGGCGTGTGCATTCGCGCAGCAATTTCGCTGCGTCCGCGCCGTTCGAGGGGCAGCACAGCACCAGGCCGGGAATGTCACGCAGCACGGCAAAGCTGTTGTCATTGTGGAAGTGCCCGCCGAACCCTTTCTGGTAACCGAGGCCCGCAATCCGCACGACCATCGGGTTCGTGAACTGACCGTTGGAGAAGAACGGCAGTGTCGCGGCTTCACCGCGCAGCTGGTCCTCGGCATTGTGCAGATAGGCCAGGAACTGGATCTCCGGCATGGGGACGAAGCCATTGTGCGCCATGCCGATCGCAAGACCCAGAATCGACTGCTCGTCGAGCAGGGTGTCGATTACCCGCGCGCGCCCGAAACGCTGGCCCAGCTTCTGAGTGACGCCGTAAACACCGCCCTTGGCGCAGACATCCTCGCCCATCAGCGCGATTTCGCGATGTTCGAGCATCAGATCGGTCAGCGCCCAGTTGATACAGCGGCTCATGATCTGCGGGCTGTTCATGGCCTTGATATCGCCGCCGAACGCTGCTGCCCGCGCTTCGTCGGATGGGCCATTGGTCGGCGCGTTGTCCCTGTTCGGGGGAACAAGGCTGGCCATCACTTGTCCGGCATCCTTGAGCCGCGGGCGGCTCACCGCTTCGGTGCGAATCCGCTCGACCCGCTCCAGCGTGCGCTCGTATATCGGCAGGGCCTCTTCGCGCGGCAAGGCACCAGCGGCGTCGAGCAGGCGCACGGTGTGCAGCAATGGATCGTTCGCTTCGTCGGCCTCCACCTCTGACTTCGACATATAGGTGGTCTGCACATCGGCCCCCGCGTGGCCATACAGCCGCACGGTGCGGATATGCAGAAAGGCGGGCTTGCGCCGGGTGCGGACAAACTCTGCTGCGGCCCGAGCAGTGCGAAACGTCTCGTAGATATCGAGCCCGTCGCAGCTGAAATAGGCGAGATCGGGCCGCGCCGAGAAATTAGCCGCGATCCATCCCGTGGGCGTTTTGGTCGAGATACCGATCCCGTTGTCTTCGCACACCCACAGCAGCGGCATCGGCACATGCTGGAACGCGGTCCAGCAACTGGTGTTGATCGCCCCCTGCGCGGTCGAGTGGTTGGCGCTTGCATCGCCGAAGCTGCACATCACGATGGCATCGTCGGGCAGGGTCCGGTGCTCGGGCTTGACCCGCTTCGCAAGACCAATCGAGTACGCTGCGCCAACAGCCTTGGGCAGATGGCTGGCGATGGTCGAGGTCTGCGGCGGAATGTTGAGCGCTCGCGATCCCAGAACCTTGTGCCGCCCGCCCGAGATGGGGTCGTCGCTCGAACAGGTGAAGCTCAGCAGCATGTCCCATGCAATCGACTGGCCAGGCACCTGGTTGGCGCGTTCGATCTGGAACGCGGCGTCACGGTAATGCAGGAAAGCCATGTCTGTCGGCCGCAAGGATGCCGCGACTGCAGCCATCCCTTCATGACCGGACGACCCGATAGTATAAAAACCTTCGCCCGCTGCCTGCATCTTGCGGCTGGTGATATCGAGCGCGCGCGTCAGGCAGCCCGAGCGATAGATCTGCACTGCGAGATCCGGCGACAATTCGCCAGACGGCTCGCTGCCGGAGGGAAGATCACCTGCGGACACGCGCCGAAGGAAATTCTCATGAACAATTTGCGCACGATCCATGGCTGCGCCTTTAAGCGGCTTTGATTTCGATTGAAACCGGTTCCTGTGCCAAATCACTCGCACTGAACACGCGCCCTGAACACGCGCCCTTGTGTGTTGTTTGCCCGCAGCCCATCGTTCGGGAAACCATTTCGCCGCCGCGCCCGTTAGGACATTGCTATGCTGGATCGTCTCAAAGTCATCTCACAATATGCCCTGCCGAAGCAGTGGCTGACCACAACCGCCGGCCGCATTGCGGATGCCGAACGGGGGGAGCGGACGACCAGACTGATCCGCTGGTTCGTCGGCAAATATGATGTCGACATGAGCGAGGCCGAGAACGAGGATATTGCCAGTTACAAGAGCTTCAACGCGTTCTTTACCCGTCCGTTAAAGCCCGGCATCCGGCCGGTTGCGGACGCGGATTTCGTATCCCCGGTCGACGGGGCGATCAGCCAGTTCGGGGCCATCGACGATCACCATATCTTTCAAGCGAAGGGCCATCGCTTCACCACCACGCAATTGCTCGGCGGAGACGCTGATCTCGCCGCCGGATTCCGCCATGGCAGTTTCGCCAATGTCTATCTGTCGCCAAGGGATTACCACCGCATCCACATGCCCTGCGAGGGCAGGCTTGTGCAGATGACCTACGTCCCTGGTGCGCTGTTCTCCGTCAATCCCGTCACCGCGCGCGGCGTGCCCAATCTGTTCGCGCGAAACGAGCGGGTCGTTTGTGTTTTCGATTCGGCCGATCACGGCCCGTTCGTGATGGTCCTGGTCGGGGCGACCATTGTCGGGAGCATGGCCACTGCCTGGCACGGGGTCGTCAATGCGGAGCGGGCCGGACGGGTCCTTCAATGGACCTACGCCGATCAGGACATCAATCTGGCCAAGGGCGAGGAAATGGGCCGGTTCCTGCTCGGCTCCACCGTCATCATGCTGTTCGGCCGCGACAGGATAAGCTTCAATGCAGATTGGCGGCCAGAACGCCCGGTCCGCCTCGGCGAGAAAATGGGCGCTAGGCCGGATTGACGCTACAGACTGCCCCGGCAACCGGGCGGGACATCGATGCTTCCTGTCACGATGCAGAGTATCTCTACACCGACCGCCTCGGCTCGGTGATCGCGCGCTACGGCCGCGACGGCACCCCGCGTGCGATCAACAGCTATGACGGAAGCGCAGCCGAACGAGCGTAGCGAGGACAATACGGCGTGCCGGGGCCGGAGACCGGGGTCTGCAACAACGGCCGGTTCCGCTATACGGGCCAGATCTGGCTTCCCGAGCTGGGGCAATATTACTACAAGGCGCGCATGTACTCACCGACCCTTGGCCGCTTTATGCAAACCGATCCAATCGGTTACGCCGACGGGATGAATATGTATCGCTATGTGGGCAATGACCCGGTGAACTTTGTGGACCCGACTGGGTTGAACGATCGGCAATGTGATGTCCTCGCTTGTGCTCGACCGCCATCATGCTCTGCTGGTCAGGTCTTGATAGTTGAAGGTGAATTTCCATTTTGCATGGACCTAGGCATACATAATATTGACTTCGGGGGTATCAGGTACTGGTTTCGGAGTACCGGTCATGCCAAGCGGACAATTCTTGCAGGTCGGAGCTAGTTTTTCCGGAGACGTTGGGATCGCTATACCACTCGATTCAATCCTAGAAGGTAGTTTGAAGGGTTCTCAAGTGGTCTATTCTGGATCGGCGACAGGCTTGGCAGGCATTGGGGCTTTCTATGGAGCTGGCGAATGTTTCACTGCGTCATATTTCGAGGGTCCAGCAAATTATCAAAGCTTGGATAGCGCAGTCACCAGAAGCTCTGTGGTGCAAGGAGGCGCGGCAGCTCGGTTTGGTGCAGAGGTATCTGCGGACACGGGAAGTGGTGACGCTTCTGTCACAGCGTCTCCAAGGGTCGGCGGGGGTGCATATATCGCGGCGGGGGAGCGCATCACAGCTACTGCGGCGACGAAACCTATGGGGTGCAATGTACAATGAGAGGCTTTGTTAAAAGAACCCAAACGCAGCTACGGATAGCATCCTATGTTGGGCCAATAATTGGAATAATCATCTTGGCCGTTGTCACAGTTTCGAAAGGCTGGGATCAAGCAATCAATCACGAGCTTTCTCAATTTGCGCTCATTTTTGGTTTTGGATCTTTAGTATTGTCACGAATTCTTTTATTCCTATTCGATCTTTTATTTGATTGGTAAGCCATTATCTTCTACCTTTACGCAATTACCCCGACTCAGAATTCCGGGGACACAATACTAAACTCGCGATCATTGTCTGCATTTTCCTACACGGCCCGCATTCGTTAAGCTTGCGCCCGCTCTGTCTCACCGTCCGATCGAATCGCCAAGCCAGCACCTCGCCGCGCGCTGAGTGAGTGCATCTTGCAGTCCGCGCCATGCGCGAAACATGTCCCACTGCAAAGGTCACACTGGAAGCGCCGAATTGCCGCTTAACCCATTGTATCGACATGGATCCTCCCAAAGGTCACGGGTTCACAAATACGCTTTCGTGTTCCATTTGGCCGCTATGCCTTGATCGGCTCGCCGCCTGCTCGGCAACAGCGCGCCCAACGCCTCCCTGGCCATCCCAAAGAAGGGCAAAGCCGGTTGGCCCGATCCCGGAACCGGGCCCAAATCTCCTCAATCCCGCCTGAGTGAGGCCCCCGCATAGGGATCGCCAGCGGGCGGCAGATCGCCGCGCGGGTCTTCGCTGGCTTGTGCGGCAGGGGGTGGCAGCGGTGATGCGCTTGTCGTCCACAAACCGCTGATCGACGCCGCCACGACCGGCGCCCCCAGCAACAGGAAACAGCCCACAACCACTTGCAACCCGCGCCGTACGGGCAACCGGCCTGACAGCATCTGGAACCCGACAAACGCCACGGCCAGAACGCAAGCGCTCGTCGCAACAGTGCCGAGCAACGTGCCGGTCATCCAGCCAAGCGCGCCCTCGATCGGCCCGACCGGGCGCGGGACGAACAGCGAAGTGGAAGCTAGCAGTCCAGGCATGGGTCAGGCCTTGACCAGCACTTCGGAAACGCGCCGCTTGCCCTCGCGCCGCTCCAGCTGGACGAAGATATCGATGCTCTCGCGCACATAGTGCCGCACATCGACCCGCGACAGGCGTGACCCGGCTTGCAGCACGAGGAGGGCGAGTTGCTCGATCGCGCGCTGCGGTGTGTCGGCGTGGATGGTGGTCATCGATCCGGGATGCCCGGTGTTGACCGCGCGAAGGAACGTGAACGCCTCGCCGCCGCGCAGCTCGCCCAGGATGATGCGATCGGGCCGCATGCGCAAAGCCGCGACCAGCAGGTCTTCGGCGGTGACGTTCGCTTCCGCCATCTGGCCGCGCGCAGCGATCAGGCCGACCGCGTTATCGTGCTTTAGCTTCAGCTCCTCCGTGTCTTCGATCAGGATCAACCGTTCATCGTCCGGGATCTCTGCCAGCAGCGCATTGAGGAAAGTGGTCTTGCCGGTCGAAGTGCCGCCGCTGATCAGGATGTTCTTGCGCGCCTGCACCGCATCGCTGAGGAACTTGGGTGCCTCGCTCCCGTGCAGCGTAAAGTAGTGATGCTCGGGCTCCAGCTTCGCTTCGCCGCCCCGCAGCCTGTCGAAAGCATCGTCCTCGGCCCAGTCTGACAGCGACAGGTCGGCCGAGACGTGCCGCCGGATCGCAATCGCATGACTGCCGCGGGTCGCGGGCGGCGCAACGATCTGTACCCGCGAGCCATCGGGGAGATTGGCCGCCAGCAGCGGCTGTGCGCGGCTTATCCCTTGCGAGGAGTGCGCGGCGATCTGCCGTGCCAAACGTTCCAGCAGCTTGGCGTCGAGTGCGGGTTCGATCTGACGCGTTATCGTGCCGCCCAGCCGTTCGGCCCACACCTCTCCCGGCCGGTTGACCCAGATGTCGGTCACATCGTCCTGCGACAGCCACGGCGCGAGCGGGGCGAGGAAGCTGTCGAGGAAGTACCCGGCGTCCATCAACGATCGACGCTGGAGAAATCGAGATCGCGCGCAACGAATACGGAAACGCTGGTCCCGTGCCTGACCTTCAAGGTCGGCTGGACGCGGCTGCCATCCTGGATCTGTACGTTTTGCGTGCTGCCGGGGAGCGCGACAACAACGCCATCGGTGGCTCTGCTGGTCGCTATTCCGACGCCGATATCGAGTACCGATTGCAGCAAAGCGCCGCCAAAACGCTGGAAGAACTTGCTGTCGACCCGGCCCTTCACCCCGGCCCGCCCGAGCGGATCGGAGGCCGGTGAATCGAGGGCGATGGTCACCCCGTCCGGGCGGATGAGGCGCGACCAGCGGATGCTGGCGCGCTTCTGCCCCGCTTGCAGATCGGCTTCGTATTCGCCGTAAAGCCGCGATCCGCGCTGGATCAAAACGCGGCTCCCGTCGAACCCGCGCACGTCTCGCTGGACAAGCGCCCGAACGCCGCCAGGCCGGGTTGAGTCCAGAGCGGTCTCCAGCACAGCGGGGATGACCGTGCCTTGCGGGATGGTCAGGGCGGGATTCTCGAACCGGCGGGCGCGCACGCGATTGGTCGATCCAGGGGTCGGCAGGGACACTGCGGGATCGCGTGTATTGAATGTCGTATCGAAGACCACCGAAGGGCGTGGTTCGGTGGTTGGCGGTGGCGGGTAACTTGGTTGAGGAGCCGGAACCACAGGCCGAACAGCTTCTGTCGCAGGGCTCTCAACGCGCATGACCCGGACCGGAGGCAGACGATCGACCCGAGTCTCGATGGGGGGCTTCGCGATGGGGCGTTGGTCAACGGCTTGCCACGCGGGAGGCAGGGCAAGCGGCGGCGGCGATGAAATGCGCTGCGACGTAGTAGGGTCGGTCAGAACCATGCTTTCCGGACCGGATGCGTCCCGGCTTGAACTCAGCATCCAGAAGACAGCAATTCCGGCCAGCGCGACAAAGGCAATGCCCATGATCAACCCGAAATTGTCAGACTTGCGCGAAGCGACCACAGGGAGCCCGTCATCCGGGTATGTTCCCGAGGCATCAGACATCGTCTGGCTCCGGATCCGCGCTGCGCCTGGCAGTGGCTTTCTCCTTGTCGATGCGGAACACCAGTTCCTCCCACACCCTGTCGATCACGAAGATACCGCCGCGCATATAGCCATCGACAACTTGCTCATCGCCTGTCGGGCCGATCGCAAACACGGCAGGCAAAGCCTGATCGGGTGCAAATTCAATGCGAGTTCGTATGCCGTCATCGCTGATAGCTGCCGGCCTTACTTCCGTGTCACCGCGAAGCCTGTAGCGCCAAGTCCGACCGGTCGGTCGCTCGGCCTGAAGCGCTTCGGCTTCAATGGGACTGCCAGTGCCAAATCGGAGCCGCACCAGCAGCGCTGCCATCAGTCCTTCGCCTGTGCGCAGTTCGAAACTGTAGTCTCTTCGGTCGGAGGAAACGGACATGGTGGATTCAGCACCGGTGACCAGCGGAAAGACCTGGAAACTGTCGAGGTCGGCGGAGACACGGACATCGAACACGCGGTCTGTCCCGACTACAATGCGCTGGACCTGCTCGCCAGGCTCCAGCATCACGGTGAGCCCGGTTTCGGGAAGAGTCGTCAGGAGGATGGTTTCGCCGGCCTGCCAGGTGACCTCCTGTAACCGAGGGCTATCGGATTGCGGCAGTGGGACAAGTTGCCCCGCTGCAGGCGATGCAGAAAGCAAAAGGAGAAGTGCGATCAGGCGGATCATTCGTCTGACTTGCCGTCTTCAGCTGCGGAATTGTCGCTCGCCTCGCGGGTCCGGGATGGTGGAGCTGCCGTCTCCGCTTGCTGCTCGAATTCCGGCATGGTTTCAGCATCTCGCCGGTACCGGGTGACCTGAAAGCCGAGCGGATTGAGCAACCGGTCGTCTTCGCTCATCCCCGCACCGGAGAATTCGTAATTGATGATCGCGGCCCAATACTGCTTTTGCTGCTCGCGCGCTCCGGGATCGGTGCGGGTGGTGATGAACCGTACCATCATCTGGCCCGGCGCCAGAGAAGAAACGCTTATTATCTCGGCTTTGATCCGGCCGCCTGCGGGCATGAATGCAAGAGGGCTGCGCGGATTGGAGGACTGCATCTGACCGCTGTAGCGCTGCTGTTCTTCCCCTGCGCTCCACAGGCCAACCTTGCGGTAATCTTCCTGTATGCTGGCACCATCGAAACTCTCGCGGGCGATGACATATTGCGCCAGCATCGACCGGGTCAGTGCTGCATCGGGAGTGACCAGTTGCTCGTCCATCGGCGCAAGCCGCTCGACGTTGCCGGTCTGCCGGTCGACCAGAATGGTGTAAGGCTCGACTGTCCTGAGCGGGAGGAGCATTACCACGGCGAGCGCGAGCAGGAGAGCGATGGCAGCTGAGACACCGGCGACAATCCATGCGATGCGGCGTGAGCGCTCCAGCTCCCAAGTGACACTTCGATCCCAACTGCTCGAGCTTTGCTCGCCGACTTCGTCATCGTTCCCGAACGGGTTGGTGCTATCATCACTCAGTTCGTCCATGTCGATAGCCTGCCCGTCTTCGCGCTTGCCCAATCCGAGAAAAGTCATGCTCCGCGCTCCCTCGGGCCGGTCACCCGATCGCTGATGCGGCTTGCGCGTCTCCAGGTCGAACCAAGCCGCGCTGCGCCGGGTGAAGTACTTGAGGCTGACGTCTGGCTACCAATCTGCGGCTCAGTGTGCGCCCCATCTGGACCGATCCGCTCTGTCACGCGGCGGGGGCTGCTATTCTGTTCGCTGACGATCAATCGTTCGACGCTGTCGGACATACGTTCCACCCTCGATCTGGAGTACGCCGGAGCGGCTTGGATATTCTGAACCAATGCTGCCCGCGCCTGAGTCACGCCGACTTCTTTGGTCCAAACCGGAAGGACCGGCAAACCGCGATTGAAAGCGACCTTGGCGATTAGCCAGATTATTCCGAATTTCACGGCCAGGAAGGCAAGAGCGCTCGCAAGGATCTCCAACGGGGCAAACGGCGTGGCATAACCCAACCCTCGCACACGCAATGCATCTGCAAGCCACGGCTCCATGATGGCAAGTTCAACGCCGAGCACGATTGTCAGGCCGATCGAACCGGCCATGCATAAGACGAGGCCCTTCAACCATCCTGCGAAGATGCCCCGGCTGGATTGGAACAGCAGGAGCCCCGCAATAATGGGTGCGAGTGCGAGGAGAATTCCGGCCAGTAATCTGAGCAAGGCGAGCGAGCCGACGGTGCTTGAAAGAAATGCCAGCCGTGCGTAGCCGATGGCGCTGTCGTCTTGCAGCGCGGTCCCTGCAAAGACGGGGCCGGCTCCGGCGGCTCCAAGTGCGGCCCCTGAATTTCGCCCGGTGCCGATCTCCATCAGCCGCACAAGCGTGTTATCGGCCGATTGCAGACGCGAAATGAGATTTCCGCTCCCGTCGAGCGAGGCAGCATTGCTGACGAAACCGGCGATTTGTGCCGGCCCGTAAAGCACCAGATCGTAGATCACGGTCCTGAATGCGGGCCAGGAAAAGGCGAGCGTGAGAACGATCCCGATCTTCAGGATATCGTAAATGGCATCGCGGCCCAACGGATCCGGCCCAAAGAGAAAACGCAAGCCGTAAAGCGCAACGAATAGGGTCAGCAGTCCCGTCACCACAATCGAAGCAACCGAACCAGGCTGCCCGAGCGCGCTGTAGCCATAGCTGCCGATCACCTGCGCCTGGCAGTCGAGATGTTCCAGGGTTCTGGATAGGAAGCGGTCGCCGGTAATGACTGTTGGACAGGCCATTGTCAGGCCGCCCGCTCAAGCAGAAGATCAATCCAGGCAGAAGGCTTGGGCCCGGTTTCCTGTACGATCTCGTCGTACAATCGCACTGTGCTCTCTCGGCCGGAGAGGATGGTCAGGATCTTGGCCTCACCCGTCAGGTCCAGTCTGGCCACGACGCTTTCCTTGCCGTGCTTGATCAGGAAGCAGTGCGAGGAATCGGGCAGGGTTCGAACAAGGTCGAACTCGTGGCGCGAGAGGCCGAAACCGTTGATGTAGTCTTCTGCGCGCGCCTTGGGATTGATCATGAATATCTGCGTCGCCGCCTGCTCGATGATTGCAGCGGCAATGCGGCTTTCCAAGGCATCCTGCGCGCTCTGTGTGGCAAATCCGACAATTCCGTTGCGCTTGCGGATGGTCTTCTCCCAGTCCTTTATGCGCTGCACGAAAACATCGTCATCAAGCGCCTTCCAGCCTTCGTCGATGACGATGATAGACGGGCTGCCATCGAGTCGCTCGTCAACCCTGCGGAAGAAGTACAGCATGGCCGGGGTGCGCAGCGCCGGATCGTCGAGTATCTCCGTCATGTCGAACCCGATGGTTTTTTCGGACAGGTCCGTGGTGTCTTGCGCGTTGTCGAACAGCCAGGCCCGTTCGCCATCGCCCCACCATGGGCGCAGACGCGAATACAGATCGCCGCTTGTGGGCCGGTCACCGCCACGCAAGAGCTCCACGAAATGCCGCAGGCGCCGCCGTTCCGGCGGCTGCTGGTAAATCGTGTCGATCGCGTCGCGCATCAGATCAAGTTCGCTCGGATGCGTGCCGCCTGCCAGAATCGAGAGCCAGTCGAGCAGAAAAGTACGATTTTCAGGCGTATCTTCGATCTGGAGCGGATTAAGCCCGCTCGGCCGCCCCGAAGCCAGCCGGTCGTATGTTCCGCCTATTGCCCGGACGAACAGCTCGGCGCCCCGGTCCTTGTCGAACAGAATTGTGCGCGGCGAAAATCGCTGCGCCTGCGCAAGCAGAAAATTGAGCAGCACTGTCTTGCCCGAACCGGATGGGCCGATAACGGTGAAATTGCCCAGATCGTTCTGATGGAAGTTGAAGAAATACGGTCCGGCTGCTGTGGTCTCAAACAGAGTCACGGCCTCGCCCCAGTGATTGCCATGCGGCTTTCCGACAGGAAAATTATGGAGCGAGGCGAAACTTGCGAAATTGGTCGTCGAGATCAGGCCTTTTCGGGTGATATACCTGAAATTACCTGGAAACTGCGCCCAAAAGGTAGGCTCTATCGCAATGTCCTCGCGTACCGCGTTGATGCCTAAATCGGCCATCAGCGCAAGCACTTCAGCTACATTCGAGCTGAGTGTGTCGAGATCCGTCGCATGGATCGCAAGAGTAGTGTGGTGTTCGCCGAAGCCAGCACGCCCGGCGGCCACCTCATCCTTGGCTGTCACGAGTTCATCTCGTAGTGACAGAGCTTCGTCTTCTGCGGACTGCATCCGCCGAAGCACGAGGTTCATCCGCGACAAGGCTTCTGCGCGCTCGACGAACGCAAAGCTCTGACTGATATCGAATTCGAACGGAAGACGGCTGAGTTCGTCGAACATTCCGGGCATTGTCCGGCCGGGCCAATCCTTGATCGAAACCATCGCTGTAAAGTTACGCGCCAGATGACCGACCGGTGCAAGCTCGACAGCTTCGCGCCCAAAGCTGATCCGGCGCCCCGGGATGAAATGCCCTAGTTCTCCTGAAGGAACTTTGATCGGGCGCATATCGTGGTTGAACATCCACGACAGGAATTCGAGCGGTTCCGAGCGTTGACCCTCGGGAGTTTCGTAAACTGACAAGATATGGGGATCATACTGCCCGAGCGCTGCAACCATGGCGGCGACTGCGTTGGACAAGGCATGCCGGTCGGTCTCTGTCCGTTCGGCGTTGCGCCGGGTTGAACGCCCGAGCCATTCTTGCGCGCGGTCGAGGAACCCCACTTTGCCCTGAAGCGGTCGGCGTACGATTGTGAGAAACAGTTCATTTACATAGAGCGATTTGGCTTCGACCCTGTCACGCCAGGCGGTGTCGAGATAATCGCAGAATTCGGAGTTCTCCATCGGGTCGAGATCGACCAAAGCCGATCGGCGAACGAGGTGATGGTAAACAGCAAAGCGCGATGACCCGAGCGTGCGGAGCATCGCATCGCGCAACTCCGCGCGATAGTTCAGCTCATCGCTATCAGCGGTTTCGAACAGCAAACCGCCCAGACGGATCGTCTGCATCAGCAGCCCGTCACGTGTCTCGATCGTCCGGCCGTCCAGATGGCGGGCATAAGGCAAATGCGTACCTGCCGGCGCTTCGCGTGCGACGGTCCTGGGGTCACGGGTCAGGGCCGGTAGGAATTGCATCGCCACAAACTGTAATTCTTGACGCGCGGGCAATTGCGCACGCGTGTCAGCCACAAATCGACGAAACGCGGTTCGCGCAGACACAGGATCATGCCGAAGCCATGGATGGCGACTGCAGCCAGAAGTACCCACCAGCTCTTGAAAATCAGGAACAGCTCGACCGCGATGACGGCGTTGATGATGAAGTATGAATAGGTGACGCCCGCAAACATCTGCGGTCTGGTCAGGCCGGTAAACAAAGTGTCCTGGCGCAATTCTTCAGCCAACTGCCGAATCCCCTCATCCCCTACAGGTTGTGAGGAATTGTGACCGATTTGCAACCCGTTTAGCAATCATGGTTGCCATGAGCGATCGCTCGATCCCGAAAGTGTATCTTGAATTCCACTACCGACACGAGCGCAGAAGGGTGCTTCGAGAATTGACCCCGGGGGGCTGTCGCACCTTCAATGGAACCAGCCAGGACAATGCGCCAGCCTCTGCACAAGGCACTTGTTCTCGGGCCATCAATCGCCGGAACGGTCAGTCAGGCTTGTCAGTCGATCCATCAGGCAATTGCAGCAATCAAATGGCGGAGACGGAGGGATTCGAACCCTCGATACCCCGATAGAGGTATGGCTCCTTAGCAGGGAGCTGGTTTCAGCCACTCACCCACGTCTCCGCGCGCAGCCTTGGCTGCGAAGGGCGCGCTATAACGGGGCGCATCGGGGGCGGCAAGGGGCGTTTGCGTGAATCCGCGCGATTGACGATCCAAAGGCTTCGCTGGCCGGCAATCCGACTCGACTCACCGCATTTTCGATTCGTCTGGCCGCGCAGCAATTGCCCGTTCAGGTGCCGGGGCCTCTGTTGCGCAATGGATTGCTGTTGTTCCCACGGAGAGGGTCGATGTCGCTTATGAGCCTTACACAGAACACGCTGAGAACCGCCCTGATCGGCGCCTTCGCCAGCCTGTGCCTGGCGGCAAGCCCGGTGTCCGCACAGACCATCGAGACCGTGGACCCCAGCGCCGTCATCGACGGCGACCTGATGGAAGCGCCGGGTGACGAGCCGGTCTATGCCGATACCGCAGCGCAGGCGGCAGACGATGGCGCGCGGCCCCGTGTGGACGATGTCTTCGGTGAGAGTAACGCCGGGGCAGACGTGGCGCCGACCTGGGCCGACCCGGTGGTTACCGCTGGCGATGCTTCCGAAGCTGCCAGCCAGGCTTCCGCCAATCCGGAAGTCGCCGCGGCGCAAGGCGACACTTACAAGCAGGACGATCTGATCGGCGCAGCCGAAGGCGTGTTTGGTGAAGGCGCTGAAGGCGTCGCGCGAATGATCCAGGATCTGCTCAAAGAGCAGGGCGAGCCCAACGCCTACATCGTCGGGCGTGAAGCCGGCGGGGCGTTCATCATCGGCGCGCGCTACGGTTCGGGGACGCTCTATCACAAGGTCGAAGGCCAGCGCCCGGTATACTGGACCGGCCCGTCGATCGGTTTCGATGCCGGGGCCAATGCCGGCAACACCTTCGTGCTGGTCTACAATCTGTATGACAGCGAAGAGCTCTACAAGCGATTCCCGGCGGGTGAGGGCCAGGCCTATCTGGTCGGCGGCATGACCGCGAGCTATCTGCGGCGCGGCGATACCGTGCTGATCCCGATCCGTGTCGGGGCGGGTCTGCGGCTCGGCGTCAATGCGGGATACATGAGGTTCTCGAAGAAGCAGCGCTGGTTGCCCTTCTAGTCGCACAAGCAATGATGCCGTCAACGAACGGCGATAGGACTTGATACGCTGGCGATCCCTCGGCAAGGGAGCGCCATGCTCGACCGTCTCACAGCCCAAGCGCCTGATGCGCTTCTCGCCCTTATCAAGATGTACGCCGCCGACGATCGGGCGGACAAGATCGACCTCGGGGTGGGCGTTTATCGCACCAACGAAGGCGCAACGCCGGTTTTCAAGGCGATCAAGGCGGGCGAACAGGCGCTGATCGACGAGCAGCAATCGAAGAGCTACCTCGGGCCGGAAGGCGACCTTGGCTTTGTCCATGCACTGATGCCCTATATCTTCGGCAGCGATCCGGCGACGGGCGGCCCCACGATGGACGGGCGGATCGAAGGCATGCAGACGCCCGGCGGGACCGGCGCGGTGCGGCTGGCAGCGGCGGTAGCCAAGGCGGCGGGTGTGACCCGCATCCACATGGGCACACCAAGCTGGCCCAACCACGCTCAGATACTGTCCGATCTCGATCTCGAACTGGTCGGATTCGGTCATGCAACGCCGGAAGGCGCGGCAAACATCAAGGCTGTGCTGAGCGCGATCCGCGATGCGCGCGATGGCGATGCGGTGCTTCTCCACGGCTGCTGCCACAACCCGACCGGCGTCGATTACACTCATGAGGAGTGGGACCAGATTGCCGCGGCGCTGGCTGACAGCCCGGTGCTCGCGATCCTCGATGTCGCTTACCACGGCCTCGGCCATGGGCTGGAAGAAGACGCATATGGCGTGCGCCGCGTGCTCGGTGCGCTGGACGAGGCGCTGGTCGCCTATAGCTGCGACAAGAACTTCGGCATGTATCGCGACCGGGTTGGCGCACTCTATGTGCTGGCAAAGGATGCAGGGGCGCTCGATCCGATCCTGTCCAACCTCAACGCGTTGGCCCGCGCCAGCTGGTCGATGCCGCCCGATCATGGCGGCGCAGCGGTGCGGATGGTGCTGGAGGACGAGGGCCGTACGCAGATGTGGCTCGACGAGCTGGAAGACATGCGCAGCCGCATGCGCCGCGTGCGCGAACGGCTGGCGGCGGCGGACAACGAAGTGCCGGGGCTCAATCTTGCCGCTCTGGCCGATCAGAACGGGCTGTTCGCGATGCTGCCGCTGAGCAAGGAGCAGATTGCCGCCTTGCGCGATGACCACGCGATTTACATGGCCGGTTCGGGCCGGATCAACATCGCCGGGCTGCATGCGGGCAACACCGACAAGTTCATCGCCGCGCTCAAAGCGGTGGCGGCCTGAGCCATGGATCGCCAGCCGGTCCTTGAAGGGGAACGGTTGCTGCTGAGACCGCTCGCGGCAGACGACTGGGACGCGCTTTACGCTGTCGCCTCGGATCCGGCGGTGTGGGAACAGCACCCGTTTCACGACCGCTGGCGCGAAGACGTGTTCCGCGCTTTCTTCGATGATGCGCTGGCCAGGGGCGGCGCGCTGGCGGTGATAGACAAGCGGACGGATGCGATCATCGGATCTTCGCGCTTCCAGAACCTGCTCGATGCGGAGGATGACCCGGAAGAGCAAAGCTCGGTCGAGATCGGCTGGACCTTCCTCGCCCCGCGGTACTGGGGGAAGGGCGTGAACCACGAGATGAAGCGGCTGATGCTTACCCACGCCTTCCAGTTTGTCGAGCGGACCGATTTCCGCGTTGGCGAGACCAACTGGCGCAGCCGCACCGCGCTGGAGAACATCGGCGCCGAGCGCACCCGGCGGACCGATCTCAGCCAGTACCAGGGCAAGCGGGTGATCCACATCGTCTACGCCATCACCCGCGAGGGCTTTGCCGAAGGGCCGCTGGCACAGGTTTGAGTGGAACACGAAACGGTGTTTTCAAACCCGTGACCTTTCGCCTTCACCGCCCTTGAACCGGCCGCGCCGCGCGTTCCCTCCGGTGAGTGCGATCACCTGCAAAAGCGCGGAATTGTCGGCTTTCCGGATGACACCCGCATATCTCCCGCGCCGCATGATGACACTCCACAGTCCGGTCTCGTAACGCCAGCGCAATTCGGCAAGTGTGACCTTTCGCGCGGCCGCTGTTCCACTTGGCTCCGGCCTCTTTGGCGGCTCCGGCGTCTCTGGCGTCGCCATTGCGAGCGCCCGCCCGCGCAGCCCGAGCTTTTCCATCCGCGCCGCCATCAGCCCCGCGCCGGCGAACTTCGGGCGGAAAGCCAGCGGCGGCCGCCCCAAGGCCGCATCCCACGCCGCGCAGAAACTTTCCGACCATTTGCGCTGCCGCAGCCGATAGGCCGTCTCGCGCGTCATCCCGACGCGCCGCGCGGCTTCAGCGACCGAGCGCGTCTCCGCCAGCTCACCGATAAACTCGGCCTGCCTGAGCGGCGTCCACCCGTCTGCCCGCGACCGTCCGGGCACGGCATGAAACGGCGGAATGCGGCGAGGAGCGGCGGAGGATGCGTTCGGGGCGCGCTGCGTCTGCGTCATCCGGCAGGATAAGGCAGATTTTTGCCATGTAGGAAAGTTTTTGTATTCCGCCTTTTCCGTGGAAGCAGGCATCGTTCCGGCCAAACAGTGTTAGTTGAAGCGCGCGAGCAGTCCTCAAGCCAAATTTTTGCGGAGAATTCGACCCAATTTAAGGTACGAGCAAAAAGGAGAAGATCATGAAGATATTCGTGGCACTTGTCGTTGGAGCATTGCTCGGCGCTATTGGCATGACCTATTGGTTCGCCGAGCATGACAAAGACAGAGTAATCATGTTTCCGTCAAAAATTTTGAGCAATTTTGGTGAAGGTTTTCGGCTAGAGGGATCCTTGATTGGGGAAGGCGAAAATCGTCCCATCAATGGAATGCTTCGCATTGATTGCTACAAGAGCGGTGACTGCAGAATGTTGTCGGTCGATCAATTGAGCGAAGATAGCGTTAGTTTTATCCACGAAGACAACTTGCGTGTGGAAAGTTGGGATGGAGACGTAGTGCGCCTTACTTCCTTCCAAAGAGGCAGGCCTCCATCGAGCCAACCATGCAATTACTTCGAAATCCGTGTTGATTTTTCGACGGAAGATGCTGCTTATACCCGCATCCCCAATAAAAATGCGACTAACTCGAATTGCAGCATGTTTCTCGATGAAACTTTACAGTGGCGCATAGACGATGGCTACGCGCATCAGCGCTTCGCCAAGGAGAATCGAAATGAAGAAGGTTGATGTGAAGCTCACAAAATAATTTGGTTCCAATTCCTGATTATTTTTGGCGCACTGTGAAAGGCCAGCGCTTTCAGAATGCGTCAAATTTTTATCGGTGAAGCTTCTTCTCTATGCGGCTCGCGCCTCGCGTATTTCCAATCATTTGTCGTTTCAACATTAGCCTCAAATAGCTTTTCGACAAATGACAGAGGTGCCGAGAGCGATCTCTGGTGCAACTCCGCACCCCGTGAAATCCTGTTCACCACTCGTCTAGTCGCCGGTCGATAGGGCTGCAGTCATGGATCGCAAATCAAGTTTCGCAGCGGCTTTGGCCGCAATCTCGCTCTGCCCGGCGCCCGCCTTCGCGCAGGAAGCCTCACTCTCGCAGGATGAGATCGTGGTCACCGCGCAGCGCTCCGGCGCGCCGATGTGGACAATCGAAACACCGACCGGCACTGTCATCCTCGTCGGCGAGATCAGCGCTGTGCCCAAGAGCACACCGTGGGAGCCGGACCGGCTGAAGGATGCGGCGGCCGGGGCCGACCGTGTCTTCATTCGCGCGCTGCCCAAGTTCTCGCCGGGCGATGTGTTCCGGCTCATCTTTGCCGGCGGACGCATTACCAAGCTGCCCGACGGCAAGGTTGCGGCGGACTTTCTGAGCGCCGAACAACGCACGCGGCTGGCGGCTTTGGAGACCGAATACGACGTCGATTACGACCGCCGCAGCTTTCTGATGTCGGGCTTCGACCTGCTCGCGCGGCGGCTCGATTTCGATGACAAGACCACCAAGGATCCGACCGATATCGTGCGCAAGGCCGCCGACCGCGCCGATGTGCCGATTACACGGCCCGAGCGGTTTCGCGGCGAAGACCTGCTCGACGATCTCGCCGAAGCGGACCCGAAGAGCCACATACCCTGCCTGGAGGCGGCGATGACCGCGACTGAAGCGGGGCAGGGCATCATCGCGCAGCGCGGCGACGCCTGGCGCAACCGCGAGATCCCCGCCGTGATGGCCAACCCGCTTGAAATCGCGCTCGGCACCTGCTGGCCGTGGGCGGATGACGATGTCGGCAAGGAAATCCGCGACCAGTGGACCGGGATGATCGCCGATTCTGCGGAAGCTGCCGGGGTGACGCTGGCGGTGGTTCCGCTGCGCGTGCTGGCAGAACAGGACGGTGTGCTCGACCAGCTCGAAGCGCGCGGTTTGCCGATCGTCGGACCGGAGTGGCGCTGAGCCTTACCCCCGCAAGCTCTCCATCCGCTTCAAATAACGCGCCAGCACGTCGATCTCGAGATTGACCTTGCTGCCTTCTTCCAGCGTGCCGAGCGTTGTCACCTCGCCGGTGTGCGGGATGATGTTGAGCGCGAAGTCGCAGGTGCCGTCGGCGCGGTCGCGGATGTCGTTGACGGTCAGCGAGACCCCGTCGATGGTGATCGAGCCCTTGGCGGCGATGAAGGGTGAATATTCCGCCGGGGCGCGGATCGCCATGCGGGTCGAGCCGCCTTCTTCCTTCGCCATTTTTACCTCGCCCACGCAATCGACATGACCGGTAACGATATGGCCGCCCAGTTCATCACCGACTTTGAGCGCCTGTTCGAGATTGAGCCTGCGCCCTTTGCTCCATTGATCCGGCACGCTGCATGATACGGTTTCGTCCGAGACATCGACAGCGAACCAGCTGTCGCCGGGCTCCCCGCCGCGATCGACCACCGTCAGGCACACGCCCGAACAGGCAATCGAGGCCCCGATGGCCATCTTGTCGGGATCATACGGGCAGGCGATACGAATGTGCAGGTCGCCGCGGCGCTCGACGTTGACGATGGTGCCGATGGCGGTGATGATTCCGGTGAACATGCAAACTCCCTTTAGCGGGTGCGGCTGTAGGCTTCGTGGCTGTCGCTGCCAAGCTGGCGCCGTTCGGAAAGCGTCCAGCGGTCATGGGCCGAGGCGAGGTCGGTGAGGCCGATATCGCCGATAGCGTTGCGGCCGCCGATCACAATGGGCGCACGGTAGAGCTCGATCCGGTCGACCAGATCCCGAGCCAGAAAAGCCGCCGCTGTCTGCGCGCCGCCTTCGACGTAAAGATACTGCACGCCGTCAAGCTGCGCCACCTGCTCCGGTGCGTTGATCACTTTCACTCCGTCGGGCGGGACGCCGCGTGACAGCAGGATGCGCTGCGGACTGCGGTCCTCCAGCCCTTCCAGCCGCACATTGAGCCGTGGCCTGTCCGCCCGCCATGTGCCGCCGCCGACGAGAATCGCGTCCACCATTGCGCGGCGCGAATGAACATGCGCGCGCGCGGCTTCGCCGGTGATCCACTGGCTCTCGCCATTGTCGAGCGAGACGCACCCGTCGAGCGAGACAGCGAGCTTGAGCGTGATATGCGGGCGGCCGCGCTCTGCGCGCGTGAGATAGCCGGCAAGGCTTTCACGGCAAGCGTCATCGGGCTGGTGGACCGCATCGACCCCGGCCTCCCGCATCGCCTGCAGGCCTTTGCCGGAGGTGCGCGGATCGGGGTCCATCACGCCGAAAACGCAGCGCGCCACGCCCGCTTCGCCGATCGAGGCTGCACAGGAAGGCCCGCGCTCCGACCGGTGAGCGCAAGGTTCCAGCGTGCAATAGAGCGCCGCGCCCCTCGCCGCATTGCCCGCCATCGCGAGAGCCATTGCTTCGGCATGGGGTCTGCCGCCGGGCTGGGTCCATCCGCGGCCCACGACGATGTTGTCCTTCACGAGAATGGCCCCGACCCCGGGGTTGGGACGGCTCAATGGTCGAGCGCGCGACGCGAGGCGCGCCGCCGCCGCCAGCCAGTCTGCGTCAGTCCGCAGTTGCGGGTTCATCAGGCTCGATACCGGCTCGGCTCAGCAGGGCGCGGCGTTCCGCCTCTGCGGCTTCCGCGGCGCGCGCTTCATCTTCGGCGATTTCCCGCTCCATTCCGTCCACGTCGACGCCGGTCGCTTCACCCAGTGTGCGATAGAGATCACGCCGGACTTCCAACCGCTCCTGCTCAAGCGCCGCGCGCTCTTCCTTCGCCCTTTGATTGGCGATGTTGGAAGCGATGATCTGTTCCTGCGTGCGGTCCGCATCGAAGGTCGAGATGTAGATCACCTCGGGCGGTCTCGGCAGGCCGATATAGCTTTCCCCGGCGAAAACGTAGAGCACGCTCAGCGGAATAAGGACAGAGATCACCATCACCGGAATACGGCGCGGGTTGGGGCGGCGGAATTCGTGCCAGAAATCCTTGATGCCCGGTATCGGATTGAGTCTGCGGAGGAAGCGCATTTACCGACCATAGGCGGTTGGCCTGAACAGCGCCAGTACGAAGCGCGCCCCGGCAGCCGTCACGAATTTCAGCCGAAATGACGGTAGAGCGAGCGCCCGTGTTGCTTGAGCCAGCGATTCGCGCTGTCTATGTCGCCTTCGAACAAGCCGCCGAGCAGGGTGTGGAAGGCACTGCTGTGATCGAAGTGCACCAGATGGGCGACCTCATGCGCAACCACCGAGCGGCGCACCGCATCGGGTGCCATGACCAGTCGCCAGTTGATCCGCACAGTGCCGCTGGTCGAACAACTGCCCCAGCGGCGCTGCGCCCTTGAGAGCGCGATCTTCGGAGTTTCCACCCCGCCGCGCGCGCAATATTCTGCGAGGTCGGCTGACATGAGCTCGCGCGCCTCTGTCCGCAGCCAGCGCTCGAGCCGTCCCGCCAGCGCATCCCCGGGTCCGCCGACCACCAGCCTGCTGCCATCGACAACAACGCGGCGCGCGTGATCCGCCTGCCAATGGACAGTTAGATCGCACCCGCGAAACGGCAGGATCGACCCCGAACGCGGCGCTTGCGGGCGTTCGGCCTTGGCCAGTTGCCCTTCGAGCCAGTCTTCGCGGGAGCGGGCAAATTCGATCGCTTCGCGCGTGCGGCCCCATCGCGGAATGGTGATCCGCACTTCCGACCCGTCGGGGGCAAGCCGCATGGTCATGCGCTTGGCCGTGGGATGACGCTTGATCGCCAGCGGCAGGTCGTGCCCGCCGACCGTCACCGCCGGTTCCTGCATATCGGGGCGCAGCCAATCGATCACCGGCTCAATCCCATTCGACGATATGGTGTTCCAGCGGGCCGGCCCTGGTCTCGCTGATGACCCGCCCGGCAACCGAAACGCCCGCTGCGATCACCGCGTCGGGATCGCCGCAGATCAGATGGTGCCACTCTTTCAGCGGTTTGCCTTCCGCGCGCAGCCGGTAGGCGCAGGTTTGCGGCAGCCACGGCACGCTATCCATCAGCTTGAAGGTCAGGCGCAGGCAATCCGGGACGAAGGCCTTGCGGTTGCGATAGTCGCTGCACCGTGCGGTCTTACAATCGAGCAGCTTGCACGCGACGTTGGTGTGCTCGATCTCGCCAGTGTCTTCGTCTTCGGTCTTGTGCAGGCAGCAGCGCCCGCAGCCGTCGCACAGCGCTTCCCATTCCTCGCGGTTCAGATCGCCGAGCGGAAGTTCCCAGAACCTGTCCCTCAGCGGACCCACCCTTCAAGTTCGCTCGCCACCGCTTCCGGCCCCTTGTCGGTCGGGAGCAAGCCAAGCGGCTCGCCTTCGGGCCCGAACAGATAGGTCAGGGTCGTGTGAGTAATGTTGTAGCCTTCAGCCGCGTCGGGATCGTCTTTCTGTGCGCTTGCCGAGAAGATTCTCACAACCTTGTCGGTTTCTTCCTGGTTGCCGCGCAGGCCGATCAGGCGGGGATGAAAATTCCCCACGAACTCGTCGATTGCAGCCACCGAATCGCGATCCGGATCGACCGAGATGAAGATCGGCTGGACCTTGCGAGCGAGGGCGGGGTTTTCCTTCTCGAACAGTTCCAGCCCGGCTGACATGCGCTGGACATCGGTCGGGCAGATCGACGGGCAATAGGTGAAGCCGAGGTAAACCATCCGGTACTGCCCGTCGAAGTCCGACCAGCTGACCGGCTGCCCCTTGTTCGAAGTCAGAGTGAACGCACCGCCCAGCGATGAGCCGCGCAAGTCCGCTCCGTCGGGCGAGGGACCGGGCGGGGTGGCTCCACCACAGCCGGCAAGCGCGAGCGCTGCAAATCCGGCGAGCGAAATTCGGGAAATATGACGAAGCATGGCGCGGCGCTTAATGCTCTGCTAATCGGCGCTGCACAAGAGGGCGAGTCCGCCCACCACGACCTTTTCAATTCGGAGGCAATCCTTTCCATGGCCCGCGCGCTCTTTCGCAATGCCCTGATCGCCGCTTCGCTCGCCGCAATCGCTACGCCGGCACCGGCGCAGATATTCTCGGACGGTTATGAATTTCTCAAAGCCGTGCGTGACCGCGATGGGCAGAAAGTGACCGATACGCTCAACGAGCCGGGCGCGACCATCGTCAACACCCGCGACAAGGCGACCGGTGAGACTGCACTGCATATCGTAACGTCGCGGCGCGAAACCGTGTGGGTCCGATTTCTGCTGCAGAAAGGGGCCAATCCCAATATCGCCGATCGTGATGGCACCACGCCGCTGATGATCGCTACGGGCCTGGGCGAAGTCGAGGCGGCGGAAATCCTGATCAAGCGCGGCGCAAAGGTCGATGTTTCGAATGCGACCGGCGAGACACCGTTGATTGCGGCCATTCATCGGCGCGATCTGCCGATGATCAAGATGTTGCTCGAGCACGGAGCAAACCCGGACAAGTCCGACAACTCGGGTAGAAACGCGCGCGACTATGCCGGTTTGATGAATAGCAATGAGCAATTGATCGATGCGCTCGAAACAGCCGATACCGCGCGCGAGGCGGCGGTTCGGGCGCCGCAGACCTACGGGCCGGATTTGTGATGACGGGCTATGCGGACATGACGCTCGACGAGCTGCGCATTGCGCTGGCGCCGGAAGTTGCCAACTCGGCCGTGTTCGATGGCTGGAACGCCAAAGCGGTTGAAAACGCGGCGGACATGGTCGGAGTCGATGCCGATGTTGCGCGGCTCGCCTATCCCGGAGGTGCAATGGACATGATCGGCGCGTGGATCGACAGCATCGACGCCGCGATGGCCGGGCATTTCACTCGGGAAGAGCTGGCCAAGCTGCCGATCCGCGAACGCATCCGTTCATTGGTTCAGTTCCGGCTGGACGCGATCGAGGGTCAGGAAGAAGCGTTGAAACGCGCCACGGCGATCATGGCCATGCCGCAGAATGTCGCGGCATCGCTCAAGACCGGGTGGCGCAGCGCGGATCTGATGTGGCGTCTCGCGGGCGACACCGCGACCGATTACAACCACTATACCAAGCGCACCATTCTTGGCGGGATATACACCGCGACTCTGGCGGTCTTCGCCGACGACGAGAGCGAGGGCAAGGCCGATACCAGGGACTTCCTCGACCGCCGGATCGAAGGCGTGATGAAGTTCGAGAAAGCCAAGGCCAAGTGGCTCAACCCGGAACGGGAGAGCTTCAGCGTTACGCGGTTCCTCGGCCGGTTGCGCTATCCCGCGCGCTGAAGCGACTCTGTTCCCACTTCTATTGATAATCAGTTGCAATAAGCGCGCGTCTCTGGCAGCGCGCGCCGCATGACATTGGAAGCCCTTGCTATCGGACAGCGCGCGCGGATCGTCGCGGTCGACTGGGACCGTGTTGCGCCCGAAGACGGCAAGCGTCTTCGCGCCCTGGGTATCGACGAAGGCGCGCGAATCGCCATCGCACACCGCGGTGTGTTGGGCGGGCGTGATCCGATTGCGATCATGATAGGCCGCATGACCATCGCGCTGCGCCGTGCCCACGCCGAAGCCATGACGGTCGAGCATCTATGACCCGCCTGCGCCGCGCCGCGCTGGTCGGCAATCCCAATGCCGGCAAGAGCGCGCTGTTCAACGCGCTGACCGGTGCGCGTCAGAAGATCGCCAACTATCCCGGCGTTACGGTGGAGCGAAAGGTGGGACGGTTGGTCCTGCCTTCGGGCGAGCCGGTCGAACTGATCGATTTGCCGGGCAGCTACAGCTTCGACGCGGCCAGCCCTGACGAAGAAGTCACCCGCAAGGTCGTGATGGGCGAATTCCCGGGCGAGGCAAAGCCCGATGCGCTGGTGATCGTGCTCGATGCCGCGAATCTCGAACAACACCTGGTCTTCGCGCAGGAAGTCATTGCGCTGGGCGTGCCAACGGTCGTGGCGCTGAACATGATCGACCTGGCCGAACGGGACGGGCTGGTGCTCGATCCGGCAGCGCTGTCACAAGCGCTCGGCGTGCCGGTGGTGCCGACCGTTGCCGTTCGCCGCCGCGGTCTTGCCGAACTGACTGAAGCCATAGGTTCTGCGGAAGAACTGGCAGACGCGCAGTCTCACCCGGATCCGCGCCCGCACATCACCTTGCCCGAACGCCGCCTCACCGCACGCAACATCGCCAAGGCGGCGATCCTGTCCGAGAGTACAGAACACCGCATCCATGCAGGCCTCGACAAGGTTTTGCTGCATCCGTGGCTTGGCCCGCTGATCCTGTTCGCGATCCTGTTTGTGATCTTTCAGGCGGTGTTTGCCTGGGCGACACCGTTTGCCGACGCGCTCGATGCCGGGGCGGGCGCGCTGTCGGGGCTGGTTGTGGCAAACTTCCCCGCAGGTTTCTTGCGCGACCTGGTGACGGAAGGCGTGATCGCCGGGGTTGGTTCGGTGGTCGTCTTCCTGCCGCAGATCGTGATCCTGTTCTTCTTCATCCTGTTGATGGAGGCGAGCGGATATATGGCGCGCGCGGCCTTCGTGATGGACCGGATGATGGCCAGCGTCGGCCTGTCCGGCAAAAGCTTCATCCCGCTGCTGTCCAGTTTTGCCTGCGCCATTCCCGGCATCATGGCGACGCGGAGCATTGCGGACCCGAAGGACCGGCTGACTACCATTCTGATTGCTCCGCTGATGACCTGTTCGGCCCGCTTGCCGGTCTATGGCATCATTATCGCAGCGGTCATTCCCAACACCAGCGTCGCTCCCTTTGTCGGCTTGCAGGGGCTGGTGCTGCTGGGGCTTTATCTGGCCGGTATCGTCGGGGCGATGGTCGTCGCCCTCGTGCTGCGCAAATCCGTGACCAAGGGGGACGCCAGCGGCTTCATCATGGAACTGCCGCGGTACCAGCTGCCGGCGGTAAAGGATTTGCTGATCGGCCTGTGGCAGCGGGCGTGGGTGTTTCTGCGCCGTGCAGGCACGATCATCTTTGCTGCAACCGTGGTGCTGTGGCTGCTGCTGACCTTCCCCAAGGCAGACCCGGGCGAAAGCCAGGTCGATGCCAGCTTCGCCGGGCAGATCGCGACCGCCATGCATCCGGTGTTCGAACCGATCGGTTTCAACCGCGAGATGACGCTGGCACTGGTGCCCGCCATGGCCGCGCGCGAAGTTGCGGTGTCCTCGCTCGCGACCACCTATGCGGTCGACTCGGACGATGAAGACAAGACCCTGGCGGCGCTCGAAGGCAAGATCTCGCAGCTGTGGGGCCTGCCCACCGCGCTCGCATTCCTCGCATGGTTCGTCTTCGCCCCGCAATGCGTCTCGACCATCGCGGTCGCCCGGCGGGAGACCAACGGATGGAAATGGCCCGCATTCATGGTCGGATACCTGTTCGCGCTGGCCTATGCCTTTGCCGGGCTGACATACTGGCTGGCGACAGCAGCAGGGCTCTAGCGGCCAGACCGATCCGAAGCCGGTGGAAACGAGTGGTTCTTCACTGGCACCGCTTGGCTCCATCCGATAGGCCGGTGCCCGAACAGACAAAGGGACGATTCGATGGCCGGTAGCCTCAACAAAGTCATGCTCATCGGGAATCTGGGCGCGGACCCCGAGATCCGCAGTTTCCAGAACGGCGGCAAGGTCGCCAATTTGCGCATTGCGACTTCGGAAACATGGAAAGACAAGAACACTGGCGAGCGGCAGGAACGCACGGAGTGGCACACTGTCGCAATCTTTTCCGAAGGCCTCATCGGAGTGGTCGAGCGTTACCTGCGCAAGGGCTCCAAGGTTTATGTCGAAGGCCAGCTGCAAACCCGCAAGTGGCAGGACCAGTCGGGCAATGACCGCTATTCGACCGAAGTCGTGATCCGAGGCATGAACGGGTCGCTCACCATGCTCGACGGCGCATCCGGCGGCGGCAGCGGCGGTGGCGGTGGAGGCGGTGGTGGCGGCCAGCGCGGCGGCGGCGACTGGAACCAGGATCGCGGCTCAGGCGGAAGCTCGGGCGGCTATGGAGGTAGTCAGGGCGGCGGCGGTCAGGGCGGCGGCGGTCAGGGCGGCGGGACTTCCGGCGGCGGCTCGAACTACGACGATCTCGACGACGATATCCCGTTCTGATCGCTTAACCGGGGATCATCCCTTTTTCAGCGCAGAGAGCGCTTCGGCCAGCGGACCGCTTGGCGTGTCGTCGGTGACGATCCCGGCTTTCTTGCGCACTGCGTCGGCATTGGGCCCTTCGGCGTAGGGATCGATCGCAAGGCCGAGGCTTTGCGCGACCGCCTCGCCAAGATCGAAGCTGTCGCCGGAATACTCGATATCGTCGAGCTCGTTCGGATCGAGTTCGATTTCGGCGTCGGGCACTTCGGGTACGGCACCGGCCGGGACAAAGCGCAAGGCGAGCTTTTCCGATATCCGGACCGGAAAATCATCGCCTGAGATGGCGCAGGCCTGAATTATGTCGGCCTCCAGCGTTCCCTCTCCGGTCACCGCCTTGCCATCATCGCCGAGGCTGACCCGGGCGACCAGTGAAGAAACCTCGGTCACATCGAACCTGACTGCCAGAGCGGCGCGTTCTGATGCGCCGGGGATCAATTCGACTGGCTCCTGAGGGAGCGGCCTGAGGCGGACCATGCGAGAGAATTCCGGCGCGCTCATGCCGCGATATTCCCGGCGCGGAATTCGTCGTCCGAAATGCCGGCAAAACGCGCGGCAAGGTCGCTGAGCCCCGCTGCCAGCTTTGTGCCATCGGCACCGTCATTGAGAGTCATGTTCTTTTCAACCACGTCTTCCATCGCGCGTTCACCCGAAACGGCATTGCGGAACGCACCGATCCGTCCGCCCATCGCGGAAACCAGTTTGCCGACATATTTGCCCACGGTGGGATCGCCCACGCCGCTTTCACGCAGCTGGCTGTCCATATCCTCGACAAACAATTCGGTCAGATAGGCGGTATCGCGCGACAGCGCTTCGTCCTGCTCCATCCGCACGATCGCCAGCGCGACCACGGCGGTGATCATGTCGAACCGCCCCTCCAGCGTATCGGCCACTCCGCACGCCGCATACCAGTGTTTGTTCCGGGCCTGTGCAACAAGCGCGTGCCACAAAGGGCGAATATCCTCACGCGGGTCGCGTTCGGTACCAAACAGGCGGGACAGCAAAGACATAGCGAAGGGCACTCCGTCGGGTTATTCAGCGACAATTCAACCCGCCGTCCCCAAGCGCCCGAAGCGCGAAGTTGCAAGGCGGCGGCCATCGCCGTAAGGCTCGCTTCGATATAGGACAGATGTGCGCCGTTCCAACCATGGCATGGCGCGCGCGAAAGAAGGTTTGTTTCGATGATTTCACGCCCGAATACATTTCGCAGGGTGATGGCAGGCGCTTCCCTGATGGTCGCAGCTGTGGCGATTTCGGGCTGCAGCTCGATCCGCGAGAACCGCGGATACATTCAGGACAACATGCTGACCGACTCGGTCCAGCCGGGGATCGACAATCAGGATTCGGTCGCAGCAACGCTTGGCCGGCCGTCCTTTACCAGCCAGTTCGGCGACCAGACATGGTATTACGTGTCGAGCGTGACCGGACGCAAACCGTTCGTGCGGCCGCGGATCAGACAGCACAGCGTGCTGGCGGTGAAGTTCGACGGTTCCGGCAATGTCGTAGCGACAGAGCGCAGCGGTCTCGACAAGGTCGTGTTCCTTTCGCCCGAAGGCGATGAGACGCCGACGCTGGGTCGCGAGCGCGGGTTCCTGGAAGACCTGTTCGGCAACATCGGCACGGTCGGCGCACCGGGCGCGGGCGGCGGCGCTGGACCGGGCGGCTAAACCCGGCTGCAAAGCGCCCCGGCCTGTGTCGGGCGTTGTCTTGACCACTGGGCGGCGCACCCCATATCCCGCTGCATGGATGAGAAAAACTCTGCACACGGGCTAACGCCCTGGCACGGCACGACCATCGTCGGGATCAGGAAGAACGACAAAACCGTGATCGCCGGTGACGGTCAGGTTTCGATGGGCAACACCGTGATGAAACCGAACGCACGCAAAGTGCGCCGGATTGGTGATGGCAAGGTTGTCGCCGGATTTGCCGGAGCCACCGCCGATGCCTTCACCCTGTTCGAGCGGCTGGAAAAGAAGCTGGAGCAGTATAGCGGCCAGTTGATGCGCGCCGCTGTCGAGCTTGCCAAGGACTGGCGAACCGACAAATATCTGCGCAATCTCGAAGCCTTGATGATCGTGGCCGACAAGGACACTCTGCTGGTACTCACCGGCAATGGCGATGTGCTGGAGCCCGAAGGCGGGATTGCCGCGATCGGATCGGGCGGCAATTTCGCCCTTGCTGCGGCCCGCGCTCTCACCGCCTATGAAGAAGATGCTGAACAGATTGCCCGCAAGGCGATGGCTGTCGCCGCAGACATCTGTGTCTTCACCAATGACAATGTGACGCTTGAAACCGTCTGACCCGACCGGGAATTCCATGACAGAAGCACTGACACCAAAGGCGATCGTCGCCGCGCTCGACGAGCATATCATTGGCCAGAATGATGCCAAACGCGCGGTGGCAGTGGCGCTGCGCAACCGCTGGCGCCGCCAGCAGCTCGGTCCTGAGTTGCGCGACGAAGTCACCCCCAAGAACATTCTGATGATCGGCCCGACCGGCTGTGGCAAGACAGAGATCTCACGCCGCCTCGCAAAGCTGGCCGAAGCGCCGTTCGTAAAAGTCGAAGCGACGAAATTCACTGAAGTCGGCTACGTTGGCCGTGATGTCGAACAGATCGCGCGCGATCTGGCGGAAGAAGCGATCCGGCTGGAGAAAGACCGCCGCCGCGAGGCCGTGCGCGAAACCGCCAGCGAAGCCGCGATGGACCGGCTGCTCAATGCGTTGGTCGGAGAGAACGCCTCCGAAGCCACCCGCGAGAGCTTCCGCAACCGCATTGTCGACAATTCGATGAACGATACCGAAGTCGAAATCGACGTGCAGGACGCACCCTCGATGCCGATGGACATTCCCGGCATGGGCGGCAATGTCGGCATGATCGACCTCAGCGATATGTTCGGCAAGGCGATGGGCAAGAAGCCGACCAAACGCCGCAAGCTGAAAGTGCCCGACGCATGGGACAAGCTGGTGGAGGAAGAGGCCGAGAAGCGGATGGACCAGGACGATGTCGCCCGCGTCGCGCTGGAGAATGCCGAAGCCAACGGCATCGTGTTCCTCGACGAGATCGACAAGATCGCCGTCAGCGATGTGCGCGGCGGCTCTGTCAGCCGGGAAGGAGTCCAGCGTGATCTGCTGCCGCTGATCGAAGGCACGACGGTTTCGACCAAATACGGTCCGATGAAGACCGACCATATCCTGTTCATTGCCAGCGGTGCGTTTCATCTTGCCAAGCCGAGCGACATGTTGCCGGAATTGCAGGGCCGCCTGCCGATCCGCGTCGAATTGCGCGCGCTGACCGAAGAGGACTTTGTCCGGATCCTGAGCGAAACCCGCGCCAATCTGGTCGAACAGTATCGCGCCTTGCTTGGGACTGAAGAGGTCACGCTCATACTGGATGACGATGCAGTGGCAGAGATCGCCAAGATTGCCGCGCAGGTGAACGATAGTGTCGAGAATATCGGAGCCCGCCGCCTGCAAACGGTGATGGAAAAGCTGCTCGAAGAACTCAGTTTCGAGGCCGAGGAGCACAAGGGCGAAACGATCACGATCGACGCCGACTATGTGCGTGACAAGCTCGGTGAACTGGCCGGCGATACCGATCTCAGCAAATACATCCTCTGACGGTGCCGACCCCGGTTTCAGGCCGCGAGACCATGATCGCGCAGATGGAGCCCAGACTCGATGCCGCAGTGTGGCGGTTTGTCTTGATCGGGCCCGGCAACGCGCCGACGCTGCTGGGCAGAGCGATTGCCACCTTCCGCGAGGACGAAGGCGTGACGGCAATCGTTCCGGCTGAAGTGGCCGATGAGGCTGGCCTGCCCGGACCCGATTTTCGCCGTATCGTGCTGCAAGTCTACTCGGACCTGGAAGGCGTGGGCCTGACCGCCGCTGTTGCCTCGGCGCTCGCCGATGGCGGTATCGCCTGCAACATGGTCGCAGCCTTCCATCACGATCATGTGTTCGTTCCGGCAAAGAAGGCCGAAGCAGCACTGGCATTGCTGGAAGCGCTCTCAGTAAAGCGGCGCGTTTAGGTGTCCGACCCGAGCCACGCCGGCACAAAGTGATGTTACACACCTTCCTCGCCGCTGGAACCGCCTCCTTTGTACTTGTTGTAACAGTATATCGAGCCAATTTTATAGCTGTATAGCCGTCCGAAAAGCATCCGAGCTTGAATAATATGGATTTTCCTTTCACCATGTTTTTGAGGGGGGATTCTTATGGGTTGTATTCTTTCGATCGGCGATGTTCATGCTGAAGGCATTTCAGTCGGCGGGATCTACACGTCGCTGGATGTCGAAATTACCGCTCAGCAATGCGCCAATATCGAGATTTCCGTTTACGATGGTGTAAATCTAATCGGTCAGGAGCCATTTTCGGGAGCCGGCGGCACCAATACCCATACTGTTCCGCTGACGAAGGCGGTCCGATGTGATGAAAATATCCGCGTTGAGGTTGTTTGCACCGACACACCCGATTGTAAGGAGTCAAAACAGACGGGAGTTCTTTGCAATCCTCCGCTCTGCTGCCTTCCTTTGAATATAAGCTATCAGGATTTGGGCTGTGTAGGCGCGTCAACCTTTCGCCAAATTGAGATATCCGTTTCCGGCACGATCATGGACCCTGATTGCCTGCCTTACGCTCTGCAATTGGCGTTTGGTGATGGCCAGCTGGGCAACACTCAGTTCATTTCATCCGGAAGCACAATCAATTTTTCCGAGGTTCACAGCTACGATACGTCGAGCACTACATCGTTCACTCTGGAAGTCCGGTTCCCTTCCCACCCCGATTGTCCGCCGCAAACGCATTTGTTGAGCTTCGACAATTGCGCGACCGACTGCTGCCCGGTTATTACAAATTCTACTGTCGTGATCAGCGACTGCAAGCCGGGGTGCCAACGTACCGCTACCCTGACCGCCCATTATTTGACGTTCCAGTCACCTTGCGTACCGGCCACCATTCAGTGGGTGCTATTTGATAACAGCGGCACAAACGTTATCGATCATGGTCTGTCCAAATCAACTGGAAACCCGGGGCC
The DNA here is from genome assembly GCF_005434975.1 of Parerythrobacter lutipelagi. Taxonomy (GTDB): domain Bacteria; phylum Pseudomonadota; class Alphaproteobacteria; order Sphingomonadales; family Sphingomonadaceae; genus Parerythrobacter_A; species Parerythrobacter_A lutipelagi. The sequence goes on along the minus strand of NZ_SKCJ01000001.1, from coordinate 634,879 downwards.
ATTGGTTTGGGAGACCGATCCGCTCGATCCAGCGGGTTCTCCTTATATCGCCAGGCTCGTGACCGACTTCCCTGACGGTTGCGATGACCACGAAATTACCTTCGACATACCAGCGTGCTCTGAAGATCCGCAATGTCCGCAAAACCTCTCAGTAACGGCGACGGAAGGGGGCTGCGAGCGCCAGAGCCCCGGCAACCCGCTTTCGCCGGTCGGGCGCCGCGTGGATATTGAGATTTCCGGAGATTTCTTCACCGGCTGCGGGGCCGGGAACGGGCCGACCAAGCTGCGCGTCGAATATGGCGATGGGCAGGTTGAGACGAAGACGCTTCCCGTGGTCGGCGGTTCACTCACCTTTGGATTCGATCATCTGTATTTAGGCTCGGGTCCGCATACTATCACGGTATCGGTTATCGATCCGAGCCCGTGTGCCGAAACTGCCACTGTGACGATCAATGTGACCAAATGCGATCAACCCGATCCGCCGAAAGTGCCTTGTCCGGATGCGCCGCCAAGTTGGTGTCTGCTGTGCAAATGGTGCCACTACGCAGTGCAGTTGGATGGCAAGCCCGGTTTCTGCAAGAACCGTTTTTGGCTGACCTTGATCGCTGCGCTGGTTGGTTTTGCCCTCTTTTCCGTCTTGCAGGGATGGGTGACGATAACCCCCGGCAATGAGTGGTGGGAAAACTTGGCCGCGGGAACCACGTACTTGCTGGCCACAATATTCGTGATTTACAGCTTGTGGTGCGGGCCCTGTTGTATGACATGCCTCATAAGGATCTCGTTGATCTTTTTCGTACTTTATTTGCTAATAGGTCTAGCAACCAGCACAATGATTTGGGGTGGAGTCATTGCTTTTCTGATCATACTGTCTGGCATTATAACAAGCTATATTGCCGCACTTTATCTATGCAAGAAGAAGCAAAAGGAGGAGGGGGGTTATCAAGAGCAGCTGGATAATTGTGAATAATGGGGACTTTTCTGGGAGAGTGATGTGACTGTTCTGAGCCGCAGGCAGGTGTTGATGTCGACCGGGGCTATCGGCCTGGCTTTTGCGACAGGCGGGTGCGAAGCGATCCAGCGAATTATTGACGAGCGGCCCACTCGGCGCAATTTGGCAAATCTCAGCGCAAACAGTTTCGAAATCCAGGTATTCAAGGATGGTGTCGCGCAGATGAAAGCGTTGCCATCAAGCGACAAGCGAAGCTGGGTGCATCAGGCCAGCATTCACAACGACTTTTGTCCGCATGGCAATTGGTGGTTCCTGCCATGGCACCGTGTGTACATCCAGGCGTTCGAGCGGATTATCCGGGGCCTTACGGGCGAACCGGATTGGGGATTGCCGTATTGGAACTGGCAGCACGTTCAGTCCGTGCCAGCCATCTTTACCGACAGTACCAGCCCGTTATTCGATGCAACGCGCTCTTCGAATAATCTCAATTCCACCACCTTCGGCGCTGCCAACGTTGAAGCTAAAATGAGCGAATCCGATTTCGAGCTGTTTGCCGGCTCCGCACCCAATAATCTCGCGCCGTTCAACATCAGAGACGCGGGCACAAAGGGTGTTCTGGAGCAACAACTGCACGATATCGTCCATGGCACCGTAGGCGGACCATCTGGTCATATGCGTTACACCAGCACCGCAGCTCTCGATCCGGTGTTCTGGTCACATCACTGCATGGTCGACTACCAATGGCATCAGTGGAACGACAATCGTGCCAATTCCAATATCAGCAATAGCGATTGGATCACCATGCCAATTGACGGGATGTTCGTGGATCCGGATGGCAACGATATCAACGGTACGATCGAAGATGTCATTCCTTTACCGTTATACGCATATCAATACGAACCCGACACGATTGGCACGGTGTTCGGCATTCGTGGTACTCAGCGCTCAGGGCAACTCGAGCGGCTGATGGTGCAGGGCGGACCCGCGAAGTTCCGGGAGTTGGATTCGACCAGAATTGCCCGAGACCTGGTTGTCGGGCCAGACACGCCGAGCACATTTTCATTGGACATTCCTGCGGCAGCATTTTCCGCTGCCATGGCACCGCTGCAAGAAGGTCGTATTTTCCTCCGATTGATCGATCCCAAGGCCCCGCAGGTCAGCGACTATTTCGTGCGCGTGTTTCTCGGTAATCCCAACGCCAATGTCGACACCCCGATCGATGATGCCAGCTATGCCGGAAGCTTTGGCTTCTTTACGGCAAAAGACGGCAAGCATCATTCCGGTGCGTATCAGGTCGAGATTTCGAATGCCCTGCGCTCCGCTGGCCGTGTCCGAGGCGTATCGGAGAGGGTGCAACTGACCTTCGTCCCAATCCCCAATGGCCCGGCGAGCCAGACCGAGTCCGATCCGTTGCAACTCGGATCAATAGATCTAATCCTTGGATCGATGGCACCACTCGAACGCTCGTAGCCGGAGAATTGGCACGTCGCAGCTTCGAGAAGTCACCGACCAGACCGGCTCAAACCGTTCCCACTTCGCTCTCCGCCGCCTGCCGGCTCCACATTTCGGCGTAGAGCTCTCCATGCGCCAGAAGCGCCGAGTGACTGCCGCGTTCGACAATGCGGCCATGGTGCATTACCAGAATCTCGTCCGCATCGGCAATCGTCGACAAGCGGTGCGCAATCGACAGCGTCGTGCGGTTCTCCGCGACCCGGTGCAGCGTTTGCAGGATCGCCTGTTCGGTCCTGGTGTCGAGCGCGCTGGTCGCTTCGTCGAGCAACAGGATCGGCGGGTTTTTGACCAATGTCCGGGCGATGGCCACGCGTTGCTTCTCACCGCCGGACAATTTGAGCCCGCGCTCCCCTACTTCGGTATCCAGACCCTTGGGCAAACGGTTGATGAAGGGAAGAATCGCCGCCCCTTCCGCCGCCGCAAGGACCTCTTCTGCGCTCGCGCCGTCCCGGCCGTAAGCTATGTTGTAGCCGATGGTGTCGTTGAACAGCACGCTGTCCTGCGGGACGATGCCGATTTGCGCGCGCAGGCTTGCTTGTGTCACTTCGGCGATATCCTGCCCGTCGATCAGGATCCGCCCGTCCTGCGGATCGTAAAAACGAAACAGCAGCCGCGCGATGGTGCTCTTGCCCGCACCCGATGGCCCGACGATGGCGGTGCTGCTGCCGGCCGGCACTTCGAAGCTCAGTCCGTGCAGGATGGTCCGGTCCGGGTCGTAGCCGAACGTGACATTGTCGAACGCGACCATCGGATTGCGGACCACGATTGGGGGCGCACCCGGTTTGTCCGCCACTTCAACCGGGGTGTCCATCAGGCGGAACATCTGGCCCATGTCGACCAGCCCCTGGCGGATCGTGCGATAGACCCAGCCAAGCAGATCGAGCGGGCGGAAGAGCTGCATCAGATAGGTGTTCACGAACACCAGATCGCCGACCGTCAAATTGCCCTTGCTCCATTCCCACACGGTGAACGCCATCGCCCCTCCCATCAGGGCATTGGTAATGAGCGATTGCACCATGTTGAGCAGGGCGAGCGAATTGTCGGTCTTGACCGCCGCGTCCGCATAGGCGCGGGCGGCGGAGGCGTAGCGCGCCTGCTCGCGCGCTTCGGCACTGAAGTATTTGACGGTCTCGTAATTGAGCAGCGAGTCGACCGCACGGTCCAGTGCCCGGCCATCCAGATCGTTCATCTCGCGCCGCAGCTTGGTACGCCATTCCGTGATCCAGCGCGTAACAGCGATATAGGCGACAACTGTCACGCCCGTCGCGGCGACCAGTTCCCAGCCGAAATTGATGTAGAAGATCACGCCGACCACGAACAGTTCGATGATCGTCGGGGCAATGTTGAACAGCAGGAAATAGAGCATGGAATCGATGCTCTTGGTTCCGCGCTCGATGGTCTTGGTGACTTCACCCGTGCGGCGCGCGAGATGGAACCGCAGGCTCAGGCGGTGGAGCCGGGAAAAGACGTCCTCCGCGAGATGGCGGGTGGCATCCTGTCCGACCCGCTCGAAAGCGACATTGCGCAACTGGTCGAAGGCGACGCCGCCGAAACGGCCCAGTGCGTATGCCAGCACCAGAGAGATGGCGACCATCGCTGCCTCATTGCCCGGGGTGTCCATCGCATCGACGGCGTATTTGTAAGCGAACGGGAGAGCCAGCGTGACTGCCTTCGCCAGCAGAACGAGTATGATCGCAAGGATGATGCGCCGCCGCAGCGCAGCGTTATCCCGCGGCCAGAGATATGGCAGAAACCGCCGGAGCGTCGCCCAGCTATCGTGATCGGCTGGCGTAGGGGAGGCTGCGTCGGGCGGCATCGCCCGGCCCATGTGGGATCAGCACCGTCAAAGGGCAATGATCGGCCGAACGTTGCCGGCCGGCGAATTACAATCGCGAAGGAAAAAACGTGCGGTTGTACAGCTGTTGCAGCTGAGTCCCGCCCGGCAGGTCGAACAGTATGCTGCGGCTCTGAAAATCGATCGCAATCCGGTCAAACAGCCGCAGGTCCCGCATCCCGAGTATGAGAGCAGGCCGCCGGTCGAGCCCGAGCGCTTCGAAGGCCGGTGTATCGGCAAAGGCAATTGTCAGGTTTTGCAGCTCCAGCCCCTGGATCGTAAGCGATTTGGCCAGCGCAAGGTTGCCCGTCAAATCGATACCGTTGACATCTGTGGTGACAAATTCTTCGCGGTCCCGTGCCCGCATCCGGCGTTGCAGCGCAAGATTTCCTATGCTGTTCTGCGCCCCGGTATCGACGATGACCGACGTCGTAACACCATCGATTTTTGCTTGCGTAATGATCAGCCGGCCCAGCTTGCGCCGCGCGCGTACGATAATCTCGAACCCTTTGTTGCCGCCGAGCGCCCTCGCGTCGTCTACTGCAATCGTATCGGCGCGAAAGTCGATCAGCACGCGCATGTCC
>NZ_SKCJ01000001.1:0-625000 GCF_005434975.1 Parerythrobacter lutipelagi | reverse complement strand
ATCTCAGTACCTGGAGGAAAAGACATCAACCGAGATTCCGTTAGTAGTGGCGAGCGAACGCGGACCAGGCCAGTGCCTTCCTGTTAATTAGCAAAACTCTCTGGAAAGTGAGACCATAGTGGGTGATAGTCCCGTATGCGAAAGTGATCAGGAAGGACTCGAGTAGGGCGGAACACGTGAAATTCTGTCTGAACATGGGGGGACCACCCTCCAAGCCTAAATACTCGTATGTGACCGATAGCGAACAAGTACCGTGAGGGAAAGGTGAAAAGCACCCCGATTAGGGGAGTGAAATAGTACCTGAAACCGAATGCTTACAATCAGTTGGAGCCCCTTTGGGGGGTGACAGCGTACCTCTTGCATAATGGGTCAGTGACTTAATCTACCATGCAAGCTTAAGCCGTTAGGTGTAGGCGCAGCGAAAGCGAGTCTGAATAGGGCGATAGAGTATGGTGGATTAGACCCGAACCCCGGCGATCTAGGCATGGCCAGGTTGAAGGTGCAGTAACATGCACTGGAGGACCGAACCGGTGAATGTTGAAAAATTCTCGGATGAGCTGTGTTTAGGGGTGAAAGGCCAATCAAGCCGGGAAATAGCTGGTTCTCCGCGAAATCTATTGAGGTAGAGCGTCAGATGTATGCCGATGGGGGTAGAGCACTGGATGGGCTAGGGCTGCGCGAGCGGTACCAAACCTAACCAAACTCCGAATACCATCGAGTCTTGTCTGGCAGACAGACGGCGGGTGCTAAGGTCCGTCGTCAAAAGGGAAACAGCCCTAACCTACAGCTAAGGTCCCCAAGTCATATCTAAGTGGGAAAGCATGTGGGAATCCCAAAACAACCAGGAGGTTGGCTTAGAAGCAGCCATCCTTTAAAGAAAGCGTAACAGCTCACTGGTCTAAATAAGGGTTCCTGCGGCGAAGATGTAACGGGGCTAAAGATATGCACCGAAGCTTAGGGTTCAGAATTTATTCTGAGCGGTAGCGGAGCGTTCCGTAAGTGGTTGAAGCCGAAGGGTAACCGACGGTGGACATATCGGAAGTGCGAATGCTGACATGAGTAGCGATAAAAAGGGTGAGATACCCTTTCGCCGAAAGACCAAGGGTTCCTGCTCAACGCTAATCGGAGCAGGGTTAGCCGGCCCCTAAGACGAGCCCGAAGGGGGTAGTCGATGGGAACCACGTAAATATTCGTGGGCCTGAAGATGTGTGACGGTTTGTGGAAGTTGTGTGTCCTTATTGGATTGGGCATGCAGCCAAGCAGATCCAGGAAATAGCCTCTTCATATAGACCGTACCCTAAACCGACACAGGTGGTCAGGTAGAGTATACCAAGGCGCTTGAGAGAAGTATCCTGAAGGAACTCGGCAAATTGCCTCCGTACCTTCGGAAGAAGGAGGCCCCATCAGAAGGCAACTTTTGGTGGGGGGCACAGGCCAGGGGGTAGCGACTGTTTAGCAAAAACACAGGACTCTGCTAAGTCGGCTTCAAGACGACGTATAGGGTCTGACGCCTGCCCGGTGCTTGAAGGTTAAGAGGAGGAGTGCAAGCTCCGAATTGAAGCCCAAGTAAACGGCGGCCGTAACTATAACGGTCCTAAGGTAGCGAAATTCCTTGTCGGGTAAGTTCCGACCTGCACGAATGGCGTAACGACTTCCCCACTGTCTCCAGGATATGCTCAGCGAAATTGAATTCTCCGTGAAGATGCGGAGTACCCGCGGTTAGACGGAAAGACCCCGTGCACCTTTACTGCAGCTTTAGAGTGGTATTGGGAAAGAACTGTGTAGAATAGGTGGGAGGCTTTGAAACTTGGGCGCCAGTCCGAGTGGAGCCAACCTGTGAAATACCACCCTGTTGTTTTCTAATATCTAACCTAGGTCCGTTATCCGGATCAGGGACCCTCTATGGCGGGTAGTTTGACTGGGGCGGTCGCCTCCTAAAGAGTAACGGAGGCGCGCGATGGTAGGCTCAGGACGGTTGGAAACCGTCTGCGAGAGTGCAATGGCATAAGCCTGCCTGACTGCGAGACTGACGAGTCGAGCAGAGACGAAAGTCGGTCATAGTGATCCGGTGGTCCCTCGTGGAAGGGCCATCGCTCAACGGATAAAAGGTACGCCGGGGATAACAGGCTGATGATTCCCAAGAGCTCATATCGACGGAATCGTTTGGCACCTCGATGTCGGCTCATCACATCCTGGGGCTGGAGCAGGTCCCAAGGGTTTGGCTGTTCGCCAATTAAAGTGGTACGTGAGCTGGGTTCAGAACGTCGCGAGACAGTTTGGTCCCTATCTGCCGTGGGCGTCGATACTTGAAAGGAGTTGCCCCTAGTACGAGAGGACCGGGGTGAACATACCTCTGGTGTACCAGTCATTCCGCCAGGAGTGCCGCTGGGTAGCTATGTATGGACGGGATAACCGCTGAAAGCATCTAAGCGGGAAGCCTCCCTTGAGATTAGGTATCTTCGAGTCGTGATAGACCATCACGTTGATAGGCTGGGTGTGGAAGTGCAGTAATGCATGGAGCTAACCAGTCCTAATAACTCTGATCATGCTTGATGAATCCCACCATCAACGTCAGCCCTGCCCTTGTGGCAAAGGCCGATCGTTGATGATGTCGGAAGACATCCAGCCAGATCGTCGCCTAAATGAACGTATCGCATCGATTTAAACCCCCCACCCGCCTGCTTTATTGCTTGGTGACCATAGCGTCTGTGACCCACCCGATCCCATCTCGAACTCGGACGTGAAACCGGACAGCGCCGATGGTACTAACGCTCAAGCGTTGGAAGAGTAGGTCGTCGCCAGGCATTATGGCCGGCGGGTGTGAGGTAAAAAAACCCATTCACAAGTCGAAGGGCTGACCCAATAGGGGCAGCCCTTTTGGCGTCTCTTGCAGGCGCACAACACGGTGCCGCGGGGTGGAGCAGTCCGGTAGCTCGTCAGGCTCATAACCTGAAGGTCGTTGGTTCAAATCCAACCCCCGCAACCACCACTTCATTGAAAACCCGTTCTAAAATCGTCTCACTGGTGTCAGTGGGGTTTTTTGCGTTTCAAATTGCGAGCCAGCAGGGATGCAGCCGCTCGAATGGCGCCCGGCACCTGGCGGGAGCGCATGGGTCCGAAGGCGCGTTCGCTTCGCAGTAGAAGGTGGCGTTGAAAGACGGTCCCGGCATTGTGCTCAGCTTGCCGGGAAGGCACTAGCCTTGCGTGATCGCCTCGAGCTTGGTGCCAAGCGCCAACCACTTTTCCTCGGCGGTCGCCAAAGTGTCGCCCACTTTGGCCCGCGCCGTAAGAAGATCCTCCATATTCGCGCCTGATTTATCCTGTTGGCTTCCGCTATACTCCATGATCAGTCGATCAAACTCCTCGACTTCGAGGGTGAGGCGCGCAATTTCCTGTTCGACCATGGTCAATTCCGATTTGGCTTCGCGCGTCTTCGCTGACGCATCCTTGCCGTTCGCGCCGCGCTGCTTCCTGGACAAACCATCGCGGTCTCGCTTGGGCTGCTTCCGGCCCAGAACGAAATCGATATAATCTTCCATGCTGCCGGAGTATTCGCGGGCCGTTCCGTCATCCACAAGGATCAGTCGATCGGCAGTCAATTCGACCATGTGCCGGTCATGACTGATCAGGATGACGGCGCCGGAATAGTCGTTGAGTGCCTGGATCAGCGCTTCACGCGCATCAACGTCAAGATGGTTCGTCGGTTCGTCCAAAATCAGCAAGTGGGGCGCATCGCGTGTGATCAGCGCCAGCGCCAGCCTCGCACGTTCTCCGCCTGACAGCTTGTCCACCCGGGTCTGCGCACGCGAGCCGGAGAACCCGAAGCGGCCAAGTTGCGCCCGGATTGCTGCCTGCGCCATGCCTTCCATTGCCCGGTTCATGAGATCCAACGGCGTCTCTTCGGCGGCCAGTTCTTCGACCTGATATTGGGTGAAATAGCCGACTTTCAGCCGACCGGGTGCATTCATTTCGCCTTCCGCAGGATCGAGCTGAGAGGCAAGCAGCCGTGCCAGTGTCGTCTTTCCGTTCCCGTTGCGGCCGAGCAATGCAATGCGATCGTCCGCATCGATCCTGATGCTTAGCCGGCGCAGGATCGGCGGTGCTGTGCCGTAGCCGACGGCCGCCTGATCGAGCGTTATCATCGGTGAACGCAGTTCTGCGGGATCGGGGAAGTCGAAGCTTAGTGTCGGGTCCTCCATCATCGCGGCAATTGGCTGCATCCGCGCCAGCATCTTGGCCCGCGATTGCGCCTGCTTGGCGGTGGAGGCGCGCGCACTGTTGCGGGCGACATAGTCCTGCAGCCGAGCGCGCTGCGCATCCTGCGACGCCTTGGCCGCTGCCAGCTGCGATGCGCGTTCGGCCCGCTGTTTCTCGAATGCATCGTATCCGCCAGGGTACAGCGCCAATTGGCCGCCCTGCAGGTGGAGGATGTGATCGACCACCTTGTTGAGCAAATCGCGCTCATGGCTGATCACGACCAGAGTCGCGGGATAGGACTTGAGAAAATTCTCGAGCCATAGCGTCGCTTCGAGATCGAGATGGTTCGAGGGTTCATCCAGCAGCAGGATGTCGGGCTCGGAAAACAGCAAGGCACCGAGGGCAATCCGCATTTTCCAGCCACCCGAAAAATGATCCACCGGAGTGCGCTGCATTTCTTCATCGAAGCCGAGACCTTTCAGGATCTTGGCTGCGCGCGACGGTGCGCTGTAGGCGTCGATAGCCAGCAGGCGATCATGCACATCGCCCATCCGGTCCATATCCGTGCAGGTCTCCAGCTCTGCCAGCAATTGCGCACGCTCCGTCGCAGAGGCGAGGACAACCTCTTCCGGTGTCATGGCTCCGCTCGGGGCTTCCTGCGCGATGTAACCGATGCGCGCGCGCGACGGCTTGGTGATCTCGCCTGCATCGGGCTCGATTTCGCCAATCAGGGCCTTCATGAGCGTGGACTTGCCCGCACCATTGCGCCCGATCAGGCCGACGCGCGCGCCAACCGGCACCGTTGCACTGGCGCGTTCAAGAATGGCCCGGCCGCCAAGCCGTACTGTGACACCGTCGATGGTAAGCATGGGCGGCCCTCTAACAGCCAATTGGTTTCTGCCCAACCGAAATCCCGCTATCCGGCTTGCACGAAGCGCCGGATCGGCTAGCGCGGGCAGATGGAAATGCAGGATCTGTTGCAGCGCTATTTCGGAACGCGCGATCTGGCCGAGGTCGATCCGGTGGCACTGCCTGCCGGGATCGACCGCATGACGGTGGATCTCGGGATGGAAAGCGACCGCGGTCGCCGCTTCGCTCTGTGGAGCTTGCTGTACATGCTGGACGCGGCCCCGCACCTTGATGTCGCGTTTGAAAGTCCGACTGACCGTGATGCGGCGCGCAACCTGATGGATCTGCTCGCCTCCGAAACCCCGGACTAACGCAAGGCCAGGATCTTAAGCTGCGGCAAACACGTTTGTCCGCACGACTGAGAGGATGAAGTGGCTCGCCAATTGCAACTGACCGGCATGGCGGTGCTCTATTGCTGGCCGAAAGCGAAACAACTTCCGGAATTCGGTAGACAAAAGTTAGATTCATGGGAAAGATAACCGGTAAATAGGGATTCGTCGGTTTTGGGGGGACGATGTTTTACGTCGGGCGTTTTACACGCAACAAGAAAAGACTTTTGACCACCGCAGCGCTTGCAACGCTGGTTGCATCTTGCGGTGATGGCGGATCCGGCAAACTCGGCATTTCCTGTTTTCCCGACGAAACGCAGCGCTGGATCTGGCAGGCGAGCGAGAATGAAGGCGACCGCAATCCGGCAATGAGCGAGCCGATCAAGGCGGAAACCAGCACCATTTACGTTGACCGATCGGCCAGCATGCTCGGCTATTTGCGCGGGGCGGATAACGACAACCGGCCCTTCCAGATACTTGCCGGCAATCTGCCAGTGGTCGCCCGCACGGCCGGTGCGACCAAAGTACAATACCGGGGTTTCGGCGTGAATATCTCCGAACCGATGACCGATGCGGCAGCGACCTTTCAGGACCCGGCCACGTACCGCTGTGCAGGCGGTTCTGCCAGTTGCGAAAGCAAGGAATCGCATCTGGACAAGGTGCTCGCCATGGTCGCGGAGAAACCCGAAGAACTGGCAATCGTGATTTCCGACCTGTGGTACGACAACAGCATGGACAGTATGGGCGGGCCCACTGCGCTGCAGGAACCGCTGACCCGGATCCTCCAGAGCGGCCGCGCAGTCGCTATCTACGGTATCGAGGCCCCGTTCGACGGGACAATCTATGACATTCCCGCAGGCGGAACCGCTGAAACCAGCGTAAGCCACAAGGGCACACACCCCTTGTTCCTGCTCGCCATTGGGACGAAAAACGATGTGCTGGAGTTCGATCTCCAGCTCGAACGAAGCGGTGCACGAACCATCCGTGAAGGGCTCGCTTCCGGTGCCATCAAGCGGTCGATCTTCACAGTCGATCCAGGGCCGCTCAAAGCGCGCAAGCGTGAACCCGTTGCACCGGGCGCCGATCCCGCCTTCCGTCAGGTGCCGTTCGAAACCCATCCCGGCATCAAGATTCAGCAGTTCCAGTTCGACAGTTCGGCGATCCGCCGGGATGCCAAGTTGCCGGTCCGGTCAGCAAGCTGGACTGCGCCGGTCGATGATGATTTTCTCGAAAACACCGTATGGCAAGGCGAATACAGTGCATCGGTCGACCTCTGGCGGCGTGACGGGGACAAATGCGGCAAGTGGTCCAAGATTTCGACTCTGGTCAACGACACGCCGTTTGAACGAGGCGAGGAGGGCGCACCGGGCAAATTCGAATATGGCTTCGACAGCAAGAGTCTGGCGGGCCAGTTGAAACGATCGGGCGTCTATATGATCTCAGGCGAACTTTCGCGGGTTTCGGTCGATACGCCAAACCCGGCCAATGCCTGGGCGGAAGAATGGTCTTTCACATCGGATCAGGCGGGCAGCGTGCAGGCCGATCGCCAGGAATTGTTTCCCACTCTCAACCTGACTGAAATGATGCGGATCATGGAGAATGCGCTGCGCACTGCGACAGAGCGGAACGGTGGCGGCGTGATCGGCTTCACCGTGCTGGTCAATTCAGAAGGTTGAAATCAGACAAAACCGGTTTGCCCGTTGCGGGCGACCAAGACAGACATGTGATAAGGAGAATGAGCAGCCATGGTTAAGGGTATCCTCGGGACGATCGGGGTCCATCTCGTCCTCGCGCTTGCGCTGTTCGGTTTGCTCTACATGTTCACTGACTCGTTTTCCGATGCGAGCGAGTCGCTCCTGATCAACACGCAGAATTCGGATGATGCGAGCCGTATCGTGCTCGATGCGCTGGAAAGCGCACGGTCGGACCTGTTCGGATGGGCGTGGCAGACACTGCTGGTCAGCTGCATCGCGGCCATCCTGTTTCTGTTCAGTGCGCATCGGACAATGCCGCAGACCCCCAAGGACAAGAGCTCCAGGCTCTGGCTCTGGACGCTCCTTTTCGTCGTCATTCTGGTAGCCATGGGTTTCGCCTGGTGGCGCACCATTTCAATCCCGGCCATTGCCGATCCGATCGATCCGGGCAGCTACGCAATAACCATCGCGACCCTCGTCGGATTGACGATCCTGGGCTTCTGGCTGTGCACCGCGCTGTTCGTGAAGGCGACCATGGTCAAGTCCGTACCGCTTGGCTTCGTGCTGCGGCAGGGAGGCTGACATGGCGAAGAACATCATTGTAGGCGTCGGCGGAACCGGCGCGAAGACAGTCGAGGCCGCGCTTGTCCTGATGATGAGCGGTATGGTCGAAGGCGATACCTATGTCGGCATCGTCGATCAGGACCTTGCCAACGGCAATGTTGCCCGCACAGTCAATATGCTGGCCAATTTGCGCAAGGTGCAACGGCTGTGGTCCAACACCGATCATGGCATCGAATGGGGCGAGGCAGGCCCACAAAGCATTTTCAACACCAATATCCGGCCGCTGTTCGCCGACGACGACGAGATTGATGTCGTCTATCGCCCGAACACGGAAGGCGATACGCTGCACCAGATGCTGGGCCGCGGGCTCGATGCGCCACAGGAACACCTGTTCGACATGCTCTTTCTCAATGACGAGAGCGAGCAGAAGATGAAGCTCAACGAAGGGTATCGCGGCCGCGCGCATGTTGGTTCGGCGGCGTTTCTGGCTTCGCTGAATGGCACCAAGAACAAGTTTTTCGAAGCAATCGAGGACATTTGCCAGAAGTCGCAAGGGGAATCGATCAACATCTTCCTCGTCGGCTCGGCCTTTGGCGGTACAGGGGCGGCAGGTTTCCCGACGCTCGCGCGGCGGTTGCACAATATGCGGGTGCCGGACGACAACGGTTCGGCCAAGCTGGCCAACGCCAGCAGTGTGCGCATCGGCGGGTTGTTGATGCTGCCTTACTTCATGTTCGACAGCCCGGAGGACGAGGAAGACGTTGTGGTCCGTCCGGACGAGCTGCTTCCCAAGACCAAACTCGCGCTCGAGTATTATCACAAGCTGCTCGATCTGGAGGATAGCGACGAGGGCGACAACGCGCGAACCTTCGACATGTTCTATACGCTGGGCTGGAACGATCCTTTCCCGCTCGGCTATCACGAACCCGGCGCAAACGAGCAGTCGAACCCGGCGCTACCGGCTGAGCTGGTTTCCGCTACCGCTGCGATCGATTTTTTCCGCAAGTTCAACCAATTGACCGAAGTCGAGGAAACCCGCGTGCATTTAAGCTCGCGCGATGACCAGGCGATTGACTGGGGCGACTTGCCTATTGAGGCGGCCGACCAGCGCGAATACCAGGCGCGGCTCGGTCAATTGCTCCGCTTCTGCATCTACTGGCGTTACATTTTCGCCCCTGAACTGCGTCAACCGCTTGGCGGCTTCATGCAGAAATACAATTGGGCGCAGAAACTCGCCGGCAAATCGCATGCCGATCAGGCTGCTGACCAGATGGAGGCGTTGCAGGATCTGATCCGCAGCGTGCAATTCTGGGCGACCTCGATCGAGGAGATGGCGAAGCGATCTTCGACCAGCCAGTATCTGTGGCGCTTCGGGCCCTTCTACCGGTCCAACGATGAACCGACCAAACCAGTCCTGCTTGCCAATTCGATCGACGAGGACACCTGGGCATATGGGTTCGATGCGCTGATCCACAACGCGCGTGACACTGTTGCCGGGCCGCCTGCCGCGATCATTCTCGACAATTTGGTGAACGCCAGCCCGCAGCCCAAGCACAGCGGCATCGGCAAGGCAGTCGTAAGCGTTTACGAAAACTGCAAGATCAGCTGAGGGAGACCGAAACCATGACTGTCACGAACCTCCCCCGCCTTCGCGCGAACAACAATGTCCCGCAGCTCAACCAGGCTGGTTGCTGGCTCTCGACCAATGTCAATCTGGGGAGCATTTCGATTGGCTTGCCGGTCGAGAAAACCGGCAATGCCGATCTGCGCAAGGAGCCGATTCAGGCGATCCCGGATCCGTGGGCGCAAGCCTCCGCCTTCGGCGCGGCTTTGCTCGATGAAGAGCACAGCCTGCACGACCGGTCGCTGTCGCGCTGGCGCGGGCTGTTGGCGCTGATGGCGTTGCGGCTCCGGCACAAGCAGGATTTCACTCTGCGCCCGCTTCCGGTTGATCTGGCCAATGGCTCGAACCTGGCTGAAGTTCTGACCACTCTTACGCCCGAGATCGCGATCCAGGGGCATGGTAGCCTGTGGAAGGAGCCGGCGCTGATCATGCTGCGGACAGCGGATGATGCCTCCGGTATGCACGAAAAGCCGATTGCGATGACCAACCCGGTGTGCCTGGTTTCGCCCGGGCGCAATTCGCACAAGATTGTCGTCCCGCATATCAGTTGGGCGCAGGGCGACCTGAAGTGCCCGCTGTCACCTGGCGTCGAGAAGCTGTCGGTCGCGGAACTGTCGATCCTCAAGCGCTATATCGAGGAATTGTGGAGCGGGATCCGCAGCCATGGCGGCACGATTGCAGCCGGGATTGCCGACCTGCTCAGGACCTATGCCGGGGACGTGACGAAAGCCCTTGGCCGCGCCCCGGAAGATACCAGTGCGCCTGAGAACAACCAGTCGAAGCTGCCCAAGCTGTTTCGCGCCTTGTGGAATGACGTCCAGCTGGGCGAACCCAGCGGCGATGACACGGTCTCGGAAACAAAGGTGAGGCTCAAACCGCTGCCCGGGTCGGGAGCGGGCAAGGTCAAGGGCTTTATCCTGGCTGATGAGGCGGTCGCCGAAGCGTTGGGGCTCGATCCCGCGCATGTTCATGTGTGGAAACGCCGTTCTCTGGCAGAGGTGCTGAAATCGAAGCAGAAGCTCAGCGAGGTGCGGGGCGAAGCACAGGCTGAAGGTTACCTGCTGCTCACCAAGGACGACCTGCTGACCAAACGTGCGGTCCGGCTGAAGAAGAAGCCCAAGATCGACGCCCATCCCAACGGCTTGAAGGATATGGTCTTGCCGCTGAAACCGCTGGCCATGATGCTGGCGGGCGAACTGAAGGAAAATGTCGCGGGCCAGGTTACCGGCAATCGGGCCAGTTTCAGCCTCAAGCTAAAGATCGACGATGGTTCGCCCGATGGCAAGGTGGCCCAGATCAAGCGCGAATATGCGATCGATCCGGTCGATGACGACGGGCAACTGGTCGATTCGGAGGACTGGGACATCTACAACGCGCAGCTGTGGCCGAACTTCCGCTCGGACGCGTGGCACACCTATCTCGCGCGTTTCTATTACAAGAACGCCACCAAGGAGAAAATGGCCCGGCCGATCCAGGCGATTTCCGTCGACTTGATGCACAATCTGATTGCGAGCGCAAACGACACGGCGAACGCTGATATCGCGCTGCGCGGTGCCAATGATGGCAATCGTCTGCACGACCGGCTGAACCTTAGCGGCCCGCCGCTGTTCAAGTCGAAAGAACGCAGCGTTAAGAACGGCAATTTCTGGGAGGACATGCAATGCTCCTCCAAGCCGTTCGATGCGATCCTTTACGCTGACCAGTTCGGTAGCGAGCGCCCGCGAGCGGTTGTTGGCATGGTGCTGGTGGACCTGGAAAGCAAAGAGCCACCGGTTTCGACCACCAGAGTCGCAATCGACTTCGGCAGCACCAACACCGTGGGCGCGTTCGGCGACAGCGAGGCGTCGGCGGTGGAATTCCAGAATCGGATGGTTTTCCCGGTCACCCCGATGGACCAGATCCAGAAAGAGAACCAGATTCACGCCACGCGCGATTACTACCACGGCTTCCTGCCGCCGGAGCAGCGCAACACGCCGATCCCCTCGGTCGCAATTCCCAAGCTGCCTTACGATCATGAAGAGGCACTTTGGAGCTTCCGCAACGTGATCTACTTCCACAGCGCACAACCACCTGCGGAAGGCGAGGAAGAACTTGAGCTGGCGGCATTCCGCGAGGCGACCAAGGATGCGCAGTTCGACCTTAAATGGTCGACCAACGAGAAAGAGCTCGACGCGGCGAGCGATTTCCTCACTCAGTTCATGGTCATGACGGCTGCGGAACTGCTGGCCAAGGGCGAGGATCCAGCGAAATCGGAATGGCGGTTCTCGATCCCGGAAGCGATGAGCCACAATAAGCGCAGCACCTTCGAGGCCGATATTATCGCTGCCCTTCGTTCGCTCGGCAAAGATCTCGACGAAGAAGGTATGGGCGAGCTCAAGTCTGAAGGCCTTGCTGCCGCCAGCTACATGCTGAAGGCAGAAAAATTCGTCACCGACGGGCTCAACATCATCCTCGATATCGGCGGTGGTACGACCGACATGACGATCTGGGATGGCACTTCGCCGGTCTGGAAAGGCTCGGTCAAGCTCGCCGGCGGGGACTTCTTTACCGAACTGCTGGTCAACAACCCGCAGATTCTCACCGCTATCGGGCTTGAGTCATGGGCCAAGTCGATCGGCACGGCTGACGGTACGGGCGCTTCGAAGAAACGCAAGCAACTGGCAGAAATGCTGTTCAGCGCGCGCCGGGGCGAGGGCGGCGGACCCGATCTGCATTCGAATATGAGCACGCACTGGCGGCGGCTCACATCGGACACGGGCAACCCGCTGCGCTATGCCGCTCTGGTCTATATTGCCGGGCTGGCTTGGTATATTGGCCGGTTGGTCAAACAGTTTATCGAACGCGACGATGCGATCGATGTCGACAACGCACGCCACGCCGCCTTCGCGGTTTGCGGGCGCGGCGGCGGTCTGTTCAAGCGGATGCATGGCGAAGGCGGGCGCGCGGACAAGGTCACCGAAGTGACGCGTGCGCTCTCCGTATTCACCGCTGCGTGCGAATTTGAAGACGACACAAGTGTGCGGTTCTCCGCATCAGCCGATCCTAAGCTCGAAGTCGTGCGCGGCGTGCTGGGCGAGGACAACAGCATCAATATCGACGCGCAAAGCATGGACGGGCTCGGCTCGATTATGCCGCTCGGGCTTCGGCTCGAAACCAAGGACGCGGAATTCGACCGGAATGCCCCGCTGACAGCTGAGCTGTTCGATGAGAAGATCAAGACGGTCGATCTCGATGAATTCAAGGCCTTCCTCAAAGCGCTTGAGGACTCGCTAGGCCTGTCGATCAATATCGATACCGGTCAGAAGGAAGGCGCCGAAGGCGAGATCATCAGTGCGGTCAAGAAGCGGATCGACGAGATCGGCAATGACCGCAAAGCAGCGAAGGGCAAGAAGAAGGACAGCGTCGGGATCGAACCGCCGTTCCTGATCGCCCTGCGGCGACTGGTCGAAATCATGGCGATGCCGGTCGCGCAGCGTGACGGATTGCTTGAAGTCCACGGGGAGGAATAGGAATGGCGTTTTTGCGGTCGAACCGGATGCTTCCTGTCATAGTCTCACTCGCCATTTTGGCGGCACCGCTCGGGGCCATGGCGCAGGAGGAGGGCTCAACCGGGTCTCGACCGGAAGCCGCACAGAGCGAGCCCGACATCGAAGAGACCAATGCTATCAATGCAGAACCAGCCAGTGGTGCTGGTACCGGTCTCGACAACTCGGGCGAGGCCGCAATTGTAGAACGCGCGCCAGCAAGCGAATCCGAGCAAACTACTGGTACGAGCCTTCCTGACGATGGATCGTCGATGATGGACTTAGTCCCGACTGGTCTGGCGATACTGTTTGCACTGGCCCTGCTTGCTGGGTTGTTCATTCTCGGCCGGCGAGTGTCGACAATGCGCGATCACCTGGATCAACTCTCGAAATCCCACAAGAATCTGAAGCACACGCATGCAGAGACGCAGTCACGCGTGATGGAAATTGAGAGGGATTTGCCGGAATTGGCCAAGATACTGCAGCGCCACGACAAGAGTCTCTCGGCAAGGCCGACCCAAGCGCCAAGACCCCCCACCGCATCCTCGCCGGTCGATCGCGCGCCGCAATCGTCTCAGCCGGTTGCCCGGCCCGAACCTGCGCAGCAGGTGCCGACCGACAGATTGCGGGGTTTGATCGAAGCCGCGAAAGGCATGACGCAATCCGAGTACCGGGCAAGGGCGGGGGAGATCGGGCAGGTTCACTTGCTCAACATGACTGGCGATGGGCTACAAATTCATCCGGGCGAAGATGACGGCGATGCGCGCGACCTGCTCGGCATCCGTTTGTCGCCTGAGAGAATCGCGGTGGTCCCGTCGATGCAGTTTATCGACCGTTTCGATCAGAGCCGCAGTGCGAAGAAGAGCGAACGGATCCAGCCCTATTTCGATCTCCACAAATCCGACAATCCGTCACTCGAACTGTTGGACACATGCGTCGCCTATGATGACGACGGGATGCTCCGGATCGAACAGAAGGGCCAGTTGACGGGCTTCAGCGACTGAACACAATATTGCAGCGCGCCAGCCTACGATGGCAACGTCAGCAGAAGATGAGCTGGTAATTGTCGGGATAGACCTCGGGGATGACCGTGGTCATCAGGTCAGTCTGGCCGTTGATATTGATGTTCTTCTTGTCGACAACGTAAAAGCGCTTGCCGCCGCCGTTCGGGTTGCTTGAGCCGAAGTCGTGATAATACATTTCCGGAGTGTCGACGTAAATCGTCCGGCCGTTCATTTGCAGGTCGCCTGAAGCGCCCGCCGGCAAAGTCCAGAGCGGAGTACTTGTCTGCCACGAACCGTTCTCACGGTAGGTGAAGACGACATATTTCACATCGCGGCAGCGATTGCGCACGAACACCCTTCGCGCCGGGTAATCCAGGTGGCTCGTGTTGGTTTTGGTCCACGGGATGTATCCGACACCCCCGTCTTCCAGCCCGACTTCGGCAAAGCCATTGACCCCGCCGAAAGCTTCGAATTTATGGGCCTGCGGATAAGACGAAACCGTGCCCGACACGCGCGGTGCGCTGTCACTCGGGCCAGCGAAGACGTCGCTTGCTTCGATCAACCGGTATTCGCCGGCGGTAGTGGTATCGATCGGCGGCGGTTCGACCGCCATGAAATTGGCCGATGAAATGTAATTGCCCGCATATGGCCCTGCGTCCAGCCTCAGCCACTGTCTGCCTCTGCTATCCGGCGCGGTGAGCGTCCCGCTGACGGAAGAACCGCGTTCAATCCTGCCCACGTCGGCGCTGTCCACCGATGGGCTGGCGCGCACATTGGTCCAGCGAGCGAGGTAGAAAGATTGCGCATTCCCGGTATCAGCGACCGCCGCATCCATCGCCGCCTCTGACGAGGAAGCAACTGCCTCATAGTCGTAATCGTCGGAGTTGTCGGCGCTGTCGCCACGGCTGAGGCCGATCCATGCTGCACCGCCCACCAGCACAACGCCTCCGGCAACGCAGCCGAGAATGACCTTCAGCGTCTTGCGGTCGCGCGCCCGCGCTTCTGCCAGCAACGCGGCATAGTCGGGGGCGGTGCCCTGTTGAGGAGGGGGTGGCTCGGCCGACTGATTAGCGACAGGGTCCGCCACAGGGGCCGGTGAAGGCTTCGGATCCGCCGCCGCGGTGGTCGCGTGGCCATCATCAACCGGGTCCGGTTCGGGGTCGAAATCGCCCTTCGGCTCTTCGATTTGCTCAGGCTCAGGCTGGGGTTCGGGTTCCGGTTCAGCCTCCGGTTCCGGGGTCTTGGGGAAGAACTGGCCGAGGTCAGGATGCTCTCCGGCTGGATGCCGCGACTTGCGTCGGTCGGACATGTAGACGGTAACAGGCGTGTACGATGTGATCCGGCCACCTGCTATCGCGCTCTCGATTTCCTCGACTGAGCCCAGCATTGTCTGAGCGCCGTCTTCGTCGAATGAAAGCATCGAAATCTGAGCCATGGCTTGTCAGTATTGCCCCTGGTTGTTCACACCGTCTATCCGGCTGTTCTAAGGCGCGTTCCCGCTGAGTCCATAGCCCGGTGTGGATGTCCCACTCGTGTTGAAGCGCTTGCGCCGCCTATCAGCCGTTCAGTTGCCAGCCGATCGAAACAGGGCCGAAGCCGCCGGTTGTCGCGCGGCCGTTTTCGTCTGCGGCGGGCGTAAACCTCGCGCGCTTGCGCAGGACATCGCACGTTTCTTTGTCGAGATCGCTGTGCCCGCTCGATGATGTGACGTTGCAGCCCGAAACGCGGCCGTTGCCGCCGATGGTCAGCATAACCGTTACACTTCCCTGTCGCCCGTCGCGCGCGGCGCGCCGCGGATAGTCGCTGGCGCGGAAATAGGACCGCAGATCCCGCTGCGGCTGAGCCTGGCGCGACCGGTCGACCGGTGGCGGAGGAGGCGGCGGGGCGGTGGTTTGTCGCGCTTGCGGTTGTTGCCGCCGAATAAGGTCGATGCCTTGCTGCAACCGCCGCGCCGCACAATTTTCCGTCCGGCAAGATGACGCGCGTTGCCGGAAACTATCCAGCGGGGTGATAGTCTGGCCCTGCGCAGCGAAGCGATCCCGCGCTGCGTTCCATTCGCGCGAGAGCTGACGGTCGAGGCCGGCTATGCGGGGCGATTCGCAGGCCAGTCGCTCGATTCCGGCGCGCCGCGAGCGGCAAGTTTCAGAAACGCTGTCACGTTCTGGCGCCTGAGTCTCTTCGGGCTCTGGCACGTCTTCTTCCTGCACGGCAGCAGGCGGCAGCGGCGCCCTCTCGGGCTGAGCGACTTCTGTTTCGGACCGGACCACATAGGCCGGACGGTCCATGACTGATCCGCTCGCAGCCCGGAACAGCAGATATTGCAAGCCGTCATCGCCGTCGACTGCGCCGGTGACCGACAGGATGGTCCCGGGACCATAGCTGCCGAGCGCTTCGGCGCTTTGATCGGGAACACCGTAGAATGGCACACTACGCGGCAATTCCAGCGCCGCTGCTGCACTTCGGTCGAGCGCGGGCGGCTCGCTGTCAGTTACGAAGCTTTCCGGGATATAAGAGCCCTCATTGGGCCCTTCGGTAATCTCGAGCCAGCCGGCCTCTGCGCTGGGCATCAGCGCCAGCTCTGTTCCATAGGCCACCTCGCCGACTACAGCGGCGTCATAGCTTGGCTGGTCGTAGACGGATACATCGGCAGCCGCATAATGTCCCGATCCGCCAAGCAACCACACAAGCAGCAGAAGCAGCACGATTCCGGCAGCGCCGAAAGCAACAAACTTGCCGGTGTTGGACGGTGGTTGCGGTACAAACACCGCTTCGTCCATTTCCGACTGGCGTTCGCCCGGATGTTCGGAGGGTTGGGCTTCAATCGGGTCCGGCTCAGGCTCTGACAGTTCGGGATCGGCTTCCGCCTCCGCCGGATCAAGTTCTTCGACCGGATCGTCTGACGCGGGAGGATTCAGGGCGCTGACGGCTGGTTCCGTCTGCGTCTCGCCATCCTCCGCCTGAGGCGCGACCGGCTCAGTGCTATCTGGTTTAGCGGCTTCTTCCCCCGAAGGGCTCTCAGACCGTTGCTTGAAGGCACTGGCGAGCAGCGGAAGCGAAGCTGCGGGCGCGATCACCTTACCGCCATCGGTATATTCGAGTTGCACTTCGCTGTCCGGTGCAATCTCGCCGACACTGATGGCAAATTCCAGGCTTGCAGCGCTGAAACGGTCCTTCGCTTCGCCACCTTCAACTATGCGAAGCTCGGTGATTGAAAAGAAATGCGCGAGTTGCGCAATCGAGGACGCTGGCTGTCTGCTGGAACTGCGATCGTCGAAATACACGGTGATTGGCGTGTCCGACCGGATCTTTCCAGTTTCGATCGCACGGTCGAGCTCGTCACGCGAGCCCAACACTGTGCGAATACCGGATTCGTCCTCGTACGCTGCGGTCGCGATGGATTTCACGCCGGCATTCCGCCCTGCGGATCTGCCGCTTGAAGGTAAGTCAAGTTGATTGCCATTTGCGCCCCCGCACCGCTCAATCGGGCTGCAAACGCGAATCAGCCCCCCAAGCAATAGTGCGCGATTTGGCGTTTAGACACAATGCGGTACCATCGCTGACGGCACGCCCAGTTCAGCCGTTACGCACCCGGCCGACGAAATCGCGCACCTGAGCGCTCATATTGGCAGCCTGGACTTCGAGCTCGGTGGCTGAGTTCAGGACCTGGGAAGCGGCCGCGCCGGTCGACACAGCGGTTTCGCGGACCTCGACAATCCGTGAAGAGACTTCGTCACTGCTGCGCGCAGCGAGGTCGATGCTGCGGGCCAGATCCTGACCGGCGACCGACTGCTGATCCACCGCAGAGGCGATGGAAATCGCAGTCGCTTCGAGTTGCTCGATCTGACCGCCGATTTGACGCAGCGCCTTGACACTATTGCCGGTGGAATCCTGCATTGCACGGATCTGGGCCGAGACTTCTTCTGTCGCGCGGCTGGTCTGCGCAGCCAGTTCCTTCACTTCCGACGCGACGACGGCAAAGCCGCGCCCGGCCTCTCCCCCACGGGCGGCTTCGATCGACGCATTGAGCGCGAGCAGGTTGGTCCGTTTGGCAATCGACTGGATCAGTTCGACGATATCGCCAACCTCGGCGGCCGAACTCGACAGGGCAGAGATTGTCGTGTCGGCTTTCTCGGCGGAATCGGATGCCTTGCGGGCGAGCTCGGCCGAGGAAGCTGCCTGACGGCTGATTTCGCCGATCGACATGGCAAACTCGTCACTCGCGGCGGCTGCGGCGGTTACACCGGAAGAGGCTTCCTTCATCGAATCAACGACCCGGGTCGCCTGATCGCTGGATTGCTCGGCAGCGGCGGCCATGGTGCTGGCAGTCGATTGCAGCTGGCTGGATGCTGCGGCGACACCGCCGACGATTTCGCTGACCTGGCGTTCAAACGTGTCGGCCAATTGGTCAAGTTCCTCGGCCCGGCGTTGGCTGGACAGTTTGCGGCCGGCCAGCAATTCATCGAGCTTGTGACCAGATTTGAGAAAGATCGCGAGCGAACGGGCCATATCACCTATTTCGTCCGGTCGGTCTGTACCCACGGGGGTGATGTCACGTTTGCCTTCGGTCAGCTTCTTCATGTCTGCCGTGATCTGGAGAAACGGATCAATGACCTTGTCGAGAATGAACTTGAGCGTCGCCAAGCTTGCGACAAGCGCGGTTGCGCCGATCACGACGATGACCATGCGCACGAATGGAGCCCATGCCGGATCGGAGAATCCGATAAGGGCGGCTCCAACCACGATGGTCAGGCCAAGCAGTGACAGGGCCGATGCGATTTTGGCCTTCGAGGCGAGTGATCTTGACATGAACCAGCGACCGATGGCCGAGCGTTCTGCCCCGTTCTCGGCATAAGTGATCTCCACTTCCTCCACCTCACGCAACAACTCGTCCGCGAGAATATTGGTTTGCGCGTTCATGCTTTCCTCCGTTCGGCAGCAATTTCTGCGTTGCCTGGCATCATGTCACTCAGATGTTGTGCAATTTCATCTTTCGGCATGGCTTTGAAATAGAGCCATCCCTGAATCTGGTCACAGCCGGCCGAGCGGACGAGATCGGCTTGCGCCTCGGTCTCCACGCCTTCAGCGGTGACATTCATGTTGAGCGCCTGCGCCATCGAAATGCTCGACAGCATCATCGCGCGCGACCCCTCGTCGTCGGCACTATCGACCACCAGCGAGCGGTCGAGCTTGAGTTTCTCGAAGCGGAACTGGCGGAGGAAACCGATCGAAGCATAGCCGGTGCCGAAATCGTCCAGCACGACATTCACTCCGAAGCCGCGAATGATATCCAGGCTCCGCTCGGCAACCACCGGATCGAGCACGAGACAGGTCTCGGTGATTTCAAGTTCGAGACGCTCGGGCGGGAAGCCCGTATCCTCCAGAATCTGGCCAAGCTGGATCGGGAATTCAGGGTTGCGCAGCTGCGCCGCTGAAATGTTGACCGACAGCTTGATGCCGTTCCAGTCGATTGCATCGCGGCAGCTCTGTCGCAGCACGAACAGGCCGATTGAATTGATCAGGCCGGATTCTTCGGCAATCGGGATGAACACGTTGGGCCCGACATTCTGCCCGTCGGGACGGATCCAGCGGATCAGCGATTCCACAGCGACGACTTCGCGCGTTTGGGCATCGACCAGTGGCTGATAGTGGACCTGGAATTCGTCGTTCAGAAGCGCCGCACGCAGCTCGACATCCATATCGCGCATCGCTTCAAGATTGCGATCGAAATCGTTCTTGAACCAGGAGCAGCGCATCTTGCCGCCGCGTTTCGATGCATACATGGCGACATCGGCACGGCGCAGGAGCTCTGACGCATCAAGGCCGTCCTTGCCGTTGCTGTAGGACAGTCCGATGCTTGCCCCGATCGCGATGCGCCGGTCCCCCACCGCCATCGGCTGTGCCATGCGTTCGATCAATCCACGGCTAATCCCTTCGAGGATCGTGTTGCACAGCGGACCAGACATGGAGATGGCGAATTCGTCGCCGCCAAGCCGGAATGGTTTGGCTTCATCGCCGCAGGCTTCGATCAGGACAACCGATGCTTCCCTGATCAGCAGGTCGCCCACCGCGCGGCCATAAAGATCATTGACCATCTTGAAACCGTCAAGGTCGACAAGTGCGACGGAAATGTCCGCGCCTGAGGTGATCGCGTCTCTGAGAGTCGCATGAAGCGCGCGGCGGTTGGGCAGGTTCGAGAGACCGTCCGTCATGCTGTCATCGTCACCTTGCGGCAGACGCACCAGAGCCGCGCGATAGAGCAGGGCGGCAGCTGCGCCATAGGTGAAGAAGTCAGCGATCACGAGTGCGGCTGACACCGTGCGATCGAGGTTGCTCATCAACAGCAATGCGGCCGCCGCGCTGAATATCACGGTAAGGAGCGCAAACCGTGCGAAAACCGACGCCGTGGGCGACGCACTGATTTTTCGCAATGAATCGAGCATCATGCTCTCCCCTTCCGGCGAATGGACCCGCCTTGCGCAGTGCTAGCCAAACGTCCCTAAGGATCGGTTAACTCGCGGTTTACTTTGCGGCCTTT
Source organism: Parerythrobacter lutipelagi (assembly GCF_005434975.1). GTDB lineage: Bacteria > Pseudomonadota > Alphaproteobacteria > Sphingomonadales > Sphingomonadaceae > Parerythrobacter_A > Parerythrobacter_A lutipelagi. The sequence continues at coordinate 604,620 of NZ_SKCJ01000001.1, read as the reverse complement.
TGCTCGACCGGCCAGAACACATGGCGCTCGCTCGCTTCGCTCTCAGTTGTCCGGACAAACAAACCTTGATGGCCCTCGGTCGGACGGAAGCGGAGCGTTCGGCCTTGCGCGGTCTCGCCGGCGCCAAGCAACAGCCATCCATCCGGGCGCAGGCTGTCGGCCAGCCGGTCGAAAGCGGTCACCCGGCGAACAGGATCGAAATACAACAGCACGTTGCGGCACATGATGAGATCGAACCGCTCTTCGATTTCCACCGGGTCGAGCATGTTGCGCTGCTTGTAACGGATCATGGTCTTCAGCGCCGGTTTCGCTCTCCATCCTTTCGGTGTTTCCTCGAAATGGGCGAGCATCTGACCGACACCGAGGCCGCGCTGGATCTCGAACTGGCTGTAACAGGCGTTGCGCGCTGCCTCGATTGCCTTTTCGGATACGTCCGTTCCGATGATGTCGATTGTCCAGTCGCGCCATAGTCCGGGCTGGTCCAGGATCAGCATAGCGACCGAGAGCGCTTCTTGCCCGGTTGAACAGCCGGCCGACCAGATGGTCAGGCGCTTCGAAGCGGCCCGCTTGCGGGCGAGGTCAGGCAGCACCTTGGTCGCGAGTTGATCGAACATCATCCGGTCGCGGAAGAAATAGGTTTCATTGTTGAGCAGCGCTTCGACGACCCGCTTGGCGAGTTTCCCGGAATCGGCGTCGGCCAGCAGGCACACCAACTGGTCGACATTGGTGATCCCGTATTCGCGGAACAGACCGGCGAGCGCAGTTGTAACGCGCCAGCGCCTGCTCTCACTCATATGTTGGCCTGTGCGGGCCTCGAGCAGGTCGGCGATGATCCGGTGCGAGGCATCGTTCACTTCCATGAACCGGCTTCCATCAACGAAGCGATGCGCAAGCCGAGCTTGTCTGGCGGCAGGATGACACTGGCAAGACCGCGCTCGGCCACTGCGCGCGGCATGCCCCAGACTGCGGAACTTTCCTCGTCCTGCGCAAAGATTGTGCCACCGGCTTCGGTCAGCGCCTTGGCCCCGATTGCGCCGTCTTTGCCCATGCCGGACAGGACAACACCGAGGGCGCGTCCTTCCACTGCTGTCGCCAGGCTTTCGAACATCGGGTCAACGGACGGCGTGCACCCGCTCGGTGTCGGCCCCGTGACAATCCGGACCTGCAATTGTCCGGCAAATTCCCGCACCGTCATATGTCCGTCACCCGGGGCGACATAGATCATGTCCGGACCGATCAGCATCCCGTTCTCGACCACAACGGCCTTGCGCCCGGATGCGCTCTCAAGCTGCTTGGCGAAGACGGGAAGAAACGAGCTTGGCAGGTGCTGCGTCACCAGAATTGGCGCGCCGAGCGAACGGGGCAATGCGCGCAGCAGGACGTTGAGCGCATGAATGCCGCCGGTCGATGCGCCGATGGCGATGATCCTGGGGGATTTGCTGCTTCTGAGATTTAGTGCGGTCCGTGCGGACGGCGGCGCGATGTCAGCCTTTACCGGTTTCCCGCGGCCCAAGGCGCGAACCTTGTCGACCAGTTCACGGCAGAATTGCTTTGCGTATTGTCCGGCTAGCGGCTTGGGCATGGTGTCGGCAGCGCCCATCGACAGGGCTGTCATGGTGGCTTCAGCACCGACATCCGTCAGCGAAGACACGACGAGAACTTTCACCGATGGTGAAGCATCGAGGAATTTGGGCAGCGCCCTGAGGCCGCCGATGCCCGGCATTTCGAGATCCAGCAACACTACGTCGGGCTGCGCCGCGTCGAGTTCGCGCAGGCCGAGTTCGGCACTGCTGACACGGGCGACGACTTCCAGGTCGTGCTCAGCCTCGATCGTGCGCGACAGGATTGCTCTGATGGTCAACGAATCGTCGACTATCATCACCCGCGTCTTGCGGTTGGTCAGCGGCGCTGGCGGCGCCCCAATTTTTGTCGCCACGCCCACGATCCAGCCCTCAGGCCATGCCGACGAGCTGGAGCTTTATCTGGAGGGTTTCGTGATCGAATGGTTTCATCACATATTCGTCCGCTCCGGCGCTGATCGCCTCGCGAATGTGGGCAATGTCGTTCTCTGTCGTGCAGAATACGACTTTGGGCTTGTCGCCGCCGGGCTGCTGACGCAGCAAATTGATGAATTCGATACCCGTCATGACCGGCATGTTCCAGTCGAGCAGGACCACATCGGGCATGGCCTCCTGGCATTTTTCCAGGCCTTCTTTGCCGTTCTCGGCCTCTTCAACCGTGAATTTGAGCGATTCGAGAATGTGCCGGGAGACTTTGCGGATCACCCGCGAGTCGTCGACAATGAGGCAGGTTTTCATAACAAGCGATCCCTATTTTTTTACAACTTAGCTAAGACGCGTAACTATTCGCTTAAGCCGCCTTTGCTTCTGGTCCGGCGATCAGTGCTTCGACATCGACCAGCAAGACCGGGCCGCGATCGGTTTCAATCATACCTTGCCCGATCCGCTGCCAGCCGGGGCCGAAGCCGCCGGGCACAGGCATCACCTCGGAGCGGGCTTCGAGCACATCGTCGACTGCATCGACTTTGAGGGCGTAGAGATGGCCCGCGACTTTCACGACCGGCGAGCGTTCGCCTGCCATGTCGGCAGCGGCAAGACCCAGTGCCAGGCGGCAATCGATAACGGTCAGCGACTGGCTGCGCATAGCGGTCAGACCGGTGACCCATGCCGGTGCACGCGGCACCGGATAGACATTCTCCAGCTCGATCACAGACTGGACGTCGGCAGCATCGACCGCTGCAAGGCGCCCGTCGATCTCGATCACGACGTAGAGCGTGCTCATGCGACTTTCTCCCGCTGCGCACGGCGCAGGGCATCGACAAGCCCGTTGCGATCATAGCGATAAACCCCGCCAGTCGCGCGCGCTGCGTCGGCCGGATCGCCGTAAAGAACGATAGCGGGCGTTTCTGCCGCTTCGACAGGATCGTCGCCACTGTCGCCCGCGACAGTAATCACGATATCGACATGTTCGTCATCCGCATCGGCAATGCGGTAACCGGCGGCCTGAACCAGCGGCTCGAGCATTCGGCTGGCCCACGCATCATGCAATGGAATCCGGCACACCGGGCGATCCGGCGCCACCGGTCGGCTGGCGTGTTGTGCAAACAGCCCGAAACCGTCGAGCACGCGGAGCGGTTTGCCGCTGTGCAGAACGATACCTTCGAGCGAGGCATCTTGCGGAACCGGTTTGATTTCGTCTGTGATCTCCACCGATTCACCGAGCTCCGCGACCGCATAGCTAAGCTGGCTCTGACTGTCGGACAGGCGAAGCAGCTTGACCGATTCCTCCAGCTCGCAATCCGGTTCAAGACCGAGCAGAGTATAGATCGTGTCTCCGACGACGACCTTCGCATGGTCATCGGAGCGGTCGATTGCTTCAGGGACAACTTGGTCGATCCGCACGACCAGCTCCATTCCGATTGCCTTGCGGCGACCGTCGAAGCCGACGAAAGTCATCAGCTTGCGCGCGTTCTGGCTGCGCTCATCATTGTCATTTGCCTTGGTCGAAGCTGCACGGGTGCGCGCTTCGATGCTCAGACCGCTCCGCTGAGCGAGTATCGGAATGTCCAGCATCAGCACCGGATTGCCATCATCGAGCAGTGTCGTGCCGGAGTAGAACCCGGTCTGCATGATCGCTGGTGCGAGCGGTTTGACCACGAGATCTTCCTGATCGTGAATCGCATCGACAGCGAGCGCAAACAATTCGGTCGGACCAAACCGCAGGAGCACAAGCTTCTGCGCTTTGCCGACGTCGTTTTCTGTGAGCCCGAGCACGTAGCCGAGCGATACGCAGGCGGTGCGCCGGTCACGGAAAGTCATCAGTCGGGTTTCACCGATCTTTGAAAACTCGATCGCCTTGGCGCCGCCGTGAACGATCTCCTCCACATAGGATTGCGGAATCGCGAAGCGCTGGCCACCCGCACTGACTGTCAGCGCCGAAATAATGCTCAGCGTAAGCGGGATTTGCAGGTGGAATTGCGTGCCTTCGTTCTTCTCGCTGGTGACGGAAATCGAACCGCCAACGCGTTCGATATTCGCGCGCACCACATCCATGCCAACGCCGCGTCCCGAGACAGAGCTGACTTCTTCTGCGGTCGAAAGGCCCGGTTCAAAAATCAGGTCGACAATTTCATTGCGTGACATGGCGGCCAGTTCTTTGTCAGTCACAAGCCCGCTGGCCACAGCCTTGAGGCCGATTTTCTCGTGATTGAGACCGGCACCATCGTCGGAAACGGTAACCGTGATGCGGTTGCCGGACTGGCGGGCAGAGATGCTCAGCAAGCCAATTTCGCGCTTGCCTGCGGCAAGGCGGGCGGAGGGGGTTTCGACCCCGTGATCGATGGCGTTGCGAATGATGTGCGTCATCGGGTCGCGCATCATCTCGATCATCTCGCGATCGAGTTCGACATCGCCGCCATCGAGATCGACCATCACCTGTTTTCCGAGTTCGGCCGACAGGTCGCGAACCAGACGCGGCAGCGCGTTGTAGAGCAATTCGATGCGCTGCATGCGCATTCTGGTGACGGCTTCACGCACATCGGTGAGAATGCTGGTCATGCGTTCGAACGGGCCATCCAGCGTCGGCTCGGCACCTGCCTCACGCAAACGCCGGGCCAGATCGTTCCGGGCGAGAACCATGTCGGACACGCCGCTCATCACGCGGTCGAGAAGTTCGACCGGCAAGCGAATGGTGCGCGGGGTTGCGGTGGCAGCGGAACCGGTTGCATCGGATTGCGCGCTACTGGCCTGCGCCGCGGCGTTCTGCATAGCGACCGTTTCACCGGTATCCCCGGCGTCGGGCTCAAGCGCGGCAACCAGGTATTCATCGCCCCCTTGCGGAATTTCTGTGCCAGCTTCGATCGCATCGATCATCACCGAGATGCGGTCGATGATCGCGAGCACGGCATTGACCAGCCTGCTGTCGGGGTGGCGGCGTTCAGCACGAACTTCGGCCAGCGCGCCTTCGGCGGCGTGGCTCAGTTTTTCCAGGCGCGGAAAATCGAAGAATCCGCAATTGCCTTTGACGGTGTGGACGAACCGGAAAATGGCGTCGAGCCGTGCGCGGTCACCAGGATTGGCTTCCCACGCTACGATCTCGCCGCCTATCGCTTCCAGCATCTCGCGCGTTTCCGCAACGAAATCGGTTAGCAGATCGTCCATTGATGCACCCCCAACTGTCGTGGTCATGCTATGGAGAAGGATGGTTAACGAAGTGTCACCGCGGTTTGTCTTTTCCGCGCGCCAAGATGCGCCAGACAACCAGCGCAGCAATCGCCCCGCCGATAAGGTTCGCCGCCAACTCTGCCGAATAGACCGCTGTGGAGCCCCAAGATCCGCGCAGGAACCATGCAATCGGCAACATGACTGCAAACACCCGGAAGCAGCTCTGAGCCAGCGCCCACCCGGCCTTGCCCACTGCGTTGAGGATGCCGTTGCCAACGATCAGCAGGCCGTAGCCGGCATAGCCCCATGCGGCGATGCGAAGATACAGGTCGAACTGGCGGATCACAGCCGGATCGTCGGTGAAGAAATCGGCGAACCATTCGCCGGCGGAGAACAGACCGACCGCAATGATCAGGCCGTAGAAGATGCAGAATGCGCCGGCGCGCAGCGCAGCCTGGCGCGCCCGGTCGATCTGTCCGGCGCCCCAGTTTTGCCCGACGATTGCCCCGATCGAGCCGGACAGGGCCAGCAATGGAACGACCGCGAAACTCTGCAACCGTCCAGCCGCGCCGAAGCCGGCCACTGCGGCCGACCCTTCTATCGCGACTAGCGAGGTCAGGATTGACAGGCCGATGGGATTGATCGCGTTGGAGAAAGCGGCTGGTCCGGCAACTTTCAGAATTGCACTTGCCGGATCGACCAGACTGCAATTGCGCAGCAGCATGGGGTTGATCGGCAAACGGGTCTTGCGAATCAGGATGACCGCCAGCACCGCGCCGCAGGCCCAGCCGATCAGCGTGGCATAGGCCGCGCCCACGATACCGAAGCCGCCGATGCCGAACGCGCCGGTAATCAGGATCGGGTCGAGCACCCAGTTCGCCGCTGCGTAACAGACCGAAACATAGGAAGTCTTGCGCGCTTCACCCTGTCCGCGCAGCACTCCGTTCAGCCCCATGATCGCCATTTGCAGCGGAAAGCCGAGGGAGAAGGGCTGCATGTAGGTCATGATGTAAGGCAGCAATTCCTCTTGCGCATTCATCAGACGGAACAGAGGGCCGATCAGCGCAAACAGCAGCAGTCCGAGGACGAGGCCGACCGCCACCGCGAACACAATGCCGAAATTGGCGCGGCGCGCGGCCTTGTCGTCGTCGCCTTCGCCGATCGCGCGGGCGACGACCGAATTAACCCCGACCATGACGCCGACCCCGAGGCTGGCAAGCGCAACCCCGACAGGAAAGATGAACGCTATGGCGGCGAGCTGTCCGCTTCCGAGTTGACCGATAAAATAGCTGTCGACGAGGCCGATCGACATGATTGCCGCCACTCCGATAATCATCGGAGCTGTCTGGCCGACGAGATGTCCGGAGATGCTCCCGCGGGTCAGCTTGGCATTTTCGCTCATGCCGGGGCGCTAGCGGGGCAACCGCGCGGGTGAAAGCGAAAAGGTGCAGCTTGTCTGCCAGGGGGAAGCCGTGCGAAAGATCGCAGCGCTGGATCGACAGAGGGAAGGGCATCAATGCCGCGCTTGACGGTGAACGAGCAGCCGCTCGAATTCGACATGAACCCGGACACCCCTTTGCTGTGGGCGCTGCGCGATGCGGCCAATCTTACCGGGACCAAATATGGCTGCGGCAATGGTGATTGCGGTGCCTGCATGGTGATCGTCGATGGCGAAGCGTTGCGCAGTTGCCTGATCACGCTGGCCGAGGCCGAAGGGCGCTACATCACTACGATCGAAGGGCTTGCTCGCGATCGTTCGCATCCGGTGCAGCAAGCGATGGTTGCCGAACAGGCGATCCAGTGCGGTTTCTGTACCCCGGGTATAGTCATGGCGGGCGCTGCCCTGATCGCAAAGAATTCCAATCCGAGCGAAGACGAGATTCGCGCCGCAATCCCCAACCTGTGTCGTTGCGGGGTCTATCCGCGGCTGGTTCGGGCCATCCAGCGCGCGGGCAGGGTGGAGCGGCGGCGTGAAACGATCAGTGCCGCGCCCGCTCCGGGGATCAGCGCGGACGATGCCGCGCGCGAAGTCCCAGCCTTGCGTTTGCCTCAAACGGACAGCGAGAGCCAGGAATAGACCCGGTCAGATCTTTACCCGCACCCCGAACCGCGCGCTCAGCGGATCGCCCGGCTGGATGTTGTTGTCACCATGGGCGCTGGAATAATAATCTTCGTCAAACAGGTTCTCGACATTGATCTGCAAGGAAATCCGGTCGTTCAGTTCGTAGAACGCTGCCGCATCTGCTCGCCAGTAGCTCGGCAAGACAACATTGTTGCTGAAGCTGGAAAACTGCTTCGACTGATGGATCACGCCGAAGCCCAGTCCGAAACGGTCCGTCACATCGACGTGGTTCCACGCACTGATCTGGTGCTTTGGCAGCTGTTGCAGCCGGGTGCCGGCGGCGGCAAAATCGCTCGTCGTGGTGATTTCACCATCGAGATAGGTGTAGCCGAAACTGGTCTGCCAGCCGGGTAACACTTCGCCGACCAAACTCAGTTCGAACCCTTCGACGCGGCTTTCCCCCACTTGCACCGTCAGGCCCGTGTTCGCCGGATCGGGCGCCGTGGTGTTGGTCCGGTCGAGCCGGAAGAGCGCGGCGGTGAGAAACAGGTCAGGCTTCACCAGCCATTTCGCGCCCACTTCGTAATTGGAGAATTTCTCCGGTTCGAACCCGGCATCGCCTGTGCTCAAGATCAGGAACTGGTCGCCTGCCTGCGGCAGGAAACTTTGCGAATAGCTGGCGTAGAAGGACAGGCTGCCGGTCGGCTTGAGCACGAGACCGAAGCGCGGGCTCCACATTTCATCGACCCGGTCCGCATCATTGGTCCCGACAAGGTCCTCGGTCTCGAGGTCGAAGCGTTCCCAGCGAATGCCGGCAATAACTTCTATGAAATCGCCGATTTCGATCTGGTCCTGCACATAGCCGGACAGAACCGACAACTCGCTCTGACGCTCTCTGCTCAGGCCGGTGATCGTGACAGTCGGGTAGGCAAGGGTCTGCTGCAGCGCGACCGGATTCTGGCTAAGCGCAATGCCAAAGCGGCCATTGCCTGTGCTCTGGTCGAGCGCTTCGAGCCCGGCCAGGATGGTGTGATCGAGCGGACCCGTCTGGACATCCCAGATGAGATTGGCCTGCCCGATCAGGTTTTCGCGCTGCGTGAAGTCACGGTAGCCGCTGAGCGAGACAGTGGTGCCATTGGTGCCGGTGGGCAGAACGTTGGAGTAAACCTTGTCGTAATTGGCATACTGCACCGACGCATTGGCACTCAGCGAGTCCGAGAAATCGTGATCGATCCGGCTGCGCGCAATATGCACTTGGGCGCTCGCTTCGTTGAAGCCCGGTACGCCGAAGAAGGTCGTGTCGAAGCCGCGCAGGGGGCCGCCGTTAAGTGAAGGAACCCCGCGGTCAGTCACGCGCTGGTCGTCGTCATAGGTGTAATGGACTGTGAGCCTGGTCGCCGGATCGAGGTCGAAGGTCAGCGTTGGCGAAACACCGATGAAGCGGCCGTCATACGTCTGCCGGTCATTGTCGAACTCCTCGTAAGTCGCGTTGATCCGGCCCGCGACATTTTCACCCAGCGGCTGGTTGACGTCAGCCGAGAGAGCGAATGCGCCGAAAGTGTCGAGCGAAGCGTCGAATCCAGCGAACTGCTCTGCCGGGTTCGCTGTCTTGCTCACCCGGTTGATCACGCCGCCGCCACCGCCACGACCGAAGATCAGCGCGTTGGCGCCTTTGAGCACTTCCACCCGCGAGACATTGTAGAGCGAGCGATAATATTGCGCGTCGTCGCGCAGCCCGTCGAGATAGAAGTCCGCTGTGGTTTCCTGCCCGCGAATGAACACTTCATCGCGGTGGCCCTCGCCCGTTTCAAGGCTGACACCCGGAACGTAACGCAGCGCATCGCCCAACTGGGTTATAGCCTGGTCGTCGAGCTGGTCTTCAGTGATGACGGTCACCGTCTGCGGCACTTCGATCAGCGGGGTCGCGGTCTTCGTCGCGCTGGAGCCGTCGTCACTCCGGTATCCGTCAAGCTGCCCGGCAGTGACGATAATCTCGCGCGGCAGATAATCGCGGTCGAAGTCGGCATCGGCACCCGCACCCGCACCAGCGGTGGAATTGGCGAAGGAAGCCGACGGAAAAGCCGCGCTCGCAACACCGGCAAGGAGCATGAGGCGGATGGGCTTGAGGGGCATACAAAACTTTCTAGCGGTCTAGTTGAGAATCGTTTTCAATAATTGAGTCCCTGCTATTGAGAATTATTCGCATTTGCAAACACGCATTTGGCTTGGCAGGAAAATATTGCGGCATTAGGCGCTTTCAATCGATTTTCACGAAGACAGGGATCCAAGGCATCACAATGAAAGCGACCATCTGGCACAACCCGAAATGCGGCACTTCGCGCAAGACGCTGGCCATCCTCGAAAACCTGTCGCAGGTCGAAGTCACGGTGGTCGAATATCTCAAGGACCCGCCGAGTGCGCAAAAGCTGGCCCAGCTTTACCGGGATGCGGGGATTACGCCGCAGAAAGGCCTTCGTGTCCGCGGCACCGATGCGGCAGAGCGCGGATTGCCCGATGCGGACGACGCGGCGGTGCTGGCCGCCATGGAAGCCGATCCGATCCTGATCGAGCGCCCCTTGGTCGAGACCGACAAGGGCGCGCGCCTGTGCCGGCCACAGGACATAGTGCTGGAAATCCTGTGACGGCTTATCGCCGCTCGCGCGTGGCATCCTCGTCCGCTTGCAGCGTGCGCCAGCCGTAGACAAACACCACTGCGCACAGGCTGACGATCAGACCGAAGCCGAGCCAGTCCGAATGGCCGTATAGCCAGACGCCGATGGCAGGGGCGGCGACGAATGCCGCGCCGGTCGCAGATGCCACCACGCCCGATGCTTCGCCCTGCTCATTGCGCCGCACTGCGAGCGATGCCCCGGCATTGAAGCCCGGACGAAACAGGCCGAAGCCAAGCGAGGCGATGGCATAGCCCAGCGCGATGGCGTGGAGGTCTCTCGCGACCCCGAATATGACGATTCCGAACGCCGCTATCGCGACACCGGACAGAGTCGCTGCGCGCGGCCCGAGCTGCAACCGGGGGATGACCCCCCATTGTGCCAGCAAAGTGGCGATCGCTCCGCACATCAGCACTATGCCGACCGGTCCGGCACCTTCTGCGGGCGTTTCACGCAGGCCAAGCCGGTCGAGCACGAGAAATCCGGCAATCCCCAGCACCATGGCATGGGCATGCCCGCCGAGTAGCCCGGCAATGACCCAGGGCCGCAAGCGCGGCTCCCACCAGCCGAGGCGCTTTGGCTGCTCGCCATCCTCGTCGTCATCGTCGTCTGTACCATGCGACGATGACGATCCGGAGCCATAGGGCGCGTCATAGGTCAGTCCTCTGGCGGCGAACTGCGGTTCGTCATTCGGAAGCCGCAGCCGCAGCACGACCAGCGCCAGCACGCCCGCACCGGCAAACACGACGAACGGTCCGACCAGCCCTTGCGGCGACGACGAGAACACGAGGATCGGTGCGAGGGCAGGACCGATGACCGTGCCCAGCCCGAAGCTCGAAGCGATCAGCGATAGCGACTGAGTCCGCTCGGCGCGCGACGTACGCGATGCAACATAGGCCTGAACCGCCGGCGGCGCAGCTGAACCGAACCCGCCGTATAGCGCGCGGAACAGGGCAAACAGCAACAGGGTCCACAGCGCTGTCAACGCTCCGCCGAGACCGAACCACAGGACGATGCCGCACAGCGAGAACGAAGTTATGAAGCCGATCAGGCCCAGCGCCATCATCGCCTTGCGCCCGCGCCGGTCGGATCGCCGCGCCCAGATCGGCGCACAGATCACCCACAGCAAAGCCGACCACGTATAGGCGAGGCTGATCCATACATCGTCAACCTGCAGCGCTGTGCCGATGGACGGCATGACCGATTGCATGGCCGTATTGCCAGCGGCAGTCACCAGCATCACTGCAAACAACAGCATCATCCGGCCGCGCGAAATGCTGCGCCCGGTAGGGGGGCTTGCTGGCAGTAGGGTGGAAGAGTCGCGGTCGGCCATGCTTTGGCTGCGCTACGCCGGGGCGGTTGCGCTTGCAATGGGCCAAGCTTTTTGCAAGGCGTTGGCAACCCGCCCGGTCGCAGCCGGGTGCCAATCAGGATTACTTGCTTGTCCGATTCCAATCAAATGGCGCTCAACCGCCCCCGTAGTCTGCGCTCGCGCGTCGGCCGCCTGTTCGGCCAATGGGGTGTGTTCTTCCGCGGCTTCGTCGAGCATCCGCGCATGGTCGGTTCGATCATCCCGTCTTCGCGCTTCACCATCGACAAGATGTTGGCTCCGGTAAAATGGGACGAATGCAAGCTGTTCGTCGAATATGGCCCCGGCGTAGGCACGTTTTGCTTTCCCGTGCTGGAAAAGATGCGCGGTGACGCTGCGCTTATCGTGATCGATACCAACCCGCTGTATGTCGACTATCTCAACAAGACGATCGCCGACAGCCGCTTCACTGCGGTCCTCGGCTCGGCCGAGAATGTCGAAGAGATCATCAAGACGCACGGCCACGATCATGCCGACTATGTGCTGTCAGGCCTGCCGTTCTCGACACTGCCCGATGGCGTGGGCCCGGCGATTGCAGCGGCAACCCATCGCGTAATCCGCCCGGGCGGGGCGTTTCTGGTCTACCAGTTCTCTGCCAAGGCGCGCGATTTCATGGCCAAGCATTTCAACCGCATCGACGAGGGTTTCGAGCTGTGGAACGTCTTGCCGTGCAAGCTGTTCTGGGGCTGGAAAGACGCGGCCTAGGCTTTTGCCGGGGACTCAGGGCGGGGGCGATTATTCGAACGTCTCGCGCGTCTCCGCAACATTGCCGCCGGTCAGCTGCAAATAGACGCTGATCACGATGCCCGCCATCAAGGCGGCTGTTGCTGCATTGACCAGACTTGCGACGATCCCGTTGCCATATTGCGCGACCACCGGACCTGTCAGAGCGAAAATCAATCCGATCACGCTGGTGATCATGAAGCTGACGATCCCGATTGCGATGACCAGCAGCAGGTAGAAGAAGAACAGCATGATGCTGTTGCCCTTGGTCGCGCGCCAGGATTGTTGCAGAGCCTCGACCGGATTCATTGTTCGTTCGACGGCGACTGCGGCGGCGACCAGTGAAGTCTTGGTGTAGATATAGATTGCAGCGACAAGCGCCGCGATGCCGACGATCACTGCCACTCCGATCAGCAAAGGCATCTCGCTCGCAGCGCCGATAGCGCCGATGAAGATCGGGATCAGCATCACCAGACCCATCACAAAGCCGACCAGCAATTGCGCCGCGAAGAAGGGCAAGAACAGCTTGGCCGCCAGGCCGAGAGCTTCGCCCAGTGTGGGCCGCGCACGGTCGCTCAGCAGGATCATCAGGACCAGCGTCCCGATCCCCTGCGCAATCCCGATAAGCACGAACACCCACCAGAAACCGCTATAGAATTCGAGCATGATCTCGCCCAGCTTGTCGATATCGGGCTGGCGATTGCCGCTTTGCAATTCGGCCATTTCAGCCGGCAGGAACAGCATCAGCGCGAGATAGGGCAGGAAGAAGAAGACGCCCGCGACGACCAGAACCACGTCGAAATTCGCGCTCAGCTTCGCAACCGCATCGCTCCAGGCCTTGCCTAAGTCCAGTTTCATCAAAAACGCCCCTGCAATCTGTTCAATTCCGCTTGATAACCACGCCGCACCGCGCCACGCAATCGTCATGTCGGAAAAACCGCGCCCCATGCCCGAAATCATGCCCGAGATCCTGCCTGAAATCCGGCGCGAAAGCGCTACTGTGCCTTACCGTGAGGCGCTGGAGGCGATGGACCGGCGCAATCTTGCGATCCAGAACGGGGAAGAAAGCGAACTCGTCTGGTTGCTCGAACATCCGCCGGTGTACACGGCCGGAACCAGCGCCGCGGTTGATGAATTGCTCGATCCCCGTTTCGAAGTGGTCGAAGCGGGGCGGGGCGGGCGCTACACCTACCACGGCCCCGGGCAGCGCGTCGGCTATGTGCTGCTCGACCTTGGCAAGCGCAACAAGGACGTGCGACGTTTCGTCCATTGCATCGAAGGCTGGGTGATCGACACGCTGGGCGATTTTGGGATCGAGGCACAGCGCGCCGAGGGGCGTGTGGGGATATGGACGAGCGATCCGGACGGGCGCGAAGCAAAGATCGGAGCCATTGGCGTGCGCGTGCGGCGCTGGGTCACGATGCATGGCTTCTCCGTCAACCTCGCGCCCGACCTGGCGCATTTCAGCGGAATTGTGCCCTGCGGGATCGACGAATTCGGCGTGACCAGCCTGGAACAACTGGGTATCGCCTGCACGGCGGACCAATGGGACGATGCCTTGCTCGCACGGCTGGACACATTCCTGGCCTGCGTCGGGCAATCATGTGGAGACTGATGATGAAACGCCAGCTTGGCATTTTACCTGTTGTGTTGCTGCTTGCCGCATGCGGTTCGGGCACCAGTGACGCCCCGGTCGCAAATGAGGGCGCAGTTGCAGGGGGCGAAGTGCTCGATGGATCGATCAGTGATGCGATGATCCCGCATGACCAGATTCGTTCACAATCGCCGCGGGCCGAACCCGAAGCGAGCGAGGGCGGCTCCAGCCCCGCAGCCCCTGCGGCGGAGAAGGATGGAGATGAATCGCAGGCAGAAGCTGATCCCGCAGCGGCCAATACCGATGCAGATGCCGATACCGACGGCGCGGAAGAATAGGGCCTGAGATCTCAGTCAAGCAAGGCGATAACCGCCTCTGGTCAGGTCAGCGCGCGGATGCCTTGTGCTTCTTCAGCCGGAGCAGAGACTTCAGCATCGTCCGGGTCGCCCAGATCTTTTAGAATGTCGGCGACGGAGCGGCTGTTGAATGAACCTATGACAGCGTCGGCTTCGGCCTTTTCCTTTGCGCTCAGCGAATAGGCGTCATGTATGGCTGAAATCTGGACCGGATGGGTCGCGGCCATGCCGGTGAACCCGTCCTGCCGCGCGAAGTCGGCAAAGCGTCGCGCCTGATCGGCATTCTTTGCGCTGGCGTTGGGCGTATCGATCGCCATCACACCGATCGAGCGAGCGAGAATAAGCGTCATCGCGCGGACATGCGACAGCGCATCGGTCCAGCGTCCATCGTCATAGCGCGTGCGCTTGGCCGCCATACCCCGTGCTACCGCTTCCGCGTTCCACGCAAAGCCATTGAGCCGCGGCTGCCGGTCATCGGTCAGTTCGTGCAGCTTGAGCGCAGCCGCCGGGGTTTCGCCGACTTGCGGGATGATCTTGGTCGAATTGTGCTTGAGGCACAGCTTCTGCTCGATCTCGTAAAGTTCTGAACCGAGCGTGCGGATCTGGTCGCTGCCGGTGGCCTTGGGCAAGATCACCCCTTCCGGCGCGCCTTCCATGATCGCAAGCAATTCTTCGCGCCAGTGCGGCGCGTCGAGCGGTTTGATCCGAACCCAGCGGGCAAAGGCTTTCTTGGCGATCAGCGGATCATTGTAGGCATTGAGCCATTCGACGATTCCAGCACGCAAGGCCGGAGCCTTGCTGTCTACTGGAATATGCGACACGTCGACGACGACTGCGTCGGCCCCCACCATGGGAGCCTTCGCCATCTTCTTCGGGTTGTCGCCCTCTATGAACAGCCACGATCTCATGGCTGCAGCCGATAGAGGAAAGTTCCTAAACTTCCCTTACGACCGATTCATTATTCCGCCGCTTCGCGTTCTTCGGCCAGCGTCGGATAGTCGATGTAGCCTTCCGGTCCCGGCAGATACCAGCTTTTGGGAACATTAACGTTTTCAGCCCATTGCGCCCCTTGCCGGATGCGTTCAGCCAGGTCTGGATTGGAAATATACGGGCGCCCGAAGCTGACTGCATCGCATTTGCCTGCTGCAATGTCGGCCGCGGCCTGTTCCGCCGTGTAGTCGCTGTTGAGTACCAGCGGCCCTTTGTAGATCGTGCGGATCAGCGGGCTCTGCTTGGGAACATCGGTCTGGCCGAAGGTACCCTCCGGTCCCGGCTCACGCAGTTCGAGGAAGCCGAGCCCCAGGTCCTGCACCACCTGGGCCGCGGCGCCGAAAATTGCCGCCGGATCGCTGTCGTTGCAGCCCTGCGTCTCGCCGTTGGGGGACAGGCGCACGCCGACGCGATCAGCACCCCACACATCGACCAGCGCCGTCAGAACCTCGCGCAGAAAACGCACACGGTTTTCCGGTGGACCACCGTAATCGTCCGTTCGCAGATTGGTGGTTTCGCGCAGGAACTGGTCAACCAGATAGCCGTTCGCGCCGTGCAATTGCACGCCGTCGAATCCGGCCTTCTTGGCGTTCTCTGCCGCATGGCGGTAATCCGCGACGACGCGCGGAATCTCGTCCAGGTCGAGCGCCCGGGCCTGTTCGTGCGGCTGGCGACCGGTTGCGGTGTGCGCGTGATCGGGCGCGGTCGTCGCGCTGGCGGAAACGCCGGGCTTGCCGCCGAGGAAACTCGGGTGGACCAGTCGGCCCATGTGCCACAGTTGCAGCACAATCTTGCCGCCGGCCTCGTGAACCGCCTCGGTCGTGAGCTTCCAGCCTTCGACCTGTTCGTCGCTCCAGATGCCCGGCGCTGCCGGCCAGCCTAGACCCTCCACGCTGATCCCGGTCGCTTCGCTGATGATCAGGCCGGCCCCTGCGCGCTGGCGATAATAGGTCGCCATCATTGCGTTGGGCACCGAACCCGGCTGTGTTGCACGGCCGCGCGTGAGCGGGGCCATCTGGATGCGGTTCTTCGTCTCGATCGCACCAAGCTTCAGCGGCTGAAAAAGCGTTTCGTTCACGCAGGGTCCTTTCTTGCCCGCAGGCAAATTTCGTTTCGTCCTCGATTGCAACCCAAGCTATGGCGCTTGCGTGAGTGATACAAGCGCAACAAAACCGAGCAGGGGGGATAGTTCGACTTGGCCCCGCTGGCTGCTGCTGGCTGCACTGCTCGGCGGCAATGTCGCGCTTGCGCTCGGCCCGTGGTTCGTGCGGCTGGCGGACACCGGGCCGGTGTCGGCAGCATTCTGGCGCTTGTTCCTCGCGCTGCCGTTTCTCGCGCTTATCGCCCGGACCAGCGGACAGGCGCTGACCGGTATTCCGCGTAAGACGCTGCTGCTGGTCGCCCTCGGTTCGCTCGCCTTCGCATTCGATCTGTCGAGCTGGCATATCGGGATCGAGCGCACCCGCCTCGGCAACGCTGTTTTGTTCGGCAATGCGGGAAGCATCGTGCTGCTGTTCTGGGGCTTTGTTGTCGCCCGGATCCTGCCGAAAGGTCTGGAATGGCTCGCCATCGCTTTCGCTCTGGGCGGCGCGGCGATTTTGATGGGGCGCAGCCTGGAGATATCCTTCGCCACGCTGGTTGGCGATCTCTTCTGCCTTGCGGCTGGCCTCGCCTATGCGGTTTACCTGCTGACCCTGCAGGATGCGCGCGCCGGCAAGGGGCAAGGGAGCATCGGGGGCTGGAGCCTGCTTGTCTGGGTGAGCATCTTTGCTGCACCGGCTACGCTGGTCGCAGCCATCGCGCTTGGCGAACCGGTGTGGCCGAGCGACTGGACCCCGATCATAGCGCTGTTCGTGACCAGCCAGTTGATCGGGCAGGGGCTGCTGGTGTTCAGCCTGCGTCATTTTCCGCCGCTGATTATCGGGCTGGCGCTGCTCACACAGCCGGCGGTCGCGGCGCTTTATGGATATGCGGTTTTTGGCGAAGTGCTCGGCGGCCTGGACCTGCTGGGGATGGCCCTGCTCGGGAGCGCTCTGGTGGTCGCACGTACCGAACAGCCGCGAACCGGACCGGGCCTGGTGGTGGCCAAGCGCGACTAGTCGGTCCAGAATGTCCGCTCGAAGCGGAGAACATGTTCTTCCATCCTCGCGAGGTCGGGCCCGACAAGATTGAGCCGCGCCTGTTCGGCCAGCGCCTTGCCTTCGTCGCGCAAGATTTCTTGCCGCCGTTGGTCGCGGATCGGCGTGGCCGCGTGCGACAAGGTGTCGAGCATCACTTCTGCGGCAATCGGCGATGTGGCAACGGCACTGCGGATAGCACCGAAGCCGCGCTTCACATAATGCGCGAAGTCATCTGGCAGCGGGATCACCGGGATCTCGTCGGAGTCGCCGTTGCCAATGTCCTTGCGCAGGTCACGTCTGCCGATTTCTGACGTTGCCGCACCAAGCCAGTGCAACGCGGTGATCGCAGTGAAGGGATCGTTGATCCCGGGGCTGAGCGCGCGCAGGCCGATTTCGACCAGCTCGTCGATCAGGAACTGCGGGTCCTGCTCGGGCGTGCGCGACGCGCCGAGAGTGAAACAATCGCGAACCCTGGCTTCTATCTCGTCCGGCTGGCACCCTTCGATTTCCATCAAGGTCAGGTCGCGATGCACGAAATCGCCCGTTCGCACCCTGAGCGAAAACGTGCAATTGCAATCGCGGGCAATTTTTTCCAGATCCTCGAAGTCGATCAACTGGACATAGCCAGTGTCCCAGGCGGTCACCGGCTTGCCGCCGACCTGCTCGCGCGCTTCGGAGAATTCGTCTTCAATCGGGTAGGTCACGCGGACGGCGCCGAGCAGCCGCTCCCCGATGTCGCGCAGTACCATGTTTATGCGGATGCTGGACGGGATGTGGTTCAGAAAGAACACCAATACCCCGACGCAGACAGCCATCATCAAATAAGCGACCAGCAGCGAAAGCTGCGGGACGAAGCCGGGCAGCATATCCCCCGTCGCCGAAGCTGCCGGGGTTTCATCCTCCGAGCGGACGCTGCGCAACACGATCAGTGCGTAGACGAAGCTGGCAATGAAGGTGCCGAGGCTGACCTGATTGCCGCGATCCTCGAGGAAGTTGGTCAACAGGCGAGGGCCGTAATTGCCGCTGGCATATGTGACCGCGACCAAAGTGATCGAGAACACGGTGGATGCGACGCCGATCATGCTGCCTGCCATCACGGTCAGCATGTCTGCGGCACCCTTGGGGCGCGCAGGGATTAGCCAAGCGCTCTCGCTGAGAAATGCCGTTGCGCCGCTGCGATCGAGCCACACGAGCGACAGCGCGAGCACCGCAGCGAATATCGAGAACAGCCCCGGATAAAACCAGTAATTCGCGTTGAGGCGGGCCCAGAAAAAACGGATTTCAGCTGTCATGCGAGGATAACTCTCCTGCGATGAGTTGGTTGCCTGAACCTACCCCAAATCCCCCTTGCCAACAGTTCCGCTCGCCATTTCCAGCATGCGGTCGAGGCTTTTCTTGGCTTGCAGGCGCAGGCCTTCCTCGATTTCGATCCGCGGCTCCAGATCGCGCAGGCAGGTGTAAAGCTTCTCCAGCGTGTTGAGCGCCATGTAAGGGCAGATGTTGCAGCTGCAGTTGCCGTCGGCACCGGGCGCGCCGATGAAGTTTTTCTCCGGCAGCGCCTTTTCCATCTGGTGGATGATGTGCGGCTCGGTCGCGACGATCAGCGTGTCGCCTTCGAAAGTCTCGGCAAATTGCAGGATGCCGCTGGTCGATCCGACATAATCGGCGTGGTCGATGATTGTTGGCGGGCATTCGGGATGCGCGGCGACGGGCGCATCGGGGTGCTGCGCCTTGAGCTTGAGCAGTTCCGTCTCGCTGAACGCCTCGTGCACGATGCACACGCCCGGCCACAGCAGCATTTCGCGGTCGAACTTGCGGCTGAGATACCCGCCAAGGTGACGGTCGGGACCAAAGATGATCTTCTGGTCCTTGGGTATCTGCTGCAGGATCGTCTCCGCGCTGGAGCTGGTCACGATGACATCGGACAGCGCCTTCACCTCGGTCGAACAATTGATGTAAGTGAGCGCGATATGATCGGGATGCTTCTCGCGGAAAGCCCTGAATTTCTCCGGCGGGCAGCTGTCTTCAAGCGAACATCCCGCGTCCATATCGGGCAGCACGACGATTTTCTCCGGGCTGAGGATTTTCGCTGTATCGGCCATGAATTTGACACCGCAAAAGGCGATCACATCGGCATCGGTCTCCGCCGCCATCTGTGACAGCTGCAGCGAGTCGCCGACATAATCCGCCAGGTCCTGGATTTGCGGGCTTTGGTAATAATGCGCGAGGATGACCGCGTTGCGCTCTTTGCGCAGCCGGTCGATCTCGGCGAGCAAGTCATTGCCGGTGGGAGGCTTGGTCTCTGCGGTCATTCTTTTGCATCCGTCCTTTTTCGGCACTCTGTGATGGGCGCATCGCTGCCCCCTCTATAACCCGAACGGACAGGAAGGCGAGTGCGTTCCGGACACCTTCATATGTGCGCTACAGTATGAAATCTTCAGGCAGGAAGGCCTCCATTGGGCGGTCTGCACCGGGAGTTCCGGCAATGACCCATTCGGTGATGGCATAGCCGAGCGGCGTGTAGGCCAGCACCATGGAGATTGCGAAGGTCGCGACATAGAGCCCAAGCCCCCACCAATAGCCCGGATGGACGCTGCCGCGGCTGCGCTTGTCGGCGATGATTCCGATGATCGGGAAAATCCATGTTGCCAATGTGGTGATGAGCCAGGCGTTGGGGATCATCAGCGGCAGCGGAAGCAGACGGCCGAGACCCGGCCCGGTCAGGATCGCCATCGCGCACAGCATCAGCCGGCGGTGCCAGCCGGTGTAGCGCCGCCGCCGCAGAGCCCACCATGCCATTCCGCCAAAGCACAGCAGCAGTGCGATGTTGCTGATCAGGAATTCGTTGACGTCAAAGAAGAACGGTCCGCCGGTGCGCCGTGCGACAACGATCATGATGGTGATGCCGGTAGCAACCATCAACGGAATCCACAGATAGGCCGCCCTCCCGAGCGCAGCATGGAGCGCGCGATTGCCGCGCGCGATGGAGACGTGCTGCGCAAGGTAAAGCGCGATCCAGCCCATGAAAACCACGCCGTGGACATGATATGCGACCGGCACGTCGAAGCTGGAGCGGCCCAATGCCAGTTGGATCGAGAACCCGGCGATAATCACGAGCGACATGACGAACGCCATGATCGTAAAAAAGCGCGTGCTCTCTATTGGCTGACTGCGCGGCGCGGCTGCGGTGGCCATGAACTGTCTCCCCCCGAAGAAAATTTCCGGGCGCATTCATGGCGTGAAATCGGTTAGTTCACTTGGACGAATTCGACACACCTGGGTCATCGTCATAAGTCACCACGACATCCACATCGCCAAAGCCCGCGACCTGTAGCGGTATGGCGAGGTTTTGCGCAATCGCGCTGCGGCCTGCATCACGCGCAAGCTTCATCAGCGTCGGGTTGGCTGCGGCCTCCATCGCCTGCTGTTCAGCCAGCCGGGTGTTCTGCCGGGTCAGATTGTCCTGCGCATCGCGGCTGATCCACACGCCTTCGCGCAAGTACTGCGCTTCGGCTTCATCGAGATTGGGTGTGCCCAGGCGGATCGGGCGCAGCTGGACGGTCAGTGTTTCCGTCGCTTCATCCCATTTCATCCGGCGGCGGTCCATCCGCGACAGGTCCAGGCTGTAATCCACCCGCGCCGGGATTACCGCGACCTGCCGGCTCTTGATTGCGCCGAACAGACGGCTGTCCTCGCTCGCAACAACAGGAGCAAGCTGCGCGCTGAACACAGTCAGCTTGTTCTGTTCCTCGAAAGCGACAAGCGAGGTCGCAACCGGGTCACCATTGTTCGCGTCCGGACCAAAGGCTTTCCACCCCAGCCACGCCACCAGCGCAAGCAGGACGATCACGATCAACCACGGCACGCCTTGTACCCGGGCGAGATTGTATTCTTTATCGACCCTCGGCTTCAGGCTTTCGGTCGCGTCTCCGGTTTTCGTCAGATCGTCTGCCATATATCCCCTGAACGGTTCACTTGCCCCCTGCGTTCCAGATCGAGCAAATGCGCGGTGACCGACATACGCGCAGCCCCGTGCAGCTTCGGATCGAGGCCCTTGTACATCAACGGAACAAAATCGGCGGCGCTTTTCGGCCCTTCGCCGAGCAATCGCACGATCTGGTTTTCGCGCTGGCGCCGGTGACCGATCATTCCGCGCACCAGCTGACGCGGTTTTTCGATTGGCGCGCCATGGGCGGAATAATAGATCCGGTCGCCCCCCTCTCCAGCGCGGGCGTAGAGCTTGTCGAGGCTCTTCATATAGTCGCCCATGTCGCCATCGGGCGGGATGACGACGCTGGTCGACCAGCCCATTACATGGTCGCCGGTAAACAGCGCGCCGCTTTCTTCCAGCGCAAAGCACAGGTGGTTCGAAGTGTGTCCCGGTGTGTGCACCGCGCGCAAGGTCCATCCCGTCCCGGTCATCGCTTCGCCGTCCGCCAGGACGCGATCGGGTTCGTAGGTCGTGTCGAACGCCTCGTCAGCGCGCGGGCCGTCAGCTTCGAGCACCAGGGGCGCGCATCCGACCACCGGTGCGCCGGTCCACTCGGCCAGTGGCTTGGCGGCAGGCGAATGATCGCGGTGCGTGTGCGTGCACATGATCGCGACCAGCCTGTCGACGCCGATCGTGTCCATGATCGCTTGCAGATGGTCTTCGTCATTCGGGCCCGGATCGATTACGGCCACGTCGCCCTCGCTGCCGACGACATAGGTCTGCGTGCCGGTGAAAGTATAGGGCGAGGGATTGGGCGCGAGGATCCGGCGCACGAGCGGTTCGGCCTGTTCGGCCTTGCCGGTTGGCCATGGTTTGGGCGGGATTTGTGCCATTGCCCGTATATGGGCGGCGCAGCAGGGCTTGTCGAGCGCGCACGCTTGGCTCTAACTCCGCGCAAAGGGAGAACACAATGTCCGAGAAGCTGCTGCTGGTGCTCGATGAAGGCACCACTTCAACCCGCGCGATGCTGTTCGATGCGCAGGGCAAGGTAAAGGGCAGCGCGCAGCAGGAATTGACCCAGCACTATCCGCAGCCTGGCCGGGTCGAGCATGACGCGACCGAGATCTGGCACCGGACGCTGGCCTGCGCGCGCGAGATGGTCGGCAAGGCAGGCGGGGCAGACCGGATAGCCGCGATCGGCATCACCAACCAGCGCGAAACCGTGGTTGCGTGGGACAAGACGACCGGGGAACCGCTCGCCCGCGCTCTGGTCTGGCAGGACCGGCGCACCGCCGATTTCTGCGGCAAATTGCGCAGCGAGGGGCATGAGCAGCATGTGCAGAAGCAGACCGGGCTGCTGCTCGACCCCTATTTCTCCGGCACCAAAATGCGCTGGTTGTGCGAAAATGAACCGGCGGTCGAAGCCGCCGCCAAAGTCGGCACGCTGGCGCTCGGCACGATTGAAAGCTGGCTGGTGTGGAAACTGACCGGCGGCGCGCATCTGAGCGATGCCAGCAACGCCAGCCGCACGCTGCTGCTGCCGCTCGATGGGGCGCAATTCGATCCCGCGCTGTGTGATCTGTTCGATGTGCCCCGCAGAGCGCTTGGCGAAGTGGTCGATACCAGTGGGCAGTTCGGCACCACTCTAAAGGAACTGTTCGGCGCGGAAATCCCGATCTGCGGCCTTGTCGGGGACCAGCAATCCGCGACCATCGGGCAGGGGTGCCTCTCGCCCGGCGAGACAAAGGCCACGTATGGCACGGGCGCTTTCATCCTCGCCAACAAGGGCAGCGAGCTGCCGCGATCACAACACCGGCTGCTCGGCACGGTGTTGATGCAACAAAGCGGCGAGCGGACCTACGCGCTCGAAGGGTCGGTCTTTGTTGCGGGCAGCGTGGTGCAATGGCTGAGAGATTCGCTCGGGCTGCTCGGCACTGCAGCGGAAACGGAAACGCTCGCGCGGTCGATACCGGACAGCGGCGGAGTGGTGATTGTGCCCGGGCTATCCGGCCTTGGTGCACCGCACTGGCTGCCGGATGCGCGAGGGGTGATTGCAGGTCTCAGCTTCAGCACGGGAAGGGCCGAAATTGCCCGGGCCGCGTTGGAAGCTATGGCGCACCAGACCTATGATCTCGCTGCTGCCTTTGCCGCTGACGGTGCCGAATGGACTTCGCTCCGGATCGATGGCGGGATGAGCGCGAACGACTGGATGGCGCAGGACATCGCCAATCTGCTCGACCTGCCGGTTGAACGGCCCGAATTCGTCGAGACGACTGCACTGGGCGCGGCGATGCTGGCGGCGGTCGGCTGCGGCCTGCACAGCAATCTGGACCACGCAAGCGCGGCGATGCGCGGCGGGATCGAACATTTCAGGCCCAATATGGATAATGCCGAACGCGCCTTGCGGCTGGAAAACTGGCGGCGCGCTCTTGCGGCGGTTTAGTACGCAGCAAAAGACCGGTTGAGCCGTTCGCGCAGGCGGTGAACGGCCGTGGGCTGCATTTCGAATCCGTCGCGCCAAGCCGCATCGAGCCGTGCGACACGGGCGTGCAGCGCTTCGGTTTCGTGGATCAGTTCACGCGTGGGATATTCCAGCAAGGCCAGATTGGGGCGTTCGGCCGCGCGATCGGGCGGCAGCTTGCTGTGTCTGCGAAGCTGCAACGCGCTCAACTCGCCGGCAAAGAAAGCGCGGTGGTTGAGCAGCCACGCCAGCACATGCATCACGCGGGTGGTGGTGCGCAGCCCTTCGACCGACAGGGCAAGCCTGACACGGTCGGCCTGTTCGCCTGTTTCGCGCACCGGGTTGAGGTCGAACACCTGCCGTGCCTCGTCGGCTAGCACCAGCGCTTCGGTGTAAAGCGCCTCGATGATGGGCTGGCTGATGTTGACAGGGCTGGACATGTTGCAGCCTCGCTACGCCACCCGATTCAGCCACGCCAGCGGGCTGTGGATAGTTTAATGACTCATTATGGGACTGTCCCATTGCGGGGCGGTTTTCGGGATTTTTGTTTTGACCCTCAGACGCCGCCGCGGGCCGCCCGCAGCGAAGCGACCTTCAGGTCGCGAAAGCGAGGAAAGCCAAGTGAGCGGACGCGAACGCCGGCGATTGAGGCCATCTAAAACAAATCACGCGATGATATCGGGCAGCAACTGATCCTGGATGATCGCAATCTGGTCTTTCAGGATGAGCTTGCGCTTTTTCAGCCGGGCTACCTGAAGCTGGTCGGTCGAGCCGGAGGCACGCAGCGCTTCGATGGCTGCATCCAGATCGCGGTGTTCGGTGCTCACCAGAGCGAGCCTTTTCTGCAACTCCTGTTCGGTCACGGGCATCTCCGGTCGGATCGATTCGTCGCGGTATTCCCGCCAGCCACCGATTAGGATTTCATCAGGACTTCGCAAGCTATCATTATTGTGGTTAGTTAGCACCAAGCGGCTCGCCCGCGATGGACGAGTCGCTCCCCGGGGTCGCCCCAGAGAAGGAGAGCCAGATGGTATCGTCTCATGTCAGCGCATTGAAATCCAAGCACGCCAATATCGAAGCCAAGCTTCGTGAGGAATTGAACCGGCCCGCACCTGACGACGTAACCATTCAACTGCTCAAGAAGCGAAAGCTCCTGATCAAGGAAGAGCTTGCCTCGGCGTAGAAATTCGAGCGGCGGCGGCGCTCCAATCCATTTTTAATTTACACTGCTGTGTTGTAGGCTGTGCATATGACAGCTGCTGCCGCCGCACGTTCTATCCTGACTCAGCTCCACGAGGTGATGGCTTCGCGCATGCATGCGCAAGGCAAGCTCGATCGTGTGGTGGAGATAATCGGCGAAACGCTCGATAGCGAAGTGTGTTCGATCTACCTGCTGCGCGACGGCATGCTGGAACTGTTTGCGACGCGCGGGCTCAACAAGAGCGCGGTCCACGTGACCCGGCTGGCAATGGGCGAAGGGCTGACCGGGACTATCGCGGATCAGGTTGAAACGCTCAACCTGGCCGAAGCGAAAGCCCATCCCGATTTCCAGTACCGCCCGGAAACGGGCGAGGACAAGTTCCACAGCTTCGCCGGTGTGCCGATTGTCTATCGCGAACGCTCCGTCGGGGTGCTTTGCGTGCAGCATGTCGAGCCGCGCCGCTATGAAGATGTGGAGGTCGAAGCGCTTCAGACGACGGCGATGGTCCTGTCGGAATTGCTGTCCAACAACGATCTGGTCGATGAAGTACAAAGCGGCGGACGGGGCAAACAGCAGACCGGTCCGGTCACGATTACGGGCCTTTCCCTGGTCAAAGGTCTCGCCAGCGGTCTGGCGACGTTTCACCAGCCACGCATCACCATCGATCATGTTATGGCCGACGACATCGAAGCCGAGCGCCAGCGTGTGTACCGCGCGTTCGACAAGATGCGCGATCAGATCGACGGCATGACCCAGCAGGCCGAATTCGGCAAAGGCGGGGAACATGACGAGGTCCTGCAGACCTACAAGATGTTCGCTTACGATGAAGGCTGGTCACGCCGGATCAACGAAGCCATCGACAGCGGTCTGACCGCTGAAGCTGCGATCGAGCGGGTGCAGCAGCGGACCCGTATGCGCATGCGGGAAATTGACGATCCGCTGTTGGCGGACCGGATGCACGACCTGGAGGATCTCTCCAACCGGCTGTTGCGGATCGTGTCCGGACAGCTCGGCACTGCGGCGACGCAAGGGCTGCGGCGCGATACAATCCTGATTGCCAAGAACCTCGGCCCCGCCGAATTGCTCGAATACGATCGTCGGCGGCTGAAAGGAGTCATCCTCGAAGAAGGATCGCTGACCGCACATGTCGTGATCGTGGCGCGGGCCATGGGGATACCCGTGCTCGGCCGCGCGCGCGGTATTCGCAGCGTGGTGATCGAAGGCGATGAAATTCTGCTGGATGGGGATGCTGGCTGTGCCACCGTCCGCCCGGGCCAGACCGTGGCCGCAGCCTTCGACACGCGCTTCGCCAAAACCAAGGAAAGGCAGGCAGCCTATGCCGAGATGCGCGATATCGAACCGTTCACCCGGTGCGGCACCCGCATTCAAGTCATGATGAACGCCGGTCTGCGTGACGATATTTCCAATCTGAACCTTGTCGGTGCTGACGGGATCGGCCTGTTTCGTACGGAATTCCAGTTCCTGGTGTCGGCAACCATGCCGCAGCGGGAAAAACAGTTGCGCCTGTACCGCGACGTGCTGGATGCAGCGGGCGACAAGCCGGTGATCTTCCGCACCGTCGATATCGGCGGCGACAAGGCGGTGCCCTATCTCAAGCCGGGCGAAGCCGAGCTGGACGAAAACCCGGCGATGGGGTGGCGCGCGCTGCGCATGGCGCTGGAGCGTCAGGGGCTGCTCAAGGCCCAGGCCCGCGCGCTGCTCGAGGCGGCATCGGGCCGCTCTCTATATGTCATGTTTCCGATGGTCAGCGAGCCATGGGAGTTTGACGCAGCCAAGGCCGTCTTCGAAGACCAGCTGGCTTTCCTGCGCAAGCGCAAGCACGTTCTGCCCGACCGGGTCGAATACGGCGCGATGCTGGAGGTGCCGTCGCTGGCCGAAGTGCTCGACCTGCTGATTCCGCGTGTCTCGTTCATTTCTGTCGGGACGAACGATCTGACGCAGTTCCTGTTCGCTGCCGACCGGGCCAACCCCAAACTGGCAGAGCGATACGATTGGCTGAGCCCTTCCATCCTGCGCTTTTTGCGACGGATAGCACAGGCCACCGTAGGTCAAGAGGTCGATCTGGGTGTGTGCGGAGAAATGGGCGGACGGCAGCTCGAAGCTCTGGCGCTGCTCGGGCTCGGTTTCCGGCGGTTGTCGATCACACCGGTCTCGGTCGGCCCGATCAAGGAATTGGTCCGGCAGGTCGATCTCAGTGAGATTACGGAGGCCATGACGGCCTGGCTTTCCAGCCCGCCTGACAACATGCGCGAAACGCTGAAGGCGTGGGCGGACGAACGCGGAATTGCGACTGACTGATCCGGCACCAGACTTCATCCTGCTGGAAAACCATTTCGTCGGTATTTGCAGGGGTTCGCCGTACTCGGCGCTTGACAGTGAGTGGGCAGACCTATTGTCTTGCACAAAATAGAAAATGGGCGCCATCAGGACCGGAATGTCGGACACAGCTGAGCAGTTGGAAGAAGAATTGCCACTCGAAAGAGCGGGTGATCGCTTGCGCCATGCGCGAGAATCGCAAGAGAAATCGCTCGATGCGATTGCGGAGGAAACGCGCATTCCGCTGAGGCATCTCCAAACCATCGAAGCTGGCGATTGGGCTGAATTGCCATCGCGCACCTATGCGGTCGGCTTTTCACGCACCTATGCACGGGCGCTGGGTCTGGATGACGATGCAATCCTCGAGATGGTTCGCGCTGAACTGGCTGAGGGTGGTGGCCGGCAAAGCGATTCGACCTCAAGCTTCGAACCGGGCGATCCGGCACGCATTCCCGGTCGAGGACTGGCGTGGTTCAGTGCCGCTGCGGCGTTGATTCTGATTATCGGCTTGATCGCATTTTTCGGCGACCGTGTATTTCCCGGTGCGGGACCAGGCTCGATCCTGCCAGACGAACAAACGGCGGAACAGGCCGCGAGCAGTGATGCCGCAGCCACGCCGGCCGAAGTCGCGTCTTCAACTGGTGGGCAAGCAGGCGGGCCAGCTAACCGGGCCGTCATCTTCACAGCGCTCGATGACAACGTCTGGGTCCGCTTTACCGATGCGGACGGCAGCCGCCTGCTGGAAAAGCAGCTCACCAAGGGCGAAACTTTCACGATCCCGGCCGATGCGGTGGATCCGCGGATCAACACTGGCCGGCCAGATTTGCTGGCCATAACCATCGGCGGGCAAAACGTTGCCAAACTTGCCGAGGAGCCGGTGACGATTGGCGATGCGCAAGTCAGTGCGCAAGCGCTGCGCGACCGAAGTGAGAGCCCGGCTAACGCAGCCGAATAGCCATCAAGCAATCCGCGTTCCACTGTTTTGCAGGTTGAACGGCTCGACAAGCGGGCATGGTTAAGGCAGAAATTTGCCGGACATTCAGCGACCGTTCGGGTGGCCGCCTTCAGCGTCATTACCGAATGGTCGGGACCGGCAAACCCGTTCGCCGGACGGTACAGGAGTTGGACAAGAAATGATCAGCCGAGCAAGCCGCGTATTCGCCGCAGGACTCGCTTTCGCAGCCGTTGCGGGCGCAAGTGCGCCGGTCATAGCGCAAGACAGCGGGGCAGAGGCCCGTTTGCGCAAGGTCGAGGCCGAGGTTCGCGCCCTGCAGCGCCAGGTCTTCCCGGGCGGAGATGGCCGGTATTTCGAGCCAGAGATCACCGCCCCTGCCGGCACCCCGCGCGCGGCATCCTCTTCGACGACCGCAGTTACCGATATCCTCATCCGCCTGGACGCGCTGGAAGCGCAGATCGCAAGTCTGACCGCACAGACCGAGGAGAACACCAACGCGATCTCGGGGCTGACCGCGCGGCTTGATGCGATGGGCACTGCAACGTCTGCGGCCCAGCCGGTTTCGCCGTCAGCAAGTCCTGCAAGCTCGACAAACGAGGCTGCCGTATCTGCTGCGGCGGCGCAGGTAACGCCTGAAGTTGCGGCCCCGACGCCGGCTCGTCTGGCCGCGGTTTCGGCCATCGCCAAGCCGCAGACCGAGGATGCGGGCGATGACGAATACAGCTATGGCTTCCGCCTGTGGGATGCAGGCTTTTATCCTGAAGCTCAGCAGCAGCTGACGATGTTCGTGGAGCAGTATCCCGACCATTCTCGCGCCACTTATGGCCGCAACCTGCTCGGCCGTGCCTATCTCGACGATGGCAAGCCGAATGATGCGGCGACCTGGTTCCTGAAGAACTATCAAGCGGATAAGAACGCCAACCGCGCGCCTGACAGCCTGCTGTATCTGGCGGAAAGCATGATCGCGCTGAAGGATGAGCGCCGCGCCTGTATCGCATTGGCCGAATTCGGCGAGACGTATCCGGCCATCGCCTCTGGCCGCCTGTCGGACCAGTTCCAGGCCAATTTGCGCAAGGTGGACTGCGATTGATACGGCGCTTGATCCTGCACAGGTAGAACGCTTCCGGGCTGATCTCGAACGAGTCTACAGCGAAGCCTCATCGGACTATTTTTCCTTCGGCGTCGCCGTCTCGGGCGGGGCTGACAGTCTTGGCCTTCTGTTGCTGGCGCATGCCGCATGCCCGGGTCTGGTCGAGGCGGCGACGGTGGACCATGGATTGCGCCCGGAAAGCTCGGAAGAAGCGCAGTTCGTTGCCGGCGTATGCCGCAAGATCGGCGTGCCGCATCGAATCCTGCCGGTTAAGGTACCGCGGGGCAATGTTCAGGCGCAGGCCCGCATTGCGAGATATGAGGCGCTCGCAAACTGGAAGGATGCGCGCGGGCTCGACATGATCGCGACTGCGCATCACGCTGACGATCAGGCAGAAACCCTGCTGATGCGGCTCAATCGAGGCAGCGGCCTACCGGGCCTCGTGTCCGTCCGTCCGGTCAACCGGATCCCGGGTGCGTCGGGGCGGCTGGTCCGGCCTCTCTTGAATTGGCGCAAGGCCGAGCTGGAAGAGGTCGTTCGTGCGGCCGGTTTCGAGCCTGTGACCGACCCGAGCAACACGGATAGATCGTTCGATCGGGTCAGGATACGGCAGGCGCTGGCGCAAGCCGACTGGATCGATCCGGTGGCCCTCGCACGCAGCGCGGAATTGCTGGGCGAGGCCGATGCCGCTTTGTCCCGGCTGGTGTCGGATACTTATTTCGAACGGGTCGAACAGGACGGCGCCGGTTACCGCTTCGCGGTCGACCAGACCCGTTATGTCAGGATCGAAGTGGTACGGCAGATTTTTGCCGAAATGGCCGCCAGCCCTTCGCGATCGGAAATTGCCCGGCTGGTCGATCGGCTGGAGAGGCTGGAAAACGCCTCGCTAGCCGGTGTCCTTGCGACCTGGTCCGGCGAAGGCAGTTTCGCCGAGAATTCAGTGCCGAAAGTCTGGTGGCACTTCCAGCCCGAGCCTCCGCGCAAACTCAACTAGGCTGTATCAGATCAAATAATCTGACCGCCCATTTCGAGCTTCTCGCCGCGTGTGATGATGACCTTGTCGCCCTTCTTGGCGATGGCAAAAATGCGGCTGGCGAGTTCATCCGGGATCGCGATGCAGCCGTGGCTGGCATAGCCGTTTTCAATTGTGCTGCCGCCGTGGATCGCGACTCCGTCGCTCGTCAGGAACATCGACCAAGGCATTGGCGCATTGTCGTATTTCTCCGAAACATTGTGCCGCTGCTTGAACAGGATCGGGAAAGTGCCGGTCGGGGTCGGGTGCTTGTCTGTGCCGAGCAGCGCGGCTGCGGCGCCAATTTCATAGCCGCCCTTGAAAACCGAGATCACGCGGGCGTCGAGGTCGACGGTCATGACGATCGGCCCATCGGGCACGTTCTTGTCATCCCAATACCACTGGCCATATTTGATCGGCCCGTCGATATCGAGGATCCGCTTGACCACGAAGGGTGCTTGCTTGGCATCAGCTTCGGGTTTCTCGGGCACGTCCTGCACCACTTCACCCTCAACAAACTCGATATCGTCGCCACCACCGGTCGCAACCGCATCCGCATCGATCGGAATCGCATCCTCGATCGTCATGTCGTCCGACTCAGCTGCCTGAGTGGTCGAGGGATCGTCCATCATGGCTCCGGCAAGCGAAGCACCGCTGAAGACCAGCACGAGGGCGGCTGTGGCGCCGCCAATCCATGTAAGTATCGGGTTCATGCTCGCGAATATGCGGCAATCGGGCGATTTGCGCTAGTCGCCAGAAGTGCTCCGTCCCGATGCGAAACAGCGGAGGGCCAAAGGTTAACGCAGCCGCGGCTCAGCCATGCGCGCCGAATTCATTGGCAATTGCCGTGCCGATGCGCAGCGACAGGCCATGAGCCCGCTCAAGCGGATCGATGTAATCGCGGTGAATTGCCGCATAGCCTTCGCCGTCGCCGTCCGGATAATCGCTCGGTTCGTCGACCGCAAAATCGCCTGGCCGCGGAAAACTGGTGGGATAGGCGCGGCGCAGTTGTGCCAGCGCATCGTCGATCCGCAAGGTGAACACCATCTCCAGCACATCGTCCCGGCTGATGTCGTTTGCGCGGCTGAAGGCCGGCACGCTGACAGCGCGGATGAACATGTATTGCAGCATCGCCAGACGCAGAGCTTGCAGCACGCCGATCTGACGGCGAACGTTCTCGCGGTCCTCGAGCGGGCTCTCGTCGGGAATCAGATCGAGCAGCCGATGCAGTTTGAGCGCATCGACCCGCAGGCGCGATGCCAGACGGCGGAAGGTGCCGGTGCGATCATCCTTGGTGAGATATTCCGCGAGCACTTCGCAGGCGTCGGACAGCTGAGTTTCCGTCCCGCGGTAAGGGCGGCTGGCCCAATAGGCGCTGTTGAACAGCTCGCCATAGGCAGCCACTGTCTTGATGCTGGCCAGCGCGTTGGACGCGCGCACCAGCCGGATCAGCTGTTTGCCGCGCTCGCTTTCTGAAATCAGCTGCGCAAGATCCTCGTAATTTCCGTCAGCCGCAGTGCCGACGCCGGAGATGATATTCACCGGATAGCCGAGCTGTTGCAGGATCGCGTTGTGCGGAATCGCGCGAATCTGCCGCAGGTTCATATCGCGATCGGCGGACAGGTCGCTCTGGCGGCGCGAGACGCGGCTGCCGGTCGAATTGAGCAGGCCAAGGCCAAAGGCGGTCAGCGCCCGGCTGTAAGTGGCGCTTTCCAGATGTTCGCGCTGGTGCTTGCGAACCGCGCGGTAGAAATCCAGGCTGATGTCCGTGCGGCGATAAAACGGGTCCGTTGGCGCATCGGTATCGGTGGAGGACGGGTCGAGTACCGCAATCCGCGTCAGTGTCGCCTGGGCCAGTTCGGGCGTCGCGAAATGCAGATAGCCATCGCCGCCCTGGAAACTGACTTCGGGCTCAAGCCTTATCCCTGCACGGGCAAACCGCCGCCGCGCCCACGGGCTGAGCGGCCATGCCAGCCGGTCCTCGAAACCGCCCGGATGCGCGCCGCGCCCCATGCTCTCGCCATGGGTGTTGAAGATCAGCGCCGCGACATCGGTCAGCTCGTTCTTGGCCATCGCCTGCGCCATGCGGCCCTGCAACCGCTCGATCGCCAGGCTGGCCGGGATCTGCCCGACGAAGCGGCCGGCATCGGAAAAGCCTGTCTGGATGCACACGCGGCCGCGCTGACGGGCATATTGACGATAGCTTTCTTCCGCCATCAGCGAGTCGAGGAAACGGCCGCCGTGTTCCAGCGCGCTTTCCGTCTCGAACAGCGGAGAAACGTCGACCTTGTCCTCAATCCCGAACAGCTTGGCGAAATAGAGCGATGCGAGGATCGTGGAGGGCTGTTCGCATTCGGCGATAAGCATGCGGATCGGCGCATCGGCATCGATATGGTGCAGGATCTGCGCCATCGCGATGAACTGGCGGATCGCGGTGCTGCTCTCAGTCGCCAAGGCAGCGAAATTGGTGCGCAGCGGTTTCACTCTGGCCAGCAGATCACGCAGAGTGGCAACCGCGCCCTTGCTCGACAGGTCAAGTGTGTTGTCCGGGTCGATCCGGCGGCGGATCGCGTTGTGCAGCTGGCTCGAATTCACCCGGAAGTGGATCCAGCCCATGCCGAGCCCGTCGGCGCGCATAGCTGCTGCCAGCGTCTTGAGCGCAACCGCGCGGTCGGAACCGCACGTTGCCGCTTCGGCTTCGAGCTTGTCGATCGTCGGGGCGAGGCTGAGCAGTTTGCGCGGATCGTTTGCAGTCAGGCGGTTCGCGGCGACTGACAATGCCGCCGGATCGGTCAGGTCGGCGGCGAAATCATCCGCCCGGTGCTGCGCATAATCGCGCGCGGCCGCCAGCTCGCCGAGCAGGGGATGCGCCGCGTCCAGCGCTTCGAGCCTGACGCAATAGCGAGCCAGCCTTTGCGCTTTTTCCTTCAGGCGAAAACCGATGGAATCGAACCACTTGATGTCGGTTCTTCCATCCATGTCGTAACCCACCCAACTGGCAAAGCGGAAGGGGATGGGCGCGACGCCGGTCCATTGGTCGGGCCAGTTCTGTGCCGCTTCATGCAGTGCCGTCGCGACGATCCGGTCGCGCGCGTCCTGTGCATGGGCGATGGCAAGCATCGCACGATCATGCTCGTAGCCGAGCGTGACTGCGGGACGGTCGGCTCCGGTAACACAGCGCGCTTCCTGTCCGTTTCCAGCGGCCTCGGCGACGGCTTCGCTCTGGTCCGGAGTGAGCAGGAAGGTCGGATGCGCGGTGAACACAGCATGCAGGCTCGGGCGTTCCCACTGGTCCTTGAACGATGCGAAATCACCTGTGTCGCACAGCGCGGCCACTTCGCTGTCATTCGCCTCCGGGCCGACTGGCGAAAGATTGCGGCGAAGGCGGTAGGCCCTGCTGGTCAGCGAATGACATTCCAGCTCGCGTACGAGGCTCTCGACCTGATCAAGCGTGAGTTCGCCGCTTTCCAACTGGCGCGAAAGGTCGAGCGACAGCTGAAAGACTGGATTGAACAGCGGGGTTTGCTTGGTAAGCTGGTGCAGCTCCTGCAGGCGTTCGGATAGCTTCGCAAAACTGGTCATGCGCGCAGGGCCATCGCGTCGCGCGCCATGGTTTCAACCGCAGCCTTGTCCGGCGCACCCTTGGGGGCGACCCAGCTTCCGCCGACACACAGCACCGGCTCGAAGGCAAGCCATTCGGCGGCGTTCTCCGTGGTGATCCCGCCGGTCGGGCAGAAGCGGCATTGACCGAACGGTGCGGCCAGCGCCTTCAGCGCGGGCAAGCCGCCGGCGGCCATGGCAGGGAAGAACTTGAACCGGGTAAGCCCGAGGTCGAGCCCGCGCATGATGTCGCCTGCTGTGGCAATTCCTGGCAGGAACGGGATGCCATGGCGGATCGCTGCGCGCCCGAGCGTGTCCGTCAACCCGGGCGAGACGATGAACTCGCTGCCAGCGGAAATCGCATCTTCCAGCTCTTCCTGATTGGTGACTGTCCCCGCGCCGACAATTGCGCCCGGGACTTGCTTCATCGCAGTGATCGCAGCCAGCGCGGCCGGAGTTCGCAGCGTGACTTCGAGCACGCGCAATCCGCCTGCAACCAGCGCTTCGGCGAGCGGCACGGCATGTTCCACCTTGTCTATGACAATGACGGGAATGACCGGCGCGGTGCGCATGATGGTGTCGATGTCGCTCATGTCGATGAATTCCCGTGTTCAGAGGTAAACGCGGCTGCGGCGCCAAACAGGCCCGGCTGCGGATGGATAATCAGTTTGACCGGGATCGAAGACATCAGCTCCTGGAACCGGCCCTTGGCCTTGAACCGCTCGGCAAAGCCCGATTTGAGCAGGGTCTCACGGATGCGATAGCCGAGCCCGCCGGCGATCACGACCCCGCCGAAGCCCCCTTGGGCCAGCGCGATATCGCCCGCAACACTGCCGAGCGACATGCAGAAACGGTCGACCGCTGCAGCGGCGAGGCTGTCACTGCCGTCCTGCCCGCGGGTCCAGATCGCGATGTCGTCTTCGTCCGCTACAGCCTTGCCTTCCATTGCCGCCAGCGCTGCGTAGATATCGGAAATCGCCGGTCCGGCGACGACGCGCTCGACCGACACGCGGGTGTGCCGCTTGCGCAGCCGCGCAAGGATTGCATCGTCGATCTGATCGAGCGGAGCAAAATCGATGTGCCCGCCTTCAGTGGCCGAGACGCGGTAAGTGCCGTCCGGCTCGCGGTAGAGATGCGCCACCCCAAGCCCGGTGCCGGGGCCGAGCACGCTCAGGCGTCCGGTCGGGGCCAGCGGCTTGTCCGGGCCGGTCAGGTGGACAAACTGGTCCTGCGGCGCACGCGCTACCGCGTGGGCCACCGCTTCGAAATCGTTGACAATGGTGCAGCGCTCGACCCCGAGCTTTTCCTGCACCAGTGCCGGGCGGATGATCCACGGGTTGTTGGTGAAGCGGATGACTCTGTTTGGATCATTCGGGCTACCGACAGGCCCGGCAATCGCCATGCTGACATTGGCCGGCAGCGTCCCGCCCTTGCGCTGGCGATAATCCTCCCACGCAGTCTGAAAACTGGCGTGATCGTCCGTGTGGAGCGTTTCCGGCTCGTCCATGCTGATGCTGCCATCGCTGCCCATGCTGGCGATGACGAACCGGGCATGAGTGCCCCCGATATCTACCGCAACGACATCCATCACATTCCCCCTGTTGCGAGCATCGCAGAGCCGCCCTTTTCAGCGCCATCGGCATGCATGCGGAACATGGCGAACAGCTCGCGGCCCATGCCCTGCTGATCAAGACTGTCGGGCGCGGGATCGCGGCTGTCGAGGTCGGCGGTGGTGGAAAGCTCCCCTGTCGTGGCGCAGATTTTCACCACATCGCCATCGCGCAGTTTCGACAAAGGGCCGCCGCCCAGCGCTTCGGGCGTGCAATGAATCGCCGCGGGCACTTTGCCGCTTGCGCCCGACATGCGCCCGTCGGTCACCAGCGCGACTTTATATCCGCGGTCCTGCAGCACGCCGAGCGGCGGGGTCAGCTTGTGCAATTCCGGCATACCGTTGGCGCGGGGCCCCTGAAACCGGACGACGACCACCACGTCGCGGTCCAGCTCGCCAGCCGAGAAAGCTTCAGCCACCGCGTGCTGCGTTTCAAACACCCGGCAGGGCGCTTCGACAGTGTAGCGATCACGCGCGACAGCAGAGGATTTGAAGCAGGCGCGGCCCAGATTGCCCTGTACCAGCCGCATTCCGCCATCGGGCTGGAACGGATCGCTGGCAGGTTTGAGCATCGTATCGTCGCCGCTCTTGCCGACTTCGCGCCAGGTCAGCGTGTCTCCGTCGAGGCCCGGCTCCCGCGCATAGGCGGACAGATCGCCGGCCCCCACGGTTAGCACGTCGCGGTGGCACAGACCCTCGCTCAGCAGCGTACCGATTACATAGCCCATGCCGCCCGCATCGTGGAAATGGTTCACGTCGCCGGCGCCGTTGGGATAGACATTGGCGACCAGCGGCACCGCGCCGGAAAGTTCGGCCAGGTCGGTCCAGTCGAACTGGACACCTGCCGCGCGGGCCATCGCCGGAATGTGGATCGCGTGGTTGGTCGACCCGCCGGTGGCGAGCAGGCCGATAGCGGCGTTGATAATGGCTTTTTCGTCGACGCAATGGCCGAGCGGGCGATAGTCGTTACCGCTGCGCCCGATGGCCGCAACGCGGTGCACAGCCTCGCGGTCGAGCGCCTGCCGCAGCTTTGTACCCGGCTGGATGAAGGCGCTGCCCGGTATGTGCAGACCCATCATCTCCATCATCATCTGGTTGGAATTGGCAGTGCCATAGAAAGTGCAGGTGCCCGGCGAATGATAGCTTCCGAGCTCGCTTTCGAGCAACTGCGCGCGGGTCGCCTTGCCTTCGGCATAGAGCTGTCGCGTGGCCTGTTTCTGCTTGTTCGAAATGCCGCTTGGCATCGGACCGCTCGGCACGAAAATCGCGGGCAGATGTCCGAACCGCAAAGCCCCGATCACCAGGCCGGGCACGATCTTGTCGCAAATGCCCAGCATCAACGCGCTGTCATACATCGCATGGCTCAGCGCGACGCCGGTCGAAAGCGCGATGACATCGCGGCTGAAGAGCGAAAGCTCCATGCCCGTCTCGCCCTGCGTGACCCCGTCGCACATTGCCGGGGTCGCCCCTGCGACCTGCGCGGTGGCGCCGACTTCACGGGCGTAGATCTTCAAACGCTCAGGGTACCGGCCGTAAGGCTGATGGGCGGAAAGCATGTCGTTATAGGCGCTGACGATGCCGATATTCGGGCCGCGATTGGCTTTGAGCGCAGTCTGATCTTCCAGCGCACCGGCATAGGCATGGGCGAGATTGGAACAGGATACCTGCGCGCGGTCGGGCTGATTGTCCGCCTCGCGCGCGATCAGATCGAGATAGGCCGTGCGGCTGTCGCTCGATTTCTCGATCACCCGCTGCGTCACGCGGTGGATCGTGTCGTGCAGCGTATCACTCATGCCAGCTTACCCCGTCGCGTTCGGCCAGCGCGATGGCTGCGCTCGGCCCCCAGCTCCCCGCCGTGTAGGTTTTGGGTTTCAGATCATCGTCTGCCCACAGCATCCGGATCGCATCGATCCATTCCCACTGGGCCTCCACTTCGTCGCGGCGGACGAACAGGGTCTGATCGCCTTCGATCAGATCGAGCAGCAGCCGCTCGTAAGCGATCCTTCGCACCGTGCCGGAAAAGGCATCGGGCAGGGCGATATTGAGCGGCACTTGCCGCAAGCGGATGCCCTCACGGTCCAACCCCGGCACTTTCGACATCAGCGAGAGCGTGATGTTCTCTTCCGGCTGAATGCCGATCACCAGCTTGTTAGGCTGCATCGTGGCGCCTTTACCCGCGAAGATCGAATGCGGCACACAGCGGAAATGGACGATGATCTCCGTCACCCGCCGGGGCAGCCGCTTGCCGGTCCGCAGATAGAAGGGCACACCCTTCCAGCGCCAATTGTCGACATGCGCCTTGATCGCGACGAAGGTTTCCGTGTCGCTTTCCTGGCCCAGTTCTTCATCATACCCCGGCACGGCCTGGCCGCCAATCGCTCCGGCACGGTATTGGCCGGTCACCGTCTCACCAGTCTCGACCTTGCGCAGGCTGCGTAGCACCTTGACCTTCTCGTCGCGCACGGCAGTTGCGTCGAACTGACCGGGAGGCTCCATCGCGACCAGCGCGAGCAGCTGAAGCATGTGGTTCTGGACCATGTCGCGCAGCGCGCCGCTGTCATCGTAATAGGCGACCCGGCTTTCCAGCCCGACCGTTTCGCCGACAGTGATCTGGACATGGTCGATATGCGCTGCATTCCACAGCGGTTCGAACATGATGTTGGCGAACCGCAGCGCGAGCAGGTTCTGGACCGTTTCCTTGCCGAGGTAGTGATCGATACGGAAGATGCGGTCTTCGGGATAGGCGCCGGCGACCGCGTCGTTGATCTCACAGCTCGATGCAAGATCGATCCCCAGCGGCTTTTCGAGGCACATCCGCACGGTCTCGCCGTCCAGCCCGGCGTGTTGCAGACCCTTGATCGTCGGTTCGAACAGGCTCGGCGCAGTCGACAGGAAGATTGCCAGCCCCTTGTCGGTCGGGCCGACCTTTCGGGCGAGTTCCTCGTAACCCTCCAGCGTTGTCGCATCGAGCGGCTGGTAGCTCAGCCGGTTGAGGAAACTGGCCATGCCGCCGCGGCGATTGGCCGGCAGGTATTTCTCCAGCGCTTCGCGGGCGAACTGGCGGAAGCCCGCATCGTCAAGGTCACTGCGCGCGGTGCCGATGATCTTCAGGCCGGGATCGATCAGCTCGTCGGCGTGCAGTGCACACAAGCTCGGCAGCAGCATCCGCTGCGACAGATCGCCCGTGGCACCGAACAACAAGAGGCGGTCGGCGGTAAAACTCATGCGCGTAGATCTCCCATGTCTCGCAAGGCAACGCGTAGCAGGACCAGACAGGGCGCGCCATGCACCGCAATCGTATTCTTGCCTGATCCTAGCCGGTTTTCACTTCGACGGTCTTCTCAAGGAATTCGGCTGCTCCGAAGCTGGTCATGAAGCTCACGTCGGCGGCGTCGCGTCCGACACCGATTTTTACGATATCCTCTGCGTTGGCCATGTTGGTTGCGTCGATCAGGTACCATGCGCCGCCGCTGATCGATGAACCGTCGGCCATCGTGGGGTCGGACAGAAAAACTTCCGCGACAGCGTGGAAATCGGGCGGGGTGACCTGCGGCGCAAAGCAGCTGACGAAGCGCGCCGGTATCCCGCTTGCGCGGGCAAAGGCGATCATGACATGGGCGTAGTCGCGGCAGATGCCGCGCCGCTCGATGAAGCTGTCGACCGCCGTGGTGGAGGAGTTCGACGCGCCCGGCGTGTAGGTGAAATTCGACGCAATCCAGTTGTGCATTGCCATGATCCGCGCACCGCCTTCTGCTTGACCAAACTCGTCATGGACGAAGCTCTGCATGCGGTCGGCCTGGCAATAGCGCGAATCGAACAGATATTTCACCGCTTCGGCGGGGAGCGTGTGCGGCGGCACGCGGTGCAGAGCGCTGATCGGGCTGAGCAACCGGTCGAGTTCAACCTCGCTGGTGTATTCGACTTCGAACCGGCCATCGACGCGCAGCCAGATGCGCTCGCCGATGTCATCGCCCGCTGCCACCCGCGCACAATATTCAGAGCTGGACATGCTGGTGTTCGCCGCCAGCAAGCGCTGCTCCGGAATTGCCGCTGCTTCGAATTGGAGCAGGACATCGGTTGGTTCTTCGGTGCGGAAAGCAAAGCTGGCGGAAATGGAAGTGGTCATGCGGGCTCAACGCGGGGCACAAGCATTGGTTGCATCATTCGCCTGCGAGATGCAGCGCGATCTCCCTTCTGTGGGGTGCCGCGCGATGTTCGATCAGGAAGACCCCTTGCCAGGTGCCCAGCATCATCTCGCCAAGATCGATCGGGACGCATAGCGAAACGCCGGTCAGCGCCGATTTGAGATGTGCGGGCATTTCGTCGGGCCCTTCGTCGTCATGTTCGTACTGCGCACCCTGCGGCGCCAGCCGGTCAAGCCAGCGCAACATATCGCGCCGAACCGCTGCTGATGCGTTCTCCGTAATTACGAGCGAGGCGGACGTATGACGGCACAGCGCGGTCAGCAGACCGGCGCGAATCCCAGTTGAGGCGACCCACGCAGCGATATCGCGCGTAATCTCATGCATTCCGGGGCCGGATGTCGGGACAGCAAGGGTGGAAGTATGGTGGGGCATCTCGGCGCAATTCTAGAGGCGTTGCACAAGCTCGCAAGGAAGGATTTTCCTACACGGACCGGCCGCGCTATCATTGCGCCGCATTCTTTGACGATCGAAGCTTCAATCGGGTTTTTCGATAGGAAGTGTCGCCCTGTTGGACTTTGCAAAAACGCTCGAAAACAGAGTGTTACGAAATCCAACAGGGTGACACCTGTCACCTTAATCCAACAAATTAAGCGGGCACACCGAACAGGTCGTGTGCGTCCGAATCCTCGATCTCGACCTGGATGATATCGCCCTGTTGCAGCGCCGCGGCGACATTGCGGAGGTAGACCGCGCCGTCGATCTCGGGGGCATCGGCCTGACTGCGGGCAGTGGCGCCGATATCGCCGTCCTCGTCGGGTTCGCCGACTTCGTCGATGATGACAGGAATGGTCTTGCCGACTTTTGCCGCGAGTTTGGCGGCGCTGATCCGCTCGGTGACTTCCATCACCCGGGCGTAGCGATCTTCTTTCACTTCTTCGGGCACGGGGTCGGGCAGAGCGTTGGCCTGCGCGCCTTCGACCGGCTCGAAGCGGAATGCGCCGACGCGGTCAAGCTGCGCCTCTTCCAGCCAGTCGAGCAGATATTTGAAGTCGTCTTCGGTCTCGCCCGGGAAGCCAACGACGAAGCTGGAGCGAACGGCGATCTCGGGGCAGATTTCACGCCAGCCCCTGAGCCGTTCGAGCACTTTTGCCTCGTTCGCCGGGCGCTTCATCGACTTGAGCACTTTCGGGCTCGCATGCTGGAACGGAATGTCGAGATAGGGCGTCAGCAGACCTTCGGCCATCAGCGGGATGACCGCATCGACATGCGGGTAGGGATAGACATAGTGGAGGCGGACCCAAGGGGGCGTGCCGCCACCAATATCGAGCTGGCCCAGCTCGCGCGCGAGGTCGGTCATATGGGCACGCACTTCGCGCCCTTTCCAAGGCTTCGTCTCATGCCGCGTATCGACGCCGTAAGCGGACGTGTCCTGGCTAATCACCAACAGTTCCCTGGTGCCTGCTGCGACGAGCTTTTCCGCTTCGCGCAGGACCGCATCGATCCGCCGGCTCGCGAGCTTGCCGCGCAGGTCCGGGATGATGCAGAAAGCGCAGGAGTGATTGCAGCCTTCGGAAATCTTCAGATAGCTGTAGTGGCGCGGTGTCAGCTTGATGTCCGGTTGCGGGATCAGGTCGACAAACGGCCCCTGGCTCGGCGGTGCGTGCTCGTGAACCGCTTCGACCACCTGCTCATACTGGTGGGCACCGGTGACTGCGAGCACTTGCGGATGCGCCGCGCGGATCGCGTCGGCTTCCTCCCCCATGCAGCCCGTCACGATCACGCGGCCGTTCTCGGCTATTGCTTCGCCAATCGCCTGCAGGCTCTCTTCTTTTGCGGAATCGAGAAAGCCGCAGGTGTTGACCAACACGACGTCGGCGCCCGCATAATCGGGTGACATGGCGTAGCCGTCTGCGCGCAAACGGGT
The DNA here is from genome assembly GCF_005434975.1 of Parerythrobacter lutipelagi. GTDB lineage: Bacteria > Pseudomonadota > Alphaproteobacteria > Sphingomonadales > Sphingomonadaceae > Parerythrobacter_A > Parerythrobacter_A lutipelagi. Next base: position 563,289 of record NZ_SKCJ01000001.1, on the reverse strand, counting down.
GAGAATGCGCTCGGAATCGACCAGCGCCTTGGGGCAGCCGAGACTGACCATGCCGACCTTCTTCTGATCGGGAAGAGTTTTGGTAATGCTCATAGTTGCGCGCGCCTCTACACGCGCTGCGCGCAATACGCTATCCCTTGCTGCGGGTCCGCATGAAGAGGGGAACAGTGATGTTCGATGTTAACTGGCTGGCCATTGTGCTGGCTGCGCTTGCAGGGTTCGTGGTTGGCGGCATCTGGTACGGCCCGGTGATGGGCAAGCAATGGATGGGTGCGGTCGGCCTGACCGAAGAACAGGTCAAGCAGGGCAATATGGCGCTGATTTACGGCGGCGCATTCGCCTTTTCCCTGCTTGCCAGCTGGACGCTGGCACACACTTTCGCCAGCTATGGCTACGAATTAGGGGTGGGTGCCAAGGTCCTGACCGCGTTCGGCGTGGCACTGGGCTTCATCGTTCCGGCCATCGGCACGAACTACCTTTTCAGCCAGAAGGGCAAGGCGCTGTTCTTCATCGACGCGGCATATTGGCTGCTGTTCTACACTGCGATGGGGCTGGTTCACGCCTATATGCCATAAAGGCAGGACTACGGTTTCTGCGTCAATCGTGGCCGTTATGGCCGTCACCGCGTTGAGTGCCATTCTGTGTCGGGACGATTTCGACGACGATATCGCCCGGCAGCAGGCTTTGGCAATCGTCTTCCCAGAAGCCGAGCACCTTGCCGCTGCGGTAGACGCGCAAGCCGCGTCCGCCTGAACGCAGCTCCGATATGGCAAGACCGCATTCCTCGGCGGTCACTTCACGCTCGACCAGCTGGACCCGCCCGGTCACCGATGCGAGATCCGCGAGATAGTCAGCGATATGCTCGCCCTTGGCGCTTCCGGCCAGAAGCAGGCCGGTAAAGCGGACCGGATTGATGACATTGTTGGCCCCGGCCTGACGCGCGAGCGATTCATTGTCGGCCGCCCGCACGACCACGCTTATCGGGACGTCGGGGGCTATCTGGCGCACCGTGAGCACGATCAATATCGATGTATCATCACGCCCGGCGGACACGAGCACATTGGCTGCCTGCCTGATCCGCACGGCCTTGAGGGTTTCGTCACGCGTGGCATCGGCCGCCATGACGTTGCAGCCCATATTTTCGGCGTCAGCGAGACGATCCGCGCTCGGGTCGACCACCACAATTTCGCTCGGATCGGCACCGCGCTCGATCAATTCATTCACACTCTCGGATCCCGAGACGCCATAGCCAAGCACGACGATATGGTCGGTAAGCTGTTCCTGAATGCGGGCCATGCGCCATTTCTCCCAGCTGTGTTTAATAAGAAAATTGTAGGCCGTGCCCACGAATATGAAGAGCACTGCGAAGCGTACCGGCGTAACAATCACTGCTTCCACCAGCCGCGCCCGATCCGTAACCGGGGCAATATCGCCGAAGCCGGTCGTGGTGATGGAGATCATGGTAAAATAGACCACGTCGAGAAAACTGACTTCACCGTCCAGATTGTCGACCAGTCCTTCCCGGTCCCACCAGTGTATCAATATCACCATGCCGATCAAAAACAGTGCGAGACCAACCCGGATGCCCAGATCGCCCCACACCGGGACCTTGACCGCGCGGCGCAGTGGTTGGAACCGAGACCCGCGCACGCGGCGTCCGCTGCCGGGTGCTACAATCCGGTCGTTCTGCTTTTCCATCGCGGTCAGCGTTGCGGCAGCTTCTTGGCCGGGTCAACCGGCACGTTGTCTTTGAGGATGTCGAAATGCACCTCGGGCCGGGTTGCGACGCCGCCGCTGCCCGCCAAGCCCAAGCGCTCGCCGGTCTTCACCACATCGCCCAACTTGACTGTGATGCGCGATAAATGGCCATAACGGGTGCGCCATCCGTTGCCATGGTCAAGCACGATCAGCCGGCCGAAACGTCCGGAATCCTGCTGGGCATAGACCACCGTACCCGAGGACGAGGCGCGCACCATGTCACCGGTTTTGGCTGCGAGGTCGATCCCTTCGTGGCCCTTGTCATCGCGCCGCTGGAAACCGAGCAGGACCGCGCCATCATGTGGCCAGCGGAAATAGGGTTCTGTGCGCGTTTCGACCGGCGTTTCAGACACTGCGATAACCGCAGGGATGATCAGCCGCTGTCCAGTTTTGACGGTGTATGGTTCATCCATCCCGTTGGCGATGGCGATATTCTCAAACGGAACTCCGTAGCGGCGCGAAATGGCGAGACCGGTGTCACCGTCCTTGACGACATGCACACGCTGCCGGGGGATTGCGAGGGTTTGGCCGACGCGGACGTTGTAGGGTTCGACCAGTCCGTTGGCTGCAGCAATCACGCCCATCGGCACGCCTGCGCGACTGGCGATCCCGCTCAGGGTCTCACCCTCGGCCACCACATGGTGCGCTTCGGTCGCCGGATCGCCGGCTGCGAGAAGGAGCGGCAAGAATGCGAGCAAAGCGAAATGTTTCATGCGGTTATTCCTCGGCGGCGAAGCTTTCACGCAGTGTGGCGAGTGAGGAGTCATGCGTCAATTCGGGGCGCAGCGGTGTTACAGAGATATACCCGTCGGCAATGGCCTCCAGATCGGTGTCGTGGTCATTGGTGTGTTCGATCGCATGCAGTCCGAACCAGTAATAGGTCAGCCCGCGCGGGTCCCGCCCTTCGACCACGCTGCCGCGCGAATAGTCATGAAAACCCTGCCGGACCACGCGGATGCCTTTGATATCGGCGGCGGCGCGCGGCGGGAAATTGACGTTCACCAGCATCCGGTCTGCGAAGTCGAGTGTGAGCAACGGACGCAGCACCTTCGCGCCCCACTGGCGCGCTGCTTCGAATACATCGCGATCACCTTCGCGGTCGAGCACCTGACTGAGCGCAATCGAGCGGATGCCCGCAAGCGCACCTTCCATTGCCGCCGAAACGGTGCCCGAATAGGTGATATCATCACCGAGGTTCGCCCCGCGATTGACCCCGGACAGAATCAGATCGGGCTTGAGTTCCTTGAGCACCGTACGCAGCGCCAGCATGACGCTGTCGGTCGGGGTGCCGGTTACGGAGAAACGTCGCTCCCCCAGCTTGCGCAGCCGCACGGGCTGGTTGAGCGTCAGGGAATGGCCCGCGCCCGATTGCTCTTCAGCCGGGGCGCAGATCCAGACGTCCTCGCTCAATTCGCGAGCAATCTCCTCCAGCACGGCAAATCCGGGCGCATTGATCCCGTCGTCATTGGTGAGGAGAATGCGCATCGAATTTCCGATCAGTTGTTGCCCATCACGATATCACCGAGCGAGCCGAGCACGCTGCCTTCGCCGGCATTGTTCTTGCTGCCGAGCGGGCCCGCTGCTGCGAGCATTCGTCCGGCAAGGCGGCTGAATGGTAGCGATTGTATCCACACCTTGCCGGGGCCGCGCAGCCGGGCGAAGAACACGCCTTCGCCGCCCACCAGCATGGTCTTGACCCCGCCCACGCGAGTGACATCCATGTCGACCCCGGAAGTGTAGGCCGCGACGCAGCCGGTATCGACATGCAGTTCTTCGCCCGGGCCGAGCTCGCGCTCGATCAACGTGCCGCCCATCTGGACGAAGACCCAGCCATCACCGGTCAGTTTTTGCATGATGAAGCCTTCGCCGCCGAACAGGCCGGTCATCATCTTCTGCTGAAACTCGATCCCGATCGCCACCCCGCGAGCAGCGGCGAGGAAGCTGTCTTTCTGGCAGATCAATGTGCCGCCGACACTGTCCAGCTTGATCGGCAAGATCGTGCCGGGAGTAGGGGAAGCGAAAGCGACCCGCGCCTTGCCCTGGCCCTGATGGGTGAAGACCGTGGTGAACAGGCTTTCGCCGGTCACCAGCCGCTTGCCCGCACCGACAAGCTTGCCCATGAAGCCGCCATCCTGGCTGGCGCTGCCGTCACCGAAGACGGTCTGCATATCGATGCTGGCGTCTTTCCATACCATGGCACCGGCTTCTGCCACTGCGCTTTCACCCGGATCGAGTTCGATTTCGACGAACTGCAGGTCCTCTCCGCGGATGGCAAAATCGATATCATCGGACACGCTGCCGCTGCGGCTGTGGCTCCAGGGGCTATTGCTCATCGGGGATTCTCCTTGGTTGATCAGGCGAGAGGCTCCAGCCGCTCGATGCCGCCCATATACGGTTGAAGAACTTGCGGAATTGTAACGCTGCCGTCGGCCTGCTGGTAATTCTCCAGCACCGCGACAAGCGTGCGCCCGACCGCGAGGCCGGATCCGTTGAGTGTGTGGACAAAGGCGGTCTTCTTCTCGCCCTCGGGCTTGTAGCGCGCATCCATCCGGCGGGCCTGGAAATCGCCGCACCAGCTGATCGAGCTGATCTCGCGATAGGCACCCTGTCCGGGCAACCAGACTTCGACATCGAAAGTCTTGCGCGCGCCAAAGCCCATGTCACCGGTGCACAGCAGCATCTTGCGATAAGGCAGCTCAAGAGCTTCGAGCACACCTACGGCGCTTGCGACCATATGGTCATGCTCGGCCTGCGCTTCTTCGGGGCGGCAGATGCTGACCAGCTCGACCTTTTCGAACTGGTGCTGGCGGATGAAGCCGCGCGTATCCTTGCCCGCCGCACCCGCTTCGGAGCGGAAGCAGGGGGTGAGGGCAGTCATCCGGAGCGGGAAGTCGCTTTCGTCGAGAATCTGCTCGCGCACCGCATTGGTCAGGCTGACTTCGGCGGTGGGGATCAGCCAACGGTCGTCGGTGGTGCGGAAATTATCTTCGGCAAACTTGGGTAGCTGGCCGGTGCCGTACAGACTCTCACTGCGGACCAGCAATGGCGGCGCGCATTCGCGATAGCCGTTGTCGCCTGTTTGCCGGTCGAGCATGAACTGGCCAAGCGCACGATGAAGGCGGGCCATGCCGCCACGAAGGAAGGTAAATCGCGCGCCGGAGATAGAGGCGCCGGTTTCGAAATCCATGCCCAATGCGGGGCCGATATCGGCGTGTTCTTTCGCCTCGAAATCAAACGCGCGCGGGTCGCCCCAACGGCTGACTTCGACATTATCGTCTTCGTCAGCGCCTTCAGGCACGTCTTCGGCGGGCAAATTGGGAATCGCGGCCAGCACGGCTTCGAGCTCAGCGCTCAGCTGCCGGTCCTGCTCTTCCAGCTCCGGCATCTTCTGCTTCAAGTCCGCCACTTCGGCCTTGAGAGCTTCGGCCTTGTCCTTGTCGCCCTGGCCCATCGCCTGGCCAATCGCCTTGGACACATCGTTGCGGCGGCTTTGTACGACCTGCAGTTCAGTCGTCACTTCGCGGCGCTTCGCATCGAGCGCAAGGATGGCGGTGGACGACGCCTCGACCCCGCGCCTTGCCAGCGCGGTGTCGAAGGCTTCGGGATTGTCTCGGATAGAGCGGATATCGTGCATGGGCGGGCGCTATGCCGCTTTATCGGAGCCGCTTCAAGCGCATGCTGGCAGCGCAATCAGATCGCAGAGCTGAACTGCCGCGCCGACTCCTGGCGGTAACTGTCGAACAGAGCGGCAATCGAACGTGCGTAGGGCAGGCCATCGGGCGTGATCGACAGCCAACCGTCCTCGTAAGTGGCAAGTTCGCGCGCGATGAACGACTGCAGCCCGGACCATGCCTTTCGCATCAGACAGGCACCGATCCGCGCCCGTCCGTCACACAGCAGGCGCGTGATCACTGCGCCGCGATAGCGGTCATCAACGCTACGCACGATCCCCCGTTCGCTGGCCAGCAGCCCCTGGCTTGATTTCATGCGATACCGTCCGCTGTTCTTCTCGTTTTGCGCGATCAGGTCCGGGAAGCTGCTGATGGCGGAACTTCCCAGGCCGATGAGGTTGGGCGAAGGATCGTCGGTAAAGCCCTGAAAGTTGCGGTGCAGTCTGCCCTCGCGCACGGCCTTCGCCAGGGGATCACTGACGGTCCGTGCGAAATGGTCGAATCCGACCGGCGTGAAGCCATGGCTGCCGAGATAGGAGTAACCGAGCTGTGCCATCTCGAAGCGCGCGCGGGCACCGGGCAAATTGCTGGCATCGATTGCCCGCTGGCGCGGTACGATGTGCGGCACATGGGCATAGCCGAACAGCGCAATCCTGTCTGCGGCCAGCGCGCAGGTGCGGTCCAGGCTGTCGAGCAGATCGTCCTGCGATTGACCGGGCAGGCCGTACATCAGATCGAAATTGAGCGATTGGACCCCCGCCGCGCGCAGCCTCTCGACGGCTCTGACGATCAGCTCTTCCGGCTGGACGCGGCCGATTGCCTGCTGGCACGCAGCAGAGAATGTCTGCACACCAAGGCTCGCGCGCTGCACGCCGGTTTCCGCAAGGACATCGGCCCATTCGCCAGTCATGCTGCGAGGATCAAGCTCGATCGACCATTCGGGATCGGCAAGATTGAACCGCTGATGGAGCGCTTCGACCAGCGTGCGGAATTCATCGGGGGCTATGGCATTGGGACTGCCCCCGCCGAACGAGATACGCCGAACCCGGGCATCGCCGGGCAGCAACGCGCCGACTGTCGCAATTTCCTGCAAGAGAGCGCTAACATAACTCTCGAGCCGGTGGCGCCGGTTGGCGCGTCCGGTGTTGCAGCCGCAGTAGAAACATATTTTTTCGCAGAACGGGATATGCAGGTACAGCGAGACATCGCCTTCTGCGTTGTGCAGGGCGCTGCGATAGGCGTCAGCCGCCAGCGGGCCGAAGTCCGCTGCAGTCGGGTAGCTGGTATAGCGCGGGACCGGCTTCGCGAGCAGGTCGGGGTGATAGGTCCACATGCAGGCCCTATGGCCGCGGGCGAGTAGCCTTTCTTTGACGCAGATCAATTGTCTTGCGGCAATTGCCGGCATGACAGGCATTTTCGTGGCACGGCTCCGGCAGATGACGCGGTGAACGCTTGAGCGGGATACTTATCTCAGGCCCGCCGCATTGTTTGGCGACAATCTCTGCGCCGCCAGCGGGCGGAGGGCCCGCCATCAATGACACAAGGGCAAGCAGGGCCAGCGGCAGACGCATCAGTCCTCTTCCTCTTCCAGCTCGTCGATCAGGATGCGCTGGGCGGCTCCGTCGAGGTCCTCGAACTGGCCGCTGCGCATCGCCCAGAAGAACAGCGCAAGCCCGACGCCGCCCATCAGCAAAGCGACCGGGATCAGGATTGCAAGCACGCTCATCCTACAGCCCTCCCGGATCTTGCCAGGCGAAGCGAATTGGCGACGACCACAAGCGAACTGAGTGACATGGCTATGGCTGCGATCAGCGGTGTGACCAGCCCGGCCAGCGCGAGCGGAACAGCGAGGATGTTGTAGCCAATGGCGAAAGCAAAGTTTTGCCGCACAATTTGCATCGTCTGCCGCGCTGTGTGGACGGCCAGTGCAACCGGCATCAGTTTCTCGCCGACAAAAACGGCATCGGCTGCCTGCTGACTGGCGTCACTCGCAGTTCCGGGCGCGATCGAGGCATGAGCGGCAGCAAGGGCCGGGCCGTCATTCAGCCCGTCGCCCACCATCAGTGGTCGATGGCCGGTCTTGGTGAGACGGCTGAGAAACTCGAGCTTCGCCGCCGGGTCCATCGCACCCATGCCAGCGATGCCGAGCTGCGCCGCGATCGAAGCGACCGCACCGGACCGGTCACCAGAGATGATCGAGCCGTCGATCCCCATGGCGCCAAGCGCTGCCAGCGTCTCGGCAGCATCGCTGCGCAAGAGGTCGTTGAAAATTATCCGTTTCCGCTTGCTGCCGACCAAAAGATCGACCGCCATTGCCTGCGTGGCGCTGCCAGGCCGGACCAGCGCGACCGCAGTACCTCCGCACTCCGCCGCAACGCCCTGTCCGCTTTCTTCCCGGACCTGTTCGATTGCTGCGGGAGCAATCTTGCCTGCAAGCGATCGTGCGATACCGAGGCTGAGCGGATGACGGCTGGTTTGCGCGAGAGCCAGCGCGATCGATTTCTCCGCTTCGTCCAAGTCGGAGATATCCGCACGCGGCTCCCCCAGAGTCAGTGTGCCGGTCTTGTCGAACAGAGCGATATCGACTTCGGCCAGCCGCTCGAGTGCCGTTCCGTCTTTCACCAGCAGTCCGCGCCGGATCAGCGCGTTGCTCGCCACCACCTGTGCTGCCGGTACTGCAAGGCCGATGGCGCAGGGGCAGGTGATGATCAGCACGGCTATCGCTATGACCAGCGACTGGTACCACCCGGCGCCGGCAATCATCCATCCGGCAAAAGCCAGCGCGGCGAGCGTGTGTACGGCGGGTGCGTAGAGGCGTGATGCGCGATCGGCGATGCGGACATAGCGGCTACGCGACTGGCCCGCCTCGTCCATCAGGCGCGCGATTTCAGCGATTGCAGTGTCCTGCGCGACAGCAGAGATGCGAACCTTCAGCGGCTCAAGCAGATTGATCGACCCGGCATGGATGACTGCCCCAACCGAAACGGCTTCGGGCGCGCTTTCGCCGGTCAGCATCGAATTGTCGATCGCGCCGCTGCCCTGCTCGATCACACCGTCAGCCGCGAGCGCTTCTCCCGCAGCGACGAGCATCAGCATACCCGGTTCGAGTTGCTCGGCATCGATCCTGCGGGTTGATCCGTCGGGCTGGATCACGCTGCCACTGCGCCCCATCCGCCCGAGCAGCGCGCCGATACCCGCTCGGGTCTTGCCGCGCATCGCCGCGTCGAGTGTGCGTCCGGCCAACAGGAAAAACAGCAGCATCACTGCGCCATCGAAATAGGCATGCTCGCCGCCGGTCAGCGTTTCATAGAGGCTAAGCGCAGTCGCCAGCAGAACGCCAATGGAGATCGGAACATCCATGTTCGTCCGCCGATATCGCAGCGCCATCGCGGCGGACGCGAAGAAGGGCCGCCCGGAATAAGCTACCACAGGCAGCGCGATCAGCGCGGACAGCCAGTGAAACAGCTCGCGGGTCACGCCGCCAGCACCGGACCAGACGCTGACCGAAAGCAGCATGATATTCATCATGCCGAAGCCTGCGACCGCCAGCGCGCGCAGCAATTGACGGCTTTCGCGGTCATCGCTTGCTAGGGGATTGGCGCTGACTTCCTGCGCTTCGAAACCGAGCTGGTTGAGCGCTTCGATCAGCGCCGATTTTTCGGTCCTGGGATCATGGCGAACCGCCACCCGCTTGGCAGAAAAGTTGACGCGCGCAGACTCGACTCCGTCCAGTTCGCCTAGGCCGCGCTCGATTTTGGCGATACAGCCCGCACAGCGCATGCCCGGCACAGTGAAGCGCGTGTCGACCAGAACCTGGTGGTCGGTCGGCAGGTCTACCGGGACATTCATTCGATCCGCTCTTCGCCGAACCAGCTTTCATCGCCTGACTCGATGCGAAAGCGGATAATCCAGCGGCCTGCAGGGATTGCTTCGGTCGATTGGTAGGCCCCACCTGCGGTTGGTTCGAAGGCCAGACCAAGCCTTTCCCTGCTGCCCAGCGGGCGGCGCAGTTCGGCGGTCACCTGCGCCCCCGCTGGAACCTCTTGTGTGAACACGGCCAGTTTGCCGTCTCCCCGCCGCTGGCTCCGCGCCCGCCAGCCCAGCGCGCGGTCGCTCTCGGCCTGTTCGAGCCAACCGTTGAATTTCTGGCTCGCCACGTAGGAATTCTCGACCGTCACGCCGCCAAAGCCGCGCGTCGCCACTGTCGCCATGGCAATGTTGACCGCGAAAACGATGCCGAAGCCCACAATCAGGATGATCGCCATATGCCGTCCAGTGAATTCGCGGGTCATTCTGTGTCTCCGGGCGTGGCGAAGCGGATAGTACCGCTGTCTGTCTCGCGCTCTTCATCCAGTGTCGTGATGTGGAAGGTGATCTCGCGGCTGTTGGTGTCGGCCGGCGCTCGGACGTAGGCACGAACCGTCAGCGTCTGATCGGCGGCCACTTCAACCACTTGTGCGCGAGCGGCATCATCCGATCCGATCGTATCGGTCCACATGACCGCGCCTGACGGGCCATCGAGGGCGATTTCCATTGCGCGCGGATTGCTTTGCATATTGCGCAGTTTGAGCGTGTAGGAATTGCGGATCGATCCGTCGCTCATCAGCATGAAGGGCGGATTGCGGTCCTGCGACACGGAAATATCGGCATGAGTCCGGTTGCCGAGCGCGAACAGCAGGGCGAGACCGATGCCGCCCCAGATCAGCGAATAGGCGATCGTGCGCGGGCGCAGCAGTGTTTTCCAGACCGGGCGGGGCGGCTCGCCGGCAGCTTCGGCTTTGCAGTCTTCCAGCGTGGCGTAATCGATCAGCCCGCGCGGGCGGCCAATGTCGGCCATGACCTTGTCGCAGGCGTCGATACACAGGGCGCAGGTAATGCAACCGATTTGCGGACCCTCGCGGATATCGATCCCCGTGGGGCAAACCTGCACACATTGCATACAGTCGATGCAATCGCCGAACTCGCCGGGGGTCTTCCGGGCTTTCTTCAGACTGCCGCGCGGTTCGCCGCGCCAGTCCTTGTAGGTCACCAGCAGCGATTTTTCGTCCATCATGGCTGATTGTATGCGGGGCCAGGGGCACATGTAGACGCACACCTGTTCGCGCATGAAGCCGCCAAGCACGAAGGTCGTGAGCGTCAGGATCGCAACGGTGATATAAGCGACCGGCGCAGCCTGTCCGGTCCAGAAGTCGACTGTGAGCGTGGGCGCGTCGGCGAAATACATGATCCATGCCCCGCCGGTCCAGAAAGCGATGAAGAGGTAGATGGTCCATTTTGCACCGCGCCTTGCCACCTTGCCCCAGGTCCACGGCGCAGCGTCGAGCCGTGTTCGCGCGTTGCGATCACCATCGACAAAGCGGTCGACATGCTGAAACAGATCGGTCCACACCGTTTGCGGGCAGGCATAGCCGCACCACGCGCGCCCGACTGCGGTGGTTACCAGAAAGAGCCCGATTGCAGCCATGATGAGCAGCCCGGCGACGAAATAGAATTCATGCGGCCAGATCTCGATCCCGAACATGTAGAACCGCCGATTGGCAACGTCGATCAACACCGCCTGGTCGGGCGCATAGGGGCCGCGGTCCCACCTGATCCATGGCGTGATGTAATAGACTGCCAGAGTGGCCACCATGACCGCCCATTTGAAGCGGCGAAACGGGCCGTCGATCCGCTTGTTGTGAACCGTCTGATTTGCCTCGTATAGCTTGGCCGGGCCCGGACTGCCTGCGATATCAGGGCTGTTCATCGACCTGCGTTTCCGGGTCCTGCGCGACCTCGATGAAATCCTCGCCGCCGCCCAGCGAGTGGACATAGGCCGCGAGCATCTTGATCGTCACCGGGTCGAGCCGCTTCTGCCAACTCGGCATCATGCCCATGCGGGGGTTGAGGATTTGCTGCATGACCTGTTCCCGGCTGGAGCCATACAGCCAGATTGCGTCCGACAGGTTGGGGGAACCCTGCGCGCGGTCGCCTTCGCCGTTCGCGCCGTGGCAGACAGCGCATTGAGCCGCGTAAACTTCCGCCCCTGCCGGATTGGCCTTGGCCTTGCCGCTCAGCGAGAGGACGTGATCCGTCACCGCGCCAAGCTGAGCAGCGTCCAGCAGGCCTTCGAACGCCGGCATGGCACCGGTCCGTGTGCCTTCGGTTCCTTGCTCGCGAATGCCGTGTACCAGCGTGTACTCGATTGCCCGCAGGTCGCCGCCCCAGAGCCAGTCGTCATCGCTGAGGTTGGGATAACCGAGCGTCTGGCTGCCTGCCGCACCGGAGCCGTGACACTGGACGCAATTGACCTTGAAAGCGGCCGCGCCACCGGCGACTGCGCGCTGCATCAGCACGCTGTCATCCGGCAGCCGCTCGATCGGAACGCGCGCGAGCTGTTCGCGGAAAGTCGTCTGCGCCTGATCGGCGACGCTCATTTCCTGCGCCAGCTGGCCGCGGCTGGTCCAGCCAAGCACACCCTCGGTGCCTTTCTCGATCATCGGCCATGCCGGGTAGAGAACCACATAGACGATCGCCCAGATGATGGTCGCGTAGAAGGTCAGCACCCACCAGCGCGGCATCGGCGTATCGAGCTCCTCGATGCCGTCCCATTCATGGCCGACAAACTCGGTGCCTGTGGCCTGGTCGACGCGCTTGCTGTCCGGGCGTTCATTCGCCATCGTCTTGTCCTTCGAAAATCGAATTGGCAGCTGCCTGGTTGTGATCCTTCGCGCCGGGCCGGAACGGCCACAGGCAAAACGTCAGGAAAAGCAGGAACATCACCAGCAGGAACCAGCTGTCCGCGAAGTGGCGCAGAGTTTCGTACACGCTCACCGGCCTTTCTCCTCGGCCAGTTCTTCCTGCGCCGCTGCGCTGTTCACATCCACCAGAGTGCCGAGCATCTGCAGATAGGCGACCAGCGCATCCATCTCGGTCAGCCGTCCGGGGTCACCGTCGAAATCGCGCACCTGAGCTTTGGGATAGCGCGACTGGAGATCCTTCGCGTTGCCGAAGGCTTCCGCTTGCAGCGCGAGATCGCTTTCAGCCTGCTTAACCTGCGTATCGGAGTAGGGCACGCCCACTGTGCGGAGCGTGCGCATGGTTTCGGCCGGGTCCGGCACCTTGAGGTCGGTCTCCGCGAGGAACCTGTATGACGGCATGATGCTTTGCGGCACCACGCTTTGCGGGTCCTTCAGGTGCTGGACATGCCATGCGTCCGAATAGCGGCCGCCGACCCGTGCAAGGTCCGGTCCCGTGCGTTTCGAACCCCATTGGAACGGGTGGTCGTACATTGACTCCGCAGCCAGGCTGTAGTGGCCATAGCGCTCGACCTCGTCGCGGAACGGACGGATCATCTGGCTGTGACACGAATAGCAGCCTTCGCGGATGTAGATGTCCCGCCCCGCCTGTTCGAGCGGCGTGTAGGGACGCATCCCGTCAACCTTCTCGATCGTGTTGTCGATCCAGAACAGCGGCGCAATTTCCACGATGCCGCCGATGGCCACAGTGACGAGGGTGGCGACCGCCAGCAAGGTCACATTGCGTTCGAGCCGCTTGTGACCCTTTGGCTTGTCCTCGGCGGCGTTTGTCGTGTCGACGTGTTCGGTCATTGTCGGCAGTTCCTATTCGGCGGGTACGGCTGCGGGCACGGCTGCGGGCAGCGGGCGATCCGCTTGCGCATCATGCGGGGTTTCAGTCATCGGGGCTTCGTCGCGCAGCCTGCCAGCCAGCGTCATCGCTATGTTGTAGGTCATGATAATCGCGCCCGAGAGGTAAAGCAGGCCGCCGAACGCGCGGGCGACATACATCGGGAACATCGCGTCCATTGTGTCGGCGAATGACCAGATCAGGTAGCCGTCAGGCCCGTATTCGCGCCACATCAGGCCCTGGGTCACTCCGGCAACCCACATGCTCGCGGCGTAAAATACGATGCCGAGCGTCGCGAGCCAGAAGTGCCAGTTGATCATCCGCAGCGAGTACATCCGCTCGCGCTTCCACAGTCGCGGGACAAGAAAGTACAGCGCGGCAAAAGTGATCATGCCGTTCCAGCCGAGCGCGCCGGAGTGGACGTGGCCGATCGTCCAGTCGGTATAGTGGCTGAGGCTGTTCACCGCCTTGATCGACAGCATCGGCCCTTCGAATGTGCTCATCCCGTAGAACGCGAGCGCCATCACCATCATGCGGATTATCGGGTCGGTGCGGATCTTGTCCCATGCGCCGTTCAGCGTCATCAGGCCGTTGATCATCCCGCCCCAGCTCGGCATCCACAGGATGATGGAGAACACCATGCCCAATGTCTGCGCCCAGTCGGGCAGGGCGGTGTAGTGCAAATGGTGCGGCCCGGCCCAGATGTAGAGAAAGATCAGCGACCAGAAGTGAATGATCGACAGGCGGTAGGAATAGACCGGCCGTTCCGCTTGCTTGGGCACGAAGTAATACATCATCGCAAGGAAACCGGCAGTCAGGAAAAAGCCCACCGCATTGTGGCCGTACCACCACTGAGTCAGCGCATCCTGCACGCCCGACCACACGCCGTAGCTCTTGGCGCCGAGCAGGCTCACCGGCACAGCCAGATTGTTGACGATGTGGAGCATCGCAACGGTTACGATGAATGCGAGGAAGAACCAGTTCGCCACATAGATATGCGGCTCTTTGCGTTTAACGATGGTGCCCATGAAGACGATGAAATAGGCCACCCAGACGATCGTCAGCCACAGGTCTACATACCATTCCGGCTCGGCATATTCCTTCGACTGAGTGATGCCGAGCAGGTATCCGGTCGCCGCCAGCAAGATGAACATCTGGTAGCCCCAGAATACGAACCGCGCGAGCGAGGGGAAGGCAAGCTGCGTGCGGCAGGTTCGCTGGACGATGTAGAAACTCGTCGCGATCAACGCATTGCCGCCGAACGCGAAGATGACTGCAGACGTGTGTAGCGGACGAAGCCGTCCGAAATTGAACCAGGGTTCGATGTTCAGCTGCGGAAACGCCATTTGCAGCGCGATAAACAGCCCCGCGAGAAAGCCTGCCATGCCCCAGAATGTGGTGGCGAGGACGCCCCAGCGGACCGGGTCGTCATCATATTTGTCGGGTCCGTCCGGCATGCGAAAGAATGATCTGCCGCTGCTCAGCGGGTCAAACCTGGCCGCCGACACGAGCACCAGCAGGAACGCGACCGCAGCCACAATCGTAGCGTGCGCGGCAAAACCGCTGTCCTTGGCCGCGACAATCGCGACGATCGCGAGGAACATCAACGCGAACCAGAGTCCGATTCGGCCCAGTGCTGCTTCCGCTTGCATGAAAATCTCCGTTGGTTTCCTGCCGCCTATGCGGCTGCGTCCGGGCAGACATTGACTCAGATCAAATTGGAGAAATTCTCACGCGGCTATGGAGAAATTGCCCGAACGCGCTACCAGGCCGGCTATGTCGAGCAGCCGGACTTCCGACCTGCCGGAGGTGGCGATCAGCCCCATTTGCCGTAGATCGGTGAACTGGCGGCTCACGGTTTCAGTCGTCAGACCGAGGCTGTCGGCAATGTCGCGGCGCGACATCGGCAGGCTCAGGACGCATGCTCCGCGCTCGATCGAGCCGATTCTGCGGGCCGTTGCGATGAGGAAGGACGCGATCCTTTCCTGCGCCGTCTTGCGGCCGAGCAGGACCGCCTTTTCACGGCACCGCCAAAGAGCATGGAGCGCGCGCCGCGCCACTTCGCCCAGAGTAACCGGTTCAGTGTGAGCAATCTGCATGAACTCGAGCGACGGGAAGACAAGGATATCGCAATCGGTCAGCGCCCGCAGCGTATAACCATGTGGCCCGCGGGCCGGAATGGAGACAAGATCGTCGGCGAAATGAAAAGCGACCACTTGCTCACGTCCGCCGGAAGCTTCGGCAACCAGCTTGGTTGCACCCGATGCCAGAAAGACAAACCGGTCGGCGAGATCCATATTTGGAACGGTCTCGCCTGCATTGATCTGGCGGTATGCTGCCAGCGACTGGAAGCGCAGGTAGGCAGAATCGGAGACCTTGCCTGACAGCATTGCGGCGCCGAACCGCTCGAACGATTGCGCTTCACCGGCGCATTTTTCCGTTTGTGTTGCCATGACGGGCTATCTGGCCTTTTGCGCGTCCAGCGTCTTTGACTCAGGTCAATGATCCTGCCCCGCAATCGCCCCAAAGGGGTTCAGCAGCGAAGCAAGAATCCTGGGCCGCGCAGTGCGGCCGCTGTTTCGCCAGGGAAAAACCAATGAACACCAAGATCCTGATGCTCGCGGCCGGCGCGTGTGCCGTGGCCACGGTACCTGCGCAGGCTGCCGAGCGCGAAGGTTCGGTCCAGGTCAAGGCATTCGTCACCGGTGTCCTGCCGGATGGCAAGATCAAGACTGTCGAAGTGGATACGATCGGTCTACCGGCGAATACTCAGACCAGAGCCAACGACAATGTGGTCCCGACGATTGCGATCGAGTATTTCGTGAGCGACAATTTCTCGATCGAGACGATCTGCTGCCTGACTCAGCACGATGTCGACGGCACGACCGGATTGCCCGGGGCCGAGCTGGTCGCTGACGCGAAGCTGATCCCGGCCACGGTGACGGCCAAATATCATTTCGATGCCGGTCCGGTGAAGCCGTATGTCGGGGCGGGTCCGGCCTATTTCATGTTCATCGACGACGAGCCCGGTGCGGCAACGATCCCGCTCGGCGTGACCGATTTCAGCCTGTCGGATGAATTCGGCTTTGCGTTGCAGGCCGGCTTCGATGCCGAGCTCAACGACAGCGGTCTGGGGATCAGTGTGGATGCCAAACGGTATTTCGTCGACACGACCGCACGTTGGTTTGCTGGCAATACAATTGCCATCCAGACGGAGCACCAGCTCGATCCGTGGGTCGTCAGCGCGGGTCTTTCTTACCGTTTCTAGCGCCACGACCCCTCCGGGGCTGGAAACGCACGTCGGGGCGGGGCATTGGATGACAATGTCCCGCCTCGTTCATTTTGTCGGCTTTCGCGATGACCGGTATTGGAATGCGCTGCGGATCTTCGGTCCGCCCGATATGATCCACCGCGACTGGGATCGGTATGCGGCAGACGATGTCGCGCCAGACGATCTGGTTGTATTCGCAATCGGTGACGCGAACCAGAAACCGCGCAGCTTCACAGTGGAAGCTGCGCGGTCGCGGGCGAACCGGCGGCCCGCTAGCGCTTTCGATTGAGTGGATGTCAGATCAGAAGCGGAATTCGCCGGTGATGAAGAAACGCTGCGGATCGCCGTAGAAACCGGTCAGCGTGCCTTCGAGGCCGAGGGTAGATGCAAAAGGCTGACCGTTGGTCCCGCCAGCGACAAAGTTGTATCCTGAAACGATGTACCGTTCGTCGGTCAGGTTCTTGCCATGCACCCCGACCGACCAGCGATCATCGGCAGCCGTGTAGACAATGCTGGCATCGAGCAGGACAAATCCATCCTGGTCGAGGAACGCGTTGGGCGTTTCGAACTGGCTTGCGTCGGAACGCAGCGAGACTGAGCCGAGGAAGTCGATGAAGCCGCTGCCAATCGGCAGGCCAAGATCAAATCCCGTGTTGACCGTCCATTCAGGAGTGTTCTGGAACACCCGCTGGTCTGCCACATCATTGCCGAAAGCATCGATGAACCGGTTGTATTGAGCATCGACATAACCGAGCGCCCAGTTGACATCAAAGCGGCTTCCCATGCCGGCGAAATCCCTGCCAACCAGAGCATTGCCTTCGAACTCGAACCCGTTGACATCAGCCGAGCCGGCGTTGGAGGTAATGCCGATGAAGGTCTCGTTCACGCCGTCATTGTTCGCGTCGATGCCGACCGAACCTGGGATCTGGATGTCGGAGTAATCGCCCTTGAAGATGGCGAATGCGACGTTCAGCCGGTTGTCGAGGAGCGAGGCTTTCCAGCCCAGTTCATAGCTGTCGACTGTCTCCGGCGCGAAGCGCAGGAATTGGAACTGGTCGTCGAAATCGATGTCACCATCGCCATCAAGATCGGGCGCTGCGGTGGTTTGCCCACGCGGATCGAAGCCACCGCCCTTGAAGCCCTTTGAATAGGTGAAATAGATATTGTGGTTCTCATCGGGCCTGAAGCTGATCGAAGCGCGCGGGGTGAATTCCTCGAAGGTCTCACTGCCATCGAAATCGGATGTGACAGCAATCGGGATCGCGCCCGTGGCGAACAGGTCCGAATAGCCACCAATAAAAGTGGTGCGCAGCACGCGGCTGCTCCGTTTGTCCCACGTGTAGCGGCCGCCGAGCGACAGGCTCAGCTGGTCGGTGATATCGTAGGTGAAATCGCCGAAGACGGAGTATGTCTCCGTGTCGACATCGCCCAGTGTCTGCGCATTCAGGCCAGGCAGATTGATCAGCGCTCCGGTGGTGAACAGGGCCACATCGAATGCGGTGAACGCGCTCGCGTCAAGATAATAGACTCCGAGGACACCCTTCAGGCGGTCGCCGTCGTACAATAGCTGGAATTCCTGGCTGAACTGGTCGTTCTCATAGATTGCCGGGACATCGAGGTCGGCAGCCGGAAGGCTGTCGAAATCGATCGGGCTGGTCGACTTGTCCTCGCGGTAGCCAGTGATCGACTTGAGCGTGATGGTATCGGACACATCGAGCGCGATCTGCAGCGCGCCGCCATAGGCCTCCACTTCCTGATCAACGACGTTGAGTCCGGCCCGCGTGTCATAAACGTCATCGAGTACCGGAGCCCCGGTGAACAGACCCGGTATAAGGCGAGAACCTTGCCGCGCCTCTGAATTGTCCTTCACATAATCGCCGGACAGACGGACAAAGATCGGTCCGTTGTCGAATTCGATCGTGCCGCGTGCGGCCCAGACATCCTTGTTGTAATTCTCTACCCCGGGCAGGTTCAAATTGTCGCCGAAACCGCCGCGCGAAAGGCGCGCGCCGCTCGCGCCGATGCGCAGGCTGTCGGTCAGCGGTGTGGAGGCCGTCACGACCAGATCGGCCTGGTCGTAGCTGCCGTAAGTCCCGCGAACCTTGAGTGTGGTTGCATCGGGCAGGCGGGCGGTCACATACTTGATCGCGCCGCCAATGGTGTTGCGCCCGTAAAGCGTGCCCTGCGGACCTCGCAGCACTTCGATCCGTTCGACATCGTAGATATCCAGGACAGCGGCTTGCGGGCGATTGAGATAGACATCGTCGACATACAGCCCGACGCCGGCTTCGAAACCGGCGACCGGATCTTGTTGTCCGACCCCGCGAATAAAGGCGGTGAGAGTGGTGTTGGTGCCGCGGCTCACCTCCAGTGTGAGATTGGGCACTTTCTGGCCGATTTCCGTCAATTCCAGCGTGCCCGACTTGGCAAGCTGCTGCCCGTTAATGGCAGTTATGGACAGGGGTACATCGGTGATGCGTTCTTCACGGCGGCGCGCTGTGACGATGATCGGACCATCTGAATTGCCGCTTTCGGCAGCGATGTCTGCGCCAGCATCCTGTGCCATCGCCGGGGTAGCAGTAATTGCAAGAGCGGCGCTGCCAACGAGCAAGCTGGCGGCGAATCGGCGTTCAAATCTGGCCATTGTTCTTCTCCCTGAATCCATGATTGCTCGCCGTGTTATTGAAAGTTGAACCGACTTTCAAGTTGGATCTTGTGCAGGACGGGATTGGCGCTTACTTAGGGGGTATGGGACGGGGCTCGAAGATCGAACAGGCAGGGATGCAGCAGGCTTCTGGCGAAAAAACTCCGCGCACGGAGCGTGGGCGCCGTACCCTGCGCAAGCTTCTGGACGCTGCCGCCAGTGAATTCGGCGAGAAAGGGTTTCACGAAGCTTCGATCAGCGGCATCACTCGCAGGGCCGGTGTCGCCCTTGGCACATTTTACACCTATTTTGATTCGAAGGACGCGATCTTTCGCGGGCTCGTAAAAGATATGAGCGATGCCGTGAAGCAAGCTGCCGGCGAAGCTGTGCGCGAGCCCATGAGCGCGCTTGAGGTGGAGCGTCAGGCGCTGGCCGCTTTTCTGCGCTTCGCCAGCGAACACAAGGAAGTCTATCGCATCATCGACGAGGCGGAATTCGTCGACCCGGCCAGTTACCGCGCGCATTATGAAAACACTGCCGCACGCATCCTCGAACGCCTGAAAGCGGGCGCCGACAAAGGCGAGTTGCGGTCAGACCTGCACGAGGCGCAGGCCTGGGCAATCATGGGTATGAATGTATTCCTTGGCCTGCGCTACGCCATCTGGGGCTCGGGCGACTGCGACGCAGACGAAATCGCCCGGCAGGCGAACCTGCTTATTGGTGAGGGTCTCTCGAAAAACTAAGCAATGGTGGGCGCGGCATGGCTGATAAATCAGCTTCCGAGCTTCCGAATAGGGTAAGCGCGGCACGTTCTGCCGTGTACGACATTATCACGCAAGCAAAGGGTGATATTGCTCTTGCTTGAATGAGCGGCACATACGCCGGTGCGCTGACGAAATGCTTGAAACCGACCAGCAGTTTCGCTCGAAAACGGATAGGGGTCACTAGTCATTTCTCTGGAAATCCATCATGATTACTCCTTTTTATATGGCAGAGCGGACAGATGGGCATGAGCACAAAGTAGTCAACTAAAAAATTTCTTTTAGAGATCTTGACTCCTATGTAACCGTTAAGCGTTATTTATAGAGCACTCAAAAACGGTGTGCGATAGGAGTAGAAATGGCAAGAAAATCCCCAACAAAGGGAGCCAAGAGCGTAACTGAGGCAAATATTGCTGGAAGTGAGCTTGACGGCATCGTAAGCATCGAAGCGCCCGAGGTTCTCGACGAAGTGGTGGGAGGAGACCCCTATGGTCCTCCCAACGCGCCGCCGCCGCCGCCGCCTCCACCTCCGCCTTGGACGTATCCTGGCGAACCGCCCATACCGGCTTCTCCGGCGTTCGGACCTTTTCCGGCATCGAGGGATCTCTGAGTTGGAAGCCTGTCGGCTGACCAAGGGCTTGGCCCATTGTCAGTCGCAAGTTCCTTGAAGCATTCCGGCAAGGCAATGGGGCAATTTGAACCCCACGCCTTGCCGGAATGACTTTGCACTTTTCAAATACCAGGCAGCTTTGGCTGCACTTATGCGGCAGGACTTGCACAATGGGAATTAGAGAACGCGCTGCAATCAGTCGTCGAGTTGAAAAAAGAATTGCGGCCCATGAAAATGTGGTTGTATTCGGGCGCAGTGGCCTCGAAATCTACCTCGTGAAAGATTTCATCAAGCCCGACGAACGTGAATATTTGAAGGCCTTGATCAAGGGCAAGCTCGAGCGTTCCAAAACCATGGGCGATCAATTTCCGGCGATTTCGGAATTTCGTACGAGCTCAACCTCGAACATGGATGAGCACGATGAGGTGGTAAAAGCGATAGATGCCCGCATAGCCGATCTCATGGGGATCGAGGCTATCAATGGCGAGCTGACGCAAGGCCAGCATTATGCCGAGGGCCAGACGTTCCGGGCTCACTGCGATTTCATGCACGAGAGTCAGTCGCACTGGAAAATTGCGCGCCGCGAAGGCGGTCAGCGCGTCTGGACTGCGATGGCATATCTCGATGACGAGATGGAGGGCGGGGACACAAAGTTCGTCCGAGCCGGGTTCAGCATCAGGCCGGTAGCAGGCATGCTTGTTCTGTGGGCCAACATGAACAGAGATGGCCTGCCCAACTGGTTGACGTTGCACGAAGGAATTCCTGTCGCGAAGGGAGAGAAGACCATCATCACCAAGTGGTATCGGGAACGACGATGGGCGCGCGCGCCGCAGGAAAAGTCCAAGTCCAAGGGCAGCAAGGAAGCTGCGTGATTTCCAATCGCCGGATCGTCAGGTAGTTTTCCGGTTCGACGTCGCAATGGCTGGAGTGGTGGTTTGATATTCAGAGCTTTTGTGGTGCTTGGTTGCCTTGGCCTGTTCGGCGTTGGCGGTGCCACTTCACTCTTAGCGCATAGCGAGACCAATGTGGTCTCTTCGGATGCCGAATCGCCTGTCGATTCAGAGTCGGTTGTGTCCGGGCAGCTGGCCAATGGGCTGAGCTATGTCGTCGTCCGGCGACGCAGCGCCGCTCGTCAGGATTCTTCACGTGTTGCCATTCGAATGCATGTCAAAGGAGGCTGGCAGGCCGAACGACCCGGAGAGAACGGCCTTGTCCACTTGATCGAACACCTACCACGCGAAGCGAATGGCATGATGTCGCCCGACGAAGTCATCGCATTTCGTGATCAGGCCACGGTAGTGCGTGAATGGGGTGCCTTTACATCGCCTTATGCGAGCGAGTATTTTCTGACCACGCAGACCAATGATGTCGCCGCAATCGCCAACGCCCTGCGATACTTCCGCGGGATCGTAGACGGAATGCGAATTTCCGCAGAGCCTGTGGACCAGCAACGGCAGACTGTCATCAACGAGATGGCTGGAAGGCTGCCTCAAGCGATGAGGCTGCACGAGCGCGCTCGCGAGCTTGCCCCCGGCTCCGAATGGGATGTCTCGCGCGGATACGATTCTTCGGATGTAGCTTCCGCCAGCGTCGAGACAATCGAGGCGCTATACGCCCGGATTTACCGGCCGGAAAATGTGACCATTGTGATTGTTGGCGATGTCGATGCAGCCGAAACAAATGCAATCCTGCGTTCGACACTGGGGATGTGGTCGCCACCCGATCAAAATGTCCCGACTGCGATGCATCTTGATAACAACAAAGGTCACAGGCCAGCCGCTGTTGCCACGCTCTATACAGCCGATGCCGATGCTTCCGGGCCTCCGACGGTGCTTGCAAGTCTTCGCCTCGAAAAGCCGAAACTTTCAACAGGCACTTTGACATCTTCACACCTAGAAACCGCTATGCTCGACAGAGTTATTGCTCTGATTCTGTCTCACCGGCTTGATCTGCAAGCGCTGGAGACCGGTGTGGGCAGCGCCAAGTTCACGATTGACGACACCGCCCCGAGCAGCCGCGTTCTTATTTGGCAGGCGGATCCTGCAAAAGGAAAATGGCACTCTGCGCTCTCCATCCTTTTGGATCAAGTTGCAGCGGCACAAGCGGGCGCCTTCAGTGAGCGAGAGCTGGCCATCGCAAAGCGCGTAATCCTGAGGGACATCAGCGACCGGACCGATCAAGCTTTGTTCTACAGCAACAGCCGAGTCTCTGCGAGCATCGGAGAGGCCCTGACGAAAGGATTTGAACTGCAGTCCGAACAAGACCGTTTCATGCAACAACGTCGCATTCTGGCTGACATGACTCTCGACCGATTGAACGCAATTTGGCGCGACCAAGTGCCTCAAGCACCGTTTCAAACAAGAGTTGAAGGGGCTGCGGATCAGTGGACATCGACCCCGTCAAGCGAACTGGCAAAGTTCGTCAAAGCCTATGAGCCGAGGCCGCTTGGGGTATCTGGCGATAGCGAGGCCGATCCAGTGCGACGACAATTGGGTGGTACGCCCGGGGCGATCGTATCAGACCTGCGATCTGCAGAGGGGATCCGCAGCGTGACCTTTGCCAACGGCTCCATATTGCGCCTTATCGATCGCAAGCATCAGGGCAAATACCTTGAGATAGCCATCTATGCGAATGCGCCTGAGCCACGCGCAAGGCTGTCGCATTGCGATGCTCTGGTCCTGCCCCATTTCGTGCAGGCTGGAGGGACTAGTTCTCGATCGGAATGGGCGATCCGCGATGAACTTTGGGGCAAGGACATCCGCAATTTCCCGTTCGAAGCTACGGCGTTCGGCATACGAACTGGCGCGTCGGTGCGAACCGAGGATGCCTCTGTGGCACTGCGAAACCTGTACGCGTTCGTATCTGATCCCGGCTTTCGCGAGGCCGGTGACGTAGTGGCGAGCCGTCGCGCCGGAGATGCCCTTCGCGAGCAAGCGAAAAACCCTTTGAGGGCCGTCGTTGCGGCTCTTGAAAGCCGCCTGACACCCGGCACTCAGGTCGATGGCGCTGCGATGGTAGAGCGGTGCGTCAGCGCCGGAACGATGGCCCGCGCCTCCACACTTTTGCACCCGATCCTCACCCGGGGACATATCGATGCTGCGATCGCCGGCAGTATGGATGAAGACTCAATCATTGCGTTGTTCGCCTCGACCTTTGGTCAGGAAGACCGTGACGAGAATAATTACACCCCGCCTGATCCACCTGATGACACCGATATGCCTGTCATCACGGTCGATTTGCCGCCTGCTTCAGGAGGTCAGGAAATCGTAGGAGCGGTTTGGGCCATGGATGAGCCCGCTGACGCGCATGGGCGCGCAAAACAAGAGCTTTTCACGGCCCTGTTCGCGCGCATGATCTACATTGACCTGGTCGAACAGGGAACAAGCTATTCACCGCAGGTCGAGCGCGTCCAACGCGTTGACGGATATCGGCAACCGATCCTCGCCGCAGCGGTCACGGCTCCACGCGGGCAGGCAGCGGATGTGGCAGCGGCGATCGACGAGGTTGGCAAGAAATTGGCTGAGTCTGGTCCTGACCTGCAGCTTCTGGAGACAATCCGCGCCATGATGATCAATGGCATAGCGGGATCATACAATCAGGACCGAGCCTGGGCCTATCAGGCTGCCGAGCTTTCACAACGCCCGAATATCATCCGCATATGGCGCGGCGTCGAAACCCAGATGCAGACCATAACAGCCGACGAAATCGGAGATCTGGCACGCGAGACCTTCGCTCGTCCTCTTGCGCATACGCGCCCCGTCCAGCTCGCTAATTGACAACCAGGAACTGATACAATGAGAGTATACGGAGATTACGCTGATACGGGTCACGCGCATATCAAGCAGCTGCTGGATGAGAATGTAGTCCGGGCCATCCTCAATGATATAAAGAGGGATTGCGCACCAAGTGATATCAAGATCAATGAACCCAATCGCCACGCGGTCATCCTGAAGCGCAAGTCTTTCGAGGTATACGGACCATCTTACACGCCACTGAAGTTTCTTCTGTGGGGCCTTACGCCGGTGATGGAAAAGCTCATCAAGGTTCCGTTGGAGCCGACCTACAGTTTCTTCCGGATCTACCGGAAAGGAGACATCTGCCGGGTCCACTCTGACCGCGATGCCTGCGAGCATAGCTTGTCCCTGACATTGGGCTACAGCGACGACGCAATTTGGCCCTTCCATGTCAGCAAGGAACTATCCCCTGAAGTTCCTGCCCCTACCGACGATTTTGGTGATACGCCCTATGCGGATTTCGCTATGGAGCCTGGCGATGCCGTCATGTATCGGGGCATCGAGGCCAACCATGCCCGGATATATCCCAACCCCAACGAATGGTCGGCGCACATTTTCTTGCATTGGGTCGAACGCCACGGCCAATTCGCCGACGAAGCATTCGAGTGCGGGAGCTCTACCGAGCCGGTCGACTTCGTATTCGCCTGAAGACAGGAAGAACTCTATTCTTTCTGAACGTCCGGCAGGGGTTCGAACTGCCCGCCTTTCAACAGCAATATCCGTTCAGCCTGATCGATAGTCTCCTTGCGGTGAGCAACGATTATCCGGGTGATACCCAGCTTCTTGATCGCCTCGTTGACTGCTTTCTCATGCTTCAGATCGAGATGCGCGGTCCCTTCGTCCATAATCAGTATGCGGGGCTGGCGATATAAGGCACGCGCAAGCAGTACGCGCTGCTTCTGCCCTCCAGACAAAGTCGAGCCCATGTCGCCGACAAGGGTCTGATACTGCATCGGCATGTTTACTATGTCGGTGTGGATAGAAGCTGCGCGGGCCGCGCGAACCACTCGTTCCATGTCGAAATCTTCATCGAAAAGCGCGATATTGTCACACAGTGGGCCTGCGAAGAGCGTGTCTTCCTGTAGCACGGATGCGATCTGTCGATGATAACTCTTGTGCCCAAACCGGTCTAGCGGCAGGCCGTCGACCAACACTTCCCCGCTTTCCGGCTCGACCAATCCCAGCATCAGCTTGACGAGCGTGGATTTCCCTCCCCCCGATGGCCCGGTAATCGCTACGAATTCGTTCTGTTCGATCTTCAGATTCAAACCATCAAGAAGCAAAGGATCGGTGGGCGAATACCGATAGAAGACATCGCGCAGTTCGATCCGGCCTTTAAGCTCGGTTTGGCGCTCAAGGCTGGGGCCGAAGCTCTTGTCTTCATCAGACAAGGCAATGTCCGACAACCGCTCGAGATGCAGACTCAGCATTCGAAACGCTATCGCGCTGTCTATCAGAGCAGCACTTTTCTGAATGAATTGCCCTTTGTAGGCCATGTAGGCGAACACCATCCCGATGCTGAAGCCGCTTCCCTCGATTACGAAACTGATCGCGAAATATATTGTCGCAATGTTCTCCAACCCGAAGATCAACGTATTGGCAGTGCTTTGCCAGATGCTGATCCGTGCCCTGCGAATATCTGCATTCGTCGCATCTGTAAGCTTGGTTTGCCAAAAGGCGTGGCGCAGGGTTTCCCGGCCGAACAAGCGCAGCGTAGTCATCCCGCGAAGCGTTTCGATCAGCGCCGTCTGTTCCTTCCCCCGCGTGATGATCGAAGCTTCCTGTGCTTCGCGTTCGAACGAGTAGGAAACGGCGCGCACGATTCCGTAAAGAGCAAAAGCGATGATCGCGATAATCGCCAAAAGCACACTGTACCAGAACATCAGCGCTAGTGTGAAAATCGCCAGCATGCCGTCGACGATGGCTGCGACAGTGCCTTGCGTGAGCATGGTCTGGATTGGAGCAGTTGACTGAAAACGCGAAAGGATGTCGCCGGTATGACGTCTCTCGAACCAGTCTATGGGCAGACGAAACAGGCGCCGGGCTATATTTGCACTAAGCGTGAATCCGAGCGTCGTACCTGCAACCAGGACCACGAAAGAGCGCAGCAGCGAAGCTCCGGCATTCAGGATCATGAAGAGGCCGAATCCGATTGCGAGGACTGTGAGCAAATCCAGATCGAGCGCAGGCAACGCACTATCGATTGCAACCTGCATATAATAGGGTGCAGCGAGGACATAGGCTTGCAGCACAATCGTCAGCACCAGAACTTGCGCCAAAGCACGCTTCAGCCCTGACATACGGCGCCACAGCTGCGAGAGCTTGAGCCGTTCACGTTGCGTGCCAATTTCGAAATTGTCGCTCGGCCGAAGTTCAAGCGCGACGCCGGTGAAGTGTTGCGACACCTCTTCCAGCGGCATGCTGATAGAGCGACCGTCGGGATTGTGGATCAGCGCCCGAACGCTTTTGGCCCCGCGCGTTACTCGCTCCAGAACCACGTAATGGTTCATGTCCCAGTGCAGAATGCACGGCATCTGGAGGTTCTGCAGCTCCTCCAGCGGCAGCTTCACGGCTCGCGGAGTAAGGCCCATCTTGTCGGCGATCGCCATGAGCGAGCGCATGGTAGTGCCGCGCAAGGACGGAGCAAACCGGCGCCGCATGCACCCTAGATCGATATCAAGCCCGTGAGAATTGGCGACCATCGCCAGCGAAGCGAGGCCGCATTCGGCGATCTCTGTCTGGCGCACGAGGCGCACACGAGTGCCGGTGAAGAAACCCAAATCCAGCATCTCTGGGAGCTCTCTACCGCCGCCCTACTGCGTAGAGCGGTTCGAACAGCCATTCGATCAAGGATTGCTTTTCCGTGACGATGCGGGCCGACAGCGTCATTCCTGATACCAGCGGCTCCTTGCGGCCAAACGCCGTGATCGTTTCGGCATCCAGTTTCACGCGAACCGGATAGAATGAAACCACGGCACCGTTCGCGCCTTTTTGATTCAGCGCGCTTTGCGCAACTGTGAGCACTTCACCTTTCGCGGTTCCGAACCGCTGATAGGGGAAGGCGTCAATCGCGAGACTGACTTCCTGACCCTCTTTGACAAATCCTATCGCTGAGCTGGGAACAGCCAGCTCCGCTTGCAGCTCCGCTCCTGAAGGAATGATCGCCATGAGAGGACTTTGCGGATCAGCCGATTGTCCGGCGCGAGCAGTAATGGCGGTAACTCTGCCGCCGATCGGAGCTCGAATACCGTAGGAACGCGCCCCGGCAGTGCTGGCTGCCTGTTGCCCGACTTGCGCCCGCGTCGCAGCCAGATTGGCTCCCGCTACTCGGCCTTGCGCTGCGATCTGTGTGAGTGACCGTTTCGATTCAGACAGCGCTGCCCGCTGTGCCGCGAGCGCCTGGTTTAGCTGCGAAAGGCCCTGCTGGCGCGTCAGCAACGTTTCTTCGCGGATTTGCAGGTCACGCGCACTGATAAACCCGCGCTCTGCCACCTCCAGCGCCCGATCGAAGTCTTCGCGGGCTGTTTTCACCAGATTCGCCTGCAGCACAATCTGCGAGCGGATCTGGTCTATCTGCGCCATGTACCCACTTTGCTGGGCTATCAACTGGCTTTGTTGAGCTGCAGCCACCGCGCTGGCGGCGTCCATTTGCGAGGCAAGGCTTGCGTCCTGAAGTGCAATTGCCCGGGCGACCTGCTCTGCCGAAGAAGCGGATCCGTCACTGTCCTCTTCAGTCCGGATCGTGGCAAGCAAATCACCGGCCTGAACTTCTTCTCCTTCAGTTACGGCAAGCTCAATCACGACACCGCTGCGCGCAGGCACAATTGTTGACACGCCTTTATCAGGAGTCAGCGCGCCGGTAGCAGTTTCGGTCCGGGAATAGTTGGCGAGGGAAAGAAAAATGATTGCTGTGCACAGCCCTGCAAGAAAAAGGTAGCTGATAGCCCCCCACGACAGGGGAACCGCTATGATCACATCGCCCGACAGTCTATCGCGTGATTTTTCCAAGACCTCAGAGCGGAACATTTACTGAGGAAACCTCCTATTGTGCGTCGTCAGAAAATCTTGAACTTATTGCAGAATAATATTCTGTGGAATTGTGCCTAACCAGTTTGCCTTGTTTAAGCTGGTAGCCAGGGATGAGGCAAGCACGGATATTTGAAATTTTTAAGATTTGGCCTTCGGCAGCACCCCATTTTGGATTCAACTTCACCGAACTAAGTGCGGCCAACTCTTACAAAGTGGATCTTGTCGCTGCCTGCACTTAGACTTTGGCAGGCACTGTCGACTCTTTCGAAAAGCTCGGTCGGAGCAGCAAGTGATGGGCCAAGCTGTGGTGCGGTGGCCCTGATCCGCGGCGCCTACGCCCTTGCGGATCGCCCTATCGCGGCATGAATGTTTTCCATCTCTTCTAAGTCATTGAAAAGATGGTGGGCGCGGCAAGGATTGAACTTGCGACCCCACCCGTGTGAAGGGTGTGCTCTACCACTGAGCTACGCGCCCGCCTTTCAGGGAACTTGGGTCAATCCCGGCCCCGGCAGGGGCGCGCCTGTGCCACGCCCCTGAACGAATGACAAGATTCGATTCAGTCTGCGAACAGGCTTGCGAGTTTGGCCAGCCAGCCTTGCTCGCTCGCCGCACTTGCTTCGGCACGCGGCTGGATCGGGCATTCGAGGCAGTAGACCTGCATTCCGCGAACCGACAGCAATCGGGCGACATCGCTTTCCACCTGCCCGAGCGCGACCTGCTGCTGGCGAGCAACCATCGCGAACAAATCGCCGCCGCCCGACCGGGTACGGGCCTGGCTATCATCGGTCAGCAGGCTGGCGAGCAGCGTGTTGTATCCGCCAATTTCGTTGCCGAGATATTGCGCGTGCCAGTCACCGTCTTCGAGGCCAGCCTTATTGGCCGCCCAAGCGAGCGCGTCTTCGATGCCGCCATACTGATCGACCAGGCCGATCTGGCGCGCAGTTCCGCCATCCCACACGCGCCCCTGACCGATTTCGTCAATCTGCGATTTGCTCATCTTGCGCGATTGCGCAACGCGGGTGAGAAACTGGTCATAGCCATTTTCGATTGAGGATTGCAGGATTGCGTCGACTTCGGGCGTGAAGCCGGAAATGATGTCGGGCTGGCCCGATAGCGGCGTCGTGCGAACGCCATCACCGCTCACACCCCACTCGGCTGCTGCGCGTTCGAAGGTCGGGATGACCGCAAAGATTCCGATCGATCCGGTGATGGTCTCAGGCTCTGCGAAGATGCGATCAGCCGGGGTCGAAACCCAGTATCCCCCGCTCGCTGCAACATTGGCCATCGATACCACAACAGGAATCTTCTTCGCCTTGTGGCGCAAAATGGCCTGTCGGATATCTTCCGATGCGGTCACGGAACCGCCCGGCGAATCCACTCTCACGACCAGTGCCTTGAAGTCTTCGTCCAGTGCCTCGTCGAGCAGTTTGGCGATGCGTTCACCGCCTGCAGTGCCGGGGCCGGCATCGCCATCGACAATCTCGCCGGCGATGGTCACGACGCCAATGGCATCGCCCGGCGTGTCAGGCGCCACATCCGCAAGCCACGGATCGAGTTCTGTAAAGGCGAAGGCGCCGGGCAGATCGTCCCACCGGTCCTCGCCAGCGATTTCAGCCACGCGCTTGCCGAAGGCAACGCGGTCGCCCAGCTTGTCCACCAATCCGCCTTCAAGCGCGGCTTCGGCAAGGTTGCCCTGTGCGCTTTCGACCCATTCGACCGGTTGCTTGGTCACCCGGTCCAGCTCTAGCTTGGGGCGGGCCTTTTTCACATTGGCCTGCCACTCTTCCCACAGAGAGCCATAGAGCTGCTCGTAATTTTCGCGTGCTTCCGGCGACATGGAGTCGCGGGAATAGGGCTCCACTGCGGACTTGTAGGTGCCGACCTTGTAGACGCGCGCATTGACGTTGAGATTATCCAGCAAGGAGGCGTAATAGAGGCGCGAACCGCCGGGACCGGTGATTACGGCACCGCCCATTGGATCGACCCAGACCTCGCTGGCATGGGCCGCAAGATGCATCGCATCATCGCCATAGGCCAATGCATGCGAGAGGACCGGCTTGTCAGCTGCGCGCACTCTGTCGAGTGCTTCGCCAACGGCTTGCAAATGGACCTGCCCACCGCCCATGAAACCGCTCAGGTCCAGAACGACGGCTTTTATCCGGTCATCTCCGGCAGCCATGTCGATAGCGTGGACCAAATCGCGGACCTGATACTCGCCGACTGGCTGCTGGCCGGTCAACAACGTGTTCAACGGATCGACGATGGATTTCTCTTCCACCACGATGCCGTTGAGTTCGAGCAGCAATGCGCCGTCACGCACCTGTGCCGGGCTGGGGCGCGCGGTGAGGATCGCAAACAGGAGGGCGAAGAACAGCAACAGAAAGACAAGGCTCAGCCCGTCCTTGATGCCAACCAGAAGTTTCCAGACCTTGCCTGCAAATGCCATCGATAGTCCTGTTGTGAAATTGGTCCCTTGTGGCGGACGTAGGTCACCCCGCCGCAGCTTTCCAGTCGAAACCGCTTGAGCGGGTGACTTCACTCGACTAACAGCCGCTTTTTAATGACAGCTACGTTTAATCAGCCTGATCCCGGCCGCTTTCCAGCGGGCCGAAGGGCATTTCCGCATCGTGACTTGCTGGGCATCTCGCAGCTCGAGCGGCACGAAATCCTTTATTTGCTGGCCGAGGCGCAGCAATGGGTCGAGTTCAACCATCAATCCAAGAAGCGATCCAAGGCGCTACGCGGCCTGACGGTCATCAATGCGTTCTTCGAGAACTCAACGCGGACGCTTCTGAGCTTCGAGATCGCCGGCAAACGGTTGGGGGCGGACGTGGTCAACATGCACGCCGCGCAATCGAGTGTAAAAAAGGGCGAGACGCTGATCGACACGGCGATCACGCTCAATGCCATGCGGGCCGATGCCATCGTAATCCGCCATGGCAGCAGCGGCGCGGTCGAACTCATCGCTAGCAAAGTCGATTGCCCGGTGCTGAACGCAGGCGACGGCCAGCATGAACACCCGACGCAGGCCTTGCTCGATGCGCTTGCACTGCGATCAGCGCTGGCTGAAAGAGGGCAGGCGAGCGAGGACTTCACCGGGCTCAAAGTCACAATTTGCGGCGACATACTGCACAGCCGGGTCGCGCGGTCGAACATTCTTTGCCTGACGGCCTTGGGCGCGACGGTCCGTCTGTGTGCGCCCCCTGCGCTGATGCCTCAAGGTGTCGAGGCTATGGGAGCCGTGCCGTACCATGATTTCGATGCCGCACTCGAGGGAACCGATGTTGCGATGATGCTGCGGCTGCAGACCGAGCGGATGAGCGGTCAGTTCATCCCGTCCGCTCGCGAGTATCATCGCCTTTACGGACTGACTCAGGGACGGCTTGAGCGCTGCGCGCCAGACGCGCTGGTCATGCATCCGGGCCCGATGAACAGAGGGGTGGAGATTGATAGCGACGTGGCCGACATGCTCGACCGCTCGATCATCACGCGGCAGGTCGAGATGGGCGTGGCGGTGCGAATGGCCGCGCTCGATGTGTTGACCCGCAAGACCCGCGGTGTCGCAGGCTGGAACGATGGAGAGTGGCAATGAAGCAGGCTCGCCCACTCACTATCACCGGCGGCAGGCTGGTCACGCCAGACAGCGTCATGGACGGCGCGATCCGCGTGGTCGAAGGGCGCATTGCCGCATTGGGCAAGGTGACGGCGCAAGACGGCGATGAGGTAATCGATGCCAAGGGACAGCTGATCGCCCCCGGTCTGGTCGATTTCGGCGTCTTCGCGATCGACAAGCCGGCCTTTCATTTCGGCGGCATCACCCGCGCTGCATTGATGCCCGATCAGTCACCGCCGCTCGATCTGCCGAGCCGGGTCTCCTACATCGCGAAGAGCGGCAAACCCGATCTGTGGGTCCATCCGCTTGCGGCCGCGACATGCGAGCTGAGAGGCAGCGAACTGGCCGAAATCGGTCTGATGAAAGACGCTGGCGCTCGCGGCGTTGCAACCGGGCGCAAATGGATTGCTGATACCGGCGTGATGCTGCGCTTGCTTCAATATGCAGCGATGCTCGACCTGGTCGTCGTGACCCACGCGGAAGATGCCGCACTGGTCGGGGATGCGAGTGCGACTGCCGGAGAGATGGCGACCCGACTTGGTTTGCCCAGCGCGCCAGCCGAAGCGGAGGCTCTGGCGGTGGCGCGAGATATTGCTCTGGCCGAAATGTCGGGCGCGCGGGTGCATATCCGCCAGATCACGACACGCGCTGCGCTCGATCTCGTGCGAGCAGCGAAGGGGCGGGGCGTCGCAGTGACTGCCGGCGTCACCCCTGCGCATTTCATGTTGTCCGATCTGGCGACTGCCGAATTCCGCACTTTTGCGCGGCTTTCGCCGCCGCTTCGCAGCGAGGCCGACCGGCAGGCAGTGATCGAAGCAATCGCCGACGGCACGATAGACGTTGTTGCCAGCGGCCATGATCCGCGCGGGCCGGAAGACAAGCGTTTGCCCTTTGCCGATGCCGCGCCGGGAATGGCCGGGGCCGAAACGCTGCTGGCTATGACGCTGGGCCTCGTGCGCGACGGCGTGATCGACCTGGCGCGGGCTTTTGCCCTTCTAGCGGGCAATCCGGCGAGATTGCTGGGCATCAATGCCGGTGTGCTGGCTGAAGGCTACGAAGCAGATCTGTGCATTGTCAATCCGGACAAACCGTGGGTGGTCGATTCCGCTAAGATGGCCGCAGTCGCGGGCAACACGCCGTTTGACAAGCAACCGACGCAAGGCCGCGCCACGACCGTCATCAAGGGTGGCGTGATTCTCTAACGCTTGAGAGGAAAGCGTTTCCAGTACGTCAGACAGCGCCATAACCATTCGAGCGGACCGAAGCGGAACCGTTCGAGCCATGGCAGCGACCACGCCAGCATAACCGCCCATGCCGAGACGACAACGATATAGAGCTGCGGCCGGGTCAACTCGCCGAATAGCCCGCCGGCCCAGCCGTGAAACACGAACAGCATCAGGATCGAAGTGCCGAGGTAGTTGGTGAAGGCTGCCCGTCCTGCGGCTGCGATGCGGCGGCCAAGCCAACCGTCGGCGTTGGCCCCCCACAGCGCGAGGAGCGCTGCGAGACCCAGAATCACCGGCAAACGGGGGAACATGGAAAAGGCCGTGAATGCCGTCAGGCTGCCCCAGTAACTCGGCCCGGTGGAGAGTCCCCACAAGGCAACAGGCAATGTGGCCAGCGAGCCGCCGATCACACCGATCCAGCCCCACATCCGCTGTTTGCGCGGATTGATCCCGCCGCTGAACAAACCCATGCGGTAAAGCGCCATGCCGAGCATCATCAGCGGCAGGGTCTCAAACGCAAAGATGATCAGCATGGTGAACGGATCGGCCCCGTGGACCGTGAAATTGTGAGCGACGAAATCGAAATAGCTGCCATCTGTGATGATTGCGGCCTCGCTCACCCCATCGGCGATATCCTCGCTTCGCGCGAGCTCGAGATCACTCGCCAGTTCTGAGAAAGCGACCTGTTTCCCGAGCGATGTATCGGCCACGAAATAGAGCGGCCCGAACATCAGCAGATAGAGGATGCCGCCACCGATATAGCCGGTGATGCCGAGCAAGAGCTGCATCTTGGCTTCCATCCGGACCAGCAGCAGCGCGACAAATCCGCTGATTGCATACAGGAACAAGATGTCGCCGCGCCAGATGAAATAGAAATGGATCAGGCCGAACAGGCCGAGCCAGGCGAGCCTGCGGGCTTGCAATTTGCGCCCTGAACCGCGCTCCCACGCTTTTTCCAGAAACAGGTACATTCCCGCGCCGAACAGCAGTGTGAACAGACCGCGCATCTTGCCGTCGATCAGAATGAACTGTGTCACCCACATCCAGTTGGATGTGTCATCGTGTCCCGTCAGGAAGGCATCGGGATACATGTAGGCCTGGAACGGCTGGCCAAAGGCCACGATATTCGCCGCGAGTATCCCCATGACGGCGATCCCGCGGATGAAATCAAGGCTGGCGATGCGCGTGGTCTTGGTGACCGGCGTATCGTCGAACACCCCCGGCAATCCCTCAAGATTTTCGCGGTCCGCCATGCTCATCGCTATCCTCCCCCGGTATGGACAGTGAACGGCCTATCGCAAGGTAGCGGCAGTGGAAACGGTCAAATCGAGCAAGCAGAAGATTTGATTATCGGGTGACCAGGCAATCCTGCCCGCTGCGCTTGAGGCTGTTGCACGCCATTTGCGCTGCATTTCGGGAAGCAAATCCGCCCGCCTGCAAGCGCACGACGCGGCCGGAAGGTACGACAAACTTCTTTTTCCCGGCCAAGGCCGAATTGCCCGCGACGCGGCTCCACAACCGATCGGCATTGGCGCTGACTGAGAAAGCGCCAAGCTGGACCCGCCAGGGACCGTCAGCCGAACTGGTAGAGCGGGTCGTCGGGGCTGCTGCCGCAGCAGGGGCCGGGCGCGCGGCCTCCACCGGGCGTGTCTGTGCGGCCTGTATCGGCGCTGATGATGTCCCGGTTGCGATCGGTTGGCGTAAAAAGTCCGCCCCGGCGGTCGCAGGGCTTTCCGTACCTGTCACACGCGCAGCTTCCGCCACCGCTGCGCGCGCTGCAGCGACCGATGGCGGCACGACTGCTGCGGGGATTGGTTGTGGCAGGCGGCGCACCGCTTGCGGCAAAGGAGTTGTGGTCGGTGTCGCTGTCTGCGCGGCAGTCTGCGCGGTATTCGGTGCGGCAGTCGGTGCGGGGCGCGACCTCGCCTGATCCGGCAGATTGTCTGTGATGGCGAGGTCCACTGCCGCGAGTTGCTGCGCGCGCTGCGTGTCGGCATTGCGTTTGATGTTTTGCGCAACAAGTTGCGCCTGCTGGCGCTGTTCCAGCGGAATAAAATCGTCCATCTGGGCGAGGGCAGGCGGGGCCTGAGGCAAACCGGATCCGTTGGCGAGCGTCAGCAGCGCATAGGCACGCACCCAGTCCTTCTCGACCAGCTCGCCATTGAAATGGGCAATGCCGAGCAAATATTGCGCGCGCGGATCACCGCGATCAGCCGCGCCCTTCACATAAGGCATGGCTTCTTCGCGGCGTCCGGCCTGAAACAGCAAGAGCCCGTAATTGTCCGACGCCTTGATATGGCCCTGCGCTGCGGCTTTGGCATAGAGAACCTCTGCCTGCGCGGCATTCTCTTCCACGCCGCGCCCGAGGCGGTAAGCCTGCGCCATATTGAATTGTGCGTCGGGGTCGCCGGCGTTTGCCGGGCCGCGCCATTCACGCACGGCAGTCGTGTAATCGCCGCGGGCCCACGCATCGACACCGGCCTTTACATCGGCAAGCGCAGGAACGGCCACTGACATCATGGCTCCCGCAACAAACAGGTGAATTTTCTTCGAAACCTTCATCGACCCAATGCAACCTTTTGCAGCCCAGTCATGCCCTCGGGTTAGCCTGACATAGTGAACATGCCGTTAGCAAAGTTTTTCTACCACATCGGGAGCAAAGGGCCGAATTCCGCCAGATCAGTGGCAACCCCGTTAACCCAAAATTAGGGGTATCCTGCGAATTCAGTCCCCGGACCGCATTCAGGCGGCTCGAAATTGGAATTACAGGGGGACCGCGCCTTGCGTGTACTTGCATTGGCATCGCAGAAGGGTGGATCGGGGAAGACCACACTGTCCGGGCATCTCGCCGTTCAGGCGCAGCGCGCCGGGGCTGGCCCGGTTGTGCTTATCGATATCGACCCGCAGGGTTCGCTTGCGGACTGGTGGAATGAACGAGAAGCGGAATATCCGGCCTTCGCTCAGACCACTGTCGCCCGTCTCGCGAGCGATCTTCAAGTCCTGCGTCAGCAGGGCTTCAAGCTGGCCGTGATCGACACACCTCCGGCGATTACCATGGCCATCCAATCGGTCATCGGCGTTGCCGAACTGATTGTGGTGCCAACCCGCCCCAGCCCGCACGATCTGCGCGCAGTGGGCGCCACGGTCGATCTGTGCGAACGCGCTGGCAAGCCTTTGGTCTTCGTGGTCAATGCCGCTACCCCGAAAGCCAAGATTACTTCGGAAGCAGCCGTGGCGCTTTCCCAGCACGGCACAGTCGCTCCGATCACGCTTCATCATCGTACCGATTTTGCAGCTTCGATGATCGACGGGCGAACCGTGATGGAAGTCGATCCCGAAAGCCGCAGCGCTGCCGAAGTGACCGCGCTGTGGGGCTATATCGCCGACCGACTCGAAAAGAATTTCCGCCGCACCGTTTTTGCGGCGCCCAATACCGTTTCGCAGATAGCACCTGCCAATCGCCCCGCCGGCGGCTTCGGCCGTCGGGTCGCACAGTAAGCGGGGGGTAACGATGATGAGCGAATCGAATTTCGCATCGCTCGGCCCGACCCTGCTTGCACGCAAGGGCGGCGCCAAACCGGCCATGCGTCCACAACTCGGTCATATCCCGACTGGCCAGGCGGCCAATCTCGAGGATCTCGGCTGGAACGACATGGGCGAAGAGGACGAGCGCAAAACCAATGTGATCAATCTCACGCCCGAGCCGGAAAATCCGGACGTGGCGGCTGAAGCGCATGAACAGGATCTGGTCGAAGAGGCCAAACTGGCTGAAAAGCTGACGGCAAAGCCTGCCGTTCGTGCCCAGCAGGAAGCGATCGTTGATCGGCTCGAAGGTAAACAAGACGATGTCGGGCAAGATGATGTCGGGCAGGGCGTTCAAAGACAAATCCCCTCATCACCGCTGCGTTCGAAAGCGACCGCCGCACCGCGTCCGCGCCGTTCGGCGCTCGACCGCGGCAAGCGCGCTGCCTTCACGCTTCGCCTCGACCAGGAACGCCATCTCAAGCTTCGGCTAGCCAGCACCATGCGCAACAAATCCGCGCAGCAGCTGGTGACCGAAGCGCTCGACCAGCTTTTGGGCGAAATGCCCGAACTCGAATCGCTCGCCGCACAGATGGCGCACAAGTAATTATACAGGGGAACGTACAATGCTGACGGACGCCAAACGCAATCGTACCATCATGCTGGCGGTCACCACCGCCCTGGCAACGACGGCTCTCGCCGGGTGCACGACCAAAGCTGCTGCACCGGCAACTGTCTCCGCCAGCAAAGCGCAGGCTGAGCTGGCCAAGGGCAGGACCGATTCTGCCGTCGGGCATGCTGAGGATGCCGTTCGCGCGGAACCGCGCAACACCGCTTACCGCGCGATGCTCGGTGCCAGCTATATGGAAGTTGGCCGTTTCAGTTCAGCTGCAACCAGCTTCAAGGACGCAATGGACCTTGGCGACCAGTCGCCGCGCACCGCGCTCAGCTATGCGCTCGCTTCGGCGGCGGCAGGCAACCATGCCACGGCTCTGGCGACGCTCGATCAATGGCGCGGACAAATCGCCGCTGCCGATCTTGGCCTGGCCATGGCGTTGGCGGGAGATCCCGATCAGGGCGTGCACATTCTCGGCAATGCGCTGCGCAGCGGTGAAAACACTGCGAAAGTGCGTCAGAACCTTGCTTACGCCTATGCCTTGCAAGGCAATTGGCGTGCCGCGCGCTTGATGGCGGCAGAAGACGTTCCGGCCGACAAGGTTGGTGACCGGATGGCAGAATGGGCCGCGACGATGCAACCGGGCATGACCCAGCACCGCGTTGCCAGACTGCTCGATGTTCCCGTGGTTGGCGATTCTGGCCAGCCGGTGGAGCTGGCTCTGTCCAATGCGCCCAGCGCTGCACAGCTCGCTGCATCGACTGTAGAGCCGGAAGGTCAGTTCACACCCGTACGCGGCTACACAATCCCTGAACTCGCGCCGGTCGGCGGCGAGCTTCCGGCGACCGGTTATGCCGCAGCGGAACCCGTAGCGGTGCCGGCAGCCGTCGCCGCGCCTGCCCCGCAGGAAACGTTTGCTGAAGTGTTCGAAGCACCGGCACCCAATGCCCGAGCGATCGAGCGCTTTGCACAGGATACCGTGCGCTACGTCTCGACCCCGGTTGTGCAGGACGTTCCGGCCAGCCGCCGAGCACCGACAGGCACCTCTGCTTCCGCTGACACTGGCGCTGCATCGAATGCAGCTTCGTCCGGACAGCGCGGCGTGGTCGATGGCGAACACCTCGTCCAACTCGGCTCGTTCTCCAGCGAAGCCGGAGCCAAGCGCGCATGGGGCATCTATTCCAAGCGTTATCCGCAGCTGAAGGATGCCGATATGGTCATCACCAAAGCTGTGGTGCGCGGCAAAACCTACTTCCGTGTCTCGGCTGGCGGCTTCCAGCGTGCCAGTGCCGCGACCATGTGCAACAGCGTCAAATCGGGCGGCCACGGCTGTATCGCCTGGGCTTCTAACAAGCCACTGCCCGGGGCGATCGACAATGGAGTACGCCTCGCCCGTCGCGACTAGCATCACCGATCGGCGAATAGCGAGTGAGCCCTTCCGCAGCGATGCGGGAGGGCTTTCTTGTTGCACCAGCAGCGTAAAATTTCGACTTGCTATTGAGAATAAGTCGCATTAACAATTGGGCGTAGCAAGGAACGAATCGCCCTATGTATACCTGTGTCTGCAACGCCATCCGTGAATGCGAACTGCGCCGTGCGGCACGGGTCGTGCCGGGCGATGCGGAGTCGGTCTATGCATCGATGGGTAAGCAGCCGCAGTGCGGGACTTGCCTGTGCGAAGCGGACGAAATTCTGTTCGAAGAGCGGGAAATGACCGTCGAGCCGGCCTGCGCAGCATAGCGCAAATCGCTAACGCAAATCGCTCGCAACTGGCGGAATTCCGCCGTTTTCTATCTTAATGCCTCTTGTCATTCTGCATCGTCAGGGCGCATAGATGTGTCCTCATCTGATCCAAGGAAAAATGCCATGAAGGGCGACGAGAAAGTCATCGAATTCCTCAACAAGGCGCTCACCAACGAACTGACCGCAATCAATCAATACTGGCTGCACTACCGCGTCCTCGAAGACTGGGGCGTGCACAAGCTGGCCGAGTATGAGCGCCACGAATCGATCGATGAGATGAAGCACGCCGATCAGCTGGCCGAGCGTGTGCTGTTTCTCAGCGGGCTGCCCAATTTTCAGGCGATCCACAAATTGAAGGTGGGCGAGACCGTCGAGGAGATTCTCAAGGCTGACCTTGCGGTGGAGATGGAAGCGATCCCCCTGCTCAAGGATGCGATCGAACATTGCGAAAGCGTGCGCGATTATGTCAGCCGGGACCTCTTCGCCAGCATCCTTTCAAGCGAAGAAGAACACGTCGATTTCCTTGAGACCCAGTTCGATATGATCGAGCGGATGGGTCTGGAGAATTACGTGCAGATGCAGAGCAAGCCGGCGGAAGCCGGTTAGCGAACGCTAAGCGTCGGGTTCTTCACTGCCTTCGCCGCTTCGCTCCAGTATCTGCCGGCTCCGCTTGCGCCGATCCCGCGCACTGGCCGTAGCCAGCCGCGTCTCCATCAAGAACAATGTCAGCGCGCCGAACAGGAAAACCATGGTTCCGATCCACGCGGTGGCAACCGCTGTGCCGATCTGCGGCCGGATGAAAGCACTGATGAACAGCAAGGCCACAATCGCGCAGATGACCAGCGCTGCTGCCGTACTGAGACTGACGGCCAGCTGAGCGTAGTGCTGCCGCTGGCGCAGAGCGGGCAGTTCCTCCGCCTCGCGCCCGGCCAGCCCTTTTTCTGTCCGCCGCTCGACGAACTCGATGCGGTCGATGAGCCAGGTGAGCCGAGCATTCATCACATTGAGCATCGCACCAATGGCTGCGAGCAGGAACACCGGCGCAAGGCTGAGTTGCACGATCGCCTGCACTCGCGTCGTGCTCGATGTGCGTTCGATCAGATCAACGGCGAGCGAAAATGTATCCATCATCGTCCCTTACTCTCTTTCAGTCACTTTTTGGACCGTGGCAGTGACCATTACCCCTGCCGCGATGAGGCGTGAATAGAGAAGGCTGGGGTGGTCATCATCGAAATACAGCGGCCTGCCATCCAGTTCGTTGAGGCAGCGGCCACTGCTTTCGCTGCATACAAGCGGGGCGCTGCGAACCACTTCGATCGTATTGCTGGCTGCCAGGCGGCCCAACACTGTGTTCACGTCGGCGTTCTGGCGCTGGTATTCGGCATAGCTGGTCGAGAGCGGCTCTGTTTCGACGCCGAACTGCGCGCGCCTCGCCATAGCTCGCCGTACCAACCATCCAGCCTCGGGGATCTGATCGACGACCACCACTGGTGCAATGCGCCCCCAATCGCGCATCGATTGTTCGAACACCGCATAGGTATCTTGTACGATACGTCCGTCCGCCATGATCGGTTCAGCGTGCCCCAGTTCGCGGCCACCTTCGCCGTTGTCGAACGGTTCGCCCGTCGTAATCATGCGCCAGCGGCCGGCCAATACGATGGGCGCGGGGTTCGCTGCGATCAGATCGCGCACCTGCTCGCGGAACCTGCTGCAAGTTTGCGCGCTACGCTGAAGCGAAAGGCCGAAAACCGGGGTGCACGAGTGACGTTCCAGCGTGACAAGCGAAAAGCCCTGAGCCTCGGCATATTCGCGCAGTGCCGGGTCGATCGCACCAGCGTGGGAATCGCCAACAAGGTAGATCGTTTCGCCCGGGCGATAGCAATTGGCAACCGCGGCAGACAGATCATCGGGAGATCCGTTGGTCACGCGACAACTGGAAGTTGCGAACGTCGGATTTTGCAGGGGTTCGAGTGCCTCCAGCACCTCGGGCGAAAATCGCGCGGGCAAGCCATCGGTGGCATAGAGCCCCAGACCGGCGGCCATGGACGCTACCAGCGCACCTGCCGAGGCAGTGAAGATGGTCTTCCGACTAAAATTCCTGCGGTCACGCACCGGGTTTTCGATCCACCGCCAACTCGCGTAGGACAGCCCGACCGTAAGCGCGATCAGTAGCGGCATGGTGAGGCCATACGGGTCTACGAAATTGAACTGCCGAGCGAAGGCAAACAGCGGCTGATGCCACAGATAGATGCTGTATGACATCAGGCCTGCCGCAACCAAAGGGCCCCAAGCCATCATCCGGTAGGCCAACCCGCCGGGCTGCGCGAAGAGAATCACCAACACGGCACCCGTAACGGCAGGAAGGGCGGAAAGACCGGGGAAGCGGGAGGTGGGTTCAAGCCAGAAGAAACTGAACAGGATTAGTGCGAAGCCGAAATTGGCAGCAGCCCGCGAAAGTATGAAATCGGCTGCAATGTCACGGCGCGACATCACAATACCGGCCAGGGCCCCGACCAGAAATTCCCACGCGCGGGTGTGCAGATAGTAAAAGGCGGTAACGCTATCGCTTCGCACCGTCATCTCGGCAGCGGCAAGGCTGGCCAGCAGCACGACGCTCAACGCGGCCGCGGCCGGCTTGATGCCCCAGCGCCACAGAACGAACAGCAGCGGTGGGAAAAAGAGGTAAAACTGCTCTTCCACCGATAACGTCCAGGTGTGGATCAGCGGATTGAGCTCGCTCGATGCATCGAAATAGCCTTCGCGTCTGGCGAACAGGATATTCGACGCAAACGCGCCCACCGACGCAAGGCCGCTGCCAAAATTGCGCAAATCGGCCGGGAACAGGATTACCAGCGACAGCGCCAGCGTCACCAACATGACAGAGAATAGTGCGGGGAAGATCCGCCGTGCGCGGCGTTCGAAAAATTCCAGAAACGAGAACCGTTCCCGGTCCAGATCTTTTACGATCATGGAACAGATCAGATAGCCACTGAGGACAAAGAAGACGTCCACCCCGGAATAGCCGCCGGGCAAGAAGGTGTAGCCCGCATGATAGAGAATCACCGCGATCAGCGCGAAACCCCGGAGCCCGTCAAGCTCGCGCCTGTAGGTGAATACCAGCGGTGCGGACGTCATCGCACTAGCTACCGCTCTCCGCTGTAGTTGCCCCCACCGCCCTTGTTGGCGTTGTACGGGTTTTTCGGGCTTTTGAGCACGACACGGATTGGCACCGCATCGAAGCCGAGCGAGCGGCGGATCCCGTTGACGAGATATCGTTCATAGCTTTTCGGCAGCGCATCCAGCCTTGTGCCGAAAACCACGAAACGCGGCGGCCTGGTGGAAGACTGAGTGATGTAGCGCAACTTGATCCGGCGGCCCTTGGGGGCAGGGGGAGGGTTGGCTGCGAGCGCATCGTCGAACCAGCGGTTAAGCGCAGCGGTGGGTACGCGTTTCGACCACGCTTCACGGATTTCGAAGGCGGCGCCGATCATCGTGTCGAGCCCTTTGCCGGTCTTCGCACTGATCGCCAGCAGCGGAACGCCGCGCACTTGCGCCAGACCTTCATCGAGCGCGTGCTTGATCCCGTTGAACAGGCTGCTGGCGTTCTCAGCCACATCCCATTTGTTGATCGCTATGACCAGCGCCCGGCCTTCCTGCAGCACGCGGTCGGCGATCTTGAGGTCCTGATGCTCGAGGCCCAGTGTCGCGTCGAGCACAAGCACCACGACTTCTGCGAAATCGACTGCCCGCAGGCCATCGGCAACGGAAAGCTTTTCCAGCTTGTCGACGACCTTGGCACGCTTGCGCATCCCGGCTGTATCGATCAGCTCGATATCGCGCACTTCCCCCGAATTCGGATCGGTCCACTGCCAGTCGATAGAGATGGAATCGCGCGTGATACCCGCCTCGGGACCGGTCAACAGGCGATCTTCGCCCAACAGCCGGTTGATGATTGTCGACTTGCCGGCATTCGGCCGTCCGACGATCGCGAGTTTGAGCGGGCCAAGCGGCGGCTCGTCTTCCAGCGCCGCTTCAGCTGCGGCGGCTTCCTGGGCTGCTTCAGCGGCATCGACCTTGTCGCCGATTATTGGCCACAAGGCTCCGAACAGGTCGGCAATGCCCTCGCCATGCTCGGCCGAGACGGCGATGGGTTCGCCAAGTCCCAGCGAATAGCTCTCTAGTATGCCGGATTCGCTCGCGCGTCCTTCGGCCTTATTGGCCACGAGAATGATCGGCAGTTCCTGCCCGCGCAACCAGCGCGCGATTTCTTCGTCCATCGGCGTCAGGCCGGCGCGCGAATCGATCACGAACAAAACCGCGTCGGCACCGTGGAGACTGACTTCGGTCTGCTTTCGCATCCGTCCTGGCAGGGTTTCTTCGTCGAGGTCTTCCCACCCCGCAGTATCGACGGCTGTGAAACGCATCCCGGCAAGCTCCGCCTCGCCCAGCCGGCGGTCGCGCGTAACGCCGGGCTGATCATCGACCAGTGCCAGCTTCTTTCCGATAAGCCGGTTGAACAGCGTCGACTTGCCGACATTGGGTCGACCGAGAATAATGACTTGGGGAAGGGCAGTGGGTAGCATGGTGGTGCGCAGTTGGCCCCTAACGCGCCGAATGGCAAGCGTAGAGGCTTGCTCCAGCGCTTATGGCTAATTTGCGTTAACCGTACTGGTCAGTAGGGTTGCAACCCTAACGCGGCATTAGCCACCGCATGTTACGCCGTTTGACACCTCTTATCGTTTTCTTTTTGGCCGCAATCGGCGCTCCTGCGCTGGCCGAGACATCGGACAATTTTCGCGATCCCGATCGCGGCGCCCGGGTTGAGCTCCCGCCCTATCTGCAATGCGTGCCTTACGCGCGTCAGCTATCGGGTATCGGCATCTATGGTGATGCGCACACCTGGTGGGATCAGGCAGCGGGCAAGTATGCTCGGGGCAGTACACCGAAAGTAGGCGCGGTGATGGCATTTGTTCCGCATCGCAATATGCGGCTCGGCCATGTTGCCGCTGTCAGCAAAGTCATCGACAGTCGCACTGTGCTTCTCGACCATGCCAACTGGTCGCCGATCAACGGACGCCGCGGGCAGATCGAACGCGATGTCAAAGCGGTCGATGTGTCACCAGGCAACGATTGGAGCGAGGTTCGGGTGTGGTACGATCCGATCGAGGGTCTCGGAAAGACAGCATGGCCGGTTCA
Organism: Parerythrobacter lutipelagi; assembly: GCF_005434975.1. Taxonomy (GTDB): domain Bacteria; phylum Pseudomonadota; class Alphaproteobacteria; order Sphingomonadales; family Sphingomonadaceae; genus Parerythrobacter_A; species Parerythrobacter_A lutipelagi. The sequence goes on along the minus strand of NZ_SKCJ01000001.1, from coordinate 519,209 downwards.
CGGCTTCATCTATGGCGAACGTAGCCGGATCGAACGTTCGCAAATCGCGCTGTCGCCTGTCCGTGCGGCCCCTGTCCGTCCAGCCGCTGTGCGTCAGAAGAGTTCGCCTGAGTTCCTTCAGGCGTTTGCTGCGCCCGCAACCACTTCACCGCTTCGCCCCCGTCCGCTGCCAGCCACCGTGCAGCGGACGCGGGCGGAACCTGTACGCTCTGTGACGCGCCCGGCGGGACGCACAGCTTCGCGCAGCATCGACCCGCTGGAGGCTGCTGTCCTCCGATACGATAACTGAGGCTCAGTCTTTCTTGGCGATTGGCGGTTCGTCGCCCAGATCTTCATACCAGGCTTCAACCGGGCCATTGAGCTTGAGGGTCAAAGGCTGACCGTGACGGTCGGTTGTCTTGCCCGCCTGCACGCGGACCCAGCCTTCCGAAATGCAATATTCCTCGATATCGGTGCGCACCCGTTCCTTGAAGCGGATGCCGATACCGCGCTGCAATTTCTCTGCATCGAAATGCTCGCTGCGCGGATTGACCGAAATGCGGTCGGGCGGGGTGTCGTTTGCTGTGTCTTCGCTCATGGCACTGGCCCGTACTGTCGAGTTTGAACAGTGGCAATAGCTGAACGATCAGATTGGCTGGCCCGGTCTCTCGGGCGGAACTTCTCCCGGTTGGTCGATATCAGGCTGAGACGGCAGGATTTCGGGTGGCTCGGTGTTGGGGGCTTCGTCTGGCGCGTCCGGCGCGGGCGTCTCTGGCGGTGATTGCGGGTCGATACGATCGGGCTGCGTTGCCATGGGTCTTTCCTTCCATTCACACAACGCGCGTCTCTTGCCGACCGTTCCTGCACCATCCCTGCTTGCCCTTTGCGCCGTGCCCTTCTAAGGGCGCTCCCCTGTCCGTGCGGGTTTTTGCCTGCACGTGGCTTCGTTCGGGTTGCGGGCGTGGCGGAATTGGTAGACGCGCTGGTTTTAGGTACCAGTATCGTAAGATGTGGGGGTTCGAGTCCCTTCGCCCGCACCAGCCGCCGCCGGCTCACCCCTCGAAACCCTGAAGTTTTTGAAAAGACGAGAAGATATTCGCATCATGCAGATCAAAGAGACCACCAACGAAGGCCTCGCGCGCGCTTATGAAGTGACGATCCCCGCAGCCGATATTGCGGCCCGTGTGGATGCCGAAGTGAAAAAGATCGCACCGCAAGTGCGCATGCCCGGGTTCCGCCCTGGCAAGGTGCCGGAGAATCTCGTCAAGAAAATGCACGGCGAGCAGCTTCATGCGCAAACCGTCAACGACGTGATCCGCGAATCGGTCGACAAGGTGATGCAGGACAAGCAGCTGCGCCCGGCCATGCAGCCGGCGATCGACCTCAAGGAAGGCTACGAGGAAGGCAAGGACGCGGTCCTGACGATCGACCTCGAAGTTCTGCCCGATGTGGATGCGCCCGATATCGAGGGTATCAAGCTTGAACGCCTGACAGTGCCTGTGGCCGACAAAGCGGTCGAAGAAGCGCTGGGCAATATTGCCGGTCAGCAGAAAAGCTACAAGGACGCGGCCAAATCGAAGAAGGCTGGCGATGGCGATCAGCTGATCATCGATTTCACCGGTTCCATCGATGGCGTGGAATTCGAAGGCGGCAAGGCGGAAGACGCACCGCTGGTGATCGGTTCGGGCCAGTTCATTCCGGGCTTCGAAGAGCAGCTCAAGGGCGCCAAGACCGGCGATGAGAAAACCATCACCGTCACGTTCCCGGAAGATTACCCGGCAGAAAACCTGAAGGGCAAAGACGCGCAGTTCGCCGTCGTCGTCAAGCAGGTGAAGGTCGAAGACGAAACCAAGGTCGACGATGCGTTTGCCGAATCGCTGGGCCTCGAAAGCCTCGACAAGCTGAAGGAATTGCTGCGCGGCCAGCTCGAGCAGGAAACCAACGGCCTGACCCGTACGCAAATGAAGCGCCAGTTGCTTGACCGGCTTGCTGCAGGCCACGATTTCCCCGTGCCGCAGAAAATGGTCGATGCTGAATTCGAGCAGATCTGGGCTCAGTTGCAGCAGGAAGCCTCGCAGGACGAGAATCCCGAGAAGGCGATGAAGGAAATCGAAGCCGAGAAGGACGATTATCGCCACATCGCCGAGCGCCGCGTGCGTCTCGGTCTGCTGCTGTCGGAAATCGGCCAGAAAAACGGCGTCGAAGTGAGCCAGCAGGAAATGAGCATGCTGATCCAGCAGGCTGCCCAGCAATATCGCGAAGAAGACCGCGAGCGGTTCGTCCAGTACGTCCAGTCAGAACCAATGGCTGCCGCTCAATTGCGCGCGCCACTTTACGAAGACAAGGTCGTCGACTTCCTGTTCTCGAAAGCCGAAATTACCGAGCGCGAAGTGACGCGCGAGGAGCTTGAGGCGGCAATAGAAGCCGACGAGCAAGCCGAAGCGGAAGCCGCGAAGAAGGCTCCGAAAAAGGCGGCGGCGAAGAAAAAAGCCCCGGCGAAAAAGGCACCGGCCAAAAAGGAAGCTGCCAAGGACGACAAGCCGGCAGCCAAGAAGGCTCCGGCGAAAAAGGCAGCCGAGAAGAAACCGGCAGCGAAGAAGCCTGCGGCCAAGAAAGCCGATGCGGACAAGAAGCCCGCAGCCAAGAAGGCACCGGCCAAGAAGCCGGCAGCCAAGAAGGCTCCAGCGAAGAAGTAAGATGACGACGAGCAGGGCAATCGTGCGATGATGCGTATCGCCGCATTTGCACTAGCCCTGCTCGCGACATCATCGCTGTCAGTTGCAAACGAAGCCGGGAATGATTTCGGCGAGCGCGAAGAAGGCCGCTGGCATGTTTACGCCGGCGGATATTCCGGCTGGAGCGCGATGGATGTCGGCTCGATCGAGCGAGACGGCGATCTTGTGTATTTCCGATCGTTCGGCGTGAACCGCTCCGGACCTGTAAATGTGGACGGCCTGAGTGCCGATTTCTATATTCTGGACCGTGTTTACGACTGCGCGGCGAAGCTGCAGTGGTCCCGCAATGTCCGGTACTACCGTTTCGACGGAACGCAAATCCACGCGAAAGTGCTCGAGGCGAAGCCGCGACCGTTAACGGGATCGGAAGCCGTGCATTTCAGCCCGATGGCGTGCGGCGATGAAACTCCGCGAGGCGGAACGTCGCTCAATCTGCTTATTCGGACAGGCAAAGAGTGGCACGAAGCTGCGAGCGCTGCCGCAGATTGAACTCTACTCCGCTTTCCAGCGTTCGAAGGTCGGACCGGGAAGTTCAGCCGTTCGCGCCCGTTCGTAGGCGGCGCCCAGTTTAAGCACCTCGTGATCGGCCCACTTTGCACCAAAGAAGCTGATGCCGACGGGCAGAGCCTCGACCCGGCCCATCGGGACAGTGAGGTGCGGATAGCCTGCAATTGCCGCCGGACTGCCAAACCCGATGCTGCCGTTGAAATTGTCGCCATTGACCAGATCGCTGGTCCACGCCGGACCGCGTGTCGGAGCGACAAGGAATTGGACTGTGTTTTCCGCCAGGAGCATGTCGAGCGTTTCCTCGCCTGCGATGCGTACGGCGTTCGCGCGGGCGGTCTCATAGACTTCGCGATCGGTGGTGGTCTCAGCCAATTCGAACAGGTCCTGCCCGAACCAGCGCATTTCCTTGTCTGCATGCGCCGCGTTGAACGCGATCAGATCGGTGAGACTGCGCGGAGTGTCCTGCCCCTCCATCTCGGGCAAGGAGCGGAGGTATTTGCCCATTTCCTCGCGCAGTTCGAACATCAGTACCGTGAAGCTGTCGCCATACATTGCAGTGTCCGGCTCGAACTCGATATCGACCAGCACAGCTCCGGCGCGCTCCAGATCCGCCAGCGCCGTTTCGAACACGGTCTTTACGTCCTCGCGATTGCCGATCTGATTGCGCATTACCCCGATGCGCACCCCTTCGAGCGAGAATTCGGACAGTCCGTCGGTGTATTTCTGTTTGCGGTTGGGCACAGTCAGGGTCACCGGATCTGCGGTATCGGTCCCGGCAATCGCTCCAAGCAGCATCGCTGCATCGCGGACGGTCTTCGTCATCGGTCCGGCAGTGTCCTGCGTGCTGGAGATCGGCACGACATGCGTCCGGCTGACAAGTCCGATGCTTGGCTTGAAACCGACAATGCCATTGATCGATGCGGGGCAGGTGATCGAGCCGTTGGTTTCCGTACCAATTGCCCCCCAGGCAAAGCCTGCGGCCACCGCCGCACCGCTGCCGGAAGACGAGCCGCAGCTGTTGCGATCGATCGCGTAAGGATTACGGGTCAGGCCGCCCACGGCGCTCCACCCGCTGGTCGAGGCGTTGTCGCGAATATTTGCCCATTCGCTGAGATTGGTCTTGCCCAGCACGACCCCGCCCGCATTGCGCAGGTTCGCGATCAGCGGCGCATCGCGCCCGGTGTAATTGTTCGCGAGAGCAAGCGAGCCTGCCGTGGTGGGGAATTCGCGCGTTTCGATATTGTCCTTCACCAGCACCGTTCGCCCCAGAAGCGGTCCTTTGACCATGCTGCGGCCCATCGTCCGGTACGCTTCCTGATCGTAGACGATAACAGCATTCAATTCCGGACCGGCATCGTCCAGTTCGCGAATGCGCTCGATCTGGCGGCGCGCTATCACATTGCGCGGCGGCGGTATCCGCATGATTGCCGGGGCATCCTGCTCCTCCGCTTCAGTGTCTGCCCTATCCTGAGCATGCAAGGGAGAGCTGGCGAGGAGGGCGGCGAGCATAGCCGCACCTGCAAAGGTGTGCGTTTTCATGTGGCGACTGTGCAAACCCGCGTCTTCCTATGCAAGCGAAACAGCGCGCTTAGCGGAGCGTTAACGATTTCTCACGGCCTCGTCCCTAGGCAGGACAGCGGCAGTCCTGCGCTTGGCGTGTGCCACGCTGCGTGCTTTCCGATTGCCTGATTACAGACCCCTGGAAGACGAGTGAACGATGGACGCAACGGCACCGCGCAAGCATTACCATGACATCGACGGCGCCCGCTCGGTGCTGATGTTCCTGTCGGTCGCGCTTCATGCGGGGACCGTTTACGCGCCGGCGCGGCCTCATATCACTGCCAACATCGATCGCGCAGAGTTCTTCGATTGGCTGATTTTCGGGCTGCACCTGCTGGTGACGCCGACTTTCTTCTTCGTTGGCGGGTTTTTCACGGTCCTGCTGCTGTCGCGCCGGTCGGTTGGTGATTTCTTCTGGAACAGGTTCCTGCGTACCGCTGTACCGCTGATCACCATCGCGGTGACCTTCAACATGCTGGAACATTACCTGCGCTATGCCGATGCAGGCGGTGGCCTCAGCTTCTTTGGCTGGATCGGAAGTGTCGAATTCAACCATGTCTGGTCGAGCGGCCTGTGGCAGCTACACCTGTGGTTCCTCGTCAGCCTGATCCCGATGTTCGCTCTTTCAGGGATCATCCACGCTGTCCTGCCTGCTCAATCGCGCATCCGTGACTTGGCCAAAAAGGCGAGCATCAAGTTGGGCGCGTGGGCCGACAGCGAGAAGGGCGGGCGATTTGCGATCCTCGTCCTGTTGTTGGCATTCGTGAACTTCGCCAATTACACGGCTGCAGCCAAAATTCCGGGCAGTTACGAGCTTCTGCTGCCGGGCTTCCAAAGCTGGTACAAGCTGACATCGGAGTTTCCGTTCTACATTGTCGGCGTGATGGCGGCGTTGTCGCCGCGGCTTCTCTCCGGCCTGACCAGGTGGCGTGGCTGGATGCCCTACGCGGCCGCCGCTGCGTTCATCATCCAGCCCTACGCGTTCCCCGATAACGGCATGTGGGAAGGCATCGGCCGCCTGTTCGCCAACCAGCTCGCGATCTGGGTGCTGGTGCTGTTCATCCTGCAATTCTTCCATCGCTATGCAAACTTCCAGAGCCAGCGGACCGCGTGGCTCGCCGACTGTGCGCTGTCGATGTACCTGTTCCATCACTGTCTGGTGTACATTTTTGGACGTGCCTTCGTGTCATTGGACTGGCCGATAGCAATCGAGTTTCTTGCAATTACCGCTCTTGCGGCCGGGACAGTCGTTGTGCTGCACGAATATGTCATCCGGCGCGCCCCGCTCGCACGCTTGTTGTTCAACGGCAAAACCGATATCGGTGCGATCCGGAAACAGCGCGGCGCCCTGGGCAGCCGGCCAGCACCGGAAAATGCCCCGGCGACTTAGAGCGGGCTAGAAATTCCCGCTGACGCTGAAGCGGAAGATTGGCCCGATCCTGCGATTTCGATCTTCGACGAATGCGATTTTTCCCTCGTTGCGCGGCCCGTCGAATACCGTCCGTGCGAAACGATCGCGCCCGCCGATCAGGTTCGCTGCCGTTGCACGCACGGTCAGACCAAGTAAGTCTTTGTGTTCGACAAATACATTGGCGAAAGTGGGCCCGTCCTGTTCGCGCCCTACCTCCCCGATACGTCGGTAAGGCCGGGTTCGATTGTATTCCATGCCACCACCGTAGGCGATATTGCTCCCGGGAATATCATGGCGATAATCGATCTCGATTTCACGATCCCGTCCGCCTGAGAAATCTCGCAATTCGCCGGTCAGCAGGTCGATGACCTCTCCTTCTTCATACTCAAGACGGATATCGAACTGAGCACCATTCCAGCCGATCGGGTCCATCCGAACAGTGGTGGCCCACTCTATTTCGGTGCGCCGTGCTGTGTCGATGTTGCCTCGTGCTTCTCCACCACCGGGAATGGGTACAAGGTCGACGAAATCTTCGATCCAGCGTTGCTCGTAAATGAAAGTTGTCGATCCCCAGTCGCCAAGCGACTTGTTGACTTCAACCCGCGTCTCCCAAGTCTGCGACGGGACCAACTCATTATTGCCGGCATTCGCATTGTCATTGTCGAGGAATACGCGGGCGAGAAAATCGCCGAACGAAAGCTGACCCACGCGCCGCTCGATCGCTGCCGTGATATCGAATCCTTCGCCGACCTGCCATGAAAGCGATGCTTTACCTTTTGGCCGCGAAAAGCTGCGCTGGTTTGCTGCAATACCGCTCTGCTTTATGGTCGAAAATTCGTATCCCCCGGTAACCTGAAGGCTAAGCCGGTCGGTCAGAACGCGGCTGAGGCTGGTTGAGATTTCGTATCGGCTTTCGCTCACGCCGCCGGTTCCCTCGGGGAAATCGATTGCGTTGAAGTCTCCATTTGCGCCGAGTTCGAACAGGCCGGATATACGGTTCAGGCGATTGAATGCCGCTTCCCCGGAAATCTGCCAATCAGCTTCCCACAGGGGAAAGTTATATTCGGCCCGCGCAATCCGTTCGCCCGAACCATCGGCCCGGGTAAACCGGCTTCCGACAGTCAGTACCGCTGGATCCTCGAAGGACGAGACGACAGTCTGGCCGAATTCCTCATCATCATAGCTCTCTACGCCGATCAGTTTCAGTTGGCCTGCGCCTACCGGGAAAGTGATGTCGCCGCTTACTTCGTATTCATACCCTTCCTCGGCCGTAAGAATGGAGCGCAGCCGCGGATCGATTGCCGGCCCGGAAATGGTTTCGCCTTCGCTGCGCCGGAAATAGCTGCGGGTGTAGGACAGATTCAGCGTCGAAGAGATATTGTCGCCCAGATCGTATCCCAAATTGGCTGTCGCGGTCGGGCGATCAAAGCTGCCGGTGAAGATCGTATCTTCCGCCTGAACCAGCGTACCATCCCGGTCGACAATCAGCGTCGGTCCTTCAGCACCAAATCTGTTGTTATTGTTCGACAATGCCACGGTGAAATTCAACGCGCCGCTAGTTCCGGCGACCGACAATTCCCCGCCATACCATTCTGGATCGACGGCTGTGGTGCGAAATTCGCCTTGCCAATTGAATGTTCCGGCAATGCCCGCCAGATCGACAATCACATTGGCGACTTGTCCGGACAGGCCGGGCACGTCGAGACTGGTGCCGTCGATAATCTCGATCCGAATGACGTCCTTGGCCGGAATGCGTTGAAGTTGGTCGCGTACGCTGTCGCTCTTGCTCGACAAGCGCTCTCCATTGACCAGCACGTTCTGATCGGCCTGTCCCAAACCGCGACCTCCATTGCCGCCGCCGCTGATCTGGAATCCGGGCACTTGCTCGATCATGTCGAGAGCATTGCGTGGCCCATAACGTTCGAAATAGTCTGGCGAATACGTTGTGTTGCGGCCGCTCCTCTGCGCCGTGTCCACACCGTTTTCTTCCGGTGTGATTGCTGCGTCATCCTGCCCGAATGCAGGAGATGCGCTGAGCCATACACCCGTTACCAAGAGGCTCGCGAGTGGTCGCAGCCGGGGCTTGGGGGCGCGCGCAGTCATCGTTTTTTTCCAGTCCCCGTATTCGCTTCGCGTTGCAGGCGCAGTGCGCATTGCAGTTTAAAGCAACATCAACACCCGCAATCGACAAGGGTATGTCGCTGAACGATGAACGCGCATCCGCAAGACCTGTTCCGATAGGCTTTTCCACCGGCATTGGTTAAGCCCCTTGAACATCGCGCGCGCTCATCCGACATAGACCACCAATTCGAAATCGAGAGGCATTTTCATGATCGACCTGTCCACGCAGCTTGGCGAAACTCACGGCACTCAGGGCCAATTCACGCGCGACCCGCTGACCGGTGCGCTGGTGCCGGTAGTGGTTGAGCAGACGAGCCGCGGCGAACGCAGTTTCGATATCTTCAGCCGCCTGCTGCGCGAACGGATCGTGTTCGTGACCGGTCAGGTGGAAGACGGCATGGCATCGCTGATCACCGCCCAGCTGCTGTTTCTCGAAAGCGAAAACCCGAGCAAGCCGATCAGCATGTACATCAACTCGCCTGGCGGGGTCGTGACTGCCGGCATGGCGATCCACGACACCATGCAATACATCAAGCCGCGCGTCTCGACCGTGTGCATGGGGCAGGCCGCCAGCATGGGCAGCTTCCTGCTTGCTGCGGGCGAGCCGGGCATGCGCATCGCTCTGCCGAACGCCCGGATCATGGTTCACCAGCCCTCGGGCGGCGCCCGCGGGATGGCCTCCGACATCGAGATCCAGGCGCGTGAAATTCTCCGCATCAAGAAGCGGATGAACGACCTCTACGTGAAATATACCGGCAAGAGCCTGGAAGACATCGAAAAGGCGATGGACCGCGACACCTTCCTCGAAGCGGAAGAGGCGATGAAATTCGGCCTCGTGGACAAGGTCTTCGAGACCCGTCCGGAGAACGACGAAGAGGACAAGGACGGTTCGGGCGGCGCGCCCGAATAGGGGCCCGATAGGCCCTTCCAGCCAAGCCGACCCACATCGGGACGTTAACTGTAGCATTTCGGCAACCTTGCCACTTCAGCTTGTGGCAAGGGGTAATTGCTACATCCAATGTGTTGATTAATGACCATCCGGCCTTAGAGTCGGACGAATCCGCTGGCCCTCCGGCTTGGGTGGATTCGGGACGACAGGAATATGACGAAATTGAGCGGAACAGATAGCAAGAGCACGTTGTACTGCAGTTTCTGCGGGAAGTCTCAGCACGAGGTGAGGAAGCTCATCGCGGGCCCGACGGTGTTCATCTGCGACGAATGCGTCGAGCTGTGCAACGATATCATCCGCGAAGAGACCAAGGCGGGGCTGACCGGCCGCAAGGAAGGCGAAGTGCCGACGCCGTCGGAAATCTGCGGTACGCTGAACGATTATGTCATCGGGCAGGATCGCGCCAAACGCGTCCTCTCGGTGGCGGTGCACAATCATTACAAGCGCTTGAACCACGCGGCCAAGGGCGGCGATGTGGAACTGGCCAAGTCGAACATCCTGCTGGTCGGCCCGACCGGTTCAGGCAAGACGCTGCTGGCGCAGACGCTGGCGCGCACCTTCGACGTTCCCTTCACCATGGCTGATGCCACCACGCTGACCGAAGCCGGATATGTCGGCGAAGATGTCGAGAATATCATTCTCAAGCTGCTGCAGTCGAGCGATTACAACGTCGACAAGGCGCAGCACGGCATCGTCTACATCGACGAGATCGACAAGATCACCCGCAAGGCGGAAAACCCCTCAATCACCCGCGATGTGTCGGGGGAGGGCGTTCAGCAGGCTCTGCTCAAGCTGATGGAAGGCACGACTGCCTCCGTCCCGCCACAGGGCGGCCGCAAGCATCCGCAGCAGGAATTTCTTCAGGTCGACACGACCAACATCCTGTTCATCTGCGGCGGCGCGTTTGCCGGGCTGGACAAGATTATCGCTGACCGCCTGCAGAAACGCTCGATCGGGTTCGGCGCGCATGTCGCCGATCCGGACAAGCGCCGCATCGGCGAACTGCTCGAAAAAAGCGAGCCGGAAGATCTGCTGAAATTCGGCCTGATCCCTGAATTCGTCGGCCGCCTGCCGGTGATCGCCACGCTCAACGACCTGGATGTCGATGCGCTGGTCACCATCCTGCAGGAACCGAAGAACGCCATCGTAAAGCAGTACGGCAAGCTGTTCGAACTGGAAGATGTGGAGCTTACCTTCACCGACGACGCGCTACGCGAAATCGCGGAGAAAGCGATCAAGCGGAAGACCGGTGCACGCGGCCTGCGTTCTATCGTGGAAGCGATCCTGCTCGACACGATGTTCGACCTCCCCGACATGGAAGGCGTGACGGAGATCGTAGTCGACAAGGACGTTGTCGAAGGCCGCAAGGAGCCAGTCAAGGTCATGGGCGGAGAAGAAGAGAAGGAAGAAGCGGCCTGACTTGACCGTCAGGCGGCTTTTGTTCGTCTGTGGCAAGAACTTGCTTCGCAGCCCAACCGCTGAACAGATCTTTGCCGATATAGCCGGTTACGAAGTCATGTCTGCCGGGACGCGCCAGGATGCCGACGAGGTAGTATCGGCAGAGCTGCTCGATTGGGCCGACGAAGTTTTCGTGATGGAAAAGCGGCACGCTGCCCAACTGCGTTCAAGATTCCCCACATCGCTTCGAGCCAAAAAACTTGTCTGTCTCGATATTCCTGATCGCTACGCTTTCATGCAGCCGGAGCTGATCGCACTCCTGCGCGGTCGACTGCGAAGTCACTTGATGAAGTAAAGAAAAACCCCGCCCGGCCGGAGGAATGGCCGAGCGGGGCTCAGTAGGCGCCGCCGAAGTTCCGAAAGGCAGCGCCCGGGGAAAGGTTTAGCCAGGCAGGAACACGCCATCGGTCACATGGACGATGCCGTTCGAGGCCATGACGTCGGCTTGCGCCACTACAGTGGTGCGGCCGGTTGCATCGGTGATGGCGACCGTGTCACCAAACTTGCTGGCGACCAGTTTGCCGCCGCCAAGCGTATCGATGGTAATTGCGCCACCGTTCTTGTCGATCATCGACACGAGGTCACCCGCGGTCACGCGGCCTGCAACCGCATGATAGGTCAGCACATTGGTCAGCGCGCCCTTGTTTTCCGGCTTGAGCAGCGTGTCGACTGTGCCGGCTGGCAGCTTGCCGAAGGCATCGTCGGTCGGCGCGAATACCGTGATCGGACCGCCGCTCGAAAGCGTATCTGCGAGGCCGGCTGCCTGGACTGCGGCGACCAGCGTGTTGTGGACGCCGGTGCTCTGCGCGACGCCGACGATGGTCGGCTGCGAATGGGCGGCATGGCTGTTGTGATTATGCGCGGAAACCGGCGCGGTGGTGGCGATAGCAAAGGTTCCCATTGCGGCAACGGCAGCAAGGGCGGCGGCTTTGAACTTGGGTGAATTCTGCATTGTACTCTCCTGATGTCGATCAAGCCCCGTCCTGCTTGTCGTGAAGAGTTACGCAGCGCCGCGCCTTGCGGATGCAAAAACTTTTGTCAGGAAATTTCAGGTGGTTGCGAACGCGCCTTCGGCCACCACCGGTCCTGCCTCTGCATCGCCGGGTTTGCCGCCAATCGGTTCGCGGGTCAGAACCATCTGCGATCCGTCATGGATCAGCGCAGCCAAATCGGGATCGAGAGCCATGCGTATTTCTTCACCCGGCTTTACCACCCCAAGCGAGCGCAGCGCGCCTTCGTCGGGCACCAGCCACAACTCGTGATCATGCACTCCGTCTGCGGTCAGGCCGCTGGCAGAAACCAGCATTTCGTCACGGTCTGGCAGGTAAGTGACCGCAAGTCTCAGGTCGGTATCGCCAATCGGGATATTGGCGACCATCGGTGCTTCGGCGGGTTGCGGTATCGGTGCATTCGGCAGCGGTTGCATCAGCACCAGCGCGAAGACCGCGACGGCGGCAGCAGCAGCGCCGAAGCTGGCGAATTTCCAGTATCTCAGCCGCTTGCGCAGATCGATGATCTCACCGCTCGACGGGGTTTCGTCGATCGCCGCTGCGATCCGCTGCCACAGGTCGGGCGCAGGCTCTGCCCCGCCGATGTCATCCAGCAGCGGGGCCAGTTTCGTTTCCCAATAGGTAACTGCATCGGCAAATTCAGGCTCTCGCGCGGCGCGGGCACGCGCCATGAGCAAATCCTCGCCTTCAAGCAGGCCCAGCGCATATTCGGCAGCCAGCATATCGCGGGGGCGGTCGAGATCGGTCATTCGCCTTTCTCCAGACAGGTCTTGAGCTTGGTCAGTCCGCGGCGGATCCAGCTTTTCATGGTGCCCAGCGGGACCTCTTGCGCATCCGCCAGTTCCGCATAGGTGTGGCCGCCGAAAAACGCGCTGCGGATGGCATCGCGCGTCTTGCCATCGAGCGTATCGAGGCAGGTGTGGACACGTTCGGCGCGCTCCGCATCGATCAGCAATTCGTCGGCCAGAGGTTCTGCATCGGGCAGTTCGGCAGCGGCTTCCACCGGCACTGCGCCAGCGCGCACCTTGCCCGTGCGCAGGCGATCCACCGCGCAGTTTCGCGCGAAGGTTGCAAGCCAGCTGATCGGGCTGGCGCGCTGGGGATCGAACCGATCCGCCCGTCGCCACAAATTCACATAAACGTCCTGCAACGCGTCTTCGGCCTCCTTTCGGTTACCCAAGATACGCAGGCAAATCCCGAAAAGCTTCACATTGGTCGCGCGATAAATTTGCTCGAGTGCGGCGCGATCTCCGTTGCCCAGCCGGACCATGGCATCGGTCAGCCGCGCACGGGCCTGAGCAGGCTGATCGGCGGTGGAGTCGGTCTGGCTGCTCATCAGCAGCAGTTCTCGCACGCCTCGCGGTGCTGCTCAACCTGGATTGTTGCATGGCCGATGCGATGATGGTGTTCGAGTTCATGCGAGACGTCTGTCAGGAAAGCGTCGCCCGGGTGTCCGCCGGGCATTACCAGATGCGCGGTCAGCGCGGTTTCGGTCGTGCTCATCGGCCAGATGTGCAGGTTGTGCACGGCGGTTACACCGGGCAGGGAGGCAAGGTAGCATCTCACCTCCGTCTCAGAGATGTTCTCCGGCACGGCGAGCAGGCCCATCTTCACGCTGTCCTTGGCGAGGCCCCAGGTGCCCCAGGCAATAACGGCGACGATCAGCAGGCTGGTGAGCGGATCGATCCACAATTGTCCGGTCAACAGGATCATCACCCCCGCGACCACCACGCCGACTGAGACCAGCGCATCTGCCGCCATATGCAGGAACGCGCCGCGAATGTTCAGATCGTCATGCCGGCCGCGCAGGAAGAGCAGCGCAGTGCCGGTGTTGATCACAATGCCGATCCCGGCCACGATGATCATGGTCATGCCCTGAACAGGGGCCGGGTCGGTGAAGCGGTGTATCGTTTCGAACAGGATTGCGCCGATCGCGACCATCAACAATGCGGCGTTGGCAATCGCGGCGAGGATGGTCGAGCTCTTGTAGCCATAGGTAAAGCGGGAGTTGGCCGGGCGTTTGGCCGCGACACTGGCGACCCAGGCGAGGATCAGCGCGAGCACGTCGGACAGATTGTGGCCGGCATCGGCGACCAGCGCCATCGAGCCGGATAGATAGCCGTAGGTCGCCTCGACAATCACGAAAGCGGTGTTGAGGATTATCCCGATCAGGAAGGCCGAGCCGAAGTCCGCCGGCGCGTGGCTGTGCCCATGCCCATGACCGTGTGCATGCCCATGGTCAGCGGAATGCTCGCTCGCCTGCGCTTGTTCGCCATGTGAATGCGTTTGCCCCAATTTGGCCTCCCGCCGAGCACTCTTCAGGCACAATCCTGCCTTGCCCGGGCCCTAGTCATCCGATCGCAAGGCTGCAAGAAAATTCAATCAAATCAGTATGATATAAAATATCCAAGCCTATAATGGTATAACATATCCGTATTTTTGAGCGGAGCAACACTTTGATTGATCTCGCAAATTGCTCGCGCAAGCCCTTGGCGGGGCGCGGTGTTGAAATGGCGGGTCCGTCTAATCGTAAACGCAGGCATCGAGCCCGTCGCGCCGGACACTGCCCATCCGCGCGGCAATCGTGTTGCCATAGCGGCGTGTGAAGCCCGCCGGATTGGTGACCGAGCGTTCCTTGGGCAGGGGGAGGGCAGCTGCCATCCGTGCCGCCTGGTCCTTGGTCAGGCGGCTCGCCGAATGGTTGAAATAACGCTGCGCCCCGGCCTCTGCACCAAATGTCCCGATGCCTGTCTCCGCGACATTGAGATAAACTTCCATGATCCGCCGCTTGCCCCAGATGTTTTCGATCAGGAATGTGAACCACGCTTCAAACCCTTTGCGGACATAGCCGCCGCCCTGCCACAGAAAGACGTTCTTCGCGGTTTGCTGGCTGATCGTCGAGCCGCCTCTGATACGGCCGCCCTGTGCGTTGCGCTCGATCGCTTTCTGGATCGCCTCGCGGTCAAAGCCGCTGTGGCTGCAAAACTTGCCGTCTTCCGCTGCAATTACTGCGGAAACGAGATTGCGGTCGATATTGGACAGCGGTTCCCAATCCTTGGTGATGCCGTTTCCATCCAGCACCATGGTCGCAGTGACCGGGACCGGAACCCATTTGAACAACAGCACCAGCGCCAGGCTGAGCCCGATGAACCACAGCACGCACTTGGCGAGGAAACGAGCGACACGAGTTATCATCGGCTGATGTTATCCGGTTGTTACGCTTCAGAACAGCGGCAGAGCGACAGCAGCACTTTCGCCGTCGGCCAGCCGCGCTGTCCCGCTCAGCTCGAAGCCATCCTTCGCTGTCAGGCGCACTTCGACTTGCCGGCGCTGGTTGTCACGCACGATCGTCAGCGGAAACACCACTTCGCCGCGCGCAACCGTACCTTCCGATCTGCGCCCATTCCACGCCATGCGGAGCGCGCCGGAAGCGAGATCGACGTCGCTAATATAGAGCGGTTCGCCAACCAGTTCGCGGGCCAGCTTGCTGTCGCCGGTGGGCAAAAGGGTGAGCGAATCATTGTCCCGCTCCGCAAAGGCCATCGATATCGCGAGCTGCCGCAAGGGCGGGCGCCTCGTCTCGTAGAGGGCTTCGATCATCCCGCGCCGCAACAGCGGGTCTTTGGTCTGCGATATGCGGTCCCGCGCTTCGACTGCGCGCATCGTGTCGCTGCCATGCGAAATCGCGCTACTGAATTCGAGCATTGCGCGCGCATCGTCGGAAATCGGCAGGATAGCGTTCTGCAAACCGGCAAGCGGATCGATGTAGCTGGCGGCAACTCCGCGCTCCTCACCCTCGTTGCCCGGGACGGCTTGCTGGCCCAGCACGATAGTCCCGAAGACAAGCGCGGCAATCCCGCTGAAGATCGCCGCGGTGCCCGCTTTCGCGCGCAGCTTGGCGGACGACATGCCGGCCAGGCACAACAGGAGCAGCAGAATCGACAGCGCGAGCAAATTCATCGCAAATGGCGCAACCGGCTCGGCAATATCGGCGACCAGCCCGACAACCAGCGAAATCGCCGACCACGTGCCCAGTGCAGGGCCAGACACGCGTGACCACGCGCCGCGCAGACCGCCCGCCGATGGTTCCTGTTCCGGCGGCGCTACGGCGCCTGCTTCGCTCGCGCTTGTTTCCGTCATCATCCCGCCCCTATTCCAGTTCTTCACCCCAGCCGATCTGTTTTATCAATGCGCCGACATCGGGAAAGGTCTGTTCGCTACCATTCCAGCTGGCGCGGTATTTGACCAGCCACTCGCTGTCAGGCGGGCAGTAGAGGTACAGATCGGATATCAGTTCCGGGTAATCAGCCCGCATCGCGCCCGCCGGGATCCGGTAGCGGCCGAAATAGGCTGCTTCGCCTAGCGCGCCGCCGGGGCTCTCAACATTCGTTTCAGCGCGCAGCTCTGCTCCGTCATACTGCTCGATTGAGCGCTTGGCATCCTGATATGTCTGCAGGCAGGTGAATTCTTCGATCACCGGATAGACATATATGGTCAGCACCAGCGTGCCATTCTCGTCGCTATAGGAATAGCCTGTGCTCGCGTCGGAGCCGTTTGGATCATATTCGGTGATCGAGGTCCGTTCTGCTGAGGAAAGCATCCGGGGAAACGCCGTTTCGGTGCCCTTGTGTGTCCACACCCCCGCCGGGTTTTCGATCCGTTGCTGCGCCGAAAGCGGCGAGGCAGCGATTGCCGCGACAGCAAGCGTACAGGCGATGGCCAGCGTCCGGATCCTGAACATTCAAACCCCCTCCCAATTCGGCAGGAGTGTGCCAGATAGAAAACGCCCGGGAAAGCGCCAATCTGCGCGATCCCGGGCGATATTGTTATTCGGCAAGTGCGATCAGGCGATGCCTGGCAACAACCTTTCACCGGCGATGGACTTCATCGCTTTCTGCAGCTTTTCAAACGCGCGCACTTCAATCTGGCGAATGCGTTCGCGGCTCACGTCGTAGACCTGGCTCAGTTCTTCGAGCGTCTGCGGATTGTCCGTCAGACGCCGTTCGGTGAGAATGTGCTTCTCACGGTCATTGAGCGAACCCATCGCTTCGAGCAGCATGTCATGCCGCACGGTCGCTTCCTCCGCCTCGGCCACGGTTTCATCCTGCAGCGGGCGATCATCGGTCAGCCAGTCAAGCCATTCGCCCGAGCCTTCCTCGCCATTGCGCATGGTGACGTTGAGCGAACCGTCGCCGCCCATCATCATCCGGCGGTTCATATTGACCACTTCCTGCTCGGCCACGCCAAGGTCGGTCGCAATCTTGGTCACATCGTCCGGGTGCAGGTCGGTGTCTTCGTAGGCGTCGAGGTTCTTCTTCATGCGGCGCAGGTTGAAGAACAGCTTCTTCTGCGCAGCGGTGGTGCCCATCTTAACGAGGCTCCACGAACGCAGGATATATTCCTGAATGCTCGCCTTGATCCACCACATCGCATAGGTTGCGAGGCGGAAACCGCGATCGGGCTCGAATTTCTTCACACCCTGCATCAGGCCGACATTGCCTTCGGAAATGAGATCCGACACGGGCAAGCCATAGCCGCGATAGCCCATCGCGATTTTCGCCACGAGGCGCAGATGCGAGGTAACGAGCTGCGCCGCAGCTTCGGGATCCTCGTGCTCTTCATAGCGCTTCGCGAGCATGTATTCCTGCTCCGGCTTCAGCACGGGGTATTTCTTGATTTCCGAGAGATAGCGGTTGAGCCCCTGCTCACCGCCGAGCGCCGGTACGCTCATTGCTTTTGTCTTGCTCACTTTTCCCTAACCTTTCTTCGTCGACCGCGCTTGCCGGACCCCTGATGGGCATCCGCTCTGTCGGGCCACGTGGTTACATATACACCGAACTGCGGAGTTTTGCAGTGCTATTCATCGATTTCAACGAGCGGTTTCGTCGATAAGTTCCCGCATATCGGCAGGCAATTCAGCTGAAAAGCGGACTGCCTCGCCGGTGGCGGGATGGACGAAACCGAGTTCGGCCGCATGAAGTGCCTGCCGGGCGAAACCGAGCCGCTGAAGCAGCGGTCTAAGCGATTTGGGTGTGCGGCCATATGTCTGGTCCCCTAGTAGCGCATGGCCGATTGACGCGCAGTGAACACGCACCTGATGCGTCCTGCCGGTTTCAAGCCTGCATTCCAACAGACTGCAATCATTGAGGTTTTCCAGAACCTTGAAATGCGTCACCGAATGCTTTCCGCGGCTTGATGTGTCGGGCAGCATCGCCATCTTTTTGCGATTCGCATCCGAGCGGCCAATTCGCCCCGAAATTGTGCCCTCAGGTGAGGCGGGATGGCCGGCACAGATTGCCAGATAACGCCGATGGATCGAATGGTCGGCAAACTGCGCCGCAAGCCCCTCGTGCGCGGACGTAGTTTTTGCAACAACCAGCAAACCAGAAGTGTCCTTGTCGATCCGGTGAACGATGCCGGGGCGGGCAACCCCGCCGATTCCCGACAGCTCTCCGGCGCAATGGAACAGCAGGGCGTTGACCAGTGTCCCGTCGGGGTTTCCCGCGGCAGGGTGAACCACCATGCCTGCGGATTTGTTGACCACGATCAGATGCGCATCCTCGAACACCACGTCGAGTGGGATGTGCTGCGGCAGGGCTTCGGCTTCGTCAGGCGGAGGCAGCGTAATCGTGAAATGCGCGCCAGCCTGCATTTTTGCCGAAGGGTTCGTGGCAATCGTCTTGCCGACCAGCACCGCGCCTTGCGCCATCAGAGCCTTCACCCTCTCACGTGAAAGGCCGGATGTTTCGGCAAGCGACTTGTCGATGCGGCCGGCGGTTTCAATTTGGCCGGTAATGACTTCACGCTCGCTCATGCTAGAGCCATGCGCGATGGAAATTGCGCTGACAAGGGACGTGGCCGAAGCCATCGTGCGCGAAGCTGAAATTGCTCACCCGCTGGAGTGCTGCGGTATCCTGTTCGGGACAGGCGAATGCATCGATCGCTCGGTTGCTGCAACCAACATTCATCCGGCCCCGGCAACGCATTTCGAGATTGATCCGCAACCGCTGATCGATGCGCATCGCGCTGCACGCGGCGGCGGCGATCCGGTGATCGGATATTATCATTCGCATCCCAATGGCCTGGCCCGGCCATCTGCGACGGATCGCGCCATGGCGGCAGGCGCCAGTGCAATCTGGCTGATTGTGGCGGAGGGTGACATTTCCGCCTGGAAAGATGCGCCGGAAGGCTTCGCGCGGCTTTCCCTTCGCGTCATAGATGCGTAAAGGCAGGAGATATTCGAAATCAGGCAACAGGCGCGAACCACTTCTTATGTCCGACAATTCCTCCGTCGATCTTGCCGCACTGCTTTGTTCGCGCCTGTGCCACGACATGCTGTCGCCGATTGGCGCGCTGAACAACGGTCTAGAGTTGCTGGCCGACGAGCGTGACCCGGAAATGCGCGCCAAATGCATGGAATTGCTTGAACAAAGCGCCCGGGCGAGCGCGGACAAGCTCAAATTCTTCCGCCTCGCATTCGGTGCGGCAGGCGGTTACGGCGAAATGGTCGAGGTTGACGAGCCCAAGGCCGCGATCAGCGCGCTTATCGGCGAGAACAAGCGGATCACTGTCAATTGGGCTTTGGCCGAAGGCAAATTGCCCAAAGACGCGGTCAAGGTGCTGCTCAACCTGGCGCACATCGCGATCGATGCGCTGATCCGCGGCGGGACGCTCGATATCGGTGCCGAAATGCGCGATGGCGCGAGCGAGATCGTCGTCCGCGCCTCCGGCTCCAGGCTGGCTTTCGACGAGGATATCGGGCGCGTCCTGCAAGGCGAACTGGCGGCGGGCGAGCTGACCGGCCGGACAGCGCCCGCACATATGTTGTACCTGTTGGCGGAACAGGCCGGCGGCGGCCTGCAATACAAGGTCAACGACGATACGCTGGTGCTCGGCGCGGTGCTCCCGCAGCCTGAAGGGCTGATTGGCTGATGAAGGACGAGCTGGTCCACCGCGAGCAGCTTTCGCCCAATTTCAATGAGCGCAGCCTGCCGGTCAGCATGGTGGTGCTGCACTATACTGAAATGAAACCGGTCGAGACTGCGCTCGAACGGCTGTGCGATCCGGAAGCTTCGGTCAGCGCGCATTATCTCATCACTGAAGAGGGCGAGGTTGTCCGGCTGGTCGCGGAGGAAAAGCGCGCTTGGCATGCCGGATTATCCTATTGGCGCGGCCACAAGGATGTGAATTCCGCCAGCATCGGTATCGAGCTCGATCATCCCGGTCATGAGCTCGGCTACCGCGAATTTTCCGAAGCGCAGATCGATGCGCTGGTTCCGTTGCTCCACCGCATCGTGAAGGAGCATGACATCCCGCGCGCCAATGTGGTTGCGCACTCGGATGTCGCGCCTGCGCGCAAGATTGATCCGGGCGAATTGTTTCCGTGGGACCGTCTGGCGGAATACGGGCTGTGCCTGCCCACGCCGGAGAAGCTGGAGCAAGGCGACCCGTTCGACAATGATGCGTCGTTCTACCTCGCGCTCGAACGCTTCGGTTACGACATCACCGACGGCCACAAGGCAGTCGAAGCGTTCCAGCGCCGCTGGCGTCCGGAAAAGATAAACGGCGAGATCGACGGCCAGATTCGCGCGATCCTGTTCCAGCTGTTGCTCGACCGTGACCGGGGCGCCGCGCGGTAATCCTCGCGCCGCGAAAGCGAAAATTTACAATTGTTGGTTTGGAGCTTGCGCCCGATTGCGCCACCATTTGGCATTCGCAATGGACTGGGGAGATCCTCTATGATGCGCAAATTGTCTGCCGAAGCGTTCGGCACCTTCTGGCTGGTATTCGGCGGTTGCGGTTCGGCCGTGCTGGCTGCGGCCTTTCCCGAGCTGGGGATCGGCTTTGCGGGCGTCTCGCTCGCCTTCGGCCTGACCGTTCTCACCATGGCCTATGCCGTGGGCGGAATTTCTGGCGGCCATTTCAACCCGGCGGTTTCGCTCGGCCTCGCGCTGGCCAACCGGTTCGACTGGAAAGAGCTGGCGCCCTATTGGGGTGCACAGGTGTTCGGCGGGTTTATCGCGGCAGGTTGCCTGTTCGTTATCGCAAGCGGCATGGACGGCTGGACTGCGGGCGGCTTCGCCTCGAACGGGTTCGGCGAACTCTCGCCGGGTGGCTATTCGATGCAATCGGCCCTGATGATCGAGATCATTCTCACAGCCGGGTTCCTCGTGGTGATTCTCGGCTCGACCTCTTCGAAAGTGCCGGGCGGTTTCGCCCCGATTTCGATCGGTCTTGCTTTGACGTTGATCCACCTCATTTCGATTCCCGTCACTAACACCTCGGTCAATCCGGCACGTTCGACGGTAGTCGCATTCTATGCGCAGACCGATGCCGTCGGTCAGCTGTGGCTGTTCTGGATCGCACCGCTGGCCGGGGCCATCCTCGGCGCGCTGATCTGGCGTTACCTTCTCTCGCCCGATGAAAGTCTCGAGAATATCGGGGGCGATAGAGATTGACGCGAGTTACCGGGTGCCGCTTCCCAAACGGCGGCACCCGCACTAGATAGAGCGCGCCAGGGGGCCGGGCAGCCGCGTGTCTTCGGATACGAGGAAAGTCCGGGCTCCACGAAACAAGGGTGGCGGGTAACGCCCGCCCGGTGAGGGGCCAAGGGAAACCGCAACTCCGAAACCGAGGGAAAGTGCCACAGAGAGTATACCGCCGATGGAGGGCAACCTCACAGGCAAGGGTGAAAGGGTGCGGTAAGAGCGCACCGGGGCTTCGGCAACGCGGTCCGCATGGCAAACCCCACCCGGAGCAAGGCCGCATAGGGGTCTCGCGCCTGCGCAAGCGGGTAGTGGCGTTTCGCCGCGAGAGACCCGGGTTGGCTGCTTGAGCGCAGGGAGCAATCCCTCGCCTAGACGAATGGCTGCCCTCGCGGGGCCGGTGCTTCGGCATACCGCCTGCGAGACAGAACCCGGCTTACAGGCCCCCTGGCATTCACCATTGACGCCGTTCATGCCCTGAACATGGTCTGGCGCGAAAGCAGGTGAGATTGCAGGAGAGGGCATGATCCACGAACTCGTCACAGCCGCATTCTGGTTCAGCTTCGCTACGTCCAACCAGGTCGAGGCAAAGCTCGAACTCGATCCGGCAGAAGCGCAGATGGCTCGGCAGGGCTGCGCCTATGCAAGCGCCGAGGAGCGCGATGCGGCGGTTGTCAATGCCGAGGGCCAGACCGGCGCTGACATCCTCCGCCTATTGATCGAAAAGCAGGGCGCACAAGAGGTCATCGTTTATCGCGGCGATTTCTCGGGCGAGGATATGCGCGCGATCGCGCCGCTGGTGCGCGGCGGGTGCTTCTTCCAGACCAAGCTCGACAAGACCGACTGGCGCGGTGCGGATTTTAGCGGGACCGATTTCACCAGCGCGAGCGCGGACGGTGCCAACTTCAACGGGGCAACGCTGGAAGATGCCAGAATTGTCGGAATGAGCCTGAAAGAGGCTGACTTCACCGGGGCAAAGCTTGCAAGATCGCGCTTTGTCGGTGCTTTCGGCAGCCTCAATCTGAGCAACACCAACTTCACCCGCGCCGATTTGACGGAAGCCGGCTTTTCCTGCGGTATCGAGGTCTATGCCTGGTGTTTCGACAGCTACACCGCGCAGTTCGGTGAAGCCGAACTTGCACGGGCCGACCTGAGCACGCTGGGCATCTGGATTGAAGGAAATTTTGACCGCGCCCGCCTCGACGAAACGCGCATCTCGCCGCGCAGCATCCCTAATCTCGCGGCTGCCAGTCTCGTCGGTCCGATTATTCTGCAATCGCAGAACTGGTGGCAGGTGGAAGGCGACGAGCGGCCACCGACTGCCACGGTTTCGCCGCAGGAATTCCGGGCGCTGGTGGTCGCCTCGCGCAGCGCGAAACGCGATGTCCCGTCGTTCGATTGCACCAAGGCGGGCAACTATGCCGAACGCACGATCTGCGGCGAATACAATTCCCACCTGCGCATAAAAGATCGCGACATGGCGGCGCTCTATGACGAGCTGCGCGGGGCCGGAAAGGTCACCACGCAGAGCCAGCGCCAGTGGATCCAATCCCGCGGTCGCTGCGCCGATGAAGAATGCCTCGCCGCATCCTACGACCGCCGCATGGACACACTGTTCGCGGCGCGGGGCGACCGGCTGATCCTCGCTCCGGATCAGAGCGTTACTTACTACAACGAAACGCTTCCGCTGGCAGATGAGCTGCGCGACACGCCGCTATACCGCCGCATCCTGCCGGTGCTGAAGGATGCCGCCTCGCAGTCGATCACGCTGACCGGCATGGAGGATGGCAGTGTTTCGGCGGAAGGCGACGCGCTCGGGGCCAATGCGCATATCTGCAGCATGGGGGTCTATGATGCGACATTCGATCCCGCCAACGGGTGGCATTCCGGCACACTCGAAGACGGCACCCGCGTACCGCTGTTCCGCGTCTGGGGTGATCGGCTGCTGCTGCGATATTCGGGCAATCTTGGCGACACACCTGAAAAGGCGTGGGATTTCATCAGCTGCGGCGCCAGGGCGAGCTTCATCGACGGGCGGCGGCTTGACTGATCGCCGGCAATTCCATCATTTCACCGGAACGGGACGCGTTTTCGGCGCTTTCTAGAATATGACACAGCTTGTTCACCGCTCCAACCTCCAGCGTCTTGTCATCATCCTCGCGGTTGTGTGGCAGATCGGCGCGACTTTCCTGCCTGCACTCGGATTGGGTGAGCCGATCGGCGATCGGTCCGACAGCGTGCGGACGATCATCACCCCGTCGGGCTGGGCTTTTGCCATCTGGGGGCCGCTGTTCTTCGGTTCCGCGGCGTTTGCCATCTGGCAGGCGTTACCGGCGCAGAAAGACAATGCCCTGATCGACCGGATCGGATGGTGGTCGGCGCTGACATTGGCCGCGCAAGGCGCTTGGGCGACTTACACCCAGTTTGCCAATCTCACGGCGATCTCGGCGATCATCATCGCGACTTCGCTCGTCGCCTTGCTCGTGATCATGCGAGTGCTCGTGGCGTTTCCGCGCGATTTCACAGTGGCGGAACGCGTCATTGTGGCTCTTACATTCAGCGCCTTGGCGGCTTGGCTGACCGCAGCAACCGTTGTGAACATATCTGCGACGCTGGTTTATTACGGGGTTGCCGGCGGGTTCGAATTCCCGCTGGTCGGAGCTCTGATCGTGCTTGTCGCCGGGGCGATCGCTTCGGTCGCTGTGGCCCGAAGCAAAGGCAATCCCTGGTACGCGCTGGTGTTCTGCTGGGCACTGTTGGCGATCTATTTTCGCGGCGGGCAGGAATCGACGGCAATCGCCGCTGCCTGCGGTCTTTCTGCGGCGCTCGTCATCGGAGCCGCGCTGACCCGGCTACGAGTCCCGCCCAATCGCCGCCGCTGGTTCGGCTAAGCAATTCTTCGCCATCGCCGCAGGTCCCAACAGGCGCGATTGCCAATAGCAGGTGAAGAACACGTTCTTCGGATCGCGCTGCTGGCGCAAGGCCATGAAGTCGTCAAATTTCGGCAGATTTTCGCGATAATATTGGGCCCAACCGTCGAGATCGTAGGCCGGGATATATTTCCCCCAATGATGCCGGAAGGGAATGCCGGCAGCGCGCAGCGTATCCCAATACTGCTGGAAAAACTCGCCTTCGCCGTTGGGATAGCCCGGGTTGTCGCGGTACCAATAGACATCGAACCGGATGACCCCGCCCTTGTATTCGTCGGTGCCGTCGCTGTAGCTCGGATTGAGCCATGCAGTGCTGGCCTGGGCTGCGTATACTTCCTGCGCATACCAGCCAATCGCCTCAGCCCCCTTCGTCGTGAACATGTTCTGCATCACATTCATCGCCTGCTCGGAATACTGGATCGGAACCCAGATCTCGCAGAACTCGGTACACAGCAGCACGTCATCGGCGGTGTTGTCCATGCACAGGCTGCGCCAGTACCAATCATGGAAATGCAGCACATTGTCCTTTTTGTTGGTGCCTTTCAGTATGGTTTTTTTGGTCTTTGCATCGAACAGCGGCAGCAGGGTGGGATACAGCTTGTGGATTAGACCGGGGATCGCTCCGACCACGGAAGCAATCAGGATCCCGATACCGCTGACCGCAACGGCCCCCAAGGCACGGCCCGGCTTATTCGGCGCGCCTTTTCCTCCCAGCGTCTTGACGTTTTCAATGTAACGGTTTGCCTTCTGCTTCAGCAGCGAGAAGATGATTGGCAGGCTGGTGTTGCCCGCCAGCACGAAAATGACCGCGGCGAAGAAGGCCTCTGTCTGGCCGACGAAATCCTGCGTGAACTCTTCGTACGGCACAAGATCCTGATCGCTTCGCTCGACCCGTTCTGCCCGCCAGATCTGGACCCGCTCGACCCCTTTTTGCGGCCACCATGTCATGCGGCTGTAAGGTTGATCGGTCAGGAATTGCTGCATCGATGGGCGTCCGTCACGTCCCGGCCCGAACAGGTCGATCGGACACTGGATGTACTTTGGATCGGTTTCTTCGAACTCGGTCGTCGAAGTAACCTGCGTTCCCCTGATGTTGTACATCGGGATCAGTTGGAAGCGCATCTTGGTGATTACGCCAAGCAGGCCGAGCGATGTCAGCATGGCGTCGAATTCAGGGTCGGTGTCCCGCTCTATCCAGCTGG
Source organism: Parerythrobacter lutipelagi (assembly GCF_005434975.1). Classification (GTDB taxonomy): domain Bacteria; phylum Pseudomonadota; class Alphaproteobacteria; order Sphingomonadales; family Sphingomonadaceae; genus Parerythrobacter_A; species Parerythrobacter_A lutipelagi. The sequence continues at coordinate 493,862 of NZ_SKCJ01000001.1, read as the reverse complement.
CATTGCCGGCCCCGTCCACCACCCGGAATGCCGTGATGTTGTTGTAGCCGTACATGATCGATCCGCCGGCCGATCCTGTGCCGGTAAACCCGCTGACCGTCTGGTGCGTGATGCCGCCGACGATGTCCACGCCCCAGCCTTCGAGAAACGCCTGGTAAAGGAAACTGTTTTCTAGCGTCGAAGCGTTGAACGGATCGTACGGGTTCTTGCCGAGATGGCAGCCAGCTTCGACTTCAACTAGACCGGTGTCGTTGAGCCACTCCACCGCCATCATCTTGTCGAACACGATATTGATATTATTGCCGGCCGGCGGCTTCACCACGAGCGTCTGGTTCAGCGGAAGCTGATCCACCGGATCGGTGTAGATCGACCATGCAACAGAGTGGGTCGCGCCGCGTACACGCACAGTCAGCCCGTTTGCCGCCGCATACTGTACCAGCGCGATGACATCGAGCTCGGTTTCGGGGTGATAATAGCCGTCGGGTGCCTTTGGGATGGGCGGATTGGGCATGCAGTGACTCCTCAGCTTTTCTAACTTGCCAATAATCCGACCCGGTTCGAAGCAATCTCGCGCTGCCTTCGAACCCGAAATTTACGCTATTTCCCGGCGTGACTTAGAGCCACTTTGCTCTTTTCCCTTTCTTCATGCATTTTCCATGCCTGTTCGAAGAGTTCGGCATTGCGCTCGCGCTTGGCATCGGTCTGACGCGAAGTGCGGATTGTGCCGAGAAACAGGTCGAGCGGCTCGTCCGGGTAGGCCCGCCGCAGTTCGGCGATGTCTTTGCAGGCCAGGTCCCAATCGCCGCGCTCGGCGTGAAACAAGGGCCGCAGCATCAGACCGGTGTGATCCGACGGCATGATCTTGAGGATTTCGGTCGCCGTTTCGACCCCCTCGTCGATCCGGTCGAGCCCGTAGAGCGCCCAGCAGCGATTGATCAGTGAGATTGTGAAATTGTAGCCGTGAGGCGCAAGCTGGTCTGCCCGGTCGAGGATTTCGAGGGCCTCTTCGTAGCGCTCGATCCGGGTGTAAGCCCCTGCCAGCGCTTGCAGCGCATCGGCGGACTTGGGGTTGAGTTCGACCGCGCGTTCGGAAAGCTGGAGCGACTCGTCCCAATCCTGGGCGTAGTATTTGACGATCGAAACCTGGAACAGCACCTGCCACACGCGGCCGCCGAGGTGCAGGGCGCGATCGCAGTGTTCCAGTGCTTCCTCGAGCAGTTCCGGCCTGCGGCTGCCATCGCGCTGATAGAGCAAGCCAAGCACGAGGCCGAGGGTCGAACGCACCAGCGCGCTATCGGGGTCGAACTCGACCGCGCGGCGCGCGTGTCCGACCGCCTTCTCCAGGCTGGGGATCGACATTCGCGGGATCTCTGCCCAACAGCGTTTCAGCGCGTCGCTGGCGTTCTCGGCCTTGGGTTTGCGCTGTGCGCGGGTCAGCTCGATCCGCTGAATTTCGACATGCAAATGCGCGATGACATCGTCGACCAGCTCATCCAGCAGATCGAACAATTCATCGGTCGGGCGATCGAATTTCTCAGTCCACAGAATTGCCCCGGTGTGTCCGTCGACCAGCTGCGCCGCGATCCGCACTTTCCTGCCGAGCCGGCGCAAATTGCCCTCCAGCACATAATCGGCACCGTGATCATGGCCGATCTTCCGGACGTCGATTGTCTTCCCGCGATATTGCTCCATCACGCTATGTGCGAGAACCCGAAGACCGCGCCCCTGCGACAGCGACGAAGTGATATCCTCGACCACCGCATCGGCGAAATCTTCGTCGTCGGGTTCATTCGAGCGGTTGGTGAACGGAATGACCGCAAGCGTCGGGCGTGAGCCTCTGAGCTTCTTGTTCGGCTTCGAGACAGCGATTGCAGTCAATTCGTCGGGTTTGGCCGAAGGCGTGGCCGGATCGATCCCGGTTGCGGCCTGATTTTCCGGCGCCGTACGGTTGGCAATATGGCGGCGGACATCGTCGACCAGCGCCTTCCAGGCATCGTCCCGCTCGTCGCCTTGCCAGTGGGACATCTCGGCAGTCTGAGTCAGCTCGAACATGATCGGCCGCTCGCACGGCTCGATGGTGACCGGGATGAATGTCTTTAGCCTGTCCGCGATGGTGGCTTCGGCGCGAACCCAGCGCGATACGACCGATCGCGGCGACCACAGGACGACCACGGCTGCGGCGGTGCGCAGTGCTTCTTCCGTTACTGTATCGTATGTTTCGCCAGAGCGCAGGGTGACGTCCCACCAAACGGTGAGTCCGGCCCTCTCGAACGCTTCGGCATATAGGCGCGCAACTGCCTGATCTTGCCGGTTGTAGGACAGAAAAATGTCCGCCACGTGCCCTCTCCGTGAACAACCCTGTCCCCTCTCTACGTCCAAATACATAGAAAGTCGATTGGGTTAGGGCTTTTTTGACTCTGTTCGGGCGGTCTGCCCGCGCTGCGCCGGACTGTGGCTTGCCCCGCCGCAGGTGGGGTATTTTCCTACACGCGCACGCGGTGCTAGCTTCGCGCAGGCTCATTGAAAATTGAATTTCGGGAGAAGTGCCGCGCTCCCCCGCAATTCTTCCTCATTTTAATCGCGATAAGTGTGAGTTTAAGGAATATATTCAGCAAAAATGCCCGGCAGATGAACGAATCGCCAAACAGTCTGCGCGAATCAAGCGCGGCCGATGCTGTGGTAGGTGAAGCCGAAAGAACGCACATCGTCCGGTTGGTAAATATTCCTGAGATCGACCAGTACCGGCGATTTCGCCAATTCCTTGACCCGCGCAAGGTCAAGCGCGCGAAACGCATCCCATTCGGTGACGATGGCAATCGCATCCGCACCTTCGATGGCTGAATAAGGATCTTGGCACATGGTGACTTCCGGCATGATTGGACGCGCCAGTTCCATTCCCTCGGGATCGTAGGCTGAAACCGACACACCTCCATCGGTCAGCGTTTGCGCAATTGCGATAGCCGGGCTGTCACGCATGTCATCAGTGTTGGGTTTGAAGGTCAGACCGAGCAGCGCGACCTTCTTGCCGCGCGCCGCATCGGACCCACCCAGGGCTTCGATCACCTTGCGGCCCATTGCGCGCTTGCGGCTCTCGTTGGTCTTGACCACCGCTTCAACGATACGGATCGGACTGTCGTAATCCTCTGCCGTCTTGAGCAGTGCCAGAGTATCTTTGGGAAAGCAGCTGCCGCCATAGCCAGGGCCTGCGTGGAGGAATTTCGAGCCGATGCGATTGTCCATCCCGATGCCCCGGCTTACGTCCTGCACGTTGGCGCCGACTTTCTCGCACAGATCGGCCATCTCGTTGATAAAAGTGATCTTGGTCGCGAGAAATGCGTTGGCGGCATATTTGATCAGCTCGCTCGACCGGCGGCTGGTAATCAGCAGCGGTGATTCATTGAGGAACAATGGGCGATATACGGCACGCATCACGTCGCGCCCGAAATCATCTTCCGCTCCGATTACGATCCGGTCCGGTCGTTTGAAATCGCCAATGGCCGCGCCTTCGCGAAGAAACTCAGGGTTGGAAACCACTGAAAATTTGTGCGGCGTGCCGCTGCTCTGAAGGATCCGTTCGACTTCGTCACCGGTCCCGACCGGCACGGTCGATTTGGTCACGATTACCGCATCATTTGACAGCGTCTCGCCCACTTCCCTGGCGACAGCATGGACGAATGAGAGGTCGGCGTGTCCGTCGCCGCGGCGGCTGGGCGTGCCGACGGCGATAAAGATCGCCGAAGCGCCTTTGATCCCTTCAGCCAGATTTGTGGTGAAGCTCAGGCGACCGGATGCCACATTGGTTTCGACCAGAGCGTCGAGCCCTGGTTCATAGATCGGCATGATCCCATCGTGCAGAGCATCGATTTTCGACTGATCCTTGTCGATGCAAACGACGTCATGCCCGAAATCGGCGAAGCACGCGCCTGAAACGAGGCCAACATAACCGGATCCGACCATTGCAATCTTCATCTGTCGCTTTCCTTGTGCTTGATCACCAGCTTGCCGCTTTTCTTTTTCTCGACTGCCTGAATGTACCGTCGTTCCTCGCCCTCCAGGACCAGCGCGGTAAGCTTGCCGAACCGGTAAGCGCCGGTATCGATTCCAATCCGGTTCTTCCGCTCGTCTATTTCTTCGAAGATCGTGTGTCCGTGGACGACTATGTGTGAATGCTGCGCACGGTGCCGCAGAAACGGCTCGCGGATCCAGCGCATGTCGCGTGGCTTCTGCTCTTCGAGTGATCGTTCAGGGTCGATCCCCGCATGAACGAAAAGGTAATCGCCAATTGCAATCATGTCCTCGAAGCCGGCGATGAAGCGGATGTCTTTCTCTGGCACGAGAACCTGCATCAGCTTCTGCAGTTCTTTGATCGAGGCCTTGTTGAATTCCTTGCGTGAGACCCCGTAGCTCAGGACGGTTTCGCGTCCTCCGTGCCGGAGAAAGTGACGCAGGGTATCGGTTTTGTCGAATGACTCGAGGAACATTTCCTCGTGGTTGCCAGCCAGGATGCGAACGTTACGTTTCTTCTGCCATTTGCGCGCACGCTTGACCACGCCGGCACTGTCCGGCCCCCGATCTATCAAATCTCCGAGCAGGATCACGGTAGTTTCTGCGTCCGGCAATTCGGCGTCGTCGATTTCGATCGCTTCGATCAGCTGTTCGAACAAGTCGAGGCGGCCATGAATGTCACCGATCACATAGACCCGTTGGCCGTCCGGCAAACGCGGGCGGTTTCTGGAACTCTTGCGAGCGAGCATCTGGCGAAAGGGTTCAAACATTCAGTGGGTCAAATTGCATATCGATCACGGCGCGCATAGGTCAGCCTGCCACTTAGAGCAACGACCTAGGGCAGAATGCAGGATGCCGAGTCTGGTGCTGCAAATCCACACTTGGCGCGTCGATACAAGTTCTTCCGGAAATTTGTCTTGTGCGCCGCAGCATGTTCCGGCAGCTTCCTTTCATATCCGCAAGAGATCGCACACTGAATGAATGCGACCTGTGGATTGCAGGTGGGACGAAGCGACACCACAAACAAAGGAAGTTTGGTTATGCTCACGTCCATCCGCGGCCTTCGCGCCGCAACATTTCTCGCCGGTACTGCCGTTTTTGCTACGCCGGCAATTGCATCCGAAACACTTGAAGCGCCCAATGCTGACGATGCCGCAATCATCGATGCCGATCAGATCGTTCTCGATGAGGTCCAGATCGACGCGCTCGAAGCCATTGCTTTGTCGCAAGAGATGGAAGTCGCAGAAGCATCACGAGTTACGATGCCGTCCGACATGGAAGAGCAGAGTGCTCTTGGTGCCGACAGCGGCTTTGACCTCTCTGGCAATGTCGCTTTGGTCAGCGACTACCGCTTTCGCGGTGTTTCGTTCTCCGATGGCGACATCGCGCTTCAGGGCGGTATCGACCTCGGTCATTCGAGCGGCGTTTACGTTGGAACCTGGGCTTCATCTATCTCCGGCGGTTCCGCATTCGGCGAACTTGAGCTGGACATATATGCCGGGTGGAGCGGCGATGTCGCGGACGGTGTCACCTTTGATGTCGGTCTACTCTACTACATTTATCCCACGGGCGATGTCCCGGGCGCGGATACCGACTATTTCGAACCTTACGCCTCGATCGGCTATACGATCGGTCCGGTCGGCGCGACCCTCGGCGTAGCATACGCCTGGGAGCAGGACTCTCTTGGCGGCCAGGATAACTTTTACGTTTACACGGACTTTGAAGTCGGCATTCCCGAAACTCCGGTCTCTCTCACGGCACATCTGGGTTACACCGATGGTATCTTCGCGACCGACTTCGGCGGCGACAGCTTCGATTGGGGCCTGGGTGCGTCCTACGCAGTTACCGACAGCCTGAGCCTCGGCGTCAATTACGTCGATACGCAAGGGCCGTCGATCGAGGATTTCACGGACGCAGGTTTCTTCTTCACCATTGGCTACAGCATGTAGGCTGCCGCATTTTTGCAGGAAGAATTTGGAGCCCGCACCGGCAATGGTGTGGGCTCCTCTTATTTTGGACGCACAACTTCGGACGGAAGTCAGGCACCGCCCTTAATGACGCGCCCGATTGCCTGGCGCGGCTTGCTATTGCCCGGGATCGTGTCGATGGAGCCTTGGACATTGGAAATAAACCGAACCAGATAAGGCGAGCCATAGATGGTCAAATATCTTCACACGATGATCCGCGTAAGTGATCCCGATGCCACCGTCAGGTTTTTCAATCTGATCGGCTTGGAAGAAGTTCGCCGTTTCGATGTCGAGGCTGGACGGTTCACGCTGATTTTCATGGCAGCGCCTGGACAGGACGGCGTGGCCGAAGTCGAACTTACCCACAACTGGCCGCCCGAAGATGGCACTGCTCCCGAGGTTTACCACGGCGGGCGCAATTTCGGCCATCTCGCATATCGCGTCGATGACATATACGAGACCTGCCAGCGGTTGATGGATGCCGGTGTGACTATCAACCGACCGCCACGCGATGGTCACATGGCTTTCGTTCGTTCACCGGACGGGATCAGCGTGGAATTGCTACAGGAAGGCAACCTGCCGCCGCAGGAGCCCTGGGCAAGCATGGAGAATAGCGGGAGCTGGTGACATGCGGCCAGCTCGCGTCAAGGAGTGACAGATTCGACTTCGCGTTCTTCCGGGTGCTTGGTTGTGAGTCGCAAGACAACATAACCTAGTATTGCCGAGATCAGCGAACCGCCGAGGATCCCGATCTTCGCTTCGTCGATCAGCAGGGCGCTCCCATCGAACGCGAGGCCGCTGATGAACAGCGACATGGTGAATCCGATTCCGCAGAGGATCGTAACGCCCCAAATCTCGATCCAGTTGGCGTTCTCCGGAGCTTTCGCAATTCCGAGCTTCACAGCGGCGACGATGATACCGAAAATGCCCAATTGTTTGCCGATGACCAGTCCTGCCGCGATGGCCAGGGGCAATGGTGCGAGAACTTCGTTTATGGTCATCCCGGTCAGGTTCACGCCGGCATTGGCGAATCCGAAGACCGGGACCACGAGATAGGCGCTCCATGGAGCTAGGCCGTGCTCGAGCTTTTCCAGCATCGAGTGTCCGTCTTTTGCATTCATGGGAATGGTCAGTGCAGCAACCACACCAGCGATTGTCGCATGCACGCCGGAAAAGAGCACGCATACCCACAGCACGAGTGCCACCACGACGAAGGGCCATATCCGGCGCACCCCGAAGCGGTTCATTCCGACCATGACAGCGAAGACCGCGACTGAAGCCGCCAGCCACATCATCTTGATGCCGGTGGTATAGAACGCAGCAATGACCAGCACAGCGCCGATATCATCGACAATGGCGACGGTGAGCAGAAAAAGGCGCAGCGAGGCCGGTACGCGATTTCCGAGCAGCCCAAGGACACCCATGGCGAAAGCAATGTCGGTCGCTGCCGGGATCGCCCAACCACGCGTCAGAGGGCTGTCCATGCCGACGACTGTCACGAAAATCAGCGCCGGAACAATCATACCGGCGGCAGCGGCCATGATCGGCAGCCGGCGCTGCTCAGGGGTCGACAATTGTCCGCAAATTAGCTCGCGCTTCACTTCGAGACCGACCACGAAGAAGAAAATCGCCATCAATCCGTCGTTGATCCACAGGTGAAGATCGTCGAGTTTGGGGATCGGCGTCCAGCGCAATTCACCGTAGAAAAGCTGCTTGTACTCATCGGCAAACGGCGAATTTGCCGCCAGCATGGCAGCAGCGGCTACAAGGATCAGCAAGATGCCAGCAGACGCGTCACTGACGAACAATGCGCGGACGGGGGCGATGAGCCGATTTATCGGTTTGCGAACTTGTACCATGGTTGCGGCCCCTTTTTCGCAATTCCTTGTGCGTTGCAAGGCTTGCGTTGGTTGGTTAGGCTGATTTGTGCAGGGGGTGGTCGCAATTGAGTGACGCAGGTTTCACGACATGGCAGTGGCTTGGCTTGGTGCAGCACGAGTTGCTGCTGTTTGCCGCTGTATTTTTCCTCCTTGGTGCGATTGATGAATTTGCCGTCGATCTCACTTGGCTTTGGCTCAAATTGAGCGGCCGGGCAGAAGATAAACGAATACCCCTGGACGGATCCAACAAGTTAAGCGGAATTGCAGCTGTCTTTGTGCCCGCATGGATGGAGGCCCCCGTCATTGGCGCGACTGTGGCGCACGCATTGAAGGCATGGCCCCAGACTGAGCTCCGCCTTTATGTCGGCTGCTATCGCAACGACCAGCAGACTATCGCTGCCGTGCTGGCATCAATCGGGCAAGACAATCGTGTGCGGCTCGTGATCCACGATAAGGCAGGACCGACGACCAAGGCGGATTGTCTCAATCGTTTGTTCCAAGCCCTGCAAACCGACGAACGAAGGACCGGAGAGCGGTCGCGGATGATCGTGTTGCACGATGCTGAAGATATGGTCGATCCGGCTGGGCTTGGTTTGCTCGATCATGCAATGGAAAGCGCGGATATGGCGCAGTTGCCGGTGTTGCCGCAACCGCAGCGGTCATCCCCGTGGATTGGCAGCCACTATTGCGAAGAGTTTGTCGAAGCGCATGGCAAGGCAATGGTTGTCCGCGATGCCTTGCGCGCAGGAATGCCGCTTGCCGGTGTCGGTTGCGCGATCGGGCGCGATGCCCTGCAGCGTATCGCTGACTCCAAGGAAAATGGTCAACCGTTCGCGGCCGAGTGTCTGACCGAGGACTATGAGCTGGGGCTCGGCGTCTACGAGCAGGGCGGAGCAGCCAGATTCCTGCGCTACCGGCATGACAATGGTGCTCTGGTCGCAACCCGCGCGTACTTCCCTTCGCGGCTGGATACAGCGGTACGGCAAAAAACGCGCTGGGTGCACGGTATTGCCTTTCAGGCATGGGATCGGCTTGGCTGGCAAGGCCGACCGGTCGAAATCTGGATGCGTTTGCGCGATCGCCGAGGACCGCTGGCAGCTTTGGTGCTGGCGGTGGCCTATGCGCTGCTGGTCCTGTCGACATTGGCATGGGGCCTCGCTGCACTTGGGTTTGGCGAGCCGATCCGATTGTCCGATACGCTGGTCCTGATCCTCTGGCTGAACTTTGCCAGTTTTGTCTGGCGCGGTGCCTGGCGTTTCGGCTTCACTGCGCGGGAGTACGGCTGGAGCGAAGGCATTCGTTCCATCCTGCGGATACCGGTCACTAACATTATCGCCATCATGGCGGGGCGGCGGGCGATAATGGCGTATCTTCGATCGCTTGGCGGGCAACAACCGGCGTGGGACAAGACGGACCACCAAACCCATCCGGTCCATACAATAGCCCATGAGCGCGCAGAGGCAGTGGCGTGACGGCGCGTGTCAAAAATATCCGGCCCGGGCAGCCGCTGATCATGCTTGGGCTGGTCCTGGCAATATGGGTCACCGCGCGGATGGCCTTGTGGCAGTCCCCATTCCCGCTTGCCCCGGGCCCGCTGCCGATGGCTTTGCCCGATTTGTTCAATGAGCAGGTGACAGTTGCTCAAGGCCCGGCGGCTGAGAAAAGCGATGTTCGACTGGATAGTCTGGGCCGCTCTTTTGACGCAGCCGCTTCGGCGCCGGTGAGACTCGCCGACGCAAATCGGGCTATGCGCGCGCTGCCAGCGCCGGTCGACCGTGTCATGACGCCTTCAGGGTCTGTCGAAATATTCGCCGGGCACCAGGTCATGTGGCTTGCGGCAATGTCGCAGGTCCCCATTCCCGCTGAAGTCGCAACACTGATGCGCCAGGCGAAACCGGCGCAAAGTCTTGTCGCCGCCAAGCCGGAGCGGATCTCTCCTGATCGCTGGAGCGTCGATGGCTGGCTGCTTTATCGGCCCAACTCGACGGGAGCCCTTGCGGCGGGATCGGGGCCGCTTCCGGCGACCTATGGTGCAAGCCAGGCCGGCGCGGTGCTGAATTATCGTCTTGCCCCGCAAAGCGGCCACCGGCCCGCGATCTATTTGCGGGCAAGCCAGGCTTTGGCTGGCGCACGTGAAAGCGAGGCGGCAGCCGGCTTCGCTGCTCGGCCAATTTCCGGCCTCCCGGTGCGCGCACAAGCGGAACTTCGGTTGCAAAGGGTGAACGGACAGTCCGATTGGCGGCCTGCCGTTCTGGCTGTGTCCGAGCTGCCTGCAGCAAAACTGCCACTTGGCGTACGCGGCGACGCCTATGTGCAGGCAGGATACGTCGGGGGAGATTTTGCCACCCCATTCATCGATGGCCAGCTTCGTGTCTCGCGAGAGATTGCCGACTTCGATCTCGGCAAGGTGGATGCGGGCGCCGGTATATGGGGCGGCGCGCAAAAGGGAGCATCGCGCCTCGATGTCGGGCCGAGCGCCGGTCTTGCGATCAAGGTTGGCGATTTGCCCGCGCGCCTGTCGGTCGATTACAGGCAGCGCATCGCAGGTGACGCCGCCCCGCAATCGGGTGTCGCTCTCACGCTTTCGACCAGTTTCTGACAGTTCGCTCCTTCCAACCTCCATCGCGCTCGGTTAGAGCCGGAGCATGGACGTCTACCTCCCCATTGCGAATTTGTCGGTCGATGGACTGTTCATTGTCGCATTGGGCGCGCTGACCGGGATACTTTCCGGCCTGTTCGGTGTCGGCGGCGGCTTCCTGACCACTCCATTGCTGATTTTCTACGGTGTGCCTCCTACGGTGGCCGCGGCTTCGGCATCGACGCAGGTGACCGGGGCCAGCGTTTCGGGCGTGTTTGCCCATACGCGGCGCAACGGTGTCGACTACAAGATGGGCGGAGTCACGGTTGCCGGCGGTGTGTTGGGGACCGGGGTTGGCGCGCTATTGTTTCGATTTTTCGAGTCTGTCGGCCAGATCGATGTCGTGATCAATATTCTCTATGTGGTCATGCTCGGTGCAATCGGCTCGCTCATGATGCGTGAAGCGATCACATCGCTCTGGCCTGCTTCGGGCGGAACAGTTCGCAAGGCAATGAAGCGGCGGCACCATCCGCTCGTCACTGCCTTGCCGCTGCGTTGGCGCTTTTATCGCTCGGGGCTCTACATCTCGCCCTTGGCACCGTTTCTGCTTGGCGTTGTCGTGGGGGCATTGACCATGCTGATGGGCGTGGGGGGCGGCTTTATCCTTGTGCCGGCCATGCTCTATATTCTCGGCATGAGCGCAAATGTCGTGGTGGGAACATCACTGTTTCAGATCCTGTTTGTCACCATGGCGACAACGATGATGCACGCGCTGACCACGCAGGCGGTCGATATCGTGCTGGCAGCCCTTCTTCTGCTCGGATCGGTCTCCGGCGCGCAGATCGGCAGCCAGATCGCACAGAAGGCGAAACCGGAACTGCTGCGTCTGATCCTTGCTGCCATTGTTTTGGTGATTGCCTTGCGGATGCTCTATGGACTGGGCGTCCAGCCCGACGAAATCTACACGGTGGTGCCGCTATGAAGCGCGCCCTGTTCCTGCTCGCGTGCCTGTTTGCGCTGACCGCTCAGAGCGATCCCATCCTGGTGCCGGATGTGTCGCAAGACGAAGTGCAGGTCCGGCAGGGTTTCACCGGAACGGAACTGCTGCTGTTCGGTGCCATTCTCGATCCATCGGGATCAAGAGCGGCTGCCAATTACGATATTATCGTTGTTCTCAAAGGTCCCGCCCAGCCGATCCGGGTCAGGGAGAAGGAGCAGATTGGCGGCATCTGGATGAACGCAGAGAGTTCGGATTTCCGTTCCGCACCGTCCTATTTTGCTGTCGCGTCGTCTTCGCCGATCAATGAGATCGTGGACGATAGGACCGCAGCGATCTACGAATTGGGCACGCGTTTCATTCAGCTTTCGCCCAGCGGGACGATCGATCCGGAGGAGCAGGCACGTTTTACTGCCGGGTTTGTCGATCTGCGTGAACGCCAGAGTCTGTACAAGGAGCAAATCGGCGGAGTTTCGATCAGCGAGGACGTTCTGTATCAGGCGCGGCTTTCATTGCCGTCCAATGTCACGACAGGAACTTACACGGCGGAAACTTTTGCGGTTTCCAACGGCCGGGTGATCGCGTCCGAAGTCGCCAAGGTCGAAGTGCGGAAAGTCGGGTTTGAACGGTTCGTTGAACTGTTCTCGCAGCAACAATCATTCTTGTATGGATTGCTTGCGGTCGCCCTCTCGATTTTCATGGGGTGGCTTGCCGGCCGGTTGTTTGCGCTGATTTGATCGGGTGGCATTGATGGTGGGCCGATCCTGGCTGCCACAAAGCCTGAATTGGTTTTCTCTCCGGTCTCATGTATGATTTGCTGTCCGATCAGCTGCGCACTGCCTAAATGACCTAAAGACGCAAATTGGAGAATGCGATGAGCCGCGACCAAGCTCTTGACCATGCTGCTGAACAGATACGGCGCGCGCGATCCGACGAGTCCTTGCGGCCCTCGATCGCGGGCTTTTTTGACGAAGCAACCTACACAGTCACATACGTCGTGCATGACCCTGCAAGCAGGGAAGCGGCAATTATCGACTCCGTGCTCGATTACGATGCCGCGGCGGGGCGCACGTCCTATGGTTCCGCCGATCTTGTCATCGAATACTCCACATCCAAGAACCTCTCGGTCAAGTGGCTGATAGAGACCCATGCTCACGCCGATCACATCTCAGCTGCGCCTTACCTGCAGGAAAAGCTTGGCGGAAAATTGGCCATCGGCCGCGGTATCATCCGGGTGCAGGACGTATTCGGCAAATTGTTCAACGCCGGGACCGAATTTGAACGCGACGGGTCGCAGTTCGATCACTTGTTTGACGATGGCGATACATTCACCCTTGGCGGGCTTGAAGCGATTGCGCTGCATGTCCCCGGCCACACTCCGGCAGACATGGCTTTCGTGATCGGCGATGCCGCATTCGTTGGCGATACGATCTTCATGCCCGATTTCGGAACTGCGCGAGCGGATTTTCCGGGCGGCGATGCATCGCAGCTATACCGGTCAATTCGCCGGCTGCTTAGTTTGCCCGACGATACCCGGCTGTTCCTGTGCCATGACTACAAGGCTCCCGGGCGTGACGAGTACGCCTGGGAAACCACCGTGGGGCAGCAGCGCCGGGAAAATGTGCATGTGAAAGATGGTGTCAGCGAGGAGGAATTTGTCGAAATGCGGACGAACCGGGACAAGACCCTCGCGATGCCCAATCTCATCATGCCGAGCGTACAGGTTAACATCCGCGGCGGTCGCTTGCCCGATCCCGAAGACAATGGTGTCAGTTACATCAAGATCCCGGTGAATGCAGTATGATTACGCAATGGTTTCCCGACGCCCAACCACTTCAGGGGCTGATCGGCGGCATGTTGATCGGGCTTGCCGGGGCGATCATGCTTCTCGGTGTCGGACGCATTGCTGGCGTCAGCGGAATGTTCGCGCGTGCAACTGCGATCTCGCGTTCAGGTACTCCGTGGCCGATTGCAGCGCTTTTCACGCTCGGACTGCTTGTCGGCGCATTTGCGCATTTGGGTGCGATCGGTCCGGTTGAAGCGACTTTCCCTCCGTCCACCAGCCTGCTCGTCGCCGGGGGGCTTATCGTTGGTTTCGGCACAAGGATGGGGAGCGGCTGCACGAGCGGTCACGGCGTGTGCGGTATGTCTCGGCTAAGCCCACGATCATTGGTCGCCACGGCGACGTTCATGGCTTCGGGCATGGTCACTGTCGCGATCGTCAACGCATTGGGAGGGGCATGGTGATGTTGCGTGCGTTTATCGCTTTGCTGTCCGGTGTCATTTTCGGGCTGGGCCTCGCCATTTCAGGCATGATGGATCCTACCCGGGTGAGGGGCTTTCTCGATATCCTTGGCGACTGGGACCCGACGCTCGCCTTCGTGATGGGCGGCGCGTTGCTGGTCATGGCCGCCGCATGGTTCATCCAGAGACGCCTTCATACGCCGGTGGCCTGTGACAGCTTCAGTCTTCCGGGCACCCGGTTGATCGACGGCCAGTTGATCGGCGGCGCGGCGCTGTTCGGGATTGGCTGGGGCATTGCCGGCCTTTGTCCGGGACCGGCGATCGCTTCGCTTGCGACGAATTTTGTCCCGGCTGCGATATTTGTTGCTGCAATGGCCACCGGAATGGTGGTGCACCGGCTGGTTACACCGCAGGCCCGTGCCTAGCCGGGCCTCTGATGCTTAAACGGTATTTCCCGATCCTCACCTGGGCGCGCGCCTATAACGGCGGGGCCTTGTCGAATGATCTGATGGCGGCGGTAATCGTCACCATCATGCTTATCCCGCAGAGCCTCGCATACGCGCTGCTGGCCGGACTTCCGCCGGTGGTCGGACTTTACGCCTCGATCCTGCCGCTGGTCGCCTACGCGATTTTCGGAACAAGCCGCACGCTGGCAGTCGGGCCGGTGGCAGTGGTTTCTCTGATGACAGCTTCCGCAGTGGGGGCTGTCGCGGCTCAGGGCACCGCAGAGTATCTTGAGGCTGCAATAACTTTGGCGGCACTATCAGGAGTCATGCTGGCAATTCTTGGCCTGTTGCGTCTCGGATTCCTGGCCAATCTGTTGTCGCATCCGGTCATTTCAGGTTTCATCACTGCGAGCGGAATCCTCATCGCGACAAGTCAGGTCAGGCACATCCTCGGTGTGCAAGGCGGGGGAGAGAACTGGCCCGAGATGCTCGGCAGTCTCATGCGCAATATCGCTTCGACCAATTTCAACACGCTGGCAGTCGGTCTGTTCGCAACCGCATTCCTGTTCTGGGTTCGCAAGGGGGCCAAGCCCGCGCTGATTGCGATCGGCTTCAAGCCGCGCGCGGCGGAAATGACTGCAAAAGCTGGGCCTGTTGTCGCGGTCATGCTGACCATTGCAGCGGTTGCTCTGTTTGCGCTCGAGACGAAAGGCGTGCGGCTGGTCGGGGCGGTGCCGCAAGGGCTCCCGCCCTTCGCTCTGCCGTCGACGGACATGGAGCTGATCGCACAGTTGTGGGTCCCCGCGCTGCTGATTTCGATCATCGGCTTCGTCGAAAGCGTGTCTGTCGCGCAGACACTGGCGGCCAAGCGCCGGCAGCGGATCGATCCGGATCAGGAACTCGTCGGCCTTGGTGCTTCGAACATCGCCAGCGCATTTTCCGGCGGCTATCCCGTGACCGGCGGCTTTGCCCGCTCTGTGGTGAATTTCGATGCCGGGGCAGAGACACCTGCTGCCGGAGCTTACACGGCGGTCGGCATAGCGCTGGCTTCGCTCTTCCTGACTCCTCTGCTGTTCTATCTGCCGATCGCAACACTTGCCGCGACAATCATTGTCGCAGTGCTAAGTCTGGTGGATCTGAAGACGCCGGGCGTGTTGTGGCGCTATTCGAAATCGGACTTCTCAGCGCATATCGTCACCATCGTCGTCACCTTGTTGATGGGAGTGGAGACCGGCGTGATAGCCGGGGTCGGCGCCGGCCTGCTGCTTTATCTGTGGAAGGCCTCGCGCCCGCACGCGGCGATTGTCGGCCGGGTGCCGGAGACCGAGCATTTCCGCAATGTAGAGCGGCATGACGTGCTCACTCTGCCGCACATTCTTTCGATCCGTATCGACGAAAGCCTGACCTATCTCAACGCGCGCTGGCTGGAGGAATATGTGCTGGAGCGGGTCGCTGAAAGGCCCGAGTTGCGGCATGTCATCCTGATGTGCAGCGCGGTCAACGCAATCGATGCATCGGGGCTGGAAAGCCTCGAGGCGATCAATCATCGCCTGCAGGACGGTGATATCTGCCTGCATCTGTCGGAAGTGAAGGGGCCGGTGATGGACCGGCTGGGGCAAAGCCATTTCCTGCAAGGGTTGGGGGGCAGGGTCTTTCTGTCACAGGACCGCGCATTCTCCGAACTTGCCACAGATGATGGCCGTGCGCCTGACCCGCTTGATCCGCTAGCTGCCAGAGGAATGATCTGACCTCCACGGAACAACGATTGACGCGATCTTAACCCTTTGTCCTCTACCTGCGATGGACCAAAAACAGGGAATTGGGCGCATCACATGGGTGACTTGGGCAACCAGAATTTCGACCGCTCGCAGGCGGAACCGGCTTCGCAGCCACCAGCGGCGGCCCAGCCAGCTTCGGCCGCGCCGCAAGCAAGTGCTCCACCGCCTCCGCGCAATTCGCAGCAGGAACAGCCCGGCGTGAAAAAGGCTCCGGCCGACAACGCCACTCAACCGATCGGAGTTGTCCTCGAAATTGCCGGGTCCGGTTCGCAGATCGCGCTGGATCTCGAACGCCTCAATCAATGCATGCAGGATGATGATCCGTCGATCGCGCTTGCGGGCCAGGTCGGCAGCCAGATCAAGATCCGTGTCGGCAACAGCTGGCTGCTCGCCAGTGTGCGCAACCAGCGGCAGGACCGGCGTCAGAACGGCATCCTCGCCAATATCGACTTTCTCGGCGAAGGTCAGGAAGAGAAGCTGACCGGCAAGATCCACGGTTTCCGCCGCGGGGTCACACGCTATCCCGTACCGGGCGCGTTGATTTATCCGGCGACGACCAACGATCTGAAGCAAATTTATGCCAGCGATGGCCGATCCAACATTCAGGTCGGCACGGTCTATCCGACCAAGGATATCCGTGCCGGTATCTATATCGATGCCATGCTGGGCAAGCATTTTGCTCTGCTCGGATCGACCGGTACCGGTAAATCGACCAGCGCCGCGCTGATCCTTCACAGAATTTGCGAAGCCGCGCCCGAAGGCCACATCGTGATGATCGACCCGCACGGCGAGTATTCCGCCGCGTTCAAGACCAATGGGCAAATCCTCGACGTCACCAACCTTCAGATGCCATACTGGCTGCTCAATTTTGAAGAACATTGCGAAGTCTTGCTGACCTCGCGCGGCAACGACCGCCAGGCCGATTCCGACATTCTGGCCAAATGCCTGCTCAAGGCGCGCGGCAAGAACCGCCTAGCGGAAACAATGGGCAAGATTACCGTCGATTCGCCTATTCCCTATCTCCTGTCCGATCTCAGCAATGCGGTGCAGGACGAGATGGGCAAGCTCGACAAGGCGACCAACACCGCGCCCTTCATGCGGATCAAGACCAAGCTTGACGAGATCAAGGCCGACCCGCGCTACCAGTTCATGTTCTCTGGCATGCTGGTGGGCGATACGATGGCGGACTTTCTGTCGAAGGTCTTCCGCATGCCGGGTGACGGCAAGCCGATCTCGATCATCGATGTGTCGGGTGTCCCCTCGGACATCACCAGCACGGTGGTCGCGGTGCTCAGCCGCCTCGTGTTCGATTTTGCCATCTGGGGCCGCGACGAGCAGACCCGTCCGATCCTCCTCGTCTGCGAGGAAGCCCACCGCTACGTCCCGAACGAAGCCAATGCCGATGGTTCTTCGGTCGGCACCATTCTCAGCCGCATCGCGAAAGAGGGCCGCAAATATGGCATTTCGCTCGGCCTGATTACCCAGCGACCGTCCGACCTCGCCGAAGGCGTGTTGTCGCAGTGCGGTACGATCATTTCGATGCGTCTCAACAACGACCGGGACCAGGCCTTCGTGAAAGCCGCCATGCCGGAGGGCGCGCGCGGTTTTCTCGACAGTATCCCCGCGCTCCGCAACCGCGAATGCATCATCTGCGGCGAGGGTGTGTCGATTCCGATCCGGGTTGCGTTCGACAACCTCGAAGAGGTC
This sequence comes from Parerythrobacter lutipelagi, assembly GCF_005434975.1. Lineage (GTDB taxonomy): Bacteria > Pseudomonadota > Alphaproteobacteria > Sphingomonadales > Sphingomonadaceae > Parerythrobacter_A > Parerythrobacter_A lutipelagi. The sequence goes on along the minus strand of NZ_SKCJ01000001.1, from coordinate 476,260 downwards.
AAACGGCCGGCGTCGGAAGACCCGAGCTTCGTGCAGCTATGGAGCAAAGCCGGCGGCGAGGAAGACGCAGTCCATCGCACCGTTCAGCGGTGGCGCTCGCAAGGCGTTTGATTTGCGGGATATCAGGCTGCAAACCGCGGTCCGCTGAGCTTCCGGTGCTCACGTAGTTGAACTACGCTGCGCGCCGGTTCTCGCGGCCCACCGTTTTCGCTCCGATCCATTTTCCATGGTTGCCGCCCGGCGCCTGAGGGCGCAAATCAACTAAGTCCCGCGCGTATCGCCGAACAAATGGATATGTAGCCGGTCGCTGAGCCGAAAGCCGTGTTCCACACACAGCGGCACCAGCCATTCCTCGCGTGCCCGCAACGTGCCGCTGTCGGTCCCCTCCGGCATCAGGAACACCCGCTTGCGCGGCAGGGCGTGCGCCCGGACGAGTTCCTCCACCTCGGCTACGTCTTCGGGTGAAGCGACCACGAATTTGAACCACGCCCGTTCGTCGATCGAATAATTGCGCAGCCGTTCGGGGATCAGCGCCAGCTCCGCCGGATTGCCGCTGTGCGCCAGCTTGGGGCTGACATTGTACTGGTCAACCCGGATATCGACCCGCGCGGGCGCGGTGGTGGTGCCGTTGGTTTCGATCTCGACAGTGTGATCCGGCAGCGCTTCGAGCAGTTCGCCCAATGGCCCGCCCTGCAACAGCGGTTCTCCGCCGGTGACGATGAGCCGCTTCTGCCCCATTGCGAGAATACGCTCGGCGACCTCGGCGACTTCCAGCGTAACCTGATTGGCTTTGCGGTCGAAGGTTTCGCCGCTGCGATGCGGGCGATTATCGCCCCCATAAACACTGGCAAAATGCCAGGTATAGGCCGTGTCGCACCACTCGCAGGCGAGATTGCAGCGCGACAGGCGAACGAAAGTGCAGGGCGCGCCCGCGCTCGGCCCTTCGCCCTGGACCGAATTGAAGATTTCTGGCTCCCCCGGGGCCTGCGTGGCGAGGACCAGCTTCACGCGAAAGCCACTCGGTTTGTAGGAATAAGGTGACACGTGTCACCCTGTTGGATTCGGCAACTACCTGAAAAACAATGAGAATAGGATTCCCTACAGGGTGACACATCTGGCCGGGATTCCGGCCCGGCCTGCGTCGATTGGTCGGGAAAGGGCGGGAAGAAGGTCATTGACCGGATCCATGGCACAATCGGGCGATGTAGGAAAATCCTATCAACTCGTCATTGCGAGCCGCCAACAGGCGGAGCGGCAATCCAGTGAGGTATCGAGCAGTTCTGGATTGCTTCGCTGCGCTCGCAATGACGGTAGGAGGAAATCCGCTAGCAATCTCGCCAGCTGATTTCGAATTCGCAGGTCCCTTTCACGTCCACTGGGCGGGATCGAGCGCCAGCAGCTTCGCCAGCTGCGCGTAAAGGGCGGGTTCTTCACGGCACAGATCATGCGGCTTTTCGAAAAAGGTGACGATGGCTTCTGCGAAGAACTCCTCGTGATTGGTCGCGCCGTATGGGTCGATCAGGGTGCGTTCGCCGCGTTCGAGCCGGTCGACCTGATGATGGTAGGCATCCAGCATCGCCTTTTCCCAACCCGCATAGGCCTGCCCATCGCGCAGGATGGGGATACCGTCGGTGTGCCCGCTCAGCGCGTCGAGCTGGTGGGCGAATTCGTGGATCACGACATTGTGTCCGTCATGCATGTTGAGGCCGCCGTGCAGCGCATCGTCCCACGACAGCACGACCGGCCCGCGCGCCCAGCTTTCGCCCAGCGTCCCGTGGCTGTGCTGGTGGACGAAAGTGCCGTCATGCGTTTCATGCCCGGCAAGGAAGGCGGAGGGGTAAATCAGCACATTCCGCAGCGTGTCGTACCACGCCGGGCTGTTGACGATCAGCAGGCAGGCCTGCGCCGCGATCGACAGCCGCATTTCCTCGGTAACCTCTACGCCATTGTAGCCACGGAAAGTGACCTGATCGAGCATCAGGTTGACCTTGCCCTCGAGCGCAATCTGCAGATCGCCCGGCAGGCGTTTGACCAGCGGCACAAGCCGCTCGACCACAGCGCGCTGCTCATGCGTCAGCGGGGCGGCGAGAAGCGCTTGCCGCCTGCGCTTCCGCACCTGCCCGCGATAGAGCAGGAAGGCAGCGATAAGCAGCGGGACGGCAAGGATCAGCCAGGGCGACATGTTCGGGAAGTAGGAAGCGCCATCCGGGATTGGTAGGGCCAACGCGGCGCGCTTCGGAATGCGGCCTTTCCGCTAACGAGCCGGTAGCGGACATTCGAGGGCCGGGGGTGACTGCGGGTTATGTGCCTGCTAGGTGAGACGGCTAATGGCGATCGGAAGTCGATCAGCCTTCAGGAGAGTATGCGTGCTTTTTCACACCATGGTCGGATCGAACGACATTGAGCGATCAAAGCGTTTCTACGACACGGTGCTCGGCACCTTGGGTGCAGGGGAAGGGACGCGGAACATCGCCGACAGCGGCCATACCCGTCTGATCTACAATAACGGCAACGGAACCAACTTCATCGTCAGCCAACCGATCAACGACGAACCGGCAAGCATCGCCAACGGCAGCACAGTCGCCTTTTCCTGCGACTCGCCCGAGCAGGTGAAGCAGCTTCACGATACCGCCGTTGCCGCTGGCGGAACGTCGATCGAAGCTCCGCCCGGACCGCGCGAAACTGCCTCCATGGGCACCATCGAACTGGCCTATTTTCGTGATCCCGACGGCAACAAACTGTGCGGAATTCATTTTCCTGCCTGATTTGTCCGGCACGGGTCTGCTTCTAAAACTAGCGGACCTCGATCATGGGATCCCGCGAATGTCCGCTTTCCACCCCATCCCGGCCATCCTGGACCAATAGCCGCTCGCCTAGAGCTGACGCAGGTCGTGCAAGGGCAGGGCTGAACCTTACCCCAACCGCGCCAGTGCCGCCGTCAGCCGCTCGACCTCCGCGGTGTGGTGTGCGTGGTCGGCGCGGGCTTTTTCGACCGCTTCGGGCTTGGCGCGTTCGACGAAGTTGGCGTTCGACAGCCGCCCTTCGAGCGACCTTGCTTCCTTTTGCGAAACTTCGAGCGCTTTCGACAGGCGCGTCTTTTCCGCGTCGATGTCGATCACCCCTTCGAGAGGGATCACGAACACGTCGCTGCCGGCTGTCACCTGCATCGCCGGGCCTGCGGGCGATTCGCCCACGGTCAGCGGGGTCAGGCGGGCGAGGCGTTCGATCGCGGCGGCGCTGCGCTCGATTGTGCGGCTCGCGACATCGGAGGGCGAGGAGACGAAGGCCGCCAGCTTTGCGCCTGGCGCAATGCCGAGTTCGTTCTTCGCGCTGCGGACATTGCTGGTCAGCTCGATCACCCAGTCGATCGCATCGGTCGCGTCCTTGCTGACGCTCGCTTGCGGCTCGGGCCATTTGGCGGTGATCAGCGGGTAATGGGGGCGGTCTCCCTGCTTGCTCCACAGCTCTTCGGTGATGAAGGGCATGAAGGGGTGCAGCATAACGAGGATCTGGTCGAGCGCCCAGCCGGCGACGGCGCGGGTTTCGGCAGCCGCCGCTTCACTCGCGCCTTCTGCAAACACCGGCTTGATCAGTTCGAGATACCAGTCGCAGAACCGGTCCCAAGTAAAATGGTAGATGAGGTTCGCGGCGGCATCGAAGCGCAGTTCGGCCATCGCCTTGTCGAGCGCTTCGACGGTTTGCGAGACTTCGCCGATAATCCACTGGTTCGCGGCGAGTTTGGCCTCCGGCGCGGCCAGCGTCTCGCTCGCGCCGATGCCGTTCGACTGGCAGAAGCGGGTCGCGTTCCACAGCTTGGTGGCGAAGTTGCGATAGCCCTCGACCCGCTTGTCATCCATCTTGATGTCGCGGCCCTGGCTTTCCATCGCCGCCATGAAGAACCGCAGCGCATCGGCGCCATACTGGTCGATCAGGCCCAGCGGGTCGACGACATTGCCCTTGGACTTGGACATCTTGGAGCCGTCCGCCGCGCGCACCAGCCCGTGGAGATACAGCTTGTCCCACGGCTTCTCGCCAAGGTTGTAATAGCCCCACATCATCATCCGCGCGTCCCAGAAGAACAGGATGTCGAACCCGCTGATCAGCAGCGAGTTGGGGTAGTGCTTGTCGAGCAGCTCGGTTTTGTCCGGCCAGCCGAGCGTGGCGAAAGGCCACAGGCCAGAGGAGAACCAGGTGTCGAGGACGTCTTCATCTCGTTTGAGGGCAGCGCCGTCACCAGCTTTCGCTTGCGCCTCTTCCTCCGTCATGGCGACGTAGACCTCGCCATTCTCGTCATACCAAGCCGGAATCCGGTGGCCCCACCATAGCTGGCGGCTGACGCACCAAGGCTGGATGTTTTCCATCCAGTTGAAGAAGGTCTTTTCCCAGCTCTTGGGGACGATCTCGACCTCGCCGGACTTCACCGCTTCGATCGGCTTTTTCGCCAGTTCTTCGGCGTTGACGTACCACTGGTCGGTCAACCACGGCTCGATCACCACGCCGCCGCGATCGCCGAAGGGGGTGGCGATCTGGCGCGGCTCGGCGTCGTGTTCGACTTCTTCACCCTTCTTGGTCTTGGCGATATGCGGGATCAGGAAACCCTGTTCCTTCAGCCGCTGCACGACAAGTTCGCGCGCACCATCGACAACATCCCGCCTGAAGCGGTGCAGGCCGAGGAATTCTTCCGGGATCAAGCCATCCGCCACCTGACAGACGTTGGCATCGGCATCGAGCATGTTGAGCATGTCCGCAGGCGCGAACCCGGCGCGCTTGCCCACGTCGAAATCGTTGAAATCGTGACCCGGCGTAATCTTCACCGCGCCCGAACCCAGCTCGGGATCGGCGTGCTCGTCCGCCACGATGGGGATGCGCCGCCCGGTGAGCGGCAGCACGACATGCTTGCCGACGACAGACTTGTAGCGATCGTCATCGGGATGCACCGCAACCGCCATATCGGCCAGCATGGTTTCAGGGCGCGTGGTGGCGACTTCGATATAATCGCGCCCGTCCGCCAGCGTCACGCCAGCCTCGAGCGGATATTTGAAATGCCAGAAGCTGCCCGCGATCGTCTGCGTCTCGACCTCCAGGTCGGAAATCGCGGTGCGCAGCTTCGGGTCCCAGTTCACCAGCCGCTTGTCGCGGTAGATTAGCCCGTCATTGTAGAGGTCGACGAACACCTTCAGCACGGCACTCGAAAAATGCTCGTCCATGGTGAACTGTTCGCGGCTCCAGTCCATCGAACAGCCAAGGCGGCGCAGCTGAGTGGTGATGGTTCCGCCGCTTTCGCGTTTCCAGTCCCAGACCTTCTCGACAAATTCCTCGCGCGTGTAATTGGTGCGCTTGTCCTGCCGCTCTTCCATCTGGCGCTCGACCACCATCTGGGTGGCGATGCCCGCATGGTCTGTGCCGACGACCCACAGCGCATCCTTGCCGCGCAGCCGCTCGTAACGGATGACGATATCCTGCAACGTATTGTCCAGCGCGTGGCCGATATGCAGGCTGCCGGTGACATTCGGCGGTGGATTCACGATGGTGAAGGGCTCCGCGTCCGGGCGCTCGGGCCGGAACAGGCCGTTTTCTTCCCAGTGCTTGTACCATTTTGCTTCGATCGCAGCGGGGTCGAAAGTCGTGTCGAGTGTGTTGGTCATATCGTCTGTCCCCTTGCCAGTGCTGCGTTTGCGAAGCAATCACTTGTGAAGCGCTGAATTTGCTCGCATACCGATGGCATGACCGGCGGGGCAGAATTCCATCTGGAAGATAGTGAGGGCGGCTCGCGCCTGGTGCTGTCCGGGCCCTACCTCGTATCGACCATCGGCGAGATCGATCATGAACTGCGCGAAATCGAAGGGGGTTTCGCTTCGGTCGACCTTTCGCAGGTGAGCGAAATCGATACCGTCGGCGCGTGGATGGCGTGTACGCTGGCGACCCGGCACGATGCGGAAATCGTCGGCGCGGGCGAGCGGGCACAGCGGCTGCTCAAAGCCGTCGAGTCAGCCAACAGTGAAGCTGAAATCGCGGCGCCGCGCCTGCCAATCCACCGCCGGGTGCCGGTGGAAATCGGCAAGAAGGTCTTCAACGCGGGATATGGCATTGCGTCGGTCATCGGGTTCCTCGGCCAGATCATCATGGGCTTCGGCTCGCTGATCCGCCACCCGGGCCGCTTCCGGGTCAAGGCGCTGGTCCACCAGCTCGAACTGGTCGGGGTCAATGCGTTGCCGATAATCGGTCTGATGAGCTTCCTGATCGGAATTGTCATCGCTCAGCAGGGCGCGGTCCAGTTGCAGCAATTCGGCGCGGAGACGCTGACGGTCAATCTGGTCGGGCGGATCACCTTGCGCGAACTGGGCGTGCTGATGACCGCAATCATGGTGGCGGGCCGGTCGGGCAGCGCATTTGCCGCGCAGATCGGCACAATGAAGCTGACCGAAGAGGTCGACGCGATGCGCACGATCGGCATTTCTCCGATCGAAGCGCTGGTCATCCCCCGCATTCTAGCCAGCACGTTCATGATGGTGGTACTGGGCTTTTATGCCTCGGTTGTGGCAATCATCGGCGGTGCCGTGGTCGGCGACCTGATGCTGGGCATCCCGTTCTGGACATTCCTCGCCCGGATCCAGGAAGTGGTCCCGGTTTACGATATGTGGGTCGGGTTGATCAAAGCGCCGGTGTTCGGCCTGATCGTCGCGCTCGCCGGGTGCTATCACGGGATGCAGGTGAGCGGGAATTCGGAAGAGGTCGGCCGCCGCACGACCATGGCGGTCGTTTCGGCCATCTTCGCAGTGATTGTTATCGACGCGTTCTTCGCAGTGTTCTTTACCGAAATCGGATGGGGCTGATGAGCGAAGAAACCGGATCGGAAAAGCGTGCACTCGGCCGCCACGAGCGCTTCCGCGGTGATTACCCGGTGGTGGTCGAAGGGTTGAGAAACCAGTTCGGCGAACAGGTCGTGCACGAGGATCTCGACCTGAAAGTCAGGCGGCGTGAAATTCTCGGTGTGGTTGGCGGGTCAGGCACCGGCAAGTCCGTATTGATGCGGTCCATCATCGGGCTGCAGCAACCTGCACAAGGCAATATCGAAGTCTTCGGCCGGTCGATCACCGAGGCCGAGCCTGATGAAAACATCGGTATCCGCAACCGCTGGGGCGTGCTGTTCCAGGGCGGGGCGCTGTTCTCGACCCTCACCGTGGGTGAGAATGTCGAAGTGCCCCTGCGCCAATTCTACCCTGAGTTGTCGCCCGAGCTGCGGCGCGAGATTGCGCGCTATAAAGTCATTCTGTCAGGCCTTCCGGAAGAAGCGGCGAACAAGTTTCCCTCCGAGCTTTCCGGCGGAATGCGCAAACGTGCAGGCCTTGCCCGCGCGTTGTCGCTCGATCCGGAACTGTTGTTCCTCGATGAGCCGACCGCCGGGCTCGACCCGATCGGGGCAGACAAATTCGATCGCCTGACCAAGGAATTGCAGGATACGCTGGGGCTCACAGTCTTCCTCATCACGCATGATCTCGATACGCTGTACGCCATCTGTGACCGGGTGGCCGTGCTGGCGGAAAAGAGAGTGATTGCGGTTGGCACGATCCCCGAACTGCTTGAGACGCAGCACCCGTGGATCGAAGAATATTTCAACGGCCCACGGGGCAGGGCGGCGCAAGGCACGCAGGCGCGGTCCGATGGCTGATCGACGGATGACGAACATGGACAAGACGCGCAAACAGGGCGCATAGAGGCAAACAGATGGAAACACGCGCAAATCATCTCTGGGTGGGGATCGTCACTCTGGCACTGCTTGCTGCGCTCGCTCTTGCGATCGTCTGGCTGGCCCAGCTCGGTCGCGGCGAGCAGAAGGAATACGACATCCTGTTCCAGCAGTCTGTTTCCGGCCTGGCGCGCGGTTCCGAAGTGACATTCGCCGGTGTGCCGGTGGGGCAGGTGAGCGATATCCGGCTGTACGAGAAAGACCCCGATTTCGTGCGTGTGCGCATATCGGTGAGAGAAGATGTGCCGATCCTTGTCGGTACCACGGCTACGATCCAGGGTTCTTTCACGGGTGTCTCGACCATTTTGCTCGACGGCGCGCGCATTGGCGCACCGCCAATCACCTGCGATACGACCGCTTGTCCTGAGGGGCAGCCAGTGATTCCACCCAAGGATGGCGGGCTCAACGCATTGCTGTCCGATGCGCCGCTGCTGTTGCAGCGCCTTGCAACCTTGACCGAACGGCTCACTCAGTTGCTCGATGACGACAATCAGGGCGAAATCGCCGGCATCCTGCGCAACACTAACAAGATGACGGAAGAACTGGCTGCTACCGGACCTCAGACGCGCGCCACTCTGGCTGAATTGCAGGGCACGCTGGCGGAAGCGAGCCGGGCCTTGGCTGCGTTCGAACAGGTCACCCAATCCACTGACCGCGTGATCAACGAGGAAGGTGCTGCCTTGTCGAAGCAGTTGCGTGAAACGCTGAAATCCGCCGATGCCGCCGCTGCTTCGCTGTCATCGACGCTCGAAGACGCACGCCCCGCGACACGCCAGCTTGCCGAAAGCACTTTGCCCGCCGCAGAAGCCACAATGCAGGATCTGCGGGCAACCAGCCAGGCCTTGCGCCAGGTGACGGAGCGGCTGGAGAATGAAGGCGCAGGCTCGCTGCTCGGCGCGCAGCCTCTACCGGAGTATGAACCATGATTGCGCGTGCTGGAGAGACAATGAAGAAACTCGGGCTCGCCGTTCCGACAATGCTGGGTCTGGCGCTGGCGCTGAGTGGATGTGTCAGCTTTGGCACCGAGCCGCCGCCCAGCTTGCTGACTCTTACCGCGAACAATGCGCTTCCTGCTGGCGCTGAAAGTTCGACCACCCGCGAAACGGCCTTTGCGGTCTATGAACCGGGTGTGCCGCAATCGATCAACGTTCCGCGCGTACCGGTTCAGGTCGACCCGACCACCATCGCTTATCTCAAGGATGCCGTGTGGGTGGAAAAGCCCGCCCGGCTTTTCAAGCAATTGCTGATGGAGACAGTCTCGGCGCAATCGGGACGTTTGGTGGTGGAAGGTGAGGATCCGACAATCCTCGCCGATGACCGGCTGCGCGGTACAATCAACAAATTCGGCTATGACGCGCAGTCCATGTCGGTCGTCGTGCAGTATGATGCGGTGCGGCAGATGAAGGACGGCCCGATCCAGACCCGCCGGTTTGAAAGCGTCATCCCTGTGGCCGCCGCAGAAGCTGGCTTTGTAGGCGATGCATTGAACCGTGCAGCCAATGATGTGGCAGGCGAAGTGGCCGACTGGATTTCAGCCACCTAGTAACGGGCGGCCAAGGCTCAGCCCTTTAACAGCTTGAGGAACTCGATCGCTGCCCCGAAGTCGGCTGCACGCTTGGCGCGCCGGTCTTCGGCTTCGGCATCGCGTCCCCATAATTCAGCTTGCCAGGCTTCCTCGAGTTCCGACACTTCGAACAGCGCCGCCGCATCGGCATCGGGCTCGAGCGCGGCCAGGCCGATACACAAGGACGCGGAAAGCGAGACCACGGCCTGCAAGCCGCCAAGCGTGAACGCGTTCTCCGGTTGCAATCGTCTGCGCAGCGCTTCCAGCGTTTCTTTCGGCTGGCTGCGATGGATAACGCCGCTGATCCGTTCAAAACGTACGCCTTCACGCGCCTCGACAGCGGTCAGCAGCGGTTCCCATGCTTCGGCCTGTCGTCTGAACAGTGCTTCGCCCGGATCGGCGCGGTAGCACAATGTGTCCGTTTCGGCATAAGAGACGAGCTTCTCGATCGTCTCTTCGCGTTCAGTGCTGACTACGTCGATCGCGAAATCGGCGTGATCGCGGAAGCGGAAGCTATGCGGATCGATCTTTTCTCCCTGCGCCGCCCATTCCGCTGCGAGCGCTTGGGCAAGCGAACGGGTGGGCACACGCTGCACCGCGCGACCGGGCGTTTTGACCGGCTTGCCATCGAGCAGGACGTGGAAACCGCCATCGGACTCGCCGACGGTTGCTTCCTGATAAAACCGCTTCATTCCTTCGGGCTCCTCCAGGCGCGCGCGAGGATTTGCGGCACGATGAAAAACTCGATCACGCCGACAACCAGCAGAGCATAGGCAAACCAATCGCCCATCGCGACTGTGCCGGTTGCGCCCAGAATACCGGTGACCACCATGATCGCGCCAAACAGGCGGTTGAGCTGAATCAGAATGAAATGCGCCTTGGCCGGATCATCATGCATTGAGCAATTCCTCGAGATGTGGGCAGCTGGTGGCAACCGCCGCTGCACCTTCGGCCAGCAATTCGTCCGGGCCGTGATACCCCCAGTCGACCCCGATGGCGCGAACGTTCGCCGCACGGGCCATGACAATGTCGAAAGTCGTGTCACCGATCATCACCGCTTCGCCGGGTTTTGCTCCGGCTTCGAACAGCGCGGCTTCGAGCATCGCCGGATTGGGTTTCGAGGGGTGTCGGTCGGCCGTTTGCAAGCTGACGAAATGATCGGTGAGACCGTGCGAAGCGAGGCAACTGGTCAATCCCCGGTCGGACTTTCCGGTCGCCACCGCGAGCGCCCAGCCAGCACCGCGCAGCCGGTCGAGCAATTCGGCCATCCCGGCGAACAACGGCTCTTCCAGCGTGCCGTTCATGCGGCTGGCGCGAAACGCATCCTTATAGCTTTGCAATGCGATGGCGTGCTGGTCTTCGCTCGCATCCGGGGCGAGCATCTGCAGCGCCTGCGGCAGGCTGAGCCCGACGATACGGCGGATCAGATGGCGGTCGGGTGCAGCAAGCGAGGCGGCTGCGAAAGCCGTTTCCATCGCTTCGCAAATGCTGGCCTGTCCATCGACCAGTGTGCCATCGCAATCGAACACCGCCAGTTTCGGCATCAGCTTTTGCCCTTGGGATCCTTTGCGGGGCGACCGCCGGATTTCTTGCCGAGCTTTTTCTTCGGCTGTTCACCGCGCGAGCGGCGCGGGGTGCGCTGTGCCTTGCGGTATTTTTTGGCATGCTGGCGCGCTGCCTGCTTCTTTTCTGCCGGGCTCCGCTCGGGCGGGCCCTGATCGGGCTCGGCATCGCTGAGCGAGATATCGAACCCCATCTGGTCCATGCTGGCGGCAAAATGTTCCGGCAAGTCTGCGGTTACATCCAGCTTGCCGCCACCCGGTTCCGTGATGATCAGCCGCCGCGCGTGCAGATGCATCTTGCGGCTGATGCTGCCGGTCAGAAAGGCATCCTGCCCGCCATATTTTCCGTCACCGACTATCGGGTGGCCGATGGCATCGAGATGCACGCGCAACTGGTGCGTGCGTCCGGTGAGCGGTTCCAGCTCGATCCAGCAGGCTTTCTTGGCGGCGGTTTCCACCACCCGGTAGCGGGTCTTGGCGGTTTGTCCGTTCTCGAGATCGACATGCATCTTTTCGCCGCCGGTGCCCGGCTGTTTGGCGAGGGGAGCATCGATCGTGCCTTCCCTTACATCGGGCACGCCGACCACGAGCGCCCAATAGATCTTGCGCGCGGACCGGCCGGCAAAACGCCGGGAAAACGATGCGGCTGCGCTCGGGCTTTTCGCGATCAGCAGAACGCCCGAAGTGTCCTTGTCGAGTCGGTGGACGAGGCGCGGGCGCGGCTCTTCCCCCTTCACGAATGCGTCGAGCAGGCCGTCGACATGTTTGGTTGTCTTGCTACCGCCCTGCGTCGCGAGGCCCGGCGGCTTGTTGAGCACGATGGCCGATTTTGTCTGCATGATCACCATCGCTTCCGCTTCGGCGATTTCGTCTGCAGTCAGTTCGCGTTTGGGCTTGGGCGCCTTGTGCGCCGCCTCGCCGCCCGGAGGCACGCGCAGGACTTGCCCTTCGCTCAGCCGGTCGTCAGGCTTGGCGCGGCCGCCGTCGACACGAATCTGGCCGGTGCGGGCCCAGCGGCTGATGGTGGCAAAGCCGATTTTCGGCAAATTGCGCTTGAACCAGCGGTCGAGCCGGATGCCGTCATCGTCCTCGCTGACAGTGAACTGGCGAACTTCGTTAGATGTGTCGGGAGAATTCATGCTGCCAACCTCATCACGATCAGGCCAATATACAAGCCCACCAGGCCAGCGAGCACTGACACGAAGGCATAGGTCATCGCGTAGCTGATTTGCCCGCGTTCGATCAGCAGCATCATTTCGAGGCTGAAGCTGGAGAATGTCGTGAAGCCGCCCAAGAGGCCGACGCCGAGTAGCAAACGCATTTGCTCACCGCCCGAACCCTGCCGCGCCATCCACCCGGCGAGCAAGCCCATCGCGAGGCTGCCGAGCACATTGGCGGTCAACGTAGCCCAGGGGAAAGTGGTGACGGTCTTGATCCCCAGCCAGTGAGTCATCAGCCGGCCGAGCTGGTAGCGCAGCACGGCACCGACCGCGCCGCCGATGGCGACATTGGCGGTGGCAGCAAGAGGGGAAAGCGAGGACATGGCGGCTCCCTTAGACGGCAAAGCGGCGTTCGTCATCTGGTGCGTGATTACAGCATGAATTTCTTCGTCCGGCGGCATGTGCTAGGATCGCAGCAAAGCAGGAGAGTACGACCAGATGGCTTCGCCCGAGCAACAATTGGCCACCATGATGGCAAATATCCCTGAAAAGACCGGCAAAGAGCTGGACGAGTGGCTCAACATTATCGCCGCGTCGGATTGCCGGAAGCACGGTGAAATCATGAATTTGCTCAAGAGCGAGCATGGCATGACGCATGGTTTCGCCAATCTGATCGCTGCCAAGGCCCGCGAGCCATCCGGCGCTGCAGAAACCGATCTCGTCGCGGCGCAATACTCCAACGGCAAGGAATCCCTGCGTTCGCTTCACGACGCCATCGTCCTCTATGCCAATGCCCTTGGCGGTGATGTCGATGTTGCACCAAAGAAAGCCAGCGTCAGCCTGCGCCGCAAGAAACAGTTTGCTCTGATCACGCCAGCAACCAAATCACGCATCGATCTCGGACTGGCGCTGAAAGGAGAGCCTGAGGAGGGGCGGCTCGAAGGTTACAATGCGATGTGCAGTCACCGCGTGCGGCTCGAATCACTCGCCGATTTCGACGACGAGGTGAAGCAGTGGGTGCGCAACGCTTACGAGCGCGCCGGGTAGTTCGATTCGACTTATGAGGGTTTTTCGGGTATTGAATGCGCCTCTGACAACGCGTCTCAAAGCTTGCTTTTGTCCGGCAAGTTAACTAGGTGCGCCTCTGTTCGAGCTGGTCCGGAACGGATTCGGCCCAATTTTCGTTGTTTTTATAGCGGTATATCCCGCGCTTAGGCGGGCTCTTGCCGATTGCTGTGAGGTAGTGGATTTTATGCAGATCATCGTTCGCGATAACAATGTCGACCAGGCCCTGCGCGCGCTCAAGAAGAAGCTGCAGCGCGAAGGCGTGTATCGCGAAATGAAGCTGCGTCGCCACTACGAAAAGCCGAGCGAAAAGCGCGCTCGCGAAAAAGCTGCTGCCGTGCGCCGCGCCCGCAAGATGGAGCGCAAGCGTATGGAACGTGACGGCATCAAGTAAGACGGCTTGAACCCACAGCATTGTTAAGCCATCAGGGCGCGGAGTGATTCCGCGCCCTTTTGCTATCCGGCGCACAAACAGGACCTGCCCCATGACCGAAGTCACCCGCGTTCCGCTTCAACCCATCGCCAAAGGCTCGCTCGTGAAGCTGTGGCTCGGCGTGATCATCGCGATCCTTGCCGGTGCCGGCCTTGCCTGGGCCGCCGTGCCTGCGGGCGTGAAAGTTGACGAGCTGACCGCCGGTAGCGGCCCGAACCCGGCGGCTACCGATGTCGTGCTGGTGAATTATGTCGGCAAGCTGCAAGACGGCACCGTGTTCGATGAAGGACAGGCGGTGCCGCTGCCGCTCGACCAGATGATCCCCGGCTTTGCCGAAGGGGCGGTCAAGATGCAGAAGGGCGGCAAATACGAAATGACTATCCCGTCTGAAAAGGGTTACGGCGCAGAAGACCGGCGCAACCCGCAGACTGGTGAAGTTGTCATTCCGGGCGGTTCGGACCTCGTCTTCGAGATCGAGATGCTCGAATTCATGAGCGGCGAGGATTACCAGATGCGGATGCAGATGATGCAGCAGATGATGCAGCAGCAACAGCAGGGCGCGGAAGGCGGACCTCCGGGCGGGCCGCCGCAGCAGATGCCGGGCCAACCGCCGCAATAAGGCATCCGGTTGGGGTGCAGTGCTGCTTGAAGCCGTATCGGGCCGCTGCTAGCGCGGCGGCCTGTATTCGTTTGAATTTCCGATAGGGAAAAACGCTATGTCAATCGACAGGGCCACTGTGGCGAAAATCGCCTCGCTGGCGCGTATCAAGATGACCGACGAGGAGCTCGACCGGATGGCGCCTGAGCTGTCCGGCATTCTCGACTGGGTCGAGCAATTGGGCGAGGTCGACACTTCGCAAGTCGAACCGATGACCGCTGTCATCCCCAACACGCTGCGTCTGCGCGCCGATGAAGTCGATGCCGACCCCAAGACCGGCGGCAATCGCCGCGACGATATACTCGCGAACGCACCGGTGGCCGAACACGGCTTCTTCGGGGTGCCGAAGGTGATCGAATAATGACCGATTTCACTGCACTGGGCGTCAAGGACATCCGCGACGGAGTGGCCGGTGGTTCCTTCACCGCGCGCGAAGTAGCGGAAAGCTTCAACGCGGCGGTTGAGGCTGCGGCCAGCCTGAATGCCTTTATCGTCACCACGCCCGACCACGCTCTGGCCGCTGCCGATGCTGTCGATGCAACGCGCGCGGCGGGCAAGGATTTGGGTGCCATGGCCGGAGTGCCCATCGGCATGAAGGACCTGTTTTGCACCAACGGCGTGCAGACCACGGCGGCCAGCCACATCCTTGAAGGTTTCACTCCGCAATACGAAAGCACTGTTTCGCAGAATCTGTGGGATGCAGGTGCCGGGATGCTCGGTAAGCTCAATCTCGACCAGTTCGCGATGGGCTCGTCGAACGAGACCAGCTATTTCGGCAATGTCTCCTCTCCGTGGCGCAAGGAAGGCAGCAACGCCGCGATGAGCCCGGGCGGTTCTTCGGGTGGTTCCTCCACCGCAGTTGCCGCGCGCATTGCGCCGGCGGCGACCGGCACCGACACCGGCGGTTCGATCCGTCAGCCTGCGGCATTCACCGGCATCTGCGGGATCAAGCCAACCTATGGCCGCTGTTCGCGCTGGGGCGTCGTCGCTTTCGCCAGCAGCCTCGATCAGGCGGGGCCGATGGCGCGCAGTGTCGAGGATTGCGCGATCATGCTCGAAGCCATGGCCGGTTTCGATCCGAAGGATTCGACCAGTCTCCAGATGGATGTACCCAACTGGGAAGCCGCGCTGTCAGCGGACCTCAAGGGCAAGAAAGTCGGCATCCCGCGCGAATACCGGATGGACGGCACGGACGAGGAAATCCTCAAGTCATGGGAGCAGGGCAAGGCATGGCTGCGCGATGCGGGCGCGGAGATCGTCGACATCTCGCTGCCGCACACCAAATATGCGCTGCCCGCCTATTACATCATCGCCCCGGCAGAGGCATCGTCCAACCTCGCGCGCTATGACGGCGTGCGGTACGGCCTGCGCGATCTGCCGGAGGGCGCAGGACTGCAGGACATGTACGCCGCGACCCGCGAAGAGGGTTTTGGCGACGAGGTGAAGCGCCGCGTGCTGATCGGCACCTATGTGCTCTCGGCAGGTTTCTACGATGCCTACTACAACCAGGCACAGAAGGTTCGCGCGCTGGTGGCGCGCGATTTCGAGAACGCTTGGGCCGAGTGCGACCTTGTCCTCGCTCCGACGACACCGACCGCCAGCTTCCCGCTGGGTGACAAGAGCGACGATCCGCTGGCGATGTACCTCAACGATGTGTTCGCCGTGCCGGCATCACTGGCGGGCCTGCCCGCGATGAGCGTCCCCGCGATGCTCAACGCCGACGGCCTGCCGCTCGGCCTCCAGCTGGTCGGCAAAGCGTTCGACGAACAGGGCGTGCTGAATGCGGGTCTAGCCATCCAGCAGCGTGCGGGGTTCGACGCGAAACCGGAGAAGTGGTGGTAATGCTTTTCATGCTGATCCTGTTCGGCTCGCTCATCGCGCTGGTCATTCTTGCCTTCGTGATGTCGCGCAAGATCGAATACGGCGAAGCACGTTTCGATAGCACCACGGGAAAGCCTATCGCCGACGACAAACCGCCACCACCCGGACCGGTTGTCCCGGCGCAGAAGATAGACAGCAACAGTCAGAATGAGCGGAAAACGAACGATGAGTAGCTACCGCATTCAGGGCGCAACGGGCGAATGGGAGGTCGTGATCGGCCTCGAGGTCCATGCGCAGGTCACGTCACACGCCAAGCTGTTCAGCGGCGCTTCGACCGAATTCGGTTCGGAACCCAACTGCAATGTCAGCCTGATCGACGCGGCGATGCCGGGGATGCTGCCGGTGCCGAATGCCGAGTGCATCCGTCAGGCGGTGCGCACCGGGATGGCGATCGAGGCGCAGATCAACAAATACAGCCGGTTCGACCGCAAGAACTACTTCTATGCCGATCTGCCGCAAGGCTACCAGATTTCGCAGCTCTATCACCCCATCGTGGGCGAGGGTCAGCTGCTGATCGATGCCGACGAGAAAGGCGGTATCCCGCAAGACAAGGTGATCGGGATCGAGCGGATTCATGTCGAGCAGGATGCGGGCAAGCTGATGCATGATCAGCATCCGACCATGTCCTATGTCGATCTCAACCGGTGCGGCGTCGCGCTGATGGAGATCGTCTCCAAGCCGGATATGACTTCACCCGCCGAAGCCGGAGCCTATGTTCGCAAGCTTCGTTCGATCCTGCGCTATGTCGGATCGTGCGACGGGAACATGGAAGAAGGCTCCATGCGGGCCGATGTGAATGTCAGCGTGCGCAAGGTCGGTGACCCGGAACTCGGCACCCGCACTGAAACGAAGAACGTCAACTCGGTCCGCTTCGTGATGCAGGTGATCGAGCATGAGGCGAACCGTCAGGTCGACCTGATCGAAGACGGCGGCACGGTGGTGCAGGAAACGCGCCTGTTCGATGTTGCCAGCGGCACCACACGTTCGATGCGGAGCAAGGAAGACGCGCATGATTATCGCTACTTCCCCGATCCCGATCTCTTGCCGCTGGAGCTGGAAGACAGCTTCCTTGATGAATGCCGCGCCAGCCTGCCGGAATTGCCCGATGCCAAGCGCGCGCGGTACGAAAGCGAGCTGGGCCTGACGCCTTACAATGCCCGCGAACTGACTGCCGAGGTGGAAACCTTCGCCCGCTTCGAGACGCTGCTCGGTGCCACCGCCAGCGCCATCGGCAAGCCGGAGAAGGCCGTTGCGACACAGGTCGCCAATTGGTCGCTCTCAGTCGCGCCGGGCGTGATGAAGTCGCTCGGCGATGAGGCCAATCCCGCCAACGCCACTGCCGAAGCGCAGGCCAGCATCCTCAAGATGCAGGACGCCGGCGAAATCAGCGGCGGGCAGGCGAAAGAAATCTACGAAATCGTTCTGCGTGACGGCCGCGCGCCTGACGAAATCGCCGATAGCGAAGGCCTCAAACAGGTCAGCGACACCGGCGCGATCGAAGCTGCGATCGACGCGATTATTGCTGCCAATGGCGACAAAGTCGAGGAATACCGCGGCGGCAAGGACAAGCTCTTCGGCTTCTTCGTCGGCCAGACGATGAAGGCGATGCAGGGCAAGGCCAACCCGGCGGTGGTCAACCAGATCCTGAAGGGCAAGCTGGACGGCTGAGCGATTGGCAGTGAGAAAGGGAAGGCGATGACCTCCATCGTCCTCGTCCATCCCGAAATCCCCGGCAACACCGGCGCGATCGGGCGCACCTGCGTCGCGCTCGACATGGAGCTGGTGCTCATCCACCCGCTTGGCTTCGACATCTCGGACAAGCGGGTGAAACGCAGCGGGCTCGACTACTGGCCACATATAAAGCTGGTCGAGTTCGCCAGCTGGGACGCCTTTTTGCAGGAACGCGTCCCGCGCGCCGACCAGCTTTACCTGTTCGAGGAATATGCGACCCGCAGTTTCTACCAACCCGACTACCCGGATGACGCCTATCTCGTGTTCGGACGCGAGACGAAGGGATTGCCACCCCAGATCGTCGAGGCTTACCGCGAGCAGCTCGTGAGCCTGCCGATGCGGTCAGACAAGGTCCGCTCGCTCAACCTCGCCAACACGGTTGCGGCCGCTGCATACCAAGCGGTAAAGCACCACATCTAGGCCAGTATCGCCCGCGTGATTGGTCAACGAAAAGGGCCGTCAGGATTGCTCCGCGCGGCCCTTCTAAGCTTAATTCGTGAGGTTGAAATTCGATAGCACTTCGTATCGAATCTGCTCATTATTGGCATCAATGATGCGTATCTTTGCCCCCTTATAGGCAATCATGTCGGACTTGCTTAGGTCATATTCTGCCTCATTGGTGAACGCAGCTCTTGCCATATTTCCTGAAAACTCTCGATAGCTCACACGGATACGGTCCCCTACTCGCCCACTATATATCAACGTTTGTTGAAAGTTGTTTTGAGAAATTATTGGCCGTTCAGTGAACTCGTATGAATACTCGGTGTCACATACGTTTTGTGATATACCGTATACTCCTGGAACAACAACACAGGTTTTTTGGTTCTCTTTTTCAAATCTTATACCTTGGGGATAAGTATTCTGATTGAACACGCCTCCCTGCAAGGTAACTTGTCCCATATTGGGATCGCTACTGCCGATGGCAAATCTAGTAAATACGTGCTCGTCATCTTCGCCCGTTTGCGGGTAAAAACCTTGACTCAGGACCACCCCGCTGATGTTATTCTGACGCGGAAGGAACACCCCTTTGGTCGTTGTCGCGGTGCCTTGCTCAAGCATTTTGTCGCCGATCGTAGCGGTCTGTTCAACGTTGAGCGCAGGGAAACTGATCTGTTCGGTGCGAGGCACATAGTTATTTTTGACCGTAGCGCATCCCGCAAGTGATATTGCAGCAAAAATCATCAAAGTTGAACGCATCTTAAACCCCCATTGGAAACTCGAAGTATGCTGTTTCTTGAGAGTAATAGTAAGAAAGTCAATTGAGCCGAGCCCCGATTTTCGATCTAAAACCGTTTATCGTATTTCTGCACTGAAGGCGGCGAGTACTTTCGCAAGGGAAATGCTCAACCGATACGAAAAGGGCCGCCAGGATTGCTCCGGGCGGCCCTCTGAATGCGTTCGCGTAGAGCGAGGGTGTCAGCCCTGCTTTTCGCCGGTCAGCGCCATGTCGCCGAATGCGCCCGCGTTGACCTTGCCGGTCATCTGGTCGCCGTTGACGGTCGCTTCGCAATTGAGCTCCATCGGCATCGGGACGGTCATGTTCATCTTCCAGGTCAGCGTGTCGCCGTCGATCTTGCCGTCGGACACGTCCATGCTGCCCATGCCGCCGGCCATCGAGCCGGTGAAGGTGTTGCCGTCGTCGCCGGGGACTACGGTAAAGGTGCCCTTCTGGTCACCCATCGGGCTCTTCACAACGGTATCGTAGGTTCCTGCAACAGACATGCGTATCTCCTTAGTGTGTGCGTCAAAATTCGCGGGGGCTGCATCGCCCCTGCTTACACTGATGTCAACGAGTTCACTCCTCGTCCGTTCCCTCCAACTGGCGAACTTCGACCGGCAGGCCGAGCGCTTCGAGCTGAGGTTCGACCACCGTAGCATCGCCGACAATTACGAACACCAGATCATCGCCGGTGAAGTTGGACAGGGCTTCCGCATCGAGCTGATCGGCGGTCAGGGCCGAGTATTTCGCGGCCAGCGTTTCGTAATAATTGTCCGGCCGCTTGTCATTGATGATGTTGACGATTCCGCCAAGCACATCGCGGCTGGTTTCGAACTGACCGGGGAGCTCGCGGACATTGCCATTGATCAGGCGCGTCAGCTCTTCCTCGGTCACACCCTCGCCGCCGACATAGGCGTTAAGGTCGCTGAGCAATTCGCTGATCGAATCCCCGGTCCGGTCGGCCTGCACCGGTGCATAGATCAGGAAACTGGTGCGATCCCTCGGCTGCTGCACGATGCTGCGCACGCCATAGGACCAGCCCTTGGTCTCACGCAGATTCATGTTGATCCGGCTGAGGAAGCTGCCGCCGAACACTTCGTTGGCAGCGCTCAACACGATGTTATCGTCTGTCCCCTTGGCTTCGAGCACACGCCCGCCAAGGATTACCGATTGTGGCGAGTTCGGGCGGTTTATCAGCACGATGCGCGAGGCATCCTGTACCGGGATCGGAGCAGCATAGGATTTGACCGGTGCGGTCACGGCGGGTGCCTGCCACCCACCGAAGCTTTTCTCCAGCAAAGCCGTTGCTTCGGACAGCGTCGTATCGCCGACGACAAACACCTTCGCATTGTCGGGGCGCATCCACATCTGATGGAAATCCCGCAGGTCCTGCGTGGTCAGCGACTCAACGACCGCTGTGTCGCCTGTGCCGCTGGGCGGCATCCCGTAGGGATGGTCCATGCCGAACAGGATTGGTGCCAGAGCCCGCTGGCCGATTGCCCCGGGATTGTTCATCTCGTTGCGGATGCGGGTCAGCTGCTGAGTGCGAACGCGCTCGAGATCTGTTTCGCTGAAAGCTGGATTGCGGATGTAATCGGCCAACAGATCGAGTGAGGGCGAGAGGTTGGGGGCCAGCGTATTGAGCGTGAAGAAAGTCGAGTCGGCATTTGCTCCGCCGCCCAGTTGGAGGCCGTAGCGTTCTTTCGCGATCGCGAGTGCGGTAGAATCGAGCGACATGGTGCCTTCATCCATTGCCTGCAGCATGAGCGAGGAGAGCCCGAGGCGATCACGCGGATCGGCCGCATAGCCGGCATCGAAATCGACCCGAACGCTGACCACCGGCGCAGCGGCACGGCGGGCAAAATAGACTTCCATTCCGTTCGACAGGGTTGCGCGCTCGATATCGGGGAAATCGAGTGGCTTGAGTTCGCCGACTTCGGGCAGCTCGGACCGGTCGGCTTCGGCCACGGCGCTACCGCCCTGCAGCATGAACGGGCTTCGATAAAATGCCGGGCCGGCGAGCCCGGTTTCGTCGCCGCTACCGAAGAAGAAACCGCCGCGGTCTTCGCCGCCTTCCTGACGCTCGCCGGGTTCGACCCGCAATTCGAACACCGGACGCGCCATCCAGCTGGCGGTGACGTCGCGCACTTCCTGCGGTGTCAACTTCGCCGCGCGATCCAATTCCTTGCGATAAGAGGCCGCGTCGCCCTGATAGAGCAGACCTTCGGCCAGGGTTGGTGCCTTGCCGCTAAACCCGCCGACCTGCTCCAGGCCCCGGATCTGCCCGGCAGCATATGTCATCAACGCGCGGTCAAGCTCGTCCTGCGTCGGACCTTCGATCATGAATTTGGCGATTTCGGCATCGAGTGCTTCAGCCACCGCATCGGGATCCTGCCCCGGTGCCGCATCCGCAAAAACGACCAACTGACCGGATTGCGCGAAAATTTGCGCACTTGCCGAGACGCGCACGGCCATCTGTTTCTCGCGCACCAGGCTGTTGTCGAGCCGCGAGGAAGCGAGGCCGCCGAGCACAATCGCACCGGCTGAAAGCGGCAGGTACTGCGGATCATCCAGACCGGGCACCGCCCACATCCGGTAGATGCGCGTGGTCGCAACCTGATCGTAGATTGTCTTGCTCTTGTTGGCCGGGAGCATGGGTTCTGGCGCGTCGACGGCGCGAGTCTCCGGCCCGCGCTTGATCGCGCCGAACCATTTGGTGACTTTCTCTCGTGCGGTGGCGGTGTCGATATCGCCCGCCAGCACCAGAACCGCGTTGTTCGGCCCGTAATTGTCACGGAACCACTGCTTCACGTCTTCCAGCGTCGCGCTGGAAAGGTCGGCCATCGAGCCGATGGTCGAGTGGTGATAGGGATGACCCGAAGGGTAAAGGTTTTCCAACTGTTCGTATTCGACCAGACCGTAAGGGTTGTTGTCACCCTGACGCTTTTCGTTCTGGACCACGCCGATCTGGTTATCGAGCTTTTCCTGCGTCACCGCGCCAAGCAGGTAGCCCATCCGGTCGCTTTCCAGCATCAATGCGCGGTCGAGCGCGCCGGTCGGGACGGTCTCGAAATAATTTGTCCGGTCGAACCAGGTGGTGCCGTTGAAATCGGTCGCGCCGACCTGCTGCAGCGGCTCGAAAAAATCGCCCGGGGCGTTCTCGCTGCCATTGAACATCAGATGTTCGAACAAATGGGCGAAACCGGTCTTGCCTTCGGGCTCATGTTTGGAGCCGACATTGTACCACACGCTCACGCCGACGACCGGCGCTTTGCGGTCTTCGTGGACGAGCACGGTCAGGCCGTTGTCGAGTTCGAACTGGTCGTAGGGAATCGAGACTTCGTTGATCAGGTCGGATAGCGGGGCCGGCTCGGCCATCGCATCGTCGGCAGAATGCATCGCACCGTCCATGTGCCCATCGGCAAATGCCGGGCTCGCGCTGAGCGAAAGCGCGATGGCTGCAAGGCTTGCGGTGGCAAGTGAATTACGCATGTCTTTAGTCCCCGTTTAACAAGTCAGTCCGGTGCATCTGCCCTTATCGTGCAGTCAGCGATTGCTGACGGTTTTTCGACGAGTGGCATTTTCCAGCGCATCAACGCGCCAGAAATGGACAGGTTTCAGTTCGTGCCGCGTAAACAGCGGCATCTGGTCGGAATAATGGCGGCTCTCGGGCCGGGTGGTCGCAGCGCCATAGGGCTGGATCGATTGCGAGCGCACGCGCTGGCCGGGTTCCCACTCGACCAGCTGGATGAAGCTGTCTCCGTGGCGCACGGCCAAGCGCCCGTCATCATCGACATTCCACAACGTGGACGCGCGCAAAGTGTCGCTCCCTCCGTCGAGCGGCAGGTCTTTTGCGTAAGGGCCGAGCGGTTGGCGCAGACGCAACAAGTCCGACATCGGCGGATCGATCCGTCCGAAGTGGTCCATCAGGTGATCGACACTGCGCCGCAGCTCTTCGCGCGCATCGGGCTCCGGCTTGTTCTGGTACTCGGCGGACATGAAGGGCTTGATCATGAGCAGCACCAGCGAATCTGCGCCGCCGACACTGTCGGCCGTCCAGTCCCAGCTGGCCATCAGGCGCTGTGCTTCAGCGAGTTCGGCATCATCCGACAGGTCAAGCGCAGTGACGGCATCGAACATCTGAGCAACGTAGCCCTCGCGCTCGTACCCGGTGTCATATTTGATCCGCTCAAGGTTCGCGCGGTCGATCACCGGCGTGGCTTCCATCAGCTTGGCAGCACGGCGTGCGCGATTGGTCGTCTTGAGCTCGACACCCATCTCGGCTGGCACACTGTCAGGCGAGAGATCGCTGCCTTCCCCGGCCGCGGAGAAGGGCGAGTTGTTGGCGTTGAACAGCCAGCCGCTCGCCGGATTGACCAGTTGCGGGATCATCTCGAAATCGACGGTGTCGGTCCAGATCAGCTTGCTGTCATCGCCGGGAAGAACGTTGCGCCAATCGTGACCTTTGGGCCGGTCGGGGATCGCCGCATTGTAGAAATACCCGATGTTTCCCTGCTTGTCGGCGTAGATGAAATTGGTGCTGGGGATGTCCATCCGGGCCAGAATCGATTTGAACTCGGTCAGGTCCTTAGCCTTGTTCAGCCGGTAATAGGCATCAAGCTGACCAAGATTGTCGATCCCGCCATACCGAACAGCGAACGCGCCTTCATCGTTGACGATAACCGGCCCGTGTACGCTGCGGTGCACTGTCCGGCGGATTGGCAGGATGATCGGCCCGAACCGGACGGGCAGAGTGACCGTCTTGCTTTCGAGGTCGCGCCATTCGCCGTCCAGACGATAGCGCGTGCCGCTTTCGTCCATCACCAGCTGGTAGACATCGACCATGTCCGGCCGATTCACTGTATTTGTCCAGCCGATGGTCTCGTTGTGACCGAGGAAAGGGAAGGGGCTGCCGGGAAAATTGGCACCGGCATAATGCCAGCCCTCGTTGCTCTCCACGACCATTTCATACCATGCAACGCCGCCGCGTAGCGGCTGGTGGCTGTTGGACACAAGCCGGGTCACCCCGTCGCCCGATTTTTCCGGCGCAATGGCAAAAGCATTCGAACCTGACAGCGCTCCGTCTTCGCCCATATGCAAGGGTAGCGCGCGGGCAACTGTCTTGTCGGCCGGTTTTGGCTTGTCCTCCATGATCGGTTCGCCCGAGGGTTGGATGCCGAGGTCTTCTGGCGGTATCGGAGGGCCGAATTCCGGGTTGAGCGGTTCGCCCGCCACGAGTGGGCCGATGACATTGTTGAGGCCGAAGAAAAACGGCTGACGCAGCGCGAAGCCGGCAGCAACATCTTCTCCGTTGACCGGGAAAAGATTGCCCAGCTTCAGTTCTTCCGGATGTTCTTCGGCATATTGATTGAGCCCAGTAGCATAGGCGTTGAACAGGTCCTGCGTGTCCTGCGGAAGCTTCGAGAAATGCCGCTCTGCCGTCCCGCGGGCATCGAGCAGGTGATATACATAATCGACCTGAGCGCCATCCTGACCGGCAATCGCGCCATAGCGCCCGCGCGCCATGGCGACGACATCCTGCAAGGTGAAGAAATCGTCCTCAGCATGGGCGATGGCGACCCCATAAGCGACATCGGCATCGGTTTCACCGTAAATATGCGGCACACCGAATTCGCTACGCACGATCTCTGCCGTGTAGGTCCGGTCACTCGCCGGAGCTTCGCCGTCCTGAGCGAAGAACGGCTCCCACGTGGCGAGTGCGATAAAAGCGACAAGCAGCAAAGCCAGCAGCACAAAGCCGGTACCGGCGAAAAACTTCTTCATTCAGCGATCCTCTTCCGGCGAAGGGGGTAGCGAGAAATCCAGGATCGGTGAAGCCTCTGCACGATTCCATCGGGATAAGTTGTCGCAGCCCCTTCCAGCAAGCGGATTCGGCTCGCTACCCACGCGCTCGTGAAATCGGAAATTACCATCGGACACGAGGCGGGCGGACAGCCGGTCACCTTCGACATGGAGGAATTGCTCGCCACGCGCCTGTTGGTGCAAGGCAATTCGGGCAGCGGCAAATCCCATTTGTTGCGCCGCTTGCTCGAAGAAAGTGCCGCCATGGTTCAGCAGGTGGTGATCGACCCCGAAGGCGACTTCATTTCCCTGGCCGAAAAATTCGGCCATATCGTGATCGATGGTGCCGCCTATTCGCCGGCCGAGATAGACGCGCTGGCCCGCCGCATTCGCGAGCATCGGGCAAGCGTGGTGCTGGCGCTGGAAGGGCTGGAGGTCGAACAGCAGATTCGCTGCGCCGCGCAATTCATGACCGCCCTGTTCGATGCGCCGCGCGAGCATTGGTATCCAGCCCTGGTGGTGGTCGACGAAGCGCAGATGTTCGCGCCGTCGGTGGCTGGCGAAATCGCCGAGGACACCCGCCGCATGACCTTGGGCGCGATGACCAATCTCATGTGCCGTGGCCGCAAGCGCGGGCTTGCCGGCATCGTGGCAACGCAACGGCTGGCCAAGCTGGCGAAAAACGTTGCCGCGGAAGCGTCCAATTTCCTCATGGGGCGGACTTTCCTCGATATCGATATGGTGCGTGCGGCGGACCTGCTCGGGATGGAGCGCCGCCAGGCAGAGCGTATTCGCGAACTTGAACGCGGATATTTTCTAGCGCTTGGACCGGCCATCAGCCGCCGCCCGGTCGCAGTGAAAATCGGGCCGGTCCAGTCGGGCAAGAAAGAGACGTCGAGCGGGCTGATGCCGCTGCCGACCGAAGCGCCCGAAGACATGGAAGCCTTGTTGACCAAAGGCCTTGCTGCCGAAGCCGCGCAAGCTGCCCCGCCTCCTCCGACAGCGCCGCTCGCGCCGCCAATCGAAGCGATTGAACGAAGCATCGTGCAACAGGAAGATCACGCTAGTCCGACCGCCGACGTTGCGGGTCAAACCGATGTCGAAGCGCAGATCGGGCAAATCATTGACTCGCTTGCGCGTTCGGACGGGGCAGCGTTCCAGTCTGCCAGCGCACAATATCAGTCATTTGTTGCGCGTTGCCGGAGCGAGCGGATCATTGGACCGATGCCGGACATGCAGGCGTTTCGCCGGCAATTCGCCATCGCCGGAGCCGGGCTCGACGAGCTTGCCGAGCCGATCCGTGCGCGCATCCTGCACTTGGCAGAAAGTGTTGAGGAAGATCTGCTTGCGCCTTGGCTGGTGATCGCCCGTGCAGCGCATGCTGGCGAAACGCAGGTCGACGAGGACGCTCTGGCGCGGGCCTATGGCACCAGTTCTCCAGGGCGTATCCGCCGATTGCTGGATCACCTTGAGAAACAGGGCACCATCGTCGTGCGAGAGGATTTCGGCGGCGAACGCACCGTTCTGGTGCCCGGACTGGACGCAATTCCGGTCGACTGACCGCCGCGTGCCAGGTCAGAACGCGCCCTGTATCCCGAGCAGGAACACATTGGTGTTGGCGTCTTGGCGAGACCATGTTGCACCGCCAGGCAGGTTGCCCCCGCTGAGAAAATTCAGCGGAACGAAGCCTTCCGCGCGCACATATTCGCCAAACAAATTGACGTTACTGGCCGGAAACCAGGAAAGCCCCGCCACAAGCTGACTCTGTGCTTCCCAGGGCGCGCCATCGTCGCCAGCTGTAAAGCGGCTGAACTCGGCGGAAACCGCGAATTCTGGCTGCGCCGCGTCGTCGGCTTCAGTGCCGAAGCCATAGCGGCCGCCGACAGTCATCGAAGTGACGTGTACCGCGTCGAAAACGCTGAGCGGGTTGGTCGGATCGGGAACCTTGGTTCCGGCCCATTCATCGGTTGTCCGGGCGAACTCGCCAAGCAGAGTCAATCCGCCGATCTGGGCGGTTCCGTAGGCAGCCCATGCCGGATTGCGTGCCTGACAGGGGTTGAAATGGACCACCGGGTAATCTTGACAATAAGCGCTGCCGTGGAGGTAACTCGCACCGATGCGCGCGCTTCCAAGATCGCCCAGCTGCGCTTCATAGCTGCCGTCGACCGCAAAGTTGTTGAGCCGTGACGGGATCGAAGTGCCGTTGACCGGCGCGTTGGCCGCACGGAACTGTGCTCCGCCCTGGACCGCCATGGCGCGCAGGCTCAAGCCTCCGTCTGCATAACCGGCGGCTGCCCCGTATGCGAGACCGGCAAACGCATGCCAGTTGGTCGAGTTGGTAAAGGGACTGACGGTGTCGTTAAGGCCGAAAGGCACGTCCATCTTGCCGATCAGGAAATAGAACGGCGTCCGGTCAAGATCGCCAAGCATGATCCAGCCGCGGCGCAGCTGGATCTGGTTGCGCGAAAGGGCGGTCAATGTGCCTCCGCCAAAACTCTGCTGCGGATCATACAGCAGCTCGGAGAAGGCCGTTACGCCATCGGTCAGCTGTGCGGTGACCGCAAGCTGGGCAGAGTGGATCACCGCCTCGGAAACATGTTTGCCATTCTGGTTCGCCCCCGTCGGGTGACGCATCAGATAGCCGAATGTATCGTCGACATTGCTGTGTTGGTAATTGGCAAGGACCGTCGCGCCGCCCGACAGGGTGACCCGGTTCCTGAGTTTTCCTGCCGATACGGCGCGCAGTTGGTACAGCGGCTTGGTGTTGGTCCGTTCGGCGTGGTCGAGGATCGCATAGCCGTATTCGCTGTCGAACCCCACAAGGCCGGCCGTCTCGCCGTCACCACCTGAAGCGATGGTCGGCACTGAAGCCGCACTTGCGCCATGAGGCGCGCTGACAACGGCAGCATGGGGTTGTGCGGACGCAGGAACCGGACGCGCCTGAGTGTCGCGCATGAAATCGACTTCGGCCCGGAGGCGCGCGTTCTCGGCTTCCAGCCGGTCGAGCCGTTCCATGATGCCCGACATTACCGGGTCGACCCCTGCGTCCTGCGCACTCGCTGGCAGCGCAAGCACCGTTATCATGGCCGCACTGCCTAGAGCTGCGCCCTTGCGCGAAAGCGAGAGAAAGGTTCGAGTCACGATATCTGCTCCGAGAGGAAGAATGCCGGAGTTTCGCTAGCTCACCGTGGTTACCAAACGTTTAACCATGATGCGCGTGGACGCCCTGTTTGCTCACTCGCATGCTGATATCCCTTGCCAAGACTTCCGAACGACCTACCTATTTAAGTAACACACCCCGGAATTTGCCGGGGGCAGGGCTTGAGTTGCAAAAATGCAACACTATATCGAGGCGGTAATCCAGTGAGGGAATCCGAATGAATCTCGAAAAGTTCACCGACCGCGCGAAGGGCTTCCTGCAAAGCGCGCAGACTGTTGCTATCCGGATGAATCATCAGCGGATTACGCCCGCTCACTTGCTGAAGGCGTTGCTTGAAGACGAAGAGGGGATGGCCGCCGGTCTGATCCAGCGTGCCGGGGGCAATACCGGCCTGGCAGTGGACAAAGTTGATTCCGAACTCGCGAAGATCCCGGCTGTTTCGGGCGGAGGTGCACAACAGACCCCGGGCCTCGACAACGACGCGGTGCGCGCGCTCGACCAGGCCGAACAGATTGCCGAGAAAGCAGGAGACAGTTTTGTCACTGTAGAGCGGTTGCTCGTCGCTCTCGCGCTGGCCAAGGGAACATCGGCTGGCGATGCGATGCAAGCGGCCAGTGTTACCCCGCAATCGCTCAATGCTGCGATCGAGGAATTACGCAAGGGGCGCACGGCTGACAGCGCCAACGCTGAACAGGCCTATGACGCGATGAAGCGCTACGCCCGCGACCTCACGCAAGCGGCGCGCGACGGCAAGCTTGATCCGGTCATTGGCCGTGACGAGGAAATCCGCCGCACGGTCCAGATCCTTGCTCGCCGCACGAAGAACAACCCCGCGCTGATTGGCGAACCGGGCACGGGCAAGACCGCAATTGCCGAAGGACTTGCGCTGCGCATCGCCAATGGCGACGTGCCTGACAGCCTCAAGGGCCGCACGCTGATGTCGCTCGATATGGGCGCGCTTATTGCCGGCGCAAAATATCGCGGCGAATTCGAAGAGCGGCTCAAGGCGGTGCTGGACGAAGTCAAGAATTCGGACGGGAACATCGTCCTGTTCATCGACGAAATGCACACGTTGATCGGTGCGGGCGCCAGCGAAGGCAGCATGGATGCCTCGAACCTGTTGAAACCTGCACTGAGCCGCGGCGAATTGCACTGCATCGGCGCGACCACGCTCGACGAATACCAGAAATATGTCGAGAAAGATCCGGCACTGCAGCGGCGATTCCAGCCTGTGTATATCGAGGAGCCGAGTGTCGAGGACACCATCAGCATTCTGCGCGGTATCAAGGACAAATACGAGCTGCACCACGGCGTGCGCATTACTGACGCGTCGATTGTGGCGGCGGCACAAATGTCCAACCGCTATATCCAGAACCGTTTCCTGCCCGACAAGGCGATCGACCTGATGGACGAGGCGGCCAGCCGTATCCGGATGGAAGTGGAATCCAAACCCGAAGAGATCGAAGCCCTCGACCGGCGGATCATCCAGCTCAAGATCGAGGAATCGGCGCTTGGCAAAGAGACCGACCAGGCGTCGCAGGATCGCCTTGCTGCTTTGCGCGAAGAGCTGGCAAACCTCGAACAGGAATCGTCCGAGCTGACAACGCGCTGGCAGAACGAGCGTGACAAGATCGCCGCCGAAGGCAAGATCAAGGAACGGCTCGATCAGGCACGGCTCGAGCTGGAACAGGCCGAACGCGAAGGTGATCTCGCGAAAGCGGGGGAGCTGTCCTACGGCACGATCCCGGCGCTCGAGAAGCAGCTGGCCGAAGCCGAGCAGCATTCCGAAAATGCGCTGCTGCGCGAGGAAGTGACTGAGGAAGACATTGCGGCTGTCGTCGAAAAGTGGACCGGTGTGCCGGTCGACAAGCTGCTGGAGGGCGAGCGCGAGAAGCTGCTCGATATGGAAAACATCATCGGCCAGCGGGTGATCGGACAAGGAGCAGCGGTGCAAGCCGTGGCCAAGGCTGTGCGCCGTTCGCGCGCGGGTTTGCAGGATCCCAATCGACCGCTCGGCTCCTTCCTGTTCCTCGGGCCAACCGGCGTCGGCAAGACCGAGCTGACCAAGGCGCTCGCAGGTTTTCTGTTCGATGACGACACGGCAATGGTCCGGATCGACATGAGTGAATTCATGGAAAAACACGCTGTAGCCCGGCTGATCGGCGCGCCTCCGGGCTATGTCGGCTATGAGGAAGGCGGCGTGCTCACCGAAGCCGTGCGGCGCAGGCCCTACCAGGTCGTGTTGTTCGACGAGGTCGAGAAGGCGCATAGCGACGTATTTAACGTGCTGCTGCAAGTGCTCGATGACGGGCGGCTGACCGACGGTCAGGGCAGGGTGGTCGACTTTTCAAACACGCTGATCATCCTGACATCCAACCTTGGCAGCCAGTATCTGAGCCAGATGACTGACGATCAGAAGGTTGCCGATGTAGAGCCGCAGGTGATGGACGTGGTGCGCGGGCATTTCCGCCCTGAATTCCTTAACCGGCTGGACGAGATCATCCTGTTCCACCGGCTGGGCCAGGAACACATGGCCCCGATCGTCAGGATTCAGGTCGGGCGGGTGCAGCAGCTGCTCAAGGACCGCAAGATCACCATCGACCTGAGCGAAGCGGCTCTGCGCTGGCTTGGCAGGGTGGGCTACGATCCAGTCTATGGCGCACGGCCCCTCAAACGCGCAGTTCAGCGTTATTTGCAGGACCCGCTGGCGGACAAGATTTTGTCCGGTGACGTGCCCGATGGCAGCACGGTGGAGATCGAAGAGGGTGACGGGCAGCTCAGCATGAAGGTGAGCTGACCCGAATCGCGATGAATTTTCGCGAAACTTCGTTTTGTTAAGCGCCTGTTGCATCAATCGGCTGGGTATTATGTTTCACGCAATTAGCCGTAATGCGCAACATCGTTTCGCCACTATCCGATCACCTGCCAATTTGTGGGATTTGGGCAACAACCCGCGCGTTCATTTGGGGGCAATGTCGTAATCCGCTTTGACAGTGGCTGATGCCTTTTGCAGAACGCAAGCATCTTGGGGTCGGGGACTCTTCGGGACTGAATCAAAAATTGCGGCGGCAGGGGATGAATTCGCCGCTTATTTTTGCCCGCAGAGTTTCTTCCGGTCCTTGTTGTCGCGACTGGAGAAAAAATGAAAAAGTTTAATGGTATTGCGCGTGTCGGGCTGGCCGGATCGGTCTCGGCGCTTGCGCTTGTTGTGTCGGCTCCGGCCTTTGCACAGGATGCGGATGTCGATTGTGACGATCTCGATCCGACCCTGCCGGTTCCGGCAGAGTGTGAGGCCGACATCACCGGCGCAGACGGTTCCGTTGGTGCTCAGGGCGGCATCGTCGTTACCGGTTCGCGTATCGTTCGCGACACCTATTCAAGCATTTCGCCGCTGCAGGTCCTGACGACCGACAGCGAGCAGGAAGCCGGTCTGTTCGACCCAACCTCCATCCTGCAGCGCTCGGAAAGCGCCGCCGGCGTTCAGATCGACGCGACTTTCCAGGGCTTCGTTCTCAACAACGGTCCAGGCTCGACCACGCTCGACCTACGCGGCCTCGGTGCTGACCGTACACTTCTTCTCATCAATGGCCGCCGCCTCGCGCCGGCTGGTGTGGAAGGCGCGCCTACCGCTCCGTCGCTGAACCTGCTGCCGAGCACGCTGATCGAACGCTACGACCTGCTGCTCGACGGTGCTTCGTCGGTTTATGGTTCGGACGCTGTTGCCGGTGTCGGCAACGTCATCCTCCGTAAGGATTTCGACGGCCTTGAGCTCACTGCATTCGGCAACCTCAATCCAAACGGCGGCGGCGATGACTACACCGTCGGCGGCGCTTGGGGTTTCAACACCGACCGCGGTTTCTTCGGCATCGGTGCTGAATACGATTATCGTGACAGCATCCGCCTCAGCGATCGCGACTTCTTCCGCGGTTGTACGACCAACCTCGACATCACCAACACCGGTGAAGTTCGTCGTCTGACGATTGACCAGCAGGCCAATGCGCTTGCCGACTCGAACGGTCTGATCACGACGTCGACCAGTGAGTGCATCCAGCAAGGCTTCAACGGCCGGATTATTGTTCCATTCACGAATGTCGGTTCGGTGTACTTCGATGAGCGCACCTACAATGGTCAGGTTGGTAACTCGGGCATTCCGGGGTTCAGCGAATCGTTCTTCGGTGGACCGATCGATGCTGATGGAGACGGTGTTCGCGATCTCGACTTCTTGAACGACTACAACCTGAACGGGGCGAACCCCGAGCAGACGTTCCTGAGCCAGCAAAAGCGTTACAATATCCTTGCCTATGGTGAGTACACCTTCCCCGGCGCGGCAAACATCACGCCGTTCTTCGAAGCCATGTACACCCGCGCGGAAATCTTCGGCGAAAACGAATTCTTCGCTCAGATTTTCCCGTATGTACCGGACAATAACCAGTTCAACCCGTGTAATACCGCAGTTAGCGGTGTGGATTGTCGTTCGGACACCAACTTCGGCGCCATCACCGGTTTTGGTCCGATCTCGGCACGCCCGGTCTTCGCGATCGAAGGTGACCGGAACAACACCGACGTGACGCAAGAGCAGTATCGCGGTGTGTTCGGCATCAAGGGCGACCTGCCCTTTATCTCACCGAGCTGGTCGTTCGAAACCGCGCTAGTTTACTCCTATGCCGATGGACGTTCAAACGTTCGCGGTATTCGTGAAGACAAGCTTGCCTTTGCGCTCGGAATTGACCCGACGATGGACTTTGACGGCGATGGCGTTGTCGACAACAATGGCGATGGCATTGCCGACGACTACAACTCGGGCGTGACAATCGGTAACTCGTTCATCGCGCGGGTAACCGGAGGCCTTCCGGCCATTACGCCGTGCGACGCCTCGGCGCTTGCCAATCCAGGCGCAGCACTGGCCGATCTGACGCAAGGCTGTGTTCCGGTGAACCTGTTCGCACCGAGCGTGCTCAACTCGGCGCAGGGTGACTTCGCCACGCAGGCCGAACGCGACTACGTTTTCGGTGACCGTTCGTTCGACACGACTTACGAGCAGATAGTCTGGAACGCTTACGCTACGGGTGACCTGTTCGACCTGCCTGCGGGCCCGGTCGGTGCCGTGGTCGGTGTCGAGTATCGCCGTGACGAAATCAACTCGATCGCCAGCGACGTTGCTTCGAACGGTCTGTTCTTCGGCTTCTTCGCTGACAGCGGCGCGGTTGGTTCCAAGGAAATCAAGGAAGCCTTCGCCGAAATCGATATTCCGCTTCAGGCAGGCAAGCCTTGGGTGGAAGAGCTGAACCTCAACCTCTCGGGCCGTGTTACGGATGAAGAGTTCTACGGAACCAACTTCACCTACTCGATCAAGGCTGGCTGGCGTCCGGTCGAACCGCTGCTGTTCAAGTTCAGCTACGGTACGTCGTTCCGCGCACCGAACCTGCGTGAGAACTTCCTCGGTTCGCAAACAGGGTTCAACACCCTGTTCGATCCTTGCGCTGTTCCGGACAATGCGTTCGATGCAACCACCGGCACGTACGATCCGACGAATGATACACGTGACCAGCGCATCCTCGACGCCTGTATCCGTGAAGGCCGCGATCCGACCACTGCCGGTCTGCAGATTGACCCGACAACTGGTAACGCGCTCGCGCCGACTCAGACCAGCAGTGTCGAGATTGCACGTGGTGGTGCGCTGGACATCGATCCGGAAACCTCGCGTTCGATCACAGCAGGCTTCGCCTTCGAAGAAACCTTCGGAGACGGATGGGATTTTGCTCTTGGCGCCAACTATTACG
This sequence comes from Parerythrobacter lutipelagi, assembly GCF_005434975.1. Lineage (GTDB taxonomy): Bacteria > Pseudomonadota > Alphaproteobacteria > Sphingomonadales > Sphingomonadaceae > Parerythrobacter_A > Parerythrobacter_A lutipelagi. Next base: position 442,498 of record NZ_SKCJ01000001.1, on the reverse strand, counting down.
ACATCAAGCTGAAGGACTCGATCATCTCGCCGAACCCGCAGTTCATCGTGAATGACTGCTATACACGCGAAGATGGTCAGCGGAGCACCTTCTGTGATCGGATCACGATTTCGCCGACCGGAACGCGCCTGGTATCGGACATCTTCGCCGGGTTTATCAACCTGAACGAAGAAAGCGTTCGCGGCATGGACTTCAATGCCCGTCTGGACAAAGAAGTGATGGCTTTCGGAACTCTGGTCGACCTCGGCCTGAGCGTTCGCGCCAACCATCTGATCGAACGTAGTTCGCTGTTCATCAACGACAATGGTGACCAGACATTCGACGACGATGCCGGCGAAGTCGGTCTGCAGGAATGGACCGGCCGTGCAACACTGACTGCCGACATCGACAAGTTCCGTCTGTCTTACAACATCCGCTATGTTGGCGGGTTTGATCAGGACCCCGACCTTATCGATGAGTTCTCGGATGTGTTCGGGTACAACGAAGCGGGCGAGTTCATTGGCCAGACCGGAAGCACCTGTCTGGGTGGCGGTTCTCGCGATGCAAACGGTGTCCAGGACGGTATTGTCCCTGGCGATGGCGTTTTCTGTCGCCCGATCGGTTTCGCCGATGAGCAGTTCCTGCACACCGCGTCGATCCGTTACCGTGCCGATCGCTTCGACATCCTGCTCGGCGTCAGCAACATCTTCGACACGGCTCCGCCGCAGGTCAGCCCCTTCGCTTCGGGTATCACTGATATCTCGAACACAGTGCTGGGTGCTGGTTATGACTACAACGGCCGTGAGTTCTTCGCACGTGTCAGCGTCGAATTCTAATCTGAATACAGCTTGTTAATCGCAGGCTAAAGGAAGCGGCTCCATGACATTGGCATGGGGCCGCTTCTTCGTTTATGGTTCCGACAAGATCGCAAACTTCCGAGAGTCGCTTTATGAAAATGCTCAAACCCCTTCTTCTAGCCGCGTCTGCCGGCATCATGACCGCTGCAGCCGTTCCTTCCATGGCGCAATCCGCTGACGCTTCCGTAGTCCCGATCGAGGACTGGGCGCTTCGTGATGTTGTAAATGCCGTGGAAGTCTCCCCTGACGGTAAGCATGTCCTTGTCCACGTACTTGGCAGCAAGAAGGGCGAGTATCTTCTTCAGATCTACAAAACGGACGATATGTCCAAGCCTTTTCGCACGCTCAACGCCGATCCGATGGAAATTATCTCCGTCCAGTGGGTCAGTGACACTCACATTTTCGGGACTGCCTGGCAGCAGAAGCGCTCCAAGGTCAGAGGCCCGGAAGACGATACGCGTGACTACAAGGCGTTTTCCTACAATCTGAAGAGCAACAAATTTGCCGATCTTCCCGGCAATTTCAGCTTGACGAACAGGCTCCCGAAAGAACCAAACCATATCTTGATCGAAAGCGGCAATGCCGTCGCCGATTTCAGTGGTGTCGATCCTTTTGCCGCCTTCCGTCCTCGCTCGTATTACAGGTTCGATCTCACCAAGGGCAGTCGGGAACTTGTCCTGAAAGGCAGTGAGAAATACCCGCAGGCCGTTTTCGACAACGAAGGCAATCCGCGGTGGACCAGCTCGGTGGAACGCGGTTCGAATGAACTTCAGTATTTCTACCGTGCGCCAGGTGACGGCTCATGGAAGCAGCTCGACCAGACCTATGATTACGACAAGCACGAGAATCTCTATCGTGTCCTGAGCGGCTTCATGGGGATCAAGGGCTTCGATCCGCAGAACCCCACCATCGGCTATATCATCGACAACCGCGGTGAAGACAAAGCTGCTTTGTGGGAATTCAACTTCGAAACCGGCCAATTCGGCAAGAAGTTGGCGGCGACCGACAACGCCGACATCATGTGGACCCAGTTCCATTCAGTCCCGGGGAACGACACACTCGTTGCGGCGCGTTATCCGTGGGCGAAACGTGAGCGCGTATGGTTCGATGCGGAAGAGAAAGCGCTCCACGAAGCATTGGAGGCGCAGATTCCGAATGCGCATGCAATTGCCATCACCAGTCGCTCGCGCGACGGAAAGACAATGGTAGTTTACAACAGCGGCCCGCGTGATCCGGGCTCCTACTGGATGGTGATGGACGGCAAGATGGCCAAGCTTGGCAGCCGCAATCCTCTGGTGAAGCCTGAACAGCTGTCGGATGTCGAATTCATCCGCTACACAGCGCGTGATGGCAAGATGATCGCCGGTTATGTGACCAAGCCCAAAGGCGAGGGTCCATTCCCGCTGATCGTCCTCCCGCACGGTGGGCCGCACGTCAACGAAGTCATCGGCTATGACGAGTGGGGCCAGTTTCTCGCTAACCGGGGCTACATGGTCCTGCAGCCGCAGTACCGCATGTCGGTTGGCTGGGGCCAGGAATTGTTCGACTCTGCCTATGGCGAACACGGCGGCAAGATGCAGGACGACAAGGACGACGGCGCGCAGTATTTGATTGACCAAGGTATCGTCGATCCCAATCGCGTTGCGATGTTCGGCTGGTCTTATGGCGGTTATGCCGCTCTGGTTGCATCGCAGCGTGAAGAGCAGATGTATCAGTGCGTGATCGCAGGCGCGGCAGTGGCTGATCCGGCCAAGAGCTATCGCGAGCGTCGCAGTCCCTATTCGCCGAAGGCGATCGATGATTGGGCGCAGCGGCGCGGCATGATCGGCATCAATCCGGTTGAAGATGTGGCAAAAACCAACATTCCGGTAATGATGGTCCACGGCGATGTCGATCGCCGGGTGGAAATCTACCATCTCGACGATTTCAAGTCCGCGATGGAAAAAGCCGGCAAGATGGACGCCTATGTCTACATCGGTGACGAGCGTGACGACCCGACTCGCGCATCAAATAGTGGTGCTGCTTCGGAGGCCGGGGGCAACTCGGCATTCCAGCAAGCGAATTATCGGCCAAATCACCGGTTCGTGAAACTGAAGGGCGCAGACCACTTCTACTCGACGCTGATGTACAACCATCAGGAGCAACTCTACACCGAGATGCTGGACTTCTTGAAGAACGATTGCGGGCCGGGCGGTCTATAAGTCACAGGCCATACTTGAAACGCAAAAAGCCCGCGCAACCAGAGAGTTGCGCGGGCTTTTTAATATCAGCAACGGCGCTGAGCGCCCGGGCCGCATGGGCCCGGTCAAACGCTAATCGACACGCTTGCCCTTGACCCCGGTCATGCCTTCGACCCGGATGAAATAGCTGCCCAGGGCGGCTTTCTTGAAGGCGACCGACGCCCCTGGCTCCAACCGCCGGATGACGCGCGACGGGGCGTCCGAAATATACCAGACACTGCCTTCTTCGATTTCAAAGGTGATTTTGTTTCGATTGATCGAAATAACCCGGGTGACCTTGGATTCGAGCAGTTCGAGTTCGCCTTCATCGCCGCTGCCAAAAATACCAAGATCGGGCAGCGAAAAACCGAACAGGCGCCGCCGTGTTTTGTCGACATCGCCCCGATCGACCAGCCGAACTTCACCAGCTTCGGATGCGGTGACCACACGCGCCACAGCGTTGTCATAGCAGCGGAGCCTCTCCGTGTCGGCCTGGACGGCCTGGCACGCCTGCAGGTTCTCCATGTAGTTGTCCCCCGTCTCTCCGGCTCCGCTTTCTTGTGCCAAAGTTGTTGACGACATGGCGACTGCAGACAGCCCGAACGCCAGGAACCCGATCAATTTGCAATGGGTCACGCGTTACTCCTCTGAAATGGCAGAATTCTGCGGCTTTGCTGGCACATTCCGAGGTCTACGCCAACTGTCACTCTAAAGACACACACAGACTTTTCCCTCAGATGTAACGACCTCTGCGATTGCGGAACGGCAGCGCATTGGCCTAAACGCCGAGCATTCGGGTGCTATGCCCGATATTCGTACTTATCACTATGCGCGCCAAGGGGGCGCGTATGAAAAAGGGGATTGGAATGTCCAACCGTTTTAGCAAGGCTACGCTGCTCGCGGGCACTTTCATGGCTGGTGCCATGATTGCCACGCCGGTTTATGCGCAGGAAGAGGCCGAAACCACGGCTTCGTCCGCTGACGACGATTTCATCGTTGTCACCGGTTCGCGTATTCAGCGTCGCGCAAATGTCGACACCGCAGCACCGATTGCTGTTGTTGGTGCGGAAGAATTCGAACTGTCCGGCACCGTCAACGTTGAAAACGTTGTCAACCAGCTGCCGCAGGTTGTTCCGGGTTTCACGTCAAACTCGAACAATCCGGGCACCGGTACCGCCACGCTGAACCTGCGTGGTCTTGGCTCGACCCGCACCATGGTGCTGGTCAACGGCCGCCGCTGGATGTTCTACGATACCGCACAGATCGTCGATCTTAACACGATCCCGTCGTTCCTGCTCGACTCTGTCGACGTTGTGACCGGTGGTGCTTCGGCTGTTTACGGTTCGGATGCCCTTTCGGGCGTTGTCAACTTCAAGCTGAAGGACGTCGACGGCGTCGAACTCGGCGGCCAGTACTCGCTCACCGAGCGTGGCGATGGCGACCGTTATGAACTCCATGGTGCCATCGGCACTTCGTTCGACGATGGCCGCGGTAGCGCGACTGTCTTCGCTGAATACTACAACCGTTCGTCGGTATTCCAGGGCGACCGCGCATTCTCGAATTTCGCACTTGGTGGCGAAAGCTTCGGCGTAACGCAGCAGCAGTTCGGTTCTTCGACCTTGCCGAACGGCGTCATCCGTTACTTCGGCGACGGCAATCGCACTGGTACGGACTTCGCAGCCAACCGCGCTGTGGTGTTCGACAACACGCCAGGTGATTTCCGTACCCGTACCGGTGACACTTACAACTACGCTCCGGTCAACTACCTGCAGATCCCGCAGGAACGTTACCTGATTGGCGGCTACGCAGACTACGAATTCACCGACGGGCACGAATTCTACACCGAAGTCTCGTTTGTGAATAACCGCGTTGCTCAGGAACTCGCCGCGACTCCGGTCACCGGCTCGTTCACTGTCAATCTTGCGACCATCCAGCCCTTCCTGACGCCGGGCGACTTCGCCCAGCTGCAGCAGCTTGATGCAACCGAGACCGACGGTAATCCCGGCAACACAGTGTTGTTCCTTCAGCGTCGTACAATTGAAACCGGTTCGCGTAATAGCCTCGACGAGCGCAACGCTTTCCGTGTTCTCGGCGGCGTTCGCGGTGGCATCACCGACTGGCTGAACTATGACGCATACTACATGTATGCCCGTACGCGTAACGCCAACGTCCAAGAAGGTAACATTTCGCGTTCGGCCTTCCAGGCTGGTCTCGACGGGACGGCACCTGCGATCAACATCTTCGGCCCTGGTACGCTCACGCCTGCCATGGTTCAGCAGATCTCGATCCGGGCGCAGAACGGCGACGTTTCGACCCTCGAACTCGCGCAGGGCTATCTTTATGGTCAGCTCGGCAACCTCGGCTTTGGCGCTGATGACATCGGCTTCGCCGTTGGTGCTGAGTACCGCAAGGTCGCTTCGCAGTTCATTCCTGACACCGCATTGTCCTCCGGCGACGTGATCGGCTTCAACGCCGGTAACCCGACCGAAGGTACCTACGACGTCAAGGAAATCTTCGCTGAGCTCAACATTCCGATCCTCGGACCGGATTCGGGCGTCGAGCGTCTCGAACTGACGGGCGCTGCTCGTTACTCGGATTACTCGCTTGCAGCTGTCGGCGGTGTGTGGACCTACTCGGGCGGTATCGAATTTGCTCCGATCCCAGACGTCACTTTGCGTGGCCAGTATCAGCGCGCTGTTCGTGCGCCGAACGTGGGTGAGCTCTTCGGTGGCCAGTCGATTGGTTTCCCGGGCGCAACCGATCCTTGCTCGACTCCAGCTGCTGGCAATGCGGGCGCACTGCGTGACCTGTGTATCGCAAACGGCGTTCCCGCCGGTGTAGTCGGTACCCCGGGCATTCAGCTGAACGCGCAGATCCCGGCTCTGTTCGGTGGTAACCCTGGTCTCCAGGAAGAAACTTCGAACAGCTGGACTGTTGGCCTGGTTCTCGAACCGACCTTCATTCCTGGTCTGACGATTACGGCTGACTACTTCGACATTGAAATCGAAGATGCGATCTCGACGATCTCGCTGCAGCAGACCTTCGACCTGTGTTTCAACCAGATCCAGGATCCGAATGCGACTGTCTGTGCTCCGTTCTTCGCTAACGGTGCGATCCGTAACGCAGGTGGTGCTATCACCACCGCAAACCCGCCGGTTCTCGGCGGTCAGAACGTTGCGACATTGGCAGTTTCGGGCGTCGACCTTCAGGTCAACTACACGACCACGATCCCGTTCTCGGTCCTGACCGACACGGGTGAGCAGGACTTCAACCTGTCGTTCCTCGGTACCTGGACTGAAAGCTCCGACTTTGAAGCTTTCCCTGGTGCAACCATCGTGGAATGTGCCGGCCAGTTCGGCTTCAACTGTGGCGAACCGACCCCGTCGTTCAAGTGGACGGCACGTGCGACCTTCGTGGATGGTCCGCTGACCACGTCGTTCCGCTGGCGTCACCTGTCCGGTATCGACGATGACGAAGATACGATCGACTTTGCAGCCTTCAATGGTGTCGAGCGTATTCCGGCATACGACCTGCTCGATCTGACTTTCTCGTTCGAAGCGAGCGAGAACTTGACCGTGGCATTCGGTGTCAACAACCTGTTCGACACACTGCCGCAGACGCCAACGTTTAATGGCATCCAGGTCTCGAGCACCAACAACGGAACGCTTATTGGTGATAACCAAGAGCAGGCCAACACCTACCCAAGCACTTACGACGTGCTTGGCCGTGACTTCTTCGCATCGGTCAGCGTCAAGTTCTAAGACGCAACCGCTGCAAAGCAGCTAAAAGGAAAGGGCGGCGGATCTTCGGATCCGTCGCCCTTTCTCTATGGAGCCCCATCTTCATGGCGGGAGCGAACAAGCGGGTGCCTCAAGCGCCCCGTGCATCGAAGGTTTGCTCAGGCCGCGTGTTGCAACAAGCGGAAGTCCGCAAAGGCGGCGTTCCCTGAACGCTCTGCAAGCGGCTCAACCGACAACTGCCGAAGCCCGGCAGATGATACATCCGCCAGAAAACGCTCGGCATTGCCGGTCGTCTGGCAGGCGGCCTCAAGCGAGGCGATCCGGCCAAGCTCGTTCTGCGCTTTGGCCCTGATGGTATCAAGCAACCGTGCCACGTTTTGCGGTCGGTCCCGCTTGCCAAACTGCAGCGATTGCAGGATCGCTTCGGAAATCTCCCACGCCGCTGAGCCGCGCCCGAACTTCCCGGCACCAATCTGAGGGGCCTGAAGAATCTTCGACGGAATCGTGGCAAGGCCGCCTGCCCGCAAGGCTAGGCTCCGCTTCGCCAGTTCCATCAGGCCTTCCTGTTCAAACACCCAATTGATCTGTTCCCGGCGGGCGAGATTGTGCGCCAGGATCGGGCCATCGATCCGGTGCGTCATCAATCCGACGACACCTCCGGGTTTGAGGATCCGGGCAATCTCCGCCGCTGCCGCGCCCGTCTGGCCATATTCAAAACCGAACTGGCTCGTCACGGCACCGAATGCGTCATCTTGATACGGTAACTCTTCCATCGCCACGCCGCCGCGGACCTTGGTTCCGGACGGAGGCGAGGGTAGCGTCGCCGCCAGATCGCAACCGACCGGTTTGAGGTCCTTGCGGCTTTTAAGCAGCCAGCCCATCACTCGGCCATCACCCGTCGCGATATCGAGCAGGCGTGTCTTGCGCGGAAGGTCTTGAGCGAATTTGCGCCAAGCGGCTTGTTGTGCGCCATCAATGCCTTGCCAGGCCGAAGGCAGACAGCCGCCACCGCCGCTCTCCGCATTGTCGGCCCAGAAATCACCCCAGGCTGCTGAATGGTCTTTGTTCATCAATTCGCCTCTGGCCTGAGTGTCACGTCGAACGCCACTGTCATCCGGCGGTCTTCGGCAAACGGACGGGTGCCGTGATATAGCGTGGAAGGGAAGAGAGCGAGATGCCCTACTATGGGTTCGATTGTGCGGATCGGCGGCAGGTCCAGACGCAAGTCGGGTGGTGGACGGCCCAACTCGAGCCATCCTGCCTGTGGATCGTCGCCCCGCTGGCCGGGCAATTCGCAATATAGGGCCGAGGATATCACGCCCTGCGGGTGGATGTGCGACGTGTGGTAGTCGCCGCCGCCCGACAGGCGTACCGACCAAGAGCCGTTGATTTGCCATGCTGCATCACGGTGCCGCAGCAATGGGTGCGTAACATCCTGCGGCGGCAGGTTTGAGCGGTGCGCTTCCACGGTCGCAACAATTGCATCACGCAGAGCGGCGAGTTCCGGCTCGATACGATCGAACAACAATCCGCGCGTCTGGCTGCCTCCACGCAGGGACTGGCCCAGCGGTAGCGGAGAATTGTCATGCAACTCATGCAGCAGAGCGATGGCAGGGGGCAATACAGCATCCCAGTCATGAAGCGGTCTCAATTCTGCAAGTCCCGCCTGACGGTGAAGCCATTCTTCGCGTGGATCGCCGGTCGATCGCCAGACGATCCCCCGCAAGGCCCATGCGGTTATGCTATCCGGATCATCTTCGATCACATCATCGAGCAGATATTCGGCCTTCGCGAATTCGCCGCGCCTTATTCTGTGCCGGGCTTCATGGATAAGTCGATCGGTTGTGCGCATTTGCAGGACAGAAAAAATCTTCTCCGCCCGGTCATCTTCGCCCGCCGCACCAGCATAGATTGCTTCGAGAAGGGCAAACAGTTGATGCTCAGGGAACCGTGCACCCCCCTTTGCCGCTACTTCTGCCGCTTCTTCGTTGAAATCCAGCCCGGCCAAGATGCTGGCCCATGCAACGGGTATGTTGGGGTCCTGCGGAACACGGTCCATCGCTTGGCCGTAGTGTGAGGCAAAATTCGGTTCACCTGCGGCGAGCCGCAGCTGCGCAAGGAATTTCAATCCTTCTTCCCAATGCGGGGCCTGATCCGCCAGTTGTTCGGCGATCGAACGGGCACCTGCCGTATCGCCCTTGACGTCCAGCGATTGCGCGCGCCCGAGCCATAGATCGGCATCGCCCGGGTTTACCGACAGCGCGCGCTCGAACCGGCCCAGAGCAGTATCTTCGCCTCGCTCGATGGCGACCCGTGCACGCCCGTGTAAGGCCTTGGCCCGCGTCGGCTCGATGGCAAGGGCACGGTCATACCAGAGAGCAGCGGCAGACTTGTCGCCAGCAGCCCTCTCTGCTGCCCCTCGGGCAGAACAATACTGCGCTGAATTACGGCCGGCGCCCTCAACCCGTGCAAACGACACGAGCGCCTCTTGCGGTCTACCGGCAGAAGTCAAGGCGATGCCGTAATTGATCGCATATTCCGGATTATCGGGCTCAAGCCCCGCAGCTTTTCCGAAATGCTCTGCAGCAGCTTTCGGGTCTCCCAGTTCCAAGGCAATATTGCCCGCGCTGCTGCGCCAGGCGGCATCCCGGGCATGTTCGGCGGTGCCGCTAGTGAGATGCTGCCTTGCCTCATCAAGCCGACCTGCTCGCAAAGCTGAAAGAGCTCGATTGCGCCAATCAGACGGGGAAAGAGTAGTCACCGGTCCCGAAACCATCCTGTAATTGCGAGCCGGCCCATCGGCGCGAACGGCGGGACATATTGTACCGCGTGGCTTTGTGGCACTAGAAACATGTTAAGCGCATTGAAGCGCGGCCTGTAGCCTTCGATGATATCGCCGTCCTCGTCGAAGAACACGAGGTAGCCCCCCCAGTCGCGCTTCCAGTCGTCTATGGTGAAATTCATGACATAGGCAATGCGCCAGCCCTCAGCGACATGGCTGTCATTGTGGGTCGCGAGGAAGTGATTGGAGGCATAGAGCGTTGCCTGGCCGTCAGCTTTTACAAGACCGGGGATCCGGGTTATTTCGCGCACCAGATCAAGGAATTCTTCAGCGTTGAGATACTCCAGCAAGAGTTCATGCGGGCCACCCGGATCCCATTGCTCCTGTACATTCTGGACCAGCGAGAATTGTCCGTAGCGAAAGGCGTAGTCGCCCGCCGCTGCCGCCTGATCGGTTGTTTTGAAGAGCTGCTGCAGCTTCTGTTGTCCCTCCGGCGTCTTGCCTTCTTGTGCCAGAACCTGTTGCGGCTCGATACCAGGCCCCTCTCCAGCCTTGAACGCCAGACCCCACGGCGTGTGATTGGCAAGAATCAGACGGATCTCCTCTGCTGTCTCGCGGGTTAGCAGATCGCGGATCTGGACGCGCTTGTTGCGCGCAAATTGTTGCGCCAGCGCATCGCGATCAAGGTCAGGGTTCAGTTCGAAGAGTGCTTTGGCCATTGCCGCGCCACGATAGGCATCCGGCCTGTTGCCGCAAGAGGGAACATCGGAACGGGCCCTGCACCAGGCAGCACACCCGTCAGAAGAGGGGCGACGCGGTTGCCGCTTGACCGTCAACAGAGCGACCCTTAACGCTTACGCAAACGGAAACCGGAATAGCCGAGTTCAGCAGGAGAGTTCGATGCCCGAAGCCTATATCGTCGAAGCCGTTCGTACAGCCGGTGGGCGCCGTGGCGGGCGCTTGGCCGGAGTGCATCCGGTCGATCTTGCAGCCAAATCGCTCGATGCGATCATGGAGCGAAGCGGCCTCGAAGCCAAGGCGGTCGACGATGTCGTCATGGGCTGCGTCAGCCAAGGCGGCGAGCAGGCGATGCAGGTCGGGCGCAATGCAGTGCTCGCAGCGAAGCATCTTGGCGAGGGTGTGCCGGCGGTCACGATCGACCGCCAGTGCGGCTCCAGCCAGCAGGCAATCCAGTTCGCTGCGCAAGCGGTGATGAGCGGAACCCAGGATGTGGTTATTGCATCGGGCGTCGAAAGTATGAGCCGCGTTCCGATGGGCTCGACCGCGATGTTGCATATGAAAGAAGGGCTCGGGAACTACAAATCGCCCGGTTTGGAAGAGAAATATCCTGGCATCCAGTGGTCGCAATTCGTCGGCGCGGAGATGATCGTCAAGAAGCACGGGTTCGACAAGGCTCAGCTCGACAGCTTTGCGCTGGGCAGCCACATCAAGGCAATCAAGGCGACCGAGGCGGGTGCCTTTGACCGGGAAATTGTTCCGGTCGAGATTGAAACCGCTGACGGAACAGAGATGCACATGATCGACGAGGGCATCCGCTTCGACGCGACACTGGAAAGCATCGCAGGGGTGAAACTGCTCAGCCCGGAAGGTACGATCACTGCCGCGTCCTCAAGCCAGATTTGCGATGGTTCGAGCGCTGTGCTCGTCGTATCCGAGCGTGCACTTAAGGAATACGGCCTCACACCGCTCGCGCGGATCCACAATTTGACTGTGACTGCCGGCGACCCGGTGATCATGCTGGAAGAACCGCTGTTCGCGACCGACCGTGCCCTACAGAGGGCCGGTATGAAGATTGACGATATTGACCTTTTCGAAGTCAACGAGGCTTTCGCACCGGTCCCGCTTGCATGGCTCAAACATACCGGTGCGGATCCGGACAAGCTCAACGTGAATGGCGGCGCAATCGCGCTCGGCCACCCGCTCGGCGCTTCAGGTACCAAGCTGATGGCGACGCTCGTTCACGCTTTGCGCGCGCGCGGCAAGAAATACGGCCTGCAAACGATGTGCGAAGGCGGCGGCGTCGCTAATGTCACCATCATCGAGGCACTTTGATCCCTTATAATTCGAGAGGATAATTCCATGGAAGTCAGCAGCAATACCCCAGCCGTCGTAACCGGCGGCGCGTCAGGTCTCGGAGAAGCGACCGCACGAGCGCTTGCGGCCAAAGGCGCGAAAGTCGCCATATTCGACATGAATGAAGAAAAGGGCGAAGCTGTCGCCAAGGATATCGGCGGCGTGTTCTGCAAGGTCAACGTGACCAGCGACGAAGATGTCGACGCAGGTTTTGCCAAAGCACGCGAAGCACACGGGCAGGAACGCATCCTCGTCAATTGTGCCGGCATCGGCAATGCGATCAAGACCGCCAGCCGTGACAAGCAGTCGGGCGAGATCAAGCATTTCCCGATCTCGGCATTCGATTTCGTGATTCAGGTCAACCTGATCGGAACGTTCCGCTGTATCGCCAAATCAGCAGCCGGCATGATGAGCCTGGATCCGCTGACAGACGAAGGCGATCGCGGCGCGATCGTCAACACCGCTTCGGTTGCGGCTGAAGACGGCCAGATGGGCCAGGCAGCCTACTCCGCGTCCAAGGGCGGTGTTGTCGGCATGACGCTGCCGATCGCGCGCGACCTCATGCGCGAAGGCATCCGGGTGAACACCATCCTGCCGGGTATCTTCAACACTCCGCTGATGAACGCTGCTCCGCCGCAAGTGAAGGAAGCGCTGGCCGCCAGCGTCCCGTTCCCCAAGCGCCTCGGTTATCCGGAGGAATACGCCAATCTTGCCATGTGCATGATCGAGACCGGCTATTTCAACGGCGAGGATGTCCGTCTCGACGGTGCCATCCGGATGGCACCGCGTTAAACGACTGATGGGGGAAAGGGCGGCCGATGAGCCGCCCTTTTCATATGAGAAGAACGGGAGAGCGGCATGGCGGATTTTACTCAGATCAAACTCGACAAGGCAGAAGGCATTGCGACTGTCACGCTGCATCGCCCCGAGAAAATGAATGCCTTTACGCGGACGATGATGGATGAAATCATCACCGCGATGGACGATATCGATGCGGATGACAGCGTCCGTGCAGTGATCTTCACCGGCGAAGGTGATCGCGCCTTCTGCGCCGGTGCCGATTTGACCCCGGACGGCGGCGGACATGTGTTCTCCGACCCAAATCCGGTCGAGGATCTGTCCGACCCGCGCGTGCGCGACGGCGGCGGGCGGCTGACTTTGCGGCTGTTCGACAGCACCAAGCCGCTTATCGCCGCGTGCAATGGCGTTGCGGTGGGTGTTGGTGCGACGATGCAACTGGCAATGGATATCCGGCTGGCGGCCGACAGCGCACGCTATGGCTTCGTGTTTGCGCGCCGCGGCATTGTTCCTGAGGCTTGCTCCAGCTGGTTCCTGCCGCGGCTCGTCGGCGTGCAGCAAGCCTTGGAATGGTGCTACACCGGTCGGGTCTTCGATGCCGAAGAAGCCAAGGCAGGCGGGCTCATCCGGTCAATCCATCCGCAGGGTGAGTTGATGGATGCCGCGCGCGGCCTGGCCCGGGAAATCGCCGACAACACATCGGCAGTCTCGGTCGCGATGACCCGGGCGATGATGTGGCGCTTGCCATCCGGCGACCATCCGATGGACGCGCACAAGGTGGACAGCAAGGCGATCTACCGGCTCAGCCGGAGCAATGATGCCAAAGAGGGGATTGCCAGCTTCCTTCAGAAGCGCCCGCCGAATTATCCCGATACCGTTTCCGGCGACATGCCCGATTTCTACCCCTGGTGGGATGAGCCCGCATACGAATAGCTGCCGGATCGAGGGGATGAGCGCTTGCCATCGAAACCGGTTTCATTAGAAACTGGTCTTATGAGCCAATCGACCGACACCGAATTCAGCCTGGCAGATTTTCTGCCGTATCAGCTTTCCGTCGCATCAAACGCGGTCAGCAACCGGATTGCACAGGTCTACCACCGTGAATTTGGCCTCAAGGTCACCGAATGGCGGGTGATGGCAATGCTCGGCGATGCCGGTGCACTGACGCAGCGAGACCTGACCGCACGCACTCTGATGGACAAAGTGGCAGTCAATCGGGCGTGCAAGATGCTCGAACAGAGGGGGCTGGCCCGTCGTAATCCGAACGAGCGGGACGGACGGTCTCATTTGCTCGAGCTGACTGAAGCGGGAAGGGCGATGCACGGCCAGATTGTGCCGCGCGCCCGGGCAATCGAAGCCAGCCTTTTGCAAACGCTCGGCGCGGAACAGGAAGACGGCTTTCGCGCTATTCTGGCGCGGATACGCGACGAAGCGACACAATTCGGCCCCGAAGCCTGAAGCGGATCCGGGGCCGACAGTTCCCTTTTGGGAGAGGAAGGGGTGGTCGCTAGCGTCCCGGCTTCGCCGCGAACGCATCGCTGATCGAACAGGCTGCCGGGCCAAGAATAACGATGAACAAGACCGGCAGGATGAACAGGATCAACGGAACGGTCATGATCGCCGGAAGCCGTGCAGCCTTCTCTTCGGCCCGCATCATTCGTTCGTTTCGGAATTCGGCTGACAGAACGCGCAGGGCAGAAGCAAGCGGCGTACCGTAGCGTTCGGTCTGGACCATGGTCGTAACCACGCCGCGCACGGACTCAAGGTCGACGCGATAGGCAAGGTTGTCGAACGCCATCTTGCGCTCACCGAGAAACGACAGCTCGATCGCGGTCAGCGCGAACTCGTCGCCCAGTTCCGGATAGGCCCGGCCCAGTTCCTTGGCCACGCGATTGAAAGCGGCGTCGACGGTCAGGCCTGCTTCGGCACAGATGACCAACAGGTCGAGCGCATCGGGCAGGCCCTTGCGGATTTCGACCGTGCGCTTGCTGGCCTTGTTCTTCAGAAATATCTCCGGACCTTTGTAGCCTGCAAACAGCAGAACGCCCAGGGCGCCGACACGCTTGATGCCTCCCCAATCCGGGAAATAGTCGATCACGTAGATGAGCAGAAAGCCGAGCAGACCGAGTACAATCGGCATGACCATCCGCGCAGCAATAACGAGGACAGCGATTTCCTTGTTGCGATAGCCGGCGTGTGCCAGCTTCTGCTGGATTACTTCGACCTGACTCTGCTGAAGGACCTTCATCCCCTTCAGCGTGTCTTTCATCTTTTCCGTGCCTTCGGTCTTGCGAACGAGGCTTTGGCGCTTGCGTGACTGCGACTTGACGATCCCTTGTTTGAGTTCGTCACGCCGTTCGTTGAGCGCCCTGACGCGCTTCGCCATCGGATCCTTCACGGTGATCGCAGCATAAATTGCCAGCATCACCGCCAGTGCTGCCACACCGGCGAGGATCGTCCCGACGAGAATGACGTCGAAACCGAGAAGTGTTGGTCCGGATCCCTGATTGATCATGTTCTCTCGTCCTGACTCAAATCTCGAAGCTGACCATCTTGGCCATGATGAAGGCACCGATGCTCATCCACACCATGCCGCCCATTCCGGCCACGATCAGGCGATCGTCTTCGAAAAAGCCGCCGATGTAGCCTGGGTTGATCCACCAGATCATGCCGAACACGATAAAGGGGAGGGCACCCACGATGTAGGCCGAAGCTTTCGATTCCGAGCTCATGGCACGGATTTTGAGCTTCATTTGCGAACGTTTGCGCAGCACTTCGGCGAGGTTCGACAGCGTTTCCGCCAGATTACCACCCGTTTCGCGCTGGATTGCGAGCGTGATGCAGAAGAAGTTGAATTCGGGAATGCCCAGACGGTCTGCCGTTTCCTGAAGCGATTCCTCCATCGTCTTGCCGATCTTGATCCGCTCGACGATGCCTTTGAACTCGATGCCGACCGGGCCGGGGACTTCCTGCGCGACGACGGCCAGTGTTTCCGTCACCGGGAGGCCTGAACGAAGACCGCGCACCAGCAGTTCGATCGCATCGGGGAACTTGGCATTGAAGTTCGCGGTCCGCTTCTTGATGAAGTAGTTGACCACCATGTGCGGCAAGCCGCCGCCAATGACGAGACCGATGCCCATGGACAGGAGCAACGCACCCGAGCGAAGGTAGATCACCAGTGCAATCGCAAGCGCAAGGCCGAGCGATGCATACATATATTGCGTAAGCGACCAGTCTTTGCCGGTCCGATCAAGGCGCATCGCGAGAGCTTCGGAGCGCGAGCTCGATCCGGCAACAGCGTGCCTTTTCGGTTTGCGCGAAGCAATTGCCTTTTTCAGCTGAGATTCAACTTTTGTGTCGGTGCTTTGGGAATGCCGGAAGCGCACGGCCTGGAGGCGGCGCTGGCTTTCCTTCGCCGCTGAGGGGCCGGACATGACGGTATAGCCAACGACCATAAGGGTCATCAGTCCACCACCCACCAGCAGGAGCTGCAGTATGCTCATGCTCTCGACCTGCCTTTCCTAAACACTTGTAATTCCCAATCGGCTGCGGTTGCCCGGCACGCGCCGGTGCAACCGCGAATGACCGACTTACTCAGCCGGAACCTGTTCCGGCTTCTTGGTTTTCTTGGCGAGAAGCGACTTGATGTCGAAGCCACCGAGGAGCGATTTCTTCTCCGCCGTTTCCTCATCGACTTCCTCTTCGGAAGCGCCGAGGATGCGTTCGGCCACCTGTTTCACCACAGCGGTAGATTTCGCGCTGCGATTGGCTTCGACGAACGTCTGGCCCATCTTCGCAGCAGTCGAAGCAGCCTTGAAGTCGTACGGGATCGAGAAATCGATCTTGCGTTCGATCGAGGCTTCGAAATCGGCTTTGCTGATTTCAGAATTGCCGCCCTGAACCTTGTTGGCCACGATGATCGGTGTCGCATGCGCGGCGTTCGTTTTGAGCCAAGACAGGATACGGATCGTGTCGCGGGCCGAAGCAAGTGTCATTTCCGTGGCCAGCACGACGACATTTACGTCGGCGAGCAAGTGCGGGAAATTGATCAGCATATTGCGCGGCAGATCGATCATGGTCATTTCGAAGGCCGAGCGGAACTCTTCCTCGAGCTGGACGAATGCCGAACCGTCGGTCATCAGCGGCGCGCTGATTGGCGCTTCTGCTGACAAGATGGCCAGGTTTTCATTGGCCCGGATCATTGCGCGTTCGATGAACAGACCGTCGATACGGCTTGGATTGTCGATCGCGTCGGTCAGACCGCGGCCTGGTTCGAGATCGAGCGCCAAGGCACCGGTCCCGAAGTGGACATCGAGGTCGAGCAATGCCGTCGGCATGCTTTTGTCATCGCTGAAAATCCACGCCAGCGAGGTCGCCAGCATCGAAGCTCCAACACCGCCGCGCGTTCCCACGACGGCCGTCGAGACATGCCGTTTGGCGGTGTCCGGATCGTTGGCACGCGGTGCGGCGAATACGGCCTGGGCCTGATTCAGCGAATCGCGCAGCTGGCCTGCGGAAAGTGGTTTCAGCAGGTAATCATGGATGCCGCTCGCAAGCAGATCACGATACAGGCGAACATCGTTCACCTGGCCGACGGCAATGACCACTGTGCCAGGTTCGCAAACCTCGGCGAGAGCGTTGATATCGTTCAGCGGGTCACCACTTTCCGACAGGTCGACCATCAGAATGTTCGGACTCGCGGCAACCGAGAGCGACTGGACTGCATTGCGCAGGCCGCCCTTGTTACACTTCTCAGGCTGCCAGCCCATCTCGATGCACACGGGACGCAGGACGTCCAGCGCGGCTTCATCACAGATATAGGCGGCAAACGGATCGCGGTTACCCGAACCGCTGGGTTTCCAGGGTGCGTTCATCGATCAATTCCCTCCTTCGCTGGTACCGGAACTCTTCAGACCCTGCTCGCCGGTCGGAGCCTGCGCGCGGTAGCTGTCGATCGCCTTGGTTCCAGTCGAGACGACGGTTTGACCCGTGCCCGTCTGCCCGGTGATCAGATCTTCCGGATTGGCAACCATCGCAGCCATGTTGCTGTTTACTGCGCAACCATAGCCAGGCGATGTGCTGTTGTTGTAATTCATGTCCGACTTCGCCGACCAGTCAGGGCAGCCGGGAACGGATGCGGTCGACCGGGTAACGACAATGCGGGCGCTACCTGGCTGGATATAACCGGCTGTAACCGGGGCACCTTCGCTGACCAATACGCCGTGGCGGGCAGCCAACTTGGCGATGCCTTCACGCGTTGCCGCGCTCATCATCGGATCTTCAATCGAGAGACGATCGCCGTAACCCAGTTCCATCGCTTCGAACCAGGCAGCAAGCCGTTGTTGCTCGGGGATGGTGAGTCCGCCTCCCGGGGCCTGCACATCGAACGTGTAGTTGGTCCGTTCGACGACCGGCTGCTTGATGCTGTTCAGGCTTGGATTGGTCGGCATGCCGCCGCACGCACCCAGCGCAACGCTGAGTGAGAGGGCGAGAGCGCCTGCGAATTTGCGGTTCTTTGCAAGTGGCATCGTACTCACCTTTCTCACTTGAGGCTGAAACCGGGAGCGGCAGAGGCATCTGCCTGACGCTCGCCGTTCGGCTTGGTTTGGTTGGTCTTTGCGTTGCGTTCACTGGCAGCGCCTGACGGAAGAACAGCAGCCGGATCGATCCGTGAGACTTCAGGCGGCGGAGCGTCCTTGTCACGTGCGGTCGGAACCGGACGGTCAGCAATCGGACCATCCTTGTTCTGCTGGAAAAGCAGTGAGCTTTCGAGCGCGCTGGCGGCGTTGAAGCCGTCGGTCGGCAAGCGGATCTCGTTCGCGTTGACCGGCTTCACCAGATACGGGGTGACCACGATCACCAGCTCGGTTTCGCCCTTGCGGAATTCGGTCGAGCGGAACAAGTTGCCGAGGATCGGCAGATCGCCGACACCAGGAGCCTTGTCGATCGAGTTCTGAGCATTGTTGCTCATCAATCCCGCGATCATGAAGCTCTGGCCGGAGCCCAGCTCGATGGTGGTTTCAGCGCGGCGAATAGTAAGCGCCGGGACCTGGAAACCATTGAGTGTCACGGCCCCCTGACTCGAAAGCTCGGAGACTTCGGGCTTCACGCGGATCGAAATCCGGCCATTGGCCAGGACGACGGGTGTGTAAGCCAGACTGACACCGAATTTGCGATACTCGATTGCGGTTGTGCCGAGACCCTGGCTAACCGGGACCGGGAACTCGCCGCCGGCGAGAAAGTCTGCGGTTTCACCGGACAGTGCAGTCAGGTTGGGCTGTGACAGAGTTGTCACCAATCCGTCGCGCTCTGCAAGGTCAAGTGCTCCGAGAAGATCGAGGCCGAGAAAACGCCCTGCACCGGCAAAAGTCGTGCCGTTACCAATGGCTGTAACTACGCTCGAACCGTCGGAGGCTTCGGTTGCGCCTGTGAACAAAGCTGTTCCGGGCGCTGAACCGGGCGAATACTGCGGAAACGCGCCGGTACGGCCGTTGGATACGCCGAAGCGGAAGCCAGACGAGGAATCCGCCGAGAGCAAGTTGGCACCGATTGTGCGGACCAGCGAACGGCTGACCTCAGCAAAGCGCACTTGCAAGTTGACCTGCAGCGGCGTTGCCATTTTCAGTCGGCTGATTACGTTTGCGTCTTCTCCGACAAACGCTGCGACGAGGCGTTCGGCCTCGGCTGCGTCTTCAGGTGCGGCCACAGTGCCGGTCAGCAGGACGGTGTTGGTACCCATGGTGGCAACGGAAATCTGCGCTTCCGGCATGGCCAAAGCGAGCATTTGATCGACGCTGCCGATATTCGAACCAACACGTATGTTGGCCGACCAGACGATGTCGCCGCGTGCGTTGCTGGCATAGACAGTGGTTTCGCCACCGGCCTTGCCGAATACGTAAAGCTGGCGCTGCGACTTGATCTGCACATCGGCAATCGAGTCATTCGCGATGAAGACATCGGCCATCGTGCCAGGCACGTTGACCAGTTCGCCGCGGCCGATCGACAGAACGATATCCTGCTGCGGGCTGACGACAGACTGGGCGTTGGCAGTGCCAGACGGAACTCCGGCGAGCGGTGCCACGGCCAGGCTGGCGAGCAGCGCTGTTGCGGTAAGACGGCGTTTCATAGTCTTGCCCCTTGGTTGGGTGGTCTTCGCCATGACGGCGTCGATATTCTTGATTGCGATCTTGCTCATGGCTGACCTCACCGGATTATCGTTGCTTGAGCAGCGGGAAGGACGGTCGAAGCATCTTCGATGCCCTTGCGCTGCTGGCTCAGCAGGCCGGTCTTGCCGACAGGCACTTCGGTCGTGCTTTTGCCGCGGGTCACCCGGACTGTCGGACCCTGCGGGACTGCGGCGGTCGTCGTGGTTGCCGGAACACCCATCGAAGGAGCGGTGGTGGTGGTCTTCACATCTTTCGGCGGAATGCTGCTCCGCTGGAAGCGCGACACATCGCCGCCGGTGGAATAGGTCGTGCCCTTTTCGACCGGCCGCGACATGGCCGCACGGAGGATCTTCTCTTCCTCTTCCGGCGATGCATTGTCCGGGATCTTAACGTCACCCGAAGCAATTGCCTTGTCGAGTTCGCTCTGATTGTCAGCGATCGACCGCAGCGACAGGCTGATCGTGCCGATCGTCTGCGCGACTGCGACTTTCTCTGCGATGCGCGGGGTCACTTCGAGCGTCACGGTCCGGAAAGTGCGAACGACCGTGTCGCCGGTTTCGTTGGATTCCTGAGTGGTCGACTGGTCGGTCGCAAGCACACGCAGGTTGGAAAGGATCGTTTCAGCCGCCCGCAGCGTGTCGTCGTCGCCCTTGACCGATTGCGTCAGGACCAGGTCCACCCGGTCGCCCGGGAAGACGAAGCCGGCAACACCGGTTTTGTCGGACACAGGCACAGTCACAGCGCGCATGCCTGGCCCGAGAGCCGCAGCAAGGAAGCCGCGGTCGCCCGGTTTGACGAGCGAGCCTTGCGTAACCGGTTCACCTGCCGTGATGGGGTGGCGTACGACAGTGCCGAGCAGCTGCGCGACATCCGATTCGCCATCAATGAAGTATGCGTCCTGGACGAGCTCTTCAGGCCATTGCTGGAAGCTGACTGCGTCAGCCGTGATGATCGTGCCCACCGGCAGCCCGCGTTGCGCGACCAGCACCTTCGGTCCCTGCGGAACCGGCGGTGCAGCTTCAGCTTGCGGAGCCGACGCCCCGGCAAACATACTACGGGCAGCCAAGGCTGTGCCGATCGCGATGATCAACGCCCCCAGCAGCAGAACCAGCTTTTTCCTGTCCATGGCTTTTCAAGCCCCCTTATTCGGCCCGGCGGGATTGCGGGCATGTGTGATTGCATCGCTTACGATGCGATTGGTTAAAATCAGGTTCACCCGAAGCCTGCGGCCGAGCCTGCAGCCGGCAGATAATCGGTGCCCAGTACCCACAATCCGGCTGCCGCAATCGCGACGCCATAGGGGATAGCGAGCTTGTGTTTTTCGCGGCGGATGACGTGCCAGCCGCCCATGACGATAGTCAGGACACCGCCAAGCAGTGCCATGATGATAAGCAGTTTGAGAAACAGGCTGGGCGCGATCCACAGCGCCAGTGCGGTCAGCAGCTTGACGTCACCGCCGCCCATCCAGCGAATAGCAAACAGACCGGCAAGCACAGCAAAGGCGGCCAAAGCGACGCCAAACTGAAGTGCCACGTCAGGCCACAGCGAAAGCCCGCTCGACCACCAAAACAGTGGAGCACCCAGCGCAATGCCGGCGGTCAGCCAGTTGTCGATCTGGCGCCGGCGCATATCGGTAAAGGCTGCGACCAGCAGCGCAATTGCCAAGCACAGCAGCAGCCCGTAATGGAAATATTCGCCCAGCATTCTTGCCCCCAAAGGTCCCCAATGGGAGCTGTGCTACAGAACAGGGCTTACCAAAAAGTAACCAACGCCAGGAGGTTCGCATTAGTCACGCCGATGAAGCCGCTGTGAAGGATGAGGATCGGGTTAACCGTTTCGACCGACGCGCCATCCCGTCCGCGGCGCAGGAAAGCCTGTGGGAGACAGCCGACGGGCACCGCGTGCGCCGGATAGACTGGCCCGGCACGAACCCGGCGGCCAAGGGGTCGATCCTGTTTCTTCCAGGTCGGGGCGACAATTACGAAAAATATCTCGAAACTTTGCATCATTGGCATGAAAGCGGATTTCGGGTCACCGCGTCGGACTGGCGCGGACAGGCCGGATCCGGGCGGCTCGGCAATGACGAGATCACCGGCCACATCGAAGATTATTCCATCTGGATCGATGACCTGGCCCAACTCTGGCACGAATGGGTTTCACAAACGCCGGGCCCACACTTCCTTGCCGGCCATTCGATGGGCGGTCATTTGATCCTGCGCGCTCTGGTGGAGCACAAGGTCGAACCCGCAGCTGCTGTGCTGGTCGCGCCGATGCTGGGTTTCTACAGCACTTTTCTGCCGCTGCGCTGGATGCAGAAAATTTCCGGCTTCATCATGAGAAAGGGCGATCCGAAACGATTGGCGTGGAAATGGAGCGAGAAGCCGGGCGAGATACCGGTAGGGCGCATCAACCTGCTGACGCACGACAAGGACCGCTATGATGACGAGCTATGGTGGCGGGACAATCGGCCGGAGCTGGTCATGGGACCGGGAAGCTGGCGGTGGGTCGAACGCGCCTATGCTTCGAAACGGGTGATTTTCGCATCCGGAGCATTGGAAAAGGTTAGGACGCCGGTGCTTCTGCTGGGCACTTCGAATGACAAGCTGGTGGCCATGAAATCGATCGTGAAAGCTGCGGGCAGGCTTCCAAATGCGCGGCTGGTCCGGTTCGGCAAGGAAGCTCACCACGAGATCCTGCGCGAAGTCGATGCGGTGCGGGACCGTGCGCTGAGCGAGATCGATGACTTCCTCCAAGCGAACTCGAACAGCGAGGGCGAAGACGGTTGAACAAGACGGTCTACGATTTTGCCATCGTCGGAGCGGGCATGGCTGGGGCGAGCCTGGCGGCCGAACTGGCAGACGATGCGCGGGTCCTGGTACTCGAAGCGGAGGATCAGCCGGGCTATCATACCACCGGGCGCTCTGCCGCATTCTGGGAAGAGTGCTATGGCGGACCGGAAATCGTTCCGCTGACGCTTGCCTCGGGCAAGATGCTGCGTGATGGCGGTTTTCTTTCGCCCCGCGGAGCGCTGTATGTCGCGCGGCGCGAAGACACGGCCAAGATCGACCGGTTTATCGAACGTTTCAGCGGCACCGGCGTAACGATCGAGAGGTTGGGGCGTGACGCACTGGCCGAACGTGTGACTGGCTTGAAAGCAGCTTGGTGCGATGCTGTTTGGGAGCCTGCCTGCGCGGATATCGATGTTGCCGGCCTGCATGCGCATTATTTGTCCCGGGCTCGCAAAGGCGGCATAGAGCTTGCGATGCGCGCGCGCTTGTCCGGTGTGCGGCGAGCCGGTGACGAATGGCGGCTTCGCACCGAAGACGGGCGAGAATTTACTGCCAAAGTTCTGGTCAATGCGGCCGGTGCCTGGGCCGATCCGGTGGCCCGGCTCGCTGGCGCAAAGCCGCTTAATATCATCCCCTTGTTGCGCACGGTCGCACAAGTGGTTGTCGACCCTCCCGTACCCGCCGACCAGCCGCTGGTGCTCGATATTTCGGGGCAATTCTATTTCAAGCCCGATAATGGCCGTATCTGGCTGAGCCCGCATGACGAGACACCGACGATAGCGCATGACGCTGCGCCGGACGAAATGGCGGTGGCGGAAGCGATCGACCGCTTCCAACGGGTGGTCGATTGCAAGATCGAGCGAGTCGAGCGCAAGTGGGCCGGGCTGCGCAGCTTCGCGCCTGACCGTGCCCCGGTCTATGGTTTCGACGATACGATTGATGGCTTCGCCTGGTTCGCAGGGCAGGGGGGGTATGGCATACAGACCGCGCCTGCAGCTGCTGTGTTGATGGCTGACACGCTGCTGGGGCGAGAGACTTCGCAAGCGGTGAGGCAAATTGACAGAAATTTATATTTGCCCAGCCGCTTCGCCTAGCTTTTCAGGAGCAACCCTTTAGGGTGCAGCCGAGGTCAAAAGCAGGAGAGAGCCCGATGGCGCACCGTTTCGAAATCCGCAAGAACAAGAAGGGCGAGTTCGTATCCTATTTCGTCTATAATTCGGAAACGATCTGGTGGACTGAAGGCTACAGCTCCAAGGCTGGCGCGAAGAATGCGATCGAGTCGGTTCTGAAGAACGGTCCGAAGGCCGAAATGGTCGACACGACAACTGACTGATCCGACCTGAAATTCTGGCATCGGAAGCGCGTGGATTTTCCGCGCCCTTCGCTTATCAGGGGCGCAGATTGTCCGCTTCTGCGCTGGCCAACGCATCGGCCCGGTCGTTCTCCGGATGTCCGTTATGGCCTTTGACCCAGTGCCATTTGACCTCATGGCGCGCGGAAGCCTCGATCAGGTCATGCCATAGATCGGCATTGCGAACCGGCTTTTTGCTCGCGTTGATCCAGCCGCGCTTCTTCCAGCCGTGGACCCACTTGGTTATCCCGTCGAGCACATATTTGCTGTCCGAGAAGAGCTGCACGGCGCATGGTTCCTTCAAGGCGTTCAGGCCTTGGATCGCTGCGGTCAGTTCCATCCGATTGTTGGTCGTATCGACTTCGCCGCCGGACAGTTCCTTCTCGTTTTGCCCCATGCGCAGGATAACGCCCCAGCCGCCGGGCCCCGGATTGCCTTTGCAGGCGCCATCAGTGAAAATTTCAACCTGTTTCATGGCGGTTGTACCTATCCTTGTTGGCCAGCGCGAAACACGTCATCGCCATGATCCGTGTAGAATTGCAGCCGACGCGCAAAATCCATCGGATCCTTGCGCTTTACCAGTGCTGTATCAGGGGTGTCGATCCAGTCGAACGCTCGCGTCGCCATGAAGCGCAGCGCTGCACCCCGCGCCAAAAGCGGCAGCGCGGCGACTTCTTGCGCTGACAACGGGCGCGACTGCACATATCCTTGCACCAGCGCATTGCCGATTTCCGCACGATATTCGCGGCCATCGTCGGAAAATGACCAGGCCGCATGCGTCACGGCCAGATCATAGGCCGCGAAATCGGTGCAGGCGAAGTAGAAATCGATCAAGCCGCAGACTTCATCACCCAAAATCAACACGTTGTCGGGAAACAAATCGGCATGGATTGTCGCAAGCGGCAGATTCTGCGGCCAGTTTGCCTGAATGGCGGGGAGATTTCGTGCGATCATGCCGGGCAGCGCGGGGTCGATTGCCTCAAGTGCGCTGTCGCTGCATCGCGCGAACAGATCGGCCCAGTCGCCTGGGCGCAGATCGTTGGCGCGAGTGGGCGCATAATCGGCAGAAGCCGTGTGGATCCCGGCCAGTTCCTGTCCGACATTTCGCGCTTGGGCTTCGCTCGGCGTGGTAACGGAAATGCCGGGCAGGAACTCTATCAGCGCCACGGCTTTGCCATCCATCAAGCGGAAAGCCGCACCATCGCGGTCATGTATTGTGCGCGGCACGGGGCATCCGCGTTCGGACAGGTGATCGAGCAAGCCGAGGAAATAGGGCAGGTCGTCGAGTTCTATCCGGCGCTCATACATGGTCAGAATGAACCGGCCGCTATCCGTCTCGATCAACCAGTTGCTGTTGGAAACGCCTTCAGCAATGCCTTTGGCCGAACGCAGATTGCCGACATCGTAGGCTGCAATCAGGGATTCCATCTTGTCAGCGGAAAGATGGGTGTAAACAGCCATCCGTCGGAAATCAGTCGAACAGCTGGCGTGGCAGTTTGAAGACCATTTTCTCTTCGGTCGTAACCAGGGTCTGTTCCTCGACCGAGCGCCACTCACTCAGTTTGTCGATCACTTCACGGACGAGCTTTTCCGGGGCCGATGCACCGGCGGTCAGGCCCAGCGTGCCGACACCTTCGAGCCATGCCGGATCGATTTCATCTGCGCGCTGGATCAGTTTTGCATCGACACCGCATTTCTCGGAAACTTCGACCAGTCGAAGCGAGTTCGAGCTCTTGGGTGAGCCGATGACCAATACCAGATCACTGCTTGGCGCGATCTGCTTGACAGCAGCCTGCCGGTTCGACGTGGCGTAACAGATGTCCTCGGCCTTGGGCCCGACAATACCCGGGAATCGTGTCCTCAGGGCAGAAACGACTTGCGCAGTATCATCGACCGACAAGGTCGTTTGCGTGAGGAAAGACAAATTGCTCTCATCTTCCAGCTCCAGCTCAGCGACATCGTCGACTGTTTCGACCAAAGTCATCTGGCCTTCTGGCACCTGACCCATCGTACCGATCACTTCAGGATGACCGGCGTGACCAATGAAAATGATGTGCTGACCCTTTTCGATCTGCCGTTCGGCCTGACGGTGGACCTTGCTCACCAGCGGGCAGGTCGCGTCGACATAGAACAGCTTGCGCCGCTCAGCCTCGGCGGGAACCGATTTCGGCACGCCATGCGCGCTGAACACCACCGGCGCGTCATTCGGGACCTCATCCAGTTCCTCGACGAAAACCGCGCCCTTCGCGCGTAGTTCATCGACCACGTATTTATTGTGCACTATTTCGTGGCGGACATAGACCGGCGGTCCGAAGCGCTCGATCGCGCGTTCGACAATCTCGATTGCGCGGTCGACACCGGCGCAAAAACCGCGCGGCGCCGCAATAAGCACAAGCAGGTGCGGGGCGTCGGTTACGGGCGTTTCTGATGGAAAGGGGGCATTCATGTCCAAGCCTCTAGCGCAGCCCCGCGAGGGCCGCTAGGGCCATACCAAGCGAATTTCGAAGGACCGTTTGTAATGACATTGCGCCGCACCACACTGATTGCATCCATTCTGGCCGCTGCACTCGCGGGTTGTGCCAGCGAAGGCGAGCTGGTGGTGAGCGACGGGGTGGGCATCACCGCCGTTCGCTCGGCGTGTCCGGCTGTCGGAATTCCAGACTATACCGGTGATATCACAGTGTTCGCCCAACCGGGAAGCCGTGCGGCCTCGAATGTCGATATGACAGCCAGCATGACAAACCTGCGCAGCAATTGCAGCGATAGTGGAGAGAATGTCTACACCGAAGCGACATTCGACGTGCTCGTGCGGCGTACCGATGTGCGGGGGGCACGCACCGTAAGCGTTCCCTATTTCACGACTGTTCTGCAGGGCGGTAGCGCGGTCCAGGCCAAGCGCATCGGTTCAGTGACCGTGCAGTTTGCCGATGGGCAGGAGCGCGCTCAGGCACAGGGCAAGGCTGGCGCTTTCATCAATCGTGCCGCCGCGACATTGCCTGCCGACATTCGCGAACGCATTACCCGCAAACGCAAGCCGGGCGATCCCGATGCCGCGCTCGATCCGCTGGCCGATCCGCAGGTGCGCGCCGCGCTCGACCGGGCGACGTTTGAATTGCTTGTCGG
This sequence comes from Parerythrobacter lutipelagi, assembly GCF_005434975.1. Taxonomy (GTDB): domain Bacteria; phylum Pseudomonadota; class Alphaproteobacteria; order Sphingomonadales; family Sphingomonadaceae; genus Parerythrobacter_A; species Parerythrobacter_A lutipelagi. Next base: position 415,600 of record NZ_SKCJ01000001.1, on the reverse strand, counting down.
TTTTCAGCTGACCGAAGACCAGCTGGCCTACAACGCGACACGCTGACCGGGCGGCGCTGCGCCCTGAAAGCTTGCGATTTCGGCCAGTTCGGCTAGGCGCGCAGCCATGTCCGAACACACCACCTTGCACGCCGGTTTCGCGGCGAAAATCCACGCCGTCCTCGATGCGCTGGAGGCTGAAGGCTCGTTGCCGAAAGATGTCTCGCACGCGAATGTAGCGGTGGAACCGCCGCGCGATCCGTCGCATGGCGACCTGGCAACCAATGCCGCCATGGTTCTGGCCAAAGCTGCGGCGACCAATCCGCGTGAGCTTGCCGCCAAGATAGCCGAGAAGCTGGGCGCAGATGCGGATGTCGACAGTGCCGAGATTGCCGGCCCGGGTTTCATCAATCTTCGCCTGTCGGGTGCGGCGTGGCTGCGGGAACTGGCTGCGATTGCCGCGCTGGGAAGCGATTACGGCCGCTCCGAGATGGGCGGCGGATCGCGCGTCAATGTTGAATATGTCTCAGCCAATCCGACCGGGCCCATGCATATGGGGCACTGCCGCGGCGCCGTTGTCGGTGATGCGCTGGCCGCGCTGCTCGAATATGCCGGTCATGATGTCACTCGCGAGTATTACGTTAATGACGCGGGCGGACAGGTGGATGTGCTCGCGCGCTCCGCACACCTGCGCTACCGCGAGGCACTGGGCGAGCAGATCGGTCAGATTCCCGAAGGGCTGTACCCCGGCGACTATCTGATCCCTGTCGGCGAGTATCTGGCTAAGGAGCTTGGCGACCGCTACCAGAACGAGCCGGAAGAAGAATGGCTGCACATTTTCCGCGCGGAAGCGGTGGAACAGATGATGGAGCGGATTCGGGCCGATCTCGCACAACTCGGTATCCATCATGACCTGTTTTCGTCGGAAGCGGCACTTCAGGCGGCACAGAAGCCGGAGCAGGCCGAGGCGTGGCTGCGCCAGCACGATCTGGTCTATGACGGCATTCTCGAGGCTCCCAAGGGCAAGGCGCCCGACGACTGGGAGCCGGTTGAACTTCCACTTTTCCGCTCGACCAAGTTCGGGGACGATCAGGATCGCCCGATCAAGAAGTCGGACGGGAAATGGACCTATTTCGGAGCCGATCTGGCCTATCACATGCAGAAAGCTGAAAGCGCCGATGCTCTGATCGACATCTGGGGTGCGGACCATGCAGGCACGGTCAAACGGATCAAGGCTGCTGTGGCTGCGCTGAGTGAAGGGCAGGGCAAGCCAATCCCGTTCGATGTCAAACTGGTGCAGATGGTCCAGCTGATGCGCGCAGGCGAACCAGTCAAAATGTCCAAGCGTTCGGGCAATTTCATCACCATTGCCGACATGGTCGAAGAAGTCGGCAAAGATGTCGTGCGCTTCACCATGCTGACGCGCAAGCCCGAAGCACAGATGGATTTCGATTTTGCCAAAGTGGTCGAAGCATCGAAAGACAATCCTGTGTTTTACGTTCAATACGCCAATGCCCGGATTCATTCGACGTTGCGCAAGGCGGTGGCGAAGGGAATGGCTCCTTCGGATTCAGCGATTGATCGGCTGGGAGCGGAAGAGCTGGCGCTGATCAAGGAAGCGGCGCAATTCCCCCGGATCGTCGAAGCCGCAGCAAAAGCGCGCGAACCGCATCGGATTGCGTTTTTCCTGTATGACCTGGCAGGCGCGTTCCATGCTTTCTGGAATATGGGGAATGACGACCCGTCCAAACGCGTCATCCTGACACAGGATGCGGAATTGACCGGCGCAAGGCTTTTCCTCGCGACGCAGATAGGGCAGGTTATTCGTAATGGGCTTGCCCTGCTTGGGGTTGAAGCCGTGGAGGAGATGTAGGTCATGAGCATGATCGATGGTCGCGACGGCGAAGATGAAGAATATGAAACCGCCTATGAAACCTTGCACAGCGATGACGACGATGCGGTAGAGCAGGAACTCGAGCTCGCCGATGACGACGAAAGCTTGCCGTGGCTTGATTCTGATTACGATGACGAAGAAGAGCAGGGCTACGATACCGGCCGCCTGATCGGCATCGCCATGCTCGGGCTGCTGCTGATCGCAGTCGGTTTTGGCGGCTATTGGCTGTACAACAATCGTGGTCCCGATTCTGAACTTGTCGCCGATGGCAGCACAATTCCGGCACCGGACGGACCCATCAAGGAACGACCTGAAGACGAAGGTGGCAAGCAATTCGAAGGCACCGGCAACGTCGCACCCGCTGTAGGGGAAGGCGAGACACGCGAAGGCCGGCTCGCAGATGATACGTCTCCCAAGCCGAGCATCGATGCCGCAGGCAGCCGCGCCGAAGCCGCGCCCGGCAGTTCGCAGGCGGCGGGCTCGACCGGCGGCGTGGGCGTACAGGTTGGCGCATTTTCTTCCGAAGCGAGCGCCAAGTCTGCGTGGTCCACGCTGAACAGCCAGACCGACAAATTGTCTGGCTTCAAATATCGCATTCAGCCCGGCCAGGTCGATGGCGGCACCGTTTATCGCCTGCAAGCTGTTGCGGGCGATCAATCGGCGGCTCGCAATCTGTGCAACGCATTGAAGGCCGATGGTCTGACCTGCCAGGTCAAGCCGTAACGCAAGCAGATCATTTTCCACATTGCACGGGGGCCGGATACTTGCCTACCCTCGTGCCAAGTGCGACGCTGAAGTCATGACGCCTGCCATCTTCGGCATTGCCGGAACCACCCTCTCGGCCAATGAACGCGCCTTCTTCGAAGATGCGGACCCGGCGGGCTACATCTTGTTCGGCCGCAATTGTGAATCGCCTGACCAGCTGCGCGCGCTGACCGATGATCTGCGAACGATCCACGGCCGCGATAAATTGCTTGTGTCGATCGATCAGGAAGGCGGGCGAGTGGCTCGATTGCGTCCGCCCCACTGGGCGCATTACCCGTCAGGCGAATCCTTCGATCAGCTATATCGTCTCGCGCCCGCCAGTGCGATCGAGGCAGCGCGGGTCAATGCCCACGCAATGGGGATAGAGCTGGCAGAGATGGGCATCACGGTCGATTACCATCCGCCGCTCGATGTCCGGCAGCCGGGCGCGCATGATGTTATCGGTGACCGGGCGCTGGGTTCGGAACCGATGCAAGTTGCGGCATTGGGCCGAGCCATACTTGATGGCCTCGGCAAGGCCGGAGTTGCCGGATGCATCAAACATATGCCGGGGCATGGACGCACGACGACCGACACGCACAAGGCCATGCCGACAGTCACGGCAAGCGATGAAGAGCTGGAAGTCGATATTGCTCCCTTTCGCGCGCTCAAAGCGGCGCCTGTCGGAATGACTGGCCACTTGCTGTTTACCGCTTGGGACAAGCACAACCCGGCGACGCTTTCACCATTCGTGATCGAAGAAATCATCCGCCAGCGGATAGGTTTCGATGGGCTTCTGCTTACCGACGATATTGATATGGAAGCGCTCGACGGGTCGATCCCCGATCGCTCTGAACGCGCGATTGTTGCCGGATGCGATGTGGTGCTCAACTGCTGGGCGAAGCTGGACGATATGACCGGCATTGCCCAGCGCCTCCCGGCAATGAGCGAAGCGGCTCTGCGCCGCCTGGACATCGCGCTGGCCGGTACCGGCAAAGCGCCTGGCGGTGACAAGGCCGAACTGCTGGCGAAACGTGACAGCTTGCTGTCGCTGGTGGAGCAGTCGGCGTGACGAATGCTCCGATGATGCTTTCCGGTTCGGGCCGGTCTTCGGATCAGGATTGGGTGGAGGCACCTGAAAACTCGGATGAAAGCCCGCTCTATCTAGAACTTGATGGATGGGAAGGGCCGCTCGACCTGCTGCTCGACCTCGCCCGGCGGCAGAAAGTCGACTTGCGGTCGATCTCGATCCTTGCGCTGGTCGACCAGTACCTTGGCTACATCGATAGGGCGGAAGCACTCAAGCTCGAGCTGGCAGCCGATTATCTGGTGATGGCGGCGTGGCTGGCTTACCTGAAATCCGCGATGCTCCTGCCCAAGGAAGAGCAGGAGGATCCGAGTCCGGAAGAGCTCGCGCTTCGCTTGCAGTTGCGGCTCCAGCGGCTTGGTGCGATGCGCGAAGCGGCGGCGCGTTTGCTCGCACGCGACCGGATCGGGCGCGATGTATTCCCGCGCGGTGCGCCCGAAGGGCTCCGGACCAACCGCAAGATAATGTGGCAATGTGACTGGTACGCGCTGGTTCAAGGCTATGCTCAGGTCAAAGCGCGCACCGCCCCGGCAATTCACATGGTGCGCGAGCGCCCGGTGATGACACTCGATAGCGCGCTCGAACGCGTGTCCGCCATGCTTGGTATCACGCTCAATTGGATGACGCTGGAAGAATTTCTGCCGCCAAATGCCGACCCGCGCCTGCGCCGCTCGGCGATGGCTTCAAGCTTCGTCGCGGCATTGGAACTGGCTCGCCTGGGCAAGGCTGAAATCTCGCAAGAGCAAGCCTTCGGCGAAATGCGCCTGAGGCGAGTGAAGGCCTGATGGAACAAAAAAGCGATGAGATGCAGCGTGCAGTCGAAGCGACTCTGTTCGCCGCTGAAGAGGCAATGACGGCAGAATCTATCGCCAGCCATCTGGGCGACGCGGATGTCGGGGTAGTCCGGGTTGCGCTCGGTGCGCTTGCCGAACAATACGGCCAGCGCGGGATAAACCTGGTAGAGCGAGGCAAGCGCTGGCATTTTCAGACCGCTGCCGATCTGGCGCATCTCCTGCGGCGTGAGCGGGAGCAGGTTCGTCGCCTTAGCCGCGCAGCCACTGAAGTTCTTGCCATCATTGGCTATCACGAACCTGTCAGCCGCGCGGAAATCGAATCAATCCGGGGGGTTCAGACTTCCGGCGGTACTCTCGATGTACTCATGGAGGCTGGCTGGGTCCGCGTGGCCGGGCGACGCGAGGTCCCGGGAAGGCCGGTCATCTACGCTACCACGCCTGAGTTCCTGCGGCACTTCGGCCTTTCGTCGCGCAAGGATCTGCCGGGGCTCGATGAATTGCGTGCGTCCGGCTTGCTCGATCCGGTGGATGATGCATTCGATGCGCTGATGGACGGTTCTTCGGAAGAGGAACGCGATGAGGAAGAAGCCGAAGCCGACGACGCCGAACCTGACGACACCGATAACAGACGCTGATCGCACCGCTGGCGCTTTCGCCAGTTAATCCCTATATCGGCCACACACATTCGAAAGGTGCATCATGTCTCTCGGCCCCTGGCAGCTCATTATCATTGCTCTCGTGATCCTCGTCCTGTTCGGACGCGGCAAGATTTCCGAGATGATGGGTGATTTCGGAAAAGGAATCAAAAGCTTCAAGCAAGGCATGAACGAAGATGAAGGCAAATCGCCTGCTCCCTCCGCTCGCATCGAAGGACCGGATGCGGACGCGGGCAGCGGCAATGCCGCGAAACAGCCCGACAGTTCCGACCAGACCCGCTGATCCCGGCCAAAACCGCGCGACATGTTCGATATAGGCGCCTCCGAATTGCTCTTGATCGTCGTCGTGGCGATTCTGGTGATCGGACCGAAGGATATGCCGGCGGCATTGCGCACGGCGGGGCGCTTGATCGGCAAGATCCGGCGTACATCGGCCCATTTCCGCTCTGGCTTCGACGCGATGGTGCGCGAAGCGGAAATGGAGGAAATGGAAGAAAAGTGGAAAGCGCAGAACGCTCGTATCATGGCCGAAACGCCCGCAGGTGAAATGGGGCCGCTGCCGCCCCCAGACGGTGCAAGCGCCGAATCTGCCGCCCTGCCTGGAGCTGCCGACGAGACAGCGGACGACAAAATCCCCGAAGACCCGAAAGCGGTCTGATGGCGCTAAAGCTGCGTGACCTTGATGATACACAGGCGCCGTTGCTCGATCATTTGATCGAGTTGCGTGGGAGGCTTGTTCGCTGCGTGATGGCGTTGGTGGTCGCTTTCTCGATCAGCCTCTATTTTGCCGACTATATTCTCGGCTTTCTGCTGCAACCGCTGAAAGCGGCTTTTCCGGAAGGGGAAGGGCAACTGATCTTCACAAAGCTCTATGAAGTGTTCTTTGTTGAGTTGAAGGTCGCGCTGTTTGCAGGTTTCTGCCTCAGCTTCCCGATCATCGCCAATCAGCTGTGGGCTTTCATCGCGCCGGGACTCTACGCGAAGGAGAAGAAGGCCTTCTTGCCTTTCCTTCTCGCAACGCCGATCCTGTTCACTGCCGGAGCATCCTTGGCCTACTATGTAGTCATGCCGACTGCGTTTCGCTGGTTTCTCGGCTTCGAAGGCGAGGCTGGCGGGTTGGAGATCCAGGCCCTGCCTACGGCCAATGATTATCTCGGCCTTGTCATGCAGTTCATTTTGGCCTTCGGGATCAGTTTTCTGCTGCCGGTGCTTTTGCTGTTGTTGAACAGGGCGGGAATCGTGTCGCGAGAACAGCTTGCGGGCGCACGCCGCTACGTGATTGTCGGCGTGGTCGCGCTGGCAGCGATCATTACGCCGCCCGATCCAGGCTCGCAGCTTCTGCTAGCGATACCGCTTATCATTCTGTTCGAAGGATCGCTGTTGCTGATGCGGTTCTCGGAACGAAAGCGTCTCCCAGAAGACGAATCGCCTACCAGTCAAGCCGCCGATCAGGCTGAATAGGCCCGGAGCGAACGCGCTCTGAGTATGCGCGGGTCTTGGTCAATCCAATAAGTTATGGCTCGCCGATGGTAGCAGACCATCCATCATCCTCAGGCCATCATTCTCAGGCCACAAATACCAGGATTGCAGACAAAAAAACGGGGCCCGCAGGCCCCGCTTAATCACGAAATTCGATCAGCCGTTACGGGCTGGTCGGAGTATCGTCGTCGTTGCCAGCGGCAATGACGATGCCAGCGATGATCGCTGCAGCAGCGAGGATCGCGAGGATGATGCCAGCGCCGCTGCCATCTCCGTCACCACCGAGTGCACTTTCTTCAGCGACCGGCGCGGTGGCGCGGTCGGCATTCGCGCTTTGCGCGAGGGCCGGCGATGCGGCCAGCGAAACAGCTGCGGTTGCAGCAAGCAGGGTACGGAACTTCATTAAATCGTCTCCTCAGAGCTCTCTTTTGTTCAAATCTCAAATGGGTCGATACGGCACTAGGCCAAACGAGGCAACCCCAAATGTCGTATCAAAACGTCTTATATGTTACCGAATTGTAACAGTTATCCTAGTTAACGGCCAACCCCGGTTTCCCACTATCGCCGATGCAAGCCGGAGTCATATGAGACGCAGCATTAGTCTCGCGCCTCTGAAGCTACAAGGTTTCAAACCGGTTAAAGTTTCGCAATTGCAGCAATTTTTCGGCAAGTTGCACTTCGTCTCGGACGAAGCGAGGTGAAATCTACTGAACGTCAGATTGGTAAACAAGCTGGCCGCCAACCCAGGTTTGGAGCACCTTGGTCGCACGCAAATCTTGCGGTGTTGCAAGAAGCGGGTCTCGGTCGATGATCAGAAAATCTGCCCGTTCCCCCGCCACCAAGCGCCCGAATCGGCCATCGGCATATGCAGCGTAAGCCCCGTTGGCGGTGAATCCGGCAAGAGCCTGCTCGCGGTTGACCCGCTCTGAAGGGCGCCAACCGCCGAAAGGTTCACCTGCAGGACCGGTCCGGCTCATTGCTGCGGCAAGACCGGCAAACGGATCAGCCGATTCGACTGGTGCGTCCGAACCGAATGCCAGCCGCGAACCCGTGCGTCGGATTGTTTCCCAGGCATAGGCCCCTTGAAGGCGGGTCTCGTCCAACCGTTGCTCCGCCATGATCCGGTCGGAAGTTTGATGGACCGGCTGCATCGAGGCAATAATGCCATGTTCGCCGAATTTCGCGAGATCGGCTGTGTCGACCACCTGGGCATGTTCGATCCGCCAGCGCCGATCGCCCTTGTAGGTCTCGGCAAGCTCGTCGATTGCCTGCAGCAATTCGCCGTTGGCCGCATCGCCAATTGCGTGGACTGCGATCTGGAAGTTGTCGAGCGCCGCGCGGCTCATCAGGTTGCGCAGGCGCGTCGGGTTCTGCAGCGGCAGGCCGGTGTTCCCGGGATCGTCCGCATAGGGCCGCTTAAGCCACGCCCCGCGCGAGCCGAGAGCGCCGTCGAGATAGAGTTTTACGCCATTCAGGCGCAGCTTGTCCTCATACAGCCAGGGCGAGGGCCCGGGCCCGCCAATCAGTTCCATCTGCTCGGTGCCCGCCGCGTAGGCAATGATCCTGACATTGAGCGAGCCATTGTCGCCGGCGCGGCGGAAGGCCTGCCAATCCTCGATCGTGGTGCCCATGTCGGCAGCGGCAGTTATTCCTTGCCTGAGCAGGATTTCCTGTGCCTTGGCGAGCGCGATATCGCGGTCGTTCGGGTTTGGTGCGGGGACAAACTTTTGCACCAGCTCGCTCGCGGCATCGACAAAAATCCCTGAAGGCTGGCGCGATCCGGAAACGCGCTCGATCCGTCCACCCGCGGGCGGCTGAGTTTCTGCTGTTATTCCTGCTTGCTGCATGGCCACAGTGTTGGCCCAGCCTGCATGGCCATCAACCCGTTCCAGCCAAACCGGGCGGTCAGCAACCGCTGCGTCAAGCTCGGACGCAGTTGGAAAGCGGTCGAGACCCCATTTCACCTGGTTCCATCCGCGCCCGATGATCCACGGGCGGCCCGGATATTCTGCTGCATAGGCAGCGATCCTTTCCTGTGCCTCTTCCAGGGAACTGGTGTCGGACAGATCAAGCGTCATTGCACCGAAGCCGATCCCCATCACATGAAGATGCGAATCGATCAGGCCCGGGATGACATAGCGTCCTTCGCCATCGACCACTCGTTCGATCGAGCGGGGGCGCGCGTCGGACCGATCGAGCACTTGCCTGATCCGGCCATCATCGTCGATCCACAAGGCGGAAAACCGCTCGACCTTGCCCTCAGCATTGATCGCTATGCCCTGGACATTGTCCACCAGCGTGTCTGCTCTTGCCGGCAGAGCCGCCAGTGCGATCGCTGAAACGGCTAAGGTGGTCAGTAGGCGCTTCATGGTTGTTTTCCTTGTGGCAGACGGCGAATCAGCGCGCTTGTATCCTGGCGCGACCCGCCCATGACCTGAACGTCTGCATAAAACTGGTCGATCATGGTGGTTACGGGGGTGGACAGGCCCAGCCGCTCCGCCTCTTCTAGCGCGTAGCCGAGATCCTTGCGCATCCAGTCGATTGCGAATCCGAAATCGAAATCGCCTTCGATCATCGTCTTCCAGCGATTTTCCATTTGCCAGCTTTGAGCCGCGCCGCCGGATATCGCTTCGAGAACTTTGTCGCTGTCCATGCCCGATGCCTGCACCAGTCGGACGGCTTCCGACAATCCGCCCAGTACGCCAGCGATACACATCTGGTTGGCCATCTTGGCGGTCTGACCGGCGCCCGCCGACCCGACGTGGACGATGCGCGCGCCATAGGCCTGCATGACCGGCTCCGCACGGCGGAAAGCTTTGTCTGTGCCGCCGCACATGATTGCTAGCCTGGCATTCTCCGCGCCCGCCTGTCCACCGGACACAGGGGCGTCGATCGCATCGATCTCTTGTTCGGAGGCAATTGCGAAGACACGGCGGGCCATATGCGCGGACACAGTCGTGTGATCGATCAGCAGGCTTCCAGGTTTCATCACGCCCAAAGCGCCGCTGTCGCTGAGCAGGACCTGCTCAAGATCCTCGTCATTACCAACGCAGGTAATAACCACGTCGGCAGCGCTTGCTGCATCTGCCGGCGTAGATGCCGTAGCAACACTCAGTCCATCGGATTCAAGTGCTTCTTTCCACTTGGAAGCTCTTGAGGGCGTGCGATTGTAAGCAATTACACGGTGGCCTGCGCGGGCGAGGTGCCCGGCCATCGGTCCGCCCATTACGCCCAATCCAAGAAAGGCAATCGTCCGTCTGTTTTCAGCCGCTTTTTCCATCCGCGAGGCGTTACGGCAGTTTCCGTCCGATGCAAATGCTTGGCCTGCGCCAAGGGCAAATTCGTTTGCCGGAAGGCCTATTTCCCCTACGTCGCGGCACCATGGACCAGGATGCTCTCGATCAGTTGACCCTTGAAGATATTCGCGCAGCAGCAGAGCGGATCGGCGATGCCGTTGTGCACACGCCGACGATGCACAGTTTTACGCTGTCGCAGATAACCGGGGCGGAGATATGGCTCAAGTTCGAGAACCAGCAGTTTACCGCAGCCTACAAGGAACGCGGTGCGTTGAATGCGTTGCTGTTGCTGACTGACGAGCAACGCAAGCGCGGCGTTATTGCCGCATCGGCTGGCAACCATTCGCAGGGGCTCAGTTATCACGGCAAAAGGTTGGGCGTGCCGGTGACAATCGTCATGCCGCGTCCCACGCCGACGGTGAAGGTCATGCAGACCGAGAAGGCCGGAGGCAATGTCACATTGTTCGGCGAGACCTTTGACGACGCCTACGCCCATGCGAGGCTCTTGGAGCAGGAACTCGGTCTGACATTTGTCCATCCGTTCGACGATGCCGATGTGGCTGCGGGGCAGGGCACAGTGGCGCTGGAGATGTTTGCCGATGCCCCTGAACTCGATTGCATCGTGACGCCGATTGGTGGAGGCGGCCTTATCTCTGGCATGGCGACCGTGGCCAAAGCGTTGCACCCTGCCATGGAAGTGATCGGGGTGCAGGCGGAACTGTTTCCGTCGATGTTCAATCGAATGAAAGGTCACGACCGCGTTTGCGGCGGCGATACGCTGGCAGAAGGGATCGCCGTAAAGGCGCCGGGTGAATTCACCGCCCGCATCATCGCTGAGCTGGTCGACGACATCGTGCTGGTGGATGAAGAGTCGCTGGAGGAGGCTGTCGCGCTCCTGCTCCAGATTGAAAAAACAGTTGTTGAAGGTGCCGGTGCGGCCGGCCTTGCCGCCGTGCTTGCCAACCGCGAACGTTTCGCTGGCAAAAAAGTCGGCCTTGTCCTGTGCGGAGGCAATATCGATACGCGGCTGCTGGCCAATGTCCTGTTGCGCGACCTTGCCCGATCGGGCCGCCTGGCCCGATTGCGGGTCACTTTGCAGGACCGGCCCGGGGCACTGTTCAAGGTGATGAAGCAATTTGATGATCACAACGTCAATATCATCGAAATCTACCACCAGCGCATTTTCACCAGCCTCCCTGCGAAGGGCCTGATCACCGACATTGAATGTGAAGCCCGAGATCGCGACCAGCTGGACGCGTTGATCGCTTCTCTCCGTGCGAGCGGATACACGGTGAATTCGGTCGAGTTGAACTGATCTCTGCAAGGGTCGATCCGGCGACACAGATCGTCGAGGGTTTGTGCAAAGTAACCCGAAATAAACCATGATAGATGGTTAAGGGACTTTTACCTCGCGCGTTACATGGCCATAACGTCTGACAATAACCGTTCATCGATTCTTGCCGCAGCTAGAGGATTTGGTCAGCAGCGTGTCCGCACCCGTTCGCTTCCCCCGGTTTTTCGTTACCACCCCTGCGCCGTGTCCTTACCTTGAGGGCAAGACGGAGCGAAAGGTGTTTACGGAGCTCAAAGGTCCGCATGCCGACCAGCTGAACGAGGCGCTTGGGCGCATCGGATTTCGCCGCAGCCAGACCGTCGCCTATCGCCCCAGCTGTGCCGACTGCAACGCCTGCGTCTCCGTGCGTGTAGTGGCAGAGGAATTCCGCGCGAGCTCGACCCAGCGCAAGAATCTTCGCCGCAATAGCGATCTCGTCACGACAGAATGCCGCCCTTGGGCGACCGAAGAACAATTCGAATTGCTGCAAAGCTATCTTGGATCGCGCCACCCCGATGGAGGGATGGCCACGATGGAAGAGATGGACTATGCTGACATGGTGGAGCACACGCCGGTCACATCACATGTGATCGAATATCGTGAGCCCTCCGACGGGTCGCAACCGGGCCGCCTTGTTGGCGCGTGCCTGACCGATCGGCAGGGTGACGGGTTATCGATGATTTACAGCTTCTATGACCCGGAGCATAAGGCAAGGTCAGGACTTGGGAACTACATCATTCTCGATCACATCCGCCGCGCGGCGGAGCAGGGTCTGCCTTATGTCTATCTCGGATATTGGGTCGATGGATCCGAGCGTATGCAATACAAGATCCGTTATCGACCGATTGAGCGTCTCACTCGCGGTGGATGGGAACGCATGTCCCAGGACGCGCAGTCCGCGCTTGTCCGCAAAGTCATGCAGAGTCCGTCAGTGGACCGGACCGCAGAAAGCAGTGGCAAGACCCACAGCTTCGCCAAATAGCAAGCTTTTGGTTCGAACTGCATTGCTTGCCGCGGGCGCGTTGCTGGCGCTGGCCGCGCCTGCGTACGCCCAAGACACTTCGACGCTGCCCACACTCGAAGACCTGATCCCCGATAGCGCGGTCGAAAATCCGGAAGAGTGGGCTCAAGATGGTGCCGATGGTGAGCCGATTGTCGCGCCGAACGGTGATGACGATTCGGTTTCGGTTGATGAACTCGATCCCGATGCTTCATTGGCTGAAATGCCCGACTTGGGAGTGAATTGGCCCGACACCGTCGAATTGCCGCCGTTTGAACCGCTTGAGGCGAAACCCGATGCCCGCCTAGCGCAGGACGCACTCCCACTTTTACCGCCGCTGCCAGAGTCCGAATTGGTCCGGGTGAACAGCCAGCTGGTTATGGCTTTGCCGCAAGATCCGGCGCTGTTCCCAGTGCAGGCCGAATTCATCGAGCGGTTCGACCAGCTTTCAACGATCGAACAGCTGGGCGATAGTGAAAGCAATATCGCGCAACTGGCCGCGCGTGCTCGCGCCGACGAGGATTTGCTGGTCGAGTTGCTGAGAGTCTACGGATATTACGATTCGCAGGTCATCCGGTCGGTCGGCGCGATCCAGCCCGGCGACGATGCAGCGGATGACGATCCGGTCGTCCGGTTCGATATTATTCCCGGCCAACGTTATCGCTTTGGCGCGATCGATCTTGGCCAATTGTCAACCGCGCCCGATGCTGACAGCTTGCGCACAACATTCGGGATACAGACTGGTGATCCGCTGTCCAGCGACCGGATTGTGGAACAGCAATTCGAACTGGACCGTGCCTTGGGCGAGACTGGTTATCCATTCGCTGAGATAGATGCACCGGAACTGCTGATTGATCATCGCCAGACGACCGGCGACCTGACGATGGCAGTTCGCCCCAATGGCAAATATGTAATCGCCGGGGTTAACAGCAACCTGCCCGATTTCCTGCCCGGCAGCCATCTTGAGACCATAGCGCGGTTCAAGAAGGGCGATGCATACCAGAGGTCGCTTCAGCTGGATCTGCGGCGCGCGATCACAGCGACCAGCCTGGTCTCCAGTGTCACCGTGACACCGCGCGAAGTGTCACCGCCACAAGACGCAGCGCCGGGCGAAGTAGTGCTCGATATCGAAATGGCCAAGGCCAAGCTGCGCACGATCTCGGGAGCTATCGGCTACGGCACTGAGGAAGGCTTCCGGCTGGAAGCCAGCTGGGAGCACCGCAATCTGTTCCCGCCAGAAGGTTCGCTCAAGGTTCGGGCCATCGCCGGCACGCAGGAACAGCTGGCGGGTGTCAGTTTCAAGCGCAACAATTTCAAACGCCGCGATCAGATCTTGCTGGTGGATGCCTATGCCTCTGCGCTTGATAATGATGCCTTCGACGCGCAGACGATCGCGCTGCGAGCCAGTCTGGAACGAACGTCAAACCTCTTGTTCCAGAAACCCTTCGGTTGGGCGGTCGGCGCGGAAATACTGGCTTCTGACGAACGCAACCGGGTAATTGGTGGCATCCCGCGTCCGCGGCAGAGGTTCTTCATTGGGTCTGTCTTCGGTCGGGCGACGATCGACACAACGGATTCGCTGCTGGATCCGACTGAGGGTTACCGCCTTACCGGCTATGTTGCCCCGGAGATATCGCGGACCGAAGAGCAGAATTTCTTCTATGTCCGCACGCAGGCCGATGCCAGTTATTATCAACGGATCACTGAGCGGGTAGTGCTGGCTGGCCGGGTGCGCGGCGCAACGATACAGGGCGCGGATCTGGCCGGCATCGCGCCGTCGCGCCGCCTTTATGCTGGTGGTGGTAGTTCGGTTCGTGGTTACGGCTATCAAGCGGTCGGTCCGCGCAACGATCTGGGGGAGCCAACCGGTGGCCGCTCACTGGTCGAAGTCTCTGCCGAGGCGCGAATACAGACCGGTTTCTTCGATGGCGCTCTGTCGGTGGTGCCGTTCTTCGATGCCGGTTCGGTTTCGATCGATCCAGTGCCCGATTTCCGGTTTATCAAATATGGCGCCGGGATGGGCATCCGCTATGAAAGCGGCTTCGGTCCAATCCGGGTCGATGTCGGCGTACCGCTGAACCGAAATCCGATGTTCGATAGCCCTGTGGCCGTTTATGTCTCTTTGGGGCAGGCGTTCTGATGGCCGGCGAAGGAATATCCGAAGCGGCCGAACCGCAAGAGCGGGCGGAGCGTTCTCGGCGCAGGTGGAAACGGTGGGTTTTTGGGCCCGTCGCTGCGGTTGTCTTGCTGATTGTCGCGGGCCTGCTGTTTCTCAACACGCCGATCGGGAAGCGATTTATCGCCGACCAGATTGCCGATATCGCCCCCGCGTCCGGGCTTCGGATCGAAGTCGGGCGCATCGAAGGCGATATCTACCGCGATGCCGTGCTGCATGATGTCGTTCTATCCGACCCGCAGGGACGCTTCTTGACCATTCCGCGAGCGGAAATCGACTGGCGGCCCTTGAGCTGGCTAACCTCGGGGATCGACATCCGCAAGCTCACGGCCGAGCGCGGAACCTTGTTGCGAGTGCCGGAACTGGAGCCGGGTGATCCCGATGCCCCGATCCTGCCCGATTTCGATATCCGTATCGACGAATTCGAATTGCGCGATTTCACGATTGCCAGAGGCGTGATCGATGATCGCGCTCACCCGCTCGATTTGAAGGCGAGGGCGGACATCCGTGACGGATTGGTCGAGTTGGATGGGCAAGGGCAATTTGGCGAAGAGGACCGTTTCGACCTAGCGCTTCAAGCCGAGCCCGACGGCGATGTGTTCGATATGGAGCTGGATTATCGTGCGACGCGTGACGGCGTGCTGGCCGGACTGGTCGGAACGGATGCAGGATACACCGCGCGAATTGCCGGGGACGGAACCTGGACGCGGTGGGACGGGGCGCTGGTCATCCGGCGCAATGACGAACGCTTTGCGGCCCTGACTTTGAAGAATTTTGCCGGGCGGTACGAGATTGCCGGGCAGGTTCGCCCGGAAGGCGTTCTCTCGGGCCTGCCATTGGCAGCAACCGGTCCGGTGCTTTCGATCGGTGCGATCGGTTCGCTGGAAGACAGCGTGCTTGACGGTGAAATCGCCTTGCGCAGTGCCGCGCTGCGGGCTTTTTCCGAGGGTTCGGTGGATCTCGCCGACAACAGCGTGAGCGCCCTCGAGTTTCGCGCCAGCCTGCTGAATCCCGAACTGTTCGGGGAAAGTGTGCGGCTCGAAGATGCAGTGCTGTCCGGAACAGCCGATGGATCCTTCCGCGATCTGACCATCGACCATCAGCTCAGCGTTGCGCAATTGGTGAGCGGCACCACACAGGTGCAGGACATCACGCAAAGCGGCGTCGCAACATACGATGGATCGCGCTGGACTCTGCCGCTCGAGGGGAGCGTTGCCCGCATTGTCACCGGCAATGCGCTGGTCGATCCCAAACTGGATCAAGGCAGATTCGGCGGCACACTGGTCTATACCGGGCGCGATCTTTTGTCCGACGACCTCACGATCGATTTCCCTGCGGCCAGCGCGCGGCTTGCCGTGCGCGGCGATACGTCGGTTGGCTCTTACGGGATTGCCGGGCCGGTGACGATGAACGGCCTGCCGCTGGAGAATATCGGCACCGTCAATGGCAGCGCACGCATCCGGTTGATGCTGGCAAGCGGCGTGCCGTGGACCCTCAGGGCCGCTCTCGATGCGCGGATCCCGCGTGTGACCAACAGCACGATCGAAAACCTTGCAGGGCCGGATATCCGCTTGCGTGGCAACGTCGCGCTGGCCGGAAATGCGCCGATTGTGTTCAACGATTTCACCGTCGACGCAAGCAAGCTCAATATGACGCTCGACGGACGCGTGAACGGCGGGACGACCAGCGTGGTCGGGCGCGGACGTCAGGCCGACTATGGGCCGTTTACGGTAGAGGCAACGCTTGCCGATGAGGGACCGCGCGCAGAGCTGGTATTCGCTTCCCCGCTTCCGGCTGCGGGCCTTGAGAACGTCCGCGTGGCGATTTCGCCCAGTGCAGACGGTTTTGCCATCGATACTGAAGGTCAGTCGATGATCGGGCCATTCAATGGCGCACTGGAATTGATCTCGCCTGAAGCCGGACCGACGCGCATCGCGATAGAGCGACTCAACATCTGGAAGTCCAGCGTGACCGGTGATCTTACGCTCGGCGATGATGGGGCGAATGGACGACTGGCCGTTTCAGGCGGGGGGCTTGATGGCACCATCGGGCTTGCGGCCCGTGACGGCGGGCAAGGTTTCGCAGTCGACATACGCGCGAGGAATGCGAGTTTCGCCGGCCCTGCAAACCTCAGCATCGCCAGCGCCGATATCGAAGGCCGGGGTTTCGTTCCCGGTGCTCAAGCGCTCAACAGCGAAACCCTGATTCAGGGCAGCATCTATGCCGAGGGGCTCAACTATGGCCAGATCTTCCTCGGACGGGTGGCCGCAAACGCCAATCTGCGGGGCGGCGAGGGCAAAGTCACAGCATCGCTTGCCGGACGCCGAGGCAGCCGCTTCGCCTTGCAGCTGGAGGCCGATGTCGCGCCGCAGCTGGTCGCTGTCGCCGCGCAAGGCAGTTTCGCCGGAGAGGCTTTGCGCTTCCCGCGCCGGGCGGTCTTGCGAGTTCATGACGATGGTGGTTATCTCCTGGAGCCGACGCAACTGAGCTACGGCGATGGCGGCACTATCGTCTCAGGCGAATTCGGAGGCGGCGATACGCGGCTCAGGCTGCAAATGCTTGATATGCCTTTGTCGCTGATCGATCTTGCCGTCGCCGATGTTGGCCTTGGTGGGACGATCTCCGGTGTGGTCGACTACAGCAACGCCAGCGGTACTCCCCCGACAGGCAATGCCCGGGTGACAGTCGACAACCTGACCCGCTCCGGTCTCGTGTTGACTTCGCGGCCGTTCGACCTTGCGCTGGTCGCCGATCTGTCCGCAGACAAGCTCGCCGCTCGCGCTGTGATCGATGAAGATGGTCAACGCCGTGGGCGGTTGCAGGCGCGTATCTCTTCGCTCCCGCAGAACGGGGACCTGTTCAAGCGGTTGCAAACCGGGCGTCTCTTTGCGCAGCTGCGCTACAATGGACCGGCTGATGCGCTTTGGCGGCTCGCAGCGATCGAGGGCTTCGATCTGACGGGGCCGCTGGCCGCCTCCGCCAATGTCACCGGCACGCTCGCCGATCCGCAATTGCGCGGTTCCCTGTCGAGCGACAGTTTGCGGGTCCGTAGCCTCATCTCCGGTACAGACGTGACCGGCGTCAGTGCGCGCGGAAGCTTCGCGGGTTCGCGGCTCACGCTTTCTCGCTTCGCCGGCAAGACCGCGAATGACGGCCGAATTTCAGGCAGCGGTACGATCGATTTGAAGGACCTCGGCGATCGCGGCCCTCAAATGGATATCCGTATTGCAGCAAAGGATGCGCGGTTGGTCGATGCGAACGGACTGGTCGCTACGGTTACCGGCCCGATCCGCATAGTCTCCGATGGCGTTGGCGGGACGATTGCTGGTCGATTGGCGATCGATCGCGCAAGCTGGCAGTTGGGTGCTGCAGCAGAGAGCATGGCCTTGCCCAATATCAGGACGCGCGAGATCAACATCCCTGCGGATGTCCGCGCACCGCGCGCCCGGTCTGCTCCCTGGCGCTATCTGATCAATGCGAGCGGCCCGAGCCGGATCGATGTCGACGGCATGGGTCTCGACAGCGAGTGGGGCGCGAACATTGTCTTGCGCGGAACTACCGACGACCCGCGCATCGGCGGAGAGGCGCGTGTCGTGCGGGGTTATTACAGCTTCGCCGGGACACGGTTCGAGCTGACGCGCGGGCGGATTGCGTTTGACGAAAATCAGCCAATCGACCCTAGGCTCGACATCGTTGCAGAAACGCAAAAGGAAGGAATTGAAGTAGCTGTCACCGTGACCGGCAATGCCCAGTCGCCGGAGATCACCTTCAATTCGACCCCGGCCTTGCCAGAGGAAGAGATACTTGCGCGGCTGTTGTTCGGCGGTTCGATCACAGAGCTTTCCGCAACCGATGCCTTGCAGCTGGGCACCGCGCTTGCCAGCCTGCGCGGCGGTGCCGGAATGGACCCGATCAATCAGCTGAGAAGCGCGATCGGGCTTGACCGTTTGCGGATCGTTTCCGCCGACCCTGCGCTCGGTCGCGGCACCGGAGTTGCGCTGGGCAAGAACTTCGGTCGGCGCTTCTACGTCGAATTGATCACCGATGGACGCGGCTACAGCGCAACTGAACTCGAGTTCCGGGTCACCGGCTGGCTTTCGCTGCTAGCTGCCGTGTCGACCGTCGGGCGGCAGAGCGTCTCGGCTGAAATCAGCCGAGACTACTGATTGTTTCATTCATCGGGTGGCACAACCAGAAGCCGATCGATCATCAGCAAGCCGCCGTTGTTGCCCTGCTTTTCCGCGCCGGTGAGTTTGGCCGACCTGTCGCTTTCGTTGAGCTTGACCGACAGGGCCCCGCCTTCGCGCGTGAATGTCAGTGTTCCGCTGCCGACCGTCGCGATCGATACGGAGCCACCACTGGATTCGATGGCGCTCTCGATTGCAGCCAGATCGAGTTGCCCGGGCATGATGTGATCGCGCAGGATCGCTGCAACCAGCGCAGACTGGCCATCGTCGGGATTGCCTGCGGCGATCGGGGACAAGGCTTCGTTGGAGGGCGCGAGGATTGTATAGCCGCCAGGCCCGTCGAAGACGGCCGAAAGACCGGTCCGGTCGAGCGCCGAAGCCAATGCAGCCGTATCATCCGAAGACCTGACCAATTCAGTCAGACTGCTATCGTTGATTTCAGTTCCGTCAGCTTCAACGGTTTGTTCAGTGCAGGCCGTGGTTGCGGCGAACGCCAAGGCTGCGGGAATCAGGTGCGAAATTTTCATGGTGACTCTCCCCCTCAGTCGAGCGCAAGCTCGATCGCGGCTGCGACCAGCCTCGTTTCCGGATCGAGACGATATACATATCCGTCCGAATAACGATAGTTGGCGTCTGGCCCGTCGCGATATTGGTCGCGATAACGATACGGCACGTTGTAAACATCATAACCAGTCGGTGCCGGCTGCCCGACAGCAAAGTCGTCGCCGGTCAAAAGCGCAGCGACTGATGTGATGGCGGCAGTCTCCGGGTCGACACGGTAAAGCACATTGTTGGCATAGCGGTAGCCGTTGGGCTGTAGTCCGTAATAGTTTGCGTAATATGGGCGCACCTCGACCGGGCGGTAGTAATCGGGCCACAGGTTTCCGGCCGCCAGGGCACCGCCAAGCAGCGGAATCGATGCAGATATGCGGCCATCGCGGCCCAGTCTCAGCAGGAAGCCATCGTCGTAATGGAACCGGCGATCGCCCAACCCGTCGAAGCCAAAGAAGGATGGGCGGTAGTTCGGCTGCTTTTTCGCCAGTCCGGGAGGCATGCAGCCATTGTACTTCTTGGCGAGGCCCGGCGGGCACCCCTGATAGGACGCTACGCGGCGGTCGTAATCGCGGAAGATACCGAAGCTGTCGCCGCGGTCGACAAAGCGGACATCGAGATCGCGCCCACCGCGATCATTTTTACGGCTATTTCCCTTGCCATTGTCTCGCTTGGCAGACGGGCCATTGTCGCGGAATGCCTTGCGGTCATTGCCCCGTGCAGCAGGCGCATTGCCGGCACCGCGATTGCCGTTGCTGCGCACCGCAGGCGCGCCGCGATCGTTGCCGCGCTGCTTCATGGCGGGCGGGCCACCACGCTTGTCCGCGCCGGCGTTGCCCCGGTTTGCTTTGGGGCCACCTTGCGACTTGGTGGCGGCCGCCTTGCTGTTGCCGTTTCCATTGCCATTGCCATTGCCCTTGCCGGGTTGTGCGTAGGCACCGCCCGAGGCGAGTGCCAGTGCAGCGACGGATGCGATCAGTAGACGCATTTGAATTCTCCTTTGATGGACTGAACGCGGGCGTCTTGTTGTGAGTTCCAAGATTTCTCGAACCCCACGCCGTTCCATCGCATACGACTCAGGGCGTTTTGTATAGCCTGGCCTCCGCCGTGCGGCGGCGGACCAGTCCTTTGAGTACGCGCCCTGAGGCTTTGTTCCAGCGGGCAAACTCCCGCGCCGTATCGCCATACCTGCCTGACTTGTGGCGCCGTGTCAGTGTCGCACGGCCAATCGCACCGGTGTTGTAATGGAAGCTGACCAGTGCATCGAACTGATTCTGGGTCGTCGGAGCATCGCCCAGTGCGGTAGCTACATCGGTGCCGTAAAGAACCAGATCCCGCTCCAGCCGGTCATCACATTGTTTCTGAGTCCAGACAGTGCCGGGCCCGATCTTGCCGCCATTGAAGAGGTCTGCCCCGGTTGTACCCCAGCCGATGGTCCATGGTTCGCCGCCTGATCCCGGGTCGGGATAGGCCTCGACCAACCCGTCGGTCCGCAAGCGCGCGCACCCTTCGAAACGCTTGATCAGGGCGATGCCTGCGGGGCCAACCATTCGTCGCACCTTAGGGGCAAGTGGAACATGTGGAACACTGTCCTGAACCTCGAATTTTTCGCAGGTTTCCGGTGTTCGCGATTGCGCAGCCTCCAATGTGCGCGCGACGAGATCGCGCAGGCTGCTAAACAGGGCACCTGACGGGCTAATAGAATGCATGGGTTCCTCCATAATGGGAAAGCGGCGTGAGCCTTTGGGGGGAGGTGGCCGGATCATGCACAAATCGTGCGAGTAGGAAAATGGATTGTGCGCCTCAAAACTGCACGCCTGGATTTACTCCGTGACTCGCAATGGCAATCAACTGGTATTAGGCTGTGATAATGGGACTATTTGCAACCAAACCACCGGTATCGCGGGAAGAATTTGATTGGCTGCTGGCGTGTTTTGCATGGTTGCGGACTGTCGTGGACGATGCTGATTTGCGGCAAGAACTGGTTTTGCCGGATCATTCCCTGTTGATGGCAGCGCAAACCGGCCCCGAACTGTTCGGAGCGGTACGAGGTCTGATGCAGATGTCAGACTGGCCTTGCCGGTTGGAAATGCTCGATGATGCTTTCGAGCCGGGTGATGCGCGGATCCAGCTGGAAGGCAGCAGCGCATGTGGCACATTTTCTGTCGAACAGGGGGAGGCGGTCATTCGTTATAGCGCAAGCATGTTGCGCAATCCCGATGCGCTGGCCGCGACCTTTGCCCATGAGCTGTGCCATTATCTACTGATGGAGGCAGGAGACCCGCCGGGTGGGCCGGATCTGATGGAGCACGCGACCGATTGCGCAGCGGCCTTTCTCGGTTTCGGTGTGCTGCTCGCGAACAGCGCGCGTCAGTTCGAACAATGGACCGATGGCGAATGGCAGGGGTGGCGCGCGTCGACCGCCGGATACCTGTCTGAGCAATCCCTAGTTACCGCGACAGCGCTGTTCGCTCGGCTGCACGGCCACAACGCCAAAATGGCTGAAGCTGGCCTGAAGCCTTACCTGAGATCAGACATGCGCAAGGCGGTAAAAGCGGTTGCCCGTGAGCATGATGATCTTGACCGCACTTTGCGGTCGATCGATCTGGCGGACTGGCAACATACGTGAGCAGAAGGAAAAAGGGCGCCCGGATTGCTCCGGACGCCCCAATTTCTGGTCACAATTACGCGCAGATCAGGCGCTGTAATACATGTCGAATTCGACCGCGCTGGGCGTGGTTTCCCACCGCGAGACTTCTTCCCACTTGAGTTCTGCGTAGGCGTCGATCTGGTCCTTGGTGAACACATCGCCCTTCAGCAGGAACTCGTGGTCGGCTTCGAGTGCTTCGAGCGCTTCGCGCAAGCTGCCACAAACGGTCGGAACATCGGCGAGTTCTGCCGGCGGCAGGTCGTAGAGGTTCTTGTCCATCGCTTCGCCAGGATGAATCTTGTTCTGAATCCCGTCGAGGCCAGCCATCAGCAATGCCGAATAGGCGAGGTAAGGGTTTGCCATTGCGTCGGGGAAACGGAATTCTACCCGCTTCGCCTTTTCACCGGCACCATACGGAATGCGGCAAGAGGCCGAGCGGTTACGCGCCGAATAGGCGAGCAGCACTGGCGCTTCGAAACCCGGAACCAGTCGCTTGTAGCTGTTGGTCGTCGGATTGGTGAATGCATTCAGCGCCTTGGCGTGCTTGATCACCCCGCCGATGTAATACAGGCAATTGTCCGACAGACCGGCATAACCATTGCCTGCGAAGGTCGGCTTGCCGCCGTCCCAGATCGACATATGGGTGTGCATGCCACTGCCGTTATCGTCCCTGATCGGCTTCGGCATGAAGGTCGCGGTCTTGCCGTAGGCATGGGCAACCTGATGCACGACATATTTGTAGATCTGCATCTCGTCGGCGGTCTTGACCAAAGTCGAGTAGGTCAGGCCCAGCTCGTGCTGGGCAGCGGCCACTTCGTGATGGTGCTTGTCGCAATCGAGGCCCATCTCGATCATGGTGGAGACCATTTCGCCGCGAATGTCGACCGCGCTGTCGACCGGCGCGACCGGGAAATAGCCACCCTTTTCACGCGGACGGTGGGCGAGGTTGCCGCTCTCATATTCCTTGCCGCTGTTGGTCGGCAGTTCGACATCGTCGATTGCAAAGCCCGAACCGGCATAACCGTCTTCGAACCGGACGTCGTCGAACATGAAGAACTCGGCTTCGGGGCCGACATAGACAGTGTCACCGACACCCAGCGTCTTCATGTAATTCTCTGCGCGCTTGGCGGTCGTGCGCGGGTCACGGCTGTACCAGTCACCGGTCGACGGCTCGACGATGTCGCAGAAAACGATCATCATCGGAGTCGCGCTGAACGGATCTATATACACCCGGTCGAGATCCGGTCTGAGGATCATGTCGGATTCGTTGATCACCTTCCAGCCGGCAATCGAGGAACCGTCGAACATCAAGCCGTCTTCGAATTCGTCTTCGCCCATGACACCTGCGACCATCGTCAGGTGTTGCCACTTACCCTTGGGGTCGGTGAAGCGAAGGTCTACCCATTCGATGCCTTCGTCCTTGATCTGTTTCACGATGTCTTTTGCGGTGGCCATATTCGGTCCTCTAGCAGATTGTGTCAGGGCTCTGTTCGTGCGGCTGGCGAAGCCCGCCCCGGGGCTCCACCGCCAATCGGTTAAATTGCGTCGTCGTTCTTTTCACCGGTGCGGATGCGCAGCGCGCTTTCAATAGGCGAAACAAAAATCTTGCCGTCGCCGATCCGCCCGGTCTGAGCGGAAGCAGCGATGGCTTCGACCACTTGCTCGGCCATGGTGTCAGGCACAACGACTTCCAGCTTAACTTTGGGGAGGAAGTCGACGACATACTCAGCGCCGCGGTAAAGCTCGGTGTGGCCCTTCTGGCGGCCGAACCCCTTGGCTTCGGTAACGGTTATGCCCGATACACCGACCTCGTGCAGCGCTTCCTTCACTTCATCGAGTTTGAAAGGCTTGATGATCGCTTCGATCTTTTTCACGTGGTCCCTCTCAACATTCCGGACCCTGCGCTCAAAGCCGGCTCCGCCATGCGGGTCGGCGCTCGGGTGGATCCACCATCATCCTCTATCCAAGAACCGTGCCAATCAAGGGTTGTTCCGACGAAGTCCCCCAAGCTTGCGGATTCACGCGATTCCGGCCAGTTTGCCAGTCCGATACTATGGCCGGACAAACGGCGGGTCGAGGCTGTTGCCCGGTTTCCCGGCAAGTGCTGCCCAGATTTTAGGCAGAAAGGGCGAGCCCTGTTTCTTCGGGCTGCCCGGTCATCAGGTTGAGCGATTGCACTGCAGCCCCGCTCGCGCCTTTGCCGAGATTGTCGAGCCGTGCGACCAGGCGCGCATGCCAGCCGCCCTCATTGCCGCAGACGAACAGTTCCATCCCATCATGGGGTTCTGCGTTCGTTTCGAGCAGAAGTTCGGCCACGGTACTGCCATCATGCACCGAAACGATCGGTGATCCGTGAAAGAAATCGGCCAGCGCGGCACGGAGTTGCTCTGCGGTTGGATCACCCTGCATCGCCCCGAGATGCAACGGAACTTCAACCACCATTCCGCGATAGGCGGGAACGACGGCAGGAGCGAAGATCACACCATGCACCAGCCCCGCGTGCGCTTTCATTTCTTCACGATGCTTGTGTGCCATGTCGTAGCCATAGGCACGAAACGCAATGTCGCTGCCATCGTCTTCGAACCGCTTGATCAGTGCTTTGCCCCCTCCGGAATAGCCGGACACGGCATTGATGGTGTAGGGCCAGTCGGCCGGGATAAGGCCTTTGCGGACAAGCGGCGCCACCAGGCCGAGAAAGCCGGTGGGATAGCAGCCGGGGTTGGAAATGAAGCGCGCTTTGGCAATTACGTCGCGCCCCACCAGTTCCGGAAAACCATAGGTCCAGCCATCGTCAACACGATGCGCGCTCGAAGCGTCGATCACGCGCGTCCTGTCATTCGCAATCATCGTCACGGCTTCGCGCGCGGCATCGTCGGGCAGACACAGAATCGCGATGTCGCAATCGTTGAGCGCCTCCCGCCGTGCTGCCGCATCCTTGCGGGCAGCGCCGTCCAGTGCGAGAATGGAAAATTCGGTGCGACCCGCAAGCCGCTGACGGATTTCCAGGCCGGTGGTACCCTCGGCACCGTCGATGAAAATGCTGGTGGTCACTGGCCCTGCGGGACGAGGGCGGAAGCCGGAAGCCAGCCGCTTGGCCCCTCCGGCCCAACAGCGCCCCAGGCCCATTCGCCGGCGGTATCGAGCAATTCGAACCGGCTGCCCGCGTTCAGTTCGGTAACAGCGCCTGATTCTTCATTGGGTGCCAATCGCAGGGTTACGGATGCGCCGCCAATTGCGCGAATTTGCGGCACTGCATAATGCGGAACGAGAAACCGGTCGGCCAGCGCAATATGAGCGATGTCGCCGCGCAGCGGTAGTGTGCCGGGGGCGGGGCGCGCGACCGGGCCGGACAGGCGAAGCTGTTCGGTTGGAACCTGGTATTGCGTCACGTCACTCACGGCCCGAATGCTTGCCCCTGTTGGATCGACCGCACAAGCGGATGCGCGCGCTTATCCGCTGGAAAGGCGAACCGCAAGTTCAGCCGGTCAAGATTTGGCGCCGTAACGTGCCTTGAGCATGTGGAATGCGGCGCGCAAGCCGTAGGCGGCGCCACCCTTGGGGCGGCCGGGCTTGGCAAACGGACGCCAGGCAAAGGTGTCGAAATGCGCCCAGTCGATGCCGTCGCCGACGAATTTGTCGAGGAACAATCCAGCGACACTCGCCCCGGCATAGGCATTGCCATGCGCGTTGTTCATGTCTGCAATGTCCGAATTGAGCCATTCGCGATACGCGTCAGGCAGTGGCAGGCGCCACGGCTCGTCATCATTCGCCTTGCCCGCTTCGATCAGATCGGCGGCGGTTTCATCGCGCCGCGTCATCAGGGCCGGCAGGTCCGGGCCGAGCGCGACACGGGCCGCACCGGTCAGGGTTGCAAAGTCGATGATCAACTCAGGCTCGTCTTCGCTTGCACGGGTCAGCGCATCGCCCAGGATCAAACGGCCTTCCGCATCGGTGTTGCCGATTTCCACCGTCAGGCCCTTGCGCGTCTTGAGCACATCGCCCGGGCGAAAACTGTTCGATGAAATTGCGTTCTCGACTGCCGGTACAAGCACATGGAGCCGCACTGGCAGCCCTGCGCCCATCACCAGATCGGCCAGCGCAATGGCATGGGCCGCGCCGCCCATATCCTTCTTCATCAGCTTCATGCCTGCCGCGCTCTTCACGTCAAGGCCGCCGGAATCGAACGCGACGCCCTTGCCGACGATAGCGATTTTCGGATGGCTTTCGTCGCCCCATTCGATCCGGCACAGGCGGGGGGCAAAGCCTCGCGCTGCGGCGCGGCCCACGGCATGGATCATCGGATAACCCTGCTCCAGCGCGTCGCCCTTGGTGACCGTGAAGCTGGCATTGTGACGTTTTGCGACCTTCTCGGCCTCGGCTTCGATCTCGGCAGGGCCCATGTCTTCTGCAGGGGTGTTCACCATATCGCAGATCAGCGCGACGGCCGATGCTTCTGCGACCGCTGCATCGATCCGTTTGACCTGTTCGGTCAGGAGCACACGCGGGCCCTGCGCCTTTTCGTCCTTGGTATATCGATCGAACAGGTATTGGCCCGTGATCCATCCATGCATCGCCGGTCCGGCTTCCGCTCTCACAAGGCGGTAAGCCCCCTCGGGCAGCGTCTCTGCCAGCTTGGCAAGGCACCAGCTCGACAAGCTTTCCGGATCGGCCACCCCGCCAACTGCGAACCAGTTGTCGCCATCGGGCACGATGCCGACCTGATACCCGCCGCCGTCGAATTTTTGCGCTTTGAGCGCCGCGCGCTGGCCCGCGGAGAGGGACTTGGCCCAGCTATCGAAACCGTCGCTGTTGACGAGGTGGATTGAAACCGCGTCTTGCGCGCGGTCGGGCTGGATCAGCTTGCTGTAATCGGTCATGCCCATCCAGATAGAGCAATCACAGCGCGTTCCAAGCTCGCAATTCGTTTGCAGCCTCGCTACATAGCGCGAATGACCGAATACCAAGTGATCGACAGCCGCGACACCGTTCTGCGTGACGGGACCATCAAGCTTCACGGGCCGGATGGCTATGAAGGTATGCGCAAGGCAGGCCAACTGGCCGCGCGCATCCTCGACGAGATTACGCCGATGGTGCAGCCCGGTGTCTCGACCGGCGAACTCGACGACAAAGTGCGAGAGCTGACGCTTGATGGGGGAGCGGTGCCTGCGACCATGGGCTATCGCGGCTATGCGCACAGCTGCTGCATCTCGATCAATCATGTGGTTTGCCACGGCATCCCGAGCGAGAAGACTCTGAAAGACGGCGACATCGTGAATATCGATGTCACGCCGCTGCTCGACGGATGGCACGGCGATACCAGCCGAATGTTCCTCGTTGGCGATGTGCCCTTGAAAGCTCGGCGGCTGGTCGATGTGACCTATGAATGCCTGATGATCGGGATCGACAAGGCACAGCCCGGCGCGCGACTGGGCGATATCGGTGCTGCGATCGAGGAACACGCGCGGCAGTTCCGCTACGGCGTTGTGCGCGAATTCTGCGGCCACGGCCTCGGCCGCCTGTTCCACGACGCGCCCGAAGTGGTTCACGCAGCGAAGGCGGGGACGGGTCCTGAACTCAAGCCCGGCATGTTCTTCACCATCGAACCGATGATCAACCTCGGCAAGCCCTGGGTCAAACTGCTGAGCGACGGCTGGACTGCCGTGACCCGCGACAAGTCGCTGAGCGCGCAATTCGAACACTCGATCGGGATCACCGAGACCGGGAACGAGATTTTCACCGGAAGCCCCAAGGGCTGGCACAAGCCGGGGGACTATTGAGTGGCACTTGCTTTCGGGCGCAACGCGAGTTCGGTCGCAACTATCGCAGCAATTTTTGGGCTCTTGCCAGCTCCATTGAGTGCGCATGAGGCGACTGCAAATTACGGCGAAGAGCGGTGTGGTGGTCTTTCCTCCGACTGGACTGCGAAGGCTCCCGTGCCGGATGCGCTTTACAACCGGGTGCTTGTCGGTTCCGAGGGGATTTTCTGGAATGATTCTCCGATCGATCAGGCAAAGCTCGAAGAGCTGCTCGGGTTGACCGCCAAGATGCCGAGCAAACCGGCAGTGCTCCTGACCGTCAAGGAAGGGGTCGATTGCAACACTGTTCATCGAATACGCAGTGTAGTTGAAAAGCAAACGGGCTGCGGAAGCAAGCAAACGTGCCACGAGATACGCGAGGCGGACTGGGCTCGGATTGCGCCCGATCCTTCTTCGCTCAGCCCTCCCGCGCGGCCCTGATCGCGGCACCGCCCGCAAAGGGCGCAATCGCCACCAGCACCAGACTGATCGCGCCGCACAGCGCAATCGCGCCGTAGTCCTGCCGTTCGAGCGCGCCTGCGCCGAAGATCAGGATCGGCACCGCGAGCGGGATCAGCAGCAGTCCGGAAAGCGCCGCGCCGGTCCTCAGCCCTGCGGTCAGCGCGGCGATGGTTACACCGATCGCGGCGAGGCCGGGCGTGCCCGCCAGCAGCCCGGCAAGCACCAGCCGGAGGCTTTCGCCCGACAAATTGAGCAGGGCCGCCGCCAGCACGCTCGCTAGCAACAGCAGCGGGGCGAAGCTCAGCCAGTGGGCGAGTACGCGCACGGCAATGACAATTTCCTCCGACACACCGCGCAGGGCAAGCTGGTCGAATACGCCCTGCTCGACATCGGGCGCGACCAGCCGGTCGAGCGGCAATATGCTGGCGAGCAGCGCGGCAACCCAGATCACTCCGCCGCCTGTCCTGGCAAGCAATGGCGCGTCAGGCCCAACCGCAAACGGAAACAACATCGCGACAGCCAAGAAGAACAACAGCGGCAACATGCTTCCGCCGCGTCGTCCGCCGGGAAGCAGATGCGACAAATCGCGGAGGAGGAGGCGGCCGATCACTTCGCAAAATCCTCGATGGCGAGCGTCCGTCCGCCCTCGATGGCAATCGTCTGGTGCGAGGCAATCACCGCGATCCCGCCACCGTGGCAATGTTCAGCGACGATCCGCTCGACCAGCGCCACCGCGTCGCGGTCCAGCCCGTTGAGCGGTTCGTCAAGCAACCAGATCGGCGCGCTTTGGCCGAGCAGTCGGGCAAAGGCCGCGCGCTTGCGCTGGCCAGTCGAGAGATAACGCACGGGCACGTCAAGCAGGTCGCCAAGCCCGAGCCGGACGAATTCGTTGTCCGCCGCGCCGTCGATCCGCTGCCAGAAGCCGAGCGCTTTGCCGAGCGGGGAGTGTTCATCGAGGGAAGGGCGCTCGTCCACGAGGCCGATTCCGCCGCTCCGCGCAAGTGAGCCGGAATAGGCAGGCATCAAGCCCGCGAGGATACGCATGAGGCTCGATTTGCCGATGCCGTTCGGTCCGGTGATGTGGATCGCATCGCCGGAAGATAGCGACAAATCCAGCCCGCGGAACAACAGGCGGTCTCCGCGCCGACAGGCCAGTTCACGCGCGGTTAGGCTGCACTCTTGCATGGTGGGTAGCGTTAGGCGAAACGCTTGCCAGCCACAAGAAATTGGAGAATTTGCATGAGTGTCGCCGAACTGACCGCCGACGAACGGGCCGAACTGATAGAGGCGCATCCGAATTGGTCGCTGACCCGCGAAGGAAAAGCGATCGAGCGGAAAATCAAATTCAAGGATTTCAACGAGGCTTTCGGTTTCATGACCCGTGTCGCGCTGATCGCCGACAAGCACGACCACCATCCCGAGTGGTTCAATGTCTACAACAAGGTCGAGATAACGCTGACGACACATGATGTCCCCGGCGAAGATGGCGGCCTTTCGGTCCGCGACGCTGCGATGGCGGCGGCAATCGACGCAATGGTCGGCTGATGCGTCTGCTGTTTGCCCTGCTGCTGGCTTTGGGGTTGGCAGGATCGGCGCTTGGACAGGAGAACGAACAACGTCCCGAATGGGTCGGGGTTTGGGAAGGCAGGATCGGCAACTACCCGGTCGTCATGTGCCTCGACCACTGGCGCTTTGGCGGCAGGTCGGGCAGTTACTATTATCTCTCGCAGATGAAGCCGATCCATTTGCGCAGCGGTGATACATCCGACCAGTGGGTCGAAGGCGGCTATGACGGTGTGGTTGGGTCGAAGGAGATGCCTGCTCTCGATTTTACCGATATCGGTGAGGACCAGATCACCGGCATCTGGCGTGCGGATGCGCGAAGATTGCGGATCGAACTCGCGCGCATTCCCGACGGTGCGGAAGAATATTACAATGCCTGCGCCTCGAACAACTTCATCGCGCCGCGCGTGATCGCGCCGGAATTCACGCGAGAGGATGCCGAATTCGAGGGCCTGCGCTTCACGAAGCTGACCTATGTAGCGCCGCCCCGGTTCGAAGATGTCGACATTGCCGGGTTCACTTTCGCACCGGTCGAGCCGGGGGACCACAAGATCGTGGACTGGCTTGCCGCCCGACTGCCGCAGGGCAAGGTCGAAGACGACTTCCTGCAATGCCTCGCCGGTGGCATCGGCGCGCATGGGGTCGATGGCTACTATTCGATGAACCTCTCACCCGATTTCGTGAACGCCGAATTCCTCGCGCTGTCGAGCGGCAACAGCAGCTATTGCGGCGGCGCGCATCCAAACCATTGGCAGGAATATTTCACATTCGACCGCCAGACCGGCGCGCAGCTTGATCCGTTCGACTGGTTCAATTCCGACGGTATCGGTGAGACCGAATACGGTTCGAAAATCATGATGCCGCCGCTGCGCGAAGCGATTCTGAAGCACTGGCCGGTCTATGCGGACGAAGCGGACGATTGCTCCGGTTTCGCGACCGACCAACTGTGGTGGAATTACCAGCTGCGGCGTGAGGGTGTGCTGTTCCAGCCCGATTTCCCGCATTTAATCACGGTGTGCGAGGAACAGCTTATCGTCCCCTGGTCAGAGCTTGAGCCGTTCCTGAGCGATGCTGGCAAGGCGCTGCGCGACCGCGCCGGCCGATAGAGCTTACTCGCCCAGCAACTGGATCGCGCCCCGGTCGCGCGCTTCCTTGCGAACGCGGCCGGGCATCCAGCGCGCGGCGAAAGCGATCCGCTTGGCGGTCTTCCCCACCGGCCAGTGCAGCTTGTCTTCATGCACGGCACGCCAGGCGGCCTCCGCCACTTCTTCCACCGGCGTGATTTCCAGCCCGGCCTGCTTGACCCGCACCCTTATGTGCTCGTTGGTTCCGGCATTGGGCACCATATCGAGCAGCGGCGTGTCGATGAAACTGGGCATGAGCGAGCGGACTTTGATGCCGAACGACGCCCATTCGCCATCGAGGCTCTCGGTAATTCCGCGAACGCCGAACTTGGTCGCGCAATAGACCGAACCGCCCGCGCTGCCATAGATCCCGGCTGCACTGGCGGTGTTGAGCAGGCACGAGCCAGGCGCGGTCTTCTTGAGATGCGGCAATACCGCCTGCGCGCCGAACAGCACGCCTTTCAGATTGATATCGAGGCAGCGGGTAATTTCATCGACGCTGTTCTCGCTCAGCGAGCCGCCGATCGGAATGCCAGCATTATTGGCCAGCACATCGATCCGGCCGCCCGCTGCCTGTGAGAACGCCTCCAGCGCATCGTCCCACGCGGCGCGGTCGCGCACGTCGAAATTGACGCTGAAACTCCCCCCTTCGCCAAGCATCGCGGCGGTTTCGGCCATGCCACTATCGCTGATATCGCCGAGGCCGACGAACCAGCCTTCCGCAGCGAACCTCTGCGCGATCGCGCGGCCGATGCCCGAGCCGCCGCCGGTGATGAAAATCGCTTTGCGCTCAGCCATGATATCCTCTCCCAAAAACAAACCGCGCGAAAGCATCTAGCCCCGCGCGGTTCGCTTGTCAGCCACTTACACCGATGTCAGTCGGCGAGAGCGTCGCTCAACCCCTGCACGAAGTCCGCCCCTTCGGCGATCTCGGCGGTCGAGGCCGAGACCGTCTCACCGAGAGGCTCTGCGCGTCCGCCAAGGCATGTCGCGAGGAAATTCTCCGTGACCGCGTTGAAGGCAATGTTGTTTTCCGGCTTGGCGAAGCCGTGGCCCTCATCGGGAAACAGCACATAGGTCACGGGGATCCCTGCGTCTTTCATCGCGCCGACAATCTGGTCGCTCTCGGCCTGCTTGACGCGCGGGTCGTTGGCCCCCTGGCCGATCAACAGCGGCTTGGAGATCCGGTCCGCCTTGTACAGCGGACTGCGTTCCTTGAGCATCGCGAGGCCTTCTTGCGTATTGGGATTTCCCATCCGCTCGTGGAACTGCGCGATCAGCGGCTCCCAATAAGGCGGGACAGACGCAATCAGTGTTTCGAGATTGGACGGGCCGACGATATCGACCCCGCAGGCAAAGGTGTCGGGCGTGAAAGTCAGCCCGGCGAGTGTGGCGTAACCTCCGTACGATCCGCCCATGATTGCGACCTTGTCCTTGCGGGCGATGCCTTCTTCAATCGCCCAATTGACGGCGTCGATCAGGTCGTCATGCATCGCCTTGCCCCATTCGAGGTCGCCGGCCGAGATGAATTCCTTGCCGAAGCCGGTCGAGCCGCGGAAGTTGACACTGAGCACCGCATAGCCGCGGTTCGCCAGCCATTGGTGGTGGCTGTTGAAGCCGTAGCCGTCGCGCGCCCACGGGCCGCCATGAACCAGCAGCACCATCGGCACCGCAGCGTCCGGCACACCGTCACCGTCGCTGTCACTGCCCGGCGGAAGCGTGAGGTAAGAGGGCAGGGTGAGCCCGTCGCGGCTGGTCAGTTCGAGCGGGTGCATCGGTTGGAGCGGTGCGCCTTCGAGTTCCGGCCTCGTAGTGTAGAACTCGGTCAAGGTTCCTGCCTCGCGATCATAAACGAAGGTCTTGCTCGGGCTGGTCAGCGGATCATTGCCGATGATCCATTTGGTGTCGTCCTCCGTGCGCGACTGAACGCCGAATTCGCCTTCGAGTTGCGATTCGAGGAAGTCCAACGAAGCCTTGATCTCCGGGTCGATCGCAGTCCACTCGGTCTTGAGATAGGTGAAGCTGTAGGCCTCTATTTCCCCGGTCTTGGGATCGGCCATCGCGCCGCTGATATCCGCCTTCGGATTTTGCGCGATGATCCGCTTCTCGCCGGTTGCGACATCTTCTGCGATCAATGCAGCGGTGTTGCGTCCGCGGCTGTCGATCCAGTACATCGTCTTGCCGTCAGTGGTGAACCCGGCGGGTTGAGTGGTCAGACTGTCTTCGAGGCCGGTGCTTTCGCTCGGCTCTTCTGCAATCGCCCCGTCGATAATCTTGTAGAAATCCATTCCGCCGGACGGGTTGGGCCGAATTGCCATGCGCAGGTCGAGATTGTCATCTGCCAGGAAGCCGGCAAATCCATCATTCTGCATGACCATTTCAAGCTCGCCGTTGTTGAGATCGAGCAGGTGAGCGTCATGGAATCGGGCATCGCGGTTGTTGAGGCCGACAAGCACCTTGTCGCGAATGGTCTCGGACGTGGCAAAGATCTGCACGCGCGTGTCTTCGAACGGGGTCAGAGTGCGCTCTTTGCCCGAGGCGAGATCGATCCCGTAGAGCAGGAAGTTTTCATCCCCGCCCTTGTCCTGCACATAGAGCAGGCTGTTGCTGTCCGGCGCCCAGAAATACGAGCGGATCGGCCGATCAGTCGCCGAAGTCATTGCCCTGGCGTCATCCGGATTGCCTGTCGGAGCGAGCCAGATATTCATCACCCCGTCTTTCGGGGCGAGCCAACTCAGCCACTTGCCGTCCGGGCTGATCCGTCCGTTCGACCGGGTCGGATTGCCGAACAGATCGTCGCGCGGAATGAGGGCTGCAGCTTCGGAAGTCTGGGTCATCGATGCTCCGTTGTTGAGATGGTGGTCGGCGATGGCCGATGTGGGGGTTGCTGCGGCGAGTGCAACACATGCAGTTCCCGCGAGCAGGGCCAGGGCTTGGCGAATTGGCATGAAATCATCTCCCGATTTTTGACAAGGGAGCTTTACAAAATGCTTGGGAAACTTGCCAACTGCATTCGACCAACTGCTTACAGCGCAGGATTGTTGTAGCTGTGCCAGGTCAGGATCGCGATCGCTCCGCGATGCGGACGCCAGTTGTCGGCGAGCGTGCGGGTGGTCTTTTCACTCGGTCGCTCTTCGTGGCCCAGGATTTTGCCGATGCCGGCTTGTACGGCCAGGTCGCCAGCAGGCCAGATGTCGGGGCGCCCTTCAGCGAAAAGCAGATAGATTTCCGCGGACCAGCGCCCGATGCCTTTGATCCGGGTGAGTTGCTCGATCGCCTCTTCATCATCGCCAGATAGTTTGTCAAAATCGACTTCACCTGCCTCAACGAGCTCACACAAAGAGCGGGCATAACCCTGTTTCTGGCGCGACAGGCCGCAAGCGCGCAAAGTGTCGAAGTCACGTTTGAGCAGGCAGGCGGGGGTAAATTCCGCGCCCAGTTCCGCCTCGAGCTTGTTCCACATCGAACTGGCCGCAGCGACGGAAACCTGTTGGCCAACTATGGTGCGCAGCAATGTCTTGTAGCCGGTCGGGCGAATGCGCGGTTCCGGATACCCCACCCGGTCTCGGGCGCGCGCTATGCCCGGCTCCATCGCAGCGACATGGTCGATTCCCTCGCGAATTGCCTCGGCACTCAATCCCATGCTTCGATTCCCGTCTCTTGCCAAATGGGCAGCCATTCCTTAGCTGCGCGGTCCGAAGGCCTTTTGGTCCAATGCAAACGGAAAGCAAAGCCACATGCCCAAGCTGATCGTCGTCAACCGTGCCGGTGAAGAGAGCGAAGTCCAGGTTGAAGACGGCCTGACTGTGATGGAAGCCATCCGTGACAACGGCTTCGATGAACTGCTGGCGCTGTGTGGCGGTTGCTGCAGCTGCGCGACCTGTCATGTTCAGATCGACCCGTCCTTCAAGGACAAGCTGCCTGCCATGAGCGAAGACGAGGACGACTTGCTCGAATCCTCGGATCACCGGGAAGACAATTCGCGTCTCGGCTGTCAGATTCCGTTTACTGCCGATCTGGATGGTCTGAGGGTCACGATCGCACCGGAAGATTGATTTGCAGGCTGCGTAGCGCATCTGCGTTGCGCGCAATCTGGCCACTGCTTAGCTGTCGGACATGATTGCTCCACCGCTGCGCTCCAACGCTATCGACCTGATCGGCAATACGCCGCTTGTCCTGCTCAAGGGACCGAGCGAGGCGTCCGGTTGCGAAATTTACGGCAAGTGCGAATTCGCGAACCCCGGTGCATCGGTGAAGGATCGCGCCGCCCTCTATATCATTCGGGACGCCGAAGCGCGCGGCGATCTGAAGCTGGGCGGTTGTGTGGTCGAAGGTACGGCGGGGAACACCGGGATCGGCATCGCACTGGTGGCCAATGCGCTTGGCTATCGCACGATCATCGTGATGCCGGACAACCAATCGAAAGAGAAAATGGACACGCTCCGCGCGCTCGGTGCGGAGCTGGTGCTGGTGCCGCCGACGAAATATTCCGACTGCAATCATTTCGTGCACACCTCACGCCGTCTGGCGGAAGAGACGGACGGAGCCGTCTGGGCCAATCAGTTCGACAACACCGCCAACCGCAAAGCGCATATCGAAGGGACCGCACAGGAACTTTGGGAGCAGCTCGAAGAGAGGGTCGACGGCTTCACCTGTGCGGCCGGCACCGGCGGCACCATTGCGGGTGTGGGCATGGGCCTCAAGCAATTGGACGAGACAGTCGCTATTGCGCTGACCGATCCGCATGGCGCGGCGCTCTACAATTACTATGCAAATGGCGAACTTGCGGCTGAAGGATCGTCTGTCGCCGAAGGTATCGGGCAGGGGAGGATTACCGGGAATCTGGAAGGCGCTCCGATCGACACGCAGTTTCGCATATCGGATGAACAGGGTCTCGAATGGGTCGCACGTCTGCTGCGCGAGGAAGGGCTTTGCCTAGGCCTTTCCAGCGGGATCAATGTGGCTGGTGCGGTGGCGCTGGGCCAGTATCTCAAGCGCCAAGGGCGCGACACGCCGCGCGTCGCGACAATCCTGTGTGATACCGGTTTCCGTTACCTTTCAACGCTCTACAATCGCGACTGGCTCACGGCAAAAGGCCTTCCTGTGTTCGACTGGCTCAAAAACTGAAGCACGATCGCAGGCTGTTCATGATTGCGCTCGATTCCAGCGCATAGTAGTATCAATCCATGGCTAACCGGTTTCTTGAACGTGTCTTGAAAGGCAATGAAGGCGCGATCCCGTCCGCCGCGCCTCCTTCCGCTGTGCCACCGCTCGGCGGGACGCGGTCGGAAGCGGTGCACCGGCTGCAAGTCGGCTTGTCGGGCATTGCTTCTGTGGTGCTGATCGTCGCCTTGGCTGATACGATTATGAGCCGCGCCGATGAAAGCGAGGCCAGCGCGGTGCCTGAAGCTGCCGCGACGGTTGAGCCATTTGAAGGCGACAGTCCGAGAAATGATCCGCTGTCGGAAGCCGGGCTTGTGCCTGACCTGCCGACATCACCCACGCCGTCCCCCACGGCGTCCTCTGCTGTAGTTCCGGCAGAAGGTGGCCCAGTTGAAAACAACTAGCTGGGTGCTAGCGGCGCTGGCTCTGCTGTGCGCGGTTGGTATCGCCTTTTTTGCTTCGAACACGGACGAGGACGACAGGCTGCAGTTGGGGCTGGTCACCTCATTGCCTATCTATTGGGCCGAATCCCCGTCGATTGAATCCATGTTGGCCGATGAACAGGAACCGCACTGGGTTCGCGGCAAGCTCGAACGAACCTACCAGCTGCAACCGCTCGATACTCTGGCGCAGGTCAGCGGCGACGGCACACCGTCGGATGCCCTGGCCAAGCTTGACTACCTATTGTTGGCCCAGCCGGCTGCAATGCCGCCAGCCGATCTGGTCGCGCTCGATAGCTGGGTTCGTGGGGGTGGCCGGGCGCTGATCTTCGCCGATCCGATGCTGACTGAAGAAAGCCTGTTCGGCTTTGGCGACAAGCGCCGGCCGCAAGACATAGTGACGATCGATCCCTTGCTCGCTCGCTGGGGGCTGCGGCTCGCGTTCGACGGCGATCAGCGCGCCGGGCCGAGGATTGTCGGGTTGTCGGATCCATATGCTGCCGAAACGCTGGTTGATCTTCCCGGGACGTTTATCGGGCTGGATGGACCCGATGCGGCCGCTGATTGCACAATCCGCTTTGAAGGACTGGTGGCAGATTGCAGCGTCGGCTCGGGCAAGGTGCTGCTGGTTGCCGATGCGGCGATCTTGCAGGCCGACCTGACGCTCGAAAGCGACATACCGGAGAGCGCTCTCGACAGCTTTCTGGCGCAAGCATTCGGATCATGAGCCTCGGTCGGGGATTTGCCGGGTGGGACTCGGGTGGTGGCTGCAAATCACACTGCAACTGGGACAATTTCCGGGACATTGGGCCGATTGTGGGGATTCTCCTTGGCGCCATTAACCTAATTTATAGATATTAAACAATGCTTTAGCAGTTTTTCCCGAGATTTCCCTTAATTTTCCCTTTAATCGCGTGAATTCGCGGGTTAATACCAGCTTCCATCGGACAGGTAGTCTTCAGCCGAGTCTCGCAGGGGCGAGACTAGCCACCCGTGCTGCTGCGCGGGAGGAGGCGAGGAAGATGTGCCTGCCGTCAGGTTTGGGTGAGGGGTTGAGGCAAGGT
The DNA here is from genome assembly GCF_005434975.1 of Parerythrobacter lutipelagi. Classification (GTDB taxonomy): domain Bacteria; phylum Pseudomonadota; class Alphaproteobacteria; order Sphingomonadales; family Sphingomonadaceae; genus Parerythrobacter_A; species Parerythrobacter_A lutipelagi. Next base: position 378,162 of record NZ_SKCJ01000001.1, on the reverse strand, counting down.
GCCGGAGGTGCGGGTCAGTTACAGCGGTCAGGCTTACTCGCCAATCGGCGACAAGAGCCGCTTTGCGCTGCCGCCTGCCTTCCGCAAGATCGTAAAGGAAGCCAGCGGCAACACCCGCACGCTGTGCCTTGATCGTCACCCTGTTTGGCCGTGCCTCGTGGGCTTTGGCCTCAACCGCGAAGAAGAACTGCTCGACCTGCTGGAGAAGCGCCACGAGAAGGCGCTCGAGAACGGGCAGGATTTCGATTACGACAAGGAGTCGGACGAGCTCTTCGGGTTCGAGCGTATCCCGTTCGATGATAGCGGCCGCTTCACCATGCCGACCTGGCTGCTGAAAGCAGGCAAGATCGAGGAGGGGCTGTTCTTCCGCGGTGCTGGCCGCTTCTTCACTGTCTGGTCGCCCGCGCAACTTTACACCATGGCGCCGGATATGGAGCGCGCCCGCATCGCTTGCGAGACGCTGGTCGAAGAACAAGAGGCGAAGCGCAAATGAGCGAAGCGCCCCACACCCCTGTTCTGCTCGATGAAGTCATCGCTGCGCTCGATCCGCAGCCGGGCGATGTGATCGTCGATGCCACTTTTGGAGCGGGGGGCTATACCCGCGCCCTGCTTGATGCCGGCGCTATTGTGCATGCGTTCGACCGCGATCCCGATGCGATCGCGGCGGGCCGTACATGGCCTGAAACCAGCGAGCAGCCCCCGCGGCTCGTGCTGCATCCGCGTCGTTTCTCGGAAATGCTCGCCAGTCTGGCGGAGGCCGGTGTATCGCAGGTCGATGGCGTGACAATGGATATCGGCGTGTCGTCGATGCAGCTCGACCAGGCCGGGCGCGGCTTTGCCTTTTCCACCGACGGCCCACTCGACATGCGGATGAGCCAGGACGGCGAAAGCGCGGCCGACTTCCTCAATTCCGCTGAAGAGTCGACGATTGCCAACGTGCTCTACCAATATGGCGAAGAGCGCCAGTCGCGCCGGGTCGCGCGCGCGATCGTGGCTGCTCGTCCGCTGGCGACAACGGGCGATCTTGCCCGGGTCGTGCGCAAGGCGCTTGGTTACAAGCCGCATGACAAGAAAGATCCGGCGACGCGCAGCTTCCAGGCGGTGCGCATCCATGTGAATGCCGAGCTTGACGAATTGGCGGACGGTCTTGCGGCAGCCGAGCAACTGCTGCGCGAAGGCGGGCGGCTGGCAGTGGTTAGTTTTCACAGCCTCGAAGATCGGATCGTAAAACGGTACTTGCGAGAGGCCTCGGCCACCGGCGGTGGATCGCGCCATCTCCCGCAGGTCGACAAGGCCGAGCCAATCTACACCAAGGTATCCAAGGCGATCCGCCCGAGCGATGCAGAGATTGACCGGAACCCGCGCGCCCGTTCTTCGACCCTGCGGCATGCGGTTCGTACCTCTGCACCGGCAAGGGAGGCGGCATGATGAGAAACGGATCGCGCCTGCGCCAGATTGGCTGGGCTGTTGTGCTGACAGTCTGCCTGACGGCCTTTGTTGCGCTCACATTCCGGGTCAATGCAGTCAAAAGCGAAGTGCGCCTGGCGGAACGCCAGATCATCGCGCTCGAACGCGAGAAGCTGCTGCTTGAAACCGAATTTCAGACCCGCGCCAACCAGCAGCAGCTGGCCGACTGGAACCGGGTTGAGTTCGGTTATCTTGCTCCGTCTGCAGATCAATATCTGGAGAACGAACGTCAACTTGCCTCGCTCGGTGTTCCGCGCGGGGCAGGGGCGCCTGAACCCATCCGTGTCGCCAAGGCGCGGGTCGAGGCTGAAACAGGGGGGATCCTTGCCATGGTATCGCCCCTGACCGGCAAGCCGGCCGAAGGATCCGGTGAGGACGGGGATGAGCCGGAAAGCACGTCCGGCGACGCCAACCAGATGTCGGCATCCGCTACGCTTGCCGAACGGCTGGCGATGGAAAGCCCGATCCGCAGCCCGTCGGTGGAGGCTGCACAGTGAACGCGCTGACGATTAGCACGGCGATCTCCAGTGGCCGTGTGCATCTCGTCACAGTGCGCCAGACCTCGCTCGATACCGCACGGATGAGAGTGTTGTGGGTGGCAGTCATCTTCGCCGCTGTCGCCGCTGCTGCAATCATGCGGATCAGCTATTTCGGGGTTAGCGACCGCGTTGTGAACACGACGTCACTGGAAGAGGCGTTATTGCCGTCACGCGGTGAGTTGACGGACCGCCACGGAGTTCCTCTGGCCCGGGCATTTCCGGCCTATGCCTTGTGGTACAATCCTACAGCGATGGGCGATGCGTCCGATCCGTTGGTCAAAACGCCGCAAGAAGTTGCTGCCGAGCTCAAGGCGATCTTCCCTGATGTCGATATCGATAATCTGGCGGGCAAGCTGGCATCAGGCAAGCCCGGCTATCTCCGCCGCCGCGTGCTCCCGGAAGACGCGAATCTGGTGCAGAATATCGGCGAACTCTCGCTCGAGCTGCCACGTGAAACCGACCGGCATTACCCGCAAGGTTCGATGGCCGCGCATATTCTTGGGTTCGTCGATGCCGAGGGCAATGGACGGGTCGGGATGGAGCAGGTGCTCAACGCGCGACTGAGCGATCCCGCCATGCGCAGCAAGCCGGTGGCTTTGTCGATCGACATGCGTGTGCAGGGCGCGCTCGAGGACGAGCTCGGACGCGGCATGCTGGCGACCAATGCCAAAGGTGCAGCGGGCATCGTCCTTGACGCAGATACCGGTGAAGTACTGGCACTTGCATCGCTGCCTGAGTTCGACCCCAACAAGATCGATGCCGAGGGTGCGGGCAATATGTTCAACCGCGTCACCAATCAGGTTTACGAACTGGGTTCGACCTTCAAGCCGCTGACCGTCGCCGCTGCGATCGACGCTGGCACGATCCGTGATTTCGGCAAGAGATACGACGCCAGCCCGGTGAAAGTCGGTCGCTTCACGATCAAGGATAGCCACGCAATGGGGGCCAGCCTCAACGTGCCGGAGACGCTGATCCATTCGTCGAATACCACAACTGCGCGAATTGCCGATGAACTGGGCCCTGCGAAGCTGCGCCGTGCGATGATGGATTTGGGGATGAATGAGCGCCCGCAGATCGAATTGCCTGCACGAGGCCACCCGATCTGGCCGGGTGATGATTGGCCGCGGCTGCGCAATATGACTGTCGGTTACGGGCACGGGATCGCAGTAACACCGCTCCATCTGGCAAGCGCCTATGCCACCATGGTCAATGGCGGCGTCTGGCGTCCGGCAACGATGCACAAACTCGAAGCGCATGAAGTGCCCAAAGGTCGCCGTGTCTTCAAGGCTTCAACATCCAGCCGTATGCGGCAATTGCTGCGGATGATCGCGCTCTACGGCACGGGCCGAAACGCCGATGCGCCGGGTTTCCGGGTTGGCGGCAAAACAGGTTCGGCTGAAAAGCCAGGCAATGGTGGTTATCGCCGTACGTCCCTGGTTTCGACCTTTGCGGCAGCATTCCCGATGGATCGTCCGCGCTTCGTCATCGTCGCCATGCTCGACGAGCCAGAGGGCACCACAGCCAGCTCTTTCCAGCGCACGGCAGCATGGAACGCCGCCCCGATCGTCGGCAAGCTGGTGCCCCGCATCGGCCCCTTGCTCGGCGTGATGCCCGACGACACGCGCGACGTTGATATCAGCGATCTGCGTCCTCTCGTGCCGGAGAAGCATTGATGCGCCTCTCCAATCTTGCAGCCGGTGCTGGCGTCGCCTTGCCGGAAGGTGTCGACGCGCAAGTGACCGGCTTTGCCATCGACAACCGCAAAGTCGCGCCCGGGACTGTGTTCGGCGCATTCCAGGGTACCAGGGTCAACGGTGAGGATTTCATTCCGGCGGCAATTCAAGCCGGGGCAGTGGCGGTGGTTGCCCGGCCTGAGGCTGTGGTCGATGGGGCAATTCACATCGCCAGCGCCGAGCCGCGCAAGCTTTTTGCCGGGATCGCCGCTCGCTTCTTCACCCCGGTGCCGGAGACCGTTGTGGCGGTCACCGGAACGAACGGGAAAACCTCGACTGTCGAAATGACCCGCCAGCTTTGGCGAATTGCCGGCCATCGGGCGGCGAGCATCGGCACATTGGGGGTAACGACACCGGAAGAGAGCATCTCGACCGGGCTCACGACCCCCGACATAGTGACGTTCCTTTCCAACGTGAGCGGGCTGGCGCGCGAAGGTGTGACGCATGTCGCCTATGAGGCCTCCAGCCATGGTTTGAGCCAGTACCGCAACGAGGGCCTGCGGGTCGCGGCGGCGGGCTTCACCAATTTCAGCCGCGACCATCTCGATTATCACAAGGACATGGAAGACTACTTCGCGGCCAAGATGCGCCTGTTTGACGAAGTGGTTGCGGATAACGCCACGGCAGTGGTCTGGACCGGCGCTGGCGAGTGGGCCGACCGGGCCATAGAGCACGCGCGCAAGCGACAATTGCGTGTGCTCAAAGTGGGCGAGCAGGCAGCCGGAGATCGTAATGATATCCGCCTGCTCGCCCATACCGCCACCCGGCTGGGGCAGGAACTGACAATTGAACACGATGGGCGGCAGCAAACCATCACGCTCCCGCTGATCGGTGCTTATCAGTCGGCCAACGCGCTGGTGGCAGCGGGGCTTGTCATTGCGACAGGGGGCGATCCCGGGCAGACATTCGATGCGGTGTCGCGCTTGCAACCGGTCCGTGGGCGGCTGGAGCGTGCGGTCATCACGCCATCAGGTGCGCCGGTCTACATCGATTACGCGCACACGGCAGACGCGCTGGAAGCGGCCATCATGGCGCTGCGCCCGCATGTGAAAGGCAAGCTGCTGTGTGTGTTCGGCGCTGGCGGCGACCGCGACCATGGCAAGCGCCCGCACATGGGTGAAGCCGCATCCAGAAACGCTGATGCTGTAATCGTCACCGACGATAATCCGCGCGGAGAAGACCCACAGGAAATCCGCCGCGCGATCCTGTCGGGTGCCGGCAGCAATGCCACAGAGATCGGCGATCGGCGCGAGGCCATCGCTTATGCAATCGCACAGGCGGACGGGGACGATATCGTTCTCATCGCCGGGAAGGGCCACGAAGAAGGCCAGATAATCGGTTCGGGGGAACATATGCGGGTCTTGCCATTCAACGACGTCGAAGTGGCGCGCGAATCCGTCGCGCAAGCCAGTGCGATGGGAGAAGGCAAATGAGCGCGGCACAGTTGCAACATCCGGCCCTTCGTTCGTGGCCGGTTAGCCAGCGCGACGCGTTGCCGCTCGTGCTGTGGACGTCAGACGAGATTGCCAAAGCGGTTGGCGGACAGGCGAGCGCCGCATTTCAATGCGCTGGGGTCGAAATCGACAGCCGCGACGTGCGCAACGGCGATTTGTTTTTTGCGCTCCAGGGCGATGCGATGGACGGCCATCGATTCATCGACAAGGCTTTCGAAAACGGTGCCGCCGCTGCTGTGGTCGACCGCGCAGTCCCCTATCCGCATATTCTGGTCGAAGACACGACCGCGGCTCTTCATGCGCTCGCCGCTGCTGCACGGGTTCGCAGCAAGGCTGTCCGCATCGGGGTGACGGGATCGGTCGGCAAGACAGGCGTCAAGGAAGCGATATTTGCCGCGCTCGACCGTTGCAGTTTCGGTGCAACCCACCGCAGTGTGCGCAGTTACAACAACCATGTCGGTGTCCCGCTCAGCCTCACCCGGATGCCTGCACGCAGCCGTTACGGCATCTTTGAGATGGGAATGAACCACGCCGGCGAGATTTCCGGCCTGACAACGCAGGTCAAACCGCATGTCGCCGTCATTACGACCATCGCACCCGCGCATATCGAGAACCTTGGCAGCATGGAGGCGATTGCCGACGCCAAGGCGGAGATTTTCGAAGGTCTGGAAACGGGCGGTGTGGCCGTGCTTCCAGCAGACAGCGATTACTTTTCTCAGCTGCGCGAACGAGCCGAAGCGCTCGGGGCAAAGGTGGTTTCATTCGGGCGGTCAGCCAGCGCCGATGTGCGGTTGCTCGATACGATCCCTTCGGCCAATGGCGGCTCGCTGGTCACTGCAGACATGGGCGACACGCGCGTCTGCTTCACAGTGGCAGAACCCGGCGAACATTGGATTGCCAACTCGCTTGCGGTGATGGCTGCAGTTCGTGCTGCGGGCGGCGATCTGGGCGCAGCCGGTCTTGCGCTGGCTGAAATGGGCGGACTGAAGGGTCGCGGCGCTCGTCACCAGATTGCAGCACCGGGCGGCAAGGCCCTGTTGATCGACGAGAGTTACAACGCCAATCCTGCCTCCATGCGCGCAACTCTGCGCCAGCTCGGGCAGACACCCGCGACGCGGCGTGTCGCCGTGCTTGGCAGCATGAAGGAGCTCGGTGATTTTGCGCCGAAATTTCATGCCCAGTTGGCCGAGCCGCTGGCGGAGGCGAAGGTCGATTACGTCATCCTCGTCGGCGAGGAGATGCGCGCGCTTGCACGGCACTTGGGGAAAGGCGGCGCAGGGGCGCTTGCAGGGGGACTCAGCTTCGCGCATTGCGATGATCCTGCCGAGGCGATTGCGGCGCTCGATGGCTATGGTTTGACTGCGGGTGACGCAGTGCTGGTCAAAGGGTCCAATTCAATCGGACTGGGCAGGCTGGTTGCACACTTTACGAGCCGGGAAACTGGCCGGGAAGATTGAATGCTGTATCTGATCGCCGAGTGGCTGAACTTCGAGGGGTTGTTCAACCTCGTTCGCTACCAGACTTTCCGCTCGGGCGCGACGCTGATGACCGCCCTGGTCATTGGCCTGATCATCGGCCCGCGCTTCATCAACATGCTTCGCGTGCGGCAGGGCAAGGGGCAGCCGATCCGCACTGACGGTCCGCAAACCCATCTCGCCAAAGTCGGCACGCCGACGATGGGCGGCCTGATGATCTTGATTGCGCTCACATCATCGATGCTGCTGTGGATGGACCCGCGCAACCCGTTTGTCTGGGCCTGTCTGGCCGTGACGGTCGGTTTCGGAATTATCGGCTTTCTCGATGACTACGACAAGGTCACAAAGCGGAGCCATAAGGGCGTTTCGGCGAAAGTCCGCTTGCTGCTGGAATTCGCTGTCGCCGGTGTCGCGAGCTATATCATCGTCGGACAGATCAACACCAATCTATATGTGCCGTTCGTGTCGGACGTATCGATCCCGCTCGGGCCGTTCTATTATGTTTTCGCGGCCTTCGTGATTGTCGGTTTCGGCAACGCGGTGAACCTGACTGACGGGCTTGATGGTCTGGCGACAATGCCGGTTGTGATTGCGGCAGGCACTTTCGCTCTCATCGCCTACCTCGTCGGACGAGTCGACTATTCGGCCTATCTCGGCATTCCCCACGTGCCCGGCGCGGGCGAACTGGCGATATTCTGTGCAGCGATCATGGGAGGCGGGCTTGCCTTCTTGTGGTTCAATGCGCCGCCAGCTGCAGTGTTTATGGGCGATACAGGCAGCCTGGCACTCGGCGGCGCGCTCGGCGCCATTGCCGTGGCGAGCCATCATGAAATTGTCTTGCTGATCGTCGGCGGTCTGTTCGTTGCAGAAACTGCTTCCGTCATAATCCAGGTGTTCTGGTTCAAACGGACGGGCAAGCGCATCTTCCGCATGGCGCCGATCCATCACCATTTCGAGCAGAAGGGCTGGGCGGAAGCGACCGTCGTTATCCGCTTCTGGATCATCTCGATCGTGCTTGCTCTGATCGGTCTTTCGACGTTGAAGCTGCGATGATCACATCACCTGTCTTTGCTGGCAAGCGTTTTGCCATCCTCGGTCTCGCAAGGTCGGGGCTGGCTGCGGCCGAGGCGCTGCTGGCAAGCGGGGCCGAAGTCGTCGCGTGGGACCGACAGGACGTCGCCCGCGAGAAGCTGGAAGGCAGAGCGAGAATTGCCGATCCGCTCGACCTTGACCTGACCGGTTTCGACGGCGTCGTTGTGTCGCCCGGCGTGCCGCTAAACGCGCACCCGATTGCAGGCCATGCGGCGAAATACGGCGTTCCGGTGATCGGCGATATCGAGCTGTTCGCGCTCGCGCGGCCCAACCTGCCGCCGCACAAGGTCGTCGGCATAACCGGCACCAACGGCAAAAGTACGACGACCGCGCTGGTCCATCATATCCTGAAGGAAACGGGCGTGCCGACGCTGATGGGCGGCAATATCGGCATCCCGATCATGGAGCAGGACCCGCTTCCTGAAGGCGGGGTCTATGTGCTGGAACTCTCCAGCTATCAGATCGACCTGACACGCTCCCTCGCGTGCGACGCTGCAGCGCTATTAAACATCACGCCCGATCATCTGGATCGCTATGATGGCTTTGAAGCATACGCCTTCGCCAAGGGTAGACTTTTTGCGATGCAGAATGTCTCGCAATTCGCGGTCTTTGGCGTTGGTGACCAGCTAACTCGCGGTTTTGCGCAAGCCGAAGCGACACGTCGACCGAGGGACCGGACAGCGCAGATTGAATCCGCTCGCTATGCTGAACTTCAGTTAGACTGGCCTGCGCTACAAGGCCCGCACAATCTCGAAAATGCCGGCGCAGCCATCGCCTTGGTCGAGGAATTAGGCGTATCGCGCGCAACGTGGGAGCCAGCGATGCGCAGCTTTGCCGGTCTGCCCCACCGGATGGAATTCGTAGCCAGGCACAATGGCGTGACATTCATCAACGATAGCAAAGCGACCAACACCGACAGCACTGCCCCTGCGCTCTCGGCCTACGCAGCCGATCCGTCCATCCATGGAGGGACACAGCGGATCCATTGGATCGTTGGTGGCCTGCCGAAAGAAGACGGTTTGGGCAAATGCGCCGACCACCTCGGCAATGTAGCCGCCGCCTATACTATCGGCGAGGCTGGACCGCGCTTTGCCGAACTGCTCGACGGAAAGGTGCCGGTCACGCAGGCCGAACTGCTATGCGAAGCAACCAAGCTCGCACAAGCGGCAGCCAAGCCCGGTGACATAGTGCTGCTCTCGCCAGCCTGTGCCAGCTTCGACCAATTCAAGGATTACGAAAAGCGCGGTGAGCACTTCCGCCAGATTGTCGCGGCGCTGACGGGTGAGACCGCTTCAACATCATCGCGGTTGAAAGGCAAGTCCGCGGCATGAGCACCAGCCAGCCCTATATTCCGCGTCCCGGCGAAAGGCCGGCCTCGGCGGACCGGTTTCGCGGTTCGCGCCTTGCAGAGCTGAAGATCTGGTGGCGCGAGATCGACCGGGTTCTGCTGTTCCTGATCCTGGCGCTGATGGCCATCGGCACTGCCGCCGTCGCAGCCGCGTCGCCTGCCAGCGCCGACCGGCTTTCCACCGCCGAGATCAGGCTTCCGGATCTTTACTTCTACTGGGCGCACCTGCGCTGGCAACTGGTCGGTCTTGTCGCGCTGTTCTGGGCATCGATGCTGAGCAAGGACAACGCACGGCGGCTCGGTGTTTTGCTGGCTGCGGGCATGCTGTGCATGCTCTTTCTTGTCCCGTTGATCGGTTATGAAGTGAATGGCGCACGGCGCTGGATCAATCTGGGTGTTGGTTTTCAGCCGTCCGAGTTTCTCAAGCCCGGCTTCGCTGTCGCACTGGCGTGGATCCTTTCATGGCGCTTGCGCGATCCGAATTTGCCGGTGATTGCCATAGTCAGCGGGATCATGGCGCTGGTGGGTTTGCTGCTGATGATGCAGCCCAATCTGGGTGCGACGATTCTGTTCGGCGGCGTGTGGTTCGTGCTCGTCCTTCTGGCCGGAGTCTCAATTCAACGTATCGGACTTTTGATCGCTGCCGGCGTTGCCGCGCTGACGGCGGCCTATTTCCTGTATGACACGGCACGCAACCGGATCGATTCCTTCATCGGCGGCGGCACCGCATTCGATCAGGTCGACCTTGCCGAGCGGACATTACTCGCAGGTGGATGGACGGGCAGCGGGCTATGGCTGGGTGTGCGCAAGATGAACCTGCCTGAAGCGCATACCGACTATATCTTCTCCGTCATTGGTGAGGAATTCGGCCTGTTGGTGTGCGCACTGATCGTGCTGATCTACCTCGCCATTGTAGTGCGGGTTCTCGTACGGCTCGCGAATGAGGAAAACCTGTTCGTGTTGCTCGCTGCGGCGGGACTTGCCACTCAGATCGTGGGGCAGGCCTTCATCAATATCCTCGTCAACTTGCAGCTGTTCCCGTCCAAGGGCATGACCTTGCCGCTTGTTTCCTATGGCGGCTCTTCGACCATTGCAGTATGTCTTGCGGTCGGTCTGTTGCTGGCAATCACGCGGCGCAATCCGTTCCTGACGCGCGAGACACCGGGCTTGCGCGCCATGCTGCAAGACAAGCTGTCTTTAGACGAAAGGAACCGCGCATGAGCGGCGCGAACCGCCATTATGTTCTGGCCGCCGGGGGGACCGGGGGTCATTTGATTCCGGCCTTTGCGCTGGCGACCGAACTCGAACGGCGCGGACATCACGTTGCGCTCATCACCGACGAGCGCGGAGCGGAGATTCCCGGCAAGCCCGAGTTTCTGCCGACCCATATTCTTCCGGCTGGTCGCCTGGGAAAGAACCCGCTCAGCTGGTTTAAAGGTGCGCGTGCGATTCTTCGAGGGCGTGCGATGGCCAAACGTCTGTTCGAGAATTTTGAACCGAGCGCAGTGATCGGCTTCGGCGGCTACCCGTCGCTGCCTGCACTGCTCGCCGCAACATCGGAAGGCATTCCGAGCGTAGTGCATGAACAGAACGCGGTCCTCGGCAGAGTCAACCGGTTGCTTGCCGGCAAGGTGCAGGCGATTGCTACAGCTTATCCGGAAATCGCACGGCTGAAACCCAAGCATTCCGGGAAGGTCCACCTGGTTGGCAATCCGGTTCGCGGCGAAGTGCTGCAATTGCGTGAAGAGCCGTTCCCGGCCTTTACAGAAGATGGCTTGCTGCGAGTGCTTATTACTGGCGGCAGCCAGGGGGCGAGTGTGCTGTCGGATATCGTCCCGGACGGGCTGGCCATGCTTCAACCGGCTTTGCGCTCGCGCTTGCAAGTGACCCAGCAATGCCGTGCGGAAGACCTCGACAAGGTCCGCGAACGCTATCGCAATCATGATATTCCGGCAGAACTCGGCACCTATTTTGAAGATATGGCTGCGCGGCTCGCTGACGCGCATCTGTTTATCGGCCGTGCGGGCGCATCGACAATTGCAGAGCTGACGGCGGTCGGCCGTCCGGCGATCCTCATCCCCTTGCCCATTGCAACCGATGATCACCAGGCGGCGAATGCGCGGGAAGTCGGGAAAAAGGGCGGCGCGCGGATGATCAGGCAGGAAAAGTTCACCGGCAAGGAACTCGCCAAGCAGATTCAGGCGCTGGCACAAAATCCGCAATCGCTTGCGACCGCTGCTCACGCTGCGTGGAATTGCGGCCGTCCTGACGCGGTGAAGGACTTGGCCGACCTCGTTGAAACCTTCGGCGGGGACGAGCTGATGGATGTCATAAGGACGACAGAACCGATCCGTGATCGGGACCATGTCGGCGCTCCGACCAAGGCTCGCGCATGAAAGGCGTCGGCACAGACATCGGCGTGATCCACTTCGTCGGGATCGGCGGAATCGGCATGTCCGGCATTGCGGAAGTGATGCATAATCTCGGCTACACCGTGCAAGGGAGCGATCTGAGCGAGAGCCCGACAGTGGAACGACTTCGGGCGCAAGGCATCGCGGTCAAAATCGGGCACGAGAAAGAGAACGTCGAAGGCGCGGCGGTGGTCGTCACGTCCTCCGCCGTGCGCCGGACCAATCCCGAAGTGGCCCATGCGCTGGAAAGCCGTGTGCCAGTGGTGCGGCGGGCAGAAATGCTGGCTGAACTGATGCGGCTGAAAAGCACCGTTGCGGTCGCCGGGACGCATGGCAAAACGACGACCACCAGCATGGTCGCAGCGCTGCTCGACGCGGGCCATATCGACCCGACTGTGATCAACGGCGGTATCATCGAGCAATATGGCTCGAACGCCCGAATGGGCGACAGTGACTGGATGGTCGTTGAAGCCGACGAGAGCGATGGCAGTTTCCTGCGGCTTGACGGCACGATTGCAGTCGTAACCAATATCGATCCGGAGCATCTTGACCACTACGGCGATTTCGACGGCGTGAAAAACGCGTTCGTCGAGTTCATTCACAATGTCCCGTTCTACGGCGCGGCGATCCTGTGCATCGATCATCCTGAAGTGCAGGCGGTGATCGGCAAGGTCCGTGACCGGCGCGTCGTTACCTATGGCTTTTCGCTCCAGGCGGATATTTGCGGGGTCAATGTCCGGCCCATCGATGGCGGCAGCCGGTTCGATGTTGTCGTGCGCCAGCGCGGCGAGGAAGATCGCCGGATCGAAGGCGTGAAGCTGCCGATGCCGGGCAGACACAATGTCCAGAACGCATTGGCCGCCATCGCGGTTGCGATCGAGATGGGCTGCTCCGACGAAGTGATTTGCAGCGGTTTCGACAATTTCAGCGGAGTCCGGCGCCGCTTTACCAAGGTTGGGCAGGTCGCCGGAGCGACAATCATTGACGACTATGCGCACCATCCGGTGGAGATCAACGCCGTGCTGTCGGCAGCGCAGGAAAGCGTTGCGGCCAATGACAAGGGCAAGGTTATCGCCGTGATGCAGCCGCACCGCTACTCGCGGCTGGGTGACCTGATGGATGATTTCCAGAACTGCTTCAACGATGCGGATCACGTCTATGTCACGCCGGTCTACACTGCAGGCGAAGACCCGATCGAGGGGGTCAGTTCCGAAGCACTGGTCGAGGGACTCAAATCACGCGGACACCGATCGGCAGCAACTGTGGCAGACCGCGAAGAACTGGCCGCGCAGCTCGCCGGTGAAATCGAGGACGGCGATCTGATTGTTTGCCTCGGCGCGGGCGACATCACCAAGTGGGCGGCTAAGCTGGCGCAGGATATCGAAAAGGCGCGGGCGGCATGACGATGCACCAGCCAGACGACTGGGCGATGCACGACCGCGGCGGCGCGCCCGATGCTGAAGTCGAAGTTGAAGGCGCGGTCAATGCGCCGGTTTCGACCGACGGCTTGCGCGGCAAGCTGACAGCGGACGCGCCGCTCGCCAAGCTTGTATGGTTCAAAACGGGCGGCAATGCCGACTGGCTTTACGAACCTGCCGATCTCGATGATTTGAGGGTTTTTCTGCAACGACTGAACGGCGAATTGCCGGTTATGGCGCTTGGCCTCGGGTCGAACATGATCATTCGCGACGGCGGCGTTCCCGGAGTGGTCATCAAGCTGGGCAAGCCGTTCGCCCAGGTCGAAGCTGGCGAGAACTGCATCGTAGCCTGTGGCGGCGCAGCGCACGGTATTCTCGTCTCCTCGGTAGCGCGCGACGCGGGAGTGGCCGGGCTCGAATTCCTCCGCGGCATTCCTGGCACCGTTGGCGGATTCGTGCGCATGAATGGCGGCGCCTATGGACGCGAAGTGTGCGATATCCTGATCGATTGCGACGTTCTGATGCCCAATGGTGATTTCATGACCTTGCCGGCGGAAGATCTGCAATACACCTACCGCCATTCAGCATTGCCAGCGGGTGCGGTCGTGGTTGCCGCTCGCTTCCAGGGCGAACCGGGCGACCCCGAAGAGATCGGCGCGGAAATGGACCGGATTGCGCAGGCGCGCGAGGAATCGCAGCCGCTCCGCACCAAGACCGGCGGATCGACCTTCAAGAACCCGGATGGCCACAAGGCGTGGCAGCTGGTCGATGCGGCGGGCTGCCGCGGCCTGACCTTGGGCGGCGCGCAAGTGAGCGAGAAGCACGCCAATTTCCTGATCAACACCGGCACTGCGACCAGCGCCGATATCGAGGGCTTGGGTGAAGAAGTGAAGCACCGCGTGTATGAGAATTCGGGCGTCGAATTGCACTGGGAAATCCAGCGGGTAGGGCGGCCATGAGGCTCGACAGCAAGCTCCATATAGCAGTCCTGATGGGCGGCTGGGCGAACGAGCGCCCGGTTTCCCTGATGAGCGGCAAGGGCGTGGCCGATGCGCTCGAAAGCCGGGGGCACAAGGTCACGCGGATCGACATGGACCGCACTGTCGCTGCAAAGATCGCCGAGGCGGCACCGGACGTCGTGTTCAACGCGCTCCATGGCGTTCCGGGCGAGGACGGGACAGTGCAAGGCATGCTCGACCTGATGGGAGTACCCTATACCCACTCAGGCCTCGCAACTTCGGTTATCGCGATTGACAAGGAACTGACCAAGCAGGCTCTGGTGCCCAAGGGCATCCCGATGCCCGGCGGACGGATCGTGAAGAGCGAAGAGCTGTACGAGAAGGATCCGCTCCCGCGCCCTTACGTGCTCAAGCCCGTCAACGAGGGCTCTTCGGTGGGCGTGGCGATCGTCACCGAGGATGGCAATTACGGCAACCCGATCGCGCGAGATGCCAAGGGGCCATGGCAAGAATTCAGTGAGTTGCTGGCTGAACCCTATATCCGAGGGCGCGAACTCACCACAGCGGTGATCGACGGGCCGGACGGTCCGCGTGCGTTGACGGTGACGGAACTGGTACCCAAGTCCGGCTTCTACGATTTCGACGCGAAATACACCGATGGTATGACCGACCATGTCTGCCCGGCTGAACTGCCGGAGAACATCACCGCGCTGTGCCTCGATCTCGCGGTGCGGGCGCACAAGGCGCTTGGCTGCAAGGGTACTAGCCGGACCGATTTCCGCTGGGACGACGAGCATGGCGAGGACGGCCTGTTCGTCCTTGAAACCAACACCCAGCCGGGCATGACGCCGCTCAGCCTTGTGCCTGAACAGGCGAGGCATTGCGGCATGGAATATGCCGATCTGGTAGAGGCCATCGTGGCTGAGGCACTGCGGACATTTGACAGCAAGGGGGGAAGCGATGGCGACCGTTAAGCGCAAGGCAAAGGGCGTACGCCGCTCGGCGGCTGCGCGCAGCCGGGCCACCACTGCGCGCAGAGCAAAGGCGACGACGGGCTCCATGCTCGACTCCGCCATGGCGATCTTGCCATTTACGCAAGAGCAGCTTCAGCGCATTTTTCTGGCGATGATCCTTGGCGGTGCAGCGGTGCTGGCATGGTTCGTTGCCAGCCTTGCCGGGGTTCCCGCTATGGCGAACCAGCAGATCGCCGGTCTTGCGTCCGATGCGGGTTTTGAAGTCCGCCGGGTCCAGGTGACCGGGGTCGACCGGATGAACGAACTCAAGATTTATGAGCGCGTGCTGAGTGAGCACAATACGCCGATGACATCGGTCGATCTGGAAACCATACGCGGACGTCTGCTCGAGCTGAGCTGGGTCAAGGATGCCCGCGTGTCTCGCCAGCTGCCGGATATGATCGTGGTCGATATCGTCGAGCGGAAAGCTCACGCGGCTCTGCGCAAGGCCGATCGCCTCGTGCTGATCGACCCTGAGGGTGTCGAGCTTGAACCGATAAGCCGAGGAAATGCCAAGGGCATGCTGGTCATTGCCGGGCCGGGCGCGGGCAAGCAGGTGGCTGAACTGACCAAGCTGCTGGATGCCGCACCGGCGCTCAAACCTCAGGTGACGGAAGCCGAGTGGATCGGCAACCGCCGGTGGAATCTGACTTTCAGCACGGACCAGGTCCTGGCTTTGCCGCAGGGGGACGACGAGTCTGCTGCAGCGCTGGTCTCATTCGCCACGCTCGATGGGCGCAACCGGCTCCTTGGCGGCAAGGTCGCGCATATCGACATGCGCGTTCCGGGCCGCGTGCACCTGCGAGTTCCGGGCCGGGCGGAACAGGTCTTAGAGATGGAGGGCAACTGATGGCGCTGCCGCGTATCAGCCGAGTGTTCGGGGCCGTGAATATCGGCTCGTTCCGAATTTCGGCAATGATCATGGGCGTATCCGAAACGGGCGAGATGATCGTGCTCGGATCCGGCCACCGCGCCAGCCAGGGCATCAAGCGCGGTTATGTCACCGATATGGCCGCTGCGACCTATGCCATTCGTGATGCGGTCGAACGGGCAGAGAAGAATGCAGGGACCAGCGTTTCCAGCGTCTGGATCGGCTGCGCCGGGGCGGGGCTTTCGAGCCAGATCGCCAAGGTCGAAATCGATATCGGCGGGCGTCGGATCGAACAGGAAGATGTCGAGCAACTCTTGCTCATCGCGCGCGACAATATTCAGCCGGATGGACGAATGGTCCTCCACGCCCAGCCGGCGCATTATACACTCGATGGCGCGCATGGCGTCGCAAACCCGACAGGGCTTCATGCAGAGCGTCTTGGCGTCGATGTACACGTCATGCTGGCGGACGGCGCCCCCGTGCGCAATCTGATCGAAGCGGTCCAGAACGCACATCTCGAAGTCGAAAGTGTGGTTGCTGCGCCGATTGCGGCCGGACACGCCTGCCTCACGCCCGAAGAGCGAGAGCTCGGTACGGCGCTGATCGAAATCGGCGGTGATGTCACAAATGTCTCGGTCTTCGCAGGCGGCATGTTGCTCGGCCTCAAAGCGATCCCGATTGGATCGGCAGACGTTACCGACGCTGTAGCGTCCGCTTTCGGGATCCGGCGGTTCCAGGCAGAGCGCCTGAAATGTGTGGCCGGATCAGCCATCGCGAGCCCGACGGACCACCGTGAGATGATCCCGGTCAATGGTCCGGGTGACACGGGCGACAGCGGGCCGACAGCACGCGGCGCGGATGACAAGAACAGGATCCCTCGCGCCGAACTGGTTTCCGTGGTGACCGGACAGCTCGGCAAAGTAACCGACGAAATAGCGAAAGCGTTAAAGGAAATGGGCTTTTCCGGTTCGCGCGGCAGCCAGGTCGTGCTGACCGGTGGCGGGGCGGAACTGGCCGGAGTCGCGGAATTCACGCAAAGTGCACTTGGCCGCCCCGTCAGGATCGGCAAGCCTCCATCATTGCGCGGACTGCCGGAAGCTCATGCCACGCCGGGTTTTGCCACATTGGCGGGCCTGTGCCTTTACGCGTCAGACGATCCAGTCGATATCCGCACCATTGATCCAAGCTATCAGACAACGATCAAACTTGGCGGGGTGGCGCTGCTATCCAGACTCTTCCGTGCGATGAAAGAGTATTTTTGAGGTGGGAAGCGCAGCATTAACCACTGTGGATAAGCGATTATCCCCTATGCCCGCTGATTCCCAATTGTGTCAGACTGAATTTCAGTCGAGTTTTTATATCTACTTCCCCCGGAGGGACATGCCATGAGCATCAATATCGGACCGCCCGCTTCAGATGAACTCCGCCCCAGGATCACCGTTATCGGTGTGGGCGGCGCGGGCGGCAATGCGATCGCCAACATGATCGCAGCCGAAGTCGAAGGCGTTGAATTCGTTGTAGCCAACACCGATGCGCAGGCGCTCAACAATGCCGTAGCCGATACGCGCATCCAGCTAGGCCCTGAAATCACAGGCGGTCTCGGCGCCGGCGCACGCCCCGAAGTGGGCAAAGCGGCGGCTGAAGAAACGACCCAGGATGTCGAGGACCTGCTCGATGGTGTGAACATGTGTTTCATTGCCGCCGGCATGGGCGGCGGCACAGGCACAGGCGCGGCTCCGGTGATTGCGGAGGCTGCACGCCGCAAGGGCGTGCTGACCGTGGGTGTGGTGACCAAACCGTTTCTGTTCGAAGGGACGCGCCGCATGCGCGCCGCCGAAGCGGGTATCGAGGAGTTGCAGAAGCACGTCGATACGCTGATCGTCATCCCCAATCAGAACCTGTTCCTGGTCGCCAAAGCGGAAACGACATTCAAGGAAGCGTTCCAGCTGGCCGACGAAGTGCTGCAGCAGGGTGTTCGCTCGATCACCGATTTGATGGTCATGCCGGGCCTCATCAACCTCGACTTCGCCGATGTGAAATCGGTGATGGAGGAAATGGGCAAGGCGATGATGGGTACCGGCGAGGGCGAAGGCGAAAACCGCGCGCTCGAAGCCGCTGAACGTGCAATCGCCAATCCATTGCTCGACGGCGTATCGATGCAGGGTGCCAAGGGCGTCATCATTTCGATCATCGGCGGCGAAGACATGAAGCTGCTCGAAGTCGACGAAGCCGCAAACCATATCCGCGAATTGGTCGACGAGGACGCGAACATCATCTGGGGCTCGGCGTTCAATCCCGACCTTGAAGGCAAGATCCGCGTTTCGGTGGTCGCGACCGGGATTGAAGTCGGCAATGGGATCGTCGACGCGTCAGGTGACACGCATTCGCTCTCGCTGGGCGAAAACCGCGCGCCCAAGCGCCCGGTCCTCGATCTGCCGGCGGAAGACGAATTCGAGGAAGAAAGCCTCGCGCTGCCAGTGGAAGAACCCGAACAGCCACTCTCGCTGGGAAGTTTCCAGTCCGATGAGGACGAACTCGAAGACGACGATTTCGACGATGTAGAAGGGATTGTAGATCCGCTCGCCGGAATGCGTAACGACGATCAGGACGACTTCGAACCGGAAAATGACACCATTCCGGAACCTGCTGAAGACAGTACCCATATGAACCCGTCAGAAGGCAGCGGTTTCGCCTCGGACGACGATGACGATTGGGGTGAGGTCGGGGAAGCAACGGACGGCGGGGAGCCGCTTGATCTCGGCGCCGAAGGTCACGAAGTTGGCAGCGGCGATGCTGGCCAAGGTGATGATCTATTGTCCGATGCAGACAAGCTTGCGGAGGATGATCAGCCGCTACAGGTCCGCACTGGTGGCGGCCGTCGGCGCGGCTTGGTATCCGGCGACGGCGGTGAAGGTGGTAGCGCCAGCAGCACCTTGTTCGAACGCATGGCCAATCTGTCCCGCGGTTCGTCCGACGATGACGAGGCAGATGAAGACGGCGATGATGATGGGGATGACGACGGCGGCTCGTCGCTCAACATTCCGCGTTTCCTTGGCCGGCAGAACAACCAGTAAGTCGGGGCAGCCCATAGGTCCGTTCGGAGCGGTTCCGCCTGTATTCAGCACGCGTCTCCGATGATGGTGCTTTACCCGGCTTTTTGCTGCCACTAACGAGCGCCCGCGATGATCAAGCCGACGACATTTTCTGCTTTGCCTCTCAGTGCGTGCTGCGCGCTCGGGATTTCCCTTTCCTTATTTGCGGTGCCACTCCCCATCGCAGCGCAGGAAGTCGTGCAAGCTTTGCCGTCGGGCGAAGTCGATGATCTCAACTCTGCGTTGCAGCGGCTGGCGCGCAATTCACAAGATGTCGATGCACTGGTCGACGCAGGTGAAGCATCGCTTGCACTTAATGACATTGATGCCGCCGTAGGCTTCTTCGGACGCGCGGAAGAGCTCTCGCCACAAAACTCGCGGGTTATGCTCGGGCTGGCGAGAGCGTCAGTGCGCGGCGGTGATCCGCTGCGCGCGATCGGATTGTTCAATGCGGCGGAACAGGCCGGTGCGGCGATGGCCCGCGCAGCACTTGACCGGGGGCTCGCATACGATCTTGTCGGCGACAGCGTCTCGGCGCAAGCGGAGTATCGGCGGGGTCTTGAGCAGGGCGAAGA
Source organism: Parerythrobacter lutipelagi (assembly GCF_005434975.1). Taxonomy (GTDB): domain Bacteria; phylum Pseudomonadota; class Alphaproteobacteria; order Sphingomonadales; family Sphingomonadaceae; genus Parerythrobacter_A; species Parerythrobacter_A lutipelagi. Next base: position 358,715 of record NZ_SKCJ01000001.1, on the reverse strand, counting down.
TCCTGAAATCCGCCGGAGGCTCGCACTAAGTCAGGCGATTTCGGGCGACCGGGAAGGGTTCCAGGAAACCCTCAATCCGCTTGTCGCACGCGGGGATTCCGCATCCTACCGGACACGCGCATTCGGACTTGCCATACTCGGCGAAGAGGATGAAGCTGTGGCGATAGCCGATGCAGTAATGCCGCGGGCGATGTCAGCAAGAATGGAACCCTATCTGCGCTACATGAAGCGGCTGACTCCGGCACAGCAGGCTGCTGCAGCCAATCTCGGCAAGTTCCCGCGCGCCGCGCAAATTGGCCGGGACACACCAGGGGTAGCGCAATATCGCGAGCAGAACGGTCTGGTTCGAACGCCCGATGCGAGGCTGGTGCCGCAGGGGGAGCCGCTCGGGCGTGACGCACGTTCATCGAGCCCGCGCCGCCGACCGGACCGGGCCATGAGCACCGCATCGGCTGCTGAAACGGCTGACGCTGAGCAACTGCCTGAATCGGTGCGGCGCGAAGTCGCGCGTGTCGAACGACAGCGCCGGTCTGATCCCCTGAGCCGGACACGGTCCGACCCGGTCATTGTGCGCAGGGCTGATCGGACCCCAGCGGAGCCTGCTGTGTCAAATACCGCGGCCGAGGTGCCCGTCGTAGCTGAAACGACTGTATCTGAGTCGCCCGAGAGATCGTCGACCGTTGCGGAGCCGGTCATGGTGGCACGGGCCGATTCTCCGCAGCCGCCTGTGGCTGTAGCAGTCCCTCGGTCCGAAGCGCAGCAGCCTGTGGGCGTTGCGGTAACGGAGCTTCCGGCCACGAGCGCGGCCGCTCAGCCGCAGGTACAGCCTCCGGCGAACGGTCAGATTGCCGCGCCGGGGTTCGACCTGGCGAACATCGCCGGCTCCACCGACCGGGCGACTGAAACCGTGCAGCCGGGCGATAGTCAGGATAGCGCTAGCGTGGCTGACGCATTCGCCGCCTTTGCTGCGGTGCAAGCGCCTGTTCCAGCGAAAAGCGGTGGTGTCGATATCACCAAGATCGAGCCGCCACGTGAGGTGGAGAAGGCCGCGCCCGAAGCGCCCGCGCACCCGAGCCGGTACTGGGTGCAAGTCGCCACTGGACGTGATGTGAGCGCGCTGGGTTTCGACTGGCGCCGATTCAGCCGCAAGGCACCCGACGTGTTGGGCGGTCTGAAGCCGCACGTCACGCCATGGGGTGAAGCGAACCGGCTTTTGGCCGGCCCCTACGCCAGCCGCGAAGACGCCCGCAAGGCCATGAATTCGCTTAAGGAAAGCGGCGTGGATGGCTTCACTTATACGAGTCCGCAGGGCGAGGAAATTCGGCCGCTGGACTGACTCGTGCCGCCTGTTTTACACAAGCTGTGAACAGCCAATTTCACTTCTCCCCAGCGCTGCCGCATGCGCCCATTGCGCGTTAACCCTTTCGCACGCCATCCAGCCTGCATGAGATTTTACTCAACCTCCTGTCTCCGCTCGTGACCCTCGCTGACGATCGTTTCTCGGCAACCGACGAGTCACCGCCGGTGGATATGCTTGCGGCCTTGTTCGAGGCTCGCGGCTGGCCATTCCAGACGCTCTCAGCGGAGGAAATCTCCGGCGAGATCCAGGGTAGCTGGGCCAAGTACCAATTAAGGGCGATCTGGCGTGCGGAAGACAATGTGCTGCAGGTGCTCTGCCTGCCGGACGTACGGGTTGCGTCGGAAAAAACCGGCGCAGCCTATGAACTGCTGGCGCTGGTTAACGAACAGCTGTGGTTGGGGCATTTCGACATCTGGTCGAAGGGCGGCGTGCTGGTTTATCGCAACGGCGCGATGCTGGGCGATGACGGATTGCTCAGTCTCGATCAGGCGCAGGCGCTGGTCGAAACCGCTGTCGATGAATGCGACCGCTTCTACCCTGCGTTTCAATTCGTGCTGTGGAGCGACCGCTCCCCGCGAGAGGCGTTGGACAATGCCCTTGTGGATGCACATGGCGAAGCTTAGCTCAGGCTCCGGATATTACGGAGCATCATGTGGCGTTTGAACGAATACTGATCGTTGGTTTCGGCACAATGACTGGAGCGATGGTCGACGGCTGGCTCAGTGCCGGGAGCGCGAAATCGCGATTTGAAGTCTACCACCCGACGAAGACCGAGGTGGCGCACGGGCTCACTGTTCACAACGCATGGCCGCGAAAGCGGTTCGATGCCGTTCTGCTCGGTGTTAAGCCGTATATGATCGATGATATTGCTGCCGGGCTCGAACCGGTAGTCGGACCGGAAACAGCAGTCCTCTCCGTACTGGCCGGGGTCGAACTGGATAGTCTGGCCGATCGCTTTCCTCGGTCGGCAGGTGTTGTCCGGTTCATGCCGAACCTCGCATCCGCTTTAGGTAAGTCGCCCAATTCTCTGATTGCCAAGGGAATTGATGCGGCAACAAAGGCCGACGTTACAGAGTTGGCTGAGAAAATCGGCAGCGCGGAGTGGCTCGACGACGAGAGCCAGTTCGACCTCGCGACGGCACTCGCAGGTTCGGGGCCGGGTTTCGTCTACCGCTTCATAGACGCGCTGGCAGCCGGGGCACACGAGCTGGGCCTGCCGGGCGAGCAGGCCGAGCGGCTTGCCGTTTCGATGGTCGAAGGGGCGGCGGCGCTGGCGGCGGCTTCGCCCCATTCGCCGCGCGAATTGGCGCGCCGCGTCGCCAGCCCGGGGGGAATGACGCAGAAGGGCCTCGACGTGCTGGACGAAGGCGACGGTCTTTCAGCTCTGGTCAAACAGTGTCTGAAGGCCGCGCGGGACCGCGGGGCGGAGATGGCGGCAGAGGCCCGCAAGAAGCGTTAACTTGCAAACGATGCAACAGCCTCCGGTTTCGCTTGAAAAAAGCCGTTCCACCGCCGATATTGATTTCAAGAACCGACACCTATCGCGGTGCCGGAGAAATTGGAGTTAGGATCGCAATGGCAGATTGGAACGACCCCCGCCGAACGGGCATGGGCGTTGGCCCGACCCCCGGCATGGACGGGCAGATCGGTGAGCGGACCGTCGTGGACGAGGGTCTGCGCAAGCACATGCTCTCGATTTACAATTACATGGCGTCGGGCGTGCTGCTCTCAGGCATCGTCGCCCTGCTGTTTGTAAACTCGTCGCTGTTCGAAGCGGCCTACACGGTGGTTCAGTCGCAAGGTCGGATGTATGCTCAGCCGAACATCCTCGGCTGGATCATCATGCTCTCGCCGCTGGCCTTCGTCCTGTTCATGTCCTTTGGGCGGAACAAGTTTAGCGCGGGCGCTCTTCAGGCAATGTTCTGGGGTTTTGCAACCGCTATGGGCCTGTCGCTTTCCACGATTTTCATCACGTACACCGGTTCGTCGATCGCGATGACGTTCTTTGCAACGTCGGGTGCTTTCGCAGGGCTCAGCCTGTGGGGCTACACCACGAAGAAAGACATTTCGGGCTGGGGCAGCTTCCTCGTGATGGGCGTCGTCGGTCTTATCATCGCATCGCTGCTGAACGCCTTCCTGATCGGCTCGCCCGGTCTGGAACTGGCGATTTCCGCGCTCGGCGTGCTGATCTTCGCTGGCCTGACAGCGTATGACACCCAGCGTCTGAAATCGGAATATATTGCCGTGCAGCACGCGAGCATGACCAATCCGGCGATGGCCGCGCAATATCCATTGCAGAAGATGGTGATCCTCGGGGCACTCAGCCTGTATCTCGATTTCATCAACATGTTCCTGTTCCTGCTGCGCTTCCTTGGTGTCGCGCGCGGCGAATAGTCGCATAAAAGACTCACATCGAGATGCCCGGAGTGCCTAGCGCATTCCGGGCATTTTCTTTGTCCCCCCACATGGTTAAGGTGCTGCTTCAGCCAAGCGAAAGCTTTGCAAATGCATGATTGTCTGGCGCCAGAGGAGGGCCACACCCGCGATGTTCGAGACGAACAGACAACGAATTCGACTGATAGCCATGCTGGCGGGTCTTGCTGCGCTTGGCGCCTGTGCGAAACCGCCGCCTCCTCCGCCTCCTCCGCCTCCTCCTCCGCCCCCACCGGTGGTGAAGGTGATACCTGCGCGCCCGACGCCGCCCGATGGCGCGTCAATGGGCATGTATATTCCCCCGCGCGACGAATTCGGCATGCGCCGGACCGTGAATTACGGTCTTTCGACTGCGCAAACGGTGTGGAATCTGCGGGCAGCGCTCAATGTGGCGGCGCTTAACTGCCAGAGCGCGGCGCACGTCGATATCCTGCCGGCCTACAGTCTGTTGCTCGAACGCGACAAGCGGGCCCTGTCCGGCATCAACAACACGATCACGTCGGAATTCCGCGCAGAATACGGGCGCGACTATCGCAGCAATTTCGACAACTACATGACCCAAGTCTACAATTATTACGCACTGCCGCCGACCCAGCGCAATTTCTGCGACACCGCACTGGCAATCTCTCGCGAGTATATGCTGACTGATGGTGCCCAGCTGGAAACATTCGCGATCGGTGCGCTGCCGCGTATCGAGCGCGTGTTCCAGAATTTCTACAGCTCGTACGAGCAGTATCAGCGCGATGTATCGGCATGGGATGCGGAGTACGCACCGCCGCCGCCTGTTCTGGTCCAGAGCTATCCGGAAACCAGCACCACCTCTTTGACGACCGCGGCACCAGGCACGGTGTATGATGTTCAAGTCGCCCCATCGAGTTCGGCAATTGGCGAAGGGCCGGTGGCTCCTGCAACGACCACATATGGGGCGACCTATGAACAGGGTTATACGACGCCGTCGAGCGAACCGGTAATTGTCTCGCGGTTGCCGGCAAGCGACCCTGTGATCGTTTCGCAAATGCCTTCAGCCGGCAGCGATGTGATCTTCTCACCAGGAGTTGCTGAACCTGCATCCGATCAAACGATGTCGCAGGCCGGGGCCAGCACCACCTTGCCCGGCTTTTCTCTTACCGATCCTGTGCCGCCGACCGATACGAGTGGTACGCCGATCGTCTTCGAAAGCGGGGAGATCGTGCAAGACGCTTCATCGCCGGATAGAACAGAAGATTAGCCGCGACAGCGGAGTGAAATGACAGCGCGCGAAGTACAAGAACTTCGCGCGCTATAATTTTCAGTGACTGCCGCAAGATGCCACATAAGCTGGCGCTTTGGCGTTCAACACCCTACCTGACGACACATGCATTTCCTTGATCAAGCGAAAATCTATCTGAAGTCCGGCGCGGGCGGCCCCGGAGCGGTCAGTTTCCGGCGCGAGGCCTATGTCGAATTCGGCGGTCCTGACGGCGGCAATGGCGGCGATGGTGGCGATGTCATCATCGAATCCGTGGCCGGGCTCAACACACTTATCGACTTCCGCTACGCACAGCATTTCAAGGCATCGCGTGGCAGCCACGGAATGGGCAAGAACCGGACCGGTGCGGGCGCAAAGGATCTTGTGATCAAGGTTCCTGTCGGCACTCAGGTTCTGTCGGAAGACAAAGAGGAAATTCTCGCCGATTTCACGGAACTCGGCCAGCGTATCGTGTTCCTCAAAGGCGGCATGGGTGGTCGCGGCAATGCGAGCTACAAGTCGAGCACCAACCGTGCACCACGCCAGCACCAGCCCGGCACTCCCGGCGAAGAGCTGTGGGTCTGGCTGCGGCTCAAACTGCTCGCCGATGTCGGCCTCCTCGGCCTCCCCAACGCTGGGAAGAGCACTTTCATCAATCAGATTTCCAACGCCAAGGCCAAGGTCGGGCATTATGCTTTCACGACACTCGTGCCCAAGCTTGGTGTGGTGCATCACAAGGGACGCGAGTTCGTACTGGCCGACATCCCCGGGCTGATCGAAGGTGCGGCTGACGGTGCGGGCATCGGTGACCGGTTCCTCGGCCATATCGAACGCTGCCGTGTCCTGATTCATCTGATCGATATCTCCGGCACGGGGGACAATGACCCGGCGGAGGCGATGAGGACGGTCAATGCCGAACTCGAAGCCCATGGCGAAGGCCTGTCGGACAAACCTCAGCTTATTGCGCTCAACAAAGTGGACCTGGGCGATGCCGAACTGGCAGACGCGTTTGCTGCCGAGCTTCGCGAGGCGGGGGCTGATCGGGTTTTTGCAGTGTCAGGTGTGACGGGCGAGGGCATTGAAGAACTGCTCGATGCGGTCCTGTCTTACCTGCCTGACAGCACGACCACGGAAACCAAAGCTGCTGAAGTCGAAGATGCCGAGGAACTTGGCGACTGGTCGCCGCTCGACTGACGATGAACATCAGCGCGCTGCCCGACCTGTTCGACGCCGTAAAGGCCCGCCGGATCGTGCTCAAGATCGGGTCATCGCTGCTGGTGGAGAGCAACGGGGAAGCGCGGCGGGAATGGCTGTCAGGCTTTGTCGCCGAGATTGCCGCCATGACGCGCTCCGGCCAGCAGGTCATCGTGGTTTCGTCTGGTGCGATTGCTTTGGGCGGGGCACTGCTCGACCGGACAGCCAATCCGCGCCGGACGCTGGCTGCAGCGCAAGCCTCCGCTTCGGTCGGGCAGATTGCTCTGGCAGGATTGTGGTCGGACAAATTTGCCGCGCACGGTCTTACCGCAGGGCAGATGTTGCTGACGCTGGACGATCTCGAAGACCGGCGGCGATACCTCAATGCTTCTGCCACGTTGGCGCATTTAATCGAAGCCGGGGTAATTCCTGTCGTCAACGAGAACGACAGTGTCGCGACGGAGGAAATCCGCTTTGGCGACAACGACCGACTGGCGGCGCGAGTGGCTCAGGCGGCGGGCGCGGATGCCGTGATCTTGCTGTCCGATGTGGACGGCCTGTACGACCGCCCGCCGGGTGACGATGGCGCACAACTTGTCGACACTGTCGACGGGATCGACAGCAAGATTCTCGCCATGGCGCGCCCAGGTTCGGGGTCGGGACTTGGTTCCGGCGGTATGGTTTCGAAATTGCAGGCCGCGCAGATTGCCGAACGCGCGGGGATCGCGCTCGCCATCATCAACGGAACTTGCGACGCGCCGTTAGCGCACGCATCAGGCACTGGCCGCGGCACTTTGTTCCTGCCCCAGCGCAGCGATACGGCGCGCAAGGCGTGGCTTGGCGGGCGCCTCGCACCCAGTGGCACCTTGCGGGTCGATAGCGGCTGCGAAGCGGCCTTGCGTAGCGGGGCCAGCTTGCTCGCTGCGGGCGTCGTGGGCGTATCCGGTTCATTCGCACGCGGCGACCTAGTGACGATCACCACCATGAAGGGCACGAAACTGGCGCAGGGCTTGGCCGAATATTCCTCTCACGAATGCCAGGCGATTGCCGGCAAGCGGGAGGAGCAACAGGCCGATGCGCTGGGCTATGCCCCGCGCCCGACGGTGATCCACCGCGATCACATGGTGTTGCTGTGACCATTTCGATCACTGGCGGCACCGGCTTTGTCGGTCAAATGGTGCTTGATGTCGCGCACCAACGCGGCATGGCGATCCGCTCGCTGGCGCGGAATGTGCCTGAAGGCAGGGACAGCGTCCAATGGGTACGGGGAAGCCTGACCGATCAAGCGGCTCTGGCAGAATTGGTGTGCGATAGCGAGGCTGTCATTCATATCGCGGGGCTGACCAACACGCCCGATCCGGCCGAATTCGAAGCGGCGAATGTCACCGGGACGGAGACGTTGATTGCGGCCTGCAAAGCGGCAAAAGTCAAACGCTTCGTGTTCGTATCCTCGCTCTCGGCGCGCAAGCCCGACCTGTCTCGATATGGTGCCTCCAAGGCGCGAGCAGAGGAACAGGTGAAGGCGAGCGGGCTGCAATGGACAATTGTGCGTCCGCCGGGGGTCTATGGCCCGCGCGATGTCGATTATTACGACATGTTCCGTTCTGCACGGTTCGGCTTTGTGCCATTACCGCCCGGCGGTGCCAGCTCGATCATTCATGTGCGCGACCTGGCCGGTCTGCTGCTTGACCTCGTCCCGGCAAGCGGCCTGGTGCTCAAGAAGACCTTCGAACCCGATGACGGGCGCGAAGGCGGGTGGAGCCACAAGGAAATGGCCGCCGCCATTGGCGATGCAGTTGGCCGCAGAGTTTTTGCGCCGCATCTGCCTGAAGGCTTACTGCGCGCGGCCGCGAGAACCGATGGTTTGCTGAGAGGGAGCAAAGCCAAGCTGACCGCCGACCGCGTCGGCTATATGTGCCACCCGAACTGGGTTGCACGCTCGGACCGCGCGGTGCCTACCAGCGTCTGGCAGCCGGAAATTGGAGGGTCCGAAGGATTCAAGGCGACCGCCGAATGGTATCGCCGCGAAGGCTGGCTCTAGTCTAGAGAAACGGCTCGTAGCCCGGTGGTAGATCGCCATCGTTTTCACCCGGCTGATGGATCCCGCATTCGGTCTTGTCCCAGCCTTTCCAGCGTCCGGAGCGCGGGTCTTCGCCCGGTGCGACCTTGCTGGTGCATGGTGAGCAGCCGATCGAGGGGTAGCCCTGCGCAACCAGCGGATGGCGCGGCAATTCGTAAGTCTCGAAATAGGCTTCGATATCGCCTGCGGTCCAGTCGATCAGCGGGTTGATCTTGAGCCGTCCCTGCTCGTCTGATGTGTCGATCTCGAAACGCGGCAAATTTGACCGGGTGGAGGATTGAAATGCCTTCCGGCCTGTCAGAGTCGCGTCATAGCCGGCCAGCGCGCGGGCCAGTGGTTTAACCTTGCGAATCTCGCAGCAACCATCGGGATCGTAGGACCACCGCAGCCCGCTCTCGTCGCGCATCTCCAGTTCCGCAAGACACGGGTACAGGTTGATGAGGTTCTTCAATCCAAGCTGCGCGACCAACGCATCACGATAGGCAAGCGTCTCCGGGAAATGCTTGCCGGTTTCCAGAAAAAGCACCGGAAGGTCGGGTGCAACTTCACTGATAAGATGAAGCAGCACAGCACTTTCTGCACCGAAGCTCGAAACCGTCGCAAGTTCTCCGGCGACGTTGTCTTCAATCAGATTGCGCAGCATTTCCCGGGTGTCCTGGCCGCGAAACATGCGATTGAGGCGCACGGCATCATCCTCGGTAAAGCGAGGTCCGGTATCGATCCGGTCGATGGCACGCAGGTCATTCATCGCAATCAGGCGTGCCGTTTCGACCAGATCGGCTGGCGGGTGTCGGCGGCCGATTGATACACTTCCGGCCAGCGTGCGAGCGCCGCCCCGAGCGTGTCCGGATCAAGCGTGGTATCGGGTTCGAAGGAGTCGAAACCGCAGCGTTTCATATAGGCGACCTGATCGACCAGCACGTCACCCACGGCGCGCAATTCGCCATCATATCCTGCTTCGCGCAAGACGCGTGCAGAGGAATAGCCACGCCCGTCGCCAAATGCCGGGAAATTGACTTCGACCAGATGCAATTGGGCAAGATGCGGGATCAAGGCGCGAGCGTCATCACCCGGCTCGACCCGCACCGCATTGGCGTTGCTTTGATCGAGGAAACTGTCGACGGTCACCGCCGGATGATCGACCGGTTCGTCGTCGCGAAAGCGGATAATCTCAGCCATACAGGGCCTCCTTGAAGGGGTCGATGCCGATCCGGCGGTAGGTGTCGAGGAAGCGTTCGCCATCGCTGCGCTCGCGCAGGTAGACGTCGGCTGCGGTTTCGACCGCATCTACAATGCCGTCTTCGCTGAAGCCCGGACCGGTAATCTTGCCAAGCGCGACATCTTCAGCCTCGCTTCCGCCGAGCAGCAGCTGGTAATTCTCCACGCCTTTCTTATCGACCCCGAGGATACCGATATGGCCAGCATGGTGATGACCGCAGGCGTTGATGCATCCGGAAATCTTGAGCTTCAGTTCGCCCAGTGCTGCAGTCTTGCCATTGGCGGAGAAACGCTCGGAGATTTTCTGTGCCACGGGGATCGAGCGGGCATTGGCGAGGCTGCAATAGTCGAGACCGGGGCAAGCAATGATATCCTCGATTGTATCGAGATTGGGCGCACCGAGTCCTGCCTCGTCCAAGCGAGCCCATAGTGCGGGCAGATCGGCAATCCGTACATGCGGCAGGACGATGTTCTGCGTGTGCATCACCCGCAACTCGTCAAAGCTGTATTGCTTCGCAAGCTCCGCCATCAGATGCATCTGATCAGCCGATGCGTCTCCCGGAATACCGCCAATGGGCTTGAGGCTTATCACCGCCGAAACATGGGCATCATGCTTGTGGCGAATGGTGTTGCGATCGACCCACAGGGCAAAATCGGGATCAGAACGGTCCACGGTCTTCGGCCCATCATCGAACGGCGGATCGGCGAAATAGGTCTTGAGGCGTTCGAGTTCAGCCAGAGGTGGTTCGATGCCCTGCTGCTGCAGATGCGCAAACTCCTCCTCCACCTGCCGGGTGTATTCTTCTGCGCCCAGTTCGTGGACGAGGATCTTGATCCGCGCCTTGTACTTGTTGTCTCGCCGACCATAGCGGTTGTAGACCCGCAGACAGGCTTCCGAATAGGTAACCAGCTGGTCGAGCGGCACGAATTCGCGAATGCACGGTGCAATCATCGGGGTCCGGCCCATGCCCCCGCCGACATAGAATGCCGCACCTGGCTCGCCCGCTTCATTCTGGACAATGCGTATTCCGATATCGTGCAACCGCATCGCCGCACGGTCCTTGTCGCTGGCAATTACGGCGATCTTGAACTTGCGCGGCAAATAGCTGAATTCCGGATGGAAGCTCGACCATTGGCGCAGCAATTCGGCATAGGGACGCGGATCCACCAGCTCGTCTGCCGCAGCGCCAGCGAAATGGTCGGAACTGATATTGCGGATGCAATTGCCGCTGGTCTGGATGGCATGCATTTCCACTTTGGCGAGATCTGACAGCAAGTCAGCAGCCTCTTCCAGCTTGATCCAGTTGTACTGAATATTCTGCCGCGTAGTGAAATGGCCGTAGCCGCGGTCGTATTTGTCCGCGATATCCGCCAGCGCGTGCATCTGCGCTCCGTTCAGCGTGCCATAGGGAATTGCGACACGCAGCATATAGGCATGCAGCTGGAGGTAGAGCCCGTTCATCAGTCGCAGAGGCTTGAACTGGTCTTCGGTCAGCTTGCCTTCGAGCCTGCGGCGTGCCTGATCACGGAATTCCTCAACCCGCGCATCGACCATGGCCTGGTCGTATTTGTCGTAGAGATACATGTCAGATTACCCATTCGCGGTGGTCGGGGTCAGCGGGCTTGAGCGTCAGGTCGGGCCGCACAGTGGGGCCAAGGGCGCGAATACGTTCCTTGATGTGAAGCGGGCGCGGCTTGCCATCGCGCTGTTCGGCATCGACCGCATAAGGCGCGTTGACCCGGCGGGCTGCCTCTTCGCGCCGAGCGATCTCGTCAGCGCGGTCCCCGGCATTGATCGCGTCTTCAATATGGATCGACCAGTCATGGCCGGTCCACCAGGTCACTGCGCCGGTTTTGAGATCGTTTCCGGTCAGAAGCTTCATATCGCGGCCTCCAAGGCAAAACGGGCCAAGGCCTGATCTGCGCGAGCGGTCACTTCCCCGATCACGATTAGCGCAGGACTTACGACATTTTCCCGGGCGACGAGATCGGGCAGCGCTGCCAACGGGCCGCGCAGCACGCGCATCTGCGGGCGGGCGCCGTTCTCGATCACCGCCACCGGCATGTCCGGAGCCAGTCCGTCTGCCATGAGTTTTTCTGCGATCTGCGGGGCCGTCGTTACGCCCATGTAGATCACCAATGTACGTCCTTTGCCGGCGAGACCTGCCCAGTCCTGTTCCTTGAGCCCCTTGCACTGGCCCGCCACGAAACTGACGATGCTCGCCGCATCGCGGTGGGTCAGGGGTATGCCGGCGGCAGCGGCGGCTCCATTCGCTGCGCTGATGCCGGGCACGATCTGCACAGGGACGCCAGCTGCGACACAGTCTTCCATTTCTTCACCGCCGCGGCCGAAGACAAAAGGATCGCCGCCTTTGAGCCGGACGACATCGCGTCCGGCCAGCGCTTCGCGCACAAGCATGGCGTTGATATCCTCTTGCGGCACAGTGTGTCTCGATCGTTGTTTGGCCACTGAAACCAGTGCCGCATCCGGGCGAGCCATCGCGAGAATTGCGCGATCAACCAGCCCGTCATGCACGATAAGCGATGCGCTCTCGATCAACCGCGCCGCGCGCAGCGTGAGCAGGTCGGGTTCACCCGGACCTGCGCCGACGAGATAGACTGTGCCGATATTTTCCATGCTGCCGTATTCGGCGCACAACGCTGAAACCGCTAACGAGAATGGCTGGCAGGGCAGGAAGATTGAATTTTGAAATCGCCGCTTCGCATCCTGTTAGCAGCGATTTCAGAAGCGGGGGTTGCAGGCGAGCAAGCTAGCCTTTCGCCTTGTCATCGACCCGCTGGGAAATCGCAGCGACCAGTTGTTCGAACTGCGCATTTCCGCGCAGATTGAGATCGCGCTGCGGGAATGGAATTTCGATACCGCTTTCCTGAAACAGATCCCACAGCCGTTTCAGGACTTCCGATTTGATATTGCCGACCCCGCCTTCGGGATCGGTGATCCAGCACTGGATCTTGAAGTCGACCGAGCTGTCACCGTAACCATCCAGCCAGCAAGTAGGAGGGGGTGACTTGAGGACGCGTTTGCAGTCGGCCGCTGCCTGCAGCATCAGTTTTTCGGCCAGCTTGATATCGCAATTGTACGAAACGCCCACGGGTATCTGCATGCGAACGTTTTTGGAAGAATAGGACCAGTTCTCGACCTGATTGATCATCAGGTTTTCGTTCGGGATGAGATACTCTTTCTGATCCCGCGTCGTGATCGAAACCGCGCGGATGCCGATCTTGCGGATCTGGCCGAAGGTTGTCGCCCCGGCCTGATCAGCCACTGCAATGACATCGCCCGGCTTGATCGACTTATCCATAAGAAGAATGATCCCGGCGATCAGATTGCCGAAGGTTTTCTGCAAACCGAAACCGATGGCGAGACCAAACGCGCCCGAGAAAACGGCTAATGCCGTGAGATCGATGCCGAGAAGGTCGATGCCCATGAAGAAAGCACCTGCCCAAACCAGGATGGTGATGATCTTTTCCGTCAGCAGACGCTGCGTGTCATCGAGCCGCGTCGCGCGGGCCACCATTGACTTGATCGCTTTGGTTGCGAGCCAGGCACCCACGATGACCAACAGGATAATGCCGGATGCAAACAGCACATCCCACAATGAGAGCCGCATTTCGCCCAGCTCGATTGCCATGGAGTCCATCGTGTCGATCATGCCGCCGATGGTTTCGCTCTGCTCTGTAACCGCCTCTTTCGCATCGTTGGCTGCGGAAATCGCTTGCGAAGGGGAAGGCTCCGGCGTGGGAATATTGGTTGGCTGAGCCGAGGCGATCAACGGTTCTCCGGTCTCTGGGTTGAGAATGACTTCGCCCGTTTCCGGATCGAGAAACTGCGTCGGCTGCTGCGCCGGGATGCCTGTGATCTGCTCGCCCGTCTCAGCATCGAGCAGCGGTTCTCCGCTTGCGGGATTGACCAGCAAAACCGCATCCGGATTGGCTGTCGGCGTATCAGTGGCGGCGGGTGCTGCAGGGGTCATGCTTGCTCCATGGCGGTGAACCCGCGTTCCAGATCGTGGATCAGGTCTTCGGTGTCTTCCAGGCCAATCGATAGGCGAATTCCCAGTCGTTCGCCAGTGCCGGCCGAAGCAGGCGGCCATGGCATGGCGGTTCGTATCGAAGCAGGGTCAAACGGTATCACAAGGCTTTCGAAACCGCCCCAGCTATAGCCGATGCCAAACAAATCGAGTGTGTCGATAAAGCGAGCGCGGGCTGCTTCGCTGCTGTCTTTGAGCACGAAGCAGAACAGTCCGCAGCCGCCCGTGAAATCGCGCTGCCACAGCCGATAATCCGGCGAGTCAGGCAGCATCGGGCAGCGCACAAAGCCGACTTCCGGTCTGCCATACAACCATCGTGCAATTTCCAGCGCCGAAGCAGTGCTCTTTTTCAGCCGTACACCCATGGTGCGCAATCCGCGCAAGGCAAGCGACGCGTCGTCGGGCGAGACCACATGGCCCAGCGCCTGTGCGGTGCGGCGCAAACGGCGATAATATTTTTCACCTGCGCTGGCCGATCCCATCATCAGGTCCGAATGCCCGCCGACATGTTTGGTCAGGCTCATGATGGAAATATCGCATCCGTGCTCCAGCGCGGCAAAACCGAGCGGCGATGCCCAGGTGTTATCCAGCAAGCTGACCGCGCCCTTGTCTCGCGCAATTGCAGCAAGCGCCGGGACGTCGCTAACCTCCATCGTCAGGCTGCCGGGGCTTTCGAGCATGACGGCTTTGGTCTTCTCACAGAAAGCATGCTCGAAACCATCAAGGTCGAGCGGATCGAAAAAGCGCGTCTCTATGCCGAAGGATTTGAGCAGGCCCAACGCTGCCAGTCGCGTTGGTTCATACGCGTTATCGGTCACCAGCAGCACCTCGCCGGGGCGCAGCACAGCCAGCAATGCGCCGGTAATCGCTGCAACGCCGCTCGGATAAAGGACTGTGCCAAAAGCCTCTGGCTCGAGCTGGGTCAGGGCGTCGCTGAGCGCCCATTGTGTCGGTGCACCGCGGCGGCCGTAATAGAATTCACCGTCGGAATTGCTTGTGCCCCCGGCTTTGCGATCAGCCTCGGTCTCGTAAAGATGCGTACTGGCACGCCACACCGGAGGGTTGACCACCGGCCCGGTCCACTCCTTGCGCCTCCCGCTCGTCACCAGGCGGGTATTCTTGCCCTGTTCGGCCGGACCGCCAGACATCAGCTGCTTGCCTTTCCGGGGCTTGGTTCGCCGGTCTCTTTCGGGGTTGCCGGATCGGCGCCCCATTCAGCCCAACTGCCGTCGTAAAGTGCGCCATGGTCGTGGCCGAGAAGACGGTGGGCAAACAACACGACCGATGCAGTCATCCCGCTGCCGCAGCTCGCGACAAGCGGCAAACACGGATCGATGCCCGCAGCTTCGAATGCTTCGGATAATTGTTCGGGCGATTTGAACGTGCCGTCTGCGTTGAGCAACTGGCGAAAGAAGAGGTTGCGCGCACCGGGAATGTGCCCTCCGGCGAGGCCGTGAACCGCATCGTCGGTCGCTGCGGTGAAACGGTCCGCATCGCGCGCATCGACAATTTGTTCGGTGCGGCTTTCCAAATTGGCGAGCATGTCTGCTTTAGAACGAACCAGTGTATCGCTGCACTCTGAACAGGCGAAGGCGCTTGGTATCGGAGCGGCTTCTCCGCTTTCAGTGCCGCGTTCTTCCGCAAGCCATTTCTCGAGCCCGCCATCCAGAATTGCGACATTATCGATCCCTGCGCGGGTCAGCAGGAAGAACGCTCTGGCAGACGAACGCAAGGCAGAATTGTCATAGAGCACGATCGATTGGCCTGACACGATGCCGAGTTCGGACAAGCGCTTATCGATCTGTTCCTTGCGCGGCAGTGCAGATGGAACGTCACTCTCGGCATCGATCAGGCCAGGCAGACCCAGGAAACGAGCCCCCGGGATATGATGCGCGACGAATTCTGTAGCCGGATCACGCCCCGCCGATGGCAGATGCGCTGATGCGTCCAGAATCGCGACATCCGCAGAGCCCAGGCGCTGTGCGAGCCATTCGGTTGATACGAGAATATCCATCCGCGCTGCCTAGCGCGCTCGCCGCCGCTCGTCGAGCAACACCGCAGGCAAGTTTACCCCAGCGGGCGCAAGGCGATTTCGCGGTATGTCTGAGCCATCTCGTCGATCCGGAATGGGGTGAGACGATCGCCGCGTCCGATCTGCTTCTGACCGATCACGAAGGTCTTGAGTACCGGTTCCATCCCGTCGGCGATAATGCGCAGGCGAAGCAAAGGCACATAAAGGTGTGCCTTGCCTTGCCGGATCAGGCGTAGCTCGTTCACTGCGAGGCGGAATTCGCCGCGCGCCTGCTTGGCCGCACCCGCTGCAAGGCTTTCAATCTGCGCAAGGTCGGGGAGTGTCGTCGCATGGCCCGCAAGCTGTTGGTCAACCGGCAGGCTGCTGTGCGCCGTGGTCATGTCGGCTTCGATCCGCACGTTGCGCAATGGCTTCCCGCCCAGATTGCTTACTGTGATGGCATAG
Source organism: Parerythrobacter lutipelagi (assembly GCF_005434975.1). Classification (GTDB taxonomy): domain Bacteria; phylum Pseudomonadota; class Alphaproteobacteria; order Sphingomonadales; family Sphingomonadaceae; genus Parerythrobacter_A; species Parerythrobacter_A lutipelagi. Next base: position 342,674 of record NZ_SKCJ01000001.1, on the reverse strand, counting down.
TTGAGCGTCGCGTTGGCGAAGCTCCGCCCCAAAGAAATCGCCTGTGCTTCGACACGCAGCTGGGGCGCGGCATCAGCATCCGCCGGTGCGGTGGTGCCGCGTGCTTCTGAGCTAAGAACCGGTTTCTCGATAGTCGGGGCAACGCGCGCTCCGCCAGCCATGCGCGAACGGAGCAACCATGCACCAAAAGCAAGGATTGCCAACGCGCCGATGCCCAATGCCCACCACAGCCAAGCGAGGCCTTTTCCGCCCTCTTCCGCCGTGTCACCGGAGGCCGCGACCGGCGCACCTTCCGGCACTACGGTCACAGGGTCTTGAGCTGGTGGTCGGGCTTCTGTGGGGGCTGCCGTCTCGTCCAATTCACCAGGTGATCGTTCAGCCCCGGTTTGCGGCGGACTGCTGGTCGCAGGCGGGGCAGATCGCACGCTTTGCCTACCGCTTGATGCGCTCGAAGCAGTCGAACGGGAAGCAGGTGAGGGCGATGCGCTGGAGGTCGTCGGCGCGGGTGTGGACGCGGGTGTGGGGGTGGGTGTGGGGTTGAGTGTGGGTGTGGGCCCTGCCGTCGAGGCTGCGGTGGGCGCTGGTGTTTCTGTCGAAATAACGCGCGGCGCTACAGGTACCGGGCCCGCCGTATCCACTGGGCCCTGAACCTGCGGCGATGCTGTCGGGGTTGGCCGCGAGGGCAGCTGGAATTCAGGCGCAGGCTGCCGCGCTTCGGCAGCACTGCCGGAGATGCCAAGGGCAATCAGGGTTAGAGAGAAAATCTGGCGCATTATCGGTCTATCCGTCGGTCCTGACCCTAGCTGACTGGGCGCGCTGAATAGGATGTGAATTCTGCCTTCGCCATAGCCGACTTGTGCTCGGCCTGCGATCGCGGCATGTGCGCGGCATGAGTGACACACAAAAGCCGCAGTCCCCCGGTCCTCAGTTTCTGGGCCAGCAGACCCCGCTTCCCGTTTCGCCGGACGAAGCTGTGCTCGATTATGTTCCCAACCCGAGGGAAGGCGCGCTTTATCTCGCCCGTTTCGCCGCACCGGAATTCACTTCGCTGTGCCCGGTAACCGGCCAGCCGGACTTCGCGCATCTCGTGATCGATTATGCGCCTGGTGAGACGATCGTGGAATCCAAGAGTCTCAAGCTGTTTCTGGGAAGTTTTCGCAACCACGCTGGATTCCACGAAGACGTGACCGTGGGTATCGGGCAGCGCCTCCATGCGGAAATGAAGCCGCGTTGGTTGCGGATCGGTGGTTACTGGTATCCGCGCGGCGGCATCCCGATCGATGTCTTCTGGCAAAGCGGTAATCCGCCTGAAGGCCTGTGGGTGCCGGATCAAGGCGTCACCGCCTATCGCGGTCGGGGCTGACCGCCGCTTAAATTCCCCAAGCTGCCATGACTATGGCATCCGGTCCGGCCGATTCTATGGCATATCGGTCCGAGATGCCGGGTCGGGGGGACTCATGCGCTGGATTACACGCGGCCGTTTGTTACTTCTTGCCATCGTCTTGTTGGTGCAGGGCGTTTTCTGGTTGGCTATCGCTCCGGCTTTCGACCGGGAGGCGCGGCCGGTCGATCGACTTCGTACTGCCGTTCCTGCTTGTGGCACTGGCCGCGGCCTATCTCTCATGCAACATTCGCCTGTTCCCTTCTGCCGAGCAGATCGGCACGTTGCACCGGACTCAACTGGACCAACGCACGGTAGAGTTGCAGGTGTTCCGCACTTTGCAGGAGGCTCTGACCAATGCGCTGAGCATAGCAAAGGCGACAGGATCGAAGTTCTCGTGGAGCAAGGCGCCATCAGCGTGATCGACAATGGGTCAGGCTTCGAGGTGCCTCGCAAGGGCAGGCGGGGGCTGGAAAACATGCGCGGGCGAGCCAAGGCGATCGGCGGTGCGTTCACGATCACCCACTCTGGCGGACGCAGGTTGGCGCGCCTCGAACTGCCAGCCCTGCCTGCAGCCAGTTTGATTGCGTTGCCAGCTTGATGGCATGGCATCCGGAGAGGCTGGCTGATAGGCCTGTTGAAGATGGTTCGAATAGGGAGGCGCTATGCGCTGGATGACGCCGGACCGCTGGCGCTCGCTCGGAATTGCAGCATTGGTGCAGGCCGTGATGTGGTTCCTAGTGATCCCGCTCTTCGATGCCGATGTAGCTAGCGTCGAATTCAACGAGCTTACCAGCGCAAAACTGGCAAGGCTCGACGGGCCCTCCGATACAGCTCTCGCGCAGGCAGCTTTCGACACAATCGAACCGCCGCAGCGCATTTGCTGCGATAGCGGCCATTACGCCGCACGCTTTACCTTCGATCTGGAGGACGTGCCGACCAATGGCCGCGGTCTCATCCATGAGCTTGTGGCAGATAGCTTTGCCATTCGTCTCAACGGCGTGTTGCTCGATCAAATCGGCGCGCTCGAGACAAGTTCCATAGGGACCGAGGGCCGCAGCCATCGTGCGCTGATCCGCATCCCGGCGTCGAGCCTGAAACAGGGCGAAAACGAACTGGTGTTGGTGTTTGCGGCAAAGGAAGGGACCTTGGCCAGCGTCGTTTCCTATCCGTTGATCGGTGATGCCGATGCCTTGCAGCGGGCCTTCGGTCATCGGCTCTTCTTGCTCAACGAATACAAATTCATCAGCATGACAATCGGCTATCTCGTCGCACTGCTTGCCTTTATCGCCTGGTTTCGAGGTGATCGGCAGCCTTACCTCTTCTGGCTTGGCTCGCTAGCGGCGCTGTGGGGATTTGGATTGCATCAACAGGTTTGGGGCACTCTGCCGCTTCCGGCGGATTGGCGCGCGTTGATAATGGGCATTGTATATATATCTTTGCCCCTGGTCTGGGTGATGCTGATCGATAGCTGGGGCAAGCGCCGCGTCCGATACCTTGGACGGATCGTGGCCGTCCTGATCCCGGCCTTCACACTCGTATCCATCGCCAGCTATCTCTACCAACTGGAAAACGGCGAGGTGATGATTTCTGCCGAAATCGTCGTATTCATAATAACGGCAATCGGCGCACTCGGATTGACCGGTATCCTGCTGTCGAAGCTGCCCGAAATCGAACGCGTGATGCATTGGGAGTTCGCGATCTTTCTGGCGATGGCGGTCTTGATCCTGCGCGAACTTCTGATCCGGATATTCGGCCTCGATATGCTGCTGGCGCTCGACTATGTGCTGCCTGTGCTGATCGCCGCGCTTGCGGCGGGTTTCCTGTCCCGGAATATCCGTCTGTTCCGGTCATCTGCGCAGATCAATCAGCTATTGCAGGAACAGCTGGATGTTCGAACTGCCGAGCTTGCAGTGGCGCATGACCGTGAAAAAGACTTGCTGCGGGAGCAAGCCCACCAGGACGAGCGGCAGCGTATCCTGCGCGATATGCATGACGGCCTCGGTTCATCACTCATGTCGATGATGCTTGCGGCGCGGCGGGGCAGAGCCGAACCCGAGAAAGTGGCCAGCGGGCTTCAAGGCGTGATCGACGAGATGCGGCTGCTGATTGATTCTATGGACACTGTCGGGGAGTCGCTGAACTCCGCTCTCACCCTGATGCGCGAGCGGGCGCGCGAACGCATTGCGGCTGGCGGCTTTGCGCTCGCGTGGGAAGACCGTTCAGGCGGCGACCTGCCTGAAATGGCCCCGCGCTCGGTCTTGCAGGTCTTTCGCATCCTGCAGGAAGCGATGACCAACGCGCTCAAGCACAGTGATGGCAACTTGATCACTGTCCGCGTGGAATCGGGCGCCATCAGCGTGATCGATAACGGCTCGTGTCTGGATGGCCCGCGCGACGGCGGTAGGGGCCTCGAGAACATGCATGGCCGGGCCCAGGCTATTGGCGGCGGTTTCGACCTTTTCAGGCAGGGAGAAAACACTGTCGCTCGAATTGAATTGCCGGTGACTACGGGCAGTCATGGGACACGTCATGATTGACGCTCCTCGTCGATGATTCCATGGTCGCTGGCGAATCAAGACTTTGGGGGGAATTATGGACGACAATACGCGCACACAAATGATGTTCCAGGCGCAGAAGAAATCGACCGGAGCAGCCTATGTATTGTGGTTCTTCCTCGGCGGATTTGGCGCGCACCGGTTCTATCTTGGCCAGACTGGTACTGCCATTGCGCAGCTCCTGCTGCTTTTGCTTGGCTGGATTCCAGTCGGCCTCGGGTGGATCGCTCTTGGTGTCTGGTGGCTGATCGACGCATTTCTGATCCCCGGGATCATCGAGCGCGAAGATATGGCAACCATTCAGCGCCTAGGCGGCAATCCAGGCTTCGGTCACGGCCAGCGCCCGGGTCAAGCCATGCCGGCGCAACCGCGCGACAATTCCAACTTCAGCTAGAATCTGGTCCTAAGACCGCGTTTCCGGGAATGGTGCCGGCTAGAGGATTCGAACCCCTGGCCCCCTGATTACAAATCAGGTGCTCTACCAACTGAGCTAAGCCGGCGCGCCTTTCGGCGAGGGCCTTTTGCCTAGACCGCGCCGAATGTCCAGCCTTCCGTTCGCGCAATGTGTCGGGATAGACCTTTGGGCCGCCAGAATTCGGGTTGATGCCCGATCTTGCGCAGCCATGCGGCCGTTACAAGTGCATCGGACGAATGGTCGTCGATCGGACCGCTGCCTGCGACCGGCGCGGAGCCGAGCGCGTCGAGCGCAGCGTTGAGGTCTTCGTAGCTGCGCAGCTTGGTCTTCGCTCCGCCGACCCCGCCGCCGCGCGCGGCAATCGAAGTGTACATCTCGACCACCACCGGGCCGTTTTCCGGCAGCGGATCGACCGGCCATACGGACAGGTGATCACGCAAATTGTGCAGCATGCGCATTCCGGTGAGCGATGACTTGCCGACCTGCGCCGCGCCGACGAGATTGAAATTGCTTACCGGCCGGACCCCTTGCTGGCGCTGCGCTATCTCAGCGCGGCGAAACCGGCCTTCACGGGTCTGTGCGCCCGGCAGATGGAAACGGTCGCCAATATGGTCTTTGGCGTGCCGAAAATAGCGCGAGCCTTGCGGATGGGTGACAAAGCTGCCGCATTCAAGATGCGGATCGTCAGCGCAAATTTGGTCGATCAATTCCCACAAGGATTTCGCGTCCGGCGGGCTCTCCTTCCAGCCGGGAAAGAACGCGCCAGCATCGGCGAACGGTAGCGAAATCCCGAGGTCCATACCAACCAGTGTGGCCGGTGGCAGGTCGTCGCGCATGATCGCGAGAACATCCTCGCGCGACCAGCCCCGTCTTGGTGGCTCAACCAGCACCGGAGGTCCGCCCTTCGCATCGGCCAGTGACAGCGCGATGCCTTTCAGGCGCTCCCCCTTGGCACCAGACCAGTCGATCGCGAGGAAATGGGTGAAGCGATCAGGCCTCACTCGCGCGCCTCGCGCAGCTTTTTCCAGTAATCCAGTCGCTTGGCAATTTCACGCTCGAACCCGCGTTCGACCGGTGCGTAGTACTTCTGCGGCTCCATCCCCTCGGGCCAATAGTCTGCGCCGGAGAAACCGCCTTCCGCTTCGTGGTCATAGGCATAGCCCTTGCCATAGCCGATGTCCTTCATCAGTTTGGTCGGTGCGTTGAGGATGTTCTGCGGCGGCATCAGGCTGCCGGTTTCCTTCGCGCTCTTCCACGCGCTTTTCTGCGCATTGTAGGCGGCGTTCGACTTGGGCGCGGTGGCGCAATAGAGACACGCTTGCACAATCGCCAATTCGCCCTCGGGGCTGCCGAGGAACTCGTAGGCGTCCTTCGCTGCCAGACACTGGGTCAGCGCCTGCGGATCGGCGAGGCCGATATCCTCACTGGCGAAGCGGACGAGGCGCCGCAAAACATACAGCGGTTCCTCGCCTGCGGTCAGCATCCGCGCGAGGTAGTAGAGCGAAGCTTGCGGGTCCGAACCGCGCAAGCTTTTGTGCAGTGCGCTGATGAGATTGTAATGCCCCTCGCGGTCTTTGTCGTAGACCGCAACACGGCGCTGCAGAAACCGGCCGAGTGCGGCGGGATCGAGGGGCCCGGAGCCATCGGCGCCGATCTCTGCATTATAGAGCGTTTCTGCCTGATTGAGCAGAAACCGCCCGTCGCCGTCCGCACTTGCGATCAACGCCTCGCGAGCTTCATCGGTGAGCGGAAGCGCGCCTTCGAGTTCCTCTGCCCGGTCGAGCAGCTTGCCGAGAGCTTCTGCATCGAGCCGGTGCAGGATCAGCACTTGAGCGCGGCTGAGCAGCGCCGCGTTGAGTTCGAAGCTGGGATTTTCAGTGGTCGCGCCGACCAGTGTCACAGTGCCGCGCTCTACGAATGGCAGAAAGCCGTCCTGCTGGGCGCGATTGAAGCGATGGATCTCATCGACGAACAGCAACGTGCGTTGCCCGGCTTTCGCGGCAGTATCGGCGGCAGCGAAGGCTTTCTTAAGGTCGGCAACACCGGAAAACACTGCGCTGACGCTTTCGATCCGCATGCCGACAGCATCGGCCAGCAGGCGCGCAATTGTTGTCTTGCCGGTTCCGGGCGGCCCCCACAGGATCATGCTGGATAGGCGGCCTGCGGCAACCATTCGCCCGATTGGACCTTCCGCCCCGGTCAGGTGATCCTGGCCGATAACGTCGCTGAGCGAGCGGGGGCGCAGTCGATCCGCCAGCGGTGCATCCTCGCGCGGTTCGTCGGTAGCGCTTTGTAGCGGGTCGTCGGCGAAAAGGTCGGCCATCGCTGCTATCTAGTGGGGAGTGCGGGGGATTGCCAATGGTGCGGCGAAAGGGCAGATTTCGCGGATGGCAAGGGTCGCGCCTTGTGGGAGGGAAATCATGAACACTGCCAAGCAAGCGCCGTGGCATCTTTGGGTCGTAGGCATATTGACCCTGTTGTGGAACGGGGTCGGCATCTGGAGCTATATTAGCACGCAGACAGGCAATCTGGATGGTTTCGGCATGTCGGACGAAGCGATTGCCTATGTGACCGGCTTCCCAGCGTGGGCGGATTCGCTGTGGGCGCTGGGAGTGTGGGGCGCCTTTGTCGGCTCGATCCTTCTGCTCCTGCGCTCGCGCTGGGCGGTGGCTTCGCTGCTCGTCGCCCTTGTCGGACTCCTGGGAACGACAGTCTACCAGCGCGTGCTGACGGAGCTCCCTGCCGATATGTCCGGCTGGGGAATCGCCATTGTGATCTGGGTCATCACCTTGTTCATGCTGTGGTACGCGATGAAGATGCGCCGCGAAGGCGTGCTTCGTTAGCAGTCAGCCCGAACGCGCCTCGGCCAGGCGGAGATAAGTATCTGCTACTGCCTGGTTGATCGCGTCCCAGTTGTAGTCCTTGCTCCGCGCCTCGCCGGCCGCGCCGTGCCGGGCGCGCAAGCCATGGTCGGTGCAATAGGGGGCAATGGCCTCGGCAAAGGCTTCCGCCGATCCGGGCGGGACAAGGCGCCCGGTCTCGCCATCGCTTACCAGGCTTGAGGCACCGGTCGCCCCGGCTGCCACGACCGGCAGCCCGCAGGCCATCGCCTCCAAAGTGACATTGCCGAAGGTTTCAGTGATCGACGGGTTGAAGAAGATGTCGCCGCTGGCCAGCGCACGGCCTAGGTCGGCCCCGGTCTGGAATCCGGCGAAGGTGCCGCCGGGAAGTGCTTTCTCGAACCAGCCCCGAGCCGGACCGTCACCGATCACAAGCACTTTGTGGGGCACTTGTTTGCGGCGCAGTTGGACGATGGTTTCGGCAAAGATATCCAGCCCTTTTTCCATGACCAGCCGCCCGAGGAAAACGATCGCTACATCGTCGTCTGCCAGGCCAAGCTTTCGCCGCCACGCAAGGTCACGCTTGTCGGACGCGAAGACGGTGCGATCCACGCCGCGTGTCCACAAGGAAATGTCGTCATGCATTTCCTGCTCACGCAGGGTTTCGATCATGCTTTGGGACGGCGCGACAAGTGCGTCGCAGCGCCGGTAGAGCCGCCGCAGGATCGATTCGACAAGCGGTTCGGTGAAACCGAGCCCGTAGTAGCGTGGATAGGTCTCGAATCTGGTGTGAACCGAAGACAAAACCGGCACATCGTGATTGCGTGCCCAGGTTACGGCCCGATGCGCAGACACATCGGGCGAAGCGATATGCAGAATATTGGGCCGAAAATTCTCCAGATCGTTTCGCACCCGGCTCGGCACACCGAGCGGGAACTGGAATTCGCTGCGGCCCGGAATACTGATCGACGGCACGGAAACAAGGTCTCCGGTCGGCTCGAACGCAGGTTCTGGCACGGTGGGAGAATAAACCCGCACCGATGCGCCCTGCCGCAACATATAGCCCATCAGGCGGTTGAGCGCCTGATTCGCACCGTCGCGTGTGTAGTTGTAGTTGCCGCTGAACAGCGCAATGCGAAGGTCGGAAGTCTTCATCGCGGCCCGCCATAAGGTGTGAATTGTCGCTTGGCGAGTGCCGAGCGCATCCAAGCAACGTCTTGTCGCGGGGAAAGGTTTCTCGGGAAACTTTATCTCTGCTTGACTCGTTGCACTGCAACATTACTGCACCCAGCGGGCCACGCGGTCCCAACGCCGCGCGAGCTCTCTGCAAGGAGAGAATACATGACTGACCTGCCGGCGCTCAAGCCAGAGCGCCCTTTCTTTTCGTCCGGACCTACTGCCAAGCACAAGGGCTGGACCGCTTCCAATCTCAAAACCGAATCGCTCGGACGCTCGCATCGCAGCGCCCTGGGCAAATCGCGGCTGAAATATGCCATCGACCTGTCCAAGGAAATGCTCGGTGTTCCCGAGGATTACCTCGTCGGCATCATGCCGGCATCGGACACCGGTGCGCTGGAATGCGCGATGTGGACGATGCTGCGTCCCGATCGCCCGGCTACGGTCGCGGCATGGGAAAGCTTCGGCAATGTCTGGATTCAGGATGCGGTCAAGCAGCTCAAGCTGCCGCAGCTGACCACGCTCGACGCGGAATATGGCGAGATTCCCGATCTGGCGAGCATTCCGCAGGAAAGCGATGTCGTGTTCACCTGGAACGGCACCACGTCTGGCGCGAAGATCCCTAACACCGACTGGTTGGCCGATGGCCGCGAAGGTGTGACGATCAACGATGCCACCAGCGCCGTTTTCGCGATGGAGATGGATTGGGCCAAGCTCGATGCCACGACTTACAGCTGGCAGAAGGTCATGGGCAGTGAAGCCCAACACGGCATGCTGGTGCTGAGCCCCAAGGCCGTGCAGCGTATCGAGGATTACGATCCCGAATGGCCATTGCCCAAGCTCTTCCGCCTCAAGAAGGGCGGCAAGATCAACACCGGCATCTTCGAAGGCGCGACGATCAACACGCCGTCCATGCTGGCGGTTGAAGATTATATCGATGCGCTTGAATGGGCGCAGGCACTCGGCGGCCGCACAGCCATGTTCGAACGGGCCGATACCAACGCGAAGATCGTGCTCGACTGGATCGAGGCGACCCCGTGGCTGCGCAACATGGTTTCCGACCCGGCGAAGCGCACCAACACTGGCGTGTGCTTCGTGTTCCAGGGTGACTGGTACGACAGCCTGTCCGACGAGGACAAGGCAGGCGTTCCCAAGAAGATCGTCAAGCTGCTGGAAGACCGCGATGTCGGTTACGATTTCAACGGCTATCGCGACGCGCCGCCATCCTTGCGCATCTGGTGCGGCGGCACGGTCGAGCAGGAAGACCTGAAGCGTCTCCTGCCATGGATCGAATGGGCCTACGAAACGGTCAAGAACGGCTGATCTGGCCGGCGGCCCCGCCAAGGGCCGCCGCTGCCTTCCCCGAAATACTGACCCGGCGCAGTGCCGGGCGAACGACAGGAATAATCCGTCATGAGCAAGCCTAAAGTCCTCATTTCCGACAAGATGGACCCCAATGCCGCCAAGATTTTCGAAGAACGCGGCTGTGATGTCGATGTGATCACGGGTGAAAGCCCTGAAGAGCTGATCGGCCGCATCGGCGACTACGATGGCCTCGCCATTCGTTCATCGACCAAGGTCACACCGGCCATCCTCGACGCGGCGACAAATCTCAAAGTGATTGGCCGCGCCGGGATCGGGGTGGACAATGTCGATATACCGTACGCCAGCGGCAAAGGCGTCGTGGTGATGAACACTCCGTTCGGCAACTCGATCACCACAGCCGAGCACGCCATCGCGCTGATTTTCGCTGTCGCGCGGCAGATCCCGGCGGCGGACAAGCGAACCCAGGCCGGTGAATGGCCGAAGAACGACTTTATGGGCGTCGAACTGACCGGCAAGACGCTCGGCCTGATCGGTGCAGGCAATATCGGTTCGATCGTTGCCAGTCGCGCGCTTGGCCTCAAGATGAAGGTCGTGGCCTATGATCCGTTTCTGACGGAAGAACGCGCGGTCGAGCTGGGCGTCGAAAAGGCCGATCTGGACACATTGCTCGGCAAGGCGGATTTCATCACGCTGCACACGCCGCTGACCGACCAGACGCGCAATATTCTCAGCCGCGAGAATATCGCCAAAGCAAAACCGGGGGTGCGGATCGTAAACTGCGCTCGCGGCGGGCTGATCGACGAATCGGCGCTGAAAGATGCGCTAGATAGCGGCCATGTGGCAGGTGCCGCGCTCGACGTGTTCGAGACCGAACCGGCCAAGGACAGCCCGCTGTTCGGCACACCGGGCTTCATTTCGACTCCGCACCTTGGTGCCAGCACGACAGAGGCACAGGTCAATGTGGCGCTGCAGGTGGCTGAACAAATGGCGGATTACCTCGTCAGCGGCGGCGTCACGAACGCGCTCAACATGCCAAGCCTCAGCCCCGAAGAAGCGCCCAAGCTGAAGCCCTATATGGGCCTCGCGGAAAAGCTCGGTTCGCTCGTGGGTCAATTGGCGCACGGCAACCTCACCAAGATCAGCATCGAGCGTGAAGGTGCGGCGGCCGAATTGTCCGGCAAGCCGATCGAAGGTGCGGTCCTCGCCGGTCTGATGAAACAATATTCGGACACCGTGAACATGGTCAATGCGCCTTACCTGGCAAAGGAGCGCGGGCTCGACATTCGCTCTGTTCGGCATGAAAAGGAAGGCGCCTACAACACGCTGATCCGGGTCACTGTCGGTACCGAGCAAGGCGACCGGTCGGTTGCAGGTACACTGTTCGGCGTGGACGCACCGCGCCTCGTTGAAATCTTCGGTGTTGGTATCGAAGCCGAACTTTCGGGCCACATGCTGTATATCGTCAACGAAGACGCACCCGGTTTCATCGGACGTATCGGTACGCTTCTGGGTGAGCACGGGATCAATATCGGCACGTTCAATCTTGGTAGGCGCGATGCGGGCGGAGAAGCGGTGCTGCTACTCAGCGTCGATCAGCCAATTCCCGATGCGGTGGGTGATGCTGCGTGTTCCCTCGAAGGTGTGAAGGTGGTCAAGGCGCTGGAATTCTGATGCCTGATAGGGCAGGGCGCGCGGCGCTATGACGAAACCCGATGATCTCCTGCCTGAAGGTCTTGAGGACCTGTTGCCGCGCGAAGCGGCTGTCCTGACCCGCGTGATGCGCGATGCGTTGGGCGTGCTCGATAGCCATGGCTATGATCGCGTCCGACCGCCGCTGGTCGAATTCGAGAAAAGCCTCGCAGGCCGGATGGAGGGCGTGCGCGCACAGCGTATGTTCCGCTTTGTCGATCCGCAAAGCCTGCGCACGCTGGCACTGCGGAGCGATATTACTCCGCAGGTCGGACGGATCGCGGCAACCAGCATGGCCGCTGCTCCGCGCCCGCTGCGGCTCTGCTATGCCGGTGACACCGCAGTGATCCGCGCCGACCAGCTCGATCCGTCACGCCAGCGCCTGCAACTGGGCGGCGAACTGGTCGGCAGCGACAGCGCAGCCGCAGCCGGCGAGATTGCAGTGATCGCGATTGAAGCCCTGGAGGCCGCAGGAGCGGTGGATATCCTGATCGATTTCACTCTGCCGGACCTCGTCGACATATTGGCAGAAGAAGCAATGCCGCTCGCAAAGGATCAGGTCGATCCGGTGCGCCGTGAACTCGACACCAAGGACGCGGGCGGCTTGAAAGCCGCCGGCGGCGCGGCCTATCTGCCGCTGCTCTACGCTGCCGGACCGTTCGAAGACGCAATCGCGAAGCTTGCCGCAATCGACGCGGGCGGCGCGCTCACCAGCAGGATCGACGGGCTCCGTGCCATCGCTGACCGTATCGGAGACCGTGCGCGCGTGACGCTCGACCCGTCGGAACGACACGGCTTCGAATACCAGAGCTGGTTCGGTTTCACACTCTACGCTGACGGCATCCGCGGCGCATTGGGGCGAGGAGGGACCTATACGATTTCCGGCAGCGGCGAAGCAGCCACCGGGTTTACGCTATATTGCGACCGGTTGGTCGATGCCGTGCAGCTTGATGATGATTCGCGGACCGTATTCTTGCCCGTGGGACATGATTTCACGGCGGCTGCGGCACTGCGCTCAGAGGGGTGGCGCACCGTTGCAGCGCTCGGCGAGGGTGAGGACGCGTCGACACTTGGTTGCACGCACCGGCTGGATGGCGAAATGCCCCGACCGCTTTGATCCGAACAAACGGAGCTGAGCAGCGAATGGCTCAGAAGTCGGCGTTGCCCGGGTCCGGACCCATCCGGCCATCCGCGCTATCGAGATCGTCGATCCGCTTCATCTGATCAGCGCTCAGTTCGAAATCGAGTGCGGTGAAATTGTCGCGAATGTGATCTGGATTGGTCGAACGGGGAAGCGTGCTCAGCCCGCATTGAATGTGCCAGCGGATCACCACTGCCGGGGCGGATTGGCCGGTTTCCTTGGCGATGGCGTTAATCGTATCATTGCCGAACGCGTTACCCTGGCCGAGCGGGGACCAGCTCTGCGTTACGATGCCCATTTCATCGTGCAGCTTGCGCATGTCGCGCTGCTGGAAACTGGGGTGCAGTTCGATCTGGTTGAGTGCCGGTACCACGCCGGTCTCGTCGACGATCCGCTTCAGGTCTTCCTCGCGGAAGTTCGACACGCCGATCGACTTGGCCTTGCCCTGATCACGCAGTTCTATCAGCGCTTTCCAGGTGTCGACGAACAGGCCCTTCTGCGGAGCGGGCCAGTGAATCAGCAACATGTCGACATGATCGCGGCCGAGCCGCCCAAGGCATTTCTCCGCCGCTGCGAGCGTGCGGTCATACCCCTGGCTTTCATTCCAGATCTTGGTCTGGAGGAAGATGTCTGACCATTTGCCAATCCCTTCGCCGACGCCCTCTTCATTGCGATAGATGGCAGCGGTATCGACCAGCCAGTATCCGGCATCGAGCGCAGTCGAGACGGCCTCGGCGGCAGCGTCCGGCTCGATTTCCCATGTTCCGAAGCCCAGCTGCGGAATCTGGCGGTCGTCGTTGAGGGCGAGGGTGGGTTGTGTGGTTCTGTCTGTCATATGACTGTTACGGACAGCGCGGCACGCGGTTCCGAAATCGCATTCGCTAAGTTGCCAAAAGGCGGCTAACATTCGCGGTGGATTGACAGGACGGGGGGACGCCGTGAACGATATCACATTCCAGATCACCATCGACGGGCAAATGACCGCTTTGGCGCAAGTGCATGATTGGGAATTCGCTGACGCGCTGAGGGCGTGCAAGCGGCTGCATCTCGATCCTGGGGAGCGCACGCTGAAAGAAATGCGGGCGTTCCTGCTGGAAACCAAGCTTGATCTCGGGACGCCCCGCATTCGCAAACTGCTTCGATGGCAGGTGGGGGCAACCGATGTGCTGTCCAGCCTTATGGCTCTGTTGTCTTTCGGAGGCAGGAAAATCTGTTCGGTCGATATCCTGTGCAATCGCGGCACCGCGAAGGGTTTTGCCGATTGGTTCATCGGGCTCAATACGGATGACCGGAAGTCGATCCTGCTCAATGGTGAGCCGCAGCATTACGTTCTCGGGCCAACGTCTCAGGGTTATCAGGAAGTTATCGAAACCACCGGTGGTGCCCCGCTGCCGTCGCATTTCTATATTCACTATGGCGACACTTCGAAGCTCAAGACCCCGCCCGATCCGGCGTTTCCGGTGGAAATTCCCGGAGTGGCCTATTCGCCGCTCGGCATCGCTGTCGCCGGTGTGCGCCATATGCTGCGCGACGAGGGGCCGGGCTTCCGCTGCCGTCCGCTGGCCGAATTGCCGACCCTGACACCGGACAGCCTGATCTCCCAGAACCGTTGGCACCTGGCGACGGAATTCACCAATTGGATTACCGCGTGGATCGAGGAGACCGATCCACCACAAAACTAATTGTGTTGGTCAGAGCGCCGAAGCGCCTTGCCCCCTTTTGGCCGTTGGCCTAGTGCGCGGCACGGTTTTCGCGCCCTAACGAAGGAAGATTTTCCCAATGGCCAATGTTACCGTGATCGGCGCCCAGTGGGGCGATGAGGGCAAAGGCAAGATCGTCGACTGGCTGGCCAGCCGGGCCGATGCCGTGGTCCGCTTTCAGGGCGGTCACAATGCTGGCCATACGCTGGTGGTCGACGGGACGACCTATAAGCTCAGCCTGCTGCCGTCCGGTATCGTCACCGGCACTTTGTCGATCATTGGCAACGGCGTGGTGCTCGATCCGTGGCATCTCAAATCCGAGATTGGCAAGCTCGAAGGGCAGGGCGTCTCCATCACCGATGACAATTTCGCGATAGCGGACAATTGCCCGCTGATCCTGCCAATCCATCGTGACCTGGACGGCCTGCGCGAAACAGCCGCCGGTACTGGCAAGATCGGCACCACCGGTCGAGGGATTGGCCCGGCCTATGAAGACAAGGTCGGCCGGCGCGCCATACGTGTGTGCGATCTGGCGCATCTCGACGATCTCGAACCGCAGCTCGATCGCCTGTGCGCGCATCACGATGCTTTGCGCGCCGGCTTCAACGAACCGCCCGTCGACCGGGAGCGGCTGCTGAACGATCTGCGCGAAATTGCGCCTTTCGTACTGCAGTTCGCGCAGCCGGTATGGAAGCGGCTGAAGAAAGTGCGCAAGGCTGGCGCACGCATCCTGTTCGAGGGTGCGCAGGGTGTGCTGCTCGATATCGATCACGGGACCTATCCCTTTGTCACCAGTTCGAACACTGTTAGCGGCACAGCGGCGAGCGGCTCGGGCCTTGGCCCCAACTCGACCGGCTTCGTCCTCGGGATCGTCAAGGCCTACACCACCCGCGTGGGCAGCGGTCCGTTTCCGACTGAGCTCGACGACGAAATCGGCCAGCGGCTGGGCGAACGCGGCCACGAATTCGGTACCGTGACCGGCCGCCAGCGTCGCGTCGGCTGGTTCGATGCGGTGATTGTTCGTCAAAGTTGCGCGATCAGCGGTGTGACCGGAATTGCACTGACCAAGATCGACGTCCTCGACGGGCTGGAGACAGTGAAGATCTGCACCGGTTACCGGCTCCACGGCAAGATCATGGACTATTTCCCTTCGCACTCCGCCGATCAGGCTGCGGTCGAACCGATCTACGAGGAAATGGAAGGGTGGCAGGAATCGACTGCAGGCGCCCGCAGCTGGGCGGACCTGCCGGCCAATGCGATCAAATACATCCAGCGAGTGCAGGAATTGATCGAAACTCCGGTCGCGCTCGTCAGCACTAGCCCCGAGCGCGAAGATACGATCCTTGTGCGCGACCCGTTCATCGACTGACCGGATCGATGCGCAGCCATGCAATCAGAGCTTTGACATTCACTGGCTTTGCATTGGCCGTGCTGGGTACTCTCTGGTGGTTTCAGCAGCTTGAGGTGCCCGCTTGGCTTGATTTTGCAGCGATTTTCGTCCTGATGATTGTGTGGAAGCTGGTCGATGACCGGCTTGGGGTCGGCAAGGATCCGGCGGAATGAAGCTATGGCCGGTCATCGCAGCCGTTGTTACAATCCTTGCCGTAGGCTGCGCGCCAGTCGAGCGCGAGCCGCTCACGGCGAAGGCCGATTTCGTGCTGGTCGACAAGTCCGACCGGACCTTGACCCTGTATCGCAGCGGCAATGTCGTGCGCGAATATACCGGCATCGCATTCGGAGACGCGCCGCAAGGTCACAAGCAATTCGAAGGCGATGAACGGACGCCTGAAGGCCGTTACATCATCGATACCCGCAATCCTGAAAGCGCGTATCATCTCAGCCTGCGCATTTCTTATCCGAACAACCGCGACCGTGCCTATGCGGAAGAGCTGAACCGCTCTCCGGGCGGCGACATCTTCATCCATGGCCAGCCAAATATGTCGCCGGTCGATCGGTTGCCGGGTGACTGGACCGATGGCTGCATCGCGGTCACCAATGCAGAGATGGAAGAGCTGTGGGGCGCCATCGACGATGGCACCCCGATCGAGATACGGCCTTAGTCGGCAGATTCGGCTAGTTCCGCGACCTGCAATTGCAGGCGCTTCACTTCACGTAGTACCATCAGCGTGTTCATGCGCGCGAACATCCATTGTTTGAGGAAGCCCTGCATGATCAGCAGCCCGATGGCCGTCAGGCCCCAGCCGAGCATCGCATCGGTGCCGTCGGCGGTGACCGCGCGGTAGAAAGCAAAGGCCAGGCCGAAGCCGATCACGAATGCGAGCACGAAGCTGAACTTGGCCCAGCGTCCCAGCGGCCCATGCATGCTGTCGCCGATCTGGCGGAACATGCCGCGATCTGTTTCCAGACTGTCCAGAAAGGCGCGATCATCGGCATCGAGCACGCCATGAATTCGGTCATCAATCTGCGTCATCTGTCTTCTCCTATTGGGTCTTCGCGGAGCGCCGCTTTCAATTGGCGACGAGCGTGGAAGAGGCGGGATTTCGCGGTGCCCAGCGGCACCTCTTGGACCCCGGCAATTTCGGCGAGAGTGAGTCCCTCGACGAAGTGAAGATGAGCCGCCAGCCGGTGTTCGGGCGAAAGCGCGGCAAAGGCTTGCCGGATCGCCAAAGCTTCGTCAGGCGCCTCCGAAATTCCAAACTCGTCGGCGTCAATATCGCTCGACCGTTTGCGGGCCGCGGCTGCCTGGCGCAGCGCATCTGCGCATTTCCGGCGCAAGATGCCGAAGGCCCACGGGGCAAAGCGTGATGGATCACGCAAACCTGCGAGCCCGCGCCAGATCGCCAGCCAGCTTTCCTGCGCTGCCTGCATTGCCATCTCGCTATCGCCTGTCAGCCTGCGCGCTGTTCGCAGCAATCGTGGGTGCCAGCGAGCTGCGAGGCGGTCGCCTGCTGCCCGGTCACCGCCAAGGACAAGCGTCACCAGCAACTCGTCGAAGACGGCATTGGCCGTTGGGGCCCGACGAGGTCGTTTCGTTGCCATCATGAGGTTAGTCGCCCGGATGGCACAAAAGGTTCAATCTGCCCGCATCCGACAAATGATTTCCGTTGGAATTCTTGACAAAGACCCCTTTTGTTCTATCCCTGTTCTTTCAATGGGGAGTAGATGATGCAAGCAGACTTCAGCTACGGGCCAGCGGATGCAGTCAATGATCCGGCGGGATTGCCGCTTACGGTATCGATCTTCGCCGATCGTGTGCATTTGCGTGATCAGATTGCCGAGGACGCGGCTTCGGCAGGATTGCGGATCGGCCAAACGGATGCGGTTTCGGCCTTGCTTACCGGTTACCCGAAGGCGCTGGGTGACCTCGTGTTGCTCGATTGTCCGGATGCCGATGGTCAGACGCTGGCAGCACTTTCGCACCTCGATATGCGGGTGGCGAAATCGGATGCACGGCTGGTGGTTTCGACTACGCTTGCTTCGCTTGATGCGTTGTTCGGCTGTCTCGCACAGTCCAACGCTCAGATCCTCGTCGATCCGGGGCGTGGGGAACGGGTGATCGCGCTCGGCAGCATGCTTACCGGGTTGCCGAATACGCGGCTGCGTGATCTGGCGGAGGAAGACCGGCTCACACTGATGCGGCTGACTGAGCAAGTCGGGCAGATTGCCGAACGGCTCGATCGTTTCGACCAGCGCGGGCTTTCAGCCACTGGGGGCGCGTTCCGGTTTGAATCGCCCAACAAGGACTACAAAGGGGCCAAGGATCAGTCTTCCGACCTTGTCCGCAGCCAGAAGCCGCCCTTGCCTGAGCCGAGGCTGGTGCGACAGATCATCAGCCAACGGCGTCTTCGCGGCGAATTTTTTGCAGTGGACCTGTTCGCCGATCCGGCATGGGACATGCTACTCGACCTAACGGCAGCGCGGGTCGAACATGTGCGGGTGTCGGTCAGTTCGCTGTGCATTGCTGCCGCCGTGCCACCGACAACGGCGCTGCGCTGGATCAATCAGATGGTCGAATCTGGCCTGTTCGATCGGGTGGAAGACGATGCCGATCGCCGCCGGGTCTTTATCGGGCTGAGCGACAGTGCGGCCTATGCGATGGCGGGGTATTTCGCGGCGCTGGAAAACAAACGCGCTGCGGCCTGAAACCGGCTCAGCGCGCGCGGCGCAAGACGATGGTCAGACCAGACGCCGGCATCTGATCGATTGGCAATTCAATGCGCGCAGCGTCTGCCCGGGCTCGGTCGAGGATGGCGGACGGTATATCGGGTTCGTGCGCGACAGTATCGGCCATGCCCAGCAATTGCGCCTGCCGTAGCGTGAGAGATTGCGGGTCATCACTTCTGACCTCAAACGTAATCGTTGTTTCGGCCCGCATGATTTCCTTGCTGCCGAGCCACTTTTCGACATGCTCTGCCGAACGCGGGTCGAGCGGATCGAGAATGCCGCCTTCGCTCAGCGCGAGGTCGAGTGCCTGCCTGCGTTGGCTCGCGTCGGGATATTTTGCACGCATGGCACCGCGCGCGGTCTCCAGCCTGGCGGCGAGCTTGCCCAGCGATTGCGGCAAAAGCGCTTCGAGCCGGAGCCGCAATTGCTTTGCCAACCCGGCCGATGCGCCCGATGTGCCGATGGCAATCAGCACGGGATCCCGGTCGAGGATGCTCGGCGTGGTGAAATCGCACAGCTCCGGCCGGTCAGCTACATTGACCAGCAGGCCCTTCGCTTTAAGCCGCCGCGCGGCTGCCTCAGCCTCCCGCGCATCCTCCAATGCAATGAACGCCAGCGCAGCGTGATGTGCTTCAGGTTCGCCGCATGGAATACCACCGGCGCGTTCGACCAGCCGCGTTTTTGCTTCTCCCATCGCCCCTTCCGCCACGACGACAACTTTCTTGCCGTCGATCCGGTGCAGCAAAGGCAGCGATCTGATCATGTCTGCGTCATAGCCAGTCGGGGACGCGCTCGGCATCCATGATCGCCCCGGCATCGATCCGGTCGGCAACCACGGCGAACCTGTCACCATCGACCAAAACCTCGGCCACAAATCCGCGCGAATTGTACGAGCTTGCCATGGTGGCGCCATACGCTCCGGCAGTTCGAAAAACCGCCAGATCGCCTGACCGCAAAGCGTCGCAATCACGGTCTGTGGCAAAGGTGTCACCGGTTTCGCAGATCGGGCCGACAATGTTGGCGGTCATCCGTTCACCGCTCGGCTCGACCGCGTCGAAATCGTGCCAGGCACCATAGAGTGCCGGGCGGGCGAGGTCGTTCATCGCCGCATCGACGATCACGAAGGGCGGACCGTTGCCCCCGCGCTTGACCCGCACGACGCGCGTAAGCAGCACACCGGCATTGCCCGCGATGACCCGGCCCGGCTCGAATGTCAGTTTCACGTCCCACCCTGCGGTGGCCCGGGCGACCATCGCGCCATATTCGGCCGGTGAGGGCAGAATTTCGCCTTTGCGATAGGGCACGCCGAGACCGCCACCCAAATCGACATGGGTTATCGTGTGCCCTGCCGCGCGCAAATCCGCCACGAGCTGGCCGACTTTCGCGAAGGCGGTCTCCAGCGGTTCCAGATCGGCGAGCTGGCTGCCAATGTGGATCGCCACCCCGCGCAGGTTCATGCCCTCGAGTGCGGCCAACTCGTCAAAAGTCTCGCGCGCGCGCATCAGCGGAACGCCGAACTTGTTCTCTGCCTTGCCGGTCGAAATCTTTTCGTGGGTCTTGGCGTCCACATCGGGGTTCACCCGCAGGCAGGCCTGCGCCTCGATCCCACGCGAAGCCGCGATTTCAGCCAGCTCGTGACCTTCCTCGCGCGATTCGATGTTGAACTGTCCAATCTCCTCGTCGAGTCCCAGCTCAAGCTCTGCACGTGTCTTGCCGACTCCGGAAAAGACGATCTTTGCCGGAGCAATTCCTGCCGCCAAGGCACGCCGCAATTCGCCGCCCGAGACGACATCTGCACCGAAGCCCTGCTTCTGCAGCACATTGAGGACTGCCAGGTTGGGATTGGATTTTACCGCGAACGCAATCAGCGGGTCTCCCAGCGGGGCCAACGCTTCATTGAAGACGCGTGCGTGCCGCTCCAGCGTGGCGCGCGAATAGACGTAGACCGGCGTGCCCACTTCTTCCGCAATTCGCGGCAGTGGAACGTCCTCGGCGTGCATGACACCGCCTCGATGCGAAAAATGGTCCATCGGTCTCTTTGCTATTCCGGCGGTGGCAGATCGAACGGGTCGTCCTCGCGCTCTTCAGAGCGGCGGCGTAGCTCGACGCTGCGTTCAGGCGCGGCCTGCGCATCGCGTTCAAGCAGTTCCTCGGCTTCGGCAGGCGCACTGGCACCCAGCGGTGCGACGGGCAAGCCTTCGCCGGGATAGGTTTCAAGCTCTGCGCGCTGCCCACAGGCGGCGAGGAGAACCAGCGAGGCGAGGGCGAGGGTCTTGCGCATTCTCAATCCATTCCGAGCGCGGCGCGCGCTTCTGCGATGCGTGCCTTTACCTGTTCCGGCGCGGTCCCGCCATAGGATGCGCGCGACGCGACCGACGCATCGACCGACAAGGCGGCAAACACTCGCTCGTCGACACGCGCATCGATGGTCTGCAGTTCATCCAGCGAAAGCTGGTCGAGCGGTACGCCCTTGCTCTCAGCCAGCTTCACCGCTGCGCCGGTGATATGGTGCGCCTCGCGGAACGGAATGTTCGATTCGCGCACCAGCCAGTCGGCCAGATCGGTCGCGGTGGCATAGCCGAGTTCCGCTGCCTGCCGCATCCGGTCGGTGTTG
Source organism: Parerythrobacter lutipelagi (assembly GCF_005434975.1). Taxonomy (GTDB): domain Bacteria; phylum Pseudomonadota; class Alphaproteobacteria; order Sphingomonadales; family Sphingomonadaceae; genus Parerythrobacter_A; species Parerythrobacter_A lutipelagi. The sequence goes on along the minus strand of NZ_SKCJ01000001.1, from coordinate 321,709 downwards.
AACGTCGTGTCGGCGACCATCCCGGTCATGGCCGCGATGCTCAGCGCGAGCAGGCTGGCGGCTTCGAATACGGGCGGCTTGTCGTCCTGCATGTCTTTCGAATAGGCCAGCGGCAAACCTTTCATCGTTACCATCAGCGCGGTCACGCAGCCGATGATCCTGCCGGAATGCCCGCGCACCAGCTCTGCTGCATCGGGGTTTTTCTTCTGCGGCATGATCGAGCTGCCGGTGCTGAGCGCATCGGGCATGCGGACGAAACCATAGGGCTGGCTCGCCCAGATGATCATCTCTTCGGCAAGCCGAGAAAGATGCAATGAACACTGCGCTGCCGCCATCAGGTAATCCACGGCGAAATCGCGGTCGGACACTGCATCCAGGCTGTTCGCGGTAGGCCGGTCGAAGCCGAGTGCCTCGCTGGTCATCTCTCGGTCGATCGGAAAACCCGTGCCCGCCAGTGCCGCCGAGCCAAGCGGACTCTCGTTCATCCGCCCGCGCGTGTCGGCGAACCGGCTGCGGTCGCGCCGAATCATTTCGTAATAGGCCATCAAGTGGTGGCCCAATGTGACCGGCTGTGCGGTCTGCAGATGGGTAAAGCCGGGCATGATGCTGTCCGCGTGTTCGCCTGCCCGCGTAACCAGCGCCTGTTGCAGCGCCAGCAATCCGGCGTCAGTCTGATCGATTGTTTCGCGCACCCAGAGGCGGAAATCGGTCGCCACCTGGTCGTTGCGGCTGCGCGCGGTGTGCAGGCGACCGGCCACCGGGCCGACAATTTCGGCCAGGCGGCTTTCAGTGGTCATGTGGATATCTTCGAGATCCCAGTCTTCGGGAACCCCGTCCGACGCGTATTCGTCAGCCACCTTGTCGAGACCGCTTGAGATCGCGGTGGCATCTTCGGCTGAAACAATTCCCTGCTGCGCAAGCATCGCTACATGCGCTTTCGATCCGGCAATATCTTGCCGCCACAGCGCCTTGTCGAACGGGATCGAAGCGTTGATTTCGCGCATGATCGCGCTAGGTCCGTCGGCAAACCTGCCGCCCCACATCTGGTTGGAGCCTGAACCCGTGCCATCATTTCCTGCGCGCTTGTCGCTCACTGTCGCCATCCTGACACTGCCTCTGGCCGCCTGCGATAGGGAAGCGCCGGAGGAGGCGCAACAACAGGGCGAATTGGCTGGCGCGAAGGCAGGCTTGGCCGGGGAGCTCGACCGCAGCAGCGCGGGCGAGCTGATGCCTGCCACAATTGTGGTCGATCCCGACGGAAACGAGCTAAATCTGGCAGCGTTGCAAGGCCAGCCGGTCTTGCTCAACCTGTGGGCCACCTGGTGCGCGCCATGTGTCGTCGAAATGCCGATGCTGGACGAGCTGGCGGGCGAGTATGGCGATGCCCTGCGGGTGGTAACCGTCAGCCAGGATCGCCGCGGTGCGGAGAAGGTCGTGCCGTTTTTCGCTAAACAGGATTTCCAGCACCTTCAGCCGTGGATGGATGCGACCAGTTCGCTGGATTTCGAGATTTCCGGCGGCGTGCTGCCTGCAACCGTGCTTTATGATGCGAGCGGGCAGGAGGTCTGGCGGGTGGTCGGTGAATACGACTGGTCGAGCGCTGACGCGCGCGTAGCGATTGCCGAAGCTGTTGAATGACCGCGACTGGTGGGCGATGACAGGCTCGAACTGCCGACCCTCTCGGTGTAAACGAGATGCTCTACCAACTGAGCTAATCGCCCGCACCAGTCGCGGTGCCGATGCACATAGCGCCGAAAGTTTGAGAATCAATTGCGAATACGCAGCAAAGCGCATTAGTGGCGCCTCATGACCAGCCAGATCACAGTTCTTGCCACCGGGGGCACCATCGCGGGCATCGCCGGATCGGCGATCGCCAAGGACTATGCGGCGGGACAGATTTCGATAGAGGATTATCTCGACCAAGTCGGCGGACTGGGGCTGGAAGCAGAATTTTCCGGCCAGCAAATTGCCAATATCGATTCGGCCGACATCGGCCCGAAAGAATGGAACGCTCTGCATCCGGCCATCATGGCGGCGCTGAATGACGAGACGTGCGATGGTGTCATTGTTACCCACGGCACCGATACGCTGGAGGAAACAGCCTTTCTGCTCGACCTGACGCTGCCGGCCAACAAGCCGGTGGTTCTGGTTGGTGCGATGCGGCCGGCGGACGCAGTGGGTTACGACGGTCTGCGCAATTTTGCGAATGCGGTGCGGGTCGCCAGCGATCCGGCTGCTGCAGGACGCGGTGTGCTGGTGGTAATGGGTGACCGGGTATTTGGCGCGCGCGATGTGCGTAAGGTCCGCACGCGCGGGACCGATGCATTTCGCGGGTTTCCGCGCGAATCGGTTGCCCTCGTCACCCCGTCCTCGCTCGAATGGTTCGGTGCGCCCTGGCGCACCCAAGGCGGGGCACAGTTCGCGTGGTGCGATGACCTGCCCGAAGTCGGTGTGGTCCACGTGCATGCCGGGCTCGACGGCCAATCAGTTGGACGGTTCATCGGCGACACGATGCGCGGCGTGGTGATTGCCGGTGTGGGAGAAGGCAATCTGCCTGAACCGGTTCGGCAGGAACTCGTCCGCCGCCGCGGCGAGGGCCTCCTGGTCGTGCGCGCGAGCCGTGCCGATGAGGGGCTGGTCGATCGCGAACCAGAGGATGAGGCAAATGGCTTCGTCGCTGCGCGCGCGCTCAACCCGCAAAAGGCGCGGCTGTTGCTGCAGCTGCTGATCGCGAACGGGGTCAGTGACCCCGCCGCGATCCAGCAGGCGTTCGATGGCAGCTAGCTGAAGTTTAGCTCCACGGCGTGACGAGGTATTTTTCGCCCGTCTTCATGGCGCGGTAATCCAGCACCGCATCCTTGGTCAGCATTTCTTCGAGATTCACCCTGCGCTTGTAGCTGCTGGCGAAGGTCGTGGTCAGGTTCTCAAGCACGCGCTGGCGCATGCGCATGACGGTTTCCATTCCGGCATTGGCCAGGAAAGGGGTGAGGAGCCAGCCTGACAAGGTCCAGCCGAAGCCGTAGCTTGGCGTGAGGATGGTCGGCCCCATGTCGAGCCGGCCGTAAATGAACATGCGTTTCTGCTGGTTGGAGCCGTAGCGGCTGTATTCGGTCATCTTGCTGACCGCGACCTGCTCCATTGCCTTGAACACATTGTCGGTCGCCTGTCCGCCGCCAATCGGATCGAAACCGTAAAATGCATCGGTTGCGTCGATAGCTTCGCGCAGCTGCTTCATGAAATCCTCGTCGGAAGAGTTCACGACATGCGTTGCACCAAGGCCCTTGAGCATGTCGACATGCTCTGCCTTGCGGACGATGTTGACCAGTTCCAGCCCGTCTTCCTGACAAATCTTGACCAGCATCTGGCCAAGGTTGGATGCAGCCGCGGTGTGAACGATCGCCTTCTGGCCATCCATTTTGGCGTTCTCGGCAAAGCCGAGCGCGGTCATGGGATTGACGAAGGCCGACGCGCCATCCTCTGCCGAATGATCGCCCAGCGGCAGGCACATGGCGGCATCGGCAATGCAATACTGGCTATAGGCGTTGCCGGGAACGCAAGCGACCCGCTGCCCGTCGAGCGCCTTGGCCATATCGCTGTCGCCTGTCGCGACGACGGTGCCTGCGCCTTCGTTACCCGCCGGCAGCTTCTGTCCGTGGCGCGCCCTGGAGCCACTGTTGAACGGTTCAGGCATGTTGGCGACGAACTTGCCGGGGCCGTAATCGGCATTGTCCATGTCGGCGGCACCCGTCAGGATCGCGAGGTCCGACGGGTTGATCGGTGCCGCTTCCATTTTCACCAGAACCTGATTGCCCTTCGGCTCGGGAGCGGTGACTTCCTCGATTGCCACGGTCAACGTCCCGTCTGCTTCGAGCGTGGTGAAAAGCTGTTTGCCTGTCGTCATGTTCGTTCTCCCAATATCGGTTCCTGTCAGGGTTGAGTGTTTCGCTACGCCGACTGAAACGGATTGGCTAGGGTGACGTTAGGTCAAGCGCTCGCAGCATATTCGGCCGCTACGAAGTATAGCCCGTGCGGCGGCGCGTTGAGTCCCAGTTCCTGCCGGTCGCGCGCTGCCAATGCTTCGCCGACGCGCTGTTCCTGCCAGCGGCCCATGCCGACCAGTGCCAGGCAGCCGACCATGCTGCGCACCTGATGATGCAGGAAACTGCGTGCTGCGGCATGGATCAGCACATGGTCACCCTGACGTTCCACATCGAGCCGGTCGAGCGACTTGACCGGGCTTTGCGATTGGCACTGAGCTGATCGGAAGGTCGTGAAATCATGCTGACCAACCAGCGACTGCGCCGCACGGTGCATGGCCTCGTGATCCAGTACCTGAGCAACTCGCCATGCGCGGTTCCTTTCCAGCGTCAGCGGTGCGCGGCGGTTGGCGATGCGATAGACATAGCTGCGGCCAATGCAGGAAAACCGCGCGTGCCAGTCATCTGGCACGATTTCGCAATGCGTCACGGCAACGGGATCAGGCCGCAAATGGGCGTTGAGTGCGCCCATCATCCGATACGGCGTCAGATCGCTCTCGACATCGAAATGGCTGCGCATGGCCAGCGCATGGACCCCGGCATCGGTGCGCCCGGCGCTGAACAGGGTCACTGTCTTCCCTGTTGCCGCCTTGGCAGCATCCTCGACCGATTGCTGCACGCTCGGGCCGTGCTTCTGCCGCTGCAACCCCTGGAATGGCGTGCCGTCGAATTCGAGTGTGAGCGCGAAGCGGGTCACGCCAGGTCGATGCCTTTAGCAACCGGATTACCGCGCAGGAACTCCTCGCGCTCCATTACCGGCTTGCCGGCACGCTGGAGGCGAACCGGGCGGACCGCGCCTTTACCGCAAGCAATCGTCAGCCGATCGTCGAGCACTTCACCCGGTGCACCGGATTCATCGACGGTTTCTGCGCGCAGCAGTTTTATCCGGTCGCCATCGATTTCGCACCATGCGCCGGGGAAGGGGGCGAGGGCGTGAATGTGACGGACAACTTCTTCGGAAGGTTTCGACCAGTCGATCCGCGCTTCGGCCTTGTCGATCTTGGGTGCGTAAGTCGCAAGCTCATCATCCTGCGCGATCGGACGGTGATTTTTCAGCTCGCGCAACGAACCGACCATCAGCTGTGCGCCAAGCTCGGCCAGTTCCTCTGTCAATTCGCCGGTGGTCTTGTCCTCGATCGGCGTGCGCACGGTGGCAAGCATCGGGCCGGTGTCGAGCCCGGCTTCCATCTGCATGATGGTCACGCCGGTCACCGGGTCGCCCAATTGAATCGCGCGGTGGATCGGCGCCGCACCGCGCCAGCGCGGCAGGATCGAGGCGTGCACGTTGAGGCAACCGTGCGTGGGCGCATCGAGAATTGCCTGCGGCAGGATCAGCCCATAAGCCGCGACAACTGCGACATCGGCGTCGAGCGCGGCGAAAGCTGCTTGCTCCTCCGCCGATTTGAGCGATTTGGGCGAGCGGACTTCTATGCCGAGAATCTCTGCCTCGCGCTGAACCGGAGAGGGTTGCAGCTTTTTGCCCCGGCCCGCCGGTCGCGGCGGCTGGGTGTAGACCGCGACGATCTCATGCGCTGCTTCGTGCAGCGCCCGCAGCGTCGGCACCGCAAATTCCGGCGTTCCCATGAAGATTATACGCATAAGAGTGTGCCGGACCTTTTGTTGAACAGGCGCTGCCCCTATCTTTCCCGCCATGGCATCGCAAGAGATCGAGAACCTCGCCGCCGCGCTGGCCCGCCTGCCGGGCCTCGGCCCGCGTTCGGCGAGGCGCGCGGTGCTGTGGCTGGTCAAGCGGCGCGATCAGGCCCTGCCGCAATTGCTGGAAGCGATGGAGCAAGTGCGCGACCGGCTGGTCGAATGCGAAACCTGCGGCAATATCGACACGCAGAACCCGTGCGGGGTCTGCGCCGACCCGCGCCGCGATGCCAAATCGATCTGCGTGGTGGAGGATGTGTCGGACCTGTGGGCGCTCGACCGGGCGAAGCTGTTTACCGGCACCTATCATGTGCTTGGCGGAAGGCTGTCGGCGCTCGACGGTGTTCGTCCCGAAGACCTCAACATTGCTCCGCTGCTTGCCCGTGTGGAGGCAGGCGGGGTGGACGAAGTGGTCCTCGCGATGAACGCCACGCTCGAAGGGCAGACCACCAGCCACTACATCGCAGAGCGGCTGGAGGGTTTCCCGGTGCGGATCACCCAATTGGCGCACGGCCTGCCGGTGGGCGGTGAACTGGACTATCTCGACGAAGGCACGCTGGCGCAGGCGCTCAGGGCAAGGCGGCCTGTCTGAGCAGCGAATGCGATATCGCTGCTGCGCTTGCTAAGCTTGGCGGGGCGCACTATTTTGCCCCTCATGGCTATACGCGAGATTCTTGAAGTGCCGGATCCCCGGCTCAAAACCGTGTCCGAACCCGTGGCGGACAACGAATTCAATGATGAGCTCAAGACGCTCGTCGAAGACATGTTCGAAACCATGTACGCCGCGCCGGGTATCGGGCTGGCCGCGATTCAGGTCGGCGTGCCCAAGCGGGTGCTGGTGATCGATCTGCAGGAACCGGATACGGACGCCGAGCCGGAAGAATGCGGCCACGACCACGGCGACGGGCAGGGCAGCCACAAGCATTACCCGATCAAGCACGAGCCGCGCGTATTCATCAACCCGGTGATTCTCGATCCGGCAGAGGATCTGGCTACGTATCAGGAAGGCTGCCTGTCGGTCCCAGAGATTTATGCCGATGTCGATCGCCCGTCGACCTGCACCGTCCGCTATCAGGATCTTGACGGCAAATCCCACGAGGATGCGCTCGACGGGATGATGGCGACCTGCATCCAGCACGAGATGGACCACCTCGAAGGCATCCTATTCATCGACCATCTGAGCCGCCTCAAGCGGCAGATGGCGCTGAAGAAATTGCAGAAACTGCGCGCTGCCTGACCGCCGATCTTGCCTCGGCTGAAACGAAAAAGCCCCGCCATCGAGCGGGGCTTTTCATTATAAGGCGGGCATTGCGATCAGGCGTGCTGTTCCATTCCGTTGAGCGCTTTCAGGCAATCATCGGCACATTCGCGGCACATGCGCGCGCAGCGGCGGCAATGATCGCTGTCATGCTTGCTGCATTCGTCGATGCAGGCTTCGCACGCGGCGATGCAGGTGCGCAGCATCGCTTCGATGATGCCGACATTGCCCGCAGTGCGGCGTGTCGCGACGCGGTAGGTCGCGGTGCAGATGTCCGAGCAATCCATGCACAGGCGGATGCATTTCTGCATGTCGCCTTCTTCGGCGCTGCACGCATCGGCGCAGCTGTTGCAGATCGCCGCGCAATACATGGCGTGCTTGACCGCTTCGCCCAGCTGGTCGTTCCAGTCGGCCCCGACTTGCGGGTGTTCCTTGATCATTTCCTTGATGGACATGGGGATTCTCCTTTTGTTAGAAGAAGGAACGAGGCGGGGGATTGGTTCCGTAAAGGCGCTTGGCGCGGGGCCGCGTTCCGACTATGTTCCGCCCTATGGACCCAATGCTCATCATTCTTGTCGCGCTGTTTGGCGGACTCATCATCGGCGGACTTGCCGGCTGGTTCTTCGGTTCGAGGCCGGTTGCCGATTGGCGCGCGCGCCATGCGGAGCGTGATGCCGAGGCCAAGGCGCTGGACGAGAATTTCCGCAAGGCGATCGTCGATCTTGAGAACGCGACCGTCCGCGCGGACCGGGCGGGCGAGCTGGAAACGCGGTTGGACGCGGCGCGGGAAGAACTTTCCGGGTTGAAGGCGCAGGCGGCAGGTTTTGCCGAACAGAAGCGCTTGCTCGAGGAAAGCCGCGAGAAATTGCTCAAGGAGTTCGAGAACACCGGCGCACAAGTACTTGGCAAAGCACAGGAAGCGTTCCTGGCGCGGGCCAATGAACGGTTCGGCCATTCGGAAAAGGCGAGCGCAGAAAAACTCTCGGCATTGCTGCGCCCGGTGGACGATCGGCTGAAGAAATACGAGGCGCAGGTCGAGCAGCTCGAAGCCAAGCGGGTCGATGCGTTCGGCCAGCTGACCGGCCTGATCGAAAATATGCAACGCGGTCAGGAAGAGGTCCGGCGCGAAGCCCAGCGGCTCGGCAATTCGCTGACCAATGCTCCCAAGGCACGCGGGCGCTGGGGCGAGCGGGCCTTGCAGAACGTGCTGGAACAATGCGGCCTGTCACAGCACACCGATTTCGTCCTCGAACAGTCGGTCGAGACTGAAGGAGGACGCATGAGGCCCGATGCCATCGTGCATGTGCCGGGCCAGAAGAAGCTGGTGATCGACGCGAAAGTTTCGCTCAACGCCTATCAGGCCGCATTCGAGGCGGACGATGACGACGAGCGCGCGCGCCACATGGCCCTGCACGCAAAATCCATGCGCAATCACGTGCAAACACTTGGCGCGAAAAGCTATCAGAGCCAGTTCGACGATGCGCCGGATTACGTGGTGATGTTCGTACCGGGCGAGCATTTTGTCGCCGCCGCACTGGAAGCCGATCCCGAGCTATGGGACTTCGCCTTCAAGAACGGCGTGCTGCTTGCCACGCCGACCAATCTGGTCGCCATCGCGCGAACCGTCGCGCAGGTCTGGCGGCAGGACAAGATGGCCTCCGAAGCGCAGGAAATCGGCCGGATGGGGGCGGAATTGTATGAGCGCCTCGCCACGGCCGCCGAACACCTCAAGCGCGTAGGTGGCGGGCTGGAGAGCGCGGTCAACAATTACAACAAGTTCGTCGGGTCTTTTGAGAGAAATGTCCTGTCTTCGGGTAAGCGCCTGGCAGAAAAGGGGATCGAGATCGGCAAGCGTGAGATCGAAGACATCCCGCTGGTAGAAAGCGCGCCGCGCTATACCGGCGAAGACCTGTTGATTGACGGAGAGAAAGAGGGGGCGGAATGATGCGTGCGGCAATTTGGGGTTTGTTGCTTGCCGGGCTTCTTCCAGCGACGGTTGCAGCGAAGAGCGTCCCTCCGAAGGACGAGTGTAGCGGTATCGCGGGCGCGGACCGGTTCCGCATGGCGCTCGCGACCGCCACGGCCAATCGCGATCCGGACATGCTGCGCCCGTTGGTCGACCCGGAAATCCTGCTCGACTTCGGTGGCGGGTCCGGTTGGGACCTGTTGGCCCAGCGGCTCGACGATCCCGACTATGCGCTGTGGGACGAACTCGACAAGGTGCAGCGCCTCGGTTGCGGCATCTACAGCGAGGAGCGCGGCGGGGAGATGTATCTGCCCTATTACTGGGGCGTCGATCCGGGAACGGACGATCCGTATCTGACCTATTTCGTGATCGGCGACGGTGTTCCGCTGCGTCAGGGCCCGGCGGCGAATTCACCGCTCCTTGATCGCCTCAGCTGGGATATCGTGACTCTGATCGACGATGGCACACAAAAGCCTGGCGATCTCGCGCATGTGCAGTTCGCCAGCGGGCGGACGGGCTACGTCGCGTTGGAGCATCTGCGCTCGCTGGTCGACTATCGGCTGATCGCGGCGCCAACCTCTGATGGCTGGACAATCAAAATCTTCATCGCGGGCGACTGATCAGCCTTCCAGACTGGCCAAAACCTCATAGGCCAACACGGAGCCCGCCACTGCGGCGTTCAGGCTGTCCGCGCGCCCGCGCATCGGCATGGTGACGCGCAGGTCGCAGGCCGTCTCGTAGTCCTCCGGAAGGCCTTGCGATTCGTTTCCGACGAGGATGAAGCACGGGGCGGCGTAGGGTGCCCCGCGATAGGGGACCGCGTCGCGCAAGGATGCCGCGACGAGCTGGCCGTCTCCGCCGCGCAGCCATGTCAGGAAATCCTGCCATGTCGCCTGCGCGATTTGCTGCGTAAACACCGCCCCCATGCTCGCACGCACGGCCTCGACGCTGAACGGGTCCGCGCAATCGTCGATCAGGATCAGTCCGCCAGCGCCAACCGCATCGCCGGTGCGCAGCATGGTGCCCAGATTGCCCGGGTCGCGCAGCGCCTGTGCCACCAGCCAGATATCGGATCGATCCCGTGCAAGCGCGCTCAGCGAAGTGTCGAATTCCGCGAAGACCCCGGCGACCGCTTGCGGATTGTTCTTGCCGGTGATTTTTGAAAGGATGTCGGGCGAGGTCTCGATAACCTCGCCGCCGCTGTCGAGCACCGCGCGTTCGAGCACCGCCAGCAGTGGATGCGCATCGCGGTTATCCGCCATCACCAGAACCTCCGGCAACCGCCCGCATTCACGGGCGTCGGTCAACAGGCGCAATCCTTCGGCAAGAAACTTGCCTGCAGCCTTGCGATGCTTCTTCTCGCGCAGGCTGCGCAAATATTTGACTGTCGGATTGGAAAAGCCGGTGATCTGCCGCCGGCGAGGATCGGGCATCACTCTTCGCCGAACCCGTTCTCGATCAGCGCCGACAGCTCTGCGAGCACAGCCTCGGCATTGTTGCCAGCAACGATCACATCGACGCTATCGCCCTTCGCTGCACCAAGCATCATCAGTCCCAGGATCGAGCCTCCTCCGGCTTCGTTTTCGCCCTTGGCAACCTTGACCTGCGTGCCCGGTGGTAACTCAGCGACAGCTCCGACGAATTTGGCGCTGGCGCGGGCATGAAGGCCGCGTTGGTTGACGATGGTGATGGATTTGCGCTGTTCGCTCATCCGGCGCTGCCGCCTGCCTTCTTTTCGGTCTGACCGAGCAGTTCCGATGCCACGGTGATGTAGGACCGGCCCGCTTCGCGCGCGGCGCAGACCGTGGTGTAAACATCGTTTTTCTGCCGCGCGCCCGCCAGCCGGATCAGCATCGGCAGGTTGATCCCGGCGATCACTTCCACCCGGCCTTCTTCCAGCAGCGATATCGCCAGGTTGGACGGGGTGCCGCCGAACAGGTCGGTCAGGATGATAGCGCCCATGCCGCTGTCGACGGATTTGACCGCATCGGCGATTTCCTGCCGCCGGTGTTCCATGTCGTCATTGGGTCCGATGCACACAGTGCGGATCGATTCTTGCGGGCCAACGACATGCTCCATCGCATTGACGAATTCGTCGGCCAGATTGCCGTGGGTTACGAGGACCAAACCAATCATAGAGTGTTGTACTTGATATCCCGGACTTTGAACGAATCCTGAGCGCGGTGCAGGAAGCTGACCTGTTTCATGCCTTGGGTCTTTCGATCTCGTCTGCTGCGCGCGAGCCCAGATTACGGTGAATGACCGTGGGCGAAAATCCCTCCGCACGCAAGACCTCGTCCAGACGCGCTGTGGTGAAGACGGAGCGGTGCCTGCCGCCGGTGCATCCAAGGGCGACATTGACGTAGCTTTTGCCCTGCGCCCGGTAGCGGGGAATCAGCGTCAGCAACAATTCGCGTATCTGCCCGAAAACCTGCTCGAATGCGGGGTCCTGCATGATATGTTCGCCAACCGCGGCGTCGAGCCCGGTCTGCTCGCGCAATTCCTCCACCCAGTGCGGATTATCGAGGAAGCGCATGTCGAAAACCAGATCGGCCAGCGGTGGCGTGCCGCGGGCAAAACCAAAGCTTGTGAGGATGATCGACATGTCGTGCGGCGCGGTGTCGGCGAATCCTTCGCGAATTGTTCGCTTCAGATCGTTGCTGGAAAAACCGGTCGTGTCGATGACCACATCCGCCCAGCGCCGCAACGGCTCGAGCAGCTCGCGTTCTGCCTGGATCCCGACCCGCACCGGCCGCCCGCTGGCCATCGGATGGCGGCGGCGGGTTTCATTATAGCGCCGCTCCAGCTCGTTACTCTTGCAGTCGATAAACAGGGTCGTCAGCAGCACATCGGGCCGGTCGGTCAAATGCTTGACCTGCTGGATGATTTCATCGGGCACAAAGCCGCGCGTGCGCGAATCGAAACCAATCGCGAGCGGGCCTGTGCGCGCATTATCCGCATCGTTGCCGACCAACCGGTCGAGCAGCCTAATGGGAAAATTGTCGATCGCTTCCCAACCCAAATCCTCCAGCACGCGCAATGCTGTCGTCTTGCCAGCACCGGACAAGCCGGTGACCAGCAGGATGCGTTGGCGGTGGTCCGCTGTTGCTTGAGGTGAGGGCGAATCGCTCGACATGGGCTCGCGTGTTTGGGCCTTAACAAAAGTTGTGAAAAGGGATTTCCGTAGCTCGTGCTAGGTCAGGACGATAAACCGTGAAGCTGCAGTGCCTGCTCGGCGCGCACCGCATCCGCTGGCCCGCCGACACCGAAGCGCAACAGGGGGATCGCAATCCCTTCAATAATATGGCGCTGAGCGGTTTCGACGTAGCGCGGCGGGTCGGCGTCGATTGCCAGGATCAGACAAGCCCTTGCAGCGCTAGCGGGAAAGCGCACCAGCCCAACATTGCGGATTTCGAGCAAGCCGGCAATGTTCTCGGGGGGATGCGCGATCAAACTATCGCCGTCGATTTCCAGGGCAATCCCATCGTCGCCGACCAGCGTTGCCCCGCGATCGATCAGTGCCAGTGCCAGGCTCGATTTGCCGCACCCTGGCGGCCCCTCGATCAGGATAGCCCGACCATCCACCGCCACAGCTGTCGATTGTCGCAGTTTCATCGGATCAGGCTGCTTGCCAGCCTGCGTTTGGCAGCCGTAGCACCATCTTTGCCCCTTGATGGCCGTTGTCGCGCGCCATGGCTACAAGCGCGCCGTCATGCGCTTCTGCAATCGATCGCGCGATGGCGAGGCCAAGACCGCTATGATTGCCAAAGTCTTCCGCGTCCGGACGGATGGAATGGAACCGCTGGAAGATTTTCTCGCGAGCGTCTTCGGGAATGCCGGGCCCTTGATCTTCGACCACGAGCGCGACGCAGGTCTCGTCCATGGTGATGGTTACGTCGATTGTGCCGCCGTCCGGCGAGAAAGACACGGCATTGTCGAGCAGGTTCTCGATCACGCGTTCAAGCCGCGTCGGCACGACCTGCACCATTGCATGGCCCATCGGCTGTCGCAGCGTGATTTCATGCCCTTCGTTCTCGTCGCGATTGTCACGCCGTTCGATAATCGCCTCGGTCAGCGCGCCCAAATCGACTTGCTCCAGTGTCGCGCGAGAAATCTCCGCATCCACCCGGCTGGCGTCAGAGATCTCCGTAACCAGCCGGTCAATCCGGCGCACATCGTGCGAGGCGATATCGAGCAACTGGTTGCGCAAATCGGGGTCGTCGACGAGGCTAAGAGATTCGACCGCACTACGAAGCGAGGCGAGCGGGTTCTTGATCTCGTGAGCAACATCGGCGGCGAAATGCTCAACCCCGTCGATCCGGTCGCGTAAAGCATTGGTCATGTCCGACACGGCGCGCGCGAGCAGGCCGATCTCATCCTTGCGTTCGGGCAGGCGCGGGACTTCGACCTGGCGTTCGCGGCCAAGCCGGACCCGCTGAGCTGCAGAGGACAGGCTGCGCAAGGGGATGACTATCGTACGGGCGAGGTAGAGCGACAAGAGGACGGACGCGACCAGAGTCAGCAGCACGGCAATGCCCAGCGTCGAACGCGCGCTGCGCACGGATTCTGTGATGTCGACCGCATTGCGGGTGGTCAGCAGAGTTGCGCCGTTGGTCCCCACTGGCGCGGCGGCGGTGATGACCGGGGTGCCGTCGGTCCAGTCGCGCAGCTGGATTTGGCTAAGCCCCGTTTCACGGGCGCGGGCGAGTTCGGGCCATGCGTCCGCTTCGTTGGATTCGGGTTCGATATAATCTTCGACCGGCTCCGCAGAAACGACAGCGTCGACGATCTTGTCCAGCGTTTGTGCCCAATCGTCGCCCCAGCCATCCTTTGTCGTGTCAGAGAACGTGAAGGACGGCTCTTCAAGCGCAAAGCTGTCGGCCCAAAGTTCGCCCTCTGCATCGAACATGCGCACGCGCATGCGCTGCTCCTTGCCGATCTGGACCAGCAATGCTTCCTGCCGCTGGCGGGTCGCACCGGCGAGCGCTTCGGCGGTAATCTGTGCTTCGATCCGCGCCAGCTTGTAGCGTTCGTTGAGCAATTGCTTGCGGTAGCCATCGAGATAGAAAATACCGCCGCCAAGCAGCGCGAGCGGCAGGAGATTCACCGCGAGGATACGCGACGTTAGAGAGAGCCGGCTGGCGAAGCTCGATTTCTCCAGCCCCGCATCCAGGCGTCCGGACAGGCGTGATCTAGCCATCGGTAAAACTGTATCCCGCGCCATACAGGGTTTCTATCGCGCCAAACTGGCGATCCACCTTGCGAAACTTGCTCCGCATGCGCTTGATGTGGCTGTCCACTGTGCGGTCGTCGACGAAAATATCGTCGGGATAGGCTGCATCCATCAACTGGTTGCGCGACTTGATAACGCCGGGACGCACGGCAAGCGCTTCGAGGATGAGGAACTCAGTCACCGTAAGCGACACATGTTTGCCGTCCCAGCTGACGAAATGCCGCGCTGGGTCCATCGTCAACCGGCCGCGGGTGAGCATTTCCCCGCCACTCGCAGGCTTACCGCTGCCATCGTCGATCTCGACCATGGCGCGGGCGTCGCTGCGGCGCAGGATGGCGCGAATGCGAGCAGTCAGCAGGCGGATGCTGAACGGCTTGGCGATATAGTCGTCCGCACCTAGTTCGAGCCCGGCTTCCTCGTCCTGTTCGTCATCCTTGCTGGTCAGGAAAATAACCGGAAGGGCCGAGTTTTCCCGCAAGCGGCGCAGCAGTTCCATCCCGTCCATCCGCGGCATCTTGATGTCGAACACGGCCAGGTCGGGCGGATTTTCCAACAGCGCTTTCAAGGCCGCTTCGCCATCCGAATAGAGCCGCGTCGCATAGCCTTCAGCCTGCAGCGCGATGGATACCGTGGTCAGGATATTGCGGTCATCATCGACCAGCGCAATTACTTGCTGCCCGGCCTTCGGTTCCGCCTGCGTATCGGACATGCTCTCTCCGCTTGTGCCTGTCGCGGCGAAGCTAGCCGCTCTTGACGGGCGAAACAACGCGATAGCGTGATTTGCTTGCGATTGGCCGCGTCCTTCCACAGAAGGGGCAAACTCGGTTTGACGCAGGGGCGGGGCGCGATTATGCGCACGGCAAAACTGTCGTGCATAGGTATGCACGCGAATCGGGCTGTCCATCCCCCATGCAGCCCGCCATCGTCAGGAGATCACCGTGACCATCGCGCTTTCCCATTCGCTCGCCAACCAAGGTTTTGCGACCGACGCCAAGATCCATGCCAATCTCGGCACTGCACGGCTCGTCGAGCATGCGCTGGACAAGGGCGAAGGCAAGCTGACCAAGCACGGCGCACTGTTGGTCGATACCGGCAAATTCACCGGCCGCAGCGTGAAGGACAAATATGTCGTCCGCGATGACACGACCGAAGACACGATCGACTGGGGCGCAATCAACCAGCCGATGAGCGAAGAACACTTCGCAGTGCTGAAGGCCGATTTCCTCGATCATCTGAAAGGCCAGGACGAACTCTACGTCGCCGATCTGTTCGGCGGTTCGCAGCCGGATTACCGCGTCAATGTGCGCGTCATCAACCAGATGGCGTGGCATAATTTGTTCGCGCGCACCCTGCTCGTCCGCCCGACCGAGGAAGAGCTCGCCGGTTTCGATCCCGAATACACCATCATCAACTTGCCCAGCTTCAAGGCGGATCCGGAACGCCACGGTTGCCGCAGCGACACGGTGATTGCGGTCAGCCTGACCGAGAAGCTTATCCTGATCGGCAACACCGAATACTCGGGCGAGATGAAGAAAGGCGTGTTCGGCCTGCTCAATTACCTGCTGCCGGCGCAAGGCGTGATGCCGATGCACTGCTCGGCCAATGTTGGCGCCGATGGCAAGTCTGCGATCTTTTTCGGCCTTTCGGGCACCGGCAAGACCACGCTTTCGGCCGATGCAAGCCGCACGCTGATCGGCGATGACGAGCACGGCTGGTCGGACGATGCCGTGTTCAATTTCGAAGGCGGTTGCTATGCCAAGATGATCAACCTGTCAGCCGAGGGCGAGCCGGAAATCTACGCGACGACCAAGATGTTCGGCACGATCATCGAAAACGTGACGATGGACGAGGATACGCGCGAACTCGACTTCACCGACGGCAGCAAGACCGAGAATACCCGCGGCGCCTATCCGATCGAATACATCCCCAATACGAGCGAAAAGAATCTCGGCCCGGCACCATCGAACGTGATTATGCTTACCGCCGATGCGTTCGGCGTGCTGCCTCCGATCGCGCGACTGACCGCCGACCAGGCGATGTATTACTTTCTGTCGGGCTACACCGCGAAGGTCGCAGGCACAGAGATCGGCGTGACCGAGCCGGAAGCTACTTTCAGCACCTGTTTTGGTGCCGCCTTCATGCCGCGCCATCCGAGCGTCTACGGCAATCTGCTGAAAGAACGCATCGCCAAGGGTGCTGTCCAGTGCTGGCTGTTCAACACCGGCTGGACCGGCGGCAAGTACGGTGTCGGCAGCCGCATGCCGATCAAGGCGACGCGCGGTCTGCTCAACGCTGTGCTCGATGGCAAGATGGACGAAGTCGACTTCCGCAAGGACGCCAATTTTGGCTTCGATGTGCCGGTCCATGTGCCGGCGCTGGATGAAGCTGGCATCGACCAGGTAGTGCTCGATCCCCGATCGACCTGGGCAGACAAGGATGAATACGACCGCACAGCGAAGAAGCTGGTACAGTTGTTCGTCGACAATTTCGCCAAATTCGAGAACCATGTTGATGAAGGCGTGAGACAGGCGGCCCCGCAGGCTGCCTGACCCGCTGCCATTTTCGAATTGCTGTTGGAGAGGAAACGCCCGCCCGGGCAATCGGAGCGGGGGTTTTTCTTTGCGCGAGTTTACCTTGTACCACTGGGTGATCGTGCAATTGTGCTGTATCGGGCGGTATAGACTCGAAACCCACGGAGGAAATCATGAGCCTGTTCGACAATATCCTCAAGAATATCGGCGGCGCGCCGGATGATGTGAAAAACCTTGCGGCGAAAGTCGGAATCGACCCTGCGATGGCGGAGAAAGCGATCGCGACGCTTGGTCAGACCCACCAGATGCAAGGTGACACGGTGGAACTGGCATCGGTCAAGACGGGCCTCGATACCGGTACGCTCAACCAGATCGTGCAGCAGATCGGCGGCGAAGGATCGCTCAGCAGTTTCGCTTCGATGCTTGACCGCGATGGTGACGGCAACCCGCTTGACGATATAGCCGACATGGCCAAAGGTTTGTTCGGTAAGAAATAATTGCAAGGAAGCAGAGTTATGAGCCTCGCCCAAATTCTCCAGCAGTCCGGTGCCATCGAAAGCATGGCGAAAGAACTCGGTATCGACGAGCAAACCGCAAAGATCGGGGCGGGGGCCTTGTTGCCGGCAATTGTCGCGGGAATGGGGCGCAGCGCAACCGGTGGCGGCGGTTCGTCCGACCCGCTCGGCGGACTGGGCGGGCTGGCCGGTTCCATACTGGGCGGTGGGGGCGGCGGTCTGCTTGAATCTGTTCTCGCACCCAAGCCGACACCGGTCCAGCAGGGCAATGATATCCTCGGATCGATCTTCGGCAGCAAGGATGTCAGCCGCAGCGTAGCCGGTGAAGTCGCCTCGATGACCGGCATCGATGAGGGCTTGCTCAAGAAAATGCTGCCGATCCTGGCCATGGCCGTTGCGGGATACCTCGCCAAAGGCGGCTCGCAGCAGAGCGGAAGCACTGGCGGCAGTCCGCTCGGCGGCATCCTCGGTTCGATAATCGGCGGATTGGCCAGTCGTTAGTGATCATGCGTCATGGTGTCGGCCTGGCCTTGAGCAAGGGAAGCCGCACCCGGACGTAGTTTCTTTCAGTTCTTAGACGGGGGGTCGCACTTGTTCCGTCCATTGATTGTTTTCGCCTTCGCTTTGCTGGCCTCGCCAGTGAACGCCAAATGGTACGTCGCTGAAAGCGAGCACTTTGTCGTCTATGCCGATGAAGATCGCGAAAATATGGAGCGCTTCGTAACCATTCTCGAACGGTACGACGCTGCTCTCTCGCTGGTGACGGAGAATGACGGTCCGCCGCCAAGCCCGTCGAACCGGCTGACGGTATTTGTTGTCGGAGACCGCAGCGATGTCCGCAGGCTTTCCGGTGGCAACCGGTTTGTCGCCGGCTTTTACGTTCCGCGGGCGGCCGGTTCCGTCGCCTTCGTACCCGATATAAAGCTGAGAAAAGGTCAGCGCAGCCTGTCTCTGATCGTGCTTCTGCACGAATATGCCCACCACCATATGGCTTCGGGCAAACGCGCCGCGACGCCGCAATGGCTGAGGGAAGGATTCGCCGAATATATGGCGATGGCCACTTTCGGCAAGGATGGCTCGGTCGAACTGGGTCTCGGAGCCGGGCACCGGTTCAATGAACTGTATTTCACAGACAATGTGTCGGTCCGTGAGCTGTTGGCCGACGACGGCTCGTCACCCGCTCTGCGGGCGTCGTACCAATCCTATTACGGCAAATCGTGGTTGCTCTATCACTATCTCACCGCGACCCCTGAGCGGGCCGGCCAGCTGGAAGCTTACTCAAATGCTGTCGCGTCGGGCGTGCCTTCCGCTGCAGCCGCCGCCGAAGCCTTTGGCGATACAGGCGTGCTTGAGCGCGAGCTTGAACGATATTTGCGCGACTGGGTATCGCCCACAGTGAAGTACGACAAAGACCAGATCTCGATTGGCGAATTCACTGTGTCCGAGCTCGATGCAGGCGCTGAGGCAATCCTGCCGGCCTATATGACATTGCGCCGCGGAGTGGAGCGGGAAGGCACGGCAGCGATTGTGTCCGAGGCGAGGGAGGTCGCGCAGCGTTTTCCCGACAACGCGTTCGTCCAATCGGTGCTTGCGCAGGCAGAATACGAAGCCGGCAACGACTTGGCTGCGATTGCTGCGGCAGACGCGGCCATTGCAATAGAGGGCGGAGCGAAGGAAGCCTACCTCTACAAAGGCTATGCGCAATTCCGATTGGCCGCGGGCGCGGTCGATGCAAATGCCGCCTATGCCTCTGCCATGGCAACGTTTTCCGAATTGAACGGCCTTGAGAACGATCATCCCGTGCCGCTGGTTCAGTATTATCGCAGCTATGTCGAGCGCGGGCTGGTGCCGCCTGAGCAGGCCAGGCATGCGCTTGAACGCGCCGCGCAGCTTGTCCCGCATGACAAATATCTCTGGCTGAGTGTCGCGATCATGCAGGCTCGCGAAGGAAAAATCGGACTGGCGAGGATGAGCCTGCTGCCGATTGCGACCGACACGCACGACAGGGAAGCATCGGGTATCGCGATCGCCATGCTCTCGGCCTTGCAGGGCGCGCAGGAAGGGGAGCCCTTCTTGCAACCGGCAATGGCCGAATAGGCAATCGCGCCCACCCATTGCGCGAATTCTTTCCGCCCGGTCGATGGTGTTCGGCTATTGGGTGATGCTGTGCTAATTGTCCGGCCTTGGGGGAGGGCGATTACGATGCTTCGATATTTTCTGGTGCTGCTTGCTATCTGCGCAGCATTGTCAGCGCAGCCAGGCCACGCGCGCAAAGTCGCCTTGATCATCGCCAATTCGGAATATGCAAACGCCAGCCAGCTGGAAAATCCGAAGAACGATGCTGCGCTGGTGGCGCAGGCCGCGCGCGACGCGCAATTCGACGATGTTACGCTGATCGAGGATGTCGGCATCGATGCGTTCGAAGCCGCATTGCGGGAATTTGCCGCGAAGGCGGACGGGGCAGACGTGGCGATGCTGTATTTCGCCGGGCACGGGATCGAGGGCAAGGGTCAGAACTGGCTGATCCCGACCGACGCCAAGCTGGAGGCCGATCGCGACCTGCCATTCGAAGCGATCGAATTGTCGCTGGTCACCGACAGCATGGCTGGCGCGCAAGTGCGCATGATCGTGCTCGATGCGTGCCGCAACAATCCTTTCGGCAATCGCTGGAAAAGCGGTACGCGCGCGGTGAATCGCGGGCTGGCACCGGTCGAGGCGGATGACATCATAGTGATCTTCGCAGCCGCCCCCGGGCAGACCGCCTCCGACGGGGCGGGTGACAATTCACCTTTCGCGAAATCGCTCGCAGCGCGGTTGCCGCAGGCCGACCTGCCGCTGCAATTGCTCGGTGGCAGTGTCCGCGACGATGTGCTGCGAGCCACGAACGAGGAACAGCGCCCGTTCGTCAGCGCCAGCGTCACCGGAACGCCGATCTATCTGGTTCCGCGGACAGAGGGCAGCATACCGGGCAAGCCGATCCGCTTCTTTGTCGAGAATATCGTGATCACCTGCATAAAGCGGACGGAGACCTTCGGGGAGGACGAGGTCTATCTCCTCGTCAACACCGGCCAGCGTGTCCCTGAGACGCCGGGTGACAAATTCGATATCAACAATGGCGAAACGTGGACGGTGCCCGGCAGTTTCAATTCCATCGCACCGATCAGCTTGACCGTGATGGAAGACGATCCGGTTGGCGACCATGACCGGATTGGAACGGTCGACACCGGCACCGAGGTCGGCCGCTTCACACGCACATTGCTGCATGATGGAGGGGAATACACCGTCAGCTACGATCTTCGACTTGGCGACTGAGAGGCCTTAGTCGTCGTCTTCGCGATCATCGTTGTCATTGCCGTCTGCGCCAACAACATCGGGCATGTCGATAATGACCGGCGGCAGGAATGCCTCACCCTCCGGCGCATCATCCAGCAGCTTGCGGATCGTTGCTGCGCGGCTCGCCAAGGCTCCCCCGTGAGGGTCATTGGCTAACGGAGCCAGCGAAAGCCCCGCCAGTTCGATCTTGCCTTCCTGCGCCTGCATCATCGCGACCTGAAACCACAGGCCCTTGTCGAACGGTGCGAGCTGGGCTGCGCGTTCAAGCGCGTGCCTGGCATCTTCCGGTGGCTCCATCCCCCTCTCGGCAAAACTGCGATAGTAATACATCAGCGGCACGGGATGATCGTTCTCCAGCCGGTTGAGCGCGCCTAATGGTTTCATCGCTTTGGTGTAGGCGGCATCGCGATCATCGGCCGTCTCAGCCTTGCGGAACATGGCGTAGCCTTTCTGGACATAGGCGTTGGTGCGCGACGGGTCGAGCGCGATCGCCTTGTCGGCTGCAGCAATCGCCGCATCATCATTGCCTGCGTCATATTCAGCCTCTGCCAAAGCGGTCAGCACACCTGCATCACTGGGGTAGTCCGCCGCAACTTCGCGCGCGTCAAGAACGATTTCCTGCGCCTTCTCCTCATTCACTCCGTGCTGTGAGCGAATACGGATCGGCATCATCTCCGCTTCTCCTTCGGGCAATTTTCGCAGAGTGACCTTGGTCTGGGTCAGGATTTCTGCCGGCAATTCAAGATAGGCTCTTCGGCGCTCCATCTGATACAAAACCAGATCACGCTCCAGCGATTTCAAGTCGCCAAATGCGGTTTGCCCTGCTTCCAGAGACGACATGCCTTGAGCCATCAGTTGCGCGTACTCGCTCAATTGGCCCTGCCGATCGTCCGAAAACTGAAGAAAGTGATACAAGAGCCAGCTTCGCCCGTAAAAATCATCTCTGCGATCTCCGCGATTTTCTTCATAGAGCTCTGGATCTAGCAGCTCCTCGACGCTGACGGAGTTGCTACCGGCAAGCTCATAGGCGCGATAGCGCGCATCGCGACCGATCTTGACCGAGCCGTCCTTATTGAAAGATGCCGATGAAAAGAATTCAGCCGATCCTTCGCTGAGCCATCGCGGCATGGACATGCGGGAGGATGAGATCAAGAAGTGATGTGCGTATTCATGGAGCAGGATAATTGTCGTGAAGCTGGGGTAGTCGCTCTTGAAAGTGATATCCTGCACGAAGGCCATCGAGCCACTGGCGCGTGGAATGTAGAACCCGGCAATTGAACTGCTTCCGGTTAATTCGCGAATGTCTTTCTGGCCACCAACGACGAAGATGGTGAGACGGTTGGATGGACTGGGCTTGGGCACATCGCGGCTAAGAACATACTCGAGCGCTGAATGGTATCGCTCGAGATACTCGGCAAAGCGCCGGATATCTTTTTCCCTGTCATCAGCATAGACGACGAAATTATCGCTTTCCGCAACGTGCCAGTCTGCAGACGCCGAAGTCGCCCATCCGAACCAAAGTAAAAACGCGCCCAACAAGCGGGCTGCGACCCCCGTTTTCATAGCCAACCCCCTAAAGTCGTGCGAATCGAATGATGTATCGATGGAAGAATAGGCAGAAATGCGCCTGCAGGTCGAGGGCGAGCCTGTGACAGGTGCGGTCTGCCAAAGCATTTTCCTACACACTAGGCGTCTGATAGTGCCGGATTTGCTTATCGTCCTGCGCCCGGATGATCGTGCGCTGAAGATTCTCACCCGAATGTGTCACCCTGTAGGAAACAGGAAAGTCACATTATTTCAGTTGCTTGGAAAACCCAACAGGGTGACACGTGTCAACTTCGTGTGCCAGGTCAGGCTGCTGTCCAGTCGAGGATGACCTTGCCCGATTTGCCGCTGCGCATCACGTCGAAGCCTTGCTGGAAATCCTTGTAGCCGAACCGGTGCGTGATGAGCTTGCTGACGTCGAGGCCCGAGCCGAGCATGGCGAGCATCTTGTACCATGTCTCGAACATTTCGCGCCCGTAGATCGTCTTGATGGTCAGCGCCTTGAACACGATCCGGCTCCACTCGATCTCGGTCTTGCCGCCCGGATAGCCGAGCATCGCGACCTTGCCGCCCATCACCATATTGTCGATGATCTGGTCGAGCGCGGTTGGCGCGCCGGACATTTCCATC
This sequence comes from Parerythrobacter lutipelagi, assembly GCF_005434975.1. GTDB lineage: Bacteria > Pseudomonadota > Alphaproteobacteria > Sphingomonadales > Sphingomonadaceae > Parerythrobacter_A > Parerythrobacter_A lutipelagi. Next base: position 299,008 of record NZ_SKCJ01000001.1, on the reverse strand, counting down.
GCCACGTCGAAGCCTTCTTTCATGCCGAGTTTCTCGCGCACTTCGCGCAGTGATTCCTCCGCCACATTGACCGGAGTGCAGTCTGAAATCTGGGTTGCCAGGTCGAGCCGGTGCGGATTGATATCCGTTATGACAACGTGCCGCGCGCCGACATGGCGGGCGACAGCCGCGGCCATGATACCGATCGGTCCCGCGCCGGAAATCAGGACATCTTCTCCGATCAGGTCGAACGCGAGCGCAGTGTGGACCGCATTGCCCAGCGGATCGAGGATCGCGGCAGTGTCCATATCGACATGATCGGGCAGGGCGATGACATTGAACGCCGGGATGCAGAGGTATTCGCCGAATGCGCCGGGCCGATTGACGCCGACGCCCTGTGTGTCGGGATCGAGATGGAAATGCCCGGCGCGAACAGCGCGGCTTTTCTCGCCGACCAGATGGCCTTCACCCGAAACCCGCTGACCGATCTTCAGCGGGCGGCTGACATTGCTGCCGATGGCTGCGATTTCGCCGCCGAATTCATGGCCGACAATCATCGGCACGGGGATGGTACGCTGCGCCCACTCATCCCAGTTGTAGATGTGGATATCGGTGCCGCAGATTGCAGTGCGGTGCACGCGGATCAGCACTTCGTCCGGGCCGGGGGTCGGGATGTCGGACCGTTGCAGCCAGATTCCTTCCTCGGGTTTCGCCTTGACGAGCGAGTCCATCGTTCCAGCGGTTTCGGTGGTCATGAAACAACTCCAAGCTTGCGGCCGACCCGGGTGAAGGCATCGACTGTGAAATCGATCTGGTCGAAGGTGTGGGCGGCGCTCATCTGCGTGCGGATGCGCGCTGCGCCGCGCGGGACAACGGGGAACGAGAAACCGGTCACAAACACGCCTTCATCGAGCAGGGCGGCAGCCATATCACCGGCCAGCTTGGCATCGCCCAGCATGACCGGAATGATCGGATGCTCGCCCGGAATGAGATCGAAGCCAGCCTCTGTCATGCCTTTGCGGAAGCGCTCGGCGTTGGCTTTTAGCTGCTCGCGCAGGCCATTGTCGCCCAGCATTTCGAACATGCGCAGGCTTGCCCCGACCAGGCCGGGCGCGAGCGCGTTGGAGAACAGGTAGGGTCGCGCGCGCTGGCGCAGCAGGTCGATGACTTCCTGCCTGGCGCAGATAAAACCGCCCATGCCGCCGCCGAGCGCCTTGCCCAGCGTGCTGGTCAGGATATCGATCCTGCCTTCGACGCCGCGATATTCAGGACTGCCGCGACCGTTGGTGCCCATGAAGCCGGATGCGTGACAATCATCGACCATCACCAGCGCGCCATACTTCTCGGCGAGGTCGCAGATCCCTTCGAGATCGGCGATGATGCCGTCCATCGAGAACACGCCGTCGGTCACGATCAGCGTGGTGCGCGCGCCATCGGTCTTGGCCGCTTTGAGCTGTTCTTCCAGCTCGGACATATCGTTGTTGGCGTAGCGATAACGCTTCGCCTTGCACAGGCGTACCCCGTCGATGATCGAAGCGTGGTTGAGGGAATCCGAAATGATTGCATCTTCTGGCCCGAGCAGCGGCTCGAACACCGCGCCGTTGGCATCGAAACAGGCGGCAAAGGTGATCGAATCTTCGAACCCGAAGAAGTCTGCGATCTTGCGTTCCAGCGTCCGGTGCAGGTCGAGCGTGCCGCAGATGAAGCGGACCGAAGCCATCCCGAAGCCGTATTCCGCGTTGGTATCGGCGGAAGCGCGCGAGAGCTCTTCATTGTCGGCCAGCCCGAGGTAATTGTTGGCGCAGAAATTGAGCGCCTCGACTGTCCCGCCATCGGTTTTGACTGTGATCTTTGCACCCTGCGGCGAGGTGATCAGCCGTTCGGGTTTCCACAGGCCCTGGTCCTTGATTTCGTGAAGCGTGTCCGAAATGCGGGCGTAAAATTCGTTACTCATGAAACCAACTGCTCCTTCATGCTGCCCTTTGGCGCATAACCGACCAGAAATCCATGGGCGTGCTCGTGCGTTCCCGAGAGTTGCTTTCTCAGCCGGATTTGCTGCGCACGTTCTCGATCAGGCGATCGTCGAGCTTGCCGCCGTGCAACACCGAAACATCACCTGTCGTTTCGAGCACAACCGCGCGAACCTCGTCCAAATGCAGCACATTGGCTTCGCGCAATTTGGCAATCACATCGGATTTGGTGACGCGCTCATCCTTCATCGCCTGGTCGCAGAATTCGCCGTCTCTCATCAGCAGGATCGGTTCATTCTGCATGACATCTTCGGCCAGGTCGGAGGCCTTGCGTAACTTTGCTGCGATAAACTGCAAGATGAAGAGACCGATCATTCCTGCCAACACCTGCCAGAAGCCGGACCATTTGGTGGCTTGCGCCCCGCCGGCAACCAGCGAACCCAGCGCGACCGTCATTACAAAGTCGAAATTGGTCATCTTGGACAATGATCGCAGCCCGATAACCCTGATGAAGATGACCACCAGCGCGAGCGCAAACATGCCCAGCAAAGCCCCGCGTGCAACCGCGTCGAGAAAAGGCTGGTCGGCAAATATCATGTGTTTTCTTTCATTTGTGCAACATGTGTCCAGATCCGGCTGACCACGACAGAGCCTTCACCGACTGCACTTGCGACCCGCTTGACCGAGCCGGAGCGGACATCGCCGACAGCGAAAATCCCGTCGCAGGACGTCTCGTAGGGTGACGGGCGTTCCACTGCATCACCGGTCAGTACGAAGCCGCGTGGATCGGTATCGACGAGGCCCGCTACCCATCCAGTGTTGGGTTCCGCCCCGATCATGATGAACAGCGCAGAGCAATCGATTTTCCGTTCGCCATCAGTGGCTTTCAACGTCACGCCTTGCAAATGATCTTCACCGTGCAGCGACGATACTTCGGAGTTGTAATGGATGGTGATCGCCTCATCCGCTTCCAGCCGTTCGGTCAAATAACTCGACATCGAATCGGCGAGGCTGTCTCCGCGCACCACGATATGCACATGTTTTGCCATGCGGCTGATATACATTGCCGCCTGTCCGGCAGAGTTGCCGCCCCCGACAATGACCGCCTCGGTGTTGCTGCAATAGCGGGCTTCCATATCGGTCGCAGCATAGAAAATGCCGGTGCCTTCGAGATCTTCCAGACGGTCCAGCGGCAATCGCTTGTACTGCACTCCGGTGGCCACCAGGATAGTGCGCGCGCAAACCTGATCGCCATCGTCCAGCGTAATGCAGAATGTCCCGTCGTCGCTGCGTGACAAGCTTTCGGCCCGGCGCGGCATGGCGAAGCGGGTGCCGAATTTCATCGCCTGTATCTGCCCGCGAAAAACCAGGTCCGCGCCGCTGATTCCGGTCGGGAAGCCCATGTAGTTTTCGATCCGGCTGCTGGTGCCGGCCTGTCCGCCGATTGCCGTGTCCTCGACCACCAGCGCATCGAGCCCTTCCGCGCCGCAATAGACTGCAGCTGCGACTCCTGCAGGTCCGCCGCCGACGATCAGCACATCGACCGTATCGGCGGTGCAGATATCGAGGTCGAGATTGAGGTATTGCGCGACCTTGCGCGGTGTCGGTGCATCAAGCACGTTGTCCTGCCCGATCAGCACCGATGGCGAATGGTCGGCCAGATTGCACACTTCCACAGTTTCGCTGTCGCTGCCATCCAGATCGTAGCTCTGGAACGGGATACGGTTGCGGCTAAGGAAGCGTTCGACCTCCTGAACGGCTGCATCGCGATCGGCGCCGATCAACTTGATCGAGCTGTTCTTGAGTTCGAACTGGCGCCGACGCCGCGCAGCGAACACGGTTATCACATGATCGGACAATTCCGGCACGCGCGACATCAGTTCCAGCATACGCTCGCGCGGCGCTTCCAGCGTCCTGGTCGGCTTGCAAGCGCGCATCGGCAGGAAATACGACGACCGGTTGAGAAAGCCGATCTCCCCCATGAACTGGGTCGGGCCGAGCGATGCATCCAGCAAACGTTCGCCTGTATCAGGATCGACCACCTCGATTTCGCCTTCGAGGACATAGACGAAGGCGTCGATCGGATCGCCGGTTTCGACGACCATTTCTCCTTCCTCGTAGCTGCGCTCTTCGGAAATCCGGCGGATCGCCTCGACATGCGCGTCCGCCAGCGGAACACGCTTCATGGTTTCGAGATCATCGCCCAGTTGTTCCATCAGCTGGACGCGCGTTCGATGTAGCGCCCGACATTCTTCGCCAGAACATCCATCGGCGCATTGCCGCCAAGAATTACAGCATCATTGAAAGCCTTGAAATCATATGCGCTGCCGAGCGCCGCCTGCGCGCGCTTGCGCTGGTCGACGATCCGGCTGTGACCGAGCTTGTATCCGGTCGCCTGCCCCGGCCAGCTGCAATAGCGATCGACTTCGCTCGCCACTTCTCCGGCCTTCGAGCCATTGCGCTCGACGAAGAAATTGACTGCTTGCTGGCGGGTCCAGCCTTTGGAATGCAGCCCCGTGTCGACGACCATGCGGCACGCGCGGAAAGCGAGGCTTTGCAAATAGCCGAGCCGGCCGACCTTGAAGTCGTCATAGGCGCCGAGTTCGTCCGCCATTTGCTCGCCATACAGCGCCCAGCCCTCGGAAAACGGATTGAAGGCGAGGATCGAACGGATCAGCGGCAGACGATTGGAATATTCGCCTTCCCACACATGGCCCGGAATGGTCTCGTGATAGGTCAGATCTGCAAGGTCGTATTTGCGGTGCAAATCCGTCGAACGCAGGTTGATGAGAAAGCGTCCGGGTATTGTTCCATCCTTGCTTCCGGCGCCGCCATAGGCACCGGGTGCCCCGGCTTCTTCAGCGATTGGAATGCGGACCACTTCGAGGTTCGGATCGACCAGCGTGTTGAAAGCCCGCGGCATCTGAGCCTTTATCCAGTCGATACGCTCATCGATGAAGGCAAAGATTTCGGCACGGCCTTTGTCGCCTTCGGAAAACTGGTAGCGCGGGTCTGCTCCGAGCGCCTGCATGCGTTCGCCGACCGAGCCGCTGGTATAGCCGATTTCGCGCAGGATCGGGTCCATCCTGCCATGCAGGGCTTCCAGTTCCTCCAGCCCTTGACGATGAATTTCATCGGCCGTGAGGTCGGTGGTGGTGCTGGACCGCAAGGCCCATTGGTACCACTCTTCGCCATAGGGGCGTTCGCGCATGCCGGGATCACCGGTTGCGACAGTGCGCTGCGCTTTGAGTTCCTCCAACTGCCGCTGGAGTGCGGCGATCACTGGACCCGTTTCCATCTCTAACACGGCTTCTATCGGCGGATTTGAAAGATTGGCGGCAGCAGCCTTCTCGCCAAACACCGAAGTAAACAGTTCGCCTTTTTGCGCGCTTTCCATAGTCAGTTCGAGCTGCGGGATCGCCTTGTCGATCAGAAAATCGGGCGGTACGACTCCCATCGCGCGCGCTTCCTGCATACGGGTGAGCTCACCATCGAGCACGCCAGGGAACTGTCCGATACGCGAAAGAAATGCATCGGCATCGTCGCTGTCACGGATCGGATGGTCCATCCCCATAAACCGTGCGACACCAAGATAAGCGCCGACATTCTGAATCACGACGTACGGCGCCGTGCGCCAGTTACCTACCGGTGTATCGCCATAGGGCAGTGCGAAACCATCAAGCGCGAGCTGGTATCCGCTTTCCACGACCTCCATGTTGGTCAGTGTGTCGGTGTTCAGGCCATCCCGCGGATAGGCCTGGATTCGGGCGAGATCCTTGCGCAGGGTTGCAGCATAAGCCTGCTGGCCCTCGGGCGACTGGTCTTCCAGCTGCCCGCGCAGGTTCGCATGGGTACCGGTGTCGACCCCCAATGCCGTCGCACGTTCTGGCTCGTGAGCCAGCAGGTTGTAGCCGACGAAATCGAGCAGGCGGTTTGCGCCCACCTGATTTGCGGCAACCGTATCGGGTGCGAGCGGGATGGTGCGCTGCGTGATGCATCCCGTCAGCGCGAGCGAAGTGGTTGCACCGAAGCCTGCGAGGACTTGGCGGCGGGTGATGTCGAATGTGTGTGAAGTCATGCGCCGTGTCTGGCGCGGGACCGGCTGCAAGTCAAAGCCGGAAACAAAAAGGACGGACCCGAAAGCCCGCCCGTTCATTGTGCTATGTCTTAGTGGTCAGTCGAGAAACTCCGGCGGGACACGGCCGCCATTTTTGGCCAGTTCCTGCATGGTTTTCTTGTGCAGCCAGATATTCTCTTCAGCCGAACCGGAATAGTTCGTGTCGCCCAGTTCGCCGGCCAGTTCCTTGCGATTGGCGAAACTGGAATCCACGCCAATCAGCTTCATCAGATCGACAATCGAGGTCCGCCAGTTGAGCTTGTCTGCCCCGTCCATCGCATCCAGCCGCGCAGCGACGTCGACTTCGGAGACGGGCTTAGGCGCCGAATCGTTGGCTGATGGAATATTGATCTTCGGTGCTTCGGCTTCCTTTTTCTCGCCGAAAATTGCTTTCTTGATACTGCTGAAAATTCCCATGTGTCCGCTCCTAGTTTGTGACTTCTGCTAACCCAACGGGCCTGAGCCCCAATTGTTTCAGCATAAAGCCTCTTTCGCGCAGCGCTTGTAACGAATAGTCACATCGGCATGGATCTGGTTCTCTCTCTGGTCGTCATCGCCGTGCTGGTATTGCTAGCGGCGGCATTCTTCGCATGGCGGCGCGGCGCGCGTCAGCAGGCTGTGCTAATGGTTGTCCTTGCGCTGGTGGGGGTCTTGAACGTTCTGATCTGGACCGTGCCCGATGCCACGGGGACTTCGCCGGTCGACAGGATCGACGAAGCGAAGCCCTCAGGTACTACGGGCTGATAGGCGCCCTGTGGCGGCGTCAGTCGGGCAATTCCCAGCGCACGGAATTGCTGTAGCTGCCGGGAGTCTTCATGCCCTTGCCATCGCGCGCAGCGGTAAACCGGGCGCGCTGTTTGACCAATCGGCAGGTCGCATCATCAAGCACGCTGTGTCCGCTTGACCGGGTGACCCGGCAATCGGTCACTCTCCCTTGCGCGCTGACCTGAAGCGAGAAGCCGACCACGCCCTGATATTCCCGGCGGATCCAGCTGCTTTTGTAGTCGGCGTTGGTGACCCATTCGCCCGGGTTGTTGCTGGCCTTGGCGATGATCGGGTCGAACTTCGGCTCTTGTGTCGGCGTCGGTTTGGGAAAAGGATCGACGAGTTCCGCCCCTATCGGATCGGGGTCGACGACGAAGTCGTTCGGGTCGGCCATTATGTCCGAGGTGCTGACATCGACATTGCTGTCGAATTCGAACGGGCGGTCAGGCACATAAATATCCTGCTGCATCTGCTTGTCGTCCTTTGTCACCTCCGGCTCGTCCGTCGGTGGAGGCGGCGGCAGCTCGACTTCGACATCGTATCCCGGCAACGGCTTGTCTTCCATCAATTCAGGAATGACGGTGCTCAAACCGGTCACCACGATGGCACCCAAAGCGGCATGGATCGCAACCACCCCGGCAATTCCTGCTGCGCGGCTGCCCGATCCTTTCTGGTCCACATAGGCCATGACATGCTCTCCTTGTGTTGCGCCGACTTACGTGACGCTTCGATAAAGATAATGTTACAACATATCATTAAGCGCAAGGTGTTTCGCGTGGCGATTTGCCACCTATAGGCCACGCGCGGCGATGATCGGGGTGATCCAATCGAATGCCGATCCGCACGGACAGACAGGAGCGAGCTCAGGCTCCCCGCAGTCTAGCGAAGGGATTTTAGCGCCGAGAATACACCCGCAGATGCGGGCGGGTGAGCGAAGTCAGCTCACTTGATCGGGCAGGCCGGGTCGAGACGGAAATCGAGGTAATTGTCGACCGAACCCATCAGTTCTTCGATTTCATTCTCGAAGAAGTGGTTGGCGCGGGGAATTTCCTCGTGGTGGATCGTGATGTGTTTCTGCGTGCGCAGCTTCTCGACCAGCTTCTGGACAGCGCTGGGCTGGACAACCGTATCTGCTGCACCCTGCACGAAAATGCCGCTGGCGGGGCAGGGCGCGAGGAAACTGAAATCGTACATATTGGCCGGGGCCGCGACGGAGATGAAGCCGCGGACCTCGGGACGGCGCATCAGCAACTGCATGCCGATGAGCGCGCCGAAGCTGACTCCGGCAACCCAGGTGACCTGTGCTTCTTCATGAATAGACTGGACCCAGTCGAGTGCGGCTGCGGCATCGGACAGTTCGCCGATCCCGTTGTCGAAGCTGCCCTGACTGCGCCCCACACCGCGAAAGTTGAACCGCAGGGTGGCAAAGCCGCGATCGACGAAGGTCTGATACAGACGCTGCGTAATCCGCTCGTTCATCGTGCCGCCGCCTTGCGGGTGCGGGTGAAGGATCATCGCAACCGGAGCGCGCGGGCGCGGTGGCGGAGAGAAACGACCTTCGAGGCGGCCTTCGGGGCCGGGGAAAATCACTGTAGGCATGGGCGTGAACCTGTCCGGAAAGAAAAGCGCGCGGGTGGCGCGAGTTATGTTGCGGGCTATATAGTGTGTGTTCGCCAATTCGCAATCGCGCTAACCATCACCGGAAACTGCCATTTCACCCCGCATATACCTCGACCACGCGGCAACGACGCCGATCCGGCCCGAAGCGCTCGCCGCGATGCAGGAGGGATTCCGCATCTGGGCCAATCCGAGCAGCCCTCATGCCGAGGGTCGCAAGGCGAAAGCGGCGCTGGAAGATGCGCGGACCCGGGTGAAGGCAGCGCTTGGTTGGGATGGCGAGATAATTTTTACCAGCGGCGCAAGCGAGGCGCTATGGATTGCGCTCAACCGGGCAAAGGCAAATCGCCGGATCGTCAGCACGGTGGAGCATGACGCAGTGTTTCGTGCTGCGCCGGATGCGGAGATCATGCCGCATGGCGATGGCCCTCTGGTCAGCACAGCCAATCTGAGGGACGCATTGGGAGGCGGCGGAAAGGCGGTCGTTGCGGTCCAGCATATGAATTCGGAAACCGGCGTCATGCAGCCGCTGTTCGAGCTTGCTCCGCTTGTCCGTGAGGCAGGGGGCATTTTGCTGTCCGACTGTTCGCAGAGCGCCGGGAAGCATAAACTGCCGGACGCGGACATGATTGTCATCTCCGCGCACAAGTTCGGCGGCCCGATCGGGATCGGTGCGCTGCTCGTTCGTAAATTCGACATGCTTGAGCCTGGCGGCGGGCATGAGCGCGGCTATCGTCAAGGAACCGAAAATTTACCGGCCGCGATGGGAATGGCAGCGGCTATTGAAAAATGGCGACCGGAAGCAGCGCAACCGATCAGCGCGGTGGGCGACACGCTGACCGAACTGGCTGATCTGGTACGGGAGCGCGGCGGGCAAGTGGTGAATGGTGGAGGGATGACCTCGATGTTTATCACCGCGATTGCCCACCCGACCCTCAGCGCTCAGGCTCAGCTGATCCGGCTCGATGCGATGGGTTTCGCGGTTTCTGCCGGCAGCGCCTGTTCTTCCGGTACGCTCAAGAAAAGCCGCGTGCTTGACGCATTCGGCGTTTCGGACGAAGTCGCGTCCCGCACCGTCCGGGTTAGCGTCGGCTGGAATACGACAGCGGACGAGCTGGAGCAATTTAAGGACGCATGGATATCGCTGACATGATCTACCTCGATTACCAGGCCACCACCCCGCTCGCGCCCGAAGCGCGCGATGCCATGCTCCGCTGGCTCGACGGGCCGGACGGCACCGGCTTCGGCAATCCGCACAGCCCGCACCGCATGGGGAGACAGGCGGCTGCTGCGATCGAGCTGGCGCGTGATCAGGTCGCGGCCTTGCTGCCGCCCGGCGGTAAGGTTCATTTCACCGGCAACGCCTGCGAAGCGATCAATCTCGCCATGCGCGGCTCTGGTGGTGAAGGGGGCACAGTCGCCCTGTCGGCGATCGAACACGCCGCAGTGTACGAGACCGCGCGGCTGATCGGCCCGTGGCATGAACTGACGGTCGATGACGCGGGCCTGTGCGATCCTGCGCAGGATTTTCCGCCGGACACCCGCATGGTCTGTATGATGCAGGTCAATAACGAGATCGGCGCGATCCAGCCGACCATCGAATGGCATCGCCGGGCGAAAGCAGCGGGCGCGCTGTTCCTGACAGACGCTGTGCAGTCAGCCGGCAAGATGGCTGTCACCGGCGCCGATTTCATCGCCATCAGCGCGCACAAACTGCATGGACCGAAGGGTATCGGAGCGCTGTGGATCAGGGATGGGCTCACGCTCGATCCGCAGGTCACCGGCGGAATGCAGGAAGGCGTGCGTTCCGGAACGCTGTCACCCGCCCTGTGTGCCGGATTTGGCGCAGCGGCCAAGCTCGCGAAAGAGAGGCAGCCGCAGGACAAGGCGCATATCGAACAGCTCTGGAACCGCGCCCGCGAGCTGTTTTCCGGCTGGACGATCAACGGCGGTGCAGATGCGCGCTGGCACGGAAACTTGAACATCCGCCGGGAAGGGCTCGACGTGAACCGCCTGATGAGTGAATGTCGCAATGTGATGTTCTCAGCCGGTAGCGCCTGCGCCAGCGGTTCCGGCAAGACCAGCCACGTGCTGAAAGCCATCGGGCTGACCGACCAGCAGGCAAAAAACTCCATTCGTGTGGGTTTCGGACGCTACACGACGATGGAAGAGCTTGAGCAAGGCGCGAATGCGATCAACGCGGCTGCGGAGGCGCAGGGCCTGTGAGCGTCAAGGTGTCTTTCGTTTCGGAGAAGGGCGAACGGATCGCGGCCGAGGGCGAGCCGGGCATCGCTCTGCTTGAAGTTGCACAGAGTGCCGGGATGCCGCTCGAGGGCACCTGCGAAGGTCAGATGGCTTGTTCAACCTGCCACGTGATCGTCTCGCCCGAATGGTTCGAGAGGCTGCCCGAAGCGAGCGAGGAAGAAGAAGACATGCTCGACCTCGCAGCCGGGGTTCAGCGCACCAGCCGCCTGAGCTGCCAGATCGTGCTGACGGAAGATTTGCAGGGTCTCGAAGTCAGCATTCCGCCGGAAAGCCGCGATATGAGCGGGCTCTAGACGGGAACCTCGTCGATCGATGATCCGAGATTTTGCGCAAGACCGCGGCCCGGGTGGCCCAGCTTGCGCCATGCGAAGTATACTAGCCAAGCGAGCAGTCCGAATGGCAGTAATACGGTCAGGAGCCGGATTAGCCCGCCGATGATTGCGGCAAGCGTGCCGCCCGCGTCGCTGAAGGCTTCGCTGATCGGGTTGCCGCCTTCGCTTGATTGCGCCGCTGCCTGTCCTGCCGAATAATCGATGTAAAGCTGCGCGAACTCGACGCGGCCGCGCATTTCGGACAGCCAGCTGCGCGCCTGGTCGATTTCCTCGTTGACCTGCGCGACGCCGCGTTCGGCCTCGACCAGTTCGGTCACCGTGCCGCGGCGGTTGCGCAGCACTTCCATCAACCGGTCGCGCAGCACGATCCGCGCACGCAGCCGTGCTTCGGTGTCGACAATCTTCTTCGATAGGTCCTCGCCATCGATTGAGGATGAGACCAACTCTGCCGAGGCTCCCTCGGCGCTCCTCGTCAGGTCCTTACCGAACGCGCGCGCGATGGGGGATGCGACCGCGAGCTGCAGCCTCCCTTTGGCATAGCCGTTCTCACCTTCGGTCTGCTCCATTGCGATTATGCGGCAGACATCGAGGCCGCGCGTCTCGCACATGTCGGCATGGCGTTCCTGCAGCGGTTTGATCTGTTCGCCTGCCAAGCGGAAGCCGTAGCCGAAGCGGTAGGCGATCTTGGGGCCTGTCGTCGGATCAATCGCGCCGCCGGTCTCGATATCACCGAGCGCTTCTGCTGCTGTCGCCACATCTCCAGAGCCTAGTTCAGGAGCGGGCGGGGCAAAGGCCGAAGAAGCAGGCTCGGCCAACGCAGCACGTGGTGCAGCTTCATAGGCCATGTCCGTTGCAGGCGGTTCCTGCACATTCACCGAAGTCATCCGTTCGACGACCTGTTGCTCCGTTTCTCCTCGGAACGCCTCAGTCCACCCAAAGGCAAGTAGTCCGAGAGACGCAACGCTGCTTACGGCCAGGATTTTGTAGTTCATGCCTCTCTCCCCTTGTCATACAAGAGCCGGTTAGCACAGTAAATGGTATGTGACAACATAACATAACATGCGTAGAGCATTGTGGGATCGGATACTCTTCAACTGGTCCACAATGATCGCGAAGGGGTGCCGTCCGGAGATATAGCGAGTGGGGCACCCCTTCGCGGGTCGCCTGCCGGGGAGGAAAGCGCAGGCGACCGGTAAGTGTCAGGCTTCGGCCGCGGCGGCGTCTGTCCTGAATCGGCGGCTGAGCGCGCGCCCGCCAAACACCACGCCAAGGATGGGCAGAGCGGCCGCACCGAGCACGATCAGCGTGGCGATCACCCAGCCGAGGATAGAGCCAAGCGAACCCAGCGCGCCCTGTATCGGCGAGAGGAAATCGCCTGCGGGTGCCGTGCCGGTTTCATAGGTGATGTTCATCCGCGTGAAGGCGACGCGGGTCTTCATTTCTTCGACCCAGCTGCGCGCCTGGTCGATCTCCTGGTTGACCTGTGCCACGCTGCGTTCGGCCTCGACCAGTTCGGCCACCCTACCCTTGCGGGTCCTGAGCACTTCGAGCAGCCGGTCGCGCAGCACCGTGCGGGCACGCAGGCGCGCCTCGGTATCGACGATCTGTTTCGACAGATCCTCGCCATCGATCGAATGGCTGGCCTGTTCGCCGTCGAGCATTTCCGCTTCGGGGGTCAGCTGCGCGCCAAATGTGCGCGCCTTGTTTGCCGCCACCGCCAATTGCAGCGTGCCCCGGGCATATTCGCCCTCATCGCCGGAGTGATCCATCGCGAGAATACGGCAGGTGTAGGGGCCCTGCTGCTCGCACAGATCGGCGTGTTCCTGCTGGAGCTTGGCGATATTCTCGCCCGGCAGACTGAAACCGTAATTGTAGACATAGGCGATCTTGGGAACCGACAGCGGTATATCGAGATCGGGGATCTGCGATCCGATGGGGCCGGCCACCGCTTCAGCCGCGTCGGCATCGCCGCTTGCGGTCACGTCGGACGCTTCCATCGCCGCATCGGTCGTGGCGTAATCGGCCTCGGCGGAAGCCTCTTCGTAGTGCGCTTCCTCGCTGTTGTCGGAGCAGGCGGTGAGCAAGGCTCCCGCGGCCACCGCAGCGATCAATCCGGCACGAAACCCTTTATTCGCGCCCGGTGCTCCTCTTGCTTCAGTGTGCCTCATTTCAGCCTCCTTCTTGCCATAATTTAGCCACAATTGGGCGAGGCGTGCCACATTCGTCAAGCGCAAAATGCAAAAAGCCCCGCCGCATCGCTGCGGCAGGGCCAGTTAACTGCTTGTTTTTGTATGCTTATCAGGCGGCCTTTTTCATCGTCCCGCCGAGCCGTGAAATGAGCGCCTGCGAGAACGCGGGGATGTCATCCGGATTGCGACTCGTGATCAGAATGCCATCTTCGGCCACTTCCTGATCGACCACATTTGCACCAGCATTGGTCAGATCGGTGCGGATGGACGGCCATGCGGTCACGGTCTTGCCGTCGACCAGGCCCGCCTCTGCAAGCAACCATGGCGCGTGGCAGATTGCCGCAATCGGCTTCCCGGCCTTGCCGAATTCGCTGACGATTTCGATCGCACGATCGTTCATGCGCAGAATGTCCGGGTTCATCTGACCGCCCGGAAGCAGCAGCGCGTCGTAATCGCCCACGGCAACTTCGTCGACGGTGATGTCCACCTTGACACTATCGCCCCAGTTCTGGTCTTTCCAGCCCTTGATCTCGCCATCTTCCAGACTGGCGACGGTGGTGTCGATCCCGGCCTGTTCGAGGTTGGTTTTGGGATCCATCAGTTCTGACTGTTCGAAGCCGTCGGTTGCGAGAATGAGTACGCGTGTCATGTTGTATATCCTTGTAAGTGTTATGTTTTAGCAATGCGCGAAAGCGGGACTCGTTCCGCGTGTGCGCTCGACCGTGGTCAGGGGACGACGGGCCGAGAGGGGCCCGGCCAGATGAGCCAATTGGACCCGGCCGGTTCGCCTGCTAGAGCGGAGCGAACAGAGGAGATTGCCGTGCCGATACGCCACCTTGCCCTGACGCTTTTCGGATGCGCGATGCTCTCGCTGCCAGCCTATGCGCAGGAACCGGATGAGGATGCGCCGCCGCCGGCATTTCCGGAAACTGAAATCTTCCTGTTCGACTATGACGCTGGCAGCTTGGATGATGCGCTGTCGAACGGCCGGAACGTCACCCAGCGGGCGGGCTATGACAACCAGCCGTACTTCACCTCAGGCAGCGCGACCTTCCTCTATTCGCGCGATGACGGGACGCAGACCGATATCTGGGAGTACAATATCGCACGGGGTACCCACACGCAGATCACCCGCACGCCCGAATCCGAATTCTCGCCCACGCCCTCGCCCGACAACCGGACGATCACCATGGTGTTCGAGCGCAACAATTCGATCTGGCAAATCGACCGCAGCGCGCCCGATGCGCCGGAATGGGTGCTGGAGACCGCCGGGGTGACTGAGCCGGTCGGCTATTTCGCGCGCAATCATGATAGCGGCGATCTACTCTACTGGTCGCGCTATGGCTTCAACGTCGCGCTGACCAGCACCGACAAGGCCGCCTATCACTTCATCAGCGGCCACGCCGTCCCCTCGACCCCGCATGTGATCCCGGGCAGCGCAGAAATCAGCTTCGTCCACCGCCAGACCAACGAGGAAGTGTGGATCAAGGAATTCAACCCGGAGAACCGCGCGATCCGCCCACTGACGCCGCTGGCCGGCACGAACGCCAACTACACCTGGACCCCCGACGGCGCGATCCTGCAGATCGAGGATGGCAAGGTTCACCGCTGGAGGGAAGGCGGGAAGGGCTGGGAGGTGATTGCCGACCTTGGCGAGTATGGCATTGCCTCGGCGAACCGGATTGCGGTCAGCCCGGATGGAAAGCGAATTGCGGTGGTGGGGATGGTGGAAGAGTAGGGTTGTCCGCTAACGGCCCCTTTGCGGACTTTCACGGTTTTTTGCTTTGAACCTTGAGAGCCTCTCGGATTTCCTCTCGGTCGCGGATGAAATACGGAAAGGCCCAAGCGTAGAAGTCTGCTTCTTGCTTGGCGAGTTCTTCCCGTCCCTCTAGATCGAGAGACTGACTCCAAATGCTATAAAATCCCTCAATGGCTTCGTCTGAAGGCTCTCCTCCAGCGGCAAGCCACGCGTCGATGAAATTGCCACAGCAGTCCACGAGCCCCGAGAAATCACTCGGGTCTTCGTCAACGAACTTCGCAAGGACGGAGTAGTCAGCCATTCGCTGAGTGTAAGCTAGCGATTGTCAGCTTCCCACTCCATTTTCAGTCCATCGTGCGCCGCCAATCCTGTGGAAATCCCTCTCCCTAGTCCCGCGCCTCCTTGCTAGACGCACAGCCAATGTCTGATCCGACCGAAATCACTGAGCCCGATCCGTTCGACGCCATCGTCGATGCGCCATTCGATTCCGCGCTGTCCGAGCGTTATCTTGTCTATGCGCTGTCGACCATCACCGCGCGGTCGCTGCCCGACCTGCGCGACGGGCTGAAGCCGGTCCATCGCCGCCTGCTGTGGACCATGCGCCAGTTGAAGCTCGATCCGACCAATGCGTTCAAGAAAAGCGCGCGCGTGGTGGGCGAGGTTATCGGCAAGTACCACCCGCACGGCGATGTCGCGGCGTATGATGCGATGGTTCGCCTCGCGCAGGATTTCGCGCTGCGTTATCCGCTGGTCGAAGGGCAGGGGAACTTCGGCAATATCGACGGCGATAACGCCGCCGCCTATCGGTACACCGAGGCGCGGCTGACGCGTACGGCGATGAATTTGATGGCCGGGCTGGACGAAGGCACGGTCGATTTCATCCCGACCTACAATGGCGAGGAAGAAGAGCCCGAGCTGATGCCGGGGCTGTTCCCCAATCTGCTGGCCAATGGCGCAAGCGGGATTGCGGTCGGCATGGCGACCAATATCCCGAGCCACAATGTCCACGAAATCATCGATGCGACGCTGGAGCTGATCGACAACCCCCATGTCGAACACAGCCGGTTGATGGAAATTTTCAAAGGCCCCGACCTGCCAACCGGCGGATTGATCGTCGACAGCCCGGAAGCCATCTCCAACGCTTACGAGACCGGGCGCGGCAGCTTGCGCATTCGCGGGCGGTTCCATGCTGCGGAAGCCGACAAGGCCGAAGACCGCGATGCCGGGATCGAACGGCTCGGCGGCGGGCAATGGCAATTGGTCATCAGCGAAATCCCCTATCAGGTCGCCAAGGGCAAGCTGATCGAACAGATCGCCCAGCTGATCGCCGACAAGAAGCTGCCGATTCTAGAGGATGTGCGCGATGAAAGTGACGAGAACATCCGCCTCGTGCTGGTGCCGCGCAGCCGCAATGTCGATCCGGAACTGCTGAAGGAATCGCTTTACAAGCTGACCGACCTGGAGACGCGCTTCGGGCTCAACATGAATGTGCTCGACGCGCAGCCGGGCATGGGGCGCACCCCGATGGTCATGGGGCTGAAGGAACTGCTGGCCCATTGGACGGCGAGCCAGATCGACATCCTCCAGCGCCGCAGCCAGCACCGCCTTGACCAGATCGCCCGGCGGCTGGAGCTGGTCGAAGGCTATATCGTCGCGTTCCTCAACCTCGATCGGGTGATCGAGATCATCCGCACCGAAGACGAACCCAAACCGGTGATGATGGGCGAATTCGGCATCACCGACCGGCAGGCAGAAGCCATCCTCAACATGCGCCTGCGCAGCTTGCGCAAGCTGGAGGAGATGGAACTGCGGCAAGAGAAAGACAAGCTGCTGGAAGAGCGCGACGGGCTTGAGAAGCTGCTCGGTTCGCCTGCCCGTCAGCGCACGCGGCTCAAACGCGACCTGACCAGCCTGCGCAAGGAATATGCCGAAGACACCGTGCTCGGCGCACGCCGCACGACCATTGCGGAGGCCGCGCCGACCGTCGAGTTCAACCTGGACGCGATGATCGAGAAAGAACCGATTACCGTCGTGCTGAGCAAGAAAGGCTGGGTCCGCGGCGCGAAGGGGCATGTCGATCTGTCCGCGTCCAAGGACGGCATGGGCGATTTCAAATACAAGGAAGGTGACGGTCCAGCGTTCGCCGTCCATGCGCAAACCACCGACAAATTGCTGATCGCTGCCGACAATGGCCGGATCTACACCTTGGGCGGCGACAAGCTGCCCGGGGCGCGCGGCTTCGGCGAACCGATCCGCAACATGCTCGATATCGATGCCGAAGCGCAGATCGCCGGACTGGTGCTGCACAGGCCGAAGGGGCAGATGCTGCTGGCCGCGACAACCGGCAAGGGCTTCGCCGTCGTCACCGATGAAATTCTGGCAGAAACGAAAAAGGGCAAGCAGGTCGTCAACCTCAAGGGCGATGCGAAACTGCGCGTCGTCCGCGAGATTGCCGAGGTGCATGACCATGTCGCGGTAGTCGGCGACAACCGCAAGCTGGTGGTTTTCAGCATGGAAGAACTGCCGATGCTTGCGCGCGGGCAGGGCGTAATGCTGCAACGCTACCGCGACGGCGGGTTGAGCGATGCGATCACTTTCACGCTCGAGGAAGGCCTCAGCTGGACCATGGGCGGCAAGGGCGACCGGACGCGGACCGAGAACGATATCTGGCAATGGAAGGTCGCACGCGGGGCCGCAGGACGCCTGCCGCCGCAGGGCTTCCCGCGCGACAACACGTTCGATTAGGTATCAGGAGCGGCTGGACAGTGCCTCGTCCAGCAACGCTTCGACGCGCGCACGGTCAGGGAAACCTTCCGCCACCCACCGGTCTTCGACCGTGCACAGAATGCGTGCCACTTCCGGCCCGGCCTGCACGCCGCGCTGGACGATCTCGCCGCCTTTGAGCGGCAATTGCGGCGCAATCCAGCCGTGCAACTGCGCAGTATCCGCATCCGCCAGCAACAGCCGGTCAACCGCGCATTCCATTCCTTCGCGATAGGCCAGAGCGCGCGGGTCTGCTGCATCGGCGGGCCCGCGTTCGGCAGCGCAGACCAGACGCTCTTTATGTGCCCGCGACAGCCGCAGCCGGGCGGCGACTGTCACCACGACCGGGCGCAGCGACGGCAAGAGCGCGGCGAGCCGGCGGATCGGGTCGGGCGCGATGCTTTCACGCGCTTCCGCCGCGACAAGAGTTTGGAGCCGCGACAATTCGTGCTTGCCGCTTTCCGGCAGGATCACCTGCAGCACACCAAGCTGGCGCATCCGCGCAACCGTCGGTGCCGGATCGGGCAGGGCAAGCAGATTGAGCAGCTCCATCGCCACTCGCTCGCGGCTCAGGCCCTTGAGCGTCCCGGCAAGCTCTTCGCACGCCGCTTCGGCCTGCTCGTCCAGTGCAGCGCCGAACCGCGCCTGGAAGCGGAAATAGCGGAGGATACGTAGGTGGTCCTCCCGAATTCGTTCATGCGCATCACCGATGAATCGAACACGGCGGGCTGACAGGTCTCCCATCCCGCCGAAATAGTCCGAAATCTCAAGCGTTTCGGGGTGCGCATATAGCGCATTTATCGTGAAGTCCCGCCGCGCGGCGTCCTCTTGCCATTCCTGTGCAAAGGCCACCGTCGCGCGGCGGCCATCGGTTGTCACATCCTTGCGCAGCGTAGTCACTTCGACCGGGCCTTCGGGCAGGATTGCCGTGACAGTGCCGTGATCGATACCGGTCGGGACAGTGCGGATGCTCGCCGCCTTGCACAGCGCGATCACCTCTTCGGGCAGATGGGTGGTCGCAGCATCGACATCCTTGACCGGCAAATCGAGCAGCGTGTCGCGCACCGCGCCGCCGACCCAGCGCATGTTTACCGCGCCCAAGGCCTCCACCAGCTGCGCGCAGTCTGCGCGCTGGGTCCAAGCGGCGGGGGGCAATGTTTCGGCCATGGCGGGCTGATAGTCGCTTGCGTCAGCCGCGCCAAGCAAGCCGGCGCGAAAGATTGACGATGATCGCTGCAGTCACGCCCCAAATGCGGAAGCCATTGTGGTCCATTTCAAGATAGCGCCGGTTTGCGCCGCGCCAGAACACTTCGTTCTCGGTCCAGTTCTCGCGGTTCATCACCAGGTCGAGCGGCGCTTCGAACCATGCCTCCACTTCACGCGGGTTGGGTGTGAGTTCAAGATCGGGCGGAATCACACCAAGCACCGGCGTGATATCGAACCCCGTTCCGGTCTGGTATCGGTCCGTGCTGCCGATCAGGCGGACGTGATCGCGCTGCAGGGCAAGTTCTTCTTCCGCTTCGCGCAAGGCGGCTTCGACCGCATCTTCGCCCGGGTCGATCTTGCCGCCGGGAAAGGCAACCTGCCCGGGATGGTCGCGCAGATAGTCAGGCCGTTTGGTCAGGATCACGCCCGGTCCGCCATCGTCGTCTGCGCGGTCGGTCACCGCGATCAGCACGGCTGCATCTGCAGTGCGGCTTGCATCGGCAAAGCGCGCGTCGGTCAGGAGGTCCGGTATCTCCCGCTGGTGCCCATCCTCGAACAGGCGAACCATGCGGTCGAACAGCGCGCTCATTCAGGCAACAGCGAAAACATTTCGCCAAGGCTGTCTACGGTCCAGTCATCGCCCCGCGCCAGAGCGATCTCCGCCAGCTGCGCATAGGTGCTGCGGTTGAGCCGCGCTTCGCATCCGCGCCGCACCATGAGGTAAATTGCCGGCGTGTCCGGACTGCCCCCCGCGCGCAGAGGATTGTCCGGGCCGGCGATGACCAATTCATCCGTGTTAATCCGGAAGGCGAGGCCGCCATCCGCGCGAGAGACATCGGTGGCGATAAACGGCGCATCCTCGACATCGATCGTCAGTTTTTCGAACGGGGTCACCAGCCAGTGCTGCCCGGTCACATCGCGCGTGAGCAGGCCGGCGAACGCACGGACCATCGCCGTTCGGGTGATTTCGCCCCCTTGATGGTACCATCTTCCGTCAGCGGCAATGCGCATCTCGCTATCGCCGCTGCGTTCCGGCGCCCAGCCTTCGACCGGGGGGAGCTTGCGCGCGGCCACTTGCTCGGCAATTTGCGCGAGGGTCAGTCCGGCGAGTTCAGGGGGCGGTTCATAGGGCATTGGTGTTCTGGTGGCATAACGCGCCAGCTACGCCAAGGCTCCCGATTTTTCAGCCCTGCCACGGCCCCAGCATACCCTTGGCCGGCAAGACCGCAGGATTTGCGCATCGCACAAGCAGCCGTTCGCGCTCGAACGGGCCGGGGCAATGCCAGGCTTGCGTCGGAGCTGCGGCAAAACCGAAGAAGCGGCCATAATAGTCCGGATCGCCAATCATCACCTGCGGCAAGGCGGGCGCGGCGTTGCCGGCAGACGTTTCGACCGCTTCAAGCGCAGCAATCATCAGCATCTTGCCGAACCCTTCGCTTTGCCGTTCGGGCACCACGGCGACGGGGCCGACCATGAGCATGGGATGCTGGCGACCATCGGGATCGGTCAGTGCGACCGGCCACAGCTGGATCGTGCCGACGAGATATTCCTCGGTATCGAGCGCGGCGAAGCTAAGTGACGGCAGCCAGTCCGTCCCAGTGCGGATACGGTAAGCGGTGCGCGCATGGCGTTCGGGCCCGAAAGCCCGATCGAGCAATTGTTCGACCAGTTCGGGATCGATCGCGGCAAGGGGGACAAGCGTCGCCATGGCGCGCGCCGATAGGGCGGGCCGTGCAGGCTGTCGACGAAATTCGCCTTGAAGCCGACTTTGCCTAGCTTGCCGGGGTCAGCCGCAAGAGACGGCCGCCATCGCCATCTTCGAGCACATAGAACGCACCATCCGGTCCTTCGAGCACTTCGCGCAGGCGATTGTCGAAATCGTAGCGTGCTTTCTCGACGACCTTGCCGCCGTCGAATCCGAGATGGATCAGCGCCTTGCTTTTGAGACCCGCGACAATCGCATCGCCCTTCCAGTCGCCAAACAGGGCTCCATTGATGAAGGTGAAGTCACCCGGCGCGATCACCGGGGTCCAGCCGATGGCAGGGGCCTTGAATTCAGGGCGCGTCGCATGGTTCGGAATGTTGTCGTTGTCGTAGTGAATGCCGTCGGAAACGACCGGCCAGCCGTAATTGGCTCCGCGCTCTACGCGGTTGAGTTCGTCGCCGCCTTTCGGCCCGTGTTCGAGATCCCACAATTGACCGGAAGAATCGAATTGCAGGCCGAGGATGTTGCGGTGGCCCCAGGACCAGATTTCATCGCTGGGCGAACCCTGCGCAGCCAGCGGATTGCCCGCTGCCGGTGTTCCGTCCAGGTTGAGGCGGACCACGGTGCCCAGCGTGTTGGAGGCATCCTGCGCCGGTTCCATTTTCTGCCGGTCGCCGCTTGCGACAAACAGATATTTTTCGTCTGGCGAGAATGCGATGCGATGCGAATAGTGGCCGCGACCGGTGACCTTGGGTGCCTGGCGCCAGATCACTTCCAGCCCCTCAACACTGCATGTGTCGGCAGCGGCGCAAACAAGTTGTCCGCGGCCGACCACTGCGCCGCGCGTGTTGTTGTCGCCCGCTTCGGCCCAGCTCAAATAAATCGTGCGGCCCGTCGCATCGTTACCCGCTTCGCTTTCCAGGAAGGCGACATCGCCGAGTCCGCCCTGGCCGCCGTAATCGACGTCAGGCAATCCGGTCACGGTGCCGAGCTTGCCGGTCGATACATCGACGAACTTCATCGTGCCGGGCTTCTCAGTGATGAAAATCCGGTCGCTGCCCGGCGCAATGGCCGCAGCCCAAGGCTCGTTGAAGCTTCCGTGTTCGGTCATGGAAAACGGCCCCATCTGCGTCGCTTCCGGCGAACTCGCAGCGGGCGAGGGCGTCTCGCTGTCCCCCGAAGTTGCATAGCCGCAACTTGCGAGCGCAAGCGTGGCCGGGGATAGGATGAGCGCAAGGCGATATTTTTTCAGCATGATCATGACCTTTGGAACACCCGATACGGCATTTGGTTTCCCGACGCGAATTTTTGGCGTCGACGAGGCAGGCCGCGGGCCGCTGGCGGGGCCGGTTGTCGCGGCTGCGGTTGCGCTGTGCGAACCGTGCCCGCCCGGGGTCGACGATTCCAAGAAACTCACGCCGGCCAGGCGCGCCAGGCTGGATCTCGCCATCCGGGAAAGCTGCGCCTGGGCGGTCGGCGTGGTCGGGCCGGAAGAGATCGACCGGATCAACATATTTGCCGCCACCATGCTGGCGATGACCCGTGCCGTCGAAGGCCTGGCGGGGGCCCTCGCAACCGCGCCGGAGGAAGTGCTGATTGACGGCAACGCAACACCGGCGGGGCGGGTCGAGGGATGGCGCTGGCCGGCCCGCGCCATTGTTGGCGGTGATGCGCTGGAGCCGGCCATATCCGCCGCCAGCATCGTGGCCAAGGAATGGCGCGACCGGATCATGCTCGACGCGGCCGAAGTGCATCCGGAGTACGGCTGGGAACGAAACAAGGGCTATGGGACAAAGGAACATATGGCGGCCCTGCACCTGCACGGACCAAGCCCGCTCCACCGGCGAAGTTTCGCCCCCGTCTCGCAAATGTCGCTTCTATAAACTGGCATAGGCACTACATCGGCGCGCATGCTTGCTTCGATTCTCTTGTGCCTTGCGGGGCTTGTCGGTCTGGCGGTCGGCGGCGAATTTCTCGTGCGCGGGTCGGTCGGTATCGCGAAACGGCTCGGCGTATCCGATCTGGTGACCGGCCTGGTCATTGTCGGCGCGGCCACATCGATGCCGGAAATGGTCGCCAGCGTCGAAGCCGCCTTGCTTGGTTCGCCCGAGCTGGCGTGGGGCAACATTGTCGGCTCCAACATCGCCAACACCCTGCTGATCCTGGGCGTGGCCGCGCTGGTCATGCCGATCATGCTGACTGGCACGGGCAAACGCGATGCGGTCATTGCCTTGATCGCTTCCCTGGCACTGTGGGGGATCACCTTTATGCAGACAGGGTCGATCTGGATCGGTGTTGCGCTGCTCGCCGGACTGATCGCTTACATATACTGGCGCTATAACCATCCGCGCCCGGATGATAATGATGAGGATGAAGCCGAAGTGGTCCTCGCCATCCACTGGTCGCTGGTGGCTTTCCTGGTCGGCCTCGCGATGCTGGTGGCGGGCGGTACTGCGCTGGTCAGCGGTGCGATCGACCTGGCCCGATTGTTCGGGGTCAGCGAGACGGTGATCGGCCTGACCGTGGTTGCGATCGGGACCTCGCTGCCCGAACTCGCGGCGTCCGTCGCGGCTGCCTTGCGCGGCAAGCCGGGATTGGCACTGGGCAATGTGCTCGGCTCGAACATCTACAACATCCTGCTGATCGGCGGGGTGACCATGATCGTCGCCCCGGTCGCAGTGCCCGCCAGCCTGCTGACCTACCAATTGGTCCTGCTGGCGGTTTCCGCGCTGGCGCTGCTGGTGCTGCTGGCAACGGCCAAGCAGATCGGACGCGTGGTCGGGGCGGGGCTGGTCGTATTGTTTGCCGTGAACACCGCGATGGCGCTCACCGGCTGAGCGATCGCCCGCGGACGAGACTAAACCGCTCAGGTGAGTCCGCAGCGCAACACCCCATCATGTCGAGTCCCGCAAAGCCTATGGGACTCAACATCTTGTGGGGGACTCTTTATGTTCCGTCCCAAGGACAGTGTGGTTAGCAGCCCGTTAACCATACTCTGCGAGAATTCCGTCCTTGACGCGGAGTCCGCTAGGACTCACCCTGTGGATAACTACAGGCAAGGGGAATTACGGATGGGGGTCATCGAGACCACGAAAACGCGCGCGGCTCGTACAATGGGCGCGCGCACGACGAGGGCAGCGAAAGCGCCCGCGGTATCGCTGGCGGATTTGCCGCTGGGGCAGATCCTGAACGGCGACTGCGTGGAAGCGATGCGGCGCATTCCCGATGCCTCGATCGATCTCGTGTTTGCCGATCCGCCCTACAACTTGCAGCTCGGCGGCGATCTCAACCGGCCCGATGGCAGCCATGTGGACGCGGTGACCGATCACTGGGACCAGTTCGACAGCTTCAAGATCTATGACGATTTCACCCGTGACTGGCTGATCGAAGCCAAGCGCATTCTCAAGCCGGACGGCGCGCTGTGGGTAATCGGCAGCTATCACAACATCTACCGCGTCGGCGCGATCCTGCAGGATCTGGGCTTCTGGATCCTCAACGACATCGTGTGGCGCAAATCGAACCCGATGCCCAATTTTCGCGGCACCCGCTTCACCAATGCGCATGAAACGCTGCTGTGGTGCAGCCAGGGCGAGAAAGCGAAATACCAGTTCAATTACCGCACGATGAAGACGCTGAACGATGAACTGCAGATGCGCAGCGACTGGGTTCTGCCGATCTGCAACGGCGGCGAACGGCTGAAGGAAGGCGGGCACAAGGTCCACCCGACGCAGAAGCCCGAAAGCCTGCTCTACCGCGTGCTGTTATCGACCACGGAGAAGGGCGACGTCGTGCTCGACCCGTTCTTCGGCACCGGCACCACCGGCGCGGTCGCCAAGCGCCTCGGCCGCCACTGGATCGGCTGCGAGCGCGAAAGCATTTACCGCGACGCCGCGCTCAAGCGGATCGAGAAGGAACTGCCGCTGGATGAAAGCGCGCTGGTCACCATGCAGGCCGGCCGCAGCGCCCCCAAGGTGGCCTTCGGCGCGCTGGTGGAGAACGGCTATCTCAAACCAGGCACGCAGGTGTTCGACAAGAAACGCCGCTGGATCGCGACAGTGCGGGCCGACGGGTCGCTCGCCTACGAGAAACAGACCGGCAGCATCCACGGCCTCGGCAAGGAATTGCAAGGCGCCCCCAGCTGCAACGGCTGGACCTTCTGGCACTACGAGGACGGCGGCGAGGTGAAACCGATTGATGCAGCGCGGCAGCTGTATCTGCTGGCGGTGGAGGATTAAAAAATGGCCTCGCCGAGGCGAGGCCAGGAATTGTAGGGAGGCGCACATGCTAGTTGCGCCGAAGTTTAAGGCAGTTGACTAGCGCGAACGCCAATGAGCCCGGACAAATTCACGGCGACCGAACCGAATACGGCTGTATGCACAAACATGAACCATGTCGCATTTTCCTTGCGGTTGGCGAAGGAACATGCGAATCACAAAGGGCAAACGGTGCGATCACAGCGGTTCCTCCGCTAGGTTGTTCCAGGGGTCGGCCTTCGGGTCGGCCCTTTTTCGTTCCGGCTTTCACTACCGGTAGCGACTAGTCATCTGTCATAGCATGCACCTCGCAATCTGCGCCCCATTTGAGGTCGCAGCAACCTAACAGCACACCTGCAAACTTTCGTCAACCTACTAACCAAACTGCCTGTGGGTTTCTCTTGACTCTGACCGTTTAAGGGTTCAGGCGTGCGAGACTAGGAGACTTAAAATGGCTAGATTGCGAAGCCCTAATTTTCCCGCCACTAACCTGCAGGATGCAGTTAAGGTGGTGCAATCTATATATGACAAGAACCGCAAGGCGGTTATCATGCGTGAAGACGCCGCAAAGGACGTGGGCTATTCCGGGCTTACAGGACGTTCGCTGCAAGTGCTGGGCGCTCTCGTCCAATATGACCTTCTAGAGAACACTTCAAAAGGCGAGTGCCGTGTCACTCAGATTGCTGAAAACATACTGCACGGAATCCCCGAGGAGACCAAGAAGGAGGCGTTGCGGAAGGCAGGTCACGCACCAACGCTGTTTCAAGCAATTTTCGACCGATTCGAGGGCGAGATACCGGGAGAGAACGCGGTTCGATCTTTCCTGATTCAAAATGGTTTCACAAATGATGGGGCTGACAAAGCCCTCAAGAACTTCCTTTCAACTATTCGCTTTCTGGAAGAAAACGGCGTTTTTGAGGAATCGGATAACGGTGGTGATGAACCTGCTAGCGAGGCGGTACCGGACGGCACTGGTCCGAATGTTGGCATAACTGATCCTCCTAGTGTTGTACAAAATCCGCCAGCGGGCGGGCAGCTTGCCGGCGAGACCAATTTGGATTTCAATCTCAGCTCCTCCGGATTAGTTCTGGCTGGCGGAACTAATTCGGCGACCGAACTGCAAGCATTCATAAAGAAGTTAGAAGCCTTGGTTTTGCTACTCCCAGACGAATAGCCCAAGATGATTGTGGACATCTGCGCTCACTTTCCTACACCCGGCGCCGCCGCTACCATGCCCGCATGACCAACCAACGCCCCTCCCGCACCAACCCGATTCCAACCCTTGGACTGTGTTCCATGTGTTCCAATTGCTCAGCTTTCTCAGCCGAAAGCTGAACGAGGTGGGCGGGCGGCATGCAACGAACCAGCGGAAATGCGCGCAAAACCGGGGGCGGGGGGAGTGTCAAGCGTGTCAACACCCCGCTAGGAACGCGGCATGAGCGAACAGGTATACATCCGCCCCGTCGGTGCCACACCCGGCCCCCAATCCGAGCATGGCGATGCCGTGCGATTGGCGGGCGGCATGGTCTATGCGCACCGTTTCGCGGTGATTGTGCGCGATACTGGAGAAAGGGATGGCTCGCTGGTCACCGATCGCTGGCTCGCCTCCCCCGAGACGATCGACGATGTGCTGGGCGATTTGCCCGACAGCGTCAGAGCGGAGGCCGAGCGGCAGTGGACCGCGCTGCGCTTTGCCCATCCGGCCTTGCAGCTTGGCGAGCGGATGGTGCAGCTCGACCAGCCGCAGGTGATGGGTATCCTCAATGTCACGCCCGACAGTTTCAGCGACGGCGGCCAGTTCCTCGATGATCCGGAGGCGGGCAAGGCGCATGCCTCGGCCATGTTGGAAGCGGGCGCGGCGCTGATCGATATCGGCGGAGAGAGCACCCGGCCCGGCGCTGCAGCGACCTGGGAAGGCGACGAACTTGAACGGGTGATCCCGGCGGTCGAATACTGCTCTGCGATGGGCGCGGCGGTCAGCGTAGACACGCGGCGGGCTGGCGTGATGGAGGCCGCGCTCGATGCCGGGGCGCATGTGGTGAACGATGTTTCCGCCTTGCGCCACGATCCGCGCAGCCTCGAACTGATGGCCTCGCGCGATTGCCCGGTGGTGCTGATGCACGCGCCCGGCGATGGCGACGATCCGCATGCCGATGGCGGCTACACCAATGTCGCCTTCGACGTGTTCGACACCCTGAAAGAACGGCGCGATGCGGCGATCGAAGCGGGGATCACCCAGTCGCGCATCGTGCTCGATCCGGGCATCGGCTTCGGCAAGTCTCTGGCGGAGAACCTCAGCGTTCTGAACGCTCTGCCGATGTACCACGCGCTCGGCTGCCCGCTGCTGCTGGGTGCGAGCCGCAAACGGATGATCGGCGCGTTGAGCCACGAGGCACCGGTCGAACAGCGCCTCGGCGGCAGCATCGCGCTCGCCATCGCGGGGATGAATGCGGGCGTCCAATTGCTGCGTGTCCACGACGTTGCCGAGACGGTGCAGGCGCGAAACGTGTGGCGCGGCCTGCGCGACGCGGCGTTGACCGATTTCAGCGAATTGCCCGGGGATTAGGGCGATGACTAACCCGATGACTAGCCCGGCGAAGCGGCGGAGCCTGCCAGCAGCCCGCCGTCGAGCGTAAGTTCGGCCCCGGTCATATACGCGCTCTCGTCGCTGGCGAGGAACACGCACAGCGCAGCGACTTCTTCGATCGTGCCGAAGCGTTTGAGCGGGGTGTCGGCGACCAAGGCGGCCATCTTCGCTTCGCGGTCCGGCCCGTCGCCCAGCATCGGCTCCCAGATCGGAGTCAGGATCGCGGCGGGGTGGACGGAATTGCAGCGGATGTTCCAGCCCTGCTGCGCGCAATAGAGCGCAACCGACTTGGAATGGTTGCGAATGGCCGCCTTGCTCGCCGCATAGGCCGCCGCGCCGGGAATGCCGACAAGGCCCGAACGGGAGGACATGTTGATGATCGATCCTGCGCCTGTGGCCTTCATCGCGCGGATCGCATAGCGGCAGCCAAGGAAAGTGCCGTCCGTGTTGACCGCATGCACCGCATGCCAGTCGGCCAGCGAGGCATGCTCCGGATCATGCGGGCCGGGAGAGCCTTCGAATCCGGTAATGCCTGCGTTGTTGACCAGCACGTCGATTGCCGGGTCCGATTGTTCAAGATCGAACCACTGCGCTTCATCGCGCACGTCGAGAACCGCGAAATCGCAGTCGATGTCCGTCGCTGCCGCACGCCCGGCGGCTTCGTCGATATCTGTCAGCAGGACCGATGCGCCGCAGCGAGCAAAAGCTTCGCAAATGCCGCGTCCAATCCCGCTTGCGCCTCCGGTCACGACACACCGCTTGTTCTGAAGCCCTACCATCGCTCCGGCATAAGCAAGCGCCCACGTCAGTGCAAACCGATTAGCGCTGTACGATACGCTCCATCAGCGTGCCGAGGGTCTGAGCCATCCATTCCGCGTCCACATTCTCGTACAGCGTGTGGATCGGATCACCCTGTTCGACAGCGAAGCTGCTGCGTTCGATCGATCCGATCGCAGCGACTGCGCGGCCCTTGTCGAGCGCCATGCCGAGGCCGGCGATGCGCTGGCCGTGAACCTTGATCACGAAGCGCTTTGAATTGCCTTCGCCGCCTTCTTCGTTGATCTCGATGTCACTGCGGTCCTCGACCGCGCCCTTGACCAGCTCGACCAAGCGCAGAAGCTTGGGCATCTCGTCACGGCCCCAGCGCATGCGTTCGAAATTGCCGGCATCAACCTTGTGCGACAAGCGGTCGAGCGCGTCCTGAAGCGACTTCCGGTCAATCGCTTCGCCGCTGTCTCCATTGTTGGCGACTGAGGGTGAGATGGGTCCGTCAACCATGTTTGATATGTCCTAGGCCGCGTTGTCTATGCCAAGATCGGCGAGTTTGCGGTAAAGCGTCGAGCGTCCGATACCGAGCCGGCGAGCGACTTCGGTCATGCGGCCGCGGTAATGGCCGATGGCAAGGCGGATGACATCGGCTTCGATTTCTTCGAGCGGGCGCAAATTGCCATCCGCCGAATAGAGCATCACGCCGACACCTTCCTGCATCGGATTGCGTGCTTCTTCCTCAATTTCTCCGAGCAGTTCGGACAATTGCGGGAAGCTGTCCGCGCCCAGGGTTTCGCTCTCGCAATAGACCGCTGCGCGGAACAACACGGCCTGCAGCTGGCGGACATTGCCCGGCCAGTCGAAGGCGGACAGCAGCGAAAGCGCGCTGTCGCTGATTGACAGCGGCCGCAGGCCAGGCTGGTCGCCGATGAGGCCGAGGAAATGGCGGGCGAGCGCCGGAATATCACCGGTCCGCTCGCGAAGCGGCGGCATGGTGATCTTGGTCTGCGAGATGACTTCGAGCAGGTCGGGATGGAAATAGCCCTGATCGTTGAGATCGGCGAGCGGCAAGTTGCTGGCGCACAGAACTCGCACGTCGATCTTGAAACCGTGGTTTGCACCAAGCGGCCGGACAATACCGCTGGCGAGCGTTTCTGCCAGGCGTGCTTGAAGTTCCTCGCTCAGACGGTCGACTTCATCGAGAACCAGCGTGCCGGAGTCGCAATGTTGCAGAGCGCCGATCTGCCTGTCGAACGCGCCGGGAAAGGCGTTTTGTTCATGTCCGAAAAGGACAGATTCGATCGAATTGGCGGGAACACCGCGCACATTGATCAGCCGGTAGGGTGCCTTGGCGCGCGGACTGGCGGCATGCATCGCGCGCAGCAGCATTTCCTTGCCTGTACCGCTTTCGCCTTCGATCAGGACATTGCCATGGTTGCGCGCAGCCTTGGCGGCCTTGGCGAGAGCTGTGCGGAAATTGGGCGACGTTCCAATCATCGAATCGAAATCGAGCACCGGTGCAAGTTTTTCGGTCAGCGGCTGGAGTTCGTCCTTCGGCGCTTCGTTCTTGGTTGCGCTGCGCAGAGCCAGCATCAACCGGTCCGGCGCGACTGGCTTGATCAGGTAATCATTCGCACCTGCCCGCATCGCCTGCACCGCGAGCAGCGGAGAGGCACTGGCGGTGAGCACGAGGATCGGCAGAGCAGGGCGGCGTTCTTTCAGTTCCGCGATCAGCTCGCAGGCATTCTCGCCAGGTACCCACTGGTCGAGGATTATCGCGGACAGTTGCATGCCCTGCCGCGTGCCAAGCGTTGCTATAGCGGTTTCGGAATCGGACACGACCAGCGTGCGCCAACCTTCGCGAGCGGCGAGCGCGGTGATCAACCGGCTCTGTGCCGGTTCATCGTCGATCAGCATCAAGAGGCGAGATACTTCGTCCGCCATAATTCCCCTTCCGCCAACTTACCGACAACCGTTTTAGTCGTCCCAAGGTGAAACAAGCGTCCCGTTTAGGGGCAACGGGTAAAGACGCGATTAAGGC
This sequence comes from Parerythrobacter lutipelagi, assembly GCF_005434975.1. Taxonomy (GTDB): domain Bacteria; phylum Pseudomonadota; class Alphaproteobacteria; order Sphingomonadales; family Sphingomonadaceae; genus Parerythrobacter_A; species Parerythrobacter_A lutipelagi. Next base: position 268,692 of record NZ_SKCJ01000001.1, on the reverse strand, counting down.
TGTGAGACCTTTTGGGATGATATGGCGGAGCACTTGAAGCCGCTCTTGATGCCAAGGCTCCCGCGCGATAGACCGCGGCAACGAATATCAACTTAAGAAGGATTATCGCCCGATGGCCGGCAATGACATCAAAGCAGCGGAAAAGACCTACGACAGCTTTATCGGTTCGCTCAAATGGTCCGTGCCGCTGATCGCTCTGATCACGGCAATCGTTGTCATTCTGATCGCCGACTGATCTCGATCAGCACTTGCGGATAGCAGCCCTAAAGGAACGCGCCCCGGGCGAAACGCGCGTCGCCGTCACACCTGAAACGGTGAAGAAATTCATCGCGCTTGGTGCAACTGTCGCGGTCGAGGAAGGCGCAGGTATCGCTGCGGCTTTTTCCGACGATGCCTATCGTGAAGCGGGTGCAGATGTGCTGGCTGCCAGCAAAGTGGTGGAGGGTGCGGATATCGTGCTCGCCGTTCAGGCCCCCGATGTCGGTGACCTGAAGTGCGCGAAACCGGGTGCATGGATCGCGGCAACCTTTGATCCGTTCGGCCAGAGGGATCGGGTGGACGCTTACGCTCAGGCGGGGCTCGAAGCCTTGAGCATGGAATTCATGCCGCGCATCACGCGCGCGCAGAGCATGGATGTGCTCTCCAGCCAGTCCAATCTGGCAGGCTACAAGGCGGTCCTGGCATCCGCCAACCAGTTCGGCCGGGCTTTCCCGATGATGATGACCGCCGCCGGCACGGTCCAGGCGGCACGCGTGTTCGTCATGGGTGTCGGTGTTGCGGGTCTCCAGGCCATCGCGACGGCCAAGCGGCTGGGCGCGCAGGTTTCCGCGACCGATGTGCGCTCGGCGACGAAGGAACAGATCCTGTCGCTCGGTGCAAAACCGGTGTTCGTTGAAACCGTAGAGGGTATCGAAGGCGAAGGTTCGGGCGGCTATGCCACCGAAATGAGCGAAGAATACCAGAAGGCGCAGGCTGAATTGGTGTCGAGCCATATCGCCAAGCAGGACATCGTCATCACCACCGCGCTGATCCCCGGAAGGGCTGCACCACAGCTGATCAGCGACGCGCAGATTGCGAGCATGAAGCAAGGCAGTGTGATCTTCGATCTGGCAGTGGCGCAAGGCGGCAATGTCGAAGGTTCCAAGCCTGATGAACTAGTCGAAAAGCATGGCGTGACGATCATGGGCTACGCCAACACCCCGGCACATCTGGCCGCTGACACGTCCGCGCTGTTCGCGCGCAACCTGTATAATTTCCTCTCTGCGTTCTGGGACGCAGAGGCGGGCAAGCCAGTGCTCGACGAAGAAATCGGTGACGCCATCCGCCTGACGCAGGGCGGCAAGGTGGTGAACGAGAGGCTGGCTGGGTGAGGAACCGAAGCCCTGAAGCCCAACCGAGAGCCGAAATCTAGCGCCGATGGACCGCATCCAGCGCCCGTCGAGCCTCGTAGCTCCGTCCAGTGATACGGTATCGCTTGAGGAGTTCGTGAGATGAGAAAGATTGTGATTTCGCTGATGGGAGTCGCCCTGGTCGCTGCCAGCCCCGCCGAGGAAGGGGCCGCGGCGCTGTCCGGCGATTGGGTGGTCGACCTGCGCCTTTCGCTCGATGATGAAGCCTATACCCAGCCAATGACCCTGACCGTCGCAAGTGATGGCGTGGTGACGGGCAGCTTCTACAACAGCGAGATATTGGCCGGCAGGGTAGGGACTGCGCAGAACCGCACCTGCGTCGCGTTCCGCACATCCGACGGCAGCGGACTGTATCACACGTCGGGCTGCCTGGTTGATGGCAAAATGGTCGGCCAGACCTGGTCGGAAGGCCGCAACTTTGTTCTGCCCTGGACGGCGGAGAGGAAATAAATGGACTTCATAGGCATTCTTTCGATCTTCGTGCTGGCGTGCTTCGTCGGCTATTACGTCGTCTGGTCGGTCACACCTGCGCTGCACACGCCGCTGATGGCGGTGACCAATGCGATTTCGAGCGTGATTATCGTCGGTGCGCTGATCGCTTCGGCTGAGGCAGGCAGCGATATTGCCAAGTGGCTCGGCCTTGCAGGTGTGGTGCTGGCGAGCGTCAATATCTTCGGCGGTTTCGCTGTCACCGAGCGAATGCTGGCGATGTACAAGAAGAAGGAGAAGAAGTGATGCTCGACTTCCTCTCCACCGCTACCGATGGTGGCAGCGTGAACCCCTGGGTGCCGCTGGCCTATCTCGTGGCGGGCGTGTTCTTCATCCTCGCTTTGCGCGGTCTTTCGTCGCCATCTACGAGCCGGACCGGCAACCGCTTCGGCATGATCGGTATGTTGATTGCCGTGGTAACGACGCTGGTCACGCATGACATCGCGAATATTGTCGAGATCGGCATAGCGATTTTCGTCGGCGGTGCTTTCGGCCTAGTGGTCGCCCGCCGTATCGCGATGACGCAGATGCCCGAATTGGTCGCAGCGTTTCACTCACTGGTCGGGCTTGCCGCGGTGCTGGTGGGCTGGGCTGCCTATCTCAATCCGGGCGCTTTCGGGCTGCTGACAGCGGATGGCGGTATCGGTGCAGTGAGCAAGGTCGAGATGGGTCTGGGCATCGCTATCGGTGCGATCACCTTCTCCGGTTCAGTCATCGCTTTCGCCAAGCTGTCAGGAAAAATGAGCGGTTCACCGATCCTGCTGCCGGGCCGCCATATCATCAACCTCGGTACGCTCGCGGCGATCATCGTGCTTACCGCGCTGTTCGCCATGGCTGCGCCATCTGAAACTCTGCCGCTGATCGTCGCGATGACGGTTGCGGCCTTTATTATCGGCTTCCTCCTGATCATCCCGATCGGCGGGGCGGACATGCCGGTCGTCGTTTCGATGCTCAACAGCTATTCGGGCTGGGCAGCGGCGGCGATGGGTTTCACGCTGGGCAATTCCGCGATGATCATAACCGGCGCGCTGGTCGGTTCCTCGGGCGCGATCCTTAGCTACATCATGTGCCGCGCGATGAACCGCAGTTTCATCAGTGTGATCGCAGGCGGCTTCGGTGCCGATGCGAGTGCAGCCGGTGGCGGCGGGGGCGAACAGCGCCCTTACAAGACGGGCAGCGCAGAAGACGCGGCCTTCATGCTCGAGCAGGCGGAAAAGGTCATCATCATCCCCGGTTACGGCATGGCGGTGGCGCAGGCACAGCACGCCTTGCGCGAAATGTGCGACCTGCTGGAAGAGCAGGGTGTCGAAGTGAAATTCGCCATCCACCCGGTCGCAGGCCGCATGCCGGGGCACATGAACGTGCTGCTGGCTGAAGCTTCGGTCGACTATGATAAAGTCTTTGAGCTGGAGGACATCAACAGCGAATTTGCGCAGGCCGATGTCGCCTTCATCATCGGCGCGAACGATGTGGTGAACCCGGCCGCGAAGACCGACAAGTCCAGCCCGATCTACGGCATGCCGGTGTTCGATGTGGACAAGGCGAAGCAGGTCTTCTTCATCAAGCGCAGCATGGGCGGCGTCGGCTATGCCGGGGTCGATAATGACGTGTTCTACATGGACCAGACCGTGATGCTGCTGAGCGATGCGAAAAAGATGGTCGAAGGTATCGTCAAGGCGCTCGATTGATGCGCGCTCTCGCCCTGTCGCTGTGCGCAGCGCTTTTCGTTACCGGGTGCGTCGAGAAGATCGCTGAGAGCCGGGTCAAATCGGCGCTGCAGGAAGCGGGCCTGTCCGAACGCAATTCATCCTGCATGGCCGGGCGAATGGTCGACCGCTTGACGATTTCCCAGCTGCGCAAGCTGGAAAACCTCAAGCCGCGTGAAGGCGAGCCGAGAAAGCCGGCCACCCTCAGCGGCTATGTCGAGCGCGTGCGCCGGGTCGGCGATGCCGAGGTGCTGACAGTCACGTCGAGTTCGGCAGCGCTATGCGCCGTGGGTCTGGGTTAGGCTTTCGACCAGGTCACCGTGCGGCAGATAATCAGCACGCAGCCTTTGACCTTCAACTGGTTGCCGACCCGCTTGATGTCGGCATTGAAATAGCGTCCGTCTTGCGGGCTGTAACCCTTGCCTTCGTAGCTGCTGCCATCGGGCGTCAGGTTCCAGAAAATCCGCAGGCCGAGCAATTTGCGGTCCCGCAATGAAGCCTTCGGATTCTCTGTGTCGCGTGCGCCCCCTGCCGGTTCAGCCACAAGAAAGCGGTCGATCTTGCCGCACATGGCCTTGCCGCATTCATAGAAACTGATGATCGATTTGCCGTCGTCGGTCTTCCATTTGCCCGCAATGGAGGCGGGCGCAGCTGCGGCGGGCATGGCTAGCGCGGTGCAGGCAGCGGCGGCAACGATCATAATCTGTTTCATGGCAATTCCTTATCCGGCATTCTCGCCAACGAGCGAGGGAGCGGCTTGGTTTCAACTTCATTTTGTCGCACAGTAGCGCGAATTGGGAGAGAATAGGATGACGAGACTGAACCTGACCTGTGTTGCAAGCGCGATGGCCTTGCTCGCTGCGACACCTGCATTGGCCGAAACGATCACGGTGGAAGCGGGCGAAGGCGCGCAAGAACGGCTGCAAGAAGCGCTGATCCTAGCGGGCGAGGGCGACGAAATCGTTCTTGGGGCTGGACGCTTTGCGTTGACCGACGGGCTCAGCCTAGATGTTGATGGCGTGACTTTGCGCGGTGCAGGCATGGATGAAACCGTGCTGGACTTCACCACGCAGCAAGGCGCGGGCGAGGGTCTGCTGGTGACAAGCGACAATGTCACCCTGCGCGATTTTGCACTGGAAAACCCCAAGGGTGACGGAGTGAAATCGAAAGGCGCGGACATGATCGTCTATAGCCGGATCCGCGTGACCTGGACCAACGGGCCGGACCCGGACAACGGCGCCTATGGCATTTATCCGGTCGAGAGTACCGGAGTACTGGTGACAGGCTCTAAGGTATCCGGCGCTTCGGACGCAGGGATCTATGTCGGCCAAAGCAGGGATATCACCGTCCGCAATTCGATTGTTGAAGCGAATGTGGCGGGGATCGAAATCGAAAACAGCCGCAACGCGCTGGTCGAGAACAATATCGCCACCCGCAACACTGGCGGGCTGCTGGTGTTCGACCTGCCGAACCTGCCGGTTATGGGCGGCGGGAATGTCATCCTGCGGCAGAACCTGGTGGTCGACAACGACACGCCAAATTTCGCCCCTCCCGGCAATATCGTAGCGGGCGTGCGGCGCGGGACGGGCATTCTTGTGATGGCCAATGACAGCGTGCTGATCGAGCACAACCTGCTGGAGAACAATCCGACAGCGCATGTGATGGTCATCGCCTATACGCAGCCCTTCGATGATGCGACCTACAACCCCTATGCGCGCAATGTCGTGGTCGGGGAAAACCACTTCGGGCGCGGTGGAGACGATCCGCAGCTCGATGGTGGCGAGATGTTGGTCGCAGCTTTTGGCGGTGCCTTGCCACCGGTCATGTGGGACGGGGTGGTCGAAGACGGCAACGGACTGACTGTGGTTGACGGGGTGCAGGGCTGGACGCTCAACCTGACGACACCGGGCCAGGACCTGGCAACCGCTAAGCCAGCCCCGCTGAATGTTGCGGAGCCATCGTTCGTGTTCGATTACGATTCAGTCGGTGCCCCTGCCGCATTGGCAGCGCGACTGAAACCGTGAATTGGCGCAACGCCCTGGTCCTCGTCGCCGCTGCGGCAAGCCTTGGCGCGGCCGCACTGGCAGCGCCTTTGCGGGCGCCGGTGATGGTCGATGATGTCGCGGTCAGCGAAACCAGGCTGCCGCGCAAGCTATCGGACTTCGGCTTCTTTTCCGATCCTGCCGCGCAGGTGCCGGCCGCCAATGTCACACCCTATCGCTTGAATGTGCCGCTCTATTCCGACGGGGCGGACAAGCTGCGCTTTCTCTATCTGCCGGCCGGGACACAGGCACGCTCGATGGGGGAGGATTTGCTCGACCTGCCGGTTGGCGCGGCGCTGATCAAGACCTTTGCTTTTGGTGAAGGCGCAGACCGGCGGCTGGTTGAAACCCGTGTTTTGCTGCACCGTTCCGATGGCTGGCTGGCGCTGCCATACCGCTGGAATGATGACCAGACAGACGCCGCGTTGGCGGTTGCCGGGGCGCGGATCGATCTCGCCACTCCGCGCGGAGAGGCGATCAGCTACCGGATACCCAACAAGAACCAGTGCAAGGAATGTCACGGGCTGAACGGGGCAGTGGTGCCGATTGGACCGAAGGGCCGGAATCTGTCGGCGGACTGGCTTGGGCACATGGTCGGCGCTGGCAAGCTCGACACGATGGACGACGGGATGGACACCATGCCGCTGTGGGAATCGCGCGATACCATGCCCGCGTCTCAGATGGCGCGTGCCTATCTCGACGTGAATTGTGCGCATTGTCACCGGCCCGGCGCGACCGCGTCGAACTCGGGCCTTGATCTGCGGCTGGAGCAGCGCGATGCGCAAGCAATCGGCATTATGAAGCGTCCGGTGGCGGCGGGTAGGGGTTCGGGCAATCTGCTGTTCGACATCGTGCCGGGCAAGCCCGATCAGTCGATCCTGCTGCACCGCATGGCCAGCCCCGAACCGGGTGTCGCGATGCCGGAGCTGGGCAAGGCAACCGTCGATCAGGACGGAGTTGATGTGGTGGAGCGGTGGATTGCCGAGATGAAGCCGGCAGCGTGACGATGACGGGAGCTTTCCTACATTGACCGCGTAGTGCTAGAGTTCTTGAATTATGCGAAATTCTCTCGATTTTCCTGCATTATGTCAGTCACTTGATGGCGATAGTTCGGACGGAACAATATCTGCCTTTGGACAGTGTTCCACTTGTTCCACATGCCCTGTGCAGTCGACGAACGGAGTGACTTGATCATGCTGAAATGGACCTTGCGCATCCTTGGCGTGCTGCTTGCACTCCTTGTCGTCGCGTTCCTCATCTTCCGTACGCCCGATACCGATCCGGCTCAGATGCGGGCGAAATACGGCGGTGAGCCGTCGCAATTTGTCACGCTGGACAGCGGCCTGGAAGTGCATCTGCGCGACGAGGGGCCACGCGATGCGCCGGCGATCATCCTGCTGCATGGCTCGAACGCGGATCTCCATACCTGGCAGCCGTGGGTCGAGGGGTTGAAGGCGGATTACCGGGTGATCCGTTTCGACCAGCCCGGGCACGGTCTGACCGGCGCGACCGCCGACGGTATCTACACCATCGAGACCTATGTCGAAACGATTGACGACGTCGCCGACGCGCTGGGCCTCGAGAGTTTCATCCTCGGCGGCAATTCGATGGGCGGTGGGCATACGCTGCACTACGCCATGGCCCATCCCGACAGGGTGCGGGCGATGATCCTGGTCGATGCATCCGGCCCTCCGCGGATGCAGAGCGCCGATGATGACGAGGGAGGCAACATCGGCTTTACGCTGGCCCGCACACCGGTGGTCAACCGGATCATGAAGCATATCACCCCGCGCAGCCTGGTCGAACAGAGCCTGTCGCAAAGCGTGAGCAACAAGGATGTCGTGACATCCGCAGCGGTGGATCGATACTGGGAACTGCTGCGCTATCCGGGCAATCGCGAAGCCACGATCTTCCGCTTTGGCCGGGATCACACCCCGTTGACGCCAGAACAGGCCAACAGTCTAGCGATCCCGGCCTTGGTGATATGGGGAGAGGAGGACGCACTTATACCGCTGGCTGCCGGTGAGTGGCTGGACGAGCACTTGCCAGACAGCGAGCTGGTGGCATTGCCCGGTATCGGCCATCTGCCGATGGAAGAAGCGCCTGAAGAGACGCTTGTCGCTTTGCGCAGCTGGCTTGCTGAACGGGGATTTGCTCCGGTCGATGGAAACTAATCCGACTTCACACGTTGAAGCCTGTTAACGCCAGGCAAAACCAGTTCATGGTTGGACAAATGACCGGACCTATGGCCCGGCAAGAAGGAGATGACGCGTGCGCAAACTGGGGATGATCGGAGGTATGAGCTGGGTCTCGACCCGCACTTACTATGAAACGATCAACCGAGCGGTTCAGAAGCGCACCGATGCGATGAGCAGCGCCCCTTTGCTGATCGAGAGTCTCGATTTCCGCGAACTCTATGGCCTGCATTCCGATGAAGACTGGGATCGGGCATCGCAGATCCTTGTGGATTCTGCGCAGCGTCTCGAAGCAGCAGGTGCTGAAGGTCTGATCATCGCGGCCAATTCCATGCACCGCGTGTATGACAAGATCGTTGATGCGATTGACATACCGGTGCTGCACATCGCTGACTGCGTGGGCCGGAAAATGGCTAGCGATGGCATGACGAACGCGGCATTGATCGGCACCCGCAACGTGATGACCGAAAGCTTCTACCGGCAGAGGTTGGTGAGCCACGGGGTCGATTTGCTGCCGCCCGACATGGTCAATGTCGAGATTCTCGACCGCTTCATCTACGACCAGCTGATGGTCGGCAAGGCGACCCGCGATGCCGAGCGCGCGCTGAAAACCATCATCACACAGAAAGAGCAGGCGGGGGCGAAAGCCATCGTGCTGGCCTGTACCGAGCTTGAGATGGTGGTCGACGTCAACGCCAATGTGCTGCCGATCTACGATTCTGCGCGCATCCACTGCGGTGCTGCTGCCGACTGGATATTCGGGCAAGACTTTTAAGACTGACGGCGTGTTGCCCGATTGTTCCCGTTGTCGGTAACGGCACGCTCCCCTAGGCCGCTACGCGATGAAACGAGCCAGCTTTGCCGCCGATCCAGCCAGAAGCCGTGGCCGCGAGTTCCCCGAAAATCGCGATGGGACGCGCGGCCCGCGCAGCGAGTTCCAGCGCGACCGTGATCGGATCATTCACTCAATCGCTTTCCGCCGACTTCGCTCGAAGACCCAAGTTTTCATCGCGCCTGATGGTGACCATTACCGAACCCGGCTGACCCATAGTCTAGAGGTCGCGCAAATCGGCCGGGTAATCGCGCGGGCACTCGGCCTCGATGAAGACCTGACCGAAGCGCTTTGCCTCGCGCACGACATCGGTCATCCGCCGTTCGGTCATGCCGGAGAGAAGGCGCTATCGCATGCGACGTTGCGGCATGGCGGTTTCGACCATAATGCACAGACTCTACGCACGCTCATGCGGCTGGAAAGCCCCTATTGCGGTCACCCGGGCCTGAACCTCACCTGGGATTTGCTGGAAGGTCTGGCGAAGCACAATGGCCCCAAGCCAGCCGATAATTGGGCGCTGGAAGAACTGGACGCCGAATTCGACCTGGAACTCGACCGCTGGCCGAGCCTTGAGGCGCAGGTAGCGGCGGTGGCGGACGACATTGCCTACGACAACCACGACATCGATGACGGCTTACGCGCGGGCTTCCTCGAGCTCGAACAATTGCTCGCGCTCGATTTCGTCGCGGATCAATGGCGCATGGTCGAACGCCGCTTCCCCGATGCGCCGCATGATCGCAAGCTGCGCGAACTCATCCGCGGGCAGATCGGCATAATGGTCAATGACGTCATAGAACACACCCAGTCGCAGATCGAAGGCATAGTCGCGCTGGAGGAAATCCGAGGGGCAGGGAAGAATCTTTCTGGCTTCTCGTCCGGCATGGCGGCGCAGGAACGCAGCCTGAAACGGTTCATGTATGACAATCTCTATTACCATCCTGAACAGCTCGCGACGGCGGAGAACGCCCGCGACGTAGTGGCGCGGCTCTATGCGGCTTATGAACAGGAAGAAGGTTTGCTGAATCAAGACTGGCATGAGGCGCTGCCGGAAGGTGAACCGGCGCGCAGCCGCCATATCGCCGATTTCATCGCCGGCATGACCGATCGTTTCGCGATCGATCAATACGCGCGCATCTATGGCCGACGGCCCGAGGGATTGAGCAATGTCTGAGCAGGTAGGCATCGCGCTGGTCGGTGCGACAGGCCTAATTGGTCGAGCGATCATAGGGGAGTCGGTCGGGCGGGCAGATTTCCGGCTGCTTGCGCTCGCGCGGCGCGAAGTGAAGCTGCCGAAGGGCGCAACGGTCGATGTGATGGTTGCCGATCCTGCAGGCTGGGGCGATGTGATCGGAAAATTCCGGCCACAGGTCCTGATTAGCGCGCTTGGGACTACGATTGTCAAGATGGGCGGCGACAAGGCTGCTTTTCGAGCCGTGGATTACGATCTGGTGGTCGATACAGCGCAAGCTGCGTTCGATCACGGCGTGGAGCGATGCGTTGTGGTGAGCTCGGTCAATGCGAATCCGCAAGCGAAGATGTTCTACCCGCAAGTGAAGGGAGAGGCCGAGCAGGCGTTGATGAAGCTCGGCTTCAAGCGGCTTGATCTATTGCGCCCGGGTTTGCTCCGAGGCGCGCGCGAAGATGATCCGCGAGCGCTGGAGAAAGCAGCCATGATTGTCAGTCCGCTGACGGATCTGTTGATGCATGGCAGCTTCCGCTCGATGCGTTCGATCGCTGCAATCGACGTAGCGCGCGCTGCATTGGCGCTGGCTCATCGCAAGGCAGCGGGCAAATTCCGCCATGAGCATGACGCAATGAAGCTGGCGGCGGGCGAATTTCCGAGACTGGAAGCGCGATCGGGGGACAGTTGATGTGGGATGCAATCTTCGGAGCTGTCAACGTCATCGCCATAGTATGCTGGATTGGTCTGACTTTCCTGCCGCGCTGGCCGACATTGCTTGCATTCATTCTCTACTGCGGGGTTGGCCTTCTTTGTCTCGTCTACGCAGTGTTCCTCTTCTCGATAGTTGCAGGGTGGCTGGATCCGGTTGGACCGGCTGACGCGGCAGCGAATTTCTCTACCATCGAAGGCGTCAGAGGAATTTTCCTGAGCGACGGAGGTGTCACAGTGGGGTGGACGCACTACCTCGCGTTTGACCTGTTCGTCGGGCTTTGGATCGCCAGGGATGCCGATGCGAAGCAGTTTAATCGAATTGTCCAGGCACCGGTCTTGCTGGCGACTTTCCTCGCAGGGCCTCTCGGGCTGCTCGTGTGGCTGATCGTCCGTGAACGCCGGGCGCGTAAGCTGGGGAGGCCAAGCTGAAGCGGCACGCACCGGCAACTGTCCGCAACAGCGGGCCTATTGCTGAGGTCATGGCGAAGGAATTGCCGGAAGATGGCCTCGTCCTAGAGATTGCCAGCGGATCGGGCGAGCACGCAATTCATTTTGCACGGCAGTTCGCCAATCTCGATTGGCAGCCGAGCGATAGGGAAGCGGAGTCGCTTGCATCTATCGAGGCATGGCGGATCGAAAGCGGTGCGGAAAACCTGCGGCCGGCTGTCCTGCTCGATGCGGCAAGCGGCGAATGGCCGATTGAATTGGTCGATGCGATCGTCTGCATCAATATGGTCCACATCAGCCCATGGGCGGCGACGGAGGGGTTGTTTTCCGGAGCGAGCAAGTCGCTGGCCGCTGGTGCGCCCTTGTTGCTCTACGGGCCCTATGCCGAAACCGGGGTTGCAATGGCCGAGACCAATGTAGCATTCGACCTGTCGCTTCGCGAGCGCAATCCGGAGTGGGGCTTGCGCCGCGTAGAGGATCTGGACGAACTGTCGAGCGGCACAGATTTAGTGCGAACCGCGCGATATGAAATGCCGGCAAACAATCTTGCGCTGATTTATCGGCGCAGATGAGAAAACGCCCGCCGGATCGCTCCGGCGGGCGCTTGCGACCCTTGCAGGGTTCAATTCAGATCAGGTTTCGTCGTCGACCGCGTTGGCGGCGGATTCAAGATCGTCGCTCACACCGCGGACGGTGTTGCATGCGGCGGCGCTCAGAGTGATCGAAACGAGGCCGAAGGTGATGAGAACTTTCTTGATCATATCTCTGTTCCTTTTTGACGAATTCTGAAGATGCAACACCTGGGGATGTGTTTCGGTTCCCCTAAGACCGGACAGGACTTGCGCACCGAAGTGCGGCGCCCCAGATCATCGATGTGCCACTTGAGACCTTCATCACCTTTGCCAGCGAAGCGGAAATGGTCGGCCTTTACGGCCTCGCCCTGATCGTCGCTGCGATTGTGACAAGCTATCTGGAAAGACGGAGGCTCAAGCGCGCGTCGATCGACAACGTTGGCTGGGTGCCGTGGTTCGCGATTTCATTCGTCTGCATGATTCTGGGCGCAGGGCTGATTGCCCTGGCCGTAAAAGGAATTGCAGCCGGTTAGGCGTTAGACCTTAGAGGCAGGCTTCCAGATACGCTTGGTCGAAGCCGAACTGGCGTGCTTTCTCCAGCGTATAGGGGCGCAGGCCGCTCGAGCGGAATTCGCCGAGAATTTTGCCATCCTCGGTTTCGTCGAGATACTCGAACTTGAACAGTTCCTGTGTCACGATCACGTCACCTTCCATGCCGATCACTTCCGTGATTCCGGTCGTTCGGCGTGAACCGTCGCGGAGACGCTTGACCTGTACGATGAGATCGACTGATTCAGCGATCTGACGTGAAATCGCTTCTTTCGGGATCTTGATGTCACCCATCAGGATCATGTTTTCCATACGGCCGAGGCACTCGCGCGCCGAGTTGGCGTGCAGTGTACACATCGAGCCATCGTGGCCGGTGTTCATCGCGGCGAGAAGATCGAAACATTCAGCGCCGCGAATCTCGCCGAGGATGATGCGGTCAGGACGCATACGCAGGGCGTTCTTCACGAGGTCGCCGATGGTAATGGCACCCTGGCCTTCAAGGTTTGGCGGGCGCGTTTCAAGCGGCAGCCAGTGCGGCTGTTGCAAGCGAAGTTCGGCCGCATCCTCAATCGTGAGCACGCGCTCGCCCGGGTCGATCATTTTCGACAAGGCGTTGAGCATCGTCGTTTTACCCGAACCCGTACCGCCAGAAATGACAACATTCATCCGGCAAGCACCGGCGATCTTCAGGGCGGTACACATCTTGTCGCTCATCGAACCAAAGTCCTTGAGCATATCGAGCGTAATCGGCTTCTCGGAGAATTTACGAATCGATATCGCGGTGCCGCGAAGCGAGAGCGGCGGAACGATGACGTTCACACGGCTTCCGTCCTTGAGACGCGCGTCGGCCAGCGGCGTGGTCTGGTCGACCCGGCGACCGACCTGATTCACGATACGCTGGGCAATCTGAAACAAATGTTGTTCGTCGCGGAAGCGGATTGGTGCGATGACCAGCTTGCCGCTTTTCTCGATGTAGGTCTGGTCGGGGCCGTTGACCATGATGTCTGAAATGTCGGGATCGTTGAGCAGCTCTTCCAGCGGACCAAAGCCGAGCAGCTCGTCGATCAGGACTTTTTCCAGCGCGAACTGTTCGCGCCGGTTCAGTGTCACCTTCAGCTCGGCCAGCACTTCCATGATGATCGGGCGGAATTCTTCCGACAGCTCTTCCTTGGACAGCGTGGCCGCCGCTTCCGGGTCGACCCGTTCGAGCAGGCGAGGGAGCACCTGTTCCTTGATCTTGTGGACGCTGGCTTCGAAGCCGCCGATGTCCGCCTCGCCTGAATGCACCTGATTGGCACGATCGGTGAGACGCGTCATCGCGTCATTCTTGTTGGGTTTGCCGCCGCCGTCGAGCGCAGCTGCGTCGTCTTCGCCAGGGAGCGGCGGGAATTGTTCGCCGCCCGGAGGTGGCGCGTCGTTCGGCGATTTGCCGCTGCCGCCCTGCATCGGACGTGCAACTCCGAACTGCGGACGCGCGCCGGGTTTCATACCGCCGGGTCCGTTTTTCCGTCCGAATGCGCTCATTACCGCCCCCAAGTGACTCAATCTCGTTGCTGTCCATCTATGCCACATGGCGAAGGAGGACTTGCGAAGAATGGTGAATAGAACGGAAAGCTTATTTTTTTCCTAAGCATCAACGGCGGTTTTCAAGTTCGCCGATCCCGCTCTCGATCACCCTCGATAGCGCTCTCTCTTTGGTATCTTTTGGTTAATTCTTTGTTGCTAGCGGCAAAGTAACGGAGGTTTTCGATGCACGCACTCAAAGGCAGATATGTGAACACCATGCATGGACTGGCAGGCTTCGGCCCGCTGGCGCGTTTTGGAGATACAGCGCGTGAAAGTTCGCCTTACGGATGGCGCCGCTGGGCGGCCTCGCTGCTCGCCATTTACGACACCGAACGGATGGTGAAGCTCGATTTGCCATGGTGGAATGTCGAAGCGACGCGCGAAGCCGAATCATTCCTCAAGTCGCGTCCGGGCGCGAGGGTGTTCGAATGGGGCGCTGGGGCCAGCACAGTCTGGCTGGCGCGGCGCACGGGCGATGTCATTTCGGTCGAGCATGATTCGGATTGGCTCGGCAAATTCCAAGCCCAGACGAAGGACCACCACAATGTCGCTTTGCTGCATCGTGCTATCGATGGCGATAATGCCGATGCTTATGTAAACGCGATTGACGAGTTCGACGGACAGTTCGATCTGATCGTTGTTGATGGCCGGCAACGTGTTCGCTGCCTTGAAAAGGCAACGTCACGGCTGGCACCGCACGGCAGGATCCTGTTCGATGATTCCGGCCGCGCGCGCTATCGGGGCGGGATCGAAGGCTGCGGTCTGACCGAGGACCACCACCATGGTCGCTCTTTCTGTGTTCCCTATCCTGATCATACGAGTCTGCTCCGGCACAATGGCTGAGAGCGCTACCCGGCCTTTCTACAAACAGGCCTGGTTCGTTCAGGCCGTGCGCTGGGGCGGCTATGCCGCGCTCGGCGTTGCGCTGGTCTATCTTGGTGTTGCAATAGCAAGGCTTGATCTGAGTGGAGTGATTGAAAGACTTTCCATTGCAGCCTGGCTTGTCAGTGCGTTGTCGGCGGTCGCTTATGGCGCGCTGCTGGTTCTGCTGGCGCGAGCCTGGGCCGGATGCGCCAGCGGCACAACCGATCTTCCCTGGAGCACGGTTCTGGAGACCTACGGTCCGGGTGTTCTCGCCAAATACATTCCCGGCTCGGTTTTCCAATATGCCTCACGGCAGGTCCTCGGCGCACAGCTTGGCTGGGGCCATGGCGGAATGGCGCGAGCGAGTCTGGCCGAAGCGGCGATTCATATTCCTGCCGCGCTTGGTGTGGCGGCGATGCTGGTTTTGTCAGGCGGGCTCGCCGGAGTTGCGCTGTTCGTGCTTGCCGGGGCTCTGCTTGCCAGGCAGGCGAAGACAGTCTTTCTCCAAGCCATCGGCTGGCAGATCATGTTCTTCGGCGGCTTTGGTACAATCGCCTATGTGCTCGCGGCTCATGCGATCGGGCTAGAGCAACCGGCGGCTATCGCAGCAATGTTCATGCTGGCGTGGATCGCCGGTTTTCTTGTCCCGGTCGCGCCGGGGGGCATCGGCATACGCGAATCCGTGCTGCTGGTTCTGTGCGCGCCTTATGAACAAGCCGGCGTGATCGCTCTGTTTGCGATCCTCACCCGGCTCGTGACGACGGCGGGTGATGCGATTTGCGGTTTGGCGGCGTATGGCTATTCCTTGCGGACGCGCTCGAACAGGCAGGCATCAGTGTAGCAGGCGGCTTCGCGCCAGTTTTTGGCAAGGCGCATTTTTTCGAGCAATGCGTCGTAGCTTGCGGAATGCAGGGCGCGAGACAGATAGACGAGGCTGGCCTCTTCAGGAATTGCCACATTGCCGCCCGCAAAGAACTCTTCAGCGATGGCGATACGCGGGGCGGCAAGCGGGTAATCGGTCGCGCGCAATGATCCGGTGACCGCGCGCCCGCCCAGTATCGCCGACCAGCTGTCATCCCCGCGCTCCGGCGCGAGGATTGGCGGCTCAGGATATTGGAACACGATCGCTTGCCGATCGGTTTCACGGGCCATGTAAGCCAACAGCAACCGGTCATCCCGCGGTACGGTCGTGGTGAAGTTGTCGCCAATGCGCCCGTGCCACCAGGTGCGAATGATGGCACTTGGCAGTGCCAGCGCGACAAGCAGTGCGACTACGGCGACAGTCATGAGCTGCGTCCTGCGATCGCGCTGCCACAGCGTTAGCACCAGCCACGCGCCTGCGATTGCATTGGCTATTGCAGGGAGGTTGGTCGCCCGGATCCGCGTTTCGAGCGCGAGGCGAGATGTCAGCGCAGCTTCCGTCACGAACGTCGCCAGGATTGTTACGAGCAGCAGCACCGCGACGATCTGCTTGGCCAACACTTCCGGTTGCTCAGTCGGCTTCCAGCGCAGCAACATGAATATCGTCACCAGCGTGGGTACCCCCACGTTGGACAGAATGATGACGACCGCGTTGATTCCACGGATAAACCAAGGCGCCGTCACGACTTCGTTGGTCAGCAAGGGGCTCTCGATAGCCGATGCCGGATTGCCGATCTGGATCACTTGGAAGGCCAAGACCAGCGCAATAGAGAGCACAGCCAAGATGGCTGTCTCCGGGAGTGCGGCAAAGCGATGTCGCATCAATTGCAGGAAACCATAGACACCCAGAACCATCGCCCCGAGCAGCACTGAAATGGTCATGGCAGAAGCAAGCGCAGCCAGTGCGACCATTACCAAACTTCGCGGTGCCCGCGCATCGTCACGGTCGAGCAGGATCCACCCGAGCAGCAGTGTCAACACGAGCATATGCTGCGGAATGTATTGCGACATGGTAAGCATCGCCGGGCCCTTCGGCGCCTGGTCCAGCGCCAGGATGCCTTCCAGTCCGATGCCGAATATCATTTCCTGCACAAAGGAAATCGGCGCGCTGATAAACAGCGCGAGCAGTCCAATGCCAAGCGACAAGGCGGGACGCGCGCCGCTCAGCCGGATCACTCCGTAAAACACGCAGCCAAACAGCAGGGTGAAGAGCGAATTGGTGGCGTTCAACGCGGCCCATGCATCGTTGCCGATTGCGGTTCCCGCGCCCGGAAGCACATAGGAAAGCCAATAGTAA
Organism: Parerythrobacter lutipelagi; assembly: GCF_005434975.1. GTDB lineage: Bacteria > Pseudomonadota > Alphaproteobacteria > Sphingomonadales > Sphingomonadaceae > Parerythrobacter_A > Parerythrobacter_A lutipelagi. The sequence goes on along the minus strand of NZ_SKCJ01000001.1, from coordinate 251,909 downwards.
TACAGCGGTTCGGCCTGGTGAAACATGTCACGCGCGGGCAGCCCGAAGCTGCTCAGCGCGTTCACATGGCCAAGATGCTTGAACCAGTCGGCATTGTACCAGCCGTGGACCAAGAGGGCGCCTTCAGCCGTCTCGCGCACCGCAAGCGCCTGCACCCCGAGCCCGTATGCGAGAAAGATCGCGCCGAGCGCCAGGCCATGCCATTCCATTGGGGCGCTCTGCATGGATGGTGCTCGCTTGGCCGTGACCCGCCACGCCACCGCAATGCCAGCCAAAGCTATAGGAATATACAGCAGTACGCTTGCCTGCATTCCGGTCGCAAATTGCCAGCCTATCCCGAGCAATGCCGTGACCAGCATTGTCACTACGAGCGACGCGGCAAGAGCACCGGCCATCTGACCGGGCTTGCCAGTTTTGCGCCCCATCAAAAGCCAACCCGGTACCATACCAAGAACGGCGAGAAACAATGTGGCGGCGAAGGAAATTATCACGCGCTGCGGTCTCCGGTGCAGTCCTTACCAAACAGCATTAACGTTTTCTTTCCATCCCTTGCCTAGCACGGGCCTCACAACTGGAGGGAACCCGTTTAACATGTCCTTTGCAGGCAAGATCGAGCCGGATACCGGCCTCACCCCTGATTGCAGCTTCGTGATACCGTTTTTCAACGAGCACGAAAGCCTCGAAATCCTTTATGGCGAAATCGTCGAGAATTGCGCCGCGCTCGGCAAGAGCTTCGAACTGATATTCGTTGACGATGGCAGCAATGATGGCGGGACGCAGGTCGTTCGCGACATGGCGCAGAAGGACAAGCGGGTTTCCCTGCTTCGCTTTCGCCGCAATTTCGGCAAATCCGCGGCGCTGTCCGCCGGCTTCGGCGTGGCGAGCGGCGATGTGGTATTCAGCATGGATGCCGATTTGCAGGATAATCCGGTCGAAATCGGCAATTTCCTGAAAGCTCTCGGCGAGGGCGCGGATGTCGTCTCCGGCTGGAAACAGGTGCGCAACGATCCAGTCGACAAGACCCTGCCGTCGAAACTGTTCAACGGTGCGGTCAACAAGGCATTCGGGCTCGACCTCAACGATCACAATTGCGGGTTCAAGGCGTATCGCCGCGAAACCTTGCCTGAACTCAACCTCTATGGCGAATTGCACCGCTTCGTGCCTGCGCTGCTTCACGCGCGCGGTTTCCGCATCGCACAGATTCCGGTCGAACATCGGGCGCGCCGGTTTGGCAAATCAAAATTCGGCGCCAAGCGTCTAGTGAAGGGTGCGCTCGACCTGCTGACCGTGTGGCTGACAACGCGTTACGGCGCGCGTCCGTTGCATCTCTTTGGCGGGACGGGCCTGGTGGCCTCCACCCTCGGGGTCGCCATCCTCGGCTATCTCAGTGTCTTGTGGGCGCTGGGAATGGGCCCGATCGGTGATCGCCCGCTGCTCATGTTCGGCATGCTTCTGGTCCTGACCGGCGGCCAGTTGATCGGTGTCGGCCTGCTGGGCGAGTTGATCCTTGCCCGTACAATCGGCGAAAAGGATAAGTACGCGGTTGCAGAAAAATGCGGTGCTGTGGCAGATCGCGAATTGGCGGGGCGCGTCGGGGCAGCCGAACTGCTTCACTGACCCAAGCGCGGGCTATCCATCACCGCACAAACCGACTAGGCGCGCCGGCAACTTCAAGCGAGGGGGCCGGCGTTTCCCGTGCAACATGATGAACGACAAGGCGTACTGATTGCACTGGCGGGGTTTGCCTCGCTCGCCTTTGGCGATGCCGTGGTCAAGACGATGGCGGGTGAGTGGTCGCCGATAGCCGTTGCTGCGCTGCGCTTCGCTATCGGAGCGACAGGGCTCGCCACCATGTTGGCTCTGCGCGAGGGTAAAGCGGGATTCCGCCCGAAAAACCCGTTGCTGCAACTGGGCCGGGGCTTCTGTCTCGCCATGGCGACCATCTGTTTTTTCTCGGCAATTTTCGTGATGCCGCTTGCAGCAGCGACATCGCTGGTATTCATGTCTCCGATTTTCACCGCGTTGCTCAGCGGACCGATCCTGAAAGAGCAGGTGCGACCCGCGACATTGATCGCATCGGTGGTCGCTTTTGCCGGTGTACTGGTCGTCCTGCGCCCGAACCTGGCCGAAGTTGGCTGGATAGCGGTGCTTCCGCTTTGTGCCGCGCTGTTCATCAGCTTTCTGGTGATGGGAAACCGCGCAGCGGCAGGTCAGGGCAGCTCTCTTTCGATGCAGGTGTTCGTCGCTTGCTGCGCCGCGCCCATTCTTGTCGTGGCCGCATTTATCGGTCGCGCCAGCGGGGTCGAGGCGTTGCAATTCGGCTGGCCGGATTGGGGCATCGTAGTGCGCTGCGCGGTGGTAGCGGTGACCGCCAGCACGGCTCATTGGCTGGTGTATCTCGGGACGACCCGCGCCGGAGCAGCAACCATCGCCCCGATGACCTATATCCAGCTGCTGGTGGCGGCCGGATTGGGCTGGTGGTGGTTCGCCGAGGCACCCGACCTGATTTCACTCGTGGGCGCGATAATAATAATCGGAGCCGGGCTCTATCTGTGGGCATCGGGCCGTACAGCAAAGAGCCATTGAACCCGCGGCACAAGCGGCTACACGAAATGCCAACAATTATGGTCCAGGGGCACTGGACCGAAAAAACAGGGACTTAACTTACACATGTGCGGAATTATCGGGATCGTCGGCAAGGATGCAGTGGCTGATCGGCTGGTCGATGGGCTCAAGCGGATGGAATATCGCGGTTATGACAGCGCCGGAGTTTGCACCATCGAAAGCGGGCAACTTGTCCGACGGCGTGCGCCGGGCAAGCTGGCAAATCTAGTCGCGGAGCTATCCGGCAATCCCGCGCCGGGAAACATCGGCATTGCCCACACCCGCTGGGCAACCCACGGAGCGCCCACGGCGGAGAATGCACACCCTCACGCAACGGGTGAAGTCGCTCTGGTTCACAATGGCATCATCGAGAATTTCAAGACTCTGCGCGACGAGCTGGTGGCTGATGGCCATACGCTGGAAAGCGAAACGGACAGCGAGGTTGTGGCGCATCTCGTCTCGCGCGAAATCGAGAACGGGGCATCTCCGCAGGACGCGGTAAAATCTGTCCTGCCGCGCCTTCGCGGCGCTTTTGCGCTGGCGATCGCCTTTCGTCAGCATCCCGGTATGCTGATTGGCGCGCGCCTCGGTTCGCCGCTGGTCGTCGGATATGGCGAGGGCGAGATGTTTCTTGGTTCCGATGCGCTTGCCCTGGCCCCGCTGACGCAGAAAATCGCCTATCTTGATGAGGGCGACTGGGTCGTCATTGATCAGGCCGCCGCCACTATCTACGATAGTGAAAACAATCGGGTGGAGCGTGAAGTTACCACATCCGGTGCTTCGGCAGCGGCGGTGGAGAAGGGCAATTACCGCCATTACATGCAGAAAGAGATCTTCGAGCAACCGACCGTGGTTGCGCAGACCCTCTCCAGCTATGTCCACCAGGCCGACGAGACGGTTGCATTGCCGCAAATCGACTTCGACCTGTCCGCAATCAACCGCGTAACAATCGTCGCGTGCGGCACGTCCTATTACGCGGGAATGGTCGCGAAATACTGGTTCGAGCAATTTGCGCGGGTTCCAGTCGACATCGATTTCGCCAGCGAGTTCCGGTACCGCGAGCCAGTGCTCGAAGACGGCGGCCTTTCGCTGTTTATTTCGCAAAGCGGGGAGACTGCGGATACACTCGCCGCACTGCGTTATTGCAAGGAACATGGCCAGACCATCGGCGTGGTGGTCAATGTGCCGACCAGTTCGATGGCGCGTGAAGCCGATTTGCTGCTTCCAACCCATGCGGGTCCGGAAATCGGCGTGGCCTCGACCAAGGCCTTCACCTGCCAGCTCGCGGTGCTCGCCGCATTGGCTGCGCATATGGCGGTAAAAAAGGGCTTGATGAGCCGCGACGAAGAACGCGAAGTGGTCAAACACCTGCTTGAAGCGCCTGCGGCCCTCAACGCGGCGCTCGACCATGACGAAGACATTGCCGGTATGGCACATCTCATCGCCCCGGCGCGCGACGTGCTTTATCTTGGGCGCGGACCCGACTTCCCGCTCGCGCTGGAAGGGGCTCTGAAACTCAAGGAAATCAGTTACATTCACGCGGAAGGCTACGCGTCGGGTGAAATGAAGCATGGCCCGATCGCGTTGATCGATGAGCATGTGCCGGTGATCGTGTTGGCGCCGTCAGGCCCGCTGTTCGAAAAAACCGTATCGAATATGCAGGAAGTGAACGCGCGTGGCGGGAAAATCGTGCTGATTTCAGACGAAGAGGGACTCGCAGAGGCGGGCGAGGGATGCATGGCAACGATCCAGATGCCGCGCGTCCATCCTTTAATTGCGCCTTTGGTTTATGCCGTGCCCGTTCAGCTGCTTGCATACCATGTCGCTTGCGCGAAGGGTACCGATGTCGATCAGCCGAGAAATCTGGCGAAATCCGTTACCGTTGAGTGACTTGACGAGGCGCAGATCCCAATGTCGGCGGTCAGTCTCAAGTCAATTATGATACGAGCCTTTACCAGCTTCTAACCTTTCTTGCTTACCTGATCGGGCGTGAATGAAAGCACGCCCGACCGGCCGGCATTGCCGGGCCATTTGCCAGCACTCGCCGTCCTCGGGCTGTCCAGCCCGAAGTCGGGCGATTGGGCGCGTCTGCGTGCGCTGCAATATTCGAGCATGCCGTCGAACAGACCATTACGTCTCGGGACGCAAATTGCCGGTGCGCTGCTGATTGCAGCGATTGGTTTTGTTGCCGTCGGCGCAATTCCGGTCATTGCGTGGATCGTGCTTTTGGCTCTGGCGTTACTTCACACACAGAAGACCGTGGGCGTGCTTGGCGACACCGATACCAGACGGCCATCAGTCAGCGAAGTCCGCGCGCATGGGTTGGCCGTAGCAGGCCTGAGCGTCGTCTGGGCCTGCGCGCCCTTCGCAATCGGCTATTGGGGCTCAAGCACAGAACTCATGCTGGTCTGGGCGGTGCTTGCAGCGCTGATTGCCGGCTCTGCACTGTTCCTCGCAGCGCTACCCCTTTCGACGATTACATTCACAGTCACGACCGGACTGGCAACCCTTATCGTGTCCCTGCTCAAAGGCGAATATTTCCTTGCTGGAAGTGTGATTGCAATGATCGGGCTGGTCTCTGCTGGCTCGCTCGCCGTGGCGCGAACATATCTCACCGCGCGCATTGCCGAAGCAGGGGTAACCGAACAGAGCGAAGTCGTCTCTCTGCTACTGCGAGAGTTTGAAGAGAATCAGGCGGACTGGCTGTGGGAAATCGACACCAACCGGCGTGTTCGCAAGGCTTCGCCGCGCTTCTCATTCGCGCTGGGTAAACCGCCGGAGGAAATCGACGGCTTGCCATTCCTCCAGATGATCGCGGGAGACGCGTGGGCAACCGGGCAATTCGCGCCGAGCTTGCATGATCTGGCGGAACGCTTGAAGCGCCGAGAGAATTTCTCGAATCTCATCGTCAAGGTTACCATCGACGGAGAGAACCGCTGGTGGGAATTGTCCGGCACGCCGATCCTTGATGAGTTGGGCAATTATCTCGGCTTTCGCGGCGTCGGCTCTGATGTAACCGAACAGCGCGAATCGAACGAGAAAATCGCTTATCTTGCGCGCTACGATACGTTGACCGGGCTGCCTAACCGCTTGATGCTCAACGAAGCTTTGCGTGATGCGTTGAAATTCGCCGACCAGTGGCGGACGAGATGTGCGTTTCTCATGCTCGACCTCGACCGCTTCAAAGCAGTGAACGATTCGCTTGGCCATCTGGTTGGTGACCAGCTGTTGGCGGAAGTCGCTGCGCGGCTGAAAGAGCTAATGGGCGAGAACGCGATGTGCGGACGGCTGGGCGGCGATGAATTTGCAGTGGTTGTCCGGGACGCCTCCGAGAAGGGCTGCATCGAGCAAATTGCCGGGCGGATCATCGGACGGCTGTCACAACCTTATGACATCGACAATCACACTCTTTATGTGGGTGCAAGCGTCGGCAGTGCGGTCGGCCCGCGGGATGGCAATTCGGTCGAGGAAATCATGCGAAACGCTGATTTGGCGCTATACCGCGCGAAGGATGAAGGCGGCGGCGAGCATTTCTGTTATGAGCCGAGCTTTCATCAGCATGCAGAAGAGCGCCGCAAGCTGGAGTTCTCGCTGAGGCGCGCAATCGAGCGCAAAGAGCTTCTGCTCAACTACCAACCGGTCGTCGATGCGAATACCGAAGAACTGCTCAGCTTCGAAGCGCTCGTGCGCTGGCAAAGCGGTGACCACGGCCTGGTCAGCCCGGGCAAATTCATTCCGCTTGCCGAAGACACCCGTCTGATTGTGCCGATCGGAAACTGGGTCTTGCAGGAGGCGTGCCGTGCAGCCGCTCTGTGGCCCGCGCATGTGCGTGTCGCGGTCAATGTCTCGGGCGAGCAGCTGATCGACCCCGATTTCACCAACAACGTGGTGCGGGCACTGTCGCAAAGCGGACTGGAAGCGAAGCGGCTTGAGCTCGAAGTGACGGAAAGCATTTTCCTGCGCGATGCCGATATTGCCCGTGCTGCGCTCGAACAGGTTATCGCCATCGGCTGCAGCGTGGCGCTCGACGATTTCGGGACCGGCTACTCCTCGCTTGGCTATCTGCGCAAACTCAGCTTTTCGACGATCAAGGTCGATCGCAGCTTCGTCCAGGGGGCGGCAAAGGAAAGCGCAGAAAGCCTCGCAATTATCCGTGCCGTCGTTGCAATGGCGGACAGTCTCGAGATGTCGACCACAGCGGAAGGCGTCGAGACAGCAGAAGAGGCGGAACTGATCCGCAAGCTGGGCTGCAAGAAGATACAGGGCTATTATTTCGGCCGTCCGATGCCGATCGAAGAGGTCCGGATGATCTTCCAACGCGCCGAGGCGGCCAATCAATAAACAAGCAGAAAGGTCAGGCGTCGACCAGACGCGTCACGACACTCTCAAACAGCCGACGACCGCCGGTTCCACCGTGGGCGTCCTCGACCGCACGTTCAGGGTGAGGCATCATGCCCAGGACATTGCCCGCTTGGTTCAAAATACCGGCAATATCGCGGCGTGACCCATTGCATGGCTCGAGATAACGAAACGCAACGCGGCCTTCGCCTTCGATCCGGTCGAGCGTGTCCTCGTCAGCAAAGAAATTGCCGTCATGGTGCGCAACAGGAATATGGATTTCCTCGCCCTGCTCGTAACGCGATGTGAACAGCGACGTCGAGTTTTCAACTCTTAGCGGGACAGTGCGGCAGATGAAATTCTGGCTGGCATTGCGCATCAGCGCACCGGGCAGCAGGCCGCTCTCTGTCAGCACCTGGAAACCGTTGCACACGCCCAGCACCGGTACCCCTCGTGCAGCCGCTGCAACGACTGACTTCATGACCGGGCTGCGCGCGGCCATTGCTCCGCTGCGCAGGTAATCGCCGTAGGAAAAGCCACCGGGCAGAGCGATGAAGTCGAGCCGCTCCGGCAGCTCGCTTTCGCCATGCCAGACGCGGTGGGGTGCGGTTCCTGAAACTGATTCCAATGCAACCGCCATGTCACGGTCACAGTTCGAGCCGGGAAATGTTATGACGGCGGACTGGAACGCCATCACGCTGCGTCCACGGCTTCAGGCAGTTTCTCGATCCGGTAATTCTCAATCACCATATTGGCCAGCAGCTTGCGGCACATCGCGTCGAGATCATCGTCGCCCGTGTCATCGGCGACATCGAGTTCGATAAGCCGCCCAGCGCGAACATCGTTTACGCCGGTGAAGCCTAGTCCTTCCAATGCGTGATGAATCGCACGTCCCTGGGGATCGAGCACGCCTGGCTTGAGCGAGACATGGACATGCACTTTCATCGGGCTGGTTCCTTTCACGGGGCGAACAGAGCTGTGCCGCCGCCTATAGCTTGTAGCGCGTCGAGCGCAATTGGCTGGTGGCGGTATTCAACACGCAATCATGGCGCCTCAGGCGATGATTGTTCCGGGACTACACGTATCTCAACCGCGTCGGCCTGCGTAAGGAATTTGCTGGCGGCGTGCTGGATGTCTTCCGCAGTTATTGCTTCGACGATAGCTTGCGCCTTCAGAAAACGATCGATGTCCTCAGGCTTGCTTTGCGCGCGGTCGATCAGCGCCAGCCAGCCGCTATTGCCCTTCAGTGCATTCTCATAACTTTCGACGAGTGGTTTGCGTGCGCGCTCCAGCGTATCCTGACTAACCGGCTGGTTGCGCAGACGCTCTGCGACCTTGTGCATGGCCGCGCGTGCCTCGTCCACGCGATCAACGTCGAGCGATGCCGTGAGCGAGAAAGTACCGTAGCAGGGGTAAACTCCGGATTGCGCGTTGTTCGCGCTTGGCGAATAGGCCTGACCCAGGCGTTCTCGCAGTTCCTCCTGTAGCGATAGCCGCGCGAGCCGTTCTAGGAGCTCCATAGTCAGATAAAGCTTCAGATCGCTGTCGTCGATGGTCGGCCAAATCAATCGCAGCAGAGCCTGATCGGGTTCACCCTTGTGGGTGATCGTGCGCATAGACCGGTCCTGCGTGAATCCACGCTGCCGCGCTTCATCGCGGGTCAGGAATTCCAGGTTACGCTGCGGCAAGGCACCAAGCGTTTGCGCAACCATATCGATGGCGGCCTCTTCGTCGAAATCTCCGACAAGCGCGATTTCGATGGCACCGTTCGCCAAACTGTCTGCAATGGTGCTGCGTAAATCTGCGTAAGTCTGCGCCAGCGCGACCTCTTCAGGCTGACGGGTAAATCGCGGGTCTCCATCCGACAGGATGGACCCTGCAGCACTGGAATACGCCAGGCCCGGGGTTGCGTCGAGCGTTCGGTAGAAATTTGCGACCGACCGGCGGTAGCGCGATTCCCCTTCCGGTCGGTAGCCCGGATCGGTCAACCCAGCGGTCAGAAGGCGCAGTTGCAACAGCAGATCACGCTGCGTCGTTGTACCGCTTGCCCTGAAACTCTCCGCCAGCGAAGAAAAGCCCAATCCGACGCTGCGCCCTGCGAGGATGGTGGCCAGCTCGTCGCGCGAATGCGCTCCCAGACCGCCGGCGGTGAAGAAGTTGATCATGGCAGTGCCGTTCGGATTGTCCTTCGTATCGAGCAGGTCGCCGCCGTCGATATTCATGCGGAAGGAAATCCGGTCCTTGCTCAGATCCGTGCGTTTGAGATTGAGCCTGACCCCGTTGCCGAAAGTGATTTTTCGCACATCAAGGCGATCGTCCCTCGTGTCTGCCACCACCTGTCCCGGCGCGCCGAAATCGGTGTAGGCGAACTCGGCAACCTTGACGATTTCGGGCGGTTGGACCGGGCGCGCGACAGCCGTTTCCCATGCGGCGCGCAGTTCCTCTGACCCGCCTCCGGGTGCTTGCCTGCCGCGAAAGCGAATGAGCGGATTATCCAACCGTGCGCTGTCGGCCAGCAATGCCTCTAAAACCTGATCGGGCGTGATCGTTTCGGCATAGCTTTCAAAGCGCGCCAGGCTATCTTCGGGTGTTGAAGGAGTTATCTCGTCTTCGACCAATGCCAGCGCGGCGCCGACAAGCGCACTGTTGCTGCGTGTTTCAGCTGAAGAAACGGCATTCTCGATTGCGTTGCGACTGCGGGCAATCTGCTCGGCGACCTCACGCTCGGAAAAGCCGAAGCGGAGAGCGGTGCGCAGTGCGTCGGTCGCTGCATCCAACCCGAGTTTCCAGCCGCCATCGGGCGTGCTGACGACGAGGCTTGTCGTGCGCGCGCTGTCAAACACGTCACCCGTACCAAAACCCGCCGAACGAAACGGTGCATCGTCCAGCGAGGCAAGCCGACCGAGGCGCCGATTGACGATATCATATCCGATCCTGCGCAGCAGGTTCTCGCGCCGGGTAGCGATATTGTCAGGCCGTTCTCCCCACGCCAGATGGCGCGATACGGTAATCCGTTCTGACAGCGCCGGATCAAGATAGATGTCGGTTTCGCCGCCGCGCCCGAGGTCGATTACTCCGACTTCCGGGTCGGCAGGCAGCGGCGCCGCCGTCCAGCTGGCATAGTGTCGACGGATCGCTTCTTCGACCGTGCCGCTGGCAATATCGCCGACGACGACCAACACCGTATTCGCCGGGACATATTCGCGGGCATAGAAGGCTCGCATCTGCTCGCTGGTGACGGTCTCGAGCACTTCCGGCACACCGATCGGCAGGCGACGTGTGTGCAAGGCACCCGGGGTCGCAAATTCGAGCCGGTCGATCAGTTCCTGTAACGAATAGGTATTCCGGTCGCGCCGCTCAGCGAGGATCACACCACGTTCGCGCTCGATCGCGTCACGGCTCAGCGTCAATTCGCTCGCGGTTTCGCGCATCAGCATCAGTGCAGTGTCGAGCAGGTCAGGGTCGTTTCTCGGCAGATCGAGCTTGTAGGTGGTATCCTCGAACCCGGTGGATGCGTTCGTGTCCGCGCCGAAGGCGAGCCCTTCGCGCTCCAGCAGTTTGATCATTTCACCTTCGGGAACGCGGCTCGATCCGTTGAAAGCCATGTGTTCGAGGAAATGCGCGAGACCACGTTCGTCGTCCTGTTCGGACAGTGAACCGCTGCCGATCCTCATGCGGACAAGCGCGGTGCCTTCGGGCCGGTCATTTTCGCGAATGATGTAACGCAAACCATTGTCGAGCTCGCCGAACACGAATGCGGGATCCGGCTCGATATCGCTCGTCTCGAACGCCCATTGCGGTGCTGCGCTGGTCGCTTGCCCGGTGGCTGCAGGATCGTCCGCCCACGCAGGCTGCGGGCAGGAAAGCCCCGCCAGAAACACTGCGACAATCAGGAAATTCTTCATCGCGATGATCTGTGCCGCACGATGGCTTTTCTGGCAACCGTCAGACTACAGGCGCTTTATTTCCAGTTCAGCGAATTTCCGGAACATGCCGTCAGGGAACATTTCAAGGTAGATCTCCAGAGCCTCTTTCGAGCCGTCGGCCTTGGCTTCCTTCCAAACTTCCTTGTCCTGCATCAGGGACACCATCCGGTCGGTCGGCGCGCTATCTTCCATCGCGGCCATCGCCTGCTGGTATTGCTCGGTCGTAAGAAACGCATTCTTGCTGCCCATACCGACCATCGCGACCGGCGTTTGCATGGCACCGGTAGCCTTGGCGACATCTTCGGCGATATTGCCGCCAATATCATGCAGCCGGGTCATCTTCGACAATTGCGACGACAGCGAAGTTGCGAAGGGGGAATGGATGCTGCCGCCGACGCTATCGAGTGCAAATTCGCCTGGCGCAGCGGCAAAGATCAGCAGCGCATTCTTCACTTGCGATCCGGCAAGTCCGCTTTGCAGTCCATCCTCGTCGTCGGAGCCCAGTTCTGCGGCGCTGTTGCGGCAGGCATCGATCGCCGCAACGCGAAGTTTCGCCCCACTCAACGCATCGAGCAAAAGCTCCAGCTGGATTGCTTCGAACGGCAAATCCTTCGCGTTGGTCAGGTGGACCCCGGTCGGGATCAGCCAGTTTGTGCCCTTGTGGCGCACGCCGTGCCCGGCGAAATATATCACCGCCGTGTCTGCCCCATCAGCGAGATTTGCGAACTTGGTCAAATTGCGATGGAAGTCGTCGGTCGAGAGGTTGATTGCGACGACCACTTCTTCGAAGCCAGCGTCCTTCAGGCTTGCCGCGATCAGTTTCGCGTCGTTCGCGGCATTGCGGAGGTTTGGATTTTCCAGCGGGTCACGCTGCGGGTCATACATCGAATTGGCGATCACGAGCGCCACTTCGCGCGCCTGCGCAGTGCCGCAAGAAAGCGCTACAAATGCAGCAATCAGGATCACCAGGTAACGCATGATCTCCCCCATACACTATAACGCAATCGGAGCGGGAACGCCAAATTGTTAATCTGGCGTCTCCTCATCTAGACTAGCGGGATCATCGATTGCGACGCGGATCATCTGGAATTTGGTTGGAAATGGCCAGGTGGCTATCTCGACCTCGAGATTGCCATCCTTGCGCACCTTGAGTTTCCCCGGCGCGTTGAGCAGGATATCAAAACCCTCGTACTCGCCCTTAACCGTTTGTCTCAGGTCGCGCATCGTGACCTGATCCGGTTCGACACGAAACACGAGCGAGAAGTTCCACCCGTCGACGGCGAAAGCGCGGCCCATGTCGAATCGCATCCGTTTGCCATTGGTTGAAAGCCTCCAGACGCCGTCGATCGGAAGGGTCTTGCTGCCTGCGATGGCATAGCGGTCAGGTAGAGCGGATTTGAATGAAATCAGGCCGCGCGGTGAAGAGCGCAGTTCGCCTCCCAGCGCTGTCGGATCCAGAATTTGCGCTATGTTGGCGTCGGCAAAGGAAGCGTATGCTCCCTCGGGCTGTTGATCGAGATATGCGCGATATCCTTCGACCGTGTCGAGTTCGAGCGCAGCGGTCCAGGCAGCGGCATCGGTTTCGACAGAGCGATTTCGGGTGGGCCCCTGTCGCGCGATTGGTGCACTATTGCCGCTTTCGCCCAGTGCGAGCAGTTCGGACACTTCGCCGGTCGGCCCGTCCACCAGATAGATCGGCTGACCGGTGATCGATGCGGAGATAAATGGCCGCTGCTCGCCGGACGTTGCGGCCAGGACGTCGTCGCGCACCATCCCGCCGAGCATCTGTACCGGCAGCCCGGGCTGCAAGATCCGTCGCGCAAGCGAAGTGGCGAAAGGCGAGTGCGCTCCGTCGCCATCGAATGCGACCATCCCCGGTGCTGCGGCGTAGATCACGAGAACATCGTCGACCTCGACAGGTGACAGACCGCGTGAGACGCTCCGCGTTGCGCCCGTCCAGTCACTGGCAAACGGATTGTTGCGGCAAGCGTCGAGCACCGCGATCTTGAGTTGCGCTCCGTCCAGCGCGTCCATTGCCAGTTGCAGCTCGACCGCTTCGTACGGCAAATCGGCTTCACGGCTCAATGCGGCGTCGGTGGGGACGAGCCAATTTTGCCCGCGTCCTTCGATGCCATGGCCTGCGTAGTAAAGGAGGGCAGTATCCGCGCTCCGGGCTTTGTCGCGAAAGCCGCGAAGTGTGGCCTGAAACGCGGAGAAATCGAGGTCATTGGCGACTGTGACATCGTCAAATCCCGCTTCGCGTAGCGCGCGTGCAACCAGCGCTCCATCGCGTTCGGGATTGGCCAGATCGCCGGCCGAGGCATAATTCGAGTTGCCGATGACAAGCGCAACTTTCTGAGCCGCTGCAGGCAACGGCAGAAGCAGTGCCGCTGCGGCGATCACGCAGCCAAAAATGCGCAGCATCGCTCATCCCCTTCCGTGGAAAAGGGTAGAAGGCTTGCCTGAAACTGGCAAGCGACGCTGCCAGCGCGGGCCGTCTACTTCTTTTTCGGTGTGTTTCGCAGTTTGCCGCGGTGAGCGTTGAGGTCGAACACTTCGCCCGGACCGTTGTTTTCGCCGTCGAGCAAGCCAAGGCGTCGAGCCACCTCCTGATAGGCTTCTTCCTCGCCGCCAAGATCGCGCCGGAAGCGGTCCTTGTCGAGCTTCTCGCCGGTTTTCATGTCCCACAGTCGGCAGCCGTCGGGGCTGATCTCGTCGGCCAGAATGATCCGGCTGAAGTCGCCATCATAAATGCGACCGAATTCAAGCTTGAAGTCGACCAGCCTTATATCGATCGATGCGAACATCCCGCACATGAAATCGTTTACGCGGATCGCCATGCTGGCGATATCCTGCATTTCTTCAGGGCCGGCCCAGTTGAAGCATGCGATATGCTCTTCAGCGATCAGCGGATCGCCCAGCGCATCGTCCTTGTAATAATATTCGATCAGCGTGTGCGGCAGGGGATCGCCTTCTTCGAGCCCTAGGCGTTTGCAGATCGAACCGGCGGCAACGTTGCGAACGACCACTTCGATCGGGATGATCTCGACCTGGCGCACAAGCTGTTCGCGCATGTTCAGCCGGCGGATGAAATGCGTCGGAATGCCAATGTGCGACAGGCGCGTGAAGACAAATTCGCTGATGCGATTGTTGATCACACCCTTGCCGTTGATCGTGCCGCGCTTTTCCGCATTGAAGGCGGTCGCATCATCCTTGAAATACTGGATGATGGTGCCCGGTTCCGGACCTTCGTAAAGGATTTTGGCCTTGCCTTCGTAAATCTGGCGGCGACGCGACATGCGGAAGTCCTTGGCTAGAAACACTTGGCCCCGGAGTGCAAAGTCATAGCCTGATAAGGCAGTCCTTCGCCGCGCCGGGGCAAGGAGGACATCATTACAGCGGAATCACCAGCATAGCAATTGCTTCGCCTCGCATGTCTGGCTAGCCGTCCAGCATGGAGGCTGGATTCCACTATCGCCATTCTGGCCATTGGGTTGCGACGAGCCTTGAGTTGCCTGAATGGGGCGAGCCTGTCCCCCGCGGTGAGCCGGAAATCGTGATCGAAAGCCGCAACCCGGTGCCGCATGTCCCGGCTGGCCCGGACAGCTATGATCGCGCCCGCGACGTTCTGGCTTTCAGCCAGGCTGGTGCCGGTCAGTGGACGGTCGAAAAAGGTACTCGGATTGCGATTACTCCGGATAGCACTGCCACGTCACAAGAACTGCGCTTGTTCACGCTTGGCAGCGCATGGGGCGCTTTGGGTTATCAACGGGGCTGGTCAATGTGGCATGGCAGCGCTGTCTCGGTTGGGGATCGCACGGCGTTTTTCTGCGGTGAGAGCGGGCATGGCAAGTCGACCATGGCCGCAGCGATGGCTCGGCGCGGTCACAGGCTGGTCGCTGACGATCTAAGCCGGGTAGAACCGGAGACCGGAACGATATGGCCCTCCGCCTCGCGGTTGAAACTCTGGAATAGCGCACTTGGCGCGCTCGGCTGGGCGCAAGATGCGCTCCAACGTGATCACTTCGAGGACGACCGGTACCATTTGCCGATGACCGAGGCGGCATCGCGCGACCTACCGCTGCCGATAGGTGGCATCTTCGTGCTTGTATGGGGTGACGAGGTGCGGCTGGAGCGGTTGCGAGGGAGCGTTGCCGTCAGTGCCTTGTCCGAAGCTGTGATGTACCGGAAGGCGTTTCTCGAACTGATGGGACGGCTCAGCGGCCATGTGGTCGGTTGTGCCCGCATCGCTGCGCAGGTGCCGGTCTGGCGTTTGACCCGGCCGCGCGATTTCGGACAGATTGACACTATCTGCAGCGCCACCGAAGAAGCGATGCAAACGCGATAAAGGGAACGGGCGATGGAAATCGATAAACTGATGTACCGCGATGGGCTGATGGATGGCCAGCGTATCCTCGTGACCGGTGGCGGTACAGGGCTCGGCAAGGAGATGACCGAAGCTTTCCTCAAACTGGGGGCGGATGTCCACATCTGCGGGCGGCGACAGAACAAGCTCGACGAAACTGCGGCAGAATTGGTGGCGAAGCATGGCGGCAAAGTCACCGGACACGCCTGCGATATTCGCGATGCCGATGCGGTCGACGCGATGGTTGACGCGATATGGCAAGAGGGAGGGGCATTGACCGGTGTGGTCAACAATGCGGCCGGCAACTTCATCAGCCGGACCGAGGATTTGTCGGTGAACGGGTTCGATGCCATATCGGACATCGTTTTTCGCGGCACCTTCTATGTCACGCACAATATTGGCAAGCGCCTGATTGTAGAGAAGAAATCGGCCAATTTTCTGTCGATTCTCACCACCTGGGTGTGGAACGGCGGGCCGTTTGTCGTCCCGTCCGCCATGTCGAAATCGGCGATCAACACCATGACGCAGAGCCTGGCAGTCGAATGGGGGCGCTACGGTCTGCGCTTCAATGCAATTGCACCGGGCTTGTTTCCGACTGACGGGATGAGCGCGCGGCTTTCTCCGGGCGGGCGAGGGGGCAATTCGTCGGACCGGATGAACCCGATGGGCCGACACGGCGAGATGCACGAGCTTGCCAATCTCGCGGTGTTCCTGATGGGGCCGGGCGCCGAATGGGTGAACGGCCAGACCATTGCGATCGATGGCGCGGGCTATCAGGCCAATTCGGGCAATTTCTATACTATGCTCGCGCCGCTGGGCGATGCCGAATGGGACCAGATGCGTGCCATGATCAAAGGCACCAATGCGAAAGACAAGGCGGAGCGGACAACGTGAGCGACCGGGGGGTTGAGCAGGACGCAGATTTCTACGACGCCAAAGTGCGCGATGTGGCGCACTGGACCGTCCACTATACGCAGTCGCACTACTATCCCATCAGAACAGTTGTGGCAGATCGCTTGAACAGATCAGGGCGCAGCAGAGTTCTCGATATCGGATGCGGATCGGGTCAGGTGGGGGCCATGCTCGCAGACCTAGGACTGGCGGACTATCTTGGTGTCGACCTCAGCCCCGGTATGGTCAGACAGGCGTCCAAAGCTTGCCCCTCGTTCGAGTTTCGTGTTGCTGACATCCACCACGACAACGTGCTGGAAAGCCATGACTATGACTGTGTGATCATGCTCGAATTTCTCGAGCATATCGAAGCCGATCTGGCGGTCATCGAGCGGATCAGGCCGGGCACGCTTGTCTTGGGCACCGTACCGAATTTTGGCGCGCGATCCCACGTCCGCCATTTCCGCGATTCAGGCGAAGTGCGGGACCGGTACGGCGCGCTGCTTGCGGAACTCGACGTAAGTGAAATACGTGCGAATGAACGCGGCGCGAAATTCTTTGTCCTGCAAGGAATTCGATAGGGGAAAAGAAGTGGTGCCTCGGGGCGGATTCGAACCACCGACACCGCGATTTTCAGTCGCGTGCTCTACCAACTGAGCTACCGAGGCATTCACCATGCAGGCGGCAGAAAGGCCGCCCGGCGGTTGGAAGCGCGCCTATGGCGAAGGCGCGCGCGCTTGGCAAGGGGGTATCTGGGCAAGTTTGCCAGCATCCACCGCTTAGCGTGCGCCAGCGTCTCCGATCAGTTCGAACGGCGCCCACGCGCTGGGATGCGCAAAGGTTGTGTCGTAGCCTCCGACCATCTTGCCATCGGCAGAACTGTCTTCGCGAATCTCGCGCATGGCTGCGGCGAACGCTTCGGCACGGCTCATTTGCGGATTGTCGCGCGCCAGTTCGATCGTGCGGACCGTCAGCCGAGCGGCTACATCGTCGCGCACCGGCCAGTGCGAGGCGAGGAGGTTGCTGGCCCCGGCGTAGAAGAACGCGCGCGCGAGGCCGGACAGGCCCGCTCCACTATCTCCGTCACCCGCCGCCGTATTGCAGGCGGAGAGGATCACCCAGTCGGCGTTGATCCGCATCGCGGCGACTTCGGAGGCAGTAAGATAGCCGTCGTCTTGCGGGGTGCCGCTCGCAGGCGGGGTAAATACCAGCCCGGGTTCTGCCGCGCCGACTTCGCCTGCCGTCAAGCCGTGAGTCGCCAGCGCGATCACCCCGACATTATCAAGGTCCGCTTGTTTGAAAGCGGTCTCTGTCGCCTGCTCCCCAAGCTTGATTGCGCTTCTGGCGGTCCCGAATGCCCGAGCCATCTGAGTCAGTTCCTGCTCTGTGCCCGGGAGCCTTGCGAGGCTGCGCAGCGTCTCGACATTGGCCACCGGACCGGCATCGGAGCTGGTCAGCAGCGTTGCCAGTGAGCTGGGCGGCGCGCCCCGTGTTCCGCGGCTGCGAGTCTGGGCCTTGCCGGCAAGAACCGGATCGCCGAAGCCGCGAAACTCGTCTGCATTGGCTGCGCCCTTGCTGCCGTAGCGGCGCTGGAAAGCCAGTGCCTGGAGAGAGGGGATGCGCACAATGTTCGCTTCACCTGCCAGCCAATTCGTATCGCGAAGGGCCTGCGGATCGTCGTCGCGGCCTGTTGGCGTGTCGGTCACCAGTATACCCAGCGGAAGCGAACCGAGCGATCCGCCCCCGGCATAGAACAGGTGCCGCTTGCCATCGAACGCATCGCTCAGCGGCGCGATGAGCTCCGAATAGAGGCGATGTGCCGTATCCCGGTCGAACCCTTTCGCGCCGCCATCGACGCCGTCGGTCCACTCGGCCAGCTCTTCGTTCGTCGGCTGGATCTGCCCGCCGCTGAACCACAGGAGGCGGCGGACCATCTGGTTGATCTCGCCGAAGGTCAGGTCGCTGCGATGCCACCGCAGCCCTTCGCTCGTCAGCACCATGGCATGCGTGCCATAATCGCTGGGCAAGAGCAGGAGCACGGCTTCGTCCGGCTGCACTATCGCCTGGGCATCATCGAGCGAGAGCGGGGCAGGGCGGATCAGCTTGAAATAGTCCGGTGCTGCCAACTGGAGCGTCCGGTTGATTGCGGCATATTCGTTCGACAGTTCGGCGATGGCTTCGAACTCTCGCTGCCGGGCGATTTTTTCGCGGGCGTCGGCGGGGAAACTCATCTCTCCCCAGCTGTCGGCATCGACGCCGCGGTGCGGTGCAAGCAAGTCGAGCAACTCGCGGCGGCGCTCGACCAGCGCCGATACTTGCGGGTCACCGCCGAATTCCGCCTTGTCCGCCATCGCATAGGCAAGCGAAAGGCTGGTCTTGTCTGCCAGCGCATCCTGGACCGCGTCGAACGCGACCTGCTGCGCTTCATCGCGCCGATCGGGTGAAGCCTCGCGCAGCGCCCAACTGGCGTCCGCCGCTTCCCGGAAGGTCTCGTTGAAGCCGATGATCCGCGCGAGGTTGGTTTCATCGAACACCGATCCCACCTGCGACTGCCGGAATTCACGGAACTCGTCGGCGCGGGATTTTGCCAGCTCGAACGCCTTTGCCGCGTTCGGCGTGTCGAGCAGGAAGCGATCGACCGTAAGCGATTCCACACCGCGAATGCGGTTCGAGTAGACGTTCGAATAGAGCAACCCGGCGCGCATGTCCGCTTCGGTCGAGGCACGGGTGCGCTGGAGCACCTGGTCCGCCTCGTCGAAACGGCGCAGGGCAATCAGGCTCATGGCATGTCGCAGGGCAAGGTCGTCCGACAGCGGGCTGTTCGCTTCTCGTGCGTTATCGACCAGCATCGCGAAGTAGCGCTCGGCCAGTTCCATCCGACCGGTCTGCAAGGCACCATCGGCAATGCCTTCGGCCAGCATCTGCATCGCGTCGGACCGGCTGAAATCGTTGCCTGCCGCAACATAGGCGTCGAAAATATCGGGGCCGATAACCGCATCACATTCTGCCACAATGGCTTTTGCCGCCGGAGTCAGGATCAGCGGGTTTTCGGGATTGGCTTCGACCTGGTCGTAACACTGCTCGCGTTCTTCCTCGAGTTGCTTGATCAAGGCGAGGGACGTGAGCGCAGAATTGTCTTCGGCGGCGTTGCCCGCGACTGCCAGGCGGAACGCATCCGCTTGCGAATTTTCACCCATTGCCTGCAGCATTTCAATGCCTTCGGCGGCGCCGGGCTCAGCCGACAGCGTGGTACAACTCGCGGTCTGTCCGCAAATGCGCAGCGCCGCTTCAAGGATGCCCTGCGCTTTCTCCACATCATTGGCAGCGAAGTGGTCTGCCGCAGACAGCAGGATCACGCGCAGGACACGTGGATCGTCGACCGGGACCATGGTCGCGAGCCGCTCGATCATCTTGTACGACCACTCGGCCGCGACGGGGAAATTACCAACCTTGAGGTTCTGGTAACGCCAGTTGACGAGCCAGTTGTAGCCCGAGATCTTGTTGTTGAATTCGAACGCATCGCTGGCGGCGCGCATGGGGGCAGCCTCCGCGCTGCGCCCTTGCGCTTCGAGCATTTCGGCCAGCATCTTGACCTGGTTCGCCCCGGTGTCCTGCAAGGCGTCGCCTTCGAGTGGTGGGCCGTCGACTTCCTCGTTTGCGATAATCGACAGGTAATGCCGCAAGGCATTCTCATAGGCAGCGAGCGTTTCCGGCGAGGTCGCGTCGAATGCTTTCTTGCGCAGCCGGTCTGCCTCTTCCTGCGACATGGTCATCAGGCGCCGCAGGCTAAAGCCCGATGTGTCGGGTTCTGGCGCCAACGAGCCGATGTAGCTGCGCACGGCGTCCTGGTAGGTATAGCTTGACGGTCCGTAATCGGTGAACCGGCGGACCCGCGAATAAGTGATGAAAACCTTTTCCAGCCAGGCGGCCTGTTCGCGCGCGGTGTCTTTCGCTTCACGCGCAGCTTCGATCTCGAGGTCGTACCAGTCCAGCCAGTTCTGGAGAGGCTCGTTGCCATAGAGCACGCCTTCCGCCGCCGGCGGTGCTTCGTTGCGGTAGCGCTCGATGTCGCCAGGATCGCGCGCGGTCCATGGCGTCGGAGTAACGACGCGGAATTGTGCCATGTCGACCGGCTTCGGTTCGAACTTGAGGCCGGAGTCCCCGGCTTCATCCCAGGTTTCGTCGAGCCAATTGTTGAACCGTTCGATGGCATTCGGTTCAGGCTGCGCAGCGGCTGCAACTGGGGACAGCATCATCGCCGCTCCCGTCAGAAAAGCTGCGGCGCGATGCTTCATGGTCAGTCCCCCCGGTCCTCCACCGCCAGTTCGTCAGGCGAAACTGGCGGCCCCGGGACTGAATAGCCATCATTGAACCATTGCGCCAGATCACGGTCCTTGCACCGCTGCGAACAGAAGGGCGAATGCGCTTCGACGCGGGGTTTCCTGCAGATGGGGCAACGCTTGGTCGTAGTCATAGCGGCACGGCCTGCGCAAATCCGGCTTCGATAGCAAGAGCGGGATCGGTTTCTATCCGCACTTCGCGTCCGCTGCGGCGCGCAAGTTCATCGAGCCATGCGGGCTTGAGCTTGGCCTTCAGGGCGGGGTGAACTGTCAGCAGGATCGCACCAGGTTCCTGCACCGCCTCCCCGCTCCGAAGGACCATGCGAGCGGCCGCGGCGATGCGCGATGTGGCCATCCGGTGGAGCAGTGAAGGGCCTTCGAGCCGCGCGACGATATGGACCAGGCCGAAGCCGTTCATTGCGGTGCGCTCATGCGTCCAGTCGGCCAGAGCATGGTCCAGTGCCCGGTCGACTGCCTGACGGTCGGCTTTTGCCTGAAGACTCGGGAAATCGATTGCGATCGAACCGCCCAGATCGAATTGCGGCAGAGCCCGGGCCAATGCGGGCACCGCCGCCAATGCCAGATCGCGGGGCAACAGCTCGCCATCGACATCGACCACTGTCATCGCCGGAGTAACGCTGAACACCAGCGATCCGCCTGCGAAATCGATTTGCCCGCTGCTCGCTTGCTGCCAGACATCTTCCCACAGACCGGCCGGAAAGCGGCGAACTTCCCTGCCGAATTCGAACGGGCTGGCGGCAGCGCTCTCACTCGCCAATGCAGTGCGACCCTGAGCGCGCTTCAATCGGCCGCGTTCGGTTACAGCCGCACGGGATATGCGGATCGAGATCGTCTGTCCCTCGGTGACCTCGGCAGGAAGGCGGTCGACGAGAATTTCTTGCCCTCGCTCATCGCAAGCCGTGCCGCGGTTTGCGCCCTCGGATTTGGCGACCAGCTTTGCTTTCACGATCTCGCCCGCGCGCAACTCGCCCGGCCAGTGAAGCTTCGCAGCTAGGGCTTCATCGCCGTCAATGAGCAGCGCGCGGTCTTCGCCGATTCCGCGTTCAATCAACCACTCAGTCAAGCGGGAAGCCTGCCGATTTGAGCAGAACGCGTGTCTCGTAAAGCGGCAGGCCCACAACGCCTGAATGGCTACCTTGAATCCAGCTGATCAAGCCTTCCGCCGCGCCTTGAATTGCGTAGCCACCGGCTTTGCCGTGCCATTCACCGCCAGCGAGATAAGCGGCGAGTTCCTCGTTGGAGAGGCGCTTGAACTTGACGGCGGTTTCGCTCAGCCGGTCCCGCAATGTACCATCGGGCGCGCGCAGGGCCACTGCCGACAAGACCCGGTGGCGCCGGCCTGACAGCAATTGGAGGCATTGGCGTGCTGTCGCTTCGTCTTCCGCTTTGGGCAGAATGCGGCGACCAACAGCAACGACCGTGTCACCGGCCAGCACATGGCCTTCGGCTGAAGCGGCAGCTTCGGCCTTCTCGCGCGCCATGCGGATCGCGTAATCGCGCGGCAATTCCGCTTTGCGAGGTGTCTCGTCGATATCTGCAGGCGCAATTGCAGACGGCTCCAGCCCGAGCCGGGCAAGTAATTCCCGCCTGCGCGGGCTGGCCGAAGCGAGAATGAGGGAAGGTGCGCTCATTGGCGCTCCTTACAGTTTACTGAGGGCCGGGACCCTGACCGGGGCCACCGCGGCCGGGCATGAAGCGATAGGTGATACGGGCCTTGGTCAGATCATAAGGCGTGAGTTCACACAGCACTTCATCTCCAACCAGAACGCGGATGCGGTTCTTGCGCATCTTGCCCGCAGTGTGCCCGAGCACTTCATGGCCGTTTTCGAGCTCCACCCGGAACATCGCGTTCGGCAGCAGTTCCACTACCTTGCCGCGCATTTCGAGGAGTTCTTCTTTTGCCATCTGTGTCAGGTTTCCTTGTAGTTCGTCTAATAATGTTGCGCGCCCATAGCTGTGGCAGGGATAAAAGGGAAGAGTTGTGCGTAAGGCGATTGTTGCGCTTTCAGATGAGGACTTTGCGACCATCCATTACCTGTAACATGTTGCTGCGGCGGGAAACCGTTGGCAAAGACATCGCCAGGCTCGTATTCTCCCGGGAATTTCCAAGGAAGTTAAAGACTTGAAGCCGATCCGCTCCGCCGTCTCATGTCTTGCAATTGCAATGACCTTGTCTGTTCCTGCCTTCGGGCAGGAGGGCCAGTCCGTTGGCGCTGACGTTTATGATGACGATATCATTGTGACTGCAGAACGCATTCGCGGTCAGGTCGATACCGATCTACCCCCAATTCTGGAGCTAGACGAAGGCGAAATCAAAGGGTTCGGTGCGGGTTCCATTGCCGATCTGGTCGAGCAATTGTCCCCGCAAATCTCATCCGGAAACGGACGTAGCAGCGGTCGGCCCATTTTCCTGATCAATGGCCAGCGTGTTTCGAGCTTTCGCGAGTTCGGTCGCTATCCGCCCGAGGCCATTCGCAAAGTCGAGGTGCTGCCTGAAGAGGTTGCTCTGCAATATGGTTTTGCGGCGACCCAGCGGGTTGTGAACTTCATTCTCAAGGATGATTTCGTCAGTCGAGAGGTTGAAGTCGAGTATGGCGGGCCGACAGCGGGCGGGCGCGCGAGCGGTGAGCTGGAATCTTCGTTGCTGACCATTGACGGGAGCAAGCGCTTCAACATTGGTGCGGAGTACAACATTTCCAGCCTCCTGACTGAAGACGAGCGCGAAATAACTCAGACTCAGGGCAGTGTTCCGACAGTTGCGACCGATCCTGATCCGGCCGCCTTCCGTAGTCTGGCGTCGGACAGTGAGAGCATCGAGCTGGAGACAACCTACAACACCGTTCTCGGGCCCAATCCGGGTGACGGTACGGTCTCACTCAATGGCAATATCCAGCGGCAGAACAGCAGATCGCTGTCCGGTCTCGAGTCGGTGCTGCTGACCTTTGGCGGAGCAAGCGAACTTCGTACGCTGGATGACGACCCGCTGGAACGCAGAACCGAATCGACTTCGCTGTCGTTCGGCAGTTCCATTGGCAGGCCGGTCGGTGACTGGGATGCAACGCTTACTCTCGATCTCAACCGGACATGGTCCGATACGCTGATCGATCGCCGACGCGATACGCAGGCGCTGCAGGATGCGGCTGCTGCCGGCACGCTGGCGATCGACGGACCCTTGCCCGCTCTTGCTGCTGCAGGGAAGGACGAAGCGATCAGCCGGACATGGACGGCCGACTCGCTGCTGACTGTGCAGGGCAACCCCTTCGTGTTGCCGGCAGGCGACGCCTCGTTGACCGTGAAGACCGGTTACAAATGGAACCGCATCGATAGCGAGGATACGCGCACAGCCGCCGGGCCAGTGCAATTCAGCAGGAGCCGGGTCGAAGGCGGGTTCAACATGGGCCTTCCCCTGACCAGCGCAGACGAGGGTTTCCTCGGTGCGATTGGGAACATCACGCTCAACCTGAACGCAGGGGTCGATGATCTTTCAGACTTCGGCACGCTGTATAACTGGAGCTCCGGCATCAACTGGCGGATCGGTGAGCGGCTCAGCCTCACCGCCAGCTACACCGAACGCGATCAAGCGCCTTCTCTGACACAACTGGGCGCTCCGGAGATCACGACATTCAACGTACCGGTGTTCGACCTGACCAATAACGAAACTGTGCTGGCGACAGTCACCACCGGCGGAAATCCGTTGCTCAATGCCGAGAAGCAAAGCGACATCAAGCTCGGCGCCTACTACAATCTCGACCTGTTCGATCGAACCAACGTCCAGTTCGAATATTTTCGCAACCGGTCGGATGACGTGACTGAGAGCTTCCCTGTTCTCACCCCAGCGGTGGAGTCCGCTTTTGCCGACCGGGTCGAGCGGGATAACAACAACCGGCTGATTTCGATCGATCGCCGCCCCATCACCTTTGCCGAGCGCAATAGCACACGCATCCGATACGGCTTCAACATGTCGGGGCGCGTCGGAAAACCCCCGCAACCGGGCGGACCGGGTCGCGGCGGCCCCGGAGGCTCAGGCGGTCCGCCATCGGGCCAAGCAGCGGAAAACAGAGAAACAGAAGCCAATGGGCAAGGCCGCGGGCAGGGCGGTGGCCCTGGCCAATTCGATCCGGCGCAGTTTGCTGAACTTCGTGCGAAATTCTGCGCTTTGGAAGATCCGACCAGCTTCGACTTTTCCGTTTTGCCAGAGCGCATGCGGGCGCGGCTGCTCAATGAAGAGGGGCAAGTCGATCCCGAACGGGTCAAGCAATTGCAGCAGCGCTTGTGCTCGGGCGAAGGCGGCCCTCCCGGTGGCGCATTCGATCCGGAACGCATGGCGCAAATTCGCGAAGCGGTCTGCAAGGTGCCCGAAGACGGCAGCCTGCCTGATCTGTCGGCACTCCCGGAGCAAATGCTGGATCGGCTGCGCGGACCAGACGGCGAAATCGACCCTGAAAAGCTGGCGCAGCTTCGAGCGCGCCTGTGTAGCGCCGACGGTCAGCGAGCCAGCGGTGAGGCAACCGGACGCAGTGGTGGGGCAAGACGTGGCGGCGGCCGCGGTGGATTTGGGCCAGGCGGACGCGGCGATGGGCAGGGCCGCTGGTTTTTATCGGTCAATCATACGATAGAACTTGAAAGCCAGGCACTGGTTGCGCCCGGCGTGCCGATTTTCGACCTGCTTGATGGAGACGCGCTTGGGAGCGGTGGTCTGCCGCGCCACACGGTGCGGCTGGAAGGCGGCCTGTTCCACAAAGGCTTCGGTTTGCGACTGTCGGGCAATTACACGGGCGAATCGCGGATTGCCGGATCCGGTCTGCCCGGTTCGAGCGATCTCTTCTTTGATGATTACGTAACTTTCGACCTGCGGCTGTTCGTCGACCTCGAGCAGCAGAAATGGCTCACCGGCAAGGACGATGAACCCGGTTTCTGGAAGGGCGCGCGGTTCTCGATCCGTGCGAACAACATCCTCGACGCGCAGCAGCGAGTTACCGACAGCACGGGAACGGTTCCGCTCAGTTACCAGCCGAGCCTGATCGACCCGCTAGGCAGGACAGTCGAAGTCGAATTCCGGAAGATCTTTTAGCTTAGTTCAGAAGTCGCGTGCGCGGGAAGGCGAGGGCCGCCAGCCCGCGTGCGCGGAACGGTTCCCACGCACCTTCAGCCTGCGCCAGCCGATTGGCGATCGCATACAACACAGCCGGGTTTACGCCCATGCCGCAATGGCTGGCGAGCACTTCGATATTCTCGGTCTGACCGTGGTTCGCATCATCCGGGAACTGGACCGATCCGCGCCAATGGACGACACCGTCTGTCTTGGTCAGGATCGATGTTGTCGGCACCGGCGGCGCTTCGTGCAATTTGGCAAAATTGCCTTCCTTCATCGGCTCGGGTTCTTGCCCGTTGAGATATTCGAACAGGCGGCGCGCATTGGTGTGATTGCGATCATCGCTGATCGGGCTGCCGAGCGAGATCACCTGCCGGACCTTTTCCGGAGCAAGTTTGGCGAGTTCCCGCGCGAACACGCCGCCAAGGCTCCAGCCGATGATCGAGATTTTCTGCCCGGTGTTCTCGAACAGCTCGTCGACGCAGAGCATCATGGCTTCGATGCGGGCGTTGTCCACCCGCACATTCCGCCCAAGGCACCATCCGGCGGATACATAGCCGAGACTGTCGAGCAGCTTGCGCATCGGCTTGGTCGACGTATCAGTCGCCATGAAGCCGGGCAGCACGAGCACTCCGTGCCCATCGCCCTTGGGCAGCGCGCTCATCAGCGGTCGCAGTGCATAAAAGCTTGCCAGCTCGGCCATGGCGCGGCCCGGTTCGGCAAGCGTCAGAATGGCGCTCGGCGGACGGGCGGTCGATTCGGCATAAGCCGCAGCTGTGGTGGTGCTCACTTGGAATTGGTTCCTTTGTTGCTCCCGGCAGGCTTTTTCGGCGCTGCTTTTTTCTTGGTGCCGGTCTTTGGCGCCGGCTTCTTGGCGGCCCGCTTCTTGGGGGCAGGCTGTTTCTTTTTCTCTGTCGGTTTCGCGCTGGTCGCACCCGATTTGGCCGGTGCAGATTTTTTGGCGCGGTTCGATGCCGCTGATTTCTTCGCCGCCGCCGGCTTACCGGTCGATCCCGACTTGGCAGGTTCTGACGGTTTTTTCTTGGCGGTGCCGGCTGTGGTGGCCTTCGCCGCCTCACGGAACTCCTCGAAACTCTCCTGAATGCAATCGGCGTAGAATTCCGGATCGGGCAGCAATTCGCGGCATGCGGTGAAGCTGATGGTCGCTTCGCTGGTATAGCTTTGCACGACATGCGCGAGGCCCATGCCATCGGTGAGGCAGATCAGCCCCATCATGCTCTCAAGCTTAGCCCCCGCCGAATAGATCGGCACGGGCGGGCCGGGCACATTGGTCACGACGGTGGTAAAGGGCGGTCCGACGCCGCGGTCCGCGAGGCTGAGCCTCGTGTAAAGCTGGGCCCCCAAGGCCATGTAGAGCGCGGGGCTGACCTTGCTCACTTCCGTCATGTTGCGCGCGCCGATCGCGTCGGTCATTGCCTTGGAATTGGTCGTCCGGTCGTGGACATAGGCCAGACGTTCGGCCGGATCGGCTATGTGCGTGCCCAAGGGCGCGATCATCGCGGCAACCTGGTTGCCCATCGCATTTTTCTCGCCTGACGAGCGCACTGAAATTGGTGCCATCGCGGTCAGTGTCTTGTCCGGCAGGTCACCTTTGGATTCCAGATAGCGGCGCATGGCACCGCCGATGATCGCGAGGAACACATCATTGACCTTGGCATCGGGCGCAAGCGCGCGGATTGCCTTGATGTCCGCCAGCGGGACGCTGCGGCCTTCAACCACACGATGCGGAGAAATCTTGCGATTGAACCGCGTCTTGGGCGCGATCATCTCACGCGAGAGATCGAATTCTTTTGTCGCAAACCCCTTGATGGCCTTGGCCAGTCCCGGTGCAGCCTTGGCGGCGACTTCCAATTGCTTGAAAGGATTGGTGATTGCGTTTAAGTAGCTCTTGCCAAGCAATTCGACCGCGTTCGGCACTTTCTCCGGCTTCCAGGTGTCGGGTGTGTCGGGCGGAGGGTCTCCCGGATTCAGCGTGTGGGTGACCTCCATCAGGTCGATCCCGCTCATCCCGTCGATCGCGGCGTGGTGCACCTTGGTGATATAGGCGTAGCTGCCTTTGGGAATGCCTTCGACATTGTCGAGCCCTTCAACCACCGTGAATTCCCACGGCGGTCGTTCGAGGTCGAGCGGGCGAGCGAAAATTCGCGCCGCCTGGATACACAGCTGTCGCCAGTCGCCGGGCTCGGGCAGGGCAACATGGCGGACGTGGTACTCGAGATCGAAATCCGGATCCTCGACCCAATAGGGATAATCGAGATCGAGCGGCACCCGCACCAGACGCTGGCGCATGGTGGTCGACATCTTCAACCGGTCTTCCAGAAACCCGAGAATGTCTTTGAACCGTACGAAGCCCCCTGGCGCCGTTGCGGGATTATAAATCAGAATCGAGCCGATGTGCATCGGCGAGTTGCGCGTCTCCAGCGCAACAAAGCTGGCATCCATACCCTGCAACTGTCGCAAGGGCGATCTCCTCCGGCGGCCCGCTTCGCGCAGGTCTCAAGACGAAGAGGCGTAACAGCTTGCCGCCCCGCGTCAATGGCGGCGGCCCCGCTAGCGATCAGCATCAAGCGATCGCGGCGCGCTCGCCAACAAGGGGGTAGAGGTGGTTTTGCAACGAATTTGTATAATCTTCGCGTGTGCGCTGCGGCACCTTCGCGGCATAACGGCGGATGGGCTGACGCTGCGGCATCGTAGGTGCGGGAAGGGCCAGGCCATCGACAAATCGGGCCAGCGCGCCATCGTCACGCATGCGAAATCCCTGCATCTGCGGAATTGCGGCCAAATCCGAGGCGGTCAGTCCGAATTGCAGCAAGGCGCGATACGCAACGCGCTCTCGCAAGCCTTCTGCAATGCGCAATCCGAAAGACGATGCGATCTGGTCAAGTTGGGGCAAAGTGCGTGCCAGATGCGATTTCTCACTGGTGCGAATGCGGTTTTTGGCCACGATCCAGTCTGCCCGCTGCAGACCGCGAGCCGCCTGTTCAGTGCGCAGTTCAAGCACCGTGCGGGCGAACGGCCCCGCTTCCCGGATGCGGTGGCTCACCGGGTCGAAGCGAGCCAGCACGTCGAGATCGAAGAACGATGCGTTGACCGGAGTGACCAAGGTGTCGGCAATGGCGACTGCGCGGCGCACGACCGGAACATCGTGACCCGGTGCATCGATAATGATAACGTCGCATTGAGCGCCCAGCCGGAGAATTTCCTGCGACAGCATTGCTCCGCTCGATCTGTCGAGGACACTGCATTTCGGGGTCGGCAGATCGAGACCGAGACAAACAACCGCGCCGTGCCGGTTTTCGATCGTCCGGGCCAAGCTGCGCTGGCGCGCATCCAGATCGATTGCCAGCACGCGATAACCGCGATTTGATAACGCAATCGCGGTGTGGAACGCGAGTGTCGTCTTGCCGACGCCGCCCTTCTCATTGGCGAAAACGATCGTGTGGCGATTGGGCAGATTCCGTCCTGCCATATCGTCGATTACGCGGCCGGCGTGTTCGCCGTTCTCCCAGTTCGAATTCGCTGCGCCGCCTGGAGTCATCTCCCGGCTCTCCCGTTTTGTTTTTGTGCGACTCGAGTCGCGCCCCAACTCGTACCTTGCCTACTCGCAACTTATCCACAAGTTGTTTACAGGCTGCAGGCGAAGAATTTACACAAACGCTGCGCCGCGCGTTTTTGCCCTTCATCGCCCGGCACAACCGCCTATGCTGTGTGCCAAGATGGCCCGGACACCTGCAGAAAAGCCCAGCGACCCCCGGTCGAAACCCGATGGGGCAGAGCGCTTCAACGAGGATCGCGCCACCTATACTGTTGCCAGCGCGCAGCCCGATCTCGAGGCGGGCGTCAAGGCAATCCGCGAGACAGTGAAGACGCTCAAGCCGGTACCCGGGGTTTACCGCATGCTCGATGCGCGCGGAGACGTGCTGTATGTCGGCAAGGCGCGTGCGCTGAAAAACCGTGTGGCTAATTACGCCCAGGTGCAGGGGCTGACCAACCGGCTGCAGCGAATGGTCAGCCAATGCCGCGCGATGGAGATCGTCACCACCAACTCCGAGGCAGAAGCGCTCCTGCTCGAGGCTCAACTGGTCAAACGCTTCCGGCCGCCATTCAACGTGCTGCTGCGTGATGACAAGAGCTTCCCCTTCATCCTGCTGCGCACCGGACATGATTTCCCGCGCATCATGAAACATCGCGGTGCGCGCAAGGCCAAGGGCAATTACTACGGGCCTTTTGCGAGTGCAGGCAGCGTCAACACCACGATCAACGCGCTGCAAAAACTGTTTCTGTTGCGCAGCTGTACGGACAGCTTCTTCAGCCGCCGTGATCGCCCGTGCCTGCTCTACCAGATCAAGCGCTGTAGCGCGCCGTGCGTGGGACGGATAAGCGAAGCCGATTACAACGCTCTGGTCGACCAGACGAAGGACTTCCTGTCAGGCAAATCGGGGCAGGTGCAGCACGACCTCGAGCAGCAAATGCGCAAGGCTTCGGAGGATCTCGACTTCGAGACCGCCGCGATCCTGCGCGACCGGTTGCGCGCTGCGACTTTCATTCAGGGCAGCCAGGCGATCAATGCGCAAGGCGTGGGCGATGCCGATGTTTTCGCGCTCGCTTCCAAGGTCGGGCAGGTCGGCATCCAGGCGTTTTTCATTCGCGGCGGCCAGAACTGGGGCCACCGGGCAATCTTCCCGACGCACACCAGGGATGTCGAGGAGGCCAAGGTGCTGTCCGATGTCATCCTGCAATTCTATGAGGAAGTGCCGCCCCCGCCGATGGTGCTGGTCGATCGCGCGCTGCCGGAGAGCAAATTGATAGAGCAGGCGCTGAGCGAGCTAGCGGGCCGCAAGGTGGTGCTATCGGTCCCGCAGCGTGGTGACCGTCGCAAGCTCATGGAGCAGGCGAGCCGGAACGCGACAGAAGCGCTCGAACGGCGCATGGCGGAAAGCGGGACCAAAGCGAAAATCCAGCGCGAGCTGGCGGAGTTTCTCGAACTCGAAAGCGTACCGCGACGGATCGAAGTGTACGACAACAGCCACATTCAGGGCACCAAGGCGGTTGGCGCCATGGTGGTCGCAGGCGCGGAAGGTTTCCTTAAAAACCAGTATCGCAAGTTCAACATCCGCGAAGCGCAGACCAACGACGATTTCGGGATGATGCGCGAAGTCATGCGGCGGCGGTTTCGCAAGCTGGCGGAATCGGAGCGCGAGGACAGCGACACCAGCTCAGCAGCCGACAAGGGAACCCATCACGACAATTGGCCCGATCTGGTGCTGATCGACGGCGGCAAAGGCCAGATGTCGAGCGTGCGCGATACGCTGGAGGAACTCGGCATCGAGGATGTTCCGCTGATTGCCATCGCCAAGGGGCCGCATCACGGGCGCGAGGGGCGCGAGGTGTTTCATTTCCCCGACGGACGAGAGAAAACGCTGCCAACCAACTCGCCGCTCCTGTTCTACCTCCAGACCTTGCGCGACGAAGTGCACCGCTACGCCATCGGGGCGCACCGGGCGAAGCGCAGCCGTGCTATCACCGCCTCACCGCTCGACGAGATCCCCGGCATCGGTCCGGCCCGCAAACGGGCGTTGCTGCTGCATTTTGGCACAGCGGGCAAGGTAAGGGCCGCCTCGCTCGAAGACCTGCAACGCGCGCCAGGCGTGAGCGAGACCGTGGCGCGGACGGTGTATGATTTTTATCATGCGGGCGGGTAAAACCATTGTCTGAGAAGAGTTCATAAACTCAACAGGAACGGGCCAGAGGATCGCTCCTCCGGCCCGTCCGTTTGAGCCGTGGCTCGCTGCGCTTAAGAGCGGAGCGCCTTGATGCATTGCCCAACATTGGGGAAGCCAAGCACCTCCAGGAGGTCGAACGTCTTCAGGTAGTTGCAGAACTGCACTTCGCCTTCGGTATGATAGAAGCGAACGCATTCGCCGGGGGAGTAGGCACCCGTTGCTGCTGAGCCAGCTTTGCAAAATTCTGCAACGGCCTTGTTGTAGTCGCTTTGTCCCTGTGCTGCAGCAGGCGTGGACAGGCCAATGGTTGCTGCCATGCCAATGGCTGCAGCGGTAGCGATAATTTTCTTCATGAGTTTTCTCCCAACTTCAAGTGCAGGACAATCCTGCACTTCCATTGCGAGCCCGAAGTGCGGGACCATACAGAATCCGGTCTGACGCTGCAAACTGGACGACTAACTCGCTTAATTTTCGCAGAGTTTTGTGTGCTCGCGAAGCGTATTTCGTTGAGGCAAACTGCGACTCGGGCACCCGCGGCGGTTTCACACTGCCTTGATGCAATCTGGCAAAGTTGTATCTCCGATTACTGAGTTGAGCTTTGGGGGAAGCGATTGCCGCAGCCAGACATCTTTCTGTCTTATAGTCGCAGCGATTCCGCGAAGGCGAAGCTTTTTGCCGAAGCATTCGAGGAGTGCGGGCTAAAAGTCTGGTGGGACACGGTGCTTCGTTCGGGCGAAGCCTATGACGAGGTAACCGAAGCGGCGTTGCGTGGTGCGAAAGCGACCGTGGTGTTGTGGTCCAGGCGATCGGTGGTTTCACGCTGGGTTCGGGCGGAAGCGACGCTGGCTGATCGGAGCGCGACACTTATGCCGTGCATGATCGAACCATGCGAACGCCCGATCATGTTCGAGCTGACCCAGACAGCAGAACTTGCGCATTGGACCGGCGCAAAGGACGACAAGAGCTGGTGCGGTTTTCTGCGTGATGTGCAGCGCATGGTCGAGAGCCATCGTTCCGATGTGCCGGACAGCCAGCAGGCGGTGCCCGGCCTTCGCGAAATTGTTGCCGAACCACCTCCTCCGCGCGCAACCCTTGTTGCCGTACTCCCCTTCGAAAACCTGTCCAGCGACACGGAAATGAACTACTTTTCCGATGGGATATCCGAAGATATCCTGGGCCATCTGGCTCGAAGCTCCGATCTCCGGGTCGCCGGTCGGGCGTCTAGCTTTGCCTACCGCGGGGCTGACAAGCGCAAAGCGCCCGATGGGCTCAACGCGACCCATATCGTCGATGGCTCTGTGCGGAGAGCAGCGAACAAAATCAGGATTTCCGCCCATCTTTCGGAAACCGAAGGCCACACGACCTTGTGGTCCGATCACTACGACCGCGACCTGGACGACATTTTCGCCGTGCAGGATGAGATATCCCAAGCGATTGCAACCGCCCTCGATGTCGCATTTGCCCCGGTTGGCGCGGGCAAGGTCGATCCGGAGACCTACGACCGCTACCTGAATATCCGCGCCCATATGTACACGGACAACGACGCGCGACGGACGAATGCACTCACCGCCGATCTCGTACGATCAGCACCGGACTTCGCCGAGGGGTGGGCCCTGCACGCATTGACCACCGCGTTGCTGCGAAACGAGATTCCGTTCCGCGACCGGCCACCGCTCGAAGCCGAGAGTCATGCGGCAATCGAACGCTGTCTGGAACTTGCGCCCGACAGCCCGAATGTGTTCTCCGCGCAATGGGCGCTATGCCGGCCATTCGGGCAGTTCCTTGAACAGCATAAAGCCATGCTCAAGATGATGGAGCACTGGGAGAGGTCATCGCTGGCCGAATTCAGCATGCCGTTCCACCTGGAATGTGTGGGGCGCTCACGTGAAGCGATTGCCTTGCTAAGAGACTTTCAGCGGCAGAATCCGGCAGTCTACAATTCTTATCTCGGAATGGTCTTGTGGCGTTCCGGGCGATTTGCGGAGGGGCGCGCGGTCCTGGAAAAAGAGCTGGAGCTTTTGCCTGTCAATCATCACACCCGTGCGACGTTGGCCGGCGCCTATTGGCACGACCGTGATATGGAGGCGGCCAGGCGCCTGCTCGATCCCGCTGTGCTCGCCAGGTACCCCCTCTATGAATATTCGTGGCTGACGACGCTGGCCGAAGTCGTGGATGACGGGTCCGACGAAAAAATCGACGAATATATGAAATGGCTTCAAGAGAACTTCGTCAAGGACGGAGCAGCTGAACCAAATCTACTGTCCTATCTCGCCGCCGTGGGCGAGGTCGACGATGTGTTTGCCGTGGCGGAAAGTGTGCGCTTCGGCCCTAGCGGCGGCCCGGCCGATGTCCTTGGGGCGACCGGTTACCGAACGCATCATTTGTGGTCGGCACAGCATCCGCAATTTCGCGAAGACCCACGCTTCGTGAAAATCTGCGCCCGTCTGGGGCTGGTCGAATACTGGCTTGCGACGGAACTCTGGCCTGACTGCGCGGACGAAGTACCGTATGATTTCCGCGCCGAATGCGAGAAGTATCGCGACTACCCGAAAGATCCGTTCATACCGGAGCCGGGCTAGGTTTCATCCTCGGCCGGGTCAGGTGCTCTCGCTCTACCCATGTCGCGTGCACCCCGCTCGAAATCTTGTGCGGCAGGCGCGCACGGCAGATCGGGCCTTGCGAGATGTCGCTCGCGTCGAGAATCGCCAACTCGCTGGTGCCTGTGTTCTCGTCGATCAGGAAGGTCACGAGGTATCCATCATCTTCCGACTTGCCGCCCTTTCGCGGCACCATCGGGCTTTCGCTGGCAAAAACGCCTTCGGGCAGTTTGTAGATATGCTCTTCACCCGTCCGCGTATCCTGACGCGCATAGCCGTTGAACAAAAACCAGCCCAGCTTGGTGGTGGTTGACCAGACGTAGCGGCTCTTTTCCATCAGGCAGGCCGGATTTATCATCCCGAATTCGACGATCCGGTCGGACAGACGTTCTTCGCGGCATTCACCGGTTGCCAGGTTGAAGCGCCAACGGTGGAGGCGGCTCTGGAAGCTGTGTTCATCGACATAGGCCATCATATGCGCGTAGCGCCCATGCTCGGCGAGCGGTTCGGGCATCGGGCAGGACTGGTGATAGCCTTCGAGCACCACCTCGTCGCCATCGGGCCCCGAAACCTCATAGGCATTGGTCCAGTGAAGGACATAGGTCGGGTCAGCCTCGAACCAGCGGATGTCCTCCGGCTGCCCGTGGCGCGGGATCAGCGCGAAGCGCGTCGGCAGGCCGTCATGCATGCGCGCGGCATGGATATCGCGTTCCAGCGCTTCCGCATCCCAGAACAGCGGCATGTCGTTGAGGATCGACCAGTTCTTCGTAATCGCCATGTCGTGCGGTAGACGGGGGCCGGGCAGGGGAATTGGCACATAATGAACCAGCTTCCCGGCACGGTCGACCACGCCATAGTGCATGTAAGGCGCATGAACCGAGTAGTTGAAGAACATCAGTTCGCCGGTCTCCTCGTCCACCTTGGGATGGGCGGAGACACCGTCGAGCGGCCCCCACGGTGCCTTGCCAAGGTTGTCCAGCGTCTGCGGATCCAGCATCCACGCTTCACCACATTGGTAAAAGGTCGCGTAAGCCACCCCTGCATGAACGATGATGTCCGTGCTGCCTGTATCTTTCAAACCGCCGTGTGCGCCAAAGCCGGGTCGTTTCGAAGTGCCCGGCGGGTCCATCAAACCGCCCCACAAACTGCCCCCGGCGATCTGCTCTGCCTCGAAGCATTGGGTGCGCACGAAGCGGTTGCGGTAGCTGGCCTTGCCGTTCGCGATACTGACCTGGTGGATCATCGCGTCACCGTCGAACGGGTGGTAGCGACCGAGCGGTTGGTGGAGCGGGTTTTCCGTGTTGCGCAGATAGATACCGTCGATGTCTTGCGGAATAGCGCCTTCGATTACCTCCAGCTCGTCGACATCCACTTCTTCCGCCAGCGGAGACCACGGACCGGACAGATAGGGATGGTTCGACGGTTCTAGCGAATGTCGCAAAGCCGGCAGTCGGGAAATCTGCATCGGGGTTCCTCTCTCGGCAATAGAGTAGCGCAGCGCCCGACGTGTGCAAGCCGTGCGGTCAGGGGTTCCGGCGTGCGGGCGCCTGTTGGCAGCCAAGCGCCACGCTGGCTGAGGCCGGATTCGCTCCATAACGGAGCGATCGGTAACCATCGCCCAGAGGAAGAATTAAGGCTGAAATTAACCATGCTTCCCACATGATTGAGCGCAAGCATATGATTTTAATGAGGTTTTAGTAAACAGGCCCAACCGGGCGCTGGAAACCCCATCTTTACGATGTTTCGCTAGGGCAGAAGTCGAATTGGAGAAATGCGCTTTGCCGCAACTGGTGCGAAAATTCCTCGCCTCCGAAAGGCTCCGCCATGCGGGCATCGCCATTATTCTGGCGGCGCTGTTCGCTGCGGCAACGATTTTTCGCCCGCTCGATATTTCCATCTGGTCGATCCAGTCCAAGATGTTCGACAAGCAGGCAAGCGGCGAAATCGCGCTGGTCACTCTTGAAAGCACCGACACCTCGACAGGTGCGGTCGTCGCGAACCGGCAACTCGTCGACACTCTGACGAAACTCGATGCCGAAGGCGCAAAACGCGTTGTGCTCGATTTCCCGATCCGGAAAAGCGGATCGCAAGACCTCGATAGCGAGCTGCGCAAGACGCTAGTCGGCTTGGGTGACAGGGTTTTCCTTACCCGGACGGTCCGGTCGGATTTGCTCGAGAGCCGGGGTGTCGCGGAAACTGATCAGTACTTCTCTCGCGAGATGCGTTTCGTCAGCAGCGACTTTGAGACCGACTTTCTCGATTTCGTCTGGGGCGTTGAGCCATTCTTCGCAGACAACAGGGCAAACGTCCCGGCCATGTGGACCCTGCTTGCTGGCGAGGGCACACCTGCACGCCCGATTTATCCTGACTACACGATCGACATGGCGTCGATTCCGCATAGCACCTCGATTGCTCTGGTAGACGGGTCGTCCATCGCCGTGTCCGGCAAATCCGTGGTTGTTGGTGCAACCGGTTCGCCGGCGCGCGCGGTAAAGGTGCCAGACCAGGGCTTCGTGACCTCGAGCCTCGTCCATATTGTCGCTGCCGAAACGGCCAAGCGAGGTAGCGGACAGTCTTTTGACTGGGGCACGTCAATCACCGTTTTCGCGATTGCCTTTATCCTGCTCCTCGCAGCATTGCGCACCACGCCGCGCCGCAGGGTCGGCTATGCGCTATGGATGACGTCTATCGCGGTCGCCATCTTCATCACGTCCGGACTCGGTGTACGGGTGCTTTTCACTGGGCCGCTGGGTCTTGCCGGTTTTTATGCCATCCTGCGCTTCACAGCGAATTTCAAGCGGCGGCACTTGAACATCGAACAGCGAAGCGGGTTGCCCAACTTCGTCGCGATGAACCGCGACATGGGCAATCGCATCGGCGGTGATCGCTTGGCAATCGTCGTCGCCAAGATTGCCCGTCTCGATGCAATTTTCGCCACTCTCTCGCAGGGCGACCAGGGCAAGTACCTGCGCCAGATCGCGGGGCGCTTGTCGCTCGGCGAGCATGGCCAGACAATCTATTACGACGGGGGAAAGAACTTTGCTTTCGTACTACCGAGTGCTGCCTACAACGACATGCGGGGGCACCTTGAGGGGCTGCGGGCGATCGCGTCGCAATCGGTAAGCGTATCCAAGCGCGATCTAGACGTTTCGATGACCATCGGCGTCGACCAGTCGTTCGAAAAATCGATGTCGAGCCGGCTCAATTCGGCCATTGCGGCGGCCGATCAGGCGCGCGAGGCCTATCGCCCGGTGTTTGTCATTTCCGATTTCGAGGCGGATAGCGAAGACTGGGACTATTCGCTCCAGGCCCGGCTCGAGGATGCACTGTCGGAAGACCGGATCGGGATCAAGCTGCAGCCGCAGGCCGATCTGCAGACCGGGGAAATCATTGGCGCGGAGTCGCTCGCTCGATGGGTCGACGAAGAGCATGGCGACATCTCGCCGGCGCGCTTCATCCTTCAATGCGAGAGGGTGGGGCGTCTCGACGACCTGACCAAGCGCATTACGCACAAGACACTGAGGGCAGCCGAAAGTCTGCTCGAAGACGGCTTTGAACCGCAGATTTCAATCAATGTTTCGGCAATCCAGTTTGTCGATCACCGGATCGCCGACCTGGTCGAAGAGAACTTGGCCGCCTGCAGGATGAAGCCCGAAAACCTAACAATCGAGGTGACCGAGACGGCGCGCATCGAAAATTTCTCCGTTGCACGCGAGGTGTTCGAGCGGATTGGCAAGTCAGGCGTCAAATTCTCGATCGACGACTTCGGCATCGCCAGTGCTAATTTCGACGCGCTGTCGGAACTGCCGTTCGATGAGATCAAGATCGATCAGGTCTTTGTGCAGCGAATGCAAGCATCGAAGATGGCGCGGTCAATTGTCTCGAATATTATCCGACTGGCAGGAGAAACAGGACTGACTTCCGTGGCCGAAGGAATCGAGGATCGCGAATCGTACCAGATGCTTAAGGATTTGGGCTGCGAAGTTGGCCAAGGCTTCTATATCGCGCGACCGTTAACCCTTGCAGAGATGCATGAAACACTTATTTTACAGAGGGATAGGACACACTTTACCCGCAGAATTGGTTAACAGTTTACAAACATTCTAGGTTAACGTAATCTTCTGATGCTAGTCGCAACAGGAGAAAAAATATGTGGCGTTCAATCTGGGATTGGATCCTGAAATAAGATCCTGACGAATTATCAATAGAAAAGGGTCCCTCACGGGGCCCTTTTTTGTTTGATGTGCGGCAATCATGACCTAGCTGCGTTTGCGCCGGATCATTCCTTCCTGCGCTACGCTGGCGACAAGGTCGCCGTTGCGGTTGAATATCTTGCCAAGGTTGAATCCCCGGCCACCGCCGCTCCACGGGCTTTCCGTGACATAGAGCAACCATTCGTCAACCCGGGCGGGGCGGTGGAACCAGATCGCATGATCCAGGCTCGCCCCGACCAATTCACCCCGCATCCATGACAGCCCGTGGGGCAGCGCGCTTGTGCCAAGCAGTGTGAAATCGCTGGCGTAGGCGACGATCGCACGGTGGAGCGCGGGATCGTCTGGCAAAGGTGCCACTGTCCGAAACCAGCTGTGCGCCCGCGGTTCTTTGGCTTCGTTGTTCATCCAGTGCAGCTTGTCAGTCGTGCGCATGTCTATCGGGCGCGGGCGCAGCATTAGCCGCTGTTGCATCTCGGACAGCCGGTCACCGAGCCGCTCTGCAACGGAGCGCCGTATTTCCATGTCGGACTTCAATTCCTCTGGCGGCGGGACATCGGGCATCGAGGCCTCTTGATGTTCGAGGCCGCTCTCGTGCGACTGGAAGCTCGCCGTCAGATTCAGAATGGGTTTGCCATCCTGGCTCGCGACAACCCGCCGATTGGCAAAACTGCGGCCTTCAAAGTCGCAGGTGGTCGCATAGTCGATTCCCGGACCTTCTTTACCGCCGCGGAGGAAGTACGCGTGCAACGAATGCGCGACCTTGTCGTCAGCGACAGATGCTTGCGCCGCTTGCAGCGCCTGTGCGATCACCTGACCGCCAAAGACGCGGCCGATGCCGCCCGTTTGGGGCTGACCTGCAAACAGGTTGCTGCCGCGCTGCTCGACAGTGAGCAGGCGAACGAGATTCGCGACAAGTTTTTCGGGCGATGGGTCCGGTCGCTGAGAATGATCTGCCATGTCACGCGCTTTGCTGCGCAGCGTTGGCTACGTCAACGCGTGAGACCGAGTTTCCGGAGCGCGCGATAGGCAATCGCCTTGCCGCCATTTGGTGCTGGCCAGCGGCCAGGTGCGGCGGGCTGTAGTCCCAGCTTGCGGACCATACGGTTGAATCCGCGCGCATCGGCCTCCGCAAAGCTCCAGTCGCTGCGCCAGGTGATCGAGAGCGAAATCGAGCGTTCATGCCCGTTGCGGACAAAATGCGGGGCCATTACCGGGACGAACACGGCTTCGCCCGGACCGATGGCAAATTCGCGTCCGTGCTGGCGGAAGCTGTCTTTCCAGACCAATTCCCGCGCGCCGCCGGAGTGATAACTTTCATGCACCGCATCAGGCGCAAAGCGCGCGTCGCCAGCGGGGAACTGGGTCATGACCTTGGACCCTGCCAACTGAAGCAGAATGTTGTGCTCGGGGTCGAAATGGTAAGGCGTAACGGCATCAGGACTGGAGATGAAGATAAAGCCCTGCGGACGCATCATCGCGCCTGTCTTTGCTTCGATTTCCCCGCGCAGTTCGTTCAGCAGCTCGAGCAGCAAACCTTCGTACTCGGGCACTTGTTCGACATTCTTGAGCACCGCCCAGCTATTGCTCGATGCAATTCGCCGGATCGTATCCTCGATCGACAAGCCGGTCGGATCAGGCTTGCCATCGACCCCGATGGGTAGATCGGCCCGATTGAATTCGATCGACGTGTCGGGCAGCTTGCCGGCCAGCTGTGCCAGACCTTCGAGCTCAAGCAATGGATTGAGCCCGAGGCGATGATGCAATTTGTGCGGTGTTTCCGGATAGCTTGCGGCGAACCTGGCTCTGGCTTGCGTATCGAACACCGGTGCGGTTCGCGGCGCAGCAACGGGGATGTCCTGCAGGGCTCCCATAGCTAGTTTCCTTCCATTTCGGTCGGGGCTTCGCGGCGCAGGATCTGGCGGCACAGTGCCTGCCGTGCCTTTCCGCCAATGGCGGCGGAGACGCGCACCATACTGCGCTTTTCGCGCCAAATGCGGTCGATCATCGGGTGGTTGGCGGATGCGCAGCTATCGCTCCAGCGGATCTCGGGATTGCCGAGCACCTTGAGGTTTTCGCGCTGTAGCAACACCCCGGGGGAGAAGCGCGCGTAGCGCTCATCATATGCGGTCTTGTACGAGAACGCGCCAGGCGGCGACAGAAAATTGGCCAGCATGGCGATGGGGCAGCCGTTCATCAGCATGGTCAGGCGTTCGAGCTTGCCGGCGTTGCTTGCTCCCTCCAATGTGCTGCGGAAAAGGCTTTCGGTTGCCGGGTCGCACGCCAATGCGGAGCCGTTCTTGCCTTTCCAGCCTGCTTTTTCGAGCGTCAGGAAATCCTCCGTCCATCGAGAGAGACCGCGATCGTCAATCTTGCGCTCGAAAGTGAGTTCGCCCTCTTCGGCTAGACGGCGATGCTGGCGGCGCAGTTCCTTGCGTTTTTTGCCGCTCATTGACGCTGCAAGATAATCATCCGGCGAAAGGTCGGATCGCAGAAATGCGCGTTCTTCGCGGTGCACGATTGCAACAGGGCGCCCCTGGCTGGATGCGCTGGTCAGCAGTGCAGCGCACAGCGGCCCGTCCTCGGCAAGGTGCGAGAGATGCAGAAACAGAGCGCGGCCTGCGTGTTTGTCGGCCCAGTCGAGCAATGCCGCCCAGAACCGGTCCTCTTGTCCGGTGCGGACCAGAGGGCCGCCGCAGAACGCATTGTCATGGGTCCAGTTCTGCAGATTGGGCAGGGGATAGCGATAGTAGCGCATTGAACTGACGAGAGGGACAATTCCGATCAGCAGGTCGCCGGCGCGGCAGACCAGCAGCTGGCTCCTGCTTGCCGGATCATGTTCTCGCAGTGCGGGCAGCAAGGCCCAGGGCTCGTGGAAGGGGTTGGGCTCGCAGCAATTCTGCGCGAGTTGCTTCCAGTCTGCGAGAAATCCGGCATCCGATGTGCATTCCAGCCAAGGGCGCGATGTTATGGCAACAGGGTGCGCGGAAGCAACCGGCCGGGAGGCAGGTCCGAGATCTTGCGATTGCGGCCTGGGCTGGCTCGCCATTCGTTAACCTTCGTCTTCCGCAGCAATGCGTGCCGCCCCCTTTGTGTAAGGCTGATAGGCTGCGAAAAGTTTAACGCACTGTGGCTGGCCGACCAACGCAAAGACCCCGCCCGGATCGCTCCGGACGGGGTCTTTGCTTGCTGAACCGCGAAGGTCAGGCAGATTGTCGGATCAAGCCGCTCCGCCGGCCAGTGCTGCCAGAAGCAGCAGGGCGACGATGTTGGTGATCTTGATCATCGGGTTCACGGCAGGGCCCGCAGTATCCTTGTAAGGATCGCCTACGGTGTCACCGGTCACAGCAGCCTTGTGGGCTTCCGAACCTTTGCCGCCGTGATTGCCGTCTTCGATGTACTTCTTTGCATTATCCCATGCGCCGCCACCGGCAGTCATGGAAAGCGCAACGAACAGGCCGCCGACGATCACGCCGAGGAGCAGCGCACCCAGAGCAGCGAAACCGCTTGCCGGTCCGTCGATCCAGCTGATCACGAAGTAGACCACGATCGGAGCGAGAACTGGCAGCAGTGACGGTACGATCATTTCCTTGATCGCAGCCTTGGTCACCAGATCCACCGTGCGGGCGTAGTCAGGCTTTTCCGAGTAATCCATGATACCCGGTTTTTCCTTGAACTGCGCACGCACATCCTTGACCACATCGCCCGCAGCGCGGCCGACAGCGGTCATGCCCATCGCACCGAACAGATACGGCAGCAATGCGCCGAGCAGCAGCCCGACGATCACGAACGGGTTCTCGAGGCTGAAGTTCACCGCCGCACGGCCATCGACCACATCCAGACCCAGCTTATCGGCATAGGCGTTGAGGTCGGCGGTATAGGCGGCGAACAGCACCAGAGCGGCAAGACCGGCAGAGCCGATGGCATAGCCCTTGGTGACGGCCTTGGTGGTGTTGCCGACTGCATCGAGCAGATCGGTTTTCTCGCGAACACTGTCGTCGAGGCCCGCCATTTCGGCGATGCCGCCAGCGTTGTCGGTGACCGGGCCGTAAGCGTCCAGCGCGACGACCATGCCGGCAAGAGCCAGCATCGCAGTGGCACCGAATGCCAGACCGATCAGGCCGGCGATCTGATAGCAACCGATGATCGCAGCGATAATCGCCAACGTCGGCAAAGCAGTCGATTCAAGGCTGATGGCCAGACCCTGGATCACATTGGTGCCGTGGCCCGTTTCCGAAGCCTTGGCGATCGAGCGTACCGGACGGAAATTCGTGCCCGTGTAATACTCGGTGATCCAGATGATGATGCCGGTCAGCAGCAGCCCGATGATCGAACAATAGAACAAGTCCATGCCGGTGAACGGAACCATGCCCGTGCCATCGTTGATGACTGTGTTCATGCCTGTGCCGACTGTGCCGAGCGCATATTGCGTGACGAGGTAGATCAGCGGAACCGCAAGAACGGCGGTTACGATGAAGCCCTTGTACATTGCGCCCATCACATTCGTGCCGTTGCCGAGACGAACGAAATAGGTGCCGATGATCGAAGTCACGATACATGCACCGCCGATCAGCAGCGGGAGCGCCATCAGCGGAAGCAGCAGGTCGTCCAGCTGGGTCAGCAGCAGCGCGATCAGCACCATTGTCGCACCAACGGTGACGACATAGGTTTCGAACAGATCGGCAGCCATACCGGCGCAATCGCCGACGTTGTCGCCGACATTGTCCGCGATCACGGCCGGGTTGCGGGGATCGTCTTCTGGAATACCCGCTTCGACCTTGCCGACGAGATCGGCGCCTACGTCTGCCGCTTTGGTGAAGATACCGCCGCCGAGGCGAGCGAAGATCGAAATCAGCGAAGCACCGAAGGCCAATGCAACCAGGGCATCGATCACTTCGCGGCTGGCCGGTTCATACTGCATCGGACCAATCAGCACATAGAAGAACACAGCGATTGCGAGCAGCGCCAGACCAGCGACGAGCATGCCTGTGATGGCACCGGCGCGGAAGGCAAGGGTGAGACCCTCTTGCAGCCCCTTCGATGCCGCCTGCGCCGTGCGCACGTTGGCTTTGACTGAGATGTTCATCCCGATATAGCCAGCGACCCCGGACAGGATGGCACCGATCAGGAAGCCGACTGCCGGAACCAGGCCAAGGAACACGCCGACCAGCACGGCGACGACTGCGCCGACCATGGCGATGGTGGCATATTGGCGGTTCAGATAGGCTTTTGCGCCTTCCTGAATGGCTCCGGCGATTTCCTGCATTTTTTCGTTCCCGGCATCTGCGCCGAGAACCTGACGGCTGGTCACGAAGCCGTAAATCACGGCGAGCAGACCAAGCCCGATTGAAATGAGTACGAGTGTCACGAAATTCCCCCAATCCTCTGAGTGGAAACGGCCCGTTTTTGTGGGTCCGCGAAAGGTGGCACGGCTATAGAAGCGTGTCGCTTTCGTGCAAGCCCCTATCGCAGGGTTTGCACGCCTTGGCGCAAGCGGGCTTCGTCAGTGCTCGTAGCCGAGCGTCTCGTCCGGTGACGGCGGTTTTCCGCCGATCAGAAGACTGTGTTCGTCTTGCGGCAGAACCTGTCCGATCCGAGATGCTTCGACCGGAGGGTTTGCGCCGGCCGGCAGCGTGAAGAGCAGGGCGTAATCATCTCCCCAGCCAGCCGCTGCGCGGCGCACCGGGTAACCTCGGCTGAGAACGTCAAGCTGATTGCCCTCTGCCGCGTCGCGCATGAAGCGTGCTGAAAACGGAATGGCATCGAAGTCGATGTCGATCGCCACGCGGCTGGCGACTGCCATGCGCTGCACGTCGAGGAAGAGCCCGTCAGACACATCCATCATGGCTGTGACGACCGGGGCTAAGGCAATTCCTTCGGCCAGTAGGGGCTTCGGGCGGAGGAACTTTTCGACGAAATAGGGGTCTGGCGCCTTCGCCGTGCTGCGCGCGAACCCCATGGCTTCTGCGCGGTCGCCGGCGGTCAGATCGTCAAAGCCGCGCTTGGCATCCCCGATCGTCCCGCAGAGCCAGACTGTGTCGCCAACGCTTGCGCCGCTGCGCGACGGCGGCGGCGTATGCGTGGCCCGGCCAATCGCTGTCAGTGCCAGAGTGCGGGGCCCGGCGGCAGCAATCG
Organism: Parerythrobacter lutipelagi; assembly: GCF_005434975.1. Lineage (GTDB taxonomy): Bacteria > Pseudomonadota > Alphaproteobacteria > Sphingomonadales > Sphingomonadaceae > Parerythrobacter_A > Parerythrobacter_A lutipelagi. The sequence goes on along the minus strand of NZ_SKCJ01000001.1, from coordinate 207,644 downwards.
TATCACCGCCAAGCAAGGGCACGTCGTAGCGGCCCAATACGGCCTGCAATCCCTCGATAAAGCGCGCGTCATCTGATCCAAGCGAATAGGACAGCAGTACGCCCAAGGGCTGCGCGCCTTTGGCAGCCAGATCAGACAGGTTCGCCGCAACCAGCTTCCAGGCGATATCGTATGGGTCGGTGCCTTCCAGCCAATGCGTGCCTTCGGCCATGCTGTCCTGCGTCAGGACCAGCGTTTCGCTGCCGAACTCCAGAACTGCTGCGTCGTCTTCTAGATTGCGTGCGGCGGGATGCGTCGCAAGGGCGCGCAGGCGTGCGATAAATTCCAGCTCGCCGCTCACCTGACCTCTTTGGCGACGGCGTCCAGAATGCCGTTCGCGAATTTCGCTTCGCGGTCGTCGAAGAAGGCCTTGGCGACGTCGAGATATTCGTTGATTACGGTGCCGACCGTCACATCGGCCCGCGCCATCAGTTCATACGAACCGGCGCGCAGGATCTGAAGCATGGTCTTGTCCATCCGGGCCAGGGTCCACCCATCCGCGAGATTCGCAGCCAGCCTGCCGTCGATTTCGTCGCGCCGCGCATCGACGCCGCTCACCACATCGTCGAAGAAATCGACATCGGCCTCGGCATATTGATCGTCTTCGATCTCGCGGCCCAGGCGATGCTGGTGAAATTCATTGAGCAGGCGGGCAAGCGGGGTGCCTTCCATCTGCTGCTGGTAAAGCGCCTGTACGGCGGCGAGACGGGCGGCCGCACGGGCCTGCGAACGCGAGGTCATTTCTGCAATCTCAATTCGATGGATTTGGCATGGGCGGGCAAGCCTTCGGCTTCGGCCAAAGCGATCCCTGCCGGACCGACTGCGGCCAATGCGGCGTCGTCGGCGGAAAGGAAGCTGGTGCGCTTCATGAAGTCAAGCACCGACAGCCCGCTGGCAAAGCGAGCGCGCCGTCCGGTCGGCAGAACATGATTGGGCCCGGCGAGATAATCTCCGACGGCCTCAGGCGTCATCCGGCCCAGGAAGACGCTGCCCGCATGGCGAAGCTGGGCGAACAGCGCGTCGGGATCGTCAACCGCCAGTTCGACGTGTTCAGCCGCCAGACGATTGGCGAGCGGTATGGCATCTTCGATCTTGTCGACCACGATGATTACGCCGTGTGCGTCCCAGCTCGCGCGGGCCACCTTGCTGGTCGCAAGCATCGCGGCTTGCACGTCGACGCGGTCTTCCACCTGCAAGGCGAAATCGGCATCGTCGGTAATCAGGATCGATTGCGAGGACGGATCATGCTCGGCCTGGCTCAACAGGTCGGCGGCGATCCAGTCTGGATCGTTCGTGCCATCGGCAATGACGAGGATTTCGCTTGGCCCGGCGACCATGTCGATCCCGACCACGCCGAACAGCTGACGCTTCGCTTCGGCGACCCATGCATTTCCCGGACCGGTGACGACATCGACGCGCTCGATTGTCCCGGTGCCATAGGCAAGCGCGGCGACGGCCTGTGCACCGCCGATGCGCCACAGCGTATCGATCCCGGCGACATGCGCTGCTGCGAGCACCAGCGGGTTGATCTTGCCGCCCGGAGTGGGCGACACAGCGACAATCCGCTCGACCCCGGCAACCTTGGCCGGGATGGCATTCATCAGCAGCGAGGAGGGGTAAGCCGCGCGTCCGCCGGGCACATACAGCCCCGCCGCATCGACCGGCAGCCATTTCGCACCCAGGCGCATTCCGACAGCATCGGTATAATCGCGGTCTTCCGGCAATTGCGCTTCGTGATAGGCGGTGATCCGCTTCGCCGCGAGATCGAGCGCATCGCGCAGTCCGCTTTCCAGCGCCTCGTAAGCGGCGGCAAACTCGGCCGGGCCGATCTGCCAGCTTTCAGGCGTGTCGAGCGTGTACTGGTCGAACCGCGCAGTCAGCTGGACCAGCGCCTTGTCGCCCCGATTGCGCACATCGGCGAGGATCGAGGCCACGTCCTTGGCCACATCGTCGTCGCTCTCGCGGCGGTCGTCGACGATTGCCGCGAACGCACGCTCGAACCCGGGGGCGGAGGCCTTGAGCAATTGCATCAGGCGGCTTCCCGTTCGGCTTCGGCGCGGAAAGCCTCCACCAGCGCTGCAACACGCGGGTCGGTCTTGAGCGCCGCGCGGTTGACGATCAGCCGGGCGGAGATGTCCATGATCTTCGAAGTTTCGACCAGCCCGTTGTCCCTCAGGGTCTGGCCGCTTGAAACCAGATCGACGATTCGCCCGCACATCCCTAGGCTAGGGGCGATTTCCATCGCGCCGTTCAGCTTGACGCATTCGGCCTGAATACCCTGCGCTTCAAAATGGCGGCGGGTGAGGCTGGGATATTTGGTCGCAACACGCACGTGGCTGGCGCCGTCGATGCTGGCGGCGCCGTTCTTGGGTTCGGCCACGGACAAGTGGCAGTGGCCGATGTCGAGATCAACCGGAGCGTAGAGGTCGGCGTAGTCGAATTCCTCGATCACGTCCGACCCGACAATCCCGATCTGTGCCGCGCCATGCGCCACAAAAGTGGCCACGTCGAACGCGCGCACGCGGATCAGGCGCATATCGTCGCGGTTGGTCGCGAAAGTCAGGCTGCGGTTGCTCTTGTCGTGAAACGCATCTTCCGGCACGACGCCTGCACGCGCCATGACTGGCAGAGCCTCGTCGAGGATCCGCCCCTTGGGAATGGCAAAGGTCAACTGTGTCGGCATAGCGTGCGGGCAGATAGGCAGAAGGCGGGCAAAGGGCAATGGTGAAGCAAGCGGCAAAGTACGTGGTGGCCGACCCGCAGGCGCGCGGGGCCGAAGCGGTCGCCCGCTCGCTGGAAAACCAGGTCGCCTATTGCCGCGACAACGACGCGCCGATCACCGCTTCGGTCTGTGCTGCGCTGCGCAGCCTGCTTGATAGCGAGCGAGGCGGGGTGGTGATGGAGCGGGTGCGCAAATGGGCCGGGCCGGCTCTGGCCGATGCGCTGCCGCTGCGCGTCGCGGGCGGTCTTCACGCGCTGCACCTTGCCGGCTCCGAGCCGGAGTTGCGCCCGATCTACGAAGGGCTGGAGCCGACCGATGCGCAAGACCGCATTGCGCAGGCACTGGAAACGCATGAGGCGTTCTTGCTGCCATGGCTCGACAGTCCGCCGCAAACCAATGAGGCGGGGCGGTCATGGGCATTTGCCGCTGCCATGCTGTGGCTGGTCGATGAAGGTCTGCCGGAGAAGTTCGAGCTGCTCGAATTGGGCTCGAGCGCGGGGATCAATCTCATGATGCAGCGCTATCGGTTCGATCTGGGCGGGGTGATTGCCGGGCCTGAGCGCGCTTCGATGCAGTTGTCGCCCGAATGGCGCGGCGATCCGCCGCCTCAGGCCAGCTTCGATATCGTCAGCGCGCGGGGTTGTGACGTTGCTCCGGTCGACCTGACCGACCCCGATCAGGCGCTGCGGCTGAAGGCCTATATCTGGCCCGAATTTCATGCACGGTTCGCCCGGATGGACGCCGCCATCGAAGCGGCGCAGACCGTGCCGCCTCAAATCATGCGGAGCGGCGCGGGCGATTTCCTGTCCGACGCGCTGGCCGAACCGCAGGAAGACGGCGTCACTCGCATGGTGATGCATTCGGTCGTGTGGCAATACATCCCCGCGCACGAACGCGACCGGATCACCACGCTGATGGAATCCAGCGGCGCGGCGGCAACCGACGACGCCCCGCTCGCGTGGGTCTCGCTCGAAGCGAACCGCGACACCCATCGCCACGAACTGAGCGTGCGCTACTGGCCCGGCGGCGAGGAATGGGTGAAACTAGGCACCGCGCACCCGCACGGCCAGTGGGTGGAGTGGGAAGGGTGAAGCGACCCCTCACAATCTGAGCCTCGTTCGTGTGGCCGAGTGACTGTGCGCGCGTCAGTCTGCAAGATATTCCGAAACCATTTTCCTACACGCGAGGCGCCCGCTAATCTCCGGCGCGCTATTAAAAAATTGCGGGTCCTTGCAGCGGGTCGGCGAAGCGCGAAATCAAAGTTCCTGCGCGTGGTGTCACCCTGTAGGGAATATGAAAATCACGCAATTTCAGGACTTTGGAAAATCCAACAGGGTGACACGTGTCACCTTATTCCGGCAAATCGGCCTACTCGGTGGCGGTCAGGAAGTCTTCCATTGCAGCGTTGAACGCCTCGGGCGTTTCCCACTGGACGAAGTGGCCGCAATCGGGGACTTTCGCCACCTTCGGGTCCTCGATCACCTCGCCCAGCCGGTCGAGATTGGCAGCGGGCAGCGCTTCGTCCTCCATCGCCCAGATCACCAGCGTCGGGATAGCGAGCTTCGGCAGCGGGTAGGGCGTGTAATCATCCGGTAGCGCGTAAGGCGCATCGACCGGCGGCACGGTTATCGGGCTCGCCCGGTAATAATTGAGCATCCCGAAAGCGGCGTCGGGGTCGGACCAGTCCTGCAGCATGGCGGCTTGCTCCTCTTCCTCCAGTTTCGATGCGACCTTGCCTTCGAAAGCCTTCATCAGCAACGGGGCGAGGCCATGCTGGCGGATCATCGGATCGTTCGCCGGGTCGCGGAACATGCTGAAATACTGGCTCGCCTCGCGCTGCTGGCGGTTGGTGTAGAGCAATTCGGGGAACAGCACCGGATGCGGCGCATTGGCGATGATTGCGCGCGTGACCCGCCCGTTCATCATCCCGGCGTGAGCGACACCCCATGCAATCGCACCGCCCCAATCGTGTCCGACGATGGTGAAGTTTTGAATGCCCAGTGCATCAGCCAGCAGGAAGACATCACCAACGAGTTTGTCCGGCGTATAGGCCTCAACCTCTTGCGGTTTCGAGCTGCCGCGATAGCCGCGCTGGTCGGGCGCTATGCAGCGATAGCGATCGGAGAAGTGCGCGATCTGGTTGCGCCAGGTGCGGTGGCTTTCAGGGAAGCCGTGGAGGAAGATGAGCGCGGGTGCGTCTGCTGGTCCGGCATCGACCACATCAAGTTCGATCCCGTTGGCGAGGGTAACGCGCCGCTGTTCCATGCTCAGCTCTCCGCTTCCATCTTGTCCATATATCCGGCCGCGACCATGGCGGAAACCTGGTCGAACAACTGGTCGGGCGTGCGGCGCAGCTCGCCCATCGCTTCTTCCATCCCGCGCGCGACGATGATCTCGCGCTGGTTGAGAGCGACCGCGTCGATCATGGTCTTCGCCGCTTCATCTGCCGGAATGCCCTCGTCGATCGCCTTGTCGCTTACGCCGCGCTTGCTCCCGTCAGAGGTGAGCGCGTTGCGCGAAACATCGGTCGCCACCGAGCCGGGGTAAATCACGTGCACGCCGACCCCGTCCTGCGACAGCTCGGCACGCAGCGCGTCGGCATAGCCCGCCAGGCCGAATTTGGCGGCACAATAGGCGGTCCGCATCGGCACCCCGACTTTGCCCGCGATCGAGGAAATGAACAGCAAATGCCCGCTGCCGCGCCCGGTCATGTGGCCGATCAGACCCTGAGTGAAAGCGATCTGCGCGGTGAGGTCGATGGCGATGATCTCGCGATAGACCGACATGTCGGTTTTCGCCGCCCGGCTGCGCTGCGAGACGCCCGCATTGGCGATGGCGATATCGACCTGTCCCTTCCAGCCGATCGCCTTGGCGGTTGCGTCCGCCAGCGCCTCGTCGTCGCGCACGTCGAACGGCAATATCAGCGAAGCCGTGCCCAGTTCGGCGGCGACCGCATTCAGCCGATCTTCGTCACGGCCTGAGAGGATGCACTGCACTCCGCGTCCCGCAAGGTCTCGCGCCAGTGCGGCACCAATGCCGGAGCTCGCCCCGGTAATCCACGCAACCTGTCCTTCGAAACTCATGGTATCTCCTTACGGATAGCTGACTGTGTTCGGCTGATCGGGCAGGGGGATGAATTCCTCCTCGTCGCCCGGCACCGTGGGGAAGCGGCCCTGTGTCCAGTCGTCCCGCGCCTGTCTGATACGATCGCGGTCGGAACTGACGAAATTCCACCACACATGGCGCTTGGTCGCGAAGGCTTCGCCGCCGAGCAGCATGACGCGGCCGCCCTTGTCGGACCTGAGCAACATGTTGCGGCCCGGTGAGAGCACTGTCAGTTCGTAAAGGCTGAGCGGCTGGCCGTCGACGCTGGCCTCGCCGCCAACCAGCATCAGCGCCCGTTCGTCGGCGCTGATCTCGATTGGCAGCGCGCCGGCCGGAGCAAGCGTGATCTCGGCGTAGATTGTGTCGGCATGGGTCGTGGTCGCGGCGCGCCTGCCCCACAATTCGCCCATGATGACAACAGCCCTGGCACCTTTGTCTTCAATGACAGGCAGGTCCGATCTGGCCTCGAATGCCGGGTCGATTTCCTCGCGCCCGTCGGGCAGCGCGAGCCAGGTCTGCATGCCGTTTAGCTTCGGTCCCGCATCGCGCTCGTCCTGCGGGCTGCGCTCCGAATGGACGATGCCGCGGCCGGCGGTCATCAGGTTGATGGTTCCGGGACGGATGGTCGAAAAGCTGCCGATGCTGTCGCGGTGTTCGATCGCCCCTTCAAACAGCCATGTGACGGTCGAGAGGTTGATATGCGGGTGCGGGCGAACATCCATTCCGGCCCCGATATCGAGCTGGGCCGGGCCGAATTGATCGACGAAGATGAACGGGCCGACCATTGTGCGCTCGCGGCCCGGAATGGCGCGGCGGACCTGAAACTTGCCAAGGTCGTGGGTGACGGGGGTGATGGTCTGTTCGATCACGCCGGACGTTGTGTCATGGCATGCGCGCGCGGTGCAAGCGGTTTCCTAATCCTCGAACCGGCTTTCCTCGCGCAGCTTGAGACCGGCGGTTTGCAGCGGGGTCATGGCGTTCTCGAACTGGGTCGGGGTCATCCGGGTGAACCGCTTGAACTCGCGCGCGATATGCGACTGGTCGAAATAGCGAAGCGCTGCGAGATCCTGATCGGAAGGGCTTGAAAAACCGCGCATTGCAGTCGCCATATCGAGGAACCGGCTGCGGCGGAGGATCGCCTTCGGGGTCAGCCCGAAAGTGTACTGGCAGCGCCGCTCAAGCTGGCGAACGGAGAGGCCGATCTGGCGCGCAGCGTCGTCGACCTTGATGGAACTGTCGGTGCGGGCGAAGACTTCGAACCGGGCCATCTGCGGGTCGATCGTGTAAGAGCCAACAGCCTCCAGCCGCGCAAGGATCGCCGCCTCCATCGCGGCCAGTTTTCCGGCGTCGTCACTCGCCTGCTCGACACCGTTCTGCATCGCAGTGGCGATGTCGCCCCAAAGCTCCTGAAGCGTAAGCAGTCGATCGGCAAATTCGCGGTGCGAGCCCTCGAACAGGCCCTTCCAGCCGCTCGGCCTGATCGCGAACCCGGCTACGGCAAAGCTGCCTTTCACGCGCACCCGAAACGGCAGCGCGTTGGCGCCGAAGAAAAGCGTCTTTCCCGGTTGGCTCCATTCACCGGGCGCAACCTCGCCTTTCCAGTCTCCCTTGAGCAGGCAGCGAACAAAGGCGGTTTCCGAGAGAAGGAAATCCTCGATCACCATCTCGCCGGGCAATTCCGCTTCGAAGACATAGAAACGCCGCACGTAAGGAGCGAGCGCTTCGGACGGGCGGTAAGTGCGTGAAAGCAGCATGGGTCAGGCGGGTGTCGAGACCTTTATCGCGAGCGCGTGAACCCGTTGCCCGGGGATGTCCCCCAACGCGCGATTGACCATTCGCTGTCGCTCGAGCCGCGAAACCTCTGCAAAGGAAGCGCTTTCGATGACGATGGTAAAGTGCGATTCGCCGCTGCCATCGTCACCCGAATGGCCCGAGTGCTTCGCGCTGTCGTTGATGATCTCCAGCTTGCTCGGCGCGAACGCCTCGCGCAGCAAGGCTTCCATTTCCTGTGCGACCGAATTTGCCATAAACCATACCTTGGGGCTTCACTTCCGGCTTGTCCATGCCCATCCTATGCCGCGTGAAACAATCGCGATTCCACGGACGATACGAAGACGGCAGCCGGTTGTGCGAGAAGCCGGGCTGCCGCGAAGCGGGTGAATTTCGCGCGCCGGGCACGCGCGGACACGGCTTTGACGGACCTGGCGTGTGGCGCTGGATGTGCCTCGAGCATGTGCGCGAATTCAATGCCGGTTACGACTGGTTCGAAGGAATGAGCGCAGAAGAAATCTTTGCCGCACAGTCACCGGCATCGGGTTGGCGGACCGAAAGCCCGAGCTTCCGGCCAACCGGCGGCGTCGACGGAATGCCGCGGTGGGCGGACTTCGAAGATCCGCTCGACGCGATTTCCTCGCGCGCCAACGGGATCAAAAGCAAGGCGCGGCGCGAGGCCGAAATGGCAATGGACGGGCGATTTTCTCGTGAAGAGGCGCAAGCGCTCGAAGTCCTTGGCCTCGGGATTGGTGCCGACCGGGCACGTTTGCGGCGGCGCTATTCGGAACTGGTTCGGCGTTACCATCCGGACCGTAACGGCGGTGATCGAAAGTTCGAGAAGCGCCTGACGAAAGTGGTCGAAGCCTATCAACTGCTACGCAAGAGCCGTGCTTTCGCCTAGCCTGCGATGGCTTCTTCGATCGCTGCGTGGTCGATCTTGACCATCTGCATCATGGCCGAGGCCATCCATTACGATATGGGGCACAACCTGCCAGCGGATTCGGAAACGGTCAGCTAGCAAGATGCACGCCATCGGGCTGCCTTTCATCGCCACGACTGGTCGCTCGAGAAGTGTGAAGTGGACCGTCAGGACATCGTCCTTCTTCCCGCCGGGCCAGTCCGATGGTGCCTCGTTGACTGCGTGAACCGCGTTATCCGGAAACAGTCAGCAATAGAACCGCGCCGCATTTTCTGCGCTTTCGCGAAACCAGAGGCACAGCGCGGATTTCTCCCGGCGATTGGGCTTTCCCATGGCTCAGGCCTCCTGCCAGACGAGTGGTTCGAATGCGCCGAAGATCATGCGTTTACCATCGAAAGGCATGTCGCTTCCATCGGGCGCACCGAAATTCTCTGCCATGCGCGGATCGGTCATCATTTTTTCGTGACCTGCGTCGGCGTCTTCCTTGCTGTCCCAGGTCACCCAGCTGAAAACGATTTTCTCGCCATTCTCCGCGTGGACCGCGCGACGGAAATCGGTGACTTCTCCATCCGGCACATCGGCTTCCCAGCATTCGATCTGGGATCTCGCGCCGCAGTCACGGGCGATCTCCCAAAATTTCTCAGCGACATCGCGATAGGCATCCTTGTTCGCTTCCGGAACGGGGATCACGAAACCCTGCACATACATGGCAATTCTCCTCCCGCGTGCATCGTAGAACGATTTCGCGGCAATTGCATGTCATCGCTGCCTGAATGCCCAGCGAAGCGTGCGCCCCGCAGAACGGGCTGCAATCCGCGCGGGCAGGGCTGAAAGGCCCGGCGCCTCGATGTCGAGCAACGTCCGCGCGTATGGTGGCAGCAGGTCGACCACGGCGGTTCCGAGGGCCGCCTGCACGCCGGGAGGCGCACCCTTAGGCTTCTGGTTCAGTACCAGCTCGGCGATCTCCCTTGCTGCAAGTGAAGTTGCGAGGTCCCCGCGCATCTCTCTCATCAGCTTTTCCGCTTCGTTCTTCGTCTCGGGAACGGGGTCGGCCCCGAGCGCTCGGGCGATCACGGCGAACTGGCGAAAGTATTCGTCCTGCTCAGCGAATGGCATGGTGGGCCGCACATAGCGAAGATAGGCTTCGAGGAAGCTCGTCGCTTCGGCCACATGTACCCAGGCGAGCGTCCGCGCATTAGTTGCCGAATAGGCCGAACCGTCCGGCAGAGTTCCCGAAACCTGCGAGTGAATGGAATTGACCCGTTCGATCACTCTGGCGGCTTCATCGCGATGGCCGAAGGTCGTCACCGCGATGAAGCGCGCAGTCCGTCTCAGCCGGCCATGCATGTCGGCGCGGAAATTGGAATGATCGAGAACGCCCTGCAACGCGTGAGGATGAAGCATCTGCAGCAGGAGACTGCGCACCCCACCAATCATCATCGATACGACATCGGCATGCACCAGCCGGATCGGCGTATCTTTGGCAAACAGCGCATCGTCGGATACGGGAACCGGCTGTTCGCCGCCTTCAACATCGTTGAACACCGCGCGAACACGTTCGACGAGCCGTTGGCGAATATGTTCGGATGGGCGGAGCGACTCCATAAAGCGCAATATAGGATTGCGGGCCGTGAATGGAATGTTGCGCTTCATTCGCTTGCAGCCGCAAGCGCGCGCGTCTAGGTCCGCCCGCGAGATGAACGACATGACCGAAAAAACCTTCGAAGCCGCCGACAAGACCGTCCTCGCCGCACCCGACATGGAAGTCGACGTGCGTGAGACTTTCGGCATCGATATCGACTGGAAAGTCCCTGCCTTTTCCAAGGCTGATGAGCGGGTACCCGATCTGGACGAAAGCTACGTCTTCGATCCTGACACCACGCTCGCGATCCTGGCTGGCTTTGCGCATGACCGGCGGGTGATGATCCAGGGTTATCACGGCACCGGCAAATCGACTCATATCGAGCAGGTTGCCGCGCGCCTCAACTGGCCCTGCATCCGGATCAATCTGGATGCGCATATCAGCCGGATCGATCTTGTCGGCCGCGATGCGATCGTCTTGCGAGACGGATTGCAGGTGACGGAATTCCGCGAAGGTCTGTTGCCGTGGGCGCTTCAGCACCCTGTTGCTCTGGTGTTCGACGAATATGACGCCGGGCGCCCGGACGTGATGTTTGTCATCCAGCGCGTGCTTGAACAGCAAGGCAAGCTGACCTTGCTCGATCAGAACCGCGTGATTCGGCCCGACCCCAATTTCCGGCTGTTCGCGACCGCCAACACCGTTGGCCTTGGCGACACAAGCGGGCTTTATCACGGCACGCAGGCGATCAACCAGGGACAAATGGACCGCTGGAACATCGTCGTCGGCCTGAACTATCTGCCTCAGGAAACAGAGCGGAAAATCGTCAAGTCGAAGAATCCCGAGACAGACGAAAAGGTCATCGCCGATATGATCAAGGTGGCCGATCTGACGCGTCAGGGCTTCATGAACGGTGATATCTCGACGGTCATGAGCCCGCGCACCGTGATCACCTGGGCGCAGAATGCGGCCATCTTCAAGGATGTCGGCTTCGCCTTCCGCCTCAGCTTCCTCAACAAATGCGACGAGGCCGAACGGATGCTGGTGGCTGAATATTACCAGCGCGTATTCGGTGAGGATTTGCCGGAGAGCGTGGTCAAACAAGGCTGAACTGGCGCTCAGGCCCGGTTCACTGCGCGGACCGCAAAGATTGCACTCGCAATTAGTGTATTGTCCGGGTAATACAGCCTGAATGGCATCGATTTTCCAGTTCTTCCGCGGGACTAAAGGCCGCGACCGTGCGGCGGAAAGCCATCGCGGTTACTATTCGTTGTACGAATCAAGTCAGCCCGATTGGGAAGGCGAAGAAGACGAGCCGGTCTATCGTTCCGGCACGCGCAGCCCCGATTACAAAAAATGGGATGCCCGGCTCGAGGCGCTCGACAGTGAAATTGCGGCTGCGCGCCCAAAGCAGAGTTTCTGGCGGCCTTCCTATTGGAAGGGACGACGCAAGCGGTGGTGGGCAGTGCGCATTGCCGCAGGGTTCTTCGCGCTGTTTATCCTGCTTGTCGCATGGTTGGCGATCACCGCGCCGCTATCCAAATCGCTCGAGCCGATCGCAGCGCCGCAGATTACGCTCTTGGCTGCCGATGGCACGCCGATTGCACGCAACGGCGCGATCGTGGCGGAACCGGTCGAAATAGCCGAATTGCCGCCACATGTGGTCGACGCGTTTCTGTCGGTCGAGGATCGCCGATTCTACGATCACTGGGGTGTCGATCCGCGCGGCATCGCGCGCGCGGCATGGACGGGGTACGGCGGCGGCAGCACCATTACCCAGCAGCTTGCAAAGTTCACTTTCCTGACACCGGAGCGGAGCCTTGGCCGCAAGGGCCGCGAAATGCTGATCGCGCTGTGGCTCGAGACATGGCTGACCAAGGACGAAATTCTCGAGCGCTACCTCTCCAACGCCTATTTCGGCGACAACGTCTATGGTCTGCGCGCTGCGTCGCTGCACTTTTTCTATCGCAAGCCGGAGAACCTGAAGCCTGAACAGGCCGCGATGCTTGCGGGTCTCGTTCAGGCACCGTCACGCTACAACCCTGTCCAGCACTATGGCCGTGCGGAAAAGCGCATGCGTGTGGTCATTTCGACCATGGTTGCGAATGGGAAGCTGACGCAAGCGCAAGCTGCTGCGATGCCGTCACCCAGAATCGACAAGCGCGCGAAAAACGACCTGCCGACCGGGACTTATTTTGCCGATTGGGCTCTGCCACAGGCCCGCGAAATGGTTGAGAGCGGCTATTCGAGCCAGACGCTCACCACAACGCTCGATTCGCGCTTGCAAGACTTTGCCCGCCGCGCCGTCGCTCGCGCCCCGCTGGGTGATGCGCAGGTAGCGCTTGTCGCTATGCGGCCCAACGGTGAAGTCGTCGCGATGATCGGCGGCAAGGACTATGGCCAGTCATCCTTCAACCGGGTGACGCAGGCGCAGCGCCAGCCGGGCTCGACCTTCAAACTGTTCGTCTATCTTGCAGCGTTGGAAGCCGGTCTCAAGCCGGACGATTTGATCGACAACACTGCGATCGAGCGGGGAAGTTATCGCCCCAGAAACTCAGGCGAGAATTACTCGGAAAGCCTGACGCTCGAACAGGCATTCGCGCGGTCCAGCAATGTCGCCGCTGTCCGTCTGTTCGAACGTGTCGGTGATGACGCAATAATCCGCACAGCGCGGGATTTCGGCATCCGCTCGCCACTCGCCAAAGGTGATCCCAGCCTTGCGCTGGGAACCTCGACAACGAATTTGCTGGAGATGACCGCTGCCTATGCCGGTGTTGCTGGCAACAGTTATCCGGTCGTGCCGCGCGCTGTCCCGGCAGAAGAGGAAGGCTGGTTCGACTGGTTGTGGGGCGGCACCGACGATCTCTCGTCATCGACTCATGAGGGAATCGAGCAGTTGCTGCGCGCTGCGATCAACAGCGGTACCGGACGAGCCGCAATGCTGCGCAGTCCCAACTTCGGCAAGACCGGAACGAGCCAGCAGAACCGCGATGCATTGTTCATCGGCTATGCTGGCGATCTGGTCGTAGGGGTGTGGATCGGCAATGACGACAACACTCCGCTAGACGGGATTTCCGGCGGCGGACTGCCAGCGCGTATCTGGCGTGATTTCATGAAGCAGGCCTTGGGCGAAGTGGAGGCACCGCGCCGCCAGCGCCAGGCGCCTGCACCCGACCCGAGCGGCCCGGTCCAGCCGATGGACGATATCCCGCTCGGCGAGAATGGATCGCGCATGCGTGTGCGTGAAGGAGAAGTGACGGTGTCGACGCAGGTCGAAGGCGTGCCGATTGATATCCGGCTCGACGAAAACGGCTTGCGGCTTGAACCTGGCGAGCGCGAACCAGCTGGCAATTAGGCTGTACGCCTAATCTTCGGAGCCGGACATCAGTATGTTCATCACCGCCGATGCGACAGGGCGATCGCGGTCGCTCTGCCATGCTTCGACCGAGAGGTTCGCATTGCGCCGCCCGAGTTTGGTAATGCGCGCCTTGGCGAAGGTTGGCTGGCTTTTCGCCGCTGACAGGAATTGCACGGTGATGTTGACCGGCTTGAGTTGCGGCTGGGTTTCCCGGCCGGCCAGCGCACAGCGCAGGGCGGAATAGCCAGCCGTTTCCAGCAGGCCGCTGGTTGCTCCGCCATGGAACACGCCGGGGCGCCCCTCCACGTTGGAGGCAAACGGCAGCGTCAGCACCGGCACGCCGTCCTCGTAACCATCGACCGTAATTCCGAGCGATTGGGCATAGGGCGTCAGCGATATGGCAGGCTTATTGCGGGACACGGCGCGTATCCCCCATGATCCACATGAAAATGCCTGCAATATTGGCTACCGGATCATCCGGATCGCCATCATGGGCGATGCCGCGCACAAAGGCCGCCGACTTGGTTATCTTGTAGCATTCGGCGCGGCCGATAACCGCCGCCCGTTCGCGGGCGGGGCGCTGGTAATCAACCCGCAAATCCAGCGTTGCGATCGCTTCGAATTTTTTCATCTTCGTCCACACGCACAGGCCCGAAGCCATATCCATCAGACTGATTATCGGACCGGAGGCGAGCACGTGCCGGTCGGGCTCGCCCAGCAGGTCCTTTCGCCATGGAAGCTCCAGCTCGATCCAGTTGTCGCCAGAGCCGCGAAACTTCAGGCCGAGCCACCCCGCATGGCCGTGGCCGAGCAGAAACTGCGCCGCTTTCGCCGGTTCGAATTTTGCTTCTGTCTGGGCCACTCGAATGCTTTGGAGAGGCCCGCATTCCCTTGCAATCTTTTAATTTCCTCCCCGGACTTGCGGCCCCCATCCAAGTGCCTGGGCGGGGCAATATCGCGGTCGCCCGCATTCAGGAGGGACGCAGATGAAACTGCCTAAAATCGACCTTGCAAGTTTGCCCGATCTACCCGGCGCAAGCGGCATGTTCGGCACATTGTCGGACTTGGCCACGGCCGGTACCGACGACCGTGTCGTGGTAATAATGGTGTTCGTCTACGAGACGGTGCCGCCAGAGAGTCTGGTCTTTTGACGCGCCATGCTGGTTCGTGAACAAATAAGCTTTCTGCGGGGCAATCCAGCCCCGCAGCATCGCGCGCAGCAGGCACTCGAACGTGCCAGGGACGGATGGCTCTCAGGGCCCGGATCGGCCATCGCGAGCAATCTGGCGGACTATGACCAGGGCGTTCCGGTTGAGGATTGTGCGGCATTGTCCGGCGTGCTTGCCGGCTGCGACCGGCGCGCGCTCGAAGGTCTGGTGAGCGAGTATATCGATATTCTGCGTATGTATCCGCTTGGCCATATCCCCATGCGGCATCATCTTTCGCACGGTGTCGGGCTGTTGCAATTGGTCGAGCGAGGGCGCGCGTCGCTCGCAATAGTTATGGATGAACCCCATGAAGAACGGCCAGCCCCTCAATCGGTGAGCTTCTCCGATGCGGAGCGGCATGAAGTTGTCCTCGCGGGCAGGGGAACTGCCAGAGTTCTCAGCTGGTCGGGCGTCGATGGCGAAATTCCGGCGTCCCGCAATTCAGTGCTCGAACCGGGCAGTCGCACATCGCTGTTTGGCATGGCGCAGGCCAAAGTGACGGAAACCGTCGGGCAAACTCTGGTCACGCTCCGGATCAGCCGCACAGCTGCAAAGCCGCGACCTGGTGCCGAAGTTAGTCTCGCAGACGGGCAGGTAATCCACCGCTCGGTTGGAGACCGTGACGAGAGCCGGCGCGAAATTGCCATGGCGTTGCTCTGCGCCATGGGGCGCATGGATGCGGTGCCGCACTGTACGGTTCTCGCTTCGCAGGGCACCGCCGAAGAACGCTGGCAAGCCGTGCGCCACTGTCTGGCGCTGGACACGGGTCAGGGACTCGCGGTGCTCGACGTGATCGCGCAGGATCATGACGACTTGCTTTGCGCGCCCGCGAATGCACTGCGTGAGCAATTGTTCGCCGCGCATCCCGAACTCGCTGACCAGGAGGGTGAATTATGCCTCGGATAATCGAGCTCGGGCAGCGCAGTGACGCAATGACGGTCGACGAATGCGCTGCGGCGATTGCGTCCAGCGGGTTCGATGCACGATGCGAAGCCAGCGTCCTCGCTGTTGCAGGATATCTCAAGGCATTGGGTGAAAACCGGACCTTTCTTGGCGACTGGATGATCGGTTTGCTGGCCGGCACAGGCAAGCGGGACGGTCCGGACAGTTCCTACAGTGCGCAATCGATCATGCTGACCGCCCCGCGCGACGGGTTTTTCCTGCGGGCGAACATCTGGCCAAGTGAACGGGACAGTTGTTTCCGCCGGAGCGGTGCCCATAGCTTCGCCTACGGAGCCGCGCATGATCACAACTTCGATTTCCTGACTTACGGCTATTTGGGGCCCGGCTATCGCAGCGACTATTTCGAATATGACCATCACGCAGTTGCCGGATACCGGGGCGAGCCAGCAGGATTGCGCTTCATCGAACGCAGTGCTCTGCATGAGGGCAAGCTGATGCACTACCGCGCACATCGCGATGTGCATTCGCAATTGCCGCCTGATAGCCTCTCCGTCTCGCTCAATGTAATGGCGTGTGATCCGTCGCAAGGATGGTACGACCAATACGGCTTCGACTTGGCGCAAGGGACGGTCAGCGATGTGTTAAGCACAGGCTCGACCGAGACTTTCCTGAGAGCAGCGGTCGCGATGGGCGGGGACAATGCAATCGGGCTGGCTCAGGATTGGGGCCGCTCCCATCCGAGCGACAGGATTCGTTTGGCAGGGTTCGAAGCCCGGGCCCATGCCGCCGCAAATGTCGCGGAGCGGGACGAGATCTGGCGCGATGCCGAACAATCGGGCAGCGTGCTGGTCGCAAAGGAAGCCGCACGCAAACGGCGGCTGATCGCCTAGAATGCGCTTCCGGAGAGCGCGTCGATCGCGGCCTGGAGGATGATCGCTGCGGCGTGACTGTCAATCCGCTCGGCCCGTTTGCGGCGGCTGAAGTCCTGCCCGATCATGTCACGCTCGGCACTGCTGGTTGACCAACGTTCGTCCCACAGCAGCACGGGCAGGTCCAGCGCCTGCGCCAGATTGCGCGCATAAGCGCGGCTTGATTGCGCGCGCGGCCCTTCGCTGCCGTCCATGTTGCGGGGCAGGCCGAGCACGATGCCTCTGATCGCGCGATCCTGCACGACTGCAGCGAGTGCGGCCGCATCTTTGGAGAATTTGCCTTTCGACAGTGTCTTGCCAGCGGTGGCGAAATTCCACGCCGCATCGCAGGTCGCGATGCCGATGGTCTTGGTTCCGAGGTCGAGCCCGAGCAGCCCGCCGCCGTCGCTCAGCGCGTCGCGAAACTCGCCGGCATTTTCCGTAATCAGGACTGTTTGCCCCATGCCTCAACTCGCGAAATCACGTCAGCCTGTACGTTCTTCCAGAACAGCGGAATATCGTAGACGTGGTAATTGTTGCCCGGAAGCACTGCATTGCCGACTTCTGGCGGGTCACCGATCAGCAGCAGTCCGCGCGCATCGCAGCGGGCCGGGACCGATTGCGGTACAAGCTCGCCGGTGGAATAATCCGCTTCCGGTATGAGCGTGCCCAGGTTGCGCTCTGCACCGGCTTGCCCGTTCACTGTGCCTGTCAGCGGGTTGGTGCACAGGATCTTGCTATCGCCGCGCGGCTTGCCGTCGAACCCGGTCGAATTGCTGTATGTTTCCATCACCGCGCTCGGGTCTGCCGGTTCGGCAAAGGTCGACCAGCTCATGATGCAGGCAGACTGGTTCGGCGCGGCGCAAGCGGGGAAACCAAGCGCGGGCAGATCGTGCTCGACAGAAATCGGCCAGCCCACCGCATAAACGGCTGCAACCCGCGGCGCCGCCGCGCTTCCCGACACTTCCTCGCGCAACAAGCGCAGCAGATGCAAAGAGCCTTGGCTGTGCCCGACAAGGACGATCGGGGTGTCCTGATCAACCGTCGCGATGAAAAACTCATAGGCCTGTTTCACGTCGGCATAAGCCGCGCCGATTGCCTTGTCGGCTTCTTCGCCAGTGGTGAGGAAACTGCCGATTGTCGCCTGGCGATATTTCGGAGCCCATATTTCGCTGGCCGCATTAAACGGGCTCGCCATGCCGCGGACATAAAGCCGGGCAACATTCTGCGAGTCCTCGTCGTCAAGCGGAGCATTCCAGCTGGAGCGATTCAAATAGCTGGTTGGATGGACGAAAAAGACCGCAAAATCCGCTGAATCGGCGACCGGGTCCGGCTTTGCGACATCATTTTCGAGCAATGCGGGTTGCCAGCGCGCGGGATCATCGACGCCGATGCCGGGGCGAGACAGCCACATTTTCGGGTCCTGATAGGCATTGCTGTCTAGCGGCTGCTGGTCGACATAATCTGTCGATGGCACAAACGCGATCGCGGTCAGCTCTTTCGACCAGATCGTCAGGGCAATCAGTCCGAGTATCACCACCATGATGATCCCGGCGACAAGATAGAGGAATTTCCGCGCCATCGTTATTCGGCCTTTTCCAGCAGGGCTTTGTCCACTGCATCATTGTGTTCCGCGCGGCGTTCCAGTGCGACTTTCAGCATGGCGAGCAGCGGGTCGGCCAGAAACAGCCCCAGAATGCCGAACAATATGCCCATGATGAGCTGTGCTGCAAGCACCAGCGCCGGGGCCAGGTCCACCGTCTTTTTTGCGATCATCGGGATGACCACATAGCCGTCGAATGTCTGGACAAGCAGATAGACGATGATCGTGTAAATGCCCATGTCGGTCCCGCCCGAGAACCCGACCAGGACCATCAGGCCCCCGGCAATCAGCGCGCCAAGGTTGGGTATGAAGGCGAGCAAGCCGGTGAGTATCGCGAGAAGCGCAGCCATCGGGACACCGTAGAGCGCAAGCATGATCCAGGTAAACAAACCTTCGAACACCATCCCGACCAGTCGCCCGGCCATCAAGCGCCGCATGGTGTAGCCCATCTTCGATGCCGTCTCGAAGAATTCAGCGCGGCGCTGGCGCGGCAGCATCCAGGCGACACCGCGTTCATAAAGCTGCGGCTCCAGCGCGACGTAGACCCCGATTATGGTGATCAGCAGGAATGTCGTCAGCCCACCGAGCAGGCCGCCAATTGCGCGCGTCACGGTCCCGACGCCGCTGATCAGATTGCTTGCAAGGCTCTGAATGTCGGCCTGGCGAATCTCGAAGCCCTGTGCCTGCATCCATCCGATCGCGACGTTCAATTGTTCCTGCAGAATACCGGGAAGAGACGCTGCTTCCCGGGAGATCTGCGATCCGGCATAAACAGCCAGCCAGTAGAGAAACGCCGACGCAGCCAGCAGCACGATGATGACCAGCCATGTCCGCGAAAAAGGAAGTACGCGGGCAAGCAAGCGAGCGCCGCCATCGACCATGGAGGCGAAAACCATCGCGCCGAAGATCACGAGCAAGGACTGTGATATGTAGATCGCCAGGATTATTCCGCCGATCACCAGTGTCCAGACAAACGCACGCTGTGCTTCGAACCGCAGTTCCGGGCTGGCGATGCGTGACGGGCTCGTGCCGAGGTCGTCGTCTTCGATGTTCTGGCCAGTCTCCTCGGTCATTCGCTGTCTGCTTGTTGCTTGATCGATGGACGCAGTGTTGTCCAAGCGCGGTCGCCGCGCAAGGCTCCGACCCAGCTCAAAGGGTTCCAGCTTGCCGTCCCATCGAGCGAGAATGTGATAAACTCTGCGCGGCCACCGACATTCTCGAGCGGTACGGGGCCGCCAAGACCTTGATTGAAATCCTCTTCGCGGCTGTCGGCAGAATGGTCACGATTGTCCCCCATCATGAACACATGGCCGGCAGGAATTTGCGTTGCAGGATAATTGTCGAGCCGTTGCTGTCGGTGGTCGATCACGAGATAACTCGCGCCATTGGGCAAGGTTTCGCGCAGCACAGGAAGTTCATAGACCTCCCGACCGTCGTCGAGGTTCTTGCGGTACATGTCGAAATAACCGAGGCAGGTCACTTGATCGCAGAGCTGCTCGTCATCGACTTCGATACGGATGGCGGGCTCGACTTCCTGCCGGACCGGCTGGCCATTGAGAATGATCTGGCCGTTGCGCACTTCGATCGTATCGCCCGGCAAACCAACAACCCGCTTGATATAATCCTCGTCGCGGCCGGGCGGCACGGCAATCACCACATCGCCATATTCCGGAGTGTCGGGCCAGATTCGCGTAGTGCCTCGTGGCAGCACGTGGAAGGATGCCGATACCCAAGACCAGCCATAGGGATATTTGCTCACGATCAGCCGGTCGCCGACGAGCAGATTGGGGACCATTGAGGTCGACGGAATATAGAATGGCTTGGCAATGAAGCTGTGAAAGCCGAGTACCGCGAGCAGCATCAGGGCCAGCCCGCGAATTTCCGCGAACCAGTTGATCGGTTCTTTTTCGTCAGCGCCGTCTTCGGTGGGATCGGTTTCAGGCGCTTCGAGGGGTTCGATTTCAGTGATGAGTTCAGTCACTTGCAGGGAGCCGGATTAGAGTGGGCGGGCCTCGATGATCACGTAAGCCTGCGCCCATGGATGGTCGTCGGTGAGGGTGAGATGAATAAGTGCCTCATGGCCATGCGGCACCATTTCAGCAAGCCGAATTGCCGCCCCGCCTTCGAGTTTCAGCGTCGGAGCACCCGAAGGCGCATTCACAACGCCAATGTCCTTCATGAAAACGCCGCGCCGAAAACCTGTCCCGACGGCTTTTGAGAATGCTTCCTTGGCGGCAAAACGCTTTGCGTAGGTCCCGGCGATGGTGAAAGGCCGTCTCTGTGCCTTGGCCCGCTCGATTTCGGTGAAGACACGGTTTTCGAACCGCTCGCCGAACCGGTCGAGCGAGTTCTGGATGCGCTCGATATTGCACAGGTCGGATCCAACGCCGATGATCATTGGACCGTCCTCATCGCGCCCAACTCATCGCGCGTCATCCATGAGTTCGCGCATGTTGCGCACAGCCTGTTCCAGCCCGACGAACACCGCTTCACCGACAAGATAATGACCTATGTTCAATTCGGCCAGCTGCGGGATGGCGGCAATCGGCTGAACGTTTTCATAGGTCAGGCCGTGCCCGGCATGCGGTTCGATGCCGTTCTTGGCGGCAAGGGCCGACATGTCGGCAATGCGCTTGAGCTCGGAGGCGATGCGGTCGCGGTCGCCATCGGCAAATGCATGGGCATATTCGCCGGTATGGAATTCCACCACCGGTGCGCCGAGCCGCAGCGCTGCGTCGAGCTGGCGCTCGTTAGCTTCGATAAACAGGCTGACCCGTATCCCTTCGTCGGCGAGCTGGGTGACGATCGGCGCGAGCTGGTTGTGCAGGCCGGCTGCATCGAGACCACCTTCAGTCGTCCGCTCCTCGCGCTTTTCCGGCACGATGCAGGCGGCGTGCGGTTTGTGACGCAGCGCGATAGCCAGCATTTCCTCGGTTGCGGCCATTTCCAGATTTAGCGGCAAATCGGTGGCTGACTGGATG
The DNA here is from genome assembly GCF_005434975.1 of Parerythrobacter lutipelagi. Lineage (GTDB taxonomy): Bacteria > Pseudomonadota > Alphaproteobacteria > Sphingomonadales > Sphingomonadaceae > Parerythrobacter_A > Parerythrobacter_A lutipelagi. Next base: position 186,546 of record NZ_SKCJ01000001.1, on the reverse strand, counting down.
CGTGCCAGATCCTCGTCCCGGATATGGCGCCTGTCTTCACGCAAATGCGCGGTTATCCCGTCACCGCCGACCGACGCGACAATTTCTGCCGCGCGAACGGGATCGGGATGGTCGCCACCCCGGGCGTTGCGGATGGTCGCAACGTGATCGATGTTGACGCCAAGACGGAGGCGGTTGGTCATGTTATTTCCGGCTCCCAGGCTTGGTCACTGGCACCGCGGCGAGATCGTCCGGTACTTCGTCTGCGGCGTAGGTCGGGAAATTGATCTGGACCAGCGGGAAGAACGGAATGCCCAGTTCGGCCTTGCCGCCCGATCGATCGATCAGCGCGACTTCCGCCAGCACCTCGCCGCCTTCGCGGCCGACCGCTGCGATCGCTTCACGGCTGGACAAGCCGGTCGTGACCACATCTTCGACCATCAGCACTTTTGCTCCGGGTTCAAGAGCGAAGCCGCGCCGCAAGTGAAACTCGCCGTCAGGCCGTTCGAGAAACAGGGCGTCCTTGCCCAGTGCGCGTCCCATCTCGTGCCCGATGATGACCCCGCCCATCGCCGGCGAAACGACAGTATCGATCTGGCTCCTTATCTCGCGCGGGATGCGTGCGGCCAGCGCTGCTGCGAGGCGGTTGGCGCGTTCCGGGTTCATCAGCACACGAGCGCTTTGCAGGTAAAAGCCGCTGTGACGCCCGGAGGACAGTTGGAAATGCCCTTCCAGCAAAGCGCCCGAGGCACGGTATTCGGCAAGAACTTCATCTTCTGTCATAGTGGTCTGTCTTGGCTTCATGCTGGATTGGAAAGCATCGTTGCCGCGCAGGCAATGATGGTTGCGGATTTTTCTCCTAGAAGTGCTTGAGACAGGGGGCAAGCATGCGTATACGCGCCGCAGAATTGCCCCTTGCCGGGGGCGTGCAGCTGCATCCAGCTGTTTCGGTGACTGACAGAGAGCATTGAAAACAATGATTTTCAGCAATTCGCCCAAGCGGGCTCCGCGACTGGCAACAACGCTTTGGGCAGCATTTCTGCTCGCTTTCGCGCCGCAGGCGGCATTCGCGCAAGACGCGGCTGAGGCACCGGTGGCAGAAGTTTCCGCTACGGAAACGACGGTCGCTGCGACGGATGCGGCAAGCACAGAGGTTGCGGCCGAATCGGGCTACACGCCGCTCGGTCCAGAACACATCAAAGGCGCTCCGACCGACAAGGGCTGGAATGTCCAGGATCAGTATTCGCCGATCGGTCATCAGGCGAACAAGCTGCACTGGGGCCTGATCTGGTTCATGGCGATCATTTCGGCTTTCGTTCTCGGCCTGCTCCTGTGGGTCATCATCCGCTACAACAAGCGCGCCAATCCGACGCCTTCGAAAACGACGCACAACACGTTGATCGAAGTTATCTGGACAGTGGTGCCGGTGCTGATTCTCGTCGGTATTGCGATCCCGTCGATTGGACTGCTGGCAAAGCAGTACGAAACACCACCGGAAGACGCGGTGACCGTGAAGGCGATCGGTTATCAGTGGTACTGGGGCTATGAATACCCGGACAATGGCGGTTTCGAAGTCGTTTCGAACATGCTCGACGAACAAGCTGCTGCCGCAGCAGGTGAGCCGCACCAGCTCGCTGTCGACAAGCGCATGGTCGTGCCGGTGAACACGCCGATCCGCTTGCAGACGACTGCGGCCGACGTGATTCACTCGTTTGCAGTGCCGTCGCTGTGGTTCAAGCTGGACGCCGTCCCGGGCCGGATCAACGAGAAGCTGCTCTACATTGAAGAGCCTGGCATTTATTACGGTCAGTGTTCCGAACTGTGCGGGATCAAGCATGGCTACATGCCGATCGCAGTCGAGGCCTTGCCCCGCGACCAATGGGAAGCCTGGGTCCGCACACAGCCAGGCGGCACCGTTGAAGGTGACGCTACAGCGGACGCATCAGAAGGCGAGGCCGATGGCGCTGCGCCTGCAGAGACCGAAGCCGACACTGCTGCACCCGCAGCCGCCGAATAAGTTACGATTTCAGATAGAGCGATAGAGACAGACCATGGCAACCACCGCTGAAGGTTTCGACACTCCGGATCATGGGCACACCGACGCCCACGCGCATGACGCCGACCACAAGCCCGGCTTCTTCGCGCGCTGGTTCATGTCGACCAACCACAAGGACATCGGCACGCTGTACCTGATCTTCGCGATTATCGCGGGTCTTGTCGGCGGCGCGCTGTCGGGCATCATGCGGATGGAGCTGGCCGAGCCAGGCATCCAATACCTCGGCTGGTATGTGAATATGATGGGCGGCGAGCCGAGCTTCGAAGCCAATCTTCACGCGTGGAACGTGATCATCACCGCGCACGGCCTGATCATGGTCTTCTTCATGGTCATGCCCGCGATGATCGGCGGTTTCGGCAACTGGTTTGTCCCGCTGATGATCGGCGCGCCGGACATGGCGTTCCCGCGCATGAACAACATCTCGTTCTGGCTGACCGTCGCTGGTTTCTTCAGCCTGTGCTTCTCTCTATTCGTGCCGGGCGGCGCGGGCGGACTTGGGGCTGGCGTGGGCTGGACGGTTTATGCGCCATTGTCGACCAGCGGGTCGGTCGGGCCGGCGGTCGATTTTGCGATCTTCTCGCTCCACCTGGCGGGCGCAGGCTCGATCCTCGGGGCGACCAACTTCATCACCACCATCTTCAACATGCGCGCGCCGGGCATGACCCTGCACAAGATGCCGCTGTTCGTCTGGTCGGTGCTGGTTACCGCGTTCCTGCTGTTGCTCGCGCTGCCGGTGCTTGCCGCCGCAATCACCATGCTGATTACCGACCGTAACTTCGGCACGACATTCTTCGATCCGGCCGGCGGCGGTGACCCGATCCTCTACCAGCATCTGTTCTGGTTCTTCGGCCACCCCGAAGTCTACATCATGATCCTGCCGGGCTTCGGCATGATCTCGCAGATCGTGGCCACCTTCAGCCGCAAGCCGGTGTTCGGCTATCTCGGCATGGCATACGCCATGGTCGCGATCGGTGTCGTCGGGTTTATCGTGTGGGCGCACCACATGTACACGGTCGGTCTCGACGTGAACACGAAGATGTATTTCACTGCGGCGACGATGGTCATTGCGGTCCCGACCGGGGTGAAAATCTTCAGCTGGATCGCAACCATGTGGGGCGGCTCGATCGAGTTCAAATCACCGATGGTGTGGGCGTTCGGCTTCATCTTCCTGTTCACCGTGGGCGGCGTGACCGGCGTCTACCTCGCCAATGGCGGCGTGGACGATGTGGTGCATGACACTTACTTCGTTGTGGCGCATTTCCACTATGTGCTCTCGATGGGTGCGGTGTTCTCGCTCTTCGCGGCGTTCTATTACTGGTTCCCGAAGATGAGCGGCAAGATGCACAGCGAATTCCTCGCGCACCTTCATTTCTGGGGCTTCTTCATCGGGGTGAACGTGATCTTCTTCCCGCAGCATTTCCTCGGCTGGCAGGGCATGCCGCGTCGCTATCCGGACTATGCAGACGCCTTCGCATACTGGAACAGCTGGAGCTCGCTCGGCTACACGATCATGGCTGCATCGATGGTGGTCTTCTTCGTGAACCTTGCTTACGCATACATCGCGGGCAAGAAGGCGGAAGGCAACTATTGGGGCGAAGGCGCGACCACGCTCGAATGGACACTGTCCAGCCCGCCGCCGTTCCACCAGTTCGAAACGCTGCCGGTGATCGAGGATCATCACGATTACCACGATCACAGCACGTCCAAGGCCTGAGGCCGGACCGCAGCCTGAAAAAGCTTACGGCCGGCCCGGAAGGGTCGGCCGTTTGCGTATCCATCTGACGAGGTGACCATGCCGCAAATGCGTGACATCGAAGTTGGCGAACTTTCACTGCGCTGTGCGGTTGAGGGCGATGGGCCCTTGGTCATCTTCGTCCATGGCTTTCCAGAAAGCTGGTACAGCTGGCGTCACCAGCTTGGCCCGGTTGCCGCAGCCGGTTTCACGGCCTGCGCGATCGACGTTCGTGGCTATGGTGGTTCGGGCAAGCCGCAGCCGGTCGAAGCCTATGCGATGGAACAGATTGTCGGCGATCTCGTCGGTCTGAAGCAGGCGCTGCAGCCGGATCAACCGGCTGTTCTCGTCGGGCATGACTGGGGCGCGCCGATTGTCTGGAACTCCGCGCTTACCAACCCGCAGCATTTCCGCGCGGTAGCGGGCCTCTCCGTGCCCTTCGCCGGTGTGCCCAACCGGCCGTTTACAAAGGTGTTCCACGAACACTTCACCAGTCAGGGCAAGTTCTTCTATCAGGAGTATTTTCAGGCACCGGGCGTCGCCGAAGCGGAAGCGGAAAAAGACCCGCGCGACTGGGTGCAGCGCATGATGTATTCGATCAGCGGAGATGTACCGCCCGGTGAGTACTGGTCGAAACCTTATGGCGCGACATTTCTCGAAGGCTTGCCCGATCCGCAGCCGGTCGCATGGCTGACGGAAGAAGACATGGATTTCTACGAGGCTGAATTCAAAGCCTCCGGCTTCCGCGGACCGCTCAACCGTTACCGCAATCACGAGCGCGATTACGCGTGGCTCCAGGGTTGGGCCGGCAAGCGGATCGAGCAGCCTGCATTGTTCATCGGCGGAACGCGCGATCCGGCTACCTTTCTGTTCGGCGCTGTGACCGATCCGGTCGCGATGATAAAAATGTTCGCACCGAACGTTGAAGGACATATCCTCGACGGTGTGGGTCACTGGACGCAGCAAGAACGCCCCGACCAGGTCAACGCGCTGTTGATCGACTGGCTAAAGGGGTTGAGAGAACCTATATGAGCGCCGATCCCATGACTCAGGCTGCAACCACCCCTCTGCCCGCCGAATGGCGCGACTTTTTCGCGCTTACGAAGCCGCGCGTGATGACCCTAGTGATTTTCACCGGACTGTGCGGTTTGCTTGCCGCTCCGGGTGATATCCATCCGGTGATCGGCTTTGCCGCGATCCTGTGTATCGCCGTCGGGGCGGGAGGGGCGGCCGCGCTCAACATGTGGTGGGAAGCCGATCTCGACAGCGGGATGAAACGCACTGCCAAACGCCCCATTCCGATGGGCCGCCTCGACCCGAAAGACGCGCGCGATTTCGGCCTGATGCTGAGCGGTATGTCGGTCATGATCATGGGTCTTGCGGTCAGCTGGCTGGCGGCCGGGATCCTCGCTTTTTCGATTTTCTACTATGCGGTGATTTACACCATCTGGCTCAAGCCGCGCACACCGCAAAACATCGTGATCGGCGGCGGGGCAGGGGCCTTCCCGCCGATGATTGGCTGGGTCGCGGTCACCGGCGATATAACCGCCATGCCCATCTTGCTGTTCGCAATCATCTTCATGTGGACGCCGCCGCATTTCTGGGCGCTCGCGCTGTTCGTGCAGACCGACTATGCCAAGGTCGGGATACCGATGATGCCGGTGGTGAAGGGCGAGAAATCGACCCGCTGGCAAATCCTCGCCTATTCGGTCCTGCTTGTGCCGCTCGCCGCTGCGCCGTGGTTTATCGGTGAAACCGGCGCTATCTACGGTGTTGCAGCGCTTGCGCTGTCGCTTGCATTTCTTGCGCTTTCGCTGCCCGTCGCTTTCCGGCAATCTGAGGCCAATGACACCATGAAGCCGGAGAAGCGCCTCTTTGCTTTCAGCATTGTCTATCTCTTCGCGCTGTTCGCCGCGCTGGTGGTCGATGCAGTGGCGCGCAATCAGGGAATTCTCGCATGACGCCTGAAGAAAAAGACGAAATCCGCCGCCGCCAGAAAAGCCGTAACCTTGTGATGGGTGCGGTTCTCCTGTTTCTGGCGGTGCTGTTTTACGCGATCACGATTGTCCGGATGTAAGCGCAGCTATGCCTACCGTCGCTCTGGAAAAGAAGAATACCCGCACCGCGCTATTCGCCTTCCTTGGTGCCTTGGCCATGCTTGGGCTCGGATACGCAGCGGTCCCGCTTTACCAGTTGTTCTGCCAGGTCACCGGATTTGGCGGAACGACCCAGCGCGCGACCGATGCCGAAGCTGACGGCGCGGCGGCACGAGCAGCAGGCCAGCAGATCTCGATCCGGTTCGATGCGAACACAGCCTCGGACATGCCGTGGACATTCAAGCCGGTGCAGGTGACTGACACCATCGCTATCGGGCAGCGCGAACTGGCGTTCTACACGGCTCGCAACGATAGCAATGTTCCGATTACCGGCACCGCGACGTTCAACGTAGAGCCCGAGCAGACCGGCGCCTATTTCAGCAAGATCCAGTGCTTTTGTTTTACCGAGCAGACATTGCAGCCGGGCGAGGAAATTCGCATGCCGGTGCTCTATTTCGTCGACCCGGCAATTCTCGATGACGAGAATGCGAGGGGGGTCGAACAGATTACCCTCAGCTACACCTTCCACAAGGCCATCGAGCAGACGGCTGCAAACAAGGGTGAGAAACCCGCTTCGTGACACTGGACCTGCCCGCTTCAGATGATTATGGGCAGGCGCAACAGTTCTGACAGGACAAGAGACTCATGGCTGGCGCTAAGAACCACGACTACCATATCCTTCCGCCCGACATCTGGCCGCTGATCGGCGCGCTTGCCGGGCTGACCTTTACCAGCGGCATGGTGCTGTACATGCACGAAATGGCGAATGCCTACCTCGTGCTCGGCATCGGTGTCGCGCTGCTGATCGCCACTTTCTTCAGCTGGTGGGCCAATGTGGTCAAGGAAGCTGAGAGCGGTTACCACACGCCTGTGGTGCAGCTGCACATGCGTTATGGCATGATCCTGTTCATCGCTTCGGAAGTCATGTTCTTTGTCGGCTGGTTCTGGGCGTTTTTCGATTTCGCTCTGTTCCCGTCAGCACTGACTGAAGTCGTCGGCGGGCAGTTCCCGCCAGTGGCGATCGAAGCGGTGATGAATCCGTTCAGCTTGCCGCTGCTCAACACGCTGATCCTGCTGTGTTCGGGCACGACAGTCACCTGGGCGCACCACTCGCTGATCCATGGCGACCGTGAAGGCCTCAAAAAGGGTCTTTGGCTGACCATCGGTCTTGGCGTGCTGTTCAGCGCGATCCAGGCCTACGAGTATATGCACGCACCGTTCGGCTTTGGTGGCAACACCTACAGCTCGGCGTTCTACATGGCGACCGGCTTCCACGGCTTCCATGTGCTGGTCGGTACGATCTTCCTGATCGTCTGCCTCGTGCGCACTTACAAGGGCCACTTCACCCCGCGCCAGCACTTCGGTTTCGAAGCGGCGGCATGGTATTGGCACTTCGTCGATGTCGTGTGGCTTTTCCTCTTCGTCGCCATCTACATCTGGGGCGGCTGGGGCGCACCGATCCACTGATGCCCTCCGACAATTCGGATACCACGAAAGGGCAGCCCCGCTTGGTCGAGGCTGCCCTTTCCGGTCTTTGCCCGCAGTGCAATGCGCCGACGTTGTTCGAAGGAATTGCGAAGTTTGCGCCCCGCTGCACGAAATGCGATCTCGATTTCTTCGGGTTCAATGTCGGTGACGGCCCAGCGGCCTTTCTCACGCTGATAATTGGTGCGGTGGTTGTCGGCCTTGCAATGTGGCTGGAAATTGCCGTGACGCCGCCGATCTGGGTCCATGCGTTGCTATGGATACCGCTAGTGGTTCTGTCGGTCTTTGCCGGATTGCGGCTGGCGAAAACGTGGCTGATCCATGCCGAATACCGCAATCGAGCCGGTGAAGCGGGGAGAGACGAATGAGCTGGCGCGAAATCCCGATATTCTCGACTATCATCGTCCTGAGCGCTGCAATGACGATGATTGCGCTCGGCTTTTGGCAGCTAAATCGCGCTGATGAGAAGAACGCGCTCCTCGCATATTACAAAGCGGCGCCGATCGATACAGAAACGATGCCTTATCCCGAGGGTGAGGACGCGATCGAGCAAGCCTTGTATCGCCGCGTTACCGCGCAATGTGCTGACGTGGAGGCTGTCCTCGGGAAAGCCGGGACCAATCGTGTTGGCGTGAAAGGCTGGGCGCAGGTCGCACAATGCACCTTGGCGAATGGCCAGAAGGCGGATGTCGCGCTGGGCTGGTCACGCCGGCCGGAACCGCCCGAGTACGCTGGCGGACCCGTAAGCGGGATTCTCGCGCCTGGCGGACGTATCGTGGCCGATCCGCCGCTCGCCGACCTTGGCCCGCTGGCGGCACCGGATCCTGCGGACTTGCCCAACAATCACCTCGCTTATGCGGGCCAGTGGTTCTTCTTCGCACTGACCGCACTGGTCATTTATTTCCTCGCTCTACGCAAGAAGCTTCGCCGACCGGACTGAGCAGATGAACTTGACGCGCGCCAAGCCTCGCTCGCTTGCCCGGCATCACATCGGAGGCTAACCGCCGCTGACTATGAAATATGTCTCCACCCGTGGCAGCGCACCAGCGCTCGATTTCGAGGGCGTGACGCTCGCCGGTCTGGCGTCCGATGGCGGACTTTATGTGCCGGAAGAATGGCCGCGCTTCTCGCCCGATGAATTCGCGGCGATGCGCGGATTGCCATACGCAGAGCTGGCGACACGGGTCATGCTGCCGTTTGTTGCGGGCAGCCTGACCGAAGCCGAGCTGAGCGGCTTGTGCCAGCGCGCCTATGGCAAGTTTGCCCATGCCGCAGTCACGCCGCTCAAGCAGTTCGACGAGCAGCAGTGGCTGCTTGAACTGTTTCACGGGCCGACGCTCGCGTTCAAAGACGTCGCCTTGCAATTGCTCGGCCTGCTGTTCGAAACATTCCTCGCGCGCAGCAGCGACCAACTGACGATTGTCGGTGCGACCAGCGGGGATACCGGCTCGGCTGCGATAAACGCGGTCGCCGGGCGCGAACGGATCGACATTTTCATGCTCCATCCGGACGGGCGCATCAGCGATGTCCAGCGCCGCCAGATGACCACGGTCCTTGCACCGAACGTCCACAATATCGCGATCGACGGCAGCTTCGATGATGCGCAAGCGAACGTGAAGCGGATGTTCAACGATCCGGCAATGACGGATCGATTCCATATCGGCGCAGTCAATTCGATCAACTGGGCCCGGCTGATGGCGCAGGTGGTTTATTACTTCGCCGCAGCACTGCAGTTGGGCGCGCCCGAGCGCGAAGTTGCGTTCAGTGTTCCGACCGGCAATTTCGGCGATGTGTTTGCAGGTTATGTTGCAGCCCAAATGGGCCTCCCGATCGAGCGACTGATCGTTGCGACCAACGTCAATGACATCCTCCACCGGGCCTTGTCCGATGGTGATTATTCGGCCGGCAATGTCACACCAACCGCCGCGCCATCAATGGATATTCAGGTCAGTTCGAATTTCGAGCGGCTGCTGTTCGATGTCGGTGGGCGCGATGGGGCGGCCATGGCAGAGCAAATGCGCGGGTTTGAAAGCAACAGAGGCATGCACCTAACCAATGCTCAGCGAGAGGGTGCATCGAAGCTTTTCACCAGCGCTCGCGCCGAAGCGGACGATATGGCCCGCGCGATGCGCTGGGCTTACGAGAAGTGCGGCGAAGTGATCGATCCACACACCGCAATCGGCCTTCACGCAGCGCGCGTGGCGGAGTTGCCTTCCAGTGTCCCGGTGGTGACTCTTGCGACAGCCCATCCAGCGAAATTTCGCGACGCTGTTGAACGCGCCACCGGCGTCCGCCCGGCGTTGCCTGCCCGGGTGGGAGATTTGTTTGCCCGCGAGGAACGCTACGAAACTTTGTCCGGCGATTATGAGGCTATCGCTTCTTACGTCGCCGAACGCGCGAGCGCCAAAGACTGATGGCACAGCTTCACGAACAACCGGCCTTGCTGCAAGGGGAGGCGTGGGAAGACTACGGTCTCGTCGATAGCGGAAATGGCCGCAAGCTTGAGCGTTACGGCCCGTATCGCTTTATTCGGCCCGAACCTCAGGCCATGTGGCAACCAAGGCTATCCGATTGGCAAGCGGACGGCGAATTCGTCCCCGGCTCTGACGAAGACGGTGGCGGTCGCTGGCAGTTCGATCGGCCTGTGCCGGACGACGGCTGGCCGTTGGCGTGGAAAGAAGCGCATTTCACTGCGCAGTGCACACCGTTCCGCCATCTCGGTTTCTTTCCCGATATGGCGCCCGTGTGGGACTGGATGCGAGGGCAGCTCGGCGGGCGGACCGACGCAGAGACCATGAATTTGTTCGGCTATACCGGTGTCGGCTCTTTGGCGCTAAGTAGCCACGGCCGTGTTACCCATGTCGATGCATCAAAGAAATCGGTCGCGCAGGCGCGCGAGAATGCAGCGATTTCAGGCATGGAAGATCGCCCGATCCGGTGGCTGGTCGACGATGCGGCGAAGTTCACCGCGCGCGAAGTGCGGCGCGGCAACCGCTACGACGGGATAATCCTCGATCCCCCGAAATTCGGTCGCGGTCCCAAGAACGAAACCTGGCGGATAGAGGAAGGGCTTGCCGATCTGGTGGGTGATTGCGCGCAATTGCTGGATGGCAACAGCCGCTTTCTGTTCCTGACTGTCTACGCAGTCCGGATGAGCAGCCTCGCGCTCGGCGGACTTTTGGCGGAGAAGCTGGCGCACCTGCCGGGAAGTATCGAGCATGGTGATCTGGCAGTCCGGGAAGAAGGCGAGGGTGGTCGCTTGCTGCCCACGGCGATCTTTGCCCGATGGAGCAACCAGGAATGACTTTTCTTCGCGCTGCCTGCCTGGCCAGCCTGTCTGTGCTGGGCACAAGTTGCGGCGAGCCTGAACGGCAGGCCGGTGCGTGGTTCGGCAATATCAAGCTCTGTGCCGGAAACGTCGAAAATTATCGGCGGTCCATCGACCGGCCAACTCAGCTACCTGTCTTGCGGGTCGCCTTTCGAAAAAATGTGGCGAGGCAGCTGGAGGAAATGAGCCGTGATTTCGTCGGCAAACCGATTGCCTTGCGGGTCAATGGGGAGGAACTGGTTGCACCGACCCTGATCGAACCCCTGACCGAGGGGAAAGTGGAGTTGCTCGGGCTGGAGCCTGACCGGTTGGTCGATGTCATCGCCTATATGGATCGGCCCTGCTGACTTCGCGCTTTGACACGAATTGTCTAAGGCTACCCGCTATGCCCGATTCGCTCATCCTCGAAGTCGCCGATCTTGAACACAATGTCCTGACCGGCATCTATTCGGAGGAGACCGGCAAGCCCCAGCCGCTGCGGATCACCATTCAGGCCCAGATGAGGATTGCTGAACGGTACGAGCCGGATACACCGCTCGAAGCGAGCAAGAACTACATGGATCTGAAATTTGCCGCGAGCGATGCCTTGCCGCCAGGTGTCCATTTCAAATTGATCGAAGCCGTTGCCGATCACATTTGCGAAACACTGTTTCTTCAGGATGAGCGGGTCGAAGCGGTTACGGTGAAGATCGTGAAACTCGCTATCTCCGAAGCAGACGAGAAAATCGGTATCACGCTCACGCGGCATCGGCGCTGAGGTGATGCAGGTGGCTCTGCGCATAGAACGGTTGCCAGAGACAGCGCTGGAAGCGGCCGAAGCTTTTCGCGAACATCATTTGCACAGCGCCCGCAAGTATCTCGCGGAAGGGAAAGACCTCGCTATTGTCGTTCCACCGGCAAGCTTCGATCATGCCGATTGGCGGCGCGCCATGGCGCATGACCTTGCGCGCGCTCACGCGCCTGCCCGGGTGAACATCGTTGCGGGTGACGACGAGGCATCGATTGCCGCAGCGCTGGCTTTTCTGGAGCAGGCGCCGGGCGTGACAGGGCAATATCTGCCGCTCCACGGGGCGGGCCGGTTCGATGGCTGAGGGGCGACCATTGATTGACGGGTTCGCCCGCAAAATCAATTATTTGCGCCTGTCGGTGACCGACCGGTGTGACTTGCGCTGCACTTATTGCATGCCGGAGCAGATGCGATTCCTGCCTAAGGCCGAGGTGCTGACACTTGAAGAGCTATATGAGTTGGCCCAGGGGTTCATGGCGCGAGGCATTCGGCGAATACGGCTGACCGGAGGCGAGCCCCTGGTGCGGCGTGACATGGTCGATCTGGTGCAGGCGCTTGGCCGTCATGTCGGCGGCGATCTTGACGAAGTGACATTGACGACGAACGGCACTCAGCTGGCCCGATTTGCGCACGCGCTGGCAGACGCCGGTGTCAGGCGGATCAACGTATCGCTCGATACGCTCGACAGGGAGGTTTTCCAGCAACTGTCGCGGCGCGATGTTTTGCCGCAAGTGCTGGCAGGACTCACAGCGGCGAAGGACGCCGGATTGGCAGTGAAGATCAACACCGTTGCGCTGAAAGGGATCAACGACGCAGAGATCCCCGCATTGCTGCGCTGGGCACATGGACAAGGGTTCGATATCAGTCTGATCGAGACGATGCCTCTGGGCGAAGTGGATGACGTGAGGCTTGATCGCTTTCTGCCTCTGACTGAAATCCGCCGAGGTCTCGAAGATGAGTTCACACTTGCCCCGTCTGAGCATCGGACGGGGGGGCCTGCGCGCTATTTCGATGTTCACGAGACGGGCGGCCGGATCGGCTTTATCTCGCCTCTGACGGATAATTTCTGCGCCGGGTGCAATCGCATGCGGGTGACCGCCACCGGACAATTGTTTCCATGCCTTGGCGGCGGTGAGCAAGTGGATCTGCGTGCAGCGCTTCGTTCGGAGGCGCCGGAGCGGGAGATCGAAAGCGCTCTTGACCGGGCGATGCTGATCAAGCCCGAACGGCACCATTTTCGGATCGACGCCGCGCATGACGCTCCTGCCTTGGCCCGTCATATGTCGATGACGGGCGGCTGACATGCCCGTACGAATCCTTTTCCTCGGGCCGTTGCAAGACCTCGTCGGCTGCCCCGAAATGCAGGCCCAAGCGCCGCTGGATTGGTCGGGTCTGCTCGATCTGGTCGGGCCGGAAATGTCTGCAGTGCTTTGCGAAGATCGCGTCAATGTCGCCTGCAGGGGCCAGGTGCTGGCGGTAAAATCTGATCTGCTGGCCGACCATGGTGACGAAATCGCCTTGCTGCCGCCAGTCAGCGGAGGTTGACTTTTGCGCGACGCTCGCTTGCTGGCCGAACCCTTCGTTCCTGCCGAATTGATCGACAAGTTTGCCAAGGCGCATCCTCAATCGGGCGGCGTCTGCCACTTCGTGGGGGAAGTGCGCGGAGGGCAGGGCATCGAAGGTCTGGAGCTGTCCTGTTACCGGCCGCTCACGCTGCCCGGGATAGAACATCTGGCTCATGCGGCGCACAACCGGTTCGATCTCTTGGGCATTCTGATCGCGCACCGGGTGGGCGTTCTGCAAGTGGGTGAACCAATCGTCTGTGTTTCAGCGGCGGCTCCTCACCGGCGTGAAGCGATCGACGCTGTGGACTACTGCATGGACCATCTCAAATGCGCTTCGTGGTTCTGGAAACGGGAGCAGCGTGCCGACGGCTGGCACTGGATCGAGCCGCGAAGCGATGATCACGCTGCCATCGCACGCTGGAATGACGGGAAATAATTTCGCGACTTTGATCCAGATCAAGGCGTGTGCGTTTTCGCGGACGCAGAAAGGGCTCAACAGACAAAGGAGCCTACAATGTCCAAGCATCTCGTCCGCGAAGAGATTCTCGATCGTGCAATTGTTCGCGAAATTCCGGTCAAATCGCATGAGGTTGATCGGACCTTCGAACTGCCGCGCGCGCTCTATGGTATCACGGTTGGCCTTTATCTCGGCTTCCTCGCGATAGCGGCAATCGGGTTCTCTTCGCCCGGGCTCATCCTGCCGATGGCGATCTGCTTCATTTTCGTGTTTGCCGCATTTGGTGTCCCGACCATCTGGGCACGGCTTGCGCCGGAAACGAAGAGCCAGGCTTTGAGCTTCGGCCAGCTCAAACATAGCGGTATCCAGACGTTTACCGGGCGCCTGAGCGGAAAGGACGCGATGGTCCAGATGCTCATCCTGCCAGTCCTGATCCTGATGTGGGGTCTGGCAACCATTACGATTGCGGCGCTGGTTTAGGTCGGGAGAGGACGCCGCACCCAGCAATGGGATTTATCAGCGCTGCAAGCGTGCGGGATCGCGCAAAGCGGTCTCGCACGTTTTCTGTCGGGCGATTTCTTGGACAGGCCTATTGAGAGAGCGCGCCGCGCAACTCGGCAAGGATTTCATCCTCCTCGCGGATAAGCAGAGTCGCATACTCGCGGGCATTCGCGACGGCGTCACGCTCTTCAAACGCGAGCGTCGTGTCGACGAACATCAGATCGAGGTCGCTCAAGACGACCGCAGCCAGGCTCCGGCGCGATTCGAGCGAGGAAAGCGCAACTTGCGCCGCAGACCAGCGATCGTTGCCTACGGACGTGCCTGCCGCGCCGCGCACAGCATTTCTTGCGCTAGGTACCTCGCCCATGAATGTTTGATGGGCACTGGCAATGTTCTGACGAAGAGCGGCGACACGCGCCATTTTTTCGAGCGGCAAGGGTGCCGGGGTCAAGGCCGCTGAGCCTTCCGGCGCTTCGAAACTGCCTTGCTGGCGTTCGAAGTCCCGAATCGACAGCGTGGGATAGTCTGCCTTGCTGGCGGCACAACCAGACAGCGCAATCGCGGCGGACAAGGTGATAGCAAAGGAAACTGGCCATTTCATCGCTTGCCCTGTAGCACGGTGTCCGACGCTTGCCAGTATCTGCTGCAACATGACACCGGGCAGCAAAAAACCGCACGGCTTGGCGTTGACTTGGCAGCGGGTTTCCCTTAACGGCACGCTTCTTTCCGGGCCACGCCAATCGGCGGGTGTTCGGACGCGCCGTTTTCGCGAGAATGCGGCACAGCAACAAGATTGAGAGATTACGACCATGTTCGCAGTAGTGCGCACGGGCGGCAAACAATACCGGGTTGCCGCCGGAGACAAAATCGCGGTTGAGAAGCTGGCTGGAGAAGCCGGCGACACAGTGACGCTGGGTGATATCCTCCTCGCTGGCGAAGGCGATTCGATTTCCGACGCTTCGAAGGTAACCGTTTCGGCTGAAATCATCGCGCAGGCGAAGAGCGAGAAGGTGATCGTTTTCAAGAAACGTCGCCGTCATAACTACCGCCGGAAGAATGGTCACCGCCAGCAGTTGACCCTGCTGCGCATCACCGATGTCGGCGAAGGCTCGAAAAAGAAGGCCGCGCCGAAGAAGGAAGCTGCAAAGCCGGCTGACGCTCCTGCCAAGGAAACGAAGAAGGCTGAAACCAAAGCGGCTCCAGCCAAGAAGGCGGACGCTGAGACAAAGCCAGCAGCCAAGAAGGCCGCACCGAAGAAAACCGCAGCCGCCAAGAAGCCGGCAGCCAAGAATGCGCCGGCCAAAAAGCCGGCAGCGAAGAAGTAAGAGGTAATCGACGATGGCACATAAAAAAGCAGGTGGTTCGTCTCGCAACGGTCGTGATTCGGCCGGTCGTCGCCTTGGTGTGAAGAAGTTCGGCAGCCAGGCTGTGATCGCCGGCAACATTATCGTGCGCCAGCGTGGCACCAAGTTCTATCCGGCAGACAATGTCGGCATGGGCAAGGACCACACGCTGTTCGCGCTTACCGATGGCGTGGTGCGATTCCACAAAGGCAAGCTCGGCCGTAAATTCGTGTCGGTGGACATGATGGCGGAAGCAGCCGAATAAACGGATGATTCACTGACAGGATCATCCAGCAGGATGGTCCAGCCGGTTCAGACCGGCACTGAAGAGGGAGATGGGCCAGCCTGTCTCCCTCTTGTCGTTTCTCCCTCCAAGCTCGGCGGAATATGTTTCGCTGAAATGCAATTGTCACGCGGCCGGAATAGGAGCCTGGCGCGGGGCGCAGAGGAGTAGATGAAATGTTTCACCGTACCGACAGGCTATTGCTGAGGCCGGTCTGGAAAGAGGACTGGCAGGCCATCTACGGCGGGATCGCCGATGAAGGTGTCGTGCGGAATCTCGCACGCGCACCCTGGCCGTACAGGGTTGAAGACGCGCAAGCGTTTGTCGAATTGCCGAGAGACCCGATGTCGCCGCGCTTCCTCATCACTCGCGCCGCCAATGCGCAGTTGATCGGTTGCATCGGAATTGACCGGACCGGAGACGGGGTTGAGCTAGGCTATTGGATTGGTCGTCCATACTGGGGGCAGGGGTTCGCCACCGAGGCCGGGCGGGCAGTTATCGAAATCGCCCGTATGCTGGGGCATGACGAGCTGGTTGCGAGCCATTTTCTCGACAATCCCGCGTCCGGCAGCGTCCTCACCAAACTGGGGTTCGCGCCGACTGGAGCAATTGCCATGAGGCACAGCTGTGGTCGCGGCGAGGAAGCTCCGACAGCGGAATATCGGCTCAGCCTCGGGCAGGACTCGGCCTTCTCCGGTCCTGCGGCATCCAGTCAGGCAGCCTGAAACGAAAAAGGCCCCGCAGCAATGCGGGGCCCATTCACTAGAATCGAGCGGGGATCACTCTGCCGGCATCAGGGCGGCTTCAAATTCACCTTCGTAGAGTTTGATCAGCTCGCGGTCGTCGTGGTCCCACGGGTGAAAGCCCGGCTTGAAATAGGCGAGCCACGCCGGGAAAATGCGGCGCACCACGCCAGGCGACCAGGCGAGATATTTGAACAGCCCCCAGCGCGCTTTCCAGCCGGTGATGCCGTCCTGCGCGAGCAGGTTCATCGAATCAGCCCAGCGGTTCTTGAAAAAGCGGCCCGTGACGGAAACCATCACCAGACTGCGCACTTTCCAACGCTGCCAGCCGGTCCAGCTCCGCGTAGCGTGGTTCCATGTGTCGTAAGCCACACCCTTGTGCTCGACTTCCTCGACCGAGTGCCAGCGCCACATATCGCGGATTTCCGGGTCGGCTTTGTCGAAGTGCTTCGGGTTGGCGAGGAATTCATGCGCCATCATCGCAGTATAGTGCTCGAGCGCCATGGTGACGGCGAGATTGGCAATCGCCGGCCGGTCCTTGGTCAGTTCGAGCATCTGGCGAACGCGCTCGTCGATCGCCTTGATGTCGTAACCGTGATTCTCTGCCAGCTTGTTGAAAGCGATATGTTCGCGCGTGTGATTGATTTCCTGTTTCACAAACGCGCGGATTTCTGCGGCCAATTTGGGGTCGGCGCCTTCACGGTGTGCTTTTACCGCCTCGATGAAGAAGGCTTCGCCGCGCGGAAAGGTCGCTGAGAGCGCATTGTGCCACGCTGTGCCAAAGGGTTCGCCGGCCCACCAACGGTCCGGGGTCGTCCCCCGATTGAACCGCTCGTCACGCACAGTGATATCGAGATCTTCGGGCGTCGGATTTTTGCGGGCATCGAGATCGATCTGGGCAGGGGCGTTCACGGACGGACTCCAATAATTACTGACATCAGTGTAAGTATCCACTACTTACATCAATGTCAATAAGGATGCCCCGCCGCCGGTCCAGCCCCTCACTCGGCCGGCATTACCGCGTCGGAATAGGGACTGTCGAACTTGCTGATCAGCGCCCGGTCGTCACGGTTCCAGGGGTGGAACCCCGGCATCAGGATCGCGGCCCACTCCAAAAACATCCGCCGCATCATGCCCGGCTTCCACCACAGGAATGCGTACAGTTTCCATTTCGCCTTGCGCCGACTGAAACCGTCCTGCTCCAGCAAGCCGATTGCATCGCGAATGCGGTTTCCGAAGTACTTCCTCGTGATCAGGGCCGCGACGAGTGCGCGCGTCTTGTACCGCTTCCATCCGCTCCAATCGCGTGTCGCATGGAGCCAGACATCGTAGACCAGCCCCTTGTGCTCGATTTCTTCGGTCGCGTGCCAGCGCCACACGTCGGCCGCAACTTTGTCGGCCCCGTCGAGATAACGCGGGTCGACCAGCAATTGACGACTGATCATCGCGGCGAAATGTTCGAGCGCGATGGTGATCGCGAGATTGAATTCCTTGGGCCGCCCTTCAGTCAGGTCGAGCATCGCCTGGATACCCTGTTCAATACTTTCGACGTTGTAGCCATGGGCCGAGACCAACCGGTTGAAAGCCACGTGTTCGCGCGTGTGATTGATTTCCTGCGTGGTGAACGCTTTCACTTCGCGCGCCAACTTCGGCGGCAAATCGTCACGGAAATTGCGCAGCGTATCGATGAAGAAGGCCTCTCCGCGCGGCAGACTGGCGGAAACCGAATTGTACCATGCCGTCGCGACAGGATCGTTCGAGTGCCACCAGCGCGGGGATCGGTGATTGCGATCAAACCTTACGTCCCGCACGATCAGTTCGTGCTCGTCCGGGGTTGCACTGCCATGATTGGCATGGCTGGAATGGAGCTTGTCCACACCGTGCCCTCGCGTCTTGCCCGCAGGTCCGGCGCGCTCTAGGTCGAAGGATGACTGATCATTCATAAGTTAAGAGTCTATTAGGCAAGCGAATCGATGGCAACCCGCAAGCGTCTTACCCCGGAAGAGTCCCGCACCGCTGCGCTCGAAGCAGCGCGCAGGCTGTTGATCGAAACGGGGCCTCAATCGGTCACGCTCAAGGCCGTCGCGCAGCGCATTGGGCGGACACACGCCAATTTGCTGCATCATTTCGGTTCGGCTTCGGGTTTGCAGAAAGCATTGGCGGCCCATCTTGCGGCGACGGTGTGCGAAACGATCAAGGACGCTGTGCGCGCTAGCCGGGCTGGGCTGGGGAGCCCGCGCGAAGTGGTCGATCTGGCCTTCGATGCATTTGATCGCGAAGGCGCGGGAGCATTGGCGAGCTGGATGCTTCTGACCGGCAACGAAGATGCGCTCGACCCGATTATCGAGACGATCCATCAGCTCGTGGACGAGATCGCCCCGGAAGAGGCGGAAACCCATGAAGAGATCATGCGCGTGCATGAAGAGACGCTCAGCCTGGTGCTATTGGCGCTGGGCGATGCGCTGATGGGGGCCCCCATGGCGAAGTCTCTCGGCCTGCCAAGGGATTCGGCACGCCGGCGGGCGGAGGCAATGCTGGTCCGGTCGCTCGACTTGGCTTCGCTCGATCTGGCTAAGCCAGACCAGACGTAGACAGGGCGCTGCGCTGCCACTCTGGCAGTGCCGCCGGATCGAGTTCGCTCACCCGCAAGTGATCCACGGCTTTGCCCAGCTCGGGATAGGCTGCCTTTCGGCGCTTCTCGTCTGACTGCTCCTGCGGCACGACAACCAGCCTCCGGTTCACTTTTTGCCGCCAGTTCATTCGCGCGGTGTTTTCCTGACCAATATAGCAGCCTTTTTCGAAGCTTACGCCGTTAAGTTCGACAGCATTGGTCTCCAGCCACAGGATATCGCCGAGTTCGCAATGGCCTTCCGGGACGCCCAGCGCCAGCCGGTGTTTGAGCCACGCATCGTCGACCGCTTCGACGCTCTCATCGAGAGGGGCTATCCAGCGTTCGCCAAGATCGGCAAGCCGGGGGTCCGATGCGGCCCCATCGCCGATCTGCTGCCTCCAATGGACCGCGACATCAGGGTCAACTTCGATCGCGATCTTGCGCCGCAGGCGGTAGAGCGAGAGGCGTTTGACCAAGTCGCCAGCATGATCGGCCTCGCAGTCGAGCAATAGCGCGCCGCCTCCTGCCGGCCAGACGATGAAGTCAAACATGGTTTTGCCCTGCGCGCTGAGCAGCGCGGCATAGACCGGCAATTGCCCTGTCACGTCATTGGTCACGAGACCTTGCAGAAAATCGGCAACGCTTTCGCTGTCGTCGGTGGGGCTGAGCCGGATCACGGCGCGATTTGCGAGACGAGAAGCGATCATGGATGACAGATAGGGGGGAGGGGGCCTAAGCGGAAGCGCAAATGAAATCCCAAGCTGAATTCGATCAGGTCGCGTTCTCGGGCGGCGGCATCCGTTGCTTCTGGCATGGCGGGTTCCTCTCGCAGGTGGGATCGTTCGACGACTTGCAGCCGGAACGGGTGAGCGGAGTTTCTGGCGGAGCCCTGTCCGGAGCCGCGTGGATCGGCGGCGTAGAAAGCGACCTGCTCGATCTTATGCGCGAAGCATTCGATCTGCATGACCGGAATGTCCGGATCGGCGAGCCGAAGCTTACACCGCATCAGCACACCTATCGGGCCGTCGTGTCCACGACGCTGGACGCCGGAGCGATGCAGCGGATCATCGACGGACCGCAGTTCGAGATTATTCTGGCCTCTGCTCCGAAAAGCATTCCGGCGACGCTGTCAGCAGTCCTTGGAGGTGCCCTCTACAAACTCGAAGAAGCCGTGCGGTCGACGCCGCACTTGGGCTGGTCGTCGCTCATCGGCCTCGAGCCGCTTCGAGTCGACGCGAGACAGGCAGCGCGCGACGGCCAGCTGGTCGATCTTATTTGTGCAGCGGCAACCATCCCTCCGGTGTTCGACGTGCCGCAATGGCAGAACAGGCGGATTCTGGACGGCGGAATGTGCGACAAAGCGCCGCTCCCGCATCCGGATGAGGGCAAAACCTTGGTTCTTCTCACCAAACCCTACCGCAATATTCCCAGCGCAGCCGGCCGCACCTACGTCCATCCCAGTTCGCCGGTCGCTGCCGACAAAATCGATTTCACTGATTCATCGAAAGTGACCCGGACTTGGGAGCAGGGTATAAAAGATGCGAAATCCTGGCTGGCATCGCGAGACTCTGATCCAGTGATCTGAAGCTCTGGTTTGGCCATCAGCCTTGTGCCATGGCCGCCAAAGAGAACCCCATTCCGGGCAAATTGCCGAGTATGTTGCCGAGTATGAACGAAATCACCATCCGCCGCCCCGACGACTGGCATTTGCATTTTCGCGACGATGCGATGATGCGTTTCGTGGTGCCCTATACGGCGCGGCAGTTCGCCCGCGCGATTGTCATGCCCAATCTTACACCCCCGGTGACCTCTGCTGCCATGGCGAAGGCTTATCGTGAGCGGATTGTAGCCGCGGTTCCGGACGGCATCGATTTCATGCCGCTGATGACCTGTTATCTGACCGACAACACCGACGCCGACGATCTTGCGCAAGGATTCGCCGACGGCGTGTTTACTGCGGCCAAGTTATATCCGGCGGGCGCGACCACCAATTCTGACAGTGGCGTGACCGATGTCGCGAAGATCATGGGCGTGCTCGAGCGAATGGCCGAAATCGGCATGCCGCTATGTGTTCACGGTGAAGTGACCAGTGCCGACATCGACGTGTTTGACCGCGAAGCTGTTTTCATTGACCGCGTGCTCGGCCCGCTAGTCGAGCGGTTGCCTGCGCTGCGCATTATCTTTGAACATATTACCACCTCCGAAGCGGTTCAGTTCGTTGATGGGGCGGGGGAGAGCATCGGCGCGACGATCACGCCGCAGCATCTGCATATCAATCGCAATGCCATGCTGGTCGGCGGGATTCGGCCGCATGCCTATTGTCTACCGGTTGCCAAGCGCGAGGCGCACCGGTTGGCTTTGCGCAAGGCGGCAACTTCAGGGTCAGCGAAATACTTCCTCGGCACCGACAGTGCGCCGCACACGCGCGAAGCGAAGGAGAGCGCCTGTGGCTGTGCAGGGATCTTCAACGCGCCCTTCGCACTGGAAAGCTATCTCACCGTATTCGACGAAGAAGGCGCGCTCGACAAGTTCGAGGGTTTCGCGAGTGAAAACGGCCCGCAATTCTACCGTCTCCCGCTCAATCAGGGCACGGTCACCTTGCGCCGTGCGGAAGTCCGTGTTCCGGATTCAGTCGATGCATCGGGCTCGCCGGTCGTGCCGTTTCATGCCGGTGAGACGCTCCGCTGGACTCTCGTCTAGACGCTGAGTGCTAAACGGTCGGGGCTGGCTGGCGGGATTTGGTCCAGACATCCCACAGGAACAGGACAAGTGCGCTCCAGATCATGATGAAACACCCAAGCTGGGCTGGTCTTAGCTCTTCGCGGAAGACAAACAGGCCCAGCAGGAACACGATCGTCGGCGCGAGGAACTGAATAAAGCCCAGCGTCGAGTAGGGCATGCGCTTTGCAGCCATAGCAAATAGCAACAGCGGTACTGCGGTCAGGACGCCGCCGAACATGATCGCCAGGCTGAGCAACGGATCGATCAGGAAGGCCGAGCCCGCCGGGAGCTGGCCGTAATAAAACGCGATGCCGGCAGCGGGAAAAATCAGAAGCGCCGACTCAATTGTCAGGCCGGGCAGGGAGCCGACCTGCACTTGCTTGCGCAGCAGCCCGTAGGTGCCGAAACTGAACGCGAGGGTGAGGCTGATCCACAGGGTCGTCAGCGCGCCGGCTGCTAGGATTGCGACGCCGCAGGCTGCCAACCCTACCGCGAGCCATTGCTTGCGGCTCAGCTTCTCACTCAGGATGATCGTTCCAAGCAACACGTTCAGCAGCGGGTTGATGTAGTACCCCAAGCTCGCTGCGTAGACATGCCCGCTCTGGATTGCCCAGACATAGACGAACCAGTTGATCCCGATCAGGACAGCACTGGTGCACAGTATCAGCAGACTTTTCCGGTCACCGAACACCGCCAGCACTTCGGGCATCTGTTTGCGAAAGGCGACGATCAGCAGGCAGAAGGGAAGGGTCCAGATAATCCGCCAGCCGACGAACTCGATCGGAGGGACCGCATTCACGAGAATCAGGTAAAGCGGAAGGAAGCCCCAGATAACATAAGCCCCAAGCGCCGCGGGCAAGCCCGAAGGCGCTTTTTCATGAGTCCCGCTGTCCATCGCAGCGCCTTAGGCGGCTTGATTAGGCCCGGCAACCAGCGTCTCGTCCGCCGAAATTGCACAGCTCGTCGCCAAATTCACTTCCTTACAAACGCGTTGCAAAGCGTTCAGGAAACCAGACGTATTTATGAATGGAACGGACGAGAGGGCTATTCGCAATTTGGTCGCGAGAGCAGCAAAGGACGATACGATGACGAACACAATGATCAAGATTGCGGCTTTGTCGCTGGCAGCGCCAGGCCTCGCACTCGCAGCGCCTGCTGTAACAGCGGCGCCAATGGAAACTGCCGTCGTTTCTACCTCCAGCTCGCTCCATGCGCCTGCGCAGATCGAGGTGACGAACGAATATGACCGGGGCCGCAAGCGCGGCTGGCAACGCGGGCGCGGAAATCCGCATCGTTACACCGGCGGCTATGGCCATCCCGACCGCTATTACGGAGAGCCTGTCTACCGTTCGACCCGCGTTTGGCGTGGCCGCGATGGCGATTACTATTGCCGCAAAAAAGACGGCACGACCGGCCTGCTTATCGGCGCAGGCGTAGGTGCCCTGATCGGCAATGAGCTGGCCGGCCGCGGCGACCGCACTCTGGGCGCCATCCTTGGCGCAGCAGGCGGCGCTTTGCTCGGTCGCGAGATCGATCGCAGCAACACAAGGTGCCGCTGAGCACAATTTTGTGAACACCAGACTTCGGCTGTCCCCACCAACAGCCGGGGCGCGATCCCTTCGGGTCGTGTAAGGCACCCGGTCGCCATACAGGTGGCCGGGTGTCTTTTGTTGGATTTTGAGCGGATTTTAACCCTGTTCGCCTAGCGACCAGCCTGTGAAACTACGCTTATCGACTTCGGCCGGAAGGTGGGGCTTGTTCGTGTTGGCTGCGGCCGGCATGTCCGCCTGCGCGCAAGGCGAGGAAGAAGCACCCAGCAAAGACCTCGACCCTGTTATCCAGCGCGCCTTGAACGATCCGATAATGGTCGATCCCGACCTCGTGTCGCAAAACATGGCGAATTCCGCGATCACGTTCGAAATCGGGCAACCACTACCACCCGAAAACAGCAGCCCATCTGCGATCAATGCTGCACGCGAAGAGGCAATCGCGCAGCTTGGGGGAAGCGGCGGATTGGCGCCTTTGCCCGAGGGTGAGGTGACCGACGGTCTAGCGGCCCATGAAGCGATCAATACAATTGGCCGGCTTCGCCGCCTTTCACCGCCCCAGGATTGCGTGGATGCCGCGCGTTTCTCTGCCATCTGGGCCGCCCGTCTGCCGCAGGCTTTGATGATCTATCCGCGCGGCAGCACAAAAGAAGCAATTGGAGTCGATGCGCCACAATGCAAATTGCGGGCCGTAATCTATCTAAGTCCGGTTCCCGCAACCGATGTGCTCGCATTCCATCACGCGAAGGTGCTCGACAGCGGCTTCAGATCAACTCTGTCTGTTGGCAGCGGCTGGCATGTTCTCGCCGGGAGCAAAGCCAAAGCACGGTACGAAATCACCGCGCGCAGTCTGCCATCGGGCATGACGGAAATCGGTATCGTTTCGCTCGAAACTTTCTAGATGCTGGCTTTAACTGTTGGCGAGACCGACGCCAATATTGGCTCGTGGCTGGTCCATTTCCGTGCTGGCGACCGGATAGGCGCAGTAGTCTGCCGCATAATATGCTGCGGGCCGATGATTGCCTGACAAACCGAGACCGCCGAACGGGGCTTTCGAAGAAGCACCATTGGTCGGGCGGTTCCAGTTGATGATGCCAGCACGAATGTTTGCCCAAAAGCGGTTGTAGTCTTGCGGACTGCCGCCAATCAACGAGGCTGACAGGCCGAAGCGGGTCCGGTTGGCTTCCGCGATGGCAGCGTCGAAATCCTTCACTTTGATGACTTGCAGCAACGGGCCGAAAAGCTCGACATCCGGGCGATCGGCCATGTCGGTTGTGTCGATAATGCCGGGCGTGAGAAAGGGAAGATCGTCGGATGGGCGCGTCATGTGACGGATCGCCTTGCCGCCGTTGGACAGGAAATAGAGAAAGCTCTCAACCATTTGGTGCGCCGCATCATTGTCAATCACGGGCCCCATGAAAGGGGCGGGATCGCCAAACGGTTCGCCCACTATGATACGGGAGGTCATCGATTTCAGTTCGTCGATGATCGCACTGTACATGCTTTCCTTGATGATCAGCCTCCGCGCCGCGGTGCAGCGCTGGCCGGCGCTCGTGAATGCTGACTGGATGATGAGCGTTGCTGCATCGGTGATCTTGGGCGTATCGATTACGACGATCGGATTGTTACCGCCCATTTCCAAAGCCACGATTTTGCCCGGATTGCTCGCCAGACGCTTGTTGATCGCGATCCCGGCCTGCGCGGATCCCGTGAAAAGGATTCCGTCGACGCCGCGATGAGCGACGAGCGCCTTACCTTCGTCCGGGCCGCCAACAAAAAACTGGGCCACTGCCGCTGAAATTCCGGCGCGGTTGAAGCACTGCATCAGCAATTCTCCGACCGCTGGTGTTTTCTCGCTTGGCTTGAAAATCACTACATTGCCGGCGATCAGGGCCGGAACGATGTGTCCATTGGGAAGGTGGGCCGGAAAATTATAGGGGCCCAAGACAACCATGACGCCATGCGGTTTGTGACGCACCGCCGAGGTGCCCTGCAACGCACTGTCCAGTCGCTTCTGCCCGGTACGTTCTGCATAGGCAGAAACCGAGATATCGACCTTGTTGATTACGGCTTCGACCTCGGTTCGCGATTCCCACAAGGGCTTGCCTGTTTCGCGCGAAATCAGCTCAGCTAGCTTGTCCGACTCCTTGCGCACTTCGTTGGCGAAGCGCCGCACGAGTTCGATACGGGTCGCCAGCGGCTGCGCAGCCCACGCCGGCCATGCCCTGCGCGCCGTATCAACGGCGGCATCGACATCGCTGACCTTTGCCCGCCACAGCTCTTGGCCGGTAGCTGGTTCGAAAGATACGATTTCCGATTGTGACACTTTTGTCGGTTCCCCCGAGCCTTTTGTCATTGGCGTGCTTCCTCAATCAGCGCGCCGGATCGGGTTGCTTCTACTCACTGTTGCAGCATGGTCAATCAATTGTGACACCCGTGGCGGCTATGCAATTGTAAATTACGGATTGCCTCCTGATCATTCATGCGGCGAATCTCGGGCTTAGCCATATCCATGGCATGGACGATTTGCCTCATAAGAAGGCACTCCCCGAACGCGGATCGGCGAGAGGAAGCCAGCGATTGGGCGACCTTGTGGCGATACCGACGGGCGCTGGGCCCAAGTGGCCTGTTGGGGGAGTATCGGTTGCGATGCGATATGCGACGCTAGCATCCATAGACAGATGGCATGCGTGCTCCGGCCCCGCGCCCACGCGGTCCCAGAATTGGACAATGGGGCTGGTTAACGAAGTGTTGCTTTTCAGCAGGACTTCTGCCAGTTTGCTCGAAGGCGGGGGAAAGCCGAAAACCGTTGTGCTCAACAAGAAAGCACGCCTCCCTACCTTCGGGTTATGCGAAAGTTTCATGGAATTCCGTGTGCGGAATTCTGTGCCGAGTAAGCTTAACTGAGAAGGTAATAATGATGCGATTCAATGTAAGAAATCTGGCTGCGTTGGGGGGTTCTGCCTCGCTTCTTGCCATTGCGACCATCTCGCTGACCGCAACGCCTGCGGCGGCAGAAGAATGTCTTCTCGACACCAACGACAATGGTATTGCCGATCCTGCCGATACCGACGGTGGAGCCACATCTAATGGTGTGACTACGCTCGCATGCGGCGAAAACGCTCAGGCCACTGGGGCTGCATCAACAGCAACCGGATATTTCGCTGCCGCTACCGCAAGTGGCTCAACCGCAACTGGCTCGGTCGCAACCGCCACAGCCAATGCTGCAACGGCGACCGGTCGTCTGGCCGCGGCAACTGGCGCGCGCTCGACCGCGACCGGGACTGCAGCTGAGGCTTCAGCAAACCGTGCGACGGCAACGGGCGCCGGTTCGATTGCCAGCGGCCTCGAATCGACTGCTACCGGAACAGATTCGCTTGCTTCCGGCACGCAATCGACTGCGAACGGCTTCAACTCGCGCGCGACGGGCGAAGTAAGCACTGCCGTTGGATCGAATTCCAATGCTCGCGGAGATGATACTGTTGCAATCGGCAATGGTTCGCAGGCTTTGACCGACAATTCCACTGCTGTCGGATCGGGCTCGACCGCAAATGGCGGTGCCGCAACTGCGGTAGGGTTTGATGCCGCTGCGACGGGGGACAATTCGACTGCGCTCGGCAACGATGCGGACGCGACAGGTGACAACTCGACGGCAGTTGGCAAGAATTCGAGTGCGAATGGCGATAACTCGATCGCTGTCGGTCTGGATTCCGCTGCCGGGGCGGAAGGCTCAACTGCAATCGGTGAGCTTGCGAATGCTTCGGAAGAAGACAGCGTTGCAATCGGCACCGCAGCCCGCGCTCAATCAGTGAACAGCGTCGCTGTAGGCAACAATTCGCTCGCGCAGGGTATGAGTTCGATGGCGATGGGCAATATGGCCAGTGCCACCGGCAACCAGTCGATCGCGCATGGTAACGTTTCGAATGCGAGCGGCGATTTCGGCATTGCAATCGGCAACGACCTGACCGGTGATGGTCAGGGCGCACTTGCGTCCGGCTTCCAGTCCATCGCTCTCGGTACAGAAGCGCAGGCAACCAATGGCGGTGCGATCGCCATTGGCGGTGACGGTTTTGGTACGGGAACGGGTGCAGCCGCATCAGGCCTTGCGGCCGTTGCAGTAGGCGGTGACACGGTTGCCAGTGGCGATTTCGGCGCGTCCTATGGTTACGGCGCGCAAGCGACCGGCGCAAGCTCCACCGCGACCGGCACAAATTCGGTAGCTAGTGGCGATGCCTCATTCGCCGGTGGTGTAGGTGCAACCGCATCGGAAGAAGGTGCGATAGCGATCGGCCGCAATGCGGCAGCAACATCGGCTGGCGCAGTGGCGATCGGTGACGGAGCCATCGCGAGCGGATCGACAGCAGTCGGTGCCGGTTCGGCAGCTACGGGTGCCAATTCCGCTGCATATGGTGCGAATTCCTCGGCGACGGGCGACGACAGCACTTCACTGGGCGAGAATAGCTCGGCAGCCGGTGAAAATGCCACAGCAGTCGGCCAGAACGCTCAGGCCAATGCCGACGGTGCAACATCGGTCGGTGATGACTCGAACGCCGGGGGCACGGAATCGACTGCGGTTGGCCATTTCGCCAACTCAGGCGGTGAAAACAGCGCTGCCTTTGGCTCGAACGCCAACTCGGGTGGTCAAAACTCGATCGCCACCGGCTCATTTGCAAACTCTGCAGGTATCGCCAGCACCGCCAACGGCTTCAATGCAAGCTCTACCGGTACGGATAGCACTGCAGTCGGTACGTTTGCTTCGGCAACGCAAACCGATGCAACCGCAGTCGGTTCGCGCGCAAGCGCAACCGGTGTGGACAGCACAGCCGTCGGTACCGATGCTTCGGCGTCGGGCAGCGAAGGCGTTGCAGTCGGCGCAAATGCAACCTCGACCCAGAACAACACGGCAATTGGTTCACGGGCGAACTCTACGGGCAGTGCTGCAACAGCGGTAGGCTATCTCGCTCAGGCGACGAACACGTTCAGCACCGCAGTCGGCCAGACTTCCAATGCGACCGGGCAGTTCTCGACTGCAGTGGGTGTGAATTCGGTCGCCGGCGGTACCAATTCGACTGCGTTGGGCGTCGGAGCGTTGGCCAGTGCCATCGGAGGAACCGCTACGGGTGTAAACAGTCGGGCAACTGGCAACACTTCTACGGCAGTCGGTATCGGTGCGAATGCATCCGGGGACGACGGCGTCGCGATCGGTGAAGGTTCCGTTTCATCCGGGCTGAATTCTGTCTCGGTCGGTGCGGAAAGCTCTGCAACCCAAGCTGGTACAACGGCTCTTGGTTGGCGTGCGAATGCCACGGGTGTTCGGTCGACAGCTCTCGGCCATCTGGCCGATGCGACGGGCGAGCGTTCTGTGGCCATTGGTGAAAATGCCGATGCAACCGCGGACTTCGCCATCGCGCAGGGTGACCAGGCCGCAGCCAGCGGTGTCGCGAGCATCTCGATCGGTAACGGTAGCAGTGCCACGGGCGTCGATGCGGTTGCTATCGGCGGTGACGATGCTGGTACCGGTGCACGGGCGTTGGGCAATTCGACCACCTCGGTCGGTGGTGAGGCATTGGCACAGGGGCCAGGAGCATCCGCTTACGGTTGGCGCTCGGTCGCCAACGCTGAGCGTGCAACAGCCTTGGGTCACCTTGCTTCGGCAACAGGTGTTCGCTCGGTTGCAGTAGGCGAAGGGGCTTCGGCATCCGGCTTGACGGCAACAGCGGTCGGTAACCTGGCGGTTGCTTCTGATGAAGATGCGGTCGCCATCGGTGATGCGGCGCAGGCCACAGGCTTCCATTCGACCGCGATTGGCGGCGAAGCGATTGCCAGCGGGATCGGTGCACAGGCCTTCGGTTGGCAGGCTTCTGCTACCGGCGGGCAATCGACGGCTCTGGGGCGCCAGGCCAATGCGGCGGGCTTCCAGTCCACTGCGCTGGGTCAGAGCGCTTCGGCAGGCTTCGACGGCTCGACTGCAGTCGGTGTCGGCGCAACGACCACCGCAGCCAATCAGGTTGCGCTGGGCGGCGCGGGCAGTTCGGTTCGGGTTGGCGATATCGCCGCAAGCACCGCTGCCCAGACCGACGCGGGTGAAGTCGTGACCGTGGATGCCAATGGTGTTCTTGGCCGCGATCCTTCGATCCGTACGTCGATTGCGACCAACACGGCGAATATCGCCGTCAACGCAGGCAACATTGCCACCAACAGCGTGAACATCGCAACGAATGCAGGCAACATCGCAACCCTGCAGACGCTCACGTCAAACCACACCAATCAGATCAACCAGCTGTTTGGTGAAACCGCCGCAAACCGCGATGCAATCGGACGTTCCAACGAAGGTGTCGCAATGGCGCTGGCAATGGAATCGCCGATGCTTCCGGCAGGCACGACCTTCGCTCTCTCGGGCGGTGTCGGCTACTTCGAGGACAAGGGCGCCGGTACGATGGCGTTCACCGCACGGCTTAGCGAGAACGCTGCGTTCTCGGCTGGTGTGGGCGTTGGCTTCGACAGCGGCGAAATCGGTGCACGCGGCGGCTTCCAAGTCGCTTGGTAAGACGCTAGACAAGCGGTCATGAACAGGATCGCTTTAAAATCAAAGATGCCGGGGCTTCGCGCTCCGGCATTTTTCTTGGCACTTTCAGCTGCGCTGGTGCCGCTTCAGTCACAGGCGCAAACGCAACCTGCAGGCGTGCCGCAGGTTCAGCCACCGCCTTCAATGCGGCCGACGCCGAGCCAGCTGGAACTGTCCAAAATGATCTGGTCGACCATCTCCGCCGTCGACCATGCGAACCGCTCTGGCAATTATTCCGTTTTGCGCGATATCTCTGCGCAGAGTTTCCAGATCCAGAACAACGCCTCGCGCCTGTCAGAGATATTCGCGGGCATTCGCAACTCGCGGATCGACTTGTCGAATGCACTGCTTGTGCCGCCGACCTACAATCAGGCACCGCAAATGATCCGGGAGGACATTTTTCGCGTGCAGGGCTTCTTCCAGATTCGGCCTATCGCCTTGTCCTTCGACCTGTACTACCAGTGGGAGCAAGGGATGTGGAAGCTGGTGGGGATTGACCTGCAGCCGGTCGAAATGAGCACCGGCGCGCCGCAGCGCTAGTCCGCTTCAGATATGTCCAGACGGTTGGGGCGGCGCGCCGAGTGCGTCTCCCATCCGGCGTATGGAGCCAATCTTAAGTTCCAGCGGTGACCAGTCGTCGTGCTTGTCGATCGAGGACCAGATATCTTCGACTTCTTCGATCAGCATGCTCTGTGGCTGTCCTTCCGACCAGAAGCCGTGCTGCAAAGGCAAGGCGGTGTATCCGTCAAGCGCGTCCTCGAGCGCCCCTGACGCCCCCTTCCCGCCGCGATGGCGATAGAAAAACTCATCCGGGCCAGTGCCGTCGTCCCGCATCTTCTTCTCGCTGGCGGCGATCAGTGCGCCATCTGCCTCTGCGCCGCGCGAGTTCACTCCCAGCCGCCAGCACCAGCGCCGCGCCACCGCTTGCATATAAAGCGGTCCGAAACGTTCCATCGCGGCAATCAGCGGAGGGGCATCTGCAAGCAGCCTCAATGCCACTGCCAATTGTCCGCAATTCCAGTTCAGTGCTTCAGGCTGGCGACCAAAGGCGTAGAGGCCCTGATGGTCGAAATAGGCCGCGGTGAAACTCTGATCCCATTGCGGCAACCAGCGCCACGGACCGTAATCGAAACTCTCGCCCGAGATGTTCATGTTGTCTGTGTTGAGCACGCCGTGGACGAACCCGGCGACCATCCATGATGCGGCAAGATCGGCCAGGCGCTCGACGACCTGATGCATCAGGATAACCGCTGGCTCGCTTCGGCCCGGGGCCTCATCAGGCGGCATCGGGCCTGGAAAATTCTCCAGGCAATAGGCCACCAGTTGCGACATTTCGGCTTCATTCTCGTGAGCAAGCAGGCGCTGGAATGTGCCGATCCTGATATGCCCGTGGCTAAGCCGGGTGAGCACCGCCGACCGGGTCGGCGAAGGTTCGTCATTGCGTGACAGCTGCTCTCCTGTTTCCACCACAGAGAAAGTTTTCGAAGTGTAGACACCGAGCGCATCGAGCATCTCTGTCGCCATGATCTCTCTGACCGCCCCTTTCAGCGTCAGGCGACCGTCACCGGCGCGGCTGTAAGGCGTTTGGCCCGATCCTTTGGTGCCAAGGTCGAGTAGCCGCCCTGCGTTGTCGCGCAGCTGCGCAAACAGAAAGCCGCGGCCATCGCCAATATCCGGATTGTATGATCGAAACTGGTGGCCGTGATATTTGAGCGCCAACGGTTCCGCAAGATTGCCCGGTAAAGGATCAAACCGACCGAAATGGCGCAGCCAGTCCTGATTGGACAGACTGTCGAGACCGACCGATGCTGCGGCCCGATCATTGCGGAAGCGGAGTTCAGTTGCCGGAAAATCGGCTGCGGACACCGGGGAGCCGATCCATGATGCAATCGAATTGATGGCCGGGTCCGGCCGGTACGCCGTGCTGGTTGTGGGTGAGGACATCAAGCGACTGTGGCCATGTGCGGCGAAAGCTGCAATGGGATTGCGGAATCTTTGCGGGTTCGACGTATCCAGCTGTGACAAGGACAGGTTTCGCGCCGATGGAACAGGGTTTTGCCAACCGATACTGGACCAGCAATGACGGTCTCAAACTGCATTTCCGCGATTATCCTGGCGGGGAGGGCCCTGATCGTGAAGGGCGCCCGCCGGTCATCTGCCTGCACGGGCTAACCCGGAATGCGCGCGATTTCGCGGAAGTCGCCGACCGCCTAGCTGGCAAATGGCGGGTGATCGTTCCGGAAATGCGTGGACGCGGGATGAGCGAATACGCCGCGGATGCCGCGACCTACAATCCTCTGCATTATGTTCAGGATCTCATCGCACTGCTTGAGCAGGAAGGAATCGAACGGTTTATCGCCATCGGAACTTCGCTTGGCGGCCTGATGACCATGCTGCTCGCTGCAAGCGATCCGGACCGTATTGCTGCTGCAGTCCTGAACGATATCGGTCCCGACGTAGATGGGGCCGGGATCGAGCGAATTCGCGAATATGTCGGTCAGGGGCGCAGCTATGCGACGTGGATGCACGCTGCCCGCGCGTTGCAGGAGGTCCATGGCGAAGCGCACCCGAAGTTCGGGATCGAGCAATGGCTCGACATGGCCAAGCGAAGCATGGTTGTGCAGCAGAATGGCCGCATCGGCTTCGACTACGACATGAAGATCGCTGAGCCGTTTGCCCAAGATGACGGCGCGGCGCCCCCGGATTTGTGGCCGGCGCTGCAGGCGCTCGACGGGCGGCCGGTACTCTTCGTGCGGGGCGAGCGGTCGGATATTCTGACAGAAGCGACGCTGGAAAAGATGCTTGCACGGCTGCCGCTGGCGAGCGCCGTCACGATTGCAGGCAGCGGCCACGCTCCCTTGCTGACCGAGCCCGAGTCGGTCGCCGCGATGGACGCTCTTTTCGCCAAGATCACGTGAGTTTGGAAGGCATGTCGCGGCCGCATGTTCTTCATCTGCACTCGACCTTTTCGGCGGGGGGCAAAGAACTGCGCTGCGTCCAGCTGATCAATGCTTTCGGCTCCGGTGTCTGCCATACAATCGTTTCAGCTGTGCCTGACCGGCTGGAGGCGGCCAGACTGATTTCCAATGATATTGAAGTGACTTATCCGCAGGACTTTCCACCACTTCAAGGGCGGCCGACCCCGGGGCGGTTGCACCGGATTGCGCAGGGCATGCGCGGATACGATCTTGTCCTGACATACAATTGGGGCGCGATGGATGCGGCCATGGCGCACACGATTTTCGGCCAGCATCTTGGACTTCCGCCATTGATTCACCACGAAGACGGATTCAATGAAGACGAGCGGCATAAGCTCAAAACCTCTCGCAACTGGTATCGCCGCATCGCGCTGGGCCGGGCTTCCAATCTGATTGTGCCTTCCGAGACACTGGAAGAAATTGCCCTCGAGACATGGCGCATACCGATTAACCGGGTGCGGCAGATACCTAACGGCATCGACACTCAGGCGTTTGCCAAACCGCCACGCGGCAATGCGTTGCCGGGTATTCGCAAGCGTGAAGGCGATTTGTGGCTCGGAACCGTGGCGGGCCTGCGCAAGGTCAAGAACATCCCGTCGCTGGTCCGCGCTTTTTCGTCTCTGCCAGAGCCGTGGCAACTGGTCATCGTCGGTGAGGGTCCCGAAGCGCAGGCCATTGGTGATGAGGCCAGGCGACTGGGTATCGCCGACCGGGTGCATTTGCCGGGCTTCGCGCGCGACCCCCGAAGGTTTGTCGGCCTGTTCGATATTTTCGCGCTGTCATCCGATACCGAGCAATTCCCGATCTCAGTCGTCGAAGCGATGGCGGCGGGCAAGCCAGTCGCCGCACCGGCGGTTGGCGATATTGCGCATATGCTAAGCGACGAGAATGCCCGGTTGATCAGTCCAGCCGGAGATGAAGACGCCCTTGCGGGTACCTTGCTGCACCTAGCGGGTGACGCAGACCGGCGGCAATCACTGGGGCAGGCAAACCAGTTGAAAGCGCGGTCGGATTTCGACGAGAAAGCCATGATTGCGACGTATCGCAGGCTTTATGCCAACGCGATGGGCCGAAGCACGCTGCCATGATGGCGAATCTCTCTTCAGCCGCGGTTCACGCTTTGGGGGACAGGATTCCACTTGTGAATTGCATCGCGACGCTCATCGTCTAAAGACGCGAAACCCGTAATTGCAGCAGATTGGAAGAGCCCGGACGTGGCCCTCAAACCGACTTCAAATTCATCCGGCACCGACAAGAAGGCCGAAATCAAGGCCGCACAGGACGAAGTCCTGCTGCGCGAGATCGACGATGCTGTCCGTCAGGACCAGTATGCCGACTTCGCCAAGCATTATGGCAAGTTGCTCATCGGGGTCGTTGCAGCAGGACTGCTCGCGCTTGCCGGATATCTGTTCTGGGACAGCCAGCAGGAAGCGGCGAAGGAGAAAGACAGCGAGGCACTGGTGGCCGCGCTGGATCAGCTCGAAGCCGGAAATCTGGAAACCGCGTCAGACCAGCTCGACGAACTGATCGCGAGCGGCAATGGTGCGGCAAAGACCAATGCGCAGATGCTGAAGGCGGGGATCGCGCTGGAGCAAGGGCGCAATGCCGAGGCGGCCGAGATATTCGAAGCCATAGTGTCCGACGAAAACGCAGCTCAGGCGCTGCGCGATCTCGCGCTGGTGCGTGCCATCACAGCGACATTCGACAGCCGCAAGCCGGAAGACATTATCGCGCGCCTCCAGACAATGGCGACACCCGGCCACGCGTTTTTCGGAAGCGCCGGTGAATTGACCGCGTTTGCCTATCTCAAGCAGAACAAGCCGGAAGAGGCGGGCGCCCTGTTCGCGCAGATCGCCAAGGACAAGGATGTGCCGGAATCCCTGCGCTCGCGCGCTCGCCAGCGTGCGGGTGTGCTGGGCGTCGATGCCATCGAAGATGTCGAGGAAGTGCTCGACGAACTGGCCGAGGTCGAGGGCGCTCAGCCCGTGCCGGCACCACAGAATTGAGGACAATATCCTGATGATCGTCAAGACCAAGCGACTGATTAACATGCAAAGCGCGTTGCGCGGCGCGATGGCTATTGCCCTGGCGGGATCGCTCGGCGCTTGCGGAATTATCGGCGGTGGCGATGGTCCGAAGACGACGCCGACCGTCGGCGAGCGTATTCCAGTGCTTTCACGGATCGAGACCGGCGCGAAGGTAGATCCTGCGCTTCAATCGGTTTCGGTCGTTCTGCCGCCTGCACAGACCAATCCCGATTGGCCGCAAGCTGGCGGCAACGCGGGCAAGGCGAACGGCCACCTCGCCATTTCCGCAAGCCCCTCACAGGCTTGGACTGCAACCATCGCCGGATCGACCACTCGGCGCCGCTTGGCCGCTGCGCCGGTGATCGGCGACGGCAAGCTGTTCGTGGTCGGCACGGATGGCATGGTTCACGCGTTCGATGCGCAAAGCGGGGCCCGCCGGTGGACATACCGGATGAAGATCGACGAGGATCAATCTGCTTCGGCGTTCGGTGGCGGCGCAAGCTTCGCTGCCGGCCGTGTTTACGCCACCAGTGGGGTGGGCGAAGTCGTCGCACTTGACGCGAACTCCGGGGCGGAGATCTGGACCGCCAAACCCGCCGGCCCGCTTCGTGGATCGCCGACGATTGCATTCAACTCCGTGTTTGTGATGACGCAGGACAACCAGATCCATGCGCTCAACACGGCGGATGGCAAAACCCTGTGGGATGAATCGGGCTCGACAGCTCAGGCTGGCGTGTTCGGAGTTGCTGCACCGTCCGCCGCTCAGGGCACCGTTGTCGCCGGCTACAGTTCGGGGGAGCTGGTTGCTTATCGTTACGAGAATGGACGCACCTTGTGGTCGGATGCCCTCGCGTTGACTTCGATCTCGACCAGCGTTGGCTCGCTTTACGATATCGATGCAGATCCGATCATCGACCAGGGCCGCGTCTACGCGCTTGGGCAGGGCGGCCGTATGGCTGCCTATGAACTGGTCACCGGCCAACGTCAGTGGGAAATCAATGTCGCAGGCATCTCGACACCTGCGATCGCTGGTGAATGGATTTTTGCGCTGACCGATGATGCACGGTTGCTCGCCATTGCGAGGAGCACAGGGAAAGTCCGCTGGATATCGCAGCTACAGCGCTATCGCGACATGGAAGACAAGGAAGGGCCGATCTTTTGGACGGGCCCGGTGCTCGCCGGTAATTCGCTGTGGGTCGCCAGCACGCGGGGTGCGATCTACAAGATCAGCACCGGCGAAGGGTCGGCCAGCCTTTACCGTGAATTGGATGAAGCCGTTTCCCTGCCGCCGGTCGTGGCAAACGGTACGCTCTATGTGCTCGACGATGGCGGGACGATCCACGCGTTTCGTTGATCGGGTAGTTCTCGCTGGCTGAACCGTCCCGAACAGGGATGGGTCACAAGGCGTTACCGCGCCTTTAACCCTTCTGCGCTACGCGTGCAGCGCATGAGCGCGCATGATCACACCGGGTTCACGAAAGTGGCCAGCAAACCGCCGGCGAGCGATGTCTCGCCAGCGGTCGGTCTTGTCGGACTGATCGGCCTGCTTGGCTGGATCATGTTCTGCCGCAACTTCGCTGACATAGCCGAATGGCTCAATCTTGCTGCCCCGCGCCAGCCCTTGTCGGGACCATATGCTGCCGTCATGGCTCTGGTGTTTTCAGCTGGGCCGATGGTGATGTGGTCGGTCTTCGTCGACAAGGTCCATCGCCGCGCGTCGACCGGGATCGATTGGGACAATCCGCGCCCTGTCGGTCACGATCTCAATGTATCGGTGGTCAAGATCGCCGGGCTGTGGGCGACATTTGCCATCCTCGCGGGCCTCTATTGTCTCGCGCGCTGGTACTGGTCGGGCCAGTATCTGTTCGCGATGGAGATTATCTCTGCAGCCGCCATCCCGGTCATTGTGCTTTCCGTGCCTTATATCCTGTGGCTCGACCGCGTGATGACACAGCCGCGCGATCACGCGTGGCACTTCGGTGCCATGCTGCTTGGGCGGGACGGGTGGGACCCTGAAGAAGTGAAGAAGCACTGGCGGGCGTGGATCATCAAAGGCTTCTTCAGCGCTTTCATGATCTCGGTCCTTCCCGGCGGATTTGCCTTTGTGGTCGAGAACAGCATCGACGGCATTCTGGCAAATCCTGCGCGGCTTACGCAATTGTGCATCGAGCTGCTGTTCGTGATTGACGTCCAGATCGGAACTGTCGGGTACCTTGTGACAATGCGGCCGCTCGACGCACATATCCGCAGCGGCAATCCGTTCCTGTCAGGCTGGCTGGCGGCGCTGATTTGTTACCCGCCGCTGGTCTATGCGTTCATGGGCTCTGACGGGATGCTGGCTTATGAAGTGAACACAGGTGGATGGGCGCACTGGCTAGGGGACAGTTCGGCCGCAATGTACACTTGGGGCGCATTGCTCGTGTTTTTGACGGCCATTTACGCCTGGGCGACGGCCGCATTCGGTATCCGTTTCTCGAACCTGACCTATCGCGGTGTTTTGACCAACGGCCCCTATCGCTTCACCCGCCACCCGGCATATCTGTCGAAGAACCTGTTCTGGTGGTGCGCGGTGATGCCGTTCTTCGTCACCAGCGGATCCATGGTGGATGTGATCCGCAACACGTTTTTCCTCGGCTGTGTGAGCGCGGTCTATTACTGGCGCGCCCGCACGGAAGAGGCGCATCTCCTCCTCGAAGATCCAAAGTATTGCGAATATTACGACTGGATGGAGCAGAACGGCATTGTCACTAGCCGATTGGCGAAGGTCCGGAAGTTGCTCACGCCGCGTGGTTCGGTAACCGCGCAGCCCGCCGAGTAGAGCCTAAAGCGGCTTGCCTTCATCGGTCTCATACATCCGGATTCTGCGCCCGACCGGAGGGTTGGCGGCCATGACCTTCTGAAATTCCGCCATATGCGGTGTCTGCATATGCGCTTCGAGTGCGGCCATGTCTTTCCAGCGTTCGAACAGGATCAGCGTATCGGGATCGGCGAGATCTTGCGCCATGGCGTAGTCGATACAGCCATCTTCCAAGCGCGTTGCCTTAACCATCGTCACGATCGCTTCGATTGCGCTGCGATCGGCATCAGGTGCCAGTTTGATCGTTCCATTGACCTGGATCATCGCGTTCTCTCCCGTCAGAAGCTGTATTTGTAGATCCGCCTGATATCGCCGTTCCACTCACCGTTGTATTTGTCGAGCAGGCGCTGGGCGGGCACTTTTCCGCTGGCAACGATTTCGTCGAGCGTTTCGAGGAATCCGGTCTCGTTGTCGCCGCTCGAATTGAGCTGCGCGCGTGCTGCAAGCCCTGACCGGGTGATTTGCATTACCTCACGCGCGAGATCGAGCAATTTGCCGCCACCCGGGATTGGTGCATCGAGAGCAAGTCTGGGTACGGCGCTGCGCAGTTCTTCCCGCTCTTCCATCGTCCAGTCTTTGACCAGATCCCACGCTGCATCGAGGGCCGTCTGGTCATAGAGCAATCCGACCCAGAAGGCGGGCAGGGCGCAAATCCGGCTCCACGGTCCGCCATCGGCGCCGCGCATTTCGAGAAAGCTTTTCAGCCGCACTTCGGGGAAAGCGGTCGAGAGGTGATCCCACCAGTCAGACTGGGTTGGTTTTTGCCCGGGCAGGACAGAAAGATTGCCTTCCAGGAAATCTCGGAAACTGAGGCCGGCAGCGTCAATATATTTCCCATCCCGGAAGACGAAGTACATGGGCACGTCGAGCATGTAATCGACCCAGCGCTCATAGCCGAAACCATCGTCGAACACGAAAGGCAGCATGCCGGTGCGATGGGGATCGGTGTCCGACCAGATATGGCTGCGGTAAGACAGGAAACCGTTCGGCTTGCCCTCGGTAAATGGCGAATTGGCGAACAGGGCCGTGGCCAAGGGTTGAAGCGCGAGCGAGGTGCGAAATTTCTTCGCCATGTCGGCTTCCGATGCGTAGTCGAGATTGACCTGGATCGTGCAGGTCCGCAGCATCATGTCGAGACCCAGTTTGCCGACCCGCGGCATATGGCGAAGCATGATATCATAGCGCCCCTTGGGCATGATCGGGAGCTCTTCGCGCGTCTTGTCGGGCCACATTCCGAGCCCGAGAAAACCTACTCCGCAGCGCTCACCGATTTCCTTCACCTGTTCGAGGTGACGTCCGGTTTCCGCGCAGGTCTGGTGTAGATTCTCCAGCGGAGCACCGGACAATTCGAGTTGCCCCGCCGGCTCGAGACTCACAGCACCATCATCACCCTTGAGCGCGATGACCTTGCCATTCTCTTCAACCGGCTCCCATCCAAAACGCCGCAAATTCAGGAGTATGTCACGAATACCGCAGGGTTCTTCATAAGACGGCGCGTGAAAATCGTCACGCTTGTAGACGAGCTTTTCATGTTCGGTCCCGATGCGCCAAGCGCTCTTCGGCTTCTCGCCCGCTTGCATCGGGGCGACCAATTGGTCGCGGCTTTCTATGATCGGGTCTTCCCGGTCGGATGCCTCACGCGTGCTCATGACGGTTTCGATAGGCAACCGATAAGCCATGCGCCAGCGCAATCTTGTGTCCGCATTGCGAAACTACGTCTGCCAATCACCGGAAACCCCCATCCACAGCGCCGTGGCTGCCAGCGCCGCAGTCTCTCCGCGCAATATTCGCGGGCCGAGCGTGATTGGTTGCACATTGTGGAAGGAGCGGAGCAATTCTCTTTCACGATCGTCGAACCCGCCTTCGGGACCGGTGAAGAGCGCCGCAGGTCCGCTATGGCTGGCAAAGCTGGCGCGCGCCGGCTCGCCGCCATCCTCATCGGCAAAGAAGATAATTCTGTCTGTCGGCCAATCGCGCAGCAGTGCATCGAGTTTTTGCGGTTCGCCGATTTCCGGCAGCGCGGTCCGGGCGCATTGCTCCGCCGCTTCGGTCATGATCTGCCGGGCGCGCGCGGTGTTGAGTTTGTCTGCCACGCAGCGCCGCGTAATCATCGGCTGGATACGGGCGACACCAAGTTCGGTTGCTTTCTCCAGCACAAGGTCGAAGCGGTCCTTCTTCAGCAGGGCGGGACAGAGCCAGAAATCAGGCACGGCCTCGCGTGGGCGCAGATGTTCGACCGCTCGCAAAACAATCTCGCGCTTGCGCACTTCGATAACTTCAGCCGCCCATTCGCCAGAGATGTCATCGCACAGGATAACTGTATCACCGGGCGAAATACGCATCACCCGCGCCAGGTAATGCGCCTGATTTCCCTCCACCGACACACTTTGAGCACGTGATAGCGCGCCTTCGACGAACAGGCGCGGCGCACTTTTCGGAGGCCAGGCGGGGGTTGCGGGCATGGAATCGCGTTAGACGAGCTTATCCGCAATCGCTAGAGGGTGGGTATGTCTGCGCTTACTGCACAACGCCTGATTGCCGTGGTTTTCCTGCTGCTCGGAGGTTGGGCGCTTTTTGCGCCGCAATCTGTCATCGATCTGGCGGTCACACCGGAATATCGCGAGGATAGTTTCCTGGCGCGGTTCGCCATGGCGTGTTTCGGCGCACAGGCGTGCATTTTCGGGATCATGTCTCTGGTGGTCCGCTATACCAGCCGCGGGTTTCTGGTTTTTGCCGTGATCCTGCTGCCGTTCTTCGTCTTCGACTGGTACTTCCACAGCGTGGTCCCGGTGCTCAACTCCGTCGGCATGCTGGATCTCGTGGGCAATATCGCGATGTTTGGCTTGGCGCTTTATGGCTGGAAACAGGCCCGCATCGAGGAAGCCGGGTGAGCGAGCAAATCGTCCCCGATAGCGAGCATCGCGGTCTCGTTGCGCGGCTCCCGCAGGTGCCGCGCGATCTGGCGCAACTGGCGCGGTTCGACCGGCCGATCGGCTGGTGGCTTCTTTTCTGGCCGTGCGCCTGGGGTCTGTGGCTTGCGGGCGAAGGGTTTCGCTGGGAGCTGCTTGCGTGGTTTCTGCTCGGCAGCATTGCGATGCGCGGAGCAGGCTGTGTGTACAACGATATTGTCGATGCCAATCTGGACAGGAAAGTGGCGCGCACGGCAGTGCGGCCTGTCGCCAGCGGGCGCGTTTCGAAGAAGCTCGCCTGGGCCTGGCTACTTGTTCTGTGCCTGATTGGCCTGATCGTGCTTTTGCAGTTGCGCTGGGAGGCGCAGCTGGTTGCGCTTGGCAGTCTGGTGCTTGTCGCGGCCTACCCCTTCATGAAGCGGATCACCTGGTGGCCGCAGGCGTGGCTCGGGCTGGTGTTCACCTGGGGCGCGCTGGTCGGGTGGATCGCGATCCGCAGCGACAGGCTGGAAGTGCTGGCCCCGCTCTATGCCGGCGCCGCCCTGTGGGTCATCGGCTACGACACGATCTATGCCTTGCAGGACCGCGAAGACGACGCGCTGGTCGGTATCCGGTCGAGCGCCTTGCGCCTTGGCGGGAAGGTGAAAAGCGGGGTTGCGTTGTTCTACGCCGGGGCCGTGGCGTTATGGGCGCTCGCGTTCTGGCTCCTGCGCGAGGATTGGGTCGCTTTGATCGCTCTGTTGCCGGTAGCGTGGCATCTGGCGTGGCAGGTCGTGACACTCGACGCGGACGATCCGGCCAATCCGCTCGAACGGTTCCGCTCGAACCGCTGGGCGGGGCTGTTGATGGCTGCGGCATGTTTTGTTGTCGGAAACGCCGGGGGCTGAACCATGTGCAATCTCTATCGCATGACCAAGAATGCCGATGAAGTTGCCAAATGGTTCGATGCGGTCAACCAGATGGGCGGGGCAAACTTCGGGGCCGAGGTTTACCCCGGCTATCCCGGTGCGGTCATCGAGAGTGGCAATCTGCGCCAGATGACCTGGGGTTTCCCCCTGGTGATGAAAGGCAAAAGCGGCCAGCCACTCAAGCCCAAGCCGGTCAACAACGCGCGGACCGACAAGCTCGACAGTTTTTTCTGGCGCTACAGCTTCGAGCAACGTCGCTGCCTCATCCCGCTCACCGCATGGGCGGAAGCGGAAGGGCCGAAGGGTCGCAAGACGCGGAGCTGGCTGTCGCTGCCCGATAGCGAGCTGTTCGCTTGTGCGGCTGTCTGGCGCGAAAGCGACGAGTGGGGACCAGCCTATTCGATGGTGATGACCGATGCGGCAGGGGTTGCGGCGCAAGTGCACACACGCATGCCCGTGATCCTTGCGCCGGAGAAATACGCCCAGTGGACCGAAGGTTCCCCCGATGACGCGCGCACGCTGTGCCGTCCATGGGAAGGGGAGCTCTCGCTCGACCGAACCGACCAGCCCTGGTCGGGCGGCGCATCGCGGGCCACGCTGCTCTAGTTGACCCTTTCGCCGCCTTTGATGACGGCATCGACATCGGCCAGTTCGCCAACATCGGTCAACGGGTTGCCGCTCACGGCGATCATGTCTGCCCAGGCACCGGAGCGCAGCGTGCCGACTTGCCCCGCTTGGCCGAGCGCATCGGCGGCATTCACCGTCGCTGCCTGTATCGCCTGTAGTGG
Source organism: Parerythrobacter lutipelagi (assembly GCF_005434975.1). GTDB lineage: Bacteria > Pseudomonadota > Alphaproteobacteria > Sphingomonadales > Sphingomonadaceae > Parerythrobacter_A > Parerythrobacter_A lutipelagi. The sequence goes on along the minus strand of NZ_SKCJ01000001.1, from coordinate 144,280 downwards.
CGTCATTCCGTATTCCACCATCACGCGGAACTGACCGCCGACATCCTCATGCGGCATCACGCCGGCATCGCTGGCGAAGATCATCTTGACCCCGGCTAGCGTGGCGCGGCGGAAATTGTCGCGTTGGGCCTGGCTGACCATGCGTTCTTTCTCGAGGTTTTCTTCCAGCACACCATTGGCTGCACCCTGGCTCAGCGTGTATTCGGTGTTGAAGATGTCCATCGAGAAATAGGTGCCGCGTTCTTTGGCCAGGCTGATCGCTTCGTCATCGGCAAAACTGGCGTGTTCGATCGTGTCGAAACCGGCGCGGATCGCAGCCTTGATCCCTTCTGCCCCGTGCGCATGGGCAGCGGCTTTCAAATCCCAGAAATGAGCCTCGTCTGCGATGGCGGTCAGTTCATCCAGTGTAAGTTGCTGGATGCCCGGCGCGGTGTTGCGGCTGAACACGCCGCCGGTCGCGCAAGCCTTGATGACTTCCGCACCGTATTTGCGCTGTTCGCGCACCCGCTTGCGCAATTCATCCGGGCTGTCGCCCACGCCTGGGCTAACCGCTTCGAAGCTGGGCGGGAGAAACGTGCTGTCGCAATGCCCGCCGGTCGCGCCGAGCGAGTAGTTGGCGTTGACGATGCGCGGCCCGGCGATCCAGCCTTCACCGATGCCCTGATCGACCCCGGCGACATTGTAGTTCTCGTCGCCCAGGTTGCGAACGGTAGTGAAGCCGGCGCGAAGCATCCGCCCGGCATTCGCGACCGCCAGCACAGTTGAAAAGCGGTCGGTAAACTGGAGCGACGAATAGCCGCCATATTCCGGCCGCCCGTCGAGATGGACATGCATATCGATCAGGCCGGGCAACAGAGTATGGCCGGAAAGGTCGATGATCTGCGCATTGTCAGGCGCAGTGCCGCCGCTCTCGACCGACGCGATCCGTCCGTCTACCACCGTGACCAGCGGGGCTTCGACGAAACTGCCGGTTTCGACCTCCAGCAGCCTGTCGGCGGTGACATAGACTGTTTCCGCCTGAACCGTTGTCGTGAAGGCAAGGGCGGCTGCGGCAAGCGCGAAACGATGTTTCATTGACGATGTCCCCGTCGCTAGGTGGATTTTGAAGGGAAGAGCATGGCACGAAGCCCCGCCAGTGCAAAGCGATGAAGCGGGGCCGTCTTGTTGTGCCGCTGGCGCTCGCTCCTGGGCGGAAACAGCGGTTCTCGGATCAAAGGCTCATTCATAGCTGACCACCTCGAATTCAATTCCGTCCCAATCGAAGAAATAGAACCGCTTGCCCGGTTCGTAGTCATCGTGGCCGAACGGCTCGAGCCCGTGGGCTGCGATCACTTCTTCCGCGGCATCGAGATCGTCAACCAGCAGTCCGACATGGTTGAGCGGTTGACCTTTGGCGTATCCGCCGCGCACTTTATCGCTGGTGTAGAGCGCGAGATAGCTGCTCTCGCTGCCGACATGAATGGTGCGCCCGCCCATTTGCGAAGCGCCGCGCCAGCGTTCGTGCCAGCCGCACAATTCAATGAAAAGCCGTGCGCTGCGATCGGGGTCGGTTACGGACAGATTGGCGTGTTCGATTTGTCCTCTGGGCATGGATGCACTCCTTGGATTTGCCGCTCGCACCATATTGGCAAGCGAGGGCCGGGTTGGGGTGCAGCCCTTTTGCAATCTCAAGCTGACTTGAGGTCAAGAGATAAATTCCCTATTGCTGTGATCGATGAAAGCGAATGATCTTCTCACCATCGGCGAACTGGCGCGCCGCACCGGGCTGAGTGTTTCAGCGATCCGTTACTATGAGGAGCGCGGCCTGGTCGATGCGTTGCGCTCCAAAGGGAACCAGAGGCGCTTCTTGCGGGCGGATATTCGCCGGCTCAGCTTTATTCTGATTGCCCAACAACTCGGACTTTCGCTGGAAGAGATCGAACATGCGCTGGCCGGCCTGCCGCAAGGCCGCAATCCAACGGCGGCAGATTGGGCAAGGATCAGCCGGACGATACGCCAGCGCATCGATACGCGGATAGCGGCGCTGGAAAAAGTGCGTGAAGATCTCGACGGCTGCATCGGCTGCGGCTGTCTGAGCCTGAAGAAATGCGCGCTCTACAACGCAGACGACAAATGGGGTGCCAGCGGCACGGGGCCGCGCGTTTTGCGTTAACTCTCCGGACCGAGCGAGGGATCAAGGTCGCGGGGTCGTTTGAAATGGACCAGCTGCCCGCAGCCTTTCTCGATCTGGCTCCAGTCATCGATATCCAGTTCAAAGATCGAATAGGCTGCGGTGGGATATTTGGTTGCTGCTTCATCGAAGTCGCCGGTTTCGCCATCCTCTGGTACGAGCATGAAGAGCATTTCCTGCAAACCCGGATTGTGACCCACGACCAAAACCGATTCCGCGTCGCCACCATGGGCCTGCAGCACCTCGATGATGGTTGGCGGATCGGCGAGATACAGGCGTTCGTCCCACACCGGTTCCGCAAGCGGCAGTGCGTCAGCAACTGTCTGCTTTGCGCGCTCTGCCGGGCTTGCCAGCACGAGGTCCCAGTCCTGCTCATGATCGTCGATGTAGCGGCCCATCAGCTTTGCGCCCCTGCGTCCGCGATCGTTCAGGCCGCGGTCGAAATCGCGCTTGCCGACGTCGTCCCAATCGGACTTGGCGTGGCGCAGGAGACCGAGAATTTTCACGATTGGAGATTGTCCTTTGCAGGGAGCGGCTGGTCCAGCCCAGAAACACCGGAAGCGACGCGTTGTAAAGCCTCCTCCAGCGGAAGCCGGATAACCGGAGTGCCATCGGGAAAGGCGGAGAGCAAGCGGCTGGGGAAGGCAGACGACAGCACGACGAAGTGCCCCGCGTCGTCCTTGCTGCGGATCAGCCGCCCGAAAGCCTGTGCCAGACGCGCGCGAATCATGCGGTCATCATAGCTGCTGCCGCCGTTCGCTGCCCGGCGCGCGCGGTGGAGGATCGAAGGCTTGGGCCAAGGTACGGCTTCCATCACCACGCAGCGCAATGAATCGCCCGCAACATCCACCCCGTCGCGCAAAGCGTCGGTTCCGAGCAGACTGGCCTTCGGGTCGTCGCGGAAGATGTCCACCAGTGTCCCGGTATCGATCGGATCGACATGCTGGGCAAACAGCGGCAGCCCCGCGCGGGCGAGGCGGTCGGCAATCCGGCCGTGCACGATGCGCAGCCGCCGGATTGCTGTGAACAGGCCCAGCACTCCGCCCCCAGCCGCCTCGATCAGGCGTGCGTAGGCGCCGGCCAAGGCAGGCAAATCGCCGCGCTTGATGTCGGTCACGATCAGCACTTCCGCCCGGTTGGCATAATCGAACGGACTGTTTGCGGCTGAAAGTTGCGGTTGCACTTCGATATGCGGGGCACCGCTGGCTTGAACTGCGCTGTCCCAGTCGGCACCGTCCGGGCTTCGATCGGTGAGCGTCGCACTGGTCAGCATTACCCCGTGGCTCGGCTCCAGCACGATCCTGGCAAACGGCTTCATGGGATCGAGCCAGCGCCGATGGATACCGACGTCGAACTCGCGCGCGTCAGACCGGTCCACCGCAAACCAGTCGACGAATTCGGGATCGGCGGGGCCGCCGAGACGGTTTAGCATCGACTCCCACGCGGCGAGCAAATCGATCCGCCATGCGAGCGAATTGCGTGCGCCCTCTATCCGCGCGCGCCCTTGCGCATCGAGCCAGTCGGGTGCGTCTTCAACAATCGCCTCCAGCCGCACACCGAGTTTGACTAGCGGTGCGCGGATTTCGGTCAGTGCGCCCATCGCTTCCTGCGCCAGCTGGATCAGCTTTCCGGGCAGATCGGCAACTTCGGTCTCGATCCCGTAGCCCGCCTCCTGCCCGCTCAGACCATTGGCGCTTTCATCGCGCGCATAGGTGAGCGCGCGCACTGCCGCGAGCAGGTTCTCGATCGGCCCGTAAGGCTCATTGTCGTGCAACCGCTGCAGCCAGCCGTCAGAGACGAGAGCCTGCGCAGCCGCGACGGCGGCTTCGACTGCGGCACCGCCTGCTTCGTCATAGCTGGCAACATCGGCCAGCCTCGCGGCAAGCCCGCGTCGGCGCCCCTTGGATTTGCGTTCAGGGCCGAGGATCCAGCGGCGCAATTCAATCGCCTCCGCGCCGGTAAGTGCAGCGGCAAAGGTCGAATCCGCCGCTTGATGGACGTGATGCCCTTCGTCGAACACGATGCGTGTCGGGCGCTGCGCATGGTCGCGTCCGCGCGCGGCGTTGACCATGACCAGCGCATGATTGGCGATCACGAGATCGGCTTGCGCGCTCGCCCGGGCTGCTCGTTCGATGAAGCATTTGCGGTAGTGCGGGCAGCCCGCGTAAACGCATTCGCCGCGCTGGTCGGTCAGCGAAGCAATGGCGCGTTTGCGAAACAGCGTGCCAAGCCAGCCGGGCAAATCGCCGCCCACCATGTCGCCGTCTTGCGAGTAGGCCGCCCAGCGTGCGACCAGCTGCGCCATGATCGCCGGCCGACCGCCAAACCCGCCTTGCAACGCGTCTTCGAGATTGAGCAGGCAGAGATAATTTTCCCGCCCCTTGCGAACCACGACCGGGCGTGTTCCATCGGCGCGCCTTTCGGGCCACGCACGCCGTGCCTCCCCGCGCAACTGGCGCTGCAAATTCTTCGTGAAGGTCGAAACCCAGACAGTGCCTTGCGAGGCCGATGCCCACAACGATGCCGGGGCGAGATAGCCGAGGGTCTTGCCGATACCGGTCCCCGCCTGCGCGAGGAGAACGTGCGGTTGCCCTCTCTCGCGGCGCGGCGCAAAAACCTTGCTCGCAGCCTTGGCATAGCTGCGTTGGCCTTCGCGCCGTTCGGCACCGGCGCCGGTCAAATATTCCAGCTGACCCTCGACCTCGCTTTCAGACAAGACCACCGAAGCTGGCTGAGGACGTTCCGGGGTTTCTTCCCACTCGGGCAGCTTGGAAAACAGCCATTTCTCCGCCTGTTCGGGCCGCGCGATATGCGGTGCGAGAACCTGCGCCCAAGGCCAGCGAAGCCGAACCAGCGACTGCAGCGTCGACCAGGCCCCGTCACGTTCGGCCCAATCCTGTTTCTCGCAGGTTTGGAGCAGCGCTCCTGCCGCCTTCTGCAGCAACAACGGCACTGCATCGTCGCTCGTCGGCTGTTCCAGCGAAAGCGCATCGGCGAGCCCCTTGGGCGTCGGGACGCAAAACCTGGCGGGGTGAACGAAGGCGTACAGTTCCAGCAGATCGAGACCGGACAGGTCGGGATAACCGAGCCGCGTGGCCACCAGCGGGGCATTGAGCAGGAGGACCGGCGTGTCCGCCGCGGCCATGATTGCCTCGCCCTTCGACGACTCGCGCGTCGACCCGTTCGCATCGCGCACCCATGTCCCGGCGTGCGACGCATGAAGGGCAGGGAGGGGCACCGGCTCGATCACGATCTCGGCCATGCGCAATGCGGAACGAAAAGTAAACATCGCGCGCGCACCTTGCATGTGGAGGAGGAGCTCCACGGCCGAAACGAACGATTAAGAGAATTTGGCTAGTTATGTCGCTGAAATCATTGGGTGCATGGGCTTTTCGGGGGATCAGGTATGTCGGGGTTTGGGCGCAAGGGGCTGGAGCCGGGACATGAATCAGCGACAGGGCAGGGCGGTTTCGGTCAAGCTATTCCGGCGCGGCGGCTTGGCGGCTCGGCAACTCATGACCCGATCGCCGCGCAGCGCGAAACCTTCATTGCAGCAGAGCGTTCGCGCACCGGCCAGATGCCTCGGCAAAGTGTTGAGATGTCCGCGCCCGGCGTAAGCGACCTAGCGCGAAATTATGGCCAGCCGTCAGTTCGCAAGAACCAGCACAAGAGCCTGATTGTCGCTTATGTCCTGTGGTTCTGCCTCGGTCAGCTTTCAGCGCACCGGTTCTATCTCGGATCGATCGAGTCGGGCATCGTCCAAGTTGCCATGTTCTTCTTTGCCATTGCATTGCTGGTTGCCGGGCCATCCGGCGCGATTTTCGGCATTTTGATCTTTGTGCTGTGGGCCGCGTGGATCGTGGTCGACGTGTTCCGTATTCCAACACTCCATCGCCGGGCGGGCCGGGGCGACCTGTCCGAAGCGAGCACCTTCTTCTAGCGCCGCCGCTTTTCCATCAGGTCGATCAGTTCAGCGAATTTCTTGCGCTGCTGAGCTTCGTCGCCGCTCGCGATTGCTTCGGCCACGCAGGTTGCCGCGTGGTCTTTGAGCACTTCGCTTTCGACCTTCACCAAAGCTGATTTCGCAGCGGCGAGCTGATTGAGCACGTCAATGCAATAACGGCCATCCTCGATCATCTGCGCAACGCCGCGGACCTGCCCGGCAATCCGGTTCAGCCGGTTTACCTTGGCCTTGCGCTCTGTCTCATCGATACGATCCATCAAAGACCCCTTGGAATACCCCGTGGGGGTATATATAGAGCATCGCAATGCCGCTCCGCAACCCTCAGGATTCTGATACATCCATGTCTTTTCAGCTCTCCCGACGCCGCATGATCACCGGCACTGCTGCGATCGCAGCCTATGCAGGTCTGCCGATGCCTGCGTGGGCCAAGGGCGGTTCGATGACCCATGCCAAGAACGGTTTTGGCGAGGTTTCAGGCGAGGATATTCGCTTGTCGATCGGCGATGCGCATTTCAGCACGGGTGGCCGTTCGGGCCATGCCTTTGCCGTCAACGGCACTGTACCCGGTCCGCTGCTGCGCTTGCGCGAAGGGCAGGACCTGCGCATTCACGTGACCAACAATCTGTCCGAAGACAGTTCTATCCACTGGCACGGGCTGCTGCTGCCGTTCCAGTTCGACGGGGTGCCGGGCGTGAGCTTCCCCGGTATCAAGCCGGGGCAAACCTTCACCTATGAATTTCCGATCCGTCAGAACGGGACCTATTGGTGGCACAGCCATTCCGGCCTGCAGGAGCAGGCAGGGCATTATGGCCCAATCGTGATCGAGAGCGCCGAACCGGACCCGCGCTATGACCGCGACTATGTGGTGCTGCTGAGCGAGTTCACGCCAATCCATCCGCATGAAATCATGCGCAAGCTCAAAGTGGGCGAGCATTATTTCAACCGCCAGATGCAGACCGCGACCGATGGCGATATGTCCGGTGCCGATCGCCGCATGTGGGGTGCAATGCGAATGAACCCGCGCGACATTTCGGACGTGACGGGTTCGACCTACACATTCCTGATCAACGGGCACGGTCCGGCGGACAGCCTCGAATATTTGTTCAAACCCGGCGAACGCGTGCGGCTGCGGATCATCAACGGCAGCGCCATGACATTTTTCAATGTCCGCATTCCCGGCGTGCCGATGACAGTGATCGCAGCCGACGGAATCGATGTCGACGAAGTGACGGTCGACGAATTCCAGATCGGCGTGGCAGAGACCTATGACGTGATCGTCAGCCCGCCCGGCGGCAGCCACGCGCTGGTCGCAGAAGCGATGGACCGCAGCGGTATGGGTGTCGCCAGCCTGACGAGCCGCTCGGTTAAAGAGGGCGGTCCCCGCGCCACGCCGCCCGCGCTGCGCGAAACGCCGACGCTGACCATGGTTGACATGAGCATGATGGACCATGCGGCCATGGGCCACGATATGAGTGGCGGCGAAATGGGCGGCATGGACCACAACATGCGCGACACCTCCAAATTGCCTGCCGACGTAAAGGTCGGCCCAGGCGTAGACATGGTCGCGCCGATGCCGATGGACCGGATGGATTTTCCGGGCCTCGGGCTCGACACTGTCGAGCATCGCGTGCTGCGCTATACCGACCTCAAAGCCAAGCGGATGAACTCGCACCGCACCATCGACCGGGAAATGGTAATCCATCTTACCGGCAATATGGAACGTTACATGTGGTCATTCGACGGCAAGAAATTCTCTGCTGTGACTGATGATCCGATCCGCTTCGGCTATGACGAACGGGTCAGGGTCAAATTGGTGAATGACACCATGATGGCGCACCCGATCCACCTGCATGGGCACTTCTTCGAACTGGTCAATGGCGCGGACCATATGCACCAGCCGCTCAAGCACACTGTGGTAGTCCAGCCGGGCGGCACAGCGACATTCGACCTGACCGCCAACGAACCGGGCGACTGGGCCTTCCATTGCCATCTGCTGTATCACATGCACGCCGGGATGATGCAGATCGTTACCGTGCGACCTTTTCCGGTTGGAGAGGGCGAATGATGCGGGCGGCATTGCTTGCCGGCGCTGCACTGTGGGCAACGCCGGCCATCGCGCAGGACCACTCCGGCCACAGCGCTCACCAGGCGGTACCGGGGCAGCCGCAGCCCGAGGCGGACCATTGCGCCATGGGACATCTTCCTCCCGAGCAATGTCCGCCGAAGAAAGCTGCCGACGCAGACTCGAACGCAGATACCGACGCCCATGCCGGAATAGACCATTCCAAGATGGGCCATTCTGGCCACAGCGCAGCGACATCCGCCGATGAGCACGCCGAAACAGATCATCAATCGATGGACCATGGCTCGATGGATCATTCGGCGATGGGCCATGGCGGAATGGACAAATCAGCCGCCGGCGCAGCTCCTGAAAGCGCTGTTCCGCCGCGCGCCTTCGAGGGGCCGCAGCACGCAGCCGATGCCATCTGGGGTGCCGATGCGATGGCAAGGGCGCGTCAGGCCAACCACGCAGGCCACGGTGACATGAAGACCGGCATGATCATGGTCGAGCGGCTCGAAGCTCGCGTTCCGCTTGATGGCGGCGACACCGGATTTTTGTGGGATGGCCAGGCCTGGTATGGCGGCGATATCGACAAGCTCTTTTTCAAGACCGAGGGTGAAGGCGCATTCGATGGTGGCACGGTCGAAGACGCCGAAGTCCAGCTGCTGTGGAGCCGGGCCATCGCCCCGTATTGGGATTTTCAGGCTGGTGCGCGGCTCGATATCGAGCCGGAAACGCGCAGCCATCTGGCGCTCGGTGTGCAGGGTCTCGCACCTTACATGTTTCATGTCGATGCGGCTGCATTCCTGTCCGATCGCGGGGACCTGACCGCGCGGATCGAAGGCGAATACGATCAGAAGATCACTCAGCGCCTGATCCTTCAGCCGCGCATGGAAGTCGAGCTTTCAGCGCAGGACATTCCTGAACGCGCAATCGGTGCGGGCATCACCAAGATCGAGCCGGGACTGCGCCTCCGCTATGAAATCGCCCGCGAGTTCGCCCCTTATGTCGGGATCGAATACGAAGCGAAGCTGGGGGACACCGCCGATATTGCTCGCGCCAACGGGGAGGACCCGAACGGGTTCAAGTTCCTCGTAGGGGTGCGCGCCTGGTTCTGAAACGCTGTCCTACAGCCAGGCTGTGCTCTAACATCCATGCCATGAGTAGAGACTGCAATCCATTGTCGGGCTGATGGCACAGCGTAGCGCCAAAGGTCACACCGGGCTTCTCGAAATGGCGCACAAAGCGCCGGGAAAGCGCGCTCTTGGCGAAAGGTCACGGGTTTGAAAAGCGCGCGGACCGTTCCACTTGGCCAGCCTTTCGCACTTGCAACATCGCTGCCCATGCGCAAAGGGCAGCGCCTATGAGCATGCAACAACTGATCGAAGCCGCACGCGTATCCAAGGCCTGGCCATTCCAGGAGGCACAGCGGCTGCTCAAACGCTATCCCGAAGGCGCAAAGCCGGATGGTTCTCCGATCCTGTTCGAGACAGGCTACGGCCCCAGCGGCCTGCCGCATATCGGCACTTTTCAGGAAGTGCTGCGGACCACGCTGGTGCGCCGCGCGCTGGAAGCGATGATTGGTGCCAGGCCGGAAGACGGCAAGACCCGTCTCGTGGCCTTTTCCGACGATATGGACGGGCTGCGCAAGGTGCCGGACAACATTCCCAACGCGCATGTGCTGGAGGAGAACCTGCACAAGCCGCTCAGCCGCATTCCCGACCCGTTCGAGAAAGGGCATGAAAGCTTTGCCGCGCACAACAACGCGAAGCTGCGCGAGTTTCTCGACCGGTTCGGCTTTCAATATGAATTCATTGCCGCAAACGACATGTACAATTCGGGCCGCTTCGATGACGCGCTCAGAAACGTGTTGCGGCACAATCGGGACATCCTCGACATCATGCTGCCGACGCTGCGCGAAGAGCGGCGGCAGACCTATTCGCCGATCCTGCCAATCTCGCCGCAAACCGGCCGCGTGCTGCAAGTGCCGGTCGAAGTCGTCGATGCGGAAGAGGGGACGATCCGCTTTACCGATGAAGACGGCGGCGCGATCGAGCAGAGCGCTCTGGGCGGCATGTCCAAGCTGCAGTGGAAGGTCGACTGGGCGATGCGCTGGTACGCGCTGGGCGTCGATTACGAGATGTACGGCAAGGATCTGACCGACAGCGGCGTACAATCCGGACGCATCGTCAAGGCGCTCGGCGGGCGCAAGCCGGAGGGGCTGATTTACGAGATGTTCCTCGACGAGAACGGCGAGAAGATCTCCAAATCCAAGGGCAATGGCCTGACGATCGAGGAATGGCTGACCTATGGCAGCGAAGAGAGCCTGGGTTTCTACATTTTCCCCAATCCCAAGAGCGCCAAACAGCTTCATGTCGGTGTGATCCCGCGCGCGGTGGACGATTACTGGCAATTCCGTGAGCGGCTGGCAGAGCAGGAACTCGACAAGAAACTGGGCAATCCGGTGTGGAACCTGCTGCGCGCCAATGGCGGCTGGGATGCGGAAGAGGCACCGGGTGAAGGCGATACGCTGCCGGTCACCTATGGCCTGCTGCTCAATCTGGTCGGCGTGCTGGGCGCAGAGGCGGACCGCGAGCAAGTGTGGTCCTATCTCGGCAACTATATCGATGATCCCGATCCGGCGAAGCACCCTGAACTGGATGTGCTGGTTGGCACTGCGCTGGCGTACAACCGCGATTTCGTCGCCCCGACGCTGGAGAAGCGCGCGCCCGCGCCGAACGAGCGCGAGGCACTGCGGGCGCTTGACTGTGCGCTATCGATCATGCCGCCTGACAATCCGGCGGAAGAAATCCAGACCATCATCTATGAAATTGGCAAGCGTGAGGAGTTCGCCTTCGAGAGCTTGCGAGACTGGTTCAAGGCGCTTTACCAGACACTGCTCGGCAGCGATCAGGGACCGCGCATGGGCAGCTTCATTGCGCTTTACGGGATCGAGAATAGCCGCAAACTGATCGAGGACGCGCTCGAGCGGCGGTAGGGCGTGGATATGGCGGGGTCGGGACCTAGCCCCACTTGCGGGTGCGGTACCACTTGGTGATGATGTATTTCTCCCCGTCGAGCACAGGCGTGCCGGCGTGGATCGCGTCCTCGTTCGGAATGCCGTTTGCGGAGGCATTGTTCCACACGAGTAGCGCGCCGGGCTGCGGATCGACGCTCAGGCCGATATTGGTGAAGAGCGTCGCGCCGCCTTTACCAACCGCATTGAGATAGGCCATCGCAGTCCAGCTGCGCTGACCGCCGTTCTTGCGCTCGGTCTGCCAATACGGCTCGTCGGTGTAGAACCAGTCGTTGTGCGGCTTGAATTCCTGACCGGGCAGATAGCGCTGCCCCTGAATCGATTCCCCCAATGGCGCTTTCAGCCCGAGCAAAGCATCGATCCTGTCGGAGATGCCGCGAACGAATGGATCGTGCGGGTTGAGGTTGCCCGAATAGGACGTACGAAAACCGGAAGAATACTCGACACTGAAGAGCTCGCTCGGTTTCGCGACCAGATCGATCATCGTCATCAATCGCTGGCATTCCGGGGCGGTCAGGAACTCCGCGATCCCGAAGATCTCGAGCTTGTCCGTATCGAGGCGCTGCGCAGCCGCGTTGGTAGCGAGCCGCTTGCGCACCATTGCGCCCACCCGCTTCAGCGCATCGCGATCGGGTATTGTCCTGGCTCCGGGCATCGCAAACGAACTTACCAGCCGGTGCTGCGGCGGCAAGGCTGCTGGTTGCGGCAATTTGGGTCGGTGCTAGAAATAGTCGGGGAGCAAACAAATCGAAGAGGGATAGGATGAGCACTCCGACGCAAGCCCGCTATTCGGCAGGGGCGATGATTTTTCACTGGGTCATTGCCGTTGCAGTTATCGTCAACTGGCGGATCGCCGAGGCTGCCGAGCATCTCTCGCGGGCAGAAAAAGTCACGCTGATGGATAATCACAAGGCCTTGGGCATTACGATCCTGGTGCTGACTCTGGGCCGTCTGCTGTGGCGCTGGACTCATCCGGTGCCGCCGCTGCCTTCAAAGCTGGCGAACTGGGAACGGATCCTTGCCCGCAGCGTCCATGTCATCTTCTACGTGCTGCTGATCGGGCTGCCGATCGGTGGCTGGCTCGCAGTGTCCTTCTTCGGCAAAGGCGTGGAGATCTTCGGCCTGTTTTCGCTTCCGGCGATCCCGGTGGGTGAGAACGCTGATGCCGGCAAGACGATTATCGGCTTCCATAAGACTGCTGGCGGGATTTTCATCTACCTGATCGCGTTGCACATCCTTGGCGCGCTCAAGCATACTTTCTTCGACAAGACCGGCGTGCTGTGGCGAATGTTGCCCTTCGGCAAGGCCTGACCCGCCAACAGATCCGATAAAACAAGAACCCCCGCCCAAGGGGAAGGCGGGGGTTCCTTGCACTGCGTCCACAGGATGGGAGCAGCATTTGGGTTGCCGGCTTCTTACCAGAAGAAGTCGTGGATCACGTCGACCACTTCGCCACTGTAGATATTCACCAGCAACACGTCGTCATAATAGCGAACCCAGCGATAAGGGCCGTAGACTTCTGGCAGGCGATAGCGCCACGGGTCGTTGATATAATAGCGGCTGCTGAAGAAAAGGCTGTCGAGGTAGAACCCGACGTTCAGGCGGCGGTAGCGATAGTTCCGGTATGGCGAGTAGTAGCTGCCAATACGGAAGACAGTCCGGTTCCTGGCGCGATGATTGCGCCAGTTGTAGCGGTTGTGATTGCGCCATGAACGACGATCCCACCGGCGGTGGTCACGGGCGCGGCGTTGATCGCGATAGCGGTCCTGCCGATAGTCGCGCCGACGTTCTGTGCGGACCCCGTCACGGCGCCCTTGGCGATAGGCTTGGCGCGCATTGCGGCGTGTATCGGTGTATGTCCGGTTCCGACGCTGGTCGGTGTAGCTGCCGTTTCGGCTGTTGCGCCGCTCGACACGGCGATCCTGCCGACGCTCTGCCCGGCGATCCTGCCGGCGTTCCACGCGGCGGTCCTGACGACGCTCTACGCGGCGATCCTGCCGGCGATCGATCTGCGCATTTCGGCGTGCCTGTGCGGGCGCGATGGCCGGACCGCGATCACGGCGCTCGGCACGGCGTTCACCGCGTTGGTTCACATTGGTGCGCGTCCGGTCGCGTTCGCGGCCTTCGATGCGTGCGGGGCGCTGCGCACGTTGCGGAGCCTGTGCGGCCCGTTCGGTACGCTGCCTGCGGTTCTGCCTGGCTTCACGGCGATTGTTGCGGTTCTGCCGTGCCTCGCGGCGGTCGCGCCGGTCCTGGCGTGCGCCGCGATCCCCGCGGTCGCCACGATCGGCGCGCTGGGTATCATCGGCAGCGGCGGCCTCTGCCTGCGCGGGCGCGGCGACCAGTGCCATCGCCAGCGCGAGGGCGGACGCGCTCCCGGCGGTGAATAATTGCTTGAGTGTCATTGCGGCTCTCCAAATGGTTTCTGCCGCTACCCACCCCGTGCGGCCCTGTTGGTAAGGACTGGTTAGGGATTATGGTCTGACCCGAAACTGAACCGGTTGTTACGGCTTCTGTTAATGTTGTTGTAGAGAAACCTGAATGACTTGACGCTGAACGATCAAAGCGGGAGGGGGCACCATGCTCGAAACTTTCGATGATGTTCGCGCCGATATCGACCGCCGCCTGCGCGAAGCGGCGGACAATTGGCGCTGCGCGATGCACTCGGCGGTCATAGCGACAGCCGATGCGGATGCGCGGGTGATGATCGTACGCGGATGGGATGGAGGGAGCCGGACGCTGCGCTTCCACACCGATGCACGGGCACCCAAGGCCGGCTTGATCGGACGGGGCGCCCCGGTCGGCGTGCTGCTTTACGACAAGGGCGAGAAGGTCCAGATTCGCTGCCGCGGCACAGGCCGGATCGAGCGCGAGGGGCCAATGGTCGATGCTGCATGGGAGGAAAGCACCAACTTCGCGCGCCGGTGTTACCTGGGCGAGGGGCCGGGCGCGGAGTCGCAAGCGCCGACCTCGGGACTGCCGCCCCAATTCGAAGGCACCGAGCCGGATGACGCGCAACTGATCCCCGCGCGGGACAATTTCGCGATTCTGCTGGTGAGCGTCGAAAGCTTCGACTGGTTTCAACTCGCCCATACCGGCCACCGAAGAGCGATTCTCGACGCCGAGGGTGCGCGCTGGGTGTCGCCCTGAAAACTCCCTTGCAGATCCGGCAAAAGGTGACACGTGTCACTCTGTTGGACTTTGTAAACAACTGATTTTTAGTATTTGTTGGATATCCAACAGGGTGACACTTCTTCTCGAAAATCGCTTTTCCGGCGCGCGGAAGTTGTGAAATCGGGTCAGCCTTGAAGGTCAGGTTCGCCACGAGTCATTCGATAGCAAATGCAGACAATCTAGGAAAATCATCAATCAGGTCAGAGCCGCCGGCCAAAGCTCAATCGCCGATCCACCGTCCGCTTCTGATGTAGGCATCTGGCGAACAGTTTGATGCCCACGCGTGAACCTTTTTGGCTTCGGTCTGAGTGAAGCCCCCTAACAAAGCGATGCTGAAACCGGCATTGAAGCCGTCATACATCGCAGAGTCGACGACATTGGGTTTCACTCCAAGGCATGCGGTTAGTTCCTTTAGCTCCGCGCCACCGAAAACTTTGGGCGAAGTGGCTCCGCCAAGGATGACGAATGACTGCTGTCGCCCGGTGTGGTTAAGCCGCTCCAGCCGCGAATGGGGAAGAGGTAGACCAGAATTGCCATTGGCCGCTGTCAGCAGAGCTTTGCCCAGATACATAACTTTGACATTATTCCTTGTGGCGCGCCCATCAATCGTCCGAATCATCGTGACGCTATCGGGCTTGTTTCCAAAAAGCAGTCCAATCCCATCGCGTCCCCTCAGGACCACTTCTATGCTGTCCCCGGTTGCATTGAGCTCGGTCGAATAGTCTCCCGGTATGGCATACGAATTGCCATCCGGTTGATTGCGCCAAGCCGATGTTTGGCCAGAAAGTAACAGCCTCCGGATGCCGCCTCGATCGCAGGGCGTCGCACCCATCGGCGTAAACAGTGTGAACCCAAACTCGAATTTCTGTTCGATCACAACCTCAGCGCCATGAACAAGCCCGCCGGAACACCACTCGTATATTTTTCCTGGCTCGATCGGGAATACAAAACGTGCTTCTTCAGGGCCGACCGTGGCGCTCAGGTCAGACCTTCCGGGTAGAGAGACTGCATTTAGCTGGCTTGCTTCGGATGATTCTTCATTTGTTTCCAAGATCGACGCATCGATCGCAGTTTGGTCGGGCTGTTCCGGCAGCGGATTTCTGAGCAGGACGATGACGGTCGCGATGAGGATTACTGCGCCCGTAAACACCGCGAAGACAGTCAAGTAATGTTTTCGGCGTCCGGCAGAATATCGATCTAGATATTCCTCCATTGTCATCGCAGAGTCGTTTGTACCGCACACGCTACAGGACTCTGCGTCACGCGGCAGTTCGCCCCCGCAATGTTTACACGCAGACACTGGCGGCTCCCCCGAACCTGAGTTTTCAGCGCAGGATTTACTCTTAGGTAGCGGAAAAAGTCAAAGCGCAGTCATTTCCGGCGCGCTGCGGAGTTGTAATCACGAGCGAGGCTCCACTTTCGCAGGCTATTGCCCTGAACAATGTACTTTAACCGGACAACCTTCGATTGGGGATCACCGCGTCAGCTTTTTATACGCCAATCGCGTCGGCCGATCCGCTGCGTCGCCCAGGCGGCGGCGCTTGTCTTCCTCGTACGCTTCGAAGTTACCCTCGAACCATTCGACATGGCTGTTGCCCTCGAACGCGAGGATGTGCGTCGCCAGACGGTCAAGGAAGAAGCGGTCATGGCTGATGACCACGGCGCAGCCGGCGAAGTTCTCGATTGCTTCTTCCAGCGCGCCGAGCGTTTCCACGTCGAGGTCGTTGGTCGGCTCGTCAAGCAGCAGCACATTGCCGCCGGTCTTGAGCATCTTCGCCATGTGGACGCGGTTGCGTTCACCGCCCGACAATTTGCCGACGTTCTTCTGCTGGTCACCGCCTTTGAAGTTGAACGCGCCGACATAGGCACGCGTGCTCATGTCGTGGCCGTTGACCTTCATGTAATCGTGCCCGCCGGAGATTTCTTCCCACACATTGTTGCCCGGGGTCAGATCGTCACGGCTCTGGTCGACATAGCCGAGGCGCACGGTATCGCCGATTTCGATTGTGCCGCTATCGGGTGTTTCCTGCCCTGTGATCATCTTGAACAGAGTGGATTTGCCTGCACCGTTCGGACCGATCACGCCAACGATGCCGCCGGGGGGCAGCATGAAGGACAGGTCTTCGAACAACAGCTTGTCGCCATAGGCTTTGCTGATCCCCTTGGCCTCGATGACCTTGCCGCCGAGGCGTTCAGGCACCTGCACCACGATCTGCGCCTTGCCCGGCTTGCGGCCAGCCTGCGCTTCCTGCAGCTGTTCGAACTTGCGGATACGCGCCTTCGATTTGGTCTGGCGCGCAGCTGGCGTCTGGCGGATCCACTCGAGCTCGCGGCTGAGCGATTTCTGTCGCCCGCTTTCCTCGCGGCTTTCCTGTTCCAGCCGCTTGGCTTTCTTCTCCAGATAGGTCGAGTAATTGCCTTCGTAGGGATAGTAGGAACCGCGATCGAGTTCGAGGATCCATTCCACCACATTGTCGAGGAAGTAGCGGTCATGGGTGATCATCAGCACCGCGCCGGCGTATTCCTTCAAATGGTTTTCCAGCCATTCGACGCTTTCCGCATCCAGGTGGTTGGTCGGCTCGTCGAGCAGCAGGATACCCGGTTTCTGGATCAACAGGCGGGTAAGGGCGACGCGGCGTTTCTCGCCGCCTGACAGGGTTTCAACGCTCATGTCGCCCGGCGGGCAGCGCAGAGCCTCCATCGCGATTTCAAGCTGGTTGTCGAGCGTCCACCCGTCGACCGCGTCGATTTTGGTCTGCAGGTCGGCCATTTCGTCGCCAAGCTTCTCGTAATCCGCATCGGGCTCGGCCATTTCGGCCGCCACGGCGTTGTAGCGATCGACCAGCTCGGCTGTTTCTTTCGCGCCTTCGCGCACATTTTCCAGCACGGTCTTGGTCTCGTCGAGCTCGGGCTCCTGCTCGAGATAGCCGACGGTGATGTTCTCGCCCGCCCAGGCCTCGCCGGTGAAGTCCGTGTCGATTCCGGCCATGATCTTGATCAGCGTGGACTTGCCCGCGCCGTTAGGGCCGACGATGCCGATTTTTGCGCCCTGATAGAACTGCAGGTTGATATCGCTGAGCACCGGCTTCGGGGCACCGGGGAAAGTCTTGGTCATGTTCTTCATGACGAATGCATATTGCGCGGCCATCGGGCGATCCTTCGGAACATAGCGTAAGTGGGAAAAACTGTTGGCGCGCAGATAGGGGGTGAGGGCGCGCGGGGCAAGCTGGACTTGGCCTGTTCACGGCGATAGCAGCATCGCCCATGAACAGACTCGCCTTCGCGCTCGCCGCGCTCTCGCTCCCGATCCCCGCAACCGCACTCGCCGCCGATGGGCCGATGACGCTGGAACAGGGGGCGGACAAGGTTCTCACCCATGACACGATTGCGTGGGATTTCGTGGAAGGTATCACCACCGAAGTCGGGCCGCGTCAGGCGGGGACCGAAGCGGAGAAGCGCGGGCGTGACTGGGCGGTGGCATGGCTCAGGGATCAGGGCTTCGCGAATGTTGCGGACGAACCGTTCGAGATGGAGACATGGGTCCCGGGCGACCTCCACAAGGCGGAAATCCTGAGCCCGTTTCCGCAGCCGCTGATTGTTCAGCCGCTCGGCGGCACTGCCTCGACCGGGCCGGATGGCATCACAGCCGAAGTCGTTTACTTCAAGACCGTGGCCGATCTCGCCGCTGCGCCCGATGGCAGCCTTGCAGGCAAGATCGCTTACATCTCGCACAGCATGACGCCGACGCAGGACGGCTCGCAATATGGATTTGCCGGTCCGGCGCGCTGGATTGGCTCGGGCATCGCGGCGAGCAAGGGGGCGCTGGCAACCGTGATCAAGTCGGTCGGCACTGACTATCACCGCAATCCGCACACGGGCGGAGCGGGCTTTCCGGCTGGCGTAGCGCCGACCCCGGCAGGCGCCTTGCCACTGCCCGATGCGGAAAATCTGGAGCGGATGTTCGAACGGGCAGACGGCCAGCCGATCACCATGAAACTGACCCTCACCCCGCAGCAGCTGGGCACCACCACCAGCGGCAATGTCGTGGGAGAAATTGTCGGACGCGACCCGTCGCTGCCACCGGTCCTGGTTGCGTGCCACATCGACAGCTGGTGGAACGGAACCGGAGCGTTCGACGACGGGGCAGGGTGCGGCATTGTGGCCGCCGCCGCGCTGCATGTCTCGCACACGGGCCAGCCGCTGCGCACCATTCGCGTGCTGATGGCGGGCGCGGAAGAAACAGGACTGTGGGGCTCCAAAGCATACAGTGCAGCGCATATCGACGAGCCGATTGCTGTCGGGCTCGAAAGCGATTTTGGGGCAGACCGGATCTGGCGCTTCGAGAGCAACTTCCGCGAGGCCAATCCCGACCTGCACGCCAAATTAGCCGCATCGGTGGCACGCTTCGGGGTCGCCAATTCGGCGATCGTGGCAAGCGGCGGTGCTGACATCGACATCGCGCGCGACCAGAAGACCGCGATTATCGACTTGCAGCAGGACGGGACGCGCTATTTCGATCTGCACCACACGCCGGACGATACGCTCGAAAAGATCGATCCGGTCCAGCTGCGCCAGAATGTCGCAGTGTGGACTCAGGTGGTCGGCATTCTTGCCAACGAGCCGGGTGATATCCTGCCGAAGGATTGATCCGCTGCCGGAATGGCAGGTCAGAGGCTTGGCAAACTGCGAACTCAGTCAAACCCGTCGCGCACCAGTCGCGGCAGCATGGCAAGCTGCAACAGGGCCCTGATCACCAGAAACAGCGTAAAGCTGAGCCATAGGCCTCCATTGCCCATCGGCCATGTAACCCACAGCAGGGCGGCAAAAGCGACGGACGATCCAGCCATCGACAGGAGCAATGCGCGGGTCCAGCTGGCACCGACGAAAACGCCATCGAAAATGAACCCGGCGACGCCGGCGAAGGGGATCAGGATCAGCCAGTAAGCGGCGCGGTGGGCTTCCTCTGCGACAGCCTCTGTAGCGGCGAAGCTGGACAGGACCGGCTCGGCAAACAATGCGAAGAGTCCCGCGACCATCGCCGCTGCGGCAAACCCGCGCACCATGGTCGCACGAAGGTAAGCATTGAAGCCTGCGCGATCCCTCGCTCCGAACCGCTCTCCATTGAGAACTTGTGCGGAGTTTTCAAACCCGTCGAGCAGCAGCGCGGTGAAGACGAACATCTGATAGATGATCCCGTTTGCTGCGAGCACCACAGTGCCGCGTTCCGCGCTCAGGCGGGTCAGGGCGGCCAGCGCAATCATCAGCACCACCGTTCGCAGGAACAGGTCCCGATTGACTGAGAGAAACGGTGCGAGCGCGCGCCAGCGCAAATTGGCCCGCTCGCGCAGCTGTGTTGCCAGCGCGACAATCAAATCTCCGCGCAGCAGAAAAATCGCGACGGCAAGCAGCTTGGCATATTCCGCAATGAAGCTCGACCAGCCGATCCCTGCAATGCCGAAATCCCACACCAGAACAAACAGCAGGCCAAGCCCGATATTCAGCAAATTGTAGGCCACTTCGAAGATCAGGACCGCAGTCATCTGCCGCCGCCCGATCATGAATCCGACCAGCGCCAGATTGGCCATCACCGCCGGCGCGGACCAATACCGGATCTCTGCGTAGGTCGTCGCAGCGGCAAGGACGTCGCCCTGGGCGCCAAGCAGGCCAAGCAACGCGGGAAGGATGAACGGCTTTACCGCCAACAGGACAACAGCGATCGCCAGGCCGACAGCAAGCCCGCGCAACAGTACGCCCGCTTGTGCGTCGGACCCGCTCCGCGTCCCTTCCTGCGCGACCAGTCCGGTCGTCCCGGTCTTGAGGAAATTCATCACAGTGAACAGAACCGCGAACAGCCGTGCACCAACATCTACCGCACCCTGTGCAGCGGCATCTTCCAGCCGCCCGACCACCCACATGTCGCCGATCCCGATCAGAGCGGTTGCGACATTGGTGACCATCGCAGGCAGCGCGATGGCCCATATCGCGCGTGTGTCTATAGAGGTTGTGCGGGCGGTGATCGGCGTTGCTCCGAATCTTGAAAATCTGGTCGGGGAGAGAGGATTCGAACCTCCGACCCCCTGTACCCAAAACAGGTGCGCTACCTGGCTGCGCCACTCCCCGACAGATTTTCACCGCGCTGCATCCGGTGGGCCCGGCAGGACTCGAACCCGCGACCTAGCCGTTATGAGCGGCCAGCTCTAACCAACTGAGCTACAGGCCCATGGATGCGGTACAGCGCGGTGCGCGCGTTAGCTTGGCCGCGATGCCGTGGCAAGCGGAACTATCGCGCTTTGTTCACTTGTTTACCACCCCGGCAATGATTTCAGCAACACTGGCCGGATTTACGCCGCGCAATTCAAGGTAGCCATACACACGCCGCCACCAGTCATACAGCAGGTCCAGATCCTTCTCGCTGCGGACATAGGGTGTGTTTCCCGGCACCAGCGAAGGGCTGTGAAACGACAGCACGAGAACGGGAAGTTGATCATCGAGTGCCATGTCGATCCCGCGGATGGCTTCATCGACCGACACCCCTTCCGGGGTCAGCGGAATACGCTCCAGCAAACCAAGCTTGGCAAATATGCCCGGCAGACGCGGCATTCGCGAGATCAGCGGGTTTAGTGCTGCGCCCTGACGCCGGAGCATTCCCCAATAGACTGTGGTCAACGGCAGTTCGAGCAAGGCCTGTTCGTCGTCCGCCCAATAAGGGCGCAGCGGATGGCGGCTGTAATCCGGGCCGCTTGCCAAGGTGTAGTCGAAATTCGCCCGAACGGATGTGTCGATGGAGACCCCGGCGCGCTTGAGAATTGCCGCTGTGTTCTGCCCCAGACCATACCGTCCGGCGCGATAGATCAACGGCGCGGCGCCAAAATTTTTCTCGATCATGTCGCGCAATCTCAGCAGCTTCTCTTCCTCGAGATCTGCTGGAAGATTGCCGGCGAAACTGTTGTGAAAGTTCACTTCTTCCGACAGCGGCGGATTTACCCAAGGGTGCAACTGTATGCCGACTTCCGCCCTGCCATCGGCGATCGGCCCGCGCAGGATTTCCGCTGCCAGTGGCGAGGTCGCGATCGGCCAGTCGATCAGATAAAGCGGTACAACGCCAAGCCCTTCGCAAAACTGCTGGAATTTGGCCAAACGCGGGATGTGGTCCAGCCCGTGGCCTTCGGCGCTGAGTGGCTGATCCCAATCGAACTCTTCCTCGGTATCGACCGTCAGAAGCGCGCGTTGCCCAAATTCCGGGGCAAAGGCGGCCAATGCGCTTTTGGGCGGAATATCCAGCAACGACCGGCCCATATGCCCGGCTACCCCCTATCTTGGCCCGGACGAAAAGTCAGGCCGCAGAGGATTGGCTAGGTTCGCCATCAGAGCCGGTCAAGAGCGGTAGAGTGACAATCAGCCAATCATCCACCCTGACGAGATTGCCGCCTGCCGCCTGTGCTTCTGCCCGCGCGAGGCGGAACGAGAAGCCGGCGCCAAACATCCCGGCGCGCAAGGCACCGCTGCCAGGCCCGCTTGCTGCGTCGAACACATCGTCTTCAGCCGCGAGCGATGCAGGCAGTCCGCAGGCGAGTTTGGCCTTGCCATTCGATCGTGACAGTTCGACCCGCAAATGCTCGCCGCCGCCTACTGTCCCGGCAATTGTCGCCAGCAATCGCCATGCCAGCGTCTCGCAATCCTTTTGTGCCAGTGGAACAGACCCGACCGTCTCGGCCACATATTCAAATTGCGCCGCGCGTGAGATCATCACGCGCTGCAGTTGCTCAATTAGCGGAGAGACAACCGAATTGATATCGCTGGCACCCTCATCCAGATCGATTGCACCCGTTTCGAGACGAGCCAGACGATCGATTTCATCGAATCCGGCCAGCACACGCGCGGCATCGCTTGCGATATTGGCTGCAAGAGCGCGGTATTCATGCGGGGTGGGGCCGAAGACCTGTTGCTGGATGACCTCGGCAAATCCCTGGATTGCGTTGGCCGGAGTGCGCAATTCATGCAGCAGCTGGCGCAGACGATCGGCCTCGGGCGAGCGCTCGTGTGCAGCAACATCGGCGCTTGGCCGCGCAGGTGGACGGCGGAACATGCCCGCATAGCCGGCAAACTGGCCGCTGGGCTGGGAAAAGCGCGGCGTGGCATCCACCACCCACGAACCGGCAATCTCTTCTGCTCCGGCCAGTTCGATAGCTGCAGACCGGATCGGCTGGCGCAACAGCACGGCACGGCGGATAGTGTCACCGTCCAGCCGCGCCCCGACAACCATCGGCGCGACATCGCGATCCGCCCAATCGATCCGGCCTTCCACATTGGCTGTGAAACCGAAACCGATCAGCGCACTGGTGACCGGCGCGGCTTTTTCGCCCAGCGGCAAACGCGGCGCATCGGGTCGGTCCAAATGGGGCTTGGACCGGGCCTGCCGGAAAGTTTCGATCCGGCGAACCAGAGCGCCGATCGCGGTCTCCTCCTCGATGTCGAGCAGCTGCGTGTTTTCATCGGAGACCGTCAAACCGGCGTCTGGCGCGGGCTTCGGCGCGGCTGCCGGGTCATTGGCCGGATGCGGCAGCTTCGTGCGCTGGTCTTGTGATCTTGTTGCAGCCGGTTCTCCCGGGCGAGGGAGGCCGCGATCGTGAATGCCCAGTCGGTCCAGCAAAGCAACGGTGCCGGCGGGAAGGCCGCGTCGCAGCCGCAAAAAACCACGGGCCCGCACCGGGAGACGGGGTATCAGCGCGTTCCAGTCTGCTTCGGACAAGTTGGCATTCGCCAAGGCAGCGGCCGCGACTTCGGGTTCGTCTTCTGCGAGGTGATAGGCGAGCTCGGGATTGCGAAAACGCACGCCCGGGTCGCTGACCATGGCCGCGCGCTCCTTTGCCGGGATCATTTCACCGAGTGCAGCAAGGCGGAGCCAGGCTGCTGCCATCAGGCTTTTGTCATCCGTGATGCGGCGGCTGCCGAGCAGGTCGAGCAATTGCCGGAATTGCGTTCGTGCCGCACGCTCTCCTGCTGCGCGGTGGCGCAAGACAGTGGCAAGGCGATCATCGAACTGCATCGGGTCTCCGGCTGGTAACGGGTGCGACTATTTGCGCCGACGCTGTGCGACGCGAGGCGTCTCTAACACCTGTATCCAAAGAGGGAACGCTTCTCGGTCCAGCCGTTGCAAAGCGGGACAATTGCTGTCAGAAACAATAATATTAGCCGCCGGGGACTTATTAGGCGGGTTTCATTTCGCATACGCGACGCAATGCGCGATGCTTGCGAAAAAGGTTTGGGGAAAAGGTGCGCAGTTATGGCCAACCTGGATGAGATCGATCGCAAGCTTCTGGCGGAGTTGCAGAACGAAGGGCGAGTGACCAATGTGGAACTGGCCCAAAGAGTCGGCCTGACCGCTCCACCATGTTTGCGCCGCGTTCGCGCGCTGGAAGAAGCCGGGGTAATCCAGGGTTACCATGCCGAGCTCAACGCATCGGAACTGGGCTTTGCAATCACGGTGTTCGCGATGGTCAGCCTCAAGAGCCAGGCGGAGAGCGCGCTGCGCGAATTTGAAGAGCATATGAATTCGCTGCCTGAAGTGCGCGAAGTCCACATGCTCAATGGCGAGATCGATTTCATCCTCAAGGTCGTCAGCCGCGACCTGCAGAGTTTTCAGGAATTCCTCACCAGCAAGCTGACCCCGGCACCGAATGTGGAAAGCGTGAAAACCAGCCTCACGATCCGGACGAGCAAACACGAACCGGGTGTCCCGCTGGAATAAGGATGCGCGCCGCCCTTGCTATAGCTTCGATCGCCTTGCTGCTCACCGGTTGTTCGGCGCAGGACCGGGCCGCGCTCTCGTTCAGCTCCATGTCCACTGATGACCATCTTCGGTGCGCGGCTCAGATCAGCGGCTACGATCAACTGCTGCGAGATGGACAGCTCGATCCTTTGCCCGACGGTAGCGGCGACAGGCTGGTGGGTCTGATGACTCACTTGAATGCCTATTCAGTTCCGCAGGACATCCGTGAGGCTGACGCATTCGATGCGTTGAACGAATTGCGTGACAAAGTTCTGGCCGCCGAGAGCCCGGAGGCCATTCGTTCTGCCGCGAGTGTATGCATCGAGCAGGCGGTGCAAGCGCTAGCTTAGCCTTCGCGCTCGGCCAGCCACTCCTCCAGCCATTTGATGCTGTAATCGCCGTTCAGTACGTCGTCCTGCTGGAGCAATTCCTGATGCAGTGGGACGGAATGCTTCACGCCCTCAATCACCATTTCCTCCAGCGCACGGCGCAAGCGCATGATGCAGCCTTCGCGGTTGCGGCCGTAAACGATCAGCTTGGCGATCATGCTGTCGTAGTAAGGCGGAATGGAATAACCGGCGTAAAGCCCTGAATCGACACGGACATGCATCCCGCCCGCAGGGTGGTAATGGGTGACCTTGCCGGGGCTGGGGGCGAAGGTAAAAGGATCTTCGGCGTTGATCCGGCACTCGATCGCATGGCCGGAAAAAGCGATTTCTTCCTGCCCGACGGAAAGCGGCTTGCCGTCCGCCACGCGGATCTGTTCGCGCACCAGATCGACGCCGGTGATCATCTCGGTCACCGGATGTTCGACCTGCAGCCGGGTGTTCATTTCGATGAAGAAGAACTCGCCGTTTTCCCACAGGAATTCAATCGTGCCTGCGCCGCGATAGGCCATTTTGCGCATCGCATCCGCGCACACTTCACCCATCCGGTGGCGATCTTCTGAAGACAGAACCGGGCTCGGCGCTTCTTCAAGCACTTTCTGATGGCGGCGCTGCAACGAACAATCGCGTTCGCCAAGGTGAATGGCGTTGCCGTTCCCGTCGCCGAATACCTGAAATTCGATGTGGCGCGGATTGCCGAGATACTTTTCGAGGTAGACTGTCGCGTCGCCGAACGCCGACTTCGCTTCATTGCCTGCCTGTTGCATGAGACTGGCGAGCGTGTCGGGGCCTTCGCACACTTTCATCCCGCGTCCGCCGCCGCCGCTCGCAGCCTTGATGATGACCGGATACCCGATATCTTCGGCAATCCTCGCGGCTTCAGCCGGGTCGCTGATCGCGCCGTCGCTGCCGGGCACCAGCGGCAAACCGAGCGCGCCGGCAGTTCGCTTGGCTTCGACCTTGTCGCCCATGGTTACGATGTGTTCGGGCTTGGGGCCGATCCACTTGATGTCGTGCGCTTCGACGATCTCAGCGAATTTGGCATTCTCTGACAGGAAGCCATAGCCGGGATGGATCGCGTCGCATTGTGCAACCTCTGCGGCCGAAATGATCGCCGCGTGGTTGAGATAGCTTTCGCTGGCCGGTGGCGGGCCGATACAGACGGCGTGGTCGGCCAGCCTGACGTGCATCGCTTCGGAATCGGCGGTCGAATGCACGGCGACCGTCTCGATTCCCATTTCGTGCGCAGCGCGGTGGATGCGGAGCGCGATTTCACCCCGGTTGGCGATCAATATACGCGAAATACCCATCGGTCAGGCGATGACCACCAGCGGCTGGCCATACTCGATCGGCTGGGCATTCTCCACCAGGATCGCCTTGATCGTGCCGGGCTTGTCGGCCGTGATCGGGTTCATCACCTTCATGGCTTCGACGATCAGCAGAGTATCGCCCTTCTGCACGCTGTCACCAACGCTGACGAAGTCCGCGGCGCCGGGTTCAGGGGCGAGATAGCATGTGCCGACCATCGGCGATTTGAGCGCATCGCTGTGATCGTCTGCAGCCGATGCATCCGGCGCTGTCGGTGCAGCGGCTGCGGGCGCGGCTGGAGCAGAAGCGGGCGCTGCGGCGGGTGCCGGGGCTGCCATCATCTGGACGCCGCCACCCCGCGAAACGCGGATTTTGCGCTCGCCATCCTCGACTTCTATTTCCGTCAGCCCGGTTTCCCCGAGCATGTCCGCCAGTTCGCGAACCAGCTTGGTATCCACATTCATGCCGGACTTGTTGCCCGAAGAGCGCTTGGATTCGGCCATTACTCGCCTCTTGTCAGTTTCAGGCGAGTGCCTATGCGCGGCTCTGGACGGGCTTGCAAGGGTAGGCGCGCGGATTTTGCAGCCACAGGTTACAAATTCGGGACAGCGTCGAGCGCGATGAGATAGCTGTTTGCGCCGTGCCCGGAAACGCAACGGACAGCTCCCATTCCGACAAAGGAGCGATGGCGGAAATCTTCGCGGGTCGCCGGGTCCGACAGGTGCACTTCGATCACCGGAGTGCGGATGGCCTTTATCGCATCGAGCAGCGCGATCGATGTGTGCGTATAGGCCGCCGCATTGAGCAGAACCGCGCGTGCGCCCTGCGCCTGGGCCTCGTGCAACCAGTCGACCAAATGCCCTTCGTGATTCGTTTGCCGCATGTCGATATCGAGGCCCAGCTCGCGCGCCCGATCTTCCAGCATGCCCGCAATATCGTCGAGCGTGTCATGCCCGTAGATATCCGGCTCGCGCGTGCCGAGCAGGTTGAGGTTGGGCCCGTTAAGGACGTAAACGGTGTTGGTGATCTCGACGTTCATGGCTGCGGCTTAGCGGGCAAGGGCCTGCCCGCAAAGCCTGTTCCATGCAGCCAAGTGGAACAAGTGGAACACAGTTCAGACGCTGTTATTCCACGCCCTTGACCTTGCCCCACTGGCGCGCGGCGGTGTAGCCGAGATAGCCGGTGCCGAAGAGCGCATAGAGCGGTTCGGGCAAGCCGCCGAGATAGGCGTTCATCCCGCTGGCGATTTCCTGCGCGACGCGCGGGTTGAACGCCGCGAGCAGGCCCATCGGGATGGCAAACAGCAACAGCGTATACATCACGTAGAGAAAGCTCGGACGGGCGCGGCTGGTCCACGGATCGTGCGAATTGGCTTCGGCAACAATGGCGGAAAGGCGCGCTTCGATGGCTTGCAGGTCCTGCGAGCCTTGCAATTCAAGCAATTCAAGCTTGGCTTTGGCGCGCGCTTCCTTGTCCGGAATGATCTTGTCGATGATCGAGGCGATCGGGCCGATAAGGGATTCGATAATGGCCATGGTCTTGCTCCTGCAAAAATGGGAGCAATCCAGATAACCATAATGGTACGTGTAGGAAAATGAATTATCCAACAGCGGCAAAGCGGGCGGCGAGGGGATGTTGGGAATTGTCCACTGGTCGGGAAGACAGGATTCGAACCTGCGACCCCCACACCCCCAGTGTGATGCGCTACCAGGCTGCGCTACTTCCCGAGACCAGTGGAGGGCGGCGCTATAGTGTGGGCGTGTGACCATGGCAAGCGCACAAAGGCTCCCGCACGAGTCGGGCAGCAATTGCGGCAGTTGTTGCGAAATCCACACAGGGTTGCAGCGTCGATTGCGGACATCTTGCATTGCTGCTAGGCGCGCCCACCTATGTCCGGGGCGAGGTTCAGCAGGTTCTCACTTGCAGAAAACGGCCCGGCAAATGCACTACGATTTTTCACGGGTTAGGCTTTTAACATGCTCGATTTCCTAGGCTCGGCTGCTGCCGCGACCGCAGACGCACCGCCCTTCTGGCTGCAGATCCTTCCATGGGTCGGCATCTTCGCGATTTTCTGGTTCCTTCTTATCCGGCCGCAGATGCGCCAGCAAAAGCAGCACCGGGAAAAGATTGCCGCCATCAAGAAGGGCGATCAGATCGTTACCGCTGGCGGGATCGTGGGCAAGGTGATCAAGGTCGATGACAATTACGCCGATGTCGAGATTGCGCAGGGTGTCCGCGTCAAGACCGTGAAGGCAACCATCGGCGACATCATTCCGCCCGGTGGCAAAGCCGCGAACGACTGAACTTCAGGGGCGCACAGACCATGCTCGAATTTCCAACCTGGCGGAAGGTCTGGCTGTGGAGCCTGACTTTGGTGGCAGTGGCCGCCGCGCTCCCTTCCATTTTCAGCGCCGCGAACATTCGCTGGCCTGATGCGCTGCCCGATCCGGTGGTGAATCTGGGCCTCGATCTGGCCGGCGGCAGTCATATCCTGCTCGAAGCCGATCCGCAGCAGGTAAAGACACAGCGCCTGCAGAATATGGAAGATGCCGTGCAGGCTGCCTTCCGCTCGGCAGAACCGCGCATCCGCGCCGGCGATGTTTCGACCCGCGGCGAACGCCTGAGCTTCATGGTGGAATCCACAGCGGATGTGGACCGGGCGAGAGAAGAGATACTCCCTCTGGTCAACGGCACCGGGCTAGTCCGCGAATGGGATCTGAGGGTCGATGACGAAACGCGTTTTGTCCTGACTCAAACCGATGCCGGGACCGAAGCGGCGGTGAGCAATGCGATGGATGCCGCCACCGATGTTGTCCGCAAGCGTATCGATGCGCTTGGAACGCGTGAGCCCACGATCATCCGGCAGGGCGAGAATCGCATCGTTGTGCAGGTCCCGGGCCTCGACGATCCGGAGCAGTTGAAGGAACTGCTCGGCCAGACGGCAAAGCTTGAATTCAAGCTCGTCGATCCGGAATTCCAGAACGCCGTACCGAACGATTCCGCACTCTCGATCTCGAAAGTCGGAACGCAGGTCGTGCCCTATGCCGAAGGCAGCGGGCAGGAAGGTACCTCGATGGTCGTGCGCCGCCTTGGCGGGATCCAGGGCGACTCGCTGATCGACGCACAGGCCGGCAAGAAGTTCGACGACAACTCCGATGTGGTCAACATCACCTTTGATGCCCAGGGCGGGGCACGTTTCGCCAAGCTGAGTTCCGAGAACGTCAACCGCCGTTTCGCCATCATCCTGGATGGCGAAGTCATTTCAGCGCCAAGCTTCAATGAGCCGATCTACGGCGGTCAGGCGCAGATTTCCGGGAATTTCACTGTCGATTCGGCCAATGCGTTGGCAATCTCTCTGCAATCGGGCGCGTTGCCGGTCGATCTGGAGATTATCGAGGAACGCTCTGTCGGGCCTGATCTCGGGGCGGACTCGATCCGCAAAGGGATCATTGCGATCATGATCGGTTTCTTCGCAGTCATTGCCTTGATGGTTGCCACTTATGGCCGGTTCGGCGTCTATGCGACCTATGCATTGGTAATCAACGTGCTGATGCTGCTTGGCATCATGGCAATTGCCAACACCACGCTCACCTTGCCCGGCTTGGCCGGATTCGTGATCACCATTGGTGCTGCAGTCGATGCGAACGTGCTGATCAACGAACGCATTGCGGAAGAAAGACGGCGAGGGCGGCGCGTGGTCGCGGCGGTCGAAAACGGCTACAAGGAAGCGAGCCGGGCGATTTACGATGCCAATGTCACCAACTTCATCGCCGGTGTGCTGCTGTTCCTGTTCGGCTCGGGCCCGATCCGCGGTTTCGCTGTGGTTCTGATCCTCGGCCTTTTCACCAGCGTATTCACCGCCGTTACGCTGTCGCGCATGTGGGTGGCCGGTTGGCTGCGCCGCTCGCGTCCGTCCGAGCTCAACCTTTAAGGAGGGGATAGATTATGCGACTTCTCAAACTTGTCCCCAACGACACGAACATCAAGTTCCTCAAATATCGCCTGCCGTTCTACGTGGTCAGCATTTTGCTGATCGCGGCAAGCTGGGCGCTGGTGTTGACCAAAGGCCTGAATTACGGCGTGGATTTTGCCGGCGGGTTGGAGCTGCGTGCGACGTTCGAGCAGAGCGAGAACGCGCCTATCCCGGAGCTGCGCGAGCAGGTCGCATCGCTCGGCTACGGTGAGCCGATCGTCCAGAAATTCGGCGCGGACAATCAGGTTTCGATCCGCGTCCGCCTGCCGGAAGCCGCTGAGGGCGACAACGAAGCAGCGCAGCTCATTGCCAATGAGATCGTGACTGAGATTTCGCAGAACCATTCCGACTTCCGCCTCGATGGAAACGACAATGTTTCCGGCAAGGTCTCAGGCGAATTCTGGGAGACCGCGATCTGGGCGCTGGTCGCCGCGATGGCTGCGATTTCGATCTACATCTGGGTCCGGTTCGAATGGCAGTTCGGGGTCGGGGCAATGTTCGCGCTGTTCCATGACGTGTCGTTGACGCTGGGCATGTTTGCCCTGTTCCAGCTCGAATTCAGCTTGCAGATCATCGCTGCGATCCTGGCCATCATCGGTTATTCGCTGAACGATACGATCGTTGTCTACGACCGCATCCGCGAGAATTTGAAGAAGTTCCGCAAGATGGAACTGCCCGAATTGCTCGACCTGTCAGTCAACGAGACGCTGGCACGGACAGTAATGACCTCACTGACGTTGTTTGTCGCGCTGATCCCGCTGGTGCTGTTCGGGCCGGAAAGCCTGTTCGGCCTCGCATCGGCGATTACGCTTGGCCTGTTCGTCGGGACCTACAGCTCGGTCTATATGGCGGCACCGATCCTGATCTGGCTGGGCGTCGATTCAAACAGCTTCATCCCTGAGGAATCGGTGGCCGACAAACAGGACCGCATCGCGCGCGGCGAAAGCTGAGCCGGGTTCAATCGCCGCCGGTAAGCCGTTCGAGATGGGCGGCGAGATCGGCGGCGTTTTGCTGCCAGCTGAAACGGTCGGCATAGCTTGCCACAACCTGCCGATTTTGCGGCGCGGCAAGGATGCGGGCCATACCGCCGGCGACCGCATCGACGGTGCGTTCGACGATGACTCCGGCCTCCGGTCCGGTCACCAGTTCACGCGCGCCGCCGGCATCCGAAATCACGATTGGCGTACCGCACGCCAGAGCTTCCACCCACGCGTTGGCAAGACCTTCGCGCGCAGAGGGCAGGACCATCGCGTCGGAGGCTGACAGGATAACCGGCATCAGGTCGTGATCGACCGATCCGACGAAATGCACCCGGTCATCGACCTGCAAATCCTTGGCCAAGGTGCGCAGGTGCTTTTCGTCTTCTCCCTTGCCGACCAGCAACAGGTGCGCTCCGGGAAAATGGCCCAGCGCACCGATCACCAGATCGTGCCCTTTGCGTTGGACCAGCGCGCCGACGGTTGAAAAGACAGCGCCGGTCGCGGGCAACTCGATCCCGAGCGACTTGGCCAGCATTGCTCTCAGCCCGACATGGTTGAGCGGGCGAAACCGGTCGCGGTCGAGCCCGGTGTAGTTCAGCGCGATCTTGTGCGCTGGCATGCCCATTTCCGTCATGTCGCGAGCGAGCGCTTGCGATACCGCGAGTAGCCCGGTTGCGCGTTCGGACGCGTCGAGCATCTGGTCGCGGGCAAAATCCTTCGCGCCCCAATAGGTGATGTCGGAACCACGTGCCTTGATCGACAGCGGCACGCCCAGCTTCTCGGCAATCCACGCTGCCGCAGGACCGTCGGGATAAAAGAACTGCGCGTCGATCACATCGATCGGGGTGGTCTGGTGAATGCTCTCGACCAGCGGCAGGATCTTCCGTGCGATGATGCCGGGATTGCTGCGGGCGCCGAGTCGGGGGATCAGAGTGAACTTTGGTCTGAAGACATCGACGCCGCCCTCTTTCCCGTCGATCGCAGCTGCCGCGAGCGGTTTGTACTTGCCGAACGCGATCGGCGGGATGCCGACCGGATTGACCATGGTCACCCGCCAATCCCCGCGCGCAGCGAGCGCTTCCAGCGAACGGGCAACAAAGGTCCCGAAGCGCGGCGTGTGCGCGTTGGGATAGAGCGTCGAGATCGAGAGGATATGCTTCATGGCCGGATCACAGCTTGCGCACGAGCATTTCAGCGACACCGATCCAGGGCGGGTTGTCGACCACCTGCTGTTTCTGGCCCATGCCGGGCGGCAGGATGCCAACCAGCGTTCCCTGGCGGTCGATCAGCCTGCCGAATGCGAATCGCCCGCCCGGGCGAGGGACGAGGACGTCGCGGTTGATCGCGCGATTGATCGTTCCATTGCCGTCTGCCGGATCGATCTGTCGCAGCCATAGCTGGTCGCCCGCGCGATACTCGCCCATTCCGGATTCGACCGCCAGCGCCATCAGCGGCGCCTCGCCGCCAAGCTCGGTCGGGAGCACGGCGTCGGCCTGTTTGGCCAGCGCTTCCGCTCCGGCCTCGGTCAGCCGGGCAACCACTTTGGGGTGCGAACTGGCCTCCGACCGCACCAGTGTTTCGGCATCGACATCCAGCGCGAGCGCGATCTTCTCCATCCATCGGAGCGAGAGATTGCGCATTCCCGTTTCCAACCGCCCGATGGTCTGCGGGGTAGTCGGCGGCGTGCAAGCCTCGGCGAGATCGGCCAAGGTCCAGCCCTTGGCCTTGCGCAGATCGCGAATGCGGTTGATCAAATCGCCCTCCCTGACGAACCAAATCGGTTTTTCACTTTCCTACAACTATCCGTTTTTGGCAAGGGCTCATTCGTCAGTCGAATCAGGAGAGATGCCGATGCGCCGCGAACTTGTCGAACGCGAATTGACCAGCGAAGGGGTGCGGCGGGCGAATGGCGTACGGGGCAAAAGACGAACCGCGACCGTCAATATCGCTGAATCCCCACTAGGATGGCTTCATGCACGCGGCCATCTCGACGATCGGCTGTTCGATGCCGGAGAACGCCTGCGCTCCGATTACGAACGCGCACAACTCGGCCCCAGCGTTACCATGCGGTGGGATCCGGTGCGGATCAGTGGGCAAGGCGGCGATGCCGGCCTGTCGCCCACGGAACGGCAGATCGCCGCCAAAGCCCGGTTCGACGGCGCGCTGGCCGGAGCGGGCAGGGGATTGCAGGATATACTCTGGCGAGTCGTCTGCGCCTGCGAGAGCCTGCCTGATGCTGAACGGGCGATGCAGTGGCCGGCGCGCAGCGGCAAGCTGGTGCTGAAACTCGCGCTCGACCGGGTGGCCGATTTCTACCGGATCGATTGAACCCTATCCCTCGACCAGCTCGGCCAATTCGAGCCAGCGCTCTTCCGCTGCGTTTTTCTCGGCTCGCGCGTTTTCGACACCCTGGTTGATATTGGCGAATTTTTGCGGGTCCGAGGTGTAGAGGTCGGGGTCGGCCAACATCGCCTCGCCCTTGGCGATGGCCGCTTCCAGTTCCTCGATCCGGGCAGGGAGCAGTTCGTAGTCGCGCTGGTCCTTGTACGAAAGTTTGTCCGATTTCGGCGGCGATTTCGGCACCGGGGCCGGCGCAGCGGGCGTATCGCCCCTTTCCGCTTTTGCCTTCGACGGTCCCTTGTTGCGCTTGCGGCGCTTGGCGTCCCAGTCTTCGTACCCGCCCGCGACGATGTCGACAAAGCCGCTGCCATCGAGGCCAAGCGTCACGGTGACGGTTTTGTCCAGAAAATCCCGGTCATGGCTGACGATCAGCACGGTGCCTTCGTAGTCCGCGATCACTTCCTGCAGCAGGTCGAGCGTTTCGAGATCGAGATCGTTGGTCGGCTCGTCCAGCACCAGCAGGTTGGATTTGCGGGCGAATTCGCGCGCCAGCAGCAAGCGCGATCGCTCGCCGCCCGACATGATGCCGACTTTGGTATCGACAATTTTCGGGTCGAACAGAAAGTCCTTGAGATAGCCCTGCACGTGTTTCCGGTTGCCGCGGACATCGATCCAGTCGCCGCCTTCGGCCAGCACCTGCCGCACGGTCTTGTCGGGCTCCATCAGGCTGCGCTGCTGGTCGATCATTACCCCGGTCAGCTTCTTGGAGATATCGACCTTGCCGGTATCGGGCTCCAGCTCTCCGGTGAGCAATTTAAGCAGGGTTGTCTTGCCAGCGCCGTTTGAGCCGACAACACCGATCCGGTCGCCGCGCTGGATGCGCAAAGAGAAATCGCGGATGATCTTGCGCTCTCCGAACGATTTGGAGACATCCTGCGCGACAATCACAGACTTGCTTTTGAACTCTTCTTCAGTCGCGAGTCCCAGCTTGGCCCCGCCAACGGGTGTGATCATTGCCGCACGCTGCGCCCGCATCTGGTACAGTTTCTCGAGCCGCCCCTGGTTGCGTTTGCGCCGCGCGGTAACGCCGCGTTCAAGCCAATGTGCCTCCAGCTTCAGTTTGGCGTCGAGCTTTTCTGCCGCACGGGCTTCTTCGGCATAGACCTGTTCTTCCCATGCATCATAGCCGCCAAACCCGATTTCCTTGCGGCGCAAAGTGCCGCGATCAAGCCAGATCGTCGCCTTGGTCAGGCGCTTGAGGAAGGTCCGGTCATGGCTGATGACGATGAACGCGCCCTTGTAACGGTCGAGCCAGCTTTCCAGCCAGTCGATCGCGGCGAGATCCAGGTGGTTGGTTGGTTCATCCATCAGCAGCAGGTCGGGATCCTGCGCCAACGCGCGGGCGATCGCCGCTCGCCGCCGTTCGCCGCCGCTCGCGCCGCTGGACGGAGTGGCCATGTCGATGCCGAGCTGTCCGGCGATGGCTTCGACTTCATATTCGGCCGGTGGATGGCTGCCGGCCAGAGCGAAGTCCATCAATGTGTCGAAGCCGGAGAAATCGGGGTCCTGTTCGAGAACCACGATCCGCAGTCCGGGCTTGACCTTGCGCTCTCCCTTGTCGGGTTCGATCAGATCATCGATCAGACGGAACAGGGTGGTCTTGCCCGCGCCGTTGCGGCCGATCAGCGCCAGCCTGTCACGCGGACCGACATGCAGATCAAGCGCGTCGTTGTCCGGCCCGCCAAACAGCCACCGTCCGCCCTGTTGGAGCGATATGCTTTCGAGACTGAGGATCGGGGGCTGTGCCATGGCCGGTGGCAGCTAGGCGCTGGCGGTGTGCGTCGCAACCAAAATCCCCGTCCCTCAAGCCCCGTGACTCAAGCAGGGGTAGCTATTGCTGCTTCGCCTTTTCCCCTTCCACCATCGCTGCAACATCGGCGAGCAATTCATGCGCGTCGTAAACGATGCCGTCCTTCACCGTCCAGCGCACGCCGCCGACTGTCTCTAGCTGGTTGGTTTCGCGGTTCAGGCGCGCGTGACCGGTGCCATAGAGCACCTTCAGATTGGCCAGTGGATTCTCCGGCACGATCACGAGGTCGGCCAGCTTGCCCGGCTTGATCGTCCCGAACGGCGGGTTGCCGCCCTTCGACTGCCAGATCTCTTCGGCGCCGTTCATCGTCGCCGCCTGAATCACTTCGAGCGGGGTCAGTCCCGCTTCGCGCAACATTTCCAGCTCGCCGATATAGGCGAAGCCCCAGGTCTGGTAGATATAGCCAGGGTCGGACCCGGCCGTGACGCGCCCGCCGCGGTCCTTGAACGCACGGGTCAGGTCGAACCACTTGCGATAGAAATTGCGCCACGCGATCTCGTCTTCGCTCGACCAGTCGTGGTAATAGCTGCCGTGATTGGTCAGGCTGGGAGCGTAGAAATCCATCAGCTGCGGCAGAGTGTATTTCTCGTGCCATTCCAGATTGCGCGCCCGCATCACGTCGCGGCTGGCGGAATAGATGTTGAACGTCGGGCTGAGTGTGACGCCTTCTTCGACCATGAAGTCGATATATTCTTCCCACCGCTCGCTGCCCGGTTCGCCTACCTGATCAGCCAGCCGTGCCACCCAGGCAAAACGCGCCTGCTCGTCGAGATAGTTGTAGTCGGCGGGATATTGCGGGCTTGCGCTGCTATCGAGCAAGCTTTCGAAATGCCCGTAGAAATGGGTCACGCCGCCGAGACCGAGTTCGATCGCCTTTTCCGCATCGACCTGCGCAACGCCGCGCTGTCCAAGGTGAGCCACGCTGCCCAGACCGATTGCGTTGCTCTCGTCGAGAATCGCGGCCAGCGTAGCGGGGTCTTCATTGTTGAAGAACTTGATCCCGTCATAGCCGCGCGCCTTGATCCAGCGGGCCCATTCGCGCCCTTTTTCCGGGCTGTCGACCACGCCTTGCGGCCACACATCTCCGGGCACGGCATAGGCATAGAGGCGCGGGGCGACGATGGTGTTGGCTTCGCTCTTGCGCTTCTGGTCGAGCGAGGGATCGTCCGGCCCCCAGCCGAAGCCGACTCCGCGCACGGTGGTAACGCCATGCGCCAGCCACAGCTTGAATCCGTAGGAGGGCTGCGGCGCCTTGCCGGGATCGCCATTGTGCCCATGCACGTCGACGAAGCCGGGCAGCACATACATGCCGTTCGCATCGACCACGCGGTCAGCAGTGTCGATCACCGACTGCGGCGCACCGCCGCGCGCAATCCCTGCAATCCGGTTCCCTTCGATGACGATATCGACCGGACCTTCGGGCGGAGCACCTGTCCCGTCGATCATCGTCGCACCGCGAATGATGAGCGTCGCATAGGGTCCGCCGCCCTCATCCGCTGCGCGCGGCAGGACCTGCTCCATTTCTTGCGCGGCGAGCGGCACGGCAAGCGGCGCGGCAAGGGGGCTGGCGATCAGCACGACGAATGAGGCAAGCGCACGGCGCAGCGATTTCATTGGATAGGTCCCCTGCTTGATTGAAACCTATAGGCCATGCGGCGCGTTGGGATGCAAGAGAGGTCTCTTCGCGCAAGCGGAATTGCGTTCAGCATGACGAAAGCAGCGCGCAGCGAACAGGCGGCTTAATGAGACAGCATATCATGGAGTTTCCTCAATGAAAAATCTTGCCCTTCCTCTCGCGTTCGGCGCAGCCGCATTCGCGATCGCATCTCCGGCGCTGGCCGATGTGCAGGTGACCACCAACCTCCCGGTGGTGGAACTCTCCGTAACAGAGACGGTGAAGGGCGATCCAGACCTTGCGACGATCGGTGCCGGTGTATCCTCGCGCGCGTCCACTGCGGTCGAGGCGATGCGCGTCAACGCGCGCGAGATGCAGTCGGTGATTGACCGGATCAAAGCGCTTGGCGTGGCTGACAAAGACATCCAGACCACCGGTGTCTCGCTTTATCCGCAGTATGACTACAACCGGCAGACGCAGAAACAGGTCTTCACCGGATACCAGGCTTCCAACCGCGTAAGCGTGGTCCTGCGCGATATCGACCGGACCGGCCCGGTGCTTGATGCGCTGGTCGCGGCGGGGGCAACGGACCTGTCCGGCCCGGATTTTTCGATCGATGATGACACGCAGGCAAAAGCGCAGGCGCGTGCAGCGGCGATGAAACGTGTCGAGGCGATGGCGCGCGATTATGCGCGGATGGCCGGATATCCCAATGTCAGGCTGATCCATGTGAGCGAGAATGTCGCGATGAGCCGCCCGATGCCGATGCTGCGCACGATGAGCGTGGAGGCTCAGGCTGCCGATGCCTCGACTCCGATCCAGCCCGGCCAGGTGGGCAGCAGTGTTACCGTCAATGTGACCTACGAGATGACGCAGTAGCGTAAAGCGTCGTGACACTGCGCGACCACTCTGAACCCTTGGCAACGTTGCCATTCAGAACTTGTTCAATGGGGCAGGCTTAGGCATGCAGACACGATGAACAGGAAAACCGCCTCGATTGTTGCCGCAGCATTGCTTGCCGCTCCGCTCGCTGCACCGGCTGTGGCCGCGCAGCCGCAGACCGAACAGGGCGACGCGCGCAAGGAAATGCGCGCGGGCAATGTGCTGTCGCTGCGGGAGATCGAACGGCGCGTTCTGCCGACCATGCGCGGGGCCGAGTATCTCGGTCCGGCCTATGACAGCGCAGCCATGGCCTATCGCCTCAAGTTCATTCGCGATGGCAAAGTGATGTATGTCGATGTCGATGCGCGGACCGGGCGTGTCCTGCGACGCAGCCGATAGCTCCACCACCGGAAACGCTGCGCGAGTTGACGCGTTTGCTTCAAAAGACCACTTAGCATTCGCGAAATCATAGGGGACTAGAGCACACCATGCGCATCCTGATCGTCGAGGACGAACCAACACTCGGCCAGCAATTGAAATCCACGCTTGAACAGACCGGCTATGCGGTGGATCTTTCCACCGACGGCGAAGACGGTCATTTTCTCGGCAGCACGGGGGATTACGACGCGGTGA
This sequence comes from Parerythrobacter lutipelagi, assembly GCF_005434975.1. GTDB lineage: Bacteria > Pseudomonadota > Alphaproteobacteria > Sphingomonadales > Sphingomonadaceae > Parerythrobacter_A > Parerythrobacter_A lutipelagi. The sequence goes on along the minus strand of NZ_SKCJ01000001.1, from coordinate 106,117 downwards.
TCCTCGACCTCGGCTTGCCGGAGATCGACGGGCTGACGGTGCTGGGCATGTGGCGCAAAGAAGGGCGCGAGTTCCCCGTTCTGGTCCTGACCGCGCGGGACAGCTGGTCGGACAAGGTTGCCGGGCTCGATGCCGGGGCAGACGATTACTTGGCCAAACCGTTCCAGACCGAGGAGCTGATCGCCCGCCTGCGCGCGCTGATCCGCCGCGCTTCGGGCAACACCTCCAGTGAGTTGACGGCAGGTGATGTTCGGCTGGATACCCGCTCTGGCCGCGTTACCCTGGCCGGTGAGCCGGTGAAACTGACCGCGCAGGAATACAAGCTGCTCAGCTACCTGATGCACCACAAAGGCAAAGTGGTCAGCCGGACAGAGCTGATCGAGCATATTTACGACCAGGATTTCGACCGCGATTCAAATACCATCGAAGTGTTCGTGACGCGTATCCGCAAGAAGCTGGGCGCTGAAGTGATCACCACGATCCGCGGCCTCGGCTACAGCCTCGACGATCCGGCGGAAGCGCCGCGCGCCTCGTAAGGAGGCGGCGGGATGAACGCGTCCGGCGCAGTGCAAACGGGTGACGAAACGCCCGCCGCGCTGCGCGAGGAAGCGGAGCTGGCGACCATCAACGCTGAAATAGCCGGCGGCGGCACTGCGCCGCATACCGGCAGTCTTTCCCGCCGCATGATGGCGATTGCGACCGGCTGGATCCTGATCCTGCTGCTGGCCGGAGGCTTTGCGCTCGACCGCGTGCTGACCAATCTGGTCGAGGACAATTTCGACGACCAGCTGGTCTATTTGCTCAACGCCATGCTGGTCACGGCAGAGGTTGGCCCGGATGGCGAAGTGTACTTCAACCGCCCGATCGGTGAGCCGCGTTTTCTTGAACCCAACAGCGGTCTCTATTTCCAGATCAGCGCGCCGGGCAAGGAAGGCTATCCGTCACGCTCTTTGTGGGACGAGCCGCTGCAGGTGCAGGACGAACATCTCGATACCGAACCGCACTTCTTCAACAGCGACCAGTTCGAAGGCGAACCGCTGCGTCTGGTCGAGCGCACCGTTGTGCTGCCCGACGATGACACTCGCTGGACATTTGCGGTTGCCTCCGCACGCGAAGAGCTCGATTTCCAGATCGCGCGCATCCGGTCGATCCTTGTGTGGTCGTTTGCCGTGCTTGGCCTCGGGCTGATCATCATGGCGGCTTTGCAAAGCTGGTACGGGCTGCGTCCGCTGCGCCGTATCCGTGAAGCAATCCAGAAGATCCGCACGACCGGTATCAACCGCGTGACCGATCCCTTGCCGCTGGAAGTGCAGCCGCTGGTGCAGGAACTCAACATGCTGCTGGCCCATTCGGAAAAGCAGGCGGAAGAAGCGCGAACGCATGCCGGCAACCTCGCCCATGCGCTCAAGACCCCTCTGACTGTATTGACCAATGCCGCGACCGCGCAGGATCCGAAGCTGGCGGGCCACGTGTTTCGTGAAACCAAGGTGATGCAGCGCCATGTCGACCATCATCTGGCGCGGGCGAGGGCCGTAGGCAGGCGCGCGACGGGACTGTCCCGCGCTCAAGTCTGGCCCAGTGCGGAATCGGTCCTGCGCGCCGTCACGCGGATCTACGAAAGCACCCGGTTCGATCTCGACGGAAACCGTGATGCACAAGTCGCTATCGAACGACAGGATCTCGACGAGATTCTCGGCAATCTGATCGAGAACGCTGCAAAATACGGGGGTGGGAGCGTATTCGTGACAGTCGATGCCAACCGCGACGATGCGGAGCGGTGCGAGATCTGGATCGAGGATGACGGTATCGGCATTCCGGAGGAGAAGCGCGAGGAGATTTTCGATCGCGGCGCGCGTCTCGACACGGGCAAGCCCGGCACCGGGCTGGGACTGTCGATCGTGCGCGACGTGGCGGAAATCTATGGCGGCAAGGTCTTGCTCGACGAGAGTGAAGACCTTGGCGGATTGCTGGTTCGGCTCAGCTTGCCAAGGAGTGCGGAATGACCATCACGCGCATAATCTTCGCCATTGCCAGCGCAGCCGCGCTGTCTGCCTGCAACATCGTGGTATCCGACAAGCCGATGTTCGGGGAGGCCGCCGATGCCTCACAGTTCAGGCCCGGCATATGGCTGGGCGAACAGGATGAGCCGTGCGAGATTGATACGGATGCTCCGTTCGAGGATTGGCCAGCTTGCGCCAATGCCATGATAATCGATGAAGACGGCGACTTCATCCAGATCGACGAAGAAACCGGAGAGCGGGAGCGCGGCGAAGTATCCTATTCGCATGGCTCGCCATCGCTGATCGAGCTTCTGGTCGAGGAAAATCCCATGGACAAGGGGACTCCGCTGGAAAGCGAGCTCTATCTCTATCTGGCGTACCGCCCAACATCGCGCGATGCTGCCGGTCTGGTCACGGAATTTGCAGGCTGGCTGGTTTCATGCGGCCCCACTGACAAGGGGAAATTTGTCACCGAACACCCGTTTGCAGGCTTGCGGCTGGAAGGTGAGGTGTGTGTCGCGGAAGACCTCGATGCCTTGCGTAATGCAGCGGCGCAAAGCGAGGAGCTCGAGATCGATATTTCCCGTGTTCGCTGGGTCAGGGAAGCGGATTGACCGGCTGGAAACAGGGTTCAGCCAGCGTTCAATTTTGTTCAGATAAATCCGCCCTTAGCTTAACGGAATACAGAATCGGAGACATGCTGTGGGGCACGGACGTTTGAAAATCGCACTGATCGGAGCCGCCGCGATATCGCTGGGCGGCTGCACGGCTTTGCTCGATTACGGCTCTGTCGGGACCGGCTATTACGATCCCTATTACGACAGCAGTTATGACCCCTATTACACCGGCTACTATTACGGCTGGTATGACGACTATTATTATCCCGGCGTCGGCTATTACATCTACGACCGGCGCGGCCATCGCCATCGCTGGAGCGACCGTTACCGCAATTATTGGGAAGGCCGCCACGGCGGTCGTCGTGATCGTGCGGAAAACTGGTCGGGCTATTCGCGTGATCGCGATGGGTATTATCGTGACCGGCGCCGTCATGGCGATCATGATGGCAGAGGAGGCCACAGGCGCGGCGATCGCAGCGGCGCGGATGATCGCGGTTTCGGCCTGAGCCCGGATGCAGCGGTCCGCAATGGTGACCGTGAGCGCCCGCGCGGCGAACGTCGCAGAGACCGCCGCGGAGATGATGTCGGCCAGCGCGGCAATCGCCGTGGCGGGCAGGGTACGGCAGCGGCGCGCAACACACCACCGCCGGCGGTCCGTACCGCTCCGCCGGCTCAGCGGGCGCGGCCGGCTCCGGTCCAGCGGACACAGTCAGCCCCTGCTGCACGACCGGCCCCGGCTGCACGACCGGCACCGGTTGCGCGTCCAGCGCGCGCGAAAGTGGAAAGCCGCCCGGCACCGCGCAGCAATCCGCGCAACACCGCGTCACCGCGCAAGCAGGATGACTAAGGTCTAAATGCTTTTCAGGAACTGGCCCGTGCGGGCGTAGCAATGCTGCGCCTCGCGGGTGAACCCTGCGATCATGAAGTCGTGGAAGGCGCCTGCATATTCGTAATATTCGACCGTATGACCTTCTGCCTCGGCGCGCTCGGCAAAGCTGCGCGCGTCGATGCACAGCAGGTCGTGCGTTCCCTGGAAAATCGCCATCGGCGGCAGGCCCGACAGATCCGCGTAAAGCGGGCTGAGATCTGGCCGCGCCGGATCGGCGTCTCCTGCCCACATCTCTCCGCAAATGCGCAGCCGGTCGACGCCTAGCATGATGTCGTCTCGCTCGACCGCACGGGCACGCTCGTCAGCCAAGGTCAGATCCATCCACGGCGAGAACAGCACCAGCGCATCAGGCTGCGGGTGTTCGCTATTGCGCAGCCTCAGCGCCGTGCCGAGCGCGAAATTCGCGCCTGCACTGTCACCTGCCAGGGCGATCTTGGCAGTCGGATTCTCGACTCTGATACGATTGTAAATGTCGAACACCAGCTCCGCGCCCGGCCGGTAATCATGTTCGGGCGCCAGCGAATAGAGCGGCAGGGTGATGGTCGCACCGGTGGTTTTGGCCAATTCGCGCATAACCCCCCAATGCACCGCGTGCATCGGGTTCACATAGCCGCCGCCATGCAGGTAAATGATCTGCCAGTCGGAGCGGTTCTCGCGCGGCGTCAGATGATAGACCGGCACGCCCCAGTGATCCTGCTGCTGGACCATGAATTGCTTTTCGACCGACTTGGGCATGGGTGCCGCCTGCGGCGGACTGCGCTTGGCGAGCTTATCGCGGATTTCCGATGCCTCCGGGAACGGGGCGGGCAACAGCCGGAACAGCGCTTTGGCGATCCGCAGCCGCAAGCTCGGCTTGGCGAAGGCTGTTTCAATCACGGCGGGCGCGTTCATGATGCCGGATGACCTCGTCGATGATGAAGCGGAGGAATTTCTCCGAGAATTCGGGATCGAGCTGCGCCTCTTCGGCCAGTGCCCTCAGCCGGGCAATCTGCTTCTGCTCACGGTCGGGATCGGCCGGGGGCAGGGCGGTCTTGGCCTTGTACTGGCCCACTGCCTGCGTGATCCGAAATCGCTCGGCCAGGATATGGATCAGCGCAGCGTCGATATTGTCGATGCTGCGCCGGAATGCGGCGAGTTGCGGATCATCGGCTGGCTGGTCTGCGGCGTTGCTCATCAAGCATGACCTATCACGCGTTTTGCAACGAAGCCAAGGCGCTTCGCACTTGCCAAGCATGGGGTGCAGGGCCAAGAGCAAGCCCCATGACCGCAGAAATCGTCCCGCTGCCGCGCAAGAAGCCCACTCTCGACCCGATGCTGGCGCTGACCGCGCAAGGCATGAATTCGGTCAACGCGGTCATTCTTGACCGGATGCAGAGCGAAATCCCGCTGATTCCCGCGCTCGCCGGGCATCTGATTTCCGGCGGCGGCAAGCGGCTGCGCCCGATGCTGACGCTCGCTGGGGCGGAATTGGTGGGTTACAACGGCACGCGCCATCACAAACTGGCGGCAGCGGTCGAGTTTATCCACACAGCGACCTTGCTGCATGACGATGTCGTCGACGGCAGCGAGATGCGGCGCGGCAAGGCGGCAGCCAACATCATCTTCGGCAATCCGGCGACCGTGCTGGTGGGCGATTTCCTGTTCAGCCGCAGCTTCGAGCTGATGACCGAAGACGGTAGCCTGAAGGTGCTGAAAATCCTTTCCAACGCCAGCGCGGTAATCGCGGAGGGCGAGGTCGACCAGTTGACAGCCCAGCGCAAGATCGAGACCAGCGAAGAGCGTTATCTCCACATCATCGGTGCGAAGACTGCCGCCTTGTTCGCTGCGGCCAGCCGCATCGCTGCGGTGGTTGCTGAATGTGACCAGCGCCAGGAACAGGCGCTTGACGATTACGGGCGCAATCTGGGCGTGGCATTCCAGCTGGTCGACGATGCGATCGACTATGATTCTGATGCTGCCGAAATGGGCAAGGACCGGGGCGACGATTTCCGCGAAGGTAAGATGACCCTGCCGGTGATCCTCGCCTATGCACGCGGGACCGAGGAAGAACGCAAGTTCTGGCAGGCCGCGATCCTGGGCCACCGCACCAGCGATGCCGATCTCGAAGAAGCGATTGCTCTGATCGCCAAATATGACGCGCTTGAGGCAACCCGCGATCGCGCGCGCCATTTTGCTGAACGCGCGATCGACGCGATCTCCATCTTTCCTGAGAACCAGGCCCGCGCCGCCATGGCCGAAGCTGCACACTTCGCGGTCGCGCGCGGGTATTAGAGCCGGTCCCGCCATGGCGGACCTCCCGATCCACGCTGTCCTGCCGGAACTGCTCGGCGCTCTGCGCGAGCAAGGAACCGCCGTGCTCGTTGCGCCACCCGGCGCAGGCAAGACGACAGCGGTTGCGCCGGCGCTGCTCGACCAGCCATGGTGTGACGGACAAATCATCCTCCTTTCGCCGCGCCGCGTTGCTGCCCGTGCGGCTGCCGAGCGGATGGCGGAAATGCTGGGCGAACAGGCCGGCGAAACGATCGGCTACACCACCCGGCTCGACAGCAAGACCTCGGGTAAAACCCGCGTGCTGGTCATGACGGAAGCGATCTTCGTCAACCGCATCGTCGACGATCCCGAATTGGCCGGTGTTTCGGCAGTGTTGTTCGATGAAGCGCATGAGCGGCATCTCGACAGCGATCTGGGGCTGGCTCTGGCTTTGGAGAGCCGCGCGGTCCTGCGCGACGATCTGCGTATCTGCGTGATGAGCGCGACAATCGACGGTGCCCGGTTCGCCCGCCTGTTGGGTGACAATGCGCCGGTGGTGGAAAGCCAGGGCAAGGCTTGGCCGCTCGAAATTCGCTGGCTCGGCAGTTCTCCCGATGCGCGGATGGAGGATGCGATGGCGTCCGCCGTCATGACTGCCTGGCGCGAGCAGGAGGGAGACATTCTCGCGTTTCTGCCCGGGGTGAGGGAAATCGAGCGGACACGGGAACGGCTCGTCCACAACCTGCCCGAAGTGCCAGTCCTGCCGCTCCACGGACAGGTCAAGCCGAAAGACCAGCGCGCAGCGATCCGGCGTGACCCGCAGGGGCGGCGGCGGGTCATACTCGCAACGGCAATCGCCGAGACCTCCCTGACCCTCGACGGGGTATCGGTGGTTGTCGATAGCGGTTTGACGCGCAGCGCCGAGTTTGATCGGGCAGCCGGGAGCACGCATCTGGTTACGCACAGATCGAGCCAGGCCTCCGCCGGTCAGCGGGCAGGGCGGGCCGCGCGGCAGGCGCCCGGCGTGGCCTATCGTCTGTGGAACGAGGCAGGGCATGCAGGTCGTCCGCAATTCGACCCGCCGGAAATCGAGACCGCCGATCTTGCCCCGCTGGTTCTCAAACTGGCGAAATGGGGCACCGCCGATCCCGCGTCGTTGCAATGGCTCGATGTGCCGCCAGCGGCCTCGATCGCGTCAGCGCGGGACCGGCTGGAGAAACTCGGCGCGCTCGACGTGGAAGGGCGCATATCTCCGCAGGGCCATCAGATCGCCAGCCTGCCGCTTGACCCGGTGTCTGCTGCTGCGCTGCTTTTTGGCGCTGAAGTGTCACAGGCAGCGGATGCTGCGAAGCTGGTGCTGCTGTTGCAGGAACGCGGGCTTGGCGGCCGCGGGGAGGACTTGATGGCGCGCTTGCAGCGCTGGAATGGCGAGCGCGGCGGCAGGGCGGATGCTTCGCGAAAACTCGCACAGAGATGGGCCAAGGCGGCGGAAAGACTCATATCCGGTGCAGAGCCGGAAGCGCGCAATCCGGCATTGTTTCTCGCCTTTGCGCGGCCCGACAATATTGCCCGCAGACGCGACCCGAAGGGCGAACATTGGTTGTCCGCCGGCGGACGCGGCTATTTCCTCGATCCGGCATCGCCCCTTGCACGAGCGGAATGGCTGGTGATCGGCGATGCGCAGGGGCAAGCCAAAGGCGCGCACATCACTGCCGCGGCCATGCTTGCCCAGGCAGAGGTCGAAAATCACCTTGGACATATGATCGAGAAGCGATCCGTGGTGCGCTGGAATGCGGATGAGCAGCGGGTGGAAGCGCGGATCGAGCGGCGGCTTGGGGCCATCACCCTGGCGAGCGGGCCGGACCCCGCGCCCGATCCGCAGGCGCTGGTGGACAAGCTTGTGGAAAAGGCGGTGGATCAGTTGGGGAAAATCATCCCGCCGGACCTCGTCGCCCGCGCCAGTTTTGCCGGGGTAGAGGCGTTGGCGACCGATCTGTTGGCTGAACGCGCGGAGCACTGGCTCGCACCGCTGCTGACAGGGAGGCGGGATCTTGCAATTCAACGCGGCAAAGTGATTGAAGCGCTGCTTGGTCAGCTCGACTGGAACGAGCGGCAGCGGCTTGACAGTGATGCGCCACGCGAGTTCATTTCACCCGCCGGAACCAGCCATGCAATCGATTACGCCAGCGATGATGCGCCAAGTGTCGAGGTGCGCGTGCAAGCGCTATTCGGGCTGGACCGTCACCCGATGATCGGCACGGGAGAGAATCGGGTGCCCCTGCTGATCAAATTGACCAGTCCTGCCGGCCGGCCGCTTCAGGCGACCCGCGATCTGCCCGGATTCTGGCGCGGCAGCTGGGCCGATGTGCGCAAGGACATGAGGGGCCGCTATCCCAAACACCGCTGGCCTGACGAACCGTGGACAGAAAAGCCAAGCCTGAAGACCAAGAATGCCTTCAATCGCGGCGCGAGTTGAATTAAGGGACCTGCATGAGCGCAAGAATCTACCAGCGAGCCAAGAGTGCAATGCAATCGGGCAAGGCCCGCACGGACGAATGGGTGCTCGAATTCGAGCAGTCAGAAGCGCGCAAGGCCGATCCGCTGATGGGTTGGACCGGCAGCGGTGATACGCAGGCGCAAGTTTCGTTGAATTTTCCCAGCAAAGACGCGGCCAAAGCCTATGCCGAGAAATACGGCATCGTTGCGCGAGTCCATGCGACGCCGCCCAAAAGCCTCAAGCTTCAAGCCTACGCCGACAACTTCCGCTGAGAGTCAAGTTTCGCTGAATTCGCCTGGATTTTCCATGGCGGCTTCAGCATCTGCCGCTGCTTCGCTGCCATCGATCTCCAACGTCTGGCCAAGTTCCAACGGTAGGCGATCGGCCTGCCAACGGGCTTCGCCTTTCTGCACGGCTGCGCGGCAATCATTTGCATCCGTGCCAACATCGTCGGTCAGGTAAATCATCCGCGAAGCATATGCGCCGGTAAAGCGCAGATCATCGCATTCACCGTCATTGGCGAAGCTGCTGGTGTTGGTGCCGAAGATGATATCCTCTGCACTAACGGGCGTCTGGAACAGTGGGTTCAGACCGAGGGTGCCAGCGGTGTAGAGCGACCGGCAGTCCTGCTCGTCGCGCCCGATGTCACCGGGCAAAGGCACGCTCGACATGCCCGCGCCGAGGAACCGGAGATCGTCGCACTCGCCGTCGCCCGCCCATTCGCTGCTATTGTCGCCCCAATCAAACGCGCCTTCGATCCGGACGGGTTCGAGATTAGCGGCGACAGCTAACGCCGACGTGCTGCCTTCTGCCGAGGCTGATCCCGACGTACCGCGCAAATCGAGCCGACCCTGTTCATATGCGCTGCGGCAGTCGGTCGCATCGTGCATGACGTCTTCTTCGAGTAACGGTGTGGTCGTCATGCCCGAACCTTCAAAGCGCATGTCATCGCACTCACCGTCGCGTGACCACTGACCATTGTCGTCACCCCACTGGATGCGGCTGGCGTCTCTGACCGACGGCGCGGCTGCGCCTTTGAATGTCAGGCGGCCCTGATCGTACGCGATCCGGCAGTCCGTCGCATCATGCCCGACATCGCTGTCGAGCAAGGGAGTCGATGTCATGCCGGGCCCTTCGAAGCGGTTGTCATCGCATTCGCCGTCGCGCGCGAACGGACTGTCGTCGTCGCCGAAGTCGAAATCCTGGCCGAGCGCAGGTTGCACAGAGGTAAGGGCAAGACCCATGGTCAGAGTGAAAAGCGAAGCAGCGCGTCGGATCATGAAAAACCCCTCCAATTGGTTGCCACATTAACGAGCGCCGGGTGAACGGGCAATTGACCGAATCGTGGTGCTTGATTTTGCCACCACCTCTCGCCATATGCCCGCCCGGGAGTCGGGTGGACGTTTGCGTTCGCTCACCGGGTCAGGTCCGGAAGGAAGCAGCCCAGGTGAATTGCGACGGGTCGCTCGGCTCCTTTTCAACCCACATTCGGTTTGTGTCCGGGTCAAACGGGCCGCGCGGGCGCGAGTCCATTTGAGCCGAAGCCGTCCACGCTCGTGCTGCTGGCGGCAATCGGCCGCGCTGCAGCTCATGCGAAGCTTTTCACGAGGATGTGCAACGGGCCAAGTCAGGCTTCGACAAACGCTTCAATGCTCCCTAGGTTAAGCGCGATGTCCGATTCAGAGATTCCCGAACCCGAAGAGGCGCAGGACGAGACGCCCAGCGCTGCCGAACTGGAGGCGGCGGGACAGAATTCGATGTTCGGCGGGGGCGAGGATGCAGCGTCGCAACCCGTTGCTGCGCCTGCGCCCGAAGCAGCCAGCCAGCCTTACCGCGTTCTGGCGCGCAAGTATCGGCCGCAGACATTCAGTCAGCTGATCGGGCAGGAACCGATGGTGCGCACGCTCGCCAATGCGATCGAGCGCGACCGGCTGGCCCATGCCTTCCTGATGACCGGGGTGAGGGGGGTCGGTAAAACCTCGACCGCGCGGCTGATCGCTAAATCGCTGAATTGCATCGGGCCTGACGGGCAGGGCGGGCCGACGATCGATCCATGCGGCCAGTGCGAGCCTTGTGTGGCGATCGCCGCAGGCCGCCATATCGATGTAATCGAGATGGATGCCGCCAGTCATACCGGCGTCGACGACGTGCGGGAGATTATCGAAGCGGTGCGCTACGCTGCGGTTTCGGCGCGCTACAAGATCTATATCATCGACGAAGTTCACATGCTTTCTCGCAACGCTTTCAATGCGTTGCTCAAGACACTTGAGGAGCCGCCGGCGCATGTGAAGTTCCTCTTCGCGACCACTGAGGTGGAAAAACTGCCGGTCACGGTGCTCAGCCGTACCCAGCGGTTCGACCTGCGCCGCATTCCTCTGGAATTGCTGCAGAAGCATTTCGGCTGGGTGTGCGAGCAGGAAGGCGTCCAGGCCGAGCAAGAGGCGCTGCACATGATTGCCAGCGCTGCCGAAGGCTCGGTTCGCGATGGTCTGTCGATCCTCGATCAGGCGATCGCCCATGCCGATCTGGGCGGCGAAGGAAAAGTCACTGCAGAGCGGGTGCGCGACATGCTCGGCCTGGCCGACAAGAGCGCGCAGCGCCGATTGCTCGGCATGATTCTGGACGGTGACGCCAAGGCGCTTCTGGCCGGGATCGATGAGCAATATGCACTCGGGGTCGAGCCGCTCTCGCTGATGCGCGGGCTGATGGACCTCGTGCACCGGATAACCGTCGGACAGATCGCCGGGGCCGAGCCCGATGCCGCGACGGCAGATGAGCGCGCGGCGCTGGCCGACTGGGCAGGAAGGCTGACGGCGGGCCAGCTCCATCGCCTGTGGCAATTGCTGCTCAGGGGTTTCGAGGAAGTTCGCCAGGCACCCGATCCGCTGGTCAGCGCGCAAATGGCATTGCTGCGGGTGCTCCACGCCGCCGACCTGCCCGATCCGGGCAAGCTGGCGAAGAAACTGGAACAGCTTGCCGAAACCGGCGTGCAGGCGGCATCGCACAGCGAAACCGATGGCTCCGGCCCGGCACCCTCTGCTGCGTTGGACTGGAAAGGCCTGGTCGATCAGGTCGACCGTGCGGGTCAATTGCGCGTGGCGCAGGTCATGCGCGACTGGGTCCGTGTCGAGACACTCGAGCAAGGCAAGCTTGCGTATGCGCTGGCTGACGGCTTTCCCGGCGATCCCTCGCCCGATTTGCGGGATGCCTTGCTCAGAATAACCGACGAACGGTGGGAAGTGACTTTGCTCGATAGCGGCGGGTCCCCCTCGCTGCGCGAGCTGGACGAGATTGCCAAGGCCGAAGCGCAGGCCCAGATGCGCCAACATCCGATGGTGGAGGCCGCCTTTGCCGCCTTCCCCGATGCCGAACTGGTTGAAGACGACAATTCCCCCGCTTCGGGCGACCGCGCCTGGAGCAAGAGTGCCTGAAGAAAGACCCCGAGGATAATCACATGCAATCGATGGAAGAAATGATCCAGGCCGCACAAAAGGCCGCTGAAACGATCCAGACGCAAATGAACGAGATGCAGGCCAAGCTCGACTCGATCGAGGTAGAGGGACAGGCAGGCGGCGGCCTTGTGAAGGTGCGCGCCAGCGCCAAGGGCCGCATCCTTGGCGTTGCGATTGACGACAGCCTGATGAAGCCCGAAGAAAAACAGATGGTCGAGGACCTCGTGACCGCCGCTTTCAACGATGCGCGCGACAAGGCCGACCGTATTTCCAACCAGGAAATGCAGAACATTCAAGGCGGCATGGGCCTGCCGCCGGGCTTCAAAATGCCGGGTATGTGATCAGCACGCTCCGTGCTATCAGTGGCGGAAAGAGACTGAAGGAGAGAGCACCATGGCAACGTTGATGAACGACAATGCAAGCGGGTCGGACGCCGATGTCCGCGGGCAGGTTTCCGACGAGGAATGGGCGGTTCGCGTCGATCTCGCCGCGGCTTACCGGTTGGTTGCGCTCTATGGGTGGGACGATCTGATCTTCACCCATCTCTCCGCCCGCGTTCCCGGGCCGGAGCATCACTTTCTGATCAATCCCTACGACATGATGTTCGAGGAAATCACCGCCTCTTCGCTGGTCAAGATCGATGTCGACGGGCAACCGGTGATCCCAAGCCCGCATCCGGTCAATCCGGCGGGCTTCACCATCCATTCCGCGCTGCACATGAACTGCGATGACGCGCATTCGGTGATGCACGTACACACCCCGGCGGGCCAGGCGGTCAGCGCCATGTCTTTCGGCCTGCTCGAGCACACCCAGACGGGCATGATCGCACGCCACGACATTGCCTATCACGAGTACGAAGGTATCGCGACCGACCTCGAAGAGCGCGAGCGGCTGGTCGAGGACATGGGTGACAAACACGCGATGATCCTGCGCAACCATGGCACGCTGGCAATCGGCAACACGGTGGGCGAATGTTTCCTGCGGCTCTATTTCATCGAGCGCGCCTGCGATGCGCAGGTCAAGATGCTGAGCGCAGGTGTCGAGAACCTCAACAACCCGCCGCAAGGCACGCCGGAAAAGGTTCAGGCGCAAACACCGTCTGCCGGCATCGGCATGATCGCCAACGGCCTCGCCTGGCCCGCACTGCTGCGCAAGCTCGACCGGATCGATCCGAGCTTCAGGGACTGATCAGCGGACCTTGGGCAGGGCCGGATCGGCTTCCCTTGCACGCTCGAGCGGCAAGGCGATGTTGATATGTTCCTGTCCCCCGCCGTTCGACGCGATATAGACCACCCATAGGGAGCCGGGTTTCGCGATCTCGGGATTGAGTTCGCATGCCGCAGAACCCCACCCACCCACGATGATGATGGGATCCATCTTCACGCGTCCGTCGAGCGTGCGTACGATGCGGATTTTCGCCTCCCATGCGCGTGAATCCTGCACCGGTTCGGCGGTGTGGCGGGCACTTTCGATCCGAACCAGTACTGCCCCGGAATAATGTTCATGCGCGCGAAGCGCCTCGATCCGGTGTTCGGCCGGGCGAAAAATCCTGCAGGCCTGCGCTGGCACGGCAGTCAGTCCGACAAGAGCCAGCGAGAACAAGAGCGTCTTCATTCTTCCCGACTGCGCGCCGATGGGTGAAGCGCGTGTGAATGGAGCAGAGCGCTTTCCTACAGGGGCAGGGCCCTATACCATGGCGAGATGACTCGTCCGGCCTTTCTTGCTCCTGTTGGCGCAGCTTACCGCTGCAAAGCGAAGGTCTGTGTCAACAGTGTCAACACCGGCTGTTCGGGTGGCGACGACAGTGTCAGACGTGTCAACACCCCCGTCTTCGCTGCGCCCGTCCACAGCTTTAGCCCGGCCATGCTGTTGCAGCGGGGCAGGGCGCTTCCCATATTCCGCCCATGAGCACATTTCCCCTTCTCCCGCTTCGCGATATTGTCGTCTTTCCCGGTATGGTCGTCCCGCTGTTTGTCGGGCGCGACAAGTCGGTCGCTGCGCTCGAGGCAGCGATGGAAGGCAACAAGGATATCTTCCTTCTGGCGCAGCTCGATCCGGGCTGCGACGACCCCGAGCGAGACGATCTTTACGACATAGGTGTCGTGGCGCAGGTGCTGCAGATGCTTAAATTGCCCGATGGCACCGTGCGTGTGCTGGTCGAAGGGCAGGCGCGGGCACAGCTCGAACAGCTCAAGATGGTCGATGACATGGTCGTCGCCGAAGTGTCGGAGCTGGACGAGCAAACCGCGTCAGGCAGTGAGGTCACCGCGATGATGCGGTCGGTGGTCGATCACTTCAAGGATTACGCCAAACTCAACAAGAAGCTGGGCGATGACGCAGCTGAGGAGCTCGGCGAATTCGACGATGCCGGGATGCTTAGTGATGCGGTCGCCGCTGCTATCAATGCCAAGGTTTCCGACAAACAGGCGCTGCTGACCGAATCCGATCCGCTCAAGCGGCTGGAGATGGTCATGTCCTTCATGGAAGGCGAGCTGTCCGTGCTTCAGGTCGAGAAGAAGATCCGTGGCCGGGTCAAACGCCAGATGGAAAAGACCCAGCGCGAATATTACCTTAACGAGCAGCTCAAAGCGATCCAGGGCGAGCTGGGCGGCGATGCCGAAGAAGCCGACGAGCTGGCTGAGCTCCAGAAGAAGATCGACGAGCAAAAACTGTCGAAGGAAGCCAGGGCCAAGGCGTCGAGCGAGCTCAAGAAGCTCAAGGGCATGCAGCCGATGAGCGCCGAGGCGACTGTTGTGCGCAACTATCTCGACGTGCTGCTAGGCCTGCCATGGGGCAAAAAATCGAAGCTCAAGCGCGATATCGCCAAGGCGCAGGAAGTGCTCGACGCCGATCACTATGCGCTGGAAAAGGTCAAGGACCGGATCATCGAATATCTTGCGGTGCAGGCGCGCACCAACAAGTTGAAAGGCCCGATCCTGTGCCTTGTTGGCCCACCGGGCGTGGGCAAGACCTCGCTCGGCAAGAGTATCGCCAAGGCGACCGGGCGCGAATTCATCCGCCAGTCGCTGGGCGGGGTGCGCGATGAGGCTGAAATTCGCGGACATCGGCGGACCTATATCGGTTCGCTTCCCGGCAAGATCGTGCAGAACCTGCGCAAAGCGGGCAAGAGCAACCCTCTGTTCCTGCTCGACGAGATCGACAAGCTGGGTCAGGATTTCCGGGGCGACCCGGCTTCGGCGCTGCTCGAAGTCCTCGATCCGGAACAGAACTCGAAGTTCCAGGACCACTATCTCGAACTCGATATCGACCTGTCGGACATCATGTTCGTGACCACAGCGAACAGCCTCAACCTGCCGCAGCCTTTGCTCGACCGGATGGAGATCATCCGGCTGGAAGGGTACACCGAAGATGAAAAAGTCGAGATCGCCAAGCGCCACCTGATCGCCAAACAGATCGAAGCACATGGTCTGACGGAAGGCGAATTCGAGCTGACCGAAGACGGTTTGCGTGACCTGATCCGGTTCTACACCCGAGAAGCAGGCGTCCGGACGCTCGAGCGAGAGATCGCCAAGCTTTGCCGCAAGGCTCTGCGCAAGATTCTCGAGAAGGAAGTGGACAGTGTCACGATCACACCAGAGAATCTGGGCGACTTCTCAGGCGTGCGGAAGTTCAAGCACGGTATGTCGGACGACGAAGCGCAGGTCGGTGCGGTCACCGGACTGGCATGGACCGAAGTCGGCGGCGAGCTGCTGACGATCGAAAGCGTCACCACACCGGGCAAGGGTGAAGTAAAGACCACCGGCAAGCTGGGTGAAGTGATGAATGAAAGCGTCGCGGCCGCGTTCAGCTTCGTGAAGGCGCGCGCACCGCATTACGGTATCAAGCCGAGCATTTTCCAGCGCAAGAACATCCATATCCATTTGCCGGAAGGCGCAGTTCCCAAGGACGGACCAAGTGCGGGCGTGGGTATGGTTACTTCGATCGTCTCGACGCTTAGCGGCGTGCCTGTGCGGCCGGATGTCGCCATGACCGGTGAAGTTACGCTGCGCGGCCGGGTGCTTGCGATTGGCGGGCTAAAGGAGAAGCTGCTCGCGGCCTTGCGCGGCGGGATCAAGAAGGTGTTGATTCCGGAAGACAATGTGAAAGACCTGGCGGAAATTCCGGCCAATGTGACCGACGGTCTGGAGATCATCCCGGTCGGACACGTCGATCAGGTGCTGGAATGCGCGCTCACTTCGATGCCCGCTCCGATCGAATGGACCGAAGCTGACGATCTCGCGAGCCAACCGCTACACTCTTCGCCCGGGTCTTCCCCTACGGCGCACTGACGTTTGCGCCGGCCAGACCGCACGTTTCGTCGCAAAATCCCGATTTTTGGGCCAATTGCGTAAGATAGAGGCTCTTTGCCTTTGACAGCCTGTGGAAAAACCCCTTCTATCTCCGCTTCGCGCGAGGTGATTCATTGCCTCCGACAAAGCAACGCAGTGCTAGCAGCGAGACAAGGGGGATTACCGGATATGAACAAGAACGACCTGATTGGAGCCGTCGCAGAATCGAGCGGCCTGTCGAAAAGCGATGCCGCCAGTGCGGTCGAAGGTGTCTTCGACGCTATCACGACATCGCTGTCGAAAGGCGACGAAGTGCGGCTGGTGGGATTTGGTACGTTCGCGGTTGCCCGGCGCAAGGCATCGACCGGGCGCAATCCGCGCACCGGAGAGCCAATGCAGATCAAGGCATCCAACCAGCCGAAATTCAAGGCTGGCAAGGGTCTGAAGGACGCGGTCAACTAACCGACGTCAATCGCCTCCGGATTTACCGGAATCGCATGAAAAAGGGGTGGGCCGGGATTTCGGACCGCCCCATTTTCTTGCGCGTTCAATATGCGGCCATGTCAGCGAATGCGGATCAATGCGGTTGGAGCCTGCGTCGACGACGCGTCGACATTCCATGAAAGTCGGCGGCCAGTCGCTGTATCAACGGGCCCTTGATCAGTGTTGTTTGCGAGGATCTCGCCGTCGGTCGTAATTGAGAATGTCCCGTTGACCAGATTCGCCATATCGATTTCAGATTTGCCATTGCCGGTTGGAGCTGAGCCGAAACTTTGCCCGAACATCAGCAGGGCAGGGTTCATGCCGTTGGTGACCGCTTGTGCCGAATAACCTGGAGCATTGATCCGGATGGCGCCGCCATCACGTCGGTGCATCTGGACGAATGGCGGAATGAAATTCATTCCCTCGATCGCGGGGAATGCAAAGTCATGGGCAAGGCGGCTGGAGATGGCATATTTAACTTCGAACAGGCCATCGCCGATATATTTCACGCTGTTCCATCCCGCCTGGCGTTCAAGCTGCGCGGCAAATTTCTGACCGGCTTCGGGATCCGCAGGATCAACACCGCCGAGCATTTTTGCCATTTGTTCGTTGCGCTCTCTCGCGGCTTGATTGGAACGTTCGCGAGCTTCCGCGTTCTGGCGCTTGAATTCTTCTAGTTCTTCTGCGGTGCATTCGCGTTCATCGAACGTATTGTCATCGTAACAATACTCCTCTGCAACGGCCTCCATTGTGGAAACTTCGCCGTCCACGCCTCTGTCGCCGAACTCCTTGCTTAGCGGCAGGAAGAGCATCTGCCCCTCGTAGTCGAATGTGAATGTCCCGTCGGATCGCAGGTCGAGCGATGAATCGAACTTGCCGGGCAAGAGAATGCAACTGGCCAGCGTGAGGCTGGCCAGCACGATCAATCCGGCGCCAAGTCTCTTGGCATAGGGTTTGAAATTCATTTCTTTCCCCCGCGTTTGTTCAGCCAGATTCGGAGCTGTGCATCGCTATAGCATAGAGTCCGATTGCTGCAGCGTTCGAGACATTCAAGCTTTCGATACTGCTTGAAATGGGGAGCCGGGCAAGGGCATCGCAATGTGACGCCACGTTCTGGCGCATCCCTTCGCCCTCTGCGCCCAGCACCAGCGCAACGGGACCAGTAGGCAGGATCTGCGCGAACTCGGATTCCGCCTCTCCGGCCAAACCTATGCGCCAATATCCTTCATTGGCAGCCTCATCGAGCGCCCGCGAAAGATTGACCACCCGCACCCAGGGAACTGTCTCCATCGCGCCAGACGCGCTTTTCGCCACGGTTCCCGACTCCGGTGGAGCGTGCCGGTCCTGCGTGACAATGGCAGCAGCACCGAAGGCAGCTGCGGACCGCAGGATTGCACCGACGTTATGCGGGTCTGTCACCTGATCCAGGAATACTAGCGGTGAACCGGGCCGTGCCTGCATCGCTTCGTCGAGGAACACATCCTCAAGTGCGGCACATTCAAGCACCAGCCCCTGGTGCGGCGCATCGCGAGCAACCAGCCGCGCAAGATCCGCGACATTTGCATATTCAACCGGGAAGTCGGCCGGCAATTCGCCGTCCAGCTCTTCGATGCTTTCCCGCGTCGCCCACAGCTTGCGATGGACCCGCTGGGGGTTTTTCAGCGCCGCTTCTACCGCGTGACGCCCCCAGAGCCGGACACTGCCCGTGCTCGCCCGGCCGCTGCCACGACCACCTTGCATCCGTCCCGCTCTACCGCGCAGCGCGCGTTTGCGTTCACCTTTGGCCATCAAACTCACCCGAAATCATGATTGTTTCGGCGCCATGCCAGCACGCCCATTGACAGGCAAGCGCCGCTTCGCCAAAGGGGCGCCTCTCGGTCGGATCGCCCCTGAATATGGGGTGCAGTTTCAGGCGGTTTCTACCGCCAACCGACAAGCCAAGTGGACAGGTGGCCGAGTGGTTAAAGGCAGCAGACTGTAAATCTGCCCGCGCAAGCGTACGCTGGTTCGAATCCAGCCCTGTCCACCACTTGCCGCCTCCGTTGAGTTGAAAGAGCGCGATGCCGTAGCGTCGAGGCGCAAGTTTCTTTGGTCAGCGATGCATTGCCACAAAGCAATATGGTGCATAATCGCCACGCAGTGCCGCATTATTGCGTCCGAGTACGCGTCGGCATTGCTCCTATTACCCAGTGTGTTCCATAATTGTAACAGCGGTGATGCCTGAAATGCGCACGCCGAACGTTCGCGTTTGCGAGCACTTGGAGAGGAATTTTTATGAAGACGATGCTTTTGCGCACGACAGCCATCGCCTGTGCTGCAGGATTTGCCGGCCTTTCGGGAACTTCGTTTGCTCAAGACAGCGATGAAACTGCTGCGACCCCTGAATTCGATGACGACATCATCATTGTGACGGCAACCCGCCGTGAGCAAGACGTTCAAGATATTCCTATCGCGGTTACAGCGGTGAGCCCTGTTCAGCTCGAACGCCAAGGCGTTGTGAATGTTCAGGAGATAACCAATGTCTCGCCCAGCTTCTCGACATCAAGCGCTCAGACCGCCGCAGGGTCGGTGGTGCTGCGTATTCGCGGCGTGGGTACCACGTCGAACAATATCGGTTTCGAAAGCGCGGTCGGTATCTTTATCGATGGCGCATACCAATCGCGTCCCGGCGTCGCGCTCTCCGAGTTTGTCGATGTCGAGCGTGTCGAGGTTCTTCGCGGCCCGCAGGGTACGCTTTTCGGACGGAACACCTCCGCCGGTGCGCTGAACATTACCAATAAGCGCCCAGACCTCTCCGAGTTCGGCGGCTTTGCCAATGCCACATACGGCAACCGCGATCTGTATAGCATACAAGGCGCGATCAACGTTCCCATCGTACAGGACACCTTGGCGGTCCGTCTGACCGGGGCTTATCGCGAGCGCGATGGTTTCATCACTGTTGTTGACCGTAACGGAGCCGAACTCGGCGATTCCAACGGTGCCGATCAGTTTCTTGTGCGCGGCCAGATCGGTTAGGAAACCGAAGGCGGGATCAGGGGGCGGATTATTGGCGACTATTCCGAAAGCACCGCTCCGTTCGGCGCTGCGATAGAGGTTCTTCAATCGCCGATCGAAACCGCTGGATTGTTCGCAGCAGTTGGTCTTGGTGCCCGGGGGGGCATGGCGGGGCCAATCGTAGCGACAAACCGGTTTGACCAAACCACCGCCGAGGCGGCAATCGACGCGCGGATAGCCACGGCAAACTTTGTACCCACCACCATTATCGAGCAGTGGGGGGTTACGGGTGAACTCGAGGTGCCGCTCGGGGATAGCGCCGATATCATCTACGTCGGATCCTATCGCGAATACGATTCGTTCGAAAACTACGACTCCGATTTCTCGGGACTCGACGTGTTCGACGTGGATGCCGGGATCGTCGGTATCGAAACAATGACGCACGAATTGCGGGTACAAGGCGAGGCATTCGGCGGCGCTCTCGACTGGCTCGTCGGTGTTTATTATTCTGAAGAGGACATTGCGCAACAGGTCGATTTCTCGCTCGGCGAGGACTACGGTGAACTGATCGGGGCGCTTTTCTTCGCCCCCACCGGCGGCGCATTCGGGGCCAATCCGCTCTCCGTTCTTTCGGGCGGGATTGATCCGGCGGGCACGACAAACACCAACCTGTACACGCAGAACAGCAAGAGCTGGTCCGTGTTTACCCATAACACGTTCAACGTCACCGACTCGCTCGCTCTGACGGTGGGGCTGCGTTATTCGGACGAAAGCAAGGATGGCTCATTCCAGCAGGGTGCCAACAACAATCCTCTTTGCCCGGCAATTCTGGCGTCGATCGGAGCGGGGAATGTTCCCGCGCCGCTCATCAGCAACGTGTTTGGAACGGGGTGCTTCGCCTTCACTGCACCGGCCGATCTACCGCAAGCAGCAGTATTTCCGCTGCCGCGGACATTCGCTTCGGAATTCGAGGATTCCGAACTGATCTACACTGGTAAAATCAGCTACGCTTTCGACGCTCCGATCAATGTGTATGCGAGCTTCACGCACGGTTACAAATCGGGCGGTTTCAACCTCGATTCGACTGCCGCGGCCGGGGGCGCAGATCCGCGCTTCCTGTCGGAAGAAGTCGATGCGTATGAAATCGGTCTGAAAGCCAGGCTGATCGATAACGCCGTGACGCTGAATATCGCCGCGTTCCTTGAAGAGTTCTCGAACTTCCAGGTTCTTGAATTCACCGGTGCTCAGTTCACGACATTCAACGTGCCCAAGGCCGAGACGCAAGGCATTGAAATCGAGACGGTTATTCGCCCCAGTGACAACCTTACGTTCAACGGTGGTATAACCTACACAGATGCGAACTATCCGGACGATTGCGCCGGAACGCAGACCTCGCTGAACGTTTTGTCGCTGTGTGGCAATTCACTCACCAATGCCCCGGAAATCGTCGCGATTGCTGGTGCGACCTACGAGAAAGATCTGGGCAATTACCTCGACTTCTTCGTCAACGGCCAGATCCGCTTCGAAGATGATCGCCGGACCTCGACCCAAGCGGTTGATCCGGCAAGCCTGGCCAACCCGGTATTGGTGCCGTTCGATGTTCAGGACAGCAACACCAAGATCAATCTGCGTGCCGGTATCGGCGCTCAGGACGATAGCTGGGCGATCGAAGTCTTCGGAACGAACATCACGAACCAGGTTACGCGCGGTGTGACGTTCAACACCGTGCTGCGGTCTGGCTCGCGCTCTGCATTCCCACAGGAACCGCGGAGCTATGGCGTGACCGTGCGTACCAAGTTCTAAGATAGAACCGACCTATTGAGAGGGCCGCTTGCTTGACAGGCGGCCCTTTTCTTTTGGCCTAACCAATCTTGCGGAACAGTAGGTGCCGCAGTAGGCTCGGCGCATGGAAGCTACACATCGTCCCGTCATTTCATCGACCGGCCTGTTCACCCCCTCGGAAAGCATTTCCAACGAAGAACTGGTCGAAAGTTTCAACAAATATGTTGAGCTGTTCAACGCCGAAAACGCCGACGCTATCGCTGCTGGCGGGGTCGAGGCGCTTGCGCCAAGCTCGGTCGAGTTCATCGAAAAGGCGAGCGGGATCAAAGCGCGCAATGTCATGGTCAAAGATCCGATCCTCGATCCCGAGACGATGTCACCGCGCTGGGAAGAGCGGGGAAATGATGAATTGTCGATCCTCGCGGAGATCGGCGTGAAAGCTGCGCGTCAGGCGCTTGAACGGGCTGGGCGCAGGCCGGAAAATGTCGACGCTGTCCTGTGCGCGGCTTCGAACATGCAGCGCCCCTATCCGGCGATGGCGATCGAGATCCAGCAGGCGCTGGGGATCGACGGATTCGCGTTCGACATGAACGTTGCGTGCTCGTCGGCGACCTTCGGCATCCAGACCGCCGCCGATTATATTCGTGCGGGCAACGCGAAGAGCGTTCTTGTGGTCAGCCCCGAAATCACCAGCGGACACCTTAATTGGCGCGACCGCGACAGCCATTTCATCTTTGGCGACGTGGCGACCGCCGTCCTGGTCGAAGACGCGGCAATCGCGCCGCCGGATCACTGGGACATTCTCGGCACCAGGCTGAAGACGGTGTTCTCGAACAATATTCGCAACAACTTCGGCTTCCTCAACCGTGCTCATCCCGAAACATCCAACGCTGCCGACAAGCTGTTTGTTCAGGAAGGACGCAAGGTGTTCAAGGAAGTGGTCCCGATGGTCGCGCAGATGATCGTCGACGAAGCCGAACGGCTTTCGATCGATCCCCGGGGGCTGCGCCGCCTGTGGCTGCATCAGGCCAATACCGGGATGAACCGGCTGATCGCCCACCGGGTGCTGGGACATGAGGCGAGCGAAGACGAGAGCCCGACTGTGCTGGACACCTATGGCAACACCTCGAGCGCCGGATCGATCATCGCGTTCCATTTGCATAGCGAGGATCTGGCTGAAGGCGACACGGGGCTGATATGCAGTTTCGGCGCCGGATACTCCGCTGGTACGGTTTTCGTCCGCAAGACTGCGGCCTGAGCCTTTTGCTTGTGACTGCTCGAGCCAACCCCTAAGTGAGCCGACATGGCAGGTGAAATCACAGACAATCAAGGCCGCGGAGACGCGAGTTGGAATTGGCCCTCGATCCACCCGGAAGGGCGCAAGTTCGGCGTCATCTCGCTGGTAGTCAGTCTGGTCTTTTTGATCCTGTTCGACTGGGAAATCATCGGCTGGCCCATGTTGGGGCTGACCGCTTTCGTGTTTGCGTTCTTTCGCGATCCTGAGCGTGTCGTGCCGCAGGGTGACAACGTTATCGTATCTCCGGCGGACGGGCTGGTTTCGCTGATTGCAGAGGTCGAACCGCCTGCGGAGCTTGTCGGCGATGACGGTTCAGGCCATGCCGGGCTCGCGCCGGGACCGGTCACTCGCATATCCATTTTCATGAGCGTGTTCGATGTGCACATCAATCGCGCGCCTGTCGGGGGAACGGTCCGGCGGCTGATCTATATGCCTGGAAAGTTCATGAACGCCGATCTCGACAAGGCGAGCGAAGAGAATGAGCGGCAGCACATCCTGATCGAGCGCGGCGACGGTCTTTCCATCGGGTTCACGCAGATTGCCGGGCTCGTTGCGCGGCGTATCCTGCCATTCGTCAAGCCGGGTGATACGCTTGCAGCTGGCCAGCGGGTCGGCCTCATTCGCTTCGGCAGCCGTGTCGACGTTTACCTACCTGCCGGGACGAGCTCATCGGTCCTGCTCGGGCAGAAAGTCGTCGCCGGAGAGACGGTGCTGGCAATTATCGGAACGCAAAAGCTGATCGAGGGTGTGGCGCAATGAGTGAAGACGGTTTGCGCATCGGCCCGAAGGCCGCGGAAGACGAGGTTTCGACGGTACGGAACAAGAAGGCCAAGGGGCTTTCCTTGCGGACGGTTTTGCCGAATGCGATCACAGCGGCCGCACTGTGTTCCGGGCTTACGGGCATTCGTTTTGCCATCGCCGAAAATTGGGAACTGGCTATTTTTGCAGTGATTCTCGCGGGATTGCTGGATGCCATGGACGGCCGGGTTGCGCGATTGCTCAACGCCCAGTCGCGGTTCGGCGCTGAGCTCGACAGCTTGGCCGATTCGCTTTCCTTCGGGATGGCCCCGGCGATCATATTCTACCTTTGGACCCTGCAAGACCTGCCGCGTATCGGCTGGTTTGCCTCGCTCGCCTTTGCGATTTGCTGCGCCTTGCGGCTGGCGCGATTCAACGCCCAGATCGACACCGACGAGCAGCCGCATAAATCGGCCGGTTTCCTTACAGGTGTTCCCGCGCCGGTTGGGGCGGGGCTTGCCTTTATCCCGTTCTATCTATGGATGGCGACGGGCGAAGAGTGGTTCCGTGAACCGATCATCAACGCAGTCTGGATGGCGATAATCGCTTTCCTGATGATCTCGAACATTGCGACATTCAGCTGGTCGTCCATCCGTCCGCGCCGGAATGTGCGGCTTGAGCTGATCGCTTTTGTCGGGATGCTGTTCGGCGGACTACTGCTCGAACCCTGGTGGACCCTGACGGTAATCTGTGCCGGCTATCTGCTGCTTATGCCGTGGGCACTGATCAAGTACAGCCGCATCAAGCGGCAGCGCGCCACTCTACCTGCGGATGCTCCGAAGCCGCTCGACATTGCGGAACTGCGCGACTGACCAGCTTCAGCGCCGGGCAGGGTGCCTCACCGAATTGCATGATCGAAATCCGAGCGCGCTGGTTTGACCGGGCTGCTTCCCCAGCGCGCAGGCTGCGGTGGGCGTTACGCCCACGCACAGTGCTGTCCACGAGGATCATGACAGTTGCAGCAGCGGTGCCGCAAAAAAGGGTTATCAGGGTCAATCCAAGCATGTTTCGCACTTTCGTTTTCCGCCCACGAGCTTGTTGACAAACTGTGGATAGCTTGTGAATTAAACATTCGTAACGGCGATTGGTTTCGGCGCTGTTCCTATGTTCTCTTTTTGTTCCCTCGCGTCAAGAGGTTTTTGCGGCCAGTGCCGCTGCGCCTGCGGTGAATTGAGGCTTTATTTTCCTCCACAGGGGCGCTAATGGCGCGTCGTTCGAATCCGAAGAGTGGCATTTCGCCTGCTGGAGAGACGGACAAATCCACATGGAAAGCACTCATACCGGTGCCGCAGGGGGATCACCCCACGGTTCCAGCTTTTCAGAGGCATAACCGGAAGGAATTACTTATGGCGGGACCTACCGTCACCATGCAGCAATTGATCGAGGCCGGGGCACACTTCGGCCACCAGACCCACCGCTGGAACCCGCGGATGAAGCCGTACATCTTCGGCGCGCGCAACGGTGTTCACATCATCGACCTGTCGCAGACCGTGCCGCTGTTCGCGCGTGCGCTCGACTTTGTGCAGTCGTCTGTCCGTTCGGGCGGCAAGGTTCTGTTCGTTGGCACCAAGCGCCAGGCACAGGAACCGATTGCAGAAGCCGCTCGCGCTTCGGGCCAGCACTTCGTCAACCACCGTTGGCTCGGCGGCATGCTGACCAACTGGAAAACCATCAGCCAGTCGATCAAGCGTCTCAAGACCCTTGAAGAGCAGCTTTCCGGTGAATCATCGGGCCTGACGAAGAAGGAAATCCTCCAGCTGACGCGTGAGCGTGACAAGCTTGAGCTTTCGCTCGGCGGTATCCGCGACATGGGCGGCATTCCGGACGTGATGTTCGTGATCGACGCCAACAAGGAAGAGCTGGCGATCAAGGAAGCCAATGTTCTCGGCATTCCGGTCGTTGCTGTGCTCGACACCAATGTCGATCCCGAAGGAATCGCTTTCCCGGTTCCGGGGAACGACGATGCAGTGCGTGCCATCCGCATGTATTGCGATGCGATTGCCGAAGCGGCCCGCAGCGGCAAGGGCAAGGCAGTTGGCGATTCGGGCGAAGACGTCGGCGCAATGGCCGAACCGCCGGCAGAAGCCGCTACCGCATAATCTTGTGAATGGGCGGGCGCTGCACGCGCCCGTCACATTCCTGATCCAGCACGGCGCGATGTTCTTTGGGACCACCCATGGGACAAGCGCGTGCGAGCAATTTAAGAAGGATTCATATCATGGCGAACTTCACCACCGCCGATATCAAAGCCCTGCGCGAAAAAACCGGCGCGGGCATGATGGATGCCAAGAAGGCACTTGTCGAAGCCGACGGTGACATCGAAGCCGCAATCGACGCGCTACGCGCCAAGGGCCTCGCCACCGCACAGAAGAAGTCGAGCCGTACCGCGGCTGAAGGCCTCGTCGGAGTGGCCGTCGAAGGCACCAGCGGCGTTGCCGTCGAAGTCAATTCGGAAACCGATTTCGTAGCCAAGAACGACAAGTTCCAGGATTTCGTCCGCAAGGTTACGGAAACCGCAGCGGGCGCGTCGTCGGACGATGTCGAAACGCTCAAGGGCATGGCCTATCCCGATGGCGGAACGGTCGCTGAAAAGCTGACCGACAATGTCGCGACGATCGGTGAAAACCAGCAGATCCGCCGGATGAAGACCGTTTCGGTCAGCAATGGCGTGGTTGTTCCGTACATGCACAATGCTGTTGCCGCCAACCTCGGCAAGATCGGCGTTCTCGTCGCGCTTGAATCCGAAGCCGGCGCCGACGTTCTCGAGCCGCTCGGCAAGCAGATTGCGATGCACATCGCCGCCGCTTTCCCGCAGGCACTCGACGCCGACAGCCTCGACCCCGACCTGATCGAGCGCGAGCGCAAGATCGCTGCCGAGAAGGCTGCCGAAAGCGGCAAGCCGGAAAACGTGCAGGAAAAGATGGTCGAAGGCGCGATCAACAAGTTCGCCAAGGAAAACGCGCTGCTCAGCCAGCTGTTCGTGATCGACAACAAGACCCCGATCGCGGACGTCGTTGCCAAGGCCGGCAAGGATGCGGGCACTTCGATCGTGCTGAAGGACTATGTCCGCTTCCAGCTTGGCGAAGGCATCGAGAAGGAAGAAAGCGATTTCGCGGCAGAAGTCGCCGCTGCCGTCAAAGGCTGATTGCTTTCTGCTAATCCAACAGGGTGACAGGTGTAACCCTGTTGGATTTTGCAACCTCCTGAAACGAAAGCGGTTTCCGCTTTCCTACAGGGTGACACATTCAGCGCGGAAACAGCTCAGTCTGTTTCCGCGCTTTTGTTTTGGTGTGTTGCGCTGGGATCCTCGCAGCAATCATTCCGATGGTCGTAGCCGTTCCGCGTTCATGTAGGACAGCGCTAAATTGGCGAGCGCGAAATCAGCGAAGAATGTTTGACGGTTGGCCGAAACCTGCTTCGCTGTCGAAGGGCAGTTCCAGAATAACCTCGTCACCGCCATCTTTGCTGTAGCCGGAAACCAGCATCTTGAAGCCCGCGCGCTGTTGCACGCAGCTGACCGAGATATCGTCGATGATGCTCAGCTGGCCGAACACCATGTTTTGCGATTGTTCGAAGTCGACCAGCTCGTTGCCGGTTGACGCACGAATGCTGCCGAAGATCTGGTCATTGCGGCGGGAGAAATTCGCGTGCGCTTTCACGTCGGGACATTCGAAATTGTACGTTCGGTCTTCCACCCGGGCGACGTATGGATCCCTGATCACTATGGGCGTGGCATTGGGTGGAGCGGCACTCAGAAGTGCGGTGAAGACAATTGTGCTGAGCATAAACCCCCGGCTTCCTTGAATAATTCAGGCAAACTGCAGACCTGAAAATGAACGCCCGATTTACTGCCTGCAGATCGATCGGGCAGTGATCATTATCGTGCCGGAACCAGTTCGATCAGCCAGATTTCCGCCTGAGTGAATAGCCGAATGGGAAGCAGGCTGGTGCCGAGCCCCGCGCCGACAACCAGAGTGCGCCCGTATTCATCGACCCGTCCGCAGGCGTAGCGTTCTCCATAATCGGACATCGTCGCGGGTGCGCCGCCCCACGGGTATGCGATTTGCCCGCAATGCGTATGTCCGGCGAGCATCAGCGGAACGGAATTGGGCACATTGGGGAAGGGGTCCGGGCTGTGGCTAAGCAGGAGCCGGGTGCCTTGCAGGCCGCGCATGGCCGCGAGCGTCTTGGCCAGATCGGCTCGATCGGTGAAATCATCGTCCAGCCCGCCGATTACCAGCGGACCACGCCTGATTGCGTCATTCGACAGCAAGGCGATGCCGTGCTTCTCCAGCTCGGCCGCGAGTCCCGGCAGGTCGAACCAGTGATCATGATTGCCCGGTACCGCCACGACGCCAAGCCGGGCATCCAGCTTGCCGAGCGGAGCGACGATTTCTTCCGGCGTATACATATGCGTTGCTACGCGCTTTTCGCTGACGAGGTCGCCCGCGATCAGCACGATATCGGGTTTAAGGGCGTTGATCTGCTCGACGATCTCTTCCAGCCGGTCAGGTGACATATCCGGTCCGGCAACATGGATATCGCTGATCAGCGCGATGGTGAGGGGGGCGCTGTTGGCCGACAGCGCCTTGAGCACCACCTGTGTCCGTTCGACATGCGGTGCGCCCATGGTGTCGGACCAGGCTTTTGCGCTGAACCCGATGATCCCGGCAAGCAGGACCAGTGCGAATATCGGGCGCAGTTTCATAGCCGGGTACTGGCTTCGATAGTGTCGCTGTTTGCCGGCAGAGTGAAGATCATTCCGTCCTCGCCAACGATGATCGCTCCGCCAAAATGATCCGCCGCATCACCGAGAAACGCCGGGTAGAAGAACGAGCCGGGGATCGGCGGGACAAGGTGGCTCAGCACAAGCTGTTTGACACCCGCCGCTTGTGCGCTTTTCGCAGCGTCTTCCGGCGAGGCATGGTAGTCGAGGATGTCGCGGGTGATCTGAGCCGTGTTCGACTGGCCAGCGGATTCCAGGGCGTCGGTGATCTTGCCCACCATCTGCGGCTGCAGCGCATCGTGTATCAGTATATCGGCGCCCTTCGCCGCCGCTTCCAGCGATGCGGACCGCGCAGTGTCGCCGCTGATCACCACCGACCGGCCTTTGTAATCGAACCGGTACCCGACCGCCGGTTTGACCGGATCGTGCTGCACCGGGAAGGCCGTGACGCGCAGCCCGTCCTGCTCGAATACGACTTGCGGGCTTGCCGGCATTGTAAAGCTCATGGCGCGGAAGCCCCCGCCGGTCGGGGGCACGATCGTTTCGCCATGATGCGCCACGCGGTAGCCGTGATCGGCACGATAGACCGCGTTGAATCCCTCGACCACCTGCTGCAACCCGTCAGGTCCGATGACCGCCAGCGGAGTATCGGCGTTCGCGCCGGTCCAGTGGAGCAGGGCGAGCGGCCCCATCCCGTCGATATGATCGGAGTGGAAGTGGGTCAGGAATACCGCTTCGATGCGGCCGGGATCGATGCCCATCAGGTTGAGGTTGCGCGCGCCGCCTTCACCCATGTCGACAACAAACACACGCTCGCCCGCGATGATGATATTGCACGGTCCAGCGCGTGCCGGATTGGGCAGGGGCGAGCCGGTACCGCACAGGCCGACGCTGAGGCCGTCACCGAAACCGGCCCGATCGGCACCGACGCGTTGCTGAGCCGCACGCTCGAACAGCCAGTTTCCGATATCGCGCTGAAAGGCGAAAACGCCCACGGCCAGCGCGATGGCCACCACGACCAGCCCAATCACCAACTTGCGCATAACCGTACCCTCTTTCCTTTTGGCTTTCCCTTTGCCACCCGAAAGTCATCCGGCTAAGGAACGCCGCATCCCGCAACGCATAACGGATTCTTCTCGCCCATGGCCGACCCGCAATACAAGCGCATTCTCCTGAAACTTTCAGGTGAGGTGTTGATGGGGGATCAGCAATTCGGAATCGATCCGGCCTTCGTGCTCGAATTGGCCAAGGAAGTGAAGGCCGCCAAGGAAACAGGGCTGGAAATCTGCCTTGTCATCGGCGGCGGCAATATCTTTCGCGGTATGGCAGGCGCGGCACAGGGGATGGACCGTGCGCAGGCCGATTACATGGGAATGCTCGCCACTGTGATGAACGCGCTGGCGATGCAGAGCGCGCTGGAGCAGTTGGGGGTACAGACCCGCGTGCAAAGCGCGGTGCAAATGGACCAGGTCTGTGAGCCGGTAATTCGCCGCCGTGCGGAGCGGCATCTCGAAAAAGGCCGGGTGGTGATTTTTGCCGCGGGCGTCGGCGCACCCTATTTCACGACCGACAGCGGAGCAGCATTGCGCGCAGCAGAAATGGATTGCGGGGCCTTGTTCAAGGGAACGAGCGTCGATGGCGTGTATGACAGCGATCCGAAAAAAAATGCCGATGCAAAGCGCTATGAAACAGTGAGTTATGGCAAGGTTCTGGCAGACGATCTGAAGGTTATGGATGCCAGTGCGGTCGCTTTGTGCCGCGACAACGATATTCCGATCGTCGTGTTTTCCATCCGCGAGAAGGGCAATCTGGCCCGCGTGCTTTCTGGCGAGGGCGTGCAGACGATCGTGACCAATCACACAGAGTAAGTCTTGAGAGTGAGGAAGCCGGATCATGGCCAATTTTGACAAGAACGATATCGAGCGCCGGATGAAAGGCGCAGTGGAAGCGCTGAAGAGCGACCTCGGCGGTCTGCGCACGGGCCGCGCCAATGTCTCGCTGCTCGATCCGGTAATGTGCGAAGTCTACGGCTCCATGATGCCGCTCAACCAGGTGGCGACCGTTTCCGCCCCTGAACCGCGCATGCTCAGCGTGCAGGTGTGGGACAAGGCCAATGTGACTGCGGTGGAGAAGGGCATTGCCCACGCCAATCTCGGCCTCAACCCGATGCAGGACGGCCAGACGCTGCGCCTGCCGATGCCCGACCTGACCGAGGAACGCCGCAAGGAGCTGGCAAAGCTGGCTGGGAAATATGCCGAAGGCGCCAAGATCGCGATCCGCAACGTTCGCCGCGACGGAATGGAAGACCTGAAAGACGACGAAAAGAAGAAGCAAATCTCCGAAGACGATCGCAAGCGTTCGGAAGATGAAGTCCAGAAACTGACCGACAAATATGTTGCCGAGTGCGATGAAGCTGCTGCGCACAAGGAAAAGGAAATCCTGACCCAGTGAGGTCGGGAGCCTGTCGGACCGAAAGATGAGCTCGGAGAGCCAGCGCGCGAAACACGTAGCCATCATCATGGATGGCAATGGGCGGTGGGCGAAGCGCAAACTGTTGCCGCGCGCGATGGGTCACCAGCGCGGGGTCGAGGCGGTGCGCGAACTGGTGCGCAATTGCGGCGATCTCGGGCTCGAATGCCTCACGCTCTACGCCTTCAGTTCGGAGAACTGGAAGCGTGACGAGCAGGAGGTGGACGACCTGATGAATTTGATGCGCAAGTTCATCAAATCGGACTTGCAGGAATTCATCGACAACAAGGTCCGGCTCAAGATTATCGGCGACTGGCAAGGGCTTGCGCCCGATATCGTCGAAATGCTCGAAGATGCGCTGGCGAAGACGAGTGCAGGCGACCACACGATTGCGGTGGCGCTCAACTATGGTTCGCAGGGCGAGATCGCCCGCGCGGCGGCGAAGGCGGCGACAATGGGCGAGGTTACGACCGAAAGCATCGGCCTGCACCTCGACACCGCCGATCTGCCGCCGCTCGACTTGCTGATCCGCACCAGCGGCGAAGTCCGCCTGTCGAACTTCCTGCTGTGGCAGAGCGCTTATGCCGAAATGCTGTTCGTCGATACGCTGTGGCCCGATTTCACGGTCGAGCACTTGCAAGAGGCGCTGGACAATTTCGCAGGACGGGAGCGGCGCTTTGGCGGACGGTGAGGCACCTGCGAAGAAGTCCGACCTCGGTGTAAGAGCCGCGTCTGCGGTTGTAATGCTGGCGATTGCTGGCGGTGCGCTATGGTTTGGTGGCTGGCTGTGGACCCTGTTTGTCGCGATTGTCGCGGCGGCGTGTTTCTTCGAGTTCGCGCGTCTTGTGCGCAAGGCTTTCGGTACAGGAACGGCACAGACGCTCGGCGTTTTGGCTGGCGCGGGCTATATCGGCTTGGCTGGTTTCTCGTTGGCCAATCTTCCAATCGCTGTGCTGCTCGGTGTTATCGCCATTGTGATCGCCACTGACACCGGCGCCTATTTCAGTGGGCGTGCTATCGGCGGACCCAAGATTGCTCCGCGCATCAGCCCGTCGAAAACCTGGGCCGGGCTGATCGGGGGGGCGACACTCGCGGGAGCGGTTTCGGCTGGATTCTTCATCTACAACAGCGGAGATGGCACAATTCGCCCGATGTTGATCATCGCCTTCGTCATCGGCGCAGTGCTGGCCGTTCTAGCGCAATGCGGCGATTTCTTCGAAAGCTGGCTCAAACGCAGGGCCGGGGTGAAGGACAGCGCCAATTTAATTCCCGGGCACGGCGGCGTGTTTGATCGGATCGACGGGATGCTCCCTGTCGCAATCGCGGCATTTCCCCTTTGGGCGATGCATCCATGACCCGATCCATCTCCATCCTCGGCGCAACTGGCTCGGTAGGGGCTTCGACGCTCGACCTGATCCGCCGCAATCGTGACGAATGGCGTGTCGTTGCGCTGACGGCGAATTGCTCGGCGGTTGATCTGGCCAAGCTGGCGCGTGAATTCGATGCGGAAATCGCCGTCGTCGGGGACGAGGGATGCCTTGGTGATTTGCGCGAGGCGCTATCCGGCTCCGGGATCGACGCAGCGGGCGGTGCGCGGGCGCTGTGCGAAGCGGCTGCACGGCCGGTCGATCTGACCGTTGCGGCGATTGTCGGTTGTGCGGGACTCGCTCCAACAATGGCGGCGATCGAGCAGGGCGGCACCATCGCGCTCGCCAACAAGGAAGCGCTGGTTTCCGCCGGCGACGTTATGACCCGGGCGGTGACGCAGCACGGCGCGACGCTGCTGCCGGTCGATTCAGAGCACAACGCAATCTTCCAGTGCCTGCAGGGCAATGCGATCGAGGATGTCGCGCGGATCACCCTGACCGCCAGCGGCGGACCCCTTCGGACATGGTCGCAGGAACAACTGGCGGCAACCACGCCGGCGCAGGCTGTGGCTCATCCCAATTGGGACATGGGCGCGAAGATCAGCGTCGATTCCGCGACGATGATGAACAAGGGCCTCGAGTATATCGAGGCGCATCACCTGTTCCCCGTCGGGCTCGACCGGCTGCGCATCGTGGTCCACCCGCAAAGCGTGATCCATTCGATGGTCGAATATCGCGACGGCTCGACGCTGGCGCAGCTCGGGCCGAGCGACATGCGCGTGCCCATCGCCAGCTGCCTCGCATGGCCGCAGCGGATGGACACGCCGCTCCAGCCGCTCGACCTGCCCGCCATCGGCGAGCTGACCTTCTTCGCACCCGATGAGCAGCGGTTTCCCGCCACCCGGCTGGCGCGCGAGGCCGTGGAGGCGGGCGGGGCAGCCCCGGCAGTGCTCAACGCGGCGAACGAGATAGCGGTTGCCGCTTTCCTCGCCGGTAACATCCCGTTCACCCGGATTGCGCTAAGCGTCGAGGCCATACTGCAACAAAGCAACCTGCCGCCCGCACCGGCCAGCCTTGACGACGTGCTGCATGTCGATCAGGCCGCACGGGCAAGGGCGCGGGAAATGCTGGAGGTCGCCTGAATTGATGCAATCGGTCCCATGGTGGATGTGGATCCTCGGTTTCCTGCTCGTGCTGGGGCCACTCGTTACGATTCATGAACTCGGCCATTATCTCGTTGGACGCTTGTTCGGCGTGAAGGCGGAGGCATTCTCGGTCGGTTTCGGCAAGGAACTGGCGGGCTATACCGACACACGCGGCACGCGCTGGAAGCTCTCGATGCTTCCGCTCGGAGGCTATGTCCAGTTCAAGGGCGATATGGACCCGGCGAGCATCCCGCATCCGGACGAGCTGGCGAAGATGCCCGCGGCTGAACGCGGTGACAGTTTTCATTTCAAGCCGTTGTGGCAGCGCGCGCTGATCGTGTTTGCCGGGCCGGCGACAAACATTCTGGTCGCGGTCGCGATTTTTGCGGCGTTTTTCATGGCTTACGGCAAGCCGGTCCCGGTCGAAAGCGGAATGGAAACCGTCATCGCGCGATTTGCCGAGCAATCGTCGGCGCGCGAAGCGGGGATGCAAGTGGGCGACCGTATCCTGGCGGTTGATGGCCAGGCGGTGGCTTCGCTGCAGGAGGTGACCGACCAGATTGTCCTCTATCCGGAGCGCAGCTTCGATTTCACGATCGAGCGCGATGGGGAGCAGCAGCAGATCAAGGTGACGACCGATTTGTCCGTCACGACAGACGAGTTCGGCAATGAGTCGAAGCTCGGGCGGATCGGGGTTTATTCTTCTCCTCTTAGGTTCGAGCCTGTGGGCCCGGGTAGTGCGGTCACGCTGGCGCTCGACCAGTGCGCCACGATGGCGCGCATGATGGTCGTCGGTATCAAGCAGATCATCACCGGGCAGCGCGGGCTGGATGAACTGGGCGGACCGCTCAAGATCGCAAAATATTCAGGCGAGCAACTGAGCCTCGGGCCGCAGCCCTTCGTGTGGTTCATCGCTCTCATCTCGCTTAACTTGGCGTTCATTAACCTGCTGCCAATCCCCGCGCTCGACGGCGGGCATCTGGCTTTCTACGCGGCTGAAGCAGTCCGCCGGAAGCCGATCGGTCCACGTGGCACGGAAATCGCGTACCGCACCGGTATTGCAATCGTGCTCGTGCTGATGGTGTTTGTCACGGTCAACGATGTGTTGTCGTTGCCGTGGTTCGGTAGCTGATTGCGGCTACGGAATTCGCGCGGGACAAAGCGGGGGTTTGGTCCTGACTTTGCTTGATCGGGGGGGCTGCATCGGGCACAGGGCGCCAACGCGCCTAAGCCGGATGATGATCGGGCATGGCGCTGGGTGGAAAAACTAAGATTGGATCGTATGACCGTGTCGACATTTGGACGGGAAATGCTGAGCGACAACACACTGACAACCGGCCGCCGCTTGGCGCTCGCTTTGTTGGGTACAACGATGCTCGCAGGCATGCCCGCAGTGGCCTTTGCGCAGGATGAAGCGGAAACGGTGCAGCCTGCACCGCAGCCGGCCACACCGCAGGTGCAGACCATTCAGTCGATTGCCGTCGCCGGTGCGCAGCGTCTCGAACCGGAAACCATCGTCAGCTACATCCGCCTTCGAGTCGGCGATCCCTACACGCAGGCAGCTGCCGACCAGGCGATCAAGGATCTTTACGCAACTGAACTGTTCTCCACCGCAACCGTGCGCAATGACGGTGGTAATGTGGTGATCGAAATCGTCGAAAATCCGGTCGTCAACCGGATCATCATCGAAGGCAACAAGCGGATCAAGAACGACAAGATCGTTCCGGAAATCAAGCTGTCGCCGCGCCAGATCTATACCCGTTCCAAGGTCCGCGCCGACACGCAGCGGATTATCGAGTTGTACAAGCGGCAAGGCCGCTTCGCTGCGACGGTCGAGCCCAAGATCGTCCAGTTGAGCCAGAACCGTGTCGACATCGTTTACGAGATTTCGGAAGGGCCCAAGTCCAAGGTCCGCCAGATTAACGTGATCGGCAACGAAGTGTTTTCCGACAGCGACCTGCGCGGTGAAATGATCACCAAGCAGGCCCGCTGGACCAGCTTTTTCAGTTCCAACACCAGTTACGACCCTGACCGCCTTGCCTTCGACCAGCAAAAGCTCCGCCAGTTTTACCTGACCGAAGGCTATGCCGACTTCCGGGTCGTGTCCGCAGTCGCCGAGCTGACGCAGGACAAGAAAGACTTCATCATCACCTATGTGGTGGAAGAGGGTGAGCGCTACAAATTCGGTGAAGTGACCGTCGACAGTCAAATTCGCGATTTCGACAATGAGCGGCTCCAGACCCGCCTGCCGATGAAGCAGGGCGACTGGTACGATGCCAAGTCGGTCGAAGACACGGTGGAGCAGTTGACCGAGCTGGCCGGAACGTTCGGCTATGCGTTTGCAGATGTCGAACCGCAGTTCCGTCGCAACAAAGACGAGCTTGAAATGAACATCACCTTCGCTCTGCGCGAAGCACCGCGTGTTTATGTCGAGCGGATCGATGTCAACGGCAACACGCTGACACAGGACAAGGTCCTGCGCCGTGAATTCCGCCTAGCTGAAGGCGATGCGTTCAACTCGATAGGCGTAAGCCGGTCTTCGAACCGCATCAAATCGCTTGGTTTCTTCCAGGAAAACTTCGAGATCGAACAGAAGCCGGGCAGCCGGCCGGACCTCATCGTTCTCGAAGCGAATGTAGAAGAACAGCCAACCGGCGAATTGCAGTTGTCGGCCGGTTTCTCTTCGATCGAAAGCTTCATCCTTGCGGCTTCCGTGCGTCAGCGCAATTTCCGTGGTCGCGGCCAGACCGTAGGCGCGAGCGTCAACTATTCGCGCTACTCGCGTTCGGCGCGGCTGAGCTTCACCGAGCCCTATGTGTTCGACCGCAATATATCGGCTGGTGTCGATATTTATCGGCAGGATTTCAACAGCTTCAACTTCCGCAACGCGAACCGGAACACCACCTACAGCCAGTCGACAACCGGTGCCTCGCTTCGCGTGGGCGTGCCGTTGACCGAATATATGTCGGTCGTGGGGAGCTACACGTTCAACTATGACGATGTGTCTCTGGACGAAAGCCAGTTCTTCGCTGATCTCGATCAGGACGGCGTATTCACCTGCGAACCGCTGATCGCCGGACGGTTCCTGTGCGATGCCATCGGAACCCGGACCAGTTCGATCCTTGGCGCGACAGTTGCCTTTGACAACACCAACAGCCGCTTCCGTCCGACGCGCGGCATGACCGTTTCATTGACGGCCGAAGCAGCGGGTCTGGGCGGATCGGTCAAGTTCATTCGCAGCCGGGCCAAAGCCGCGCGCTATTGGAATGTGTTTGATAACTTCATCTTCTCGCTCACTGCAGAGGGCGGGGTGATCAATGGGTATGGCGGTGATCGTGTCCGTCTGACGGATCGCTTCTTCCTCGGTGAGCCGCAGATCCGGGGTTTCGATATTCGCGGGGTCGGGCCGCGCGTCTTGCGTCAGCCGATCATTGCTGACCCGGATAGCGCCGATCCCAACAACCCCGATGGTCTGGTGGTAACCGACCGCGAGCAGATCAGCGATGATGCGATTGGCGGCGAGGCTTACTATCTCGGCCGGGCCGAGCTGGAAATCCCGCTTGGCTCGGGGGCTTCTGAACTCGGCTTGCGTCCGTCGATCTGGATGGATGTTGGCGCGCTGTTCAACGTCACCGCGCCCGATCTGCAGCAAAGCCCGTTTCCGACCGGTTTGGCTTTCCAGCTGCGTGATACGGATGGCAACCCGCTGTTTATCAATGATGGCGGTGCATCGACGATCGATCCGAACGAATGCACCAATGCACCCTGTTCACCGCTCAACCGGATTATTCCGCCTTTCCAGGAAACATTCCTGGGCGACTCCGCCAGCCCCCGCATCTCGGTGGGCATCGGGGTTAACTGGAACTCGCCATTCGGGCCGTTCCGTATCGATTTCGCTCAGATCATCAAAAAGGTCGAGGGCGACGATACCAAGACTTTCTCATTCAACGTAGGTACTCAATTCTAATGAAACAGCTTTTCAAGCCGGCGCTTCTCGCTGGTCTCTCGCTCGCCGCAACCGCAGCGCTGACCGCCACGCCTGCCGCAGCGCAGGTCAACGGTATCGCCACCAGCAGCCCCGAAGCGGCGATGGTGCAGTCGCAGGCGCTGCAGACCGGCTACAACACGATCAACACGACCTATGCGGCGCAGCGGACCCAGATCCAGACTCTCCAGACCGAGGTGAACAATCTGCAGGTCAGCCTCGATACCAATGGCGACCGCGAAGTGAACCAGGCCGAATGGGATGCCAATCCCGGCGTGACCGCGCAGATCGAAGCAAAGCAGCAGCAGTTGCAGACCGCTCTAACGCCGATCGCGCTGGCTGAATATTATGTGGTCGAGCAATTGCTGACCAACTATGCGGCTGCACAGAATCAGGTCATCACCGCCAACAACATCCAGATGATGCTCGATCCGCAGGTCTTCCAGTATCGCACCGAGGGTGTCGATGTGACGCAAAAGATCGTTGCCGCGCTCAATCAGTTGGTCCCGACAGTAGTCGCAACCCCGCCCGCGGGCTATCAGCCGCGCCGCGAAACGGTTGCGACCCATCAGGCGATCCAGCAGATTATCGGCGGTCTTGCACGCCGTGCGGCTGCGCAGGCTCAGCAACAGCAGGCACAGCAGCCAGCGCAGCAGCAGCCTTCGGGCCGCTAAGCGAAGCATACGGGGGCAGGGCCATGAGCGAGGCAGGCGAAACAAGCGGTTTCGACATCCACAAGATTCTCAAGGCCCTGCCGCACCGGTATCCCTTGCTGCTGGTCGACCGGGTCAAGTCGATCGAACTGGGCGAGCGGATACACGCCATCAAAGCGGTGACCATGAACGAGCAGTTTTTCCAGGGGCATTTCCCCGGCGCTCCGATCATGCCCGGCGTGTTGCAGATCGAAGCCATGGCGCAAGCGGCGGCGATCCTCGGGATCGAGACTCTGGAATTGGCGGGAACCGGCAAGCTGGTGTTCTTCATGGGCATCGATAACGCCAAATTCCGCGCTCCGGTGACGCCCGGCTGCCTGCTCGACCTGGAAGTCGAATTCTTGCAGAAGCGCAGCCGGGTCTACAAATTCAAAGGCCGGGCGAGCGTCGAAGGCAAGACGACCAGCGAGTGCGAATTCACCGCCATGATCGCTGATCCGCCCGCGTCGTAGACAAGACTTGCCAAATATCGCAGCGCACACTAGACGCGCCGCTTTCCCGAACACAGCGCACCCGGTCGGAACCGGGTTCAAGCTACGAAGGACAGAAACGATGAAAGCCGAAGGCCATCCCGAATATCACATGATCACGGTCAAGATGACCGATGGCACCGAATACCAGACGCGCTCCACCTGGGGCAATGAAGGCGATACGCTTACGCTTGAGATCGACCCGACCAGCCATCCGGCATGGACCGGCGGCAAGCAGCAGCTTCAGGAAGGCGGCCGCGTTGCAGCTTTCAACAAGCGCTTCGGCGGACTTTCGCTCAAGAAGTAAACAGTTTCATAGCTTGGCAGCCTTCGGGCTGTCGGAGGAGGGCGGCCTGACGGGGTCGCCCTTTTTGTTTCCGGGCCTATGCTGCGTGTTCGATACAGCGCGTCGCGATCGGACGTGCCTTGAGCCTGTCCGGCGAAATCGGTTTGCCGCACACCGAACAACTGCCGTAGGTTCCGTTCGCAATTCTCGCCAGCGCGTACCGAATCTGCTGGATTTCCGAGCGCAACACATCGTCGACTCCCTCCAGCGCTTCATCGTCGGCAAGGTCGATCGCCTGGTCGCTCGAATCGGCATCGAGTGGCTGACGCAAATCATCCTCGATCACTTCGGCGCGTTCCAGCAAATCAGCCAGTCTGGCCCGTAGCTGCGTTTCAAATCCGGTATAATTTTCCATCACTATCCCCATGGCCTTTCACGATACCATTTCGTGATAACGTATTTCAGGCCTTTGCGCACTTTCATCCCGTGGTGCAGCGTGTTGACATTGCCGAGCGGTTCGCCGCCCGCCGGGCTTGGCTTGCGATTGTTCCAGCACAGCAGCTTTCCCGCCTCTGGCCGGAAACTCTTCTTCACCACAGTGAAACGGGTAGCACCTCCTGCAGGGACATCATTGAGATAGATCATGAAAGTCCATGTCCGCTGGCCGGCGACCGAACAGTATTTTTCCCAATCCTGACCCTGCGGATTGAACCAGTCGTTGTGCGGCTTGAACTCCTGCCCCACGTCATATCGCTGGCCTTGCACCGGTTCGCCATGCGCCGGATCGATGCCGTTCAATTCCAGCAGCTGTGCTTCCAGTTCCTGCACAGCCGGATTGCCCGGCGACAGATCGCATGTTTCGCTGGTTCGGAAATACTGGTCGCCATTGTGATCTGCGAGGGTCGACGGGCGGCGCTCTGCCTCGATCAGACCGATGAGCCGCTGACACAGTTCCGGGCCGATGAAGCGCTTGCGCTGGAACAGCTCTAGGTCGGAATAGGGCAGGCGCTGGATACCGCCGTATTCCATCAGCCGTTCAGCAGAAGATTCGCCAGCCTGCAGCATGATTATATTCCTAACGAACCGGGCTGCGCGAGCAACCCTGTAATAATCTTGCGCTATTGAGCGTTCATTGCACTTTTCACTTCACATCACATGCGCTCTGTGCAACAGGCTCGCGCCCGTTATCAGCCCCTCTTGACGGGGGCGCGCATGGGCGTAACAGCCCCGCTTCACGGCAGACTTGCTTCGGCAGGTTTGAGGGTATGTGGCGATCGTAGCTCAGTTGGTTAGAGCGCCGGTTTGTGGTACCGGAGGTCGGGGGTTCAAGACCCCTCGATCGCCCCATTTCCCCCTTTTTGCCGAATGCAATACGCGAACAGCGGGGCACCCGATATGACGGCATTCTGGACCGAAGCGGATTACGACGATCACGAGCTGGTGCAGCTTGTGCACGACCGTAAATCGGGCTTGTCCGCGATAATCGCTGTCCATTCGAGCCATCTCGGCCCGGGGGCGGGCGGCACCCGCTTCTGGCATTATGCTGAACCGAAAGACGCGATGCGCGATGCGCTGCGTCTGAGCCGGGGCATGAGCTACAAGAACGCGATGGCCGGTTTGCCGATGGGCGGAGGGAAGGCAGTCATCCTTGCCGACAAAGACCGGACCAAGACACCGGAGATGCTGGCTGCATTCGGTGACGCGGTCGAACGTCTTGGCGGCCAATATGTGACCGCAGAAGATGTGGGCATCAGCGAAGCCGATATGGTTGCTGTCTCTGAGCGGACCGGTTTTGTCTCCGGCCTCCCGGTCGAAGGCAAGGATGCCGCGGGCGGCGATCCGGGGCCGTTCACTGCGATGGGGATTTTCCACGGGATCAAGGCAGCCGTGCGCCACAAGCTTGGCAAGGATAGTGTGAAGGGCGTGCATGTTGCCATTCAGGGAACCGGCAGCGTTGGCGGCGGGGTTGCGCGCCTGCTCGCCAAGGATGGCGCGAAGCTAACTCTGTCCGACATACATGAAGACCGGGCCGCGGCGCTGGCTGACGAATTGGGCGGCAAATCGGTTGCGCCCGACGCGGTGATGAGCGTCGCCTGCGATGTATTCAGCCCCAACGCGCTGGGCGCTATCCTCGACGATGAAGGCATCGGCCGTCTCGACGCGCCAATTGTTGCGGGCGGGGCGAACAACCAGCTCGCGCGGGCCGGCCATGGCGAGAAACTGGCCGCGCGCGGGATACTTTACGCGCCGGACTACGTCATCAACGCCGGCGGTATCATCAGCGTGGCGATGGAATATCTGTGCAAACGGCACGGTGAACCGTGCGACATCAACGAAGTCCGCAAGCGCCTTGCCCAGATACCCGGCCGGCTCGACGAAATCTGGCAGGAGAGCGACCGTAGCGGAGTTTCTCCCGATGTCGTTGCCGACCGCATGGCGCAAAAGCTGATCGGACGCTGAGAGGCGCGACCTTGGCTCTTGCGAGCACGAACCGGCCCTGCCAAAGCTGGCGGGACGGGATGTTCAACTGATGCACGGCTTCGCTAATCCGAAACGCTTCCTAGCGCTCGCCAAATGGCTGACACCGCTCTTGCTGGTGAGCGGTATTGTGCTGTCAGCGATCGGCCTTGCATGGGGCGTGCTCAACGTACCGCCTGACCGGCTGATGGGCGACACGGTGCGCATCCTGTTCATTCACGTCCCGGCGGCATGGCTCGGCATGGGCGGGTGGACAGCCATCGCAATCTCGAGCCTGGTTTTCCTCGTCTGGAAGCATCCGCTGGCAAGCTTGGCTGCGCGCGCTGCGGCGCTGCCTGGCGCAGTCTTTACCGCCGTCTGCCTCGCCACCGGTTCTATCTGGGGGCGACCGACATGGGGCACCTGGTGGGTGTGGGATGGCAGACTCACATCGATGCTGGTGCTGCTGTTCCTCTATTTCGGCTACATGGCGCTCGCTCAGGCAGTTGCGCGCGAAGGCGGGTCGAGCCGCATCCCGGCGATTTTCGGCCTGGTCGGGGCGATCAATATTCCGATCATCAACCGCTCGGTCGTGTGGTGGAATTCGCTCCACCAGCCGCCCAGCATAACCATGGGCAAGAGCGCGATCGATCCGGTGTTCCTGTGGCCGCTCCTGATCGCCGTGGTGGGTTTTTCGCTGTTGTTCGGCGGCATAGTGTTGGCGCGGATGCGTGCGCTGCTGGCCGATATCCAGGCCGATGCCCGATTGCGGCGCAAGGCATTGGGGAATGAAATTGCGTGAGAATCTGGATCAATGGGACTTTGTGATTGCGGCCTATGCTGTCGGGCTGATCGCAATCATTGCGCTTGTGGTCTGGGTGTGGTTCGACATGCGCCGTGCTGAAAAGCGGCGCGACGAAGCGAAACGGAAATAGATTCCTGCGATGAAGGCAAAACACCAACGGCTTGTGCTGATCGTTATCGCGGTCATAGCGCTGATCGCAGCGGGTCTGCTCGCAGCCTATGCGCTGCGCAATCAGGCAAGCTATTTCTATGTCCCCACTCAGATGGTCGAAGAACCGCCCGCGGTCGGTCAGGCCGTGCGACTGGGCGGCATGGTTCAGGCCGGATCGCTTCAAACGCTGGCTGACGGGGTGACAGTCGCGTTCGTCGTGGGGGACGGCGATAACACAGTGCCTGTCCGGTTCACAGGCATACTCCCGGACCTGTTCGTCGAGGACTCAGGCGTGGTGGCAGAGGGACGTCTCGGGCCGGACGGGGTGTTTGTCGCTGACAATTTGCTCGCCAAGCATGACGAGAATTACGTCCCGCGAGAGCTTGAAGAAATGACCGAACATCAAAGGGCCAAAGTTGTCGCCGAAGCGGAAGCGGAAGCGGCGCAATGATCGCTGAAGTCGGCCTTGCTGCCCTATGGCTCGCAGCGGCACTGTCCGTGCTGCAGCTGATGAGCGGCGTGTTCGCTGTCCGGGGGCACGACGAGCTCGGCGCTCTGGTCCGGCCGACGGCGATTGCGCAAGGCGCGCTTGCCGCAGTGTCGTTCGGCATGCTGGTGTGGTTGTTCCTCATAACCGACCTGTCGGTCAAGCTGGTCGCGACCAATTCGCATTCGGCCAAGCCGTGGATTTTCAAGCTGGCGGGTTCCTGGGGCAACCACGAAGGCTCGATGCTGCTGTGGGTCACGGTGATGGCGCTGGCGGGCGGCCTGATCGCGCTGATCGAACGGCGTATTCCGGAAGTAACGATGCGTGCGACACTGGCGGCGCAGGCCTTCGTGGCCATTGGTTTTTATGCCTTTATCCTGTTCAGTTCGAACCCGTTCGAGCGGCTTCCGATGCCCGCTGTCGAGGGGCAGGGGCTCAACCCGCTGTTGCAAGACATTGGCTTGGCGTTTCATCCTCCGACCCTCTATTTTGGCTATGTCGGCTTGTCGGTGGCGTTCAGTTTTGCCGTGGGGGCTTTGCTCACCCGGCAAGTCACGCCCGATTTCGCGCGTGCGATGCGGCCATGGATACTCGGCGCGTGGATATTCCTGACACTGGGTATCACCGCCGGCAGCTACTGGGCCTATTACGAGCTGGGCTGGGGTGGCTGGTGGTTCTGGGACCCGGTCGAGAACGCTTCGCTGATGCCGTGGCTCGCGGCGACTGCCTTGCTCCATTCGGTGAGCGTTCTGGCGGCGCGTGATGCCTTGCGTACCTGGACGATCATGCTCGGGGTGGTGGCATTTTCCATGTCGATGCTCGGCACCTTCCTTGTGCGCTCGGGCATTCTGACCAGTGTCCATGCTTTCGCCGTCGATCCGGAACGCGGGACATTCATCCTCTTCCTGCTCGCAATCTATATCGGCGGTGCGCTGGCGGTGTTCGGTTTGCGCGCCGGCAGCATTTCAGAGGGCGCGCGCTTCTCATTCAGCAGTCGCGAAGGCGCGCTGGTGTTCAACAATGTGATGTTGAGCGCGATCCTCGGCATAGTGTTGCTGGGCACGCTCTACCCGCTGCTGACGGAGGCGTTTGATGTCCGGGTCTCTGTCGGTCCGCCCTATTTCAATCCGGTTGGTGCGATCTTTACCATTCCGATGCTGCTGGTGATGGCGGTCGGTCCATTGCTGCGCTGGCGGCAGGACAGCCTTGCGCGGATCAAGCTGCCGATGGTGATCATTGCGGTCATCATGCTTGCGACGCTGGCGCTGGTCGTGATCCTAGGGGCCTATTCGCTACTGGCCGATCTCGGTCTTGCAGTCGCGGTTGGGCTGGCGATTGCGAGCGTCCTTCCCTTGCGCGGCCGCAATTTGTTGCGCGTGCCGCTTGCGACATGGGGTATGGTAATCGCGCATTTCGGCATCGCCGTCGCGCTGTTCGGCATGGC
The DNA here is from genome assembly GCF_005434975.1 of Parerythrobacter lutipelagi. Lineage (GTDB taxonomy): Bacteria > Pseudomonadota > Alphaproteobacteria > Sphingomonadales > Sphingomonadaceae > Parerythrobacter_A > Parerythrobacter_A lutipelagi. Next base: position 62,265 of record NZ_SKCJ01000001.1, on the reverse strand, counting down.
GAGCGAAAGCGCGTTTTCGGAAGAGAAACTGGCCGCAGTCAATGTGGGCGACAGCACTCAGGTCGGTCCGTGGACGGTCAAGCTGGAAAGCGTGACGCCGGTTGCGGGGCCCAACTGGACGGCTATCGAAGGGCGGCTCCAGGCATCCTATGATGGCGGTGAACCGACAGAAATGAGCCCGCAGGCGCGCAATTTCTGGGCACCGGTCCAGGAAACCACGGAAAGCGAACTGGCGACCCGGTGGAACGGGCAGCTTTATGCCGTCGTCGGCAACGAAGCCAGCCAGGGTCGCTGGCAGCTGCGCCTCTGGTGGAAGCCGTTCGTGACATTCATCTGGCATGGCGGAATGCTGGTCGCCCTTGGCGGCCTGCTGGCGCTGATCGGGCGGGTGAAGACCGATCTCAAGCGCCGCCGGGGCGAAGATTTTGTCGATGAAGAATCCGCCGACGCGGAGGCTGTGGCATGAAGCGGCTGTGGCTGTGGATCCCGCTCGGGCTGTTCGCGCTTTTCTGCGGTCTTGCCGCCTATCAGCTCACTCAGCCCAAGGATGAATTCGTCCGCAGCACGATGATCGGCGAAAGCCTGCCGCAGTTCGACCTGCGGCCAGCCTATGCCTCGCTGCCTGGCGCGGCGACCGCCGATTTCACCGATGGCAAGCCGAAACTGCTCAATATCTGGGCCAGCTGGTGCATTCCGTGCATTTCGGAGGCACCGCACCTCGAGCGGCTGAAGGCGAGCGGGGCGGAGATCGTCGGCGTTGCCATTCGTGACCGGCCTGAGGATGTGGCACGCTTTCTGGCGAATTACGGCAATCCCTATTCGCGCATCGGGGCGGATGATCTGTCTGAAGTGCAGCTCGCCATCGGCTCTTCCGGTGTGCCGGAAACCTTCGTGATCGATGGCACGGGCAAGATCACTTACCAGCATATCGGTGACGTCCGCGCGGGCGATGTGCCGCTCCTGCTGGAAAAGCTGCAGGAGGCCGGGCAATGATCCGCCTGTTGCTTGCCACGTTGCTCGCCACGCTGCTCGCCGCCGGGATGGCCGTGCCCGCCTTGGCGCAGTACCGCCTGCCTCCCGCGCCTTACGCGTATCAGCAGCTCGAAAACCCCGCTGCCGAAGCCGAAGCACAGGCGCTTATGGAAACCTTGCGCTGTCTCAAGTGCCAGAGCCAGTCGATTGCCGACAGTGACGCGCCGATGGCTGGTGACATGCGCCACCAGGTTCGCACCCGCATTGCAGCTGGTGAGGAGCCCGAGGCGATCCGTGCGTGGCTGGTCGCCCGCTATGGCGATTACGTCAGCTACGCCCCGACCGTTAGCGAGACGACGTGGCCGCTGTTCGCCATTCCGTTCCTGCTGATTCTCGTCGCAGGCATTCTGCTGTGGCGGCGGATCGGGCGCAAGGAAGGGGACGCTGCATGACCTGGATTCCAATTCTCGCGCTGGCCCTGATCGTCTTTCTGGTGGCGGCGTTCCTCCTGCGGCTGCCGCGTGCGGGTTGGGCATTGTTCGGCGCTGCGCTAATGTTCGGGCTGGCGGGCTATGCCCTGCAAGGCTCCCCCCAAATGGCGGCATCACCCAAATCGCAGGTCGCCGAGATCAACGAAAGCAATTTCGCCTTTATCGAAGCGCGGCGCGAATTTTTTGGGGTGGACCAGCTACCGGCCCAGTACATCGTGATGTCCGATGGCTATGCGAGGCGCGGTGAATTCGTCGATGCGGCTGCGCTACTGCGCGGTGCTGTGGTGGAAAATCCGCAGGATGCCGAAGCATGGGTCGCTTTGGGCAATGCCTTGCTCGAACACGCCGACGGCAATCTGACGCCGGCCGCGCTGTTCGCATACAGCCGTGCAGAACTGGCAGAGCCGGGCAATCCGGCCGCGACGTATTTCTATGGCGTCGGGTTGCTGCAGGCCGGGCAGCCGATGCAGACCCGCGCAATCTGGGCCGATTTGGTGGAGAACGCGCCGGAAGACGCGCCATGGCGAGATAATCTCGCCGCACAGCTTGAGCGGTTGGACAATCTCATCGCGCAGGGCGGAATGTGACGGCGGCAAACCCGTTGTTGCGGTGCAAAAGCGATGGTGCTACGCGCCGCCACCTTTCGAATGACACCACTCACGCTGCACAATTGGCTGCGTTGGGACAACAGAACGGGGTTAGCGGGGCCATATGAGCGACGCGTCTTCCCAGACAGAATCAACCGGGCATGGTCACGGGTCGTCCAAAGCCGCGCTGGCAGTCGGTGCGATCGGCGTCGTTTTCGGTGATATCGGCACCAGCCCGCTCTATGCCTTCCGCGAGACGTTTATCGGTCCGAACCCGCTGCCGATCGATTACAACCATGTTCTGGGGGTCGTCAGCCTGATCTTCTGGTCGATGACGCTGGTCGTCGCCATCCAGTATGTCACCATCCTGATGCGCGCAGACAACAAGGGGCAGGGTGGTTCACTCGCATTGGTCGCGCTTATTTCAAGCAAGCTGACCAATCCGCGCTACACGTGGGTTGCTATCCTGTTGGGTGTGTTTGCGACGTCGCTATTTTATGGCGATAGCATGATAACTCCGGCAATCTCAGTGCTATCTTCGGTAGAGGGCCTGACCGTGGTCGACCACCGTCTCGACCGGTTCGTTATCCCTATCGCGCTGGCTTTGCTGGTTTTGCTGTTCGTGCTGCAAAAACGCGGCACGGCCAAAGTCGGCGCATTGTTTGCCCCGGTGATGATTGTCTATTTTACGGTGATTGCGACGCTGGGCGCGTTCCAGATATTCCAGCACCCGGAGATCCTCTGGGCGCTGAACCCCTGGTACGCGATCCAGTTCTTCATCATCGACAAATGGTTCGCTTTCCTCGCCCTCGGCTCGGTCGTGCTGGCGGTGACCGGTTCGGAAGCGCTCTATTCCGACATGGGCCATTTCGGCCGCGGGCCAATGAAACTGAGCTGGTTCGGCTTTGTCATGCCGTGCCTGCTGCTCAACTACTTTGGCCAAGGGGCGATGATCGTGAGCCTGCCCGCCGCTGAAGCGGCAGAGGCAATCAAGAGCCCGTTCTTCTTCCTTGCGCAGGAGCAGTGGCGCCTGCCGCTGGTCATCCTTGCCACCTTCGCAACCTTTATCGCCAGCCAAGCGGTGATCTCAGGCGCATTCTCGATCACGCACCAGGCGATCCAGATGGGCTATATCCCGCGCCTTTCGATCCGCCACACCAGCGAAACCGAGGGCGGTCAGATCTATATCCCGATCGTCAACTGGGCGCTGATGGTGGCGGTGATCATCCTCGTCCTGACCTTCCAGAACTCGTCCAACCTTGCCAGCGCATACGGCATCGCTGTGACCGGAGCGGTGACCATCGACACGCTCCTGATGGCGGTCCTGCTGGTCGGCGTGTGGAAATGGAAATGGTGGTATGCTGCACCGGTCGTGATCCTGTTCCTGATCGTTGACGGTGCTTACTTCGCGGCCAACCTGATGAAGGTCCCGGCAGGCGGCTGGTTCCCTCTGGTCGTTGGGGCGGTGATCTTCACCTTGCTCACCACCTGGGCTCGCGGACGCAAATTGATGCGAGAGCGGATGACCGAAGTGGCGCTGCCGATAGAGGTGTTCGCCAAATCGGCCAAGAACAGCGCGACGCGCGTTCCCGGTACCGCGATCTTCATGGCCTCGAGCACCGGCGGCGTGCCATCCGCGCTGCTACACAATATCAAGCACAACAAGGTGTTGCACGAGCGGGTGGTCATTCTGACCGTGCAAATCGGAGATGTGCCCTATGTGGACGAGGCCGAGCGCTGCGAATTTCATGACCTTGGGGACGGGTTCTATCGCGCGATTCTGCACTACGGCTTCATGCAGGAAACCGATGTGCCGCTGGGTCTGAAGACTATGCAGCAATGCGGCGGCGATTTCGACATGATGCAGACCAGTTTCTTCCTCAGCCGCCAGACGCTTCTGCCGAGCGACAAGCCCGGTATGCCGATCTGGCGCGAGAAGATCTTCGCCTGGATGCTGCGCAACAGCGCGACCGCGATGGAATTCTTCCGCCTGCCGACCAACCGCGTGGTGGAACTGGGCAGCCAGGTGCGGATCTGACTTAGCTGCCAGTCGGCGGCTCTTCCTTCAGAACATCGTCCTTCTCCTCGACCGCCAGCCCGTGCTTCAGCAGCATCGGGATCTGAGTGAAGGTGAAGAGGAAGGACAGCGGCATAAACACCCACAGCTTGGCCCATAGCCAGGATTCGAAGCTGAGGTTCATCCGCAGCGCTTCGTTCAGCGCGGCGAGGAGCAGAAAGAAAAAGCCCCAATTGCGCGACAGCTTGGCCCAGCCTTCGTCGGTCAACCCTTCGAATGCCGCTTCGAGCAGGATTCGCAATAGCGGCTTTCCCTTCCAGTAATAGGCACCGAGCAGGACGAAGCCGAACATCAGGTAGATGATTGTCGGCTTGAGCTGTACGAATACCGGATCGCCCAGGAAGATTGTCAGGCTGCCGAAGCCTACGATGAGGGCGGTAGAGAACCACAGCATGGGCGAGACTTTGCCAAGCCGCCATTTCGAGACGACCAGCGCGATGATTGCTGCGATGATAAAGGCAAATGTTCCCCGAATTACCGCCGCAATCTCAGCGATCGGTTCCGATTCCTCGGGCGAGAAATATTTGTAGGTTCCGAGGAATACGAGCAGAGGGCCGTAGTCGACTACAACGTTGAGCCAGCCGGAGCTCTGCTTCTTATGCATCTCGTTTGTCTCGCTCATTCTCACATTCTCGTCATTGCGAGCGGCGTAGCCGCGCGGCAATCCATGGAACTGAAGGTTCGGCGGGCACGGCACCATGGATTGCCGCGTCGCCTGTCGGCTCCTCGCAATGACGAGGTCAGATGACCCTAGGCAACCCCTGCAATAACGCGTGCCACCAGATCCGGATCGAACGGCCGCAAGTCGTCTATCTTTTCGCCCACTCCGATGGCGTGGATCGGTAGCCCGTATTGCTCCGCCGCCGCGACCAGTATCCCGCCGCGCGCAGTGCCGTCCAGCTTGGTCATGATCAGCCCGGTGACCCCGGCGACTTCCTTGAACACATCGATTTGCGCAAGAGCGTTCTGGCCGTTGGTCGCATCGAGCACCAGCACCACATCGTGCGGCGCTTCGGGATTGAGCCGGCCGAGGACTTTGCGGATCTTCGCCAGCTCGTCCATCAGTTCGCGCTTGTTCTGCAGGCGGCCAGCGGTGTCGACCACCAGCGCGTCGATCCCCTGATCGGTCGCTGCTTTGACCGCATCGTACACGATGCTCGCCGGATCGCCGCCTTCGGGACCGCGAATAAGGGGGACATCGATCCGTTCGGCCCAGGTGGCGAGTTGCCCGATCGCTGCGGCGCGGAACGTATCGCCCGCAGCCAGCATCACCCCGTAGTCGTCTTCCTGCAACCAGTGCGCCAGCTTGGCGATCGTCGTTGTCTTGCCGCTGCCGTTGACTCCGATCACCAGAATGACTTGTGGGCGCGGGAAGGCAGTAACCTCGAGCGGCTTGGCGACCGGCCGCAGAATTTCGGCGATTTCTTCCGCCACCGCTTCTTTCAGTTCGCGCTCGGTGATGTTCAGCCCGAAGCGTTTTTCCGTCAATTTTGCCCGGATGCGCGCGGCGGCGGACGGTCCGAGGTCGGACATGATCAAAGCATCCTCGACCGTATCGAGCGTGCTGTCATCGAGCTTAGCCGTTCCGACCACCCCGGTCAGGTTTTCGGACAGCCGCTCGGAAGTCTTGCGGAAGCCGCCAAACAGGCGGTCCTTCCAGCTGTTCTCGCTCATTTCAGGAGGCCTTCCTCGACAGTCTGCGGCGTGATGGTGACGATGCTGCCCGCCGGGGTGCCTACGGGCAAGGCGGTGCGGGCGAAGTTCGGGGCATAGCCGGTGCCGTCGCGTTCGGCGAGGACGTCCATCGATTGGCCGCGCAGTTCGTCGAGCCAGCTTGATCGAACTGCCGCCACATCGGCGCGCAGCTCGGCGGCGCGCTGCTTAACAACTGGGCGGTCGACTTGCGGCATGCGCGCGGCCGGGGTGCCCGGGCGCGGAGAATAGGGAAAAATATGGCCGTGGACGATGCCGAGTTCAGCGATGATCGAGCGATTGGCTGCATGCATCGCCGCGTCTTCAGTCGGGAAACCGGCAATAAGGTCCGCCCCGATCGCAATGTCGGGCCTGCGGGCCTTAAGCCGCTCGACCAGCGCGACCGCATCGGCGCGGCTGTGGCGGCGCTTCATGCGCTTGAGGATCAGATCGTGACCATGTTGCAGCGAGAGATGCAAATGCGGCATCAGGCGCTGTTCAGCCGCAAAAAGCTCTTCAAGCAGCGGGTCGATCTCGATCCCGTCGAGCGAGGACATGCGCAGGCGCGGCAGTTCCGGAAATGCCTTCAGCACCGCCTGCACCATCGTGCCGAGGGCGGGGCAGTCCGGCAGGTCATGGCCCCAGCTGGTTACATCGACCCCGGTCAGCACAATTTCCGGTGCGCCCTGATCAATATGCCGCTCCACCTCGCGAAGGACTTCAGCGAGGCTCAATGATCGGCTGGGGCCGCGACCCTGCGGGATGACGCAGAAGGTGCAGCTGTGGTCGCAGCCGTTCTGCACTGTCACGAATGCTCGGGTGCGCGAGGCCGGTCGGGGCGGGGCGCTTTCCGGCACGTTCCACGCGCGCGGATCGAGCTTGGCGGTGTTGGCAACCAGCCCGTCAACTTCCGGCATGGCGGCTAGTTGCTCGCGTTCGATATCGGCGGCACAGCCGGTTACCAGCAAGCGCGCATCGGGGTTGGCGCGGCGCGCGCGGCGGATCGCCTGGCGCGTCTGTCGGACAGCTTCGCTGGTGACTGCGCAGCTGTTCACCACCACAACGCCTTCTTCGCCCGCCAGCATGTCGCGGATGCGTTCGCTTTCGGAGATGTTAAGCCGGCAGCCGAGCGAGATGACTTGCGGATTGCTGGTCGGCGCGTTCATCCAAAATCGTCCCATTCGAACGAACCACGGAAGCTTTCCTGTGCCGGCCCGGTCATGGTGATTGATCCGCCGGGCTGCCACTCGATGGTCAGCGCCCCCCCGGGCAAGCGCACTTCCACCGGTGAAGCAACCAGTTTGCGGCGGATAGCAGCCACAGCTGTCGCGCAGGCCCCGGTGCCGCAAGCCTGAGTCAAACCCGCGCCACGTTCCCAAACCCGCAAATCGATCGCTCTGTCCGTTACTTTTGCGACATTCACGTTGACGCGCTCCGGAAAGAGCGGATCCAGCTCAATCAGCGGTCCAAGTCGCTCCAATTCGACTGCACCGGCATCGTCCACGAAAAAGATGACATGCGGATTGCCGACATTGACCGCGTCAGGCGCTTGAAGCTGCTCCCACCCGACCGGTATCCGGCTGGTATCCATGGCGTATTCGAGCGGGATTGCGTCCCATTCGAAGCGCGGCTGACCCATATCCACGCGCGCACCACCATCGGCCGGGCTCAGAGCGATGATGCCGCCTGCTGTCGCGAGTTTGGCGGGCTTGCCATGATACAGTGCAACGGCGCGGGCAGCATTGCCGCACGCTTCGACTTCGCCGCCATCGTGATTGAAGATTCGCATGCGGAAATCGGCGTCTGATTGATCGCTCACCGGCTCCAGCAATATCAACTGGTCGCAGCCGATTCCGGTGTGTCGATCAGCCAGCGCCTTTGCCTTGCCGGCAGTCATTGCAGGGAGCGCAGTTTCACGCGCGTCGAGCACGACGAAATCATTGCCGAGACCGTGCATCTTGATGAAGGGAACGCGCATAGGCTGCGCATCTATGGATTGCACAGTCGCGCGTCTAGTACCGGCTTATGCCTGTCGCTGTTGATCGGCTGCTTCTGCGGCCTCGTCCTCGGCAGAGTCGCCACCTTCGCCAGCCATATCCCGCACGCCGCCACTCTGACTGAGCAAACCGAGCTGTAGCAACCGCGCGCGCACAGCGTCTGCCTGTTCCGGGCGCCCGTAAAGGTAGCCCTGGCCCTTTAGTTTGCCCTTGCCGCGCAGCGCCTGAAGGATCTTGTTGTCTTCGATGCCCTCTGCAGTGATCGGCAGGTTAAGCCCGTCACCCAGCGCGATGATCGCATTGATCAGCTTCTCATTGGCATCCTCGGCATTGAGTTCGCCCACAAAGCTGCGGTCGATCTTGAGCCGGTCGAAGGGAAGCGAGCGCAATTGCGCGAGGCTTGAGTATCCGGTGCCGAAATCGTCCAGGCTGATACGCACGCCCTGGTTTTTCAGGCTGGCGATCATCGAGCGGACATGGCTCATATTTTCGTGCAGGCAGCTTTCTGTGATTTCGATTTCCAGCCGCTCCGGCGGAAAGTTATGTTCAATCAGTTGTTTGAGCAATTTCTGGGCAAACCACGGATCGCGCATCTGGACGGGCGAAATGTTCACTGAGAGCGTAAGATGCTGCGGCCATTCCTTCGCGTCTTCGAGCGCCTTGTCGATCAATTGTTCGGACAGGTGCCCGATCAGCCCGATTTCCTCTGCGACGGGGATGAAGGTGTTCGGATCGACCACACCGAGTTCAGGGGAATGCCACCGGGCCAGCATCTCGAAGCCGACAATCTCACCGGATTCGATGTCGATCTGCTGTTCGTAATAGGGCACAAATTCGCCATTCAGGATGCCCTTGCGCAGTTCGGCTTCCATCTCGTTGCGAAAACGCAGTTCAGTTTCCATCGAGGTTTCAAACCAGTAGTGCCGGTTCTTGCCTTGCTTCTTGGCGTGATACATCGCGATATCCGCCCGGTGCAGCAGGCTTTCGCTCAATGTCCGACCGCAGTCATTCTGTCCCTTGAAGGTGGCGGTTGTCGCGATGCCGACCGATATCGTCGTTTCAACCGGCAGGCCGTCTATGTCATGCCTTTGGGAAATCGTGCTGATCAGCTTGTCCGCGATCCGATCGATTGCGTCGGGTGAGCGATCGTCGAATGGCAGCACGCAGGCAAATTCGTCACCACCTAGGCGCGAAAGCAAACTGCCATCGGGTAATATGGAGCGCATCCGCTCGGCTGTGACCTGCAACAGCAGATCGCCGACCTTGTGTCCGTTAAGATCGTTGACCTGTTTGAAGTTGTCCAGGTCGATCATCAGGAAGGCGACTGCGCCGTGACCATCCTTGTGCGCCTCGATCAGCGCTTCTGTTGCAGGAGCGATGCTGCGGCGGTTGAGGCAGCCTGTCAGCGGATCGATCTCAGCAAGTTGCTTTGCCGTCTCTTCGGATTGGCGACGCTGTTCGATTTCGGCGAGCAATTCGCGATAGCGCCGCATGCCGAACACGATCAGGGCGATATTGAGCAGCAATGCGTTGACCAGCAGGTAATCGGGTCCGCGTTCGTTATATAGCCAGCTGCGCATGATTTGCGGCAGGACCGAGCCGCCCGTGCCGATGAACATCAGGATCGCGGCTATAGCGATGCCGAATGCAACGATATCGCGTTCGACGCGGCGCCGTACATGGCTCAGACGTTCATTGGATTTCGACATTTGCCAGTCGGCCGCCAAACGGACCTGTTTCCCCCGTAGAAGTCTCCCGCTTCCGTTTGGCAAAACACAACTAAGAACAGGTTAATCTCGCTCTGCAGAAGGGGTGGCCATGCTCCTCGGGCCTCGCTACGCCGCTGGTGCTGACACGGCTACGCGGAGAAATTGCGGCGATGGCGCATTATTGGCTGATGAAATCGGAGCCTTACGAATACAGCTGGGACGACCTTGTCGAGGAAGGCGAGGGCGTCTGGAGCGGCGTGCGCAACCACCAGGCCAAGAACAATCTGGCCGCGATGGAAGTCGGCGACCTGGCGTTCTTCTATCACTCGAACAAAGGGCTGGAGATTGTCGGGATTTGCGAAATTAGCGTTGCAGGGATAGCGGATCCGACCGACCCCGAAGGCAAGTGGGCGGCAGTGAAAGTGAAACCAAAGCAAAAGCTCGCCAATCCCGTAACGCTGAAACAGATCAAGGCGGATCCGTCACTGCAGAATATGGAACTGGTCAAGCTTATGCGCCTGTCAGTCAGCAAAGTGCACGAGACGGAATGGGATCACATCCTGGCGATGGCGGAGGATTGATCGCTCGCAACGCACTGGCATGAACAAACAGGCTTAATGTCCCAAGCCTAGACGCTGGAAAAGCCGCAGGTGCGTGATGGTTAGCGGCGGGTTAACACCTGCCCATGCGTAGATCACTTGTCCTCACCGATGATTCCGCCAGACATTCGTTTCTGGCCAGTCTTCCGCCGCACGTCCGCAAGGGAGAAGCAGCCCAAGCTGCCCGTCCGTGGCTGCGGATCACGAAAGAGGACTGGACCGGCTTCCTGACTGCCTACATCGGCTGTTTTGTCGCGGTATCGATCTTTATCGCCTGATCACGCAGCGGATGTGACGGCCGCCGCGTCAAGCTCCGCCCGATAGAGCCGGCGGCCAAGCCAAGCGGAAATCAGGCACATTGCGGCGCACAGCAGCACCTGCTCGGCTATCGGCACGCCCGCGGCGCTCATCGCCATGGCGACCAGTGATCCGCCGACCATCGCCCCCGAATTGACGATATTGTTTGCAGCGATTGTCCGCGAGGCCTTGTCCGGCGCAACGCGCGTCGTGAGGAAAGCGTAGAGCGGGACAACAAACATCCCGCCGGCCACAGATATCCCCAGCAGGCAGAGCAAGAGCGCTGCCGCCATCGGCCACGCGATAAACTCGCTCACGCTGAGCAACTCTGTCGGCTGGTCGGCCTGCCACAATTTGCAGACGACGTAGAACGCGACCACGAACAGCCCCATGAAGATGACCGAAATCGGGGAATAGCGGGCGGAGACTTTTCCTTTGAGCAGGGCATTGATGGCAATCGATCCGATGGCGACGCCGACCGAGAACACGACGAGGAACAGGCTCGCGACCTCCGGGCTCGCCATGATGGTGTTCTTTGCGAGCGGGGGAAACTGGATGAACAGCACCGCGCCGATGGTCCAGAAAAAGCTGATCGCGAGGATGGCGTAATAAACTTCCGCATTGTGCATCGTGTCGCGAACGAGTTTGATCGATGCACGCAGGATGTGCCAATCGAGTTTCTCGACTTCACCCATGGGCGGTGCGGAAGGCACTTGCCGGCTGACAAGATAACCGATGCAGGCGGTCACAACGATCCCGATGGCAGCCCAGCCTGTGTATTCTACAGCGATCGGCCCGGCGAGGATCGTCCCGGCGAGAATCGCGATATAGGTGCCAGCCTCGACCAGCCCGGTACCGGCCAGCACTTCTTCTTTCTTCAGGTGCTGCGGCAAAATCGCGTATTTTATCGGCCCGAGGAAAGTCGACTGAACGCCGGTCAGGAATAGTGCCAGCAGCAGCAGCGGGATTGCCACGGTATGCACTGCGATGCCCTTGTAGGCGAGGTAAAGACCGCAGGCTCCGATGATCATCAGCCCGATTTCACACGCCTTTACCGTCCGGATGATTTTCGCCTTGTCGCGCATGTCCGCCAGTTGCCCGGCGAGCGCGGAAAGCAGGAAGAACGGCAGGATGAAAAGGCCCGATGCCAGACCGCTGAAGGCGGCTTCGGTGCTCTCGTCATTATAGACCGCATAGACCACGAAAAGCACCATCGTGGTCTTGTAAAGATTGTCGTTGAAAGCGTTGAAAAGCTGAGTGATGAACAGCGGGAGAAACCGCCTGCGGCGCAGCAGATGCGTCGATGTTGTCATTAAGCCCCGCCTGCATCCTGCGTCCCGATGCGGTCGGTCTAGCGCAATATGGACTTGGGACAAGGGCAACAGGATGCTTTTTCCCGCCGCATGGTTCGGCTAGGGGGCGGTCTATGCTGACGCTGCCGAATATCCTGACCCTGTCGCGCATCGTAGCGGTTCCGCTGCTTGCTGCCCTGTTGTGGTGGCCCGAATGGAACCTGGGGTATGCGTTGGCATTCGTGCTCTATTCGCTGATGGGCATCACTGACTATTTTGACGGTTATCTGGCGCGGTCCAGCGGTGCGGTTTCGAGACTGGGAATCTTCCTCGATCCGATCGCTGACAAGATCATGGTTGCGGCGGTCATTCTGGTGTTGACGGCACAGGGGTATTTGCGCGGGCCCTACGTCGGGGACCTGCATGTGATCGCCGGGCTGATCATTCTGATGCGCGAGATTGCTGTCTCGGGCCTGCGAGAATTCCTCGCCGGTTTGCAAGTGTCTGTCCCGGTGACGAAACTCGCCAAATGGAAGACCACGCTGCAAATTCTTGCTTTGGGCGCGTTGATTTTCGGCGGGGCCGTTCACGGTCCGCCGCCGCAGTCGCTGGCTGAAGCGAACATGCATATCATGGACCAGTGGATTCACCTGGTCGGACTGGTGAGCTTGTGGGGTGCAGCGGTACTGACGGTGATTACCGGCTGGGACTATCTCAGGGTCGGCCTCAAGCACATGGACTGAAGCGTTCCGGCAAAGTCAGACGCTGAGAGGAAGCCCGAAGCGATCACGCGGATCGTGCCGGTCGAACTCTTCGCTAGGCGTATAGCCGTAATGCTGAACCACTTTCTGGTGCAGCGGTGTCTCGAACTTGACGCCTGCGTTCTTGTCGGCTCGCCATACCACGCGTCCGGGAATAATTGTTTTCGGGCCGAGGCGAATCTTTATCTCAGCGCCGTTTTCGATCTTGTCACTGTCGGACTCGATCATGCAGCCACCGCATGAAAGATTGTACAGACGAACGAAGTGCTTCGTCTTGTCGACGCGACATTCGATTTCCTGATCGGTATCAAAACGATTGTACGAACGCATTGGCTTGCGACCCTTCTGTTATCGGACGCAACCATACTTAGTCGAAAATTTACCAAGAAAAGGTGAATACGGCGAAATTTGTAAAATCAACCGGCGCGCAATTCCTCTGCGAGCAGCCTGAATTCTTCTCCGCGCGGAGAGTTTTTCCGCCAGATCAGAGCAATTTCACGTTTCGCATTGGCGGATTTGAGCGGGCGCGCCACCACGCTTGTTCCGTTGAGTATCCCGGCATCGAGCGCCATCTGCGGCAGCATGGTCAGGCCCAGGCCATTGTCGACCATCTGGACCAGCGTGTGGAGGCTTGTGCCGATCATTGTTACACTGGCGCGAAGTTCGGGCCGGTTGCACGCCGCCAGCGAGTGTTCGCGCAGGCAATGCCCGTCTTCAAGCAGCAACAACCGCCCTTCATCGATCATCTGCGGCGGGATGGCGTCGGGCGGATCGCGCGGGTCGTTCTTGGGGAAGGCCACGAACAGCTGATCGTCCGCGATGTGTTCGACTTCCACTTCACCGGTAGAGAAGGGCAGGGCCAGCAACACACAATCCACCCGACCGTGATGCAGCGACTCGACAGCATCATGGCTGGTTTCCTCGCGCAGCATCAGCTTCAGATTGGGCCGTTCTGTGCGCAGGCGCGGCAACATCCGCGGCAGCATGAACGGTGCGATGGTCGGGATGACGCTCATCCGCAAATCGCCGGACAGCGGCTTGCCGCTCGCTTGCACGAGTTCGCTCAGCTCTTCCGCCTCTCGCAGCAATCGGTGCGCCTTGGCGACGACTTGCTCGCCCAACGGAGTGAACCGGACGACCCGCCGACTGCGTTCGACCAGCGTGACACCGAGCAGCGTCTCCAACTCCCGGATGCCGGATGAAAGCGTCGATTGCGAGACGAAGCTGGCCTCTGCTGCACGCCCGAAATGCCCATGCTCATGCAGTGCAACAAGGTATTGCAACTGCTTGATGGTGGGGAGGTACGTGCTCATTCGGCGGCGTGTGCTTCTTCCTGTGCGATATCGCGGGCGTCTTCCTGTGCCTGCGCAAGGTCGTCGGCCATATCGTCGATATGTGTCATATGCAGCTTGCCGCTCTTGACGGCAAAGGCAAGCTTGCCCTCGACCAGCTCCAGCGCATCACGCCCGAAGACGTCATAGCGCCAACCCTCCAGTATCTTCAGATCGCGTATCCCGGCAGCGAGCGCTTCCATCTCGTCCGCCTTGGTCAGCAACCTGCTCGCCACATCGATTTCGCGTGCGCGGATCTTGAGCAGCAGTTTGAGCAGATCGGCAACGAGTGCCCCTTCCTTGCCGAGCGGAGCGCCGCGTTTCATCTTGGCCGGCATTTCCGATTTATCCAGCGGTTCGGCCTTTTCGAGCACTTTCATCAGCCGCTTGCCGATGTCGTTTTCCTTCCACGCCCCGGAAAGCCCTCGCACCTTGCTCAAGTCCGCCTGCTTCTTCGGCGGATGGCTGGCGATATCGGCAAGGGTTTCATCGCGCATGATCCGCCCGCGCGGGATATCCTTGTGCTGCGCTTCGCTTTCTCGCCACGCGGCAAGCGCTTTGAGCCGTCCGAGTACCTGCGGATTGCGCCCGGCCTGCCGGATGCGTTTCCACGCATTATCCGGGTCGGCACGGTAGTTGTCCGGGTCGGCCAGCTTTTCCATTTCCGCATCGAGCCACGCCCCGCGCCCGGTCTTGATCAGCTTTTTCAGCATCTTGGGAAATATTTCGGCGAGGTGGGTTACATCGCCGATGGCATATTCGATTTGCCGGTCGGTCAGCGGGCGGCGGCTCCAGTCGGTAAACCGGGCGCCCTTGTCGACCGGAATGCCGAGCCAGCTTTCGACCAGATTGGCATAACCGATTTGTTCGGACTGGCTGATCGCCATCATTGCGATCTGCGTGTCGAAGATCGGATGCGGTGTTTTGCCGGTGAAATTAAAGACGATCTCCACGTCCTGCCCGCCGGCGTGGAATATCTTGAGCACTTCTTCATTGTCGGTCAGCAAGTCCCACAGCGAGCTCAGGTCGATGCCGTCTGCCAGCGGATCGACCGCTGCGGCCTCTTCCTCATTGCCAATCTGGATCAGGCACAGCTCCGGCCAATAGGTGTTCTCGCGCATGAACTCGGTGTCCACGCAGACGAATTCCGATTGGGCGAGGCGGGTGCAAAGCTCTTCGAGCTCGGCGGTCTTGGTGATCAAATCGTGTATTTTCATCGTTCTTTTCTTATCTCTTGGGCGGAGTGCCGCCCTCGGCTATTGCCACGGTGTTGTGCGGTGCCTTGACAAAGGCACGCGCATCCCCTGTTAGCGCGCGCGATGTGCGCGACGCGCCCCAGTGGTTTTCACCGGTGGCGCGCCCTTAGCGCCATAGCTCCGAAAATGGAAAGATTTTAGATGCACGCCTATCGTACCCACAACTGCGCAGCGCTGACCAAGAACGATGTTGGCGAAACCGTCCGCCTGTCGGGATGGGTGCACAACAAACGCGACCACGGCGGCGTGCTGTTTGTCGATCTGCGCGATCATTACGGCATCACTCAGGTGGTGGCCGACAGTGACAGTGCCGCTTTGCCTGTGCTGGAAAAGCTCAAGCTTGAGTCGGTTGTCACCATCGACGGTGAGGTGAAGGCACGCGATGCGGCGGCGGTGAACCCGGGCCTGCCCACTGGAGAGATCGAAGTTTTTGCCCGCGCCATCGAAATTCAGAGCCGTGCCGAAGAACTGCCGCTGATCGTCAATTCGGCGGAGGATTATCCCGAAGATATCCGCCTCAAGTACCGCTTCGTCGATCTGCGCCGCGAGCGGGTGCACAACAACATCATGCTGCGCAACAAAGTGATCACCTCGCTGCGCCAGCGGATGATCGCGCAAGGGTTCAGCGAATTCCAGACCCCGATCCTGGGCGCTTCCAGCCCGGAGGGCGCACGCGACTACCTCGTGCCGAGCCGCCTGCATCCGGGCCGGTTCTACGCGCTCCCGCAGGCTCCGCAGATGTTCAAGCAGTTGCTGATGGTTGCCGGGTTCGACCGCTATTTCCAGATCGCCCCATGCTTCCGCGACGAAGACCTGCGCGCTGACCGCAGTCCGGAATTCTACCAGCTCGATTTTGAAATGAGCTTTGTCACGCAGGAAGACGTGTTCCAGGCGATCGAGCCTGTGCTCGCGGGCGTGTTCGAAGAATTTTCGGGCGGAAAAACCGTAACCCCGGCAGGCGAATTCCCGCGGATTCCTTATGCCGAAACGATGCTCAAATACGGCACCGACAAGCCCGATCTGCGCAATCCGCTGATTATTTCCGACGTCACCAGTCACTTCGAGAAATCGGGCTTTGGCCTGTTCGAGAAGATCGTGGGCGGCGGCGGGCGTGTCCGGGTAATTCCTGCCCCCAACACTCACGAGAAGAGCCGCAAGTTCTTCGACGAGATGAACGACTGGGCGCGCAAGGAAGGCTTTGCCGGACTTGGTTATGTGACCCGCAAGGGCGGCGAATTCGGCGGTCCGATCGCCAAGAACCACGGCACCGAGGGCATGGAAAAGCTCTATGCCGAGCTGGGCTTGGGCGAAAACGATGGCCTGTTCTTCGCCGCCGGCAAGGAAAAGGACGCGGCCAAGCTGGCCGGTGCCGCGCGTACCCGTGTCGGCGAGCTTCTCGAGCTGATCGAACAGGGCTGTTTCAAGTTCTGCTGGATCGTCGACTTCCCGATGTTCGAATATGACGAGGACCAGAAAAAGGTCGATTTCAGCCACAATCCGTTCTCGATGCCGCAAGGCGAGATGGATGCGTTGGAAACGCAGGACCCGCTCGATATTCTTGCTTGGCAATACGACATCGTTTGCAACGGTTACGAGCTCTCGTCAGGCGCGATCCGGAATCACCGGCCGGATATCATGTACAAGGCTTTCGAGATCGCCGGGTACAGCAAGGAAACGGTCGATGCGGAATTTTCCGGCATGATCGAAGCTTTCAAGCTGGGTGCACCGCCGCATGGCGGCTCTGCCCCCGGGATCGACCGGATCGTCATGCTCTTGGCGAACGAGCCGAACATTCGCGAAGTGATTGCCTTCCCGCTCAACCAGAAAGCGCAGGACCTGATGATGGGCGCGCCGTCGGAAGTGTCGATGAAGCAGCTGCGCGACGTGCATGTTCGCACCATCGAACCACCCAAGCCGGATCAGAGCTAACGCCGCGAAATAGCCAATCCATGGCATAGTCGCCGGTGGCCGGATTGTGCAAGATTCCCTCAATCTCCGGGGGAATTGAAGATCGAAAGCAAGATTCCAAGGACCGACTGGCTTTTGCGATCGCCGGGTTTGATCCGCAGCGCTGCGGTGTATTCGGCGTTTCTGATAGATGGGACGATTTATTTCATCCGCACCGGTCCGGGCTGGCAAAGGCTGGGCGGTGCCTATGCCGCGATGAACTTCGTCACCAATCCGGTCATCGAGCGGCAAATCAACAAGAACCGGCAAATGCTGACCTTGCTGAATGGCTGGGACTATCGGCGCGATGTGCCGCAGAGAGCGGAAATAAGCTATCCGATCGACATGCTGAAAACGCTGCTGGTGATCGAGCCGCGCGGCTCGGCGGTGGCGACGATCCGGCTCAAATCGCGATCCGGCAAGCCACGGTGCCTTTCGCTCGATTCGCAGGATTATCTCGGCGATCCGCAGGTCAGACGCGCATTCTTTGCGAAGATTGCGATCACTGAATTGCGCTAAGCGATTGAATTGCTGCAGTCCGTGCCTATTTTCCGTGCGGCGCTAAACACTGTCTGCCCCTTGCCAGCCCGCGCGCCGTTCATTAGGGCGAAAGGGAAAGTTCCAACCCCAGTTTCAAGAGGGAAAATATGAGCGATACTGCTGACCGCGTGCAAAAAATTGTCGTCGAGCATCTCGGCGTAGAGGCCGACAAGGTCACTCAGGAAGCCAGCTTCATCGATGATCTGGGTGCTGACAGCCTCGATATCGTCGAGCTGGTGATGGCGTTTGAAGAAGAATTCGGTGTGGAAATCCCGGACGACGCGGCTGAGAAGATCGCAACGGTCGGTGATGCCACCAAGTATATCGAAGAGCACAAGGGCTGATTGCCGTCCCGCCGTGCTCGCCTGAGTAGGCGGGATCCAACAGGCTCGACCCGGAAGCGGGCCGGGCCTGTTCCATTTTGACGGAGAATTGCATGCGCCGCGTTGTCGTAACCGGTCTTGGCCTTGTCACCCCGCTGGGCGGCGACGTTGAAACCTCGTGGAAGAACCTCATTGCGGGTAGGAGCGGCGCAGGGCCGATCACGCGCTTCGATACCGAGGGGCAGAAATGCACCATCGCCTGCGAAGTGAAGGGCAAGGATCACGAATACGGCTTCGACCCCGACAAGCGGGTCGACCACAAGGTCCAGCGGCAGGTCGATCCATTCATCATCTATGGCATCGATGCCGCCGGGCAAGCGCTGGAAGACGCAGGCCTTGTCGATATGGACGAGGAACTGAAGCTGCGCACCGGGTGCTCGATCGGCTCGGGCATCGGCGGATTGCCGGGTATCGAACTCGAATCGGTCAATCTGCACGAGCGCGGTCCTGGTCGCGTGTCGCCGCATTTCGTTCACGGGCGCCTGATCAATCTGATCAGCGGTCAAGTGTCGATCAAATACGGCCTGATGGGCCCGAACCACGCGGTTGTTACCGCTTGCTCGACTGGTGCCCATTCGATTGGCGATGCTGCCCGCATGATCAAGGATGATGATGCCGACGTCATGCTGGCAGGCGGTGCAGAGGGTACGATCAATCCGCTTGGCGTAGCCGGATTCGCGCAAGCCCGTGCGCTCAACATGAGCATGAACGACCGCCCGACCGAAGCAAGCCGGCCGTATGACAAGGGCCGCGACGGATTTGTCATGGGTGAGGGCGCCGGTGTGGTGGTGCTGGAAGAATATGAGCACGCCAAGGCGCGCGGCGCGAAAATCTACGCTGAAGTCGTTGGCTATGGCCTGTCGGGTGATGCCTATCACGTGACCGCGCCGCATCCCGACGGAAAGGGCGCTGAGCTTTCCATGCGCATGGCGCTGAAGAAGGCTGGGCTTGACCCGTCGGACATCGACTACGTCAACGCCCACGGCACTTCGACCATGGCCGACACGATCGAACTCGCTGCGGCCAAACGCGTCTTCGGAGATGATTTGGGCGGAGCATCGATGAGCTCGACCAAATCGGCCATCGGCCACTTGCTCGGCGGCGCTGGTGCGGTCGAATCGATTTTTTGCATTCTTGCCATTCGCGATCAGATTGTGCCGCCGACCCTCAATCTGGACGATCCCGATGACGGGACCGAAGGCGTCGACCTGGTGCCGCATACAGCGAAGGAGCGCGCCGTCCATGCTGTGCTCAACAACAGCTTCGGTTTCGGCGGAACCAATGCTTCGCTGGTGATGAAGAAGGTCGACTGATTGTGGGACGGGCGCTGAAGCTCGCGATCGGGCTCGCCATGGTGCTAGGGCTGATTGTCGCAAGCTGGTTTTCCTACGGCTGGTTCAGCGCTGCCGAGGTCGATGCGGACGCGAACTTCCTCGTCCCGTCGGGTTCGTCGCTCACGTCGGTCGCGCAGTCGCTTGAGGAAAATGGCCACATCGCCTCGGCTGATGCCTTCCTGCTTCGTGCTAAGGTGTTTGGCGGCGGTGAACCAATCCAGGCGGGCGAATTCAAGCTGGTGGCCGGAATGAGCCCGGCCGACATGCTGCACGCATTCCAGAACGGCGACGTGGTGCGGCGCTTCATTACGATTCCCGAAGGCACGCCATCAATTATCGTGTTCGAAACCCTGATGGCGGAAGGCTTGCTGACCGGGGAAATTCCGGTGCCGGTAGAAGGGTCGGTGCTGCCCGACACTTATGATTTTGAACGCGGCGAAGATCGCGCCAAGGTCCTCGCTCGGATGCAGGGTGCGATGCAGAATTTCCTGGCCGAGGCATGGCCCAAACGCGCGCCGGACATCGCAGTCGACAATGTCCGCGATGCGGTCATCCTCGCCTCGATTGTCGAAAAGGAAACGGGCGTTGCCAAAGAGCGGCGGATGGTGGCCGGCCTCTATTCGAACCGGGTAAAAAAGGGCATGTTCCTGCAAGCCGATCCGACAATCATCTATCCGATCACCAAGGGCAAACCGCTTGGACGGCGTATTCTCCGTTCGGAGATCGCATCGATCAATGACTACAACACTTATTCGATGCCCGGCCTGCCCAAGGGTCCGATTACCAATCCCGGACGGGAAAGTATCGAAGCGGTTCTCAACCCGGCAAAAACCGACGCAATCTACATGGTTGCCGATGGCACCGGCGGGCATGAATTCAATGTCGAGCTGGCGGATCACGATGCAGCGGTCCAACGTTGGCGAGCGCTGCGGCGCGAACGCGGCGAAATGTGATTTCTGCGCCTGCCGACGCACCGCTAATCGTCACGGCGCTGCTGCCGAAAGACCTCGCTGCATGGGCAACCGGGTTGCGGCGAGCGCATTTCCCGCCCGAGCGAAACTATCTCGATGCGCATGTGACGCTTTTTCACGCCCTGCCGCCGCACTGCTGCGACGAGATCCAGGACCATTTTCGCCGGCTTAGCGCGGAATTCGCCCCAGTCGGCGCAAGGCTGGAGCGGATCATGTCGCTTGGCGGAGGAACCGCTTTCGGTATCGAAAGTGAGGCCATGCTGCGCATCAGGGCGATGATTGCCGAACGCATGCACGGTTTGCTGACACAACAGGATCAGCACCAGAAGCGCCTTCACGTCACGATCCAGAACAAGGTTACGAGTGCCGAGGCCAAGGCCCTGCAACGCATGCTCGAACCGCAATTCTCGCCCCGCACATTCGCTTTTCGCGGCCTGGGCCTGTATCGTTATCTCGGCGGGCCGTGGGACAAGGTGAGTGAATTTGCTTTCCGCGGCAAAGCGGAGGCATGATCTGGCGGCTAAACTGCCGCTGAATTAACGAGGGGCCAGGCCGATGGATAATCTGTTCGCAATTCTCGCCGGAGTACTGCTGGTCGCGGCGGTGGTGGTCACTTCCTTGCGTCTGGTTCGCATGGTCGCCTTGGCAGCCGGCATATCGGCGATGATCCACTTTGTTCTGATCGGGGAAACCGGCTTGTGGCTGGCGCTGGCGGCCGCTTTCGTGTTCGCGAACGGTGCTCAGCTTGCCGCTCTGTTCAGACGTGCCCGATCGGGCAATCTCGCGCAGGAAGAACATGAATTGCTGGCGCATGTGCTCAAGATCGAAGAGCCGGACCAGCAGAAACGTTTGCTCGATCTGTTCGAATGGAAACAATTCGACCCGGGCCAGGTGCTGATGGAGCAAGGTCAGGCAGAGCCGCCGCTGGTCTATATTGCCAGTGGTGAAGGCCGGGTCGAGCATGACGGTACACCGGTTGGCACCTGCGGACCGGGCGATTTCCTCGGCGAGATGAGCGCCGTGTCCGGTGAGAAAGCGACCGCGTCGATAGTGGCGGAGAGCGATATGCGAGTCGCCCGGTTCGACCGCGATGCGCTGTTCGAAATGACCCGCAACATGCCGGAAATGCGCCGCGCGTTCGATCATGCGCTAAACCGCAGCCTCGCGGCAAAAGTCATCCGCATGAACAAGAGCGCGACAGAGCACGGCTAACGTTCCTCGGCCAAGTACCCGGTTCATCACAAACGGGAGTTGACCGCGAGCGGCACCCGCCCTAAATGCGCCGCCTGCCGACCGGACTAGTGCCGCGGCATGCCTTTCGGGGCGGAGTAGCTCAGCTGGTTAGAGCACCGGAATCATAATCCGGGTGTCGGGGGTTCAAGTCCCTCCTCCGCTACCATTCTCGAATCCGCATGGGTTCGCTTGGGGCCGCATGCATCCGCAAAATTCAATTAAAACAGAATGATGTGAGCGATTCGCGTCCGCTTGCGTGCGCTTGCATTCGCTTGAAGCCGGATTTGGTGTGGGGGTATTTTGGGGGTATTTTCCGGGGGTAGCGAAAAGGAGCGATACCCCCAATGGCCTTGAGTGAGATTCAGATCAAAAAAGCGAAGGCGGCAGAGCGCCCATACAAGCTTGCGGATGGGGAGGGTCTATTCCTCCTTGTTCAAAAGAACGGCTCGAAGCTCTGGCGGCTGAAATACCGTTACCACGGTAAGGAGAAGCTGCTTTCTTTCGGCGCCTATCCCGAAGTAGGAATAGCGGCAGCAAGAGAACTCAAGAAAGTTGCCAAAGGTGTGCTGGCTGAGGGCAGGGACCCGATGGTCCACAAACCGGGTCGGGACTTCGAAGAGGCCAAGACCTTCAGGGCGATCGCCACCATGTGGCATCAGAACAGAGCAAGTAGTCTCGATCCCGCGCATGCGAAGCGTGTCTGGTCACGCATGGACCAGGATGTGTTTCCTGACTTGGGCGAGCTCATGATGCATGAGATCACTCCACCAGAAGTGCTAAAGGTCATTCGGAAAATCGAAGAGCGCGGCGCGCTCGACATCAGTCGGCGGGCAAAGCAATGTATTGGACAGGTGTTCCAGTTCGCTATTGCCAGCGGCCTTTGTGATTCCGACCCTACTGCGCATCTTCGCGGGGCACTGAAGCCACGGCCTCGGGTCAAGCATATGGCGAAGCTACCTCTCGCGCAGCTACCCGAGCTGATGATTAAGATCGGGCAATATCAAGAAGAGGGTGAGAGACGCTCCGAGATTACCCGGGCAGCATTGAATTTCGCTCTTCTTACATGGGTGCGGACGAAGGAGCTTCGATTCGCCAAGAAGCACGAGTTCGAAGATATGGGTGGACCTTCACCAGTATGGCGCATTGGCGCTGACCGGATGAAAATGGGCCGCGAGCATATCGTGCCACTGTCGCGACAAGCCGCTTCTCTTGCTCAGGATTTGATCAGCAAGTCCGAAGGTAAATACGTCTTTCCAGGCCAGAAGCCCAAGATGCCGCTCTCAGAGAATACGATGATCTATGGCCTCTATCGGCTCGGTTACCACGGGCGGCAAACTGTTCACGGCTTCAGGGGTCTGGCGAGCACCTGGGCGAATGAGCAGCTTGTCGAGGTCGGCGATCCCCCGATGTGGATCCGTCGATATCATGAAGACTGGGTCGAACTGCAATTGGCACACAGCGAAGAAAACGAAGTTCGCGGAGCATACAATGCTGCCGAATATCTCGCTCCTCGGCGTGCAATGTTGCAGGATTGGGCAGACTTCCTCGACTCCATCGGCGGCAAGCCGCAAAACATTGCGGTCTTGAGGGCCGCTTGACCTGCTCCTAAGCGGACACCTGACCAAGCCATTCGACGCGAAGCCGGTCGAACCCGACGACAATACCCTCTGCGGTAACTTCAAATCCGAAGTCATCGTTTGAGGGTTCATAGTCTTCAAGAACCCAGTGATCACCGGCATCGGTTACAATTGCAGCTCCCCGAGGAAGATGCTCGAGCCGTCCGCTGATCCTTTTCCGATTCGTAGTCATATCGAGCTGTATGCCATCCATCGGTCGATAACGCTCTTCACATATCCAGGCGTTTCCCGATTTTTCGGTATCCCGCCGGCTCGCGACACGGCGCCGGGTCCAGCGTTGTAGGCGGCCAGCGCGAGATGGATCGCACCAAAGCGCTCTAGCATCTGCTTCAGATACCGCGCGCCACCGTCGATGTTCTGAGCCGGATCGTGGCGATTGCTGACACCGAGTTCTCTTGCCGTTCCCGGCATCAGTTGAGCGAGACCAGCGGCGCCAGCCGGACTGATCGCCATCGGGTTGAACCGCGATTCCTGCCAAATCAGGGCCTGAAGCAGTCGAGGCGGTAATTGGTATCGCGCTTCAGCTTGCCGGATGAGTGGCTCGTACAAAGCTTCCTTGAAGCTTCTATCGATATAAGCCTTGCCGCCTTCTGGTTTGGCCAAGTCGATTGCAGTCGGGTTAAAGCCAAGACCTTTGTCGGTTGTAACCTCAACTTTGCTGAGGTCATGGTCGAAGACTTGAAACTCCCGCGCCCGCGCAGACCCGGAAATCGCTATCGCTATCGCAATCGGTAGCGCACCGCAACCGCAGGCCACCAGATACATTCGCATCGCATAACCTTTCACCTTGCCTCGATCTGCAAGAGAACATAAATAGAACAAATAGGTGTAGGAAAACGCTTTTTTGCGTGCTTATCCGAGAGGAGAGAGGGTCGGTTGGAGGGGCAATTGTGAGGCGATGGAGCCGGTATGCCCGTTTCGAATTCAACCCTGTCACGTACCTCGCTTGAGGACACCGCCCGCAAGATCTGCGAAAGCCGGGGCGGCAAGTGGTCCGGCACCAAGGGCATGGCCTGCTGCCCTGCGCATGATGATCGCACGCCGTCACTCGGTGTGTCGCTCGGCCGACAGGCCATCCTCTTCCATTGCTTTGCGGGATGCGATCAGCAGAGCGTGTTGTCTGCATTGGCGCGTGAAGGATTCGAGGCACCGGCGCTTTTTTCAGCTTCTGCGACCACCAACGGCCCCGAACCGACCAGCACCCGCAAACCCTCGGCGGCAGCGCTGAGGATCTGGCGCGATGCACAGCCACTGCGTGCCAGTCCGGCAAAGGAATATCTTGAGAGCCGCGGCATCCTCGCCGCATCTCCAGCGCTCCGCTTCCATCCACGAACGCCGCTTGGTCCAAAAGGACGGACCCGCTTTTTGCCCGCCCTGATCGCGGCAGTCAGCCTCGACGAGGGGCCGGTCGCCGTCCATCGCACGTTCCTTTCGGGCAATACCAAGGCCGCTTTCGACAAGCCGAAACGCGCGCTTGGCGCGCTCGGTGAATCTGCTGTCCGCCTCTTCGCTCCGGCCTCTGGCAAGCTCGGCCTTGCTGAAGGCATTGAAAGCGCAATGTCGGCTTATGCTCTCACCGGTGTCCCCGTCTGGGCGACCCTCGGGAATGAGCGCTTCGGCCTCGTCAGTGTGCCCGAGAGCGTGACCGAGCTTCATCTCTTCGTCGATCACGACGCTGGCGGCGAGCTGGCTGCGTCGCGTGGCCTGTCCGCCTATGCTTGCGATGGACGCACGGTACATGTCCGCAAACCGTCATCACGCGACACCGATTGGAACGACGAACTCACGGCATGGCTGCGCCGCAAGGCGGCGCCGTAGAGGAGAGAGGGCTTCTCGAATTCCTGATCCGGCAGAGGGCGTGTCCCGATGCCTTCATCAGGAGGACGAATTGCCATGTTTCAATCAGACCTGTTTCCCACCGGCGAGCAGTTGCCGTCAATGCCTTTGGCCTACGCTATCGGCACCCGAGTTGCCGAACTACTCGCTTCGGGACGGCATCTTACCCGTGCCGACATTTCCGGGCTGTTCGCCGAAGAGGCCGGCACCCCGGACTGGGGAAGCGCCTGGACCATCGATGACTACAACAACGCGGTCGAGATCGGCGCACTGCTCTGGCTTAGGGAGTCCTCATGCATCGATCTGGCAACAAGCGTGCACGAAGCCGACGCGCGGCTCGACTGGCTCGAAGCAGCCTTGCCGCCGCGGCATGTGCGCAGCGAAACACAGGTCGAGCTCCAGCAGTTCTCGACCCCGCCGATGCTGGCTTGGCTGATGGCGAAGGCTGCAGCTTTATGCGCGCAAGACACACTCCTCGAACCATCCGCCGGCAATGGCGCCCTCGCTCTCTGGAGCTCCCTCCAGAATGCTTCGCTGCTCCTCAACGAGATCGATCCGGCAAGACGAGATGGTCTGGCCCACATCTTCCCTTCGGCCACGATCACTGCGCATGACGGGGAACTGATCGCCGACCTGCATCGCGGCCCCATTCCGTCGGTCGTCCTGATGAATCCGCCGTTCGCGCGTAGCCAAGAACGCGGCAAGGATGGCGAGACGGCGCAGCGCCACCTTCGTAGTGCAATCCGGGCCGCGGCCAGTGGCGCAAGGATAGTCGCCATCATGCCCGAAGGCTTCGATGCTTCCACTTTCGCCAAGTCACAGCAAGAAGCGTCGCTGCTCCTCCATGTTCGCTTGCAGCAGATGTTTCGCCGGACAGGGACGGGGATTGCCGTTCGCCTGGTCGTCATCGACAAGACGCCGACTGCGTCTTCGCCCGCAATCAACGGGGATACCTGCGACCTGATCGCGCTCCACGCGCTTGTCACGAAGCTTTCGCCAAGGGCGAATATATCCGCCAACCTCCATCGCCTGCCAGTCGGAAAACCATTGCGCCTCGTTGGCAAGACTTCGAACCAACGCACGCCGGTCCGGCCGTTGGCGCCTTTCGCAGCGACATCAAAAGCCGCAGCGAATGCGATCGACCTCACCTATTCGGTCCTCGCCGAACCCGCGCCGGTGCCCGAACAGACAGGCATCTACCTACCTTACCGGCCAAGCCGAATCGCTTTCGAAGGCGCGCCGGTTCATCCCACCCCACTCGTGGAATCGGTCGCCATGGGGTCGGTTGCGGCTCCGCAGCCGAACGTTAGCCCGCGTCTCCCCGCAAATTGGCAGGCCAATGGCCTCTTGTCCGAAGCGCAATGCGAGACACTGGTCTATGCTGCCCAGGCATTCGCACGCGATCTCCCGGGGCGCTTCAAGGTCAGCCAGGAAGGCACCTCGCTCGAATTGTCGGGGAATGGGCACGCCTACCGACAGGGCTTCTTCCTCGGCGACGGAACCGGAGCGGGCAAGGGACGACAGATCGCCGCAGTCATCATGGATCGCTGGCTCGCAGGCGAGCGCCGCCATGTCTGGATCACCAAGAACGAGGCGCTGCTCGAAGATGCACGCCGCGACTGGGAAGCGCTTGGCGGGCTGCCGCTCGATCTCCAGCCGCTCTCGCGCTGGAAACTCGGCCAGCCCGTCACGATGTCCGAAGGCATTCTCTTCGTCACCTACCCGACGCTGCGCTCGGGGCGCGCCGACGATACGCGGCTCGACCAGATCCTTGCCTGGGCGGGCGAGGATTTCGATGGCGTGATCGCTTTCGACGAAGCCCACGCCATGGCCAATGCGCTCGGGGGCTCTTCAATCCGCGGCAAGGCCAAGGGCTCCGAACAAGGGATGGCGGGCCTCAGGCTGCAGAACCATCTCCCGCGCGCCCGCGTGCTCTATGCTTCTGCCACTGGCGCTTCGGATATTGCCAACCTCGGTTACACTTCCCGCCTCGGCCTTTGGGGACCCGAGACCGCTTTTCCGACCCACGAGGCATTCATGACCGAGATCCGCGCTGGCGGCGTCGCGGCGATGGAGCTCGTCGCCCGTGATCTCAAGGCCCAGGGCCTCTATCTTGCCCGTGCGCTGTCCTTCGCCGGGGTCGAGTACGACATCCTCGAACATAGCCTGACCGAAGCACAGGTACGGATCTACGATGCCTATGCTGATGCCTGGGCGATCATCCACCGCAACCTCGAAGCGGCGCTCGAAGCAACCCGCGTGGTCGACGAGGACAGCGGCGACACGCTCAACCGCAATGCCAAGACTGCGGCGCTATCGATCTTCGAAGGCACCAAGCAGCGCTTCTTTGCCCAGCTCCTGCTTTCGATGAAATTGCCGAGCCTGATCCCCGCGATGGAAGTAGCGCTTGGCGAAGAGCATTCGGTTGTCGTGCAGCTGGTCTCGACCGCCGAGGCCATGCTCGACCGGCGCCTTGCCGACCTTACCGTGGAAGAACGCGAAGCTCTCGATATCGATCTGTCCCCGCGTGAATACGTCATCGATTATCTGGCGAAGAGCTTTCCAGTGCGCCTGATGCAGGTCTTCACTGACGAGGAGGGCAATTTGCGTTCCGAAGCGATGAGCGACGAGCACGGCAATCCCGTTTTCTGCCCGCGCGCAATTGCTGCGCGCGATGCGCTGATCGAACAGCTTTGCGCACTGCCGCCCATCGCCACTGCGCTCGATGCGATTATCGAACATTTCGGAACCGACGCCGTGGCCGAAGTCACGGGCCGGACCCGCAGGCTTGTCCTGGGCCGCGATGGTGAGCAGCGCCTCGAACGGCGTAGCCCCAGCGCCAATGTCGCCGAAGCCCAAAGCTTCATGGAAGGGACCAAGCGCATCCTGGTCTTCTCGGATGCGGGCGGTACGGGGCGTTCCTACCATGCCGACCTCGGCTGCCGGAACCAGCAACGCCGGGTCCATTTCCTGCTCGAGCCGGGCTGGCGCGCCGACAACGCTATCCAGGGTCTCGGTCGTACCAACCGCACCAACCAGGCCTCGGCTCCGCTGTTCCGGCCGGTAACCACCGACGTGAAGGGCGAGCGCCGGTTCATATCGACCATTGCGCGAAGGCTCGACGCATTAGGCGCGCTGACGCGCGGCCAGCGCCAGACCGGCGGACAAAACCTGTTCGACCCGGCAGACAATCTCGAAAGCGACTATGCGCGCGACGCGCTCACCCGATGGTTCCAGCTGCTTTATGACGGCAGGCTCGAAGCCACCACATTCGGCAACTTCGTCGAGCGAACGGGCCTCCGGCTCGAAAGTCCAGATGGTGGACTGACCGACAATCTCCCCACGATCCAACGCTGGCTCAACCGCATTCTTGCGCTGCCGATCGCGCTCCAGAACGCGATCTTCGAGGAGTATCTCGGACTTGTCGAAGCGCGGATCGAAGCTGCGCGCGAGGCCGGAACGCTCGACCAGGGACTGGAAACCGTGAGGGTCGATCATTTTACGGTCCTGGCAGATGAACTCCTGCGCACCGATCCCGTGACCCGAGCCGAGACCCGCCTCGTCTCGCTCGAAGTGACGAGGCACCTTCGGCCTCTGCAATTGCAGCGCCTGGTGCGGATGCACGAGATCGGCAGTCGGCACGCGATCCCGATGCGCAATATGCGGTCAGGCAAGGTCGCGCTGTCGGTTCCAGCCCGTCGCCTCATCGCCGACGACGGGGCCGTGATTGAACGCAGGCGCCTGCTGCGCCCGCTCAAGTCCGCGAACTGGACCCTTGAGGCACTCGCTGAGAGCCACTGGGAGGAAATTGGCGTCTCTGCGTTCACCAGCGCCTGGCGGGCCGAGGAAGAAGAGGCGGCCAAATCACCGGTCACTGAGCGAGTCCATTTCGCTACCGGACT
Organism: Parerythrobacter lutipelagi; assembly: GCF_005434975.1. GTDB lineage: Bacteria > Pseudomonadota > Alphaproteobacteria > Sphingomonadales > Sphingomonadaceae > Parerythrobacter_A > Parerythrobacter_A lutipelagi. Next base: position 33,421 of record NZ_SKCJ01000001.1, on the reverse strand, counting down.
TCTGCTTCCGGTCTGGAAGCGCCTCCCAGGCGATCATGTTCGGGTCACCCGGCTCGTTGCCGAAGATGGTCAGTCGATCATCGGTCGCGAAGTGCTCGATATCGATCTCGCTGCGATCGCCGATACCTTTGGTCTATCCGGGGTTACCGGACCATCGGCAGAACAGATCGGCGCGCTTGTGATTGCCAGCGGCAAACCGCTGGGCCTTGCTAGCCATGATCCACTCACCGTGAAACGCTCGCTGGTCGGCGGCGAACAGCGCCTTGAACTGATCGGCTTCTCCCCCGATCGGCTCGACTGGTACAAGAACAAGGGCTGCTTCACCGAGATCATCCGCTACCGCACGCGGCTGTTCGTCCCGGTGTCGAGAGCCTCGTCGGTCCTCCCCGCGCTTGCCGCCTGATCCTTAGGGCAGACCCCAATCTCAGAATGAGAGTGGAGGGAGCCCTTTGGGCTTGTGGGCCTCGTGATCCTCACCTGCGCCTTCATTCCATCAGGAGAACACCCATGATCCATTCGATTCCCTTGAAGAAGCTCGTCCCGAGCCCGCGCAACGTTCGCAAGTCGAGCGACGTGCTGGCCGACCTCCAGCTGCGGGCAGACATTGCTGCGCGCGGCCTGCTGCAGAACCTCGTCGTGCGCAAAGGAAAGCGCGGCAAATTCGAAGTCGAGGCCGGCGGTCGCCGTCTCGCCGCGCTGCAGGCGCTGGCCGAAGAGGGCACCTTGCCTGACACGCACGAAGTCACCTGCCTCGTGATCGAAGGCGAGGAAAGCGAAGTGCGCGAAGCCAGCCTCGCCGAGAACTTCCAGCGACTCGCGATGAACCCGGCCGACGAGGCGCAGGCCTTCGCCTCCATCATCGAAGCAGGAGCTACGACGGAAGACGTAGCGCGACGCTTCGGCCTCACCGTCCGGTTCGTCGAAGGGCGCCTGCGTTTGGCAAGTCTGGCACCCTGCGTCTTCGAAGCGCTCGCCGAAGGCACGATCACGCTCGACATGGCCAAGGCCTACGGCGCGATCTCCGACGTCGAGCGCCAGGCGCATGTCTATGCCGAGCTGCAGGATGCCTGGTACCAGATCACGCCTGACACGATCCGCCGCATGGTGCTTGATGCCACGGTGCGTGGTTCCGATCCGCGGGCCGTGCTTGTCGGACGCGATGCCTATCTCGCCGCAGGCGGCCGGATTGAGCGCGAACTGTTCGACGATGACGCCAGCGAGAGCTGGATCGATGTCGCGCTGCTCGAAGACCTCGCGCACAAGGCCATGGACGAAGCCGCAGAAAAGACCGCGCTCGAATTTGGCCTTGCCTGGGTCCGGCCGACGCTTGGCAACTACGTCAGCCACGACCTTGTTGAAGGTCTCGGTCGCTTGCCCTGCGAGCCTGCGCCAATGACCGAGCAGGAAGCGCAGGAGCTCGGTGAGCTCGAGGCCGACTACGACCGCGTCGCCGCCGTGCTCGAAGACGAAGACAGCGACGAGGACGAGGTCGCCAAGGCCGAACAGGAACTCGTCGTCATCGACCGCGCCATGCGCGCGCTCAATGACCGGCCGCCGGTCCTCGCTGACGAACTGAAATCCGAGGCTGGTGCCTTCCTAGTCCTCTCGCGCAATGGCGAGCCGACCTTGGTCCCGCAGTTCTACACCGAGACCGAAGTCATCGCTGACGAAGGCGTGATCGAGGCCATTGAAGAGAGCGGTGCGGCGAAGCCCAAGGGCAGCTCGCTGTCCCAGCGCCTGCTCGACGAACTGGCCATGCAGCGCCGCGACATCCTTGCGATCCATCTCGCCAACGATCCGGCACTGGCGCTCGACTTCATGGTCTTCACGCTTGCCGATGTCGATGGACATGACTGGCGCGCCAAGAAAGCGTCGACGCTGGTCGGCTCTGTCGCTTCCGGCCCGGTCACCGGGTTTGAGGCCAAGGATGCGCCGGCGAGCGCTGCCCTGGCCGAGTTTGCCGGGTCGCTCGATGAAAGCTGGCGTGCTGGTGAATGCGACGTGAAGCGGTTTGCGAGGTTCCGGGCGCTTTCCGATGAGGCGCGTTCGGCCTGGCTCGGCCATGTCGTCTCGCGCACTCTAGTTGCAAGCCTTGCGTGCGAAGGCGAACGTTCGGTGCCGCTGCACGAGGCGCTTGGCTCGTTACTTGAAATCGAGACCGCGCATTGGTGGCGTCCCACGGCGGCCAACTACTTCGACCGCGTGGCCAAGGCTCGCACGCTCGAAGCGCTCGATGGCGCCGGCGGTCCCGAACTCGTCAGTCGCTATGCCGCATCGAAGAAGGCCGAACTGGCGAGCGCTGCCGAGCGCATCTTCTCCGGGAACTTCATTGGCGAGCCCGAGGTCAAGGAACGGGCGCAGGCCTGGGTTCCACCTATAATGCGTTTCGCCGGTTCTGAAGAAGCCGAACTGGCGGACCACGGAGGCGACGAGGCGGCCAACGTGGAAGCAACTGACGAAATTGCCGAGCAGGCTGCCTGACCCCTCCTGACAGGTCCAGGTCACTCGGCGGGCGGTCCGTCCCAATCGGGACGGGCCGCCTTTTCCATGTCAAATTTTGGGCCGGTTGCTAACAGTCCGCTCCCAGGCGACTGCGCAGCAGAAGCAGACGGCAGTCTGCTTGATCGAGACCACCCGCTCGTGTTCGCTTTGAAAAGGTTCTTGGTGGAGAGGGTCTCGTTTCTATTTCGCTGTGAACAGAAACCTGAGCTTACGCCGGTCTTCGCCAATACTTCCCTGCTATCCGTTCGGCGATAAAGCTGCCAGCAACTACCCCAAACGTGACCCAGATGATGACGCTTGGACCGTGTTTCCCGAAATCAGCCAAGCCGAATGCCACCATGGCAAAAAGCGCAGCACCAATCAGAAATGCTGGCCCTGCGATCATGCAGTGAAGCCGACGGCAACGCAAAGCGTTTAACGAGCACGCCGCCCCCATCCATAGGAACAGCACCGCCGCGATTTCCACCCTCTCGTTCGGTTGCAGAAGTTCTGCGGTAAAGTTTAGGCCGATTAGCGCCGCAAACGGCACGCCCCAGATTAGGATACGGTGCAGACGGTTGGCGGCCAAGTCACGCTTGTTGGTGGCTTCCGCGTTGCTCATCCCAACATATACCCTGCATCGGAGGCCGCCGTCGGATAAGCGAACATGGTAGATTTGATGTCGTCCGCGTTTAGCCCATGGCGCATGGCCAAGCCGAAGATATTGACGAGCTCGTCGGCGTCAGGGCCGACCAAGTGGGCTCCAAGGATGCGTCCCGTTCCGTTCTCGACCAGCAGCTTGTGGCCGTAGATCTCTTCGTTCAGCCGCCTCGCCGAGAACCAACCAGGGTGCGAGCCAGCATGCACCGTGAAATCCAGCCCTGCCTCACGCGCCTCGCTTTCCAGCATTCCGACCCTGGCCGCCGGCGGCTCCGTGAAAAGTGCACTTGGCACCCCTCGATAGTTCGGAGTTCGACCGGTATCATCGAGTATGTTTTCTACCACGACCTTGGCATCGTTACTGGAGACTGGAGTCAGTGGCGGGCCATTTGCAGCAGCGTCACCTGCCGCGAAGACCTTGGGGTTACTTTGGCTCCGTAGCTGGGCGGTAAGTGCCAAGCGACCCGCGTCACAGGCGACGTCTCCCGCCTCCAGATCGAGCGAGCCGATCGCAGGGATTCTTCCGGCAGCGTGCACCACCAGGCTCCCTTCGATCCTGCGGTCGCCAGCATGGACGGTCAGCACGCTGCCTTTCTTCGTTACGCGGTCCACTTCAGCGTCCACAATTTCGATGCCGAGATCATCGAAACTTGGCATGAGCCAATCGACCGTGTCAGGGTCGAAGGCTTTCAGAATGCGGCCTCGTTGGAAGATTGTGACCTTTGCACCGGCGCGCGCGGCGAGGTGGGCAAATTCTGCGGCAATGTATCCGCCGCCGACGAATACGATCCGATCTGGAAGGGTTTTGAGTTCTAGGAATGCATCGCTGTGAATCAGCAATTCCTCACCTTCGATCCCAAGCGGTCGAGGCTCTGCTCCCGTTGCGATAAGAGCGTGCGAGAAACTCAGTTCCCGGTCGCCTATCACGATCCTGTCGGGGCCAGCAAAGCGTGCCGCGCCGTGAAAAGTCGCGACGCCCTTACGCTCGTAGCGAGCTTCCTGCTTTTCAGGGACGGGGTCGGTAAAGCTGCGCTTGAATGCCTGGAGGTCGGCCCAATCAATTGAAACCGAGCCCTTGATGCCCTTCCCCTTCATTCGCCTGTATGCCGCGAGCGCTTCCTCTCCGCTCACCATCATCTTTTTCGGGTCGCACCCTCGAAGCGCACATGTGCCACCGTAAGGCCGATAATCGATAACCGCGCAGCGCTTCCCGGCGTTGGCCATCTGGTGGACCGCGACCTGCGCAGCAGTTCCCGATCCGATGGCGACGAAATCGAAAGCCTCAGCCATGGCAGCAATCCCCTTCCTGTATTGGGGGGCAGGGAACGGTGCCGTACGAGCAAAACACGCAGCAATCGCCTTGGAGCGGCTGAAGGCGAACGCCGCAACCCGCGCAGTTATGGAAGAACAGGCAAGCGTTGGTCGGCATTTCCATGTCCTCCTCATGACCGCATTCGGGACAGCGCAAGCGCGAGATCAGGATCGGATCAGCCATAGAGGAAGGCACCTGTCAGCAGCGCCGCACCGATGGCAATTCCTATGGCGGTCAGCGCTCGATAAGTCGATGATCCGCATGCACTGTCCGCCGGGCATGTTCGTGCCTGCCGAAACTGCCAGAGCAAACGGAGGGTCGCAGCGAGAAGAAGAGCCGACGCCAGGGTCAGCAACGGGACGCGATAGGGGGCCAGGACCGGCGAGATGCTGCCAAGCCACGCCGAGCCCACACCCACCGACGCGAGCATCAAGGGCAGTGCACAGCATGCAGCTGCCCCGAAGGCTGCAAAGATACCTCCGCCCGTCGCCAATCCGTTCCACCATGTGCTGATGCCGCGCATCGATCGTCCTTTTGCAAACCTCGATTCGCACACCTATTTACAGTCTGTAGCAACTACAGACTCAAGAGGTTGGCTTTGAAAATTGGCGAAGTGGCGAAGCGGACCGGGTGTAACATCGAGACAATCCGGTATTACGAACGGATAGGCGTTATCGATGCTCCGCCGAGAAGGGGCGCCTACCGCGACTATGGTCCTCACGACACGGAGCGCCTCCGCTTCATTCGGCGCGCGCGCGAACTCGGATTTTCCCTCGAAGAGGTGCGGGCATTGCTTGACTTAACGCCAGGTCAGGAAGTGCGTTGCGATGAGGTGCAATCGATCGCCGAACAGCACCTCGCAAACATCCGTGCGAAGCGGGCCGACCTTGAGCGTATGGAGAACGCTCTCGCTAAACTGATCGAGCAATGTGGCACCACGAGCAATGATCGGTGCCCGGTATTGGAAAGCCTCGCGGGCGAAGGCTAGCCCAGCGAATTCAAGCTACAGACCAACGGGTTTCCACCCAGCACTCAAAATTGGCGCAGCCTGCCGGATCAGAAAAGCAAGCGGTCCGCTTTCGGGCACCTTGCAATGTGCGGCCTACGACCAGAATTGGGGCGCATAACGGTCATCATTGAAGGAGAGAGGAGGCAGCTTTGCTCATCCTGAGCCGGGATATGTCCGTCCCGGCCATCAGGAGAACTCCCATGACCAAGTATCGCCGCAGTGCTTCGACTTCGCCAGCCCAGCGCATTACCGCTGCCATCATCGAAAAGCTCGAGCAAGGCACAAAGCCCTGGGTCAAGCCGTGGCGTGGCGTACCGGTTTCGCGGCCCTTACGCTCCTGCGGGACCCCCTATCGCGGGATGAACACCTTCTGGTTGTGGACGGTGGCCGATGGCTGTGGCTACGCCTCGCCCTACTGGATGACCTACCGCCAGTGCCAGCAGCTCGGCGGACAGGTCCGCAAGGGCGAAAAGTCGACCATCGCAATCTTTTACAAGAGCTACACCAAGGAGGTCGAGAGCGCCGAAGGCGAAGCTGACACCGAGAACCGGCGCGTGCTCAAGGCCTATGCCGTGTTCAATGCCGACCAGTGCGACGGCCTCCCCGACTTCTACCATCCAGAGCCACTGGTTGCCGCGCTGGAGCCCTATGGACGAGAAGATCGCCTTGATACCTTCTTTGCTCATGTCGGCGCACACCTGCGCCACCATGGCGCGCAGGCTTACTATGAGCCGTTGCGCGACCGGGTCACCATGCCGCCAGCCGAACTCTTCGAAGCCTACGACCAATACTATGCGACGCTCGCACACGAGCTTTCGCACTGGACGGGTCACTCTTCGCGGCTCGACCGCGATCTCAAGAACCGCTTCGGCAGCGACGCCTATGCCGCCGAGGAACTGATCGCCGAACTTTCCTCGGCCATTCTCGGGGCAGAACTGGGTCTTCCTGTTACCCATCTCGACCATCACGCCAGCTACATCGCGTCTTGGCTCAAGATCCTCAAATCGGACGAGCGCGCGATCTTGACCGCTGCGGCCAAGGCCGAGGAAGCGGCAAGCCTGTTGCTCGAGCTTGGGGGTCACCAATCCTGCGATAGCGAGGCCGACATCGATCTCTCTGATGCAGCCTGAGGAGCAGTGAGATGGGACGTTCCGTCAGCTATCCAACTGGCTCCGTGGTGGCCTTTCGCCTGCTTGATGAGGGCGAAGGCGGCGATGTCGACTGGGTCTACGAGTGCCTGGTCGACGAGGTCATCGATATCACGAAGGCGACCTTTCCTTCCTTTGAACGCTTCGATGGATGGCGCGGCCGCGAGGACCGCATCCTCCTGCGAAACGCCTTCGCCGATTGCGGCATATCGACCTATTGCGGGCTCGCCGCGATCTGGCTCGCCGAACGCGATGATGCCCGGTACTGGGAGGCGGATTTCTACATCCCAAGAACGGCAAGGGCACGGCACTGGCTCGCCCAGGTGTCAGGAAAGTTCATCGACCTGTTTGGTGAGCTGCGCCTGGTTGGGCGGTTCTCGAATGGTGAAGCGATCTTCGAGCGCTCCCGATCCACCTGCGACAGCGGGTCCTGATCCTGCCTCATCCCAGTCCGCCGGGAGAGGCCCTTGGGCCGGTCGTGGCGAGCCGCAACCTGCGGCCCGTCGGCCCGTGTTGCCCGCGCCAGCCTAGGGCCGCAGGTTTCCCGCTGCGCGGTGCGTCTCGCCCCTTCTCCCGGCTCTGATCGGGCTCCGGCGGACAGGGCCGAGGCAATGGTGCCTCCTCTCCTTGTCCCCGCGATCAGGAGACACCCCATGTACGACAGCTTCATCGACCAGTTGAGCGGCCTTGACCTTTCAAGCCTCAGCATCAGGCCCGCCCCATTCAATGCAACCGACTTTCCCTGCGAGGACGCGATCGACCAGACACTTGGCGCCGTATGGTCCGACCTTTTCGCGATGTTTTCCGACACTGCTTTGGAGGCTGATGCCGAGGATATTGCCTGGGGCATGGTCAATCTCTTTCACCGCGCAGCCAGCCGTAAGTCGGCTCAATTGGATCGGGCCAGCGACGAGATCCGGACTCTGCTGGCATCCGCTGATGGATCCGAAGTGCATTCGAGCAATCTGGAAGAGCAGGTCGAGCGCGCGCAGGCTGCCGAAGCCAGCATGCTGGCCTTCGAGCAAATGCGCGAGGCGACGGCAGCACTTTATCGCGACGAGACCGGTTCCTCGTGGAAGCCCGTTTCCGGCTCGCGCACGAACCATTCGCGAAATCTCACATCGGCCGTGATCGATGCCCGCGATTTCCTCCGCGCACGCGCGGAGAACCGGCGTCATGCCCTGATTCCGGAGGGCACTCCGGTAGTCTTTGCCGGTGGTCGCCAAAGCTTCGAGAGCGCCGAGGATGCGAAGCGTTATGCCGAAAATGTTTGGGCGACGCTGGACAAGGTTCGCGATGTGGTTCCTGATCTCTTCCTGGTTCATGGTGGCGACGGCAAGGGTGCCGATCGCCTGGCCGCGAGCTGGGCCGAGCGCCGCGAAGTACAGCAACTGACCTACTCACTTGATCGTCGGCTTGGTGCCCGCGCCGGATTCAAGCGCAACGAGCAGATGCTCTCGCTCAATCCGCGCTACGTTGTCGCCTTTCCGGGCAATGGCGTGACCGAACGGCTCGTCATCGATGCCAAGGCGCGCCGGATCACCGTGGTCGATCGTCGTGGCCACTTGGGCACCTCTCCCGGGTCCTGAGGGGCCCTTCATCATCTGCATGAGAATTGCCTGGATGTGCATTCGGCGCCGACCCGACTATGCATGAGGTCATGCAACTTGACGATCTGCTGCAGCGCTACTTTGCTACCACCGACCTCTCCGCGGTTGCTCCCGACACATTTGCAGCCGGCATCGAGCATTGCCGGGTCGATTTCGGCCTTGAGGAGGACCGGGGCAAGCGCTTTGCACTGTGGTCGTTCCTGCACATGTTCGGGTCCGCCCCCGACCTCGATGTGGCGTTCGAGAACGAGGAAGACCGGGAAGCTGCGCGCAACTTTATGGATCTCCTAGCGGCATCGGAAGACGATGGGGCAAGCTGATTGCATCGGGAACACGCGAGCCTTCAGACCCGCACCCGATACCCATCCGGCTTTTGTCGCGAACAGTCCTGAACCAGGCCAGCTGAGGACAGCAACCCGTTCCTTTGACGGCCGTGTTGTCGCGCTTCGCGCGCCTGCCCGCACCACCCGTCATGAACAGGTTTCCCTTGGAGCTTCGCTCCTGCGGTGCAGTCCTCCCATGCCCTGCTTCTTCTGGATGTTCGCAAGCCGGAGATGGTCTCCGGTTTGAGGAACTGAAGGACTTACACCATGACCAATATCGCAATCCTCACCGGTCGCATCGCCCGCGAGCCCGACACCCGCGAGACCAAGGGCGGCACCAACGTCACCGGGATCACCGTCGTCACCGATCGCCCAGCACGGGACAAGGACGGCAAGACATACAAGGACGAGAACGGCTACACCGCCAAGGAAAGCGAGTTCCACCGAGTGACCTGCTTCAACGGCCTTGCCAAGACCGTCGGCCAGTACTGCTCCAAGGGCCAGCTGGTCAGCGTCCAGGGCCGCATCCACTACACCCAGTGGGAGGACAAGGACGGGGTCACCCGCTACGGCACCGAAATCCTCGCCGACAAGGTCGACTTCCTCTCCCGCGGCAACGGCTCCGGCGAGAACGACGACAACAAAGATGCTCCCGAGATCGACTGAACTCTCCCGTCGATCTCCCTCCCGAAGGGGTCCTGTCCAACCGGACAGGGCCCCTTCTTGCTGTTCCTACTCTCCGGATGGCTGTTCGGTGCGAGGAGACGAGCGAGCCGGTGGAAGCAGCTTCTGCAGAGACGCCTCTTCACCGAGCTTTCCGAGCTCTCCGGCAACTCTTGCGAGCGCCTTCTTCGAGAAGGTCTCAAGCCCCGTTCCCAGGATGATGCGTCCCAGTTCTAGGGCGGCTTGAGCTTCAAGTAGCTTCTGGCGCTCGGCAAGTGCCAGCCGGTCGGCCTCGAGTTTCCGGAGTGCTGCGACAGCGCTTCGTTTGGTTGGCATCGGGGTTCCTTTCCTGCACCCCTCGGTGGTTCCTCCCTTCGATCAACATGCACCCGGGCACAGCCTGTAGGAAAGTCCAATCGCGCTGGTCGTCCCTTGCACTACGTAACGGAGCGGGGGAGGGGGCTGGCTCACCGAATTCCAAGGGTGATGGGCATGGGGCCGGCGCGTCAAGGACGGCGGGGCCCCACCATTTTGCCTCCCCTGCGCTTTGCTCCGGTCCGACAAAATCGTTGCCCCCACCGCCGCTTCGCGGTCGCCCTCGGGGCGATCCCTGACCCGCCGGCCCCATGCCCCTCCGCCTGTTTCCTGTCGTCTCAGCGACAGGTTTCAGGAGGATATCATGACTACACTCAGCACCTTGGACATGAACGCGCACAGCTATTTCGAAGCGCTTGCAGTTGCCGAAAGGCGCGCCCAGCACAGTTTCTTCGACCAGCACGTGGTGGAAGATGAAGACCTGGGCTACTTCGCCCTGGACGAGGGTGACTACAACGCACTGCCTGCGCATCTCGCCAGCCGCGTGGTGCACACGGTCCATGGAGCCATGCTGGACGAATACTGACGACCATACGAGGGCAGGAGCCGGTGACGGTTCCTGCCTTTTTTCGTGTTCGCTGGCACTGGAGCGGGACGAAAAGCGGAGCGGGGCTGGGGTCGCGCTCGGTCCCGCCCCGCCTTCGGCGGTGCTCCTGCGGGCGCGGCCTTCTTGTTCTGGGCCCCGCACGCACGCCCGAACGACAGCGGGTCGGACCGGCGCGGTGCCGCGGGAACCGACAGGCCCCGGTCCCGGGCACCGCACGCGCTCCTTTGCCGCCGCCTTTGCGGGGTGTGCGGTCCTTGTGCGTGGTATTCATTCAAACGCAGATCAGGCTCAATTACGGTCGCGAACTGGATGCTCGCGCCTCCGAGGGCTCAGTTGGAAAATGCCTTAGAGAAAGGAGCGACCATGATCACTGGATTTCGCCGCACAATGGGGAACAGAATTGGCACACCGTACGCAGCGGGTGCTGCAATGGAAGGCATTAAAATGCTTCGCGAATTCACGAAATCTCGCCGTTGTCATCTTCTGTGCCGGATGCGGTCCAGTTGCTCGCTCGTCCGTGCCGAGTCGGCACAGATCCGTTTAATCTGCTGAAAAGCGATGTGAATTTTCCGTTTTCCTACACCCCATGCTGCGGCCTAGAGTGGCACTTGCCTTTCGAAGGGTGAGCCAGGTTCTTTGAACACAAGGAACTTGGAAAAATGCAAAGACACCACCGGTTCGTGACCTATGTCACGCCCCTGATCGCCGAATGGATCAGGAAACAAGCAGAAGAGCGCAGGGTCAGCGCGAGTATCGTTGTTTGCGATTGCATCTTCGATGCCTGGCAGCGCGCAACCGAAGCTGATCTGAGGACCCCGGCGACCGATCCAGTGCGCCAGAACATCTTCATCACGGTCGCATTGGATGCGCTGCTTACGCATCATCCCGACAGCACACTGCGCGACAGAACGGTCGCAGCCTACCAGCGCCGGCTGGAGCGCCTCGGTATCGTTGCACCCCGACCCATGGGAGGCGATGATGAAGCATAATCTCGTCAACTTCACCCGCGGCAGCCAGCTCCTCGGGCATTTCGGCTTCATGTTTGCCGCGGGCCTCAAGGGACCCCTGATCGTGACACTCCTGGTCGTTCTCGGGCTGGTCTATTGGGACGTAAGCAGCGCGCTAGATGACTACCAGGTCTACCTCCTGTGGATGCATGCCTATGCCTCTGGCTATGCCTTCATGGAGTTCGATCCGGACAAGCTTGTGAACCTCAAGCTGGCCGATGGTAGCCTCGTCGCATTTCCCATTTCCGTGGTCACCGATTACCCGCCGATGCGCGAAGCGGTCGCGCTTTTCCAGAGCGCGGTCATCAGCGCCTTGTGGCTTGCAGGGTTCATTCTTGCGCCGCTCTTCGCGCTCTTCTGGTGGGTTGCCGAACGCTTCGGCGAGAAGTCCAAACAAAAGAAGCATGTACGCGGGGCGGAGCTTGCTACCTTGCGCGACCTTAGCCGCGAGATCGCTGCACACAACCGCGATGCCCGTGCCCGCGAGTATGGCGATGCGTTGGGCTGGCGCTGGCGTCTGGCCGGGTCGGCTTCGCTGCGGGATGCGGGCTTCTATTCTCCCGCGCATCTGGCCGGGGTCAGCTGGCCCTGGCGGCTTGAGCAGAGTCACGCGATGCTTGTTGGCACAACCGGGACAGGCAAGACCGTCGTCCTAACCGAGCTTACCAGGGAGATCCGTGAACGGGGCGAACGTGCGGTCATTTTCGATCTTACTGGGGCCTTTGTCGAAACCTTCTACGATCCCAAACGCGACATCATTCTCAACCCGCTCGACGCGCGTTGCCCCGCCTGGAGCGTGTTCAACGATTGCTCCACGCGTGCCGAATTCCATGCCGCAGCGGAGTCCCTCGTCCCGCACGATGGGGGCGGTGCCGAACAGTTCTGGGTGCTCGCCGCGCGCACGCTGTTCGTCGAGACCTGTCTCAAGCTCGCCGAAGCTGGGAGGGGCACCAACGCCGCGCTCGCCCACGAACTCATGAACGCCGATCTCTCCGATCTGCACCGTCTCGTCGAAGATACCATGGCCGGTCCCATCAGCACGCCGAGCGCGGCGCGCATGGCGGAATCGGTGCGTGCAGTGTTCAATGTCAACGCCAAGGCGCTCCAGATGCTGCCCGAAGACGGGACGCCCTTTTCGGTCCGCGAGTGGGTCAACGGGGCAGGTGAACCGGGCTCTATCCTGTTTCTGTCCGCGCGCTACATCGACATGAGCGTGCTCTCGCAGCTGCTCACCCTGTGGCTCGATACCGCGATCAATACGCTGATGGCGGGCCAGCGCTCGCGGGACATCAGGCTCTGGTTCCTGATCGACGAACTGGGCGCGCTGCATCGCCTGCCTTCGCTCGAGAAGGGCCTCCAGACCGCGCGCAATTTCGGGGGCGCGATCGTCACCGGGATCCATGCCTTTGCCAAGCTCAAGGATGTCTACGGCGAGAACATGGCCATGACCCTGTCCTCGCTTGCCCGAACCAAGCTGATCCTCGGCACAGCAGATCGCGAGACCGCCACCTGGTGTTCCGATATCATTGGCCACCGCGAGGTTCGCGAGATGGAGGAAGGATACAGCTACGGCTATAACAATGCGCGCGACGCGGTAAGCCTGACGCCCCGGCGCCAGGTCGTCCCACTGCTGCTTCCCGACGAGCTGATGAAGCTCAAGAACCTACATGGTTTCATCAAGTTTCCCGAAGGATTTCCGGCGGCACCCGTGGTTCTCGCACCGCGCAACTGGCCTCGGGTGGCCGAAGGCTTCATTCCCCGGGATATGCCGAAGTTACCACCGCAGACCCGGCACGCTGATGATAATGAGGGAGCAGGGGGCGGTGCCGGAGCAGCCTCTGAAACAGGCGACAATGATGGTGATCCTCGCCGGATGAGGAATGCGCACGATCGCACCGACAGCGCTGAAAAGAAAGCCGACAAGGAAGACAAAAAGGAACTGCGCCGGACCCGTCGCAGCAACAAGGGCGATCAGGCTCGACCGGACCAGACAAGGAAGCGTCGCGATCCGAATGCGCGAGGGAAAAGGGCGACATCGGACCCTCAGCGGCCGGCTCAATCCGAACTCCCTCTGTCTTCGAAAGCTGAGGAGCACCGCGGCATGGAGCAACGGGCTGTGCCTTCCGCCAGGTCCGATATTCCCGATCCCGCAGCGCATCAGCGAGCACAGGTCGCGCGCGGCAAGGCCGACCAGAGGCTCCAGGAAGAGCAGCAGAAGTCGCTTCTTGGCGGTGCAGCGAAGCAGGGCCGCGATGCCGATCAGGGGCAGGACCATGGTCACGATTACGGGGACTTCGATCCGGATATGTGACGCTCAACCGGGGAGGGGACGAGGGCCAAGAGAAAGTGATCCCAGCCCATGCTTTCCGTCGCCAATGTCCGCTCGCCATCGGCGGCGGCAAGCTACTTCGCTTCGGACAATTACTACGCGAGCGCCGATGCCGACCGCTCGGGCCGGTGGGTCGGCGAGGGTGCAAGGCGCCTTGGTCTCGACGGCAAGGTCGAGACCGCAGTGTTCGACGCGCTGCTGCGCGGAGAGCTGCCCGACGGCAGCAGTGTCGGCAATCCCGGGCAGGCACACCGCCCAGGTACAGACCTCACCTTCTCCGTTCCCAAGAGCTGGTCGCTGCTGGCGCTCGTCGGGAAGGACGAGCGGATCATCCCTGCCTATCGCGAAGCCGTCCTCGAAGCGCTGCACTGGGCTGAGAAGAATGCGGCCGAGACCCGGATGGTGGAGAAAGGCAAGATCGTCACTCAAGCCACGGGAAGCCTTGCGATCGGCCTGTTCCAGCACGACACCAACCGCAACCAGGAGCCGAACCTCCACTTTCATGCGGTCATCGCCAATGTCACGCAAGGCAAGGACGGGAAGTGGCGCACGCTCAAGAACGACCGGCTCTGGCAGCTCAACACCACGCTCAATTCTATTGCAATGGCGCGCTTTCGCGTCGCGGTCGAGAAGCTTGGCTACGAGCCGGGACCGACCCTCAAGCACGGCAATTTCGAAGCGCGCGGTATCACCCGCGAACAGGTCATGGCGTTCTCGAGCCGCCGCCAGGAAGTGCTCGATGCGCGGCGCGGTCCTGGTCTTGAAGCTGGCCGCATCGCTGCGCTCGATACGCGCGCCAGTAAGGACACGATCGAGGACCGCGAAACCTTGGGCAAGCTCTGGAGCGAAACCGCGAAATCCATCGGGTTGGACCTCGCTCCCTTGGTCGAGCGGGCCCGGATCCGCACACTGAAACAGTCGATCGAAACTGGCAGGTTCGGCTCGCTTGTCGAGCGCGGGCGCGCATGGCTGGGACGCTTCGCCGCGCATGTCAGGGGCGATCCGGCTGATCCGCTTGTGCCCAAGTCGGTCCTCAGACAGGACCGTGAGACGATCGCAGCGGCACAGGCCGTCGCTTCGGCGGTGCGTCATCTCTCGCAGCGCGAGGCTGCCTTCGAGCGCACCGCGCTCTACAAGGCCGCGCTCGATTTCGGGTTGCCAGCGACGATTGCCGATATTGAAAAACGGACCCGCGCCTTGGTGCGCTCCGGCGACCTCATAGTGGGCAAGGGAGACCACAAGGGCTGGCTGGCTTCGCGTGACGCGGTGATCGCTGAGCAGCGGATCTTGTCCGAGGTTGCCGCTGGCAAGGGTGCGAGCTCGTCTGCAGTTGAGACGGGAAGCGCGACCGCTCGTGTCCAGGCCGCTGCAATGGCAGGGCAGGGATTCCGCCTCAACGAGGGTCAGCTCGGAGCGGCGAAGTTGATCCTGACGTCCGAGGATCGAACGATCGCGGTCCAGGGAATTGCCGGTGCCGGCAAGAGCAGCGTTCTGAAACCCGTCGCCGAGGTGCTGCGCGCCGAGGGCCGCCCGGTCATTGGCCTCGCAATCCAAAACACTCTCGTCCAGATGCTCGAACGCGACACCGGTATAGCCTCGCAGACGCTGGCCCGGTTCCTTGGTGGCTGGAACAAGCTGCTCGACGATCCCGGTAACGCGGTGCTGCGTTTGGAGGCAAAGGCGGCGCTGAAGGACCATGTGCTGGTGCTCGACGAGGCTTCGATGATCTCGAACGAGGACAAGGAAAAGCTCGTCCGCCTTGCCAATCTTGCTGGCGTTCACCGCCTGGTCCTGATGGGGGACCGCAAGCAGCTCGGCGCAGTCGATGCGGGCAAACCCTTCGCGCTGCTGCAGCGGACGGGTATGGCGCGCGCTGAAATGGCGACCAACCTGCGCGCCCGCGATCCAGTCATCCGCGAGGCGCAGGCGGCAGCGCAGGCGGGCGATGTGCGCACGGCGCTGCGTCACCTGCAGCCGCACACGGTCGAAGCCAAGGGCGATGGCGCGCTGGTCGCTGCTGACATCTGGTTGGCGCTCGACAAGAACGACCGCGCGCGGACATCGATCTACGCCTCGGGCCGCGCCATCCGCTCTGCGGTCAATGCTGCCATCCAGCAGGGACTTCTCGCCAATGGCGAGATTGGCCCGGGCAAGGCCGAGCTCGGAGTGCTCGACCGCGTCAACACGACCCGCGAAGAGCTGCGACATCTCTCGGCCTATCAGCCTGGCCGGGTGCTCGAGGTCTCGAGAAAGCAACAGGCCCTGGGACTGTCAGCGGGCGAGTATCGTGTCCTGGGACAGGACCGGAAGGGCAGGCAGGTCGAAGTTGCGGATAAGCGCGGCAAGCGGTTCCGGTTCGACCCGGCACGGATCAGGGCAGGGAAGGGCGACCAGAATCTGACCTTGCATGAGCCGAGGAAGCTCGAGATCCATGAAGGCGACCGGATCCGATGGACCCGCAACGATCATCGCCGCGGCCTGTTCAATGCCGACCAGGCCAGGGTGGTTGCCGTTGTCGGCGGGAAGGTCACTTTCGAAACTTCCAAGGGAGACCAGGTCGAGCTCAAAAAGGACGATCCGATGCTGAAGCGGATCGATCTTGCCTATGCGCTGAACGCCCATATGGCGCAGGGTCTGACATCCGATCGCGGCATTGCAGTCATGGACAGCCGCGAGCGCAACCTGTCGAACCAGAAGACCTTCCTGGTGACGATCACGAGGCTTCGCGATCACCTGACGCTGGTTGTCGACAGTTCGGACAGGCTCGGAGCAGCCGTCGCACGCAACAAGGGCGAGAAGGCCTCGGCCCTCGAGGTCACCGCACAGTTGACCCCGCCAGAAAAGAAAAACGGCGAACTTGATCAGCTGAAACCGGAAGAGGTCAACAAGGCCGAAAAGGAACTCGCCCGAAGCAAGAGCAAGACACTGGACTTCGGGATTTGAAGGGCCGCTATGTGCCAGATTTTCTGACGAATTGGGCCAGGCAGTTGGTCCAGGTGGTGCTTACACGCGAACGGCCGGATTTCGGAACCGCTCTCAGATCGCAAGAGTCTTGCGATGCCTCTCAATCGCGCTTCGCACGTCATCGGGGAAGGGCAGGTGTCCGCTTTCGTTGCTCCAGGCGTCGTCGAACTGTGCAACGACATCCTTCGCTGTCGCGGTGATCAGCTTGGCAGGCAGCCTTGCCTTGTCGGCGATCGCCTCGAGTTCATCATAGGTATAGGACGCCCACTCGCGCGAGCTATGAAACTTGAGTGCAGCATCGTCGCCTGGGATATAGGCGAGCGTCGAAAGCAGGTCATAGGCAGGTGCCAGCAGCGCGTTTCGCCTATCCGGATAGATCAACGACCAGTTCTTGAGGTGCATGTCGCCATTCCCGATCAGCACCGAGTAGGTGAGCCGGCGGACCAATTCGACCACGCTTTGCTCGTCGGTCTCGATCGCCAGCACGCTGAGGATCTGGCGGTAGCTCGCATTCTCGTATTTATCGTCTGCAAAGACACCGAACACCTGGGCGAAGTCTTCGGTGTGTACGGGTCCCTCTTCTCCCCGGTCGAAGCGCCGGATGGCAAAAGCGGACTCTCCGTAACAGGTGATACCTTCGGGTATGCCATCGATCTGATCGAGAGGCACAAGGCCGATTTCAGGTACGTCGATCCCGATCTTTGCTGCCAGTTTCATCGCTGCGAATTCAGCCTCGGGCACGTCCGGATGTCTCGCAGAGGGCAGCTTGACGATCCAGTCGCCGCCGCTGCCTGTGACTGGGATCGTCAGTCCGCCATTCTTGCCCTGGGCTTTGATCGCCGAGAATTTGAGTTGCACGCCGGCAAGCGAGAAGCGCAGCGCGCGCTCTGCCTGCTTCCCCGCCGCTTCTTCATCTAGCTCGTCGGCCTCCGTTTCCTCGGCATCGACGGCGACGGCGCGCACTGCGCCGGGAAGATCGTGCCCGAGCTGTGCGAGAAGGTGGTACTCGCGCATGGCTTTCACGCCCGCGCGGCGGGCCAGGTAGTCGCGAAGCGTGCCTTCGGGAAGGAGGTTGGAGAAGAACGGCTCAATCTTCGTTCGATAGCTGCGTGTCTCGGCAATGATTTCGCCGTTCGCGTCCTTGTAGGCCAGCGACAGCGTTGGCCGATCCTGGTCGGCAAGGTAGACTTCGTCGAATGTGAAGATGCTCGCATCTCCATCGAGGCGCGCAATGGTTCCAACGCGCGTCTTACCCAGAAAGATATCGAGAGCAGCTGCGTCGATCATGTGGCGTCGTCCCCAAGGCGGTAAGCAGGCCGTCTTGAGGCACTGTCTTGACCGATTGCTTGAACCTGCGAGTTTCTGACGTGTTGGAGGGCACGCGTGGATGCTGCGATCTGTTGGGTGAGTTTCTTCCTTCCCTCTTGCTGCTCAAGCGCCCAGCCGAGATCCTGGAGATGCTTTTTCAGATGAGCGACGGGCTGCAAGGCCTGCTCGATGGCTTTGAGCGTTTCGGGAGTGAAATTAACGGCCTGGATATCCTTAAGTGCGCTTTGAAGCTCGGTCACTTCGGTGACGCTCGGATAGCTCTCCCGTACTCGCTCGGCGAACCGGTTGGTTTCGGCAATCGTTGCGAGCACTCGACTTGCCTCGCTTCTTTCGCGCTGTGAGCGAACTACGCCTTCGATCGCCGGTACGGTCCTTCGAGGCACTAGCTTCAGTTCGAGGTCGAGCGCGCGCGCTATTTCGACGAGGCTGGAAATCTGTAGGTCTACACTCCCGCCTTCGATTTTGGAGATATGGCTTTGAGGCAAGCCTACCCGTTCACCCAGCTGTTTCTGGGTAAAGCCTTTTGCTATCCGTGCCGCTTTGATGCTTGCGGCGATGTCCTCGATTGTCGTGCTCATAAATATGTTTCTACATATGCTGGCCTACGTCTATATGTTTTAGCATATACCATGATCGTTGAGAAAGGCAATAGAGATATGCAATGGCATATATACACTACCCATGATAGGCCATTGCATATCATGGGTAGTGTTTGCCGCGCATAAAGCGTGAGCCGTCGTCACTTCAAAGAGCCTTTTCCCGCTCTTTCGATGACAGAGCTTTCGCCCAGAGATCTGCCATTCAGTCAGGAAGGCCAACGGCGGCAATGCGCCCTAATCCCGGTCATTCGAGTAGTCACGATTTTCGCCCAAAAGCTGCCGTTGGTTCAGACTAGCGTCGATGGCAGCTATGCGCCCCAATAGCGGCCATAAAGTCAGGCCAGGACACGCTTGAAAGCTGCCGTTCCAAAGTTTCGTCTGATTGAGGGAAAATAAGCCTTCAATCGCAATAGGTCGAAAAATTTTCTTCGCGATGCGTCTTGGTCGCTGAAGTGAGGCGCATGAAATCCTCGTTAAGTTCGGCTTTGCCGTATCGTGACCGTGCACGAATTAAGTTGCTCCTTCATTATGACTTTCGGATGAGCACCACCCCAGCAATCACAAGCGCGCCGCCAGCCAGAAGCCAGGATTGATCGACAAGCAACGCGCTAGCTATGATCAATGCGGCAGCTAGAGGGCCTTTCAAGGACTGACGCTCATTGCGAAGTCCAGCGAGCTGCTCGATACTGAGCGGATCGAGCTGAACCGGCACATATCCTGACTTTGCGATCGAGTTCGCAGTGGCAAGTATGTCGGGCAAGGACGCCGACAAACCCAGCAGCTGACCGCGAAGTCTCTTCAAACCCGACCGAGCGCTGCCGAGCGAGAACCGCTCGGCGAGAAGCTCCGTGATGATCGGCCGGGTCTCTTCGGCGATGTTGTAGTCCGGTGCCAGCGATCGGACGAAGCCCTCTGCAGTCAACAAGGTACGCAGAAGAATGGCCAGATCAGGTGGCAGAACCAGTCGATAATCCCGCAACAGGTCGAAAGCGCGGGAAAAAATCTGCGAGAACTCGATGCCAGATAGCACGGTCCCCCTGAACTCTCCGATCAACTGATCCAGATCCACCGCGAGCGCATCGCGATCCACCTTCGGCTCCCCCGCCCATGCGAGCAGGACATTCGCGACATCGCTGGTTTCCTCACCAGCGATCGCAAGGACGAGGCGGACGATCTCGTCGCGCCTGGCCTTGGTGAGCGTCCCGACCGATCCAAAGTCGATGAAGCCGACATCCTGCTCGCCGATCATGAAGACGTTACCGGGATGGGGGTCGCCGTGAAATTCGCCGTTCAGGATGATCATCCGCAGGACAGCGTTGGCATAGCTTTTAGCGAAAGCCGCCACCCGCGGGTCGCCCGATGGGCTGCCCAGCGAAGACGCGGGCCTGCCGTACAGGCGTTCCTGAACGTTCACCCGCAGCCCGGTCAGTTCCCAATGGATGGCCGGGGACCTGACGCCGATGGTATCGAGATATGCGCCGATCCGCTCGCAGGCTCGGGATTCCGCAGCGAGGTCCATCTCCCAGGCAAGATTGCGGCCGAAGGTCCGCAGAAACTCGACTGGCCGGTAACGCGCGATGTCCGGCGACCGTGCTTCCACGATCCCGGCAAGGCGTATAAGGAGGCGCACATCAGCCTCCATCCGAGCGGCAGTGCCTGGCCGCCGAACCTTCACGATGACCTCGCTTCCGTCCCGCAGTCTGGCGGAATAGGTTTGCGCTATGGAGGCAGAGGCCAAAGGCTTTTCGTCGAACTGCGCAAAGTCGCTCCGCCAGTCCTCACCCCAGCTTGAAGCAAGTACGGGCTCGATATCTGCGAAGGGCACTGACGACACCTGATCGTGCAGGGTTGAGAATGCCGTGATCCAGTGTTCGGTAAACAGATCGCTTCGGGTGGCGAGGAGTTGCCCCAGCTTTATGCCGACTGGCCCGATGTCACGGAGGAACGCCACAACTGCAGCCGGATGAAATTCGCGAGGATCGATGACATTGCTCGAAGAGGGAATAAATCCGAGGGCTCCGGCGAGATTCTTCGCGCCGTGCCTCATTAGGATTTGGCCGATCTCCGCGGCGCGAGCGATGCTGCTGATAGGCTTTTCCGGGGGCGATGCCATGATTTTACTCAGCCTCGGCCCGGAGTTGGTCCAGATTTTCCGATACCCTTTCAAGAGTCTGCTGCAACGTTTGCTTCTCGTCGGCGGCAATGTCGCGCCAAAGCAGACCATGAAGCCTATCCGCGGAGCCTCTCAGTTCGGGCAGCAGATCGTCAAGCTGCTCCGTGAGGATGAGCTGCCACGCTCGCCGATCCGTCTCAGCTCGAAGCCTTTTCATCAGCCCGCGTGCGCAAAGACCTGCAACCGCCTGGCCGATGGTCGCCGATTCCAGTTCCAGTTTCTTGGCGATTTCAGCCTGCGTAAGGGCAGGATCGCGAAGAAGTTGTCCGATGATCCTCCACTGTGTCTGATTGAGACCGATCCTGGCGACCCTCGCATCGTACACTCTGCGCGCGCCGCGACTGATCTCGTCCATAAGATAGAGAATGCGGTCATCATCGGTGATGAACTTCTGCCGACGCTGAGACCGTGACATGGTATCTGGTTTTTCATCCATAGCGCTGTGTAGTCGGATAGCCTCGGATGCCCAAATGCAAACTGCTAAATGCCTTTACTATCTGACTCACGGCTCATAGGGCGCGAGACGCGTTCACCTTTTACTGAGGCTGCCGAAAGAGTCAGATGACCGATAACTCCAACCAACCGGAGCAGGAGGGCACAACCCCAACGAAACCGCAATCGCGGCGTGGCTTGCGCATCGTGCTAATCATCGTTGGTCTTGCCGTGCTGCTTGGCGGGATCTGGTGGTACTACCGGCACGTAACCTACGGACAGTACATGCAGACGACCGATAACGCCTATGTCGCTGCCGACAGCGTCGTTATCTCTTCCAAGGTAGCGGGATACGTCGAAGAGGTCTTCGTGGGGGAGAACGAGCAGGTTGCTCGCGGCGGAGCCCTCGTACAACTGGATCTGCGGGATTATCAGGCGCAAGCGCAACAGGCGCGCGCACAGATCGCTGCGACCCTGGCCGGTGCCGACACAATCCGTTCTCAGGTAGCCGAACAGGATGCAGCCATTCGCCAGGCGCGGGGCCAACTCGCCGCCGCGCGCGCAGCACTGGACCTCGCGAACGACCAGGTGGCGCGATATCGGCCCCTTGCCGCGACAGGAGCCGAACCGCGGGAAAAGCTAGACCAGTATGAGGCGCAGGCGCGGCAAGCGCGGGCCGAACTCGTCGCCGCGCAGGCAGCGGTGGCTGCCGCGACCGCGCGCCGAGGGACCCTGTTCGAGCAGATCAACCAGACCCAGGCGCAGGCGGACGCTGCTCGCGCTCAGCTGGAAACAGCCGACCTTACGGTTGAATCGACCTTGCTGCGCGCCAGCAAGGCCGGCCGCGTCGGCGATCTCTCGGTGAGGGTGGGCCAGTTCGTGCAACCGGGTCAACGTTTGATGACGGTGGTTCCGGTGAGGGCGATCTACGTGACGGCAAACTTCAAGGAAACGCAGGTCGGCCTGATCCGGGCCGGCCAAAGCGTCAGGCTCGAAGTTGACGCCCTACCCGACCTTGAGATCGCGGGGCGAGTGGTCAGCATATCGCCGGGAACGGGCGCGGAATTTTCCATCCTCCCCCCCGAAAATGCCACCGGCAACTTTACCAAGATCGTTCAACGGATACCCGTCCGCATCGGTATCGATGCTCCCCCTGAAGTGCGGCGTCTGCTCGTTCCCGGCATGTCGGTAGTGGCTACGGTCGACACCCGGAATGCTGCCGGCGAATTGGAAGAGATCTCGAGTCGGACTCAATGACCGAGATACTGGCAGCGCAGGACACTTCGATCGGGCCGGCCGGGGGCCGAAAGAACGCAGACGTGACTGCCTGGGTCGCTGTGGCCGCGGGCGCGCTTGGCGCCATGCTCGCGACGCTGGACATATCAATCGTCAATTCCGCACTCCCCGTCATTCAGGGCGAGATCGGTGCCACAGGCGCCGAAGGCACCTGGATTGCTACGTCATTTCTCGTTGCTGAAATCGTCGTCATTCCGCTGAGCGCTTGGCTCGAACGGCTGTTCGGTCTGCGAACCCTCCTCATCATCGCGGTTAGCGCGTTCACCGCATTTTCGGTGCTATGCGGGATTGCAACCGACCTTACGACCATGATCATCGGCCGAACGGGTCAGGGATTCACGGGCGGAGTCCTCATTCCGACCGCAATGACTATTGTGGCTAAACGATTACCGCCGCACCAACAGCCAATCGGAATGGCCCTGTTCGGCATGACTGTGGTTCTTGGCCCCGTGATGGGGCCATTGATCGGCGGCTGGCTGACCGAGAACCTGAGCTGGCACTATGCCTTTTTCGTCAATGTGCCAGTCTGCGCAATCCTGCTGCTCTTGCTGTTTATCGGGCTGCCTCACGAGAAGCCCAAGTGGGAATATCTCACGGACGCCGATTGGGCTGGCATTCTCGGGCTGATCCTCGGACTGGGCGGTCTGACTGTTGTACTCGAGGAAGGGCACCGTGAGGAATGGTTCGAGTCCTCACTCATTCGCTGGCTAACGGTGGTGACCATTATCGGCTTTGCCTGTTTGATTTACGGACAGGTGAAGGCACGCAAGCCAGTCTTGAAGTTGCAGCTCCTGTTCAATCGACAGTTCGCCAGCGTCGCGATCATGGCGCTCGCCCTGGGCATGGTGATGTATGGTTCGACCTATGTCATTCCGCAGTTTCTGGCGATCATCTCTGACTATAATGCTTTTCAGACGGGACTGGTCATCTTCTGGATGGGTGTCCCGGCCTTTCTCCTGATGCCGGTTCTGCCCCTGATGATCCGCAAGGTGGACATCCGCATTGCCGTCGGCACCGGAATGCTGCTGATGGCGATCAGCTGCTTTGTCAGCACGAGTCTGACCGCCGAATCCGGCGGCGCTGTCTTCACTGAAAGTCAGCTTATCCGCGGGGCCGGAATGATACTTGCGATGATGTTCCTGAATCAGGCAACGGTTGCGTCGGTGGCCAAGGAAGACGCGGGCGATGCCTCGGGCATTTTCAACGCGGCCCGCAATCTTGGCGGATCATTCGCCCTCTCGGCCCTCGCTTCGTTCCAGGACCAGCGAATTTGGCACCATACGAGGCGCATGGAAGAAACGCTGAATGCGAACAGCGTTTCGCTGCAGACCTATCTCGACGGACTGGCGCGAAGCTTGGGCGATATGGAACGAGCGATGGCGGCACTCGGCGGCACTCTCCAGCGCGAAGCGTTCATCATGACCTACAATGATGTCTTTCTGGTGATGGGACTTCTCACACTCGCGACAGTCCCGCTTGTTCTGTTCCTCAAGCCGCTTCCGGAAAATGTCTCCCTTTCGATGCACTGAGCCCGAGATTATGCGCCACTTGCTACCTCCGATTATCACTATCGCCTTGCTAGCTGGATGCACGGCTGGGCCCGATTATGCAGGCCCCCCGGAAGTTGTGTCAGCAGACACGGGCACTCGCTTTGTGCGCGCTGGCAGTGATGTGAGCGCATCTGATCCGGTTGTCGCTCAATGGTGGCTGCTGCTCGGCGATCCCGAGTTGACGCGGCTGGTGGAGGCTGCGCTGTCCGGCAACCCTTCGCTCGCCGCAGCGCAGGCGCGCATTGCCCAGGCACGGGCATCCATCAGGCAAGACCGTGCGGGTCGAATGCCATCGCTTGGGGCACAGGCCACCACCGTGCAGGGCCGGCTTCGTGGTCTCGACATTCAAGGCGGGGCGCCCCCCCCGTCAGAGCAAACCAATTCCGACGCAGAAACCGATGACTCGCTCAGCTTTTTCAATGTGGGCCTTAACGCCAACTGGGAGCTGGAGTTCGCCGGTGGCTCGCGCAGGCGCATTGAAGCCAGCAATGCCCAAGCTGCTGCAACCGTGGCCAATGCAGAGGACGCAAAGGTCCAGTTGACTGCCCAAGTGGCCAGCACCTACGTCAATTTGCGGGAGGCCCAATTCCGCGCAGAGCAATTTGAGGCGCAGATTTCGTTGCAGGAAGAGATCCTGGCGCTGACATACCAACGCTATCAGCACGGTGCATTGCCGCTTTTCCCGGTAGGCACCGCGAATGCCGAACTGGAGATGCTCAAGTCACAACTTGCCGAAGCTGAAGCGGATATCGCAGTCCTGTCTGATGCACTCGCTATACTGACCGGACAGGTGCCGGGATCAGTTGATGCAGCGCTCACGACTGCGCATTCCATTCCCATGCCGCCAGAGCAGGTCGCGATCGGCGATCCGGCAAGCCTGGTGGCGCGTCGGCCTGACATAAGGGCGGCCGAACGGTCTCTTGCCGCGTCGACGGCGCGGATCGGGGTGGCCGAGGCGGCGCGGTTCCCGAAATTGTCCTTCACGGGGATCCTGGGCCTCGGCGGATCCTCGTTGGACGACGTTGTCGATGTCGGCGATTTCTCCGCACTCGCGATCCCACGCCTCCAGTGGAATTTTCTGGATTTCGGCAGGGTAGACGCTGCGATCGACCAAGCCGGGGCGGCGCGCAACGAAGCAGTCGCCAATTACCAGCAGACGGTGCTTCTGGCACTGCAAGACGCCGAACGTGCCTTGGCTCGCTTCGGCCAGCAGCGTGTGGCGCTCGCTGCCAGTATGCAAATCAAGAAGCAGGCTGACGGCGCGGCGGACCTGAACCGCCAACGTTTTGCCGCAGGAGCGATCTCGAAGGCTGACCTCAACCGGGCCCTGCGAGAACAGCAGCAGGCCTCAGCAGACCTCGTCCGGGCAAAAGGTGCCCTTACGCTGGCGTGGATCGCGCTGCAGAAGTCGCTGGGCCTTGGGTGGCAAGAGCCTGTTCGAGATCAATAGTCCCGCCGCGCTGATCAAGTGATCCGGTTGACGAGAAGTAGGCGCCCCTGCCGCTGGCGACCAACTTGTCGTCGGGCTCGAGAACCCGGGTTTCCGCCACCGAAATCTGTCGCCCGATCTTCACGATCTGTCCGTGAGCAGTGAGAGGTCCTGAGGTTGCAGGACGGTGGTAATCGACATGCAGATCGGCCGTCGCTCTCGCCGCGACGCCCCCGGCAAGCAGAGTATAAAGCCCGGTGAGGTCGACCAGTGAAGCCAGGATCCCTCCATGCGCCGACCCAATCATAGGGTTCGACACGATCTCTTCGCGCCATGGCATGGTGATCGCGATTCCCTGGTCGGAGCATGTTGCAATCTCCAGCCCAAGCCATCGATGAAACGGCGCGATATTCAGCATTTCCTGCAAGCGCTCTCGATCGATCATAGCTCCCTCGTCCCCTGTGGTTGAGCCGTATCGCAAGAGTGATGGGTTCGTAGGAAATCGACGATAGCGGCGGAGAAGGCATCGTTCGCATCGCCCACGACCATGTGCGTGGCATCGGCAATATCGGTGTATTCTGCATGGGGGGCGAGTTGTCGCAGATGCAAAACGGCCTCTTCGGAAACAAGATCGCTAGAGCCGCCTCGGATGAGGTGAAGCGGAAGCGTGAGATTCGCCGCAGCTTGGCTCAGCATTGCCGATTGACGTTCTTGGCTGTCTGGGTCGCCTTGTCTGGCTGACATTATATTACGGATAAACACCGGGTCCCAGTGCCAATAGAAGCGCCCATCCGACTTCTGCCGCAGATAGTTTTTCAGACCATCGCTCGCGCCCCGCTTGGGACGATGCGGTATGTAGCGAGCGATCACGTCGGCCGCCTCCTCTGGTGAGGCGAAGCCGCTATCGACATGCTCTTCCATGAAACCAACCACGCGCATCACACCGCTGGGCTCCATGCGCGGGGCAATGTCGACCAATGTGAGTGAAGCAAAGCTACCTGGAGCAAGCTCCCCTGCGGCAATCAGTCCAGCGAGCCCGCCCAGTGAAGCGCCAACCAGCGCTGGCTTCTGGTCCAGGCGCGACGCTGCAGCGACCAGATCCGCCGCGAAGTCGCGCATTTCATAAGCTCCGCATAGCGACCAATCGCTGTCTCCGTGACCGCGCATGTCGAAGGCGATTGCGCGAAAGCCGGCTTGAGCCAGCTCGCTGACCACCCTTCTCCACGCGCGCCGTGTCTGCCCGCCGCCGTGCGCAAGAAGGACGGGTTTAGCGTAGGCATCCCCCTCAGCCTCGGCTGTAAGAGAAATCGCGCCTGCGCCCTCAATCGTAAAGGTTTCTCTCGCCATCTCCGGATGGTAGGAAAGGCGCGCTAAATAGTAAACCAATTTAGTTTGTGGCTCTCGGCTCCGTGTTGGCTGTCCTGCAGGGGCGTTTCAACGACGGCAAAAGTCTATGCCAAGAGGGGTTTCTCCAGACCATTCTCTAATGCACCGGCTTGCGATTCGGTCAGTAGTCGCTGTCCGCTTAATCCGCTCAAAGATATAAAAGCTGCCTTTCCGCTTCCGGCCCAAGTCCTGCCGTTACAAGGCTCGGCCAAACCAGATGACCCGACCGACGACGTGCACCTCAGATCGGTCCATGTCGTGCCAAGTTGGATAAGCTGGGTTGTCGCTGGCGATTGTGATTTGTCGGCCACCAGGCTTGATAGCAATACGCTTAACGACCAGAGCATCATCAGCGCGCAAAACGTAGATTCCATCGCGCAATCGTGAGCCATGGTCTGACGCGTCGACCAGGACCTCGTCACCATCGCTGAGCGTGGGCTCCATCGAGTCACCCTTTACGCCGACGATCGACAGGCTGGCGCTCTTGGCCGACGTCAGGTGCCGCAGCCACCGCTCATCGAACCCGAACCGGGTGTGTGCAGTCTCACTGGCAGCTACCGCGCCGAATCCAGCAGATGCTTCCACATCGAGAACGGGGATCTCGACCATACCATCATTGACTGGATTGGCGGGACCGCCGAGCACTTGCTCATCGACGCCGAAGAAGCAGGCAAGTGTCTTTCGGTCTTCGTCATCGAGCTTTCGCGGTGAACCGCGCTTGATGAATTGCTGCACATAGGCAGGGTTGCGGCCAAGCAGCCGCGATATCGAGGCGTAGCCATATCCGCCCTTGAGGATCAGCCGGTCGAGCTCTTCCCTGACATGTTCCATCTGTCTGTCCTTCGAATCTCAATTGTAGGAATTTTCCTAGACTCGCGGATGTGATCCTACTAAGAACATAACAAGAACACAAGGGATTTGCGAGTCGGAGCGAAAGGGTTATGACCTTGCTGGAACGGATCGAAAAGCATCTGAAAGATCACCATATTTCGGCAACGCGCTTCGGCCGGCGCGCAGTTGGCGATCCTCGATTCGTACTCGATCTCAGGCAAGGGCGAAGGCCGCGTCGACGAACGCTTGAACGGCTGGAAGCCTATCTGCAGTCAGTCGACGCTAGAGATCCTCAAGGTTCTATCAGGAATAGGTCCTGCGCTCGACAAGTTGCTCATAGCGACGGGCAACATTCTGCCAAAGTCTTGCCCCGTCCTGCTCGCCGGCCTGGTATAGCTGATCGATCTTCGACGCAATGAATTCACCTCCGGCGTCGCCATGGTGCTTATCCACCCACAGCGCCATGCCCCAAAGCTCCTGATCACGGGTGAGCATCAGAAGAGTGACCCGATGCCTGCGATGAGCATAAGGACAATCGGAATACCCAGCAGCCATGCTTCGAGCTTCAATTTCCATTCCCGCTCGTTGCCCGGCAAGGGATCGTCACTGTCCGGCCAGATGCGCATCAGCACCATGGCTCCCTGCGTCCGGACCAGGTTCGTGCTAGTCCTTCCGCGACCAATTGGTCGCCGATCGAGCGGCCATCGCGCATCAGGACACGGAGCTTACGACCGTACTGGTCTTCGTCTCGATTACCGATTGGAACGGCGGAGAACTCTCCCTGATTGAGCAGAACCACCAACCTGTCGCGTGCCCTTATGCCGAGATCGTATTCGATATCGCATCTTGGCTGCGAAATTTCAGGCGTGTCGATATCCGCGATCCTGATCTTCACGCCTTCGAGCCAGATCGTGTCGCCATCGATGACACAAGTGCGTCTGACCATGCCGCAAACGGCAAAGCTGTGCTTGGTTCGTGCCTCAGCGATCGCCGAACCAAAAGGCCAGTAGATGCCAAGAATGCCGCCCAGAATGCCAACGAGTAAGCCTCCGGCAACAAGCAGCGCAAGGCCGCGCCGTTTGCCTTGCTTCTGTCGGAGAACTCCTGCGTGAAAATCGAAGACATTATTCTGAGGTGATCTTCCTGCCATGCCAACTCCTTTCATTTTCGGGCCTGCAAGCCAAGATACCGTGCTCGCTTTTCCGATGATTTTCGGCTATTTTCTCAGCAACAAGATGGGGCTGAGAAGAGGAGAGGGCGGCTCCCTTCTTGTGAAGGAGAATGAGCGATGAACGATCCAGACGACACACCCCCGGGCGGCAAGGAGGGCTGGGAGGGCTTCCGCGAAGTAGATCGGGCCATCGCCGAGAACCGTCTCACTTCCTACACCTGGAAAAAGACCTGGGCTGACCCGTGGGGCAAGCTTGGATTGATCCTGTTCGGGGTCCTGTTCCTCGCCTTTTTGATCTATGTGATCATCTACGACGGGCTGATCTGAGCTACCATTCCTTCACATCGTCGGCCGCCTCAGCCGAGGCTCCCTTGGCATCGCGAGTCTTGCCATCGAGGTATCCTTTGACGGTCCCGATCCGCCGGTCCCCTTGTTGTTGGACCCGACCTACATTCCGGGCGATGTCTTCACGCTCGCTTGAGGGGGCGCCAAGGCTCCCTGGTACCCCGCCAAGCCGTACCGATCCCCGCACGCCATCTGCGCTGCTCACAGCGGGTCGAGCGACGGACGCAAAGGGCGGCAGAGCCAGGTCATCCGCGATCTCGGCATTGAGCTGGTTCGCATAGCTTTCGACGAACCGCGCCTGGAGTTTCTGGCCCCGCGCACTCATCTGGAAATCGATGTCGTCGAAGCGCACCGGCCCATAGTAGTCGCGGTTACCATCGATCTCCGCCATGCCCCATTCGCGATAGGCCTGGCTGAGGTTGAGCGTGCCTGCGGCATTGGCACTTTCGTACCAGCTTGCCTGGTTTTCGAGGCGGCTGGCGATCTCCTCGGCTCGGCGCGCTTCGCGGGTGTAGCTCTGCGCTTCGGTGATCGACGTGGTGATCCCGGCCGAGCTGCTTGACACCAGCGCCTCCGAACTCGAACTCGTTTCACGCAGGAAGCCTTCGCGCGTGCTCGACCAGCTGCGACTGTCCGAGATCTGGCTCAGCGCGCCCATGATGCGCGAGCGATCCTCGGAGGCGATCCCGATATCACTGTCAGTCCAGGTCTGGTTCCGACCACCCTTTAACCCGAGGGTGCCCTTGATCGAGCCTCGTTCTCCTTTGACCCCGAGACCGGCATCCCCGTTCAGGAACCAGGACACAGTAATGTCGTCGGCCGCGCGGCGCGACAGCCCGAACTGCTGCTGGAGTGTTTTCGAGGCGTTGTCGACTTCGCTGAAGGCGCTGCCGATGCTGTCGCTCGTTGACGTGCCACTGACGCTCTCGTTCGAGCGCGAGCGGGTGTAGGCATCGCGCAACTCGCTGAAGCGGGTGACAGCCGAGCTCGTCGATTGCTGGGCAAGGTTCGAGAATGTCTCGCTCTGGCCGCGGCTCTGGCTCGCCATGGTCGCAAGCCGGCTCGAGAAGTCCTGCCCTAGCGTTGGTGTGAACGGATAGCTCGAGGTCGGCACAGTCGCGAACTCGGCCTGCGGGAAGCCGGTGGTTTGGGTGCCGTTTTCGCCCGTCGTTCGCGTCTGCGCGGCGCCGTAGCCAATGTTGGGAGCAAGGCTGGCTTGCGCAAACTGGCGCGAAAACACGTTCGAGTTCTCAAGGCTGGAATTGCCGAGCGAAATATTGCCGGTGCTCGCTTCGCGCGCCGCCTCTTCTGCCGCGTTCTGGCTCGGATTGAGGTAGCTGGTTGCCTGGCCCGATATTGCGAGCGCGCCCCTGGCGACGCCGCCTGCAAGGAACGGTATCGATGCGACGAGGTAGCCGGCCAGGATCCCGATATCGTTGTTGACGTCGGTCATGCCGGAGAAGGTCGCGAGGCTGAGACCGGTCGCGCCGCCCGCTGCCGCCACATCGCTCGCGCCCTTGAGCATCAGGATCATGTGCAGGATGACGAACAGCGGCCCCCAAGCTGCCAGATAGAAGAAGCCCGTGACGTATCCTCTGAGAGCGATCGGTCCGGTCTTGGGCATCAGGAACAGTGGGAAGAGCACCGGAAAAAGCGCGTAGAATACGACCGTCAGGACGACATTGAGGATCGGGACCCATTTCATCGCGTTGTGCGCGATCGAGGAATAGGTCCGTTCGGTTTGGATGTCGGCGCGGGTCTGCGCGAACACATCGACGCTCGATGCACCGCTAGCTCCGGCGAAGCCATGCATCGCCTGGTTCATGGCGTTGATGGTCAGAACCTGGCGGAAGATGCTGCTTGCATCCTTCGAGACGCCGGTGAGGTATTGATAGGCAATCGGCAGGTCTGCGATGAGCTTGGCCTTCGCGAGCGCCTCGGTCTGCCGGGGGTAGAGCTGGCGCCCGGCGACCCGTGTCATCTCATCAATAAGCCCGGCCCACTGGTTGGAGAGCGCAGTGTATGCTTCGCGGCAGGTGATGATCGTGGCCGTGACGCTATCGTCCGCCTGCCGGGTGAGGAAGCGCTGTGCCCGCGCGGCACTGCCAGGCGCAATGGTCGCCCAGATATCGTTGCTTTCGGACAGTTCCTTCATCGAGTAGCGGCCGAGGAGCAGGTCGTAGAACACGCATTGCCGCACATGCTCGTCGAAATTGGCGGCAAACTCGGGATCGGCAATGCGCAGGGACCGTGTCGCTTCGAGCAGGCGCGCGCCATAAATCATGCCGTTCTTCGAGTAGTTGAGATCGTCGGGGAGGCCGAAGACGAGCTCGGCGGAGCGGGTAAGGTAGTCGCCTGCCTGACTGGTGAAGCTTGCCATGAGCGCGAGCCCGAGCGGGACATTGGCGACTGTCGCCGGAGCGAGGCTCGGATTGACACGGTCGGTGACCTGCACATCCATGCGCGGCACCATCAGGCACATGTAGATGAGTGTCGCGCCGAGGAACCAGTTGAGCCAGGCGCGCCAGTCCTGGTTGAACGCGACGACAATGACCGCAAGCGCCATGCCCATGACCAGCGCCACCTGGATCAGGCTCTTGTAGCCACCGGCCCCGGTCCACGCGGCGACGGCGTTCAAGACATTGACGATGTATTCGCCGCCGCCGGTTGTGAAGATCTCGACCATGTCGCGGCCTCAGGGGATAATCGAGCGCGACTGGAGCCCGCGCGACCAGTCGAGCGCTGCCGACATCGAGGGCGACATCGAGGCGGCAAGGGCGTTCTCGATCATCGCCGTTTTCTCGATGATCTGCATGATAGCGGAGACCTTGGCCTGTCCGGTGGCCTGTCGCTGGACGAGCCCCGAACGCACCTCAGCAACCTGGCCGCGCCAGATCGCGAGCTTGGCTTCGTCGGCGGCGATGAAGCTCGCCATCGAGCGCCCGGCTTCCGACACGATCCGGTCGAGGATGGCATAGAGCAGGTCGATGCTGGCGATCTCGGCGAGCGTGTCGCGGTCGTCAGTCGGCATTCCGCGCCCATAGGCGGCCTGGACGGTAAGGATCTTGTACAAGGGGACCGAGGCGACCTGCAGCAATTCCTTCTCTGCGTTTCCGATCGCGGTGTCGGCGCGGATCGCATCGACCATATTGCCGATGAGGAGTGCGACGCGAGGGCGGATCGCCTTGGCGTTTGAAAGACTCATCTGCTCGAATGTCGGATTGAGGCAGAGATCGGTCTCGTCGCAGCGGAACACGCGCACGGTCTGGCCCTGCGTCCCGTCGAGCAGCGCGCTCACCAGCGTCGAGGAGGCATCGCCTGCGAAAGGCACGAACTTGCCTGCCTCGTCGTCCCTGGGCGGCACGTAGATCACCGTGCCGATGAGCGTCATGGCGTATTCGGCAAGCTCGCGGTCGAATGTCCCGCCGGGATTGAAGAAGGCGCTCTTCTTCAGGACGTGCCAGGTGTAGTTGCGCGCCACGCCTGGATTGATGTCGGCGTAATCGGCGCCGGCGCCTTCGTTGGTCGAGGCGCGCTGGCCGCGTGTGCCACAGCCGTGCTTCGCTGCGGCATAATCGGTGAAGATTCCTTCGGAGTTACCGATCGCTTCGCAGATCGCCTTGTCGGCGAGATCGCCCTTGGGCCAGAGGCCTCCGACCAGCCCCTGCGCCATCTCGCAGGAGTTGATCGAGAGATTGTTCATGAGCTGAGCCTTTTGCGAAAACTCCTGCATGATTTTGTTGCACTCGGGGCAAACGGTATCGATCGCGAGACTGAAGGCGAACCCGACCGCGTTGTTCGCCACGGCTTTGAGCAGCGCGACCATCTCGCTTGCGTTGATGAAGGAAAAGGACCCGGCGAAGATGTCGATGCCGCCGCAGCCCGCGCGGGCGCGGGGCAGCTGGAGATTGGCCACATTGGTCGTCTTCTGTGGGAAGCGCGTCCAGACATTGCCGAGGCTGTAATAGCCTGCCGATTGGCCTTCGAAGGCAGTCGGGCCGGTCACGTTCGCCGCCGCGCCCATGTCGTCCATGAAGCGATCCATGCTGTCGCCGACGTTAGCGGCAACCGGGGACGCAACCATGCTGGCGGCGGCGAGGGTCAGCGCCGCGTTGCGAATACTAGTAATCATGTCCGGCTTCCTTCGAGGTGAGGAGGTAGATGCGGTCCTGGAGCTCGTCGGCAGAGAGCACGCCGTAGCCGATCGGGATCGGGCGTTTGGTCGCGCTGTCCCAAAGCACGAGCGCCGGGGTGGCCTTGCCTTCAAGACCGAGCCTGGCGCGCTGGTTCGTTTCCACGCGGTAGTCGGGAAAGTGTCGCGAAGGACCGCCATCGGTCGAGATCGCGCGCACCGTAATGCGCCAGCGGTCGGCAACACCTTTGACGATCGGGCTCATCACTTCGCACGGGCCGCAGGTGGCGCTGAAGAAATAGAACAGGCCGTAGCGCTGT